>BPGK01000001.1 GCA_026002995.1 Gaiellaceae bacterium
TCCCAAGGTCGAAGGTTCGAATCCTTCACGGCCCATCGCCGGCTCGGCGCCCGCGCACCTCGACCGACTCGAGGACGACGCCCTGAGCGGCCTCTCCGGTGAGCGCGTCGTCCAGGCGCGCCTCGACCTCGGCTCCCTCGGCGAGCGTCCCGCGGGAGGCGTCCTCCCAGTGCTCGCGGAAGTGGTCGGGGGTGAAGTGCGAGAGAGCTCCCAGGCGGACGCGGATGCGCGTCACCGCCGTCGCCCCCTCGGCTTCGGCGACCGCGAGGACCTTGCGGAGGAGGTCGTCCATCAGCGCCCGCTCGTGCACCCGATCCCCAGCTCCGCCAGCGCGTCGGCCACGAGCGTCTCGAGAGCCGCCTCGACGACCGGGCTCAGCGCATCTCCCATTCCGAACCGGGACCCCTCGACGCCGAGCACGACGACACGCGAGGGCGCCCGGCCCAGCGCCTGTCCGAGCGCGAGCGCATCGGCGAGCCCCACGGCGTGCGTCGACGCAAGGCGGAGCTCGCGCGGAAGCGGTCCCGCCCCCGCATCGACTCGGTGCAGGGTTCCCGGCGGCGCTCCCGTCGAGACGGCATCCACCACGACGAGCGTCTCGAGACCGTCCCAGAGGTCGAGGAGGCGCGTCGGATCGTCGGCGCACTCGAGCACGCGCGCCCCGGCCGCCCGCAAACGGTCGGCCACTTCCGGCCCGACGGCGTCGTCGCCGCGATAGCGGCTGCCGAGACAGACCGCGGCAGCGATCACTCCCGGATCACCTCGAAGCGCAAGAAGTGGGTCGCGCAGGAGATGCAGGGGTCGTAGTTGCGGATCGCCTGCTCGCAGACGTGCGCGAGCTCCTCGTCGGGGAGCTCGAGCCGGTCGCGCACGACGCCGACGAGGTCTTCCTCGATCGAGCGCTGGTTCTGCGCCGTCGGAGGAACGATCTTCGCGTCGAGGATGAAACCCTCGGCGTCGAGCGCGTACCGGTGCCAGCAGATGCCGCGCGGCGCCTCGGTGCAGCCGTGCCCGGTGCCCGCCCGCGGGGCGCACTCGACGGCCGGCTCCGACGGGCGCTCGTACGACGCGATGATGCGCAGCGCCTCCTCCACCGCGTACAGCGTCTCCACCGCCCGGACGACGATGCTCTGGAAGGGGTTCCGGCAGACCTGGCCGAGCCCGGCCTCCTCCGCCGCTGCCTTGGCCTCGTCGCTGAGCTCCTCGTAGTTCAGCGCGTAGCGCGCGAGCGGGCCCACGAGGTACGCGCCGACGCCGTCGAGCGACGAGTGGAGCGCGTTCGAGCGGGCGACGTGCGTCTCGGTGAAGTGGCGCTCGTATTCGGAGACGTCGATATCGAGCCCGGTCGAGGAGGCGATCCTCCCGCGCTCGATCGCGTACTCGCCGGGCTGGCGGAGCGCGACGAAGACGTAGTCGCGCTCGTAGTCGGGGAACTCGAGCGCCCCGACGATCCGGACGAGCTCGCGCGCGGCCTCACGTGCCCACTCGAGCTCCGGCACGAGCTCGCGTAGCTCGGCGGCGGTCGGCGCGCGATAGAAGCCGCCCACCCTGAAGTTGACGGGGTGCACCTCGCGCCCCCCGATCACCCGCATCAGCTCGTTCCCCGTCTTCTTCAGCCGTAGCGCGAGCTCGACGAGGTCACGCCGATCGCGCGCGAGCTCGACCGCGCCGTCGTAGCCGAGGAAGTCGGGGAGGTGGAGCATCACCACGTGCAGGACGTGGCTCTCGATCCACTCGCCGCAGTAGACGAGGCGACGGAGGAGCCGGACGGGCTCGGTCAGCTCGACGCCGCAGAGCCGCTCCATCGCCTGCGCGGAGCTCGCCATGTACGCGATCGGACAGATGCCGCAGATGCGCGCCGTGATGTCCGGTGCCTCCGTGAAGCGGCGACCGCGGAGGAGCGCCTCGAAGAAGCGCGGCGGCTCGAAGATCTTGAACTGCACCTCCTCGAGCTCCCCTCCGCGCACGCGTACGAGCATCGCGCCCTCACCCTCGACGCGGGCGAGGTAGTCGGTGCGGATCTCGCGTGTCTCGCTCACCGGGTCAGCTCCGCGCTGGCATCGCGGAAGGCAGGAGCGTTCGCGTTGAAGGTGCGGAGCGCTCGGACGAGATCCGCGTTCTCCACACCGAGCTCGCGCCACTGGCGCGCGAGAGCTGCCATGTTCGGCGACTCCATCGGGCCGAAGCAGCCGTAGCAGCCGCGGCCGTAGGCCGGACAGATCGCGCCGCAACCGGACTGCGTGACCGGGCCGAGGCACGGCGTCCCTTCGGCGACCGCCACGCACGGCGTGCCGCGCGCCTTGCACTCGACGCAGACGCTCGTGGTCGGGATCCGCGGGCGCCGAGCATTGAGGAGCGCCGACACGGTCTCGACGAGCTGGGACTTCGAGATCGGGCAGCCGCGGAGCTCGAGGTCGACCTGCACGTGGTCGGCGATCGGGGTCGACGTCTCGAGCGTCGAGATGAAGCCCGGAGTGGCGTAGACGAGCGGTATCCACTCCCGGACGTCCGCGACGTTGCGCAGTGCCTGGATACCACCGGAGGTAGCGCAGGCGCCGATGGTCACGAGCAGGCGCGACTGCTCGCGGATCTCGTGGATGCGCTCGGCGTCGTGCGCTGTCGTGATCGAGCCCTCGACGAGCGAGACGTCGTAGGGCCCCTCCACCTCCGCGCTCGTCGCCTCCGGGAAGTACGCGATCTCCATCCCCTCCGCCATCGCGAGGAGCTCGTCCTCGCAGTCGAGGAACGTCAGCTGGCAGCCGTCGCAGGAGGCGAACTTCCAGACCGCGAGTTTCGGCTTCGACCCGACCGACGTCACAGCTCGCGCACCTCCAGGAGCCTCGCCACCTCGTCAGCTCGGTAGACGGGCCCGTCTCGGCAGATGAGCGTCGGCCCGAGCTGGCAGTGGCCGCAGTGACCGACCCCGCAGCGCATGTTCCGCTCCAGCGAGATCCAGATCCGGCTCGCCGGCATCCCCCGCTCGACGAGCGCGCGCACGACGAAGATCATCATGACCTCCGGCCCACAGACGAGCGCGACCGCGTTCTCCGGATCGAACGGCGCGCCGGGGATGAGCTTCGTCACGAGCCCGACCCGACCGCGCCAGCCTGGGGTAGCCGCGTCGACCGTGACATCCACCTCCGCGTCGAGGCGCGCGCGCCAGGCCTCGATCTCGTGGACGTAGAGCAGATCGGCCGGCGTGCGCGCGCCAACTGCCACCGACAACACTCCGTAGTCCTCGCGGTGCGCGAGCGCGTGCCGGATCGCGGGCCGGAGCGGCGCGAGGCCGATCCCGCCGGCGACGACGACGAGGTCTCGCCCAACCGCCTCCGCGAGCGGCCACTCGTTCCCGTAGGGCCCTCGCACCCAGACGAGCGCGCCGGGCTCGAGCGAGCAGAGGGCGCTCGTCACCGCGCCGACGGCCCGGACCGTGTGCGTAAGCGCGCCCTCGTGGTCGCCGCTCACGGAGATCGGAACCTCGCCGACGCCGTGCGCGTAGAGCATGTCGAACTGCCCAGCTCGCGGACGGATCGGCTCCGCGAGCGACTCGAGCTCGAGCGTCCACGTGTCGTGGGTCTCACGGACGCGCGAGCGCACCCGGTGCGGAACCGGCGTCATCACGCCCGGAGACGCACGCTCAGCCGACGCCGATACCGCCATAGACGTCGAGGAGTCGGAACCGCGCGTGTTGGAGCCGGTCGACCATCACCTGCGCGAAGCGCTGCATGAGCTCGTAGCCGAGCCGCGGATCGTCTCCACACTTCCCGCGCAGACAGGCGCCGTCGAAGGCGATCGCGCTCACGCCCTCTACCGCCCGCGCGTCGTAGTGCCAGCGGTAGGGCGGGAAGAGCCACGACCAGCCGACCACGTCACCCGCGTCCGCCGTGTCGATCACGAGGCTGCCGCGATCAGGCGTGTGCAGCTCGAGGGCGACGCGCCCGCGCCGCACGAGGTAGAAGGTGTCGGCCGCATCGCCCTCGCGCGCGAGCAGCTCCCCCTCGTCGAAGTGCACGTTCCTCGCGCACCCGGCGATGAGATCGAGGTCGTCGTCGGGCAAGCCGGCGAAGACCGGCGACGACGCGATGAGCTCAGCGAGCGAGCGCACGATCCACCTCCCCGTCCCTGGCACGGATCGCGGCGAGCTCCTCGGTGACGTCGATCCCCACCGGGCACCAGGTGATGCAGCGTCCACAGCCGACGCACCCGGAGGTGCCGAACTGGTCGACCCAGGTGCCGAACTTGTGCGTGAGCCACTGGCGGTAGCGGGCGCGCGAGCTCCGCCGCACGCTGCCACCGTGGATGGTCGAGTAGTCGATGGAGAAGCACGTGTCCCAGACGCGCCAACGCTCGGCGGAGCCATCGGCGAGGTCGTTCACGTCCTCGACCGAGGTGCAGAAGCAGGTCGGGCACACGGCGGTGCAGTTGCCGCAGGTGAGGCAGCGCTCGGCGACCTCGGCGAAGCGGGGGTGCTCGAGGTTCGCGGCGAGGAGCTCGGGCAGCCCCGCGGTGTCGAGCGACCTCCCCATCCGGAAGACCGCCTCGTCGGTGACTGCGTGCGCGGCTGCGAGGTCCTCTTCCCTTGCCGGCGAGGTCCCGACCGCTGCGAGAAGCTCCGCGCCGCGAGCAGAGCCCACCTCGACGACGAAGCGGTGGCCTCCGTCGAGCACTTCGGTGAGCGCGAGGTCGTACCCGCGCTCGGCGCGTGGGCCCGTCCCCATCGACGCGCAGAAGCAGGACCCGCCAGGCACGCCGCAGTTGACGACCACCACGAACGCATCTCGCCGGCGCAGCGCGTAGTCGCGCTCGACGTAGCGCCCCTCGAGGAGAACGCGGTCCTGGATCGCGATCGCGTGAAGGTCGCAGGGACGCGCTGCGAGCAGCGCGAGCGGGCGCTCCGGGGGTGGCTCCTCCTCGATCGTCGGCGGCCCCTGCCCCGCCGGCGCGGCGGCGCGCCAGAGGCGCGCGCGGGCAGGAAGGAAGTGTTGCTTCCACGAGTGCGGCCCGACCGCCCACCCGAACATCGCGTCGTCGTCGCGACGACGCAGCCGATACCGGGCCGCGTCCTGCTCGGCCGTCCACCCGTGCGGGAGCTCGCCCGCGGAGGCGATCTCGTCGAGCACGATCGCCCCGTCACGCACGGTCGGGCCGAGCACGCGGTAGCCGGCCTCGACGAGCGCCTCGACCAGCCGCTCGAGCCCCGCGGGGTCGAAGACCCGAACCTCCCCGGGAAGCATGCGCGTCTCGGGATCCATCCGCTCTCGAGGATACGAGCGACGCCGCCGACGCGCATCCGTAGAAGTCAACGTTGCGGACGGTCGGCGTCGCCCGGCACGCTTGGCGAGTGACCTCGACGCGAGGCAAGACGATCGAACGGAGACGGCTGCGCGTGCGCGGCGTCGTGCAGGGCGTCGGCTTCCGACCGTACGTCCACCGGCTCGCGACGCGGTGCGGGCTCGCGGGCTTCGTCTCGAACGAGGGGGACACGGTCGTCGTCGAGGTCGAGGGGCTCGAGGCCGCGGTCGAGGCCTTCGCCGTAGCGCTCACCGCCGAGGCGCCGCCGCTCGCGCGCATCGACTCCGTCGCCTCCGAGCGCCTACCCGCGGTCGGCGAGCGCGACTTCGTCGTCGCGCGGAGCCGCGCCGGTCGCTCGGCGCTCGTCCCGCCCGACGTCGCGACGTGCGACGCGTGTCTCGCCGAGCTCTTCGACCCGTCCGACCGGCGCTACCGGTACCCGTTCCTCAACTGCACGGACTGTGGGCCGCGGTTCACGATCGTCGTCGGCACGCCGTACGATCGTCCGCTGACGACGATGGCCGGGTTCGAGCTCTGCGCGGACTGCCGCCGCGAGTACGAGGACCCCTCCGACCGCCGCTTCCACGCCGAGCCGATCGCCTGCCCGGCCTGCGGGCCACGGCTCTCCGTCCCCCTCGAGGAGGCCGTGCGCGTGCTCCTCGAGGGCGGCATCGTGGCGGTCAAGGGGATCGGCGGCTACCACCTCGCGTGCGACGCGACGAGCTCGCCCGCGGTGGAGCGGCTCCGCGAGCGGAAGCGACGCGAGGAGAAGCCGCTCGCCGTGCTGACCGCGGAGCCCGAGCTCCTCGCCGCAGTCTCCGACGACGAGCGCGCCCTCCTGCGGTCGCCGGCGCGACCGATCGTGCTCGTGCCACGCCGGGCCGACGCAGCGGTGGTCGAGGAGGTCGCGCCGGGCTCTCCCTGGCTCGGGGTGATGCTGCCGTACTCGCCCCTCCACCACCTCCTCTGCGTCGACACGGGACGCCCGCTCGTCCTCACGAGCGGAAACCTCACGGACGAGCCGATCGCGTTCGACGACGAGGACGCCTGCGCACGGCTCGGCCGCATCGCCGATCTCGTCCTCTCGCACAACCGCCCGATTCACCGCCGTTGCGAGGACTCGGTCTGGCGGGCAGGTTTCCCGATTCGCCGCTCGCGCGGCTACGTACCGGGCGCGGTCGCGCTCCCACTCACCGCGCAGCGGCCCATCGTCGCCGTCGGCGCGGAGCTCAAGTCGACGTTCTGCGTGGCCCGGGGTCGCGACGCCTTCCTCTCGGCGCACCTCGGCGACCTGACGAGCGAGGAGGCCTACCGCGCATTCAGGACCGATCTTCGGCTCTACCTCGAGATGCTCGGCGTCGAGCCGGAGCTCGTCGCCTGCGACCTCCATCCCGACTACCTCTCTACCCGCTGGGCGTGGGAGCAGGGACTTCCAGTCGAGGAGGTCCAGCACCACCACGCGCACGCCGCCGCCTGCCTCGCGGAGCACGGAGAGACGGGGCCGGCGCTCGCGATCGTGCTGGACGGCACCGGCTTCGGCACGGACGGGACGATCTGGGGAGGGGAGCTCTTGCGCTGCGACCTCCGCTCCTTCGAGCGCGTCGCGCACCTCGAGCCGGTGCCGCTCCCCGGGGGCGATGCCGCCGTGCGCGAGCCGTGGCGCGTGGCCGCCGCCTACCTCGAACGCGCGGGCCGGCCCGTTCCGTGGCAGCGCTGGGCGGAGGTCCGGCAGACCCTCGCGCTCAACGCCCCGCTCTCCTCGGGGGCAGGCAGGCTCTTCGACGCCGTCTCGGCGCTTCTTCGCGTCCGCGAGCGGGTGACGTACGAGGCGCAGGCGGCGATCGAGCTCGAGCACCTCGCCGGCGACACCGAGGCCGAGCCCTACCCCTGCACCGTGACCCCTGCTCGGGACTGCGCGCCACGAGCAACCCTCGTCGTGCGCGGGAGCGATCTCGTCGCAGCCGC
The DNA here is from genome assembly GCA_026002995.1 of Gaiellaceae bacterium. Taxonomy (GTDB): domain Bacteria; phylum Actinomycetota; class Thermoleophilia; order Gaiellales; family Gaiellaceae; genus GMQP-bins7. Next base: position 7,258 of record BPGK01000001.1, read on the forward strand.
CCACGACGACCTCCGGGCAGGGCGGGAGCCGTCGCAGATCGCCGCCGCGTTCCACGAAGGGCTCGCCGCAGCGTTCGCCGAGGCGTGCGCCCGCGTGGGAGGAGCTACCACCGCCGTGCTCTCGGGCGGCTGCTTCCAGAACCTCCGGCTACTCGACGCGACCCGCCGGCGCCTCGAGCGGCACGGCTTCCGCGTCCTCTCGCATTCACTCGTCCCGCCGAACGACGCCGGAGTGAGCTACGGTCAGGCGACAGTGGCCGCAGCGAGGCTCGCGTCATGTGCCTAGGGGTCCCCGCGCAGATCGTCGAGGTGGCTGACCGCGAGGGCGGCCTCGCGACCGTCGACGTGTCGGGCGTGCGCCGGGCGGTGAACGTCGCGCTCGTCGACGAGCCCGACGCGCCGATCGAGCCCGGCGACTGGGTGCTCGTGCACGTCGGCTTCGCGCTCGCCCGCATCGACGAGGAAGAGGCTCGCGAGACGCTCGAGCTGCTGCGCCGCGGTGCCGAGCTCGAGCGCGAGCTCGAGGAGATGCGGAAGGGGACGGTCCGGTGACGGTCGGACGCGAGACCTGCTCGACGTGCGGTGACGTCGCCCTCCCGGGACGCGTGCGCGAGGTCGACGGGCTCGAAGCGGTCGTCGAAGTCGAAGGGCAGTCCGAGCGCGTCGGCATCGATCTCGTTCCCGATGCGCGGCCGGGCGATCTCCTGCTCTGCCACGCGGGCATCGCGCTCGAGCGGCTGGAGGGCGACCGGGGGTGAAGTACGTCGACGAGTACCGCGATCCCGCGCTCGCGCGGAGTCTCGCCGCCGAGATCGCCTCGCTCGTGACTCCAGGTGAGGTCGTGCGTGTGATGGAGGTGTGCGGGGGTCACACGCACGCGATCTACCGGCACGGGCTCGAGGAGCTGCTCCCGCCCGAGGTGGAGCTCGTCCACGGGCCCGGCTGCCCGGTGTGTGTGATCCCGATGGGGCGCGTCGACGACGCGATCGCGATCGCGGAGACCGAGGGCGTGACGCTGGCGACGTTCGGCGACATGCTCCGCGTGCCCGGCGGCTCCGGCTCGCTCCTCCAAGCCCAGGCGCGAGGAGCGGACGTGCGCATGGTCTACTCGCCACTCGATGCGCTCGAGCTCGCTCGCCGCGAGCCCGACCGCCACGTCTGCTTCTTCGCGATCGGCTTCGAGACGACGGCGCCCGCCACGGCGATCACGTTGCTCCGAGCGCGTGCGCAGGAGCTCTCGAACTTCTCCGTCTTCTGCAACCACGTCTTGATCGAGCCGCCCCTGCGCGCGATCCTCGAGACGCCCGGGCTGCGCGTCGACGCGTTCATCGGCCCCGGCCACGTCTCTTCGGTCATCGGGTCCGACGCCTACCGCTTCATTCCGGAGGAGTACGGGCGTCCGGTCGTCGTCTCGGCGTTCGAGCCGATCGACCTCCTCCAGTCCATCGCGATGCTCCTGCGCCAGCGCATCGACGGCCGCTGTGAGGTCGAGAACCAGTACACGCGCGTCGTGCGTCCGGAGGGGAACCCACGGGCGCTCGCCGCGATCGCGGAGACGATGGAGCCCCGCGAGGACTTCGAGTGGCGCGGACTCGGAGTGCTGCCCGCGAGCGCGCTCCGCCTGCGGGAGCCGTTCGCCGCCTTCGACGCCGAGCGTCTCTTCGCCCTCCCCGGTGCGCGGATCGAGGATCCGAAGGCGTGTCGCTGCGGCGAAGTGCTGACCGGTCAGATCAAGCCTTGGGAGTGCGGCGTCTTCGGCACGGCGTGCACCCCCGAGCGGCCGCTCGGGACGTGCATGGTCTCGAGCGAGGGGGCGTGCGCCGCGTACTTCTCCTACGGCCGGTTGCGGCGGCCGCGGGAGGAGGCGGGCGTCGGTGCCTGAGCCCCGCACTCGTCGCGTGCTCGTGCGCGATAAGCGGATAACCCTCACCCACGGCGCAGGCGGCAAGGCGACACGCGACCTCGTCGAGGCGCTCTTCCTCGACGCGTTCGGTAACGACGCCCTCGCCCCGCTCGGGGACAGCGCCGTGGTGTCGCTGCCGCCAGGCCGTGTCGCCGTCACCACGGACAGCTACGTCGTCCGTCCACTCGCCTTCCCGGGCGGCGATATCGGCGAGCTCGCGGTGAACGGGACCGTCAACGATCTCGCCGTGGCAGGAGCGCGGCCACTCTGGCTTACGGCCGGCTTCGTCCTCGAGGAGGGCTTGCCGATCGACGAGCTGCGGGCGATCGTCACCTCGATGGCGAGCGCAGCGGGGCACGTGGGAGTCGCCGTGGCCGCGGGTGACACGAAGGTCGTCGAGCGGGGGAAGGCAGACGGCCTCTACGTGACGACGGCGGGGGTCGGCGTGCTCGAGCACGACGTCGTCCTCGGCCCGGAGCGAGTGCATCCGGGCGACCGGGTGGTCCTCTCCGGCACGCTCGCCGACCACGGCGTCGCGGTGCTGATCGCGCGCGGCGACCTCAGGCTCGAAGGAGACATCCAGAGCGACACGGCCCCGGTCCACGAGCTCGCCGCGGCGCTGCTCGGGCTCGGGGAGGGGCTCCGCTGGATGCGCGATCCGACCCGCGGCGGGCTGGCGACCGCGCTGAACGAGCTCGCAGCGCAGTCGGGCCTCGCAGTGAGGCTGCGCGAGGACGCGCTCCCCATCGAGCCAGCGGTGGCCGCGGCCTGCGAGATCCTCGGGATCGACCCGCTCTACGTGGCGAACGAAGGCAAGCTCGTCGCCGTCGTGGCGCCCGACGTCGCTGCGGAGGCGCTCGCCCGCCTCCGCGCGCACCCGCTCGGCGCAGAGGCGGTCGAGATCGGAGCCGTCGAGCCCGAGCCCGAGGGCATGGTGCTGCTCGACACGGCGCTCGGGGGAAGCCGCATCGTCGACCTCCTGGTCGGAGACCCGCTTCCCAGGATCTGTTGAGCACGAGCCTCCATCCGCAAGCGCAGGCGCTCCTCTCCCACATCGAGGCGCTCGACGATCCCCCGCTCGAGGGGAGCGACCCGGTCGAGGTCCGAGCGCGTCGGAAGGCGCTCGTCCGTCCTTCGACGGTTCAGCTCGCCGAGGTTCGTGACCTCGTGTGCGCAGGAGTGCGGTGCCGCCTCTACCGCCCCCGAGGAGGCGAGCTCGGGCTCTTCGTCTACCTCCACGGCGGGGGCTGGGTCGCGGGCGACCTCGACACCCATGACGACGTGAGCAGGCGCTTGGCGGCGGCGAGTGGTCACGCGGTACTCGCCGTGGACTACCGGCTCGCGCCCGAGCACCCCTTCCCGGCCGCGCTCGAGGACGCCTGCGCGGTCGCCCGCTGGGCGCACGCGAGCGCGGCGCTGGTCGGCTGCGACCCGGACAGAGTCGCGATCGGGGGCGACTCGGCGGGCGCAAACCTCGCGGCGGTCGTGGCGCAGCGGTCGGCCCTGCCGTTCCGCCTGCAGGTGCTCCTCTACCCCGTGACCGACGCCCGCATGACCACGGCCTCCTATGAGAAGTTCCGAGACGGCCCCTGGTTGACGCGCCAAGCGATGACGTGGTACCTCGGCTGCTACCTCGCGGGCGACGAAGGCGCTCCCGAGGACCCGCGCGTCTCGCCGCTCCTCGCCGAGGACGCCCTTCTCGGCGCCTCGCCGCCAACGCTCGTGCTCACGGCGTCCCACGACGTCTTGCGCGACGAAGGGCTGGAGTACGCGAGGCGGCTCGCCGCGGTCGGCGTCGAGGTGACGGTGTCCGAGTACGAGGGGATGTTCCACGGCTTTGCCGCCTTCGCCGACCGGATCGACGACGGTGCGCGAGCGCTCGCGGAGTGCGGTGCCGCGATCGCGCGCGCTCTCGAGCCCGGCGAGTGCGCCTGACAAGCGAGCCGCCCCCGTGCACTCCGTAGGCTTCGGGCGATGCGTCTCCTCGGCCACTCGCCGCGATGAAGCTCGTCACCGTCGTCGGGAACCGCCCGCAGTTCATCAAGAGCGCGCCCGTCTCCGTCGCGCTCCGCGAGGCCGGGATCGAGGAGGTCGTCGTCCACACGGGGCAGCACTACGACCGCGAGCTGTCCGACATCTTCTTCGAGGAGCTCGGGCTGCCCGCGCCCCGACACCGTCTCGACCTGCACACGGCCGACCCCGAGGCGATGCGCCCCGCGATCGCCGACCGGATCCGCGCCGAGGCGCCCGACCTCGTGCTCGTCTACGGCGACACGCACTCGACCCTCGCGGGCGCCCGTGCGGCCGGCGACGCTGCCGTCCCCGTCGCGCACGTGGAGGCGGGACTGCGGAGCGGCGACCTCGCCATGCCCGAGGAGCGCGCTCGCATCGAGGTCGACCGCGTCTCCTGGCTCCTCTTCTGTCCCGACTACCGCTCGCGCGAGACGCTCGAGCGGGAGGGCGTCCTGGGGCGGATCCACGTCGTCGGCGACGTCATGGCAGATGCCGCGCGCCGCTTCGTTCGCATCGCCCGTGAGCGCTTCCCGGTGCCGCACGAGCCGCGCTCCTACGTCCTCGCGACGGTGCACCGGGAGGCGAACGTCTTCCAGCCACGGCTCGGACGGATCGTCGCGGGCCTGAACCGGCTCGCCGAGCCCGTCGTCTTCCCCGCCCACCCGCGGACACGAGACCAGATCGCGCAAGAGGGGCTCGCGCTCGGCCCGCACGTCCGCGTGGTCGAGCCGCTCGGATACCTCGAGCTCGCCTCGCTCGCCTCGAGCGCGCGCGTCATCGTCACCGACTCGGGTGGGCTCCAGAAGGAGGCGTACTGGTACGGCGTGCCCTGCGTGACGCTCCGGCCCTCGACGGAGTGGGTGGACACCGTGCTGACCGGCGCCAACGTGCTCGTCGACGACGATCCCGACGCGCTCGTCGACGCGGTGTCGAAGGCCCGGATGCCCGAGCGGGCACCGGCGCTCTACGGCGACGGCCACGCCTCCGAGCGGATCGCGCAGGTGCTCCTCGCTACGATGCCCGGCCGATGACGCCCGAGGTCGCAATCGTGGGCGCCGGCTACGTCGGCGTGCCGCTCGCCCGCGTCTTCGCCGAGGCGGGCCGCACGGTCGTCCTCGTCGACGTCGACCGCGAGCGAGTCGAGAGCCTCAATCGCGGCGAGAGCTACGTCGAGGACGTACCGTCGGAGGTCTTGGCGCCGCTCGTCGCGGCGGGGCGGATCGTCGCGACGACCGACTACGACGCGTTGCGCGAGGCGGACGCGATCCTCGTCGCTCTGCCGACGCCCCTCTCGCGGCAGCGAGAGCCCGACCTCACGATCCTCGTCTCGGCGGCCGAGGAGATCGCGAAGCGCCTGCGGCCAGGCCACCTCGTCGTGCTCGAGTCGACCACCTACCCCGGCACGACGCGCGAGCAGGTGCTGCCGATCCTCGAGGCGGGCAGCGGGCTCGTCGGCGGGCGCGACTTCCATCTCGCCTTCTCGCCGGAGCGTGTCGATCCGGGACGCAGCGACTGGACGACGAAGAACGTTCCCAAGGTCGTGGGCGGGATCGACGACGCTTCGACCGAAGCGGCAGCGGCACTCTACGCCTCCGCGATCGACGTCGTGCACCGCGTCTCCTCACCCGAGGCGGCGGAGCTGACGAAGCTGCTCGAGAACATCTTCCGCTCGGTCAACATCGCGCTCGTCAACGAGCTCGCGCAGCTCTGCGACAGGATGGGCATCGACGTCTGGGAGGTCGTGGAGGCGGCTGCCACGAAGCCGTTCGGCTTCATGTCGTTCAAGCCGGGCCCGGGCCTCGGCGGGCACTGCATCCCGATCGACCCCTTCTACCTCACGTGGAAGGCACGCGAGTTCGGCTTCTACACCGAGTTCATCGAGCTCGCCGGCAAGGTCAACGAGTCGATGCCCTACTTCTGTCGCTCGCTCGTCTCCCAGGCGTTGAACCACTCTCGGCAGCGCTCGCTGAAGGGCTCGCGGATCCTCATCCTCGGAGTCGCCTACAAGCCGGACATCGCAGACGTGCGCGAGTCGCCCGCCGTGAAGCTCATCGCCCTCCTGCGCAACGCGGGCGCTGACGTCGCCTACCACGACCCGCACGTACCGGCCTTCGAGGAGAACGGCATCGCCATGGAGTCGGTCCCGCTCGAGCCCGCTGCGTACGACTGCGTCGTCATCGTCACCGACCACTCGGCGATCGACTACGAGCAGCTCGTCGAAGAGGCCGAGCTCGTCGTCGACCTCCGTAACGCCACCGGAGCGAACGGGAAGCGCTCGGACAAGGTCTGGAAGCTGTGACGCGCGTCGCTGTCGCCGGGCTCGGGCACTGGGGGCCGAACCTCGCCCGAAACTTCGCTGAGCTCGCGGAGCTCGTCTGGCTCTGCGACACGGATCCCGAGCGGGAGAGCTTCGCGGCACGCTACCCGCAGGCCCGCTTCACGACCTCCTTCGACGAGCTCCTCGCGGACGAGTCGCTCGACGCCGTCGTCATCGCGACGCCCGTCCCGACCCACTACGAGCTCGCGAAGCGAGCGCTCGCGGCGGGCAAGCACGTCCTCGTCGAGAAGCCGCCCGCGATGCGCGCGGAGGAGATGGACGAGCTCGTCGCGCTCGCCGAGGAGCGTGAGCGGGTGCTCATGCCCGGTCACCTGCTCCTCTACCACCCGGGCGTGCAGAAGGTGAAGCAGATGATCGACGCCGGTGAGCTCGGAGAGGTGCTGTGCGTATACGGCAATCGCCAGAACCTCGGGATCATCCGCTCGAACGAGAACGCCCTCTGGTCGCTCGGCGTCCACGACCTCTCGGTCATCCTCTACTTCCTGGACGAGGATCCGGAGAGCGCGCTCGCAGTCGGACGGGACTTCCTCACGGAGGGGGTCGAGGATGTCGTCTTCTGCTACCTGCGCTTCCCCTCCGGGAAGATCGCCCACATGCACCTCTCCTGGCTCGACCCGCACAAGATGCGGAAGATGACCGTCGTCGGGACGGAGAAGATGGTCGTCTTCGACGACATGGAGCTCGAGCGCAAGGTCACGGTGTACGAGAAGGCACCCTGGCGACCGTCCGACCGCTACGGCGAGTGGCAGACGCGGACGGGGGACATCTCGAGCCCGAGGATCGCTCCCGACGAGCCGCTCAAGCTGGAGTGCCAGGCGTTCCTCGCGCTCGTGGCAGGGGAGGGCGACCGCCGCAGGGTCGCCGCCGACGGCGCCCGGGTCGTCCGCGCGCTCGAGATGCTGACGGACTCGCTCCGTGGCCGCTGAGATCCACCCCACGGCGATCGTCTATCCGGGAACGGTGCTCGGGGAGGGCGTGAAGGTGCTCGAGAACGCCGTCGTCGGGAAGCAGCCTTCGCTCTCGCCGCGCTCGACGGCGAAGCGCGAGCCGCTGCCCCCCACGGTCATCGGCGACGGGACGATCGTCTCCACAGGGGCGATCGTCTTCGCCGGCTCGCGGATCGGGGCCCGCGTCATCCTCGGCGATCAGTCCTGCGTGCGCGAGCGCGTGACGCTCGGCGACGACGTCGTCCTCGGGCGCGGGTCGCTCATCGAGAACGACACCACCGTCGGGGCGATGACGAAGATCCAGGCGGACGCCTACATCACCGCCTACTCGACGCTCGAGGAGCACGTCTTCGTCGCGCCCTGCGTGGTGACGACGAACGACGACTTCATGGGCCGCACGGAGCGACGGCACGAGCTGATGCGAGGCCCGACCATCCGTCGAGGAGCGCGCGTAGGCGGCGGGGCGATCCTCTGCCCCGGCGTCGAGATCGGCGAGGAGGCGTTCGTGGGCGCCGGCGCGGTCGTCACGAAGGACGTGCCGCCGCGCGTCGTCGTCGTCGGGAACCCGGCGCGCGTCCTCCGGGACGTGCCGCCGGACGAGCTCCTCAGCGCGACTTGACGAGCGTGAGCCGGTAGCGAGCGAAGCCCGGGCTCGCGATCCGCACCTGCACGAAGTGGATGCCCCTCTCGCTCGCCCGGTAGGCGAGGTACTGCCGCGCACCAGGCCGCGTCGACAGAGCCGCCCGGAAGCGCACGCTGTCGACGCCCTCGATCGACCTCGCCTGCGGACGCCAGAGCGCGAGGCTGAGATCGACCGGCGCGCCGGGCGCTCGGACTCCCACGTACACGCCCTGGCCACGATCGAGGTGCACCGCGTACACGTCGTCCTGGTCGTCCCAGTAGTCGAGCGTCGCGAACAGACGCCGCTCGTCGCCGCGGAGGCGGTGCGCGCGAGGCCCGAGATCGTCGTTCGTCTCGAACCGGTCCTGCGCCGGGAGCGGCTGTGCGAGCGCTGCGATGGCCGCGGCGACGTCGAGCCGACCCCACCCGGTCAGCGCGTCGCGTCCCGGAGCGCAGGCCGCGCAGCCGGTCGCCGGCGTCTGGTCGACCGCCGTCCGCTGGAGGATCGCCGTCACCTGCTCGGCGCGGAGCTTCGGACGCAGCGCCCGGAGCGTCGCCACCGCGGCGGTCACCTGCGGCGCCGCGAACGACGTGCCCTGCGCGTCCCGGAAGTCCTCCGGCCCGCAGCTCGAGTACCCCTGCTCCGCGCACTCCGGAAAACGGGCCGTGACCGCACGCGGGAGGAGGGAGAGGATCCGCTCGCCGGGGGCCGCGAGGTCGTTGTAGACCCGATCGCGGTTCGAGAACCGAGGGACGGTGCCGTCCTCGGCGAGCGCGCTCACGCCGAGGACGTGGGGGAGCGCCGCCGGGTAGCTCGCGTACGGCCAGGGCCGCCCGCCGGCGAGGTCGGAGTTGCCGACTGCGGCGACGACGACCACCCCGCGGGAGACCGCAAAGGCCACAGCGTCGGCCTCGAGCCGGGAGTACGTGTCGCGATCGGGATCGAGCGGGTCGCGCACGCCGCCCAGGCTCATGTTGATGACTCGGGCCCCATTCTCCACCGCCCACGTGATCGCCTGCACCTCCGCCTTGACGGGGATCGTCCGCGACCTCGTCACGACCTTCGCGACGAGGAGCTCGGCGGAGGGCGCGAGGCCCGCGATCCCGATCCCGTTCTCGACGCCCGCGGCGATGAGCCCGGAGACGAAGGTCCCGTGCCCGAGCGCGTCCGTCCGCGCGGATCCGCCGACGAAGCTCCGCGCCGCGACGATCTTCCCGGCAAGCTCGGGGTGGCCGGCGTCGACACCCGAGTCGACGACCGCGACGCGGACGGGAGCGAGCGCAGGAAGCGTGAGCCACGACTCGTAGAAGCGGCTCGCCGACAGGTACCACTGGCGCGGCACGAGCGGATCGCCCGGGACGAGCGCGAGCCGGCGCGCGCGGAGGAGCTCGACGTAGCGAACCCCGGGCAGCCGCCGGAGCGAGTCCGTGCTCGAGGCCTCGACGACGAGCGCCGGGAGCGGAGCGAGACTCTCGACCGGGCTCCCCGTCGCGCGTTCGACGGCTCTCGCCACGCGCTGCGGGTCGGCCCCGGGCTCGAGGCCGACGGCGAAGGTCGCGGAGGCGGCGAGTCCCGGCGCCGCAGCGGCGACCGCGAACGCCGCCGCGACGACGACGAGGTGCCTCACGGGCCGACCGTGAGCACCGGCGTCACGGCCTCCGCGTACCCCTGCCCCGGCGCGACTTTAGCGCGGAACGCTCCACGCACGGAGCCGACGGTGGCCCTGAAGCCCCCGCTCGCGTCGACGCTCGTCTCGGCGACGACGACCCACTGGCTCCCGCTGCGCCGTTCGATGGCGACCGCCGCGCCTGCGAGCCGCGGCTTCACCGACCCCTCGAGCGCCGTCGGATCCTCCGAGGGCCTGAGCTCGACTCTCGGGGCGACGGAGACGAGCTGCGCAGGCGAGGCAGCCGCGCTCGTCTGCACGCGGTAGCGCGTCGTGCGGAGAGGCTTCACGGCGAAGCTCACCGCACCGCTCGCGTCGACCGAGGGCGCGCCGACCGGAGTCCACGTAGAGGCGTTCGTCGATGCCTGCACGACGGGGCTCTCGACCCCGCGGGCGAGCCCCGAGAGACGCACCGTCGAGCCGTATGTGACCGGAGTCGCGGGCCGGTCGAGGCGGAGCACGCCGATCGTGACCCACGTCGAGCGGAGACCGAGCGCGGAGCGCAGGAGCGCGGACGGCACGGTCGTCGTCCCGGCGCTCGTCTCGACGAGGAGCGAGCGCAGACGGCCCGAGGGCGTGGGCACGCCCGTGACGTCGAGGACACGGCCCTCGATCCCGAGCTTCGCCTGGAGCTCGCGGGCGGCGAGGACGAGCGGGCCCCAGCGGTGGTAGGGAGAGGCCTTGTCCCACGGGTCGGGGCGGGAGACGAGGTAGGGAACCGCGCGGCCGTAGACGTCGGCCGCGCTCGCCGTCCTCCCGCCGGAGGTCGAGTGGTACATCGTCGTCGCGACGGTCCCCTCGTAGAGCACGACCTGGCCGGCCGTGGCTCGGACCGCCTGCGTCGTCTCCGGCCTCTCACCTCCCACGCCGAGGTAGACCTGGCTGCGAACGTCGGCGTAGAGGTCGAACGGCTTGCCCTGGACGAGGCTCGCGAGCGCGTACGAGCGGGCGGCGACTGCCTGCGCCTTCAGCGCCTCGAGCGGCCAGCTGTGCGGCATCTCGCCCGCCACGACGCCCTGGAGGTACGCCTCGAGCCCGACGACGTTGACGACGCGCAGGAACCCTCCTCGCGCAGTGACCTCGATCCGCCCGCGGTACGGCTTCCCGTCGACCGCGAGGACGCCGCCCGACCCGGGGCGGAAGACGAGCGCAGATGCTGCCGCCTGCGGCTCTCCGCTCTCGTCGGGGAGCGCGAGCGGGCTGCGGAGCGCGACGGTGCCGGCCGGGAGCCTCGAGACCGCACCCGAGCCGTCGAGCGCGCCGAAGGGCTTCGTAGATCCGATCGTGACTGCTCGGCGGCCCTCGGCCAGGAGGACGCGGACTTCGCGACGCGGCACCTTCCCGAGCCGGGTCCCGGGGTAGTAGTAGGAGAGGATCTCCCCGTACGTCCTCCCCTCCCTCGCCAGGCCATACGCGCCGTACTGGCTCATTCCGACTCCGTGCCCGTACCCACGACCGGTGAGCACGAACACGGCCTCACCGGGGACGGTCGCAGGCGTCGGTGCCTGCGACGCCGCAGGCAGCGGGAGCACGAGAACGGCGAGGAGGACGCAGAGGGGGGTGAGCTGACGCACCGAGCGATCCAGGCTAGCGAGAGACGGTTAACCGTTTGTGTTCTCGGCAGGCGCCGAGAAGCCTTGAGCAGCTACGAGCGCCAGGCGGTCTCCACGACGGGCGCGCGCTCCTTGAGCGGCTCCCACCAGGAGCGGTGCTCCGCGTACCAGGCGACCGTCTCCGCGAGCCCGTCGCGCCAGCCGTGCGCGGGCTCCCAGCCGAGCTCGCGGCGGATCTTCGTCGAGTCGAGGAGGTAGCGGCGGTCGTGGCCCGGACGATCAGGGACGATCGTCTTCAGCGACGCGGGCTTCCCCGTCAGCTCGAGCACGAGGTCGGCGATCTCCTCGATCGTGGCCTCGACGCCCGAGCCGACGTTGTACGTCTCGCCCTCCCGGCCGGCGCGCAGGACGAGGTCGATCGCCGAGCAGTGGTCGAGCACGTGCAGCCACTCGCGGCGGTTCTGCGTCGACGCGTACATCGGCAACGGGAGGTCGTCGAGCGCGTTCGTCGTGAAGAGCGGGATCACCTTCTCGGGGAACTGGTACGGCCCGTAGTTGTTCGCGCAGTTCGTGATCGTCACCGGGAGCCCGAAGGTCTCGAAGTAGGCGCGCACGGCGTGGTCGGCGCCCGCCTTGGAGGCGTTGTAGGGCGTGCGCGGCCGGTACGGCGACTCCTCGGTGAACACCTCCTGCGAGTCGAGCGGCAGGTCACCGTAGACCTCGCAGGTGGAGACGTGGTGGAAGCGCTCCACCCCCACCGTCCGCGAGGCGTGGAGCAGCGTCTGCGTGCCGAGGACGTTCGTGCGGAAGAAGCGCGTCGGGTCGACGACGGCGAGGCTGTTGTGCGACTCGGCGGCGAAGTTCACGACCACCTCGATCCGCTCGTCGCGGAGCGTCGACTCGACGAGCTCGCGGTCGCCGATGTCGCCCTGGACGAAGACGATCCGGTCCTCGACCCCTTCCAGGTTGGCCCGGTTGCCCGCGTAGGTGAGCAGGTCGTAGACGACGACGTGGTCGTCCGGGTAGCGCTCGAGCCAGTAGTGGACGAAGTTGGAGCCGATGAAGCCGGCCCCACCCGTGACGAGAAGGCGCATCGCGGAAAGGCTACTCGCCGAGCGCCTCCAGGCAGGCGCGCAGACCCTCGCGCCAGTGGGGGAGCACCGGCGCGCCGGGTCGCTCGCTCCGCAGCACGGAGTACGCCGGGCGGGGCGCGGGGCGGCCGAGCTCCGCGCTCGAGATCCTGCGGACGCGGCAGGCGAGTCCCGCCTCGGCGAAGATCGCCTCCGCGAACTCGGCCCAGGTGCACTCGCCTCCGGCGGCGAGGTGCCAGACGCCGAACGGAAGCCCGGCGTCGACGAGCCGACGGGTCGCCGTCGCCAGGTGCCCCACGTACGTCGGGCAGCCGCGTTGGTCGTCGACGACCGCCACCTCGTCGCGCTCCTCTCCGAGCCGCAGCATCGTCCGCAGGAAGTTGTGCCCGGTCGGCCCGAAGAGCCACGAGCTGCGGACGATCCACGCCCTCTCGCCGGCCGCGGCCTCGGCGTGCAGCTTCGTCCGCCCGTAGGCGGAGAGCGGGCTCGCTGCGTCCGATTCGAGGTACGGCTCCCGCTTGCGCCCGTCGAACACGTAGTCGGTCGAGAAGGCGACGAGCGGCGCCCCGAGACTCGCGGCGTGCGCCGTGCCGGCAATATTCACCGCCGCAGCGCCCTGCGGATCCGCCTCGGCTCCGTCCACGTCCGTCCAGGCCGCCGCATGCAGGACGAGCTGGAACCCGGCTCGTACCAGATCGTCACAAGGGGGGAGGGTGACGTCCCAGTCGGCCCGCGTGAGCGCGGTCACCTCCTCGTCCGCGAACGCCTCCGCCAGGGCCTGGCCGAGCTGGCCACCCGCGCCGGTGATCAGGACGCGACGGCGGCGTCTCGCGCCGACAGGATCGGGGTGCTCGTGCTCCACAGGTGCGCGACGCGCGGGTCGTTCCAGGGGATCGTGTGCTCGTCCGGGTCGGTCGGGTCGTACTCGGCGGTCACGTGGTAGCAGAAGAGCACGTCCGTGAGCGCCTCGAAGCCGTGCGCATGGCGGCCCGGGATGTAGAGCGCGACGCGGTTGTCGTCGCCGATGTCCTCGACGAACGTCTCCCCGGTCTCGCGATCGAGGACGACGACGCGCGCGGTCCCGCTGAGGCACGCGAAGAGGTCGTCCTGCCCGCGCTCGTGGTAGTGGAGGCCGCGCACGACGCCGGCGCGGGAGAAGGAGAGGTTCGTCTGCGTCATCGGCGCCGGCAGCGCGCTGTCGCGGCGCAGCTCGCAGAACCAGCCCCGCTCGTCCTCGAGGACACGCAGCGGGATCCGCAGGAGCCCCTCGATCACGCGCGGCGCTCCCGATTGGCGCCGGTCTCCTCGATCCGCTTGCCGATGTCGGCGAGGTGTTGCCAGTGCTTGCCGGCGTCCTCCCACCAGCCCTCGACCTCGCACGCGTCGAGCCGGCCCTCGAGCGCGTAGTAGCGGTTCACGTCCGTGATCTCGAGCTCCCCGCGGCTCGAGGGCTCGAGCGCATCGATGACGTCGAAGACGTCTGGCGGGTAGCAGTAGAGGCCGACCACCGCGTGCGCGGAGGGCGGCGCGTCGTAGCGGGTGTCCACGACCCCCGCCTTCTCGACGATGTCCACGACCGACCCGTCCTCGCCCCAGACGACGACGCCGAAGTTCTCCGGGTCGTCCACCTCCTTCACGAAGATCCGCGCTCGGCCCGGCGGTCCTTCCGCCCACTCGCGGATCGGCTCGGCCTGGGAGAGCTCGAAGATGTTGTCGCCGAGCACGACGACGAGCGGAGCGTCGCCCGCGAAGTCGCGGGCCATGCCGACGACCTGGGCGATGCCGCCGGGCTCGGTCTGCACCTTGTACGTGAGATCGAGCTCGAGAATCGGGTTTCCGCCGCCTCGGGGCGCAAGCCGTCCGTCGCCGAGGAGGTCGATCATCTGGCCCGCGTGGCCTTTGCCGGTGACGAGGAGCACGTCGCGCACGCCGGCGAGCTGGAGGAGCTGGAGCGGGTAGTAGATCATCGGCCAGCTCCCCACGGGGAGCAGGTGCTTGTTCGCGACGCGCGTGAGCTCGCCGAGACGAGTCGCTTCGCCGCCGGCGCAGATGAGGCCCTTCGGCTGCACCCCGAGATGCTAACCGTGACTCAAGGCACGCTCGCGGTGCGGGTTCGGCCTCTGCCCTCCCGAGCGGAGCGACGACGGCTCGACCCGGAGGAGCCGCGCCGCGCTCTCGGGAAGCCACCAGTTCCAGTGCCCGAAGAGCTTCATCGCGCTCGGCACGAGCAGGGCGCGAACGACGGTGACGTCGATGAGCACGGCTGCCGCGAGCCCGAAGCCGAACTGCTGGAGGCCGACGACGGAGCCGGCGACGAAGCCGGTGAACGCCGCGAACATGATGAGACCGGCCGCCGTGACGAGCCTCCCCGTCCTCGTCAGGCCGAGGACGATCGCCTCCTCGTTCGAAGCGCCGCGATCCCACTCCTCACGCATGCGCGAGACGAGGAAGACCTCGTAGTCCATCGAGAGCCCGAAGAGGACGGCGAAGACGAGCACGGGGATCCAGCCCTCGATCTGGTCGTAGGCGATGAGCCCGATCCACTCGGCAGCGCCGTGCTCGAACACGAGCACGAGGAGCCCGCACGCGGCAGCGATCGAGAGGAGGTCCAGCACGATCGCCTTCAGCGGCACGAGGAGGGAGCGAAACGCACGGACGAGCAGGATGTAGGTCGCAGCGAGAACTCCGAGCGCGAGCCACGGAAACCACCCGTACAGGAGATCGAGGAAGTCCCTCCCCGCCGGCGGACCGCCGCCCGCGTAGACGCGGGCCGTCTCCGGGAACGCCGCGCCCGGGACGAGCACCTGCCGCAGCCGCTCGACGAACGCGAGGCTGTCGGGCTTGCCGTACTCGTCCTTCCCGATCGCGGAGACGACGAGGTAGCGCCCGGTCGGGTCGACGTGCTGCCGAGAGGACGGGTCGAACACGACCGCGGAGACTTCGGGATCTGTGCGGAGCGAGGCGAGCAGGCGCTCGAGGGCGCGGCGCACCTCGGCCGTGTCCGCTCCGCCTGCAGCTCCGGTGTCGACGACCACCTCCGTCGGAGCGAGAGCGCCGTCCCCGACCACGGCCGACAGAGCGCGGAGCCCCTGGATCGACTCGAGGCGCTCGGGGACGCCCTCGTTCGAGCCCGGCCCGAGCTCGATGGTCAGCACCGGAGCCGCGAGGAGGAGGAGCGAGGCCGTCGTGATGAGCGCGACCGCCTTCGGCCGGCGCATGATCGCCCGCGCGAGGTAGACCCAGAAGCCGCGCTCGTGGTCGTCGCGCCTCGCAAGCCAGGACGCGGGGAGCACCCGCACTCGCTCGAGCGGGCGGCCGACGAGCGAGAGGAGCACGGGCAGCAGCGTGAGCGCTGCGACCACCGAGACGGACGGCAGCAGGAGACCCGCGATCCCGAACCCGCGCATGAAGGGCAACGGCATGAACAGGAGGAGCGAGAGGCCGAGCGCGACCGCGGTGCCGCTGAAGACGACGGCGCGTCCCGCGGTGTCCATGGTCACAAGCACCGCTCCCGTCGTATCGCGGCCGGCGGCGAGCTCCTCGCGAAAGCGATAGACGACGAGCAGCGAGTAGTCGATCGCGATCGCGAGCCCGAGGAGCGACACCATGTTGGGGATGTACGTGTTGAGCTCGAGCACGTGCGCGAGCGCCCAGACGATCCCGAGCGTCGTGGGGATCGTGCAGAGGGCGAACGCGAAGGGGACGAGGAACGAGAGCGTGCCGAACGTGACCACGAGCAGGACGAGCGCAATGGGGACGGCGATGAGCAGCTCGCCGACCCGGAGGTCGTGCCGGAGAACCGGATCGAGGTCGTGCTCGATCGCCGGCGGACCGGTGATCCAGGTCGTCGCTCCCGCAACCGAGCCGACGGCCGCTCGGAGACGAGGCGTGTAGCGCTTCGCCTCCGCCGGGCTCAGCGTCGTCGCGATAGTCGCCGCGGCGAGATCGGGGCCGAGCGGGACGACGTCGACGACGCGCCCCGTCCGCACCTGCGCCGCGCCGCGGGCGGCTGCGCGCGCAAGCTCCGGCAGCACGACGGCCGCTCCGCCGGAGTGTTCGACCACGACCGTGAACCTGCCGTTCGACGACTGACCGAAGTGCTCCTCGAGGATCGCCTCTGCCCGGCTCGTGTCGGTGCCCGGGAGCGTGACCCGGCTCGTCAGGAGCTCGCTCACGCCTGCCGACGCCACGAGCGAGACGGCCGCGACCACCGTCCAGCCGGCGACGACAGCCCACCGGTAGCGGAGGACGAGCCCGGTCAGACGAGCCATCGGGCCTCAGGCGCGCGCACGTACGCGGCGGCGCCAGGCCGCGCGGATAGCCGCCTTGCGTCGACGCACGTCCGGGACCGCTCGCACGGACGCGACCCAGAGGTAGAGGAAGCCGGCGACGAGCGCCGCGAAGGCGGCGAGCAGCCGCCCCGGATGGAGCGCGATGGCGAGCAGCACGCGCATCGCGAAGACCGTAGCCGACATACTTCGTGCCGAGTCGAGGAAAGGTGGTGGACGAGATGGCGAAGACGAAGGACAAGACCGTCCTCTCGATCGACGCGCTGCGCCCGTACGTCAAGCGGGCGATGGAAGACCCCGACCTGCGTGACGACCTGCTGGCCGCGTTCGTCGCGGCTCGCAAGATCTACGGCGAGATCGCGCGCAGCCACGGGGTGCGGAGCAAGGCGGAGAAGGTCTCCGACAGGCAGGTCCAGAAGCAGCTCCAGGAGCTCATCGACGAGCTCGCGAGCGCAACGGAGCGTCTCAGGGGCGAGACGAAGAAGGCGAGTCACAAGGCGCGCAACCGGGTGCTCTTGCTCACCGGCGTCACGCTCGGCGTCCTCTACAACCCGTGGACGGGGCCGGCGACGCGCGAGTGGATCATGGAGCGGATCGCGGGCGGAGACGGCGGGGGCCCGGACGAGCCCGGCGAGGAGACCCCGAGCGTGGGCGACGCGACGCAAGAGGCGGCCGAGAGCGCGCCCGAGGCGGCGCAGGACGCCGCGTCCGACGCGTAAGCGTCCCCCGGCTCGAGCTACGGCGAGAGAGCGCTCTCGAGCGCCCCTGGCACGAGACCGCTCCGCGGGCCGATGTCGTCCGCGAGCAGCAGCACCGCTCCCGGCGGCGGCACGTCGGCGCCTGCGGACGTCGGGACGTAGACCCGACCTGCGGAGAACGAGATGTCCTGCGCGCGACGCCAGGCGAGCAGGATCGGGTACGGCGCGATCACGCCGTCGTACCCGAGCCCCACCATGGCCGCCGGATGGATCTCGAAGTGCAAGTGCGGAAGCCCGCCGTCCGCGTCACCGGTGTCGCCCACGAACCCGATCACGTCACCCGCCTTCACCTCGCGCCCCTCGACGGCGAGCGGCGAGTAGGCGGAGAGGTGAGCGTAGTAGAACTCGTTGCCGCTCCGATCTCGGAGCCACAGCCGGTAACCCCCGATCTTCGTGAAGCCGATCGTGTGCAGAACGCCGTCGGCGACCGCGAGCACGGGCGCCCCGGAAGGGGCGAAGATGTCCTCCCCGTGGTGCCAGCCACCGGGGACGTTCGGCCTCGGCGCCCCGAAGCTGTCTCCGAACGAGACAGGCCCGTACACGGGGAACACGTAGCCGCTCTCCGTGAGAGCCGCGCTCACCCGCGGTGGCACCTGGACAGGGCCACCCGGAACTGCGCCCGCGGAGGCGGACTCCGGCTCGGGGGCCCTGGGAGGAGTAGGCCGCTTCGGCGGCTCTGCCGGCGGGCTCTCCGGCCGGGGAGACGTGGGAGGCGTCGGACGTCCTCGCTCGGCGACGGCCGTCGCCTCCGCGCTTCCGACGACAATCTCCGTCCCGGCCGGAAGTCCCTGGCGCGGCTCGGCGAGGAGGACGCGCAGGGCGGTCGTGCTTCCCTGCGCGGCGAAGGGCGCCCTCGCACGCGCCCCCGCATCCTGCGCGAGCACGGTCAGCGACCCCCACTCCCCGAGCCGGACGGTCGTCCCGGGGGTCGCCGCGACGTCTTGGCCGAGGACGCGGAGGCCCTGCACCTCGGAGCGCGCGAGATCGGCGCCCGCCGTCCGTGGGCTCGCTCCGGCGCTCACGGCGGCGCTCACGCGCGAGGCGACGACGGCGCCCTCGAAGAGCGAGACGACGACCGCCTCCGCCGAGGCCTGCGCAGTCGACGCCTCACCGCTCAGCGCGGAGACCGCCGCGCGCGAGCGGCCGAGGCTGACGATCGAGCCGTCCGCCGGGTATGCGAAGGACTGCACCTCGACGCTCGGGCTCGTCGGCCAGCGAACGGCTCCGAGCTCGACGCCCTCCCGGCCCGGCACGTTGACCCGGACGATCGTCGCGCTCGCACCGGTTATCGCCGACGCCGGCGGCGGGGAGGCTGCGGCGAGCGTCGCGGGCAGTCCGAGCGCGGCGACGAGGGCGAGGGCGACTCGGGCGACGACGCGCGTCACGGCGACTCAGGGTAGCGTCGGCTCTGGCGGCGCGCCCGCCAGACGAGCTGCGCCGCAACGGCGAACAGAAGGAGCGCGAAGAGGCGCCTGAGAGCCGACTCCGGCAGCGAGGTGGCGATCTGGGCGCCGAGCTCGACGCCCACGATCGAGACGAGGCCGAGGACGAGCGCCGTCCGCGCCCGCAGGTTGCCGTACCGCCGCTGGTTCCATGCGCCCGTAACGACGGTGGGCAGGATCGCGAGCAGGGACGTCGCCTGCGCCTCCACCTGCCCGAGACCGAGCGCGACGAGGGCGGGAACGAAGAGGATGCCCCCGCCCACGCCAAAGAGACCGGCGAGGATCCCCGCGGAGAACCCGAGCGCGAGCGCGAATACGATCGTCCAGACGGTCACGAGACGAGCAGCCAGGCCCCGACGGCGACGAGGAGCGAGGCGAACCCGTACGTCAGCGTGCTCACGCGGATCCGCTGCTGGAGCGAGGACCCGGCTAGGGCACCGACCGTCGCCGGGAGCCCGACGAGCACCGCGTACCCGACGCGCACCTCGCCGCGCAGCCCGTAGACGACGACCCCGGCGAGGGCCGTGATCGCGATCGCACCGAGCGAGGTCGCGGTCGCGACGCGCTCCGGCAGCCGGAGCGCGAGGATGAGGAGCGGGACGGCGATGATCCCGCCTCCGACGCCGAAGAGCGCCGAGAAGAGCCCCGCAACGAGCGCGATGCCGACGAGCTTCGCAGCTCCCGTCCGGTCGGCGGTCACGCGTGGGCCGCCTCGCGTCGCAGAACGTCCCAGGCGAGGCGAACGTCGTCCTCCGTCGTCCGGAAGCTGCCGACGGCGAGCCGCAACACGTACCGGCCGCCGAGCCTCGTGTGGGAGAGGAAGACCTCTCCCGAAGCGTTGACCCGCTCGAGGAGGCGCTCGTTCTCCTCGTCCGAGCCCTCGCGTCGGAAGCAGACGACCGAGAACGGCCGCGGGGCGACGACCTCCCAGCCGGGCTCTTCACGCACCCACCCCTCGAACAGGCGGGCGAGACGGACGTGCTCGCGGATCCGCTCCTGCAACCCCGAGCGCCCGAGGCAGCGGAGCACGGCCCAGAGCTTGAGCGCGCGGAAGCGGCGGCCGAGGACCTGGGTGTACTCGCTGAGGCTCGCGACCTCCTCCGCCGCGCGGAGGTACTCCGGAACGAGGCTGAACGCGTCGCGGAAGACGTCTGGACGCCGCGTCCACAGCGTCGAGCAGTCCATCGTCACGCCGAGCCACTTGTGCGGGTTGACGACGACGGAGTCCGCGCGCTCCCAGCCGGCGAAGCGGTCGCGAAGCTCCGGGCAGACGGCCGCCGCGCCCGCATAGGCGGCGTCGACGTGCAGCCACGCTCCCGCCTCCGCGCACCGGTCTGCGATCGCGGGAACCGGGTCGACCGAGGTGGAGGACGTCGTTCCGATGGTGGCGACGACCGCGCAGGCCTCATCGAGCTCGAGGAGCTCGGCTCGCAGCCGGAACGCCTCGTCCACGGGCACCTTGCGCAGCTCGAGCTCGAGGAGCCTCGCGGCCTTCTCGACCGAGGAGTGGGCGTGCTCGGAGCAGAGCACGACGCGCCTTCCCGGGCGCGCATGCCGCGCCGCCGCGAGTGCGACGAGCGTGCTCGTCGAGGCCGTGTCCTCGATGTGGCCGTGCAGCCCGGCCGGAAGGCCGAGGAGCTGCGCAAGCCAGTCGAGCGTCAGCTCCTCGAGCTCCTGGAGCGCGGGCGATGTGCGCCAGAGGATGCCGACCTGGTTGAGGCCGGCGATCAGGAGCTCTGCGAGCACGCTCGGCTCCGACCCCGTCGTCGCGAAGTACGCGAAGAAGCGGGGGCTCTGCCAGTGGGTGGTCCCGGGGAGGAGCACGGCGTCGAGATCCTCGAGCACGGCGGCGAAGGGCTCGGGGTCGTCCGGCGGCGAGGAGGGGAGCGCGGCACGGATCGCACCGGGCTCGACGCGCGCGAGCACCGGGCGCTCGCGCACGCCCTCGAGGTACGAGGCGACCCACTCGAGCGCGGCGGCGCCGTCCTCGCGGAACGTGCTCATCGCCTGCGCGGCCTCGCGATGTGCGACCACGGCCGGGTGTTCAGCACCTGCTCGCGCGTTAGCCAGGCGCGTCGCGCGACCGCGATCCCGAGCTCGGCGTACGCGAGCGCCGAGGTCGAGTGCGCGTCGCTCGTCACCGGGATCCGCACCCCGGCTTCGCCCGCGAGGCGCGCGTGCACGTCCCGCAGGTCGAGCCGGTCGGGCTGCGAGTTGATCTCGAGAGCGGTTCCCGTCTCGACGGCGCGCTCGACGACCCGCTCGATGTCGATGTCGGCGCCCGGGCGCCTGAGCAGGCGGCGCCCGGTGAGGTGCCCGATGCAGTCGACGTGCGGGTTGTCCATCGCAGCGAGCACGCGCTCGGTCGGGTTGCGGTCGAGCGCAGAGTGGAGCGAAGCCACCACCCAGTCGAGCTCGGAGAGGACGTCGTCGCCGAGGTCGAGCGACCCGTCGGCGCGGATGTTGACCTCGACTCCCCGCAGGACGCGGAACCGACCGAGCCTCGCCTCGAGCGACTCGATCTCCTCCCACTGCGCTTCGAGCCGACCGTCGCGCAGGTAGTGGGAGTGGTCGGTGACGCAGAGGTAGGAGAGCCCGCGCGCCTTGGCCGCCCGCGCCAGCTCCTCGATAGTCGCCTTGCCGTCCGCGGACCAGGTCGAGTGCGCGTGCAGCTCGCCGCGCAGGTCGCCGAGCTCGACGAGCGCCGGGAGCTCTCCTCGCCGCGCGGCCTCGAGCTCGCCGGCGTTCTCCCGCAGCTCGGGCGGGATCGGCTGGTACCCGAGGTACGTGTACAGCTCCTCTTCGCTCGCGTGCGTGACGACCTCGCCGGTGTCCACGATCGTCACCCCGTACTCGGAGATCGAGAGCCCCCGACGCTGCGCCTCCTCGCGGAGCGCGACGTTGTGCTCCTTCGACCCCGTGAAGTGCTGGAGGACGTTGCCGAAGCACTCGGGAGCGACGACCCGCAGGTCGAAACGGAGACCCTGGTGGTCGACGATGGTCGCCTTCGTCTCGCCCCTCGCGACGATCTCGGCGACCCACGGGGCCTCGCAGAAGGCAGCGATGAGCGCCCTGGGCTCGTTCGAGGTCGCGACGAGGTCGAGGTCGCGCACGGTCTCGCGGCGGCGGCGGACGCTTCCTGCCTCGGAGACCGCGATCGCCGCCGGGTGCGCTGCGAGCTCCTCGACGACGCGCTGGACGGCGGGCAGCGCGCGACCGAGCAGAGCGCGCTCCTCCGCAGGCGCGCGCCGCCCCGCCCCCTCCGCGAGCGCAGCGAGGATCTTCTCCTCGCTGCGCGGGCCGAGCCCCGAGAGGTTGCGCAGCCGCCGCTCGCGCGCAGCCGCCTCGAGCCCCTCGAGCGTCGTGATCCCGAGCTCGGTCCAGATGCGGGCGGCCGTCTTCGGCCCCACCCCGGGGAGGCGCAGGAAGTCGACAACGCCAGGGGGGACGAGCGCGCGCCGCTTGCTCAGAGCGCGCATCTCCCCCTCCTGCACCGCCTCGACCACCTTCTGCTCGATCGTCCGGCCGATCCCCGGAAGCTCCCTCGCCTTGCCCGCCAGAGCGAGCTCCGCGACAGGGCCCGGCGTCTCCCGGATGCGCGCGGCGGCACGCCGGTACGCCAGGACGCGGAAGGACTCCTCGCCCAGGATCTCGGACAGGTCGGCGAGCAGCTCGAGCTGCTCCGCGAGGTCGTCGTTCCGTGGCAGGGTCGCGGGCATGCGGCGATGATACGGAGGGGCGGGGGAACCCGGCCCTGCGTCGCGAACTCGTTCCCGTGCCCGCTTCATTCCGCTCCCGCCCGCGCGCAGTGGTCTGCCTGCCGACCTACAACGAGCGCGAGAACCTCGCGCCCATGGTCGAGGCGCTCGCAGGGGTGCTCGACACGAACCGCGACCGCGTCCTCGTCGTCGACGACGCGTCGCCCGACGGCACGGGCGAGCTCGCCGACCGGCTGGCTGCGGAGCTCGACTGGGTGTCGGTCCTCCATCGGCCGGAGAAGCAGGGGATCGGGCCGGCCTACGTCGCCGGCTTCCGGCGCGCCCTCGCCGAGGGCGCCGAGCTCGTGCTCGAGATGGACTGCGACTTCTCGCACGACCCCCGAGACGTCCCGCGTCTCATCGCCGCCTCCGAGGAGGCCGATCTCGTGCTCGGCTCCCGCTACGTGCCGGGCGGGGGGACCGAGAACTGGGGCCTCGTGCGGCGCGCGGTGTCGCGCGGCGGTTGCCTGTACGCGCAGGTCGTGCTCGGCGTCGGCGTCCGCGACCTCACCGGCGGCTTCAAGTGCTTCCGCCGCACGGCGCTCGAGGCCATCGACCTCGACGCGGTCTCGGCGCACGGGTACGCGTTCCAGATCGAGACCACGTACCGCGTGCTCCGCGCAGGACTCCGCGTCCGCGAGCTCCCCATCCGCTTCACGGAGCGACGCGCCGGGGCGTCGAAGATGACGGGCGCTATCGTCCTCGAGGCGATCTGGAAGGTCCCGCTCCTGCGCCTGCGCGCCCTCACGGGTCGCCTGTAGGGATCGCCTCTCGACGAGTCCCGTCCGCTCGCGCGCGGATGATTCCCCCCACTCGACATCAGAGCGGAGAAGGACCGGGCTGCACGACCCGGTGCCGTTCCGTACCCTGGCCGGGTGCGCGAGGTGACCGACGAAACCTTCGTCGACGAGGTGCTCCGATCAGAGCTCCCGGTCGTCGTGGACTTCTTCGCCCCCTGGTGCAAGCCGTGCGAGAGGATCGAGCCACTCCTCCGCGAGCTCGCGGAGGAGTGGCGGGGCCGCGTCGGCTTCACGCGCCTGAACATCGAGGAGAGCCTGGGCACACCCGGGCGCCTCGGCGTCCTCTCGATCCCGACCGTGATCCTCTTCGCGGGCGGCGAGGAGCGTGCGCGCGTGGTGGGAGCGCAGCCGCGCTCGCGGTACGTGGAGGCCTTCTCGTCGTGGCTGTGAGCACGAGCGAGCTCGCCGAGGTCGGGGAGCGGCTCCTCGACGCGATCGCCGGCCGAGACTACGCGCGGATCGCCGAGTGCTTCGCGCGCGACGCGTCCTTCCGCGTCCTGACCCCAGGCCCGCTCCGCGAGCACACGGGGCCCGAGGAGGCTGCCGAGCGCTACCGCTTCTGGCTCCAGCCGCTCGAGAACTTCGAGGTCTTGGAGGGAGACGCGACGACGATCGCGGATCGCGTCCGCATCCGGTATCGCTTCCGCGGTCGCGACCCCGACAAGGGCTGGCAGCTCAACGAGCACACGGGCTACGCCTCCGTGGAGGACGGCGAGATCACGTCCCTGATCCTCACGTGCGCCGGCTTCCGCCCGACCGCACCGCCCGCCTGAGCCTGCGACACTGGCCGCCGTGACGGCCGAGCTCACGGCGACCTGGGACGACCTGCTCATCGGGGAGGAGGTCGTCTACCGAGGCGTCGAGCCGGCCCGCGAGGGCCGCACGGAGCCGCTCCCCGCAGAGCTCGACCCTCGCGTCGCCTCGGCGCTCGTCGCGGCCGGGGTGACGGCGCTCTACCGTCATCAGGCCGAAGCCTGGGAGGCGGCCCGCCGGGGCGAGAACGTCATCGTGACCACCGGCACCGCCTCCGGGAAATCGCTCGCCTTCAACCTCCCCGTGCTCGACACGCTCGCCCGCGACCCGAAAACGCGGGCGCTCTACCTCTACCCGACGAAGGCCCTCGCCCAGGACCAGGCGCGCTCACTCGCGGACCTCCGCCTGCGTGGATTGCGGCCGGCGATCTACGACGGCGACACGCCCGCGGAGCGACGCTGGCAGGTGCGCACGTGGGCGAGCCTCGTCCTCACGAACCCCGACATGCTGCACGTCGGCATCCTGCCGCACCACGACCGCTGGGGCGACGTCCTCGCCAACCTCGCCTACGTCGTCGTCGACGAGGCGCACGTCTACCGCGGCGTCTTCGGATCGCACGTCGCGAACGTCCTGCGGCGCTTGCGGCGGCTCGCGCGCCTCTACGGCGCGACCCCCCGGTTCCTCCTTGCGTCGGCGACGATTGCGAACCCGGGGGAGCTCGCGCTCGAGTTGACCGGCGAGCGGGCGACGGTCGTCGACGTGGACTCCGCGCCTCGTGCGGAACGTGAGATCGCGATCTGGAACCCGCCGCTCCTCGACATCGACCTCGGCCTGCGCGCGAGCCCGCTCGGTGACGCCGCCCGCCTCCTCGCGACCCTCGTCTCCCGCGGGCTGCGGACGATCTGCTTCGCGAAGAGCCGTCGGGCCGCAGAGCTCGTCCACCGCTTCGCCGTCGAGCGCCTCGACCCCGAGATCGCCGGCCGGCTCGCCCCCTACCGGGCCGGGTACACGCCCGAGCAGCGACGCGAGATCGAGCGGCGACTCGTCGCAGGCGAGCTGCTCGGGGTCACGGCAACCGACGCGCTCGAGCTCGGCATCGACATCGGCCTCCTCGACTGCGCGGTCTCGGTCGGGTTTCCGGGCACCGTCGCCTCGCTCCGCCAACAGTGGGGACGTGCCGGACGACGGGGGCGAGGGCTCGCCGTGCTGATCGCCTCCGACGACGCTCTCGACCAGTTCTTCGCCCGCGAGCCGGACGCGCTCCTCTCGCGCCGAGTGGAGGCCGCGATCCTCGACCACTCGAACCCGCGGATCCTCGACCCACACGTCCTCGCAGCGGCGTTCGAGGCGCCGCTCGCCGAGGAGGACGGGGAGGTGCTGGGCCACGAGGCGCTGCGGCGCGCCGCGGTGCTCCCCGAGCTCGCACGCACGCCCGCCGGCTGGGTCTGGAAGGGGCGCGACTACCCCGCCGCTCGCGTCTCCCTCCGCTCGGGCGATCCCGAGGCGTTCGCCATCGTCGACGCCTCCTCCGGCGCCCTGCTCGGTTCCGTCGAGCGCGAGCGCGCGTACTCGACGGTCCACGAGGGGGCCGTCTACCTCCACCTCGGAGAGCAGTACCTCGTCGAGTCCCTCGACCACGCGGCGCGGGTCGCGCTCGTCGCGCCCGCCCGGGTCGACTGGTACACGCAAGCGAAGGAGGAGACCGAGACCGTGATCGAGGAGACGCTGCGCGTCGAGGAGCGGCTCGGGATCGAGCTCTCGTTCGGACGCATCTCGGTCACCGGGCAGGTCGTCGGCTACGCGCGACGGGCCGTGCAGGACGGCTCGACCATCGACGTCGTCCCGCTCCTCATGCCCGAGACGACGTTCGAGACGGAGGCGATCTGGTTCTCGCCCCGCGCCGAGGACCTCGAGGGGCTCGAGCGCATGCCGACCCTGCTCGGCACGCTGCACGCCGCCGAGCACGCGCTCATCGCACTGCTCCCGCTCCAGGCGATGTGCGACCGCTGGGACATCGGGGGGCTCTCGACGAACCTCCACCCCCAGACGGGCCAGCCGACGATCTTCGTCTACGACGGGCACGCCGGCGGGGTCGGGATCGCCGAGCGCGGGTTCGCGCGCTTCGAGGACTGGGTCGAGGACACGATGCGTCTCCTCGAGCGCTGCCCGTGCCGGTCGGGGTGTCCCTCCTGCGTGCAGAGCCCGAAGTGCGGGAACCTCAACGAGCCGCTCGACAAGGACGGCGCCCGTACGCTCCTCGCGCGCCTACGCCGCTAGCAGGCTGCTTCTAGCGCGGGCGCTCGAGAGACCGGAGCGCGAGCTCGACGGCCTCTTCGGGAGAAGACGCCCATTCGACGCCCTCGACCGCCGGCGCGCCCTCGAGCGCGACGACCGGCCTCCCGAGGCGGAGCGCGAACGCGATCTCGCTGATCGTCCCGTAGCTCCCGCCGACCGCGATCACCGCGTCGCCCGAGGCGGCGACGGCGAGGTTCCGTGCATGTCCGATACCGGTGACGACGACGTGCTCGGCCCAGGGGTTCGCCGCCTCGCGGCGCTCGCCCGGGAGAATGGCGATCGTCGCCCCGCCGGCGCTGCGCGCCCCGCGGTGCGCAGCCTCCATCACCTCGTCCAACCCTCCCGTGACGACCGTACAGCCGCGCTGGGCGAGGAGGCTGCCGACCTTCTCCGCTGCCTCTTCCCACTCTCGCCCGCTCCCGATCACCGACACCTGACGCGCCATCGAAGGAAGGATGACGTACCGCTCAGCGCAGCGCCCGGAGCGCCTTCGACAGCGACTGTCTCCCGGAGAGGGCGCCCGCGAAGAGATCGCCCTCCCTGGCCACCCGGTCGAGCACGACGTCCATGGTGAACGTCGCCGGGTCGAGGCCGGGACGCACCTCCTCCCAGCGCAGCGGAGTGGAGACGGGCGCGCCGGCGCGCGGACGCACGGAGTACACGGAGGCGTTCGTCTTGCCGGGCGCGTTCTGGTTCGCGTCGATCAGGACGCCGCGCCGCTTCGCCCGTGCCCACTCCGTGGTCACGAGCCCCGGGTGGGCGCGCGCGAGCGCGTCGGCCACGATCGCAGCGAGCTCGCGAGCCTCGGCGAACGTGTGCCGACGCGCGATCGGCACGAGCACATGGATGCCGCGCGAGCCCGAGGTCTTCGGGTACGAGACGAGCTCGAGCAGCTCGAGAGCCTCCCGCACGAGCCGTGCAACGGCCACGACGTCGTCGAAGGATGCGCCCTCCGCCGGGTCGAGGTCGAAGACGACCCAGTCCGGCCGCTCCGGACGATCGATGCGCGACGCCCACGTATGGAGGTCGATGCAGCCCATGTTCACGACCCACAGGAGCGCCAGCTCGTCGTCGACCACCGGATACTCGATCACGCGCCGCTCGCCCGCTCGCGTCGAGGCGGGAAACGGCGCCCGCCGGATCCAGTCCGGCATGTGCGAGGGCGCCTGCTTCTGGAAGAAGTGCTTCCCCTGCCAGCCGTCGGGGTAGCGCACCATCGTGAACGGCCTGTCGCGCAGGTGCGGGACGAGAACCGACGCGACCTCCCGGTAGTAGGAGAGGAGATCGCCCTTCGTGATCCCCTCCTCGGGCCAGAACACCTTGCCGAGGTTCGAGAGCCGCAGCTCCCTGCGGCCGCGCCGGACGACCTCGGGAAGCGGCGCGCGCTCGCGACGCACCTCCTGCGCCGGCTTGTCGTCCCGGAGCCCGAGGTAGACCGGGGAGCGCATACGCCCTTCCGGTGTCCACTCCGCGAACGCGACCTGCGCGACGAGCCGCGGCTCCACCCAGACGACGTCGGAGCTCCGCACCCGGGGCATGCGGGGAGGCGGAGAGAGCGGTGGCGTGTCGCGCTCGAGCGGTCGCAGGAGGGCGAGCAGCCGGTCGAGCTCCTGCTCGTCGAGACCGGTGCCGACGTTCCCGGCCCAGCGGAGCGTCCCTGCCTCCCGCACCGCCGTCACGAGCGACCCGATCCCGCGCGCGCGCCTCCCGTGCCCCCGCGTGTAGCCGACGATCACGACCTCCTGCTCGAGACGCACCTTCACCTTGCGCCAGTCGCGGGAGCGCCGCCCCGGCTCGTAACGGGAGTCGAGCCTCTTCGCGACGACTCCCTCGAGCCCGTGCGCGCGCGCAGCCTCGAGGAGCGCGGCCCCGTCGTCGAACTGGGGGGAGACGAGGACAGGGCCCGGCGATGGATCCACGAGCGCCTCGAGGCGCTCCCGTCGCTCACGAAGCGGCAGGTCGAGGAGGGGCTCGCCGTCAACCTCCAGGAGGTCGAAGGCGACGAAGACGGTGACTCCTTCCCCTCGCTGGAGGAGCGAGAAGCGCGAGCGCCCGTGCTCGTCCAGCGCGCAGATCTCGCCGTCGAGAACCGCCTCGCTCGCGCGCACTGCCGCAGCGAGCGCTCGAGCGAGCTGCGGAAAACGCGAGGTGAGGTTGTTGCCGTTCCGGCTCGCCAGATGCGCGTCGCCGCCTTGCACCCAGGCGAGGGCACGGAACCCGTCCCACTTCGGCTCGTAGACCCACTCGTCGCCGCTCGGGATCGTCGCGGACGAGGAGGCGAGCATCGGGGCGTAGGAAGAGAGCTCGCCGTCCCCGTCCTTCCGCAGCAGGAGCCAGTTGCGGGCGTCGCCCTCGAGCGCAGCCGGAACGAGCGCCCAGGTTCCCTCGAGACGCTCGCCGTGGAGGCGGACGGTCAGTCCTCCGTCCGGCTTCTCTTCGAGGAGCTCGTACGTTCCCCGATCCCAGATCTCGACGGTTCCGGCGCCGTACTCGCCGGCTGGGATCGTGCCCTCGAAGTCGGCGTACTCGAGCGGGTGGTCCTCGACCTGCACGGCAAGACGGCGCTCGCCCCGGCGGAGGGGAATCCCCTTCGGTACGGCCCAGCTCGCGAGGACACCGTCGCGCTCGAGCCGGAGGTCGAAGTGGAGTCGGCGCGCAGCGTGGCGCTGGACGACGAAGCGCGGCGCGCGGCCGGCGGTGGCGCGGCTTGGGAAGGGCTCGGGCGTCCGACCCGGACGGCGACGGCGCCGATACGCGTCCAGGCTCACCCTGTGGATTGTCGCCTGGTTCGCAACGCTTCCTTCACGAATCGGCGATCCACCGGACGTTTTCCCTGCTCGGAGGGCATCTTCGATCGGGGGATAAGCCTGTGGAAGATGTGGAAAGCGTCCTCAGGCGGTCGCGAAGACGCCCATCGCACGGAACTTCGCGCGGCGCGCCCTCCTGCGCTCGACGGGATCGAGCGACTCCACCTCGGCCAGCGCGGCGACGAGTGCGTCTCCGAGGAGCGCCGCCGCCGTGTCGTGATCGGTGTGGGCTCCGCCGGCCGGCTCCGGCACGATGCCGTCGATCACGCCGAGCTCCCGACAGTGGAGCGCGTCCGGCTTGAAGGCCGCCGCCGCTTTGCGCGCCTCCCCCGCGTCGCGCCACAGGATCGCAGCACAGCCCTCCGGCGAGATCACGGAGTAGATCGCGTTCTCCTGCATGAGCACCCGATCCGCGACCGCGATCGCGACCGCGCCGCCCGAGCCGCCCTCCCCGATCACGCACGCGACCGTTGGAACCGAGAGCGCCATCATCGCCGCCTGCGAGCGCGCGATCGCACCGCCTTGCCCATGCTGCTCGGCGGCGACGCCCGGGTACGCCCCCGGGGTGTCGACGAGCGTGACGAGCGGGAAGCCGTGGCGGTCAGCGAGCGCCATCGCGCGCATCGCCTTCCGGTAGCCCTCCGGGTAGGCCATCCCGAAGTTGCGCCGCGTGCGCTCCTTCAGATCCCGCCCCTTCTGGTGGCCGACGAGTACGACCGTCCGCCCACGGAGCGATCCGATCCCGGTCACGAGCGCGGGGTCGTCTGCTCGCGCACGGTCGCCGTGCAGCTCGAAGAAGTCGTCGAGGAGGCGCTCCACGTAGTCGAGCGTGTACGGCCGCTCCTGGTGCCGCGCGAGCTCGACGGAGCGCCAGATCTCCTCGTCGCCCCGCTCGCCGCGGAGCCGCTCGAGCTGCTTCTCGAGCCGCTCGATCTCGCCGCTCACCTTCGCGCCGCGGAGGAGCTTCATCCCGCCGAGCTTACTCAAGCGCTCGCGGAGGCGGAGCTCGGCCTCATTCGCCATCAGCGCCGGGAGAAGAGCCGGAGGAGCCGCGCGAGGGTCGGACGGAGCTCGGGGCGCGGGACGATCGCGTCGAGGTGGCCGAAGCGGAAGTTCGACTCCGCCCGACCGAAGTCGTCGGGGAGGCGCTCGCGCGTCGTCTGAGCGACGACGCGGGGGCCAGCGAAGGACATGAGCGCACCCGGCTCGGCCACGACGACGTCGCCGAGGCTCGCAAAGCTCGCGAGCACGCCACCCGTCGTCGGATGAGCGAGCACGGAGAGGAGCGCTCCGCCAGAGTCGCGGAGCTCCTCGACCGCGCCGATCGTCTTCGGGAGCTGCATGAGCGCGAGGATGCCTTCCTGCATGCGCGCCCCACCGGAGGCGGAGACGGAGACGAGCGGAACGCCGGCTGCCGCGGCGCTCTCGCAGGCCCGCGCGAACTTCTCGCCCACCGCGCTCCCCATCGATCCGCCCATGAACGCGAAGTCCATGACGGCAAGCCGGCACGGGCACCCCTCGATCGTGGCCCGTCCGCAGACGATCGCGTCGCCCAAGCCCGTTGCCATCTCGGCCTCTACCAGCCGCTCCGGGTAGGGACGGAGATCGAAGAAGCCGAGCGGGTCGGCAGAGCGGACCTCGGAGGCCTCCTCGACGAACGACCCGTCGTCCGCGAGCTGCCGGATCCGCTCGCGAGCGCCGACGGGGAAGTGGTGCCCGCAGTGAGGGCATACGCGCAGCGCCTTGACGAGCTCGTCTTCCCGGTAGTGCGACCCGCAGCCGGGACAGGTGTTCGGGTGTGCCGTGCCGGCCGGCGGCTCCGCGGCCCGCTTGTTCTCGACCTCGACGTCGACGCGCGGTCCTTCGGCCATGCGCTGGATCTTATGCGTCGCCCGGCGGTGGCCGGAGCGACCGCCGCGCGCCGGTCACCTCGCGGGCACGAGCTCGTCGAGCGCGTCCGCGAGGCCGGTCAGCGACGGGAGCGTGCGCGTCGGTCGCGGATCGTCGGGCTCGCGCAGCCGGTTGATCCAGATGCAGCGCAGGCCGAGCTCCGTCGCCGTCCCGATGTCGTGGAAGAGACTCTGCGCCACGTGGATGTGGCGATCGGGGCCGGCTCCCGTCCGCCGGCGGAACTCCTCCCAGTGCGCCGGAGCGGGCTTGTAGGAACCGACCTCGCTCGCGACGATGGCGAGGTCGAAGGGAACGCCGATCGCCTCCACTGAGGCGTCGACGAGGTCGCGGTCCGTGTTCGAGAGGATCGCGAGCCGCCAGCCGCGCTCCCGCGCCTCCACGAGCGCCGGTGGAACGTCCGCGAACACGGGCCAGGACGGAAGCGACCGCGCGAGCGCGTCGGCCTCGCCTTCGGGGAGCGGCAGCGAGACCTCGTCCGCAAGCCGCTCGAGCGTGACCGTGAGCACCTCTCGGTACGAGCGCCCCGGCGCTTCCGCTTGGATCTCGGGCTCGAGCTCGTGGTAGCG
Organism: Gaiellaceae bacterium; assembly: GCA_026002995.1. Classification (GTDB taxonomy): domain Bacteria; phylum Actinomycetota; class Thermoleophilia; order Gaiellales; family Gaiellaceae; genus GMQP-bins7. The sequence continues at coordinate 38,770 of BPGK01000001.1, forward strand.
GCGTAGGAGCTCGTCGGCTCGCTCGCCGCCGAACAGGCGCTCGAGCTCGCTCCGGATGCCCGCGTTCCAGTCGACAAGCGTCCCGTAGCAGTCGAAGGTCGCCCAGCGCTCGTCCATCCGCGTCCTACGCAGCCTCGTCCCAGCGACGGAAGACGACGCAGGCGTTGTGGCCGCCGAACCCGAAGGAGTTGTTGACGCCGATCCGGATCGGCACCTCTCGCGCGGCGTTCGGGATGTAGTCGAGGTCGCACTCGGGGTCCGGCGTCTCGTAGTTGATCGTCGGAGGCAGGACGCCGCGCTGCACGGCGAAGACGGTGAAGATCGCCTCGACCGCGCCCGCGGCGCCGAGGCAGTGACCGGTCGCGCCCTTCGTCGAGGACACGGGGGTGCGGTACGCGTGCTCCTCGCCGAGGGCGCGCTTGATGACGCGCGTCTCGGCCGAGTCCCCGGCGGGAGTCGAGGTGCCGTGCGCGTTCACGTACTCGACGTCCGTCGGCGCGATTCCCGCGTCCGCGAACGCCATGCGCATGGCCCGAGCGGGGTTCTCGCCGCTCGGATCGGGATCGGAGACGTGGCTCGCGTCCGAGGAGACGCCGTAGCCGAGGACCTCGGCGTAGATCTTCGCCCCTCTCGCTCGGGCATGCTCGAGCTCCTCCAGCACGAGCATCCCCGACGCCTCCCCCATGACGAAGCCGTCGCGGTCGGCGTCGAACGGTCGCGATGCGCGCCGCGGATCGTCGTTCCGGCGAGAGAGCGCGCGCATCGCGGTGAAGCCGGCGATCCCGACCCGCGTGATCGGCGCCTCCGTGCCGCCGCAGAACATGACGTCCGCGCGGCCGAGCCGAATCGCGTCGAGCCCGTCGCCGATGGCCATGTTCGAGGCAGCGCAGGCGGTGCACTCGGCTGCGAGCGGACCCCTCGCCCCGAGCTCCATGGAGACCCAGGCGGCAGCCATGTTCGGGATGATCTGGACGATCGCAAACGGGCTCGTGCGGTCGGGCCCGCGCTCGAGGAGGCTCTGGAAGCAGTCCTCGAAGGCGTACAGGCCCCCGATCCCGGTGGCCACCGCCGCGCCCACCCGCTCGGGAGCGGCGGCGACGGAGATGCCGCTGTCGGCCTCGGCCATGCGCGCCGCCGAGAGCGCGAGCTGCGAGAAGCGGTCCATGCGGCGTGCCTGCTTCCGGTCGATCCAGACGGTCGGATCGAAGTCCTTCAGCTCACAGGCGAAGTGGACGGCGTAGCCCGTCGTGTCGAAGTGCGTGATCGGCGCCGCACCCGACTCCCCCGCGATGAGGCTCGCCCACGTCGACTCCGGGTCGTTGCCGAGCGGGGTGACCATCCCGACCCCGGTCACGACGACCCTCCGTCTCCCGTCTCGCTCCGCCCCCACGCTCACATCCCCAGTCCGCCGTCGACGAGGAGCACCGCGCCGGTCACGAAGGATGCCTCGGAGGAGACGAGGAAGCGGACGGCGCCCGCGACGTCCTCGGGATCGCCGAGGCGACCGAGCGGCGTGTTGTCGAGCATGAGCTTCGTCGCTTCCTCGGGGAGGACGTCCGTGAGCTGCGTCTTCACGTACCCCGGCACGACGACGTTCGCCCGCACGTTGCGGCTGCCGAGCTCCTTGGCCAGCGCCTTCGTGAAGCCGATGATTCCCGCCTTCGAGGCAGCGTAGTTCGTCTGCCCCCAATTCCCGTGGAGGCCGACGATCGAGGAGATGTTGACGATCGCGCCGGAGCGCTTCCGCATCATCCCACGCGCCGCGGCTCGGCAGGTGTAGAAGCACGAGGCGAGGTTCGTGTCGAGGACGGTGTGCCAGTCCTCGTCCGACATCCTGACGATCAGGCCGTCCCGCGTCACCCCGGCGTTGTTCACGAGCACGTCGAGGTCGCCCGCCGCCTCGACGAGCGCCTGCGCGGAGGCCGGATCCGAGACGTCCGCCTGCACCGCACGGCCCCCGATCTCGGCGGCGAGCTCCTCGGCCTCCTCGGCTCCCGTGCGATACGAGACGACGACGGAGGCGCCCGCCGCCGCCAGCTCCCGCGCGATCGCCCGCCCGATGCCCCGCGAGGCGCCCGTCACGAGCGCGGTCTGGCCTTCGAGGGAGCAGAACGGCGCTCGCGTCACCTCGAGAGCGCTTCCTGCGCGCGGTCGAGGCTCTCGAGCGTGTTGACGGAGAGCGTCTTCACGCTCCGGTCGATCCGGCGCACGAGACCGGAGAGGACGTTCCCGGGGCCGATCTCGACGAACGTCGTGACGCCGTCCTTGACGAGCTCGCTCGCTGCCTGCGTGAAGCGCACGGGCGCCGTCAGCTGGTCGACGAGCAGCGAGCCGAGCCGCTGCGCCGGCTCGATCCGCGCGGTCACCGTCGACATGAAGGGCGCGAGCGGCTCGGCGAACCGTACCTTCTCGAGCGCCGGCCGCAGGCGGTGGGCGGCGCGCGCGACCAGCGGACTGTGGAACGCCCCCGAGACCTTGAGCCGAACTGCCCGGCGCGCGCCGATGCTCTCGGCCTCGGCGCAACACTCGTCCACGGCCTCGTGCTCGCCGGAGACGACGACCTGGCCGGGACAGTTGTAGTTCGCCGGCCAGACGCCGACGATCCGGCGGCAGAGCTTCTCGACCTCCTCGTCCTCGAGCCCGAGAATGGCCGCCATCGCTCCCGGCCGCTCCCGAGCCGCCTGCGCCATCGCCAGCCCGCGCTCGCGGACGAGCCCGATCGTCTCGGCGGGCCCGAGCGCGCCGACCGCCGCCAGGGCGGAGAACTCGCCGACGGAGTGCCCCACGACGACGTCCGGTTCGAGCCCGCGCTCGCGGAGCGCGGCGAGGATGGCGAGGCTCGTGGCGACGAGGGCCGGCTGCTGCACCTCCGTGTCGACCATCTCCTCGAGCGGCGAGTCGAAGCAGAGCTTCTCGAGATCGAGGCCGGAGGCCTCCGAGCCGAGCCGGTACACCTCGCGCGAGGAGGCGAAGGCTTCGGCGAACTCCCGGCCCATGCCCGGCTCCAGCGAGCCCTGTCCCGGGAAGCAGAACGCGACTTTGCTCATGTGCCCTTCCCTTTCGTCCACTCGAGGAGCGCCGAGCCCCAGGTCAGGCCGGCTCCCATGCCTGTCATCAGCACGAGGGTGCCCTTGTCGAGCCGGCCCGCAGCGCGCGCGTCGGCGAGTGCGAGTGGGATCGATCCCGATGAGGTGTTGCCGTAGCGATCCACGTTGACAATGGTCTTCTCCGCGGGGATCCCGAGCTTAGCGGTCGCGTAGTCGATGATCCGCTTGTTCGCTTGGTGCGGGACGTACACCTGCACGTCCTCGACCGTTCGGCCGCACTCGGCGAGGATCCGCTCGGCCGAGTAGACCATGACGCGGGTCGCGAACTTGAAGACCTCGCGCCCGTTCATCTTCACGTACTGGTCCGGATTCTCGAAGTGGCGCGAGCCGGATCCCGGCAGCCACAGGTGCTTCCCACCGCCACCGTCGGCGCCGAGCTCGAACCCGAGGAAGCCGCCGCTCGAGACCGGCTCCATCACGACCGCGCCCGCACCGTCGCCGAAGAGGACGAGGGTGGAGCGGTCCTCGAGGTCGAGGATCTTCGAGAGCACGTCTCCACCGACGACGAGCGCACGCTTCGAGAGTCCGGACGCGAGCATCCCGTACGCCTGTGCGATCGCGTACACGAAGCCGGTGCACCCCGCGAGCAGGTCATAGGCAGCCGCCTCGGGCATCCCGAGCGCGTCCGCGAGCAGCGCCGACGAGGTCGGGAACAGCATGTCCGGGGTCACCGTCGCGCAGATCACGAGATCGATGTCCTCCGCCCGCACACCGGCGTCGGCGAGCGCGGCGCGGGCGGCGGGGAGCGCGATGTCCGTCAACGCCTCCTCAGGAGCCGCGAACCGGCGCTCCTTGATTCCCGTGCGCTCAGTGATCCACTCGTCGGAGGTCTCCACCATCGTCGCGAGCTCGTCGTTCGTCACGACGCGCTCCGGCACGTGCGTGCCGAGGCCGGTGATCCCGATGCGGGCGCCAGTCGCGGAGCTGAGCACCCCTACCGCTCCACCGCGAAGGTCAACGTCGCTCGCGCAGCGAGCTCGTCGCCGACGTGCGCCGTCGCTCTCCCGCGGCCGATCGAGCCCCGTACGACCTCGATCTCGCACGTGAGCGTCAGCACGTCGCCGGGCTCGACGACGCGTTTGAAGCGGCAGTCGTCGATTCCCGCGAAGAACGCGATCTTGCCGCGGTTCGCCTCTTCGATCAGGACGGCGACGGCGCCGGCCTGGGCCATCGCCTCGACGATCATGACCCCCGGCATGACCGGCCGCTGCGGGAAGTGGCCGGGAAACCACCAGTCCTCGGCTCGCACCGCGCGGCGGGCGACCGTCCGGACTCCGGGCTCGAGCTCGAGGACCTCGTCGATCAGGAGGAACGGCGCGCGGTGCGGGAGGATCGACTCGATGACCTCCCGGTCGAACGGAAGCGGAGGGAGCGGCGAGAGCACGGCGCGAGTCTACTGACCCGGCCGCGCCCCCCTGGGTGCGCTCCAGACAAGCTGGCTCGCGTTCCCGGCGGCGTCGCGGGCGATCGCTCGCACACGCCGCGGCGCAGGCGCTCCGGGTAGCCGCACGCTGCCCGCCTCGGTGACGTCGAGGACGTGGCGCTCCCCGTCGATCCGGAGCGTGAGACGCGCTGGCTCGCTCACCTCGAGCCGAAGTGGTGTCCCCGAGACGACGCGGATCTTCGGCGGCTTCGTGTCGACGATCACCGGGAGCGCGACCGAGATGCCGCCGGCTTCGTCCCTCGCATCGACGACGACCGCGTACGTCCCGTCCCGGACCGGGCCGCTCGCCCGCAGGCCGGTCCAGACGAGCCGCTGGTTCCCCGGTGGCGCGCTCGTCTCCGGAGCAAGCGCGGCGACGCCCCTCCCCTCTCGCAGGACGCGAACCCTGACGAGCGCCGGCGCCGTCAGCGAGAAGCGGACGACGACCGCATCCAGGCGTCCGTCGCCCGTGGGAGAGAACGCCGGCGGCGTGACGGACACGAGCCCGAGGACGCGGCTCACCGAGAGCGCGACCGTCGCCAGAGCCTCTTCCCCGGACGGGCTCCGCGCGAGGACGGTCACCTGGTAGCGGCCGTCCGGGAGCGCGTCGCCTGCGATCGGCACGGTGTGCGTGCCGGCGCGAGTCCACACGCGGTCGACCGGGATCGCGACCACGACCCCGGCGGTGTCTGACACCTGGACGGTCAGGTTGGCAGCGACCGGAAGCCGGAACGAGAGCTCAGCCGTGTCAGCCTGCCCGTCGCCGTTCGGGCTGATCGCCGCCGGGAGGAGCGCCACCTCCTCGACAGCCGGGGCCCGCACGCCACCCGTCTCGAGCGAGCCGACCGCCGGCCTCGCCTTCCCGGCGGAGATCGTCCACGTGTACGTGTCGCGGGGAGCGGAGGAGGCATCCCACGTCCAGTCGACCGACGTGCCGACGCCCGTTCCGCGGGCGACTTCGGCTCCGGCGGAGCTCGTGAGCACGACGCTCCAGCGCAGCGACGCTGAGAGTCGGGCGCGGAAGCGATGCAGCGCGCCGGTGGACTGAACCGACGGCTCGAACACCTTCGGACCGCCCGTCCGAAGCGCGGTCGTCGCGAGCTGATTCAGGCGGGCGTAGAGCGCCGCTCCAGGGCACTCGGTGAAACCCGTGTCGCGATGGCCGGAGACGACACGCAACGAGACCGGGATCCCGCGCGCGTACTTCTCGCTGCCGCCCGAGATCACCGTGAGGAGGCCGGTCGGATCCACGTGCGCGAGATCGAGCCGCCAGGCGAGGAGGCGCGCGAGGGACTCTCGAGCGGCCGCCGACGGTGCCGTGCTCCCGTACGTGCCGATGAGGGCGATCCCGACGGAGCCGGTATTGAAGCCCATCGCGTGGGCACCGACGACATCGCGGTCGACGCCGCCGTACCGGCCCTCGTAGATCGTGCCGAAGCGATCGACGAGGAAGTTGTAGCCGATGTCGTTCCAGCCGTTGCCCTGGACGTGGAAGAGCTGGATCGCGCGCACGATCGCCGCCGCCTCCGCGCGCGAGTAGTCGTTCCGCCCAGCCGTGTGGTGCACGATCGCGAACCGCACCGGCGGGCCGTACGTCGGCGGCGCGCGCCGGATCGACTCGTTCGCGCCCCAGGAGAGTCGCGACACGATGGGTGGCGAGTCGACCTGTGCCGGTCGTCGGAGTGGGACGCGGAGCTCGGGGCTCCACACGAGCTGCGCACGGACGCGCGAGACGTCGCCCGCTGTGCGCACCTGGAGCCCGTCCGCGGGGCCCGTCCACCACGGGTTGCCAAGCCTCCAGCCCGAGGGAAGACCCTCTCGAGAGCCGGGGTCCGGGCCGTCCTCTGCCTCGGGCGCGGCGGGTCGCCACGGGCTCCAGCGCCCGTCGAGCGTGCGGCTGCGGAGGAAGACGTCACCGCGACCCTGCCAGCGGACGCCGACGAGCGTGAAGCGCTCGGTCCGCGCCGTCCACAGATGCGTGCCTGCCACCGGCCGGAGCTCGACCCCGACACTCCGAGCAGGGCCTCCCGCGAGCGCTGCCGGAGCGAGAAGGGCCGCGGCGAGGGCGGCGAGAATGAGGAGGACGGCGCAACGCATGCGTGACCAGGGTGGCCACGTCTCCCTTCGCGGGCAAGAGACGAAAACCCTGCGTTGATAGAATCCTTACACCGGTGGCCGTCCGCTCCTTGCGGGTACTTCTCTTCTTCTCGCTCGTCGTCCTCGCGTTTCTTCTGCCCGCGGTGGCCGCCGGCCAGGACGAGCGTCCGCGGGTGCTCGCCGCGCACCTCGACAACGACATCAACCCGGTCACGCAGGACTTCCTCTCGAACGCGATCGACCGGGCCGAGGACGAGGGCTTCGCTGCGGTCGTCGTCGTGCTCGACACCCCGGGTGGACTCGCTTCCTCCATGCGCGGGATCGTGAAGCGCTTCCTCGCCTCGGAGGTTCCGGTGATCGTGTACGTCGCGCCACCCGGCTCGAGCGCAGACTCCGCCGGCGCGGTGATCACGATGGCTGCCGACCTCGCAGCGATGGCACCGCAGACGAACATCGGCTCGTCCACGCCCATCTCCCTCGGCGGCGAGGACATCTCCGAGGACCTGCGGCGGAAGATCGTGAACGACGCGGCCGCCTACGTCGGCGAGCTCGCGCGCGAGCACGACCGAAACGTCGCGGCAGCGCGCAAGATGGTCACCAAAGCCGCGAACTACGGCGCGCGCCAGGCGAAGGAGCTCGGGCTCGTCGAGATCATCGCCGAGGACATCGACGACCTCTTGAAGCAGGCCGACGGCATGACGACTGTGCCGAAGGGGCTCGTCCTGAACACGGCGAACGCCCTCGTGGAGGACGTCGAGATGAGCTTCTGGGAGCGCGCCCGTGACCTGCTCGTCGACCCGAACCTCATCACCCTGATGCTCTCGATCGGGATCATCGGCATCGTCGTCGAGCTCTGGAACCCCGGGCTCGTGTTCCCGGGGACAGTGGGCGCGATCTCGCTGATCCTCGGCCTGTACGGCCTCCAGGTGCTCCCCGTCTCGCTCGCGGGACTCCTCCTCATGCTGCTCGCGGTCGCGTTCTGGGTCGCGGAGGCCTTCGTCCCGACGCACGGGGCCCTTACCGTCGCGGGCGGCGTTCTCTTCGTCCTCGGCTCCCTGATCCTCTTCGACCCCGCCGGCGAGGCGTACCAGGTCTCCTTGCCGGTCGCGATCGGGATTGCGTTGACCCTTACCGTCCTCCTCGGGATCGCGCTCACCCGTGTCGTCCGGGTCGCACGGCAGCCGGCGGCGGTCGGCGTCCACGACCTCGTCGGCGCCGAGGCCGTCGTCCAGCGACCCGGTATCGTCCGCGTCCACGGAGAGCTCTGGCGCGCGCACCGCCGCGACGACGCGCCGCTCGCACGGGGCGAGGTGGTTCGCGTCGAGGCGGTCGAGCCCGACCTGCAGCTCGTCGTAGGATCACCGTCGTCACCGACCGAGGAGGAACCGAGCTGATGGACGTTTCCGCCGGGCTGATCGTTCTCGTCGCAGCACTCGTCATCGTCGTGCTCTTCCTCTTCGCGGCGGTCAAGATCGCGCGCGAGTACGAGCGCGGCGTCGTCTTCCGCCTCGGGCGCCTCCTTCCCGCGCCCAAGGGGCCCGGGCTCTTCCTCCTCATCCCGGTCGTCGATCGCATGGTCAAGGTCGACCTCCGCACGGTGACGCTCAACGTGCCTCCCCAGGAGGTGATCACGAAGGACAACGTCCCCGTGCGCGTGAACGCCGTCGCGTACTTCCGGATCGTCGACGCGAACGCGGCGATCGTGCAGGTCGAGAACTACATGGTCGCGACGTCGCAGATCGCGCAGACGACGCTCCGCTCGGTTCTCGGCCAGCACGTCCTCGACGAGCTCCTGTCTGAGCGCGACAAGATCAACGCGATCCTCCAGAGCATCATCGACGAGGCCACCTCGCCCTGGGGGATCAAGGTCTCGGTCGTCGAAGTGAAGGACGTCGAGATCCCGGCCGGGATGCAGCGCGCGATGGCGCGGCAGGCGGAGGCGGAGCGCGAGCGGCGAGCGAAGGTGATCGCCGCCGAGGGCGAGTACCAGGCCTCCGAGCGGCTGCACGACGCGGCCGTCGTGCTCGCGACCGAGCCGATCGCCGTACAGCTCCGCTACCTCCAGACGCTCGCCGAGATCGGGACGACTCAGAACTCGACGGTGGTCTTCCCGGTACCGGTCGACCTCATCCGCCCGTTCGTCGAGCGGGCCGAGAAGGACCTCGACGCCTCGTAGCCGGCCGGCGGCCCCCTACCTCGTCTCGTCCGAGCTCTCCGGCGCCCGCTCGGCTTCGCCCTCGGAGCCGGCGACCGGGGCGAGGGCGGAGACGGTCTCTCCCTCGCGTAGGCGCATCACGATCACGCCCTGCGTAGCCCGGCCCGTGCGCCGGATCCCATCGACCGGGACGCGGATCACCGTCCCCTGGTTCGAGATGAGCATGACCTGGTACCCGTCGCGGACGATGCGGGCTCCGACGAGCCGACCCTTCCCCTCGACGAGCTGCGCAGTCTTGACGCCCATCGTCCCGCGCCCCTTGACCGGGTACTCCGAGACCGGGGTGCGCTTGCCGTACCCGTTCTCGGTCACGACGAGCAGGTCGGCGTCGTCCGCAGCGACGTTGACCGAGATGACCTCGTCACCCGCGCGCAGCTTCATGCCGACGACACCCGACGTGTCACGGCCCATCGGGCGCGCCTCGCGGCCGTGGAAGCGCACAGCCTGTCCGAGCCGGGAGACGAGGAGGATGTCGTCGTCGTCGTCCGCAAGTCGCACGCCGACGAGCTCGTCTCCCTCGCGCAGCTTGATCGCGATGATCCCGTCCGCCTTGAGCGGGGTGTTGTACGACGCGAACTCGGTCTTCTTCACCATCCCTCTCCGGGTCGCGAAGACGAGGTAGCGAGCCTCCTCGAAGTTCCGGGTCGCGATGACGGCCTGCACGCGCTCGTCTTGGCGGAAGGGGAGCAGGTTGACGATCGCGCGGCCCTTCGACTGCCGCGAGCCGAGCGGAAGCTCATGCACCTTCAGCCGGTAGACCTTCCCGACGTTCGTGAAGAAGAGGATGTAGTCGTGGGTGGAGGCGACGAAGAGGTGCTCGATGTAGTCGTCCTCCTTGAGCTCCATCCCCATCACTCCGATGCCCCCGCGCCGCTGCTCGCGGTACGCGGTCACCGGAAGCCGCTTGATGTAGCCGGACTTGGTGATGGCGATGACCATGTCCTCCTCGGCGATCATGTCCTCGAGCTCGAGCTCCGTCTCCCCCGCGACGATCTCCGTCCGGCGCTCGTCGCCTTTCCCGTAGATCTCCTTGATCTCGAGGAGCTCCTCGCGCACGACGGCGTCGATCCGGGCGGGGTCGCCGAGGATCGCGCGGAGCTCGGCGATGCGCTCGAGCAGATCCGCGTGCTCGTCCTCGATCTCCTTGCGCGCGAGGCTGGTCAGCCGTGCGAGCCGGAGGTCGAGAATCGCCTGCGCCTGGATCTCGGACAGCTCGAAGCGCTCCATCAGCGCCGTCCTCGCCTCCTCCGTGTCCGCGGAGGCCTTGATGATCTCGACGACCTCGTCGATGTTGTCGAGCGCGACGAGGTAGCCCTCGAGGACGTGCGCGCGGTCGAGCGCCTTGCGCAGCTCGTACTTCGAGCGGCGGGTGACGACCTCGCGCTGGTAGTCGAGGTAGTGGCGAACGAGCTCGAGGAGGGAGAGCGTCCTGGGGACGCCGTCGACGAGCGCGACGGCGTTGTAGCCGAACGTCGTCTGGAGCGCGGTGTGCTTGAACAGCTTGTTCAGCGCGACCTGAGGGACCGCCTCGCGCTTGAGCTCGATCTGGATCCGCATGCCGGTCTTGTCGGAGTAGTCCTGGAGGTCGGAGACCTCGGTCACCACCTTCTCTCGCACGAGGTCGGCGATCTTCGCGATGACACCCGAGTCGCCACCCTTCTTCACGCCGTACGGGAGCTCGGTCACGATGATCGCGCTCTTGCCCCCACGCAGCTCCTCGACGTGCGCCCGAGCGCGCATGACGATCCGGCCGCGGCCGGTCCGGTAGGCGTCGCGGATCCCCTCCCGGCCGAGCACGATCGCTCCCGTCGGGAAGTCCGGCCCCTTGATGTGCTTCATCAGGTCGTCGACGCTCGCGTCCGGCTTGTCGATGAGCGCGACTACTGCGTCGATCGTCTCGGAGAGGTTGTGCGGCGGCATGTTCGTCGCCATGCCCACGGCGATCCCGCTCGCTCCATTCACGAGCAGGTTCGGGAAGCGCGAGGGAAGCACGGTCGGCTCTCGCTGGGACTCGTCGTAGTTGGGCATGAAGTCGACGGTGTCGGCGTCGATGTCGCGCAGGAGCTCGGTCGCGATCCGCGACAGGCGGCACTCCGTGTACCGCTGCGCGGCGGCGGGGTCGTCGTCGATCGAGCCGAAGTTCCCTTGCCCGTCGACGAGCGGGTAGCGCAGCGAGAAGGGCTGCGCCATGCGCACGAGGGTGTCGTAGATCGCCTGGTCGCCGTGCGGGTGGTACTTCCCCATGACGTCCCCCACCACGCGCGCGCTCTTGACGTACGGCCGGTTCGGCTGGTGCCCGTTCGAGTGCATCCCCCAGAGGACGCGCCGGTGCACGGGCTTCAAGCCGTCGCGGACGTCGGGCAGCGCTCGCCCGACGATGACGCTCATCGCGTAGTCGAGGTAGCTCGAGCGCATCTCCTGCTCGAGCCCGCGCGGCTCGATGCGGCCCGCGCCGAGCGGTTCGCCGACGAGCTCAGACATCGAGGAACCTCACGTCGCGCGCGTTCTGCGGCGTGGGGGAACCCGTGGTTCCCCCACGAGCCCCCTCCTTCACCGTCCTGCACGGCTCAGCCGTCGCCTGGCTTCCCGGCCGGCCGAGCCGGCCTCCGGCCTCGAAGGCGCTTCGCGTGAACAATCCAGCGACGAGCTCAGACATCGAGGAACCTCACGTCGCGCGCGTTCTGCTCGATGAAGAGCCGCCTCGGCTCGACCTGATCGCCCATGAGCATGGAGAACACGCTGTCCGCAGCAGCCGCGTCCTCCACCTCCACGCGGAGCAGCATGCGCCGTGCCGGGTCCATCGTCGTCTCCCACAGCTGCTCGGCGTTCATCTCGCCCAGACCCTTGAAGCGACTGATCTGGATGCCGTCCTTCGCTAGCTCGAGGAGCTGCTCGCGCAGCTCGGCGAACGTCTCCGCGCGGGCGCGCTTCTTGCCGAAGGCGATGATGAACGGCGGGCGGCCAACGCTCTCCGAGAGGCGCTCGTACGCCGCTCGCACGGACGCGTACGTCGGTGCCTCGAGCATCGCCGCGGGGAGCTCGATGCTCTGGGCGGTGCTCGTCTCCACCTCGACCACGCGGAGGAGGTAGCTCGACTCGAGGCGCTCCTGGATCGAGAGCTCGAAGCCGTTCGTCGGGAGGTTGGCGATGATCTCCTCGGCGCTTCCCGCCCCACCCTCGACGAGTCGGTGCTCGATGGCGAACCGGGCGACGGGACCGAACTCGGATTCGAGCTTCGCCGCCCAGCCCTCGAGCAGCTCGAGGTCACGGACGAACCGCGACCAGCGGGCCTCGGTGAACGACAGCTCGCGCCCTTCGCGGTCCACGACCGTCATGCCGGTCACGCGCTCGCGAACGAGGAGGTCCTCGAGCTGCCCGTCCTTCTCGAAGTACATCCCCTGATTGCCGAGCTTGACGTGGTAGAGGGGAGGCACGGCGATGTACACGTGCCCGCGCTCGAAGAGCTCGGGCATGGTCCGGTACAGGAACGTGAGCACGAGCGTGCGGATGTGCGCGCCGTCCACGTCCGCGTCGGTCATGACGATGATGCGCCCGTAGCGGAGGTTCGCGATGTCGAACTCGTCGCCGAACCCGGTGCCGATCGCGGTGATCATGGCCTGGATCTCCGCATTCGAGAGCACCTTGTTGATGCGGTTCTTCTCGCTGTTGATGATCTTCCCGCGGAGCGGCAGGACGGCCTGCGTCGTCCGGTCGCGCGCCTGCTTCGCCGAGCCTCCGGCCGAGTCGCCCTCGACGATGAAGAGCTCGGCCGACTCCGGATCCTTGATCGTGCAGTCGGCCAGCTTGCCCGGCAGCGACGAGCTCTCGAGCGCGCTCTTGCGCCGCGTCAGCTCGCGGGCCTTGCGCGCGGCCTGCCGGGCGCGGGCGGCCGAGATCGCCTTGGTGATGATCTGGCGGGCCTCGCTGGGGTTCTCTTCGAGGAACTCGGCGAGCCTCTGGTTCACCGTCGTCTTGACGAGGCCCTCGATCTGGGGGTTGCCGAGCTTCGTCTTCGTCTGCCCCTCGAACTGCGGGTTGCGGAGCTTGACCGAGATGACGGCGGCGAGCCCCTCGCGCACGTCCTCGCCCTCGAGGTTCTCCTCCTTGTCCTTGAGGAGGCCTTTGTCGCGGGCGTAGCGGTTCAGGGTGCCGGTCAGCGCCGCACGGAACCCGGACAGGTGCGTTCCGCCCTCGGTCGTGTTGATGTTGTTCGCGAACGAGAACACGGACTCGACGTAGGAGGCGTTCCACTGCATCGCCACCTCGACGTGGCTGTCCTCGGCCTGGCCTTCGAAGTAGATGACGTGCTTGTGGATCGGCTCCTTCGACTCGTTCACGTACGCGACAAAGTCCCGGATCCCGCCCTCGTAGTAGAACTCCTCGCGCTTGCCACCGGCGCGCTCGTCCTCGAGGACGATCCGCAGTCCGCGCGTCAGGAAGGCTGTCTCGCGCAGGCGCTGGGAGAGCGTCGCCGCGGAGAGCTCGAGCTCCTCGAAGATCTCGGCGTCGGGCAGGAAGGAGATCGTCGTTCCGTGCTCGCCCTTCGCCGCCTTCCCGACGACCTCCATCTCCGTCGTCGGCTCGCCGCGGGCGAACTCCTGGCGATAGACCTTCCCGTCGCGACGCACCTCGGCGACGAGCCACTCCGAGAGCGCGTTCACGACGGAGACCCCCACGCCGTGGAGGCCCCCCGAGACCTTGTACCCCTCGCCCCCGAACTTGCCGCCGGCGTGCAGCTTCGTGAGCACGACCGTGAGCGCGGGCAGGCCCTGCTCCTCGATGACGTCAACTGGGATGCCCGCCCCCGCGTCCCTGACCGTCACGGAGTTGTCGGGGTGGATGACGACCTCGACGAGATCGTTCCGTCCGGCCAGGGCCTCGTCGACCGCATTGTCGACCACCTCGTAGACGAGGTGGTGCAGTCCTCTCGACCCGGTCGAGCCGATGTACATGCCCGGCCGGAGCCGGACCGGCTCGAGGCCCTCGAGAACGGTGATGTCCTTTGCGGTATAGGCTGCTTCTGCCATCAAAAAAGCCCTGCAAATCCAGCTATTGCGGGCACACGACAGTCTATCAGATCCGCTGGTCGGAGCGGGCCTTCGCGAGGCTCGCGCGGGCTGCGCGGGAGACGAGCGCGCGGAGCTCGGGGTCCTCGATCGCAGAGGCGAGCTCCTCCGCCGCGGCGAGCTCCTCGCTCGTGGGCGGAGCGACCTGCGGAGGCGTCTGCGGCGGCCGAGGTGCGGACGCCTGCTCGGGCAGTGGGCCGGGGCGGAAGCGGAGTCCGCTCGGCGCCCCCTCCCCGAGCGCCGCTTGCAGGCGCGCGAGGATCTCGGGCGCGAGGCGGTCGAGCTCGAACGCCCAGGTCGACGACGACGTCGCCACGTGCAGAGCTCCGTCGCGACCCACCCGTAGCGGCCACGCCTGGCGCGCGATGGCCTCGCCGACGACGCCTGGCCAGGCCCGCACGATCTCCGGCAGCGCCTGTGCGCCGCCGCCACCCGCACGGCCGAGCGCCCGCGAGACTTCGTCGCCGAGCCGCTCCATCAGCCCTCCCGCACCGCCCCGTCCGCGACCACGAGGAGTTGCGTGGGCTCGGCCGGTAGGAGGTCGGCCGAGGTCGCCGTGATCACCGTTTGGCTACCGGCCGCGAGGAGCTCGCTGAGAGCCTTCCGCCGCGGAGCGTCGAGCTCCGAGAGGACGTCGTCGAGGAGAACGAGTGGCGCTGACCCCGTGCGCTCCTCGAGCGCACGCGCCTCTGCGAGCACGAGCGCGAGAACGGCGGTCCGCTGCTCGCCCTGCGACCCGAAGGCGCGCAGGTCTCGCCCGCCGGCGGCGATCACCACGTCGTGGAGATGGGGCCCGAGCCCCGTGCTCCCTCGCTCGAGGTCGGCGGCGAGCCTGCGCTCGAGGTCCTTGACGGACGGCGGCTCGCCGGCGTACTCGAGCGACGCTGCCGGGAGGCCGAGGCGCTCCGCTGTCTCCGCGAACGCCGGAGCGAGGGCGGCGAGCGTCGCGCGGCGTGTCTCCACGAGCTCGCGCCCGTGCCTCGCGACCGCGCCGGTCCAGGGATCGAGGGCGCCCGAGTCGGCGATGCCGGCGGCGGCACGACGAAGCGCGGCGTTCCTCTGCGCGAGTGCGGCCGCGTACTCGCTCGCTGCGGTGGCACGTCCCGGGAACAGCCGCGCTGCCGCACGGTCGACGTACGCTCGCCGGATCGCGGGGCCGCCCTTCACGACCGCGAGGCGGTCGGGCGTGAACACCAGGGTGCGGAAGGTGTGGCGCAGCGACTCCGGCGAGGGGAGCCGCTCGCCGTCGAGTCGCGCGAACCGCGGCTCGTGCACTCGGAGGAGGACTTCGGTCGTGAATGGGACCGGCCCGCGGGCGCCGGCGAGCGCAACCTTCGCTCGCTCCGAGCCCATCTGGACGAGGGTCGCGTCGGAGCGGGCGCGCGGAGAGAAGCCCTGGGTGCCGAGGTGGAGCGCCTCCAGGAGGTTCGTCTTCCCGGCGCCGTTCGGGCCGACGACGAGGACGAGGCCGGGCTCGAGCCCGAGCTCGAGGCGCTCGTAGGAGCGGAACGCGTGGAGGCTCGCGGCGCGGACGATCAGCCCGCGAGGCGGATGGGCATGATCAGGTACCAGAAGCTCTCGGCGGGCGAGGCGAGGAGGCCCGGTCGCAGCGGGTTGATGAGCTTGAGCTCGACTCGGTCGGCGGCGATGGACTCGAGCCCTTCCCGCAGGAACTCGGGGTTAAAGCCGATCTCGAGGGGATCCCCTGCGTACTCGACCGAGAGCGACTCCTCGGTCTCCCCTACGTCTTGCGACTGCGCCGTTACCCGCAGCTCGTCGTCCGCGAAGCGCAGTCGCAGTGGCGCGTTGCGCTGCGCGAGCACGCCGGCGCGGCGAATGACGTCGAGGAGGGGCTCCCGCGGAACGCTGAGCTCGACCTCGAACGTCTCCGGGAGGAGCTGGCGGTAGTTTGGAAACTGGCCATCGATGCGCCGGGTCGTCAACCACACGTCGGCGGCGTTGAAGACGACGTGGTTCTCGTGCACTCCGAGCTGAATCGTCTCGCTGGTGGACGCGATCCTCGTGAGCTCCTGGAGCGCGCGGGCGGGGATGATCGCCTCGAGCTCGGGCCCGGCCTCCCCGAGCTCGGTCTCCTTGACCGCCAGCCGATACGAGTCGGTCGCGGCCATCGTCAGGCGGTCGCCCTCGAACCGCACGAGGATCCCTGTGAGCACTGGCCGCGACTCGTCGCGGGAGGCCGCACGCGCCACCTTCTCGATCGTCCCGAGAAGACCCGTAGCAGAGATCGTGTGCAGCGGCACGTCGAGGGGCGGGAGGTGTGGGAAGTCCTCGGCGCTGAAGACGTGGAGACGCGACGAGTGGCTTCCCGACGTGACGGCGAGCGTCCGGTCGCCCTCGTCGGAGCGCAGCACGACCGTCGAGTCGGGCAGGAGCCGTACGAGGTCGGCGAGCAGCCGGCCGGGCACGACCACCGCGCCCTCGTCGGAGACCTCCCCCGAGACCGCCGCACGCAACGAGATCTCCATGTCGGTCGCGGCGAGCGTCAGCGTCCCGTCGGCGGCGCGCAGGTGAATGCCGGCGAGGACCTGCACGGCGCCGCGTGTGGAGAGCCCACGCGAGACGACCCCGAGGGCAGCAGCGAGCTCGTCCCGCGCGCAGGTGACGTGGAGGGTGCTCGTGGCGATGTCTGCGGTCATGACGAGAGAGATTCGATCGTAGAGGTAGTAGGAGTGTGAATGATGGGGACGACGGGACAGCTCGCGGGAAGATGCGGGGAAAACGCGTGGGGACGGCACTGGGGACGGCGAGCGCCGCGCTCCACAGGGTGCGCCGGCGCGACGGCTCGGTCCCACAGACTCACCGAGCCTGCTTGATGCGCGCCGTGAGCTCTTGCACCAGGTTGTACACAGAGCGGTCCTCGCGGATGAGGCGCGTGATCTTCGAGGTCGCGTGGATGACCGTCGTGTGGTCGCGTCCTCCGAACTCCCGGCCGATCTTCGGAAGCGACGAGTCGGTGAGCTCGCGAGAGAGGTACATCGCGACCTGGCGCGGGTAGGCCACGGCCTGGGAGCGCCGCGGGCTGACGAGCTCGTCGACCGTCACCCCGAAGCGCTCGGAGACCGCCTGCTGGATGCGGGAGATGGTCACCTCCGGCGGCGGATCGCCCTGCGGGAAGACGTCCTTGAGGACGTGCTCGGCGAGCTCGACGGTCAGTGGCCGGTCGGTGAGTGACGAGAACGCGACGACGCGGGTGAGCGCGCCCTCGAGCTCGCGGATGTTCGACGAGACGCGGCTGGCGATGAACGTGAGCACCTCCGGGTCGGTGACCGCGATCCCTTCGGTCGTGACCCGCTTGCGGAGGATCGCGATCCTCGTCTCGAGGTCGGGCGCCTGGATGTCGGTGAGGAGCCCCCACTCGAACCGCGATCGCAGCCGCTCCTCGAGCGTCGCGATCGCGCGTGGGGGGCGATCCGAGGAGATGACGATCTGCGCGCCGCCCTCGTAGAGGGAGTTGAACGTATGGAAGAACTCCTCCTGGATCCGCTCCTTTCCCTCGAAGAACTGGATGTCGTCGATGAGGAGGACGTCGTAGTTGCGGTAGCGGCGTTTGAAGCCCTCGATGCGCTTGTCTCGCAGCGAGTCGATGAAGTCGTTCATGAACGTCTCGCTCGTGACGTAGCGCATCGTCAGCCGCCGCGAGTGCTGCCGCACGTAGTGGCCGATCGCCTGCAGGAGGTGGGTCTTCCCGAGCCCCGTGCCCCCGTAGATGAAGAGCGGGTTGTACGCCTGGGCGGGCGCCTCGGCGACGGCGAGCGCCGCGGCGTGCGCGAAGCGATTCGAGGAGCCGATGACGAAGAGGTCGAACGTGTACTTCGCGTTGAGATCGGGCTCGGCTACGTCGCGCGTGACCACGTGATCCACCTCGCCGGCTCGAGGCGCGCTCCCACGTTGCGGCTCCGGGCCGCTCGCCAACTCGAGGTCGCCGGAGACGTCGAAGGAGACGTCAAGCGGACGACCCGCGAGATCGGCGGCGGCCGCGGCGACGAAGGTGCGGAAGTGACTCTCGATCCAATCCCGCGTGAAGTCGTTCGCGACGGTGACGACGAGCCCGCTCTCTGTGAGCGACCGCGCCTCGGCGTGCGCGAACCACGTGTCGTGGAGCGTCTCCCCGAGCGTCTCCCGGAGCCTTTGCGAGATTGCAAGCCAGAGGCTCTCGGCGTTCGTGTCGGTCGCGTTCTCCACCCGTGGTCGAACTCGGTCGGTGCCCGAGGAATCGCGAGCATAGCACCGTCTCGGCGCGCGCTCAAACCCGCCGGCTCGAGTCCCTGTGGATGGAAAAGTCGACGATTTGCAGGCCTTTTATAGGTTCCACAGCTCTTTCCACAGATGTGGACGGATTGGTTGGCGTTCTCTTTGCGGAGAACACCCGATGCCCGGTGAGCAGCGTTTTCCCACTACGAGCGCTCACCGCGGCGCTGTGGAAAACCAGGCTCGAGACGGTCGTCTATACTCGTCGCTCGCTCCGCGCACCAACGACCCTCGACGCTCCCGGACGACGTGAAACGGACCTACCAGCCAAACGTCCGCCGCCGCAAGCGGCGCCACGGCTTCCGCGCGCGCATGGCGACCCGCGGCGGCCGCGCGATCCTGAAGCGGCGTCGCGCGAAGGGACGGAAGCGCCTCTCCGCCTGAGGCCCGCTCCCGTGCAGCGCCGGCACAGGCTCTCCCGCTCACGGGACTTCGAGGCCGTGTACCGACACGGGACCTCGGTGTCGACGCGCTACCTCGTCCTGCACTCCTTCCCGCGCTCCGAGGACGCGGATGCCCCGCCGCGGCTCGGCCTCGCCGTTCCCAAGGCCGTCGGAAACGCGGTGACGCGGAATCGCGTCAAGCGGCTCCTGCGGGAGGCGTGGCGGGGGCTCCTGGACGAGCTCCCGTCGGGCCGCGACTACGTCCTCTCGGCGCGACCGGGCATCGCGGAGCCCCTCGCGGCGCGTGGGCACGAGTGGCTTGCCGCCGAGCTCGGCGAGATCCTGCGCAAGGCGGAGCTCGGACGATGAGGTACCTGGGCGTCGCTCTCGTCTACGCGTGGCGCTGGACGTTCGGCCTGCTCACCCCGCAGGGAACGTGCAAGTACCACCCGAGCTGCTCGCAGTACGCGATCGACGCGTTCCGCGAGCTCGGCCTCGCGCGTGGAGCGGTGCTCGCCGCCTGGCGGTTGCTCCGCTGCAACCCGTGGAGCCACGGCGGCGTCGACTACGTGCGCGACCAGACGCTCTTCCCCGTCCTTCGCTCGCGGAGGGCACGGTCGTGATCGTCGGCGGCGTCCTCTCTCCGATCGAGAACCTCCTCACCGAGATCCTCGTTTGGTTCCACGACTCGGTCGGGCTCACGTGGGCCTGGTCGATCGTCGCGCTGACGGTGCTCGTGCGCATCCTCCTCGTCCCGCTCGCGATCAAGCAGATCCACTCCATGCAGAGCCTGCAGCTGCACGCACCCGAGATGAAGGCGATCCAGCAGCGCTACCGCAACGACCGGCAGCGGCAGTCGGAAGAGCTGATGAAGTTCTACAAGGAGAACAAGATCAACCCGTACGCCTCCTGTCTGCCGATCCTCTTCCAGATCCCGATCTTCATCGCGCTCTTCTTCGTCCTCAAGGACTTCGAGAGGGAGATCTTCCCCGACTTCCCGGCCTCGAGCCTCGACTGGATCGGGCTCGTGGACATCACCGAAGCGACGAGCCGCGGCTGGGGCCCGGTTCTGCTCGTCGTCTACGTCGCGAGCCAGCTCACGTCCACGTGGCTGATGTCGACGACGATGCAGTCGAACGCCCAGCGCTACCTGCTGATGGCGCTTCCCGTCTTCTTCATCCCCTTCATCCTCCAGTTCCCCTCCGGGCTCATGATCTACTGGCTGACGACGAACCTGTGGACGACGGGGCAGGGGTTGGTCACGCGGCGGCTCATGCCGAAGCCGGTGGTGCCGCCCAAGCGCTCGAGCAGGACGCCGAGCAAGGACGAGGAGCAGCCGCAGCCGGCCGCCACGAAGCACCCCACGCCGCCGCGTCGGGTGAAGAAGAAGCGAGGCGGGCAGCGACGGTGAGGGACGAGGTCGTGAGCGTGGAAGCGAGCGGCGAGACCGTCGGCGAGGCGAAGTGGGCGGCGCTGCGCGAGCTCGAGCGGCTGCTTCCCTCTCTCGACCGGAGCGCCGTGGAGTTCGTCGTCGTCTCCGAAGGGGAGCGGGGCCTCCTCGGTGTCGGCCACACGCCGGCCAAGGTCGTCGCGTCCGCGCCGGCTCCGGACTCGCACGAAACGTCGCACTCCGATGCGGCCGAGTCTGCTCGTGCGTTCGTCGAGCGGGTCGCGGCGGCGATCGGCGCGAGCGTCTCGACTGCCGTCGTCGAGAGCGACGACGGGATCACCGTCACCTGCTCGGGACGAGACCTCGGGCTCGTCATCGGCAAGCACGGCCAGACGATCGACGCGATCCAGTACCTCGCGAACGCGTTGGCCCGCGCCGAGGGAAGCGAGACGGCGGTGACCGTGGACGCGGCCGGATACCGGGCACGGAGAGCGGGGACGCTTGCCGCGATCGCGCGCCGGGCGGCCCAGCGCGCTGCTGCGACGGGCCTGCGGGTCGAGCTCGAGCCGATGACGGCGGTCGAACGCAAGATCGTGCACGAGGAGCTGAAGGACGATCCGGACGTCGACACCGTGAGCGACGGCGCCGAGCCCAATCGGTACGTCGTCGTCATTCCCCGCCGTCCGCTCGACTGAGATGGATCGCGAGCTCCTCGAGCGCTGGCTCGAGGACGCGCTCGTCACCCCCGGGATCACCGGTCTCCGCGCCGCCGAGACCGCGCGGCGCGTTCTCGTCGAGGACGCGCTTCGAGCTGCGCCGGTGCTCGAGCGGATCGAGGGGGCAGTCATCGACGTCGGATCCGGCGGAGGCTCTCCGGGAATCCCGCTCGCGCTCGCGCTCCCCCACCGACGCTTCACCCTGCTCGAGGCCGAACGGCGGAAGGCGGCGTTCCTCGCGCGCCATGCGGCACACCTCGCGAACGTCGAGGTCGTGTGGGGCCGAGCCGAGGAGCAGCCAATCGAGGCGTGGGGAGTCGCCTTGGCGAAGGCCCTTGCGAAGCCGCCTGTGGCGGCGGAACTGACGCTCCCGCTCGTCGCCCGCGGGGGCGCCGCTCTCCTCTGGGTCGGCGAGACGGCGGACCGCGAGCGCGTCGCCCGCGCTGCCGCGGCGGTGGGCGGACGCCTGGAGGAGGAGCTCGACGGCCTGCTCGTCCTCCGGAAAGTCGATGCGACGCCGCCCGGCTTCCCGCGACGACCCGGCGTGGCGAAGAAGCGCCCGCTTGCCTAGCGCCGCGGCGCCGCGCCAGGCGCGAGCGATGTCCGGCGCACGCGCGAGACTTGCGACGTGTCCGCTGTCGAGGGGTCTCTCGCGCAGTCGCCCGCCGCCGCGGCGCCGCGCCAGGCGCGGGTGTATGCGGTCGCGAACCAGAAAGGTGGGGTCGGAAAGACGACCACCGCGGTCAACGTGAGCGCCTGCCTCGCCGAGGCGGGCGAGCGCGTGCTCCTCGTCGACCTCGACCCGCAGGCGAACGCGACCTCGGGACTCGGGCTGCGCGCGAACGGCGTCTCCACGCTCGACCTGCTCGACGGCGCGCCCCTCTCCGCGCTCGCGAAGCCGACGAGCGTCCCGAATCTCGATGTCGTGATGGCGAAGAGCGATCTCGCCGCCGCCGCGGTCGACCTCTCGACCCGCGAGGGAGGCGAGCGCTACCTCGCCGAGGCGCTCGCAGGCCGGCTCGAGCGGTACTCGTTCGTGTTCCTGGACTGCCCGCCCTCCTTCGGGCCGCTCACGGTGAACGCGCTCGCCGCCGCGCAGCGCGTGCTCGTCCCGGTGCAGGCGGAGTACTACGCCCTCGAGGGGCTCTCCCAACTCCTCGGCACGATCAGCCACGTCAAGGCTCGTCTCAACCCGGAGCTCGCGGTCGCCGGGATCCTCCTCACCATGGCCGATCGCCGCACGCGTCTGTCGATGGAGGTGGAGGCCGAGCTCAGGCGGCACTTCGGCGAACTCGTCTTCGCGACGACCGTGCCCCGCTCGGTACGGCTTGCGGAAGCACCGAGCCACGGGCTCCCTGCGATCGCCTACGACCCCCGCTCACCGGGGTCGGAGGCCTATTGGAAGGTGGCGATGGAGCTTGTCGAGCGTTCCTAGCGAGCGGCGCGGGCTCGGCCGTGGGCTCGAAGTGCTCCTCGGCGAGGCCGGGCAGCCCGAGCTCGTGCACCTGCCCGTCGAGACGATCCATCCGAATCCGCGTCAGCCGCGTCGCCGGTTCGAGCCCGAGGCCGCCTCCGGTCTCGCTGCCTCGATCCGGCATCAGGGTGTCCTCCAGCCGATCGTCGTCCGCCGCCGCGAGGCGGGCGGCTTCGAGCTCATCGCAGGCGAGCGCCGCTGGCGGGCCGCGCGAGCCGCTGGCATCCCCACGCTCCCCGCGCTCGTGCGCGACGTCGAGGACGGCGAGTCGCTCCTGCTCGGTCTCGTCGAGAACGTCGCCCGCGAGCAGCTGTCACCGGTCGAGGAGGCGCGCGCCTACGCCTCGCTCGTGGACGAGTTCGAGCTCTCGCTGAGCGAGGTCGCGGAGCGCGTCGGTCGTTCGAAGTCTGCGGTCTCGAACCGCCTGCGCCTACTCGAGCTCCCCGAGGAAGTCCTCTGGATGCTCGCCCGTGGCGACCTCACCGAAGGGCACGCCCGGGCGGTGCTCTCGCTCCCAGACGACGAAGCGCGGAAGCGACTCGCGCGGCGAATCGCCGAGGAGGGGCTGACGGTGAGAGCGGCCGAGCGCGCTGCCCGCGAGGGCGGCGCACGGCGGCGAGCGCGGCGCACGCCGGCGACCGACCCCGAGCTCGCCGAGCGCGTTCGCGCGTCACTCGAGCGGATCACGGGACTGCCGGTCACGGTGGCGGGCGGCTCGGCGCGCATCCACTTCGGCGACGAGACCGGCCTCGCGGAGCTCGCAGAGGCACTGGAGGCGGCAGAGTCGAGCCGGGCGAGGTAACGGACGCCCGCCACGACCAGCGGGAGCTCCGCTCCCGCGCTTCAGGACCCGCGAGCGGGGATCCGCTCGGCGGAGCGGGCGTGCGCCGACGCGGGACGGACGCCCGCCACGACCAGCGGGAGCTCCGCTCCCGCGCTTCAGGACCCGCGAGCGGGGATCCGCTCGGCGGATTCCCGCTCTGCGAAAGAGGATGGGCGATCCTGGATTCGAACCAGGGACCTCCGCCTTATCAGAGCGGCGCTCTAACCGACTGAGCTAATCGCCCGCGGTGGGCAACTGTAGCGCACGCGACGCGTCTAACATGGACGCAGCGGGCTATGCGGGAGATGACCCTGTACGGCGTGAGCTTCGAGCCGATCGGCAAGCAGCCGATCGTGCTCCTGAAGACTGCGGACGACGATCGCTACCTCCCGATCTGGATCGGCCATGCAGAGGCCGCGGCGATCCTCATGCGCCTTCAGGGCGCGATACCGCCACGGCCGATGACGCACGACCTGCTCGCGGACGTCGTCTCCGAGCTCCAGGGCGAGGTCGTCCGGGTGACCGTGACCGAGCTCCGCGAGAACACCTTCTACGCGCGGATCACGATCGTCCAGGACGGGCGGGAGTTGGAGATCGACTCGCGACCGTCGGATGCCATCGCGCTCGCCGTCCGCTGCGACGCGCAGATCTTCGCTGCCGAGGACGTCATCGAGGAGTCGAGCATCGAGTTCCAGTCCGAGGACGAGACCGAGACGAGCGTCGTGACCGCCTCCAGCCTGGCCGATCTCGACCCGGACGAGTTTCGTGCGTTCCTGGAGACGGTGACGCCGGAGCAGTTCGCCTCGAGCCTCGAGGAAGCGGACGAGGAAGAAGACGAGGAGTAGTCACGCGGTCGCAACGGCGGCGATCAGGGCCACGCCGTTGAAGACCGCATGGAGCAGGATAGGCGGGAAGACGCTCTCCGTTCGGGCCCGCAACCAGCCGACTGCGACCCCGAAGAAGACGAGCACGGGGAGCCCGAGCACGAGGCCGTGCGCGGCGCCGAAGAGGACTCCGGTCACGACAATGGCCGTCCACGCGCCGTATGGCGCGAGCAACGAGAAGCCGAGGCCCCGGTAGGTCAGCTCCTCGACGACCGGAGCGAGGACGGTCACGGTGACGAAGAAGGCCACGAAGGCGCCTGCACGGCTCGGATCCCACTCCTCGGGGACGAGGCCCTGCTCCTCGCTCGCGTCGAGGAAGGGGGAGAGAGCACCGGCGACGACCCAGATCGCGAGGAGCGCGAGCAGGGCGAGGCCGAGCGCGCGTTTCCAGGAGGCCGGGCGTCTCCAGGCGAACGCCTCCCGGCGAGGGAGGCCGCGGGCGATGAGGAGGAGGATCACGAGCATGAGGCCGTACTGCACGAGCGCCGCGACCGAGGACGAGTAGCGGTACGCGACATCGTCCGGAGTCTCGACATCGCTGAAGCGCGAGCCGTACCCGAGCGCCGTGAGGACGCCGACGAAGACGAGCCAGGCGGCGAGGCGTCCGGGGTGCCGGCCGAGGTCCGAGACAGCCATTCGGCGGATTCCAGCACGCGGAGGATGTCGCGGGGCGGGTCAGGTGTCGCCGGACGGCGAAGTCGGAGCGGCCCCGGCTAGCATCACTCGTATGAGCGGAGCGCGTGGACGACGGCCGCGGCTCGATCCCGAGACCCTCCGACCCCGCGCTCGTCACCAGCGCCTCGCGCGCCGCCGCCAACGTCGCCGAGCCGCAGTTCTCGCGTTCGCCAGCATCGCTGTGCTCGGCGCCGTCGCGGGTGTCTCGGCCTCGACGGCGGTGTTCGCGTACGGCTCCTCGTGTGACCTCTCCTCCCTCCGGCCGGTCGCGATCGGACGGAACTCCTTCGTCTACGCGGCCGACGGCTCGCTCCTCGGCTCGATCCCGGCCGAGCGGAACCGGCAGCCCGTCAAGGCTGCCGACATGTCCCCCTGGATCCGCAAGGCGACGGTCGCCGTCGAGGACCGGCGCTTCTTCGAGCACAACGGTCTCGACCTCGAGGGCATCGCTCGCGCCGCGGTCGCGGACATCCGGGCCGGCGCGATCGTGGAAGGCGGCTCGACGATCACACAGCAGCTCGTGCGCAACCTCTACATCTCGAAGGAGCGCACGGTCGAGCGCAAGCTCAAGGAGGCGTGTCTGGCGGCGAAGCTCGACGGCGCGTGGACGAAGCACCGCATTCTCACGACGTACCTCAATCAGGTCTACTACGGAAACCAGGCGTACGGCATCGAGGCCGCCGCGCAGACGTACTTCTCGAAGCCCGCACGCGAGCTGAACATCGCCGAGTCCGCCCTGCTCGCCGGGCTCACGCAGGCCCCGTCGGTGACGAACCCGTTCACCGCCCCCCAACGTGCGCTCGCCCGTCGGGGCGAGGTGTTGCGCGCGATGCTGGAGACCGGAGTCATCACCCCCCGTCAGTTCCGGCTCGCGTCGTCCTCGGGGCTCGGCCTGAGGCCGGGGAAGCTGTACAGCGAGATCCGCGAGCCGTACTTCTTCGGTTACGTGCGCGATCGGCTCATCGAGGTGTACGGGGCCGAGCGCGTGCGGTCCGGCGGGCTCCAGGTGTACACGACGATCGTTCCTCGCTACCAGCGGCTCGCGGAGAAGGCGATCCGCGAGACCCTGAACCTCCCCACCGATCCGGCGGCGGCGCTCATCTCGATCAGCCCGAAGACGGGAGCGATCCGGGCTATGGCGGCGGTCGTCCCCAACCGACCCGAGAATCAGTTCAACCTCGTCTCACAGGCGCGCCGGCAGCCGGGATCGACATTCAAGACGTTCGTGCTCGCCGCGGCGGTCGAGATGGGAGTGAACCCGGACTCGACGTACTACGTCTCCGCGCCGTTCGTCTACAAGACGCACCCTGCAGGGAGTTGCGAGGACGGGAGTTGGTGGTGCGTCAAGACGTACGCCAACGACTACTACGGCTGGAGCTCGATCCGCAGCGCGACGCTCCGCTCCGACAACGCCGTCTACGCGCAACTGACGCTCGACGTCACGCCCGAGAAGGTCGCGGAGGTCGCCCGCCGCATGGGCGTGCGCTCCCCACTCGACGTCGGCGGTACGTACGTGCCGTCGATCGGGCTCGGCTCGATCGCCGTCTCGCCCCTCGACCTCGCCTCCGCGTACGCGACGCTCGCGGCGGGCGGAGTGTATGCGGAGCCGATGGCCATTCGCAAGGTGATCCTCCCGGACGGAACCGTGGACACCGAGTCTGGGTGGGGGAAGCCCAAGCGCCGCCGTGCGATCTCGGAGGGCACCGCGGCGATCGTCACGCGCATTCTCGAGCAGAACGTGCAGTCCGGGACGGGCACGCGGGCGGCTCTCGGCCGCCCTGCGGCGGGGAAGACGGGCACGAACGAAGAGCACGCGGACGCCTGGTTCGCGGGCTACACGCCCGAGCTCGCGACGACCGTCTGGGTCGGGTACACGGCGGGCGAGATCCCGATGGAGAACGTCCACGGGATCGCCGTCACCGGGGGCAGCTTCCCCGCCGAGATCTGGCGCCTGTTCATGTCGGCGGCGCTCGAGCGTCGGGAGGTTGTGCCGTTCCCGGAGCCGTCGAGCTGGCCCGAGTGGAAGCCCTTCACCCGCGGGAAGTACGCGCTCGCCTACGACCCGCGACCGGCCACGACTACTGAGACCGAGACCGAGGAGCCGGAGGAGCCGCCTGCTCCGACGGGAACGCGAGGGCTTCCCTAGATGGGGCCTCTGCTCTCGGTCGAGGAGGCGCTCGCGCGCGTCCTCGAGCACGCGCGCCCGGGGCCTTCCGAAGAGGTGCCGATCGGTGCGGCGGCGGGCCGACGCTTGGCGGCGCCGGCGCCCGCGCGCACGGACTTGCCCCCCTTTCCGAGCTCGGCGATGGATGGCTACGCGGTCCGCTCGGCGGACACCCCCGGGGTGCTGCCGGTCGCGTTCCGCATCGCTGCCGGCCGGACATCGCCGCTCGCGCTCGCTCCGGGGTCGTGCGCGGCGATCTCGACCGGGGCGGTCGTTCCCGACGGAGCCGACGCGGTGGTTCCCCTCGAGCGCGTTCGGATCGAGGGGGAGCTCGTTGAGATCGACGAGCCCGTCGTGCCCGGCGCGCACATCAGAGTCCCGGGCGGCGACGTCCGAGTCGGGGAGCCGATCCTCGGTGCCGGCTCGCTCCTCGGCCCCGCGCAGATCGGCGCGCTCGCCGCCGCCGGGATCGCCTCCGTCTCCTGTCATGTCCGCCCACGTGTCGCCGTCGTGGCGACCGGAAGCGAGCTCCAGCAGCCGGGCCGTCCGCTCGAGCTCGGCCAGATCTACGAGTCGAACAGCTGGCTGCTCGCGGCAGCGCTCGCCGAAGCCGGCGCGGTCGTCGAGCGGCTGCCGGTCGTGAGCGACGAGGAAGACGCCCACCGGGCAGCGATCGCGCGCGGCCTCGACCACGACGTCCTCGTGACCACGGGAGGAGTCTCGGTCGGCCCGCACGATCTCGTTCGCGCGGTCGAGCGCGAGCTCGGCGTCGAGGAGGTGTTTTGGGGGGTCGCGGTCAAGCCGGGCAAGCCTCTGTCCTTCGGTGTCCGTGGCACGACGCTCGTGTTCGGGCTTCCGGGCAACCCGGTGTCAGCGCTCGTCGGGGCCGTGCTCTTCGTCCGGCCTGCGCTCGAGGCCGTGCAAGGAGCGCCTGCGCCATCTCCTCGCTACGAGCACGGGGTGCTCGCCACAGCGCTGACGCCGAGCGTCGAGCGGGACGAGCTCGTTCGCGCCCGGCGCGTCTCCCGGGGCGACGAGACCGTGCTGGAGCCGATCTCCGGCCAGGAGTCGCACATGATCGTGCGCGCGGCGGCCGCCGATGCGCTCGTTCACGTGCCACGCGGTGACCGTGAGCTCGCAGTCGGGGCTCGGGTCCGCTACATCCCGCTTGCCTGACTCGTCCCAGCTCGGCGGCGAGCAGCCCGAGCGACGCTCGTACGAACCAGGCCTGGCGGTGGAGGCTCCTGCCCGGCCGCGTACGGCGCGTAGCGGCCGAGCGCCAGCGCTCCGAGCTGCGCCGCTGCCGCAGTCCAGGCGAGGGCGAGGAGCACGGTCGACGGGCCGATGTACCCGATTCCGGCAAGCTCGACGAGGTACCGAGCCACGTCGGAGACCGACGTCCCGAGACTTCCTGCGAGTACGAGCACGCCGCCGACCGGACCGCTGAGCCCGAGGGCGAAGAGCGCCATACGGGCGACGTGAGAGCTCGCGCGCGGCAGCCAGAGCCACGCATACAGGCTTGGGAGCAGGAAGAGAACCGCGTACGGCCGCGCCGCCGCGACGACGACGGAGAGGCCGCCGAGCCAGACGAGGGCAGCCACGTAGCCGGCAAGCGTCTCGCTCGGGGACGGCGCGAGCCGGCGAGCGAGGCGTCGCCGCGCGAGCGCCCAGCCGCCGACGAGCGCAGCGGCGAGGATCCCGACCCCGACGGGCGACCAGTCGCCCGCGGCGGGGCCGGTCGGCGGAAACGGGTACTGGGCGCCGCTCGGAAGCACCCCCACGACGGTCGCGAGCCAGAGGAGCGCGCCGGCGTACAGACATACGAGGATACGGCTTCGGAGCGCCCTGAAGGCCGGTCGCACCGAGACGCCGCGGCGCCGTGCGCGGGCGAGGAGATCGACGACGCCGACGGCGAACGGTGCGACTGCGATGGCCAGGAGAAGGCGGAGCGCCCATCCTCCGACGACGCGGCGCTCGTCGAGGAACAGCGAGTCTGCGGTCCCGAAGCTCCGCCGCGGTGTCGCGTCGAGGGAGCCGATCAGGGCCTCGGCGGCGCGGCCGAGGCCCGCGAGCGCGTTCACGCGCACGCGCGCGTCCACCGCCTCCCCGCTGTCCGGGGGCGCGCCGGTGAGGGCGACGGCAGCCATCCCCCGCTGGAGGAACGGCGCCTGCTCGCCCAGGGCGAGCGGGATGCCGAGCGCGACGAGCTGCGCAGGCGCGGACGGCAGCTCCGGCGCGACTCCGACCTGCTCGGCAACGCGCGCCGCTGCGGTTCCGACGAGCGCTCTCGCGGGCGAGGCCACCGCCCCGGCTCCGATCGCGAGCTGCGGCACGCCGGGTCGGGCGAGCCCGTGGAGGACGAGCACGGCGACGACATCTCCTTGCTCGCCGATGCGGCTCGCGAGACGCGCCGCTCCCGCGCCACCCCAGGCGCCGCCATCGGTCGAGACGAGGACGAGCGTGCGTTGTGGAACCGGCGGCTCGGCTGCCCCGAGCGCCCCGTAGGGCCGGGCGAGCTCGATCAGCGCCGCCGTTCCCGAGGGGTTGTCCGCAGCGGTTCCTGCACCATCGTTGTCGCGATGGGCAACAACGATCACCATCGACGGGGAACGGCCTCGGATGACCGTGACGATGTTGCGAAGCTCGACCTCGCCGAGGCCGGGAAGCTCCTCCCGCCAGACGTCCTCCTCGGTGGTCAAGCCGAGCGAGGTCATCGTCTGGCGGTACCAAGCGGCGGCGAGGGCTGCCTCCGGAGTGCCCGGAACGCGAGCGGGGTACGCGCCAGAGAGCTCCGCGGAGAGCGCCGCAGCCGATGCTCCGTCGAACGCGGGCGACGCCGGCGGAGGCGGAAGGACGCCCGGCGAGGAGATGGTGAGGAGGCAGAGCGCGAGCGCCGGGAGGAGTACGAGCGACGCGACGCGGACGAGACGGCCGTCGAGAACCTGTTCCGTCGGGCGGCGACGCGGTCGCCGAGGCCGCCTCGGGGGCCGAGCCGCATCCATCGCGGGGCTATAGTAGGCCGCGATCTCCGAGGCACTCGGCCCGAACGCTCACCGTTCCTCTCGTGCAGAGCCCCACGACCATCCTCCTCGTCGACGACGAGGAGTCGATTCAGACGCTGCTCAGGTACCCGCTCGAGCGAGACGGCTACCGGGTCATCCAGGCCCGTGACGGCGAGGAGGCGCTCGCGCGGTTCGAGGAAGAGGACGTCGACCTCGTGGTCCTCGACGTCATGCTCCCCAAGCTCGACGGGCTCGAGGTGTGCAAGCGGCTCCGCAATCGGAGCAACGTCCCGATCGTGATGCTCACGGCTCGCGGGGAGGAGCTCGACAAGGTGCTCGGCCTCGAGCTGGGAGCCGACGACTACATCACGAAGCCGTTCTCGATACGAGAGTTTCGGAGCAGGGTGCGAGCGCTCCTGAGGCGTGCGGCGACTCCGCACGCCGCTCGCGACCGCGAGCAGGTCATCGAGCGGGGCGAGCTTCGCATCGACATCCCGCGTCGTACCGTCGAGGTGCGCGGCGAGGTCGTGCAGCTCACGTTCATCGAGTTCGAGATGCTCGTGCTCCTCGCGTCGAGCCCGGGCGTCGTCTTCTCCCGCCGGGAGCTCCTCGAACGCCTGCGCGGCGGCGCCGACTATCGCGAGCCGCGGACGATCGACGTTCACGTACGCCACCTGCGCGAGAAGATCGAGCGTGACCCGAGCAACCCGGAGCTCATCCTCACCGTGCGCGGCGCCGGATACCGGTTCCGACCCTGACGGGACGGGGATGAGGATCCCGGGCGGCATCCGGGTTCGCCTGGCGCTCACGCTGGCGGCGATCGTCGCGATTGCGCTCGGGGTGGCGTACCTCATCGTCGTCCCCTCGCTCGAGGAGCGGTTCGTCGAGACCCGTCTCGACCAGCTCGAGGAGGTCGCCGTTCCGCTCTCGGAGGAGATCCCGGACGACCGCGTTCGCTGGCCCGAGGCGCTCGATCGCTCCGCCGCGGTCGCGAACGCTCGCGTCGTCGCGTTCGACGTGCTCGCGAAGACGCCCCCGGCGGTCGCGGTGTTTGCCGACTCCCAGCGCCGGGACTCGCAGGATGTCCAAGACGACCCGGTGGCGTTGCGCACCGTGCTCAGCGGCAGGCTGGAGCGGGGCCGGGTGTCCACGGCTGGAGGCGACTTCGCCTCGGTTGCCCTCCCGATGGAGAGCGGCGGCGTCCTGCTCTTCCGCGCCCCGCTCGAGGACACGCTCGCGACCGTCGAGCTCGTGAAGCGCCGGTTCATCCTCGCGACGGCATTCGCCCTTGTGCTCGCAGTCGTCCTCGGCCTCACGGCGGCGGGGCTGCTCGCCTACCGTCTGGCGCGGCTCGAGGCCGGCGCGGAGCGCATCGCCGACGGCGACTTCACGGAGCCGATCGTCGATCACGGCGACGACGAGATCGGGCAGCTCGCGCTCGCCTTCGATCGGATGCGCGTCCGCCTCGCGCGCCTCGACGACGCGCGGCGCGAGTTCGTGGCGAACGCCTCCCATGAGCTACGCACGCCGCTCTTCTCGCTCGGTGGTTTCCTCGAGCTGCTGAGCGACGAGGAGCTCGACGAGGAGACGCGCCGGGAGTTCCTCGCCACGATGCGCGACCAGGTCGAGCGACTGACGGCGCTGACGACGGCGCTCCTCGACCTGTCGCGGATTGACGCAGGTCAGCTCGTCCCGGTGCGCGAGCCGGTCGACCTCGAGGTCGCGGCGCATGCGCTCGCTGCCGAGCTGGGGCCCCTCGCGGAGACGAGGGGTCATGAGCTCGAGGTGCGTGCAGTCCCCGGCGTCGTCGCGCTCGCCGACGAAGATCGCGTGCTCCAGATCGGGCGGGCGCTCCTGGCCAACGCGCTCACCCACACGCCCGCCGGAACTCGGGTGACGATCGACGTGTACCGGCGCGACGCGCGCGCAGTGCTCGCGGTGCGCGACGACGGGCCGGGCATCCCGGAAGACCAGCGCGACGCGGTCTTCGAGCGCTTCTACCGCGGTGACGGGAGCTCGGCCTCGGGCAGCGGCCTCGGCCTCGCGATCGCCCGGGAGCTGGCGCGACTCATGCACGGCGCGGTGCGCCTCGAATCGAGACCCGGTCGAACCGTGTTCTCGCTCGAGCTCGAGGCGGCGAGCCCGGACACGACGGACGCGTTTTCACGTGAAAACGCAGGCGAGGTCACGCTACCGGGCGGCTCGAGCTGAGGCCCGGCCCCGAACCCGTCTACGATCCCCTCGTGACAGAGCTCTCCCACGTCGACGAGACCGGTGGCCTGCGCATGGTCGACGTCGGCGGCAAGCCCCTCTCTCGCCGCCGCGCGCTGGCCGCGGGGCGGGTGCGAATGGCGGCGGAGACGGCGCGCAGGCTCGGCGAGCTCCCGAAGGGCGATGCGCTCGTCGCGGCGCAGCTCGCCGGTGTGCTCGCGGCGAAGCGCACGGCGGAGCTCGTTCCGCTCTGCCACCCGCTCCCCCTCACCCGCATCGACGTCCGCTGCTCCGTCGACGCCGACGGCGTCCGGATCGAAGCCGAGGTCGAGACGACGGCTCGGACCGGCGTCGAGATGGAGGCGTTGACAGCCGTCTCCGTCGCCGCGCTCACGGTCTACGACATGGCGAAGGCGATCGATCCGACCATGGAAATCGGGCCTATCCGGCTCGTCGAGAAGGAGAAGTCGCCCGCGTGAGAGCGGCGGTGCTCACCGTCTCCGACGGGGTCGCCGCGGGGACGCGCGACGATGCGAGCGGCGACACGCTCGAGAGCCTCCTCCGGGAGGAGGGCTTCGAGGTCGTGCGCCGCGTCGTGCCGGATGACCGCGACGACATTGCTGCGGCGCTCGAGGACCTGTGCGCGCGGGCGTCGCTCGTCGTGACGACCGGGGGGACCGGATTCGGCCCCCGGGACGTCACTCCCGAGGCGACGCGGCCGCTGCTCGACCGCGAGGCGCCGGGGATCGCCGAGGCGATTCGCGCCGACGCGCTGCGCCGAACGCCGCACGCGCTCCTCTCGCGCGGCGTCGCCGGGCTGCGAGGTGCGACGCTCGTCGTCAACTTGCCCGGCTCGCCGGGCGGCTGCCGCGACGGGCTCGCCGTGCTCCGCCCGGCTCTCCGCCACGCGCTCGAGCTTGCAAGCGGCGACACCGCGACACCGCACCGGCAGACGTGAGCACAGCGTCCGCTCCGCTCCCGAAGCGACTCGCGTCGCTCGTCCGGATCGAGCACACGGTCTTCGCCCTGCCCTTCGCGTACGTCGGGGCGCTGCTCGCCGTCGACGGGTGGCCGGGGACGGTCGCCATGTGGTGGGTGACGGTTGCGATGGTCGGGGCGCGCACGCTCGCCATGGCGCTGAACCGCCTCCTCGACGCCGAGCTCGACGCCCGCAACCCGCGGACGGCCTCCCGGGAGCTCCCGAGCGGTGCGCTGACCCGCACCCAGGTCGTTCTCCTGAGCGCCGCGGCGCTCGGAGTCTTCGTGCTCGCGGCTTTCCAGCTCGACCCGCTCGTCCGCTGGCTGTGGCCGATCCCGGTCGCGCTGTTCGTCGTCTACCCGTACCTCAAGCGCGTCACGTGGCTCTGCCACCTGTGGCTCGGCGCCTGCCTCGGGCTCGCTCCCGTCGGAGCGTGGCTCGCCGTCGCCGGGACGGCGCCGTGGGAGGCCTGGGTGCTCGGGGCGGCCGTGCTCGTCTGGGTCGCCGGCTTCGACCTCTTCTACTCGCTCTACGACGTCGATCACGACCGGGCGGAGGGGCTCCACTCGTGGGCGGTGCGGTTCGGCGAACGCGGCGTCTTCACCGGGGCCCGGGCGCTCCACGGCGCCGCCGTCGCGCTCCTCGCGCTCGCAGGCGTGGGGCTCGATGTCGGCCTCTTCTACGGGCTCGGCGTCGCGGCCGTCGCGGCGCTCCTCGCCTACGAGCACTCCCTCGTACGGCCAGGTGACCTGCGGCGTCTCGACGCTGCCTTCTTCACCGTGAACGGCGTGATCAGCGTGGTCTTCCTGTGCTTCGTCGCCCTCGACGTGGCGGCCCGATGATCGTCGCGCGGGGGCTCGAACGGCGCTACGGCGGGCGCCGGGTGCTCGCAGGCGTCGATCTCGTTGTCCAACCAGACGACGTCGTCCTCGTCACCGGCCCGAACGGCTCCGGCAAGACGACTCTCCTCCGGATTCTCGCCGGGCTCGTCGCACCCACGCGGGGCGAGCTCGAGCTCGCGATCGACCGCTCACGGATAGGCTTCGTCGGCCACGAGCCCCTCGTCTACCGAGAGCTCACCGCGCTCGAGAACCTCGACCTCTTCGGGCGCCTGTACCGGGTTCCGGAGCGGCGGGAGCGGATCGGGATGCTGCTCGAGCGTTTCGGGCTCTGGGATGTTCGCGCCGTGCGCGTCTCCGAGTACTCCCGCGGGATGGCACAACGGCTCGCGCTCTGCCGCGCGCTGCTCCACGACCCGGACCTCTTGCTGCTCGACGAGCCGCACGCGTCCCTCGACGCGGCGGGCGCGGCGCTGCTCGACGAGGAGCTCGCCCGCCTCGCACGCGGGCGCGCGCTCGTCGTCGCGACGCACGAGCCGGAGCGCCTCTCGGCGCTCGCCCCGCGGAGGCTCGCGCTCACATGACCTACGTGTCCGACGTTGTCGCCCTCACGCGCAAGGATCTCCGCGTCGAGCTCCGCGCGCGCGACACCCTCCCCGCGATGCTCCTGTTCGTCCTCTCGACCCTCGTCGTCTTCCACTTCGCCCTCCCGGCAGGGACGGGCGCCACCGCCGCGTACGGCTTGCTCTGGGTCGCCATCGTCTTCACCGCGCTCCTCGGGCTCTCGAGGGCATGGGTGCCCGAGGCCGAGCACGGCGTCCTCGACGGTCTCGTCCTCGCCCCCTGCGACCGCAGCGCGATCTGGCTCGGGAAGACGCTCGCGACGCTCGCCTTCCTGCTCGCGGCGCAGGTGGTCGCGCTGCCCGCCTTCGTCCTCTTCTTCGCTCCCCTCGACGCGACCGCGCTCGCCGGGGTGCTCCTCGCGGACGTCGGGATCTGTGCGATCGGGTCGCTGCTCGCGGCGATGGCGGCCGCCGGTCGCGCTCGGGAGCTGCTCTTGCCGCTCCTCGTCCTCCCGCTCGCGATCCCGCTCGTCGTCGGCGGTGTCGGCTCGGCCGTGTCCGACGACGGCGGCCGCTTCCTCCTCTTCCTCCTGCTCTACGACGGGGTCTTCGCGGTACTGTCTTGGGCGTCCTTCGAGTACGTCATCACCGAGTAGCCCTCTGAGCAGCCTCTCCTCGATCCGCAGCCTCCCCGGCCTCGTCACGCTCACGGCTGCCCTGATGGGGCTCGCCGTCGTCCTCGCGCTCCTCGTGGCGCCCGAGGACGCAGACCAGGGCATCTCGCAGCGGATCTTCTACCTCCACGTCCCGGTCGCCCTCACCGCCTACTTCTGCTTCGGGCTCGGGGCGTGGAAGGCGTTGCGGCTCCTCTCGACCGGCGAGCAGCGCTACGACCTCGAGAGCTACGTCGCGATCCACCAGGGGACGATCTTCGGCTCGCTCACGTTGATCACCGGGTCGATCTGGGCGAAGGCCTCGTGGGGCGTCTGGTGGACGTGGAGCTCGAATCAGCTCGTCCTCTTCCTCGTCCTCTTCCTCTTCTACTGCGCCTACTTCATGCTGCGCTTCTCGATCGAGGACGGCCCCCGGCGAGCACGCTCCTCGGCCGTCTACGCGCTCTTCGGGGTGGCGCTGATCCCGGTGAGCTTCCTCGCGATCCGGCTCGCAGAGGACTTCATCCACCCCACCGTCTTCACGCGTGAAGGGCCGCAGATGACGGGGACGATGTTCCTCGCCTTCTGCGTCGCGTGGGTCGCCGTCACCCTCCTCGCGTACGTGTTGTACCGCGTCGAGCTCGCTGGGAAGCGGCTCGACATCGCGCTCCGCGAGCTGCGCGAGGCGACGTCGTGAGCGGCGGACAGTACGTCGCCGCGGCGTACGGGGTCTTCCTCGTCTTCCTCCTCGTGTACGTCGCGATCATCGCCGCCAAGCTTGCGCGCCTGCAGCGGGAGGCCGAGGAGCTCCGCGCCGGCCGCGTCGACGGGTATCCTCGCGTCGTGCCTAGGGGCTCGGGGTCAGTGGAGGAGAGCGAATAGCGACCCGTCGGCCATCGCTGGCGGCGCGGCCGCTGCCACTCCAGGCGCCGACCGCGTTCGTGCGGATCCGCCCCCGTGGCACGCGGCTCTGCGGGGAGGCGAGGCGAGGCGCGCGTCGCGCGTCCTGCCCTCGCGCCCGGTAGCTCGGGGATCCGGGGACGACGGATCGGGGCCCGCCGGTGTTCATCACCTTCCTCAGCGACTTCGGGCTCCAGGACGACTTCGTCGGCACCTGCCATGGGGTGATGAAGCGGATCGCGCCGGAGGCGCAGATCATCGACATCACGCACGGGATCCCGCCTCGGGCGATCTTGCAGGGGGCGCTCGTGCTCGCGAACACGATCGACTACATGCCGGTCGGCGTCCACCTCGCGGTGGTCGACCCCGGAGTGGGTGGGCCGCGTCGTCCTCTCGCGCTCCGCGACCGCGCCGGCCGTGTGTACGTCGGGCCGGACAACGGCCTCCTCCTGCCGTCGGCGCGCAAGGCGGGGATCGAGGCGGCGCACGAGCTCGCGAACCCGGCCTACGCGCTCGAGTCGATCTCTCGCACGTTCCACGGCCGAGACCTCTTCGCTCCTGCCGCCGCCCACCTCGCGAAAGGCGTCCCCCTCGAGGAGCTCGGCCCCTCGATCGACCCGGAGAGCCTGGTCGCGCTCGACCTTCCCGAGCCGGTGCTCGAGCACGGCGTGGCTCTGGCGACGATGCTTTACGTCGACACGTTCGGCAATATCGTGCTCAACCTCACGAGGGAGGACGTAGAGCGACTCGGGATCGTGCCCGGCACACGCGTTGAGCTCGACGTCCTCGGCGATCGCTACTACGCGGTCATGGCGCGCACGTTCGCCGACGCGAAGCCGGGCGACGTCATCCTGTACGAGGACAGCTACCGGAACATGTCGATTGCGATCTCGCGCGGGAACGCCGAGCGGATCCTGCGCGCACGACCGGGCATCCGGGTGCGCATTACGCCGGTCGTCTGAGACTCAGGAGATCGGCGGACGCCGGTCGAGCCACGGGCGGGCTTCCTCGACTTGGGCTGCGAGCCGGAGGAGCAGCGCATCTCCGGCGGGCGGGCCGATCGCTTGGACACCGATTGGGACGCCCTCCTCCGACCAGTGCAACGGGAGCGAGGCGGCCGGCTGACCTGTGAGGTTGACGATCGCCGTGAAGGGCGTGAACTCGGCGTTCCGGAGGAGCTGCTCGATGGCGCCCGGTGCGGCCTCCTGCCAGCGGATCGGAACCGGGGGGAGCGCGAGCGTCGGTGTCAGGACCACGTCCGTGTCGTCCCAGAAGCCGACGACGCGTCGCGCGAGGGCCTGGAGAGCCGCGACTGCGCGTCCGTAGTCCGCTGCCGAGCACGTGCGTGCGGACTCGACGAGCTCGCGGTTCAGCGGAGTCAGGAGCTCGGGGTCGTCGATCGGGTGCAGCGCCGGGCCGACCTGCCACACGGTGAGGAAGGCGTGCATGAGGTCGTCCTCCCGCCAGGGTGGCGTCTCCTCGCGGACGTCGTGACCGAGCTCCGCGAGGAGGAGGGCAGCCTCCTCGACTGCGAGGGCGCACTCGGAGGCGACAGGCGCGGGTATGGGTGGCTCACGCGTGAACGCGATGCGGAGACGACCGGGAGGCGCTCCGACCTCGTCGGCGAAGGGACGCTCGGGAGGAGGCGCCCACCACGGGTCGCCCGGCTCGTACCCCTCCATGACGTCGAGGAGGGCCGCTGCGTCGCGCACGGTGCGCGAGAGCGGTCCCGACGTCGCGAGCCCCTCGAGGGAGGAGAAGGGCGCGGACGAGACGCGACCACGCGAGGGCTTGAGTCCGAAGACGCCGCAGCACGAGGCCGGGATGCGGATCGATCCGCCGCCGTCCGAGCCGTGCGCCACGGGGGTGAGCCCCGCGGCCAGCGCCGCCGCCGCGCCGCCGCTCGAGCCGCCGGGCGTCCGCTCGAGGTTCCACGGGTTCCGGGTCACGCCGTTGAGCTCGGACTCCGTGAACGCGGTCGTCCCGAACTCCGGGGTGTTCGTCTTTCCGAGGAGGACGAACCCGGCCTCGCGGATGCGTCGCACGACCGCCATGTCGAAGTCCGGGACGTAGTCGGCGAACGCACGGGAGGAGTACGTCGTCCTCGTGCCGGCGGTCGCGGTGAGATCCTTGATCGCAATCGGTACCCCATGGAAGGGCGCGTCGCTCGGCTCGGCGTCGGCTCTGCGCGCGTCCGCGAGCGCCTCCTCCGCGCGCACCGTGACGTACGCGTTGAGCTCGGGGTCGATGCGGGCGATCCGCTCCAGGTAGACCTCGACGAGCTCGACCGAGGTCACGTCGCCCGCTCGGAGGAGACGCGCCTGCTCGGTCGCCGGCAGGAAGGCGAGATCCATCGGAGCGACGCTACCCCATCGAGCTCTCCGGTCGGAGCGAGTGGCGAGGGCCGGACTTGAACCGGCGACACCACGGTTTTCAGCCGTGTGCTCTACCAGCTGAGCTACCTCGCCGCGGCGTCCCAGTGTAGCCGCGGGGCGGTACGGTTGGCTCGTGGCCCGCGAGGTAGCCATCATCGGAGCCGCTCTCGACCTGGGGCAGGAGCGCCGCGGCGTCGACATGGGGCCGTCGGCGATGCGCTACGCGGGGCTCGAGGAGCGCCTCGTGCGCCTCGGGTACGCGGTGCGTGACCTCGGCAACGTGAGCGCCGCCGTCCAGGAGGCGGTCACGCTCGAGGATCCGCGTGCCCGCTTCCTCCCGGAGATCCTGGAGACGTGCGCCCGGCTCGCGGGTCTCGTCTTCGAGACCGCGGAGAGGGGCGCGATCCCGCTCGTGCTCGGCGGCGACCACTCGATCGCGCTCGGGACGCTCGGCGGGCTTGCGCGTGCGCACGGGCCGGGCGGGCTGATCTGGATCGACGCCCATGCCGACGTGAACACGCCCGAGACGAGCCCGTCCGGGAACGTGCACGGGATGGTGCTCGCGGCCGTGCTCGGGCTGGCAGGGGCTGCCTTCGAGAGCGACGCGTGGCCGTTACCGGCGGTCGATCCGACGCGCGTCGCGCTCATCGGCGTCCGCGAGGTCGACGAGCGGGAGCCGGCGCTCCTGCGGGAGGCGGGCGTCCGCGTGTACACGATGAGCGAGATCGACCGGATCGGCATCGAGCGCGCGATGCGCGAGTCGCTCGACCGCGTCGCGGGCAGCGGCTTCGTCCACCTCTCGCTGGATGTGGATGCGCTCGATCCGGAAGTTGCTCCCGGGGTGGGGACGCCGGTGCGCGGCGGGCTCACCTACCGGGAGGCGCACCTCGCGCTCGAGCTCGTCGCGGAGTCGGGGCTCGTCGGCTCGCTCGAGGTGGTCGAGGTGAACCCCATCCTCGACCGCGAGAACACGACCGCGCTCACCGCGGTCGAGCTCGTTGCGAGCGCGCTCGGAAAGCGGATCTTGTAAGCGCGAGCCGCTCGCGCGAAGCGGTGGTCGCTCGCTTCAGCGTGCGGCGAACTTGGGGATGATCTCGCGCCCGTAGGCAGCGAGGTCGTCCTCTTGCCCGTGGGTCATGAGGTAGATGTTGAACTGGTCGACGCCGATCGACTCGAGCTCCCGCAACTTCGCCGTGGCCTGCTCGGCGGTCCCGAGCACGCAGAAGCGGTCGCAGATCTCGTCTGTCACGAACTCGCCGTGCTTCGCTCCGACGCGCGAGTGCTCGTCGTAGTCGTAGAACTTCCGCGCCTGCACGTAGTCGGTCAACGCCTTCGGGATCACCGAGCCGTCCGCTCCGTAGCGCTCGATGAGATCCATGACGTGGTTGGAGACCATCGCAGGAAACCAGCGCACCTGGTCGCGCGCGTCCGCGATGTCGTCCGTGATGTGGCTCGGCGCGCAGACGATGCACTCGAGGGCGTCGGGGTCGCGTCCCGCCTGGGCCGCTGCCGCCCGCGCGGTGTCCATGATCCAGCCGATGATGTCGGGATCGGCGAGCTGGATGATGACGCCGTCGCCCACTCTGCCGGCGACACCGAGGGCCTTCGGGCCGTAGCCCGCCACCCACATCGGGATCTCGGGCAGCTCCGGGCGTACCCACTTGAGCTGGAGCTCCTTGCCGTTCCACTCGACCTCGCGCCCGTTCATGAAGTCCTTCACCATCGCGCAGCGCCGCTCGAACTCCGCCACGGGCACGGGCTTCTGGCCGATGTAGCGCCGGGCGGAGTCGCCCCGGCCGATCCCCATGACCATGCGCCCGTCGGAGATGTCGTGGAGCGTCGCGTAGGCGCTCGCGAGGACGGTCGGCTCGCGCGTACCGGGATTCGTCACGCAGTGGCCGAGCTTCATCGTGCTCGTCGCCTGCGCGGCGAGCGTGAGCAGCGGAAACGACTCCTGCCAGAGGACGTGCGAGTCGTAGGTCCAGCCGTACTCGAACCCGTGTGACTCGGCGAGTCGGAGGAGCTCGACGAAGCGTGTGTGCGGCGGATCGGGCAGGACGGTGACGCCGAAGCTCAGTGCCATGATGGTCTCCCTCGTCGCGGACGGCCAATTATCTCCTCAGAGCGGCGCTCTGCGAAGCGCGAGCAACGAGGCGGCGGCGAGCGCGGCGATGCAGGCGAAGGCGAGAGCCCCCTCTCCGGGCAGGTCGAACGCGAGCCCGGCGAGGGGCGTGCCGACGAGGATGGTCAGCACTCCGAACGAGTTCACGAAGGCGATCGCGGCTCCCGGCGTCTCCGGTCGGGCGCGCTGCGCCGCCGCGAAGATCGCGGCGAACGGGAATCCGGTGGACACGCCGAGCAGGAACGAGCCGAGCGCCGCGACGGCGTAGGGAGCGTCCACGGCGAGCAGACCCGCGCCGACGGCGATCCCGACGAGCGACGTTCCCACGAGTGCCCGACTGCGGGCGTGCGTCGCGAGGACGCCGCCGACCGGGCGGGTGGCGATGCCAGCGAAGAGGATGAGCCCGCTTGCGAGCCCGGCGGCGCTCGAGGCGACATCCCTGCGCTCGAGGAGCGGAACCGCCCAGTTGCCGGCGACGACGGCGAGCCCGAAGCTCGCGGCCTGGAGGGCCCCCACGGGCGCGAGCGCGCGATCCCAGAGAATCCAGGTCTTCGCGTGCGCGACTCGCTGCGAGGCGCCAGCCCAGGCTGCCGACGCCCCTGCGAGGAGGGCCAGGAGCGCGGCCGTCCAGAACGCGGCTCGCCAGCCGCTCGTGTCGGTGAGCGAGGGAACGATCATCAAGGCGAGGCCTCCGCCGGCCATCGTCGCGCCGCCGTAGAGCCCTTGCGCGACCGGGCCGCCTCCCCCCGCGCGGACGAGGTCGAGGCCCGCCACGAATCCCGCGCCCGAGCCGATGCCGACGAGAGCGCGAGCGGCGAGAGCGAGAGCGAAGCCCGCGTCGTCGAGGAGGAGAAGCCCGTTCCCGACGAGCGCGCACGCCGAGGCGACGAGGGCGACGGAGCGGGAGCCGAAGCGATCCGCGGCGCGCCCGGCCGGGAGCTGGACGAGGAAGTGCGTGACGAAGAGCGCGGTCGTGAGGAGGCCGATCGGCGCGAGCGAGACCCCGTAATGCGCAGCGAGCGGGTCGGCGATGGCGCCGACGTTCGTGATGTTCCAGGTCAGGCACCCACCGACGACGAGGGCGGCGAAGACGGAGCGGGGCTCGCGGGAACCCCGACTAGCGTCCGCCGCCGCCGGCAACCCAGTCGATCGTCTTGGCGGCGAGGCGGTCGAGGGCGGCGACGGACAGCTCGATGTGCTCTTCCTTCGTGTCCTCGAGCTTCGTGTGCGAGAGGCCGCGGAGGCTCTGGACGAACATCATCACCGTCGGCACGCCGGCGCGCGCGACCTCCGCGGCGTCGTGGAGCGGGCCCGAAGGCAGGCGGTGGGACGCGCCTGCGACCTCGACGATCGCCTCGTCGCAGAAGCGGATGAGCGTGTCGTCGAAGAGGATGGGGTGGATCGACCAGATGCGCTCCCAGGCCACGTCGATCCGCTCCTCCGCCGCGAAGCGGGCGCTCGCCTCCTTCGCCTGACGGAGGAGCTCGGCGAGCTTGTCGGCGTCGAGGTGCCGCTGGTCGAGGAGCTGCTCGGCCGTCTCGACGACGGAGGTGACGATGCCCGGTCTGCAGACCACGCCGCCGCATGTGCAGACCGCGCCGTCTCCGACGCGGCGGGCGATGTCGCGGATCTCGAGCGCGAGCTTGGCTGCACCGGCGAGGGCATCCCGTCGCTCCGCCATCGGCGTCGAGCCGGCGTGCGCCGCCTGGCCGCGCCAGGTGATTCGGTGCCTCTCGACGCCGAAGGTGCCGAGGACGACGCCGAGCGGGAGGTCGAGCGACTCGAGGACGGGGCCCTGCTCGATGTGGAGCTCGAGGTAGGCGGCGGCGGAGTCGAGCTGCCGTCTCGCTTCGAGTGCGCGGTCGAGGTCGACACCGTGCTCTGCGAGCGCGGCGGGGAGGGAGATCCCGTCGGCGTCGGTCAGGAGCCGCAGCTCCTCGTGGTCGGCCATCGTGCCCGACGCCGCGCTCGAGCCGAAGAGGCTGCGCCCGAAGCGCGCGCCCTCCTCGTCGGCCCAGTCGACCAAGCGAACGGTGACCGGTGGGGTTCCCTCGTCGGCGATGCGCCGCAGCACCTCGACGCCGGCGAGCACGTTGAGGCAGCCG
Source organism: Gaiellaceae bacterium (assembly GCA_026002995.1). Classification (GTDB taxonomy): domain Bacteria; phylum Actinomycetota; class Thermoleophilia; order Gaiellales; family Gaiellaceae; genus GMQP-bins7. The sequence goes on from BPGK01000001.1 coordinate 81,205, forward strand.
TCCAGCCAGCCGCCGTTCGGGACCGAGTCCATGTGCCCGCCTATGAGGACGGCTCGCTCCGAGCCGCCGCGGAGCGTGAACCACTGGTTGCCGGCCTCATCGATCTCGTGCTCGGCTCCCGTGGGCGCGACCTTCTCGCGGAGCCACTCGCGGGCACGCTCCCACGTCTCCGTCCAGGCCACGCGTTGGGCGCCGTTCGCGTCTCCCGTCAGCTCGCGGAGCTCTCGGAGCTCGGCGACGGTGCGAGCGGGATCGAGCGCCATGCGGAGGACTCTAACGCGCGCCGCCGATTGTGGGATGCTCTCCCTCGTGCATAGGACGATCGCCTCGCTCGCAGGACGCCTCGCGACGCTCGCTCTCGTCCTCGCGGGCCTCTGGGCGCTCTGGGAGGGCTACCGCGCCCTCTGGGAGCGAGCCGGGTGGACGAAGCCCTTCCCCGTGGACTCGACGACGATGCCCCACCTGCACGACATCGTGCGACGGCTCTTCGAGCCGATCCGCGAGGGCGAGCCGCTGCTCGCTCGCTACATGCTCGACGCGGCGCTCTTCACGGCGCAGGAGGCGGCGACCGGCTTCGCGATCGGGGCGACGATCGGCTTCCTCCTCGGCGCCGCCATCGCCCGCTTCGACGTCCTTCAGCGAGGCGTCATGCCGTACATCGTCGCCTCGCAGACCATCCCGATCCTCGCCGTCGCGCCGATCGTGGTCGTCGGGCTCGGCAACGTCTCGATCGGAGGGTGGGTGCCGAAGGACTGGATGCGCGTCGCAGTCATCGCCGCCTACCTCACGTTCTTCCCGGTGACCGTCAACACGGTGCGGGGGCTCCGTTCGGCCGACCCAGCCGCGGTCGAGCTCATGGAGTCCTACGCTGCGAGCGAGTGGGCCGTCTTCTGGAAGCTCCGCGTCCCGGCGGCGATGCCCTTCCTCTTCTCGGCGTTCAAGGTGGCGGCGACCGCGAGTGTCGTCGGCGCCGTTATCGGAGAGCTGCCATCGTCGATCCAGAGCGGTCTCGGCGGCTGGATCATCAACTTCAACCAGTACTACGTGCTCGAGCCCGAGAACCTGTGGGCCGTGAACCTCGTCGCGGCCCTGCTCGGCATCTCGTTCTTCCTCGTCGTCGTCGGTGTGGAGAGGCTCGTCGTGCGCCGACCGCCGGAGCAGCTGACGTGAGCGGGCCCGAGGTCGTCGTTCAGGCGCGCGGCGTCTCGAAGGTCTTCGCGAAGGGCGGGGTCACCGCGCTCCAGGACATCGACCTCGACGTCGCGCGCGGCGAGTTCGTCTCCCTCATCGGCCCGAGCGGCTGCGGGAAGTCGACGCTGCTCCGCGTCATCGGCGACCTCGTCGAGCCGACGGCCGGAGAGATCCTCGTGAACGGGAAGCCCGCGCACCGCGCGCGGCTCGACCGCGACTACGGGATCGTCTTCCAGGCGGCCGTGCTGTACGACTGGCGGACGGTGGCGAAGAACATCGCGCTCCCGCTCGAGCTCCTCGGCTGGAGCCGGGCGAGGCGCGCGGAGCGGGTGGCCGAGATGCTCGAGCTCGTCGAGCTCGAGGGTTTCGAGCGGCACTACCCCTGGCAGCTCTCTGGCGGCATGCAGCAGCGCGTGTCCATCGCCCGCGCGCTCTCCTTCTCGCCCGCGCTCCTGCTCATGGACGAGCCGTTCGGCGCGCTCGACGAGATGACGAGAGAGCGGCTGAACGACGAGCTGCTCCGCATCTGGGCGGAGACGGGCTCGACGGTGATCTTCGTCACCCACTCCATCTCGGAGGCCGTCTACCTCTCCACGCGGGTCGTCGTCATGTCGGCTCGCCCGGGACGCATCACCACGGTGATCCCGATCGACCTCGCGCAGCCGCGCACGTTCGCGACCCGCGAGGATCCCCGCTTCTTCGAGCTCGTAACGGAGGTGCGCGAGGCGCTGCACGCAGGGGGGGCGGACGTCTGAGCGCCATCGCCGAAGCCGGCCCCGCGCTCGCGAACGGCGCGCTCGGGCGTCGCCTGCGGAAGTGGGCGCCCGTGACGATCGTCTTCGCCGTGGGCCTCGTGTCCTGGCAGTGGGTGCTGCCCTTCCTCGGCGTCGAGCGCTACCTCCTGCCGCCGCTCACGGACGTGCTCGAGGCGCTCTGGGATGCGCGGAGCGAGCTCCTCCGAGGCGCGCGCATCACCTTCTCGGAGGCGATCGGCGGGTTCGTCATCGGCTGCTCGGTCGCGTTCGCGTGCGCCCTCGGGCTCGCGCGCTGGCGCCCGCTCGGGAATGCGCTGATGCCGTACATGGTCGCGGCGAACGCCGTCCCGATCGTCGCCTTCGCGCCGATCACGAATGCCTGGTTCGGGACGCTCTCGCCGTGGTCGAAAGTCGTCATCGCTGCGATCCTCTGCTTCTTCCCGGTGCTCGTGAACACGCTGCGCGGCCTCACCTCCGTCCGGCCGGAGGCGCTCGAGCTCATGCGCTCCTACGCCGCGCCGCAGCGCGTCGTGTTCCGCCGAGTGCGGATCCCGAACAGTCTGCCGTTCGTCCTCTCGGCCTTGAAGATCGCGTCCGTACTCGCCATGATCGGCGCTGTCGTGGGGGATTACTTCGGAGGATCGACGGAGGCGCTCGGGGTGATGATCGTCTCCTCGGTCTCGCTCGCCCAGTACGAGACGGCGTGGGCGGCGATCCTCGTCGCGAGCGTGCTCGGCATCGCGTTCTACGGGGCCGTCGCGCTCGTCGAGCGCCTCGTTCTCGGCTGGCACCCATCCATTCGGGCAGGAGTCGAGTGACCCAAGGAGGGCACATGCGAAGGAGGAGGAAGTGGTACGTCGCGGTCGCGGCGACACTCGTCGCGGCGGTCGCAGCGATCGGCGGGCTGGCGCTCGCTGGGCCGAGCCAGGGGCAGGGGCTGACCAAGGTCACGCTCCAGTCGAAGTGGGTTGTGCAGGCGCAGTTCGCGGGCTACTACGTCGCGAAGGAGAAGGGGTACTACCGACAGGTCGGCCTCGACGTGACGATCAAGCCCGGCGGCCCGGACATCATCCCGGAGCAGGTCGTGCTCGGAAAGCAGGCGGAGTTCGGCATCAACTGGATGCCGTCGACGCTCGCGCAGCGCGACACCGGAAACGACCTCGTGAACATCGCCCAGGTCTTCGCGCGGAGCGGTACGACCCAGGTGACGTTCAAGTCGAGCGGCATCGACACCTTCCGCGAGATGCGCGGGAAGAAGTTCGGGGTCTGGATCTTCGGGAATGAGTTCGAGCAGCGAGCGGCGCTCGTGAAGTTCGGCATGAATCCGGACAAGGACGTGAAGCTCGTCAAGCAGAACTTCGACATGCTCGCGTTCCTCAAGGGAGAGCTCGACGCCGCCTCGGCGATGACGTACAACGAGCTCGCCCAGGTGCTCGAGGTGAAGAACCCGAAGACGGGCAAGCTGTACCAGCTCTCGGATCTGAACGTCTTCAAGTACTCGGACCTCGGCACGGGGATGCTGCAGGACGGGATCTTCGTGCGCGGAGACTGGATCAAGGATCCGAAGAACCAGGACATCGCGGTGCGGTTCCTGGAGGCGTCGTTCAAGGGCTGGATCTACTGCCGCAACCACCTGGTCGAGTGCACGAGGATCGTGCTCAAGAACGGGCCCGCGCTCGGCGCGAGCCATCAGCGCTGGCAGATGAACGAGGTGAACGCGCTCATCTGGCCGAACAAGCTCGGTATCGGGATCATGGATCCCGTCGAGTTCAAGCGGACCGCGACGATCGCGAAGACGTACAAGGTCATCAAGAAGCCGGCGTCCAAGGCGGCGTACCGGACCGACCTCGCGAAGAAGGCGGTCGCAAACCTGCGCAAGCAGGGGTTCGACGTCTACGGAAAGGGCTTCAAGAAGAGCGTCGTGAAGCTCAAGGAAGGCGGGAAGTAACGACGTGCCGGAGGGCCGGGTCGTCTCGGCCCGGCCCTCCGCGGAAGGAGTGAGGCGAGGTGTCGACACTGATCAAGGGCGGTCGGGTCATCACGGCCGCCGACGACTACGTGGGCGACGTGCTCATCGAGGGCGAGCGGATCGCGCTCCTCGGGGAGTCGCTCGACGTGGATGCGGACCGCGTGATCGACGCCACCGGGAAGTACGTGCTCCCGGGCTGCGTCGATCCGCACACGCACCTCGACATGCCCTTCGGCGGCACGGTCACGATCGACGACGTCACCTCGGGGCAGACCTCGGCGGCGTTCGGCGGCACGACGTGCCACGTCGACTTCGTCATCCAGCCGCAGGGGGCGACCTTCGCGGAAGCGCTCGAGATCTGGCGGGCCAAGGCGGAGGGCAAGCAGGTCATCGATATGGGCTACCACATGGCGGTCACCGATCTCCGCGAGGGGGGGACGCTCGAGGAGCTCGCGCGGCTGCCGGAGCAGGGCGTCACCTCGTACAAGCTCTTCATGGCCTACAAGGGCGCGCTCATGGTGGACGACGAGACGCTCTTCCGGACGATGGAGGTCGCCGCCGAGACCGGCGCGCTCGTGATGGTCCACGCCGAGAACGGCGACGCGATCGACGTGCTCGTGAAGCAGGCACTCGCCGCCGGGAACACGGCGCCGCACTACCACGCGCTGACGCGGCCTCCCGAGACCGAGGGCGAGGCGACGAACCGGGCGATCCAGCTCGCGCGCATCGCGGGAGCACCACTCTACGTCGTCCACGTCTCCTGCCGGGAGGCGGTGGAGCCGATCGCGCGCGCACGTGAGGCCGGGTGGGACGTCTGGGCTGAGACCTGCACGCAGTACTTCTTCATCGACTACTCCCACCTCGAGCGCCCGAACTTCGAGGGAGCGAAGTACGTGTACACGCCGCCGCCGCGGCCACGGGAGAACCAGGACGTGCTCTGGCACGCGGTCCGCTCGGACATCCTCTCCGTCGTCTCGACCGACCACTGCGCGTTCCTTTGGGACGGACAGAAGACGCTCGGCCGCGACGACTTCTCGAAGATCCCGAACGGTGCCCCGGGGCTCGAGAACCGCCTGCACATGATCCACGAGTTCGGGGTGCGAGCGGGGCGGATCTCGCTCAACCGCATGGTCGAGCTGCTCGCCACGAACCCGGCGAAGCTCTTCGGCCTCTACCCGCGCAAGGGCACGATCGCGCCCGGCTCGGACGCCGACATCGTCGTCTTCGACCCGGAGAAGCGGCACCTGATCTCTGCCGAGACCCACCACTCGAAGTCGGACTACAACCTCTTCGAGGGGACGGAAGTCACGGGTACGCCGGAGATCGTGCTCCTGCGGGGCACGGTGCTCGTCGAGAACGGGGAGCTCCAGGTCGAGCCCGGGTTCGGGCGGTTCGTGGAGCGCGCGGCCTTTGGGCAGGAGCTCTTGCCCGCGGCGACGCGCTGACGTCCGATGCGCGCCCGGCGCCGGGTGCCTTCCCCCTCGCCCGGCGCCACCGCGCAGCTCGCTCGGGGGCGCTCCCGACGGCGGTTGCGACGTCGGCGAGGTCGGCAGAGACCGGCCCGGACTGGTCTCGTGCGGAGCAGGCTCGATCTCTCCCCGTGCGCTCGCATCGCTTCCGGCGATGAGACGTCGCAGCGGAAGATCCGGCTCGGCGGCGTCCCCCCGGGGCGTGGGCGGAACGGCGCGCGTCACGAGCCTGCGCGCCCCGACGGGAACCGCCGGGCCGACGAAGACGACGCGATACCCGGCTGACCGGCCTCTCCCGCGCGGTTACGATCCTCGCGATGGCACTGCTCGAGACCGACCCGAACCTCGGCGCGCGGATCGTCGAGGACGCGAAGGAGTACGTCCTCTACTCGTGGTCGGTGCAGGACGCGATCCAACCGATCGCGGTCGCCGGCGCCGAGGGCCGGTACTTCTGGGACTACGAGGGGAAGCGCTACCTCGACTTCGCCTCCCAGCTCGTCAACGTCAACATCGGCCACCAGCATCCGAAGATCGTCGCCGCGATCAAGGAGCAGGCCGACAAGCTCTGCACGATCGGCCCGCCGATGGCGAACGAGTCGCGCTCCCAGCTCGGGCGGCTCCTGGCCGAGGTGACGCCGGGCGACCTGTGCATGTCGTTCTTCACGAACGGCGGCGCCGAGGCGAACGAGAACGCGATCAAGCTCGCCAGGCTCGCGACCGGGCGGAACAAGATCGTCGCGCGCTACCGCTCCTACCACGGCGCCACGCACGGCGCGATCATGCTCACCGGCGACCCGCGTCGCTGGCCGAACGAGCCGGGCATGGGAGGCGTCGTGCGGATGTTCGACCCGTACACCTACCGCTGTCCGGCTGGTCATCCGGACCCCTGTCCTGTGTGCACGGGCGCGCCGCACCTGGAGGAGATCCTCGCCTATGAGGGGCCGCAGACGGTCGCGGCGGTGATCCTCGAGACCGTCACCGGGACGAACGGGGTGATCCCGCCCCCGCCGGGCTACCTGCAGGCGATCCGCGAGGTGTGCGACCGGCACGGCATCCTGCTCATCCTCGATGAGGTGATGGCGGGCTTCGGGCGCACGGGCCGCTGGTTCGCCTGCGAGCACTGGGACGTCGTCCCGGACATCATCACCGTGGCGAAGGGGATCAACTCCGGCTACGTCCCGATCGGGGCCATGATCATCCGCGAGCACCTGAAGGAGTGGGTGCGCAGTCGGTTCTTCCCCGGCGGGCTGACGTACGCCGGTCACCCGCTCGCCTGCGCATCGGCGGTGGCCTCGATCGAGGCGTTCCGTGAGGAAGGCGTCGTCGAGAACGCGGCCGAGGTGGGCGCCTACCTCGGGGAGAGGCTCCACGAGCTCGCCGACCGGCACCCGTCGATCGGCGAGGTGCGTGGCCTCGGCTGCTTCTGGGGCGTCGAGCTGGTCAAGAATCGCGAGACGCGGGAGATGCTCGTCCCCTTCAACGCCTCCGGCGAGGCCGCCGCTCCCGTTGCGCGAGTGGCGAAGGCGGCGCTCGACCGGGGGCTCTACCTGATGACGCACTGGAACGTGATCATGATCGTCCCGCCGCTGACCATCACGCGCGACGAGGTGGACGAGGGGGTCGCGATCCTCGACGAGGCGCTCGCGATCGCCGACGAGTACGTAGTCGAGTAGGCCTGTCCACGGGTCGGCGGGCGCACACCGCCGATCCGACCGGGAGGAGCGGGCGACGCGTCGGGGGCTCAGGCCTGCCCGGGTGCGTCAGCGGAGCCCAGCGCGCTCCATGATCGCCGCGAGCACCACCGGGAGCTCGAAGAGCGCGATCAACGGGACGATCTCGAGCGCGAGCGACACCGGGTCGACCGTCGGCAGGAACACCGCACAGGTCAGGAGTACCGCGTAGGCGATGCGTCGGTTGCGTCGGAGCGAGGCGGCGCTCAGCACCTCGATGCGGGTGAGCGCCAGGATCGCGATCGGAAGCTGGAACGCGAGCCCCGATCGCGAACAGCGTCAGGGAGACGAAGCCGAAGGAGGACGACGCTCGGACCTGGATGTCGTAGACGCCCTCGCGGCGAGGCAGACGACGAGGCGGTGGCGGGGCTCGCCGAGGTGATCGGCGAGCCCCGCTTTCTCCCCCGCAGCCAGGCGGCGTGGGAACAGCCGTGGCACGTCCTACTGGGCGTCCTCGAACTCGATCGCGACGGGCTCGGCGATGTTCACGTCTCCGGAGAAGCCGCTGCGCAGCTCGCGCACGCTCTTCCCCAGCGAGCGCCCCATCTCGGGCAGCTTCTTCGGCCCGAAGACGAGGAGGAGCACGCCGAGCAGGACGAGCAGCTCCCAGATTCCGATCCCGAAGGGCACGGCTAGGAAGCGAGGAACGGCGTCACGGCCTTCGTCGCTTGCTCGGCCGTGAGGACCTGCGGGAGCGCCGGCGCGGGAACGATGCGTCCGGCGGCGATGTTGGACAGGATGGCGAGATGGCGCGACTCGTTCGCGCCGATCTGCGCCGCGACGCCCTTGAGCTCGTTCGAGTCGAGCGCCGTGACCGCGCCCATGTACGCGCCCACGAACGCGGTCTCGAGCGCCTGGCCGAGCTTGCCGATCGACCGCCTTGTCCGGAACGCCCCCGCCGGGTACTTGAACTTGAGGCCCTTCGGGGCATCGTTTCCGAGGACGCCGGCCAGCGCCTTGTAGTGCGCCCGCTCGTTGCCGAGCGCCGCTGCCAGGTAGCCGAGCTCGTCGCCCGTGAACGTCTTCGAGGCGATCGCGCGCCGGTAGAAGTCGATCGCGAGCAGCTCTGCGGTCGCTGCGAGCTTCGCGATGTCGGAGTCGGCCGTGACCGAGCCGAACGCGGGGCCGCTCGTGGCAGCGAGCAGCGAGCCGCCGGCGACGAGCGCGAGGCCGCCCTTGGCGCCGCGCGAGAGGAAGGCTGCGCGGGTTGTCTCCATCGGGATGTCCTCCTTGGTTGGACTGCGACTCGCTCGCATGGGGGCGAGCGCATCGCTTGTTCGTCCGGAGATTCCGACCGGTTCGCGGGTGTCGTCGGCGCGTTAGACGCGACCGAGAAAGCGAGCGACCGCGTCTGCCGTCTCCTCGAGCGCGTCCCAGAGCACGGAGTGTCCGCCGGGGACGACGACCACCTCGAGCAGGTCGCCGAGCGCGGCGCGGTGCGCGTCGAGGAGGTGGTCGTACGGGAGGTACGAGCGCTCTCCGAGGACGAGCAGCGTGGGGACGCGGACGTCCTCGAACGCGGGCGGTTGCGAGGCCATCTCGCCGAACGCGGCGACGACGGCCGACTGGCAGTAGCGGTAACGGACGAGGCCGTCGTCGCCGGTCTCGACGTGGGGAGCGAGGTCCTCGCTGACGAGGTCGCGTGGCGCGAGGTGGAGCTGGCTCTCGTCGTAGCGGCGGTCGATGAGCTCCTCGAAGGAGACGTACGCCTTGTCCTGCCGTGCGTTCTCGGCCGCCGCGAGCGCGACGTGGCCCGGGAGCAGGATCGCAGGGTCGAGGAGCACGAGCCGCGGGACGAGGTGCGGCGCTCTCGCCGCGAGCTCGAAGGCCAGCCGGCCACCGAAGGAGTGGCCGACGAGGGACGCCGCGCCGTGGCCGACGGTCTCGAGGACGGCGTCGCAGTGCGTTCCGATATCCCACGGCGGCTCCCAGGGAGAGAAGCCGTGGCCGAGGAGGTCGGGCGCGAGGACGCGGTAGCCGGGGAGGCGCTCGGCGAGGCGCGCGAAGTGACCTCCGTGGTTGCGCACGCCGTGGAGGCAGACGACGCGCGGCGCGCCAGGGTCGCCCCACTCGTGGACGTGGAGACGTGTCACGTGCCTGCGCGCGACTCCGTCACCCGGCCTCGCCGAGGGCCTCGAGGGAGTCGGGGACGAGCTCCTCGCGGTACGCGTCGTCGCGCTTCACGAGCGACCAGATGACCGTTCCCTCCTTGTCGATGAGGAACGTGCCCCGATGGGGAGCGCCGTTTCGCTCGTTGAAGACTCCGTAGGCCTTTGCCGCCTCGCCGTGCGGCCAGAAGTCCGAGGCGAACACGTACTCCGCCCCGAGCTCTCGCTTCCAGGCTTGACGTGCCGCGGAGGAGTCGCAGGACACGAGGATGACCTCTGTCTCCGCTGCGCGGAAGGCGTCGAGGTTGGCCTGGAGGTCGCGTGCCTCGTCCTCGCAGACCGGCGTGAAGGCGAACGGGTGGAAGACGAGCAGGACGTTGGAGCGGCCGTGGAAGTCCGAGAGCCGCACCCGCTCGCGATGGGTGATCGCGAGATCGAACTCGGGAGCCCTGTCACCTGTCCCCACCGTCATTCCCGTCCTCCTGGTCCTCGCGGGCGGGGCGATAGTAGCGCCGTCCGCGCAGCTCCTCGGGGAGGTACGAGACCTCGAACCCGGAGGGGTCGTCATGGGGGTAGACGTAGCCCTCGCCGTGCCCTCGCGCTCGGGCGGCGCCAGGATGGCCGGTCGAGCAGAGCATCGCCGGAGGCCTGACGTTCCCGAGCTCGCGCACGTCGCGGCGGGCCTCCCAGATGGCGACCGCGCACGCGTTCGACTTCGGCGCCTCGGCGAGGTAGACGGCCGCCTGGGCGAGGTTGAGCTGGGCCTCGGGAAGGCCCACGAGCTCGAGCGCTTGTGCAGCCGCGACGGCGACGACGAGCGCGTTCGGGTCGGCGTTGCCGACGTCCTCGGAGGCGAGGATCACCATGCGCCGCGCGAGGAAGCGCGGGTCCTCGCCCGCCTCGAGCATCGCGGCCAGGTAGTAGACCGCTGCGTCGGCGTCGCCACCGCGCAGCGACTTGATGAACGCGGACGCGAAGTCGTAGTGCTGATCGCCCTTGCGGTCGTAGAGGAGCGGCCGCTTCCGCGCGGCGTCGAGGATGTGGCGCTCCTCGAGCGTTGCTCCCTCCGCGCTCGCCGTCTGCTGCGCGAGCTCGAGGATCTGGAGCGCCGCCCGCGCGTCCCCGCCGGCCCGGCGCGCGATCGCCAGTTCGAGGCCCTCGTCGAGCTCGATCCCGAGCGCGCGGGCCCCACGACCGAGGATCTCGCCGAGCTCCTCCTCCGACAGCGGCACGAGCTCGATCACGGTGCAGCGTGAGAGCAGCGCCGCATTGACCTCGAAGTACGGGTTCTCGGTGGTCGCGCCGATGAGCGTGACGAGCCCGTCCTCGACGGCGTGCAGCACGGAGTCCTGCTGTGCCTTCGTGAAGCGGTGGATCTCGTCGATGAAGAGGATCGTCCGGGTGCCGTTTCCCCCGAGGCGGTCGCGGGCGCGCGTGATCACGGCGCGAACGTCGTCCACGCGCGCCGAGATCGCCGAGAGCTCCTCGAACGCTGCGCCCGTACGGCGGGCGACGATCCGCGCGATCGTCGTCTTGCCCGTGCCCGGCGGGCCGAACAGGATCATCGAGGGCGGACGGTCCTCCTCGATCGCGAGTCGGAGCGCGGTGCCTTCGCCGAGGACGTGTCGCTGGCCGACGAGCTCGTCGAGCGTCTGGGGACGGATACGCGAGGCGAGCGGAGCGTCGTCCGCCTGGCGCCTGCGGGCTGCGTCGGCGAACAGGTCACCCACGGGGGAAGTATGCTCCTCGTATGGCGACGCACGAGACGGAGGACTACTCGCAGCCTGTCCTCGCCGGCGACGCGCCTTCCGACTACGAGCGGTACTTGCGGACGGACGAGCTTCTCGTCCTCCAGAAGACGCCCGATGAGTGGGTGCACCGCGACGAGCTCCTCTTCCAGGTCACGCACCAGTCGTCCGAGCTCTGGCTCAAGCTCGCGTGGAACGAGGCGGGGGAGGCCGCTCGGCTCGTCGAGCAGGGCAACATCCCGGCTGCTCTCCGACTGCTCCAGCGCGCGGCCATGTGCCTGCGCTTCGTCACCGACCAGCTCGACATGCTCGAGCGCATGGATCCCTGGGAGTACCAGGAGATCCGCAAGGTGCTCGGCCACGGCTCGGGCTTCGACTCGCCGGGCTGGAACGAGCTCAGGAGGGTGTTTCCGCGGCTCGGCCAGGCCTTCCACGAGACGCGCCGCGCCGCCGGTCTCTCGCTCGAGGAGCTCTACGTGCGCGGCCGCGAGCACGAGGACCTGTACCAGCTCGCCGAAGCGCTGCTCGAGCTCGATGAGCGCGCGCAGCTCTGGCGGATGCGGCACTACCAGGTCGTCGCGCGCTCGATCGGCGACAAGGTCGTCGGGACGCAGGGAACCCCTGTCGAGCTGCTCGGCCGCCTCGTGACGAAGACCTCCTTCCCGGAGCTGTGGGAGGTGCGGAACGCGCTCACTGCGCGCTCGAAGGCAGAAGAAGCCGGCGAGGGCGGCGATTAGCCGCACGCAGCCCTCGCCGACGTCGCTCCGCGAGGAGGCGACCCAGCTCCTCCAAGAGCTGCTGCGAGCCAACACCGTAAACCCGCCCGGCAACGAGATCCGCGCCGCTGAGGTGTTGCGCGCGTACTTCGCTCGCAACGGGATCGAGTGCTCCTTCTACGGGCGGACGCCCGAGCGGCCGAACGTCGTCGCGCGTCTTCGGGGCGGCGACGGCCCCTCGCTCTGCCTGCTCTCGCACACTGACACCGTCCTCGCCGATCCGCGCGAGTGGGAGCGCGATCCCTGGTCGGGCGAGGTCGTCGCCGGCGAGGTCTGGGGCCGCGGCGCGCTCGACATGAAGGGCCAGGTCGCCGCCTCCGCGGTCGCGCTCGCCTCGTTGCGTCGGGAAGGCGTCGAGCTCGCGGGCGACCTCGTCTTCTGCTCGGTGGCGGACGAGGAGGTCGGAGGGGTCGGCGACGACGTCGGCTACGGTCTGCGCTGGCTCGTCGAGGCGCACCCGGAGGCGGCGCGCTGCGACTACGCGCTCAACGAGGGCGGGGGCGAGCGGCTCGTGATCGGCGGCCGACCCTTCTACCTCTGCGCCACCGCGGAGAAGCGCTCCTCGCCGTTCCGACTCCGGGTTCGGGGGCGGAGCGGTCACGCTTCGATGCCGGGGATCGCGGACAACGCCCTCGTGAAGGCTGCTCGCTACGTCACCACGCTCGGGGAGCTCCGCCCGGAGCCGCGGCTGATTCCCGAGGCGCGGGCGTTCCTCGAGGCGCTGCTCGGCCGAGCGCCGGAGCCGGCGGAGGCGCTCGCGCTCGCACGCTCTCACGACCCGCTGGCCGCGGCTGCGCTCGAGCCACTCCTCGCGTTCACGCTTGCGCCGACGATGATCGAGGCGTCGCACAAGCACAACGTCATTCCCGGGCTGTGCGAGGTGACGGTGGACTGCCGGCTCCTTCCCGAGCAGGAACCCGGGGACGTCGAGCCGTTGATCCGCGCCGCCCTCGGTCACGGCGACTACGAGCTCGAGTGGGAGGAGGGCGTCGGCGGAACCCGCTCGCCGCTCGCGACGCCGCTCTGGGACGCGCTCGCCGCGTTCACGGCCGGGATCGAGGAGGGGGCGACGCTCGTGCCGTTCGCGTGCCCGGGGTTCACCGACAGCCACTACCTGCGCGAGGCGTTCGGAACCGTCGCGTACGGCTTCTTCCCGATCAAGGAGATGGATACCCGACTCGCGATCGAGCTCGTCCACTCCGCGAACGAGCGGATCGCGATCGCGGACCTCGAGCTCGGCGTCGACATGCTGCGTGCCGCGGCGCTCGCGCTCCTGGGTCGCTGAGGTGGCAGGCGTCGCGCCTGCCGACGCGCTCGTGGTCTTCGGGATCACGGGTGACCTCGCGCGCCGGATGACGTTCCCCGCGCTCTACCACCTCGTCGCGCAGGAGCACCTCGCGTGCGACGTGATCGGCGTCGGACGCCGCGAGCTGAGCGACGACGAGCTGCGTCGGCTCGCCCGCGAGGCCGTCGAGGCTGCCGAGGAGGCGATCGACGAGGGCGTGCTCGATCGGCTCCTGGCGCAGCTTCGGTACGTCGGTGGCGAGGGGCCACTCGTGTACGAGCGCCTACGCGAGCTCCTGCGGGAGGCGAGCGCCCCGGTCTACTACCTGGCGACGCCGCCCGAGACGTTCCCCGAGATCGCCGCGCAACTCGCCGCGGCCGACCTCGTCGACGACGGGCGGCTCGTGGTCGAGAAGCCCTTCGGCACGGACCTGGCCTCGGCGCGGGAGCTGAACGGGCTCCTCGCGGCCATCTTCCCCGAGGAGCGGATCTTCCGGATCGACCACTTCCTGGGCAAAGAGCCCGTGCAGGACATCGTCTACCTGCGCTTCGCGAACGCGCTCTTCGAGCCACTCTGGAGTCGCGAGCACGTCACCTCGATCCAGATCACGATGGCCGAGGACTTCGGGGTCGAGGAGCGTGGCGCCTTCTACGACCGCGTGGGGGCGCTGCGCGACGTCGTTCAGAACCACCTCCTCCAGGTGCTCGCGCTCGTCGCGATGGAGCCGCCCTCGGGAGGGGACGACGCGATCGCGCGTCGCCGGCTCGACGTCTTCCGGGCGATGCCGGCGGCCGATCCGGACTCGGCCGTTCGCGGGCAGTACCGCGGGTACCGAGAGGTGGCCGGGGTCGCGCGGAACTCCGAGACGGAGACGTTCGTCGCTCTCCGTCTCGAGATCGAGAACTGGCGCTGGGCCGGCGTGCCCGTGTTCGTCCGCGCGGGGAAGCGCCTGCCGACGACCGGAACGGAGGTGGTCGTTCGCCTCGAGCGTGTGCCCCAGCTCCGCTGGGGCCGGCGTCGCCTCCACACCCCCGGGACGGACGACATCGTGCTCCGCGTCGGACGCGACCCGGGCGTGACCATCGGCATTCGGGCGAAGACGCCCGGTACGGAGGTCTCGCAGCCCGTGTCGCTCGACCTCGACTTCGAGGAGGAGCTCGGCGAGCCGCCACAGCCGTACGAGCGGCTGCTGTACGACGCGCTCCGAGGCGACCACACGCTCTTCCCGCATTGGGACGTCATCGAGGAGACCTGGCGCATCGTGCAGCCGCTGCTCGACGCTCCGCCCCCGCTCGAGCCGTACGAGCCGGGGACCTGGGGCCCGGCGAGCGCCGAAGCGCTCACGGCGCCGCACGGCGGCTGGCGCGCTCCGCAGGGCCGCATGCGCTGAGCGTCGAGGTCTCCCTCGCTCGGCGGGCTACGGCCGCAGGCGCTCGACGCGGTCGCCGCGGCCGACGAGGGCCTCGCTGACGAGCTCGGGCGGGAACAGGCCGTGGTCGACGATCCCCGGTGTCGCGGACAGCAGGCGAGCGAGCTCGGCCGGATCGTCGACCGGGCCGATCCAGTCGACGAGGATGCCTCCATCCGGCGTGCGGGGCGCGTCGCGGCGACGAACCCGGCCGAGGCGGGCGATCGTCGCCTCGGCTCCGAAGGCGAGGAGCTCCAGAGGGATCGGAGGAGACACCTGCTCGACGAGCTTGTCCGAGGAGGCGATGAGCACGAACCGGTCGGCCGCGGCCGCGACGATCTTCTCCCGGGTGTGCGCGCCGCCGTTCCCCTTCACCACCCAGCCGTCGGCCGCGACCTGATCAGCGCCGTCCACCGCGATGTCGAGACGGGTCGGAGCGCCCTCGCAGCCGAACGGCACGACCCGGAGACCGAGCCTCGTCGCCTTCGCCTCGGTCGCCGGTGACGTCGCGACGCAGCGGAGGTCGAGCTCGCGCGCGGCGAGCGCCTCGACGAAGAACGAGGCCGTCGAGCCGGTTCCGAGCCCGACGACCATCCCGTCTTCGATGAGGAGCGCAGCGGCCTCCGCCGCGATTCGCTTCTCGTGCTCGAGGTCGACCTGCACGACCACGGACCCTATCGCTCGCGTGCGCCGCTCCCGTTACCGTGCGCGCATGGGTTGGGACGCATGGGCACGCCGAACCGAGGTCGAGCCTTCGCTCTATGCCGCCGATCTGTCGCGTCTGGGCGCCGAGATCGAGGCCCTCGTCGGTGCCGGGGCTCGGGTCTTCCACTTCGACGTCGGCGACGGGCGCTTCATCCCCGAGATCACGATCGGTCCTGTCGTACTCGCCTCGATCTCGCCGCTCGTGCACGGCTTCGGAGCCGTCCTCGACTGCCACCTCATGGTGGCCGAGCCCGAGCGCCACTTCGAGGCCGTCGCCCGAGCAGGAGGAGACAGCGTCACCTTCCACGTCGAGGCCTGCGACGACCCGCCGCGAGCCATCGCGCACGCTCGCTCGCTCGGGCTCGACGTCGGTGTGTCGTGCAAACCCGAGACCAGGGTCGAGGATGCGGTCGCGGCCGCTGTGGGCGCGGACCTCGTCCTCTGCATGTCGATCGAGCCGGGGTACTCGGGGCAGGAGTTCCAACCCGAGGCCTTCGAGCGCATCGCGAGGCTGCGCGACTCTCTTCCCGCTGAGGTCAGGGTGCAGGTAGACGGCGGAGTCAACGTCGAGACGATCGCGGGCGCGCGCGCCGCAGGTGCGGACCTCCTCGTCGCGGGCAGCGCGGTCTTCTGGCGCGACGACCCGGCGGCGGCCTACCGGGATCTCGTCGAGCGCGCACGAGGGGTGGAGCCATGAGCGCTATCAGCGATCTCCTCGAGTTGCGGGAGGCGGAGGGCGCCTTCGAGCTCCTCGAGCGCTGGCTTTCCGAGCGCGGCTTCTTCGAGCCGGGAGGGGAGTCCCTCGCCGCCGACCTGTACCTCGGCTACGGGCTCTCGAACTCTCTCCGTCGCACCCGCAGCCCGATGCCGCCCGAACCGTGCGACGCGCTTCCTCTGGCCGCTGCGCGCGTCACGACTCCCGGGCCTCGGGCAGGTCGCCACCATCGGTTCGAGGTCGGTCACTTCGAGCCGACGTGGGGCCCGGACGAGTACCGGGCCGCGATCGAGGAGGTTCGGGAGGCCATCGCCCGCGGTGACGTCTACCAGGTGAACCTCGTCCAGCATCTCTCGGCGCCGTTCGCGGGGGACGTCGCGGCGCTCGCGGAGGCTCTCGCGCCCCTGCGAGCGCTGCATCCCCACCCGTTCGTGGGCGACGGCTGGGCCGTCGTCTCCGCCTCCCCCGAGCTCTTCCTCTCGCGACGCGGCGACCGCATCCGCACGATGCCGATCAAGGGAACACGTCCGCTGGGCGATGCGGGGGAACTCGCCGCCTCCGAGAAGGATCGGGCGGAGCACGTCATGATCGTCGACCTCGAACGCAACGACCTCTCGCGGGTCTGCCTGCCCGGAAGCGTGCGCTGGCCGGAGCTGATGGCGACCCGAGAGCTCGCGGGCGTCGCGCACCTCGTCTCGACGGTCGAGGGCACGCTGCGCCCCGGGGTCGGCCTCGCGGAGGCCCTCGCGGCGACCTTCCCCGGGGGCTCGGTGACCGGCGCGCCGAAGATCGCTGCGCTCGATCTCATCGCCTCGCTCGAGCCCGTGGGCCGAGGCGCCTCGATGGGCGCGCTCGGCCGGGTCTACGGGAACGGCGACTTCGAGCTCGCGCTCACCATCCGCACGTTCGCGATCGCGGCCGATCGCATCCACCTCTGGGTCGGCGGCGGGGTCGTCTGGGACTCCGATCCCGATGCCGAGGTCGAGGAGTCGTGGACGAAGGCCGCCCCGCTGCTCCGTGCGCTCGGAGCTCCGCTCGCGCTCGAGGTCGCCCGATGACGCTCCTCGCGCTCGCAGTGACGGGGCGAGGCCGCGTCGATCCCGACGAGCCGGTCCTGCGAGCCGACGACGACGCGCTGCTCCGCGGTCGCGCCGCCTTCGAGACGCTGCGCGTGTACGGGGGCGTCCCGTTCCGGTACGAGGAGCACCTCGACCGTCTCCAAGCGTCGGCGCAGAGCATCGGCCTGCCACCGCTCGACCGCGCGGGGCTCGAGGAGGCGACGGCGCTCGTACTCCCGGGGTCGGACGACCCCGACCGCGTGCTCCGTCTCGTGTGGACGGGCGGGCCGGGTGGCGAGAGCCCGCTCGGACTCGCGCTGCTGAGCCCCGTGCCGGCGTGGATCGAGGAGGTGCGCGCGCGCGGCGCGCGCGCGATCTCTCTCCTCGGCATCCGTGCCACCGCGCCGTGGCTCCTTCCGGGCGTCAAGTCGACGAGCTACGCGGTCAACATGGCCGCCGAGGCGGAGGCGAGGCGCCGCGGCGCCGACGAGGCGTGCTTCGTCGATGCGGAGGGGATCGTGCTCGAGGGGACGGTGACGAACGTCTGGTGGCGCTCGGGCGAGACGCTGTACACGCCGTCGCTCGAGCTCGGGATTCTCGCCGGGGTGACTCGGGCGGCGCTGCTCGAGCTCGCACCTGCGTGCGGGTACCGCGTCGAGGAGGGCTCGTACCCGCTGGCCGACCTGCTCGCAGCCGACGAGGCGTTCACGTCGTCGTCGGTGCGCGAGGTGATGCCGCTCGTCGAGGTGGACGGCCGCGCGCTCGGCCGCGGGCCGGCGGCGGATCGACTCCAACAGGCGCTGCGCGAGCTCGCAGCTAAGGTCTGAACCATGGCGGAGCCCGCAGTTCGGCTCGGAGGGATGGCGCTCCAGAACGGGGTGCTCGTCCACGGTCCGACCGCGTGGGGATGCGCGGTGCGCGACGCGGAGGGCGTCCTCCACGTGGCCTCCGCCCGGAAGCCCGTCGTGGCGCCACGCGCCCGTCGACGCGTCCCGCTGCTCCGCGGCCCGCTCGTCCTCGCCGACGCGTTCGCGCTCCTGCCAGCAGTGCGGCGGGAGCTGCCGGAAGCTCGTCTGCCGTTCGAGCGTCCCGCCGTGATCGGCGCTATCGCGGTCTCCGTCCTGGGTGCTCGGCTCCTGCGCGGCGCACGCAGCTCGCCGGCTCGGGAGATCGCGGTCGGCGCGCTCGGTCTCCTGCCGGCGACGCTCGCGCTGCGCGGTCCGGAGCTGGCGTCGTACCACGGCGCGGAGCACATCTCCATCGGGACCTACGAGCGCGGAGGCGAGCGCGCACCGAAGGAGCACCCGCGCTGCGGCTCGCAGCTCGTCGCCCCGCTCGTCGCGACCACGCTGGCCGCCAACCTCGTCGCGGCTAGGCTCCCGGCCGGCGTGCGGCGGGCCGGCCGTATCCTCGGCGCGCTCGCCGCGATCGGAGTCGCGCTCGAGCTCCACGCCTGGGCGGTGCGCAATCCGAATCGAGCGCTCGCCCGCGCCGTCTCGCGTCCGGGCTTCGAGTTGCAGCGCCGTCTCTCCACCGCCGAGCCGTCGGCCGCGCAGCTCGAGGTTGCCGACGCGGCGCGTGACGCCTGCCTCGCGCTCGAGCTCCGTGCCGCCTGAGGGGACGGCGATGGACGCCTCGGCGCCGCTCGTGCCGACGCACAGCGGGCTCCTCGTCGATCTCTACGAGCTCACGATGGGAGAGAGCTACGTGCGCGAGGGGCTCGCCGAGCGCGAGGCGACATTCTCCCTCTTCTTCCGCACGCTTCCGTCCGGCTGGGGGTACGCGCTGGCGGCCGGACTGGAAGACGCGCTCCGCTACCTCGAGGGCCTGCGCTTCGGCGACGAGGAGCTCGCCTTCCTCGAGGAGACGGGACGCTTCTCGTCGGGCTTCCTCGATCGGCTCTCCCGTCTGCGCTTCTCGGGGACCGTACGGGCACTTCCCGAAGGAACGCCGGTGTTCCCGAACGAGCCGCTCCTCGAGGTCACCGCGCCGCTCCTCGAGGCACAGATCGTCGAGACGATGGTGCTGAACGAGGTGCACCTCCAGACGCTCATCGCCTCGAAGGCCGCCCGCTCCGTCGACGCCGCGGCGGGCGCGCTCCTGGTCGACTTCTCGCTCCGCCGGACGCACGGCGGCGAGGCTGGTCTCAAGGTCGCTCGGGCCAGCTACCTCGCGGGCTTCGACGCGACGAGCAACGTCCTCGCCGGCCGCCGGTACGGGATTCCGATCGCAGGGACGATGGCGCACTCCTACGTCGAGGCGTTCGCCGACGAGACGGAGGCCTTCCGCGCCTTCGCCAGGGCGTACCCGGACAACGCGATCCTGCTCGTCGACACCTACGACACGATCGAAGGGACGCGCCGGGCTCTCGTCGTGGCCGAGGAGCTCGCGGCCGAGGGCCACCGCCTGCGGGGCGTACGACTCGACTCCGGGGACCTCGCCACGCTCAGCCGGAGCGTGCGGGCTCTCCTCGACGACGCCGGCTTCTCCGACGCGATGGTCTTCGTCAGCGGCGGTCTCGACGAGCGCGAGATCGCCCGCCTGCTCGCCGAGGGCGCGCCGATCGGCGGGTTCGGAGTCGGGACGAAGATGGGGGTCTCGGCCGACTCCCCGTTCCTCGACATGGTGTACAAGGCCGTCGAGCTCGACGGGCGCCGGGTGCTGAAGCTGTCGGAGGGGAAGGCGACCCTCCCGGGCCGCAAGCAGGTGTGGCGCGTGCGCGACGGGGATCGGGCGAGGCACGATCTCCTCGCGCTCGAGGGGAGCCCGCGGGAGGGAGACCCGCTCCTCGTCGAGGTGATGAGCGAAGGCCGCGCGACCTGGAGCGAGCCGCTCGAGCGGGCACGCGAGCGCGCGCGCAGTGGGCGCGCGTCGCTGCCGGAGTCCGTACGCGGTCTCGAGGCCGAGCCGTACCCGGTGCGCATCGACCCGGAGCTCGAGCGCGTCGCGGCCTCGGCCGCGGCGCTCTAGCTGCCGCCGAGCGGTCCGGGCCAGGAGGCGATCGGGTCGGTCGAGCGCACGATGTGCGCGCCCGCCTGCGCGAAGCGCGCAAACGCGTCGTCTGCAGCGTCGGTGTAGTCCACGACCCCCGGGACGACGACCGGGGACGAGCAGTCCTCGAGCAGGTACAGGCGCGAGCCGAGCTCGGGAGCGTCCTCGAGCAGGTCCTCGATCGTCCAGGCGACGCAGTGGCTCTTCGCCTGTCCTGCGACGATCACCGCGTCGAACCCGCGGAGGTGCTCGACGAGAGCAGCGTTCCGCTCGCCGAGAACCTCCCCACGCGCGCCCCGCAGGACCTCGGGCCCGAGGGCGGAGTAGTGCTCGGTCCACGGCTCGCGGCCTTTGAGCTCGAAGCGCGTCGGCGAGCGCCGCGCGACCGCGTGGAAGAAGAGCGCCTCCTCGACGGCGCTGACGAGGGCGTGACCGATCCCGCCGAGCATGGCGTGGAACGGCCAGATCGTCAGCTCGTACTTCCCGCCGGCGGTGAGCGTGGCGACGTACGAGCGAAGGTGCTCATCCGCTCGGGCGGGATCGAGCCCGAGGGCGCGTGCCGCCTCGGGCTCGACGCGCCAGCGTCCCGACTCGACGTCGTCGCGGCTGACGAGCGTGTACGGCGGAGCGTGCCGGCCCTCCGCGTCGACGACGAGCGTCTCGTGGAAGATCTGGAACGCTTGGTGGGTGTCGAGGGTGACGACGGTGTGCGTGATGGTGCCCAACGACCGGTACAGGAACGCGCAGATCCGCCTGCTGTCGTCGAGCGCGCCCGTGCCCGAGCGGCCCGCGACGAAGAGCTCGAACCCGGGCGTGCAGAACGTGTTCTGCGCGTCGACGAGCAGGAGGCAGACGCGCGGGTCGGCGTCGCCAGCCGCGCCGAGCCGGTGCTCGTTCCGCCAGGCGACCGCGTCGGCGAAACGCGCCTCGTAGTCCACGCGCCACACGTCGCCGACGCGATCCGGGTCGAAGTGCGCAGGGAGCGGAAGCTCGATCACGAGACGACGATCTCCTCGGCGGTACACAGTCTCACGGGGCCACCCCGGTCCACCACCCGCGTTCAGCGTAACGCGGATGTGCCTACGTGTGAGCGCGGGATCGTGACAAAACCGTTCCGGCGTCGGCCGCGCACCTGCCGCCCTCAGTCGGCTCGCGGCCTCGCCCCACCCCCTCCAGCCGCTCTCTCCCCGCGCTCTCGCTTGAGCGTCTGCTCACGGGTGCCGATACGAACACCGGTGGGCGACCTCGAGAACACGCTCCTGACGTGGCTCCCGATCACGTTCTTCGGGATCATCATCGTCCTCCTCCTCTACACGCTTCGCTTCATGCCGCGCGCAAAGCCGGCGCCGGTGATCCGCGGCTCGCAGGTGAACGTCTCCTGGGACGACGTCGCCGGGCTCGACGAGGCGAAGGAGGAGTTGCTCGAGGTCGTCGAGTTCCTCCGTGACCGCAAGCGGTTCGAGAGGCTCGGGGCGCGCGTTCCGCGCGGCATCCTCCTGCACGGCCCCCCGGGCACCGGCAAGACGCTCCTCGCGAAGGCGGTGGCGAGCGCCTCGGGCGCGAACTTCTACTCGCAGAGCGCGTCGTCGTTCGTCGAGATGTTCGCCGGGCTCGGCGCGGCGCGCATTCGCAAGCTGTTCGAGGAGGCGCGCAAGAACGCGCCGGCGATCGTCTTCATCGACGAGTTGGACGCGGTGGGGACGGCACGGGTCGGAGGCGGTATCCACCGTGAGCACGATCAGACACTGAACCAGCTCCTCGTCGAGCTCGACGGCTTCGGGGCTCGCGACGAGGTCGTTGTCATGGCCGCGTCCAACCGGCTCCAGGACTTGGACCCGGCGCTTCTCCGCCCCGGCCGCTTCGACCGTCAGGTGCTCGTCGCGGCGCCCGACGTCTCGGGGCGAGAGGCGATTCTGCGGGTGCACACGCGCGACAAGCCGCTCGCCGCCGACGTCGACCTCGCCCGGATCGCGCGCCAGACCTCCGGGTTGACGGGCGCCGACCTCGCCAACCTCTGCAACGAGGCCGCGATCCTCGCCGGTCGAGCGGGGGCGCAGTACATCCGGCAGTCCGACTTCGACGCCGCGATGGAGCGGATCGTCGCCGGGCTCCAGCAGCGTCGAGTCGTCTCGGAGAAGGAGAAGCGGATCCTCGCCTACCACGAGGCGGGGCATGCGGTCATGTCGCACCTCGTCGGCGACCTCTTCCCCGCCCAGAAGGCGACGATCGTCTCGCGGGGCGAAGCACTCGGCTACACGCTCAACATGCCCGCGGAGGACCGCTACCTGCACACCCGCGAGGAGCTCGTCGATCTCATGAAGGTGTTCCTCGCGGGGCGGGCCGCCGAGCAGGTCGTCTTCGGTCGCATCACGAACGGTGCGGCGAACGATCTCGAGCGGGTCACGCAGCTCGCGCGCTCCATGGTGTTCGAGTACGGGATGTCCGAGGTGGCGCCGTCGCGCACGATGCGCGCGGACAACTACGCGCTGTCCGAGGAGACGAAGAGGCTGCGGGACTCGGAACAGGCTCGCCTGACCGACCACGCCTACGAGGAGGCGCAGCGGCTCCTCACCAAGCACCGCGCCGCGCTCGACCGGGTCGCCGAAGCGCTCCTCGCCAAGGAGACGCTCGACCGCGCGGAGCTCGAGGCGCTTCTCGCCGACGTCGAGCCCGAGTCGGCTTCGTCGGAGACCATCGGGACGGTGCGCGCGCTGCCCTTGCGAGACTGAGGCTGCGACTCCACCGGCGGGCACGAGCAGCGACGAAGTAGCATCGCGACGGTGGAGCTCCGAGGGATCCATCACATCGGGGTCGCGGTCGAGGATCTCGACGAGGCCATCGCGACGTACGAGCGGCTCTTCCAGGCCGTGCTCGAGCATCGACAGGTTCTCGACTCGCAGGGAGTCGAGGCGGCCGCCGTGCTCGTTGGCGAAAGCCGCGTCGAGCTTCTCGCTCCGACCGGCTCGGACACGCCCGTCGGTCGCTTCCTCGCCCGACGTGGCCCGGGGATGCATCACGTCGCCTACGCGACGGACGACGTCGCCGAAGCGCTCGGCCACCTGCGCGCCGCCGGCGCCGAGCTCGTCGACGAGGTCCCGCGTCCCGGTCTCTTCGGCCTCGAGGTCGCGTTCATCCATCCCGACGCCGTTCACGGCGTCCTGACGGAGGTGGTGTCCGGTGGCTGAGAACACGCACGTCCGCCTCGAGGTGGGGTTCGACGGCGGGCAGATCCTGAGCTGGCTCGTGACCGCGGAGAGCGCGGACGCCCTCGACCGGCAGCTCGCTGAGGCGCGGTCGGGGACCGTCTCGCTCGAGGCCCAGGACGGGCCCATCCTCGTCGTCGTCGACCGCGTGCTCTACGTGCGGCGGTTCGCCCGCGAGTCGCGGGTCGGCTTCGCCGACTGACGCCGTGCCGCTCCAGGTCGGCATCGTCGGCCTTCCGAACTCCGGGAAGACGACGCTCTTCAACGCGCTGACGCATGCAGGGGCCGAAGTCACCGCGTACGCGTCCGTGACGCAGAAGGCGAATGTCGGCGTCGCGGTCATCCCGGACGAGCGGCTCGATCGGCTCGCGGCGCTCGTCGGGTCGAAGAAGGTGACGCCGGCCGCGATCCGCATCGTCGACGTCCCCGGCGTGCGGGGCGACATTCCGGGCGAGCTGCGGCAGGCGGACGCGCTCCTCGCGGTGCTCGACGGGTTCTCCGCGGGAGCAGACCCGGCTCGCGATCTCGAGACGCTACGGCTCGAGCTCGTCGTCGCCGACCGCGACCACGTGGAGCGTCGGCTCGAGCGGGTGCGCAAGGAGGCGAAGTCCGGTGATCCTGCCCGTCGCCGAGAGGTGGAGCTGCTCGAGCGGCTGCTCGCGCACCTCGACTCGGGAGCGCCTCTCTCGGAGTGGGCCGGGCCGATCCCCTCGGAGCTCGAGCCCCTGACGACGAAGCCGCTGATCCCCGTCGAGAACGGCCCGAGCGGCATCGACTGCGCGCTCGAGATGGAGCTCGCGGAGCTTTCGCCGGAGGAGGCCGCGGAGTTCCGCTCCGGCCCTTCCGCGCTCGACGAGGTCGTCCTCCGGCTCAAGAACGCGCTCGACCTGATCACGTTCTTCACGGTCGGCGAGAAGGAGGCGCGCGCCTGGACGCTGCAGCGTGGTCAGACGGCGCTCGACGCGGCGGAGACGATCCACTCCGACATCGCCCGTGGCTTCATCCGCTGCGAGGTCATCCGCTGGGACGACCTGCTCGCCTGCGGGTCGCACGCCGAGGCGGCCCGCCGTGGACTCCAGCGCCTCGAGGGAAAGTCGTACGTCGTCGAGGACGGCGACGTCCTCAACATCCGCTTCAACGTGTGAGTCAGCCGGCGGCGACGAGGGCGGCGCCGGTCAGGGCGACGAGCCCACCCGCTCGCCGCGACGCGCTCAGCCGCTCGCCGAGAACGACGCGGGCGAGCACGATCGTGACGAGCGGGTAGATGGAGCTGAGAACGGCCACGATTCCGGCGGCGCTCGTCGTCGTCGCGGTCGCGATGAGCGCGTTCGCCGTCGTGTCGAAGAACCCGACGCCGACGAGTGCAGGGAGGACGGCGCGACTAGGCCGGATGGGCGCCGCGAGCGCGAGCGCTACGACGCCGACGAGCAGGACGCCGGAGGCTCGGGCGACCAGCACCGCCCAGGGCACGCTCTCGTCCGAGGCGGCATCGAGCATCACGAAGAAGAAGCCGAAGCCGAGCGCCGCGAGCGCGGCGAGCCCGGCTCCCAGGGCAAACCGGCGCTCGCCGTGGGTCGGCTCCCGGGAGACGACCGCGACGCCGGTGAGCACGAGCGCGACGCCGATCCACTGGGTCGCGCTCGGAGTGCTTCCCCGAACGAGGTCGACGGCCAGGGGGATGACCGGCGCGGCTGCGGAGATCGGCGCGACGATCCCCATCGCGCCGATGGCGAGACCACGGTAGAGCGCACCGAGCCCGACGAAGCCGGCCACGCCCGCGCCGAGCGCGGGGAGCACCTCGACGACGCCCGGGAACGGCTCGCCGAGGAGCGCGACCCACGCGACGAGGCCCGCGAGCCCGACCGTTTGCGAGACGAGGAGCACGGTGAGGAGGTGCGCCCGCTTGCTCGAGAGACCGCCGAGGAAGTCGCCGACGCCCCAGCAGCCCCCGGCGACGAGCGCGAGCAGAGCCCCCATGACGTCGGCTCAGTCGTCTCCGACCGGGCGCGTGGCCGCCTGTGCGTCGAGCTGGTTGGCGTGGTAGAGGACGGCCGCCTCGGCGGTGCGCGCCGCCGGCCGGTCGTGGTGGCAGGCGACGGCATGGAGCAGCTCGGCCAGCACCGCCGGCTCGAGCCCCTCCGCCCGCTCCTCGATCATCCGCAGCCCGAGGTGGACGTGGCCGAGGAGACGTCCCTCCTCCGTCTGCTTGAACACCGGCCCCGGGCCGAGCTCGCGGACGCGGCCGACGTCGTGGAGCAAGGCGGCGGCGAGGAGGAGATCGGAGCGCAGGCGGGGGTGGAGCTGGGCGGTCTCGCGACAGAGAGTCGCGACGCCGACCGTGTGCTCGAGCAGCCCGCCCGCGTAGCCGTGGTGTCCGTCCGCGCCGGCTGCCGGCAGCGTGCGGAGGCCGCGGCGGACGACGGGGTCGCGAACGAACGCCCCGACCACAGTCGCGAGCCCCGGGTGCGCGATCTCGTCGGCGAGGAACTCGAGGAATCCGTCGAGCTCGTCGGGATCTCGCCGCAGCGTCGGCGTGAGCGAGACGGCGTCCGCGTCCTCGGCGGGCTCGACCGCGCGGACGTGCACCTGCAGGCGGCCCCCGTAGCGCTCCACGCGGCCGAGCACGCGCACCGCGTCGCCCTCGGCGAACCGCCGGTCGAGAAGATCGACGTCCCTCCACACGCGCGCCTCGACGCGCCCGCTTGCGTCTGCGAGCTCGAGCGCGAGGTACGGCACGCCGGCCCGGGTGCGCCGTCGCTCCTTCCGGGTGACGGCGAAGACGCCGTCGACGGTGCGATCTTCGACGAGCTCGGCGATCGTGGTCACGGCTGGAGTCTACGGCCGCGCCCGCCGTTGGTACGCTCGCCGCGATGGCCGACGCCCAGCCGTTTCGCGCCGTTCGCTACTCCGGCGCGGCTGGAGCGCTCGCCGACCTCGTCGCGCCACCCTACGACGCGGTGACCGACGAGGAGCGGGCTGCCCTGTATGCGCGGAGCCCGTTCAACGTCCTCCGCCTCACGCTCCCCGAGTCCCCGCAGGCCGCGAGACGCCTCTACCTGGGCTGGCTTCGGGACGGGATTCTCGAGCGCGAAGCCGAGCCGAGCGCCTGGCTGTTGGCCGAGGACTTCGTCGGTCCCGACGGAGTCGCTCGCCAACGGCTCGGGATCGTCGTCTCGATCCGCGCCGAGCCGTACGAGACTGGGCATGTGCTGCCGCACGAGCGCACGCATCGCGGAATCCGCGACGAGCGGCTCGAGCTCCTGCGCGCCGTGCGCGCGCAGCCCGAGCCGATCTTCCTCCTCACCGACGCGCCACTCGATCTGCGCCTCCCGCACCGTCCAGCCGACCTCGAGGTCGCCGGGTCGCGGCTCTGGCGCCTCCCCGACGCCGTCGACTCGCTCGCGGAGCGAACGCTCCTCATCGCCGACGGCCACCACCGTTACGAGAGCGCGGTCGCGCTCGGACGCGAGCTTCAGTCGGGCAGCGCGCGCGTGATGGCGCTCGTCGTCTCCTCCCACGATCCCGGCCTGCACGTGTTCCCGACCCACCGCCTGTTCGTGGGGCGGCCCGACCTCGCCGAGCTGCGCGAGGGCGAGGAGAGGCCCGATCTCGAGGACGCGCTCGCCGCGCTCGCCGCAGAGCCGTTCGATCGCTCCGCCGCCGTCGCGTACCGACGGGATCGCGTCGAGCTCGTGCGCGGGGCGCCGGGCGAGCTCGACGTCGAGCTCGTCGACCGGCACGGCCTCGACGGGATCGCGTACTCACCGCGCATCTCCGAGGTCGTGCACGCTGTCGACGCGGGTGTCGCGGACGTCGCCTACCTTCTCCGGGAGGTTCGGGTCGAGGACGTGTTCGCCGTCGCGCGCCGCGGCGAGCTCATGCCGCAGAAGAGCACGTACTTCTACCCCAAGCCGCTCTCGGGCCTCCTCTTCCACGAGGTCGACGGATGAGCTTCGACTGGCTCGAGACCTGCAGGCTCTGCGTCGCCGACATCCATGCCGCGCTCGAGCGCCTGCCGACGCGGGCCGAGCGCGAGCCGGTTCTCCGGCTCGGCGAGGGCGGCGACGAGACGACGGCGATCGACCAGGCGGCCGAAGAGGCTGTGGTCGCGCGGCTTCGGGCGCTCGGCGGCGACTTCGTGCTCGTCTCCGAGGAGCTCGGCGAGCACCGGTTCGGCGCCGGAGGGCAGCGCCGCGTCGTGGTCGATCCGATCGACGGCTCCGTCAACGCGAAGCGCGGCATCCCCTTCTACTCCCTCTCGCTCGCCGTCTCGGAGGGCCCGAGCATGGATGACGTCGTCTTCGGGTACGTCTACGACTTCGGGACTGGGGAGGAGTGGACGGCAGAGCGCGGAGCGGGTGCCTTCCTCGACGGCGAGCCGCTTACGGGGGCTCCGAAGGAGTGGATCGAGCTCCTGTCCTTCGAGGGAACGACGACCGCGGTGATCGCCGAGCGGATCGGCGGCGTCGTCGGCCTCGCCGGCAGGGTGCGGGTGCTGGGTTCGCTCGCGCTCTCGCTCTGCCACCTCGCCGCGGGCCGTGTCGATGCGGTCTGCTCCCTCAAGCCTGCTCGCTCGGTCGATATCGCCGCCGCCCAGCTCATCGTGCGCGAGCGTGGCCTCGCCGTCGAGCTCGTCGACGACCCCCCGTTCGGCGTCGCGCCGCTCGACCTCGGGACGCGCTCGCGGGTGGTCGCGGCGGGGACGGCGGAGCTCGTCGCTGCGCTCGCTGCGGCGCTCGGGCCGCTGAGTCGCTGATACCGTGGCGGGCGTGCAGCCCGACCGCGACGCGATCCTGAAGGCGCTCGAGGAGGTCATCGACCCGGAGCTCCGGAGGTCTGTGGTCGAGCTCGACATGGTGCGCGACGTCGTGGTCGAGGGAGATGGAGCCGTCTCCCTGACGATCGCGCTGACGACGCCGGGGTGCCCGCTTCGCCACTCCTTCGAGGAGCAGGTTCAGCGCGTTCTCGGCGGCGTCGCGGGCGTATCGGCCGTGCGCCTGGGGTTCACGGTGATGACCCCAGAAGAGAAGACGGCGCTCGTCTCGCGCTTGCGGGGCGGCCATCCCGAGCGGACGCCGTCGCTTCAGCCGGGCACTCGGGTGCTCGCCGTCGCGTCCGGGAAGGGTGGCGTGGGGAAGTCGACGCTCACGGTGAACCTCGCCTTCGCGCTCTCGCAGCGCGGCGAGCTGGTGGGCGTGCTCGACGCCGACGTCTACGGCCACTCGATCCCGCACATGCTCGGGATCCACCAGAAGCCGGTCGCGGTGGACGACATGATCGTTCCGCCGGTGCGCGGCGACCTGAAGCTCATGTCGATCGGGTTCTTCCTGGACGAGAACGCGCCGGTGATGTGGCGCGGGCCGATGCTCCATCGCGCGCTCGAGCAGTTCCTCTCCGACGTCCACTGGGGGGAGCTCGACACGCTGCTCGTGGACATGCCGCCCGGGACCGGCGATGTCGCGATGTCGCTCGGGCAGCTCCTCCCTCGTGCGGAGGCGCTCGTCGTGACGACGCCGCAGCCGGCGGCGCAGCAGGTCGCGGTCCGCGCGGCGCAGATGGCGGTGAGGACCGGGATGCGCGTCGTCGGTGTGGTCGAGAACATGTCGTACCTCGCGGGCACGGGACAGGAGCTCTTCGGAGCGGGCGGCGGCCAAGCGCTCGCCGACGAGATCGGGGTTCCGCTCCTCGGAAGGATCCCGCTCGACCCGGTTCTGCGCGAGGCCGCGGACAGCGGCGCTCCCGTGCTCGAGGTGGCCCCCGAGTCGGAGGCCGCGGTGGCGGTCACCGCTCTCGCGGAGGCGGTCGCCGCGAGCCGAGCCGGTGCGATTCGCAAGCCGCTGACCGTCCTCTCGTAGAGGCGGAATGGCCGGCGGCGCCTTCTTCGACCTCGACCGGACCCTGCTCTCGCACTC
Source organism: Gaiellaceae bacterium (assembly GCA_026002995.1). GTDB lineage: Bacteria > Actinomycetota > Thermoleophilia > Gaiellales > Gaiellaceae > GMQP-bins7. The sequence continues at coordinate 110,228 of BPGK01000001.1, forward strand.
GAGCTCTCTCGCACTTGCGGAGTCGTTCCGCCGCCGTGGCCTGATCGGGCGTCGGCAGGCGGTGAAGGCGCGCGTCGCGCAGCTCCTGTTCGTCCGCTTCGGGGCAAGCCACGGCCGTGCCGGCCAGACGGCGACCGCGGCGGTCTCGACCCTGCGAGGGCTCCCGGTCGAGACGCTGCGGGAGATCGTGGACGAGGCCTGGGAGCCGGTGCTCCGCCCGCTCGTCTACCGCGAGGCGCTCGAGCACGCGCTCGAGCACGCGGCTCGCGGCGAGCCGGTGTTCGTCGTCTCGGGCGCGCTCCAGGAGGTGGTCGACGTGTTCGCGCGGGAGCTTCGCTTCGCCGGTGCCCTCGGCTCGCGCGCCGAGGTGCGAGACGGCGTCTTCACGGGCGGTCTCGAGCGTCGCCTTCTCGGGTCGGCGAAGGTGAGCGCGCTCACCGAGCTCGCGACGGAGCGCAGCCTCGATCTCGCGACCTCGACGGCGTACTCGGACTCGCACTCCGACCTGCCGTTCCTCGAGGCGGTCGGTCACCCGGTCGTCGTGAACCCGGACCGCGAGTTGCGGCGCGTCGCGACCGCGCGCGGCTGGCCGGTGCGGGCCTTCCGCCGGACGCTCGGCGCGTGATGCGCTCTTAGAACTCGAATCGAAACGAAGGGACCTCTCTTCTGAGGGCGAAGGCGTCGGCATCCGTCGTCGAGCTGAGGAGGGGTGCCGATGGCCGTCGCACCGTGGGTCGTCTCTGACGCGCTCTGGGAGCGGATCGAGCCGCTCCTGCCGAAGGTGGAGAGGCGCTACCGCTTCCCCGGTCGCAAGCGACTTCCCGATCGCCAGGCGCTGCAGGGGATCCTGTTCGTCCTGCACACCGGGATCGCCTGGCGCCACCTCCCGCGCGAGCTCGGCTTCGGCTCGGGCTCGACCTGCTACCGCCGCCTCGACGAGTGGCAGCGGGCAGGTGTGTGGGAGCGCCTGCACCAGCTCGTGCTCTGCGAGCTTCGGGCAGCGGGCGAGCTCGAATGGTCGCGGGCGGTCGCCGACTCCAGTCACGTGCAGGCGAAAAAGGGGGCTCCGCGACGGGCCCGAGCCCGGTTGATAGAGCCAGATCCGGCTCCAAGCACCACCTCCTGGTAGACGCCAGCGGGATCCCGCTCGCCTGGTCTCTCACGGGCGGCAACCGCAACGACGTCACCCAGCTGATCCCGCTGCTCGACAAGGTGCCGGCGGTGCGCGGCCTCGTCGGCAGGCCTCGCTTCCGCCCCGAGGCCGTCGTCTGCGATCGCGGCTACGACCACGACTCCCACCGCCGCCTCGTCCGCGAGCGGGGTGTCAGGCCAGTGATCGCCCGCCGGAAGACCGAGCACGGGTCGGGGCTCGGCCGCGTCCGCTGGGTGGTGGAGCGGACCTTCGCCTGGTTGCACCACTTCAAGCGGCTGCTCGTCCGCTACGACCGCCGGGCCGAGATCCACGAGGCCTTCCTCGCGCTCGGCTGCTGCCTCGTCTGCTTCAGGAGGCTGGAGCGCTCATTCTGATGCGAGTTCTTAGAGTACGACGGGCGTGACGGGCGGCTCGCCTCGTGCGACGGCGAGCAGGTTGTCGACGACGATGCGCGTCATCGCCTCGCGCGTCTGGCGGGTCGCGCTGCCGAGGTGTGGGGTGAGAACGACGTTCTCGAGCTCGAAGAGCGCACGCGGGACGTGGGGCTCGTGGGCGAAGACGTCGAGCCCCGCCCGGATGCGGCCGGAGACGAGCTCGGCCACGAGCGCGTCCTCGTCCACGATCTCCCCCCGCGCGGTGTTGACGAGGCATGCTCCGTCGCGGAGGAGCGAGAGGCGCCGCGCGTCGAGGAGGCCGCGGGTCTCGGGCGTCAGGGGAACGTGGAGCGTTACCGCGTCGCACTCTGCGAGCAGGGTGTCGAGATCGCGGTACTCCGCGAGGTCGGTCGCGATCTCCGTCCGCTGCGTGTAGAGGACGCGCAGCTCGAAGCCCTGCGCACGGCGCGCGACCGCGCGGCCGATGCGACCGAGGCCGACGATACCGAGCGTCGAGCCGGTCACCTCCTCGGCGACGAACCCGTCGGCCCACGACGAGCCCCAGTCGCCGCGACGGACGAGCCGGTCGCCCTCGACCACGCGGCGGCGCGCCGCGAGCAGGAGTGCGAACGCGAGGTCGGCGGTCGCGGCGTCGAGCACTCCGGGCGTGTTCGTCACCACGACGCCGCGGGCTGCGCAGGCGGCAACGTCGATACGGTCGTAGCCGACGCTGAAGTTGGCGACGATGCGGAGGTTGGGGAGGAGCTCGAGGGGAACGGGCTCGTTCGCGACGATCAGTCCCTCGACGTCGGGCCGAGGCTCTGTCAGCTCGGCGAGAGAACACACCTCGACGTCGGCGAGCTCGTCGAAGGCGGGGCCGGGGTACCGGCGAGTCGAGAGGACGCGCACTACCCGTAGGTGAGCTCAGCCAGATCGAGGTCGAGCAGGGCCGGGTCGCGCACGAGCGCGCAGGACACCTCTCCCAGCGCGAGCGCGGCCTGGACGTCCTCGGCGGTCTCGCAGCGGACGACGACCGGCGTGCCGCGCTCGTGCGCCGCACGGATCGCAGCGAGATCGGAGACGTCGGAGAAGACCGCCGCCTCGTCGAGGTCGACTGTCCCCTCGAGCGCGATCTGCGGAACCTTGCGGCCGGTGGCGCCGAACCAGCGCTCGCGGATCACAGCGTTACCGTCTCCCCGGGCGCCGGCGCGATGATCTCGACGCCGTCCGGGACGAGCTCGCGCAGCGCCTCCGGCGTCCCGGTCAAGAGCGGGAACGTCCCGTAGTGGCAGGGAACGACACGGATCACGCCGAGGAGGTCGATCGCGAGCGCGGCCTCCTGCGGCCCCATCGTGAAGTGGTCGCCGATCGGGAGCACCGCGACGTCGGGCCGGTACAGGCGCGCGATGAGCGACATGTCGCCGAAGACGTTCGTGTCGCCGGCGAAGTACAGGCGAGCGCCGTCCTCCAGCGTCAGCACGATGCCGCACGGCTCGCCCGCGTACGTGCCGTCCGCCGTGCTCGAGGAGTGATTCGCGTCCGTAAGGGTGACGGCGACGCCGCCGACCGAGACAGTCCCTCCCTTGTTCGGCGAGTGCGCGAGGCCGTCGTCCGGGACGCCTTGCCTCGTCAGCCACGCGCGCAGCTCGACCTGCGCGACGACCGGGCAGCCGAACCGCGTCGCGATCGACACGGTGTCGCCGACGTGATCGCCGTGCCCGTGGGTGAGGACGACGAGGTCGCAGCGCTCGGGCTCGAGCTCGCTCTCGGGGCAGCGGGGGTTCCCGTGCAGGAACGGATCGACGTAGACACGCTTCCCGCCGGGCGTGTCGAGACGGAATGCGGAGTGGCCGAGCCACGTGAGTTCGGTAGCCATGCCCGCAATCTAGAGGAGGCGGCGGCAGCGCGGAGAACTGCGCGCCTACCGTGACGGATCAGCTCGCTCCCGGTCTCGCTCTCGCGGGGATCGCCGCGGCCGCGGCGATCTCCGGAGTCGGCTGGCTTGCGCTCGCCGCGCTCCTCGCGGCGGTTCCGTTCCTCGTCGCGGGAGTCGGTCTTGCCGTCGGCCGGCACCGTGGGCGCCACGGCGGCTCTGCCCGCACGGCGCGCTGACGCGCGCTCTCAGAAGGGCAGGGAGCGCGCGGCGTCGGCCGCGGCGTCGAGGATCGGCTGCGCCGCGAAGAAGGACCCGACGGTAACGAGGACGGTCAGCGCGACCGCGACCTCGAGTGCCGCGTCGCGAGGCGGCGACCCGCCGGCGAGAGCGACGCCGAGGTCGGCGCCAGTCCGCATGTACAGCCAGCGGACGACGTTCAGGTAGTACGCGATCGACACTGCGGTCGCGAGCACGCCGAGGACGACGAGCCACCAATCGCCCGCCTCGTAGGCGGCGGTGAAGACGAAGAGCTTTCCGAACATCCCGCCGGTGAGCGGGAAGCCCGCGAAGCCGAGCATGAAGACCCACAGCGAGAGCCCGAGGAGCGGGCGCTCCCACCCGAGTCCGGCGAGGTCCTCGAGTGACACGTCGCGCCCGAGCTCTCGCTCGCGCGCGGCGACGACCGCGAACGCCCCCACCGACATCGCCGCGTACGGGACGAGGTAGTAGAGCAGCGCCTCCGCGCCCGCCTCGGTGCCGGCCGCGACGGCGACGAGCATGAAGCCCGCGTGCGAGACCGAGGAGAATGCGAGCAGGCGCTTGACGTCGCGCTGGGCGAAGGCGGCGAGATTTCCCCAGACGAGCGAGACCGCCGCCAGCACGGCGACGGCGACCGTCCAGATCTCGCGCTCCTCGGGGAAGGCGGTCGTGAGCACGCGGAGCAGGACGAGCATCGCGGCGACCTTCGTCGCGGCGGACATGAAGCTCGTGACGGACGAAGGCGAGCCCTGGTACACGTCGGGCGTCCACATGTGGAAGGGCGCTGCCGAGACCTTGAACGCGAGCCCGCCGAGCACCATCGCCAAGCCCGCGACGAGGAAGGGGTCGCTACCCGCTCCGGCTGCGGCGATCTCGGCGAAGCCGAGCTCCCCGGTCGCCCCGTAGACGAGCGCCGATCCGAAGAGGAGGATCGCCGAGCCGAAGCCCCCCACGATCAGGTACTTGAGGCCGGCCTCGAGCGAGCGAGCGCGGTGGGTGTCGTAGGCGACGAGGACGTACAGGCAGAGTGAGAACCACTCGAGCCCCAGGAAGAGTGTCATGAGGTTCGACGCCGTGACGAAGAAGACCATCCCGGCTCCCGCCGCCGCGAGGAGCGCGTAGTACTCGCCGCGATGGCTCCGTCGCGGCTCCGCCCAGGAGACGAGCACCACGATCGCGCCGATCGCGCCCACGACGACCTGGGCGAAGGCGCCGAGCCGGTCCTGCACCATGGAGCCGGCGATCGTCGTCTCCGGCGAGGCGGTCTCGGCGAAGACGGCGCCGCCCAGGATCGCCGCTAGGGCAAAGCCGAGGAAGGCGAGCCCGGCGGCCACGCCCTTCCGCATCCAGGCGGGGACGAGGACGGAGGCGAGGAGCGCGACTCCCGAGGCTCCCAGGAGCGCGAGCGTCGGTCCGAGCGCGAACCAGTCGACCTTCGGGGTGTCGATCACCGCGAGCTCCCCTCCACGAAGGCGCTCGCCCGGTCTCCCGGGAACGAGCTCTGACTGACGAGCGCCGGCCAGGCCGAGAGCACGAGCAGGCAGAGGAGCAGGGGGACGACGAGGCCGACCTCCACGGGCCGCAGGTCGAGCGCGTCCCTGCGCACCGCTCGGCCGGGCTGCACGTGAAGCACCGCCGAGATGAGGCGGAGCGTGTACATGGCGGCGAGCACGATGGCGAGCGCGACGACGGCGGCGTAGCCCCAGCCCTCTCCGTAGACGCCGGTCATGATCAGGAACTCGCCAGCGAAGGTGGTCGAGCCGGGCACGGCGAGCGCGATCATCCCGGCGACGAGGAGCACGGTCGCGAGCACCGGGCGGCCCCGGGCCATTCCCCCGAGCGCGTCGAGCTCGCCGGTGCCGCAGCGGTGCTCGACCATGCCGACGAGCAGGAACATGCTCGCCGAGACGAGAGCGTGGTTGACCGCTTGCAGCACGGACCCGTCCAGTCCGAGGTCGTTCGCCGCGAAGACGCCGAGGGTGATGAGGCCCATCTGCGCCATCGACGAGTAGGCGACGATCCCACGCAGGTCCGGTGAGCGGAAGGCGAGTATCGAGCCGTACAGGAGCCCGGCCGCGGCCAGGACGAGGACGAGCGGCGTGAGGTCGGCCACCGGCTCGGGGAACTTCGGCAGCCCGATCCGCAGGAAGCCGTAGATCGCGGTCTTCGAGACGACCGCGGAGAGCACGGCCGCAACCTCCACGGGCGCCTCGCGGTAGGCGAGCGGGAGCCAGCCGTGGAAGGGGAAGAGCGGCGCCTTGACAGCGAAGGCGATCGCGAAGCCGAGGAAGATCCAGAGGTTGTCGCTCGTCCCCGACTCGAGGAGGCTGAACGTGCCCTGGGTCACGCCGAAGGCGACGACCGAGGCGAGCATGAGGAGCGAGCCGACCATCGTGTAGACGACGAAGGTCATCGTCGCCGCCTGGCGGCGAGCTCCACCCCAGACTCCGACGAGCACGTAGAGCGGGATGAGCATCGCCTCGAAAGCGACGTAGAAGACGATGAGATCCTGCGCCGCGAAGGTTGCGACGACGGCTCCGGTGAGGAAGAGCAGGAGCGCGAAGTAGGCGCGCGGTCGTTCGCGGCCGACCCATGCCGCGTAGCCGATCGCTGCCGCGGAGACGATCACGGTTGCGCCGACGAGCCACAGGCTGAACCCGTACAGGCCGACGCTGTACGAGATCCCGACGCTCTCTACCCACTCCCTCGTCGTCCCGAGCTGGAGCCCGCCCGAGTCCCAGTCGAAGCGCGCGGCGGCGACGATCCACAGGCCTACCTCGAGGAGCGCGACGAGGAGGGCGAGGCCGGCTGTCGCGAGGCGCGGCAGCGGGACGATCGCGACCACGAGGGCACCGAGCACGGGGAGCAGGATGAGAGCCGTGGTCAGCACCTCAGCGCACCGCGACGAAGACGACGACGAGGACGGAGACGGCGAAGGCGACCGTGATCGCGTACGTGCGCAGGAGACCGGACTGCGCGCGCGAGAGCTCGCCGCCCGCATGGAGCGTGCCCGCTCCGATCTCGTCCAGGGAACGCTCGACGACGGGGCCTTCGACGTCCTGTCGCAGCGTCACCGCGAGCGCGGCGGCGGGTCGGTAGAAGACGGCGTCGTAGAGCTCGTCGACGTAGAGCTTTCGCTCGAGGATCCGCCACGCGGTCGGATCGGTGACGAGCTGGCGCCCGTGCTCGAACGCGCGCCGTGCGAGCCAGACGCCGACGAGTCCGAGCGCGACCGCGACGACGCTGGTCGCGTAGTCCTGCGCGACGGTCGGGTGGACGAGCGCCTCCGCCGACTCCTCGACCCAGTGCTCGAACGGCTTCCACAGGCCAGGGACGACGAGGAGCCCCCCGATCGTCGAGAGGCAGGTGAGGACGCCGACGGGGACGAGCATCGAGAGCGGGCCCTCGGATTGACCGCTCGCATGGGTGTGAGCTTCGTCCTCGGTCTCCCGCGGCGGGCCCTGCCAGACGGCGAAGTAGAGCCGGAGGGCGTACATCCCCGTCAGGAGCGCGCCGACGAGGGCGGCGAGGTACAGCGACCAGCCGAGCACGCCGCCGGTCGCGAGCGCCGAGGCGATGATCCCGTCCTTCGACCAGAAGCCGGCGAGCGGCGGGATGCCAACGAGCGCGAGCGTCCCCACGCCGAACGCGACGTGCGTCCGCGGGAGGACGGCCCGGAGGCCGCCCATGCGCCGGATGTCCTGCTCCCCGTGGAGGTGATGGATGACGACTCCCGCCGACATGAAGAGCAGCGCCTTGAAGAACGCATGCGTCATGAGGTGGAAGATCGCGTAGCCGTACGCCCCGATCCCGGCTGCGAGGAACATGTACCCGATCTGGGACATCGTCGAGTAGGCGATGACGCGCTTGATGTCCCACTGGACGAGCGCGATCAGGCCGGCGGCGACGAGCGTGACCGCACCGAGAATGGCCGCGAGGTGCTGGATCTCGACCGCGGCCTCGAACACCGGGCTCGTGCGCACGAGGAGGTAGACGCCCGCCGTTACCATCGTCGCCGCGTGGATGAGGGCGGAGACGGGCGTAGGGCCCTCCATCGCGTCCGGGAGCCACGTGTGGAGCGGGATCTGCGCCGACTTCGCGACCGCGCCGCCGAGGAGGCCGAGCGCGACGAGCGTGACGATGGTGCTCGAGAGGCCGTCCACCCGCTCGAAGACGCTCGGGTACTCGAGCGTGCCCGTCTCCCAGACGAGCAGTACGAGGGCGAGCGCGAACGTCGCGTCGCCGAACGCGTTCACGACGAAGGCCTTCTTCGCAGCCGCCACGGCCTCGGCGCGCTCGTGCCAGAAGCCGATCAGGAGGTAGGAGGCGAGGCCGACGAGGCCCCAGCCGACGAGGAGGAGGAGGAAGTTCCCGGCCTCGACGAGGAGGAGCATCGAGAAGACGAAGAGCGACATGTACGCGAAGTACCGGCGCTCCTCGTCGTCGCCGGCCATGTACCCCATCGAGTACCAGACGATGAGCCCGCCGACCCCTGAGACGACGAGCATCATCACCGTCGAGAGCGGGTCGACGAGGATCTGGAAGCCGACCTCGAAGTCCCCGGCGGCGAGCCACGTGTACGCCGTCGAGAGAACCTCTCGGTCGCCGTGGTTCCTCGCCCAGAGGCGGATGAAGGCGTCGAGCGCGCCGGCGAAGGCGACGAAGGTGGTCAGCGTCGAGATCCAGCCGGCGGTCCGCCGCGAGATTCGTTCTCCGGCGAGCGTGATCGCGAGGGCGCCCGCGAGCGGGGCGAGCAGGCAGACCCAGGCTCCGGTGACTGCTGCGTTCATCCCTTGAGCGCGCTCGCCTGGTCGACGTCGAGGGGCAAATCGCGCCGCGCCAGCGCGACGATGAGACCGAGGCCGATCGCCACCTCGGCGGCCGCGACGGCCATGACCGCGAGGGCGAACACCTGCCCGTCGAGGTCGCCCTGTTGGCGCGCGAAGGCGATGAGCGCGAGGTTCGCCGCATTCAGCATCAGCTCGAGCGAGAGGAGCACGATGAGCGGGCTCCGTCGCAGCATGACGCCGAGCGCGCCGGTGCCGAACACGACCGCGGAGAGGATGAGGTACCAGCCGACGCCCGGCCCGCTCATGCCTCCCTCCGGTGCTCGTTCTCTCCCCGACGCCTCGGTGTCGTCCCGAGAATGACCCCCCCGACCGCGGCGACGAGGAGCACGATGGAGGTGATCTCGAAGGCGAGCAGGTGGTCGGTGAGGAAGAGCTCGCCGATCGCGCCCGGGCTGCCGAACGCCGCGCTGATCTCCGCCGGATCGGAGAGGTTGTCGCCCCAGGCGAGCCCGAGCACGACGACGACCTCGACGAGGAGAGCGATGGCGGCAACGAGCGCCGCCGTTCGAAGGAGCGGCGGCCCTCCGGCCCACGGCGCGTCGGCGCGTCCTCCGAGGTACGCGACCACGAAGAGGAACATGACCATCACCGACCCCGCGTAGACGAGCACCTGCGCCGCGGCGAGGAACTCGGCGGAGAGGAGGAGGTAGAGGACCGCGAGCGAGGCGAGGTTCGCGATGAGCGCGAGCGCGGAGTAGAACGGGTTCGACACCGAGACGACCGCCGCGCCGCTCGCGAGCAAGCCGCCGGCGGCGAGGAACCAGATCAGCCAGACGAGGACGTCGCCCACTACGACCTCGTCTTGTACGCCGGCTCCGGCGTGTCGTAGCGCTCGCGATCAGCCACCGGAACCCGCTTGATGGGCTCGGCGAGGAGCATGTCCTTCGTGTAGATGAGGTCGTCGCGCGAGTATTCCGAGAGCTCGAACTCGTTGCCGAGCGTGATCGCGTCGAACGGGCACGCGAGCTCGCAGTAGCCGCAGAAGATGCAGCGGCTCAGGTTGATCTCGTAGATCCGCGCGTAGCGCTCGCCTGCGGACACGCGGTTGTCGGGGGTGTTCTCGGCGGCGACGACCCGGATGCAGTCGGCCGGGCAGGCGGCGGCGCAGAGCGAGCAGCCGACGCACTTCTCGAGGCCGTTCTCGTGGCGCCAGAGGCGGTGGCGTCCGCGGAAGCGCGGGTAGACGGGGCGCTTGAACTCCGGGTACTGCTGCGTGATCGGCTTCCGGAAGAGCTGTCGGAAGGTGACGGCGAAGCCCTTGAGGCTGTCGAGCGGCTGCGGGCTCACAGCGCCACCACCAGGATCGCGGTCACGACCGCGTTCAGCGTTGCAACGGGGAGGAGCACCTTCCAGCCGAAGCGCATGAGCTGGTCGTAGCGGAGGCGGGGCAGTGTCGTGCGCATCCAGATGAAGACGTACAGGAGCACCGCGACCTTCGCCACGAACCATGCGGGCGCGAGCCAGTCCGGCGTGAATCCGATCCCGTGCCAGCCGCCGAGGAAGAGCGTCACACAGAGGCCGGAGAGGGTGATGAGGTTGATGTACTCCGCCATCGAGTAGAGGCCGAAGCGCATCCCGCCGTACTCCGTGTGGTAGCCGGCCACGAGCTCCTGCTCCGCCTCCGGGAGGTCGAAGGGCGCCCGCGATGTCTCCGCCGTGCCCGCGAGCAGGAAGACGAGGAAGCCCACGATCTGCGGGAGGACGTACCACGTCGAGTCGGCCTGGGCGGCGACGATCTCGGTCAGCGAGAGCGAGCCGGCCATGATGACGACGCCGAGCACCGAGAGCGCGAGCGCGACCTCGTAGGACACGAGTTGAGCGCACGTCCGCATCGCGCCGAGGAGCGCGTACTTCGAGTCGGACGCCCAGCCGCCGACGATGAACCCGTACGCGCCGATCGACCCGATCGCGAAGATGAGGATCAGCGCGATGTCGAGGTCGGCCACCTGGCCCGGGACGTAGACGCCGGCGATCTCCCAGCCGGGCCCGAACGGGATCACCGAGAAGGTGGCGAGCGCGGTGAAGGCGGCGAGGAAGGGGCCGAGGAGGTAGAGCCAGTCGATCGCGGCCGCTGGGCGGAAGCTCTCCTTGTGCAGGAGCTTCACGAGGTCGGCGATCGGCTGGAGCAGCCCGTAGGGACCGACGCGGTTCGGCCCGTAGCGCAGCTGCATGCGTCCCATGACCTTGCGCTCGGCGAGCGTCAGGTAGGCGAACCCGCCCATCACGATGTTGATGACGACGAACGCCTGGAGCAGGCTGACCCACCAGTCGACGCGCTGCGTCACGCCTTGATCACCTCGACCGCTGCATGGAGGTCGCCGGCGTGCTCGTCCGGCACGCGAGCGACGCCCTCGATGAGTCGCCGATTCACCCGGGCGCGAAGGGCGACCGACGTCCCGTTCGAACGAACCTGGACGGGGTCTCCGGTCGCGATGCCGCGTCGCTCGGCGTCGGCTGGGGAGAGCTCGACCTCGGCCGGCGGCCGCTGGAAGCGGAGCTCGTCGACGCGCTCGACGGCCGGGCCGGTGAAGAGGGCGTGCGCGCGGACGAGCCGAAGCTCGCCGACGAAGCGCTCGTCGCTCGGCGCGAGCGGGCCCTCCGGCGCGGGTGTGGTCGCCGCCGGGGGCGCCTCGTAGGGTGCGCGACCCGGAAGCTGTGCGCGCAGCCCGATCTCCTCGAGGTCGAGGTCACGGTAGAGGTGAGAGGCGGCCTCGGCGTACACCGCTGCGGCGTGCGGCGAGACGTCGACGCCGAAGCGGGCGGCGAGCTTCGAGATCCACGCGAGCTCGTCGGGGCACGGCGGCAACGCCGCGCGCCGCAGCCGCTGGACGCGACCCTCGAGGTTCACCATGGTTCCCTCGCGCTCGAGCGCGCCCGTGCCCGGGAGGACGAGGTCTGCCCAGCCGGTCGCGAGCCCCTGGAACATCGTCGAGACGAGGACGCGCTCGGCCCGCTCCGCGAGTGCGCGCACGCTCGGGTCCGCCGCGGCCTCGTCGCCCGAGACGACGAGCAGCCCGATGGGCTCGGGGTTCGTCTCGTCGGCGTCCGCCGCGGCCGACCACGCTGCGGCGACTCCGCGGCCGTTCGGGGTCGCGGGGAGGTGGAAGGCGCCGGAGCCGGGACGCTCGTCGAGCCCGAGCTCGTGCGCGAGCTCCGCGAGCCGGGCGCCTCCGCCGCCACCTGGCCCGCTCCAGACGAGGATCGCCCGCTCCGCTCGGCGCAGGCGCTCCCCGAGCTCGTTCCCGGGGGCGGCGAGCGTGCGGCACAGCTCGGTCGCCGCGCCCGGCGGCACGCGCACGTCGCCCATGGGGGAGCACGTGATCACCGCGGCGCCGTTCCGCCGAGCCTGCGTGATCCAGAGATCGACGATGGGCGCGCGCTCGACTACCGGATCGTCCCCCACCACGACGACGATCTCCGCTTCTGCGATGGCGGAGAGGGGCGCGCGGAAGGCGTCGAGCGCGTTGGAGGTCGCCTCCGGGAGCACGGCCGAGTGGGCAGCGAGTCCTTGTCGGAGGAGCTTCGCGAGCGCAAAGGCGATCTCGGTCGTCTCCGAGCCGGAGAGGGCGGTCACGATCGCCCCCGCCGAGGAACGGAGGAGCTCCTCGGCAGTGTCGAGCGCTTCGTCCCAGGAGACCTCCTCGAGACCCTTCGGGCCCCGCCGTAGAGGGGTCGTGACGCGGTCGGGCGCGCGGAGAGAGGGGTAGGTGAAGCGCCCCTTGTCGCAGAGCCAGCCGCGGTCGATCTCGGGGTGGTTGCGGGAGAGGATCCGCTTCACCTTGTTCTCGCGAATCGTCGCCGACACGTTGCACCCGACCGCGCACCCCGCGCAGACGGTGGGCACGCTCTGGATGTCCCACGGCCGCGCGTCGAAGCGGTAGAGCGTCGAGGTGAGCGCGCCGACGGGACAGAGCTCGATGACGTTTCCGGAGAACGGGGACCGGTACGGCTCGTCCTCGAAGGTGGCGATCTCCGTGTGCGCGCCGCGGTTGCGCGCGATGAGCTGGCCGTCCGCGGCGACGTCCTCGGAGAAGCGGGTGCACCGGTAGCAGAGGATGCAGCGTTCGCGATCGAGCGCGACGAGCGGGGAGAGCGGGATCGGCTTCTCGACCGTGAGCTTCGAGAAGCGCATCCGTGTCGTTCCCGGCCCGTAGCGGAAAGTCAGATCCTGGAGCGGGCACTCGCCGCCCTTGTCGCAGACGGGGCAGTCGAGCGGGTGGTTGACGAGGATGAACTCGAGCGTGGACTCTTGACCTCTGGCGGCCTTCTCCGAGGTCGCCGCGGTGCGGACGACCATTCCGTCCTGCGCGGTGAGGGTGCAGCCGGCTTGCAGCTTCGGCATCCCCTCGATCTCGACGAGGCACATCCGGCACGCGCCGACGGGCGGCCCGAGCCTCGGCTCGTAGCAGAAGACGGGGATCTCGATCCCGGCCGCTTGCGCGGTCTCGACGAGCCCCGTTCCCGCGGGCACCTGCACGGTGCGGTCATCGACGGTGACGGTGACGAGCTCGGCGCTCATCGCGCGCCCCCACGCTGCTCGAAGGGACGCTCGCCTCGGATCAGCAGACGCTCCCTCACGCCGGCACCGCCTCGTGCTCGTGTCCGTGGGCGCCGTGGAGCGCAGAGGGCGCGAGGATGCCTTCGAGCGAGGACGCGCCCTCGAACGGGCAGCGACCGAGGTGGACGTGCTCCTGGAACTCGTCACGGAAGCGCGCCACGTAGCTCGCCACCGCGATCGCATCCGAGTCGCCGAGCGGGCAGAGGCACGTCCCGAGGATGCGGTCGCATACCGAGAGGAGCAGGTCGAGGTCGGACTGGTCGGCCCGGCCATCCTCGATCTTCTGGAGGATCTGCGTGAGCCAGCGCGTGCCGACGCGGCAGGGCGTGCACTTCCCGCACGACTCGTGCTCGTAGAACTGCGAGACGCGGATGCCGAGCTGCACCATGCAGCAGCGGTCGTCGATGACGATCACGCCGGCGGAGCCGATCGAGGACCCCGCGCGGACGAGGGAGTCGAAGTCGAGCGGCGTGTCGATGTCGTCGGCCGTCAGCACCGGGGTCGAGGAGCCGCCCGGGATGACCGCCTTGAGGCTCCGCCCGTTCGGCACGCCGCCGCCGACGTCGTAGATCAGCTCGCGGAGCGTGATCCCGTGAGGGAGCTCGTAGTTTCCCGGGCGTACGACGTTGCCCGAGAGGGAGAACACCCGCGTCCCCGTCGAGCCCTCGACGCCGACCTTGGCGTACTCCTCGGCGCCGAGCTCGAAGACGACGGTGACCGTGGTGATGGACTCGACGTTGTTGACCGCGGTCGGGGCCGCGTAGAGGCCGGCGATCGCCGGGAACGGCGGCTTCGTGCGCGGCTGTCCGCGCTTGCCCTCGAGCGACTCGAGGAGCGCCGTCTCCTCGCCGCAGATGTACGCGCCTGCGCCTCGATGGAGGACGATCGTGACGTCTCCCAGCAGGTCGCCACGCGCGTGCATCTGCTCGAGCGCGGAGCGGAGCACCTCGAACTCGCGCTCGTACTCGCCGCGGATGTAGACGAAGACGTGCTTCGCGGCGATCGCGTGCGCGCCGATCAGGCATCCCTCGAGAAATCGGAACGGGACGCGCAGCATGATCTCGCGGTCCTTGAACGTCCCCGGCTCGGACTCGTCGGCGTTGACGACGAGGTAGTGCGGCTTCGCGAGCCGATCCGGCTTGGGGACGAACGCCCACTTGCGCCCCGTCGGGAAGAACGCGCCGCCGCGACCGCGGAGGCCCGAGGCCTCGAGCTCCGCGATGACCGCGTCCGGCTCCATCGCCCGTGCCTTGGCGAGCGCGACGAACCCGCCGCGTGCGACGTACTCCTCGAGATCCGTGACCGCGCCGCCGTCGGTGCGCGCGAAGACGAGCTCCGGCCGCTCAGGCACCGCGCAGCTCCTCGACGATGGCGGGGACGTCGTCCTTCGTCACGCGCAGGCGATGGCGGTTGTCGATTGCGACCACCGTCGCCCACCCGCATCCGCCGAGGCACTCCACGGTGCCGAGCGTGAACGCTCCGTCGGCGGAGGTCGCTCCGGCCTCGACGCCGAGCTCGCGCTCGAACGCCTCGACCACCTGCTGCGCTCCGGCGAGCGCGCAGGAGATGTTCGTGCAGACCTCGACGAGGCGCCGCCCGACGGGCTCGAGTCGGAGCTGGTCGTAGAAGGAGGCGACTGCCACGCAGGTGGCGGGGGTCACCTCGAGCGAGTCGGCGACCTCGCGCAACGCGGCGGGAGGGAGCCAGCCGCCGTGCTCCTCCTGTGCCAGCCTGAGCGCCGGCAGGATCGCCGACCGGGGATCGGGGTAGACGGCGCGGAGCTCCTGGATGCGGTCGTGGAGGGTCTCGCTCACCGATCGACGTCCCCCATGACCGGATCGAGCGACGCCGCGACGGCGACGAGGTCGGCGACGAGGCAGCCCTGGACGGCCGTCGCGGTCGCTTGCAGCGCGGCGAAGCTCGGCGGCCGGAACTTCACTCGCCACGGCCGCGGCCCGCCGTCGGAGACGAGGTAGCAGCCCGCCTCGCCGCGCGGCGACTCGATGACGACGTACACCTCGCCCTCGGGGACGGTGTAGCCCTCCGTGACGATCTTGAAGTGGTGGATGAGCGACTCCATCGAAGTGTGGAGCTCGTGACGCGGCGGCAAGACGACCTTGCGGTCGTCGGCGATCCACGGCTCGCCCTCGGTCTCGTCGAGCCGGTCGAGGCACTGGCGGACGATGCGCACCGACTGGCGCATCTCGTCCATGTGCACCTTGTAGCGGTCGTAGACGTCCCCGTTGTAGTAGACCGGCACGTCGAACTCGACCTGGTCGTAGAAGAGGTAGGGCATGTTCTTCCGCAGATCCCAGTTCACGCCCGAGGCGCGCAGGATCGGTCCCGACTGGCCGAGCGCGATCGCGTCCGCGGCCGAGAGGAGCCCGATTCCCTTCGTCCGCTCGAGCCAGATCGTCTGACGATCGAGGAGCGCCTCGTACTCGTCCACCGAGCGGGGCATCTGCTCGCA
Source organism: Gaiellaceae bacterium (assembly GCA_026002995.1). GTDB lineage: Bacteria > Actinomycetota > Thermoleophilia > Gaiellales > Gaiellaceae > GMQP-bins7. The sequence continues at coordinate 125,767 of BPGK01000001.1, forward strand.
GAAGCGACGCGCCTCCTCCGTGAAGCCGGGCGGGAGATCCTCGGCGAGGCCACCCACCTGCACGTAGCGGGTGTGGAAGCGCGTGCCGCCCGCGAGCTCGAAGAGGTCGAGGATCGCGTCCCGATCGTCGAACGCGTACCAGAAGAGCGAGATCGCGCCGATCTCGAGCGCGGAGGTGCCGAGCCAGACGAGGTGTGAGTGGATGCGGTTGAGCTCGGCGAGCGCCATGCGCGCCCAGATCGCTCGACGCGGTACCTCGATCCCGAGGAGTTTCTCGATTGCGAGCACGTACTCGAGCTCGTTCGAGTGGAAGGAGAGGTAGTCGATCCGCGCCGGGTAGGTGATCGACTTCCACCACGACTTGTGCTCCATCGTCTTCTCGAAGCCCGTGTGGAGGTACCCAATGACCGCGCGGATGCCGGCGACCTGCTCGCCGTCGAGGTCGACGACCAAGCGCAGGACGCCGTGCGTCGAGGGGTGGTTCGGCCCGAAGTTGACACGGAGGATGTCCTCCGGATCGTGCTTTGCCGGGTCGACGTCGAGGATGGTCGGCACGCGGCTCGGGATGCGCGTCCCCTCGTAGATCGCCGCCGAGGGCAGGATCGAGGTCATGCCTCCTCCTCGGAGAAGCGAACCGGCTCTCCGCCGAGCGGGTAGTCCTTGCGGAGCGGGTGCCCCTCCCAGTCATCGGGCATGAGCAGGCGGACGAGGTTGGGGTGACCCTCGAAGCGAATGCCCATGAGGTCCCACGCCTCGCGCTCGAACCAGTCCGCGGCGGGCCAGACGCGGATGACGGAGTCGACCGACTCGCCGTCGTCTAGCCACACCTGCACGCGAACGCGGGCGGGGTCGTCGGAGATGCGGAGGAGGTGGTAGGAGACCGAGAAGCGCTTCGGCTTCGGGTCGGGGACGCGCGCATGACCTTGGGAGCCCGGCGCGTTGAGGTCGCGGCCGTCGCTCGTCCCGATGTAGCCGGCGACGCCGGGCTCGCCCCAGCCGAGGTAGTCGGCCGCGGCGATGTCGCTCAGCATGTTGAAGCCTGCGACGTCACGGAGGTACGTGCACGCCTCGACGATGCGAGCGGGATCGATGACGAGGGTGACCTCCCCGTAGGCCTCGCGCGTCTCCACGAGGCCGGGGACGCCGGCGTACTCGGTCATCGCTCGCACCCCCCTGGCGTGGAGGCGACACGCCTCGGCTCTGCGGCGCACCGTCTCACTCGCCGACTCCCCGGATCTCGTACGCCGGCGGGATGCCGGCGCGGATCTTCTCGTGCAGCCGGACGATGCCCTCGATCAGCGCCTCCGGCCGCGGGGGGCACCCGGGAACGTGGACGTCGACGGGAATGATCTTGTCCACGCCCTGCAGCGTCGTGTAGTTCGAGAACATCCCGCCCGAGCTCGCGCACGCCCCCATTGCGATCACCCACTTCGGCTCGAGCATCTGGTCGTACACCTGGCGGATCGCCGGGGCCATCTTGTGCGTGACGCGTCCGGAGACGATGAGCAGGTCGGCTTGGCGCGGCGACGAGCTGAAGCGCTCCATGCCGAAGCGGGCGATGTCGTAGCGCGAGGAGACGATCGACATCATCTCGATCGCGCAGCAGGCGAGTCCGAACGTGTCCGGCCACATCGAGCCCGACTGTGCCCACGCGACAGCCTTCTCGACCGTCGTCAGCATGAGCGCATCCTCGACCTTCTCCACCTCGCGCTCGAACACGCCGGGCCCCTTGCCGGGCCAGAGGATCCGCTCGGACTTCAGTCCCGCTCGCGCGAGGGGCCGGTCGGAGACGATGGGCAGGTCGCGCTTCAGCTCCACCGGAGCGCACCCTTTCGCCAGACGTACACGAAGGCGACCGCGAGTATCCCGATGAAGACGGCGAGCTCCCCGACGCCGAACCAGCCGAGCTCCTCGAGCCGCACCGCGAGCGGGTAGAGGAAGACGACCTCGATGTCGAAGAGGATGAACAGGATCGCCGTGAGGTAGAAGCTGATCGTGAACCGCCGCTCGCGATCCGGCGGCCCCTCGGAGACGCCGGACTCGAACGGCAGGAGCTTCTGACGCGTGCGCGCGACCGGGCGCTTCGGGAGTAGGAACGAGAGCGCGATCATCGAGGCGGGGATCGCTGCTGCGAAGAGCGCGTAGAAGAGGAACGGCAGCCAGTTCGATAGCACGGGTCACCCCCGGGGAGACCTCGGACGTCTGTCTCGCGGCGAAACCTAGCACCCCGGTTTCGGGCGCACGAAGGGATCGGGAACGCGGCTCGGAATACGCGATGCGAGTGTCACAATGTCGAGTCTGGAGGCGGCGCGTCCGTTCGCTACCATGAGCCCATGGCGACCGTCGAGCATCCCACCGACACCCTCATCACCCTGACGCCCGTCGCGGCGGCGAAGATCAAGGAGCTCCTCGCCGAGGAGCCCGACTCCGAGACGCTCGTCCTCCGTGTCGCGATCCAGGGTGGCGGCTGCTCGGGGTTCCAGTACGGGCTCGGCTTCGACTCGGGTCCGGCCGAAGGCGACCTCGAGCTCGAGCTCGAGGGCATCCCTGTCGTGATCGATCCCTTCAGCGCCCCGTACCTCCGCGGAGCGACGATCGACTACCTCAACACGATCTCCGAGTCGGGCTTCAAGATCGACAACCCGAACGCCGTCTCCTCGTGCGGCTGCGGCCACTCCTTCCAGGTCGCCGACGACGAGGAGCTGCCCGAAGGAACGCAGCTCGGCGGCTGCGGCTCCGGCTGCTCCGCGTAGGGCGTTCCGGTACCTCGACCACGCCGGCCGCCTGACGTCGCAGAGGCCATGGCCGAGTGGGACAGCACCTCCCTCGACCAAGCACCTGCTCCAAACACGATTCGTCCAAACGGTGTCTGACACCTTTTCCACCGTTTCCACAGGCGACGCGAGGGCTCGGTTGGGCGACGGGCCCGTTGCGTCGGCCGCATAGGATCGACTGCATGAGCGACCGTCCGCTGCACGTCGCGATCGTCGGCTCGGGGCCAGCGGCGTTCTATGCCGCGGCGCACCTGCTTGCGAGCGAGAGCCCGCGCGTCGAGGTCGACCTCATCGAGCGCCTGCCGACGCCTTGGGGGCTCGTGCGGCTCGGTGTCGCGCCCGACCATCCACAGCTGAAGACGGTCTCAAAGGCATTCGAGAAGATCGCGACGCAGCCGGGGTTTCGCTTCCTCGGCAACGTGGAGGTCGGTCGAGACGTCACGCACGAGGAGGTGGCCGCGCGGTACGACGCGGTGCTGTACGCGGTCGGCTCGCAGACCGACCGCCGGCTCGGGATCCCTGGGGAGGACCTGCCCGGCTCCTGGCCGGCCACCGCGTTCGTCGCTTGGTACAACGGGCACCCCGATTTCCAGGATCTCGACCTCGACCTCTCGGCCGAGTGCGCCGTCGTCATCGGAAACGGGAACGTCGCGCTCGACGTCGCGCGCATGCTCGCGCTGACTCGCGAGGAGCTCGCGCCCACGGATGCCACGGACGCCTCCATCGAGGCGCTCGCCGGGTCATCGATTCGCGAGATCATCGTCATCGGGAGACGCGGGCCCGTGCAGGCGGCGTGGACGTCGACGGAGCTCGGCGAGCTCGGCGAGCTCGCGGGCGCGGACGTCGTCGTCGATCCCGCCGACCTCGAGCTCGACTCGGCGAGCGCCGCGGAGCTCGAGGCGGCGTCGAACGCCGTCCGACGGAACCTCGAGATCCTGCACGGCTTCGCCGAGCACGCTCGAGCCGGGAAGCCGCGAACGATCCGGCTCCGCTTCCGCCTCTCACCGGTCGCGATCCTCGGGGAGGGTCGCGTCGAGGCGATCGAGCTCGTCCGCAACCGGCTCGAGCCGGACGGGGCGGGTAGCGTTCGCGCGGTACCCACCGACGAGCGGGAGACGATCCCCTGCGGCCTCGTCTTCCGCAGCGTCGGGTACCGAGGCGTCGGCATTCCCGGTGTGCCCTACGACGAGCGCTCGGGAACGATCCCGAACGCCGAAGGCCGTGTCCTCGACGAGTCGGGAGCCCCGATCCCCGGCCTCTACTGCGCGGGTTGGATCAAGCGCGGACCGACCGGCATCATCGGCACGAACAAGAAGGACGCGACCGAGACGACGGAGCGCCTGCTCGAGGACGCGCGGGATGGTCGCCTCCCACCCCGTGCCCACGGCGGAACGATCGACGAGCTCCTCGCGGAGCGCGGGATCGAGGTCGTCACGTACGCCGGGTGGGAGCGTATCGACGCCCTCGAGCGTGCGCGGGGCGAGCCGCAGGGCCGCCCACGCGTGAAGCTCTGCACCTGGGACGAGCTCCTGGCCGCCGCCCGCTGAGCGACCGGAGCCCTCGCTCGGCTACGGGGAAACCACGACGATCGCCTGGACGCCCCCGTTTAGACTCGATCGCATGAACGAGACGACGACATCCACACCGCTCTGGGGCGCCGAGACGGAGAAGGCGATCGCGAACTTCCCCGTCTCCGGCGAGCCGATCCCCACACCCGTCGCGCGCTGGCTCGGGCGCATCAAGGCCGCCGCCGCTCGTGCTAACGCCGACCTCGGGCTCCTCGATCGCGATGTGGCGGAGCGTATCGCCGCCGCCGCCGATCGCATCGCCGCCGGCGAGCTCGACGACCAGTTCCCGGTCGACGTCTTCCAGACGGGATCCGGGACGAGCTCGAACATGAACGCGAACGAGGTCATCGCGACGCTGGCAGGCGAGGACGTCCACCCGAACGACCACGTGAACATGGGGCAGTCGTCGAACGACGTCTTCCCGTCCGCGGTGCACCTCGCCGCGCTCGACCAGATCGCGCACGATCTCCTTCCGGCCCTCGAGCGCCTCGCCGCCTCGCTCGAGCGCAAAGCGTTCGACTTCGCCGACATCGTCAAGTCGGGCCGTACGCACCTGATGGACGCGGTGCCCGTCACGCTCGGGCAGGAGTTCGGCGGCTACGCCGCGCAGGTGCGGCAGGGGATCGCCCGCCTCGAGGACGCCATGCCGCGGCTCGGCCAGATCCCGCTCGGCGGCACCGCCACCGGAACCGGGCTCAACACCCACCCGGAGTTCGCCGCGCGCGTGCGCGACTACCTCTCCCGCGAGACGGGGCTCACGATCTCCGCTCCCGTCGATCACTTCGAGGCGCAGGCGGCGCGCGACGCTCTCGTCGAGTCCTCGGGCGCTCTCAAGGTCGTCGCCGTCTCGCTCACGAAGATCGCGAACGACCTTCGCCTCATGGGCTCAGGCCCGCGAGCGGGGCTCGCCGAGATCTTCCTCCCGGAGCTCCAGAAGGGGAGCTCGATCATGCCGGGGAAGGTCAACCCCGTCATCCCGGAGGTGGTGACGCAGGTCTCGGCGCAGGTCATCGGCAACGACGTCGCGATCACCATCGGCGGCATGAACGGGCACTTCGAGCTCAACGTCTACGTCCCGCTCATGGCGCGGAACCTCCTCGACTCGATTCGTCTGCTCGCGAGCGCATCGCGACTGCTGGCGGAGCGCTGCGTGGACGGGATCGAGCCGAATCGGGAGCAGCTCGAGCGCTACGCCGAGCTCACCCTCTCCGCTGCGACCGCGCTCAACCCGTACATCGGGTACGACAAGGCAACGGAGATCGTGAAGGAGGCGGCAACGTCGGGCCGCTCGCTCCGTGAGGTCGCGCTCGAGGCGGGCGTGGACGAGAAGGTACTCGACGAGGCGCTCGACTACCACGCGATGGCGAAGCCGCACGGATGACGTTGACGAGGACTCTCGTCGGGAGCACACTACGAGCGACCTGCCCGGAGTTCGGGCCCGAGTAAGGGGGAGAGACATGACGAGGGGGAGACTCGGCGCCGCTTGCCTCCTGATCGCCGCGGCGCTTCTGAGCGTGGGAGTCAGCGTCGGCCTCGCCGGAGGACGCGCGCTCGACGCGGGCGCGCCCGCGACCGTCGACTACGGGAGCGCGCTCGTCCTGCTGAAGGGCGATCCGCTCGCGACGTACGAGAAGACGAAGCCGCCGAAAGGGAAGAAGATCGACTTCTCGAGCGCGACGGTGAAGGCCTACCGTGCGCACCTGAGCGCGCTCCGAAACGACTTCAAGCGCTGGCTGCGCGAGAACGCGAAGGATGCGCGCGTCGTCGGCGAGTTCGACACCATCCTCAACGCCGTCTCGGTGCAGCTCAACGGGGTCTCGCTCGACACGCTCCGCTCCGCTCCGGGCGTCGTCGCGGCCGAGTACCAGGGCCTGTACCGCCCCGCCGAGCATGGGCAAGACCCGGACCTCTCGCTCATCGATGCCTTCAGCGCCTGGGGAGGCGCCTCCCACGCCGAGGGCGCGGCCGCTGCCGGCGCAGCCGTGAAGGTGGCGATCATCGATAGCGGCATCGACACCTCGCACCCCTGCTTCCAGGACGGGGGCTCGGTCGAGCAAAACGGCGAGACGAACACGAAGGTGCTCGACGCGAACGTCTACTTCATGCAGAACAACCGCTTCCGCTTCACGCCGGCCGACGTGAACGGCCACGGGACGCACGTCGCTGGCACCGTCGCCTGCAACTTCAACACGGCGGCGACGATCGACGGCGTTGCGATCCCGTACGGCGTCTCCGGCGTCGCCCCGGCGGCGAGGCTCGGGAACTTCAACGTCTTCCCGGGGAACGTCGGCAGCGCGCGCTCCGAGGACATCGTGGACGCACTCGAGGACGCGCTCGAGAAGGGCTACGACGTCGCGAACATGAGCCTCGGGGGCGGCTCCTCCGGGATCAAGGACCTCCTCAGCATGGCGGTGGACAACGCCGACCGGGCGGGCATGGTCGTCGCCGTCGCGGCCGGGAACTCCGGCCCCGGCCTGAACACCGTCGAGTCCCCGGGCATGGCGCCGCGGGCGCTGACCGCGGGCGCGGCGAGCGTGGGGCACTTCGTTGGTGCGCCGATGACGGTCGGATCGACGGAGTACGAGCTCGCGACCGGCGACTTCGAGACGGTCGAGGACGACCTCACCGCGAATCTCGACGCCGTGACGGATCCGGCCGGCCCCGGCGGGCTCAGCACGGCGTGCACGGCGCTTCCTGCCGGAAGCCTCGCCGGGGAGATCGCCGTCGTCTCCCGCGGAGACTGCTCGTTCTCGACGAAGATCCGTAACGCGCAGGCAGCGGGCGCGGCCGCGGTCGTCGTCGTGAACAACGTCCAGGGCGACCCGATCGCGATGGGCCAGGACGGCACGCCGAGCCAGCCGACGGTGCCCGCGTACATGGTCGGGCTCGGTAGCCGGGCCGCGCTCGTCGCCGCGGACGGCGCGTCGGCGACGATCGACAGCGACCGCTCGTACTTCCTGACCGGCAACGACGACTTCATGGCAGGCTTCTCCAGCCAGGGGCCGACCGACGTCGACTTCCGGGTGAAGCCGGACGTCGTCGCGCCGGGCGTGAACGTCCTCTCCGCGCAGCCGGCCTCGGCCTGCAAGCTCCGGCCCTGCTTCGCGTTCTTCCAGGGGACGTCGATGGCGACCCCGCACCTCGCCGGCGCAGCGGCCTTCCTGAAGTCGAAGCACCCGTCCTGGAGCTCGGCCGAGATCCGCTCGGCGATCGTCAACACCGCGGTCGAGGGTGTCCTGAAGACGTTCAACACGGGCGAGCTGACTTCCAACGTGAACGTCGTCGGCGCCGGCCGGCTGGATCTCGCCCGTGCGAACGCTGCCAAGGTGGCGCTCGACCCGGTGAGCGTGAGCTTCGGGGCGGTACCCTCGGGCTCCGGCCAGTCGGCGTCGAAGACGGTGTCGCTCTCGAACCTCGGCGGCTCCGGGCCGTACTCGGCGTCCGTCACGGGCGAGAACTGCGAGCCGCGCGTCGACTTCGAGGCATCCGTGTCCGGGATGACGGTGACGGTGACCATGCGTTCGCAGAAGTTCCAGGGCGCTGCGCTCTGCCAGGGCATCCTGCGCATCTCGAACCCCGGCGGCGAAGTCGCGCACGCCGCGGTCTTCGCGCTGATCAAGTAGCCGAAGAGCGATACGAGCCAGGAAGGGCCGCCTGCGGGCGGCCCTTCTCACGTAGGGGCGAGGCTCGCCTCGCCCCGCCCCGCCCCGCCTCACCCCTCAGTACGCGACCGCGCCGCGGCCGGTCTCGGCCGCGTGGCGCTGCTCGTCCGCCCGGTAGCTCGAGCGCACGAGCGGGCCTGAGAACACCGAGCCGAAGCCGAGCGCCTCGCCCTGCTCGCGGAAGAATCGGAACTCGTCCGGGTGCACCCAGCGGTCGATCGCGGTGTGCTTCTCCGACGGGCGCAGGTACTGGCCGATCGTGACGACGTCGACTCCGTGTGCGCGGAGGTCACGCATCGTCTCTACGACTTCCTCGTTCGTCTCCCCGAGGCCGACGATGATCCCGGACTTCGTCAGCACGTCGTAGTCGGCGAGCTCCTTCACCCGTCGCAGGAGCCAGAGCGCCTTGTCGTAGCTCGCCTTCGCTCCACGCATCTGGCGGTGGAGGCGGCGCACCGTCTCGATGTTGTGGCCGAAGACGTCGGGTCGCGCCGCGAGCACGGTTCGCAGCGCCTCCTCCTCGACGCCGAGGAAGTCGGGGGTGAGGATCTCGACCGTCGCCGCGGGGAGCTTGCGGCGCACCGCACGGATCGTCGCGGCGTAGTGGCCGGCTCCTCGGTCGGGGAGGTCGTCGCGATCGACCGAGGTGACGACGACGTGAGAGAGCCGCATCTGGGCGGCCGCCTGCGCCAGCCGGAGCGGCTCGAGCGGGTCCGGCATCCCCTCGGGTCGGCCCGAGGTGACGTCGCAGTAGCGGCAGGCGCGCGTGCAGGTCTCGCCGAGGATCTGGAAGGTCGCCGTCCCCCGTCCCCAGCACTCGCCGATGTTGGGGCAGTTCGCCTCTTCGCAGATCGTATGCAGCCGTCCCTCGCGGAGGAGGCTGCGCACCTCGAAGTAGCGCGAGTCCGCGCGCGGCGCGCGCACCTTCATCCACTCGGGGCGGCGCGCGCGCTCCACGACCGGGAGCGACTTCTGCATCGAGGGGAGTCTACGGAAGGAGGGTGAACGCCTCGCAGTGCCTCGGGCGAACCACCGCGAAGTGGCGGTGGTCGAGGGTCGCGATCGTCGTCCCGCCGAGTCGTTCCGCGACTGCGACGATCGCCGCGTCGACGAACCCGAGAAGCAGGCTCGCGTATCGGGTCATCAGCTCCTGCGCCCGAGCGTAGTCCGGGAGCCTCATGTCCTCGACGTGCACCGATCCGTCGACGACGCTCCGGAGGAGCGCGTCGGTCGCGCCTTCTGCTCCCCGGCTTCGGGCGAGGCCGTCGATCTCGACGACGACCGGAGCCGGTACGACGACGTCGTCGCGCGTCCCGAGGAGCCGTGCGCACGGCTCGTGGAGCCTGTCGCTTCGCACGAGCGCCGCGTACACGACGCTCGTGTCACAGATGAGCGGCACCGGAGCGGTAGTACCCGTCGAGGATCTCGTCCACCCGCTCGGAGGTGTCGCCCGGCCCGTCGTCGGACTCGACCGCACCGATGAAGCTCGGCGGCCGCTTGCGGCGCTGGCATGCGCGCCACTCGAGCGCCTCGCGGATCACCGCGCCGAGCGAGACCCCCTCCTCCCTGGCGATCGCGCGCAGGCGGTCGAGGAGGTCGTCGGGCGCCATGATCGTAGTGCGGCTCATCTTCGCCATTATGGCACTCATTATGTCACCGGATCCGCGCGGCTTCGCTGCGAGACGGTCACGCCCGCTGGCTCTCGATCCGCGCGGCCCCGTGCCGGGTGGGGTGGGCTCTTCGGCCGACGCCTCAGCGCGACGCGAGCGAGGCGTGGATCGGCTGCGGCCACAGTCCGGGGCCCTCGTCGGCGGGGAGCTCCTCGAAGTCGAGGCCGAAGACCTCCGCGAGTGCCTCGATCGCGGTCGGTCGCACGTCGTCGACCGGGAGCTCCCGGCTGAGCTCCCGCGCCATCGTCGTGAACTGCGCGTCCTCGAGCCCACAGGCCGTGATCCACTCGGTGAATGGCGCGGGATCGAGATCGACGTTGAGTGCGTAGCCGTGCGTCGTCACCCAGCGGGAGACGTGGACGCCGATCGACGCGATCTTCCGTGGCCCCTGACCGCCACTGGGTGGCATCCAAACTCCGGTCAACCCTTCGTAACGGGTTGCCTCGAGGCCGAAGGCCGCGAGCGTCCGGATGAGCGCTTCCTCGAGGTCGCGCACGTACCGCTTCACGTCCTTACCGTGGTGGCGGAGGTCGAGGATCGGGTAGCAGACGAGCTGCCCGGGCGCGTGGTAGGTCGACTTCCCTCCACGGTCGGTCTCGTGGATCTCGATCTCGGCCCCCTCGGGGAGGTGGAGCTCGCGGTCGGCTTCCGTGCGACGACCCATCGTCACAACCGGCGGGTGCTCGAGGAAGACGACCGTCTCCGGGATCGCACCCTGCGAGACGGCGCCGGCCAGCGAGCGCTGGAGGTCGAGTGCCTCGGCGTACGGCACGAGCCCGAGGCGGAGCAGGTACGCCCCTCGTCTCATGGGAGCGCCTCGTAGCGCTCGGCGCCGTCGTCGGGGAGCACCTCCCACGGCGCCAGCGAGCGGACGAAGATGTGGCTCTCGAGGCGTCCCCGGTACGGCTCGTCGAGCGCGGGGAGCCGCACGGGGGTCTTCGGGCTCGTGGGCCAGCCGCCGCCGAAGAGGTTCGTCCCGCAGACCGAGCAGAACGTCTTCGCCGATCCCTCGGAGGGCTGGTACGTCGTGAGCAGCTCCTCGCCGGCGAGGATCCGCACTGCCTCGGTCGGCACGCGGCCGCTCACCGTGCTTCCTCCGCCCGAGATCTTCTTGCAGCTCTCGCAGTGGCAGGCGCCGACGTGCTCGAAGGGCGCCGTCACCTCGAAGCGGACGCCGCCGCAGAGGCACGTGCCGGTCAGGCGCGTCATCGCCCCCTCAGTACGAGGTCTCGTCCCAGGTCTCTAGCCGCTCGCGCAGGTCGCGGAGGAAGCGACCGGCGAGCGCGCCGTCGACGAGGCGGTGGTCGTACGTCAGGGTCAGGTTCATGATCGGCCGAATCGCGATCACGTCGTTGCCGAGCTCGTCCTGCACGACCCAGGGACGCTTGACGAGGGCGTACGTGCCGAGGATCGCGGACTGCGGCTGGCTGATGATCGGCGTCCCGTGGAACGTGCCGTAGCCACCGGGGTTCGTGATCGTGAACGTGCCCCCCTGCACCTCGTCCGGGAGGAGCTTCTTCTCCCGCGCACGTTGCGCGAGGTCGGCGATCCCCTTGGCGATCCCGAGCAGGTTGAGCGTCTCCGCGTTGCGGAGCACCGGCACGATGAGACCCTTGCCGTCCGCGAGCTCGACCGCGAAGCCGAGGTTCACGAAGCGTCGCGTGACGATCTGCTCGCCTCGGATCTCGCCGTTGATCCAGGGGTAGTCCTTCAGCGTCTCGACGACGGCGCGCGCGACGAACGCGAGGTAGGTCAGGTTGACGCCATGATCGCGCTCGAACACGGGCTTGAGCTTCTGTCGCAGCGCGACGACTCGAGACATGTCCACCTCGATCGCGCTCGTGACGTGCGCGGCGGTGTCGAGCGAGCGCCGCATGTGCTCGGCGATCCCGCGCCGCATCGCGTTCATCGGCTCGAGCGTCTCGCCCGGCGCAGCTTCCGCAGTCCCGGGCGGCGGCGGGGTCGGGGCGACCGGTGCCGGAGCGACGGCAGCAGGAGGAGCTTGGGCCGGTGGCGGCGCGACCGGCGAGGGTGGAGCTTCGGGCGGAGGTGTCTCCGCGGGCGCCTCGGGTGGAGCGGCGGCGTGAGCGCGCGAGGCGATGTAGGCGAGGATGTCCTTCTTCGTCACCCGTCCGCCCGTTCCGGTTCCGGGCACGACGGCGGGGTCGACGCCGTGCTCGGCGGCGATGCGGGCGACGACGGGCGAGACGAACGTCTTGCCGTTCCCGCTCGGCGCGGCCGGGACGGGCTCCGGCTGTACGGGCGCGGGAGGAGCTGTCGGTGGCTCGGGCTCCGCTGCAGGCGGCGCGACCGGAGGCATCTCCGCTGCGACTGGCGCGGGCGCTTCGGCGACGGGCTCGGGCGTTGCGGGAGCAGGCGCCGCCGGCGCTCCGGCCGCTCCGATGCGTGCGATGACCGTGCCGACCTCGACCGTCTCGCCCTCCTGGACGAGGATCTCGGCGAGGACCCCCTCACCCGGGCTCGGGACTTCGGTGTCGACCTTGTCCGTGGAGATCTCGAGCAGCGGCTCGTCGCGCGCGACGGGGTCGCCCGGCTGCTTGAGCCACTTCGTGATCGTCCCTTCCGAGACGGAAACGCCCATTTGCGGCATGACCACCTCGATCTGGGTTCCTGTGCTCACGTGTCCTCCTGTGCGGCTCCGTGTCGGGTCGAGGCCTCTCTCGCTCAGTACGCGACCAGCTTCCGCAACGCGTCGACGACGTCCTCGACCTGGGGGATGAACGCCTTCTCGAGCGGCGGCGAGAAGGGAACGGGCGTGTCGGGCGCCGCGACGCGCACGATCGGAGCATCGAGATCTTCGAAGGCCTTCTCTGCGATCGTCGCGGCGATCTCGGCGCCGAAGCCCCCGGTCCTGGTGTCCTCGTGGAGGACGAGCACCTTCGAGGTGCGCCGCACGCTCTCGAGGACGCGCTCCTCATCCCAGGGGATGAGCGTGCGCAGGTCGAGGACCTCGATCTCTGTCCCCTCGGCCGCGAGTCGCTCCGCCGCCTCGGCCGCGGTGTGCACCATCGCACCCCAGGTCACGACGACGGCGTCGTCGCCCGGACGGTGGACGCGCGCCTGACCGAAGGGGATCGTGTAGCGCTCGTCGGGCACCTGGGCCTTGATGCGCCGGTACAGGTGCTTGTGCTCGAAGAAGAGCACCGGGTTCGGGTCCTCGATCGACGTCGCGAGTAGGCCCTTGGCGTCCTCGGGCGTAGCCGGACAGACGACTTTGAGCCCGGGGATGTGCGCGAAGGAGCTCTCGGGGTTCTGCGAGTGGAACGGCCCGCCCGAGAAGCCCCCGCCGGAGGGCAGCCGGAGCACGATCGGGATCGGCGTCCGCGCCCGGAAGAACTGCTTCGCTGCGACCGTCACCAGCTGATCCCAGGCGCAGGAGACGAAGTCCGCGAACTGCATCTCCGCGACCGGCCGCAGCCCCATGAGCGCCGCGCCGGTCGCGCCGCCGACGATCGCCGTCTCGGAGAGCGGCGTGTCGATCACGCGCCAGGCGCCGAACTCCTCCTGGAACCCGAGCGTCACCTTGAAGGCGCCGCCGTAGACGCCGACGTCCTCCCCGAGGACGAACACGCGCGGGTCTCGTCGCATCTCCTGTCGGAGTCCCTCCGAGATCGCCTGGATATAGGTCAGCTCGGCCATCGCTACTTGTGGTGCGGCGTGTCGAGATCCTCGGGGGAGGCGTAGACGCCCTCGACGAGGGTGGACGGATCCGGGAGCGGCGACTGCTCGGCGCGTTCGAGCGCGTCGCTCAGGAGCCGCTTGACGGAGGTGGCGATCTCGTCCTCCTCCGCCTCCGTCAGGCCGGCGTGCTCGTAGAGCCAGGTCCGGAAGCGTTCGATGGGGTCGTGCTCCGCCCACCGCTCGAAGAGCTCCTTGGGGACGTAGAACGCGTCGTCGTGGACGGCGTGGCCCTCCATCCGCAGCGTGAGGCACTCGAGCAGCGTCGGCCCTCCGCCGGCGCGTGCCTTCTCGATCGCGCGCCTCGCCTCGCGGTAGACGGCGAGCACGTCGGTGCCGTCGACGACGACACCCTCGAACCCGTACGCGGCTGCGCGGTCGGCGATGTGCTCGATCGGGTAAGAGAGGTACGTCGGGGTCGAGTAGGCCCACTGGTTGTTGTCGCACACGTAGACGATGGGGAGCCTGCGCACGCCGGCCAGGTTCATGCTCTCGTGCGTGTCGCCGCGCGCAGCGGCGCCCTCTCCGAACCAGCCGACGGCGACGCGGTGGTCGCCGCGGATCTTGAAGGCGAGCGCCATCCCCGTCGCGACGGGGAGCATGGCGGGCAAGTGGCTGACCATCGTGTGCAGCCCGAGCTCCGCGATCGCCATGTGGACGTTGCCGTCGCGTCCCCGTGTCGGCCCGTCCTCGCGCCCCATGTACTGGGCGAAGATGCGCCACGGCTCGGTGCCCCGCACGACGTGCACGCCCATGTCGCGGTGGAGCGGAGTTCCGACGTCGTTCGGCCCCATGGCGGTCGCCACCCCGACCGCGGCCGCTTCGTTTCCCCGACCGGTGTAGAAGGAGCCGGGGATCTTCCCCTGCTTGTAGAGGATGTGGCCCCGCTCCTCGATCCCGCGAGTGATGAGGAGGTTGCGGTAGATGCCGAGCAGGTCCTCGCGGTCGAGGCCCGCTTCCTTCACCTCCTGCAGCGAGCCCACTGGCTCGGCTTCGCGTACGGCCATGCAGTCGCTCCCGTCGTCCGCTAGGTCCTCCCACTCTAACGGAGGGGTCTGTCTACAGTGGGCTCCGTGGCCCGGCCCCGACGCACCTGGATCCAGGAGGAGCGCCGCAAGGCGCTCGGGGACTGGGTGTGCTTTTGCCTTCGGTGCGGGCACACGCAGCGCTACTTCCTCGACGGCGAGGCGAACCTCCCGCGCTCGTGTCCGACGTGCGGAGGGGAGCTGCGGAACCGCTGCCCGGGCTGTGGCGCGCCGATCGCGTCGGCGTTCGCGGTCGCCTGCGAGGAGTGCGGCGCGCCCGTCCGCGCGCCCGAGCTCTTCGGTACCCGCATCCGTCGCCCCGGCCGCTGAGCGGCGCTGCGGCTCCCCGCGCCGTCAGCTGTTGACGATCTGGGAGAAGCGGATCACCGTGACGATGTCGCTCTCCGACACCTCGCGGTTGTAGAGCTGGCTGAGGAAGTGCTGGAGCTCGTCGACGCGCTTGAGGAGTGGGTTGTCGTGCTCGATCTCACGCGGTGAGAGCTCGCCCAGAGGCTTCACCTCGACCTTGTCGATCACGGCGTCGAAGATGCGCTCGCGGTGCCCGTAGCGCGCTCCGCACAGGACTGTGACGATCATCCCCTTGCGGTACTTCGCGGACTTGTCGCCCAGGCGGATGGTCGCCGTCTTGCGGCCGGTTCGGAGTTGGTCGGCGACCGCGGGGTTGTAGAAGTTGAGGGCGTAGCTCGGCACGACGCGGCGCGAATCATACGGCGTCGCGCGAGGGGGCCACGAGCGCGAGCGCTCGCGTGGCCATCTCGCGCTCGCCGCGGTAGGCGAGGAGCCGCGGCGCCTCCTCGAGGGGCAGCCAGCGCGCCTCGGCCACCTCGAGCTCCATGCCCTCCGGCAGCTCTCCAATGCGGCCGCCGACGGCATACGCGAGGAAGAAGCTCACGATCTTGAAGACGCGCTCGCCCTCCCACGTGTACGTGTAACGGACGTCGCCGAGCTTCGGGCCGAGCCGGGCGCGCACTCCGGTCTCCTCGTACGCCTCGCGCAGCGCGGTCTCGGCCGGCGTCTCGTCGGGGTCGACGAGGCCCTTGGGCAGCGTCCAGGTGCCGGGTGGCCGTCCGCGCGGACGGATGACGGCGAGCCAGTGCCGCCCACGCATCCTCCTCGTGAGCACGACGCCGGCGGAGAGCTCGCGACGCGTCACGACTTTGTGCGAGCGACGGCAGCCGCGAGCACGTGATCTGAGCGTGATCGACTCATATCGGCTTGGAAATCAGTCGCGGGCCTGCTATCGTGCTGTTGGCACTCTCTGGCATCGAGTGCCAACAGTGTCACAAACTCGGGATTTAGGGAGGTTTCTGCGAATGGATCTGCAGCCTCTGGGCGACCGCTTGATCGTGGAGGTCCTCGACGAGGAGGAGATGACGGTCAGCGGCATCGTGCTGCCCGACACGGCGAAGGAGAAGCCGCAGCGCGGCAAGGTCCTCGCTGTCGGCCCCGGCCCTCGCGACGAGGACGGGGAGTACATCAAGATGGACATCGAGGTCGGTGACGAGGTGATCTTCTCCAAGTACGGAGGGACGGAGGTCAAGATCGGCACCGAGGAGGTACTCATCCTGCGCGAGTCGGACGTCCTGGCCAAGGTCGTCGGCGACCGCGCGGCGGTCTAGGGGCGAGGCTCGTCTCGCCCGTCGGTTCATGACGTAGGCAAACGAGGAGGAACGAGAAGAGATGGCTCACAAGGAGCTCAAGTTCAACGAGGACGCGCGCCGCGCGCTCGAGCGTGGCGTCAACACCCTCGCCGACGCGGTCAAGGTGACGCTCGGGCCGAAGGGGCGGTACGTCGTCCTCGACAAGAAGTTCGGCGCGCCGACGATTACGAACGACGGCGTCACGATCGCCCGTGAGATCGAGGTCGAGGACCCGTTCGAGAACCAGGGCGCGCAGCTCGTCCGCGAGGTCGCCACGGCGACGAACGACGTCGCCGGCGACGGCACGACGACGGCGACCGTCCTCGCGCAGGCGATCGTCCGCGAGGGCCTCAAGAACGTCGCCGCGGGCGCGAATCCGATGGCGCTCAAGCGTGGCATCGAGAAGGCCGTGGACGCGGTGGTCGAGAACCTCAAGGAGCAGTCCACCGAGGTCTCGGGCAAGGAGGACATCGCCCGCGTCGCGACGATCTCCTCGCGCGAGCGCGAGATCGGTGACGTGATCGCCGACGCGATCGAGAAGGTCGGCAAGGACGGCGTCGTGAACGTCGAGGAGGGCCAGACCTTCGGGCTCGACCTCGAGTTCACCGAGGGCATGCAGTTCGACAAGGGCTACCTCTCGCCGTACATGATCACCGACGCCGAGCGCATGGAGGCAGTGCTCGAGGATCCGTACATCCTCATCGCGAACCAGAAGATCGGTGCGGTGAAGGATCTCCTGCCGGTGCTCGAGCAGGTCATCCAGGCTGGCAAGCCGCTCCTCATCGTCGCCGAGGACGTCGAGGGTGAGTCGCTCGCCACGATCGTCGTCAACAAGCTCCGCGGCACGTTCACGGCCGTGGCCGTCAAGGCTCCGGGCTTCGGCGATCGGCGCAAGCGCATGCTCGAGGACATCGCCATCCTCACGGGCGGCGAGGTCATCACCGAAGAGATGGGCCTCAAGCTCGAGAACACGAAGCTCTCGCAGCTCGGCCGCGCTCGCAAGGTCGTCGTCGACAAGGACACGACGACGATCATCGACGGCGCCGGCGACTCCGAGGCGATCAAGGCCCGCATCAAGCAGCTGAAGCAGGAGATCGAGAACACCGACTCCGACTTCGACCGCGAGAAGCTCCAGGAGCGGCTCGCGAAGCTGTCGGGCGGCGTCGCCGTCGTGAAGGTCGGCGCGGCGACCGAGACCGAGATGAAGGAGAAGAAGCACCGCGTCGAGGACGCGCTGCAGGCGACCCGCGCCGCGCTCGAGGAGGGGATCGTCCCCGGCGGCGGTGTGGCGCTCCTGAACGCGGCCGATGCCGTGCGCTCGCTCCTCGACACGCTCGAGGGCGACGAGCGGACCGGTGCGCAGATCATCATCCGGGCGCTCGAGGAGCCGCTCCGCCAGCTCGCGCAGAACGCGGGCCTCGAGGGCTCCGTCGTCATCGACAAGGTCCGCGCGGCGAAGCCGGGTCAGGGCCTCAACGTCGAGACGGAGGAGATCGAGGATCTCGTCAAGGCCGGGATCATCGACCCGACCATGGTGACGCGCTCGGCGCTCCAGAACGCCGCGTCGATCGCGAAGAACATCCTCACGACCGAGGCGGTCGTGGCCGAGATGCCCGAGCCGGAGAAGGTGCCGGCGGGCATGCCCGGCGGCGGGATGGACTTCTAGCCCCCTCCCTCAAGGGAAGACGAAGGGCCGGCGAATGCCGGCCCTTCGTCTTTCGAGGCATCGATTCCGTCGGGCTCAGAAGCCGGACACGTCGAGCCGGATGATCGTCCTCCCGTCCTTGCTCGTGGTGCCCGCGGTGGTCGCCGCGCGCCGAAGCGCCGACTCGACGCTCCCGGGCGAGGCGCCGCTGTTGCCGGAGAGGTAGAGCGCGCCGCCGCCGCCGACGTGCGGTGAGGCCATCGACGTGCCGCTCATCGTTGTCGTCCCGCCTCCGCGCCGCGTCGACAGGATCGAGACGCCCGGCGCCCAGAGGTCGACGCAGGCGCCGTAGTTGCTCCACGAAGCCTCGCGGTCGGCGGAGTCAGTGGCGGCGACCGTCATGACGCCGCTGTACGTCCCCGCCCGCGCTGGCGAGTAGTTGCACGCGTCCGCGCCGCTGTTCCCGGCGGCGACGGCGAAGAAGATGCCGCTGTCGGCCGCCGCCTTCACCGCGTTGTCGAGCGCCGTGCTCGCGCTTCCGCCGAGACTCATGTTGGCGATCGCGGGCTTGATCGCGTTCGCCCGCACCCAGTCGACGCCCATGATGACGCCCGAGGTGCTGCCGGAGCCGTTGCAGCCAAGCACCTTGACGCCCGTGATCGGCGCGCCGGGAGCGACTCCGACGACGTCGGAGGTGTTGTCCCTGGCCGCGATCGTGCCCGCGACGTGCGTTCCGTGGCCGTGGCAGTCCCGGTTCTGGCCGCCCGCGAAGTTCACGTGACGGACGACGTTCAGGTCCGCGTGGCGCGTGTCGACTCCGGTGTCGATGACGTACACGTTCACGGTCGAGACCGTTCCGCTCCCGTTGCCCGCGAGCGTCGAGCTGACGTCGGCATCGACCTTGTCGATACCCCATGGCAAGGTCTGCGCGGAGACCGTCACGAGGGCGTCGGGCTCGATGTAGGCGACGCGCTCGTCGGCGCGCAGCGCCGCGAGGCGTGCCTCCGGGAAGATGCCGGCGTAGCCCTTGAGCGCGTGCTCGTAGACGTGCGTGATGGTCGCCCCGAAGCGCTTCGCATGCTCTCGAGCGACGGGCGCGGCACGTGACACGGACGGCTCGAGGACGACGATGAAGCTCGCGGGCGAGCCTTGTGTTGGGGAGGCCGAGGCCGGGAGCGCGAAGAGAAGGACGGTGAGTGCCAGCACGACTGCGGGCGCGAGGGACCGAAGCATGAGACTCCCTTCGTGGAGTTGGAGTGCCAGGCAGTGTACGGGCCTCCGCTCCGTCCTCCACCCCCCGAGAGTCGGGATCTTCCACCGAACGAGAGAGCGGCCGCTGGGGGCGGCCGCTCGGAGGGGGGAAGAACTGGGGAGGATGGGTTGCACAGGTTGTCGGCAGCTCGGCCGTCTCCCTCCTCCCTCGCTCGAGGGATTTTCGCCTCGCATCGCCCGAGCGCTTCGGGAGGTGACCCCGAGGGTCGGTGGATCAGAACCCGTATCGTTGTTCCAGCCAGGGATCCGCGTCGTTCGAGTAGCCGTAGCGCTCCCAGAAGCCGGGCCGGTCATCGGCGGTGAGCTCGATCCCTCGCAGCCACTTCGCGCTCTTCCAGAAGTACTTCCCCGGAATCACGAGGCGGAGTGGCCAGCCGTGCTCCGGCGTGAGTGGCTCGCCGTCGGCATGGGTAGCGAGGAGCGAGAGCGGATCGCGCAGCGACGAGATCGGGACGTTCGTCGTGTATCCCTCCTCGGCGTGCGCGACGACGAAGCGAGCCCAGGGCTTCGGTCGTACGAGGGGCTCGAGCGCGCTCCAGTGGACGCCCTCGAAGGTGACGTCGAAGCGGCTCCAGCGGGTGACGCAGTGGATGTCCTGCGTATGGCTCGACCTGGGAAGTGCAGAGAACTCCTCCCAGGAGAGTCGGAGCGGAGTCTCGACCTCGCCTTCGACGAAGAAGTCCCAGGTCGCGAGGTCCGTCTGCGGTACCGAGCCGGCATGGAGCACCGGCCACTTCTCGGTCAGGTACTGGCCCGGCGGCAAGCGCGCCGGGTCGTACCCGGCCTCGATCACCTTGCGCTCCGCCCTACCCCTGAACATGGCTGCAACACTAGCCCGCGATGACAGTCACGGCGTTCCGCGTCGCCTCGCGTCCACGCGACTTCGTCCGCGTGAGCGGGCCGGATGCCGCGCGGCACCTGCAGGCGATGGTCTCGAACGACGTCGAGCGTCTCGGGCCGGGGGAGTCCTGCGAGGCGTTGCTCCTCACGCCGAAGGCGCGGGTCATCGCTCCGCTCGTCGTGCTGCGGCGCTCGGTGGACGACTACCTCCTTCTCACCGAGCCCGGTCTCGGCGAGCGGGTGCGGGCGACGCTCCTCCGAGCGCGGTTCGCCCTGCGCTGCGAGATCGAGCCGGAGGAGCACACGTCGGTCGTCGTCCTGGACGAGGCATCCGCGCCACCTGCTCCAGCCTCCGGGGCGATCCCCACACGGGACTACGGAGTACCGGCGGTCGAGGTGCTCGACTCCGGGCTCGAGCCGACGGTCGGCGACGACGAGCTCGAGCTCTTGCGCATCCGCGCCGGCACGCCTCGCTTCGGCCGCGAGATCGACGATCGTGTCCTCCCCGCCGAAGCCGGCCTCGAGGAGCGCGCGATCGACTTCGCGAAGGGCTGCTACCCGGGGCAGGAGCCGATCGCCAGGCAGCACTACCGTGGACGTGTGCACCGAACGCTGCGCGTGCTGGAGGTGGATGGTGACGAGCTCCCCCCGTACGATGCCGAGCTCACGTACGAGGGCAAGGTCGTCGGTCGCGTCACGAGCGCCGCGCGCGACGGCGACACGGTCGTAGCGCTCGCGTACGTGCGCGTCGAGGTGCCGAGCGAGGAGACTCTCCGGCTCGGAACGCGGGCAGTGCGCCCGGCATGATTCGAACATGCGACCTCTGCCTCCGCAGGGCAGCGCTCTATCCCCTGAGCTACGGGCGCCCGAGAGGGCAAGTCTAGCGGCGCGCGGCTCCGCGCCCGACCGGGGTCAGCTCACCGCGGAGCGGTAGCCGGTTGCCGCCGGCCCCGCGAGGCGCGCGCTCATGACGGTCTCCGCGGCCTCTGCGCTCTGTGGATGGCCGGTGACGGCGGCGAGGAAGTCCTCCCGGTCGAGCGCGTACAGGACGACGGGCGTGCGGGCGGTGACGGTCGCCGTGCGCGGGACGTCCCGCAGGAGCGCGATCTCGCCGAAGGAGTCGCCTGGCCCGAGCGTCGCGATCGTGGCCCCGCACTGCGAGACCTCGAGCTCACCCTCCGCGAGGATGTAGAAGCGGTCTCCCTCGTCGCCCTCGCGCACCACGACCGTCCCCGGATCGAGGCGGAGCGGAACGAGCCGGCCGGCGAGGTGTTCGAGCGTCCCGCCCGGCAGGGGAGCGAAGATCGGAACCGATGCCAGCAGCCTGAGCGCCTCGGTGTCCGGTGCTCTCGCCTCGGCGTCGATGCGGGCGACCGTGGCGCCGAACGCGACGACGAGCGCGGGGAGGAAGAGGCCGGTCGCGACGAGCGCGGCCTCCACGCCGAGCGCCGAGATGAGCGCAGGCGCGAGCGCGGCGCCGATGCCCATCGACGCCATCCACAGCATCTGGATGACGCCGAAGACGCGTGCGAGCACCTCGTCGGGAACCGTTCTCTGAACGAGGGTCAGTCCGGAGACGTCCACGAACGCGTTGCCGACGCCGATCACCGCGAGCGCGAGCAGCGCGATGGCGACCTCGTTCCAGACGCCGATCGCGACGAGGGGCAGCCCGGTCACGAGCAGGCCGACGAGGAAGGCGGGGCTCAACCGGCGCACCCCCGTCAGCGAGAGCGCGGCGACCGCCCCGGCGAACGCGCCGATGCCGATCGCCGCGTTCAGGTAGCCGACTCCCCCCTCCCCGAGGTCGAGGAGGTCGATCGCCATGACGACGATGAGGACCTGGAGCGCGCCGAACATCGCCGTCTGGGCGGTGAGGAGGCCGAGCATCACCCGGAGCGAGCGGTGGCGACCGAGTGTCGTGAAGCCGGCGAGCCGCTCGGCGGCGATGGTCGTCGCATCGAGCTCTCGTCGCGGCTGTTCCTCGTGCTCGAGCCTGATGAGGGCGAGGAAGACCGAGGAGACGACGATGAGCGCGGCGGTCGCGGCGAAGACGACGTCCGCGCCGGCGAGCCCGAGGAGGACGCCCGCCAGCGCCGGGCCGGCGAAGACGGCGACGCTCTCGACGCCGCTGGCGACCGCGTTTGCCGCCGTCAGCTCCTCGGGCGTGCGAGCGAGCGCAGGCGTCAGCGCGGCTTGGGACGAGCGGAATGGTGTCGTCGCGACGGTCGCGGCGATCGCGAGCCCGTACACGACGAGCGGGTCGGCGGCGAGGAGCACGCCGACCGCTGCGCCCGCGACGAGCACGATGCGCGTGACGTTCGTCCAGAAGAGGACGCGCTCGCGTGGGTAGCGGTCGCCGAGCATGCCGGCGAAGGGGGAGACGAGGGCGGCCGGGACGAGGCGCGCGAGGAAGACGAGCCCGACCGCCCTCTCGCCGCCGACGCCGTACGCGTAGACGGAGACGGCGACGAGGAAGGCGTAGTGGCCGACGATCGATGCCGTCCAGGCGAGCTCGAGCCAGCGCAGACCGGCGTTGCGCCAGACCGCCTCGAACGCGGCGAGCGAGTCCGCTATGCGTCGGCCGAGCCCGCCCATGGCGCGGAGCATGGCATCCGATCTCGCCGAATGAAAGACTCCGGGAAGATTTCCGGAGTCGCGACGGTCTAGGAGAACAAATCGCGCGAGAGCGCCGACCAAGGAGGAGTACGAGATGTCGGACGAGATCCGCCCAGAGGACGAGGTCGAGGCGCACGGCCCGCTCGGCGCCGGCCCGACCGCCGGCGGCCCGGCGGCAGAGGTCCCGAGCATGGAGGGCCCGACTGCCGGGGCGAGCGAGGAGCCAGATGTCGAGGCGCACGGCCCGCTCGGCGCCGGCCCAGCAGCGATGGGCCCGACGGCAGAGGGCCCGACGGCAGAGGGCCCGGCCGCCGAGTAGCTTCGTCGCTCAGCGAGCTTCGAGAGGCCCGGGAGCTCCCGGGCCTCTCTCGTTGCCCTACCGCCCGAGCATCCGGGAGAGCTCGTGCAGGAGCCGCATGCCCGCCTCGCGGCGCTCGTCCTCGAGCGCGTCGACGGCGGAGGCGAGCTCGGCGACGACGCGCAGGTCTCCGTCGGCTCCGGCGAGGAGCTTCTCCGCCCTGCGGGCCTTGAGGAGGAGATCGACTGCGATCGCCGCCTGGTTCGCGAAGAGACCGAGGAGCTCCATCTCCTGGAGCGAGAAGAGCGAGGCCCGCGGGCGGTCGAGCACCGAGAGCACGCCGAGGGCGCGCTCGCCGTGGAGGAGCGGAGCGGCCATGAGCCCCTTCGGCACGTACCCCGTATCCCTGGCGACGTCGGCCGCGAAGCGGGGATCCTGGTGCACGTCCTCGACCACGAGCGGCGTGCGCGTGGCGAGCACCCAGCCGGAGATGCCCTTTCCGGCCGGGTAGCGCATGCCGAGGAGAGAGTCCTCCCCCTCTCCCACGACCGCCTCGAACACGAGCTCGTCCGTCTCCTCGTCGAGCAGGACGATGGACGACGCCTTCGCGCCGAAGATGGCTCGGGCCACCTCCACGATCGCTCCGAGAAGCGCGCGGAACGTCTCCTCGGAGCCGACGACTCCTGCGGCGACGGCGGCGTGCAGGTCGTCTCTCGCGGTCATGCGCCACCTCCGACGTTCGTCGCGGTCAGGTAGAGGACGTTCTTGAGCTGGAAGGGCGTCAACTCGGGGTGCTTCGCGAGGATGAGCGCGCAGATGCCCGCGATGTGGGGCGTCGCGAAGCTGTTGCCCGACACGGTGAGCGTCCGGCCGTCGCTCCACGGCACCTCGACGTTCACCCCGTGCGCGAAGATCTCGACCGGCGGGCTCGGGTTGTAGAAGTAGGCGAACGGATCGGGCTCCTCGTGGCTGCCGACGGAGATGACCGAGGAGAAGCGCCAGGGGTAGCTCTCCACGGGCATGTTGTGGGCGGAGGCCACGATCACGGTACGGCGGAAGTACGCGCTGTCGGCGAGCTCGTGCAGGACGGCGGCGAAGGGCTTCTTCGTGGTGGAGAGGCTCATGTTGATGACGTCGAACCCCTGCTCGACCGCGTAGCGCAGACCTCCGAGGAGGACGGCGCCGCTGCCCGTGAAGTTCGCTCCGAGCACACGGACGCTCGAGATGCTGCATTCGGGTGCGAGCCGGCGGACGATTCCGGCACAGGCCGTGCCGTGACCGGAGACGTCACCCTCCGTGTCGTCGCTCGCAATCACCTCGCCGTCCTCGCCGAGGGAGATGACCACCGCGGTCTCGAGCCCGCCGACGCTCGGGTGGTCGGCCTCGACCCCGGAGTCGAGGATGCAGACGCGCGCCCCCCTACCCGTCGAGCCGCCCCAGGCCCATTCGCGTGTGACCCGCTCCGGCCAGTCGCCCGGCAGCGCGATTCGGTCGACGGCGTCCTTGGGGAGGCTCCAGGCGGGGAGGGCCGCCCGGCTCGCGTCCCACCCGTGCGCGACTGCGTCTTCCACGGGGTCTGACTCTACGCGGCCGAGAGCTCGGGATCAGCCCGCACCCAAGCGGGCGCGGAGCTCGGCAAGCGTTCGCTCGTCGGTCTCGTAGCCCGCCTGTGCGAGCGCGTCCTCGAGATCCGCGAGGAGCTCCTCCCGGAAGGCGATGTCGGCCTCGGCGCGCTCGATGATCTCAGCGAGCGTCCGCCGCGCGAACGGCAGCTCCTGCGCCGCCCGCACCCAGCCCTCAGGAGCCGGGGGCAGGAGGCGCAGGAGCTCCCCCAGCCGTTCGACATCGCGCGTACGCTCCATCTACTTCCCAGACACCGCGGGCGGCTTGTTTCTTCCCTCGAACTCGAGTCGGAGTTTCGCGAGGCAGCGCGCGATCCTGCTGGCGATCGTGCCGGAGGGGAGGTCGAGCTCCTCGGAGATCGTCCGGTAGCTCTCGTCGCGTGCGAAGAAGCGGTCGAGGATCTCCTGGCACTGGGGCGAGAGCCTGCGCAGGGCCTCGCGGACCTGGAAGGCCTCGTCGATCTCGGCGAGGTCGCCGGTGGCGACGTCCGGAGGCGCTTCCAGGGGCTCCTCGGGCCGGCGCCGCGCGATCGTGTCGAGACACACCCGCCGCGTGAGCTGGGCGATCCACGGGCGCAGAGCGGACTCGTCGCGAAGCGTGCCGAGGCTCGTGTAGACCCGCGTGAAGACGTCCTGGAAGGCGTCCTCGGCCTCCTCCGTGGGAAGGTGGAACCCTCTCGTGCAGATCGCGTACACGTAGCGCGAGAACCGCTCGACGAGCGCGCTCCAGGCCTCGGCGTCGCCCGCGCGACAGCGCCGGACGAGCTCGGCGTCCGACGGCGCGGCGCGCATGCTCATCGGCCCGCTTCCGCCGCCTCTTCGGCGGCGTCCGCCGCCGAGCGCGCGCTGGCTCGTGCGCGGGCGAGCCGCGGGTCGTCTCCCCGAACGGCAAGGTTGACCTCCACGAGGTGCGCGGCGGCGCGCGCGGCGCCCGCAGCCAGCGCCGCTGCGGCCGCGGCGTCGGGTCGGAATGAGCCTTCGCAGCTATCGGCCGTCGTCGCGGCCAGGGACGCCATGTCGGCTCCGAGCTCGGCGATCGCCAAGGGGGCGGCTGCGGCGCGGGCGAGCTCCTGCTCGAGCACGAAGTCGCGGCGCGGATCGCCTCCTGCGCTCCGGCGTGCTCTCTCGAGCGCGGCGAGCGCTCGCTGCCACGCCTCCGCATCGACGTGCGCGAGCTCGAGCGCGCGCACGCGGACGGCGAGCGCCTGTGCGGCGATGCCGTCGGCCTCGGCCCACGACTCCGTCGAGCAGCGAGCGGCCATGGCGACGACGCTCGCGGCGAGCGCGACCGTGAGCGCCGCTCCCGTTCCCGCCCCGGGCGCCTCCCCTTCCGCCGCGAGCCGCTCGAGGAGGGTCTCGAGGCGCAGCCCGACGTAGCCGTCGTCTCGCACTGGGGCGAGTCTACGACGGCTCGGTCGCAGAGACGACCCGATCGAGGCCTACACTTCGCCGCCGTGCCGCTGTACCTGAGCGAGCAGGATGTCGCCGAGCTGCTGAGCCCCGACGCAGCGGTCGACGTGATCGAGGCCTGCCTCCGACGCATGGCCGCCGGTGCCGTTGACAACGCTCCGCGGCGAAGGCTGCGCCTCGAGGGCGGGACGTTGGCCGACATGGCCGCGGTCGATCGCGAGCTCGGGCTGGCGGGCGGGAAGCTCTACGCCGCGACGGGAGACGGGGCCGCGTTCGTCGTCTGTCTCTTCGATGCGGCGACACCCGAGCTCGCATGCGTGCTCGAGGCGGATCACCTCGGTCGCCTGCGCACCGGTGCCGCCAGCGGGGTCGCCGCTCGGCACCTCGCGCGCGGCGGCGCGCGCTCGCTCGGGGTCATCGGCTGCGGCTACCAGGCCGAGACGCAGATCGCGTGTATCCGGGCAGCGCTTCCGTCGATCGAGCATGTGGTCGTCTACTGCCGCTCCCGCGAGCGCCTGCTCGCGTTCTGCGAGCGCCATGGGGCCGAGCCCGCCGAGAGTCACCGCGAGGCGGCGCTGCAAGACGTCGTCGTCACGATCACGACCTCGCGGGACCCGGTCGTGCGCGGGGAGTGGCTGCGCCCAGGCGCGCTCGTGCTCGCCGCGGGCGCGAACGTCGTGAGTCGGCGCGAGCTCGACAACGCCGTGCTCGAGCGTGCGACCTTCGTCTGCTGCGACTCGCTCGAGCAGGCGAAGCTCGAGTCCGGAGACCTCGTCGAGCCCGTAGAAGCCGGCGTCCTCGACTGGCTGGAGGTGCACGAGCTCCAGGAGGTGGTCGCCGGCGAGGTCGTCGGGAGGCACACCGACGAGGACATCGTCGTCTTCAAGTCGAACGGCCTTGCCGCCTGGGACATCGCGATCGCGGCGGAGGCGCTGCGGCGCGCCCGGGAGCGCGGCGTCGGAACCATGCTGTAGGCCGTTGGCCGCCTGCCCCTCGACCGCCTTGTGGGGGCGAGCCGTACCTCGCCCTCGCCCCCGCGTCAGCGGTTGAAGAACCAGCGCTCGAGCAAGGGCAGGATCTCCTTGCGGGTGAAGGGGCGCACCGTCGCGTCCAGCCCGTCCGCCTCGAGCACCTCGACCTCGTCTTCGAGCGCCTCGTTCGCGTGGACGAGGGCGTCCTCGAGCTCGTAGCCCTCGAAGATCACGTCCTCCGGCCTGGGCTCGTCGGAGTCCCGGAGGTGCGGGTTGACGGAGCGCCCCACGACCCAGAGCGCTCCCGGTCGGCGCTCGAGCCAGATCACGATCCGCTCCTCGGCGCCCGAGTCGTCGATACCCACGAGCGTGCGTTCCGCGTAGCGAGCTTCGCGCGAGCTCGTTCTCATAACCAGGGATACAATCGCGTCGCGTGTCCGCTTTCAAGAACCTCTTCTCCTTCCTCTTCCAGCGGAGCTCGGCCGAGGAGCACGTCGCGCGGTACGTGATCCGCGAACACGACCGCGGTCGCTCGCTCGACGAGATCCTCCAGGACCGGTACGTCCAGAATCGGCTCTCGCTGGAGCAGCAGCGGCGCCTGCTCGACCGCCCGGAGATCATCGAGGCGATCTCCGGCGACATGCTCGAGTCCGCTCGCGCGTTGCTCGCCGAGTCCCAGCCGTCGTCGGCGCCGTAGCAGCTCGCGTCGGTTGTCGGCGGGGTCGTAGCGAGGACGCTGTTACCTTCCCCGGCTCGTGCGGATCCGCATTGGTCACAGCCCCGACCCGGACGACGCCTTCATGTACTGGGCGCTGACGACCGACCTCGTGGACACGCGAGGCCACGAGTTCGAGCAGGTGCTCGGCGACATCGAGACGCTGAACCAATGGGCGCGGGCGGCGCGCCTGGAGGTGACCGCGCTCTCGCTCGCCGCGTACCCGTTCGTGCAGGAGGACTACGCTCTCCTCCCTCACGGCGCGAGCATCGGCACCGGGTACGGGCCGATCGTCGTCGCCCGCGAGCCGCTCTCTCAGGCGGAGCTCGTTCGGAGGGAGATCGTCGTCCCCGGCGCGATGACCACCGCCTTCCTGGCCCTGCGCCTCGTGCTCCACGACTTCCGCTACCGCGAGCTCCCCTTCGACGAGATCCCCACCGAGATCGCCTCCGGCCGCGCAGAGGTCGGCTTGCTCATCCACGAGGGCCAGCTCACGTTCGAGGACTACGGGCTCGTGAAGGTGCTCGATCTCGGCGAGTGGTGGATCTTGGAGACCGGGTTGCCACTGCCGCTCGGCGTCAACGTGATTCGCCGCGACCTCGGGGAGGACGTCCTGCACGACGTCTCCGAGGTGTTGCGCGAGGCGATCCAGTGTGGCCTCGACCATCGGGCTGAGGCGCTCGAGTACGCGCTTCAGTTCGGGCGCGGGATCGACGCGGCGGTCGCCGACCGTTTCATCTCCATGTACGTGAACGAGCTCACGCAGGACTACGGCGACGAGGGCCGCAAGGCGGTGAGCGAGCTCCTGCGCCGCGGAGAAGGGCTCGGCGCGTTCCCCGCGCCCGTCCGGCTCGACTGGGTGGCGTAGGCGGAGCACGGGGGCGGAGCACGCCTCGCCCCGTACACTGCCGCCAGTGTCTCGGGCAGTTGTCGTGTCCGCCGTCCGCACGCCGATCGGCCGCTACGGGGGCGCGCTGGCGGGCGTCCGTCCCGACGACCTCGCGGCGATCGTCGTCGCGGCGGCCGTCGAGCGGGCGGGGATCGATCCTGCCGCGATCGACGACGTCGTGCTCGGCTGCGCGAACCAAGCGGGGGAAGACAACCGCAACGTCGCCCGCATGGCCGCGCTCCTCGCGGGGCTCCCGGACACGGTGCCGGGGGTTACGGTCAACCGGCTCTGTGCGTCCGGTCTCTCCGCGGTCGTCGCCGCGAGCCACGCGATCGTCGCCGGGGACGCCGAGGTCGTGGTCGCGGGTGGGGTCGAGTCGATGAGCCGCGCCCCGCTCGTCCTGGCGAAGCCGGAGACGGCGTTCCCGCGCGGGAACCAGACCGTGTGGGACACGACGCTCGGCTGGAGGTTTCCGAACCCGCGGCTCGAGGCGCTCTTCCCGCTCGAGTCGATGGGGGAGACGGGAGAGAACGTCGCGGAGCGCTGGGGTGTCTCGCGCGAGGATCAGGACGCGTTCGCGCTTCGCTCGCAGAAGCGGTGGGCCGAGGCGCAGGTGGCGGGACGTTTCGACGACGAGCTCGTCCCGGTCGGGGAGGTCGCCACGGACGAGCATCCACGGCCGCAGACGAGCGCGGAGGCGCTTGCGGCGCTGCGGCCGGCGTTCCGCGAGGGCGGGACCGTGACCGCTGGGAACGCGAGCGGCATCAACGATGGCGCCGCGGCGCTCGTGCTCACGAGCGAAGAGAGAGCGCGCGAGCTCGGTCTCGAGCCGCTCGGGGCGTTCGTCGCGAGCGCGGCTGCGGGCGTCGATCCCCGTGTGATGGGGATCGGCCCGGTTCCGGCGGTGCGCAAGCTGCTCGCGCGGACGGGCCTCTCCATCGACGAGATCGACCTCGTCGAGCTGAACGAGGCCTTCGCCTCGCAGAGCCTCGCGGTCGTGCGCGAGCTCGGCCTCGACGAGGAGAAGGTGAACGTGAACGGCGGCGCGATCGCGCTCGGACACCCGCTCGGGATGAGCGGCGCCCGGCTTGTGGTGACGCTTCTCCACGAGCTCCGGCGACGTGGAGGCCGCTACGGGCTCGCGACGCTCTGCGTTGGCGTCGGTCAAGGAGTCGCGGCGCTCTTCGAGCGCGACTAGCTGGGCTGCTCGGCCACGCGGTGGCCGCGACTCAGCAGGGGCTCGCCGCGCCGGCGAGCGCGACGGACGACGACCGTGACCGCGAGGGCCCAGATCGAGACGAGCGCGAGGTAGACAGGCCTGCTGACCGCTCCCGGCGTGTTGTAGACGTCGAACAGCGTCCGCACGTTCGTGAGGAGAATGAGCCCCCCGACCGAGGCGCCGAGCAGAGCGGGAGTGACGTGCCGGACGAGCCACGCCGCGAGCGGAGCCGCTCCGATGCCACCAAGGAGGAGCGCGATGACGTACTGCCACGCGATTCCCTGGTGACCGAGAGCGAGCAGGAATCCGCTGCTCGCAGCGAGCGCGACGAGGAACTCGCTCGTATCGACCGAGCCGATTACCGTGCGCGGCTCGTACCTGCCGGTGGCGAGGATCGTCGGCGTCGCGACAGGCCCCCAGCCACCACCACCCGTCGCGTCGATGAAGCCGGCACCCAGGCCGAGGGGGGCGAGGTACCGGCCGCGCACGTATCGCCGCCCGCGGGGCCTCGGCACGCCGAAGATCGTGAATCGGCAGAGGATGTAGACGCCGAGCGCGAGGAGGATCCCGGACATCCACGGGCGCGCGAGCTCGGCGGAGATCGAGCCGAGGACGACGGCGCCGATGAACGCCCCGATCGCTCCGGGAATGCCGATCCGCCGCACGGTTCGCCAATCCACGTTCCCGAAGCGCCAGTGCGCGACGCCTGATGCGGCGGTGGTTCCGAGCTCCGCGAGGTGCACGGACGCCGATGCGGTAGCCGGGCTCAGACCGACGGTGAGGAGGAGGGTGGACGACGTCGCGCCGTAGGCCATGCCGAGCGCGCCGTCGACGAGCTGCGCGAAGAAGCCGACGATGACGAGGACGATGAGGGTCGGCACTTACTCGATGATGTTTACTAAATAAGTCATCATTACGAACAATGACAGGCTAGAGCGTCGCGGGTTCGCTGTCAAACGGGGCGTAGGAGGCGAGAGTGTGGGTATCGCGGAAGACCGACTACGCGACGCGGGCGATCTTGGCGCTCGCGCTCGATAACGGCGGCCCGCTCAAGCTCGAGGAGATCGCGCGGCGAACGGCGGTCCCGCAGTCCGTGCTCGAGCAGGTCATGCCGACCATGCGGACAGCCGGGCTCGTGCGTTCCGAGCGCGGACCGGCAGGTGGGTATCGTCTGAACAAGGAGCCCGAGGAGATCACGCTCGAGCGGGTTGTGCGGCTCTTCCAGGGTCCCCTGGCACCGATTGGCTGCGCTACGCGCCATCATCCCGAGCCTTGCCCGATGACGGTCGGCTGCACGATGCGCGAGGTCTGGAAGGAGGTGCGCGACGCGACGATCTCGCTCCTCGGCGGGGTCACGTTCGCCGACCTCGCGGCGCGCGCTGGCGGGCCGTGGACCGACCCCTCGCTCCTCGCCGAGCCGGCGGACGGCTAGAGCTAGACCCCAGCGCTCCGCGTCGCGACGGATCCTGTTGGCTGACGGCGCCGCGGCCGCGCGGTGCTAGCGCGAGAGGTCGTCGAGCAGGGCCTTCAGCAACGCGTACACGCGCTGTGTGCCGGTGATGCTCACGCGCTCCCCGGGAGCGTGCGGGCCGAGGATGGCCGGGCCGAGCGAGATCATCTGCACTCCCGGGAGCTTCTCTCTGATGACTGCACACTCGAGCCCGCCGTGGACGACCTCGAGGCGCGGCTCGCTCCCGAACAGACGGCGGTACGCGTCCTGTGCGGCGGCGAGCAGGCTCGAGTCGAGATCCGGCTCCCAAGGCCGGTAGGAACGGCGGCTCTCGACCTCGGCACCGTGCTCTGCGGCGACCCGCTCGAGGGCTGTAACGATGTCTTCGAGGCCGGTCCCCGACGAGCTTCGCGCCATCGAGGCGAGCACGAGGGTGCCGTCCTCGGTCCGAGCGACGGTAAGGCTCGTGCTCGTCTCGACGACATCCTCCAGTCCCGCGGCGAACGAGACGACGCCGTTCGGAAGTGCGCGCAGCAGGCCGAGCGCCCGCGTCGTGGCATCCGCGCTCCCCGCGAGCCCGATGCGCTCGGGCCGGATCGTCGCCGTGAGGGCATCGCTGGAGGCGTGCTCGTTCCGGAGTCGCGCGAGCTCGTTCGTGATCGCCTCGCGGACTGCGCCCTCGTCACGCGGCGCAAGCGCTAGCTGAGCTCTGGCCTCTCGAGGGATCGCGTTGCGACTGACGCCCCCGGCGAGCTCGACGAGGCGAATCGGCGCGGTCGCCCGCGCCTGGTCGAGCAGGCGTCCCAGGGCCGTGATCGCGTTCGCCCGACCTCGGTGGATGTCGCCGCCCGAGTGTCCGCCGCGCCCGCCGGCGAGCTCGACGACGAGGCCGTGCCCCTCGTGGAGCTCGGTCCGCTCCAGGGGGATTCGGGCGACGACGTGCGCGCTCCCCGCGCAGCCGACCGTGATCGCGTCGTCGGAGGTTCCGTCGAGGTTCACGAGCAGGCGAGCTGCGAGGAGCGCGGGGTCGAGGCCCTTCGCGCCCTCGAGCCCCTGCTCCTCGCAGACGGTGAAGAGGAGCTCGAGCGGGCCGTGCTCGACGGACGGGTCCTCGGCGGTCGCGAGCGCGAGCGCGACGCCGATCCCGTTGTCGGCGCCGAGCGTCGTCCCCTCGGCCGCTAGCCAGTCGTCCTCCCGCACGACGCGGATACGGCCTTCGCGCGCGTCGTGGGGGCTGAGCGGGTCGCGCTCGCACACCATGTCCAGGTGCGCCTGGAGGCAGACGGTGGGAGCAGACTCGCGTCCGGGGGAGGCCGAGACGCGGACGACGACATTGCCGGCGGCGTCGACCGCGACCGGAAAGCTGCGGCCGTGAGCCCAGGCAAGGATGTGGTCGCGGGCCGCAGCTTCCTGCTTCGACGGTCGCGGGATCGTCGTGAGCTCCAGAAAGCGGCGCCACAGGGCCTCGGGCTCGAGTCGCAGTGTGGACGCCGAGATCGCCACGTCAGCGTTTCAGGGTCAACGCCGCGCCAACGGCCAGGAGCGCGATCCCGGCGACGCGCGGCCACGTCGTGGCGACCCGCTCGACGCCGAACCACCCGAAGCGGTCGATCAGCGACGCGAGCGCGAACTGCGCGGCGATGAGGAACGCGGTCGTGGCGACGACGCCGATACGGGCGGCGGCGTACGTGATCCCGAGGACGATGACGACACCGAAGATGCCGCCGAGGAGCTGCCACTTCGGCCCGGCTACCGCATCCGCGAGACCGTCGAGGGAGCGGCGCGCGACGAGGAGGAGAGCGAGGGCGACGAGGCCGCCGATCGCGACTGCGGTCGCGACGGCCTCGAGGCTGCCCACGCGCTCTCCGAGGCGTCCCTGTACGGCGACCTGCATCGCGCCGGCGAGCCCCGCGGCGAGCGCGGCGGTGGCGGCGAGTCCGGTCGAGCTCATGCTCCGGACGCTATACGCTCTCGGCGTGACCGAGCCGACGCATCCGCGCCCGCTCGACCCCTCCGAGCTCGGCTTCGAGACGATCGTCTACGAGAAGGAGCCCCCGCGCGCGACGATCAGGCTCAACCGGCCGGATGTGCTGAACGCCTTCGACTTCCGGATGCTCCGGGAGATCGCGAGAGCGTGCGAGGACGCGTCCTGGGACGACGACGTGCGGGCGGTCGTCGTGACCGGCACGGGCCGCGCCTTCTGCGTCGGCGCCGACCTGCGCTCGTGGGAGGAGACGCTTCTCGGCGAGCCGGCCGAGTACTGGAAGTGGTTCGGCGCCTTCAAGGACATGCACGACCGGCTGCGCGAGCTCGGCAAGCCGACGATCGCGCGCATCAACGGCATCGCGGTCGGCGGGGGAAACGAGCTCCAGATGGCCTGCGACCTCGCGGTCATGGTCGACACTGCCTTCATCCGGCACGTCGGTCTCGAACACGGCTCGGTGCCTGCCGGCGGCGCGACACAGTGGCTTCAGCTCATGGTCGGCGACCGTCGTGCACGCGAGATCGTCTTCCTCTGCGAGGAGATTCCGGCTGCGCGGGCGGAGGAGTGGGGGCTCGTCAACGTGGCCGTGCCGGAGAGCGAGCTCGACGCCGTCGTCGACCGCTGGGTGGAGTCGATCGCGCGCAAGCTCCCTCAGACGACGCGGTACGCAAAGCAGCAGCTCAACGTCTGGCGCGACTTCGCCTGGCACCAGACGGTCGGGCACGCGCGCGACTGGCTCGCGATGTCGATGCTGGGCGGCGAGGCCCAGTCCGCCGTCCGGGGGTTCCTCCAGCGGAGCCGGAAGAAGTAGGCTCGAGCCATGTCCAATGTCGTTCTGACCAGGCGCGAGGGTTCTGTCCTCACGATCACCCTCAATCGGCCCGACGTCTACAACGCGCTCAACCGAGACGTGCACGAGGGGCTTGCGGCGGCGCTCGACGCCGCGTCCGACCCGGAGGTGCGAGCCGTCGTGCTCACGGGCGCGGGCCGGGGCTTCTGCTCCGGGCAGGATCTGCGTGAGTTCTCGGATCTCTCCGGTGGCGTCCGCGCGGCGCTCGAGGAGACCTACCACCCGAACGTGCGCGCGATCCGTGCACTCGAGAAGCCGGTGCTCGCGGCGGTCAACGGGGCATGTGCCGGGGCGGGGCTCTCGCTCGCCCTCGCCTGCGATGTCCGCATCGCGTCGAGCGAGGCGAGCTTCGTGCCCGGCTTCATTGGCATCGGCTTGGTGCCAGACGCCGGGAGCACGTGGTTCCTCCACCGCCTCCTCGGCTTCTCGCGCGCGTTCGAGTGGATGGTTTCCAACCGGAGGCTGAGCGCCGACGAAGCGCTCATCTGGGGCCTCGTGTCGGAGGAGGTCCCCGCCGAGCGGTTCGCGCAGCGCGTGGCCGAGCTGGCCGAGTGGTACGCGTCGCTTCCGACGCGCGCGGTGGCGATGACGAAGCAGCTCTTCGAGCACGCCTACACCGCCTCGCTCGACGAGCAACTCGAGCTCGAGGCTGCGCTTCAGCAAGCGGCGACAGAGACGGAGGACTTCTCCGAGGGCGTGCAGGCGTTCCTCGAGAAGCGACTTCCTGGCTTCAAGGGTCGCTAGCGGCCGCGTGTTGACGCCGCTCCGTCTACCCCCTATTCGGTGTCAGACACTTGCCGTACCTCGAACGCTCGAACCGCGTCGGTGACGAGACCTGACGCACTCTTTTGTCTCCCGCTTAACATTCGGTGTCAGACACCGGGCTTGACGTCAGAGCCTCGCCACAGATGAGCGACGCGCTCGTGAGGGCGATCGACTACCACACAGGTGGAGAGCCGTTCCGCATCGTCACGGGTGGCGTCGAGCCGCCGCGAGGCGCGACGATCCTCGACAAGCGCCGCGACGCGCTCGAGCGGCTCGACCACGTCCGGCGGCTCCTCGTCTACGAGCCTCGTGGTCACGCGGACATGTACGGCTGCTTCGTGGTCGAGCCGAACGACGACGGCGCCGACCTCGGGGTCGTCTTCTTCCACAACGCCGGCTACTCGACCGCGTGCGGACACGGCACGATCGCTCTCGTCACCTGGGCGCTCGACGAAGGCATCGTCCCGCGTCGAGAGGGCGAGAATCGCGTCGTCGTCGACGTCCCCTCGGGTCGCCTCGAGACCTGGGCGCGGGTGGAGGGCGGACGTGTCCGCTCGGTCCGTTTTCGCAACGTCCCTTCGTACGTGTGGGCCGAGGGGCTCGAGGCCGCCGGCCGTCGGGTCGATGTCGCCTTCGGCGGCGCCTTCTACGCCTCGCTCGAGGAGCGCGTCGAGCGCGCCGAGCTTCCCCGCCTGATCGAGCTCGGACGGGCGATCAAGCGCGCGCTCGAGGCCGCGCACGAGATCGTCCACCCGCTCGAGCCCGAGCTCCGCGACGTGTACGGCGTGATCTTCTGGCAGGAGGAGGGCGAAGGTCCCCCGCTCACCCAGCGCAACGTCGCTGTCTTCGCCGACGGCGAGGTCGATCGCTCCCCGTGCGGCAGCGGTACCTCGGCGAGGCTCGCGCTGCTCGACCGCTCCGGCCGGCTCCCGCGCGGCGAGGAGCTGCGGCACCTGTCCATCGTCGGCTCGGAGTTTCGCGGGCGTGTCGTCGGCGACGCCGAGATCGCAGGGATCCCGGCCGTCGTCACCGAGGTCGAAGGGAGCGCCTACTGTACGGGCGAGCACGTCTTCACCCTCGACCCGGACGATCCGCTCGGCGAAGGGTTCCTCCTGCGCTGAGCGCTCACCCAGGCAGTCGCGGGCGGTGGCGCTCGACGATGGCGGCACAGTCCACCCCCGGCGGCAGCGTGCCGTACGCGCGGCCGCCCTCGCCGCCGAGCCGGGCGGCGCAGAAGGCGTCGGCGACTTCGGGCGGTGCGTGGCGGACGAGCAGCGAGCCCTGCAGGCAGAGCGCGGCCAGCTCGACCACCCTGCGGGCCCGCTGCTCGAGCCCCTCTGCATCGGCGAGCTCCCGTCGGAGCCGGCGCACCGCGGCATCCAGGTGCGCGTTCGTGCCCTCGGCGAACCCGATCTCGACGAGGAGCGCCTCCACGCTCTCCGGCTCCTTCGCAGCCGCCCGTAGCAGGTCGAGCGCGTTGACGTTGCCGGCGCCCTCCCAGAGCGAGTTGAGCGGGCTCTCGCGGAAGAGGCGCGGCAGCACCGACTCCTCGACGTAGCCGTTGCCACCGAGGCACTCGAGCGCCTCGGCGACGACCGCCGGCGTGATCTTGCAGATCCAGTACTTCGACACCGTCGTCGCGAGACGTCGGAAGTCATCGTCGCCCTCGTCCACCGCGCGCGCGAGCCGGAGCGCGGTCGCGGTCGCCGCCTCGGAGTCGAGGCAGAGGTCGGCGAGGACGTTCAGGTGGAGCGGCTGCTCGGCGAGGAGTCGGCCGAAGGCGACCCGGTAGGCGGCGTGGTGCGTCGCCTCTGCGACCGCGCGCCGCATGAGCGCCGTCGAGCCGAGCACGCAGTCGAGCCTGGTGTGCACGACCATCTCGATGATCGTCGCCACGCCCCTGCCCTCCTCTCCCACGCGCGTCGCCCAGGCGCCTGCGAGCTCGATCTCGGCGGAGGC
Organism: Gaiellaceae bacterium; assembly: GCA_026002995.1. GTDB lineage: Bacteria > Actinomycetota > Thermoleophilia > Gaiellales > Gaiellaceae > GMQP-bins7. The sequence goes on from BPGK01000001.1 coordinate 162,331, forward strand.
GTTCGAGCGGTTCCCGAGCTTGTCCTTCAACCGGCGCAGGTGGAAGGCGTTCCGGGACCCGTCCGGGAGGACGCGGGGGAGCAGGAAGCAGGTCAGCCCGCCGGGTGCGTACGCGAGGACGAGGAATGCGTCGCACATCGGCGCCGAGCAGAACCACTTCTCGCCGGTGAGGGCGTAGGTACCGTCCTCGAGCGGCTCGGCCCGGGTCTCGTTCGCGCGCACGTCGGAGCCACCCTGGCGCTCGGTCATGGCCATGCCGACGAGGACTCCCGCCTTCTCCGCGGCGGGCCGGAGCCCCGGCTCGTACGCACGGCTCGTGAGCAGGGGCTCCCACGCGCCCGCGAGGGCGGGCTCGGTGCGGAGGGCGGGTACGGCCGCGTACGTCATCGAGAGCGGGCAGCCGACGCCGGCTTCGGCCTGCGAGAGCGTGACGAAGCGCGCGGCGCGGGCGACGTGCGCGCCGGGCTCCGGGTCGCGCCAGGGGAAGGCGTGCAGGCCGTGCTCGACCCCGATCCGTAAGAGCTCGTGCCAGGCAGGGTGGAACTCGACCTCGTCCACGCGCTCACCGAAGCGGTCGAACGCGCGCAGCACGGGCGGGTGCTCGTTCGCGAGCCGGCCTAGCTCGAGTGGCACCCCGCCGCAGAGGCGGCCGAAGGCGGCGCACTCTGCCTCGCGGTCGGCTCCGCCCTCGCGGCGCAGCGCCTCGACGAGCGGGCGGTCCTCGGAGAAGAGGTCGTAGGCCTCGAGGGGAGGCGGTTGGTTCGCGAGCAGCGCCGAGCTCACGGACCCGGGGTGCATCCGATAGGTTGCGTCATCTCGCACGAGGAGGTGGGAGTTATGGGTCGTGATCGCATACGGGACGCCGTTCTCGTCGCCCGGGAACGGCTCGCTGTGAAGCCCGAGAGCGCGCGCTTCGAGGATACGCCCGTCACCGTGACGTGTGAGGAGGGCCTCCGCTTCCGCGCCATCGGGCCGGCGGGCGAGGTCTTCCTGACCGCCATGCCCACGTCGGTGGGAGGCGACGGTGTCGCGCCCACTTCGGGGTGGTTCTCTCGGCTTGCGCTCGCGAGCTGCACCGGCACGGTGATCGCGCTGCGCGCGGCCGAGCTCGGGCGCGAGCTCGACGATCTCGAGGTGACGGTCGAGAGCACGTCGGACGGTCGTGGGCTGGTCGGAGGGCTCGACGAGCCGGCCCGACCCCTCCATGCCCGGATCCGGATGACCGTCGAGGGAGCGGGGATCGACGACGACGTGCTGACGGATCTCCGGCACTGGCTCGATCGCCACTCGCCGGTCCGAGGCACGCTCCGGTTCGAGGTGCCGACGTCCGTGGAGCTCGAGCGCGGTCGGCCCGGCGCGTGAGGGTCGGCCGGAGCCGCAGCGGACTGCGGGTGAGAGCGCGCTCCGCCGTCCCTGTCGCCTTCATCGTCAGATCGTCTTGAACTGCTCGAACGGCTGACGGCAGCTCTCGCAGTAGCGGATCGAGCGGCAGGGTGTCGGGCCGAAGAGGTTCTCGAGCCGCGTGTCCGTCGAGCCGCAGTACGGGCAGCGGAACCCCCGCTGGAGCTGGACGAGCTCGAGCGTGCCGGACGGCCGCGGCGCAGGCGGGGCGAAGCCGGCCGTGCGGAGCTTCTCGCGACCCTCGGGCGTGATGTCGTCCGTCGACCAGGAGTCGTCCAGGAGCACGCGCACCTCGGCCTCGACGCCGAGCTCCTCGACCTTCTCCGCGAGCATCCGCTGCATGACCTCGAGCGCGGGACAGCCCATGAACGTCGGTGCGAAGTCGACGCGCACGCGATCGCCCTCGATCTCGACGGCCTTGACCACGCCGAGATCGACGAGAGAGACGACGGGGATCTCGGGATCGGGCACCTCGCCGAGCGCCCGCCAGACGGCGCGCTCCGTGACCTCGTGGCTCTGAGCCACAGACTCGTCGCGCTCGCTCACCAGCGGGCTCCCGCAGGGGCCGAGCGGCGAACCATCGTCATCTCGTCCCACAGCTCGACGAGCTCTGGCTCGTGGCGGCCTCGCTCGATCGCCTCGGCGGCCGGAAGCTCCCGACCGAGCCGCTCCTCCACGCGCCGGCGGAGCTCGGAGCGGAGCCCCTCGTCGAGGACGCCGAGCGCGTAGGGCCAGAGCTCATCGACCGCCTCGAAGAAGCGGCGCCGGCCTTCCTCGGAGGCGAGCAGCCGGTCGACCCACATCTCTGCGTGCAGTCGGTGGTAGGCCTCCTCGCGATTCATCTTCGCCGCGATCCCTGCGAGCTCGCCGTCGTCGGAGCCCTTCAGCTCCTCCAGCCGGATCTCGTCCGCCGTCTCGTACAGCCAGCGCCGGGCGATCGTGCGCGCCCACTCCAGGCGCCGGAGCTGGACGAGTGGGGCGCAGCGGTACTGCGCGGGCCGGCGGTCGAAAGCGAGCTCGTCGGCGCTCGTCCCGAGCTCGGCCGCTGCGAGCTCGTAGAGCGCCCGCGCGTGCCCGATCTCGTTCTGCGCGATCGACGAGAGCGCGACGTCCTCCTCCAGGAAGGGGGCGATGCCTGTCCACTCGGAGTCACGCCAGCCGAGGATCAGCTCGTCGTCGGCGATGGAGAGGAGAAGGTCGGTGCGCGCGCTCATCCTGCTCCTGCGGATGCCGACCGAGCGCTGCTCGCCCGCTCGCGGGCCTCGCGCAGGCGCTCCCTGATCGAGTAGCCGTCCACGCGGCGGTACTTGAGGTCGAACTCGTCCGGGAAGTCGCCGATCTCGAGCACGGCTTCGCGCGGGACGAGCCAGAGGGCAGCCGACTCCTGCCGCCGCCCGTACTGCTCGCGGGCGTAGAGCTCGGCGAAGCGCTCGTCCGGGGCGACGATCGAGCCCGCGTGCTGAAGCGGTTGCCCCTTCCGCTCCTGGCGGAAGACCTCGAAGACCCGCCTCATGCGGCCTCCGCGAGGATCACCCTCTCCACCCAGGCGACGTCTTCTCGGGAGAGGCGCCGGAACGCGAGCCGCTCGGCGGAGGCAGGCCCGTGGCCGGTGATCACCGCGCGCAGCCTCTCCCAGTCGGGCTCGGTGTAGAGCCAGCGGCCCGTCTCCTCGTCCTTGCGCAGCGCGGGATCGGGGATTTCCAGGCCCAGCTCGCGGATCTGCGGGACGTAGCCGTCGAGGAACTGCTGGCGTGCGTCCTCGTTCGCCTGGCTCTTGATCCGCCAGAAGAGCATGGGGTCTTCGTCGGCGGGGATCGGCGTGCCGTGGAAGTGCATGAGCGGCTCCCACCAGCGGTTCAGAGCCTCCTGCACGAGCTCGAACTGCTCCTGCGTCCCCGTGACGAGGGCGAGGACGACGTCGCGACCGTGGAGGATGTGGAAGGACTCCTCCCAGCAGATCTTCTTCATGATCCGCGCGTAGGGCGCGTAGGAGCAGCGGAGCAGCGCCTTCTGGGAGATGATCGCGGCCGCGTCCACGAGCCAGGCGATGACGCCCACGTCGCCCCAGGTGCGGGTCGGGTAGTGGAAGACGTTGTGGAACTTCGACCGGCCGGAGACGAGGTCGTCCAGGCAGGCCTGCCGCGGCTTGCCGAGATCCTCGACGACGCGGTAGATGAGCTGCGCGTGGCCGACCTCGTCCTGGATCTTGGCGGTCAGCGCGAGCTTGCGCTGTAAGGTCGGCGCTCGCAGGATCCAGTCCCGCTCCGGGAGCACGCCCATGAGCTCGGAGTTGGCGTGCATCTCGATGAACTTGATCAGGCGGGCGCGGTACTCGTCCGGCATCCAGTCGGTCGCCTCCACCTGCCCGCCGGACTGGACGTACTCGACGAACTCCTGTGTTCTCGCGTCCATCGCCGCGTTGCCTCCCTCCCTACCGGTCGTTAGCATCGTAAAGCATGACACAACGCCGTGCCGAGCTCGCCCGGACGGCCGCGCGGCTCTTCGCCGAGCGGGGCTTCCACGGCACCTCCATGGGCGACCTTGCCGAGGAGATGGGCGTCCAGAAAGCGTCCCTCTACTCGCTCACCGGCTCGAAGCAAGAGCTCCTGTACGAGGCCGTCCGCGCGGGCGCCGAGGCGTTCCATGCCGCGTTCGACGGCGTCGCCGAGCGCGCGAGCGCGGTCGAGCGGATCCGGCAGGCGCTTCGCGGGCACCTCCGCGTGGTCGCCGATCAGCTCGCAGTCGCCACCGTCTTCATCCGCGAGTGGCGCTACCTCGAGGGCGACCTCCGCGACGAGTTCGTCGCCGAGCGGCGCCGGTACGAAGAGCGCTGGCGCGCGCTCTTCCGGGACGGTGTCGAGCGTGGCGAGCTGCGCACGGACCTCTCGCCCGAGGACGCCGCGCTCCTCGTGCTCTCGGCGGCGAACTGGGCCTATACGTGGCTCACGCCCGAGACCGACACGGACGCCCTCGCCGATCGCTTCGTCGCCATCCTCGTCGACGGCGTCCGCGGCTACGCGACGCCGGAGTAGAAGGCGAACGCGCCGTAGCCGACGACGCGCTCACGCTCGCCCGTGGCATCGGCCGACGTGCGCAGGTCGAGGAGCTCCGCGCGCTGCCCGTGGCGGCGCACGTATTCGATGGCTCCGCGCAGGGCGAAGACGCCGCACGCGTCGCCGTCACGGATCGCGTGCGGCTCGAGCCGCAGCAGGGCTGCGGCCGTCTCCCGATCCCGCCTGCGGGCGAACTCGTCCGGGAGGTAGTGGCTGAGATCCGTCGAGACGACGGGGAAGGCCTCGAGCGCGTCGAGGAGCCGAACGACGTCGCTCGGAACGCAGCTTCCGACCGCGACCGGGAGGATCTCGAGGCCACGCGCGCTGATCCGTTGCAGGAAGGGGAGCTCGACCTCGAGGGCGTGGTCGCGCTCGTGCGGCGCGTCGTCGATCAGGGCGCCGGCCTCCACGGCACGCTTGCGGAGCCGGGCCTCCACCCGTACCTCCCCGAGCGGCGTCTCCCAGGCGTCCGCCCCCGAGACGGCGAGGCCGGCGAGGGGGACGAAGTGCGAGGGGCCGAGCACGACGACCCGGTCGACCTCCGGCGCGAGCGCAAAGGCGCTCGCGGCGACGGAGCCCGAGTACGCGTAGCCGGCATGCGGGGCGACGAGCCCGCGCACGCTCGGCGTCGGCCGGCGTCTGGCGCGCTCGAGGAGGGCGTCCACGAGCTCGCGGAGCTCGGTCGGCTCCTCCGGGTAGAAGGCCCCGGCTGCGGCAGGCGCTCGCGTCATGCCGCCACCCGGACGGGGAGCCGTCGCGAGCCCCAGGTCCCGGGGCGCTCCTCGAAGACGCCGGCGCACGGCTCTCCGCAGCGCTCGCAGCGGCCGTCGACGAGGTGCCAGGCCCCGAGCTCGTACCAGTCGCGCTCGACGAGCGCCGCCCCACAGGCATGGCAGTAGGTCGTCTGGCCCTCCGGGTCGTGGATGTTGCCCGTGTAGACGTAGCGCAACCCGACCTCGAGCGCGATCGTCCTCGCCCGGGTGAGCGTCTCCGGCGGGGTCGGAGGTCGGTCTTGCAGCTTCCAGTCGGGGTGGAAGGCGGTGAAGTGGAGCGGTACGTCCGGCCCGAGACGCTCGACGAGCCACTCGGACTCGGCGCGAAGCTCCCGGTCGGAGTCGTTGAGGCCCGGGATGAGGAGCGTCGTGACCTCCACCCAGACATCCGTCTCGTGCACGAGGTACTCGAGTGTCTCGAGCACGGGCGCGAGGCGACCGGCGCAGATCTTCTCGTAGAAGTCGTCGGTGAACGCCTTCAGATCCACGTTCGCGGCGTCCATGTGCGAGAAGAGCCCCTCACGGGCTCCGGGGCTCACGTAGCCGGCCGTCACCGCGACCGCCTTCAGGCCGAGCGCATGGCAGGCCCTCGCCGTGTCGACCGCGTACTCGAGGAAGATGACCGGGTCGTTGTACGTGAAGGCGACGCTCCGACAGCCCAGTCGCGCCGCCGTCTCCGCGATCGCCTCGGGGGAGGCGGTGTCGGCGAGCGTGTCGAGCTCGCGCGACTTGGAGATGTCCCAGTTCTGGCAGAACTTGCAGCCGAGGTTGCAACCGGCGGTGCCGAAGGAGAGGACCGGCGTCCCGGGCAGGAAGTGGTTGAGCGGCTTCTTCTCGATCGGATCGACGCAGAACCCGCTCGAGCGGCCGTACGTCGTGAGCACGACCTCGCCGCCCTCGCAGGCGCGGACGAAGCAGAATCCGCGCTGTCCCTCTCGAAGCCGGCACTCGCGCGGGCAGACGTCGCACTGCACGCGCCCGTCGGGCAGCCGGTGCCAGAACGTCGTCGGGTGACTCACGCGAACCTCCTCGTCTCCATGATGCACCCGTGAGGGCCCGTTCGTGACCCGTCTCCTGATCGTGAACCCGTTCGCCTCCGGCGTCGACGAGCACCGTCTCGACGCGGTGCGCGCGGTCCTGCCGGGCGACACCGAGGTGCGGCTGACGACCTCGCCGGGCGAGGCGACTCGGCTCGCGCGCGAGGCCGGAGACGCGGAGGCGATCTACGTACTCGGCGGCGACGGCACGTACAACGAGGTGCTGAACGGGATCGAGCGCGACATCCCGCTCGGGTTCCTGCCGGGAGGGGGTACGAGCGTGCTTCCGCGCGCGCTCGGCCTTCCTCGGAATCCCGTCGAGGCCGCTCGCCGGGTCGCGGCGGGCACGACGCGCCGCGTCGGGCTCGGGCGGGTGAACGGACGACGGTTCGGGTTCAACGCCGGCCTCGGCCTCGACGCCGAGCTCGTCCGGCGAGTCGATCGCCTCGGCCGGAGCTCCGACGGGAGGCGTCCCGGAGATCTCGCCTTCGCGCGCGAGGCGATCGCCCTGCTCGTCGAGCGGCACGCGCGCTTCGCGCCGCAGCTCGAGATCGAAGGCTTCGGCCGGGCGGCGTTCGTGCTCGTTGCGAACTGCTCGCCGTATACGTACGCGGGGGCGAAGGCGCTCGACCTCGTACCCGGCGCGAGCTTCGACGACGGCCTCGCGTTGCTCGCGCCCGCCGAGCTGCGCGCGCGCGACCTCCCGCGGCTCCTCCGGCACGGTCTCAGCGGGCGCGGGCTCGAGCGCGCGCCGGGTGTGCACTACGGGCTCGACCTCGATCGGATCGTCGTGCGCTGCGACCGCCCGCTCCCGCTCCAGGTCGACGGCGAGGACGCGGGCGACGTGACCGAGGCGTGCTACGAGGCCGAGCGCGACGCCGTCACCGTGCTCGTCTGAGCGCCGCGTCCTACAATCCTCGTCGATGAGCCAGGTCCTCCCGGCCGAGCGCGGCCTGCGCCGCGTCATCGGGGACGGGGCGAGCGTTCCGGACGGCCAGGTCGACGGTCTCTCGGCCGACGACCTCCTCGCCCTCTACCGCGGCCTCGTCCTCCTGCGCACGTACGACGAGCGCTCGGTCGTCTACCACCGCCAGGGCCGGATCGGGACGTACGCGATCTTCTGGAACCACGAGGCGATGCAGGTCGGCTCGGCGTTCGCCCTCGAGCGTCGCGACTGGATCTTCCCGAGCTACCGGGAGTCGGCGATCGGGCTCTTGCGCGGGATGCCGGTGGCGACGGTGCTCCAGTGGTGGCGGGGCCACCCGGCCGGGTGGTGGAACCCCCTCGACTGGAACGTCGCCTCGATCTGCGTCCCGATCGGGACGCACGTCCCCCACGCCGTCGGCTTCGCTTGGGGCGCGAAGCTCCGCGGCGAGGACCGGGTAGCGCTCGTCATGTTCGGGGACGGCGCGACCTCGGAGGGCTCGGTTCACGAGGGGATGACGTTCGCCGGAGTGACGAAGGCGCCGGTGATCCTCTTCTGCAACAACAACCAGTGGGCGATCTCGACCCCGGTCTCGGAGCAGACGGCTGCCCCCACGCTCGCGGAGAAGGCGATCGGCTACGGGATGCCGGGCGTGCGCGTCGACGGCGGGGACGTGCTCGCGGTCTACGAGGCGACCCGCGAGGCCGTCGCCCGCGCGCGAGCTGGAGACGGGCCCACGTTCATCGAGGCCGTGACGTACCGCGCGGCGCCGCACGCGACGGCGGACGACCCCTCTCTCTACATCGACGAGGAGCGGGTCGCCGAGGCGCGCGAGAACGAGTGCGTCGGACGGTTCGCGCGCTACCTCGAGCGCGCCGGGCTCCTCAGCGAGGACGTAGCGGCGGAGATCAAGGACGACGCGCTCGCGCGCCTGCGGGAGGGGATCGCCGAGGCTGAGGCCGAGCCGCCCGCCGATCCGGCGCTCGTCTTCGACTACGCGTACGCGAGCCCGCCGCCGGGGCTGGCCGACGACCTGGCCGAGCTGCGGAGGATCCTCGGTCGGTGAGCGAGCGGTTCCTCGTCGAGGCGGTGAACGACGCGCTTCACGTCGAGATGGAGCGCGACGCGTCGGTGCTCGTCCTCGGCGAGGACGTGGGCAAGCTCGGGGGCGTCTTCCGTGCGACCGCCGGCTTGCAGGAGCGGTTCGGGGCGAACCGCTGCATCGATACGCCGCTCGCCGAGGCCGGCATCCTCGGTACCGCCGTCGGACTGTGCATGGCCGGCTGGCGGCCCGTGGTCGAGATGCAGTACGACGCCTTCAGCTACCCCGCGCTCGACCAGCTCATCACCCACGTCGGCCGCTACCACTGGCGTACGCGGGGGACGATGACGTTCCCGCTCACGATCCGGATGCCCTACGGTGGGGGCGTCCGGGCGCCCGAGCTCCACGACGACTCGCCGGAGGCGCACTACGTCCACACGCCGGGGGTGAAGGTCGCCATCCCCTCGACGCCCGCGGACGCGAAGGGGCTGCTCACAGCGGCGATCCGCGACCCCGACCCGGTCGTCGTCCTCGAGCCGAAGCTCCACTACCGGACGGCGAAGCAGGAGGTGCCGGACGGCGAGCACGTGGTGCCGCTCGGACAGGCGCGAGTGGCGCGGGAAGGCGTGGACGTCACGCTCGTCGCCTACGGTGCGATGGTGCCGCTCTGCGAGCGCGCCGCCGATGCGCTCGCGGGAGAGGCGTCCTGCGAGGTGCTCGATCTTCGCTCGCTGAAGCCGCTCGACGAGGACGCACTCCTCGCCTCGGTGGCAAAGACGGGACGAGCGGTCATCGTGCAGGAGGCCCCGCGCGTCGCCGGGTTCGCGGCCGAGATCGCCGCCGTCCTCGCCGAGAAGGCCGTCTTCGACCTCCACGGGCCGGTGCTGCGGGTGACCGGCTACGACGTTCCGTACCCGTACTGGCAGCTCGAGGACTACTACATGCCCTCCGTCGAGCGCGTCACGGACGCGGTTCGGCGCGTCCTCGCCGCGTAGTGCTGCACGAGATCCCCCTCGAGCGGCGGACGCTGCACGGGCACTTCTCGCGCGACCTCGAGCCGATCCTCACGGTCGACTCGGGGGACTCGATCGGCTTCTCGACGCTCGCCTCCGGCTGGTACGCGGGGCGGGGAACGGTGTTCGAGCCTCGTCATCCGGAGCTCGACGCCGGACACGCGCTCGTTGGCCCGGTCGAGGTTCGCGGCGCCGTAGCAGGCCGGGTGCTCGAGGTGTCGATCGACCGGGTCGTTCCCGGTACGTGGGGGTGGAGCGCGGCCGGCGGCCGGCGGACGCCGTTGAACGATCGGCTCCGGCTCTCGGACGGGCGCGGCGTGACCCTCGACTGGGAGCTCGCCGGCTGGGTCGGACGCGACCAGTACGGCCGCGAGGTGACGCTCCATCCCTTCCTCGGCGTCCTCGGCATGCCGCCGCCGGAGCCGGGCGTGCACGCAACGCAGCCGCCGCGACGCTGGGGTGGGAATATCGACTGCAAGGAGCTCGTCGAGGGAACGAGGCTCTACCTCCCGATCTCGGTGGACGGGGCGCTCTTCTCCGCCGGCGACGGTCACGCGGCGCAGGGGGACGGCGAGCTCTCCCAGTTCGCGATCGAGTGTCCGCTCGAGCGTGTGGAGCTGACGTTGCGCGTCTGCGACGACCTCTCGCTCGCCACGCCGATCGCCTGGACGCCCGAGGCGTGGCTGACCTTCGGCTTCGACGAGGACCTCGACGAAGCGGCGGCGATCGCAACCGACGCGATGCTCGAGCTCATGGGACGCGAGCACGGGCTAGGCCGCGTGGACGCGCTCGCGCTCGCAGGCGTTGTCGTCGACCTCCGCGTGACGCAGCTCGTCAACGGCGTGCGTGGCGTCCACGCGCTGCTCCCGCACGCGGCCGTTCGCTGGACGAGAATGAGCTGAGCATGGCGGTCGCGTTCCGGCTCCCCGACCTCGGCGAGGGTCTCAGCGAAGGCGAGGTCGCACGCTGGCTCGTGCACGAAGGGCAGGAGGTCTCCGAGGACGACCCGCTCGTCGAGATCCAAACCGACAAGGCGACTGTCGAGATCCCATCGCCCTACGCCGGCACGATCCTGCGGATCCTCGTCGCCGAGGGCGAGCTCGCCCCGGTGGGCGCGGAGCTCGTCCTGATCGGGGATCCCGGCGAGGAGGTGGCTCTCACGGAGGGCGGCGAGAACGGGGGCCGGGCCGCGGCGCACGAGCCGCCCTCGTCGTCGGCTGCCGCGCCCGAGAGGCGCGTGCGGGCGACGCCGCTCGTGCGCAAGGTCGCGCAGGAGCTCGGAGTAGACCTCTCCTCCGTCGGTGGGACCGGGCCCGGGGGGCGGATCACCGAGGAGGACGTGCGCGCGGCCGCGGCAGCGGCGTCTCACGGGGAGGGGCGACGCGAGCCGCTCCGCGGGGTGCGGCGCGTGATCGCCGAGCACATGGCGCGCGCCCACCGCGAGGTGCCGGCCGTCACCTGGGTCGAGGAGTGCGACTTCACGGAGGTCGAGCGGGAGCGCCTCGTCGCCGTCGTCTTGAAGGCCTGTGCCGACGCTCTCCCGGCGTTCCCGGAGCTCAACGCGCGCCTCGAAGGGGACGCGATCGTCTACCTCGACCGCTACGACTTCGGAGTCGCCGTCCAGACCGAGCAGGGCCTCGTCGTGCCGGTGGTGCGAGGCGTCGACGCGAAGTCGCTCGAGGAGGTCCAGGACGAGGTGGCTCGGCTCGCGGAGGCTGCGCGCGCTGGCACGCTCCGGCCCGACGAGCTCCGCGGCTCGACGTTCACGGTCACGAGCGCGGGGAAGCTCGCGGGCCTCTTCCAGACGCCGATCGTCAACCACCCGGAGGTCGCGATCCTCAGCGTCGGGCGGATCGCGCCTCGGCCGGTGGTTCGCGGCGGCGAGATCGTCGTCCGCGAGATGGGCACGGTGGCGGTGACCTTCGACCACCGCGTGATCGACGGAGCGCGGGCCGCGTCGTTCGGGCTCGCGGTCATCGCGCGGATCCGGGGCGACGCCTCGGCCATCTAGACTGGCGGCGTCAGTGGGCGACTGGTACTCGATCGGCGTCGCGGTCGGAGTCGGGCTCGGGCTTGGGCTCCTGCTCTCCGGGATCCTGAGCGTGAACCGCGTCGGCACCGGGCTCGCGCTCGTCGCGAGCGCTGTCCTCGGCGGGGCCCTCGGGCTCGTCGTCGACGACACGGAGGAGATCGTCTCCGGCGCGCTCGGCGGCGCCCTCGGCGCCTTCGCCGCCGCCGTGGTCGTGCACGGCGCGATGCGACGCGGGGCGACGCGCATGGGCGTCGCGACGTACGTCGGCGCGGTCGGTCTGCTCGTCGTCCTCGTTGCGTTCGTGCCCGTTGCGGGGTACGTGCTGGCTCTCGCGCTGCCGCTCGCCGCGATCCGGATGCGCGGCCGTCAGGCCGCTCGCTACGCCGGGCTCCGCACGCTCGCCAAGTGAGAGCCCCGGAGCACGGCGACGAGCCCGGGGCCGAAGGGCTCGTGCGTGACTGACCGAAAGGGGGGAGGCGACGGCGGCGTCTCCGACTACCCTGCGATGATCGTGGAGTCCTCCTCGGCTCAGCCCGTCTACGGCGAGTACTCGGTGGCTCGGGTCCGCGCCGGCCTCCGCAAGCGCTCGAACTGGGAGCAGCTAATGAGGTTCTGCGTGGTCGGCGCGAGCGGCTACGTCGTCAACCTCACGGTCTTCTCCGTGCTCGTCCTCGGGCTCGGCGTCCACTACCTTCCCGCGGCAGCGTGCTCGTTCCTCGTCGCGGTGACGAACAACTACACGTGGAACCGGCTCTGGACGTTCCGGAGTCAGCGGGGACACGTCGCCTACCAGGGCGCACGCTTCCTCGTCGTCTCGAGCCTCGCCCTCGGCGCCAACCTCGCGGTGCTCCACGGTCTCGTGCTCGTCGGCCTGGTCGAGGTCGTCGCGCAGGCGATCGCGATCGTCCTCGTGACACCGGTGAACTTCGTGGGCAACAAGCTCTGGTCGTTCGGGCCGCGCACCATCCGCTGAGAGCGTCCCTCCTCGCGGCTTTCGGCGCCGCCCTCGCCGCGCTTCTCCTGGCCGGGCCTGGGCTCGCCCAACGCCCTCTCGCTCCCGACCTCGCCGTCGAGTCGCCGCGGCTCGACGAGGAGGAGGCGATTCGTGCCGCGCTCGAGCACCCGAAGGTCGCGCGCTGGCTCGCCCGCTACCCGCCCGACCCGACGACGACCGCCACCTTCCGCCATGAGTCGCGCACGTGGCTCGTGAAGGCGTGGTCGGGCAGGGCCGGGCAGATCGCGCAGGTCGTCGTCGAGGACACGAGCGGCCGGGTTGCGGAGGCGTGGACCGGGCCTCAGGTCGCCTGGACGATGGCCCGGGGCGCCGACGGGGCCTTCGGGGGGAGGATCCTGCAGCGACCGTCTGTCTGGCTCGCGTTCTGCCTCGTCTTCTTCCTCGGCCTCGCCGATCTCCGGCGACCGCTGTCCGTGCGCAACCTCGACCTCGTCGCGCTCCTCTCCTTCAGCGTCTCGCTCGCGTTCTTCAACCGCGGCGAGATCTTCGCCAGCGTACCGCTCGCCTACCCGCCGCTCGTCTACCTGCTCGTCCGAGGGCTCGTCGTCGCCATGCGGGGGCGGGGCGACCCGCTCCGCCCGGTGTGGCCGACCTGGGTGCTCGCACTCGTCTGCGTCTTCCTGCTCGGTTTCCGCGTCGGCCTGAACGTGGAGGACTCGAGCGTCATCGACGTCGGGCTCGCGAACGTCGTCGGGGCGAGTCGCATCCTCGACGGACAGATGCCCTACGGACACATGCCGCAGCGCGGCGACCTCGAGCCGTGCGGTCCGAAGGACGCAGAGGGCAACGTCCGCGAGCGCATCCAGACGAACGGCCGCTGCGAGGCGGCCGTCGAGCGCGGCGACACGTATGGCCCCGTCTCCTACCTCGCCTACGTGCCCGGCACGGCGCTCTACCCCTGGAGCGGACGGTGGGACTCGCTGCCGGCGGCTCGGCTCACCTCCATCGCGTTCGACCTGCTCGTCGTGCTCGGCCTCGTGCTCGTCGGACGTCGCTTCGGCGGGAGCAGGCTCGCCTGCCTCCTGGTGTTCGCGTGGGTCGCGTACCCGTTCACCGCGTACACGCTGAACGCGAACACGAACGACGCCATCATGCCGGCGTTCCTCATGCTCGGGCTCTGGCTCGCCTCCTCGCCCGCTGCCCGGGGTACGGCGGTTGCGCTCGCGGGCTGGGCGAAGTTCGGCGCCCTCCTCCTCGCTCCGCTCTGGGCCTCCTACCCTCGCCTGGAGGCAAGACGGCTCGGCCGTTTCGCGCTCGCGTTCACGGTCGTCTCCGCGGGGGCCTTCTCGATCCTCCTGCTCGAGCCCTCGCTCCGGGAGGCCGCGCGCACGTTCTGGGAGCGCACGTTCGGCTTCCAGCTCGAGCGCGACTCCCCGTTCTCGCTCTGGGGCTGGGGGCAGTACCACGCCGAGGGGATCCCCGACCTCGGGCTCCTCCAGCCCGTGCTCGCCGGCGGCGCCATCGGCCTCGCGCTCGCGGTGGCCGCCGTCCCCCGGGCGAAAGGCCCTCGCGAGCTCGCCGCCCTCACAGCGGCCGTCCTCCTCGCCTTCCAGCTCGCACTGACCCACTGGTTCTACCTCTACCTCCCGTGGGTCCTGCCGTTCGTCGCGCTCTGGCTCCTCCTACCCCGGTCGGATCAGTCGACGAGCACGCGGACCGGCTCGATCGAGGAAGCCTTGCCGGTCGAGGAGTCGCACTCGATCAGCGCGCCTTCGACCCGCACGTCTCCCTGAGCCGTCTCGAAGCGAACCGGGAGGCCGGTTCGCATGCGCCGGATCGCGAGGTCGGGCTGGACCCCGATCACCGAGTCGTGCGGCCCCGTCATCCCGGCGTCGGTGATGTACGCCGTGCCCTTCGGGAAGACCCGCGCGTCGGAGGTCTGGACGTGCGTGTGGGTGCCGACGACCGCCGTCACCCGGCCGTCGAGCCAGTGCGCGAGCGCCACCTTCTCGCTCGTCGCCTCGGCGTGCACGTCGACGAGCACGACAGGAGTCGCCCGTCGCGCCTCGTCGACGAGCTCGTCGATGACCTCGAACATCGACGTCGCGGGGTGGAGGAAGAGCGACCCGAGCACGTTGATGACGGCGAGGCTCGCTCCGTCCTTTGTCGGTATGACCGCGAGCCCGCGCCCCGGCGTCGCGCGGGAGGCGTTCGCCGGTCGGATCACCCGGTCCGAGGCCTCGAGGTACGGCCCGATCTCCATCCGCCGGAACGCATGGTTGCCGAGGGTGATGGCGTCGACACCGAGTCCGAGCAGCTTGTCGGCGAGGCGTGGCGTGATCCCGATCCCGTCGGCGGCGTTCTCGCCGTTGACGACGCACACGTCCACGGCGAGCTCCGCCCGGAGGCGTCCGAGCTCCGCTTCGAGCGCTCTCCGCCCGGGAGCGCCGACCACGTCTGCGAGGAAGAGGATGCGCAGGGCGTAAGCCTACGGGACGAGGAGCGTCGCCGAGGGGAAGACCTGGATCGAGACGTTGTTTCCGTCGCCCGGGACATAGCGGGCGAGCGCCTGCTCCTCGAGCGCCGCGATGTGCACGACGCGGCCGAGCTTCGAGGAGCCTGCGGCCACGTTGGCCCCGACCGTGAGGTTCCGATCCGCGCGGACGTTCGCGAGCGTGACGACGAGCGAGGGCGCCGTCGTCGGTCGAAGCTCGATCTCGGCCCCGACCGTCCGGCCCGCCAGGATGTGGTCGCGGATCGCGACGACCGTGCCGTCGACCGGCGAGTACACGTCCGCGCCCGGTGGCGCACCGACGTCGAGCGCGCGGAGCGTCCCGCTCTCGAGCCGGTACCACGGCAGGCCGGTCTTCGTCGAGCCGGTGATCCGTCGCCAGAGGCGGGCCAGAAGCCCCTCGTTCGCCTGGGGGCCCACCGGCTGGAGGGCGAGCCCCTCGGACGAGCCGTGGAACCCGATTCCCGTCACAGCGCCTTGGGCGATCGGCGACTGGATGCGCACGTTCCCGACGGTCGCGAGCACCTGTGGGTCCGGGAGCAGCGAGACGACGGGCGGACTCGCCAACGGCCCGGTCGCGACGCGACCCCGACTCGTTCCGTCGAACGCGGTGAGCAGGAGCGTCACCGTTGTGAGTGCGGCGAGGACGACCGTGAGCGCGAGCCAGCGCGCGCGTGCCTGTGCCCGCCGCCGGCGCGCCCGCAGCCGGGCGGTGTGTCGCGACCTCGGCGTGCTCGTCATCGAGCTGACCGTAGCAAGGTCGGGCGCAGGTCAGGGGCGTTCGCGCCTGGCTGTACGATCCGGCGCATGGCCGAGCGCGGCCCGACGATCCAGATCCCGCGGTGGATCCAGCTCGTCGTCCTCCCCGTCGTTCTCGTCCTCGCCTTCCTCCTCGCGCGGCCGCTCGGCCACGTCCTCTTTCTCTTCCTGACCGCGTCGGTCATCGCGTTCATGCTCAACCCGCTCGTCCGTGACCTCACGCGGATCAGGCTCCCGCGGGGGCTCGCCGTCGCGGTCGTCTACACGGTGTTCGTGGCGGCCGTCGCCGCGCTCTTCGTCGCCGTCGGGGTCGTCGCCTACGACCAGGTGCGCAACGCCGCCGAGCGGATCGACGAGTACGTGACCGAGGAGCGGGGTGCGGCCGGTCTCACCGGGGCCGAGTCGGACCTGGAAGCTCTCCAGAACTGGCTCGACGCCCACGGCTTCGAACGGCTCCAGATCCGCGAGCAGGTGAGCGAGTGGATCGAGTCGCTCGGCGGCGGCGAGGTATCCGGATACGTGCAGGATGCGCTCTCGTTCGCCCAAGGAGCCGCGTTCGGAGCGGTCTTCTTCCTCTTTTCGCTGATCCTCGTCATCGTGATCTCGATCTACATGCTCCTCGACATGCCGCGGCTCGAGCGCTCGATCGACGAGCGGTTCCCCCCCCACGGCGGCCTGCCGCTGACGCAGCAGATCGAGGGCGCCCTCTGGGGGTACGTGAAGGGGCAGGCGATCCTCTCGACCGTCATCGGCGCAAGCGCGGGCGTCGGGATGTGGCTGCTCGGGCAGATGGGACTCGTCGAGGGTGCCGCGGAGTACGCGCTCCTCTTCGGCCTCTGGACCGCCTTCATCGAGGTCATCCCGTACATCGGCCCCTGGCTCTCCGCGGTGCCGCCCGCGCTCTACGCGCTCTTCACCGATCCGATCAGCGTGATCTGGGTCGTCGCGCTCTTCCTCTTCATCTACCAGGTCGAGGGCCACGTCGTCGTCCCCAACGTCATGGCGAGCGCGCTCCGCCTGCATCCCCTCCTCGTCATCTTCGGGCTGCTCGCCGGGTTCGAGCTCTACGGCGTCGCGGGCGCGCTCGTCGCGCTCCCGACGATGGCCGGCCTGCGCGCGATGTGGGGCTTCTTCGGGGCGCGGCTGCGGCTCGAGCGTTGGGACGAGGGGGCTCCGGACGTCCCGGTGGAGGTCGAGCTCGAAGGGGCGCCTCCACCGCCGCGGGCGGCGAGTGGCTCCGGGTAGGGTCGCGGCGATGTGGGATGAGCTCGTCGAGGCCGCGTCGGCCGAGAGCCCGCTCTGGGCGGACGCTCTTCTCCCGTTCGAGCGGCAGCGACGCGAGCCGGTCTTCTCGCGCCTCGCGCCCGAGCGGCACCGGCTGGGGCTCGAGACGATCTACGAGGGCTACCTCGTCCACTACGGGACGCCGCGGCTCTTCGCCCCCGACGGAGGCGACATCGCACTTCTGCTCGGCGACTACCTGTACGCGCAGGGTCTCGTGTGGGTCGCGGCGACCGGGGACGTGGCAGCCGTCGCCGATCTCGCCGAGCTCATCTCGCTCTGCGCTCAGGGGCGTGCGAGCGGCCGAGGTGGCGACGGCGCTGCGTGGGCCGCGACGGCGGCATGCCTCGGCGCCGGCGGGCTCGACACGGCGCGGGACGCGCTGAGGCTGAACGACGACGCCCGCGAGCTCGAAGCCGTCGCTCGAGCGACGGCGGGCGACGCGGCCGTCGACGCGGCCCTCGCTGCACACGGCTGCCTCGTCGGGTAGAGTCGCGCTCGATGGTCGCCGCGTTCATCGAGCTTCTCGCAGCGGGTAAGTCCGCGGCCGAGGAAGGCCGCGACATCGTCCTCGTGATGCTCGCCGTGGGCCTCGTCTTCGTCACCGTGATCCTCGTCGGGGATCTCGGGAAGTGGGCCCGCAAGCGGCGCAAGGCGTCGTAGGGCTCGCGGGTCGCGACCAGGCGTCGCCCGCACCGCCGCCTCCCGTCTCTTCCCCGTACCTAGACTGACGTCGCCGTGGCGTCGCCGCCGAAGGATCTTCGCGAGTGGCTCGCGCTCCTCGAGCGCGAGGGCGAGCTCGTGCGCATCGCCGCCGAGGTCGACCCCGACCTCGAGATCACGGAGATCGTCGACCGCCTCCAGAAGGCGGGCGGCGGGCCCGCGCTCCTCTTCGAGAGGCCGAAGGGGTCGCGGCACGCGCTCCTCATCAACCAGTTCGGCACCGAGCGGCGCATGTGCCTGGCGTTCGGCGTCGAGCGTCTCGACGACGTCGCGGGGAAGCTCGGAGATGTGCTCGAGATGCAGCCGCCAGAGGGACTGCGGGAGAAGGTCCGGGGGCTCCTGAAGCTGAAGTCGATCGCCGACTCGCGGCCGAAGATCGTCTCCAGGGGCGCCTGTCAGGAGGTCGTGCTCGAGGGCCCGGCCGTCGATCTGGGCGTCCTTCCCGTCCAGCGCTGCTGGCCGGGCGACCCCGCACCGTTCATCACCCTCCCCGCGGTGATCACGAAGGACCCGAAGACTGGGACCCGCAACGTCGGCATGTACCGGATGCAGGTCATCGACCGCAGCTCGACGTTCATGCACTGGCAGCTCCACAAGGACGGGCGAGCCGACCTGCTCGCGGCCGAGGACGGCCGCATCCCGGTCGCCGTCGCGATCGGGCTCGACCCGATCAGCGCCTACTCCGCGAGCGCCCCGCTCCCGAAGCACCTCGACGAGCTCATGCTCGCCGGCTTCCTGCGCGGCGAGCCGGTCGAGCTCGTTCCCTGCAAGACCGTCCCCCTCGAGGTGCCCGCGAACGCGGAGATCGTCCTCGAGGGCTGGGTGGCGCGCGACGACGTCGGGATCGAGGGCCCGTTCGGCGACCACACGGGCTACTACTCGCACGCCGAGCCGTTCCCGATCTTCCGGATCTCCGCGCTGACGATGCGGCGGGACGCGATCTACCCCTCGATCGTCGTCGGCAAGCCGCCTGCCGAGGACGCCTGGCTCGGCAAGGCGACGGAGCGGATCTTCCTGCCGGCGATCCGGATGACGATCCCCGAGCTCGTCGACTACGACCTCCCGGTTGCCGGCGCGTTTCACAACTGCGTCATCGTCTCCATCCGCAAGACCTTCCCCGGGCAGGCGCAGAAGGTGATGCACGCGCTCTGGGGCCTCGGGATGCTCTCGCTCTCGAAGTCGATCGTGGTCGTTGACGAGCACGTGGACGTGCACGACTACGCGGACGTCTTCTTCCGGGTGACCGCGAACGTCGACCCGAAGCGCGACGTGCTGATCACGGAGGGCCCCCTCGATCACCTCGACCACGCGCCGGGTCGGCAGTTCTACGGCGGCAAGCTCGGGATCGACGCGACGCACAAGCTCCCTGAGGAAGACGCGCGGCCCTGGCCGGAGGAGATCGTCATGTCGGACGAGATCCGCGAGCTCGTCACGCGCCGGTGGGCCGAGTACGGTCTCGAACCGTTGTCCTGACGCTCGTCCTTCGAACCGTGCAGAATCCCCCGGGTCGCGACAGGACGCACGTCGTTGACACGAATGAGGGTGGAGCGATTGAATCCCGCGCAGGGTCCGATTTGAGCGACAACGGCCACGACACCACGCACCTCCCGGGCCCGAGCCTGTGGCCGATCGGCTTCGCGATCGGCATCGGCTGTCTCCTCCTCGGGCTCGTCATCAGCCTGCTCGTCGCGGCGGTCGGCGCGATCGTGGCGGTCGTCTTCGGGATTCTCTGGGCCCGCGAGGTCACGCGCGAGGTGCGCGGCGAGGTGCCGGAGATCGAGCCGGAGACGCGCTCGGTCGCGGACGAGCCGGCGGCTGCGCCTGCGCCTACCGCCGAGGAGAAGCCGCTCCCGGCCTACACGCGCTCGAAGTTCCTGGAGGCCTCGACGATCGGCCTCGGCGCGGCGATCGGTGCCGTCGTCACGGTGCCGGTGCTCGGGTTCGCGGTCCTGCCGCCGTTCACCGGGGTCGAGGAGCGCGAGGTCGATCTCGGCCCGATCGAGAACTTCCCGGTCGGCACGTACGTCATTGCGAGCTACCTCTCGAATCCCTCCCAGGGCGAGGTGAGTCGCCGGACCGCCTTTGTCCGCAACAACGGGTTCACGGAGAGCGGCGAGCCGAGCTTCACGATCCTGTATAGCCGCTGCGTCCACCTCGGCTGCCCCGTGCAGCCGAACGGGCCGATCGACGAGCAGGCGCGGAAGGAGCTCGAGGGCGGCATCGAGCTCCGTCCGGTGCTGGCGCAGTCGTTCGGCTGCCCCTGCCACGGCGGTCTGTACGACGCGGAGGGCAACCGCCAGGCCGGCCCGCCGGTGCGCTCGATGGATCGCTACTCGTTCTCGATCAAGGACGGCCGCCTCGTCCTTGGGGAGCTGTACGCGGTCGGCAACGTGAGCGGCACGGGCGCGAACGCCGTGATCACGCGCTACCCGTGGTCGGTGCCGGGCACGCACGTCGACGGGCCAGAGGCGTGGCTCTACCCGATCGTCCCGAGCCAGGTGACCGGCTGATGGCGACGTCGAAGCGCGCGAGCGTCGTCGAGACTGCGGTCCTTGCTCCGCTCGACTGGATCGACGAGCGCACGGGCGCCGTGCGAGGGACGAAGTGGTTCCTGTTCCGGAACGTCCCGCGCGACATCAGCTGGGCGCAGACCCTCG
Source organism: Gaiellaceae bacterium (assembly GCA_026002995.1). Classification (GTDB taxonomy): domain Bacteria; phylum Actinomycetota; class Thermoleophilia; order Gaiellales; family Gaiellaceae; genus GMQP-bins7. The sequence goes on from BPGK01000001.1 coordinate 182,494, forward strand.
GCTCGGCCACGCTGACCGCCTTCATCGTCCAGGCGGTCACCGGGGTCATCCTCGCGATGTACTACCAGCCGTCGACCGCGATCGACCCGAACACCGGAAAGCCGGTCGCCTACTCGTCGATCGAGTTCATCACGAACGACGTGACGCTCGGCTGGCTCGTCCGGGGGATGCACCGCTGGGGTGCGAGTGTCTTCGTCATCCTGCTCTTCCTGCACATGGGCCGGGTCTTCCTCTTCGGCTCCTACCGCTACCCGCGCGAGCTGACGTGGATCACCGGCGTGTTGCTCCTCGTCACCGGGATGCTGATGGGCTTCACCGGGTACCTGCTGCCCTGGGATCAGACGGCGTACTGGGCGACCGTCGTCGGCATCAACCTCAACGGAACGGCCCCGTTCCTCGGGCCCTGGCTCGCAGAGTTCCTCGCCGGCGGGCCGGAGATCGTCAGCGAGGCGCTGCCCAAGTGGTACGCGCTGCACATGCTCCTCATCCCGGGTGCGCTGATCGGGCTGATCGTCGTGCATATCTACCTCGTCACGCGGCTCGGTGTGACCTCGCCGCCGTGGTCGAGCGAGATGGCCGGCCGCGAGCGTGCGGCGAGCGAGCCCGCTGCGGCGCGCACGGGCCTCGTTCGGAAGAGCGGAGGTGCGAGCTGATGGCCCGCGACCGGGGCGAGCTCAACCGCGAGGGCTTTGCCCGCTACAAGGACGACGTCCGCAAGGAGGGCAAGCCCTTCTTCCCGTACGGGCTCTTCCACGACACGGTCATGTCGCTCGTGGTCGTCGGCGTCATCGTCGCGCTGGCGATCATCTGGTACGTCGACGCCGACGGGACGGAGGCGGGGATCCTCGGCCCCTGGTACGCGCCGCCGGCCGAGCCGGGGACGACGGAGTTCATCCCGCGGCCCGACTGGTACTTCTACTTCCTCTTCTACCTCCTGCGGATCTTCAAGTGGCCGGAGTCGGTGTTCATCGCCACCGTCGGGATCCCGACCATCTGCCTCATCCTCCTCATCGGGCTGCCGTTCTACGATCGCCGGCGGGAGCGCCACCCCCTGCGCCGGCCGGTCGCGATGACGGCGGCGCTCCTCACGGTCGTCGCGATGGGGGTCTTGACCTGGAAGGGAGCGACGGCGCGGGAGGCGCTCGGCTCCGAGCTCGTCCTCGCCGTGCCCGAGTGGGCGGAGCGGCAGGGCTTCGCGGACAACGCCGAGGCGGTGAGGGGGGCCGAGCTCTTCGCGCAGTCGGGATGCATGAACTGCCACGTCTACCTCGGTGAGGGGAACGCGAACCTCGGGGCGCCAGACCTCTCCGCGATCGGGGAGACGAACGACGCGACGTACTTCGTCCAGTACCTCACGAACCCGGCTGCGTTCGGAAACAACGTGATGGGCTCGTACGCGTACCTCGGCGAAGAGAACCTCGCGGCGCTCGGCGAGTTCCTCGCTTCGTCGAAAGGCCCGGCGGGCGATTGATGGGGGTCAGGTCTTCCATGTTCCACCTCGCGAGGTGGAACATGGAAGACCTGACCCCCGCGACCCTGGAAGACCTGACCCCCGCGACCCCCGCGTTACGCTTGCCGCGTGCGAGTCTTCCTCGGGATCACCGGAGCGTCGGGCGCTCCGTACGCGCAGCGTCTCCTCCACGCGCTCGTCGAGGCGGGGTGCGAGGTCGGCCTCACCGTGTCGGGCGCCGGGATCCAGGTGCTCGCGACGGAGCTGTACGACGATCCGCGGCTCCCCCGCGACGAGGTGCTGCGGCGGCTCGTCGGCGATGCGGGCGACCAGGTCGCCGTCTACGGGGAGGGCGACTTCTCGAGCCCGTTCGCGAGCGGCTCCGCGAAGGTCGACGCCTACGTGATCTGCCCCTGCTCGATGGCGACGGTGGGGACGCTCGCCTCGGGCGCGATGCAGAACCTCATCCACCGTGCGGCGTCGGTCGCGATCAAGGAGCGCCGGAAGCTCGTGCTGGTTCCGCGTGAGACCCCGCTCTCGTCGATCCACCTGCGCGGGCTCGCGACGTTGAACGAGGCCGGAGCGGTGATCCTCTTCGCCGCGCCCGGCTTCTACCACGGTGCGAAGACGATCGACGACCTCGTGGACTTCGTCGTCGCCCGCTGTCTCGACCACCTCGGGATCGACAACGAGCTGATCTCCCGCTGGGGCACGACGTGAGCTACGAGTCGGGCACCCTCGAGCCGCAGGCGGTGCGGGGCATGTTCGACCGGATCGCAGCGGTCTACGACTCGATGAACCGGGTGATGACTCTCGGCCTCGACGTCCGCTGGCGGCGGCTCGCCGTGCGCGAGGTGGTGTGGCCCGGCGATCGGGTGCTCGACGTCTGCTGCGGCACTGGAGACTTCGCCGTCGAGGCCGAGCGGCGCGGGGGCCGCGTCGTCGGCCTCGACTTCTCCGAGCGCATGCTCGAGCGAGCGCGGCGCAAGTCGGGGACGATCGAGTGGGTGCGCGGCGACGCCCTCGACCTTCCTTTCGCGGACGGCTCGTTCGACGTCGCGACCGTGGGCTTCGGCGTCCGGAACCTCGCGAGCCTCGAGCGCGGGCTCGCCGAGCTTGCCCGCGTCCTCCGTCCCGGAGGTCGCGTCGCAGTCCTCGAGATCACGCGTCCAAGCGGTCCGTTGCGCCCCTTCTTCCGCCTGTGGCTCGACGTGCTCGTCCCGCTCGCCGGCCGGGCTCTGCCCGGCGGCAAGGCGTACACGTACTTGCCGGCGAGCGTTCGCCGCTTCCCAGGGCCCGACGATCTCTCGGTGTTGCTCGAGAGAGCGGGGTTCCGCACCGTCGTGTACCGCAGGCTCGGCGGCGGGATCGTCGCCCTCCACGTTGGAGAGCGCGCGTGAGCGCGCTTGACACGGTTCGCGCCGCAGAGGGGCTCGATGCCTACCTCCGGGAGGTGGAGGCGCGTCTCGACGAGGTCGTGGCGAGGTACCCGGGGCTCGTCGCTCACGTCGGTCGCAGCGCGCTCCGCGCGGGGGGAAAGCGGCTGCGTCCGGCGCTCGCGTTCCTCTCGAGTCCCGTCGACGCCGATCCGCCCCTCGCGGGCGGGGTCGCGGTCGAGCTCGTGCACATGGCGACGCTCGTCCACGACGACCTCATCGACGGAGCCACCGTTCGCCGTGGGCACGCCGCCGCGTGGCGTGAGCACGGGCCGGAGGCTGCCAAGGCGGCCGGCGACTACCTCTTCGCCTGCGCGTTCTCGATCCTCGCCGAGGCTGGTGATCCCGTACTCGTCTCCGTGCTCGCGGACGCGGCGCTCTCCCTCGCTCGAGGGGAGGCGATGCAACGGCTGCAACGGCACGACCCCGATACGACGATCGACGCATACCTCGAGCGCTGCGCGCTCAAGACGGGCAAGCTCTTCGAGGCGGCGTGCATCTTCGGGGGCGGGAGCGCCGAGTACGGGCTCAACCTCGGGATCGCCTTCCAGATCGCCGACGACGTGCTCGACTGCGCCGGCGAGACGATCGAGACGGGCAAGGTTCCGGGGACCGATCTGCGGGAGGGGACGCCGACGCTACCGCTGCTCCTCGCGGCGCGCGAGGACGAGGTGGTGCGTGCCGCGTTGGCCGGGGGCCCGAAGGACGGCGTGCTCGTCCGGGTGGCGGCGACGGGCGCGTTGGAGCGCTCCCGGGAGATGGCCCTCCTCTACGCTTCGAAGGCGAGAGCCGGCCTCGACGGCGCGGAGCGACGCGCGGAGCTCGAGGCGCTCGCCGAGGCAGTCGTGGAAAGGAGCTTCTGATCGCGGTCGTCGCCCCGAGAACGCTCGAGCCCATCCGGGAGAAGGTGGTCGCCGGCGAGCGCCTGGACTTCGACGACGGCGTCGCGCTCCTCGAGACGGACGACGTACTCGCCCTCGGAGAGCTCGCCGACCTCGCCCGCCGCCTTCGCGGCGGGACGGACGAGGTCTACTTCGTTCAGAACCTCTACGTCAGCCAGACGAACGTCTGCCGCGTCAAGTGCAAGTTCTGTGCCTTCGCCGCCACGCGGAAGCAGCCACACGCGTACACCCTCACGACCGAGGAGCTCGTGGAGGACGTCCTTCGCCAGCGCGAGGTGACCGGGTTCACCGAGCTGCACATGGTGAACGGCGAGAACCCCCACGTGGACTTCGCCTTCTACAGGGACACGATCGCGGCCCTCCACGCCGCGCTCCCCGACGTGCATCTCAAGTGCTACACCGCCTCGGAGATCCACCACATGACGACGCTCTCGGGGCTGACGCACGAGGAGGTGCTTCGCGAGCTCCGGGACGCCGGGCTCGGCTCGCTCCCGGGCGGCGGCGCCGAGATCTTCGCCGACCGCGTCCGGCGGATCATCGCCCCGGGCAAGGAGCCGGCCGAGATCTGGTTCCACGTCCACGACACCGCGCACCGACTCGGGATCCCCACGCACTGCACGATGCTCTACGGGCACGTCGAGACGTACGAGGAGCGGGTCGACCACATCCTCCGGCTTCGCGAGCAGCAGGACCGGACGGGGGGCTTCCTCGCCTTCATCCCGCTCGCCTTCCACCCCGAGAACACGGTGTTCGAGCGGCGGGGGTGGCGTCACACGACGGGCGTCGACGATCTGAAGATGCTCGCCTTCTCGCGCCTGATGCTCGACAACGTCGACCACATCAAGGCCTACTGGATCATGATGGGGATGCCGCTCGCGGCGATCGCGCTCCACTTCGGCGCGGACGACGTCCAAGGGACGGTCGTACGCGAGGAGATCTTCCACGCCGCCGGTGCGCGTACCGAGACCGAGCAGAAGATCGAGCAGCTCGTCCGCTTCGTGCGGGAGGCGGGGCGCATCCCGGTGCAACGCGACACGCTCTACAACGAGCTCCGGCGATGGGAGTGAGCGCGTGAGCCGCGAGGGCGCGCAGCGGCGGGCCGCCTCCGAGGCGCCGACGGGCGGGACGCCGGTCTGGGTCTGGCTCGTGTACGGCCTCGGCATCCTCTCGGCGACGATCCTCGTCGTCTCGGGCCTGTTCGTCCTCGGTGCCTACCTCGGCTCGGAAGACGGAACCGTGACGACGAACGTCTCGGTGCCTGCGCTCGTCCTCTGGAGCATCCTCGCGCTCGTGGCGTTCGTTGTTCGGCTGCGGCGGCGCCGGAGGCGGCCTCGGTGATCCGGCTCGGCCGCATCTCGTATGTGAACATGGCGCCCGTCTTCCACAAGCTGGAGGCGGACGTCGAGGAGGTGCTCGGCGTACCGACCGAGCTCAACCGAATGCTCCTCGACGGCGAGATCGACATCGCGCCGATCTCCTCGATCGAGTACGCGCGAAACGCGGAGCGTCTGCGCATCCTCCCGCGGGTCTGCGTCTCGTCCGAGGGGGCGGTGGACTCGATCCAGCTCGTCACGCGGCTTCCGCTCGGGCAAGTGCGCACGGTAGCCGTGACGCCGGAGAGCGCGACGTCGGTCGTTCTCGTCCAGATCCTGCTCCCCAGGGCCGAGATCGTGCCGCTCGGCCTCGAGGCCGACGCGACGCTCCTCATCGGCGACGCCGCGCTCCGCAGTGCGTTCGAGGATCCGACCCCGCACTACGACCTCGGCCGGCTCTGGCTCGAGCGGACGGGGTTGCCGATGGTCTTCGCCGTCTGGGCTGCGCCGGAGCCGCTCGTCGATGGGCTCCTCGATCTCGAGCATGCGCTCGTCGCCTCCGTCCGCCTCGCGCGCTCGGAGCCGGAGCGATTGGCGCGCCAGGCGAGCGAGGCGTATGGCTACCCGGCCGGCTTCCTCGCGCGCTACTTCGAGAAGCTCCGCTACAGCTTCGGCCCCCGCGAGCGAGCGGGGCTCTACACCTTCTTCGAGATGGCGCGCGACGCCGGGCTGCTCGCCCGCGTCCCCGAGCTTCGCTTCGTCCGCGAGGAGGTGCCCGCATGACGATCTCCGAGACAGCGCGCCCCACGCCTCGTGACCCGGTGTCGCGACGGACCTCGGACGACGAGCTCGCGGTCCAGGAGGTCCTCGAGAAGGCGCTCGATGGGGAGCGAATCAGCGACGAGGACGCGCTTGCGCTCCTGCGCTCACGGGATCTCGTGGCGGTCGGCCGCGTCGCCAACGAGATCCGGAACCGGCTGAACGACCCGTCCAAGGTGACGTTCATCGTCGACCGGAACCTCAACTACACGAACGTCTGCGTCACCGACTGCGACTTCTGCGCCTTCTACCGACGTCCGGGCGACCGCCGCGAGAGCTACCTCCTGCCGAAGCCCGTGATCTTCAAGAAGATCGAGGAGACGCTGGCGATCGGCGGCACCGGCGTCCTCATGCAGGGCGGCCACCACCCCGATCTCGGGATCGAGTACTACGAGGATCTCTTCCGCTCGATCAAGGCGCGCTACCCCATCCACCTGCATGCGCTCTCCCCGCCGGAGATCCAGCACATCGCGCGCCGCTCGAAGCTGACCGTGGCCGAGACGCTCGCGCGCCTGCGCGAGGCCGGTCTCGACTCGCTTCCCGGCGGCGGGGCCGAGATCCTCGTCGACCGGGTGCGTAGGATCATCGCCCCGAAGAAGACGAAGACCGAGGAGTGGCTCGACGTCATGCGCCAGGCGCACCGGCTCGGCATGTCGACCACGGCGACGATGATGTACGGGCACGTCGAGACGCTCGAGGAGCGGGTCGAGCACATGCGGCGGATCCGCGAGCTCCAGGACGAGACGCGTGGCTTCCGCGCCTTCATCTCGTGGACCTTCCAGCGCGACGGGAACCGGCTCGACGATCTCGTGCCCGAGGAGCGGCGCCCGACCTCGTTCGACTACCTGCTCACCCAGGCCGTCTCGCGGATCTACCTCGACAACGTCCCGCACATCCAGTCATCGTGGGTGACACAGGGGATGAAGGTCGGCCAGGTCGCGCTCGGCTTCGGGGCGGACGATATGGGCTCGGTGATGATCGAGGAGAACGTCGTCTCGGCGGCCGGAACGACCTACCGGACGACGACCGACGAGCTCGTTCATCTCATTCGCTCGTTCGGCAAGACTCCGGTTCAGCGCGACACGCTGTACCGCGAGGTCCGCGTCTTCGACTGAGCGTCGACGGCTGCGAAGAGTCGCTCGAGGCCTGCCCCGTAGCGGCCGACTGGCCGAGCCACGGGAAGGGCCCGGCACCCGGGCGGCGACTCGGCCCCATCCGCTCTCGACGAGCCGCTCGAGGGCTAGCGGTCTCTGTCGTCGGCGATCCCGCTCGCGTTCAGGTCGCTCAGGCACGTATCGATCCCTCCCGAGCGATTGAAGACGATGTCGAACGTCTGCGGGACTCGCGTTGACGTGTGGGCGCGACGCTACGGGGGAGTCAGCGGACGGTGTAGACCGAGTACGACGTTCGCCCGCTCGCGGCGCGGAACTTCACGAGCACCTCCGTGCCGCGCGGGAGCTTCGGGGTGAACGCCACCGTGAAGAGGTGGTCGCGGGTGAGGGTCGGCCGTAGCGGGCAGATGATGAGACCCGCGTCGAGCGTGCACCAGTTCGTCGTGTAGCGACCGATCGGGTCCTGGATCTGGTACGCGGTCATCTCGGTGACCGGGAGGCCCGGGGACGCTGGCACGCCGCGTCCCGGCTCGCCGACGTTCGCCGTGGCTCTCGTCGCGGGCCCGATGATGATCTCGACGACCTCCTCGGCTGCGCTCGCGGTGACGCCCGAGTACTCCCGGTACGCCGGGACGTTGGCAAAGCTCCGGTGAACAGCCTTCGCCTGGAACTCTCGTTTGAGTGGCGCGCCGAACTCACGGAGCGCGGCGGCCTTGAGTGCGAGCGCCTCTGCGAGCTTCGCGCGGGCAGCGGCGTACCGACCCCGCGCGATGTCGGTCTCGGCCGAGCGCGCGAGCGTGCGGCCGCGTTGGAGAGCGACCCGCATCGAGCGGCTCTCGAGCGCTCCGACGGCCCGAGGGGCGACCTTGCGCGCGACGTCGAGCGCGGCGAGCGCTCGCTCGAGCTCGGCGACGGCTCTGGCCGCTCGTGCGCGCGACGGCGTCACGAGGATGCGCTGCGCGGTCTGCGCCGAGCGCGTCGCCGCGCGCAGCTCGTTGACGAGCCGCTCGTCTGGGGTCACCGCCGGTGCCGCCGCCGAGAACGGGACGAGCGCCCCGCCGACGACGAGCGCGGCGAGGGCGGTGCGAAGCGCCATTGCCCAGGGATAGCAGGACCTGCGACGGTGCGCAACGTGCCGTTTACGACAGTGGCGCCGGCGACGTCGGCTGTTCGGAACGTGTACGGGCTTGCGGGAGGGGGGGGAGCCGTGCGCTACCCTCGACGGGGCCGTGGCTCGTCTCGCGCTCGTCTCCGCGCTCGCAGCGCTCGCGGGTCTCGCCGCCGCCGTCCCCGTCCGGGCGCAGCCGCTCGAGCTGCTTCCGGGCGTGACGTACGAGCGCAAGACGCAGTTCACGCCGCACGGCCCGGTGACGATCCACGTCGTCCGGGCTCCGAAGCCGACCGGCCTCTACCGCCTCCGCCCCTCGCTCGCGCAGGACCGCGTGCTCGGGCGCGAGACCGTCACCTCGATGCAACGACGGCGCGCCTCGCAGGCGACGGCGGTCGGAGTGAACGGCGACTTCTTCTCGCTCTCCGACGGGCGACCGAGCGGCATCACGCTGCGCGACGGCGTGCTCGTGACGCCGCCACACCCGGGACGCTCGAGCCTCGGAGTGGGCGTCGACGGCGCGCTCGACGTCCGTCGTCTCTCGCTCCGTGCGACGTGGGCCGGCACGGGCCCCCGGCGGCCGATTGCGAACCTCAACAAGGCTCCAGGCCCGGCTTCGGCCTCGCTCTTCACGGGCGATTGGGGGAGCGCGACGCCACGGGTCGCCGACGGGATCGCCGTGGTGCTCGCGCCGTTTCCGGACGCGGTGCCGAACGCAGACCTCGAGTCGGTGGTGACAGCCGTGGTCGAGGGCGGTGCGCCGACGCCGATCGCGCCGGGCACGGCAGTCCTCGTCGGCCGTGGCGCCGCTGCCGCGCTGCTCCGCGAAGAGGCGCTCGTCGGCGGGACGGTGGTCGTGCGGCTCGTCCTCCGGCCCGAGTGGACGGGCGTGACGGACGCGATCGGCGGCGGCCCGGTGCTCATCAGGGACGGCACGCCGGTCGCCCATGCCGGCGAGGCGCTCACGACCTCGCAGCTCGTGTCGCGCAACCCGCGCAGCGCGGTCGGCCAGCGTGCGGACGGGACCGTTCTCCTCGTGACGGTGGACGGCCGTCAGCCCGGGTACTCGGTCGGGATGACGAGCTTCGAGCTCGCTCTCGCGATGCTCCGGCTCGGAGCGGTGCGGGCGATGGCCCTCGACAGCGGCGGGTCGGCGACGCTCGCGTTCGACGGGACGGTGCTGAGCCGGCCGTCCGACGGCCGCGAGCGGGCCGTGGCCTCGGCGCTCATGCTCGAGTACTACGGCGTCGTTGCGCGGCCTCCCCGCGAGCCGGTCTTGTCCCCGAACGGCGACGGCGTTGCCGATCGTCAGGTCCTCGCGTACAAGGTCGTTGTCCCCTCGGAGGTCGAGGTGACGCTGACCGCGCCCGACGGAACGACCGCGTTCACCCAGACGACGCAACGTCCTCCCGGTACGTTCGTCGTGCCGTTTCCGCCTCCGGCAGTCGTTCCCGAGGGCCTGCCACGGGCGGGGACGCGAACCTTCGCTCCCGTGGAGGGGCGCTGGACGCTGACGGTGTCGGCGACCGACGAGCAGGGCCTCGTCTCGACGGACTCGCGGGCGTTCTCCGTCAACTCGACGCTCGGCTTCCTGCAGGTCGGGCCGTCCGTCCTGCGACTGCGGTCGTCCGGGGGCGCGGCGAGGGTGCGCTGGCGGCAGACGCGCTCGGCGCGGGTGCGGCTCTCTGTGGAGACCCGAGAGGGCACCGTCGTCCGCGCCCTCGCGCTCGGGCGCCTGGGGCCCGGCTCCCACGAGGCGACCTGGAACGGCCGGAGCTCCCGCGGCACGCCCGTCTCGCCCGGGAGGTATGTGCTCCGCGTGAGCGCCGAGAACGAGCTCGGGACCGTCGCCCTCGAGCGGGCCGTCCTCGTTCGGAGGGCGGCGCGAGCGTCGAGGAGGCGAGCGCTCCCCTACTAGACTCCGACGGTGCCGCTCGTGCTCCTCTTGCAGGCCTCCATCCTCGGCCGCCTCACCGAGCTCGTCACGTCGGCGATCGGGGATCACGGGCTGTACGCGATCTTCGTCTTCATGCTCGGCGACGCGGTCCTGCCGGCGAACGAGGCCGTCCTGCTCTACGCAGGGGCTCTCGCCGCAGGCGCCTTCTCCGGCGCAGTCGTCTTCCTCGGCGCCGAGATCGACCAGGGAGTGCCCGCATACCTCGCCGTCGCGGCCGTCGCGACGGCCGGCTCGACGCTCGGCGCGCTGATCGGGTGGGCGGTCGGCAAGTACCTCGGGCGTCCGTTCGTGCTCCGGCACCCCCGCTGGTTTCGGCTGAGCGAGCAGGACCTCGCACGCGGTGAGCGGTGGCTCGACCGCTGGGGGGACTGGGCGGTGCTCGTGAGCCGCCTCACGCCGGTCATCCGCTCCGTGGCCCCCGTCGCAGCGGGGACGCTGCGCATGTCGTTCGGCCGCTACGCCGTGTTCACGCTCGCGGGCTCGGCGATCTACTGCTTCGTGTATGCGGCGCTCGGGTACGCCGTCGGCGCCGAGTGGGAGACGATCTACGATCGCGTCGGCGCCCTCGAGTACGTCGTCCTCGCTCTGCTCGCGCTCGGCGCCGCCTGGCTCGTGGTCCGGCGCGCTCGCCGGCGGCGGGCGACCGAGGACTCGGCAGGAGCGTAGGGAACACGTTGCGGCGGGGTGGTTCGACACCCTGCCGGAGCTACACTCGCCCCTCGTGAGCCGACCGATCCCGCTCGTCGACGTCAAGGCGCAGTACGCGCCGTCGATCCCGGCGCTCCAGGAGCGCTTCGCGGCCGTTCTCGAGTCGGGCCGCTTCATCTTCGGGCCCGAGGTCGAGGGGTTCGAGCGCGAGGCCGCGGAGTTCCTCGGCGTCCCCCACGCGATCGGCGTCGGCAACGGGACCGACGCGCTCGTGCTCGCGCTCGAGGCCCTCGGTGTGGGCCGTGGCGACGAGGTGATCTGCCCCGCGTTCACCTTCTACGCGACCGCCGAGGCGATCGCGCGGGCCGGCGCCACGCCGGTGTTCGCCGACATCGATCCCGAGACGCTCGTCCTCGACCCGGAGGACGTCGCCGCGCGGATCACGTCGCGCACGAGAGCGATCGTCGCCGTCCACCTCTTCGGCCGCCCCGCGCCCCTCGCGGAGTTGGCCGCGCTGGGACTCCCCCTCGTCGAGGACGCGGCGCAAGCGTTCGGCGCCACCGGGGTCGCGCGGACGGGCGTGTGCTCGACCTTCAGCTTCTTCCCGACGAAGAACCTCTTCGCGCTCGGAGACGGCGGGCTCGTAACGAGCCTCGACGACGACGTCGCCGAGCGCGTCCGGATGCTCCGCTTCCACGGCTCGCGGGACAAGCAGACCTTCGAGCTCATCGGGACGAACTCGCGCCTCGACGCGATCCACGCCGCCGCGCTCCGCGTGTTCCTCCCGCTCCTCCCCGGCTGGAACGCGGCCCGACGGGAGGCGGCGGCCCGGTACGCCGAGCTCGGCCTCGGCGAGCTCGTCGAGCTCCCGCTCGACGAGCCGGGCCACGTCTACCACATGTACGTCGTGCGCTCGCCTCGTCGGGACGAGATCGCGAGCGCCCTCGCCGCGGAGGGGATCTCGTCGGCCGCGTACTACGCGACGCCGCTCCACCTCCAGCCGGCCATGCGCTTCCTCGGGTACGAGCCGGGGAGCCTCCCCGAGACCGAGCGCGCGGCGGCCGAGAACCTCGCCCTCCCCCTGTGGGCCGGAATCGGCGCGACCGAGCAGGAGCGCGTGGTCGACGCCGTGCGCGCGGCGGTCGGCGTGCCCGCTTGATGCGCTCTCCCGTCAACAGGCATCGTCTCTGGCAGGTCGCCGTCGACGCGGGTCTCGTCGCGACGGCGTGGGTCGCCTCCTGGTACGTCCGCTTCGACGGCGACTGGCCTCGCTACTACGACCGCTACCTCGAGTGGGACGTCGTCGTCCTCGTCGTCGGCCTCACGTTGCCCGTGTTCGCCGTCTTCGGCTTCTACAACCGGTGGTGGCGCTACGTCTCGACGCGGGACATGTGGGGTGCCGTGCGTGGGGTGCTCGTCGCGGGCGTTCTCGTCTTCCTCGCCTTCACCGTGCTCGACTTCCACCCGGCGAAGGTTCCGCGCGGAGTCTGGGTCGTGTTCGTCCTGCTCTTGCTCGCGGCGGTTGCCGGCTCGCGCCTCCTCGCGCGGACGCTCATCGAGCGCCCTGCTGCTGGCGCGATCGTCGCGCGCGGGAAGGAGGTCATCGTGGTTGGCGCCGGCGACGCGGCGCAGCTCGTCCTACGCGAGCTGCTGCGGAACCCTGGGCTCGGGTACACGCCGATCGGGCTCGTGGACGACGACCCGCGGAAGAAGAACCTCCGGCTGCACGGTGTGCGAGTCCTCGGCACGACCGCGGAGCTCCCCGAGCTCCTACGCGAGCGCCGTCCCGATGAGCTCCTCATCGCCATCCCCTCCGCCTCGGGCGAGGTGCGCGATCGCATCGTCCAGATGGCGCGGGCGGAGAAGGTTCCGGTGAAGACCCTGCCGAGCCTCCCGGAGCTCATCGTCGGTGACTACAACCTCGCGGGGCAGATCCGCCCGGTCGAGGTCGAGGACGTGCTCGGCCGCGAGCCCGTGGAGGCCGACCTCGAGTCCATCGCCGGCTACCTCACGGGCGAGGTCGTGCTCGTGACCGGCGCGGGAGGGTCGATCGGCTCCGAGCTCTGTCGCCAGATCGCGCGCGTCGGGCCGACGCGGCTCGTGCTCGTGGACTCGAGCGAGCCAGCGCTCTTCGAGATCGAGCGCGAGCTCGTGGACGAGCGGGGCTTTCACGCTACGGCCGCCGTGCTCGGCGACGCGGGGAACGCGACGAAGATGCGCCAGATCTTCGACAAGTACCGACCGGGAGTCGTCTTCCACGCGGCTGCCTACAAGCACGTGCCGCTCATGGAGGCGAACCCGCTCGAGGCCGTCCGCAACAACACGCTCGTGACCCGGACCGTCGCGGACGTGGCCGTCGAGTACGGGGCGAAGCGGTTCGTGCTCATCTCCACCGACAAGGCCGTGAACCCGAAGACCGTGATGGGACAGTCGAAGGCGCTCTGCGAGTGGATCGTCGAGGCCTGGGGACACCGACCCGACACCGCGACGCGCTTCTGCGCCGTCCGGTTCGGCAACGTGCTCGGGTCGTCCGGCAGCGTCATCCCGATCTTCCGGCGGCAGATCGCCCGAGGCGGCCCCGTCACCGTCACGCACCCGGAGATGACGCGCTTCTTCATGACCATCCCCGAGGCGGTCCAGCTCGTCATCCAGGCGGGCGCGATCGGGGGGCAGGGACAGGTGTACGTCCTCGACATGGGCGACCCGGTACGGATCGTCGATCTCGCCGACACGATGATCCGGCTCTCCGGGAAGGAGCCGGGCAAGGACATCGCCATCGAGTTCATCGGCGCTCGCCCCGGCGAGAAGCTGCATGAGGAGCTGTGGTCGGAGGACGAGTCGGTCTCGCCGTCGCCGTACGAGGCGATCATGCTCGTGACGCGCCCGCCGATCGACGCGGGCTGGCTCGAGGAGGAGCTCGACGCGCTTGCCCAGCTCGTCGAGGAGGGTGAGACGCTCGAACTCATCGGGCGCCTGAACGCGATCGTCGCCGCGCCGAGGCGCGTCGGCGCTGTCACGGGCTCGGAGGCCGGCGCCACCTCGGAGACCCGCTGAGGCGTCCGCTCAGAGGGCAGTCAGCAGGAGATCGAGGAGGAGCGCGGGATCGCGGCCCACGGGCGCCTCGCCCGTCCCTGAGCGCTTCTCCAGCACGAGGTCGTTCGGCGAGTCGAGACGGCGTAGCCGACCCTGCGCGATCAGGGACTCGTCCACCGCTCCGAGCTTTCCCGCGAACGTCGTATAGACGGGCACCCCGAGCGCCACGGCCTCGCGGTTCATCGTCCCGCCGGCGGAGACGACGACGTCCGCGAGCGCGACGAGGCTCGCGCCGTCGACGACGTGCTCCGGGACGACGAGTGAGGGGAGCGCGAGCGCGCGGAGCGCGGCCCCCTGGTCGGGAGTCCGCGGGAGGACGACGGCCTGGACGGCGTCGTCCACGCCGATCCGACGGAGCACCGCGTCGAAGAGCGGGCTCCCGTGCCGGTGGTAGAGGGACACCTCGGGCGGCGTCCGCACGACCACGAGCACGCGTCGGGGGTCGAGCCCGAGCTCGTCGAGGACTGCTCGGTTCGGTACGAACCCGCGGAGGTAGTACTCCTCCTTCAGACCCGGGTAGCGGCGCACCTTCGCAGCCCGCGCGCCGAGCCGGTCGAGACGTCGTTGGGGGATCGCGTCGGGGACGACAACGCGCCGAGCGGCGCGGCAGCCGACGCCGTGCTGGACGAGGGCGAGCTCGTAGTCGAAGGCGTAGGCGCTCGGGACTCCGAGCGAGCGCGCGACCACGGGTAGCTCATGCGAGGCGTGCGAGAGCGCGAGGTCGAAGCGTCGCGCGCGCACGAACCTGCGCAGAGCTCGCACGCGCCCGGCCATCGCGCGTCCCTTGCCGAAGGCGCCGGCGCCGCCGTGCGGCGGGCCGACGACCTCGTGCTCGATTCCCCGCAGCGCGAGGAGCTCGAGCGTCTGGGCGAACTCGCGCGTCGTCACCTCGACCTCGTGGCCCCGCGCATGGAGGAGGTCGATCAGCGGGGCGAAGAAGGCCACCTGCGGGGAGTTCGAGACGTCGATCCAGACGCGCACCCGGGCAACCTACTCCGTGCGCTGCGCCTATCGTTGCCGCTCGTGATCGTCCGCTGGGGCATCGAGGCGCTCGAGGAGGTCGTGCGCGAGCTCGGCATCGCGCACGGGCTGCTCGTGACGAGCGAGCGCTTCGCCTCTCTCGAGCTGCCCGTGGCGACGCGGTTCACCGGTGTTCGACGACATGCCCCACTCGAGACGGTCGCCGCCGCAACCGCAGCCGCCGAGGGCGCGGACGGCATCATCGCCGTCGGAGGGGGGAGCGCGATCGACACGGCGAAAGCGGTCTCCGCCGCACGTGGGCTTCCGCTCGTCGCGGTTCCGACCACGTACGCGGGTGCCGAGTGGACGGAGTACTACGGGATGCGCGACGAGGCTCGTCTCGCGAAGACGGGCGGCGCAGGAGCGCGCACCGAGGCGATCGTCTACGAGCCGGCGCTGACGCTCGACCTGCCGCGAGAGGAGACGGTCGGCACGGCGTTGAACGCGCTCGCGCACGCCGCCGAGGCGCTCTACGCGGGCCCTCTCGAGGACGCCGAGATGGGCGCTCGGCTCATCGGTGAGCACCTCCCCGAGGTCGTTGCGGACGGACGCGACCTCGCCGTGCGCCGTGCCCTGCTCGAGGGCGCGATGCACGCGGGCCGCGCTCTGCGCGAACGCGGCCTCTTCCTCGCCCACGCGCTGGCACAGGCGCTCGGAGGACGCTTCGGGCTGCCACACGGAGCGCTCAACGCGCTGACGCTCCCGCCCGCCTTGCGGTTCAACGAGCCGGTCGTGCCGACCGCGATTGCGGCTCTGGGGGAGGCGCTCGAGACGAGCGATCCTCCGGGGCGCGTAGCGAGCCTCGCCCGGCTCGGCGGGTTCGAGCGCTTGCGCGACCTCGGCGTGCCGGCCGCCGAGCTCGACGCCGTCGCGCGCGAGGCGGCTGCGCGGCCGGGCGCCCGTCGGAATCCACGCCCGGCTTCCGTGGAGGAGATCGGGGACCTCCTCCGCTCGATCTGGTGAGTTGACGACGCGGGCGATTGCGCCGAGCATGGGGCCGTGTTCGTCGAGTACGCCGGGGTGCTGGCAGCAGTCTCGATCCTCGCGATCGGCGTCGCCGGGGGGTTCTCGAAGTCGCTCGCGACGCTGCCCGTGACGCATGCCGCGGCGCTCCAGCAGGTCGCCGTCGCGGCGAAGGCGAAGCGCGTCCCGGTCGCGGAGGCGAAGGCGTCCTATCGGGAGTCCCCGTACGCGAAGCCGAGCCTGAAAGTCCTCTACACGCTCGGGTGGATCGGAGGACGCAGCAATCTCGCGGCCTGCGGTCTGACGCTGCTCGCCGAGGACACGGCCCGAGCCCGCGCGCTCGAGGAGATTCGAGGCGATCCGAAGGTCGTCGCCGCCCTGAAGAAGCGCGGGATCTCGGCGCGCGTCGCCGCGAGGACCCTCGTCGAGGGCGTCGTCTCGGCCTGTCGCTGAGCTCAGGCGCTCGCTGCGGGCGGCGTCGTGTCCACGAGCACCCGCCGGAGGCTCACCACGCCGAGCACGTCGGAGCCGTCCACGACGGGGAGGTGGCGGAAGCCGTGGTCGAGCATCACGCGCGCCGCCTCCTCGAGCGTCATGCCGGGAGAGGCGGTGATCGGGTCCTCCGTCATCCACTGGCGCACCCGCGCCTCGCTCGTGTGGACGCGGGCGGCCATCGCGCGCAGCATGTCGCGCTCGGTCAGGATCCCGATGAGCCGGCCGTGATCCTTCACGACCACCGCGCCGACGTTCTGCTTCGTCATCCGCTCCGCGACCTCGCCGAGGGTGTCCTCGGGCGCGACGGTGATGAAGGTCGGCTTGCAGATGTCCGCGAGCGTGCCCACCGTGCGGAGCAGTCTACTGAGGCGCTCGCGGCCCAGCGTGCGCGAGGTGGCTCGAGGCTCGGTACCGTTTGGCGCGGCGGTGTGGCCGTGCGCGCTCGCTCTACGGAGCCGGGATGCGCCGGCTCGAACCGAGACACGGGCCGCCGGGACACGACAGCACCGAAAGGACGACATGAACGAGCACATCCATGCCCACGAGCACCCCGAGTCCGACCGGGTGCGCGGAGGCGGCTTCACCCTCTGGTTCACCGGGCTCTCGGGCTCGGGGAAGTCGACGATCGCACACCTCGTCGGGCCCGAGCTCGACCGCCGCGGCTGCATCGTCGAGTACCTCGACGGCGACACCGTGCGCACGCACCTCTCCAAGGGCCTCGGGTTCTCGAAGGAGGACCGCGACACGAACATCGAGCGCATCGGCTGGGTCGCCTCCCGCCTCACGCGCCAGGGCGGCGCCGTCGTCTGCGCGGCGATCTCGCCGTACGCCGAGACGCGCGCGAAGGCACGGGCGATGGTCGAGCAGTTCGGCCCCTTCGTCGAGGTGTACGTGAAGGCATCGGTCGACGAGTGCGCGCGACGCGACGTCAACGGCCTCTACGCGAAGGCGTTCGCAGGCGAGATCAAGGGCTTCACCGGGGTCGACGACCCCTACGAGGAGCCAACCTCTCCGGAGCTCGTCGTGGACACGGAGACGCTGACGGAAGAAGAGGCGGCCGCGCTCGTCCTTGCGAAGCTCGAGGAGCTCGGTCTCGTCCCGGCCGAGGTGGCGGCGTGACCGTTGCGGCGATCGACCGGCTGATCAAGCCCCACGGAGGCCGGCTCGTCGACCGCACGGGGGAGCGCCCCGACGACGTCGACGCGCTCGAGCGCGTGCCCCTCACCTCGCGCGAGCGCTCCGACCTCGACCTCCTCGCCTGCGGCGCGCTCTCGCCGCTCGAGGGCTTCATGGGGAAGGCCGACTACGAAAGCGTCCTCGAGTCGATGCACCTCGCGAACGGGCTCCCCTGGGCGCTTCCCGTCTGCCTCGCCGTCGACGAGGCGCCCCGAGGCGACCGCGTCGCGCTCACCGACGAGAGCGGCCGCGCCGTCGCCGTGCTCGAGGTCGACGAGGTCTACGACTACGACAAGGAGCGCGAGGCCGAGCTGTGCTTCCGGACGACGGATGACGCGCACCCCGGGGTGGCGCGGCTCTACGAGCAGCGCCCTCGCTACCTCGCGGGGCGCGTGACGGTGTTCGAGCGCCAGACCCCCGAGTTCCCGGAGCTCGCCCGCGACCCCGCCGAGACCCGCCGCATCTTCGCCGAGCGCGGCTGGAAGCGCGTCGTCGGGTTCCAGACGCGCAACCCGATCCACCGTGCGCACGAGTACCTGACGAAGGTCGCGCTCGAGACGGTGGACGGCCTCCTCGTCCACCCGCTCGTCGGAGACACGAAGTCCGACGACGTGCCGGCCGCGGTGCGCGTCGAGTGCTATCGGACGTTGCTCGAGGGCTACTACCCCGAAAACCGGGTGCTGCTGTCCGCGTTCCCCGCTGCGATGCGCTACGCGGGGCCGCGGGAGGCGATCTGGCACGCCATTTGCCGCAAGAACTACGGGTGCTCTCACTTCATCGTGGGCCGCGATCACGCCGGCGTCGGCAACTACTACGGCACCTACGACGCGCAGCTCATCTTCGACGACTTCGAGCCGCACGAGCTCGACATCGAGCCGATGTTCTTCGAGCACACGTTCTGGTGCAACGTGTGCGGGTCGATGGCGAGCACGAAGTCGTGCCCGCACGGGCCCGAGGACCGAGTGTTCCTCTCGGGGACGAAGGTGCGCGAGATGCTCGGCGCCGGGGAGGTACCGCCGGTCGAGTTCACGCGGCCGGAGGTCGCGAAGGTGCTCATCGACGCGTACCGGAGCTGAGCTCGTTCGTGTCGCCGCTCGTGCTCGCTTCGCTCGGCCGTGACGTCTCTCCGCGTCCCCGGAGCTCTCTCCGTCGCTGTGTCTCCCTCTCTCGCCGCGTCCCCCGTTGCCGCCGGGTCACCCTCTCTGGTGGCGTCCCTCTCCGTCTCGACGCCCGTCTTCGTTGCCACGTTGACACGGAGGCGCCAACCACGCGTGAGGAAGGTCGCGCTAGCGTTCAAGTAGGGACACGGGAGTGCCCCTGGGGGTGCTTTCGGGAGTGTGAGGCGAGAGCGGCCGCCCGGGCCTGGCGCTAGCCGATGGACTGGAAATACGCCGTTCTCGGCCTCTTCACCGGACTGCTCGTCGGGATGACCGGCATGGGAGGGGGGTCGCTCATGACCCCCCTCCTCGTCTTCCTGTTCGGCGTCCCGCCGGCGACGGCGATCGGCACCGACATCGCGCACGGAGCCGCGTTCAAGACGGTCAGCGCGGTGCAGCACAGACGGATGGGGAACGTCCGCGCGCGACTCGCCGGCTGGATGCTCATCGGCTCCGCGCCGGCGTCTCTGGCCGGGGTCTGGCTCAACGTGAAGCTCGTCGAGCGCTACGGCGACGACGTGGAGTCCGTGCTCGGGCAGGTCCTCGGCGGGGCGCTCGTCTTCGGCGCGGTCGGGTTGATCGCGAAGAGCCTCGTCCAGGGAGAGACGGGCCCCGAGCCGAAGTGGACGCTCTCGAATCGTGACCGTGTCGCCGCCGTCCTCATCGGTGTTCTCGGCGGCTTCGTCGTCGGCCTGACCTCGGTCGGCAGCGGCGTCTTCTTCGGCCTGACCTTGCTCGTGATCTTTCCGCTCCGGGCGCACAAGGTCGTCGGCACCGACATCTTCCACGCCGCCGCGCTCCTGTACGTCGCCGGCGCGGCTCACTGGTTCGCCGGCAACGTGGACTTCCCGATCCTGTTCTGGCTGCTGCTCGGATCGATCCCGGGCGTGCTCATCGGCGGTCGGCTCTCGATCTCGATCCCCGAGCGGCGGCTCCGCTTCGTGCTCGCCGGCATCCTCGGGCTCGCGGGCATCAAGCTCCTGAACGTTCCCGGGGCGTCCGTCATCGCGGTCGTGGCCCTTTCGGCCGGCGGCGTCGCGCTCCTCGTCTGGCTCGCGCGCCACAGTTGGGTACGGATCCAGCGCGTCCGGGACGGCGGCGCCTCGCTCAGCGAGTAGAGCGAGGCTCGCCCCGCCCCGGCGGGCTGTTCGGGCCGCTCGTCCGCGACGAGCTCGACCCGATCCTGCCGTTCTCTCTACGAGCCGTGGACGAGCTCGAGCCTCCGGCGGCCATCGTCTCGGCGACGGTCGGCGACCAGCGCGGTGATGGGGCTGCGGTCTTCTCGGATCCCATCCCGGGCAAGCGCGTCGGCGGTCTCCGTCATCTCCGCACTGTGTCCCGTTCCGGCACTGGTCGTCTACCATCGCGCGACGTGCGCACGGTCTGGGTCAGCTTCGACACCATGGGCCGGGAGTGCCTGGAAGCGGCCGCCGGTGCGGGCGCGGAGGTCGTGGGAATCGTGACGCTTCCGGGCCCGATCCACCCGAACCGCTCGGGCCAGTGCTCCTTCGACGAGGTCGCCGCCCGGCTCGGCGCGAGGCTGATCGAGACCCAAGACGTGAATGCCGACGAGACCGTCGCTGCGGTCGGCGCGCTCGAGCCCGATCTGATCTTCGTCGTCGGATGGTCGCAGCTCGTGCGGGAGCCCTTCATCGCGCTCGCCCGCGAGGGCGTCTTCGGGATGCATCCCACGCTCCTGCCCCGGCACCGGGGGCGCGCGCCGATCCCCTGGGCGATCCTCTCCGGCCTCGCGCGGACGGGGGTCACGCTCTTCGAGATCGTCGACGCCAGCGCCGACTCGGGCGCCATCGTCGGGCAGGTGGTGGTCGAGATCGACCCGGACGAGACCGCGACGACGCTCTACGAGAAGATCACGCGCGCCCACGTCGACCTGCTCCGCGAGTACGTCCCTCGGCTCCTCGCGCGGACGGCGCCGCGGATCCCGCAGGACGGGCGTCGCGCGAGCGCCTGGCCGAAGCGGACGCCTGCGGACGGGATCATCGACTGGGAGACGCGAGCGCCTTACCTCTACGACTGGGTGCGCGCCCAGACCCGTCCCTACCCCGGCGCGTTCACGTGGCTCGGAGACGAGAAGGTGATCGTGTGGAAGGCGCGGCCGGTCGCGCTGGAGGCTCCCGCTCCCGCGGGGACGATCGTCGCCGAGCGTGCGGAGGGTCCGGTCGTTGCCTGTGGCGAGGGCGGGCTGCTGCTCGAGGAGGTCGAGACCGCCGGTACGCTCGCGGTCGGAGCGAGGCTGGGATGACGCGAATCCTCGTGGTCGCCGCGCACCCGGACGACGAAGTGCTCGGGATGGGCGGCACGATCGCGGTGCACACGGACCGCGGAGACGCAGTGCGCGTGCTCGTGGTGACCGACGGCAGCTCGACCCAGTACCCGGGGGACGCGGAGATCCGCGCCCGGAAGGAGCAGGAGGCGGTCGCAGCCGCGCGCGAGCTCGGCGTCGACGACTACATCCACTTGGACCTCCCGGACATGCGCCTCGACACGCTCGCTCACGTCGAGCTCAACCACGTCGTCGAGCAGCACGTGCGTGACTTCGCTCCCGAGGTCGTCTACACGGTGCAGCCGGACGTGAACCTCGACCACAGGACGCTCTTCGACGCCGTTGCGGTGGCGACCCGTCCGACGCCCGGGCACCCGGTCCGCCGTCTCCTCACCTACGCGCCGACTTCGAGCACGGAGTGGACGCCCGCGCCGCTCAACTGGTTCGTCCCGAACTGGTACGTCGACATCTCGGGCACGCTCGAGCGCAAGGTGGCTGCCTTCGCGCGCTACGAGACCGAGCGGCGCGACGAGCCGCACCCGCGCAGCGAGCGCGCGATCCGCGCGACCGCCGCCCATCACGGCTCGGCCTGCGGCTGTGCGTACGCGGAGCCGTTCGTGCTCGTCCGCGGCCTCGAGTAGCGGTCCGCGATGTCCCGGCTTCCGCAGACGATCGTCGTACTCGTCCTGCTCGGCGCGACCGCGGCAGCGTTCGCCGTGACCGAGCGTCTCAAGCTCGAGCGCAGCCCGATCACGGGGACGCGGGTGGACAAGGTCTTCTCTCCGGTCTGCGAGTGCGCCCGAGATCTCGCCGAGATCTCGTTCGTCCTTCGCCAGGGGACGCGTGTGACGGTCGACCTCCTCGACCGAGAAGGCGATCGGGTGCGGACGCTCGTCCGCGACCGCCCCGAGCGCCAGGGCCGCGTCGCGTACATCTGGGACGGCCGCGACGACGCCGGCCGCATCGTCCCGGAGGGGGTCTACCGTCCCCGGGTGCAGCTCCGGCGCCATGGGCGGACGATCGTGATGCCGAACCCGATCCGCGTCGACACGTCGGCGCCGAGGATCAGGGTGGAGCGGGTCTTCCCGCGCGTCTTCTCGCCCGACGGCGACGGTCGCCGCGACCGCGTGACGGCGACGTACGTCAGCGACGAGCCGGCGCGAGCGATGCTGCTCGTGGACGGACGGCGACGGGCGTTCGAGCGGTTCCCGAAGACTCGGGGGCGGCTCACCTGGTACGGGCGTGTCGCGGGGAGGCCCGTGCGCCCGGGGAGCTACGAGATCCAGCTTCGCGGCGTCGACCGTGCGGGGAACCGCTCGCTCAGCACCCGCCCCATCACCGTCAGGGTGCGCTACGTCGAGCTCTCGCGAGAGCGGATCGAGGTCGTGGCCGGCCGCCGCTTCTCCGTGCGCGTCTCCACCGACGCGCGCTCGTACCGGTGGCGCTTGGCTCGTCGGACGGGGGTGGAGACGCGGCGCCTTCTCGTTCTCCGCGCCCCCGCGCTACCCGGCGAGTACGTGCTCTACGTCGTCGTCGGGCGTCGCGCCGCCCGAGCGGAGGTCGTGGTCGCCGAGCCGCCGCCCGAGTGATGAGGCCTCCTCTGATCGTGCTCGGCGTGAGCCGGTCGGGGACGACGCTCCTGCGCGTGATCCTCGACCGCTCGCCGGGCATCGCGATTCCGGACGAGTCGTTCTTCGTACCCCTCCTCGCGCGCCGCCACGGTCGTCGGCTCGTCCCCGCGCGGTTTCTCGACGACGTGAGCCGTCTCCCTACGGTCGCCGCCTGGCATCTCTCTCCGGCCGACGTGGGGGCGCGCCTGCGGCCGGGCATGGGGGTGGGGGAGGCGATCGGCGCGATCTTCGAGGCGTACGCGGCGAGAGAGGGAAAGCCTCGCTGGGGGGACAAGACCCCGATGTACATGCGACACCTCCCGCTCCTCGAGCGGCTCTTTCCTGACGCGCAGTACGTCCACCTGATCCGCGACGGCCGCGACGCCGCCGTCTCGTTCCTGGAGATGCCCGCCGGGACGTACACGCGCACGTGGGCGCACCCGGACGCGCCGGCGGGGTTCGCCTGCCTGTGGCGGACGGAGGTCCTCGCGGCGCGCGCTCTCGGAGCACGGGTCGGGCGGGCGCGCTACCACGAGGCGCGCTACGAGGATCTCGTCGCCGATCCCGAGGGGGTCGTCCGCGGGATCTGCCGCTTCGCCGACCTGCCGTTCGAGCCTGCGATGCTCGACTACTCGGACGCGGTCGACGTCTCCGCGAAGCCGCACCAGCAGCGCCTGCTCCAGCCGCCGACGTCTGGCGTCCGCGACTGGCGAGTCGAGCTCGGCCGCGACGACGTACGGAGATTCGAGGCGATCGCCGGCGATCTCCTCGCCGAGCTCGGCTACGAGTTGGCCTACCCGCCGGCGCGTCGCCTGTCCCTGCCTGCTCGACTCGCGCTCGGCCGCTACCGCACGATGCTGGGAGCATGGAACGCGACCGTCTCGGCGGTGCAGCGATCGCCGCTCTGGCGGCGCAGACACCCTCGGCTCGACGGGCTCAGCGCGCCGGAACGTTGCGTCCGCGGTACGCGATGAGGCGCCCGTTGAGCGAGAAGAAGTACGTTCGCTCGGTGGCGATCCCCGGGGTGTAGCGTCCCATCGGCAGCCGCCAGACGATCCTTCCGTCCGCGACGCGAAGCCCGAACGTGCGGCCCTCGAGAACCGAGACGAAGACGGCGTCGCCGATCACGACCGGGGCGCCGAGGATCCTTCCTCCGACCCACCGGCTCCAGAGCTCTTCCCCGGTCGTCGCCCGGAACGCTCGGACGACGCCGTCGAAGCCGCCGACGAAGACGCGCCCTCGGGCGACGGCGGGCGTCGTGTAGCCGAGGCCGCCGACCCTCCCGGTCCAGGCGATTGCGCCGCTCGCCGCGGAGAGAGCGACCACCTTGCCCGAGCGGGCGAGGGAGTACACGCGCTCGCCGTCGGTGGACGGGCTCGCGTAGAAGCTCTCGTAGCGGAAGCTGTCGCGCGCGACGTACGTCGTCCAGAGCTCTCGTCCCGTGCGCCGGTCGACGCAGACGAAGGCGCCGGAGTAGTTCGTCACGCACACTCGGTCCGCGACGACAGACGGGCTCGCATTGATCCGACCGCGCGTGTCGTAGGCCCACCGCACCTCGCCGGTCGCCGAGCGCACCGCGAAGAGCCGTCCGTCGTGCGAGCCGAAGTAGGCGAGCCCGTCCACGACGACCGGAGAGGACTCGACCTTGCCGGCCGTCCGCACCTGCCAGAGGCGCCCCCCGGTGCGCCGGTCGAGCGCCGTGACCGTGCCAGCCTGGGAAGCGACGAGCAGTCGCGGGCCGTCGATCGCGGGGCTCGAGGGGAGCGTGCCGCCGACGCGGGTTTTCCACTCCACCTTCCCCGTCGTGGCATCGATCGCGTAGGTCGTGCCGCGGAAGCTATTCACGTATAGGACGCCGTCGCAGTAGACCGGGGCGAACTCGATGTAGCTGTCGAGGACGCGCGTCCAGAGAAGGCGCTTGCGGGGAAGGCCGAGTCGCGCTCCCGGCCGGGCGAGCGTGCGTCTCGGATCGCCCCCGAACTCGCGCCAGCAGAGGCGGTCAGCGCTCGTCTCGGGCCGCGTGGGTGGAAGCGGCACGGGCTCGGTCGCCTCCGAGACGGTCACGCCTTCGAGCTCCGTGTCGAGGGCGCCCCGGGATGCCTCCGGGCGAAACATCCAGACGGCCACGGTTACACCTCCGAGGGCGACGACGAGCGCAGCGACGGCGGCGAGGATCCAGACGAACGGCTTTGGCATGTGGAGGGGCCGGTCGCGTGCCGGCCCGAGGTCAGTGTGCCAACGAAAGCGGCGTCCCCCCGCTCGTCGCCGGCTCGGACTCGGCGCTCCTTGCCTGCGTGGCGGGAGCCGCGAGCACCGCTGCGGCCAGTCCCAGGACTCCCCAGACCAGGGGGTCCTCGAAGAATCCCGCGTACAGGAGCGAGTGCACGACGAGCGCCCCGAGCACCGCGGCGAGGCCGACGCCGAGCATGCGGTCGCGGCGGGCGACGAGTCGGAGCGCCCAAGCCGTCGCCGCGAGGAGCCACGCGTACAGGGCGAATCCGACGAGGCCGAGGTCGGCGAGGATCGTCAACGGCGTCGTGTGGGAGGCGTTGCGGGCCGGGGAGCCCCGTCCCGAGAGCTCGCTCGAGGCACGCGGCTGCCCACCGATCCCGACTCCGACGAGCGGGCGCGCTGCGACTACCTCGAGGGTGACCTCGACGAGGCGGGAGCGTCCGCTCGTGACCTCGCGGGCCGAGCGTCCCTCGATCGCCTGTGCAGCGAAGGCGGCCGCTGCGAGCGCTGCGAGGAGCGCGCAGACGACGAGGACGAGGCGGACCGGCCTGCTCGCCCCGACGAGAGCGATCGCGAACGTCGCGGCGAACAGGGCGACGAAGCTCGACTGCGAGTACGAGTAGAAGAGCCCCCAGAAGAGGAGGCCGACGAGGGCGCTGAGGGCAACCCACTCGAGTGTCCGTCCTCGGCGGAAGAGGATCGCGACGAGTAAGACGACGATCGGCACGACGAGGTAGCGCCCGTAGAGGCTCGGATCCTTGAACAGCGACGTGACGCGGAAGAACGTCGTGTATGCGTTCGCGACCTCGACGTCGCGTGCGAAGAAGAGCGTCCGCGTCTGCGCCTGCCAGATTCCGATCACTGCGAAGAGCGTCCCCAGCCCGGCGAGCGTCAGCAGGAGCGCCCGAGGCAGCCACCCCGCCAGCGGCGCTCGCGCGAGCGTGGCGAGGCCGGCAGTGAAGGGGAAGACGAAGAACGCGAGCGCGATCCCTCCGGAACGTGGATCCCACGTCCACAGAAACGACGCCGAGGCGAAGGTCGCGAAGGCGGCGAGCGGGAGCGCGAGCAGGCGCGGCGGGGCCGGCGGTCGTTTGCCGAGGACGACTCGGAGAGCGAGCGCGAGCGCGGAGGCGGCGATCGCGACGTAGAGGGGCCCGAGCAGAAAGGCCTCCTCGGAGCCGAGCTCGACCGGAACCCGGAACGGCGCGGCGGCGAGGAGCACGACCGGCACGACCGTTGGGTAGCGGACGAGCGGCACCGCGGCCACGACGACGACGGCGACGCCGACCGCGACGAGCGCAAGCCCGGTCGGCTCGGTCAGCAGGAGCCGGAGGTCGTCGTCGCCGACGAGCGAGCGCACGAGGCCGAGCGAGCCGACTCCGAGCAGGAGGAGGCCGACGAGGGGCGAGAAGCGGTCGCGTGGGACGAGCGCGAGGATCGCGCCCAGCGCTCCGACGAGCGCGGCGACCTGCGCGGCCTCCGGGTGCTCCATGGCGGAGAACGGTACGTGGTTTCGATGCTTGAATAGCGCGGTGATCGAGGGCTGGAAGAAGGCGCTCGTCCTCGCTCCGCATACCGACGACGGCGAGCTCGGGTGCGGGGGGACGATGGCGAGGCTGGTCGAGGGCGGCTGCGAGGTGCGCTACGTCGCCTTCTCCATCGCCACCCGCTCGCTCCCGCCCGGCTTCGAGCCGGACACGCTCGCCCGTGAGGTACGCGCCGCGACTGCCGAGCTCGGGATCCCCGAGTCGCACCTCACCGTCCACGACTTCGACGTTCGCACCTTCCCCGAGCGCCGCCAGGACATCCTCGAGCTCCTCGTCGCGCTCTGGGAGGAGTGGCGTCCCGACGTCGTCTTCCAGCCCTCCCACCACGACGTCCACCAGGATCACCAGACGATCGCGCAGGAGGGCCTGCGGGCGTTCAAGCGGACGACGATCCTTGGCTACGAGGTGCCCTGGAACAACTTCGACTTCTCCTATGGCGCCTACCTCGCGCTCGAGCGTCGCCACGTCGAGCGGAAGGTGGCCGCGCTCGCCTGCTACGCGTCGCAGCAGCACCGCCGCTACGCGAACCCGGAGTACATCTGGAACCTCGCCCGCGTCCACGGCGTGAACGTGAACCGCGAGTACGCGGAGTGCTTCCAGGTGTACCGCATCGTCGCGTAGAGCAACAACAGGGGTCAGGTCTCTCGTGTTGCACGCGGCCGATCCTGCTCCGCAGTGGCGGTTGGGCGGGTAGCGCCGCGAGCGCGTCGACCGGCGTGCAACGCGAGAGACCTGACCCCGTGTTGCAGCCGAGCAACGCGAGAGACCTGACCCCGAACAAGCAGGCGGAAGGCAACGCCGACGCCGGTGTCGAGCGCGTCCTTCAGTCGATCCGCGCCGGTGCCGATAGTGGAGTAAGTGACCCCCCGACAGGGCGACACCACGGTGCCTGCGGCGACCACAGAGGTGGAATCGCATACACCGCTCCCGCGCCTCACGCGCCGGGTCTTCCACGACCTCGCGATCTGGATGGTCGGTCTCGGGCTGCTCACGGGACTGGTCTTCCCTCCGTTCGTCCTCCTCCTCGGCCTGCCGGCGGAGCGTGTCCTCGAGCCGACCTTCTTCTCGGCAACGCTCGGTGCGGGCCTCTTGGTCGGGGCACTCAACTTCTGGCTCGCACGTTCGGTCGTGGGGGCGCGCCTGGAGCTGCTCCGTGGCCGGATGGCGGAGATCGAGGAGACCGTGCGCCGCGTCGTCGAGCTCGGGGACGCGAGCGGCTGCGATCCCGATGCGTGCCGGATGCAGGTCGACTCGGACGACGAGCTCGGGGCGGTGGCGGAGGCGTTCAACGCCCTCGTCGAGGCGCTCGCAGCGAGTCACCGGGTGAACGACGTCGACCGGAGGATGGGCGCCCTTCTCGCCGCGCACCTCGATCTCACGATCCTCGCCCGCGAAGTGCTCCAAGAGCTCGGGAGGAGCTTCGAGGCGGAGGCGAGCGCTCTCTGCCTCGAGCGCGACGGCGAGCTCGTCGCCGTGGCCGCGCAGGGGCTCGTGGACGCCGATTCGGTAGCGACGAGCGATCCGGTTCGCGTCGCCTACCGCGAGGGACGCACGCTCCGGATCGCCGTTCCCAGCGACCTCCTCGTCGACGCCGGGGTCACGCACTTCCGGCCTCGCTCCGTCCTCGTCCTTCCGCTCGAGCTACGGGGCGTCCGCCTGGGCGCTCTCCTCGTCGCCTCATCCAAGGAGATCGACGAGGAGAGCGAGCGGCTCCTCGGTCGCCTGCTCCCCCACATGGCAGTTGCGATCCACAACGCGCTCGGGCACGAGCGGCTGCAGCGGGTCGCGGCTCGAGACGCGCTCACCGGCGTCTACAACCGCCGGTACGGCATGGAGCGGCTCGCGAAGGAGTTCGAGCGGGCGGTGCGCTCGAGCGAGCCGCTCGGCCTCCTCCTCTTCGATATCGACCGCTTCAAGGCGATCAACGACTCCCACGGCCACCTCGTGGGCGACCGCGTACTCGTCTCCGTGGCGAGGTGTGCGCAACGCTCTCTGCGCGAGGGAGACGTTCTCGTGCGCTATGGGGGCGAGGAGTTCCTCGCCATCCTCCCGGGAGCGGGCCACGCCGACATCTCGGTGATCGGGGAGCGGATCCGCTCCATCGTGTCGGAGGAGCGCATCGAGGCGCCGATGCCGCAGGTCACGGTGAGCGTCGGGGGCGCTTCCTACCCCGCAGTCACGGCAGCAGACGTAGACGAGCTCCTCCGAGCGGCAGACCAGGCCCTCTACCTCGCGAAGGCAGCGGGTCGAGACCGCGTCGTGATGGCCGATCCTGTGCTGCGTGCGGCTTCCTGACCTGCATGAGCTCGGGGTCGAGCTCCGAGCCTCGTCGCTCGTCGGCGCCGGCTCTTTAGCGCGCGAGGCGGAGGCGCGCGCCGATCGCCCGCCGCTCAGCGGGCAGGTAGAAGCCGAGCGGCACGAGCGCGAGCGGGTAGAGGACGACGAGGGCGAGCGCGAGCGGGAGCCCGGCGTCGACGAGCTTGCCGACCACCGCGAGCGCGATCCCCGTTCCCGCGGCCGTCAGGACGCGCCGCCACTGGTACGGCACGGGGAAGATGCGCTGCGCCCACCAGGCCATCGTGGCGAACATCGTCGCGTAGGCGGCGATCGTGGCGATCGCCGCCCCCATCATCCCGTAGGGCGGGATGAGCACGAGGTTGAGGGCGATATTGACGACGGCGGCTGCGCCGGTCACGACCCAGTTGAACTGCGTTCGCTTCGCCCGTCCGACCCCGATCGCGACGACGACGTAGCCGGCGAAGGCGACGGTGGAGAAGGCGAGCGGGCCGACGACCCGCGAGGAGGTCGCGAAGGCCGGCGCCGCGAGCCAGTCGACGATCCAGGGGGAGAGGAGCGCGAGCGCAGTCGCCACCCAGGTCGTGAACGTCACGAGGTAGGTGAGGACGAAGGCGTACGTCCGCTTCGCCTCGCGGTCGTCCTCGATCGAGTACGCGAAGGCCGGCCAGGCGAGCCGGAACGCCGTCAGGATGAGCACCATCGCCGAGGCGATGCGCACGCCGACCGAGTAGAGCCCCACCTCGCGGACGTCGGCGAGCTGCCCGAGGAAGAGTCGATCCGAGAAGTTCGTCGTCCAGAGGAAGAGCGCCGTCGGCATGAGCGGGATGCCGAAGCGGTTCATCTCGCGTAGCAGCGACCGGTCGAACTGGAGCCCGAGCTGCTCGCGCCGATAGCCGAGGAGCACGGCGTAGACGAGGAGCGTGCCCGTGAAGTTGCCCACGATCACGCCGAGCGGGCCCTGCTCGAAGGCGACGACGAGGAGGAGCGTCGCCCCGACCGTGAGCAGGATGTTCGCGACACTGGCCGTGACGAACGCGACCGACCGCTCCTCGACGCGGAAGACCGACGAGATCTGCTCGTAGTTCATCCCCGCCCAGAGCCCCACGAGCGCCGCCGCCACGAGCTCGGCGTCCCCCGCCGAGCCGAAGAGGAGATCGGCGAGCGGCGCCGAGACGAGGAGGCCGAGGCCGAGCCCGAGCGTCGCCATCCCCATCGTGAACCAGAACGACGTCCGCAGGACGACTCTGCGCCGCTCGGGGTCGGGGGAGTCGAAGGTGAAGCGAAAGAACGCGCTGTGGATTCCCAAGCGGAGGACGATCCCGATGACCGTGGTCAGGGCGATGAGCGTCTCGACCTTCCCGTAGTCGGACGGCGTCAGGTACCGCGTGTAGAGCGGCAGCAGCAGGACGGCGAGGATCCGCGAGATCAGGCCGCCGAGGCCGTAGATCGCGGAGTGCTTGCCGAGCCGTCGGAGCTCCGCGCCCAGAGCCATCACAGGCGAGCGTAGAGGTCGAGCAGGCGATCGGCGACGCGCTCGAGGTCGTGGACGCGTTCCGCGTACGCGCGCGAGGCCTCGCCGATCCGCCGTCGCTCGGCGGCCGAGGCCACGAGCGGCTCGAGCGTGGCGCGGAGGTCGTCCTTCGTCGTCGAGACGATGGGCACGCGCATGCCGAACGCCTCTTCCGTGCGCCGCACGCCCTCCTCGTGCAGGTAGCCGACCACGGGTTTGCCGAGCGCCAGGCACTCGATCGCGAAGAGCCCGTACCAGCCCGAGTTGAGCTGGTCGACGACGATGTCGGCCTGCCGGTAGCGCTCGAAGGCCTCGTCGTGGCGGAGGCCCTCGACGAGGACGAGGTCGGCGGCGAGCCCCTCGCAGGCCGCGATCACGTGCTCGGTGCCCTTGCGGCGTCGCGAGGAGGGCGCGTGCAGGATCACGGGTCGCTCGCGGTCGCCGGGGTAGGCGGGCTCGATCGCGCGCACGTCGATTCCGGGCGGGAGCACCTCCGCCTCGGGAACCCAGCGGAGCGCGTCGTAGGAGCCGACGAGCTGCGCTCCGGCCTTCCGGCCAGGAGCGAGCTCCTCGGGCGACTTGCCGCGGATGTCCGAGCCGAGGTAGTGCATGACGGAGCGCTTCCCGAAGAGCGAAAGCAGCGGATACTGCAGCGACTGCGGGACGAGCGTGAGCCCGAAGTAGAAGTGGAAGATGTCCGTCCGCGGGAGGAGCCGGGCAAGCGCGCGCCAGGCCGCGAGCTGGCGCCGGGCGAATCCTCCTCTGCGGTCGAGCGACCAGTCGGCTTCAGGGTGCAGCGGGTAGCGGTTGAAGACGACGAGCCGCGCCTCGACGCCCCGGCGCCGGAGCGCCTGCACGTGCGACCACGGGACCCCGGCGGTGTTCACGGGGCAGTGGACGACCCGGAGCGGCCGTCCGCTCACTCGAGGTGGATGCCGTCCGCAGCGAGCTGCTCGAGGCGCCGCTCGCTCTCGGCGGCGACCATCGCCCGCATCGTCTGACCCATCGTCGTCCCCGGGTAGACCCAGATCTCGGGGTGGACGAGCACCTGCAACCAAGGGAACGCCCCCGCGCGGAGCTCCTCGTGCGGGCAGCCCGCCCGCCAGCGCTGGTTCGAGTCGGAGCGGTAGGTCTGGGGGGAGAAGTACGGCTCCGCGTAGACGTTGATCGCCCCGTCGAGCGGCTCGGACATCGTCGCCGGGTCGGGGTTGTGCCAGGAGACGACGCGGTCGAAGCGCTCGTCGAGCTCCACGTTCGGGTAGACGGCGTGGAGGCCGACGGCGTGGCCGAGCTCCCGGAGGCGCTCGATCGCGGCCACCCCCTCCGAGGAGGCGAGGTTGTAGAAGACGGACTCCGTCATGAGCAGGTAGGTCGTCGTGACCCCGAGCTCCGCTTCGAGCCCCGCCATCGTGAGCGCCGCGTCGAGCGAGAGGTCGACGTCGTGGCGGAGGAAGAGGTCACCGCGCGTCGGGGCCTCGCCGAAGGTGCGGAAGCGGTAGCCGCCCGCGCGCGCGGCTGCCAGGAGCTCGCGGTAGTGATCGAGGTCGAACCCGCAGCTCACAGCGCAGGCTCCAAGACGCGCTCTCTGCTCACGGGCGCCGATGCTAGCCGCGTTAGCGGGTGACGCCGCCGGCCGGGAGGAGCCACGGCGACAGGCGTTGCCAGCGGTCGATCTCGCATCCGTTGGCGCGCGTGAAGGTCGTCCAGATCCGCGTGCCCTTCACCGTGCCCACCACGCGCGCTACCTGCGGGCCGCCGTAGATCTCCGTGCACGCCATGTCGGGTGGCACGGGCGCGAAGAGCTTCGGCCCGCCGGCTGCGAGCCTGGCGCAGGCGCGGGCAGGCCGTGGGAGCGTGCCGCGCGCAGGGTCGCAGCGGAGCGTCCAGACGATGGGCGTGCTCGTGCCGCGCCCGTTCTCCCAGAACGTGATCCGCAGCGAGGTCGTCGTCGAGGCCGACGCCGAGCCGCCCGCGCACGCGGCCAGGGCCACGATCGCGGCGAGCGAGGCGATGAGCGAGCGCACGCCTTCAGGGTACCCCCGCATACTGTGCGACTGTGCGAAGCGCCGAGCGCCGCCGGGCGCCTCTCGTCGTCGCGGTGGTCGTCGCCGCGCTGATCGTGCTGCCGCTCGGCGCTCGCGCTCTCGAGCCGCATCTCACACGTGACACGCTCTGGGCGAATGCGCTCGCGTCCCTCGGAGGGACGATGAAGCCCGGGGACTTCGGCTACGTGTTCCTCGTCGCGGGTGACGACGTGCTCGCGGGGCGGAGCCCGTACATGGACGCAGAAGAGTTCGAGGGCCCGCCGCAGGCGCCGTACGCCTACCCACCGGTGCTCGCGATTCTCATCACGCCGCTCTCCGCTCTGCCCGAGACCATGAACGGGACGTTCCTGCCCGGCGTGCTCTTCAGCCTGCTCCTGCTCGCGGCGATGGTCGGCGGCCTCCGCCTCCTCGACGTGCGCGACTGGCGCTGCTACCCCGTGGCGCTGCTCGCTCCGGTCACGCTCGAGGCGATCGAGTACGGAGCCATCGGGCCGTTCCTCGTCCTCCTCGTCGCGCTCGCCTGGCGCTACCGCGACCTCCCCCGGGCTGCGGGCGCCGCGACCGGAGGGCTGGTCGTGCTCAAGCTGTTCCTCTGGCCGCTCGTCGTCTGGCTCGCGTTCACGCAGCGGCTGCGCGCCGCCGTGACCGCCGCGCTCTTCGTCGGCGCTCTCGGTCTCGCCTCCTGGGTCGTCATCGCCTTCCGAGGCTTCCTCGAGTACCCGCGGCTCCTGCGCCGGCTCGTGGATGTCGAGGCGGAGCAGTCGTACTCGGCGTTCGCGCTCCTTCGCGCGCTGGATGTTCCTGAGCTCGCTGCGCGCGTCTTCGTGCTCGTCGGGGGGGTTGCGCTCCTCGGTCTCGCCTGGCGTGCAGCACGGGACGAGCGGAGGCGGAGACTCGACCGTGACCGCGTCTCGTTCGGCCTCGCGCTCGCCGCAGCGCTCGTGCTCACACCCATTCTGTGGCTGCACTACCTCGTTCTCCTCTTCGTTCCCATCGCTCTCGCGCGCCCGCGCCTCTCGTGGGTCTGGTTCGTGCCGCTCGCGATGAGCGTCCTCGAGTGGCGCGACTGGTACCGCGGGTGGCCGCGGGGCGAGCTCGACTCGCTCCTGAGCGTCGCGATCGTGTCGGCGCTCGTGCTCGTGGTGTCGTTGTGGTCACGTCCCGCAGCTGCCACGGGCGAGCTGGGCGGTGCTGCACGTGCGTAGACTCGATCCGTGGCTCTGAGCGGGAAGCGGATCGTCATCACCGGGGGCGCGGGCTTCATCGGCACGACGCTGGCACGTCGCCTCGTCGATGAGAACGACGTGATCGCGGTGGACAACCTCCACCGCAACTCACTCGCGGGAACCGAGCTCGAGCGTCATCCGAGGTTCCGGTTCGTGCAGGCCGACGTGCTGGACGGTGCGACGCTCACCGAGCTCGTCCGCGGCGCGACCCATCTCGTGCACGCGGCCGCGATCGCCGGGGTCGACACCGTGCGCGAGAGCCCCGTGCGGACGATGCGCGTGAATCTCATCGGCACGTACAACGCGCTCGAGGCCGCGCTCGCGACGAAGGACACGATCGAGCGGGTCGTCGAGTTCTCGACGAGCGAGGTGTTCGGCACGTACGCGTACAAGGTCGACGAGGAGCACATGACGACGCAGGGCTCGGTCGGGGAAGCGCGGTGGACGTACGCCGTCTCGAAGCTCGCTGGGGAGCACATGGCGCACGCCTACCACGACGAGCTCGGTCTGCCGACAGTGTCGGTGCGCCCGTTCAACGTCTATGGGCCGGGCCAGATCGGTGGCGGGGCGATCCGCGCCTTCATCGAGACCGCCCTCGCCGGGCGCGACCTCGTCATCCACGGCGACGGGTCGCAGATCCGCGCCTGGTGCTACGTGGACGACATGGTCGACGCTCTCCTCCTCGTCCTCGAGCACCCAAACGCCGTCGGCGAGAGCTTCAACATCGGCAACGCCCGTTCGGCGGTGACGATCTACGATCTCGCGCAGCGGATCAAGCGCCTGACCGGCTGTCCCGGCGAGCTCGTCTTCGCGCCGCTCCACTACACCGACGTCGAGCTGCGCGTCCCCAACGTCGAGAAGGCGCGCCGACTCCTCGGGTTCGAGGCGAAGGTCGAGCTTGACGACGGGATCCAGCGCACGATCGCGTGGTACCGGGAGAAGCTGAAGGCTGCGGGCTCGTGAGCGAGCCCATCCGGCTCGCGCGTCCGGACGTCGGCGACCGAGAGCTCGCGGCGGTCGCCGAGGTCGTCGCGAGCGGCCAGCTCACGATGGGGCCGAAGGTCGCCGAGTTCGAGGAAGCGATCGCGCGTGCGGTCGGCACGGCGCATGCGGCTGCGGTCTCGTCGGGAACGGCGGCGCTCCACCTCGCCCTCCTCGCGCTCGAGGTCGGGCCCGGCGACGAGGTGATCGTCCCGGCGTACACGTTCCCGGCGACCGCCAACGCTGTCGCGCTCTGCGGGGCCCGCGCGGTGCTCGTGGACGTCGATCCGGACACCTTCCTCCTCGAGCCGGGCGCCGTTGCGGCTGCGGTGACCCCGCGCACGCGCGCCGTCGTCGCGGTACACCTGTTCGGGCGGCCGGTGGGGTGGGAGGCGCTGCAGACGGCGGTGCCGCAGGACGTCCTCCTCGTCGAGGACGCCGCCGGCGCGCTCGGGGCTCGCTACCGCGGCACGCCGTGCGGGGCGCTCGGCGTTGCGGGCTGTCTCTCCTTTCACCCTCGCAAGATCGTCACCACCGGCGAGGGCGGCGCGGTCACGACAGACGAGGCCGCCCTCGACGCCGCTGTGCGCCGGCTGCGGCATCACGGGTGGGAGACGCTCGGCGACATGCCGTCTCCTGGCTTCAACTACCGCATCCCCGACCTCCTGTGCGCGATCGGGATCCCGCAGCTCGAGCGGCTCGAGGAGCTCCTGCGCGCGCGCGAGCGGGTGGCGGCCTGGTACACGGAGCGGCTCGAGGACCGCGTCCTCACGCCCCGCGCAGACGAAGGGGATCGCCACGGCTGGCAGGCCTACGTCGTCCAGCTCGAGCGCCGCGACGAGGCGCTCGAGGCGCTCCGCGCCGCGGGGATCGAGGCCCAGATCGGGACGTGGGCGCTCCACCGGCTCGCGCCCTACCGCGAGCAGGGCTCGTTCCCGGGTGCCGACCGGGCGTTCGCGCGGGCGCTCGCGCTCCCGTTCGCGACGACGACGACCGAGGCCGAGGTCGAGCGGATCGTGAGCGTGCTCGCGCGCTACGCGTGAGCGACGGTGCCTGGCACCTCGGTGCCAGGCACCGGGCGTTGCGGGCTTGACAAACGCGAGCTAGTGAGTTATCAATCACTTCAATATGACGACAGCGACGAGACAGACGGCAGACGAACGGCGCGAGGCGGTCCTCGAGGCCGCCGGCCGCGAGTTCGCGAAGCACGGTTTCCACGGGGCGTCCACGGACGCGATCGCGCGGAGCGCCGGCATCTCGCAGCCGTACCTCTTTCGCCTCTTCGGATCGAAGAAGGAGCTCTACATCGCATCCGTCCGGCGCTGCTTCCGGCGGACGCTCGAGGCGATGCAGGCGGCGGCCGAGGGGCTGCGGGGCGACCAGGCGCTCCAGGCCATCGGCGACGCGTACGCGCGCCTCCTGGCCGAAGACCCGAGCATGCTCCAGGCGCAGCTGCAGGCGTGGGCCGCGGCGCTCGACGACGAGGACGTCCGGGCGGCGGCACGCGACGCGTTCGGGGACATCTACGCGTACACGGAACGGGTGTCCGGAGCCACGCCGCAGACGCTCGCGCGGTTCCACGCGACCGGGATGCTCCTCAACGTGATGGCGGCCATCGGCCTCCTCGGCGAGGAGATCGAGCCGTGGGGCGAGCGCCTCGTCGAGGGCTGCAGGACCGGTCACGAGTGGGCGGCGTAGGACCGATTCTCTCTTTTTTTCACCATATGGTGAGTAAGCAATCACTACACAAAATACGGGAGGTCAGGAGATGAAAGCCGGGACACGCACGATCTGGACGTTCGCGATCACGTCGATCGCGCTCTTCATGGTCGTGCTCGACAACCTCGTCGT
Organism: Gaiellaceae bacterium; assembly: GCA_026002995.1. GTDB lineage: Bacteria > Actinomycetota > Thermoleophilia > Gaiellales > Gaiellaceae > GMQP-bins7. The sequence continues at coordinate 218,727 of BPGK01000001.1, forward strand.
CTCGACGGCGATCCCCGCCATCCGCGTCGACCTCGGCACGACGCTCGAGCAGCTCGAGTGGACGGTCAACGCCTACACCCTCACGTTCGCCGTGTTCCTGCTCACGGGCGCGGCGCTCGGCGACCGCTTCGGCCGCAAGCGCATGTTCATGCTCGGGGTCGGGATCTTCACCGGCGCGTCTTGGCTCGCCGCCCTTGCTCCGTCGGCCGACTGGCTCGTCGCGGCCCGTGCGCTGCAGGGTCTCGGTGGCGCCATCGTCACCCCGCTGACGCTGACGCTTCTCAGCGCGTCCGTGAGCCGTGAGCGGCGCGGGGCCGCCCTCGGGGCGTGGTCGGCGATCGCGGGCCTCGCGGTCGCGATGGGGCCGGTCGTCGGCGGCGCCGTCGTGTCCGGCATCTCGTGGCAGTGGATCTTCTGGCTGAACGTCCCGGTGGGGCTCGTACTGCTGCCGCTCGCGACGCAGCTCGCGGAGTCGAAGGGGCCGGACAAGGCGCTCGACCTGCTCGGTCTCGGACTTGCGAGCCTCGGGTTGCTCGGCATCGTCTGGGGCCTGATCCACGGAAACGGCGACGGCTGGACGAGCCCGCAGATCGTCGGCGCGCTCGCCGCCGGGGTGGCGCTGCTCGCTGGCTTCGTCGCCTGGGAGCTCCGGGCCCGGGCGCCGATGCTGCCGATGCGCTTCTTCCGCGAGCGGGCGTTCTCCGCCGCGAACGGCGCGTCGCTCTTCATGTACTTCGGGATGTTCGGCTCGATCTTCCTGCTGACGCAGTTCTTCCAGACGGCTCAGGGCTACAGCGCCTTCGAGTCCGGGCTGCGCGTCCTGCCGTGGACGGCGATGCCGATGCTCGTCGCGCCGATCGCCGGAGCGCTCTCCGACCGGATCGGCGGCCGGCCGCTGATGGCGACGGGCCTGGCGCTGCAGGCGCTCGGGCTCGCCTGGATCGCCGCGGTGACGACACCGACGGTCGGCTACACGTCGCTGGTGGGGCCGTTCGTCGTCTCGGGCATCGGCATGGGGATGTTCTTCGCCCCGGTCGCCAACGTCGTCCTCTCAGCGGTGAAGCCCGTCGAGGAGGGCAAGGCGTCCGGCGCCAACAACGCCATCCGGGAGGTCGGCGGCGTGCTCGGCGTCGCGGTGCTGGCGACGATCTTCGCCCGCGAGGGCGGCTACGCGACCGCCCAGACGTTCGTTGACGGGCTCGTGCCCGCGATGTGGTTCGGTGCCGCAGTCGTCGGACTGGGAGCCCTGTCGGCGCTGCTCGTCCCGCGGAAGCGTCGACAGGTCGAGGTCGAGCTCTTGATCCCAGAGCCGGAGCTCGCCGCTCCGCAGCCCGAGGCAGCCTGACGAGTTGCGGTACGGGGTCTGCGGTACGCGGTACGGGGTCAGGTCCCTCGTGTTGCGAGGTGCAACGATCGGGACCTGACCCCGGCTGTTGCGTCTGCGGGGCGGCGCGGAGCGCCCGATCGCGTCCCTCCACGCTGGTACCGTCGCCGCGTGGCGCCCGAGCACGCTTTCGGCTGCGCGCCCGTTCCTGCGCACGGAGCGGCCGCGTGAGGCGAACGACGCGCATCGTCGGAACGCTCGTCCTGACGGCGGCTGCGGTCGCGTACCTTGCTTGGAAGATCGACCTCGGGACGACGGTCGAGGTTCTCCGCACCGCGAGTCTGGGCTGGTTCGCGCTCGCCGTCGCGATCATGGTGCTCACGGTGCCCGTGCTCGCCGCGCGCTGGGGCTGGCTGTTGCGGGCGCAGGGCATGGAGGAGCGCCTGCGCTGGCTCACCCGCACGTACTTCGCGGCGTACACCGCCGGGCAAGTCCTGCCGACCTCCCTCGGCGGAGACGCGCTCCGCGTGGTCGAGACCGCACGTCGCCACTCTGGCCGCACCGCGGTCGCCACCGGCATCGTGCTCCTCGAGCGCGGGCTCGGAGGCGCCGCGACAGTGCTGCTCGGCGCAGTCGGCTTCCTCCTCTCGATCGGCCACTTCGATGTCAGCGCGTACCTCTGGATCGAGGGCGTCTTCGTGTTCGGCACGATCGTCCTCTCGTTCCTCTTCTTCGCCCGGTCCGCGCGTCCGCTGCTCCGTCTCGCGCAGCCGCTGCTCGAGCGTCTGCGGATCGCGAGCCCCCTCCGTGCGTTCTACGAGGGGATCCACCACTACCGCGGCCGTCCACGCGTGCTCGGCACGGTGCTCGTCGTCACGCTCGCGGTGCAGGCCGTCCGGATCCTCGCCATCTGGGCGTCGGCGAAGGCGGTGGGGATCGACCTCGACGTGCGCGTCTACTACGTGATGGGCCCGCTCCTCTTCCTCGTCATGCTCGTGCCCTTCACGCTGAACGGCATCGCTGTGCGGGAGGCCTTCTTCGTGAGCTTCCTCGGCACGCTCGGCGTGAGCGCGAACGAGGCGTTCGCAGCCGGGTTCGTCTACTTCCTCGTCGTCGTCTGCCTCGCACTGCCGGGAGCGGTCTTCCTCGTGGCGAGCGGCCTGCGCGGCGGCGCGCGCCCGCGGGTGGAGCATGGCTGAGGGCCCGCGCGTCCCTGACGTCGCCGTCGTCGTCGTCACCTACGACGCCCTGCCCTGGATCGAGCAGTGCCTGACGAGCGTCGCGGGCACGCCGACGGTGGTGGTCGACCACGGCTCTCGCGACGGCACCGTGCCGTTCGTGCGCGAGCGGTTCCCGGAGGTGCGCGTGCTCGAGCAGGAGAACCTCGGCCTCGGAGCGGGGTGGAACCGTGGGGTGCGCGAGACCGAGAGTCGGTACGTCCTACTCCTCAACGCCGACGCCTGGCTTCTCGGCGACGCGCTCGAGCGGCTCGTCGCCTTCGCGGACGCGCATCCGCGAGCCGCCGTCGTCGGGCCACGTCTGCGCTACCCCGACGGACGGCTCCAGCGGTCGGTGCGCGGCTTCCCGACCCTCTGGCGGCTGGCGACGGAGTACCTCTTCCTCCGCAAGCTCGCTCCGCGGACGCAGGCGCTCAACGCGTTCTACGCAGGGGGGTTCGACCACGACGAGGTGCGGAAGGCGGAGTTCCTCATGGGCGCCTGCCTGCTCGTCCGCCGCGCGGCGATCGAGGAGGTGGGGGGGCTCGACGAGGAGTACTTCCTCTTCAGTGAGGAGACGGACTGGTGCTACCGCTTCCGGCAGGCGGGGTGGGAGGTCGTCTTCTTCCCAGGCGCCGAGTGCGTGCACGTCGGAGGCGCGTCGCACGGGGGTCGCATGTATCGCGAGATCCTGCGGGGGCACCTCCGGTTCCTCGCCAAGCATCGCGGCCCGCGCGAGGCCGAGCGCGCCCGGAAGCTCCTGCTCCTCGCGATGCGCCTGCGCGCGCGCGTCTTCCGTAGGGAGCGGGCAGCGCTCGCGCGCGAGCTGGCCGACTGGCTCGCGTCCGGCTCCGCCGCCGACCTGCTCGAGCGGTGAGCGGGATCCTCCTCGCGCTCCGACTCACGGGCGCGCTCGCGCTCGTGCTGGCACCGGGATGGCTCCTCGCTCGCGTCCTCGGCGTGCGCGGGCTCGCCGCGACACTCGTCTGGTCGCTCACCGTCGTCTTCGGCGCCCTCGTCGTGACGTTCGCTGTCGGCGGCTCGATCGACCTCGCGCTCGCGCTCCTCCTCGTCGCGGCGATCCTCCTCCTCGTCGCGATGCGCGTACGCCGCCGCGCCAGTGGAGGCGTCCGTGCGCCTGGGAGGCGGTGGGCGGCCGCTGCGGGGGCGGCGGTCGGGCTCCTGCTCTGGCCGATCGCCGACTCGGTGCAAGGCGACGGCCTCTTCCACCTCGCCCGGACGAGGAAGCTCCTCGAGCTCGACGACCTCTCCCTTCGCGCGGTCGGGGAGTTCGCCGACGCGAGCTTGCATCCCGGGTACGCCTTCCCCCTCTGGCACGGCTTCCTCGCGCTCATCGCACGTCTGGCGGGAGCAGACCCCGAAGAGGTCGTCCGTCTGCTCCCGGCGCTGCTCGCTCCGCTTGCGGTCGTGCTCGCGTACGAGGTCGGATGGGCGCTCTTCCGCCGCACGTGGGCGGCAGGCGCCGTTGTCGGCGCGCAGCTCGCCCTCGTCTGCTTCGCGCCGCCGAGCGGAGGGGCCTATCGGGTGCTCGCGCTGCCGGCCACCTCGTCGACGGAGCTGCTTGTGCCGGCGGCGCTCGCGCTCGCGCTCGTCTGCGTCCGCGGCCCCTCGTGGCCGCTCCTCGCCTCGACGGCCGCTGCCGGCCTCGTGCTCGCGGTCGTCCATCCGACCTACGCGCTCTTCCTCTGGGTCCCCTTCGTCGGATTCCTCGGCACCAGGCTGCTCTGGGAGCGTCGCGACCTCCGCACGGGCGCTCTCGCGCTCGGGGCGCTCGCCCTGCCGGCAGCCCTGTTCATGCTCTGGCTTCTGCCGACGATCCGGGAGACGGTGTCGGTCTCCCCCGACGCCGACGAGGTGCGGCGGGCGCTCCGCCAGTACGCGAGCCAGCTCGACGTTCGCTCGGAGTCGAGCTACAGCCTCGCCGCGGAGGTCTTCACGCGGCGCGGCGCAGTGGCGATCGCCGCGCTGCTCCTGATCCCGCTTGCCGGCCTCGCGGCGCGCCGGCGCTGGGCGGCGTACGTCGTCGGCGGCTCGCTCGCGGTCTTCGCGCTCACGCTCGTCCCGTTCGTGTTCCCGATCTTCTCCGATCTCGTGTCGGTCTCGCAGTCGCGTCGGCTCGCGGGCTTCCTCCCCCTCGCCTTCGCCTTCGCGGGTGGGCTCGGGGTACTCGCGCGGCTGCTCGGGCCATTCGTGCTCCCGCTCGCGCTCGTCGCCGGGATCCTCCTCCAGTGGGTCTACCCGGGCGACTTCGGGTACGTGCTTCGCGATCCGGGGCCGGCGCTCGTCACCTGGGTCGGCGCCGTGGGCGCGGTCGTCGCGCTCGTCGTGGGCCTGCGCGGGCGGAGGCCCGCGCTCGAGGCGCCGGCGTCGCTCGCCGCCGCGCTCTTCCTGGCGCCGGTGCTCGCCGTAGGGCTCTGGAGCTGGTCGGCTCCAGCCCCCGATCCGGGCGCGCTCACGCCCGGCCTCGTCGCGGCGCTGCGCAGTGAGGTTCCGTCGCGGGCAGTCGTGTGGTCGGACCCGGAGACGAGCTTCCGGATCGGGGCGTACGCACCCGTGTACGTCGCCGTAGCGCCGCCGGGCCACGTCGCGAACACCGCGACGAATCGTCCCTACGAGCGGGCCAGGGACGCGCGCCGGTTCGTGCGCACCGGCGATCTCGGCATCCCGCGGAGCTACGGGGCGGAGTACCTCGTCGTCGACCGACGGCTCGGAGAGCGCGCCTTCGATCTCCCTGTGCTCTACCGGGATGAGCGGTTCACGCTCTACCGGCTCGTGGGCGCTCCGTAGCCGCCGCCGCCCGGCGTCTCGATGCGCAGCACGTCTCCCGGCTCGAGGTCGACCGTCGTGAACGCGGGCAGCTCCCTCCCGTTCAGGAGGTTGCGGCCGGGGAGCCCGTCGTTGCCACCCGCCTCGCCGCGCGGTGCCTGCGCTCGGCGCTGCGTCAGGAGAGAGAGGCGGCAGCGCTCGAGAACGCGGAGCTCGCGGACGACGCCGTCGCCGCCGCGGTGGAGCCCGCTACCTCCCGACCCGAGGCGGAGGGCGTAGCGCTCGACACGGAGCGGGTACGCGAGCTCGAGCGCCTCGATGGGGGTGGTCAGCGTGTTCGACATCGCGACGTGGACGCCCGACGGCCCGTCGGCATCGGGGCATGCGCCCTGGCCGCCGCCGATCGTCTCGTAGTACGTGAACCGCTCGTTGCCGAGGACGACGTTGTTCATCGTGCCCTGGCCCTGCGCCGGCACGGGCAGCGCTCGGCCGAGCGCGCGGAAGACGACGTCGACGATACGGCTCGAGGTCTCCGTGTTGCCCGCCGCGACGGCCGCCGGCGGCCGGGCGTTGACGAGGCACCCTTCCGGTGCGCGGACGGTGACGGGCGCGAAGGCGCCACCCGAGGCGGGGAGGTCGGGCGCCGTGAGGCAGCGAACGACGTAGAAGCACGCGGAGCGCGTGACGGCGAGCGGGCAGTTGAGGTTCCCGTCGTGCTGTGGCGCGGTGCCCGTGAAGTCGATCTCGATCGCGTCTCCGTCGATCGTGACCGTCGCTCTGATCGGGAGCTCGCCGTCGGGAGCCTCGAGGACGTCCTCGGCGCTGAAGCGCCCGTCGGGGAGCTCCCGGATCGCGGCGCGGACGACGCGCTCCGAGTAGGCGAGGAGCTCGTCCATCGCGGCGCTGACGCGTGCGCGACTCCGGCGCGCGCAGAGCTCGTCGAGTCGTCGGCCCGCGAGGTGGTGCGCCGCGAGCTGCGCGCGGAGGTCGCCGTATCGCTCCTCCGGGTTCCGCATCCTCGAGACGAGGGACGCGAGCGCGTTCTCGTCGAGGCGCGTCGGCGGGATGACGACGCCCTCCTCCTCGAGGCGTCGCGAGCGCGCGGGCAGGCTGCCCGGCTCCGACCCGCCGACGTCGGCGTGGTGCGCGCGCGAGACCGCGTACCCGAGCTCGTGGCGGGTGACGACGGTCAGATCCGGGAGGTGGGTGCCGCCGGTGTACGGGTCGTTCACGATCCAGGGCTCGCCGAGCGCCGGCTCCTGCGCGCGGACGGCCGCGACCGCCTCGGGCATGGCGCCCAGGTGGACGGGGATGTGCTCGGCCTGCGTTACCATGCGCCCCTCCTCGTCGAAGAGCGCGGTCGAGCAGTCTCGTCGCTCCTTGATGTTGGCCGAGAAGGCGGAGCGGATCAGGACGGCGCCCATCTCCTCGGCGATCGCCCGCAACCCGGCTGCGATGACCTGGAGCTCGACGGGAAACCGCGGCTCGTCGTTCCCGGCTCGGGTCATGCGGCCTTCTCCAGGTGGCGGAGGACGAGGGTGCCGTGCGCGTCGGTGGCTCCCTCCCAGCCGCGGGGAACCCAGGCGGTCGCACCGTCGAGCTCGAGCACTGCCGGGCCACGGACGGCTCGAGGAGGGCCGGAGATCTCGACCGGCGGTGCCCGCCGGACGTCCGCCGTGCGCACGGCGACGAGCTCGATCTCTCGCTCGCGGTCGGCGTACCCGTAGCGTTCCCGGTGTGCGGCGTGGAAGCGCTCGGCGAGGTCGGGGCCGAGGGGGATCGACAGCTCGAACGATTGTCCGCGGTACCGGAGGTCGGCCTCGCCGGTGGGAGGGAGCTCGCCGGCATCTCCGAGTGGGACGAGGTACGAGCGGACGCGATCTCGCCGCTCGTCGGCTGCTGCGAGGCCGAGCGCCGAGAGGACTCCGGCTGCCGCGGGAACGAGGACGGTACGGATCTCGAGCTCCTCCGCGAGCGCGCATGCGTGCAAGGGCCCGGCGCCGCCGAAGGCGACGAGAGCGAAGTCTCGCGGGTCGAGTCCCTGCTCGACGGAGACGACGCGCAGCGCCCGGGTCATCTCGGCGTTGACGACGTCGATCACGTCCTCCGGAGCGAGGGTGCCGAGCGCGCGGCGCGCGGCGTCGGGATCGAGCGTGATCCCGCCCGGAAGGCGCTCCGGCAGGCGACCGAGCAGGAGGTTCGCGTCCGTCACGGTCGGGCGCAGACCGCCGCGCCCGTAGCACGCCGGTCCAGGGAAGGCGCCCGCGCTCTCGGGCCCGACGTGGAGCGCTCCACCGGCGTCCCTCCACGCGATGGAGCCGCCCCCCGCGCCGACGGTGTGTACGGCAAGCGTCGGCAGGCGGATCGGGTAGCCGGCGACGACGCGCTCGTGTTCGCGCCTGGCCGCACCGTTCACGATCGCGCAGACGTCGGTTGAGGTGCCGCCCATATCGAAGGAGAGCACGTTCGGGAAGCCCGAGAGCGCGGCGCTCTTCGCTGCGCCCACGACGCCCGCTGCCGGGCCGGAGAGGAGCGCGAAGGCTGCGTGTGCCGCTGCCTCCTCGATCGTCGCGACGCCGCCCGACGAGCGCATGACGAGGGGCTCCGGGAGGCCCTCCCGGATCGCAGCTCGTGCGAGCCGTCGCAGGTACGAGGCGAGGGCGGGACCGAGGTAGGCGTCGACGACTGCCGTCGAGGCGCGCTCGTACTCCCTGAGCTCGGGCGAGACCTCGTGCGAGGCAACGACGTGGGCTCGTGGGTAGCGTTCACGGAGGTAGTGGGCGAGCGCGCGCTCGTGTGAGCTGTCCCGGTAGGAGTGGAGGAGACAGACGGCGATCGCTTCCGCGTCGATCTCCGGCAGCGACGAGAGGACGAGCGGCTCGAGCTCTCCATCGGGGCCGAGGCGGCCGCGCACCCCGTGGCAGCGCTCGAGCGGGACGAGCGGGGGCGGGTGATCGGCGCAGGGACGGTAGAGGTGCGCACGGGCTTGCCGGCGCAGGTGGAGGAGGTGCTCGAAGCCTGCGTTCGTGACGAAGGCGGTGCGCGCGCCGAGCCTCTCGAGGAGCGCGTTCGTGGCGATCGTCGTTCCGTGGGTGAAGCGCTCGATCTCATCGGCTCCGACCTCGCGCGCAGCAGCGATGACGGACCCCTCCTGCCGAGGGAGGGTCGGAACCTTCGCCACGCGGAGCTCCCCGCCTGCGACGAGCACGGCGTCCGTGAACGTTCCCCCCACGTCGATGCCCAGGACGGCCACGCGCGCATTCTGCGCTGTGGAAAGCGTGGAAAAGGTGTCAGACACCGTTCGAGGTACGGGCGCGGTTGAGCGGGAGGCTGTCCTACTCGGTCGTGGCCGCCGCGGAGTAGAGTCTGAGGTGCACGTGGAGCGCCTCGTCTGCCTCGGGCTCAGCCATCGTACGGCTCCGGTGGAGCTGCGAGAGCGCGTCGGCTCGCTGGGGCCCGGCGCAGCTCGCTGTCCCGCGGTCGAAGAGCATGCGGTGCTCTCGACCTGCTACCGCGTCGAGCTCTACGCGTGTCTCACCGAGCACGTCGACGATGCCCGCGACGAGCTCATCCGAGCGCTCGCGGGGGCGCACGACATCGACCGCGACCTGCTCGTCGATCACCTCTACGTCCACTCGGGCGACGACGTCGCCCGCCACCTCGGGCGGGTCGCCTCCGGGCTCGACTCGCTCGTCCTCGGCGAGACGGAGATCCTCGGTCAGGTGCGCGACGCATTCGACGCCGGGCGCGCGACGGGAACGGTCGGCCCCGTCCTCACGCTCCTCTTCCGCAGCGCGATCGCTGCGGGGAGAAGGGCCCGTGTCGAGACGGCGATCGGGGCGAACCCTGCGACGGCGAGCTCGATGGCGCTCGCGCTCGCCTCGGGCACGCTCGGCGATCTGCGCGAGCGGAACGCCCTCGTCGTCGGTGCGGGGCGTATCGGCCTGCAGACGCTCAAGGCCTTCGCGAGCAAGGAGATGACGCACGTGGCGGTCGCGAATCGCACGCCCGCGCGCGCGGAAGACGTCGCGCGTCGTTTCGATGCCGCGCTCTACACGCTCGAGGAGCTCGAGGAGGCGCTAGCCTGGGCGGACGTCGCGGTGACGGCGACGAGCGCGCAGGAGCAGCTGATCGACGTCGACCTCGTGCGGCGCGCGATGGCGCGACGGGGTCCGACGAGGCCCCTCGTCATCGTCGACCTCGCCGTTCCCGCGGACGTCGAGCGCGAGGTCGGCGCCCTCGACGGGGTCCGGCTCTTCGACGTCGACGATCTTCGCGCCGGGCTCGACGAGACGATGGCGTCTCGCCTGCGAGAGGTGCCGCGCGTCGAGTCCATCGTCGAGGAGGAGGTACAGGCGTTCGCACGCAAGTACCGACAGCTCGAGATCGAGCCGGTCGTTGCCGAGCTCCGACGGCAGGCCGAGGAGATCCGTGCGCGCGAGCTCGCTCGCGCCTTCCGGGATCTCGGTGAGGTCGACGCCGAGACCGCGGAACGCATCGAGCACCTCTCCCGCGCTCTCGTGAAGAAGCTCCTGCACGAGCCGACGGTTCGTCTCCGTGAGCACGCGGGATCCGAGGCCGCAGACGACCTCGCCGCGCTCGCCCGGGCGCTCTTCGGGCTCGCCGCGCCACGCGAGCCGTGAGCGCATCGCCGCCTGCGGCGGCGATCGCCATCGGCACGCGGGGCTCGCCTCTTGCGTTGGCGCAGGCGCGTCTCGTCGCCGCGCTCCTCGAGCAGTCCTGGCCCGAGGTGGCCGTCTCGATGCGGATCGTGGAGACTCGAGGCGATCGCACCCAGGCGACGGGTGAGCCGCTCCCCGAGATCGGCGGAAAGGGGCTCTTCACCGCCGAGCTCGAGGCGGCGCTCGCGGCGCACGAGATCGACGTCGCTGTCCACTCGCTGAAGGATCTCCCTACCGCCGACTCGCCCGGCCTCGTCGTCGGTGCCGTCTGCGCGCGGGACGACGTCCGCGACTGCCTCGTCTCGCGGGATGGCGCCGTGCTCGCGGAACTCGCCTCCGGTGCGACGATCGGGACGAGCAGCCTCCGTCGCGCCGCGCAGCTCCGGGCGCTCCGACCAGATCTCGTCGTCGAGCCGGTGCGCGGGAACGTCGGAACTCGAGTCCGAAAGGTGCGCGACCGGGTCGTCGACGCGGTCGTCGTCGCTGCGGCCGGCGTTCGCCGCCTCGGGTTCGAGGGCGAGGTGAGCGAGTGGCTCGGGCTCGACGTGATGCTGCCGGCGCCCGGGCAGGGCGCACTCGCCGTTCAGTGTCGCGCCGAGGACGACGCGGTCCTCGCCGCCCTCGCTCCGCTCGACGATGCGGCGACGCGCGCGGCGACGAGCGCCGAGCGGACGTTCCTCGCCGCGCTCGCTGCGGGCTGCTCCGCTCCCGTGGCCGCATGGGCGCGTCAGGACCGAGCTCGCGAGCTCGTGCTGACCGGCCTCGTCGCCTCTCCCGACGGGCAGCGGGTCGTGCGGGTCGAGGGCCGTGGCGCCGACCCCGAGGAGCTCGGAGCACGTCTCGCCGGCGAGGCGCTCGTCGCAGGGGCGGCGGAGATCCTGGGCGCGACCGGTGGCTGAAGCTCCCCTCGCAGGCACACGCGTCGTCGTGACGCGACCGCGTGGAACCGGCGGGCGCCTCGTTTCCGAGCTCGAGCGCCTCGGCGCCGTGCCGGCCGAGGTACCGCTCGTCGCGATCGAGCCTGTCGACGCGGCCGGGCTCGACGCGGCCTGTCGCGGGCGCGTCGACTGGGTCGTCGTGACGAGCGCGAACGCAGCTCGAGCGGCCGGTGAGCGGCTCACGGCCCTCAGAGGAGCGCGATTCGCCGCGGTAGGCCCGGCGACGGCGGAGGCGCTGCGAGCGCTCGGCCTCGAGCCGGCGTTCGTACCCGAGCGCTTTCAGGCGGAGGCGGTCGCAGCCGGACTCGGGGACGTTGCGGGCCTCCGAGTCGTCCTCCCGCAGTCGGATATCGCGAGCCCTGCACTCGCCGACGAGCTTCGCGCGCGCGGCGCGCACGTCGAGGCCGTCGTCGCCTACCGCACCGTCCCGCTCGTTCCAGACGAGGAGGGGGTCGCGCTGCTCCGCAGCGCCGACGCGATCCTGCTCGCGAGCGGGTCGGCGGCGCGCTCCCTGGCGGCGCTCGCCCTTCCGCTCGACACGACCTCCCTCGTGTGCATCGGTCCGACGACCGCGCGGGAGGCGGAGGCGGCGGGGCTCGAGGTGCGCTGCGTCGCCGACGAGGCTACGGAGGTGGGCATGATTCGGGCACTGGTGGCGATCTTCGGGGGACGCAGGTGACCGAGCTGACGGGGCTGAGCTCGACGTTAGGCGAACACGCGGGGCTGAAGCGCCCTCGGCGCTGGCGCCGCACCCCTGCGCTGCGCGAGCTCGTCCGGGAGACGACGCTCGACGTCGCCGACCTCGTCTACCCGCTCTTCGTCGTGCCGGGCACTGCCGTCCGTCGACCCGTGCCGTCGATGCCGGGAGTGGAACAGCTCTCCGTCGACGCACTCCGAGCCGAGGCTGAAGAGCTCGCCGCGCTCGGAATCCGCGCGGTGCTCCTCTTCGGGGTGCCGGAGTCCAAGGACGCCGTCGGATCGGAGAGCTACGCCCCCAACGCGCCGGTGCAGAGGGCGCTCGAGGCGCTTCGTGCCGCGGTCCCCGAGCTCGTCCTCGTCACCGACGTCTGCCTCTGCGAGTACACGGATCACGGCCACTGCGGCCTCCTCGACCCCGACGGGCAGGTGCTGAACGACGAGACGCTCGAGGTCCTCGGACGCGTCGCCGTCTCGCACGCGGAGGCCGGGGCGGATGTCGTCGCTCCGAGCGGAATGCTCGACGGGATGGTGGGGGCGATCCGCGCGGCGCTCGACGCGGAGGGACACGAGCAGGTCGCGATCCTCTCCTACGCGGTGAAGTACGCGTCGGCGCTCTACGGCCCCTTCCGGGACGCGGCCGAGGGCGCGCCTGCCTTCGGCGATCGTCGGTCGCACCAGATGGACCCCGCGAACGTGCGCGAGGCATTGCGCGAGGCTGCGCTCGACGTGGAGCAGGGGGCGGATGCCTTGCTGGTGAAGCCGGCGCTCGGGTACCTCGACGTCGTACAGCAGGTGCGCGAGCGCTTCCCGGAACTCCCGCTCGCGGCCTACAACGTCTCCGGCGAGTACGCGATGGTGAAGGCGGCCGCAGCACGGGGATGGCTCGACGAGCGGGCGGCCGTGCTCGAGCTACTCACCGGAGTCCGCCGCGCGGGAGCCGATCTCGTCGTGACCTACCACGCGAAGGACGCTGCCCGCTGGCTCGGAGGCAGCGCATGAAGCAGCGCATCGACGCGCGCCCCGAGGTCGAAGCGCTCGACGAGGTCGACGTCCACGAGCACGGTCTCAGCGCCGACGGCGAGACGACCTCTCTCGATCGGCGCCTGTACATGCAGCTCCACGCGTATCGGCGAGCCCCCGACACGCCCGAGCTCGTCGCCGCGCTCGAGGCTGCGGGCGTCGAGGGGGCCCTGTACGAGGACGTACACGACCCCTCCGGGGTCGCGCTCCTCACGCTCAGCGAGGATCCGGAGGCGTTCGTCGGACATCTCCGAGCCTTCCTGCGGAAGCCTCCGTTCTCCGAGCTCGAGCCTCGGCCGGAGCTGACGATGCTCGGTCGGACGTACGCGCTCGGGTACGAGCAGGATCTCGTCGAGACCCTCCTCGAGCGACCTCGGCGGCGCGTCCTCGATCCGGCGCTGCGCTGGGCCGTCTGGTACCCGCTTCGACGCGCGGGGTCGTTCGAGCGCCTCTCGCGTTCCGAGCAGAACGCGATCCTCATGGAGCACGGAGGGATCGGGATGGCGTTCGGCCGGGCGGGGCTCGGCTACGACATCCGCCTCGCCTGCCACGGCCTCGATCGGGAGGACAACGACTTCGTCGTCGGCCTGCTCGGCCCGGAGCTCCACCCGCTCTCCGTCATCGTCCAGCGGATGCGCAAGACGAAGCAGACCTCGCTCCACCTCGAGCGCCTCGGACCGTTCTTCGTCGGCAGGGTGGCGTGGCAGTCGAAGCCGTGAGGGGCACATCGGCCGAGGTGGCAGGGGAGCCGGCCGCTCCCTTCCTCCGCGCCTGTCGCGGGCTTCCGGCCGACCACACCCCCGTCTGGCTCCTGCGCCAAGCCGGGCGCTACCTGCCCGAGTACCGGGCGCTCCGCGCGCGGTACTCGATGCTCGAGCTCATCCGCGACGCCGAGCTCTCGGCGGAGGTCTCCCTCCAGCCCGTCGACGCGCTCGGAGTCGACGCTGCGATCGTCTTCTCCGACATCCTCCCGCCCTTGCAAGGGATGGGGCTCGAGCTCGACTTCGTGCCCGGGGACGGGCCGCGGATCGGGAACCCGATCGCTCGGCCCCGCGACGTCGATCTCCTCGGGACGCCGCCGGCGGAGGAGACGATGCAGGGGACGCTCGGCGCGATCGCGATCCTCCGCCGAGAGCTCGAGCCGCGCGGGATCCCGGTCATCGGGTTCGCCGGCGCGCCCTTCACGCTCGCGAGCTACGCGATCGAAGGCGGAAGCTCGCGCGACTTCACGAAGACGAAGGCGTTCATGCTTTCCGAGCCCGCTGCGTGGAAGCGGCTCCTCGGCAAGCTCGTGACGGTGCAGGCCGACTACCTCCTCGCGCAGGCGCGCGCGGGCGCGCAGGCGTTGCAGGTCTTCGACTCCTGGGCCGGGCGAGCGCTCGGGCGCGAGGACTACCTGCGCTACGTCGCGCCGCACAACCGAGAGCTCTTCGCGCGGCTCGCGCGGGCCGGCGTCCCCGTGATCGCGTTCTCGCTCGGCGTGAGCGCCTACCTCGAGGAGGCCGCCGCCTGCGGAGGGGACGTCGTGGGCCTCGACTGGCAGCTCCCGCTCGACGAGGCGTGGGCCCGCGTCGGCTTCGAGCGGCCCGTGCAGGGGAACCTCGACCCCGCGGCGCTGCTCGCGCCCTGGCGCGAGCTCCGCCACCGGATCGACGACGTCCTCGACCGCGCCGGCGGTCGACCCGGGCACGTCTTCAACGTCGGGCACGGGCTCGTCCCGCAGACGCCGGTCGACAACGTCCGTCGGCTCGTCGCGTACGTGCACGAGAGGACGGCGCGGTGAGCGACGCCCCGATCGGTGTGCTCGTGATGGCCTACGGAGCCCCCGAGTCGCTCGAGGAGATTCCCGGCTACCTCGCCGACATCCGCTCGGGGCGAACGACCCCGCGCGAGGTGCTCGAGGAGATCACGGAGAACTACCGCGCGATCGGTGGCCGCTCACCGCTCCTCGACGTCACGCGTGCCCAGGTGGACGCTCTCGGAGCCGAGCTCGGGGAGGGCTTCCGCTGCTACCTCGGCATGCGTCACTGGGCACCGTGGATCGAGGAGGTGGTGGGCGAGATGGTCGACGACGGCATCGAGCGAGCGGTCGGGCTCGTCCTCGCGCCCCAGTTCAGCGCACTCTCGATCGCCCGCTACCAGCAGAAGGTCGCGGACGGGCTCGAGCTCGCGCGCGGGCGGATGGACGTCGCGCACGTCGGTAGCTACCACGACCACCCCGGGGTCGTCGCGGCGTTCGCCTCCCGCGTGGAGGAGGGGCTCGCGCGCTGGCCCACGCCCGAGCGCGGGCGCGTCCACGTCGTCTTCACCGCGCACAGCCTCCCACGTCGCCTGCTCGACTCCGGCGATCCGTACGAGGCGCAGTGCCTCGAGACGGCGCGGCTCGTCGCCGAGCGCGCGGGCGTCCCGGAGGAGCGCTGGTCGTGGGCGTACCAGTCCGCCGGGAGGACGCCCGAGCCGTGGGCGGGGCCGGATCTCTCCGAGCACCTCGGCGAGCTCGCGACGCGGGGCGTGCGCGACGTGGTCGTCTGCCCGGTCGGGTTCGTCTCCGACCACGTCGAGATCCTCTTCGACATCGACGTGCAGGCTCGCGCGACGGCGGAGGCTCTCGGGCTGCGCCTCGAGCGGCCTCCGGCGCTGAACGACCATCCGGGCTTCGTGGCCGCGCTCGCGGAGCTCGTCCGCGAGCGGGCCGCCTCCCTCGTCCCGGCAGTGGTGCGATGAGGGAGCGGTCGGAGGCGCTCTTCGCCGAGGCGCTCGGGCTCATGCCGGGCGGCGTGAGCTCGCCCGTGCGCGCCTTCCGCGCGGTCGGCGGCACACCCTTCTTCGTCGAGCGGGGCGAGGGCGCCTTCCTCGTCGACGTCGACGGCAACCGCTACCTGGACTACGTCCTCTCTTGGGGCCCGCTCGTGCTCGGCCACGCCCACCCGCGGGTCGTCGCGGCTCTCGAGGAGGCGGTTCGGCGCGGAACGAGCTACGGAACGCCGACCCCGCTCGAGCTCGAGCTCGCGGCGCTCATCCGCGAGGCGATGCCGTCGCTCGAGCTCGTTCGCTTCGTGAGCTCCGGAACGGAGGCGACGATGAGCGCGCTCCGTCTCGCGCGGGCGTTCACCGGGCGGGAGAAGATCGTGAAGCTCGCCGGCTGCTACCACGGGCACGCGGACTTCCTCCTCGTGCAGGCGGGCTCCGGGGTGGCGACACTCGGCCTCCCGGACTCGCCCGGCGTGACCCCGGGGGCGGCAGCGGATACGTTGACGGCGCGCTTCAACGACCTCGACTCGGTCGAGCAGCTCTTCGACCACCACGAGATCGCCGCGGTGATCGTCGAGCCGGTCGCCGGGAACATGGGCCTCGTCCCGCCGCGGGAGGGCTTCCTCGAGGGGCTGCGCGAGGTGACCGAGGCAAATGGCGCGCTCCTCGTCTTCGACGAGGTCATGACGGGCTTCCGTGTCCACCCCGGAGGCGCACAGGCGCTGTACGGGGTGACGCCCGACCTGACGACGCTCGGCAAGGTGATCGGCGGCGGGCTTCCGGTCGGCGCCTACGGCGGGCGACGCGAGATCATGGAGCTCGTCGCGCCCGCCGGCCCCGTCTACCAGGCGGGAACGCTCTCGGGAAACCCGCTCGCGATGACGGCCGGTATCGAGACGCTCCGCGTCCTCGCCGAGCCGGGGGTCTGGGAGGCGCTCGAGCGGGCGGCGGCGAGCCTCGTCGAGGGCCTCGCGGCGCTCGGCGGGCCGGTGCACGTCGACCGTGTCGGGACGATGTTCGGGCTCTTCTTCACGGACGGTCCCGTGACGTGCTGGGACGAGGCGAAGGAGGCCGACACCGAGCGCTATGCGCGCTTCCACCGCGCGCTGCTCGAGCGCGGCGTCTACCTCGCGCCCTCCCAGTTCGAGGTCGGCTTCCTCTCGACCGCGCACGGCGAGGACGAGGTCGCGGCGACGATCGAGGCGGCGGCCGAGGCGTTCGCGACGCTCGCGTAACGCGGTGTCGGCGCAGGGCGACGGTGGCGAGCGCAGAGCGTGAGCGACTGATCGCTGCCGGCCATACAGAGCACCCTCCCGTCTACCCTTCGCGCGCGTGAAGGTGCTGCTCGTGACGATGTACTTCCCACCCGCGGGCGGAGGCGGCGTGCAGCGCTCGCTCAAGCTCGCGCAGTACCTCCCCGCGCTCGGCATCGAGACGCACGTGCTCGCCCCCGACGACCCGAAGTGGGTGCACCGCGATGCGGAGCAGCGCGTCCCGACGCAGGCGTGGATCCACCGCGTCCGCTACCTCGGCCCGCGCGCGCGAAGGCCGAGGCAGGAGCTGCGAGCGGCCGCCGACGGGCTCGAGCGCGTGCTCGTGCACGCCCAGGTGACAGCCCGCCGCCTCCTCCTCCCGGACGCGAGCGTGACCTGGAACGTGACCGCGATCCCGGCGGCGATCCGGATCGTGCGTAGCGAGGGTATCGATGCCGTGATCACGACCTCGCCGCCAGGATCGATCCACTTCGTCGGCGCTGCGGTCCAGCGCGCCACGGGCGCGCGCTGGCTCGCCGACCTCCGGGACCCGCTTGTTGCCAATCAGCATCGCCGTGCCGACACCGCGGCCACGCGCGCGCGCCAGGCGACGAACGAGCGCCTCGCCCGGCTCGTGGCGGCGAGGGCGGATGCGATCTCCTGCGTCTCCGAGGCGATCGCCGACGAGGTGCGCGCGCTCTCCGCGCGCGGGGTGGTGCGCACGATCGCGAACGGCTGCGACTTCGACGACTTCGCCGGGCTCGAGTACGAGCCGGCGTCCCGCTTTCGGATCACGCACACGGGGAGCTTCTTCGGCCGGCGCGACCCGAGACCGTTCCTGCAGGCGCTCGTCGACTCCGGCCTCGACCTCGAGGCGCGGTTCGTCGGGGACTTCCGGGACGCCGACCGCGAGTGGGCCGAGGCGCTCGGGCTCGGCGACCGACTGCGGCTCGTCCCCTACGCGCCGCGCGCCGAGGCGCTTCGTCTACAGCGGGACTCCGAGGCGCTCCTCCTCCTCGTTCCCGATGCGGACGGACGCGGCCAGGGCGTCCTCTCCGGGAAGGTCTTCGAGTACCTCGCGGCGCGCCGGCCCATCCTCGCCGTCGTCCCTCCCGACGGCGCCGCGGCCGCGCTCGTCCGCGAGACGAGCGCCGGGATCGTCGTCGCTCCAGACGACGTCGAAGGAATCCGCGCCGCGCTCGAGGAGCTGCACGGACGCTTCCTCGACGGCGGTCTGGCCGATGTCGAGCTCACCGAGGAGGAGCGCGAGCGGCTCTCGCGCCGCGCCCGGGTCGAGGAGCTCGCCGAGCTGCTGCGGGAGATCGCAGCGTGACGAGCGCCGCGCTTGCCCTGCGTGACCGGCGTGCCGAGCGCGTGCTCGTCCAGCCGCTCCTCGACGGGCTCTTCCTCCTGACCGCGTTCATGGTCACGTTCCACAAGCTCCAGTGGGAGCTCGCCGGGTCGCTCATCGTCTCGGACGTCCTCACCTCGGTGTTCCTGCTCGCCTTCCTCTGGGATCGGCTCGAGCGGGGCGACCTGCGCCTGACGCGCAGCGCCGCGGTGGCGCTCGCGTTCCTCGTCGCGTTCGCGCTCGTCTATTTGGCGGGCTTCTACAACCTCGACACGGCGCAGGCGTTCGACCAGTGGTGGAAGGGGTTCGTGAAGTTCGTGCTCCACTTCGGCTTCGTCGTCGCGGGCGTCTCCCTCCTCGCGCGCAGGCCGCTCCGGATGTACTGGTACGCGCTCGCCGCCTTCCTCGGCGGGATCGCCGTCAACGCGCTCTACGGCGTGATCCAGCTCGTCGTCGCGGAGGTGACGGGTGCGAACCTCGACTCCATCCTCATCGAGCCGCTGACGTCGCGGCAGACCGGGATCAACGTGTTCGGCGTCGTCGGCGGCGTGCAGCCCGTCTACCGGCCGAACGGGCTCGCCGGCGATCCGAACCACCTCGGCATCGAGCTCCTGCTCCCGTTGCTCGTCCTGCTCCCGCTCTACCTCCGGCTCGAGCGTGGCCACCGGCTGCGCACGCCGCTGGCTGCGCTCCTCGTCTTCCTCCTCGTCGTCCAGCTCGCCACCCTCTCGCGGAGCGGTCTGCTCGGGCTCGCCGTGGGCGGCCTCGTGCTCGCGCTCCCCTACCGCCGGCACCTCCGCCGTCCGGCCTTCCTCGTTCCGCTCGGCGCGGTCGTCGCGATCGTCGCGTCCGTTGTGCTGGCGCGGCTCGACTTCTTCCTGACCGTGCTGCGCGCTCGGACGAACACGAGCCGCGGGGCCGCCTCGCCCCACTTCGAGGTCTACACCTTCATCCCAGACATCCTCCAGACGCATCCCGCGCTCGGGCTCGGGTTGAACAACTTCTCCGTCTACTACGAGTTCGTGACCGGGAGGGAGGACTTCGGGCCGCACTCGTTCTACGTCGCGACCCTGGTGGAGACGGGGCTCGTCGGCACCGCGCTCTTCGCGGTCTTCGTCGTCTGGCTCTTCGCGCGCCTCGGGGCGGCGCGGCGTCTCGGCCGGGCGCTGCGCGCCGCGGGCGACCCGCTCGAGCGACGTGTCACGCCGCTCGCCTGGGGGATGACCGCCGCGCTCGCCGCCACGCTCGCAGCGAACCTCTTCTACCTGACGATGACGTTCTACTACTTCTACGTCTACGCCACCCTCGCCGTCGCGCTCCCCGTCGTCTTCGGCCGGCGCCGTCCCGGATGAGGGCCCTCGTCGTGACGACGTCGTATCCGCGCGATGCGGACGACGTCGCCGGCTCCTTCGTCCGGGACGCGGTCGAGGCGCTGCGCCACGCCGGCGTCGAGGTCTCGGTCGTGTCGCCGGCGAGCGTTCCGCACTTCGGCCTCGCCTATGGCGACGGGATCGCCGGCAACCTGCGCAGGCGGCCGTGGAAGGTGGTGTTCGTGCCGCTCTTCCTGCTCGCGCTCGGGCGGGCGGCCCGGCGCGAGGCGCGTGGCGCGGACGTCGTGCACGCGCACTGGCTCCCCTCGGCGCTCCCGGCGCTCGCGGCGCGCAGGCCGCTCGTCGTCCAGCTCTGGGGTACGGACGTCGAGATCGCCCGGCGAGCGCCGTGGGCCTTCCGTTGGCTCCTCCGTCGCGCGCGGCTCGTCCTCTGCCCCTCGCGTGCCCTCGCCGAGGAGGCGCGCGCGCTCGGCGGGCGGGACGTCCGGGTGGTCGCTCCGGGGGTAGCGGTGCCCGACGTCGTCGCCGAGCCGGAGGAGCCGCCGCACGTCCTCTACGTCGGTCGGCTCTCGGAGGAGAAGGGGATCCTCGAGCTCGCGGAGGCGACGGAGGGGATGCGGCGGGTCGTCGTGGGTGACGGGCCGCTCCGTGACCGCGTGCCGGACGCGCTCGGCTTCGTCGCGCCGAGCAGGATCGGCCCGTACTTCGAGCGGGCAGCGGTCGTCGCGTGCCCGTCGCGCCGGGAGGGATACGGCGTCGTCGCGCGGGAGGCGATGGCGCACGGACGGCCCGTGGTCGCCTCGGCGGTGGGAGGGTTGCTCGACGCCGTGGAGGACGGCGTCACGGGGTTCCTCGTGCCGCCGCGCGACCCGCGGGCGCTCCGGGAGGCGCTCGAGCGCCTACTCGCCGACTCCGAGCTCCGTGCGCGGATGGGGGTGGCGGCGCGCGAGCGCGCGCGAGAGCGCTTCTCTCCGGAGGCCGCGGCGCGCGGGACGATCGAGGCCTACGGCGCCGCCCTTCGTGCCTGACCGACCGCGCCCACGAGTACCATCGCGCCGTGGCCGAGCTGTACGTCGACGGGAGGCGCATCGCGGACGACACGGACGTCTATGTGATCGCCGAGATCGGGAACAACCACCAGGGAGACGTCGAGAAGGCGAAGGCGCTCATCCACGCAGCGAAGGAGTGCGGTGTCGACGCCGTGAAGCTCCAGAAGCGGGACAACCGGCGGCTCTACACGCGCGCGCTCTACGACGCTCCCTACGACAACGAGCACTCGTTCGGTGCGACGTACGGGGAACACCGGGAGGCGCTCGAGCTCTCGCCGGCGGAGTGGCTCGAGCTGCGGGAGTTCTCCCGCGAGGAGGGGGTGACGCTGTTCGGCACCGCGTTCGACGAGTCGAGCGCAGACCTCCTCGCAGAGCTCGGGATGCCGGCGTTCAAGATCGCGTCCGGCGATCTCACGAACACGCCGCTCCTGCGCCACGTCGCGTCGTTCGGACGGCCGCTCTTCCTCTCGACGGGCGGCGGCACGCTGGAAGACGTCGAACGGGCCGTCGACACGATCCTCCCGATCAACCCGCAGCTCTGCCTCCTCCAGTGCACGGCGTCGTACCCGTGCGACGTCGAGGAGCTCGACCTCCGGGTGATCGAGATGTACCGCGAGCGCTTTCCCGACCTCGTCGTGGGGCTCTCCGACCACCAGGACGGGATCGCGATGTCGCTCGTCGCGTACATGCTCGGCGCGCGCGTGATCGAGAAGCACTTCACCTTGAGCCACTCCTGGCGAGGCACCGACCACGCGTTCTCGCTCATGCCCGAGGGGATGCGCAAGCTCGTCCGCGACCTCCGCCGCGCGCCGCGGGCTCTCGGGGACGGAGAGAAGCGTCGCTACCCGAGCGAGGCCCGACCGCTCGAGAAGATGGGCAAGAAGCTCGTCGCGGCGCGCGACCTCCCGGCGGGGCACGTGCTCGCCCCCGGGGACCTGGTCGCGAAGTCCCCGGCCGACGGTGGGCTCCCGCCGTACGAGCTCGACCGACTCATCGGCCTGCGCCTGACTGCGCCGCTCGCGTTCGAGCAGGAGGTGACATTCGACGTGGTCGAGGCGAGCGAGGTACTCACCGGCACCCGACCCGGCGAGGCGTGACCGAGCTAGAGGCCGTTCGGCTCGTCGTCTTCGACTTCGACGGCGTCTTCACCGACAACCGCGTGTGGACGAACGAGCGCGGCGAGGAGAGCGTGGCTTGCTGGCGCGGCGACGCGCAGGGGCTCCGGCGGCTCGAGGAGGTCGGCGTCGACTGCTTCATCCTCTCGACCGAGACGAACCCGGCGGTCGGAGCGCGAGCGCGGAAGATCCGAGCCGAGTGCATCCAGGGCGTCGCGGACAAGCTGTCCGTACTGCGAGCGGAGGTCGAGCGGCGCGGCGTCTCGCTCGCCGAGACGGCGTACCTCGGCAACGACGTGAACGACGCTGCGTGTCTGGAAGCCGTCGGCCTCGCGGTCGTGCCCGCCGACGCGTGGCCGGAGGTGGTTCCGCTCGCCTCGCTCGTCCTCGAGCGCGAGGGGGGCCGCGGCTGTGTGCGGGAGCTCTGCGACGCGATCTGGCACGCGAAGCGAGGGGCTGCGTGAACGACCCGCTGTTCGATCTCTCGGGCCGCATCGCGGTCGTGACCGGCGGCGCCGGGCAGCTCGGCGCCGTCTACACGGCCGGGCTCGTCGAGCGCGGGATGCGCGTCGCCGTGCTCGACGTCGTCGAGACGGCCGTCCCAGAGGGCGCCCGCGCCTACCGTGCCGACGTCACCGATCGGTCTGCCCTCGAGGAGACGCTCGCGACCGTCGAGTCCGAGTGGGGGACGCCGCACCTGCTCGTGAACAATGCCGGCCTCGACTCTCCGCCGGACGCTCCCGCGGAGGAGGTCGGCCCGTTCGAGTCCTACCCCGAGGCGTCGTTCGACGAGGTCATGGCGGTGAACGTCAAGGGGACGTTCCTCTGCTGCCAGGTGTTCGGGGCGGCGATGGCGCGAGCCGGTCGCGGCTCGATCGTCAACATCTCCTCGGTCTACGGGATGCTCTCCCCTGTACAGGAGCTCTACGCCTTCCGTCGGGCTCGTGGCGAGGAGTTCACGAAGCCCGTGGCGTACTCGGTCTCGAAGTCCGCCATCCTGAACTTGACGCGCTACCTCGCGACGTACTGGGCGAAGGCGGGTGTTCGCGTCAACACGCTGACCCTGGCGGGCGTCTGGAACGACCAGCCCCGCGAGTTCCTCGAGGCCTACGAGGCTCGCGTTCCTCTCGGGCGCATGCTGCGCGCAGAGGAGGCGCTCGGTGCGCTCGTCTTCCTGGCCTCCGACGCGTCCTCGTACGTGACCGGCTCGAACGTCGTCGTCGACGGGGGGTGGTCGGCGTGGTGAGCGAGGGGAGGACGAGAGCCGAGCACGAGCTCTTGCAGGAGGTTCGGGAGCTTCGCGCCCGCGTCGCCGCCTACGAGTCGAGTCGCTGGTGGCGGCTGCACCCTCGGTTCGCGCTGAGCCGGCTCCGTGGCAGTCGTGCTGCTCCTGCCCTCGACGACGGGCTGTCGAAGCCGCGCTACCCGTTCGATTTCAGCGAGGCCGATCGTGAGCTCTGCGAGCGCGTCGCCCCGTACACGATGACAACGCCGCCGCGGATCCATGCGCTCGCCCGTGCGGTCGAGTACGTGGTCGGCGCGCGGATTCCCGGAGCCATGGTCGAGTGCGGCGTCTGGCGGGGCGGGAGCATGATGGCGGTGGCGCTCACGCTCCTCCGTGCGGGGGTAAGCGACCGCGAGCTCTGGCTCTACGACACATACGCCGGGATGACCGCGCCGGGCGACGCGGACGTCTGCTACTCGGGCGAGCGGGCGAGCGACCTGCTCGTCGAGAAGGAGCGCGCCTCCGAGGTCTGGGCCTACGCGAGCCTCGAGGAGGTCCGTAGCGCGATGCGTGGAACGGGCTATCCAGAGAGTCGGATCCGATTCATCGAAGGGCCGGTCGAGGAGACCGTGCCCAAAGCGATGCCCGACGAGATCGCGCTGCTTCGGCTCGACACCGACTGGTACCAGTCGACCAAGCACGAGCTCGTCCATCTCTATCCGCGCCTCGTCGTCGGCGGGGTGCTCCTCCTCGACGACTACGGCTACTGGGAAGGCCAGCGGCAGGCAGTCGACGAGTACTTCGCGGAGCAGGGGATCACGATCCTCCTGAACCGCATCGACCACTCGGCTCGGATCGGCGTCAAGCTCTGACGGCGTGAGGCGTCACGCCGCCTCGCAGGCGCAGCGCACGCGCCATCGCCCTGGACGTCCGGACGAACGCGAGGTCGTCCGCATACCAGGCTTCGAGGTTTGCCCGTCCCTCCTCCGAGAGCGTCGTCTCGAACCCGTCGGGAGTTCGGTGCGCCTCGCGATCGCCGGTCGGCAGTCGAACTCTGGCAGGGAGCCCGATCATCGCTCGGAGCGCCTCGAAGTCGTCGTCGAGGCTGTCCTGAAAACCGATCAGGAGAATGTCGTCGGCTCGATCTCGGAGCGCCTGCTCGCTGTTGAACCAGTACGCGTACGGCGTGTTGAGGGGCCGATGCTCCGCATCGCGTCGTTGGCACGCCGACGCAGCCCGGGATCGGGCGCCGAGAGCGCGCGTGCAAGCGCGTCCGGAGTGCGGAAGATCGAGAGTGCCCGTCGCTCACCCTCGGTCCACGGGTAGACGAACCGCGGACGGTCTTCTCGGAGGCGACTGTTGAACGCGCTTACGAATCGACTCACGGGGTCGCGTACGACGAAGAAGACCTTCTCGCCGCGAGGGACGTCCTGGAGCGAACGTCGTGGCCGTGGAAGACGAGCCGATACGACGTCTCGGTGACGTGCTCGAGGAGCGCATGGCGAAGCGCCGTTCTCCCGGTCTTGCCGGGGTGGAGACCGTGGAGCGTCGGCCGCGGGTCGCGCAATCTGCCGATTCACTCGTGAAGTGGGTCGATGAGGGACTTTGCGCGGCGGCCGACGAAGCGGCGAGTCGGCAGCCGTGCACGCACGCGTACGAGAAGCCCGGGTACGCCCTCGTTCCGCACGACGGACGCCGCGCGCCGGAAGAGTCCCTGGCTCGGGGGTGGCTGTCTCGATTCCCGGGCCTCGGATCGTGCGAGCGCGGCGGCGAGTGTCGCCGCGAGAGCAGCGATCCCGGGACTGTCGTGACCGCGTGTCTCGAAGAGACGGAGCACGGCGAGCCCTTCGCCCGGAACATCGGAGATCGTTCCCGGGCGTCCGCGGTGCGTGGCGAACGCGATTGGCAGAGAGACGATCTGCCCGCCCCGGAGCGCGATCCCCGCCAGGAGCGGCCAGTCCGGGTCGCTCGTACTCGGCGCGAGCTCTTCGTCGGTGAGCAGTGCACGCCGAACGAGCGCGATGACGCCGTACTGGTTCTCCACGAGCCCGAGCGCTCCGGGATCGCCGAGAAAGACGCGGACTCCGTCCGGGGTGTCCGCAGGTCGAACCGCGGTCGTCACGGCGTCCGCTCCAGTCAGCGCTTGCGCCTCGACGAGGGCGTCGAGGAGGCCGGCGTCGGGATCGTCGTCTCGATCCACGAAGACGACCCAGTCGTGACTGGCGCGGGCGAGGCCCGCTGCGCGCGTGTCGCTCTCGATGTGCTCGAGCGTGAGGTCGACCGCTCCGATGGGGGTTCGCGACGGGTACGAAGGCGCGGCGACGACGCTGACGGCGGAGATCCGGGGCCCGCGGGCTCGGGGGATTGGCTCGATCGTCTCGACGAGCTCGACCCAGCGGACAAGTGCTGCCCGCGGATCGAAGCCGGGCGTCGCCGGGCCGACGCCGTCGGCCGCCGTGAGCGCCGAGCGGAGCGCGCGGGCGAGATCATCGGCCGTCGGGTCGAAGAGCGTCCGCGCGTGGTCTTCCTCGGCGACGAGCTCGGGAATGCCTCCCGTGCGTGCAGCGAGGAAGGGGACGCCGTGCTCGAGGCACTCCGAGACCGTGTAGGGCGAGTTGTCGAGGAGCGAGGGCATGACGGCGAGCGTTCCCGGAACGCGCAGCTCGGCGAGTGCCGCGATCGGGTCGAGGCCGGTCTCGAAGCGCAGCGAGCGAAGATGGGCCTGCGTCTCACGCGGAAGCGCCGCGCGAATCCGCTCCGTGGTCCAGCGAGGCGTCTCGCGTCCGAGAAAGAGGAGGTCGATGTTCTCGACGACCGGGCCGAGCTGCGCGAGGGCGTCGAGGAAGATCCGAACGCCCTTGCCTTCGCGGAGCTGCCCGAAGAAGGCGAGCCGCGTGACTCGCGCCCGTCCCTCGGCGCGTACCGGCTCCTCGCCGAGGGCGACGGAGCGCCAGAGACAGGGCACGACGAGCTCGTTGCGCGCAGCCGGCCAGCCTCGCTCTCGCTCCCACGCGAAGAGCCAGGCGCTGGGGCTGACGGCGGCGTCGGCGAGCTCGAGCGCGGCACGCTCGGCGATCTCTTCCCCGTAGCGCGCGACGGTGTCGGGCACCTTGCGCGCGAACTCGGCCAGCATGCGCGCAGGACCGTGGCAGTAGAGGATGACGGCGGTTCGCTCTGGCTCGAGCCCGAGTTGACGTGCGCGCAGGGTCGCCCAAGCGAGCCCACGCCAGTCGTCGGCTACGAGGACGTCCGGCTTGATCGCGCGGGCCGTCTCGAAGACGGAGTAGCTCGGCGCGAGGTAGGACGGGAAGACGCGCTTGCTCGGCTCGAGGTGCGTCACACGCACTCCCAGGTCGGCGTACAGGCTCTTCCACGGCTCCGCGAGCTCTCCGGCGGAACGTCCGGGCGCGACGAGCAGGTCGACCTCGTGGCCGTAGCGTGCGAGCGCGAGCGCGAGCAGCGAGTCGGCAGTCGCCGCGCCCCCCGTCCCGTCCATGCCGAGCACTTCGCTCGCGGCGACGACGACGCGCCGACCGCTCACGGGCGCCTCCACGCTCGGAGTGCGAGAGTCGTGAGGGGACGCCGTCGAGGCGGTCTCCCTCCGCCTGTCTGGCCCACACGGCTCGCGTGCTGCGCAGCCTGCGCGGCGAGCCCAGCGGCGAGCCGAGCGGCGGAGTCGGCCTCGTCCGGGAGCGCCCGCTCGGCGTCCTCGAGCACGAGCAGCGCGTCTCCGGGAGCTCCGTCCACCGTTCCCGGTCGGCGGCTCGTCGTCACGAGCGGCCGGGGCACGGAGACGATGCGCGCCCCCTGCAGCCGCAGTCGGGCGAGGAGCACCCAGTCGGGGTCGTGCTCGCTCGGCCAGGCGGTGGAGAGATCGCGGAGCAGAGATCTGCGCACGAGGGCGACGGTGCCGTAGGCGTTCTCGAGCACGCCCAGTCCGCCCGGCTCGCCGAGGAAGAGGTGGACGCGCTCGCGATCGGCCTCGCGCAGGCGAAGGCCGCAGGTCACGACATCCGCTCCGGAGCTGGCTCGGGCTCGGGCGAGGGTGACGAGGAGGTCGGGGTCGGGGACGTCCTCCTCGTCCAGGAAGCAGACGAGGGGCGCTGCACCGGCCTCGAGACCTGCTTGCCGTGCCGCTTCGAACGTCGAGCGGGCTGCCCGTACGACCTCGACCCCGGCGGGGAGCTCGCTCGGCTCGGGGACACGTGGGCCGGCGAGGGCGACGACCACCGTCGCTTCGACCCCCTCCTGGTGGGCGAGCGCCTCCAGGCAGCGTGCGAGCCTCTGCCCGGAGCCGCGAGAGGTGACGACGACGTCGATACGCTCGACGGAAGCCTCAGGCCGAGGGCTTGGGGCGCTCGGAGAGAGGCGCACGGTCTCGTCCCAGGCGGTCAGCGCAGCCTCGAGGTCGTACGCGGGAGCCGCCGGAGCGGGCAGCGTCCCCGCGCGGAGCACCCGCTCGAGCGCCTCGACGAGGCCGTCGACGGTGGGCTCGAAGAGCACACGCTCACGGTCTTCCGGCGCGACGAGCTCGCTCGTGCCGCCGGCGCTGCTCGCGAGGAACGGGACCCCGAGCTCCAGACACTCGTAGATCGCGTTGGGAGAGTTGTCGCCCAGCGCCGGCATGACGACGAGCGTTCCCGGCCGAGCGAGACGGAGGAGCGCGGCCGGTTGGTCGAGCCCGCTCGCGAACGAGACGCTCCGCAGCGCTCGCCGAGCCTTCCTCGGCAGCGCTCGCTCGACGCGTTTCCTGGGCCAGGTCGGCGTCGGCGCCCCCAGGAGCTCCAACTCGAGCCCACGAAGGAGGGACGGATCGAGGCGCTCGAGGGCCGCAATGAGCAACCCGATCCCCTTCCGCTCCTCGAGTCGACCGAAGAAGCAGAGGCGTGCGATCGTCTCTCCGGCCCGACGGCTCGATGGCTTGCTCGCAAGCTCACCGAGGGCAGCTCGGCGTGTCAGCAGCGGGACGACCCGTCGCTGGGCGGGCAGGGCCCAGCCTCGTGCAGCCATCCACTCCAGCATGTACGTGCTGGGGCTGACGAGCACGTCGGCGAGCTCGACCGCCGAACGCTCGAGGATGGTTGCCGAGGCGAGCTCGGCCGGGTCGGTGACGCGGGCGCGTCGGGCGCACTCGTTGATCCACTGACTCGTCCCGTGGCAGTAGACGACGAAGAGTGTGCCGCGGAGCGCGAGGTCGAGATGACGAAGGCGCAGCGAGGCGGCTGCCGGAGCGCCGAGGTCCTGCGCGATGACGACGTCCGGTGGCGCAGCGACGAGGCGCTCGGCGATACGCGTCGTGCGGTCCCAGTGCCAGTCCTTGCGTGATCCGTCGGGCGGGAGGACAGGTCGCACGACGACTCCGAAGCGCTCGTAGAACGCCATCCAGTTCCCCTTCCGAAGCGCCGCCGCTTGGAGGCCGTAGTAGAGCACCTCGACGCGGTGGCCGAGGCGCGCCAGTGCGATCGCGAGCCACGAGTGCGCAGTCCCGATCCCGCCTGCTCGCCCGGCTCCGAGCAGCTCCCCCGTCACGAGGGTGACGTTCCTCGGGCTCGGCGTGTTCACGGCACGCTTCCCCGAGTCGCGCGCAGCATCTTGGCCCCGGCATGCGTCGTTGTGCGGAGGAGCCCGCGCTCTCGCACCGCCCGGATTCCGCGTCTCAGAAGTCCCGCCTCGCCAGCCACGGCTGCTGGCTCGCCGATCGCGAGGGCGAGCCGGGCGAGGTTCTCGAGCGGCTCGGGATAGGCACGCTCGAGCTCGCCCGCGACGAGCAGCGCGTCTCCGGGAGCTCCGTCCACCGTTCCCGGTCGGCGGCTCGTCGTCACGAGCGGCCGGGGCACGGAGACGATGCGCGCCCCCTGCAGCCGCAGTCGGGCGAGGAGCACCCAGTCGGGGTCGTGCTCGCTCGGCCAGGCGGTGGAGAGATCGCGGAGCAGAGATCTGCGCACGAGGGCGACGGTGCCGTAGGCGTTCTCGAGCACGCCCAGTCCGCCCGGCTCGCCGAGGAAGAGGTGGACGCGCTCGCGATCGGCCTCGCGCAGGCGAAGGCCGCAGGTCACGACATCCGCTCCGGAGCTGGCTCGGGCTCGGGCGAGGGTGACGAGGAGGTCGGGGTCGGGGACGTCCTCCTCGTCCAGGAAGCAGACGAGGGGCGCTGCACCGGCCTCGAGACCTGCTTGCCGTGCCGCTTCGAACGTCGAGCGGGCTGCCCGTACGACCTCGACCCCGGCGGGGAGCTCGCTCGGCTCGGGGACACGTGGGCCGGCGAGGGCGACGACCACCGTCGCTTCGACCCCCTCCTGGTGGGCGAGCGCCTCCAGGCAGCGTGCGAGCCTCTGCCCGGAGCCGCGAGAGGTGACGACGACGTCGATACGCTCCTTCGGCTCGGGAGCCGCGGGCCTCCGTGGCCGTATCGCGACCGCCTCCAGCCAGAGGTCGAGCGAGGAGCGCTCGGCGCGTGGAGCTGCCGCCGGAGCGGGCAGCGTCCCCGCGCGGAGCACCCGCTCGAGCGCCTCGACGAGGCCGTCGACGGTGGGCTCGAAGAGCACACGCTCACGGTCTTCCGGCGCGACGAGCTCGCTCGTGCCGCCGGCGCTGCTCGCGAGGAAGGGGAGACCGAGCACGACGCACTCGACCACCGTGTTCGGAGAGTTGTCCTCGAGGGACGGCATCACGACGAGCGTCCCGGGCTGCGCGAGCGCGGCGAGCGCTTCGCTTCGACCGAGCTCTGTCTCGAACGTGATGGCTCCGAGCGTCGTCCGCACTCGTTCGGACATGTCTTCGAGGATGCGCGCGGGAGTCCATGCCGCGGTCGCCGTGCCGAAGAACGCGACCTCCACTCCTCGGAGGAGCTCCGGGTCGAGCGCCTCGAGCGCCTCCAAGAAGATGCGGATTCCCTTTCGGACCTCCAGCCGACCGAAGAAGGCGAGTCGTCGCGGTGCCAGACGATGTGTCTGTGTGACGCCGTCCGCTTGTACGCCGAGCTCGTGCCTGCGGGTCAGGTACGGAATCACGAACTCATGGGGTGGCAGGCGCCAGCCCTGGCCGCGCATCCAGTCGAGCATGTACTCATTCGCGCTGACCACGACATCCGCGAGCTCGAACGACTCGCGCTCGAGCAGCGAGACGGCGAGCGCTCCGGGAAGCACGCGCGGCTTGCGGGACGCGTAGGCGACCCAGCGCCGGGTGCCGGAGCAGCGGATGACGAAGGTCGTGTCGGCGAGCCCGAGCCCGAGCTCCCGGAGCCGGAGCGCGACGACGCACGGCGCTCCGAGGTCCTGGCTGACGACCACGTCCGGGGCGCGCTCGAGGAGGTTGCGCGCCACCACCAGGCTCTTCTCGAGGAACGCGGGGGCGAGGTCGAGCTCGAGCTCGCCGGGGCGACGAATGACGATGCCTGCGTCGGCGTACCGCGTCCGCCACTCGGGGTCGGACGTCTCTTCGCCTACTCCGGTGTAGAGCATGTCCACTCGGTGGCCCGCCTCGGCGAGCGCGAGCGCGTCGAGGGTCGTCGCAGTTCCCAGGCCGCCGCAGCGGTGGTAGCCGAGGAGCTCGTCTGCGACGAAGGTGATGTGCTTGCTCTGCATGAGCTGGTGCAGGCTAACGAGGGTCGGAGGCCGGCAGCGCCGCCTGAGTATGCTCGCGCACGTACCGGTGGGCGGCCTCCTCGCAGACACTCCGAACCTCGTCGACGGTCAGCTCTCCGAGGCTGCGTCGGGAAAGTGGCTCGAGAAGCGTCGGCCCGCCGACGGGACGCTCCTGTGCCGGATCGCTCGGTCCGGGGCCGCGGACGTCGAGCAGGCGGTCGCGGCGGCCACCGCCGCGCAGCCGGCCTGGGCGGAGGCGACGGCGGTCGCGCGTGGCGAGACGCTCCGCGAGCTGGCCCTCCTCCTTCGCGCGCATCGGCAGGAGTTGGCCGAGATCGTCGTCGAGGAGACGGGAAAGTCCCTCGAGCTCGCCCTCGGAGAGGTGGACGCCGCTGTCGAGATGGGGTTCTTCGTCGCCGGGGAGGGACGGCGCTCGTACGGGCGAACGCTCACCTCGGCGATGGCGCACCGAACCGTCTACACGACCCGGCAGCCGCTCGGCGTCGCGGCGCTGATCACGAGCTTCAACACGCCGCTGCCGAACATTGCCTGGAAGGCCTTCCCGGCTCTGCTCTGCGGGAACGCGGCGGTCGCGAAGCCGTCCGAGCACACGCCTGCCTCCGCGCTCCGCTTCGGTGAGCTCGCCCTCGAGGCAGGCGTCCCGCCCGGCGTGCTGAACGTCGTGCACGGCCTCGGCTCGGAGGCGGGCGCGGCGCTCGTCGAGCACGAGGACGTGGCGCTCGTCAGCTTCACGGGCTCCGCCGGTACCGGCCGGTGGATCAACGAGCGGGCCGGTCGTCGCCTCGCGAAGGTGTGCCTGGAGCTGGGAGGGAAGAACGCGCTCGTCGTCTGCGATGACGCCGACCTCGACAACGCCGAGCGGTGGGCGCTCGCCTCGGCCTTCTCGAACGCCGGTCAGCGCTGCGCCGCCGCGAGCAGGATCGTCGCCTTCGACGAGGTCTACGAGGAGGTGCGCGATCGTCTGGTTGCGCGCGCCCTCGAGCTTCCGCCCGAGCCCGTGATCAGCGAGGAGAGCCTCGAGCGCATCCTCGGGGCGCTCGAGCGTGCGCGCTCGGACGGAGCCGTCGTTCTCTGCGGCGGCGAGCGGCTTCGCAGCCCGGGCTTCTACCTCGCGCCGACGATCGTCGAGGCTGCCGAGTCGGGCTCCGAGATCGCGCGCACCGAGCTCTTCGGCCCGGTGACGCTCCTGTTCCGTGTGCGGGGGCTCGACGAGGCGATCGCGCTCGTCAACGACTCGCCGTACGGGCTCACGTCGGCGATCCATACGTCGAGCCTGCATCGGGCGCTGCGGTTCGCGGAGAAGGTGGAGGCGGGGGTCGTCGTCGTGAACGGCGGCACCCACGGCTCCGAGCCGCACATGGGGTTCGGAGGCGTGAAGAGCTCGGGCACTGGGTGGCGTGAAGCAGGGGTCGAGGCGCTCGACGTGTACTCCGATCTCAAGGTGGTCAACCTCATCGCGGATCCAACGCTCGTATGACGGGAACCTCCATCGCCGTTCTCGGCCCCGGCGCCGTTGGCGGCGCCCTCGCCACTCGGCTCAGCTTGGCCGGATTCCACGTCATCGTCGTCGGTCCGCCGGAGACGATCGGGCTCATCGCGCTCGCCGGGATCGTGGTCGAGACGCAGGAGGGGACGCTGAGCGCCCGGCCCGAGGTCCGGGAGCGACTCACGACGCCGGTCAATCTGCTCGTCGTCTCGGTGAAGGCCCCCGCGCTCGAGGACGCGCTCCAGCGCGTCGAGCCTTCTGCGGTGGAGAGCGGGGTCGCGCTCGCCGTGCTGAACGGGCTCGAGCACATGGCTGCGATGCGCACGCGCTTCGGCGACCGAGCCGCGGCGGGGAGCGTCTCGCACTACCAGGCGTACCGTCCAGGGCGCGTGCAGATCGTCGAGGCGAGCGCTCCCCCTCTCGTCACCATGGCCTCCGACACCCTGCCGCGGAGCGACGTGGAGCGGGCGGCCGATCTCCTCCGCGCCGCGCGGCTCGAGGTTCGCGTCGGTCAGAGCGAGAAGCGTGTGCTCTGGCACAAAGCGGCGCGGATCGCTGCGCTCGCGGCAGCGACCTCGGCCAGCGGCCGGACGGTCGGGGAGCTGAGAAGCGACCCCGTGTGGCGCGAGCGCCTGCAGGCGGCGATCGCCGAAGCGTGCGACGTCGCCGAGGCCGATGGCGTCTCCCTCAACGTCCAGGCCCAGCTCGCGATCATCGACGAGATCGCCTCCGAGGCGACGACGTCGGCCGCGCGCGACGTCGCGGCGAGCCGCGTGTCCGAGCTCGACGCGATCGTCGGCTCCGTCCTCCGCGCCGGCGTGCGGCTCGGAGTTCGGACGCCGACGCTGCGCGAGCTGGCGACCGCCGCCGGTCTCCCGTGAGCGCTCCTCGCGCTGTCGCGCTCGTCCCGGCGCGAGCGGGCTCCGAGCGCGTCCCCGGGAAGAACGTCCGCCTGCTCGCAGGCCATCCGCTCCTCGCGTACGCGATCGAGGCCGCCCTCCAGAGCGGCGTCTTCGAGCGCGTCGTCGTGTCCACGGACAGCGAGGAGATCGCCGACGTCGCGCGTTGGTACGGCGCCGACGTCCCCTTCCTGCGGCCCGCCGAGTACGCGACGGCGACCTCCCCGGACATCGAGTGGCTCTCGTACACGCTCCCACGGCTCGAGGAGCGCTTCGAGCTCTTCGCGATCGTCCGGGCGACGAACCCCTTCCGAGGTCCGGAGGCGATCCGCCGGGGGCTCGAGCAACTCCTCGCGACGCCGGAGGCGGACTCGCTCCGCGCAGTCGAGCTCGTGAAGCAGCACCCCGGGAAGATGTGGGTTCTCGCCGAGGACGGACGCACGATGCGCCCGCTCCTCGATCAGTCCCACCTCGAGGTCGCCTGGCACGCGGGTCAGTACCAGGCGCTCCCTCCCGTCTACGTCCAGAACAGCGCGCTCGAGATCGCATGGACGCGGGTGGTCGACGAGACGGGAACGCGAGAGGGTCGCGTAGTCGCCCCCTTCCTCACCCGCGGGTACGAGGGCTTCAACGTGGACGACGAGGAGGACTGGGAGCGAGCCGAGCGACTCGTCGCTGCAGGAGCCGCGACGCTGACCGTGGTGCGTCGCCCGCCGTATGCTCCAGGGTCGTGAAGGTCGCAGCGCTCGAGACGCTCTTCTGCGCCGCCGGCTGGCGCCCGTGGATCTTCGTCAAGGCGACCGCCGACGACGGCAGCGTCGGCTGGGCGGAGGTGACGGAGTCGAACGGCTCGCCGCACGGGATCGCCGGCGTCGTCGCCGACCTCGCTCCTCTCGTCGTCGGCCGCGATCCTCGTCCCGTCGAGCGGACCTACTGGGATCTCTACCGGGCGACTCGCCAGAGCCCGGGATCGGTCGTCGCAAAGGCGCTCGCGGGAATCGAGAACGCGCTCCTCGATCTCAAGGCGCGTGCCCTCGGTATCCCCGTGTACGAGCTCTTCGGAGGACCCACGCGCGATGCGATCCCGCTCTACTGGTCGCACTGCGGCACGACGCGCGCGCGCGCCTGGGAGGTGACGAAGACGCCGAAGCTCGCCTCCTACGACGACGTCGCTGCGCTCGGACGCGAGGTCGTCGCGCGCGGCTACCGCGCGTTCAAGACGAACATCGTCCTGCCGGGCGAGGAGCCCCGCGTCCTCATGCCCGGGTTCCGTGAGGGTGGCGGGCAGGAGCGAGCAGAGGAGATCGTCCGCGCGCTCGTCGCGCTGCTCGAGGCGTTCCGGGAGGGGACGGGAGACCGCGCGCGTCCCATCGTCGACCTCAACTTCAACCTCGGGCCGGAGGGGATCGTTCGGGTCGCCCGTTCGCTCGAGCCCTTCGACCTCGTCTGGCTCGAGGTCGATCTCTACGACGCGGTCGCGCTCGCGGACGTTCGCCGTGCCGCTCCCATGCCGATCTGCTCGGGCGAGAACCTGCTCGGGAGCCGCGCGTTCCGTCCCTACCTCGAGCAGCGTGCGCTCGCCGTCGCCTCGGTGGACGTCATCTGGAACGGGTTCCACCAGGCGAAGAAGATCGCCGACCTCGCGGAGACCTTCGAGGTCACGTGCGCTCCCCACAACTACACCTCGCACCTCGCGACCTTCATCGCGGCCCAGTGGTGCGCCGCGATTCCGAACGCGCGGATCCTCGAGTTCGACGTCGACGACGTGCCGTGGCGCGACGAGCTCGTGACCGTCCTGCCCGAGATCTCAGACGGTGAGATCCGCGTCCCAGCGGGCCCTGGCTGGGGCGTCGACGTTCGCGAGGACGTCCTCGCTGAGCATCCCTGGCCCCGCTAGCACGGTACCGTCAGGATCGTGAGAGAGCTCGAGCTCATTCCGCGACGCGAGCTCGAGCGCGTTCGGGAGTCCGTGTCCGACCCCGACGTGCGGCTCGCGCTCCTAGCCGACATGTGCCGGCTCAACGCGCTCGTCGCCGTCAAGCGAGCCGGATCTGGTCATCTGGGGTCGAGCTTCAGCGCCATGGACATCGTCGTGTTCTGCCTGTTCGAGGAGCTGAACACGGCCGAGCTCGGCTGGGAGCATCCGGACCGCGACGTGTACTTCTCCTCGAAAGGGCACGACGTTCCCGGCCTGTACGCAGTGCTCTTCGCACTCGGAGTGATCCCGCGAGAGCGGTTCCTGCGCCTACGTCGCCTCGGCGGTCTGGACGGGCACCCGGACGTCGGCATTCCTGGGATCGAGGCGAACTCGGGCTCGCTCGGCATGGGGATCTCCAAGGGGCGCGGGATCGCGTGGGCGAAGCGCCGCCTCGAGCGCGGTGGGCGTGTCGTCGTCATGGTCGGGGACGGCGAGCTCCAGGAGGGGCAGAACTACGAGGCGCTCGCGGCGGCTGCGCACGAGGGGCTCGACCGACTCACCGTTGTCGTCGATCGCAACGAGGTCCAGTCCGACAAGCTGACGGAGGAGATCGTCGCTCTCGGCGAGCTCGAGGAGCGCTTCCGAGTGTTCGGCTGGCACGTGCGCTCCTGCGACGGGCACGACCCGCGTGCCCTGCGTGAGGCGTTCGCCTCCTTCCGCGGTGTCCGCGGCAGGCCGCAGGCTCTCGTCGCGCACACGGTCAAAGGCAGGGGTGTGTCCTTCATGGAGCATCCGGTGGCGCTCGTCGAGGGCGGGGGGACATACCGCTGGCATGCGGGAGCACCAGCCGACGAGGTGTTCGCCCGCGCCGTCGGCGAGCTCGAGGAGCGCATCGCCGAGCGGCTCGCCGCCGTCGGGCTCGACCCCTTGCAGATGGAGCCTGTCGAGCCCGAGGAGGAGGCGCTCGAGCGTCTCGAGGGTGAGCCCGAGTCGGGGGTTGGCCTGCGCGTATCGGTCACGGACGAGTACGTCGCAGACGCCTACGGCGAGGCGCTCGTCGAGCTCGGACGGAAACACGAGCGGCTCGTCGTGCTCGACGCCGACCTCGCCTCCGACTGCCGCGTGCGTGCGTTCGAGCTCGCGTTCCCGGACCGCTTCCTCGAGTGCGGCATCGCCGAGCAGGACATGGTCTCGACCGCCGCCGGCCTCGCGCGTCACGGCCTCCTTCCGGTCGTCAACTCCTTCGCGGCCTTCCTCGCCTCGCGCGCGAACGAGCAGATCGCAAACCAGGCGAGCGAGGGGTCGAGAGTCATCTACGCCCTCCACTACGCAGGGCTCATTCCCGCGGGTCCGGGCAAGTCGCACCAGAGCGTGCGCGACATCGCGCTCCTCGGAGCGCTCCCCGGGGTCGTCATCGTGCAGCCCGGAAACGCCGAGGAGACCCGGGCGCTCCTGCGCTGGGCGGTCGAGGAGGCGACCGAGAGCGTCGCTCTGCGGCTCGCGATCGGCCCTTCGCCGCGGCGGATCGAGTTCCCCGCAGGAGACGCCGTGCGGCCCGGGTGGGGACGCATGTTGCGCGAGGGGGAGGATGCGGTCCTCCTCGCCTACGGTCCGGTCATGCTCCACGAAGCGCTGACCGCGTCCGAGATCCTCGCCGAGCGCGGTGTCGCGCTCGCCATCGTCTCCATGCCCTGGCTCAATCGCTTCGATCGCACCTGGCTCGCGCGCGACCTGGCCCCCTTCGAGCGCGTACTCGTCCTCGAGGATCACGCGCCAGTCGGCGGGCTCGCCGACGCCCTCCGCCGCGAGCTCGGGCGCGAGGTTGTCGGGTTCGGGGTCGAGGGCTGGCCCGCGTGCGGGACGCCGAGCGAGGCGCTTCGCGCGCACGGTCTCGACGGTCTCTCCCTCGCGGCAAGGGTCGAAGCGACACTCGGCGCACGAGCTCGCTGACGGTGAAGCGCGTCTGGCTCGTTCTCCCCGATCGTCTGTCGACGCGCCTGTTCGTCGACACCGGGATCGTCGCTCGGCTCCGAGAGGGCCTGGGAGCGGAGCTCACCGTGCTCCTCCTCGACGACGCGCGCTCGTGGGAGGGTTCCCTCGACGAGGTCGAGGTCGCGGACGGCGAGGCGCTCGTGCCTGCGAGTGTGTCGCTTCTCGAGCGCACCTGGCGCCGTCTCGACCGGGCGCTCGACGCCGAGCTCGGCTACTACCCGCTCGCGATCCGCCTGAACGAGCGCTACGGCTTCCACCGGGAGCGGATGGCTCCGGGCCATCCCAACTGGATGCTCGACTCGAGCCGCGCGGGACGGCTGCCGCGCTGGCGCTCGCTCGAGCGCGTGATGTTCCGCTGGCACTTCGGTCGACTCCGTTACGTGCCCTCGGCGCTGCGCGAGCGTATGCGAGCGGACTGCGCAGCCCTCGTCCTCTCGAACGTCCAGCCTCGGAGCGCGGTGCCGTTCCTGCTCTCCGCTCGACGCCTCGGCCTCCCCATCGTCGCGCACGTCGCGAGCTGGGATCACACGGTCGGCAAGGGCGTGATCGCCCCGTTCTGCGACGTCTACATCGTCCAGAACGAGACGATGAGCGAGGACCTCGCCCGCTACCACGGCATCGGCCCGCAGCGGGTTGTCGTCACCGGCTGGCCGCAGACCGACCTCTACCACCGCGGGCGTCCCCGTGAGGCGTTCGACGCTCTCCTCCGCTCGTACGGGCTCGATCCGACGCTTCCGCTCGTGGCCTTCCTCGGGAACACGCCGACCAACGCTCCCTATGAGGGGCGCCTCGTCAGACGGCTCGTCTCCTGGTGGGAAGAGGAGGCGAGGGGTCGAATCTCCCTCCTCTTCCGCCCGCATCCTCGGGACCGTGACTGGCGGGAGCGCTTTGCGGAGGCAATCGGTCGCGACGGCATGTGTGTGCAGGAGCCGAGCTTCACCGATCTCGAGGTGCTCGCCACGCTCCTCCAGCACGCCGCCTGCGTCGTCTCGAACGCGGGCACCGTGCTCCTCGAGGCGCTCGTCAACGATCGTCCCGCCGTATGCGTCCTCTACGACGAAGGGGCGCCTCCGGAGGAGAGCTGGGCGGTGAAGAACATCTCGGGCGACCACTACCGGGAGCTCGCCCGCTCGGGCGCCTTCTATCGAGCCGAGCGGTTCGAGGAGGTCGTCGCAGGGATCGTGCGCGCGCTTCGCGATCCCGACGAGCTCGTCGCCGAGCGCCGGCGTGTCGCGCGGGAGGTCGTCGGGGAGGTGGACGGCCGCGCTGCGGAGCGGGTCGCGGACACGATCGTCCGAGCTGTGGCGCGAAGGTCCGGGAGGTAGCGTCGGAGCGTTGTCCGAGGGAGTCTTCGTCGTCGGAATGCACCGTGCCGGCACGTCGATCGCGACGCGCCTCCTCGGTCTCCTCGGCCTCCGCCTGCCTGTGCCCGAGGATCTCGTGCCCGCCGATGCGCGGAATCCCGCGGGCTACTGGGAGAGCATGTCTCTCGTAGCGCTCTCCGAGCGTGCGCTCCGGATGGTCGACTCGGATGCGCGCTGTCCGCGGCGGCTCGCCGCCGGTTGGGAGCGCGACCCGCGGCTGGACGAGCTGCGACGCGAGGGCCGGGGCGCGGTTCGCCGGGCATTCGGGGGCGTCCCCTGGGCCTGGAAGGATCCACGACTCTGCCTCGCCGCGGCCTTCTGGCGATCGGTGATCGCGAGCGAGCGCATCCCGGTCGTCCTCCTCTGTCGCAACCCGCTCGAGATCGCAGAGTCCGCCGCGCGCGCTGATCGGCCGGACGGGAAGCTCTACACGCTCGCGCTCTGGGAGCGCTACCTCCGGGAAGCCCTCGTGCAGATCGGCGGTCTCCCGGTGCTCGTCACCCGGTACGACGACCTCATGCGAGATCCGGTTCGCTGGTGTGCCGAGGCGGCGTCGTTCCTCGGGAGGAACGGGCTCGCCGTGCGGCCGGCGGACGCGAAGCCTCGTCACTGCTCTTGTCGATCCCACGGCACGCTCGCTCTCGCTCGAGCTCGCTGAGCTCGAGCGCGACCCAGCGGTCTCCGCGGCGCAGTGTGAGCTGGCGTCCGCCCTCGACGAGTTGACGGGCGAGCACTCCTCGTTCGTCGCCCCCGCGCTCGGTCCGGAGACCCCGACGACGGAGGCGCTTCTGAGCGAGCGCCGTCGCGCGCTCGAGCGCGAGCGCAAGCTTGCCGCACCTTCTGGCCTGCGCCGGGGCTGGAAGGATCGTGTGCGGCGCGTGCCCGGGCTTGCAGCGCTTCGCGCACGCTACGTGCGCTGGCGTTCGGACTGAGACGGGTCGGGCCTCCGTCCTAGGAGCCCTCCGAGCCCGAGCAGGACGAACGCCGGGGTGACGGGCAGGACGAAGTGGCGGTCGGCGAAGAGACCGAGCGCGTTGAGGAGGACGACGAGCAGTCCGGCTAGGGCGAGCGCGACGAGCGCGCGCGAGCCCCGGGGACGCCGCCACGCGATCGCGACGAGCCCGACCACGAGGAAGATGATGGGCCGCGGGAACCAGCGCGAGGCCTGGTCGAGGCGGAGCGCGAGGGTCGCATTCGGCTCGCGGTCCGGGAACGATCCCAAGAGCTCGTCTCGCCGCTCGACCACGGCCTCGAATCGCTCCCGCAGGGATGGGTCGGAGAACGCGAACGAGAACTCCGTTGGAGAGCGCCAGACCTGGCGAATCACATTGTCCGGTCGCGAGATCCAGACGACCTGACCGCCGGGGATCGGCTGTCCTTCACTCGGTTCGGGGAGCACTCCCCGCCTGGGAGCCGCAGGTACCGGCGCTCCGCGCGAAGCGGGTTGGGTCTGCCCGCGGAAGAGCGACTCGCTGAGTTGGAGCCACACCGTCTTCGCGACGCCGCGCGCGTACGCGAGCGGATGCGCACGAACCGCCTCGATGCCGGCGTCGCGCAGGATCGCGTAGTCGGTCTCCCATCCAAAAACCTCGTCCGAGAGGAGGTAGAGATCCTCGTGGATGCGAAAGCTGCCGCTCGAGAAGACGTCGTCGAGCGTAACGCCGTACGAGCGGTAGGGCTCGCGAACGAGCAGGTGGCGACGGATCGCCTCAGCGAGCTCGCGCGAGCGCGGGCCGTTGTCCGGATGGACGATGCGATCCGAGATGAACGCTCGGTAGAAGGGGATCACCGCGTTCCCGCCGCGTGCAAGCGCCCACGTGTCGTACCGGACGCCGTTGTGGATCGTCCAGCCGACGAGCGGCACCAGGGCGACGAGACCCACCGCTGCCGCCCGGACGAGTCGGTCCCAGAGGCTGCCGGGCAAGACGAGCGGGAGGAGAACGAGCGCGAGGAGGACGACATTTCCGGGCCGCACGAGCGCGCACAGGGCGACGCCCAGTCCGACTCCGGCCCAGCGCCCGGCCGAAGGGCTGTCCGCGGCTCGGACGACGAGCAGGGCAAGCAGGGCGAAGGCTGTTGCGAAGACGGGCTCGCTCGAGAGCTCGTGGAAGAGAAGGCCGTAGGCGGGGTAGAGGAGGAGTGCGAGGGCGGTCGCGAGCGCGACCCAGGGCCCAAACGTCCGTGCTGCCACGCTCCAGCAGAGGATCGAGAGCGCGAAGAGGAGCGCCATGACGATCTCCGCGAGCGCGCCATCGAGCATGTCGAGCGCGAAGCCGGCGACGAGCGGTGTCACCGGCGTTCGGAAGAGGAGCGACCACGGCAGAACCGGATCGGCGTCGTCGAGCTGGATGTACGCGTACAGGTACTCGTCGAGGTCTCGGCCGGCGGTCAGCGGCCAGCCACGGGCACGGAGGCCGTAGACGACCAGAGCGGCGGCGAAGACGAGCACGCCGCCGAGTGGGCGCGAGGCGAGCCGTTCGAGGACGTCTCTCACAGGTCGTTGCTCCAGGCGGACGGGACCGTGCTCAGGCGTCGCTTGAGGGCGAGCGGGAGGCGCTCGTGCCTGCGCCCGAGCTGGAGCCCGAGGAGCTTTGCCGTCTCGTACACGGCCGCGTACGGGATCCAGCGGCGCCGCCCCGTCCGCCACAGCCAGGCGAGCTCGCCCCTGGCGTAGACGACCGCAGCACGGTCGAGCGCTCGTGCCGAGCTCCGGGTCGCCCCGACGTACGTGCGACTCGCTGTGGCCCCCGAGTCGAAGAAGCGCCGGAAGGCGCCTGCGATCGAGTACCGGTGCGAGTGGTAGACGGCTGCTCGTGCCTCGTACACGATCGTCTTGCCGGCGAGGAGCACCCTGCGCGACCACTCCTGATCCTCGCTCATGGGGAGGTCCTCGGCGAAGGGGAACTCGCGCCAGATCCGCTGCGGGATCGCCGAGTTGACGTTCGAGAACAGCGTGTGCTCATAGGTCAGCCTGGAGGGATCGAGCACCTGTTGCACACGTCCGTTCGGCCCGTAGAGGAAGTCGAGGAAGTACCGCTCGGGCGGCCGAGCGTCCTCGTGTGGAAGCTGGCGGCCGTAGACCCCGGCGACCTGCGGGTCGGCGAGCGGCGCGACGAGTCTCTCCAGCCAGCGCTCGTCGGCGGCGTAGGCGTCCTGGGTGGTGAAGACGAGGACGTCTCCGCGGGCGAGCTCGGCGGCGAGGTTGCGCGTCCTGCCGTGGTTGAACTCGTAGGCAGCGATCTCGTGGACGCGGGCTCCGAGCGCTCGTGCTCGGTCGGGGCTCCCGTCCGACGACCCCGAGTCCACGACCACGACCTCGACCTCGTCGTCCACGCGCTGCCGCGCGATCGCCTCCAGGCAGCGAACGAGATCGCTCCCGCCGTCCTTCACCGGTATCAGGATCGAGATCACACCGGCTCCGCGCCCACGACGAACTGGTACGCGAAGAGCGACGGTCGGACTCGGCCGATGACATGTGCGACACGCTCGACGGCGTCGCATCGCAGGACAGGTACCGGTGCCGTGAACCCGAACGAAGTGATGCGATATCCGGCGTTCGCGAGCGCCCGGGAGAGCGTCGCCCGCGTGAACAGGTGTACGTGCGTCCGATCGAGTATCCCGCGCTCCGTGTAGCGCCACCTGCCGGCGAGCAAGCTGAGCCGGATGGACCAGTTCGCGACGTTCGGCGTGGACAGCGCGAGAGTGCCTCCAGGGCGCAGGAGTGGATGGAGTCGACGCAGGACTGCGACCGGATCCCGGAGATGCTCGATGACGTCGGCGCAGACGATCGCGTCGAAGCTCCGACGAGCGAACGGAAGGTGGGCGGTCTCGATGTCCGCGACCATCACGTCGTCGCACACCTCGCGTGCGCGAGCGGCAGCCACCGGGTCACGCTCGATCCCGATGACGCTACATCCCTTCTCCACGAGTGGACGGGCGAGGGTTCCGGCGGAGCAGCCGACGTCGAGAACGCGTGCTCTCGGTGGGACGAGTGCGAGGATCTGTTGGTGTCCGCTCAGCCTCCGCGGGTTTAGCGGGACGTAGCCGTCGTTCGCGTCAGCCATCGTCGCGGTGTTGTCGGGGAAGTCGCATGACGAGGAGGCTGAGGAAGAAGGCGCCGAAGACGATCTGGAGGCCGAGCCCGAGGGTCGTCACGAGGAGCGCCGTCTCGAAGGCGCGCCCGAGCTCCCCGAAGCCCGCTCGCGCCCACTCGATTGCGATCGCGACGAGCCCGCCGAGGGAGAGGAGGACGACGAAGCCCCCGACGAGGAGCCCGTGCTCGAGGCGCAGGCGCCGGCCGAGCCGGTCGAGGAGCGGGTCGTGCTCGCCGATCGCGACACGCGCGTACGTTCGCGCGAAGACGCCGAGCTGGACGATCTGGGCGCCGATGAGGGTGAGCGCGACGAAGCCGAGCATGGTGTGGATCTGCCACGAGCGGCCGAACACGTCGATCGGCCCCGTGGCGAGCGCGAGCATGCCGACGAGACCGAGCAGGAGAATGAGCCCGCCGGGGACGAGGTAGAGCCAGCTCGGGCTGTACAGGAGCATGAAGCGCACGTGCCGCCACGCGTCACCGAAGCGGTTGAGCTTCGACTCGCCCTCGCGCGGGAAGTAGTCGATCGGGATCTCGCTCACCGTCAGCCCTCGCCGGTAGGCCTTGAACACCATCTCCGAGGCGAACTCCATGCCGGTCGAGTGGAGGTCGAGCCGGGGGAGCGCGTCCCTGCGGATCGCGCGCATCCCGCAGTGCGCGTCGGACACCTTCACGCCGAAGAGGAGGTTGAGCATCCCGGTGAGGATCGGGTTGCCGATGTAGCGGTTCGCCCAGGGCATCGCTCCCTCGTGGATCTCGCCCGCGAAGCGCGAGCCGAGCACGAGGTCGTCCCCGTTCGCCAGCCGCTCCACGAACGGGGCGAGCTCGTCGAGCGGGTAGGTGCCGTCGGCGTCCGCCATGACGATGTACCGACCGCGAGCGACGGCCAGTCCACGCAGGTACGCGCTCCCGTAGCCGGGCACGGGTTCCGCGACGACGGTCGCGCCGTGTGCGGCCGCGATCTCGGCCGAGCGATCCGTCGAGTTGTTGTCGACGACGATGACCTCGCCGCTCCGCTGCGAGCGCCGGATTCCCGCCCACGCCTGATCCACCGTCTCGCCGACGGCGCTCTCCTCGTTGAGGCACGGGATGACCACCGAGATCTCGGGCGACGGTTCCATGCTCCCGCCGAATGATCGCACCACGACCCGAGGACGTTCCGTGCGGGCGCTAGCCTTGGCAGGGTTGCCGGCCGACACCAACGACCATGCCGCTCCCGGCCCGCTGCTCGGGAGCGGCCTCCGTGGCCGCGTCGCCCGGCTCGACGACTGGATCGAAGGGCTCGCTCCCGCTCGCGGGCTCGCAGCGCTCGTCGCGCTCGCGGCTGCGACCTGGGTGCTCCAGAGCATCGCGTGGCCCGTCACTGCCGGTCGTGATCTCGGCACCTACCTCCGTTACTACGCGCAGATGTGGGAGTGGAGCGCGGTCTTCCCGCAAGCCATGCTCGGGCGCACGCCGGGCTCCGCGCTCGTGCTCGGCCTCGTCTTGGAGCTCGGGCCCTGGGCGGTGGAGCTCGTCTCGGCTCTAGCGTTCGTCGCCTCGGTGGTCGCGTGGACGCTCGCCGCGGCTGCGTTCGACCGGCGTGCCGCTGCCCTCGTGGCGGCGATCTTGCTCCTGTATCCGGGCTACGGGGCCGTCTTCCACCAGTTCTCGAGCGATGCCCTCTCCGCGGCGGGCTTCGCCTTTCTCGCCCTCGTGGCAGTCCGTGTCGCGCTCCGCCCGAGCACCCGTCGCTTCGCGCTCCTCGGCGTGGGGCTCGTCGTGCTCATCCTCGTTCGGCCCGCGAACCAAGCGCTGCTCGCCTTCGGTCTGGCGCCGCTCCTCCTGGCGGCGCCCTGGCGTGAGCGCCTCGCACGGAGCGCGGCGTTCCTGGGCGTCTCGATCGGGCTGCTCGTTGCCTGGTCAGTGCACAACGCCGTCCGCTACGACGACTTCACCGTCGCACGCGGGTCGAGCATCGTCGTCCCGTTCGCGCGTGCGTTCACCGAGGAGCGCATCGTCTCGCCGGACAACGGCCCCGCGTCGGCGCGCCTCGCGCGCGCGGTCGAGCGCGACCTCCTCAGCGAGGAGCCGTACCGCTCGTACGGGATCGACCTCGAGACGTTCTTCGGCTCGGGCAGCTCGCGCATGCTCGAAGACGTCGCGTCGCTGAGCGACCGCGCCTTCGGTTGGGACTCGGACTACGCGATCCTGCGCGAGGCGGGAGTGGAGGCTGTGCGCGCGCATCCGGGCGCGTACGCGAGAGGGGTCGCCCGAACGATGTGGCAGCTCCTCCGTGCACCGGCGTACGTCGTTCCGTCGGGATCGACGCGCGTCTCGGACGAGGAGAGCTCGTCTGTGGGTGGCGACAGTGGAAGCGGGGAGACGATCGTCGTCAATGGCCGTGTTCTTCCGAAGCCCTCGGAGGGTGAGCCGATCCCGAGCTCGCACCAAGCGCTCTGGGTCTCGACGCCGGACAACCGGATCCGCGAGGTGTGGTCGTCCCCCACGGAGCACCATCTCGTCTTCCGAGACCCCGAGGACTCGGCGCGTGCGCGCCGCGTCGAGGAGGAGATCGGCAGGCTCGTGGAGCGGCTTCCGAGTCGAGCCGGTCGCGCGGCTCTCGGTCACCGGCTGAACCAGATCGCCTACCGTTTTCCGCCGCCGGGGCTGTGGCTCGCCGTCGGGCTCGCCGCCTGGGCGTGGCGGCGACCCCGACACGGCGGTGTCGCGCTC
Source organism: Gaiellaceae bacterium (assembly GCA_026002995.1). Classification (GTDB taxonomy): domain Bacteria; phylum Actinomycetota; class Thermoleophilia; order Gaiellales; family Gaiellaceae; genus GMQP-bins7. Next base: position 263,540 of record BPGK01000001.1, read on the forward strand.
GCTCTTGCCGCCTCCGGCTTCCTCGTGCTTGCCGTCTCCGCCCTCGGTCTGCCCGCGGTCGCCGAGTACGCGATGCCGGTCGTTCCGTCCTTCGCGCTCCTCGCGGCCGTCGGCCTGCTCGGCGGACGCCGATAGGCTTGCTCTGCGATGAAGCTCGTCATGACGCTCGTCGCGCGGGACGAGATCGACATCGTCGACGCGCAGCTCGCGTTCCACCTGAACGCGGGAGTGGACTTCGTGATCGCGACCGACCACGGGTCGTCCGACGGGACGACCGACGTCTTCCGCCGGTACGAGCGCGAGGGCGTCCTGCGGCTGCTGCGCGAGGAGGGCGACTACCACGAGGCGGAGTGGCGCACCCGGATGGCGCGGCTGGCGGCGACCGAACACGGGGCCGACTGGGTGTTCGCGAGCGACGCGGACGAGTTCTGGTGGCCGCGCGGCGGCTCGCTCAAGGATGTCCTCCAGGCGATTCCCTCGCGCTACGGGGTGGTTCGCGCCTTCTGGCGGCCGTTCGTGCCGCGCCCCGACGACGGGTCGTTCTTCGCAGAGCGAATGACCGCGCGGCTCTCGCCCACCGCGCCGATCAACGACCCCCTCAGCCAGTGGCGCCCGAACGCCAAGGTGCTCCACCGCGGACGGGCCGACGCGACGGTGGGTAGGGGAAACCACACCGTCGACGGCACCGACCTCATCCCGCTGCGCGGCTGGTATCCGGTCGAGGTGCTGCACTTTCCTCTCCGCACGCGGGAGCAGTTCGAGCGCAAGGCCTCCGTGTGGCACTCGACGCAGACGGTCCGCTTCCACGAGGCGCATCGCGCTGCGAGCGAGGCCGTCGCGTCCGGGCGTGGCGAGGAGGCGTTCGGCGCGCTCGTCGTCGACGACGCCCAGCTCGAGCGAGGGCTCGCGGACGGGTCGCTCGTGCTCGACGTGCGACTGCGCGACGCGTTGCGGACGCTCGCCGGGGTCGAGATCCTCGAGCCGGTCGGAGACCCCGGGGTGAGCCGCTTCTCGCTTCCCCGCGAAGGAGGCTCTCCCCTCCGGTTCCCGTTGCCGACTGTCGTCGAGGACGCCGCCTACGCCGTGGACGTCGCGACGCTCGGCGAGGCCGACGTCGTGCGAGCGCAGCGGCGCCTCGACGTCCTCGAAGAGAGGATCGCCGAGCTCGAGCGCCGGCCGACGGCGCGGCTAGAGCGCCTCGTCCGTCGGGCGGTCGGCAGGGTTCGTCGCTCGGCTTGAGCTCCTGCTGGTCGTGAAGCTCGCGATGACGCTGCTCGTCCGCAACGAGGCGGACCTCGTAGGCGCGAACCTCGCGTACCACCTCGCTGCGGGCGTCGACGTGATCATCGCGACCGACAACCGCTCCGACGACGGCACAACGGAGATCCTCGAGTCGTTCGCTCGCGACGGCTCCGTGCACGTCATTCGAGAGGAAGGCTCCGACATGCGGCAAGGGGCCTGGGTGACGCGGATGGCGCGTCTCGCGGCCGTCGAGCACGGAGCCGACTGGGTCATCCACGCCGACGCCGACGAGTTCTACTGGCCGCGGGGAGGAACGCTCAAAGAGGTGCTCGATCCGATCCCGATGCGCTTCGGGTCGGTGCGGAGCTTCGTGCGGACTTTCCTGCTCCGCCCCGGGTCAGACGACGATCCCTTCTACGAGCGCATGACGGTCAGGCTGTCGACGCCGGCGCCGATCCACGATCCAGCCAGCATCTTTCGGCCCGGCTCGAAGCTCATCCACCGTGCGCATCCCGACGTTCGAGTAGGGGACGGGACGCACGCGCTCCACGAGGTCTCGTTGCCCGAGTTGCGTCACCACTACCCGATCGAGATGCTCCACTTCCCCTTCCGAACGGTCGCGCAGACCGAGCGCAAGCTCATGCGTGCCTACGCGGCGTGGACGGAGAATCCGAGCCGTCCGCCGCCGCACTACTACGCGAAGGCGTACGCGGCGATCGCCGACGGACGGGCGAGCGACTTCATCGACTCGCTGGCCTGCACGAGCAGCGTGCTCCAGCTCGGGTTGGCGGAAGGCACGCTCGTGGTCGACACGCGCCTCCGCGACGTGCTGCGGGGCCTGCGCGAGCCGAGCCAACGTGGGTTCCGAGTGGAGCGCGCCGCGAGCTCGGTGTTCGCGAGGCCTGACCTCGACGACGAGGCGCGCTACGCGGCCGAGGCCGCCGCGCTCGTCGAAGCGGAGGTCGTGAGGGTGCGGCGACGCGCGGACGCGCTCGCCGCCCGGCTCGTCTCGCTCGATCGCCGCCGAGGGCCCCGCTGGCGGGCTGCCGATGCCGCGCTCGACGGCGGCGAGATCCACGGCGAGGGCTAGCATCGTCCCGTGAGCCAGCTCGAGGTAGAGAGGCCTCGTCGATCACGTCCCACGCCGGGGCCGGCAGGTGACGCAGCCGACCGGGTCGATCGCGTCACGGTCATCAAGCCTGCGCCCCGCTGGCCTCATCTCGACGTGCGCGAGCTCTGGCACTACCGCGAGCTCCTCTTCCGACTCGTCTGGCGGGACGTCGTCGTTCGCTACAAGCAGACCTCGATCGGCGTCCTCTGGGCGATCCTGCAGCCGTTCCTCACGATGGTCGTCTTCACGCTCGTCTTCGGGAAGTTCGCCGACTTCCCGTCGAAGGGCGTCCCGTACCCGATCTTCACGTACTCGGCGCTCCTGCCGTGGACGTACTTCGCATCGTCCGTCGCGCAGTCGTCGTCGAGCATCGTCGGCAACAGGGCGCTCGTCACGAAGGTCTACTTCCCACGCGTGCTCGCGCCGCTCGCAGGCGTGACGGTTCCGATCGTGGACTTCATGCTCGCGTTCACGGTCCTCGTCGGGATGATGATCTGGTTCGGGATCTTCCCGACTGCGGCGATCGTCTTCGCGCCCCTCTTCCTGCTCATGGCCCTCGTCTCGGCACTCGGGGTCGGCCTCTTCCTGTCGGCCGTCAATGTGCGCTATCGCGACGTGCCGTACGCCATCCCCTTCCTGATGCAGATGTGGCTCTTCCTCTCCGGCGTCGTTTTCGCGATCACGTCGCTGCCGGAGCGCTGGCAGTGGATCCTCGCGCTGAATCCGATGACCGCCGTGATCAACGGCTTCCAGTGGGGCGTGATCGGGACGCCGGCGCCGGATCTCGGAAAGACGCTCGTGAGCGTCGGGGCGGCATGTTCCTTCTTCATCGTCGGGCTCTGGTACTTCCGCCGCTCCGAGCCTCGGTTCGCGGACACGATCTGATGGCGAAGGCGATCGTCGTCGAGGAGCTCGGCAAGCGGTACCGCATCGGCCAGCTCCAGAGCGCCTACGGAACCCTCAGAGACGCGCTCGCGGAGGGCGCCGCACGGATCGTCCGTCGCGAGCGCAAGCCGACCTACGAGGAGATCTGGGCCCTGCGCGACGTCTCCTTCGAGGTCACCGAGGGGGAGGTGCTCGGCGTCCTCGGGCGTAACGGCGCGGGGAAATCGACGCTGCTCAAGATCCTGACGCGGATCACGAATCCGACGACGGGGACGGCGACCATCCGCGGTCGCGTCGGGAGCCTGCTCGAGGTCGGCACGGGCTTCCACCCCGAGCTCACAGGACGCGAGAACATCTTCCTGAACGGCTCGATCCTGGGCATGAAGCGCAAGGAGATCCTGCGCAAGTTCGACGAGATCGTCGAGTTCGCGGGCGTCGAGAAGTTCATCGACACCCCGGTCAAGCGCTACTCGAGCGGGATGTCCGTCCGTCTGGCGTTCGCCGTCGCCGCCCACCTCGAGCCGGAGATCCTGCTCGTCGACGAGGTACTCGCGGTCGGTGACGCCGAGTTCCAGCGACGCTGCCTCGGTCGCATGGAGGACATCAGCATGACGGGTCGGACGGTGCTCTTCGTCTCCCACAACATGCAGACGCTGACCGCGCTCTGCAACCGGGCGATCTGGCTCGACCAGGGCGCGATCGTACGGGACGGAAAGAGCTCCGAGGTCGTCGCCCAGTACCTCCAGGCAGGCTTCGGGACGGGCTCGCAGCGCGAGTGGCCGGACGTCGAGACCGCGCCCGGGAACCAGTACGTGCGCATGCGGTTCGTGCGCGTGGTGCAGGACGGGCGCGTGGTCGATGCCGTGGACGTCCGGCGGCCGGTGGGAATCGAGATCGGCTTCCGCGTGTTCGACGGGGCGCCTCCGCTCTTCCCCAAGATCAAGCTCTGGGACGCCCAGTCGAACGTCGCGTTCAACGCGATGGACACGAGCCGCCGCTGGGACGATCCGCCGCCGCCCGGCGACTACGTGTGCACCGCCTGGATACCCGGCAACCTCCTGAACGAAGGGCTGATGACCGTCCTCACCCAGATCTGCTCGATCGACGTCACGAAGCTCTGGCCGCATGCGAGCGGCGGGAACGTCGCCTTCCACGTGCAGGATCCCGGCGAGGGCGACTCGGCACGCGGCCGGTACGCCGGGCAGTGGAAGGGGGTTGTCCGCCCGCTCCTAGACTGGACGACCGAGTGGAGCTGAGCGTCAGTCGAGCGCGTACCGTGTGGCAGCGTCGAGCTCGTCCAGCGCTCCGGCGTAGCGATAGCTCCGCTCGGTCAGCGAGGCGAGCGACGCCGGGGACGAGTACGTCGCCGTCGCGAGCACGCGCGGGCGCGCGGTCGCGAAGCCTCCGCGGTGGAAGCCCGCGGTGTTGCAGAAGAGCAGCGTGCCTCTCGGGCCGGTAAAGGTGTGGATCGCCTCCGGCGGTATCCGGCGCTCCAGCTCCTCCTCGGGCGGGTAGTTCTCTCCCAGGGGCCTCCACGGCCAGGCGTCGCCGTACGGGCCGCCCGGAGCGCTGCCGGCTGCGTACTGGAAAGGACCGGTGTCCGTGTCGACGTCGACCAGGTAGAGGAACACCTTGACGAGCTTGCGGTCGTTGAAGTCGCGGTGCCAGCGCTGGGAGGAGACGCGGGTCGCCTCCTCCGGCTGGGGCACCGAGTACCAGAGATCGACGTACTCGAGCTTCGACCACATCCCGAGGTAGGCGTTCGCGACGTCGAGCATGCGCTGCGAGGCGCAGGCGCGGAACCAGGGATCCGAGAAGTCGAGCTCGACCCCGTAGCTGTGCAACCGGACGACGAACTCCTTGCCTGCTCGCACGCGGAGCCGCTCGCGGTCTCCGGCGAGACCGGCCTCCGTCTCCTCGACGAAGCGCGCTCCCTGCGCCGTGATCTCCTCCCACAGCGGGTCGCCGTCGAACAGCTCCGAGAAGGTGAGGAGAGAGAAGCCGCGCGCGTCGAGATCGTCGACGATCCGCCGCTGAACAGCGTCCAAGACCGGCGGGGCCTGAGCGAATCGTCGCCGGCTCGCCCGGTTCGAGAGCGCTCGGTCGTGCAGCGTGTAGGTCGCTCGGATCCCGCGGCGCTCGAGAGCGGAGGCGACCCGGCTGACTCGGGCGGCGAAGCGCGTCTTCGTCCGATGCATTCGCCTCGTACGCTAGCGGCTCCACTACCGTTGCGCGCCGTGGAGGGTCACGCGCACGCCCCGACCGTCTTCGTCCTCTACCGGAGGTCGGCGTTGCGGAGCGCCGGCCTCGCCTCGCCGCGCGGCTCGCTCGAGCGCTACAGCCTCTACGGCCTCGACGAGCTCGAGGACGCAGGGTGGATCGTTCGGCACAACCTCGAGCCCGGGCGAGCGCCTGGCCCGGGAGCTCGACTGCTCGGCTCCGTGCTCGAGCGGCTCGTGCGCGCGACCGGCGGCTATCCGGGCGACTTCGCGACCGTCCTTGCCTCGCTCGGGGCGATCAGGCGCGCGGACGTCGTCTTCTCGACGGTCGACACGGTCGGCATCCCGCTCGTGCTCCTCTCACGCGTCGGTCTCGTCCGTACGCCGGTCGTGTATGCGGCGATCGGCCTCCCGGAGCGCATCGAGCGCCTCCGGGGAGCTGGAGCTCGGCGCCTCTACCGTGGGGCGTACCGGAGACTGCGAACGATCATCGCGTACGGAGCCGGAGAGGTCGATGCCCTGCGAGCATGGCTCGGCGAGCAGGGACCCGAGGTCGTCCTCGTGCCGTTCGGTGTCGACAGCCGCTCGTTCCGCCCCGACCCCACGATCCGACCCGACGTGGACGTGGTCTCCGTGGGCGCCGACCCGCGGCGAGACCTCGCGCTCCTCGCGGCCGTCGCGGCGCGTCGCCCGGTGTGGACGTTCCACGTCGTTGCATCTGCGGAGAACGTCGCTCAGCTCGTCGGCGCGCCCGGCAACGTACGCATCGAGCGCGACGTCCCGCTCTCCGTCGTGCGCGACCGGCTTCTCGGCGGTCGAGTCGTCGCCCTGCCTGTGCGCGAGAACACGTACTCGGGCGCTACCACCGTGCTGCTCCAGGCGATGGCGCTCGCCAAGCCGGTCGTCGTCAGCGAGACGGCCGCGCTCGCGCGCGGATACCACCTCCGGGACGGGGTCAACTGCCGGCTCGTCCCGCCGGGCGACCCGAACGCGCTCGAGCGCGCGATCGCGGAGCTCCTCGCCGACCCCGACGCGGCCGCGACGCTCGGTCGACGCGCGAGGGAGACGGTCGAAGAGCACCTCGGCTGGGAGCGCTACGCGCAGCGCCTCGTCGATCGCATCGCCGCCGCTCTCGGTTCGGCGACGGTGGAGCGATGAGCATCGCCAGGGTGCCGCGTGCCGCGCTCGTTCGCGGACGGCGAGCAGCGGAGAGGGTCGTGCGAGAGGGTCGAACCGAGATCGACGTCCGCTTCCGACGTCGGGGACGAGCCGATCTCGCTGTTTTCCACGAGCTCGTCCCACCGCCGAGCGGCGGTGGCCACCAGTTCCTGCGTGCGCTCCTCGGCGAGCTCGAGCGGCGAGGGCTTCGCGTCGAGCGAAACCGGATCTCGAGCGAGACGCCCGCGTGTCTTTTCAACTCGTTCAACTTCGACGAACGCCGTCTCCGGCGCTTCGCGCGGACAGACTGCCGGATGGTGCACCGCGTGGACGGGCCACTTGCCGCGTACCGCGGGTTCGACGACGGTACCGACTCGCGCGTCGCGCAGCTCAATCGGGAGCTCGCGCAGGCGACGGTCGTCCAGTCTCGCTACAGCCTCGAGGCTCACCGGGAGTGCGGTATCGAGCTCCGCGCGCCGCGTGTGATCCCGAACGCGGTGGATCCTGCGATCTTCCATCCGCCGCGCGTCCGCGATGCTCGTGCCGGACGCTCGCTGCGCCTGATTGCGACGAGTTGGTCCGACAACCCGCGCAAGGGCGCGGATGTTTTGTCGCTGCTCGATCGCAGCCTCGACGGAACGCGCTTCACGCTGACCTTCGTCGGGAGGACGAGCGCGACGCTCGAGCGTGCGCGGGTTCTCGGCCCCCTGCCGTCGAGACAGCTCGCCGACGTGCTGCGCTCTCACGACATCTACGTCGCGGGGAGCGTGAACGACCCCGCCTCGAACGCGTTGCTCGAGGCGCTCGCCTGCGGGCTTCCGGCTCTCTATCGAGCAAGCGGCGGGCACCCGGAGATCGTCGGGGACGGGGGTGTGCCGTTCGAGGCGCCGGAGGACGCCCTTCCCGCGCTCGAGCGCCTCGTCTCCGAGCTCGACGAGCGTCGCGCTGCGATCCGGGTGCCCCGGCTCGACGAGGTCGCGGACCGGTACCTGGAGGCGCTCCTCGGGTGACGAGAGGAGCACGCACTCTCGCCGCGCCGGTCGTACGGCCCCTTGCGCGAGGGTTCGTCCGTGCGCGCACGAGCCGTTGGGGGCAGGCGACGCGCCTCCTCCCCCTCGGGGACGCAGGTGGTTGGTCGGTCGACGAGGATGCTGCCCACCTCGCGGCTGCCGCGCGGCGCCTCGGCTATCGGGTCGCGCCCGGCTGGTGGGCGCGATTCGCGGAGGGACAGGCGGTGTTCCTCACGAGCCACTTCGAGGCGCTCGCTCCCCGCTGGCTCGAGACGTCGCACCGGCTCGGAACCGCGTACCTACACGGGAGACCGGGGACGCCGTACGCCCCCGAGTTCGACGCAGCGTTCGCGGCGCTGCGCCGCAGTCCTCGGCGTCTCGACAGGATCCAGGTAACGCACGCGGAGATGCACGAGCTCGTCCTCGAAGCAGGAGTGCCGGCGGAGCGCGTACATCGCATCCCGATCGGCATCGACCTCGAGCACTTCCCACTCGGAGGCGACGACGAGCGTCGAGCAGCGCGGAGGCGACTCGGCCTCCCTCGGCAGGCGGTCGTCGTCGGCTCGTTCCAGAAAGACGGTGTCGGCTGGGACGAGGGGCACGAGCCGAAGCTCGTCAAGGGTCCCGACATCCTCGTGCGCGCGCTGGAGCTGCTCCGGGTGGAGGTGCCGGAGCTCCATGTTCTTCTCACCGGCCCAGCCCGCGGGTACGTCCGCCGGGAGCTCGAGCGCCTGGCCATCCCCTACGTCCATGCTCGGCTACGGTCGCGGCCGGCGCTCGCGAGCGCCTACCACGCGCTCGACGTCTACCTCGTTGCCTCGCGTCAGGAAGGCGGGCCGAAGGCGGTGCTCGAAGCGATGGCGGCGGGCGTGCCGCTCGTCTCCACGCGCGTGGGACAGGCGACCGAGGTCGTGCGGGACGGCGAGAACGGCTGGCTCGTCGAGGTGGAGGACGCCGAGGGCCTCGCCGACAGGGCGCTCGCCGCCGTCCGTCATGCGGGCGGGCGCGTACGCGAGGCGGCACGGGCGACCGCGGAGGGATACGCGAACGAGCGCCTCGACGCGCTCTGGGACCGACTGCTCGAGGGATTCGTCGCTCGTGCTCGTTGACCGTGCCCGTGTCGGACGGTACGTGCGTGCAGGCGTGCGCTGGACGCGGCTGCTCGCGTCTCGTCGGCGTGCGCCTGGCGTCCGCGTCTTCTACGGTCACGATCGCATTCCCGGGCCGGGCGAGCGCGCGGCGGGCGGGACGGCGAAGTTCCAGAAGCTCAACACCCGCTTCCCGAACGCCCCGGTCGATTTCTCCGTTCTCTACCTGGGCTCGACATGGCTTCCGCGCGACCTGCGGCCGTTGCTCGCCCTCGCTGCCCGTCGGCGGATCCCGATCGTCCTGAACCAGGATGGCGTCGGCTACCCGGGGTGGGCCGGGCCGCGAACCGAGCAGGTGAACCGCCCGCTGCGCCGAGCGCTGGAGGCGGCCGATCACGTCATCTACCAGAGCGCCTTCTCCAAGCGCTCCGCCGACCTCTTTCTCGGCGAGGCGCGAGGGAGCTGGGAGGTGCTCCCGAACTGCGCCGACGTCGCGCACTTCACGCCCGCCGAGCAGCGGCCGGCGAACGGTCCCGTGCTCCTGCTCGGGGGCGACCAGACGCAGGCCTACCGGCTGGAGCTCGCCCTCGAGACGCTCCGCTCTCTCCTCCCGCGTCAGCCCGACGCTCGCTTGCTCGTCACCGGGCGACTCGTCGTTCCGCTCGAGCCACTCGTCGAGCGACTGGGGCTCGAGGGACATGTCCACGCAGTTGGCGAGTACGCGCAGCGCGAGGCTCCCGAGATCTTTCGACGCGCGCACGTCCTTCTCCACACGAAGGTCAACGACCCCTGCCCGACGCTCGTTGTCGAGGCGATGGCGACAGGGCTCCCCGTCGTCTATCCAGCGAGTGGAGGGACGCCCGAGCTCGTGGGCGACGAAGCCGGCATCGGCGTGCCGCACGACGACTCGTTCGATCACGACAGCCCTCCCCCACCGGAGGCGCTGGCCGACGCGGTCGAGCGCGTGCTCTCCGACCTCCCGCGCTACGCAGCTGCGGCCCGCGCACGGGCAGTCGAGCGGTTCGCGCTCGAGCCCTGGCTCGAGCGTCACGCAGAGCTCTTCCGAGAGCTCACGCGGGAGCGCGGCTCGGCGTAGCGCGCGCCCAGATCTCGCCCCAGACGAGCCGCCACTCCTCGAGCGCCCAGCCTGACGCGGAGAGCTCGTCGCGGAGCAGGTCGAGGTCGTACTCGACCTCATGCTCCGGGTCGCTGAAGTACGGGAGCCCGAGCTCGCGGCGGAGCGGGACGATCCAGTCTCGCTCCAAGACCGGCACGCGGATGAGCAGCTTCCGCGCCCCGAGATCCTCGCGCAACCGACGGAGGAACGGCACGCGTGGGCCGAGATGCTCGAGCACGTTCGAGAGGACGACGGTGTCGATTGGCTCCTCGGGCACGTAGGTCAGGGCGTCCGCCTCGACGTACCGCACGCGGGGGTGGGCGTTCTCGAGCCGCGCGTGCTCCAGCGCCCAGGGGCTGCGGTCGAGGGCGAGAACACTGGCGCCGGATCGCTCGGCGAGGTCGGCGGCGAGCTCGCCCTTGTGGCAGCCGACGTCGAGCACGCGCTCTCCGGGCTCCACGCGCTCCACGAAGAAGTCGTGGTAGCGCGTCAGCCGGTGCTTCGCGTGCGTGCCGCCGTCGTAGTCGATCGCCCCGCGATCCAGTCCGACGAGGACGTCTCCGTGAAGCGTCAGCAGCTCGCGCATCGCCTGCGCCCTGCTCGGCTGCGCGCGGATCACCTCGAGCCAGAGCCTGAAGAGCAAGCGCCAGAGCCCGAACGGAAAGAGAATGCGCAGGGGCCGGAGGGGGAGTCGGCGTCGCGCGCGTCCGGCGAGCGCACGTGCTCGGGAGCGAGCGAGGCTCATCGTCTGTGCGGCCCGCTGTGGAAGTAGCCCGTCAGCCGCCCCCGAAGAGAGGCGGCGTGGTAGCGCGCGCGTCCCACGTCGCCCCGTGCGAGCGAGAGGGCGACCCCGCCGAGCGGACGGGCGAGCATCCGTCCAACCGTTCGCGGACCGTAGCGGTGTTTGCGGAGGAGGTAGCCGACGCTCGCTCCGTCTCGATAGCCGAGCGTCGCGTCGTCTCGGCGGACGACGTGGCGGACGACCAGACCTGGCTCGTAGGCGATCCGCGCCCCCGTGGCGAGCGCACGGATCAGGTAGTCGATCTCCTCTCCGGACGACCACGGCCCCGGCCCGCCGAGACCGAGCTCTTCGTCGAACGCCCCGACCTGGGCGATGATCTCTCGCCGGAGGAAGAGACCGTACGAGGCCGCTCGGTTCCAGAGGTTCGAGCGCGTGAGAGCTCCTGGATCGGTCTTCCAGGACGGCGAGGAGCGACCGTCGCAATCGGCGCCTCGGAGGCTCAAGCCCGCGAGGCCCGTGTCTCCGACGAACCGCTCGGCCACCCGCTCGAGGAGGTCGTCGGAGTATGAGCAGTCGTCGTCGGGAAAGGCCACGATGTCGGCGACGAGGTGCGGCAGCGCATGGTTTCGGGCGCGGGAGAGGCCTCTGGGCGCGTGCAGCCGTACGAGATCGAGACTGCGATACCGCGCGAGGTGTCGATCGAGCCGGTCGTCAGCGTTCTGGTCGACGAGGAGCACGCGAAAGGCGCGGTAGGTCTGACGCTCGAGCGACGAGAGCAGATCGACGAGGGGCTCGACGCGATCGACGGTCGCGACGACGAGGTCGAACGAGAGGGGCTCGTGCGATGGCACGGCCCGTAGGCTACGGAAGGCCGTGTCTCGTGCTGCGCCCCGTGTCTCCGTGTTGATGGCCGCCCGCGACGCGGAGCGATTTCTTCGCCCCGCGCTCGCGAGCGTCCTCCAGCAGACCCTCGTCGATCTCGAGCTCGTCGTGGTGGACGACGCCTCGTCGGATGCAACCCCCGAGATCCTGGGCTCCGTGGACGATCCCCGGCTGCGGGTGGCCCGAAACGACGAGCCGAGAGGTCTCGCCGACTCGCTCAACCGGGCCCTCGACCTCGCCCGCGGCCGTTTCATCGCCCGTCTCGACGCAGACGACGTCGCTCTTCCGAAGCGGCTCGAGCGTCAGGTCGCGCGCCTCGAGGCCGACCCCTCGCTCGCGGTCGTCGGGAGCGCGATTCTCGAGTTGGGCGAGGACGAGCGTGTGCGCTCGCTCCACGCGATGCCCGAGAGCCCACATGCCGTGCGTTGGGCAGCGCTCTTCAGCTCGCCCTTCTACCACCCTACCGTTCTCCTCGATCGCGAGGCGCTCACGCGCGAGGGTCTCCGCTACGACACGGGCTACGCGGAGAGCGAGGACTACGAGCTCTGGACACGGCTCCTGCGGGTCGTCGACGGCGGCAACCTCCCGGAGCCGCTCGTCCTCTACCGCATCCATCCCGAGCAGGCGAGCCGTCGTCGCCGCGGCCTCCAGCGGGATCTCCAACGCGAGATCGCCCTGCGCGAGATCGCCTCCGTTGCGCCGGCCCTCTCCGCCCGAGACGCGGAGCTGGCCTGGCGCGTCGGAGCCTCCGAGCCGATCGCCCCGTCCGAGCGCACCCGCGCCGCCGACGCATTCCGAGAGCTCCTCGGAGGCTTCGAGCGCACGAACGGCCGTGCCTCCGAAGTTCGCCGCGCGGCGGCTCGGGCGCTCCTCCGCCTCGCGCTCGCCGACGGCGGTGCTCAGTCGCTCGCGCTCCTGCGAGCTGCGCTCGCCGTCGATCCCGGGGTTCCCGCCGACAGTCTCCGGCGAAGGCTTCGTCGCCGGAGCCGGGCTCGCGTCTGGGGCGCTGAGGCTCGCCGGACGCTTGCCTCGCTCGCCGGCGCACGTGCGGCGCCGCTCCGCGTCGTCGTCGTCTCGCCGGAGCCCACGCCGTACCGAGCGCCGATCTTCGACCTCCTCGCCGAGCGTCCGGAGCTCGACCTCACGGTTCTGTACACGGCGGAGACGCTCGCGTCGCGCGGGTGGGTCGTCGAGCCGAGGCACGCGACGCGGTTCCTCCGGGGTGTTCGCGTCCCGCTCGTCGGACGGCTGCTCGCCCACGACTACGTCCTCAATCCGGGTGTGGGCTCCGCGCTCCGCGACCTGGCTCCGGACGTGGCCGTCATCTCCGGCTGGAGTACGTTCGCGTGCCAGGCGGCTCTGCTCTGGTGCCGCCGCAACGGCGTGCCGTACGTGCTGCACGTCGAGAGTCACGACGCCGGTCCCAGGCCCGGCTGGCGACGCGCGGTGAAAGGCGCTGTCGTGCCTCGTGCGGTGCGCGGTGCCGCGTGGATCCTCGTCACGGGAACGCTCGTCCGGCAGTCGATGCTCGAGCGGGGCGCCGATCCTCACCGTATCGGGCTCTTCGCCGTGACGATCGACGTCGGCGCCTTCGCCCGGCGGGCGGAGACGGCGCGACGGGATCGCGAGGCGCTACGGGCGAGACTAGGGGTGCGGGAGGACGACGTCGTCGTTCTCTGCGCGGCGCGGCTCGCGCCCGAGAAGGGACTGGACACGCTCGTTCGCGCTCTCGCCGCGACCGGAGACAGTCGGGTTGTGGGCGTCGTGGTCGGCGAGGGGCCGGAGCGCGCACGGCTCGAGGAGCTCGCGCGCCGTGAGCGTGCGCGCGTCCTCTTCCCGGGGGCGAGACCCTGGGAAGCGATGGTCGAGACCTACGTTGCGGCTGACGTCTTCGCGCTTCTCTCCGAGCGCGAGCCGTGGGGAGTCGTCGTCAACGAGGCTGCCGCGTGCGCGTTACCGCTCGTACTCTCGGATCGCGTCGGGGCCGCCCCCGACCTCCTCCGGGACGGCGAGAACGGCTTCCTCGTGCGCGCGCGCGACGTGTCAGCGGCTGCCGACGCGCTCCGCAGGCTGGCGGCCGACCCGGAGCTCCGGCGCCGTCAGGGTGAGCGATCGCGCGCGATCGTGGCCGACTGGGGATACGGCCCTAGCGTCGAGGGCTTCCTCGTCGCAGTTCGCAGGGCTCTCGACGCCACGGTTCAACGCTAGCCTTGGCCGGTGGCGACGAGCGCCGAACGACCGCGGATCCTCGTCCTGAACCAGTACTACTGGCCGGGAGTCGAGGCGACCGCGCACCTCCTGACCGAGCTGTGCGAGGCGCTCGCACGCGACTACGAGGTCGAGGTCGTCACTGGCGTTCTGCACGGGCACGAGGACGAGCCCCGCGTGCTCGAGCGCAACGGCGTTCGGATCACCCGCGTCGCATCCACCTCCTACGAGCGCTCGGCGATCGGTCGCCGGGCGGCGAACTACTTCTCGTACCTCGGCTCCGCGCTCGTCCATGCACTTCGAGGCCCGCGGCCCGACCTCGTGCTGTGCATGACCGACCCGCCCATCGTCGGCGATCTCGGTGTGGCCGTCGCGCGGCGGTTCGACGCCCCGGTCGCCGTCGTCAGCCAGGACGTCTTCCCCGAGATCGCGACCGAGTTGCATCGGCTCGAGAACCGGCTCGTCGTCGGGGTTCTCGGCGGCCTCGTCGGTGCCTACTTGAAACGGGCGGATCGCATCGTGGCGATCGGCGAGACGATGCGCGACCGCCTCGAGGCGAAGGGGGCGCCGCGCGAGCGCCTGCGCGTGATCCCGAACTGGGTCGACACGCGCGAGATCACTCCCCAGCCGCGCGACAACGCCTGGGCGGAGCAGCACGGGCTCGTCTCGAAGTTCGTCGTCATGCACTCGGGGAACGTCGGGCACGCGCAGGACCTCGACAGCCTCGTTCGCGCTGCCACCTTCCTGCGCGACCGCGACGACCTCCGGATCGTGATCGCCGGCTTCGGCGCCAGGCATGCGGAGATGGTCGCGCTCGCCCGGAGGCTCGAGGTGGAGGACACCGTCCGCTTCCTTCCCTACCAGGATCGAGCGCGGCTTCCCTTCTCGCTCTCGAGCGCCGACCTCCATGTCGTCGGGCTCGCGAAGGGGCTCGCGGGCTACGTGGTGCCGAGCCGGCTGTACGGAATCCTCGCGGCCGGCCGGCCGGTGGTCGCAGCAGCCGAGGCCGAGAGCGAGACGGCGCGGATCGTGCGCGAGGTCGGCTGCGGAATCGTCATCGATCCGGGGCGTCCCGAGCTCCTCGCCCGGACGATCCGGGATGCCGCGGAGGGGAAGCATGATCTCGTCGAGATGGGACGGCGGGGACGCGCCTGGGTCGAGCGCGAGGCCGATCGAGCCGTCGCGATGGAGCGCTACCGTGCGCTCGTGCGAGAGCTCGTAGACGGCGCCGCGGAGCGTGGCGCTCGATGACAGGGCCTCCGAGATCCATCCCGGCTCACTCGGCAGACGAGGACGCCGCCGTGGGACGGGCCGAGATGGGGACGTTCCAGGATGTCCGAGTGCCCCGCTCGCTCGTGCTCGCCGCGGCGATCAGCTGGCGCCTGCTCGTCGTGGGAGCCGCCGTCTACGTGACGGTCACACTCCTCGCGCGCCTGCAGGTGATCATCGTCCCGGCGGCCGTCGCGCTGCTTCTGGCTTGCGCTCTCTGGCCCGGGGTCCGGAGGCTCCGTGCGAGCGGCCTGCGCCCCGCGTTCGCCGCGGCCACGATGCTCGTCGCGCTCCTGGGGGCGGTCTCCGTCGTCGTTCTCGTGCTCGCGCCGCGCGCGGCCGACGAGATCTCGGAGCTCGACGTCAACGTCGCGGGCGGCGTGGACGTGATCAAGGGCTGGCTGACCGATGGGCCGCTCTCCTTCTCGGAGGCCAGGGTCGAGAGCTTCTTCGACGAGCTCGAGAGCCAGCTTCGAGCGGCCAGCGGGACGATCGCGAGCGGCGCCCTGGGGGGCGCGATGCTCGCCGCTGAGATCGTGGTGGGGATCCTCCTCGCGGTCGTGCTGCTCTTTTTCTTCCTCAAGGACGGCGATCGCATGTGGCTGTGGCTCGAGCGCCTCCTCCCGGAGTCGAGACAGCAGGCGTGGCACGCGACGGCCGTGGAGGTTCGCGACGTCCTCTCCGCGTTCATCCGCGGAACCGCGATCGTCGCCCTCGTCGACGCGATCGGGATCGGCCTCGGCCTCTACCTCCTCGGCGTGCCCCTCGTCGTCCCCCTCGCCGTGCTCACCTTCGTCGGCGGGTTCGTCCCCATCGTCGGGGCGACCGTGGCCGGGTTCGTCGCGGTGATGGTGGCGCTCGTGAGCGACGGATTTGTCATCGCGCTTCTCGTGCTCGGGGTGGTGATCCTCGTCCAGCAGCTCGAGAGCAACTTCCTGCAGCCCGTCGTCGTAGGGAGGTACGTCCAGCTCCACCCGGCTGCCGTGCTGCTCGCGGTCGGAGCAGGAGCCGTCCTCTACGGTGTCGCTGGCGCCCTTCTCGCGGTTCCGGTGACGGCTGCGCTCTCGGTCGTGCTCGGTCGCAACCGCCCGCGACCCGAGGCGGCGGTCGTCCTCGGTGGCTCACAGCCCGAGGCGTGAGGGGCCTCGGGGCGTCCCTACAATCGCGCCGGTGATCGCGAGGACTGCGTTTTGGGGTGCGCTCGGCGCGCTCGCCTGGACGCACGTCGGCTACCCGGCGTTCATGGCGCTCTTGGCGCGGGCACGACCACGACCCGTCTCGAAGGGCGACGTGACGCCGACGGTCGCGCTCGTCGTCTCCGCGCACAACGAGGAAGCGGTGATCCGTCGGCGGCTCGAGAATCTGCTCGAGCTCGAGTACCCGGCGGAGCGCGTGGAGATCGTCGTCGCCTCGGACGGCTCGAGCGACCGAACGGACGAGATCGTCGAGGAGATCGCGGCCCGCGAGCCGCGCGTGCGTCTCCTGCGCTGTCCGCGCGAGGGCAAGGTCGCCGCGCAGCATCGCGCCGTGCGGGAGACGGAGAGCGAGGTCCTCGCCTTCACCGACGCCAATACGTCGTGGCGTTCCGATGCGCTTCGGTTGCTCGTGCGCAACCTGGCCGATCCCGAGGTCGGCTACGTCTGTGGGCAGCTCCGACTCGAGAGCTCCGAGGGCGAGAACCTCGAGGGCCTCTACTGGCGCTACGAGGTGTGGGTTCGCGAACAGGAGTCGCGCGCGAGCTCGATCACGGCCGGCAACGGCGCCATCTACGCGGTGCCGCGCGACGCGTACGTCGAGGACGACCCGAGGTTCGGTCACGACTTCGGCTTTCCGTACCTCATGGAGCAGCGCGGGCGGCGCGCCGTCTACGAGCCCGCCGCAGTCGCCGTCGAGCGGGCTGCGAGCGAGACCGAGGACGAGTACGGGCGCAAGGTGCGCACGATCGCCCGCGTCTGGGGCCACATCCTGACCGGGCGCGTGTTTCGTCCGGTGCGGCCGCTCTACGCCGTCCAGCTCTTCTCCCACCGCATCCTGCGGTACTCGAGCGGCCTCCTCCACCTCGCGCTCCTCCTCTCCAACCTCGCCCTCGTCGGTCGCGCCCCGTTCTACCGAGCGTCTCTCGCGCTCCAGGTCGCGGGCCTCGCGCTCGCGGGCGCCGGCAAGGCCCGCGTTCCGATCCCCGGCGCCCGCCTCGCCTTCTACTACGTCGCGGTCACGTGGGCGACGCTGGCCGGGCTCGTCCGCTACCTGCGCTCGGGCACCCCGCAGATGTGGGAGAAGGCGAAGGGCACGCGGTGAACAGGCTCGCGGACGTCCTGATCGCGGGCACCGGGCTCGCGCTCACGAGCCCCGTGCTCGGGCTCGCTGCGCTCGCGATCAAGCTCGAGGACGGAGGTCCCGTCCTCTACCGACAGACCCGCGTGGGGAAGGACGGGAAGGACTTCGAGCTCTTGAAGCTCCGCACGATGGTCGTCGGAGCGGAGCGGATGGGCGCAGGGTATGCGGTCAACGCCGGCGATCCCCGGATCACGCGGGTCGGGCGTGTCCTGCGTCGCACGTCCATCGACGAGCTGCCGCAGCTCTGGAACGTGCTTCGAGGCGACATGAGCATCATCGGTCCGCGTCCGACGCTTCGTTACCAGGTCGAGCAGTACGACGAACGTCAGCGCCGCCGCCTCGAGGTGAAGCCGGGGCTCACGGGGTGGGCGCAGGTGAACGGACGCGCTGCGCTTCCCTGGGCGGAGCGAATCGAGCTCGACGTGTGGTACGTCGACAACCGCTCGCCGCTGCTCGATCTGAAGATCCTGCTGCGGACACCCCTCGCGCTCTTCCGCGGGACGTACAAGGGTGCCACCGGCGGCTGGCACGGCACGCCCGAGCGATGACTGCGCTCGCGCGCCACGTCCTTGCGGCGGGTAGCCGTGTGATCGGTCTGCCCCTCTTCCCGGGATCGTGGGAGCGTGCTCTTCGCGAGTGGAAGTGGAGCGGGGATGCGCGACGAGCGCTCGCAGTCCCGCGCCGACCTCGAACGTTCAACGAGAAGGTCCGCTTCAAGATGGCGAGCGATCGACGTCCCATCATCGCCACGCTCTCGGACAAGGTCGAGACCCGGTCCTACGTCGAGCGACTCATCGGGCACGACGTTCTGACCGAGGTCTACCTCGTCACCGACGATCCGAGCGAGTTGCGTCGGGAGCGCTTCCCGCGCGAAGTCGCGATCAAGGCTGCGCACGGTTCCGGAGGGTGCGTGCTCATCTCGGATGCGGCCCCTCCCGACGCGGCGCTGCCCGAGCCTCCCGTCGGCTGGTCGCGATTCCTCGTGCGGCCCGAGGCGACGGACTGGGGGAGGCTCCGTCGTCTCTGCGCGGAGTGGCTCTCGCGACGGTACGCGACCTGGGAGTGGGGCTACCGCGACCTGATCCCTCGGATTCTGGCTGAGGAGCTCCTCCACGGGGAGCAGGGCGTTCCCTGGGACTACAAGCTCTTCACCTTCCACGGCCGCGTACGACTCGTCGAGGTCGACGTCGATCGGTATGGCGAGATTCGACGTACGCTGTACACGCCCGACTGGGAGCTCGTTCCCGTCCGGTTCAAGTATCCGCGCGGCCCCGAGGTCGAGCGCCCGGAGCGACTCGACGAGATGATCGAGATCGCGGAGCGGCTCGCAGGAATGCTGGACTTCGTGCGCGTCGACTTCTTCGCTCTCGGCTCCAGAGTCGTCGTCGGTGAGCTGACGTCCTACCCCGGGGCTGGCGCCTCGCTCGTCGATCCGCCCGAGTTCGATGCCGAGCTCGGCTCCTGGTGGTCGCAGCCGAGGAGGTACCGGTGATGCGCATCCGCTCGATCCTCGGTCGGATCGCGCGCTCGCGCGTCACGCCTCGCCCTCTCCGCGAGCGATTCGAGCGCTGGCGCTGGAGTCGCTCGGCCGCACGGCTGCTCGGCGTCCCGCGGAGTCCGACGACCTTCAACGAGAAGACGCGGTACAAGATGGCCCACGATCTGCGTCCGCTGCTCACGACGCTCTCTGACAAAGTGGCGGCGCGGGAGTACGTCGCGCGGATCATCGGGCCAGCCGTGCTGCCCGAGCTCTACCTCGTGACTCGGGAGCCGGCGGCCGTTCGCCGCGAGACGCTCCCCCGAGACGTCGCAGTCAAGGTCGCGCACGGGTCGGGTGGCGTCGTGCTCGTCTCCGGGAGCGCGCCGGTCGACAACCGGCTGCGCGAGCCACCTGTCGGCTGGACGCGATTCCTCGTCCATCCCGAGAGCGTCGACTGGGACGTGCTGCGCGCGCTCCTAGCGGACTGGCTCTCCCGACCGTACAAGCCCGACACGCACTGGCCGAACAGTCGGATCGTCCCCCAGATACTCGCCGAGGAGCTCGTGTACGAAGACGGGGCGATCGCGCGGGACTTCAAGCTGTTCACGTTTCACGGACGTGTGCGAGTCATCGTGGTCGACACGAATCGCTTCTCAGGGCACGTGCGGACTCTCTACACACCCGAGTGGGAGCGCCTGGCGTTCGAGCTCAAGTTCCCCGCCGGCCCGGACGTCGAGCGGCCTGCACTGCTGCGCGAGATGGTCGACGTCGCCGAGCGACTCGCCGGTGGGCTCGACTTCCTGCGCGTCGACCTCTACGTGCCGGGCGACCGCCTCGTCGTCGGCGAGTTGACGAGCTTCCACGGCGCCGGCACGGAGGAGTTCAGGCCAGCCTCTTGGGACGCCTGGCTGGGGTCGTTCTGGACGATTCCGAGGCGCTACCGACGCCCGTTGACGCCCTTCGCTTCGAGCAGGGAGCGGTAGAGGCGGTCCACGTCGTCGACGAGGCGCTCGACCGCGTACCGGCGGCGAACCCGCTCCCGACCGCTCACTCCCATCTCTCGTGCCCGCTCGCGATCGTCGGCGAGCCGCGCCAGGCGATCCGCCGCTGCCTCGATGTCGCCCGGCTCGACGAGGAACCCGTCGATCCCGTCTCGAACGACGTCCGGCACGCCCCCGACGCGGTTCGCGACGACCGGCGTGCCCGAGGCGAGCGCCTCGATCGCCGAGACGGGCGTCCCCTCGTTCACGGACGGTAGGAGGAAGGCGTCGAACAGCTCGTAGTAGGGCGCGACCTCCGTCTGGTAGCCGACGAAGTACACGCTGCGCGCGATTCCGAGCTCGTGGGCGAGCCCCTCGAGCCCGTCTCGCTCCGGCCCGTCGCCGACCATGCAGAGGGCTGCGTCGACACCGCGGTCGCGGAGGGAGGCGAGGATGCGAAGCAGAGCGCCCGTGTCCTTCACGGCCGTCATCCGACCGACCCAGCCCACGACGAACGTCCGCTCCGGGATTCCGTATGCGCGGCGCAGGTCGAGCGCGGCGGCGCTCCCGACCCGATCCTCGAGCGGGACGCCGAGATGGACGACCGCGAACTTCGAGCGCGGCGCGACGCCGAGCGCGACGAGCTCGTCGCGCACCTCCGGGCTTACCGCGACGAGGACGTCCGATCGTGTCGCGAGGACGCTCTCGACGAGTCGGAAGAACGCCGCGCGGCCAGGGCCGAAGTACCCCTTTAGCACGTGCCCGTGGAAGGTGTGCACGACGACCGGCGGTCGCGATCGACCCGCCAGGATCGCCGCTGCGCGTGCGAGCGCCCCGGCTTTGGCGGTGTGCGTGTGCAAGATGTGGGGGCGCACCGCGTCGATCAGCGAGGCGAGGCGACGCACGGCCCGCGCATCGTTCAGCGGCGAGACCTCCCTCTCCATCTCCGGCACCGCGACCACGGAGACGCCGAGCCGGTCGGCGAGAAACGCCATCGAGTCCTCGCCCCGCGCGAGGCTTCCAGCGACGAGCGTCGTCCGATAGCCACGAGGCTCGAGCCCTGCGGCGAGGCTCGCGACGTGGATCGCCGGACCGCCCATATTCAGACGCGCGATGACGCGCAGGACGCGAATCGACTCGGAGCCGGCCCCCGACACGAGGACTCACCTTAGCCGCGTGGTCGCGGGCTCCTCCGGAGCGGCGCGCCTCTACCATTCCCGCCCATGCGCTACGTCGTCACGGGGGCGGCCGGGTTCGTCGGCTCCCACCTCCTGCGCGCGCTCCTCGAGCGGGGGCACGACGCCGTCGGTTGGGACGCCTTCACGGACTACTACGACCCCGCGCTGAAGGAGGAGAACGCGGCCGGGCTCCCGGTGGAGCGGCTCGATCTCGTCGACGACCCGCTCGAGCTCGAGGGAGTGGATGGCGTGTTCCACCTCGCAGGGCAACCGGGCGTACGGAGCTTCGGAGCCGTGTTCCCCGTGTACGTTCGGGAGAACATCCTCGCCACGCAGCGTCTCCTCGAGGCGGCTGCGAGGGCCGGCTCGCGGGTCGTCTTCGCCTCCTCGTCCTCGGTGTACGGCGACGCCGAGACCTACCCGACACCCGAGCAGGCGGTACCAGCCCCGCTCTCACCGTACGGAATCACGAAGCTCGCCTGCGAGCACCTCGCCTCCGCGTGCGGGCGCGAGCTCGGGCTCGACTGGGTCACGCTCCGCTACTTCACGATCTACGGCCCGCGACAGCGGCCGGACATGGCGCTCGCTCGCATCGTCTCCTGCCTCGTCGAGGGGCGTCCGTTCGAGCTCTACGGCGACGGCTCCCAGTCGCGGAGCTTCACCTTCGTCGACGACGCGGTCGAGGCCACGATCGCCGCGATGGAGCGCGGACGAGCGGGCGCGACCTACAACGTCGGGGGCGGTGAGGAAGCGACGCTGCTCGAGGCGATCGAGACGCTCGGGCGTATCGCCGGCCGGAGGCTCGAGGTCGTCCGGCGGCCACGACGGGAGGGTGACGCGCGGCGCACGTCCGCCGACACGACGCGGATCCGCGCCGACCTCGGCTGGGCGCCGGCGACGAGCATCGAACGGGGTCTGGAGGCTCAGTGGCGCTGGGCCGCTGATAGGGTCGCGGCCGCATGATGGAGCCCCGTTCCGACGCCGAGCTCGTAGAGGACGAGGTCGACCTCGCGTCCGCGTGGCGACGGCTGACGCTGCGCTGGTGGCTGCCGGTGGGAGGGCTCGTCGCCGGCGCGGTCGTCGGTGTCGGTCTGGCTCTCTCCGGCGGCACCGTCTGGCGGGCCGAGACGATCGTCTACCTCGGCCAGCCGTTCGCTGCGCTCGGCGGGGGGCAGATCCAGAGCCTCGCGACGAACCCCAGAACCGTCGGCGAGATCGTCCGCTCCGAGCGTGTGCTCCAGGACGTCTCCCGTACGACGGGCATTCCGGTCGCGAAGCTGCGGACGTCGATCTCCACCCGCGAGCTCGTCGCGACCGGGCAGGCGCGCGGGATCAACCCGCTGATCGAGATCGCCGTCAAAGGGACGCAGCCGCGCAAGCTCGAGGCGGCGGCGGACGCGCTCGCCGAGCGCGTCGTGGAGAACGTCTCGCGCTTCGTGATTCAGAAGACGGAGCTCCTCGAGGAGCAAGTCGCGCGGAACGAGGCACAGCTCGAGGAGGTGAACGAGCGCATCCGCTCCGCGCAGGAGCAGCAGGCGGAGGTCATCGGAAATCGGACGCTTCCGCTCGGTGAGCGGCTCCTCCTCACCGCGAACCTCAACTCCGTGATCACGACCGCGGACGCGCGCAGGGCGGCGATCCAGGATCAGCTCTTTCAGGCGCGCCAGCTCCTCAACCAGGCCGAGAACGTCGAGGCGAGCCGCGTCGTCGAGCGGGCGGCGGCGGCGAAGACGTCCGCTCGCTCGAGTCGGACGTCGCTCCTCGTCGGCGCCCTCGTCGGGCTCCTGCTCGGCGCGATCGCGGCCCTCGCGGTCGAGCCGATCCTCGCGCGACGGCGCACTGCGGCCTCGGACGGCTGATGCTCGAGGGCAAGCGGGTCGCCGTCGTCGTGCCCGCGTACGACGAGGAGCGCCTCGTCGCCGAGACGCTCCGCGGGATCCCCGGCTTCGTCGACCGCGTCTACGTCGTGGACGACGCCTCGCGGGACGGCACGGCCGCGGCTGCCGAGGCGGTCGGAGACGAGCGCGTCGTCGTCCTCCGTCACGAGCGAAACCAGGGGGTAGGCGCGGCGATCGTCACGGGGTACCGGGCGGCGCTCGCAGACGAGATCGACGTCACCTGCGTGATGGCAGCGGACAACCAGATGGATCCGTCCGAGCTCGAGAGGCTGGCGGCGCCCGTCGCGCGCGGCGAGGTCGAGTACGCGAAGGCGAACCGGCTCGTCTCGGGCGAGGCCTGGAAGGTCATCCCGCGCACGCGCTACCTGGGGAACGCGGTGCTCTCGCTCCTGACGAAGATCGCCTCCGGCTACTGGCACGTCGCCGACTCGCAGGCGGGCTACACGGCGCTTGCGCTCGACGCGCTGCGGCGGCTCGATCTCGACCGGCTGTACACGCGCTACGGCTTCCCGAACGACCTCCTCGTCCACCTGAACGTGCAGAACGCACGCGTGCGGGACGTCCCCTCGCGGCCGATCTACGGCGTCGGTGAGCGCTCGGGGATCCGACTGCGCTCCGTCGTGCCGCGGATCTCGTGGCTTCTGTGGAAGGGCTTCTGGTGGCGGCTTGCGCAGAAGTACGTCATCCGCGACTTCCACCCGCTCGTCTTCTTCTACGTCTTCGGCGCCGCGATGCTGCTGGCGGGGGTCGTCCTGGGAGCGATCGAGGTCGTTCTGCGCGCCTTCGGCAACGCCATCCCTCCGGCGACCATCGTGCTCGTCGCCGTGCTCGTCATCGCCGGGCTCCAGCTGACGCTCTTCGCCATGTGGTTCGACATGGAGCAGAACAAGGAGCTCAGGTGAGACACCTTCCGGCTTCGAGCGCCTCCAGCTCCTCCAGCATCGCCGCGTAGCGCGTGCCCGCGAGCGCGCGCCGGACCTCCTCCCTGTTCGCGACGAGATCCAGCGGGCGCGGGCTCGTGACGACGAGCGTGGTCTCGGCAGGCCACGGCTTGGTCGCAAGCCCGAGGAAGGTCGCGATGCGAGCGAGCTCGGAAGTCGTCCTCGCCACGAGGTCCTCGTAGGAAACCTCGAGCGTCGGGAACCGATGGTGAGCGAGGAGCTCGCGGCTCTTCGCGACCTCGGCTTCCATGCGGTCGAGATCGCGAGCGAGCTTCTCCGGCTTCAGGCGCACCGTGACCTGTAGGAGTGTGTCTCCAACTCGAGCTCTGAACACGCCGCGCGCAACCGCCACCCGGAGCGAGATGAGCTTGGCGAGCGTGTTCCGTCGAACGAGGTGGACGATGCGCGACTGTCGGCGGGCGAGGGCGTCGAGGAGAGTCGGTCGACGGCGCGTGTTCTCGAGCATCACCTTGAGCCCCACGGCGCGAGATCGCGGTCGCGAGCGATAGAGAAGCCTCAGGTAGAGATCGAGCTCGAGCTCCTCGACGCGCGGAATCCTCCGAGCGAACCGGGTCGGCAGGTCGTCGAATCGGACGAAGCCACGGTCTCCGTTGTCACGCGGGACACCTCGCCCTTCGTAGAAGCGCTCACCGAAACAGGTAATCGCAGGGTGGGAGTTCAGGAGCTCGACGAGCCACGAGGAGCCCGTTCTCGGCGTGCTGAAGATCGCGAACGGGGTCACCTGCGGCTGTCTGCGTCTCATCGCGGCGACGAGAGTACGCAACGCTGACCGGCCGATGTACCACGAGGTCATGGGTACGGCGAGGCCGCACGCCGCACGTGCGGCTAGCATCGAACGCCATGCCGACGTCAGTCGTCACCGGCGGAGCGGGCTTCCTCGGCTCGCACCTGTGCGAGGCGCTGCTCGAGCGCGGCCATCGCGTCATCTGCCTCGACAACCTCGTCGTCTCGACGCTCGAGAACATCGACCACCTGCGCGACGACGCGTTCGTGTTCGTGAACCACGACGTCATCGAGCCGATTGTGATCGACGAGCCCGTCGACGTCGTCTTCCACCTCGCCGCGCTCGCGAGCCCGGTGGACTACCTCCGCATGCCGCTCCACTCGCTGAAGACGGGGTCGTACGGGACTCATCACGCTCTCGGCCTCGCGAAGTGGAAGCGGGCGCGCTTCGTCCTCGCCTCGACGAGCGAGGTCTACGGCGACCCGGAGGTGCACCCGCAGCCCGAGACGTACTGGGGGAACGTCAACCCCATCGGGCCGCGCGGCGTGTACGACGAGGCGAAGCGCTACGCGGAGGCGCTGACGATGGCGTACCACCGGCAGCAAGGCGTTGACACCGCGATCGCGCGCATATTCAACACGTACGGACCACGGATGCGGGCGCACGACGGCCGCGCGATCCCCACCTTCCTCCGCCAGGCTCTCGAGGGGAAGCCGGTCACGGTCTTCGGCGACGGCTCGCAGACGCGGAGCTTCTGCTACGTGGACGACCTCGTCCGCGGCATCGTCCTCCTCGCCGAGTCGGGCGAGCACCTCCCCGTGAACCTCGGAAACCCGGACGAGAAGACGCTCCTCGAGCTCGCGCGACTCATCATCCGGCTCGCGGGCTCCTCGAGCGAGATCGTGTTCGAGGCGCTTCCGGTCGACGACCCGCAGGTGCGCCGGCCGGACATCACGCGCGCGCGGCAACTGCTCGGCTGGGAGCCCGAGGTCGCGCTCGAGGACGGGCTACGCCGAACCCTCGCTTCGCTCGGGCACGAGGCCGCCGTCGGGGCGTGACCGACCTCGGCGAGCGCTACGAGCGCCACCACCGAGAACACCGCGCGGGCGGCGACTTCGTCTTCGTGACGGAGCGGATCCCGTTGTTTCGAGCGGCGATCGGGCGCGGGAAGCGCGTCCTCGACCTCGGTTGCCGCTCCGGCGCACTGACGAAGCACTTCCTCGAGGGCAACACGGTGGTCGGGCTCGACGTCGATCGCGCGGCGCTGGCGAAGGCCGCGGCGCTCGGAATCGAGACGGTGGCCGCGGACGTTGAGGATCCGCTCCCGTTTCCGGACGAGAGCTTCGACGCCGTCGTCGCCGGCGAGCTCCTCGAGCACCTGCGCTTCCCCGACGAGCTCGTCGCCGAGATCCGGCGCGTGCTGCGTCCCGGAGGCGTCCTCGTCGGGTCGGTGCCGAACGCGTTCAACGTCCAGAATCGGTTGCGGTTCCTGCGCGGCCTCCCTCCGGAGCGCGACCGCACGCACCTGCACATGTTCCGCCCGCAGGACCTCGAGGAGCTGCTTCGCACCTTCGAGCGCGTCCGGCTGACGTTCGTCGGCGGGCGCTACGTTCGCCTGAGCGCGCGCCTCTTCGCCCAGGACATCGTCTTCTCGGCGCTCAGGCCGTAGACTCGTCTGCCTTTCCGAAGGCGGCGCGCCGGGCGATATCGGCCTCGTCGACCATGTGCCCGTCGCGCTCCACGTAGCCCCCTTTGCCGCCGACGACGAGGAGAACGAGATCCTCGCTCTCGCTCGCGTTCGAGACACGGCGCGGGGTCGTGGACTCGACGTGGCAGAGCCCGCCGGCCTCGAGGATGCGCTCCTCGTCCGCCACCTCGAAGCGGGCAGTTCCGGAATGGACGAAGTAGAGCTCGTCCTGCGTGTCGTGGTAGTGGAAGAAGCCGACGTATCCCGGGGGCATGACGATCGCGTTGACGCCGAAGGCCGTGACACCGAGCGGCGCGCGGATCTTGCGGAAGCCGTACCCCTCGCCGAGCTCGTCGAGGGTTGCGAATGCGTGTGCCATCACCGTTCCTTTCCGTTCAGGAGGTACTCGCACGTCCTGGAGAGGCCCTCTTCCAGTCCGATCTGCGGCTCGTACCCGAGCCCGGCCCGCGCCTCGCCGATGTCCGCCCAGGAGTTGCGGAGGTCGCCGGGACGCGGGGGGAGGTACGTCTTCTCCACCGGCCGCCCGAGCAGGCGGCCGATCGTGTCCGCGAGCTCGTTGACGCTCGTCGGCGACCCGGCGGAGATGTTGAAGATGCGTCCGCTCACCCCTTCGGCGTCGGCCGCGAGGAGGTTGGCGCGGACGACGTTGTCCACGTACGTGAAGTCGCGCGACTGCTCGCCGTCGTCGTACACCGTCACGGGCCGTCCCTCCGCGATCGCCGTGATGAAGCGCGGGACGACGGCCGCGTACTGCGAGGTCGGATCCTGGCGGGGGCCGAACACGTTGAAGTAGCGCAGCACAACGGTCTCGAAGGAGTGGTAGACGCGGCTGAAGCTCACGCAGTAGCGCTCCGCGGCGAGCTTCGCGACCCCGTACGGGGAGACCGGGTCGGGCGCCATCGTCTCGCGCAGGGGGAGCTCGGGCTGGTTGCCGTAGACGGAGGAGGAGGAGGCGAAGACGACGCGGCGCACGCCCTCGTCGCGGGCGGCGAGCTGGACGTTCAGCGTCCCCTCGATGTTCACGGCGCTCGATGTGAGCGGGTCCTGCACCGAGCGCGGCACCGACCCGAGCGCCCCGAGGTGGTAGACGACCTCGGTGCCGCGCACGGCGTTGTGCACGCGCTCGTAGCTGCGGAGCTCGCCCTCGACGACCTCGACGTCGCGCTCGAGGCCGTCGAGGTTGCGGCGACTCCCGGTCGAGAAGTTGTCGAGGACGCGCACCTCGTCGCCGCGGGCGAGGAGGGCGCGGACGAGATTCGAGCCGATGAACCCGGCGCCGCCGGTGACGAGGACCTTCATTGCGGCACCTCGGCGACGACGTGGTAGTTCGCGTGGAGCGTGCCCGGACCCGGCTCGCGCAGACGCGGCGACCGGGCGTCGATCGCCTCGGCGAGCGTGTTCGTGGCTGCGACCAGAGGCCGCGCGAGCCGACGGAGCCCGCCGCGCTTGAAAGCGAGGTCGAGGTAGAGCGAGACGATCATCCCGAGGCAGGCCGTGGTGCCGGAGGCGGGCGTCACCTTAACGGAGGCCCAGGAGGCGCTCTCGGTGAAGAGCTTCTCGAGGCCGGCGTGCGTCCAGCGCCAGTAGTCGGCGGGCGAGGGGTGGTAGACCATGACGCCGTGGGTCGTCGCGAGGACGCGGCCGCCGGGAGCGGTCACGCGCCGAAGCTCGGACACGGCACGCCGCGGATCGTCGCAGTGCTCGAGCACTTGCGTACAGAGAACCACGTCGAAGCTCCCGTCAGCGGCCGGGAGCTCCTCGACCGAGCCACGGAGGTCGGCGTGGGGATTGTCGACCGGGTCGACGCCGACGTAGCTCTCGACGAAGGGGGCGAACAGCGGCTCGTACGGCTTCGCGCCGCAGCCCACGTCGAGCACGCGGTAGCGGCCGAGCTCCTCGTGCGCCCGGCGCGCCTCGGCTGCAAGCCAGCGAACGAGTGGCGCCCGCACCGCGTAGGTCGGCAGCGAGCGCGGCGGGTGGAGGCGCACATCAGCCACGGATGCTCCCCTCCGCGACCGCAGCGGACGTGACCGCGAGGCCCAGGACGAGGCTCGTGGCCGCTTGCAGGGGAATTCCCGCCACGATCCCCATGGATGCCCACTCTCCCGCAAGGGTCGCGAGCGCGCAAACGGAGAGGAGCCCTGCCCCGGCGGCCCACGGGTCCGGAGCCCGGCGAGCACCACGCCAGGCGAGGGCGATGCCGGCCCCGCCGACGGCGAGGAGGAGCACGAGCCCGATCGCTCCGGCATCCGCGAGCATCTGGATGTAGAGGTTCTGCACGCCCCACTCGCGACCTGCGGCCGGGAACGCTTCCTCCGCGACGCCCGGGAAGCGGGCTCGAGCGTCGTCTACGTACGGCTCGAACACCTCCGGGCTCGACGAGCGCAGCCAGCCGGCGCCGGCGACCGGGTGGTCGGCGAAGATCCGGAGACCGATATAGGCGAGCACCGTGCGGTGGGAGTACGACTCCACGCCGACGGCGGGGGCCTCGCCCCGGAGGCCCAGGAAGCGCAGGAAGCTCCCGAGGTCGCTGTCGCGGATCGTGACGACGCCGGCGGCGGTGACGGCGACGAGCGCGGTGAGCGCGAGCGTCCTGCGTCCCGAAGGGACGAAACCCGGGCGCGCGGCGAGCCAGAGGAGGGCGGCGCCGGCGGCGAGACCCGCGGCGGCAGTGACGGAGCCTGCGAGGATCATCCCCAGGACGCCGGCGCCCGCTGCGAGCGCGAGGAGGCGAGGCGCCGGCACGCGATCGCGGCCGGCGACGATCCCCGCGGCTGCGAGCGCGGCGCCGAGCGCGCCGAGCGCGGCGAGATCGTGGTGGCCGAGGAAGGACGGCTGCCGCCAACCCGGGTTCCAGGCGTCGAACGCGCCCCAGCCGACGAACTGCGCGAGTGCGACGAGCGCCGCGATCGAGCTCCATACGACCACGCCGGCCAGCACGAGCGCGAGGTCGCGAGCACGGCGTACGAGGAGCGGCACGGCGAGCGCGAAGAGCGCGTACTCGACGAGCTTGAGGTAGGTGACGAGGTGCTCGGCGACCCGCTCGTCGCCGAGCGAGGCCGGGCGCAAGGCGCTGACAGCGAGCCAGGCGAGCAGGGCGGCGCCGGCGATCCACACCGCACGGCCGGCACGCAGAGGCGCCCACCCCTCGCGCAGGGCGCCGAGCGCCCCCGCGAGAACGACCACCGCGAGCGCGAGGTCGGAAGGCCGGAGCTCGGCTTCGGTCGCTCCGAGGTCGAGCGCGAGACTCGGCTGGTAGCGCTCGTGGAGGAAGAGGAACGGGATCGAGACTGCGACGAGCAGGGCGCCGAGGCCCTCGCGCTCGAGGAGGCGTTGGAGGCGGCCCGCCGAGCCGCGGGGGCGCTCGATCGGGGTCGTCGCCACCGGGCCACTATAGGCGCGGGATCGCGCGGGACAGGCCGTCCTTACACTGACGCCTCGTGTCCTCCCGCCTCCTCCGGCGCCGCGCTGCGACGGCAGTCTGGGTCTGGTCGGCTGCGGCCTTCGGCATCCTCGGGACGGTCGTCGCCGCGCGTCGGCTCGGCCTCGAGGAGTTCGGCCTCTTCGCCACGACGCTCGCCGTCGTCGGCTTCTTCCAGGTGCTCGTCGACCTCACGGTCGAGGAGACGCTGACGAAGTACGGGTTCCGCTACGTCGCCACCCGGGAGTGGGGGCGGCTGCGCAGGCTCTTCCGGTCGCTGCTCGTCCTCAAGGTGGCCGGAGGAGCGCTCGCCACGCTCGTCCTCGTCGTGCTCGCTCCGTTCGCGGACGAGCTCTTCGACGCCGAGGGCATCGCCACCGCGATCGTCGCGGCAGCCTCGCTTCCTCTCGTGCAGTCCGTCGAGAACGTCGGAGCGACGGCCCTTCTCCTCCGCTCCCGCTACGACCTGCGTGGCGCGTACCAAGCCGGCTCCTCGGGCCTCCGTCTCCTCGCGATCGTGGTCGGCTCCTCGCATGGAGTGGCCGAGACCCTCGTCGCCATCGTGCTCGCCCAGCTCGTCGCCTCGACCGCCGTCTCGTTCGCCGGGATCGCCGCGCTCCGACGCTTTCCCGACGGCGCACGGGCCGAGCTCGGGGCCGACGTGCCGGAGATCACGTCGTTCGTCGTGCAGTCGAGCATCGCCACAGGGGTGATCTCGCTCCGCACCACACTCGTGCCGATCCTCCTCGGGGTCGTCGCCGGGCCGACGCAGGTCGGCCTCTTCCGCATCGCGCAGGCGCCACTCCAGGGGCTCGCAGTCGCGAGCTCCCCTGTGCGTCTCGTGCTGCTCACCGAGCAGACGCGAGACTGGGAGCGCGGTGAGCGGGCGAAGGTCTTCGCCGGAATCCGCCGCTACACCCGCTTCGCAGGCGGGATGATGCTCGTCGCGGTGCCCGCGTTCCTCGTTGCGATGCCGTGGCTCGTCGAGGTCGTCTTCGGCGGCGAGTACGAGGGCGCGGTCGCCGCCGCGCGGATCGTGCTCCTCGCCGCCGCGCTCCACTTCACGATCGGGTGGACGAAGTCGTTCCCGGTGACGATCGGCCGGCCGCGGCTGCGCATCGTCACCCACGGGCTGGAGGCGATCGTCGCGGTGCCGCTCGCAGTCGTCCTCGGCGCGACGTGGGGCGCCACGGGGGCTGCGGCCGCCGTTCTCGCGTCAGCGGTCGTCTTCGCAGTGGCGTGGGGTGGAATCCTCGTGCGGATGCGGGCGGAGCTCCGCGCCGGTGCCGGCTCGACGGAGCGGGCGGTCGCGCGATGAGGGTGCTGATCGTCTCCGGTATCTGGCCCCCCGACGTGGGCGGCCCGGCGAGCCATGCCCCCGAGCTCGCCGCCTTCCTCCGCGCCCGTGGGCACGAGGTCGAGGCTGTCGTGACCGCCGACGCCGCTCCCGCCCCGGAGGCCTACCCCGTTCGCTGGGTCGATCGCGCGACGCCGCGAGGCCTCCGCCATGCGCGGTGTGTCGCGCTCATCCGGAGTCGCGCCACTCGCGCCGACGTCGTCTACGCGACGAGCATGCTCGGCCGTGCCTCGCTCGCGGCTGCCTTGGCGCGTACACCGCTCGTTGCGAAGCTCGTCGCCGACGAAGCCTACGAGCGTGCCCGTCGTCTCGGGCTCTTCGCCGGCGACCTCGACGCCTTCCAGCGGCACGAGGGGGGCGTTCGCGTGCGAGCGCTGCGCGTGGCCCGGAACCGAGCCCTCCGCCGCGTCGATCGGCTCGTCTGTCCGAGCTCGTACCTCGCCTCGCTCGCTGTCACGTGGGGCGTGCCGGAAGGCCGCATCGTCGTCTTACCGAACCCCGCGCCCGCGCTCCCGGAGCTCCCGAGCCGAGCAGCCGCTCGCGAGCGGCTCGAGCTCTCGGGTCCGACCCTCGCCTTCGCAGGGCGGATCACCCGCCAGAAGGCGCTCGAGGTGGCGCTCGGAGCGCTCGCCCGGGTCGAGGGCGTCGCGCTCGTCGTCGCCGGCGACGGGCCCGAGCTCGAGGAGGCGAGGGCCGAGGCGCAGCGGCTCCGTCTCGACGACCGCGTGCGCTTCCTGGGAGCGCTCGACCGGCAGGGCGTGCTGACCCTCTTCCGTGCCGCCGACGCCTCGCTCATCTCGTCCACGTGGGAGAACTTCCCGCATACGGTGGTCGAGTCCCTGGCGGTGGGGACGCCGGTCGTCGCGACGGCGGTCGGCGGCGTCGCCGAGATCGTCCGCGACGGGGAGAACGGGTTGCTCGCACCGCCGGGTGACGTCGAGGCGCTCGCGCGAGCGATCCGGAGGATCGTCGCGGATCCGATGCTGCGCGAGCGCCTCGCAGCGTGCGCGCCGGCGTCGGTCGCGGAGCTCGCGCCCGAGCGTGTGTACGGGCGGCTCGAGGAGATCCTCCGTGAGGCGGCGCGGCGGTGACCGGCGCGCTTCCACGGGTGCTCTACGTCGGCCGTGCACGGCTCCGCTTCCCGCTGGAGCGTGGCCTGGAGCGGCGGTACGAGGCCCTCTCGGGCGAGCTCGACTGGCGTCAGCTCGGGACGGCGGCGGGCGGGGAGGCCGGGAGCGACCGGTTCGTGCTCGCTCGCCCGTTCCCGATCGGGCGGTTCGACGGTCTCGTCTACCACCTCGCGCTCCCGTTTCGCGTGCGACGCGAGCTTCGTCGCTTCCGTCCCGACGCGGTCGTCGTGCAAGGGGCGCAGGAGACGGCGCTCGTGCTCGTCGCCCGAGCGCTGAGCCGCGTTCCGACGAAGGTGATCCTCGACCTTCACGGGGACTGGCGAGCTCCGACACGCCTCTACGGCTCGCGGGCCCGACGGTTGCTCGACCCGCTTGCCGACGCGCTCGCCCGCTGGGCGCTCCGGCGCGCCGACGCCGTCCGGACGATCACGGCGTACACGACGCGACTCGTACGGGAGGAGGGAGTCGAGTCGGCGGCCGAGTTTCCCGCGTACATGGATCTCGCCGCGTTCACCGCCCGACCGGTCACGGCTCTCCCCGAGGCTCCGCGGGCGCTCTTCGTCGGCGTGCTCGAGCGCTACAAGGCCTTCGACGTCCTCGCCGAGGCCTGGCGCTCGGTCGCCGAGCAGGTTCCCGAGGCCACGCTCCGCGTGGTAGGACGAGGGGCGCTTGCGCCGCTCGCCGAGCGGCTCGTGGCCGATCTCCCCGGCCGCGTCGAGTGGACGCCGGCCGTCTCCGCGGATGGCGTCGCTGCCGCGCTCGACGCTGCGACCGTCCTCGTCCTCCCGTCGCGCTCGGAAGGCATGGGTCGGGTGGTCGTCGAGGCCGGGCTGCGCGGCCGGGGGGTCGTGGGCAGCCGCGTGGGCGGGATCCCCGACGTCGTTCGGGACGGAGAGACCGGCCTGCTCGTACCCCCCGAAGACCCCCGAGCGCTCGCGGATGCGCTCGTCCGCGTGCTCACCGACCGCGCGCTGGCGGAGCGGCTGGGGGCGGCCGCTCGCGCCGCGGCCGAGGAGTGGCTCGTCTCGCCGGAGGAGTACGCCCGGCGCGTCCGAGATCTCGTGGAGCGCGTGGTCGGGGCGCCTCGGAGCGCGTAGCCCGCGCCTACACTGCGCCCGATGCGGGCCGACCGCGTGAAGCAACTGCTCAAGAACGGCGTCTACCGGGCGATCGGCGAGGCTGTGAGCGGTGTCGGCGCCCCCGACGACGGGGGGCGCGCGCTCCGGGTGCTCATGTACCACAAGGTCAACGACCTGTGGCCGAACCCGACGACCGTGCCGACCGCCGTCTTCGACGAGCAGATGCGGCTCCTGCGCGAGCTCGGGTACACGCCGGTGTCCCTCGATGCGGTACGGGACTACTACCTCGAGGGGGTACCACTTCCACCCGGCGCCGTGCTCATCACGTTCGACGACGGCTATCGCGACAACCTCGAGAACGCCTTGCCGATCCTCCAGCGCTACGGCTACCCCGCCGTCGTCTTCGTCCCCGTCGGCTTCCTCGACGACGGGCGGCCACTCCCGCACGAGGACGCGCTGCGCGTGCTCGGCGTGCGCAACGAGACCGTCGACTGGGAGCAGCTCGCGGAGCTCGAGCGCGGCGGGATTCGGGTCGAGTCGCACGGGATCGCGCACCGGCCGCTCTCCGAGCTCGAGCCCGACGAAGCGGTGCGGGAGATCGCGATCTCCAAGCTCCGACTCGAGGAGCGGCTCGGACGAGAGGTCGAGGCCTTCGCCTTCGTGAAGGGGTCGCTCGCCGACTACCGGCCGGAGCACGCGAGCCTCGTGCAGCAGGCGG
Source organism: Gaiellaceae bacterium (assembly GCA_026002995.1). Classification (GTDB taxonomy): domain Bacteria; phylum Actinomycetota; class Thermoleophilia; order Gaiellales; family Gaiellaceae; genus GMQP-bins7. Next base: position 297,443 of record BPGK01000001.1, read on the forward strand.
GCTACAAGCTCGCCTTCACCTCGGTCTCAGGGGCGAACGGGCCGAGCACCGATCGCTTTCGACTCCGCCGCTACAACGTCGAGCCGTATTCGGCGCGCACCTTCGAGCTCGTCCTTGCCGGCGCGTGCGACCTCATCGCCGTGAAGGACACCGTGGCGGGGACGCACGTTCGCCGAGCGGTGAATGCGGCGCTCGGCACGTCCACGCGGTGACCTCGGCCGTCGAGCTCGAGCCCTTCGACCCGTCGCGTCGCGACGACTACCTGCGCCTGCTCCGAGAGGCGTGGGGAGCGGGCGCGCTAAGCGGAGACGCGTTCGACTGGTGGTTCGACGGGAACCCGTCCGGGAGCCTGCGCTCCGTCGCTGTCCGCGGCGGCGAGGTCGTCGGGGTCGCGGGGCACAGCCTCTGCCGCCTGCGTCTCGGCGCTCGCGAGCGGCTGGGGCAGTTCTCCGTGCATGCCGTGACGGCTCCGTCGGCGCGGGGGCTCGGGGTCTTCCGCGCCCTCGAGCGGCGGCACGAGGAGCAGGGCGCGGAGCTCGGCTCGACGTGCGTCCTCGCGTTCGCGAGCGCGTCGACTCGCCCGCTCTTCCTCGGCCCGCTCGGCTGGACGCGGATCGACCGACGGCGCGTCTGGGCTCGTCCGTTCCCCGTGGGGCGGCGCGGTCGAGCGCTCGCGCGCTTCGAGGAGCGGCACGAGCGGGCCTACAGGCTCGTGGCCGATGCCTGGGGGCATCACGTCGTCCGTAGCCTGGCGTACCTCGATTGGCGGTATGCGCGCTCCCCGCGCGGCTACCGGCTCGTCGAGTCGCCGAAAGGAGGGTTCGCCGTCGTCGGCTTCACCCGGCGTCACGGCCTGCGACTCGGGCTCCTCCTGGAGCTCGTCGGCTCTGCCGGAGAGACACGGCGTCTCCTGCGCGCCGCTCTCGCCGAGGCGCGCGGATGCGTCGCGCTCCTCGCGGTGCCGACCTCGTCGCTTCCGCGCGCCGTCCTTGCGCGGCACGGGTTCCTCCCGACACCGTATCGGCTCGACTTCATGGGCAAGGGGCTGCGCGAGCCGCTCGACTCCCGGCCCGACGCGTGGACGGTGACGCTCGGAGACACGGACTTCTTCTGATGGCGAGGAAGCTGATCTTCGTGACCCAGCAGGTCGATCCCGGCCATCCCGCCCTCGCCGCGACCGTGCCGAAGATCCGAGCGCTCGCGTCGCTCGTGGACGAGGTCGTCGTGCTCGCCGGCGAGGCGGTCGCTGGGGCGCTTCCCTTGAACTGCCGGGTCCATACGTTCCGGGCGGGCACGCGCGCGGCCAGAGGGGTGCGGTTCGAGGCCGCCCTCGCGCGGGAGCTCCGCGGCCTGCGCCGTGGAGCCGTCGTCGCGCACATGTGTCCGATCTACGCCGTGCTCGCGGCGCCACTCGTCCGTCCGCTCCGCGTCCCGCTCCTCCTCTGGTTCACGCACTGGAAGGCGAGTAGGCTCCTGCGCGCCGCGGAACGTGTGTGCACGGCTGTCGTCTCGGTGGACGAGCGGTCGTTCCCGCTCGTGTCGCGGAAGGTGCGCGCGATCGGTCACGGTATCGACCTCGAGGAGTTCCCCTGCGTCGGCGCGCGCCCGGTGGGCGAGAGCCTGTCTCTCCTCGCTCTCGGCCGATACTCCGAGGCGAAGGGGCTCGACGTCGTCGTTCGCGCGGTCGCGGACGTCGCCGACGTCTCACTCCACGTCTACGGGCCCACGCTCTCGGCCGCGGAGCGTGCCACGCGCGCCGAGCTCGCCGCTCTCGCCTCGCGTCTGGGAGTCGGTGAGCGGGTCGCGCTCCGCGACGCGGTCCCACGCTCGAGCCTGCCTGCGCTCTTTCGCTCGTACGACGCGCTCGTGAACAACATGCGCGCCGGCGCGCCCGACAAGGTCGTCTTCGAGGCGGCGGCGAGCTGTCTGCCCGTGCTCGCGTCGAACCCCGTCTTCGACCGCTTCCTCGAGCCGGACCAGCGGTTCGAGCGCGACGACCCCGCCATGCTGGCCGACCGGATTCGTGTCCTCGCATCGCTCTCGGTCGAGCAGCGGGCGGAGCTCGGCCGACGCCTCCGGGAGCGCGTACGGGATGGGCACTCGGTGGAGTCGTGGGCGAGGGGCGTCGTCGAAGCGGCGGGACTGCGGTGACGAGCTCGCCGCGTCCAGAGGGCCTCGTCCTGCACATGCAGAAGGTCGCGGGCATCTCCGGCTCCGAGGCGCACCTCCTCCAGCTCCTCCCCGATCTCCGCGAGCGGGGGTGGGACGTGGCGTTCCTCATGCTCCACGAGGGCGAGCCGGGCGCCTGGGCCTTCGCGCGCGAGCTCGAGAGGCGCGCTGTCCCGATCCAGGCGATCCGCGTGCGGGCGGACGTCGACCCGATCGCGTACGGGGAGGTTCTCGCCGCGCTCGTCCGCGCACGGCCACGGGTGCTCCACACGCACCTCGTGCACGCGGACGTGTACGGGCAGCTTGCCGGAGCGTCCCTGCGTGTGCCGCTCCGGGTCTCCACGAAGCACGGGTTCAACTGGTTCCGCGAGAGCCGGTTCTTCGCGCTCGCCGACCGTGCTGTCGCCTCCTTCGCGCACCTGCACATCGCCATCTCGCGGGGGCTCGCCCGGTACCTCGCGGAGGTGGAGGGTTTCGAGGAGGACGCGTTCGAGATCGTCCACTACGGGCTGCGCGCGAGCGAGGACGCGACGCCGTACGCGGGCGGCGAGCCGCGACTCCTCTGCGTCGGCCGGTTGATTCCCGTCAAGGGGCACCTCGTCCTGTTCCGAGCGGTGGCGCAGGCGCGCTCCCGGGTCCCCGGCCTCCAGCTCGACATCGCCGGCCACGGGCCGCTTGAGCCGGCGCTCCGCAGCTACGTCCGCGAGCTCGGGCTTCAGGAGGCGGTGCGCTTTCTCGGCTTCGTATCCCCCGTTCAGGCGGCGCTCGAGAGCGCGGCGATCGTCGTCGTGCCGTCGCTCGGCGAGGGCTTCGGGATGGTCGCGCTCGAGGCGATGGAGCGGGCGCGGGCGGTCATCGCCAGCGACGTGGGCGGGCTGCCCGAGATCGTCGTCGACGGGGAGACCGGGCTCGTCGTCCCTGCAGGCGACGCCGAGGCGCTCGCCGAGGCGATCGTCGCGCTCGCGGGCGACCTCGAGCGGGCGGCCGAGATGGGCCGTCTCGGTCGAGAGCGTGCGCTGCGGGCGTTCCGCCAAGAGCAGTGCACGGATCGGGTCGAAGCCCTCTACCTGCGCGCGCTCGCCAGCGCCTCCTCGTAGGCCTCGACCGTCCGGTCGGCCATCCGCGACACCGAGAACTCCCTCCGCGCGCGGGCGAGCCCCGCCGCCCCGAGGCCCGCGGCGCGGGCGGGCTCGTCGAGGAGGCCGACGACGGCGTCCGCGAGGGCGTCCGGGTCGTCGGGTGGGACGAGGATCCCGGTCTCCCCGTCGACGACGATCTCCGGGACGGCGCTCACGGACGAGGCGACGACTGGGCGCGCGCAGAGCATCGCCTCGAGGAGCGCGAGGCCGAAGCCCTCCCAGCGGGCCGGGTGCACGACGACGCTCGCCCGCCGGTACCACCAGGCGACGTCCCCGACGCGACCGGGCATGCTGACCGCGTCATCGACCCCGAGGGCGCGCGCGAGCGCGGTGAGCTCCTCGTGCAGCGGGCCTTCGCCGAGGACGACGAGCCGGCTCTCGGGATGGCGCTCGCAGATCCGCGGGAGCGCTTGGATCGCGATGTCGATCCCTTTCTGGCGGACGAGCCGTCCGACGGCGAGGAGCACGGGCACGCCCTCGGGGAGCTCCGGTCCGCCGTGCGGCCCCCACGCAGCCGGGGGCTCGTCGAGACCGTAGTGGACGACGCGGAGCTTCTCCGCCGGCAGGCCGACGACGTCGCGGTTGAAGGTCGCGAGCGCCTCGGTGATGCAGAGAACGAGCGCGGCGCGACGGGTCAGGAGCCGCTCGAGGTGACGGACGCGTCCCGACCGGAAGGGGTCGTCGTTGTGCTTCGTCGAGACGAGCGCCGCCTGCGTTCCGAGCGCGGCGAGCGCGCCGTAGAGGTCGGCGTGGATCAGGTGCGTGTGGAGGAGGTCGGGCGGCTCGCGGCGAGCCACGGCCCGCACGCGCCGCGCGAGGAGCGGGTCGACGTCTCGTGGGCAGGGGAGCCGCTCGAACGGGACGCCGCGCTCCGCGAGCGCCTCGTAGAAGGGCTCCGGCGCGAGCTGCGGGACATCGAGGCCCAGGAAGCGCGCGTCGATCCCCCGCTCGCGAAGGGCGGGGAGGAGGGCGAGGAGGTGGCGCTCGGAGCCGCCGATCCCGCCGATCCGGTGGACGTGGAGCGCTCTCACACGCGTCGGAGGGCGCGCCGCCGCCACGCCCTCGCGAGGCCGAAGCCACGGACGAGCGCGGCGGCGGCGAGGACGGCGAGGAGGAAGTCGAAGGGAGCCCGGTAGCGCACCGTGCCGGCGAACGCCATTGCCGCGAGCGTGTTGTAGGCGAGGAGGAGAAGGGCGAGGGCGAGGAAGCGGCGTGGGACGAGGAAGGCGCCGACGAGCGCGCCGGCGTAGACGAGCACCATGAAGAGTGGCTCGACGACCGCGCGGGCGAGGCCGACCGCTCCCCCGCGGTCGTCACCCTCCACCGTGAACGTTGGGCTCCACAGCATGCTCGTCGCCTGCACCGCGAGACGAGCCTTCTCGCGCGGGTAGTCACGCCAGAAGTCGAGGACGAGCTCGCGGTAGTAGCGCGCCTGCGCGCACTCGTCGACTTCGGTGGGCTTCCCGGCGAGCGTGAGGTCGGCGGCGAGCTCGGGCCAGGGCGGGGCTCCGATCGGCTCCGGGACGTCGTCGATCCACCCGCCTCGGTCGAGCACGTCGCGGGTGTTGAGGTTGTTCGCCTTCCAGAGCGCGCGAACGTCGGTCGTGATCGTGGGGCACCCGAGCTGCAGCTCGTTCCGGAGCACCCACGGCGAGACGACGAGAGCCGCTCCGACGAGGACGGCGGCTGCGACGACGAGCGAGCGGCGGAGGGGGCGGAGTGGGACGGCGACGTAGACGGCGAGCACGAGCGGGAGGAGCGCGAGCCGAGCGTTTCCGAGGATCGCGAGACCGAGTGTCGCTCCCAGCCCGAGCGCGAGCAGCGCTCCCCGGCGCTCTGCGACGAGGAGCGCGAGGAGCGCCACCGCGGCCAGGGCGAGCTGGTCGAGAATCTCGCGGTTGACGTGCACGTCGTGCCAGACGAGGAAGGGATGGGCGGTGGCGAGAACGGCGCCGAGAGCACCGACCTCGACGCCGCCGACCCGACGACCGAGCTCGAAGACGAGGAGCGCCGTGAGCGCGGCGACCGCGATGTGCGCGACGCCGACGACGAGCCAGTGCCGCTCGAACGCCTGGTACAGGCCTGCCAGGAACCAGGCATAGAGGGGCTGCGTGTAGCCGGACGGCCGCCCGGGGAGGAACCCGAACGTCCCGCTCGCGACGAGCGTGCGCGCGAAGCGGTCGCTCTTCTCCACGTTCTCGACGAGGATCGCGCCGCGCTCGGCCGCGAGCACGGCGGCGCGAGGCACGACTGCCGCCGCGAGGACGATCGCGGTGGCCCAGCGGCGGCTCACGCCGAGGCTGCGACGAGCCCTGTGCTCGGCGCTCGGTCGAGCCAGGTGCGCTCCCAGAGCTCGAGCACGAGGAGGCACCAGAGCCGGTGTCCGTGGTCGCGCCGCCCGCTCGTGTGCTCGTCGAGGAGCCGCCGCACGACGTCGGCGCGGAAGCGACCGCGGGCCGGTGCGCCCGCGACGAGGAGGTCGGAGGCAAGCTCTCGGAGGGGGCCGCGGAACCAGGCGCCCAGAGGGACGCCGAAGCCGGTCTTTCCCCGAGCGATGGTCTCGCGCGGGAGGAGGTCGGCGAAGGCGCGTCGTAGCGCGACCTTCCCGCGGCGCCCGTCGATCTTGAGACGGTCCGGCAGCGAGATCCCGAGCTCGAGCACCTCGTGGTCGAGCAGCGGCGAGCGGAGCTCGAGCGACACGGCCATCGACGCGCGATCCGCCTTCACGAGCAGGTCGTCGGGCAGGTACGTGCGCGCGTCGAGCGCCTGGAGGCCGGCCGTTCCGGGCAGGAGCGCCGGGCCGAGGAGGGCAGACGCAGACCTCGGCGCTCCAGTGGCGGCTGTCAGCTCGGAGGCGTAGAGCTCCGCTCGCAGGCTCGGCGGGAACACCTCCACGAGCCGGCCGTACCGCTCGGACGGAGGAGCGGAGGCCGCCTCGAGGAGTCTCGCCGCGCGGTACGGCGTCGAGCGTGGCTCGCGCCTCCCGGAGGGCAGCGCGCGGAGGATCCGGCCGGCGGTCGCGGGGAGCAGCGGTGCGCGCGAGATCGTGTCCGCGAGCCCGAGGGCGGCGTACCGCTCGTAGCCGGCGAACGACTCGTCTCCGCCGTCTCCGACGAGCGCGACCGTCACGTGCCGTCGCGCCGCCTCGGAGACGAGCAGCGTCGGGAGGATCGCCTCGTCGCCGAGCGGCTCGTCGAGCACCGTGGCCAGGCGCGCGACGAGCTCCACCGGATCCGGCTCGACGACGATCTCCTCGTGCACGGTCCCGAAGGCCTCCGCCACCAGGCGGGCAGGAGCGCGCTCGTCGTAGCGCTCGTCCGCGACGCCGACGGTGAACGTGCGCACGGGCTCCGGCGACTCCTGGGCCATGAGGCCGACGACGACCGAGGAGTCGATGCCCCCCGAGAGCAGCGCCCCGAGCGGGACGTCGCTCACGAGCCGCTTCCGTACGGCCGCGCGAACCGTGCTGCGAACGAGCTCGAGCCACTCCTCGTCGGCGAGGTCGCGATGGCGCGGCGTGAGCTCCCAGTAGCGGTTCGTGCTGAGCGCTCCGTCCTCCCACACGAGGACGTGTCCGGGGAGCAAGCGCCTGATGCCGGCGACGCCGACCTCCTCGCCCGGCACGTACCCGAGCGCGAGGTAGGCGTCCAGCGCAGCCGGGTCGAGCTCCCTCTCGATCCCGGGGAGCGTGAAGAGCGCCTTGAGCTCGGAAGCGAACGCGAGGCCGCCGTCCGGGAGGACGACGTAGTGGAGCGGCTTCTTCCCGACGCGATCCCGCGCCAGCACGAGGCGGTCTCGGGAGGCGTCCCAGAGCGCGACCGCGAACATGCCCGCGAGCGCCGTCGGGAACTCGGGGCCCTGCTCCTCGTACACGTGCGGGAGGACAGCCGTGTCGCCGGTGCCTGGCACGCGGTGGCCGCGGGAGGAGAGGTCGTCGCGGAGGCCGGCGAAGTCGTACAACTCGCCGTTGAAGACGACGACGACGTCGCCCGCCTCGTTCGTCGCCGGCTGGTCGCCAGTCTCGAGGTCGAGCACCTTCAGGCGTCGATGCCCGAGGACGCAGCGCCCGAGCTCGGTGACGCCCCCTGCGTCCGGCCCGCGGTGGACGAGCGTGGCGACCATCCGCTCGACGAGCGCCGGGTCGGCCGTCGTTCGTGCTACGAGTCCCGCGATGCCGCACACGTCCGGGAAACGGTACGCGGTCGTCTCCTGCCACGTCGAGCGGCCGCTCGACGATCGGGTCTGGGAGCGGTTCGCGAGCCTCCAGGAGCGGAGGCCGGGAGGCTTCCGCATCGCCGCGCTCGTCCGGCCGGCCGACCCCGCGGTCGGGGAGGACGAGAGGCTCTGGCTCGAGCGGGCGCGCGCGGCGGCCTCGCACGCGGCGCTTGGGCACCACACGCACTGGACGGCTCCCGACTACGCGCGCCCGACTGCGCCCGGAGCGGCCGAGCGTGTTCGGCGAGAGGCCGCCCGGCTCACGGAGCTCGGGCTCGAGGCGACGCTCTTCTGCGGCGGCGGCTGGTACACGGACGAGGACGTCGCCGAGGCGTGCGCGGCGCTCGGCTACGTGGACTGCACGCCGCGTGCGTTGCGCCCACCCGCGCTCGGCTCGGGCGAGCGGTGGGCGCAGCTCGCGATGCCCGCTCGGCTGCGACTCCCCTCCGGCGCGGGGTTGCTCACGCTGCCGACGACCCACTCACTCGGCGACCTCGCGCGCGCGCTCGCGCGGAGGTCGCTGCCGCGCTTCGTCCACGTCTACTTCCACGACACCGACCTCCTCGACCTGCGCCGCCGGGCGCTCGTCTACGCGCTCCTCCCGGCCCTCGCCCGCGTCGCCGTCCCCGCGGATGCGAGCGAGCTCGTCGCTTCGCTCCGCGACGCCTCGGAGGAGATCGCCTGGAACGACGTCGCGCGGCTCTAACATCCGAGAGGTGTCCAGGACGGCCCCTCCGACCGAGACGCCGTCAACCGCAGCGGAGCGTCCGTCGACGGCAAGGGACGTCCGCGCTTCCCGACCCTACGTCCTCTCTCGCGGTGCCGGGCGCGGCGCGGTTCGACGGGCGTTCTCGGTGGCGGCTCTCGTCGTGCTCGATGTCGTCGGGCTCGCGCTCGGGATCTACCTCGCCCTCGTCCTGCGGCAGGTGATCCGTGGCGAGGAGGTGCTCTTCGGGCTGCTCTGGCGCGACGGCGTGTCCCAGTGGCTCGAGTGGGCGGCGCCGATCACGGTGCTCGTCTTCGCGCAGGCCGGGCTCTACCGGGAGCGGGAGCGCAGGCCGGGATCGGGCCGCATCCTCGCCTCCCTGATCGTCGTCGCGCTCATCGTGCTCGCGTTCGGCCTCGGCACCGGGTACGAGTTCACGACGACGGGACTCATCCCTACGTCCGTGGTCGTCGCAGCGGTGACGATCGGGCTCCTCCGCGCGGCGTACGAGTCCGCCTCGCTCGAGCTCCTGCGCGCGCTCGGTGTGCGACGGCGCGTGGTGCTCGTCGGTGAGGGAGAGAACCTCCTCCGGCTCCGTCGCGCGCTCGCCGGCTCCCGCTCGGGGATCGGCTACGAGTTCCTCGGCGCGCTCGCCGACGAGCCCGTGCCCGGGCTTACGCTCCTCGGCAGGCGCGACGAGCTCGCGGAGGTCCTCGATCGCGTCCGTCCCGACGAGGTCGTCCTCGCGGAAGGCGGACTGCGGGAGCGCGACGTCCTCGAGGTCGTGAAGCACGCGCATGCGCGCGGGGTGAAGGTGCAGCTCGCGCCCGAGACGACGGAGCTCCTCGTCCAGCGTGGCGAGTACGTCCCCGGTCAGGGCGCTCCGCTGTTCGAGCTCCGGCCGCCGGTGCTCACGGGCTGGGACTGGGCGATCAAGCGCGCGTTCGACATCGTTGTGAGCCTGCTCGTGGGAGTCCTCTTCCTGCCGCTCTGGCTCCTCATCGCGCTCGCGGTGAAGCTCGAGTCGCGCGGGCCGGTGCTCTACGTCGACCGACGCATCGGCGTCGGGGAGCGCGAGTTCGGAATGCTGAAGTTCCGGACGATGGTCGCCGACGCGGCTGCGCGGCAGGTGGAGCTCGAGGCGTTGAACGAGGCCGAAGGCGCGCTCTTCAAGATCCGTGACGACCCGCGCGTGACGCGCGTCGGGAAGGTGCTCCGCAGGCTCTCGCTCGACGAGATCCCTCAGATCGTCAACGTCCTGCGCGGTGAGATGAGCCTCGTCGGGCCGCGTCCGCTCCCCCTCCGCGACTACCGGCTGCTCGAGGACTGGCACAAGGCGCGCTACGCCGTCCTGCCGGGGATGACGGGGCTGTGGCAGATCTCGGGGCGCTCGGGGCTCGGGTTCGACGACCTCGTCAGGCTCGACTTCACGTACATCGAGAACTGGTCGGTCTGGCTCGACATCACGATCATCGCGCGGACGATCCCTGCCGTGCTGACGGGGCGGGGTGCCTATTGACCCGCTCGCCGCGCGTCCTCGCGGTCGCCTCCGCCATCGACCTCGACTTCCGCTACGGGTGCACGCCTGCGTGGTGGCAGCTCTGGAAGGGGCTGTACGAGGTAGGCGTCGATCTCGTCGTCACCCCGTACCGCGGCCGGCCGGTGGAGTCGCCGTGGTGGCGCACGGCGCCGAACCCCACGTATCGAGAGGGCGAGTCGTACCAGGCGTTCCGCGACGTCCTCGCCCGCCTACGGGGTGACCGCTACCTGCGACGCGAGGAGGAGAGCCCGGAGGACTCGGTGCTCGACCGGCTCACGCGGGAGACGATCCGGCGCGTCGTCACGCCGCGCTGGCAGCGCCACCTCGAGCGCCTCATCGAGCGCGAGCGGCCGGATGCGGTGATCGTGTTCACCGTCCCGATGGCGCACTTGACCGGCGTCCCGACCGCGCTCCGCGAGCGCTTCTCGCTCCCGATCGTGTTCTACGACGGCGACGTGCCGATGAGCCTGCCCGAGTACGGAGGCATGGACACGGGCTTCAACCCGTACCACGGCGCCGATCCCTGGGAGTACGACCTCGTGGTCTCGAACTCCGAGGGAGGGATCCCGCGTCTGCTCGAGCTCGGCGCGCGGCGCGCCGAGGCGCTCTTCTGGGGCGCCGACCCGGAGTTCTTCGCACCGCAGCCGGTGCCGAAGGAGGTCGACGTCTTCTTCTACGGGTACGGCGACAAGTTCCGGCGCGACTGGATGAAGACCATGGTCGGCGAGCCGTCCCGGCTCGCCCCGGAGCTCGACTTCGCGCTCGGCGGCCTCGACTTCCAGGGCGACACGGGACGCGCCCGCCTGCTCGGGGACGTGCCCTTCAACACCTTCGCACGAGCAATCTCGGCGGCCCGCGTCAACCTCAACCTCACCCGGCGTCCGCACGCGACCGTCCCCGGGTCGTCGACCGCGCGGCCGTTCGAGCTCGCCTCCTCCGGCGCCGCGATCGTCTCGAACCCGCACGCGGGCATCGAGCGCTGGTTCGAGCCCGGACGGGAGCTCCTCGTCGTCGAGAGCGCCGAGGAGGCCGTCGCCGCCTACCGCGAGCTCGTCGCCGATCCCGCGCAGGCAGCGGAGCTCGGGCGCAGGGCGCGGGAGCGCGTGCTCGACGAGCACACGTACGCGCATCGCGCGCGGAGGCTCTTGGAGCTCATTGGCCTCGGGGTAGGAGTCGCGGCGTGATCGAGACGCGGATCGCAGCGATCGTGCCGGCCTTCCAGGAGGAGGTCGCGATCGGCGGGGTCGTCTCCGAGATCCGCGCGACGGGGCTGCCGATCGACGTCGTCGTCGTCGACGACGCTTCCACCGACCGGACGGCCGAGGTCGCGTCCGCCGCCGGGGCGACCGTCCTCCGCCTGCCGTTCAACGTCGGCATCGGCGGCGCCGTGCAGACAGGTCTGCGCTACGCGCGCGACGAGGGGTACGCGCGCGCCGTCCGCCTCGACGGCGACGGGCAGCACGTCGCCGCGGAGCTGCCGACGCTGCTCGCGCCGCTCGAGCGCGGGGAGGCGGACCTCGTGATCGGCTCGCGCTTCGCGGACGGCAGCGGCTCCTACCGGCCACCGCTCGCCCGCCGCATCGGGATCCGCGTCTTCGCTCGTCTCGTGTCGCTCCTCGGGAGGCAGTCCGTGACGGACACGACCTCCGGCTTCGTCGCGCTCGACCGTGCCGCGATCGAGCTCTTCGCGGCGGAGTACCCGCACGACTACCCCGAGGTGGAGGCGACCCTCGTCGCCCTCCGCAGCGGCTTGCGACTCGCGCAGGTACAGGTCGAGATGCGCGAGCGCGCCTCGGGCTCGTCCTCCATCACGTTCCTCCGCTCCGTCTACTACGTCGTGAAGGTGACGCTCGCGCTGCTCGTCGCGAGCCTGCGCCGCTACCCGAAGCTCCAGGAGGCCCGCCCGTGACCCCGCTCCGCGTCTCCATCGTCGGCGCGATCGCCTCGCTCCTCCTGATCCTCGTCGTCCTCGAGCTCATCCGCGGCCGCAGGCTGAAGGAGCGCTACGCGCTGCTCTGGCTCGCGACCGGGATCGTCCTCCTCGTCCTCTCCGTCTGGCGCGACGGGCTGAACACCATCGCCGGCTGGCTCGGAGTCTCGACGTACCCGCCGGCGGTGCTCTTCGCCGTCGCGACCCTCTTCATCCTCCTCGTCCTCCTCCACTACTCGACCGTGCTCTCGAAGCTCACCGACGAGAACGTCGACCTCGCCCAGCGGATCGCGCTCCTCGAGGAGCGTCTGCGCCGGAACGCTACGGCGACTCGACCGGGGGACTGAAGGCGAACACGTCGCCCTGCGCCGGGTCGTCGAGCCAGTTCGTCGCGACGCCGATTCGGTACGTCGCGCCTCGCACGGGTGCGTTGTCCGTCCACGTTCCATCGCGCGTCGTACCGATCAGCGCGCCCAGGAAGTAGCAGTTCCACGCTACGCCACCTTCTGTGACGCACTGGAGATCGGAGCCGGGCGTAGGCGTACGGTAGACGCGGTAGAAGACGCTGGCCCGCCAGGCGGAGTTCTCCTGCCAACGCAGCCGTACAGACCGGTCGGCCGTCTCGGCGTGCAGCTCGAGGGTCGTGTCCACGGGTGTCAACATCGTCGTCCCCGTCTCGAACGACTGCACGATCGCCGGCACGTCAGGGGGCTCGACCCGCGTCGCCGTCGCGGTGGCAGCGAGGGGGACGGCGAGCGCGAGAGCGGCTGCCAGCCCGACCCAGCGCCTCCTCACCGGAGCGCGTGGTGGCGCATCGAGGCGCGCTCCGAGGCGGCGCGGGAACGTCGGGACGAGCAGGGGAACCGAGGCGAGGAGCAGGAGGTACGCGGGCCAAGCCGGCATCAGGAGTCGCCAGAAGGTGTTGGACTCGATGCTCGCGCGTGGCGAGAACCCTTTGACGACGAGAAACGCGGCGAGCCATCCGGCGAGCAGAGCCGCGATCGCGTGGCGGCGTATCCGAACGACAGCGAGCAGGCCCGCGATGGGTGCCCACTGAGCGAGACGAGGGCTCCAGAAGAACTCGCGCAGCTCGTTCATCTGCGAGCGCCAGTGCTCGAAGCTCATGTCGAAGTAGCGCTCGAGGTTCAGGTCGAGGGCAAGGGGCGACACGGAGGAGAGGGCGAGCCGGGTCTCCTCGAGCGCGAGCACGGGGAGAGCTCCCAGGCCGCGGATCTTCCAGAACGCGAGCACGACGACGCTCGCGCCCACGATCGCGGTGAACACGGCGCCCTCGCGCCAGCGGCGCGCGAGCGCGTACGCGGCAAGGGCGCCCGCGAGGAAGAGGTAGTTCGGTGGCTTCAGGCCGCCGGCCGCGCCGGCGAGCACTCCAGCGAGTGCTGCGTCGGTGACCCGCTCGCCCGGAAGCGATCGCACGACGAAGAGAGCGGCTGCCAGCACCGCGACCATCGACGGGAAGTCCGCCATCGCCGTCAACCCCAATGCCTGGGGCAGGAACTGATCGATCCAGCGCTCCTGGTAGCGATCCACGAACAGCGGAATCGCGACGAACGGAGCGGCCACCCAGGCAGCTCCGGCCCAGTAGCCCAAGAGCCTCCCGCCGATATGGGTTGCTATCCCGTAGACGCAGAAGAGAGCGATCGGCGCGAGGACGAGCACCTGGAGCAGGACGAGCGGAGGGAGCGCCTGGACGTAGGTGGGGCCTGTGGCCCAGGTGATCGGCGCGAGCGAGAAGGGCCACAGGTACGAGCTCACGGTCGGCGGGAGCTCGAGTCGTCCGACGAGCCACCCGGTGGTCGTGAGCCCGATCTGGTCGCCGCCCTGGAAGTAGACCCAACCGTTGTGGGTCGCCGCGATCGCGAGCGCGGCGGTCGTCCCGAGTTGGGCGAGGACGAGGGCGCCGAGAACGACGCGCGGCCGCTCGAGCAGGCGATCCGCGAGGTCGCTCGCAGTCCGTGCCACTGCCACCGTCGTGTCCGTGACCGACATCGCGCTAGCCGCGGACGCCTGCGGCCCGGTGGGCTCGGTACCAGGCGACCGTGCGGGCGAGTCCTTCCTCGAGGCCGACTCTGGCCCGGAAGCCGAAGCGCTCCGCTGCGCGACTCGTGTCGAGCCGCCTGCGCGGCTGCCCGTTCGGCTTCGTCGTGTCCCACGTAATCTCGCCGGAGTAGCCGGTGAGCTCGGCCACGAGAGCGGCGAGGTCGCGGATCGAGATCTCCTCGCCGGTTCCGAGGTTGACCGGGTCGGCTCCGTCGTAGCGCTCGGCAGCGAGGACGAGACCCTCGACGCAGTCGTCGACGTAGAGGAACTCGCGGGTCGGCGAGCCGTCTCCCCAGAGAACGATCTCCGTCGCTCCCTGCTCTTCGGCCTCGACCATCTTCCGGATCAAGGCCGGGATGACGTGCGAGGTCTCGAGGTCGAAGTTGTCGCGCGGCCCGTACAGGTTCACCGGCAGGAGGTAGATCGCGTTCAGCCCGTACTGCTCGCGGTAGGCCTGCGCGCCGACGAGGAGCGTCTTCTTCGCGATCCCGTACGGCGCGTTCGTCTCCTCCGGGTAGCCCGACCAGAGGTCGTCCTCTCGGAACGGGACCGGCGCGTGCTTGGGGTACGCGCAGATCGTCCCCGTGAGCACGAGCTTCGGGGTCGAGTGGAGGCGTGCCTGCTCGAGCACGTGCGCGCCCATGAGCAGGTTCGAGAACCAGTAGCGGCCGGGATTCGCGCGGTTGGCGCCGATCCCGCCGACCTCGGCGGCGAGGTGGAACACGAGCTCCGCGTCGGCGTCGGCGAAGAGGCGTGCGGTGTCGGCCATCGATGTGAGGTCGTAGTCGGCGCTCCGCGCGACGACGACGTCGTGCCCGTCCGCTGTCAGCCGCTCGACGAGGTGCGAGCCGAGGAAGCCGCCGCCGCCCGTGACGAGGACGCGGCTCACGTCGTCGTGAGCGGCGCTCCGGTTGGCAGCCAGTCCACGCGCCCGATCCAGCGCTCGCGGTTCTCCGCGTACCAGCGAATCGTCTCCAGGATCCCTTCTTCCCAGGAGACCTTGGGCTGCCAGCCCGTCTCCGCCGTGAGCTTCTCGTGACCGACGCGCAGCGCGAGGACCTCGCTCGCGCCGGGTCGGTAGCGAGCCGGCGTCGACACGACCTCCCGGTCTCCGGGCCAGAATCCGTGCTCCTCGCCGACGCGGAGGATCAGGTCGACCCAATCCCGCATGGAGATGTTCTTCCCCTGGCCGTACACGTAGACGTCGCCGGGGATGCCGTGGGCGGCGACGGTCAGGTGGCCGCGGACTCCATCGGTGCAGTAGCAGAAGTCCCGGAGCGGCTCGAGCTGTCCGAGCTCGATGAGCTCGCGGGAGAGCGCCTGGGTGATGATCGTCCCCGTGACGTAGCGCGGGTTCTGGCGCGGCCCGTAGTTGTTGAACATCCGGGTGACGACTCCCGGCACGCCGAACGCGTCGAAGTAGTTCATCGTCAGGAAGTCGGCGGCGACCTTCGAGGTCGCGTAGATCGACTTCGGGTTGATCGGAGAGCGCTCGTGGAGGATGAGACCGCCCTCGTCGTCGAAGTCGTGGTGGTGCGAGACGGCGTCGCGGACGTTCCCGTACTCCTCGGACGTCCCGGCGGTATCGAACTTCTCGATCTCGAGCTCCCAGTCGACGATCGCCTGGAGGAGGTTGAGCGTGCCGAGCACGTTCGCGGCAACGGTCTCGTAGGGCCGGTGCCAGGACTCGCCCACGTGTGCCTGCGCGCCCAGGTGGAAGACGTACGGACGGTCCGGGGCGGAGCGCAGCTCGCGCACGAGGTAGTCGACGGATGTGCGGTCGGTCAGGTCGGCGAAGTGGACTTTGAGGCGATCCCGGAGGTGCGCGATGTTGTTCAAGGCGCCGCTCGAGTTCGCGCGCACGAAGGCGTGGACGTGGGCACCGAGCTCGACGAGCGCGTCGGTCAGGTGGGAGCCCATGAAGCCGTCGGCGCCGGTGACGAGCACGGTGCGGCCGGCGTAGACGTCGCCGAACTCTGCTCGCAGCTCGGCGAGCGCGGATCCTGTCCAGAGGGTGTCGTTCGGCATTCGGCGTACGCTTCCGCGTCGGTGAGCAAGCGTAGCGCCTCACCCGGACTCGGCTCGCTTCGCGCGGGCGGCGTTACGGCGCTCTCTCTCGCCATCGTGACTGCGGTGTCCGCGATCATCGGCGTCGTCATCGCCCGCGAGTTCGGACGGAGCGCCGAGACCGACGGCCTCCTCTCAGCCTACGGTGTCTTCCTCGTCATCGTCATCGCGGCGCAGTCGATTCGGGTAGCCGTGCTTCCCCAACTGGCCGCCGCGGAGGGCGACGGGCGACTCGCCGGCGAGGTGGCAGGGGCGACGGTCGCTCTCCTCGTCGTGGCTACGCCCCTCGTCCTCGTCGCCGAGCTCGCCGCCGGGCCTCTCGCGGGTGTTCTGACCGGCGCGGACGCCGGCCTCGCGCGCGAGACAGCCGAGCACGCGCTGCGCTGGATGGTGCCGGCGGCCTGCGCCTACCTCTTCGCCGCTCTCGCGGCGAGTGCCCTCGCGGCCCTCGACGACTACGGGACGGCTGCGCTCGGCTTCGCCGCGGGCAGCATCTCGGGGCTCACCGTGATCCTCCTGCGCGCCGAGCAGGACGGCATCCTCGCCGTCGCGTGGGGGATCGCCCTCAACGGCACGATTGCACTCGCCGTGCCTACCGTGGCCCTTGCGGTCAAGGCAGCGCTCGCGCGGATGCCCGTCCGTGCGGTGCGGCCGACGGGTCCGCCGCTGACCGCCCGCCTCGGCGCGTTCGCGGTCGCCGCGTCGCTCCCGCTCGCTCTCCAGCTCCTGTACGTCGTCTGCCTCCCCTTTGCAGGGCGGCTCGGGGAGGGCGCCGCGACGAGTTTCGTCTACGCCTACCTCGCGGCGGCGTCGCTAGTCGCTGTCGCTGCCTCCTCGCTCGGTCTCGTCACCTCCGTCCCGCTCGCGCGCATCGGACTCGATGCAGCGGGTGTAGCGCGCCACGTCCTCGCTTCCTCGTGGCTTGCGCTCGCGTTCATCGGAGGCGCCTGTGGCGTCGTCGCCGTCGCCGGAGCCGAGATCGTCGAGGGGGTTCTCGGCGCCGCGTACGGGGAGGACGTCGGCTTCGAGCTCGGGCGGGTCATCGTCCTCCTTGCCCCCTGGATGGCCGTGTCGGTAGGAGTCACCGTTGCCTTTCCGCTCGCGTTCGTCGTCGGGAGGACGCGGCAGCTGCCCCTGATCGCGATCACCGCTCTCGCGGTGCAGGTACCCCTCGCCTGGGCCGGCTCGGAGGCGCTCGGCTTGGACGGCCTGGCGCTGGCGCTCGGGGTCTCGACAGGTGCCGTCCTCGCGACGCTGCTCGTCTCCCTCGATGCACTCGGGGCTGTCGCGCGAGATCTCGCCGTCGCCTCCTTCGTCGTCGTTGCGCTCGTGGTTGGTTCGTACGTCGTGCCGTCTCTCGTGCTCGGCCCCTGGCTCGCTGCGATCGTGGGGCTGATCGTGTACGCGGGCGCGTTCTTCGTCCTCAGGCCGGAGGGGCTGAGACGGTCGTGGGCATACCTGCGCGCGCTCGCGTAGCTCCGGATGTCGTCAGCTCGGTGGCCGGAGCTTGCGGACAACCCAGATCCCGGCCCGGGTCGAGAAGACCCGGGTTCGGACGGACGCGACGGCGCGACGCCCCGGCGGAAGGTACGTGAAGCTCATGCGGCCGCGCGCTGCCCTGGCGTCCGCATCGTCCGGCGGCTCCTCATCCGAGAGCTTGCGGATGCAAGCCGTTCTGAAGCTCGCAGGCTTCTCGACCACCCACGCGGCGCTCGTGCGCGCGAAATCGACGATGGCGGCCACGGCCGGCAGGTACGCGTCGTCGAGGAGCATGCGCCCGCCCGTTCGGAGGTGGGGAGCGAGATGCCACCAATCGAGCACGGGGTAGGGAAATCCGTGCGCTCCGTCGAGGAGCACCACGTCGAGTGGAGGGAGCTCGAGCGAGGGCAGCACGTCCTGAGAGCGGCCGATGTGGAAGGTCACGCGCGCGTCGTCGACTCCGAGCTCGGCGCACATACGGCGGATCCGCTCCGCCTCCTCCGAGCTCGGGGTCACGGCGATGTGGTCGGCGCCGGCCGCGGCGAAGATGATCGTGCTCGCCCCGGCGCCGGTCTCGAGCGTCGCCATGCCAGGCTGGACTGTGCGCTCGAGCCATGCCAGGGCTTTCCAGGCGAGGCCCCAGAACTCGCCGGCGCCGTGGAGGCTCGGCGGCTTCCGTTTGAGGGACTCGGTCACGGGGGCATCCATCTGCGTATCATGGCTTGGCCTGGAGCGGCGGGCTCCGGAGCTCCGGATTCGAGGGCACCGAGCTCGGGGCGTCGCGATCCCGTCAGGCGACGAGCTCGGAGTAGACGGCGCAGTGAGCGCGGGCCGTTGCCTCCCAGGTGAACGCGGTTGCACGAGCACGGCCGCGTTCCGACCACTGCTCGGGCTCGGCGAGCACGTCCTCGACTGCGGCGACGATCTCCTCGACGGACTCCGGATCGAAGAGGCGCGCCGCGTCCCCGACGACCTCTGGCAGTGAGGCGGCGTTCGAGCAGGCGACGGGACAGCCGCATGCCATCGCCTCGAGCGGTGGCAAGCCAAAGCCTTCGTAGAGGCTCGGGAACACGAGCGCCGCCGCGGTGCGGTAGAGACGCGCGAGCTCGCTGCGGGAGACGTGCCCGACGGCGCGGGCGCCCTCGGGTACCGGCCCCTCGTACGAGGGGAGGACGAGCTCGAGGCCTCGGTGTCTGCGCCTGAGCTTCGAGAAGGCGCGAAACAAGAGCTCGTGGTTCTTGTGCGGCCACGGTCGCGCCGGATAGAGGAGGAAGTCGCCGCGCCTCTCGTCTCCAGGCCGGTAGAGCTCGTGGTCGACCCCGAGGTGGACTACGTGAACCCGCTCGGGGTCGAGGTCGATGAGCTCGATCGCACGCCCCCTGACGAACTCGCTGATCACGACGACAGCGTCGGCCATGCGAGCGGCTCTGTCGTACGCGAGCCTCCGAAAGGCCCGCTCGGCCCGCGAGAAGTTCCGCGGCAGGTCGAGGTGCTGGACGTCGTGCAGGGTGACGACGGTCGGCGCGTGGACTCTCGGGATGGGCACCGTGAGCGGGAAGTGGACGAGATCGAGATCGGCGTAGTGACGGCGTAGGCGGCCTGGCCACAGGGTCGCGTGCACCATCGAGACCGCTCGGCGGAGGGATCCCCGGCCGGCGCGGTACGCGTCCACGACCCGCGTCGGAAGGCCTTCCCCCGCGTCGGGGGCAAGCGTGGGTACGAGCGCGACGGCGTCGACCTCGCCGCGCCGAGCGAGCTCCCGAGCCAGGGCTCGGGCGTACGTCTCGCTGCCTCCGGAGACGGCGGGGACGAGCGTCAGGAGCGAGAGGCCGACGCGCACGCGCCGATCGTACTCGGGGCCGGTCCATCCGCCCGGCTAAGATGCCTCGATGCCGTCCGACGAGGCCGAAACCGCCGACGGTGCAGGGGTTTCCGTCGATGTCGAGGAGCTCTTCCGGAGGCTGAAGGAGGAGGTCCGCCGCTCCGGGTCGGATCCGGGAGCAGCCGCCGGCACGGAGGACGATCGGCGTCTCGCGCGCGCGGAGGCCGAGCGTCTCTGGGCCGTGTCGGCCGATCGTGCGCTCCGGCTGCGCCCGGGGTGGCGCGGCGGCCTCGGAACGCCGGTGAAGGCCGTGCTCCGCAAGCTCATGCGCTGGTACGTCGAGCCTCTCGCCTACGACCAGCGCTCGTTCAATGCCGCCGCGCTCCGTCTGATCGACGACCTCCAAGAGCAGATCGACCGGCTGCGCGCGGAGGTCGACGAGCTCCGAGGTGAGGGCGCTCGCTCCGGCTCCCAGTCGCCGTGAGGATCGCCGTGTGCAGGCCGCAGGTGCCCTTCGTCCGGGGCGGCGCCGAGCTCTTCACCGACACGCTCGTCGAGGAGCTGCGGACGCGGGGGCACGAGGCCGAGCTCGTGACCGTTCCCTTCAAGTGGTACCCGGGAGCCCGAGTCCTCACGCAGGCCTTCCTCTGGCGCCTCCTCGACCTCGAGGAGGCGGACGGACGGCGCATCGACCTCGTGGTCGCGACGAAGTTCCCCTCGTACCTCGTCCGGCATCCCGAGAAGCGGGTGTGGCTCGTCCACCAGTTCCGCCAGGCGTACGAGCTCGATCGCACCGAGCTCGGCCAGTTCGGGGAGTCGGCCGAGGAGCGCGCGCTCCGGCGCCGCGTGCAGGCGCTCGACCGGGTCGCGCTCGGAGAGGCGACGAGGCTCTTCGCCACCTCGCGGAACGTCGCCGATCGCCTCGAGCGCTCGACGGGCCTCGTAGCGGAGGTGCTCCCGCACCCGCCCCAGGCGCTCGACTACCGGTGCGAGGCCTCCGAGGGCTTCGTCCTCTCCGTCGGCAGGCTCGACCGGGCAAAGAGGGTCGACCTCCTGCTCGAGGCTGCCGCGCTCGACGCCTCGCTCGAGGTCGTTGTCGCCGGGGACGGCCCCGATCGTCGACGGCTCGAGACCCTCGCGCGCGATCGCGGGCTCGACGGTCGGGCGCGCTTCCTCGGGAGGGTCGCCGAGGACGAGCTCGCCGACCTGTACGCGCGCTGCCTCGCCGTCTACTACGCCCCCGTCGACGAGGACTTCGGGATGGTGCCGTACGAGGCTTTCCTGGCGCAGAAGCCGGTGCTGACGACGACCGACGCCGGTGGCCCGCTCGAGGTCGTGACCGATGGGGTCACCGGTCGCGTCGTGGCGCCGGAGCCGCTGGCGCTGAGCGAGGCGGCGAGGTGGCTGCGCGCGCACCCGCAGGAGGCGGCAGCGCTCGGCCGGGCGGGGCGAGCGCTCGCGGTGACGGTTACCTGGGAGCGGGCGATCGAGAGGCTCCTCTCGTGAGAGCGCAGGCGATGATGCGGTCGTGAAGGTCGCGTACTTCTCCCCGCTTCCCCCGGAGCAGACCGGGATTGCCGACTACAGCGCGCTCCTCGTCCCCGCGCTCCGCGAGCGAGTCGAGCTCGCGGTCGTCCGGCGGGGGCGGAAGCGGCCGCCGCGTGGGACCGACGTCTGCCTCTACCACGTCGGGAACAACCCGGACGCGCACGCGTGGATCGTCGATGCGCTCAGGCGCCGACCGGGCGTCGTCGTCCTGCACGACTTCGTCCTCCACCACCTCGCCGCGGGGATGACGGTGGGACGGAGGGACGGGCACGGCTACCTCGATCTGATGGAGCGCGAGCACGGCGTCGTCGGCCGCCTGCTCGCGCACGGCGTCCTCGACAAGCGCATCCCCCCGCTCTGGGAGTCGCGACCCGAGGAGTTCCCGCTCGCCGGCCTCGTCCTCGAGCACGCGACCGGGGTCATCGTCCACTCACGGACCGTGCGCGACCTCGTGCGCGGTGCGGGCTACGACCGCCGCGTGTGGGTCGTCCCGCACCCCGCCTGGGCGCCGCCTCCGGTGGAGCCGGAGCGCGTCTCGGCGGGCCCGCTCTTCGGCTGCTTCGGGGTGCTCAACCAGAGCAAGCGCATCCCGGAGCTCCTGAGCGCCTTCGCCGAGATGCGCGCCCGCCACCCGGAGGCGACGCTGCTTCTCGTCGGCCCGACCGCGCCGGGGTTCGACCTCGACCGCAGGCTCCAGCGCCTCGGGCTCCGCGAGGACGGAGTCGTGCGCGAGGGCCGCGTCAGCGAGGGCCGACTGTGGGCGCTCATGGCCGGGGTGGACGTCTGCGTCAACCTCCGCCACCCGACGATGGGGGAGACGTCGGGGGTGGTGATTCGGGCGCTCGGGCTCGGAAAGCCGCTCGTCGTGAGCGATATCGGCTGGTTCTCCGAGCTCCCGCCGGAGGCGGCGCTGAAGGTGCCGGTGGACGACGCCGAGGTGGAGACGCTCGCCGCAGCGCTCGAGCTCCTCGTCACCCGCGAGGATGTCCGAGAAGCGATGGGCCGTGCCGGCGCCGCGCTCGCGCGACGCGAGCACGATCTCGGTCGCGTCGCCGACCTGTACGCGGCCGCGCTCGAGGAGGCGGCGGGAGGCGATGCCGTCGCTGACGCCGTGCTCCGGGAGGTGAGCGGCGCGGCAGCCGAGGTCGGGATCGAGCCCGGATCGGCCGAGGCGCGCGAGCTCGCACGCCGCCTGGCCGAGGTCGAGCTTGGGTAGCGCTTCGGCCTCGGGCCCGGCGATCCGTGGCCTCGAGCTCGTGCGGCGCGTTCCGCCGTGGGCGTGGCTCGCCGGCATCGTCGTCGCCTCGGCCGCGTTCCGAGCGCTCGTCGCGCGTGGCCTCGTCGCGCCCTTCATCTTCGTCGACGAGCTGATCTGGTCGGAGATCGCGCGCGGGCTCGCGGACGAAGGCCGACCCTTGCTGCGCGGCGAGCCCGATCCCGGCTACAGCATCGTCTACCCGCTCCTCGTGAGCCCGGCCTACGCGCTCCTCGACACGCTCCCTTCGTCCTATGCCGCTGTGAAGACGCTGAACGCCGCGCTCATGTCGCTCGCGGCGATCCCGGCCTACCTCCTGGCGCGTCGGGTCGTGAGCGAGGGCCTCGCGCTGCTCGCCGCGCTGCTCGCGGTGGCGATCCCGTCGCTCGTCTACACGGGGACGGTGATGACCGAGAACGCCTTCTACCCGCTCTTCCTCGTGTTCGCGCTCGTTTTCGCCCTCGTCCTCGAGCGTCCGACGGGGCCTCGGATCGCGCTCCTCTTCGCGCTCGCCGGGCTCGCGTACGCGACGCGGGTCCAAGCGGCCGCGCTGCTCCCGGCGCTCGTGCTCGCGCCCGTCGTGCTCGCGCTGCTCGCGGGGATCGGGGCGCGTGAGCTCCTCTCGCGGTTCAGGTGGCTCCTCGGCCCGGCCCTCGGGCTCGGAGCCCTTGCGCTGATCGCGCGACTCGTCGCCGGCCGCTCGTCCGGCGACCTGCTCGGGGCGTACGGCCCGGTTGGGGAGGCGACCTACGACCTCGGCGAGGTCCTGCGCTACCTCCTCTGGCACGCCGCGGAGACGAGCCTCTACGTGCTCGTCGTTCCCCTCGCGGCGACGATCGTCCTCGTCGGCCGCGCCCGCTCCCTCGACGAGCGGCTGCAGACGTTCCTCGCCGTCACGCTCGCGCTCACGGCGTGCCTCCTGCCTGCGGTCGCCGCCTTTGCGTCGGTCTTCTCGCAGCGGATCCAGGAGCGGAACCTCTTCTACCTCGCCCCCTTCTTTTCGATCGCTCTCCTCGCCTGGGTCGATCGCGGAGCTCCCCGCCCGCGCGTGCTCGCCCCGGTCGCTGCGGCGATCTCCGTCGCGCTCGTCGCACTCGTGCCGTTCGAGCGCTTCATCACGACCTCGGCGATCACGGACACGCTCATGCTGCTCCCGTTCTGGTCGCTCCAGGACCGAATCGGGGCGACCGCCACGGAGCTCGCCGCGCTCGGACTGGCGCTCGTGCTCGCGGCGGTGTTCCTCGTCTCGCCGCGTCGCTTCGCCATCGTCCTGCCGCTCCTCGTGCTCGGGCTCTGGGCCGCTGCGCTCAAGCCGATCTGGTGGGGAAAGCACGGCTTCGAGCGGGCGAGCCGGGGCGCTCTCTTCCAGGGCATTCGCGAGGTGGAGCGCGACTGGATCGATCGCGCGCTTCCTCGGGGCACACAGGCCGCCTTCCTGTGGACCGGGCTCACCGATCGGCTGACGGTGAACCAGAACGAGTTCTTCAACCGCGCCGTAGGTCCCGTGTACTACCTCGTCGAGCCGACGCCCGGCGGCCTGCCCGAGACGCGTGTCGTCGTCGACCGAGCGACCGGGCTCGTCCGCTTACCGGACGGGGCACCGGTTCGCGACGCCTACCTGCTGAGCGACGACTCCTTCGAGCCGATCGGTACGCGGGTCGCTCGCGACCGGGGGTGGGGGGTGACGCTCTGGCGCGTCGATCGTCCGCTCGTCGCCGCGAGCCGCGTCGATGGCCTCTACCCGAAGGACACGTGGTCGGGAGAGACGGTGAGCTACACGCGCCGCCGCTGCGAGGGTGGGCGACTCCGCGTCTCGCTCTCGAGCGACGCGAACCTCTTCCTCGAGCCGCAGACGGTGAGCGCGCGCGTGAACGGTGAGCGCGTCTCCCGCGTCACGTTCGAGCCCGACGAGCGCGTCACTCTCACGGTGCCCCTCGCGCCGCTTCCAGGCCGCGACGAGTGCCGGGTCGTCTTCCGGGTCTCGCCGACCGCCGTCCCGGCCGAGGTCTCGCCGGGATTGAGCGCCGACGACCGCGTGCTCGGCGCACACTTCGATCGCTTCGTGTACCTCCCGCCCCGCTGATGCGCATCGCCTTCGACGTCAGCCCGCTGAGCCACCCTCCGCTCGGGATCGGGAACTACCTCCGAGGCTCGCTCGCCGGCCTCGTCGAGGCCGCAGCCGGAGAGCACGAGGTCATCGCCTTCGCGCCGACGAGCGTCCACGGCCCGCAGCGGATCCGGGCCGCGCTCGCGGGGATCGACGTCGAGCTCCGCACCTGGCGGCTTCCGTTCTCTCACGCGATCCGCACGGCGTGGAGCATGGCTGCGCGTCCCGCGGCCGAGCGGCTCCTCGGCGCCTTCGACGTCCTCCACTTCAGCGACTGGATGTACCCGCCCCAGCGGGCCGGCGTGCGCGCGACGACGATCCACGACCTCGTGCCGCTGCACCATCCCGAGTGGACGACGCCGCGCACCCGTTCCATGCACACGCGCAAGTACGCGAACGCCGCCCGAACCTGCGACGTCGTCTTCGTGAACTCCGCCTTCACCGGCCGGGACGTCGTCGAGACGCTGCACATCCCGGTCGAGCGCGTTCGCGTCGCGCATCCGGCGCCGAAGCCCGTGTTCTCGCCGCAGGGAGAGCGCGCCGACCTCGGGGCTCCGTACGCGCTCACGGTCGCGACGCTCGAGCCCCGGAAGAACCTCCAGACGCTCGTGGAGGCGCACCGTCTCCTCGGGGGCGAGCTCCTGCTCGCGATCGCGGGCGGGGAGGGGTGGGGCGAGCAGCCCGAGCTCGACGCGCCCCGGATCCGTCGCCTCGGATTCGTGAGCGACGAGGAGCTCGCGCGGCTCTACCGGGGCGCCGCGGTCGTTGTCTACCCCTCGCGCTTCGAGGGCTTCGGCATCCCGGTGATCGAGGCCATGGCCTGCGGCTGCCCGGTCGTCGTCTCCTCGCACCCCTCGCTCGACGAGGCGGCGGGGGAGGCGGCAGTGCGCGCCGACCCCGACGATCCGGCCGCGATGGCCGCGGCGATCGAGCGCGCGCTACGAGAACGCGACGCCCTCGTCGTGGCCGGGCTCGAGCACGTCCGCCGGTTCAGCTGGCGCGCGGTCGGCGAGACCTTCCTGCGTGGGTACGAGGAGGCGCTGCGCTGAGCCGGCGCGAGGTCGTGATCGTCGTGCGCCGTCCCGGCCCGGAGTACCTCGTCGTGCTGCGCTCGCCGGAGCGGGGCGGGTACTGGAACCTCGTCGCCGGCGGGGTCGAGCCGGGCGAGACGCCGGCCGAGGCCGCCGCACGCGAGCTCGCGGAGGAGACCGGGCTCGAGGCCTCGGTCGTCCCGCTCGGGCTCGACCTCTCGTACGAGGGCCCACGGGGCCGCGTCCGTCTCGATGCCTTCCTCGCCGAGGCTCCTGCGGGATGGGAGCCGGTGCTCGACGCCGAGCACGTCGACTACCGCTGGTGCTCCGCAGACGAGGCGGTCTCGCTCCTCCACTACCCGGAGCCTCGCGCGGCGGTCGCTGCGGCCGCCGGACGCACGGAGGCGCGGCGATGAAGGTGGGCGTCGACATCGCGCCCCTCGTGCAGACGCGCGCCGGTACCGCGCGCCACGTCCGCGGGCTCGTGTCGAAGCTGCGCGGCCGCCGTGAGGTCGAGCTCGAGCTCCTCTCCTTCGGCGGCCCGGGCCGGCCCTCGAGCGTCGTCCGCGACGCGCTCTGGTACCCGGTCGGCCTCGGCCTTCGGGCACGCCGACTGGACGTTCTCCACTGCACGACCTTCCGGGGCCCCGCCCGAGCGCAGGCGCCGGTGGTGCTGACGGCGCACGATCTCGCCGTCGTGCGCTACCCCGAGGCGTTCCCTCGCTGGCACCGCATGTACGGGCGCGTGGGGCTGCGCTCGATCCTGCGCTCGGCGGACGCTGTGGTGGCCGTGTCCGAGTTCACCCGCGACGAGCTCGTCGATCTCGCGAACGTTCCCCGCGAGCGCATCCGCGTCGTTCCGAACGGCGTCGACCCGATCTTCCGCCTCGACGGCCCTCGCTCTGTCGGGGAGTACGTGCTCACGGTCGCCACGCTCGAGCCGCGCAAGAACCTCACGCGCGCTGTGGAGGCTGCGCGCATCGCGGGCGTCGAGCTGCGCGTCGTCGGGACGCGCGGCTGGGGCGGGGTGGCCGTTCCCGGTTGGGTCGGCGAGGTGTCGGACGCAGAGCTCGCCGCGCTCTACCGCGGCGCTCGCTGCGTCCTCTACCCCTCGCTCTACGAGGGCTTCGGCTTGCCCGTGCTCGAGGCGATGGCGTGCGGCGCCCCGGTCGTGACCTCGCGGGGCACCGCGATGGAGGAGGTCGCGGGCGGGGCGGCCGTCCTCGTCGATCCGCACGACGCCGAGGCGATCGCGGCGGGGATCGTGGAGGCGATCGAGCGTCGGGACGAGCTCGTCCCCCGCGGTCTCGCCCGCGCCTCCGAGCTCACCTGGGAGCGTGCTGCCGACGCCGTGGTCGCCCTCTGGGAGGAGCTCGCGTGAGTCGTCTCGTCGTCGTCGACGCGGACGTGCTCGGCCGGAGACGTACCGGCGACGAGACCTACGTCCGCAACCTCCTGCGCGAGCTCGCTCCGCTCGGGGAGCCGGGCGGCCTCCGGCTCGCCGCGGTGACGCGGCATCCCGAGCTCGTCCCCGCGGGGATCGAGCCGGTCGAGCTCGCCGCGCGCTCGCAGGAGCTCCGGATGGCGGTCTCGTTGCCCCGCCTCCTGCGTCGTCTCGGTGCGGCACTCGTCCATACGCAGTACGCCCTGCCGGCCCGCTGCCCGTGTCCAGCGGTCGTGACGGTGCACGACGTGTCCTTCGCGCGCGACTCGTCGCTCATGGGGTTGCGCGACCGGGTCGTCTTCCGCGCGGTGGTGCCTCGCGCCGTGCGCGCCGCCGCGCGCGTGCTGACCGTCTCCGAGCGCACGAAGCGCGACCTGGTCGAGCTCTACGGGCTGGAGGAGACCCGCATCGTCGTCACGCCGAACGGCGTCGACCCTGCCTTCCAGCCCGCCGCGCCGGAGGCGGGTGCCAGTCACGCGCGCGCCGGGTACGTCCTCGCGGTCGGGGCGATCCAGCATCGTAAGAACCAGCTCGCGGCGCTCGAGGCGGCGAGCGCCGTCGGGCTCCCCCTCGTTCTCGTCGGGCCGGAGAAGGATCGAGCGCTCGCGGGCGAGCTCCGCCGCCGAGGCGCCCGGCTCGAGGGCTACGTCGATCAGCGTCGGCTCGTGGATCTCTATCGCGGCGCGGCCTGCGTGATTCAGCCGTCTCGGTTCGAGGGCTTCGGCCTGCCCGTGCTCGAGGCGATGGCGTGCGGCACGCCCGTGGTGGCCGTCCGCGAGCCCGCGCTCCTCGAGGTCGCAGGCGATGCAGCGGTGCTCGTCGGCGAGTCCGAGCTCGCCGACGGGATCCGGCGAGCGCTCTCCGAGCGGGAGCGCCTCGCGGCGGCCGGGCTCGAGCGTGCGCGAACGTTCAGCTGGCGAGCGACGGCGAAGCGGACGCTCGCCGTGTACCGCGAGGTGCTCGGCACGTGAAGGTCTCGGCGATTGTCGTCTCGCACGGGCACGCCGACGAGGTCGCGAGGCTCCTCCCAGCGCTCGCCCCGCAGGTCGACGAGGTCGTCGTCATCGCAAACGTGCCGGGCTCGGTGGGCGCCCTCGCCGAGTCGGTGCGCGTGCTCGAGAACCCTCGGCCACGGTCGCTTGCCGCGAACGTCAACCGCGGCACCGCGGCGACGAGCGGTGAGTACGTCCTGAACGTGAATCCCGACGCGATCCCCGAGCCCGGCGCAGTCGCCGAGCTCGTCCGCTTCGCCGATGCGCATCCCCGGTGCGGGATCGCGGGGCCCGAGATCCGCTGGCCCGACGGCTCGTGGCAGCCGTCGCGGCGGCGGTTCCCGACGGTGCGCGGAACGATCGTCCGTCGCACCCCGCTCCGCCTGCTGCGCCCCCCGTACGAGACGCAGGTCGAGCACTACGGCCTCGACGAGCGCCCGACGAGCCCGGTCGAGGCCGACTGGCTGCTCGGCGCCTTCCTCCTCATGCGGCGGACGATGCTCGACGAGCTCGGTGGTTGGGACGAGGGGTACCGACACTACGTCGAGGACATCGATCTCTGCTACCGCGCGCAGCGTGCAGGGTGGGAGCGCTGGTACGTCCCCGCGGCCGTCGTCGTCCACGAGTACGCCGCTGTCATCGACAAGCGCTTCCTCTCTCGGCATACGCTCTGGCACGCGCGTGGCATGGCCCGCTTCCTGCGCAAGCACCCGGAGCGTCTGCTCGTCTGGTGACCGAGAAGAGCCGCCAGTACGCGCGTCAGGCGAAGGAGTGGACCGAGCGCTCGTACGCCGACGCGACCGCCTACCTCGGGCATCGGGCGGAGCTCGTCGTCTCGCTCGGGCCGCGTCTCGAGCCGGGCGACGAGGTCCTCGACCTCGCGTGCGGGGACGGCGGCTTCGGGGAGGCGCTCCTCGCGCGCGGGCTCCGCTACCGGGGTGTGGACGCGACGCCGGAGATGGTCGCGCAGGCCCGCAGTCGGCTCCGGGGACGCGCTCCCGTCGAGCTCGGCGATCTCGACGACTACGAGCCACCGGTGCCGGTCGCCGCGACGACGCTCTTCAGGGCTCTCTACTACGCGCGCGAGCGACGGGCCTTCTTCCGCCGCGTCGCGGAGTACACCGAGCGAAAGCTCGTGTTCGACGTGAATCCGCGGCAGTACCGCATCGACTACGTGCTTGCCGATCTCCGCGAGGCAGGGCTCTCGCGCGTCGAGCTGCGGCCCTTCTTCGTTCCCCAGACGGTCGCGTTGCCAAGGCCCGTCCTCGCTGCGGCGGTCGCTCTCGAGCGCTCGGGCCCGCTCGCCCGGCTGGCGCTTCGCTTCCGCTTCACGTACGTCGTCGCCGCCTCTCGGGAAGCCTGAGCGCGAGGCTCTCGGCGTCGCTCAGTCCCCGAAGAGCGGCCTGAACCCGGCGTCGACGACGGCGCCGAGCTTACGCGCGTCGCTCTGTCGCGGGTCGACCTCCTTCGGCACGAATGTCGGTTCGAGCTCGATCTCGATCCGCCATGGCCTCTCCGGCACCGGGAGCAGGAACGGCGTGATCACGCAGTCGCGGACGGTCGCAGTCTGCTCGGCGGTCACGCGTCCGATCGCCGGCTGCTTGTCCGGGCCCACGACGACGGGCCCGATCCGGACGACCGCGCGCGCAGGAGTCCGCTTCTCCGGGCTCGGGCACCACTCGACGCGCGAGAGCTTGACGAGGGCGAAGCCGGGGCCGTCGCGCGAGACGTCGTAGCGCGTGTACGCCGCCCGCGCCACGCGCTCCTCCGAGTCGCTCGGCGCCGCCATCCAACCGTCGGATTGGACACCGGTCAGCGCAGCCTTCAGCCTGAGGGGCTTGCCGTCGATCCGGTGCAGCAGCTGGCCGCCGTGCCGAGCGACGATCGGCGCGTCGAGCTCGACGCCCTTGAGGGCGAGCGCGTAGCGCGTCCCCGGTGCCGGAGTCAGCGTGCCGTCACTCGTGGCGAGATCCGGGGTGAGGACGGGCGCACCGGCTCGGATCGCCGTTCCGTCGAGGCTCCACACCTTCCGGATCGAGCGGTTGAAGAACTCGGTGAGCCAGATGTTGGTCGGGTCTGTGATCTGTTGCCCGAGGACGACGACCGGGGCGCCGTGCGTCGCCTCGTCCACCCACTGGTAGGGCTTGGGAAAGTTCCGAGCGGCCTGATCGGAGAGCGTCCGCTCGCCCTCGGCCGCATAGACCTGCGTGGTGAGGCTCCAGACGACGACGAGGGCCGCGGCGCTCGCGGCCACGGTGCGGAAGGCAGCCGACCCCCGAGGCAGCACTCGCAACGCGACCGCGGTCGTAAGTGCGACGAGGAAGGCGACGGCGATCGCGGTCTCGATCCGGCCCTCGGGCCAGCCCAGCTCTCGGTTGGCGAACGCGAGGATCGCGAGCCCATGCGCCTCGTAGTAGGGGTGCTCGAGCTGGATCGGAACCGTGAGAACGACGTATCCGGCGACTGCGGCGGCCGCTCCGATCGACCACCAGCCGCCAATGCCGCGAGCGACGGCGAGCGCCGTCGCAGCGGCGAGAACGGGCACGAGGTAGATCACGTTTCGCTCGACGATGAGGGTTGCGAACACCGTCGATAGGTGCGCGCCCTTGATGCCGGCGTAGGTCACGAACGTGGCGAGCGAGGCGACGGTCGTCGTCACGAAGGCGCGCGTTCTCGGATCGTGCGGCTCGGCTCGTGGTCTCGCGAGCGCAGCGAGGCCGACGAGCACGGGCACGATCCCGATCCCGACCGCCAGCGCACCGAGCGCCCAGCTTCCGTGCTCGACGATGCGCTCTTTGAAGAAGCCCGTCGTCTCGCGCCAGCTCCGAGACAGGCTCCCCATAGCCGCGGAGAAGGCGAGGGCGACGCCGATCGCGAGCGTCGCCGCACCCACCCAGTCCCACCGTGACCACGTCGCGCGCCAGCGTCGGACAGGCCCGGACTGCCAGCCGATCCAGAGCAGTCCGAGCGCGAGGACGGCGAGGAGGATCGAGAGCTGCGTGCGCGTCAGCGCCGCGAGCCCGGACGCGAGGACCGCGACGCCCAACCGCGTCCAGCTCGGCTCGACGAGACAGCGGGCGATCGTCCACAACGCGAGGGTCGAGAGCGGGTAGGCGAGCGGCTCCTCGACGAGGATCGGCGAGTAGGCGAGCGCTGGGACCGCGATCGAGGCGCCGGCCGCCCCGACCGCGTACCAGTAGGGCACGACGAGCCGGGCGAGTGCGAAGGCCGGGAAGATCGTCGCAGTCATCGCGAGCACGAGGACGAGCTTCGCCGTCGCGTACGCGGTCGTCGTCGAGTCGATCCACCACACGGGCGCCAGGGCGTACGCGACGAGCGAGGCCAGGCCCCCGTACGGCTCTCCTCGGCGCGCGGGCTCGCCCGTCTCCGCGATCGCCCGGGCGAGCTGGGTCAACTCGAGCTCGTCGATGAAGATGGTCGGAACGAGGCGGCGTGACGCCTGCCAGGCATACAGCGTCGAGAGCGCGAAGTAGAGGACGAGTAGCGGGATCGCGGGCCAGAGCCGCGCGAGGAGATCCGGCTTCGGACCGGCCGCGTGCGCTCCGCCGGAGGTCACCGCAGCGTGGCCTCGACGGCCCGCGGCGACGAGAACTCGGTGCGCCTGCGCACGATCCTGCACTCGACGCCGGCGTGCGCTGCTGCGGCGACGACGAGCTCGAGGCGCTCGGCCGGCGCGTCGGGGATGGCGATCAAGACCTCGCTCGCACGGGTGCTCGTGATCGCCCGCTCGGCCTCGTCGAGGCTCCCGACGACGCTGACGCCGAGGATCCGCCGGCGACGGACGCGAGGGTTGTCGTCGAGGAAGCCGACCGGTCTCCCATCGCCGCTCTCGCGGAGCTCGCGCACGAGCCAGCGACCCGCGCGCCCTGCCCCGACGACGAGAACGCGCGGCCCTCCTCGCCGCTCGCGCGCCTCGGGGAGGAGCCGCAGCGCAAGGCGGGACCCGCCGACGAGGAGCGTGCAGAGCACCGCCTCGACGACGAGCACCTCCAGGAGCGGGAACGGGCCGACGAGCTTGAGCGCGTCGACGGCGACGTAGGTCAGGCCCGCTCCGAGGACGCACGCGAGCGCGATCGGGACGGCGTCGCGGGCGGTGGCGAAGCGCCACACCCGCCGATAGATCCCGAGGAGCACGAAGAGCGCGTACTGGATGGCGAGCAGGAGGGGCAGCGTGGCGAGGAAGAGCGAGCGCTCGAACTCGTTGCCGAGCCCGCCGACGACGAGCACGTAGGCGGCGAGCAGAGCGACGCCGATGGCGGCGAAGTCGACGACGACCTCGACGAGCCGGCGAGGCTCGAAGACGAGCGCCCGCCAGAGCGGGGGCTCCTCCGCCTCGAGACCCTGCCGCGTGCGCTCTTCGACGTCGCTGAGGAAGCTCCCGAACTGGACGAGGATCACGAACGTCACGAGGACGCCGAAGGCCGTGAGCCGGCTCGAGTCGAGCACGTTGTACGCCAGCGCCGTCGCTCCGATGGCGGCGGCGACGAGCGCGAGCAGCAACACCGCCTTCGTCTCGGACAGCCCGTAGTAGACGAGGCGGTGCGACGTGTGGTCCTTGCCCCCCTGCGCCACTGGTCGCCGCTCGACGAGGCGGACGAGCGTGACCAGAGCCGTGTCGAGGATCGGGACGGCGAGCACGAGGAGCGGCAGGAGGACGGTCGCCGTCGTCGCGCCCGCGGCGGTCCAGCTCGAGGCGAGCGCGAGGCAGGCGAGCCCGAACCCGAGCACCTGGCTCCCCGAGTCGCCCATGAAGACGGCCGCCCCGCGTCGCGGGCGGAGGTTGAAGGGCAGGAAGGCGACGCACGCCGCCCCCAGCGCGAGGGAGAGGGCGAGCACGAGCTCGTTCGGATGCTCGGTGAGCGCGTCGATCGCGAAGTACGCGCAGGCGATCGCCGCCAGCGTCGCGGCGAGCCCGTCCATGTTGTCGAGGAGGTTGAAGGCGTTCGTGATCCCGACGAGCCAGAGGAGGCCGATCCCCCAGGCGAGGACGTCGTTGCGCACGAGTTCCACGGAGAGCCCGCTCGCGAGCACGACGACCGCCGCGGCGACCTGCGCCACGAGCTTCGCGAGCGGGCGCAGGTGGCGGAGGTCGTCGACCAGGCCGGCGACGAAGAGGAGCGCGAGGCCCACGAGGATCCCCGCGAGCTCGGAGCTCGGCTCCACCGTCCCCGCTGCCAGTGCCGCCCCGACTCCGACGGCGAGGCCGGCGGCGATGCCGACTCCTCCGAAGGTGGGGGTGGGTCGCTCGTGCCAGCGCTCTCCCGTCGGCTCGGCCACGAGCCGGCGTCCGGCCGGCGAGCGGAGGAGCGCCGAGAGGACCGTGATCGTGACGGAGAGCGCGGCGATCGCGACGATCGCATCCACAGCCAGGAAAGGGTAGTCGAGCGCGCTGCGGGCCTACACTCCCCGCGGTGTCCGTCTACGTCGACGTCCTGCGCTACCGGGAGCTGTTCGGAAGCCTCTTCCGGCGCGACCTGCGCGCGAAGTACCGCGGCTCGGTCCTCGGCCTCGGCTGGTCGCTCCTGCACCCGCTCGTGCTCATGCTCGTCTACCTGCTCGTCTTCTCCGTCCTCTGGCGGGTCGCCGAGGTGGGGACCGAGGACTACTGGCTCTTCCTGCTCTGCGGGCTCCCGGCCTGGGTCTTCTTCGCGACGAGCTCACAGGCCGCTGCGCGGAGCTTGCTCGAGAACGCGAATCTCATCCGCAAGGTGCGATTCCCCCGGCAGCTCGTTCCGCTCTCGATCGTGGGGACGAACCTCGTCGCCTTCGGCGTCATGCTCGCGGTCGTCGCTGTGCTCAGCGTCGCGACACGTCCCGAGGCTCGAGACACGGTGTGGCTCGTCGTCCCGCTCGGCGCGCTCTTCGCATGCCTCGTCGCGGGCTTCGCGCTCGCCGTCGCCTCGCTCAACGCGCTCTTCCGCGACGTCGAGCACCTCCTCGCGGCGCTTCTGCTCCCGTGGTTCTTCCTCACGCCCATCCTCTACTCGCTCGACCAACTCCCGGGGGTCGACGAGTACCCCGTCGCAGCCTTCGCGCTGCACTGGGCGAACTTCCTCACCCCTCCCATCGAGGCGATGCGCGCCGTCCTCTTCACCGGGGCTGCGCCGGCGCTCGCCGACGTTCTCTACACCGCGTGCGCCGCGCTCGTCGGGCTCGCGGTCGGCGCCTTCGTCTTCAGCCGCTCGGACGACCGGATCGCGACCGAAGTCTGACGATCGCGCGTCCCTCGAAGAGCGCGTCAGCGCCGCGGTAGGCGGGGAGACCCTCGTGCTCCTCGGGCTCGAGGCCGTCCAGGAGCGAGGGGAGGAGGAGGGGATGCGCGAAGCGCGGGTTGCGTCCTCCCCCGGGCGCCCAGGGCGCGAGCCGTCGGCGATCGGCGCGGGAGGACGCCGCGATCGATCCTCCCACCGCCAGGTACCCCTCCTCGTGAGCGTCGAGCAGGCGGCGCGACCAGTCGGGGGCCGGGATCGAGCCGGCGACGAGGTGGGCGACGGCCTCGGCCTCTCTGTCGACGACGGGCTCCTCCTGGGCGGCGAGCGCGGCGCTCGTCTCGTCGTCCGGCCCCCCGTGCACGACCACTGCGAGCCGGCGCTCGCTGATGCGGGGCCGAACTGCGACGGGGAGCTCGAGCGGCCAGGAGCCGACCTCCTGGAACCAGAAGCGGTGCTCCTCGACGAGGTCGAAGGCGAGCCGGTACTCGCCCGGCGGCCGGGGCGCTTCGACGGCGATCTCGAGCTCGACCTCCTCGCCCGGGGCGACCGGGCGCAGGAACGCGC
Source organism: Gaiellaceae bacterium (assembly GCA_026002995.1). Classification (GTDB taxonomy): domain Bacteria; phylum Actinomycetota; class Thermoleophilia; order Gaiellales; family Gaiellaceae; genus GMQP-bins7. The sequence goes on from BPGK01000001.1 coordinate 331,742, forward strand.
TGCGCGCGCCGTCCCAGACGATCGGGTTCCCGAGCGGATCGAGCCAGTGGTAGGAGAGTTGGACGCCGTCGCGGCCGCGCGAGCGCCAGCAGGCGGTGCCGGCGTTCTCGAGCCGCAGGCGCGCGCGCGTGGCGACGCCAGCCCGCGGCTCCTCGAGCTCGTAGGCGATCCAGCGAACCGCGAGCGGACCCACGGGGACGGGGTGCTCGCCGACCCGGTGCATGCGGTCACTACTCTAGATCGCATGCAGGCGGGCGAGATCACGGTCGACGGCGTCTCCCGCCGGTTTCGCGTCTATGCGCGCGAGGCACGGACGCTGAAGGACCTGTTCGTCCAACGGGGACGCTCGGAGGCGACCGAGGTGTGGGCGCTTCGCGACGTGACGCTCCGCGTCGAGCCGGGGGAGGCGGTCGGGCTGATCGGACGCAACGGCTCGGGCAAGACGACGCTCCTGCGCCTGATCGCCGGGATCATCAAGCCGACGACGGGCGCGGTCGCCGCCGGTGGGCGGATCGGCTCACTGCTCGAGCTGGGAGCCGGGTTCCACCCGGACTTCACCGGCCGGGAGAACGTGTTCCTGAATGGCGCGATCCAGGGGTTGCGTCGTGACGACATCAAGCGGCGGTTCGACGAGATCGTCGCCTTCGCCGAGCTCGAGCACGCGATCGACCGGCCCGTCCGGACCTACTCGTCCGGGATGACGATGCGCCTCGGCTTCGCGATCGCGGCGTTCCTCGACGCGGACATCCTCCTGCTCGACGAGGTCTTCGCCGTCGGCGACGAGGCGTTCCAGCGCAAGTGCTTCGGTCGGATCTTCCGCTTCAAGCAGGACGGGGGGACGATCGTCTTCGTCTCGCACGACGCCGCCGCCGTCGAGCGGCTGTGCGAGCGCTCGGTCCTCCTCGAGCGAGGGCGCGTTTCGTACGACGGGCCGACTCGCGAGGCGGTCGCGCGCTACCGGCGGTCCCTCGCCGACGAGGTCGATCCCGCCGAGCGCGGTGTCGGGCTGCGGGAGTGGGGCTCCGGCGAGGCGTCGATCCGCTCGGCCGCGCTCGTCGGTCGGGAGGGGAGCGAGCGGCTTCAGTTCCTGTCCGGCGAGCCGTTCGTCGTCGAGGTCGCGATCGAGGCGACGCCCGGGCTTCGGGCGCCACGGCTCCAGCTCGAGCTCCGCGACGACGCGGGCACGCTCGTCGGGGGCGAGGCGGTCGACCTCGAGGCGATCGGCTGGTCGGCGACAGACGGCTCGGCTGTCGTCCGCTACGAGCTCGACCCCCTCCCCCTTGCCGACGGCCGCTTCCACCTGCGTCTTGGACTGACCGATTCGTCTGGAGAGCGTCTCTACCACTGGCTGGACGACGCACTCGCCTTCGTCGTCTACCCCGGCGGCGAGGAGCGCGGCGTCGTCCGCTTTGCAGGGACGTGGACGCTCGAGGAGAAGATCACCGTCCGATGACCGCACGCACGTGTCCCGACTGGCCCGAGCTCATGGAGCTCGACCCCGACCTCCAGTTCAAGCACTACACAGTCGCGGAGGCGCAGCTCCCGGCCGATGCGCTCACGCGCATTCCGCACGTCTCCCTCGGCGAGGTCGAGATCTGCTGCGATCGCGAGAAGCACGTCTTCAACCCCGCGCACACGGACCCCGACGTGGCCGCTGCGCTCGCCGCCTCGCATTGGTTCGACGTGAACGAGTGGGCGACGTCCGGCCCCGGCGCATCGCAGACGGGGCCATCCGTCACGAGCCTCGACGTCGAGATCGATCCTGAGATCGACCTCGGCACCTCGAACGCGGCGTAGCCCCTTCGCCGCCTCGCGCCGCGACTACGCTTCGCGCATGCCCACGATCGTCGTGCCGTACCGGGGCAATGCCAAGCGTCGGCTCTCTCCGCGGCTGCGCGCCGGCGCAGCGGTCGCGATGCTCGGCGACGTCGTCGAGGCCGCGCTCGACGTGGGTCGGGTCCTCGTCGTGACCGACGACCCCGACGTCGTCCCGGCCGACGCCGAAGTGGTTCCGGATCCCGGATGCGGGCTCGGCGAGGCGGTGCGCGCAGGCCTCCGCCGCGTCACCGGTCACGCGCTCGTCGTGAACGCCGACCTGCCCTGCGCGACTCCTGCCTCGCTCCGCCTCCTCGAGGATGCCGGTCTCGCCTTGGTCGAGGCTCCCGACGGGACGACGAACGCGCTCTCCCTGCCGGATCCCTCCCGCTTCGCGCCGCTCTACGGCGCCGGGAGCGCGGCTCGCTTCCGCAGGCACGCCCCCTTCGTCACCGTCGCCGTGTGGGAGCTCGAGCACGACGTCGACACGGACGCAGACCTCGAGCGCCTGGCCGGGCGCGTCGGACCGAGGACGCGCGCGCTCCTCGCCGTCCCGGTGTGAACGTCGTCGTTCTCTCCGGCGGAGGCGGCGGCGCCCGCTTCGCCCGTGGCGTGTACGACGTCGTCGGGCCGGGCGAGCTCACCGTCATCGGCAACGTCGGCGACGACCTCGAGTTCCTCGGGCTCCACGTCTCCCCCGATCTCGACAGCCTGCTCTACACGCTCGCCGGGCTCCTCGACGAGGGACGACGCTGGGGCCGCGCCGGGGAGACGTGGAACGCGCTCGCGGCGGCGGGGGAGTGGGGCGGCGAGACCTGGTTTCGGCTCGGCGATCGAGACCTCGGTCTCCACCTCGTTCGCTCGGAGGCGCTGCGCTCGGGTCGATCGCTCGCGGAGGTGACGGCTGAGCTCGTGCGACGCGCCGGAGTGAGTGCGCGCATCGTGCCGGCGACGAACGACCGCCTCCGCACGCACGTGCTGACGGAGACCGGCCGCGTCTCGTTCCAGGAGTGGTTCGTCGGGCGCGGCCACGAGGACGAGGTCGTCGCCATCGAGTATGAGGGAGCGGAGGCCGCGTCACCCGCTCCCGGGGTCGTGGAGGCGATCGAGGAGGCCGACGCGGTCCTCCTCGCGCCCAGCAACCCGTTCCTCTCGATCGGCCCGATCGTCGCCGTTCCCGGGATCCGCACCGCGCTCGAGAGACGGACCGTGCGCTGCGTCGCCGTCAGCCCGCTGATCGGAGGTGCCGCGGTCACGGGCCCGCTCGCCCGTATGCTCTCACGCATGTCCGGCGGAACAGCCCCTCGCCAGGTCGCAGGGTGCTACACGGGGCTCATCGACGCCCTCGTCATCGACGAGGCGGACGTGCCGGCGGAGGCGGACGTCCCGCTCGTCGTCGACTCGACTCTCATGGCCGACCGCGCCGCCGAACGGCGAGTCGCCGAGGTCGCCCTGGAGGCCGCGTGCGCGTAGCGCTCGTCGGCGGGACGGGAGCGTTCGGCGTCGCCCTCGCGACGCGGCTCCTCGCGGCGGGCCACGAGCCCGTGATCGGATCGCGCGACGCCGAGCGGGCGGCCTCGATCGCCGCCGATCTCGGCTGCGAGGGCGCTGCGAACGAGGACGCGGTCCGCTCGGCCGAGCTCGTCGTGCTCGCGACGAAGGCCGACGGCGCGGTCGAGGCTGCGAGGTCGCTGCGCGAGGCGATCGGGACGACGCCGGTCCTCTCGGTGGCCGCGGAGCTTCGCTTCACGAAGGAGGGCGTTCTCCCGACCCCCGAGCCCACCTCGATCGCCGAGCGCATCCAGGCGGTTCTGGACGCACCGGTCGTCGCAGGGCTCCACTCGCTCGCGGCGTCGAACTTGGGAGGCGCGGAGCCTCCCGACGAGGATGCGCTCATCTGCGGCGACGACCCGGCCGCGAAGGCGCTCGTCCTCGAGCTCGCCTCGAGCCTCACGGCGGGCCGCGCGCTCGACGCCGGGCCCCTAGCCGGGGCCCGCGCCCTCGAGGGGATGACCGCGGTGATCGTCAACCTGAACAAGCGCTACAAGGCGCATGCCGGGTTGCGTGTGACCGGGATTCCTTGATCGACGAGGTGCGCGTCATCCCGCTGCGCGGGATTCCGGAGCTCGAGGAGGGGGACGATCTCGCTGCGCTCCTCGCCTCCGCCGCCGCCACCGCGGGAGGCCTCGAGCACGCCGACATCATCGTCGTCGCGCAAAAGGCCGTCTCGAAGGTGGAGGGTCGGGTCGTCCACCTCGGATCGGTCTCGCCCTCCGAGCGCGCCCGCGAGCTCGCGGGGCCGGGTGATCCGCGGCGCGCCGAGGTGATCCTCCGCGAGTCGCGGACGATCGTCCGCTCCCGCCCGCCGCTTGTCATCGCCGAGACGCGACACGGCTTCGTGTGTGCGTCGGCCGGCGTCGACGCATCCAACGCGAAGGGCGTCGACACCCTCGTCCTCCTCCCCCTCGATCCCGACGCCTCGGCCGCGCGACTGCGCGATCGGCTCCACGAGCTGACCGGCGCGCGGATCGGCGTCATCGTCTCCGACTCGTTCGGTCGCGCCTGGCGTCGAGGGACGACCGACGTCGCGCTCGGGGTCGCCGGCATCCGCCCGCTCCTGAGCCTCGCCGGCGAGGTTGATGCGGCGGGCTACGAGCTGCACGCGACGGAGATCGCGGTCGCGGACGAGATCGCCGGCGCCGCGGAGCTCGTCATGGGCAAGACCGCGGGGATCCCGGCTGCGATCGTCCGCGGGCTCTCCCTGGAGGGCGTAGGGCGCGGGAGCGACCTCCTCATGCCGCGGGAGCGCGACCTCTTCCGCTGAGGCCGCGAGGTGGAGCCGCGTTCGCGCCTCGCTAGACTCACTGCGTGCGCAAGTACGCGATCTTCGGCACGGCGACCTCGCCGGCTCACGAGGAGTGGGTGCGCTCGGTTGCGAGGGAGTTCGAGCGCGCCGGCTTCACCGAGGTCGACGACGTCGCGGAGGCGGACTTCGTCCTGAATATGTTCGACCCCGCCGCGCCGAAGGCGTTCCGGCGGGCGTCGCGCGGCACGTACTCGGCCGCCTTCTACGAGCTTCCCGAGGTCCCCGAAGACCCGCTGAAGGCGAGCTACCCGATGCTCGTGCGGACGCTCTCGAACGTCGTCCTCCTGCGCGTTCCCGGTCAGGGCGTCTGGTTCACGACCATGGAGCAAGGCACCTACCGCGTGGCGGAGGATCCGGCTGCGATCTACGAGCGCCTCGAGCCACTCGCGACCTCGCGGCTCGTGATCGACAACGAGTGGATCCCGGACCTCGAGCCCGAGCTCTGGGACGGAGACGAGATCACCGCCGACCTCGCCGCGGCGGGTCGCAGGTTGGACGAGCTCGATCTGCTGCCCTCCCCGTTCCCGGTCGAGGAGTACCTCTCGGAGCGCGACCTCCGTCACGTCATGCGGCTCTACAGCGTCGGCGGGATGTCCTACGGGAACCTCTCCGCGCGCAAGGACGAGAAGCGCTTCTGGATGAGCGCGAGCGGGGTCGACAAGTCGAAGCTCTCCTCCGTGGGGCGCGACATCCTCCTCGTCAAGGACTTCGACGAGGAGCGGGGCGTGATCGTGCTGAGCGTTCCGCCCGGTATCGAGCCCAGGCGCGTCTCGGTCGACGCCATCGAGCACTGGATGATCTACCAGGCGCATCCCGACGTCGGCGCGATCCTCCACGTCCACGCGTGGATGGAGGGCATCGCGGCGACCGACGTGAACTACCCGTGCGGCACCCAGGAGCTCGCCATGGCCGTAGCGGAGCTCGTCGCCGCCGAGCCCGATCCTGCGCACGCCGTCATCGGGCTGCGCAACCACGGCATCACGTGTACCGGAGAGAGCCTGTCGGAGATCCTCGACCGCGTCGCGCCGAAGGTCCTCCGCCAGGTTCCTATGACCTGAGCCGGAGCGCGGTCAGCAGCGCGAGAGCGGGGGCGATCAAGACGTCGTTCGCGACGCACCAGGTGCAGAACGCCTCGATCACGAAGGCCTGCACGACGAGCAGATAGATGCTGAAGAGCATCCCGAAGAGCGCGATCGACGCAGCTCCGAGCCGCGCGAGGGGCGCGTCCCAGGCGATGAGCGCGAGGATGACGGCGTACGTTCCGAGCCCCAGCACGGCGACGGGAACGCCGAGGAGCTCCGCGTAGTCCGAGCTCTGCACCGTCTCGCAGCCGCCGCCGGCCACGCAGATGACGGTCGCATCCGCGACACGGGCCCACGAGAGGTACCCGGCGATACCGATCCCCGCGAGGCAGACCGCGGCCGCGCCGATGCGCAGGAGGCGGTCGCTCAACCCCGCAGGGCGTCGTCGAGGGCGGCGCGGAAGGGATCCGGCTCGAGCGGAACCTGAATCAGGTATGGGTCGTCGTCGCCGATCTTGACGAAGAAGGTCGGCGTGCCCGGCACGCCGTCCACCTGCCCCTGTCGCGCCATCTCCCGGATGCGAGCGGTCACCTCGGCGCTCTGGGCGTCCTCGAAGAGTCTGTCGACGTCGAGGCCGGCGATGCCCGAGGCGAGCTCGCGGACGAGCTCGTCCGTCACCCAGCCCGAGTTCTCCTCGCCCTGGGAGCGGTAGAGCGCCTCCTGGAGCTCCCAGGCGTGATCCTGGAGCCCGGCGGCAACGACGAAGCGCAGCGCCTTCTCCGAGTCCGGACCGAGGAAGGCGAGGCCGCGGAGCTCCATCCGCACCGTGCCGGGGCGGACGTACTCCGCAACGAGCGTCGGGAAGACTTGCGTCGAGTACTCCGCGCAGAACGGGCACTGGAGGTCGGCGTACTCGATGAGGAGGACCTCCGCGTCCGGATTGCCGAGGAACATGCCGTCCTGCGGGATGCCGCTCAGGTCGCTTGCAGGCCCGCTCCGATCCTCGTCGCCGCTCTGTGCGAGGAGCGCGATGGCGATGATCGCCGCAGCGGCCGCGACCGCCAGGCCGAAGGCAAGTCCGACCGCGCGCCTGGAAATACCCGAGCCTGCGCCGGGCCTCACGGAAGCCATGGAGCACAGTCTGCCGAGAGCGACGGATCGAGCCGGCCGAGAGCCGTCGGGCGTCCTCGCGTCATCGGGACGTGGCCGCCGTGCGGGCTCGGACGTTCGACCGCACCGAGACCACTCCCGGCACTCGCGACACGAAGACGGGCAGGAGCTCGGCGTCGGCCTCGGAGTCGACCTCCCCGTCGAGCGTGACGGCGCCGTCTTCGACCGTCACGGTCACGCTCCCGGGCTCGAGCCACAGCGTCCGTCGGAGGATCTCGTCGTGGATCTCCTCGGCGATCTCCCCGTCGGAGCGCGCGAACGCTCGGACGACATCGGCGCGGGTGACGATGCCGACGAGCCGCCCGTCGTCGACCACGGGCAGGCGGTTGACGCCTTCGGCAGCCATGAGCTTGGCGGCCTCGTGGACGCGCCGGTGGGCGTCGATCGTGATCGCGGGCGCGCTCATCGCGTCGCCCACGGTGCGAGCCGCGATCTTGTCCGCGAGATCGATGTCTCCCTCGAGCAGCCATCCGAGCAGCCGGTGCTCGCGCGGCGCGCCACCGGCCTTCACCACGATGTCCGCCTCCGAGAGCACGCCGACGACGTGACCCTGATCGTCCACCACCGGCAACCCCGAGATCCTGCGTTCGGCGAGCAGGCCGGCGGCGTCGCGGAGCGGCGTCTCCGGCGTGACTGTGACGACGTCGGTCGTCATCAGATCGGCAACCCTCATCTCGAACCTCCTTCGTCCCGTCCAGCGTTGCGACGAGGGGCCGTCGCCGCATCGGTGGTTTGCGCGGCCTGCGCTTCGGGTTTTCCGTCGCGATTACACCCCTCCCTACACCCGCCGACGAATAGTCGTCCCTCGACCGAGGGAGTACCGTCTGCCGACATGATCGAGCTGACGACGCACACGAGGCCGACGGAGATCACGCCACGCCAGCGTGAGATCGTCGCACTGATCGCAGCCGGATGCTCGAACGACGAGGTCGGAGCGCGCCTCGGCATCTCCCCCAGAACGGCGAAGGCGCATTGCGACGCGTTGCGCCAGAAGCTGGGCGTCAAGCGCAGGCGCCAGATCCCGATCGCGTTCCGGCTGCTCACGGGAGAGGATCCGCTGTCCGCGGGGCAGCGACTCGCCTTCGGCGTGCGACTGCTCCGCTGACCCAGGCGCCCGCGGCCCATAAGCCGGGGCCGCGGGCGCTCCTCCGCGCTTCCGGTGGTAGGGTCGTGCCTCCGATCTCCCTGACGAGCCAGGAGATGACGACGGAGACGACGATCGGGCGCGCGCCGAGGCGGCTCAAGACTCGGCGGATCATCGAGCGGCCCCGTCTGTTCGCGCTCCTCGACGCCTCCTCGGCCCGCCTGAAGACGTTGGTGGCCCCTGCGGGCTACGGCAAGACCACGCTCGCCGAGCAGTGGGTCGCGCGCGACGGGCGCCGCAGCGCGTGGTTTACCGCCCGGCACTCCTCGACCGACGTCGCGGCGCTTGCGCTCGGCATCGCCGAGGCGGCGAAGGCGCTCGTCCCCGACTGCGATGTGCGCCTCCGCGAACACCTGCGGGCGCTCCCGGCTCCGGCCGACGTGCGAACGATCGCGGAGATCCTCGGAGAAGACCTTGCCTCGTGGCCGGAGGACGGGTGGCTCGTCATCGACGAGTACGACGAGATCGCGCGAGGCGCGAGCTCCGAGCGGCTCGTCGCGATGCTCATCGAGCTCGCCCCGGTGCAGGTGCTGATCGCGAGTCGACAGCGACCGGCGTGGATCTCCGCTCGCGACATCCTCTACGGCGACTACCTCGAGCTCGGCCAGTCGGCGCTCTCGATGGACAGCTCCGAGGCTGCGCAGGTGCTCGCGGACGAGCAAGGGCGGGTCGCTTCCGGGCTCGTGGCGTTGGCAGACGGCTGGCCGGCCGTGATCGGGCTCGCGGCAGTTGCCGGAGCCGACGTCGACCGCGACGTCGAGCAGGTTCCCGAGTCGCTCTACCGCTTCTTCGCCGACGAGGTCTACCTCGCGCTCCCGGAGGTCGTGCGTGCCGGACTCGCGCAGCTCGCTGCGGCTCCCGTCCTGGACGACGAGCTCGTCGTCGAGCTGCTCGGCACCGAGACTGCAGCGACCGTGCGCGACGCCGCGGTCGAGGTCGGGATCCTCGTGGAACGTGGAAGGCGTCTCGACCTGCATCCGCTCTGCCGATCCTTCCTCGAGGAGCGGAGCGAGCAGCTCGGCTTCGTGCTCACCGGCGACTCGCTCATCTCCTGTCTCGAGCACTACCGAGCGCGGCGCGATTGGGACGCCGCGTTCGACCTGATCGATCGGCGCGGTCTCGTCGATCAACTCGAGGGCGTTCTACGCGACGCGCTCGACGAGTTCCTCGACACGGCCCGTCTCTCCACGATCGAGGAGTGGTGTCGCGCGGCGGCTTCGAGGGATCTCGATCGTCCGCTCTTTCTCCTCGCGCGGGCGGAGGTCTCGCTCCGTCGGGGTCGCTACACCATGGCACAGTCGCTCGCCGAGGCGGCGGCCGTCCACCGCGACTCGGATCTCGTCTTCCGGGCCCTCTCCGTCGCCGCTCGGTCGGCGCACCTCGCATCACGAGAGGAGGAGGGCCTCGAGCTCTACCGCCGTGCCGAGGCGGTTGCGAAAGGCGAAAGACCGAGCGGCGCGACGCCCTCTGGGGTCAGCTCATGTGTGCGTCTGATCTCGAACTGCCCACGTGTGACGCCATGTACCTCGCGCTACTCAAGGGAGTCAGGCGATCGGATGCGCGCGACACAGTTCGCGCTGCTGCGTGCGGCTTGGCGTACTCGGTGAAGTTCGGGAAGCTCTCGCTCGCGGGCGCCGACAGCGCGTACGAGCTCCTCGAGCGCGTATCGGACCCCCTTGTCGTGTCGTCGTTCCAGAGCACGTACTCAGTCGCCCTTGCGCTCTCTGCAATGGTACGACGAGGCGCTATCGGATTTCTGCGGAGTTCCTCAGCACGAGCGAGCAGTATCGGCTCGACTTCGCGCGGCCATACGCGCTCTGTTCCTTCGCTCTCGCAAGCGTCGGCCTTCGCCATTGGGGAAGAGCTCGGGCAGCCCTCGAGGAGGCTCACAGGCTGGCACGGAAGCGCAAGGACTCGAACGCCGGTCATCTCGCGCACGCGCAGCTCCTGCGGCTCTTCGCGCAGCGGGGCTCGATACGGATCCGCCCTTGCGCTCGAGACGCCATCGCTCGAAGGCGCGCTGTCTGCGTCAAGGGCGGAGGTTCTCCTCTCACGAGCGCTCGTACTCGCCTGCGCAGGTCGCGTCGATGAAGCTCTGGCACTCACCGACAAGGCACGGACCTTGAGTCGGGCAGTCGAGCCGCGGGTGCTCGTCGCGGCGGTGGAGGCGAGTCTCGGCGGTTCGGTCGCGCGATCGGAATATGTTGGAACGGCTCTCTGCGCTCGAGCTTGCGGCATTTGACACGCGGAGGAGTCGACCTCCTCGTCACGACGTACCGAGCCTGCCCAGAGCTCCTCCGCGTTGCTGCTCAAAGTCACCGTCGAGCGAGACAGACTCCATGCTCTTCTGAGGCGCGCCCGACGATGGCGATCTAGCAGCGAGCGTCGGCTACTCCGTAAGCTCCGGAGAACGATCCGCCTCGATCGTTTGACCCGCACGAGAGCGTCGAGATCTACGAGTTCCTCCTCCGCGGCGTGAGCAACCAGGAGATCGCTGAAGCGCTCTACATCAGTCGCGCCACGGCGAAACGGCACGTGCAGAACATCTACAACAAGCTCGGTCTCCGGTCGCGTGCTGCGATCGCGGTACAGGCGGCGCTCGCACGCTCGAGTCAGGCGACGGCGGCGACCGAGGCGTCGCCGTCGTCGGACTCGTCGTCGCGGGGGTCGCGCCCAAACTGAAACTCTGGCGCACGCGCGAGGCGGTAGTCCTCCGTCGCGCTTGCGAGGATCGCCTCGAACGCCATCACGACGTCGGTATCGAGCTGGCTTCCGACCGCCTGACCGAGACGATGCCTCGCGGTACTGCTCGGCATGGCGTCGCGGTATGGCCGGTTGGACGTCATGGCGTTGTACGCGTCGGCCACGGCGATGATGCGCGAGACGAGCGGGATCTCGTCTCCGGCGAGGCCGTCCGGATATCCCTCTCCGTCGATCCGCTCGTGGTGGTGCCTGACGATGGTCGCGACCTCCGAGTACTCGTCGACGTTGCGGAGGATCCGCTCGCCGATCGCGGAGTGCTCCTGCATCTGTCGACGCTCCTCGAGCGTGAGCGCTCCCGGCTTCTCGAGGAGTCCCGCGGGGAGGCCGATCTTGCCGATGTCGTGGACGAGCCCGCAGAGGTACGCCTGCTCTTGGATCTCCTCTGGGAGCCCCATGCGCGCGGCGATGTCGCGCGAGTAGATCGCGACGGCCGCGGAGTGCCCCGCCGTGTACTCGTCTCTCGCGTCGAGGGTCGTGATCAGCGCGCCCGCGAACTGGAGATTCGCCCTCTCGAGTGTCGCGTTCACCGCTGGTGAGGTCGTGCGGCCAGCCGGCGCTCCTGTTGGTAGAGCCCGTAGAGACGCTGTGCTGCCGATTGCCGGGACTGAGGAACAGGACGAGTGTCCATGGCGACACCTCTGACGTAGCAGTGACGCCGAGGAGCGCGACGAGTGGCGTGTATAGCGAGGCGCGGACCTCGAGCACCAGGTGGGCTGCTAGCGTCCGCAGTCCGCGCTCGATCATTGGTCGACCTCGTCACCCGTGCCCGGTCAGCAGCGGCGAACAGCTCGTTTCGAGCGTCTCGCCCGACTATGCGCGCCCGTCGTGCGGCTGCGACCAGTAGGCCCCCGCACTGTCGAAGGCCCAGTTCTCGTCAAGTGCGTTGGCCGCGATCAGACCCATCGCCGCGCCGGTCGATGAAGCGCGTGCTCGTGTAGGCCGCCCACTTCAGTCTGGGTGCCCGCGTGGCATCGCCCGCTTCGCGATACGAGCTTCTGAAGTCGCCGAGCATCGACGCTCCGCCCACGACGGCCGCTGCCAGCGGGCCGAACACGACTGCGGCGAGAGGAGCGTCGGAAGGACCGATGGATCGATTGCTCCTCGGTCTCCGCGCGACCCCGGCGTGTTACTGCGCAGCGGATGCTGGCGCGCTCCGCTAAGGCCGCCGAGGCGGCGACCACAGCGAGCGCGTTCGGTCCGGTGAGCTTCGAGCTCGTGTCCCGGCAATGAAGCAGAGCCAGCCGCCGATGCGCTGGCGCCGAGCACGAGGCGCCATCACCCATAGGCTGTCGGTCCTCGCTTCGATCTTGAGTCCCGCGTTCGCTGGCATGCCGCTTGAACTATCCCTCGAACGGGGTATACGATGCGGCTGCCGTCAGTACCCAATCGAGGAGTCATCGTCTATGGCCAGGGGCGCGAAGGTCTGGTAGCGCCGTCACATCCTCGGTTCTCCGCCGAGGGTGGGCATCCCTCTTTCGGGGGGTCCACGAGCTCTCGGCGCGGGAAGAGAGGCTGCTGACGGCTACGCGATGAGCCCACGCCGGAAGCCGACCGCTACGGCGTGGGCTCTGCTTCTTGCCTGCAGCTTCGCGAGCAGATGTCGGACGTGGGACTTCACGGTCTCCTCCGAGAGGAAGAGCCGCTCGCCGATCTCGCGGTTCACGAGCCCGTCGGCGACGAGTTGGAGCACTTCGATCTCCCGCGCCGTCGGATCGGGCCCGACCTCGCGAGCCGAGGGTGGGTTGAAGGGGATCACCGATCCATGTCGGCGTGCGCTTCGGCGTGCGGCCGCGGCCTCGAAGCGGCGGCTGTGATCGCGGTATCGGTTCAGTATCTCCTTGCGCTCCGCGGCGTCCACGTGTGCGGTATCGGCCGGGCCCGTCTCCCCCTTTAGGTCGAACCGCGAACGTTTCGCTCGAACGAGGGAGTTCTGTGCATCCACGAACGCAAGCGGCCCCGTCTCCGGGGCCGCTGGTCGATCCTCGGCCTCCGCTCGCTCAGGCGGCGAGGCCGGCGAGGTCGCGCAAGGCTTCGAGGCGCTTCAGCGCCTGGCCCTCGAGCTGACGCACGCGCTCGCGCGTCAAGTCGAGCTCGTGGCCGATCGCCTCCAGCGTCCAGGGCTCGCCCTCGAAGCCGAAGCGGAGCTCCAGGATGCGGCGCTCGCGCTCGGGGAGCGCGTCGAGCGCGCGCCGGATGCTCTGGCGTCGGAGCGACTCCTCCGCCTCGTCGAAGGGGTCGGTCGCCTCGCGGTCGGCGAACAGGTCACCGAGCTCGCCCTCGTCATCGGCTCCCACGGTCTGGTTCAGGGAGACCGACGCGTGCGCGGCGCCGAGGGCCTCGTCGACGTGCTGGATCGGCAGTCCGGTCGCCTCCGCGAGCTCCTCCTTCGTGGGCTCGCGGCCGAGCTCGACCTCGAGCCGCCGGGCGGCGCGCGAGAGCTTCTGCTGGCGCTCGACGACGTGCACCGGCACCCGGATCGTCCGAGCGTGGTTCGCGACCGCGCGCTGCACCGACTGGCGGATCCACCAGGTCGCGTAGGTCGAGAACTTGAAGCCGCGCCGCCAGTCGAACTTCTCCACGGCTCGGTTCAGCCCGAGCGTGCCCTCCTGGATGAGGTCGAGGAACGGCACACCCAGGCCGCGGTAGCCCTTTGCGATCGAGACCACGAGGCGGAGGTTCGACTCGATCATGGTGCGCTTGGCGACCGGGTCGCCGCGCTCGATGCGCTTCGCCAGCGCGACCTCCTCGGCTGCGGTGAGCAGCTTGTGCCGGCCCACGTCGGCGAGGAAGAGCTGCAGGCTGTCGGCCGCGCCGGAGACTGCGCCCGCCTCGTACTGTGCCTTTGCGACGGCCTCCTCTCGCGCGATCTCGGCGTCGGGCACCGTGATCTCGATTCCGTGCGCCTCGAGCTCGCGCTGGAGCAGCTCGGCCTCCTCCTCGGCGAGCTCGTGCTCGAGCGCGAAGGCCTCGAGCTCGGCGAGCTCGAGCTGGCCGCCGTGTTCCTCAGCGCGCTCGACGAGCGCCTTCACGTGCTCGGACTCGAGCAGTTCGATCAACTGGTTCTGGGTCAAGTCGGTGTCTCAGTCCTTTCGCATTCCCGGGTTGAGTGCAACAAACGTACGGAGCTTAGGGTGTCTTTTCCTTTGTTTCCAGGGGGATCACTCTCGATGAGGCGTCACAAGCTCGAGAACGCTCGCACACCGCTACGGTATTCCGCCGATCGGAGATCGGAGCGGCCCGAGTCGCGTGCGCTCGAGTCCCGTGCGCCCGGTTTCCACCTGAGACGTCGATGGGTTCCAGCGGTTAGATGATGACGCGTTCGAGGGGGGCGCGAAACCCCCTTTCGGAAGGCTTTACCCGCTCTTAGCGCGCTTCTCGGCGAGGAGCTCCGCGGCACGCTCCGGGGTGATCCCCTCGACGGTGTCGCCGCGTCGCAGGCTTGCGTTCGTCGACCCGTCCGTGACGTAGGGGCCGAAGCGTCCGTCCTTGACGACGATCGGCTTGCCCGTCGCTGGGTCGGTCCCGAGCTCGCGGAGCGGCGGCCGCGCCGCGCTACGGCCCCGTCGTCGTGGCGGCTCGGCCAAGAGCGCCAGCGCTTCCTCGAGCGTGATCGTGAACAGGTGCTCCTCGCTCGCCAGCGAGCGCGACTCCGATCCCTTCTTCACGTACGGCCCGTAGCGCCCGTTCTGCACCGTCACCTCCTCGCCGTCGACGACGCCCAGTACTCGCGGGAGAGAGAGGAGGCGCAACGCGTCCTCGAGGGTCACGCTCTCGGGCGACTGCGACGCAAGCAGGGACGCCGTCCTGGGCTTCTCACCCGCGCCCTCGGGGAGGATCTCGGTCACGTACGGGCCGTACCTCCCGGCGCGCACGACGATCTCGCGCCCCGTCTCCGGATCCCTGCCGAGAACGCGTCCGTTCGGTTGCGAGAGGAGCTCCTCGACCTTCGCCGGGGTCAGCTCGTCTGGCGCGAGATCCGCGGGCAGACTCACCCGCTCCTCACCGCGCTCGAGGTACGGCCCGTAGCGACCGACGCGGACGACGGCGTCCGTGCCCGGGATCGGGATCGAGCTCACGGCCCGCGCATCGATCTCATCGAGATGGCTCGTCACGAGGTCGTGCAGCCCCGGGTCGGAGCCGTCCCCGAAGTAGAAGCGCGTCAGCCATGCCACCCGGTCTTCGTCGCCGGCGGCGATGCGGTCGAGGTCTCCCTCCATCTTCGCGGTGAAGTCGAAGTCGACGAGCTGCTCGAAGTGGCGCTCGAGGAGGTTCACGACCGCGAAGGCGAGGAACGTGGGGACGAGCGCCGTTCCCTTCTTGAATACGTAGCCGCGATCGACGATCGTCGAGAGGATTGCCGCGTACGTGGACGGCCTGCCGATCCCACGATCCTCGAGCGCCTTCACGAGCGTCGGCTCCGTGTAGCGGGGCGGAGGTGAGGTGGCGTGCCCCTGTGGCTCGATCGAGATCGCCGTCACCTGTTGCCCCACCTCGAGCGCCGGGAGCCGACGCTCCTCCTCGTCCTCGGCGGGTTCGTCACGCCCGGGCTCGTACGCCGCGAGGAAGCCGCGGAAGGTGATTACCGTCCCGGCTGCGGCGAACTCGACGTCCTCCCCGCGGCTCGACGTGCCGGCGATCCGAAGCGAGACGGTCTTGCCCACCGCATCCTCCATCTGCGAGGCGAGCGTCCGCTTCCAGACGAGCTCGTAGAGCGCGAGCTCGTCGCGGGAGAGCTCGCCGCGCACCTCTTCCGGCGTGCGGAACGTGTCGCCGGCAGGGCGGATCGCCTCGTGTGCCTCCTGCGCGTTCACCACCGCTCGCCCGTAGCGCCGAGGCTTCTCGGGGACGTACTCGGGCCCGAAGAGCTCGGCGGCCTGCGCGCGCGCCGCGGCGAGTGCCGACTCCGACAGGGTGGTGGAGTCGGTGCGCATGTACGTGATGTAGCCGCCCTCGTACAGACGCTGGGCAATGCGCATGGTCGTCTGCGCGGTGAAGCGGAGCTTGCGGCTCGCTTCCTGCTGGAGGGTGGCCGTCCGGAACGGTGCCGCGGGGCGACGCCGGTAGGGCCGCTCCTCGACAGACCGCACGGCGAAGGACGAGCCCTCGAGACTCGCCGCGAGCTCGCGCGCTGCCGTCTCGTCGAGGCGCAGGAGCCGGTCGTCTGTGAGCGTTCCGAGGGGGGAGAAGTCGCGGCCCTGAGCGATTCGGCGGCCGTCGACGGCGACGAGCTTGGCCTCGAACGCGCCTGGGTCGAAGACGGCGACGAGGTCCCAGTACTCAGCGGAGACGAACGCCATCCGCTCGCGCTCTCGCTCGACCACGAGACGCGTCGCAACGGACTGCACGCGCCCCGCAGAGAGCCCGCGCATCACCTTCTTCCAGAGCACAGGGGAGACCTCGTAGCCGTAGAGCCGGTCGAGGATGCGGCGCGTCTCCTGAGCATCGACGAGTCGCTGGTCGATCTCCCGTGTGTGCTCGAGCGC
Organism: Gaiellaceae bacterium; assembly: GCA_026002995.1. Classification (GTDB taxonomy): domain Bacteria; phylum Actinomycetota; class Thermoleophilia; order Gaiellales; family Gaiellaceae; genus GMQP-bins7. Next base: position 348,005 of record BPGK01000001.1, read on the forward strand.
GCGCGTGATCGCGTCCTTCGTGATCTCGTGGAAGACCATGCGCCGGACAGGCACCTTCGGTGAGAGCACCTCCACGAGGTGCCATGCGATCGCCTCTCCCTCCCGGTCTTCGTCGGTCGCGAGGAGGAGCTCGTCGGCCTCCGCGAGGCGCTTTTTCAGCGCGGCAACGACCTTCTTCTTCTCCGGGTCGATGACGTAGAACGGCTCGAACCTGCCCTCGACGTCGACACCGAGCGCGCCAAAGCGCTTCCGCTTCGACTCGGGCACGTCGGAGGCCCGGTCGGGCAGGTCGCGGACGTGGCCGACGCTCGACTCGACCGCGAAGTCGTCTCCGAGGTAGCGCGCGATCGTCCGGGCCTTCGCCGGAGACTCGACGATGACGAGTGGCTTCCCCATCGGCGCGACACCTTAGCGCCGTTGCTTCCGACGGACGGCGCGCGATACTCCGGACGTGGCGCGCGCGCACCGCCCGAGTTGGCTCTACTTCGTCGTCGGCGCCGTGAGCTGGCCGGTGGTGAAGATCGTGTTCCGGCTCCGCGCGTCCGGCGTCGAGAACCTTCCGCAGAGCGGGGGCTTCGTCCTCGCGGCGAACCACTGGTCGAACGTCGACCCGTGGCCGCTCGGGGTGCCGCTCTTCCCGCGCAGGTTCCTGCGCTTCATGGCGAAGTCGGAGCTCTACTGGTTCCCGCTCGGCCGGGTCATCGACGCCGCAGGCGGCTTCCCGGTGCGTCGCGGCGAGCGCGACGTCGAGGCGATCGAGACGGCGGTCGCACTGGCTCGCGACGGCCACGTGGTCGTGATGTTCCCCGAGGGTACGCGACGGCGCAAGGGGCTCCGCAAGAAGCACCGGCCGCACTGGCACACCGGGGCGGCGCGGATCGCGCTCCAGGCCGGCGTCCCGCTCGTCCCCGCCGCCGTCGCGGGCACCGACCGGCTCGCCCGGCTCGGGCCGCTCCGGGTCGCCTACGGCCCGCCGATCGTCCTCGACGATCTCCGGGAGGAGCCGGCGTTGGAGGCGGCACGGATCGCCACCGATCGGCTGCGCGAGGCCATCCTCGCTCTCGAGGAGGCCATCGCGTGAGACCGCTCCTCGTCGTCGACGGCGACTCGTTCGCCCACCGCGCCTACCACGCGCTCCCGAAGACGATGCGCCGCTCGGACGGTGGCCCGGCGAACGCGCTGACCGGCTTCATGGACATGCTCCACCGCCTCTGGTCGACGGAGCGCCCGCGCGCGGTGCTCGTCGCTTGGGACACGCTCGACCACCCGACGTACCGACACCGCGTCTCTCCCGACTACCAGGCGGGGCGCGAGTTCGACGCGGAGCTCCTCGAGCAGCTCGACCTCCTGCCTTCGCTCGTTGAGGCTGCGGGCCTCGTGGTGGCGAAGGGGCCCGGGTACGAGGCGGACGACTTCCTCGCTGCAGCCGCCGCGCGCGAGGAGGGCGAGGGCGGATCCTGCCTCGTCGCGACGTCCGACCGCGACGCGTACCAGCTCGCGAGCGCGCGGACGACGATCCTCCAACCGGTGCGGGGAGGCGGGCCCCCGGCGAGGATCGGGCCGGACGAGGTGCTGGCCCGCTACGGTGTGCGTCCGGAGCAGGTCCCGGACTTCATCGCACTGCGCGGCGACCCCTCCGATCGGATTCCGGGAGCACGGGGGATCGGTGCGGTGCGCGCTGCTGCGCTCCTCCAGGAGTACGGTAGTCTCGACGCGCTCCTCGCTGCGGGGCGCTTCGCGGCGGAGGCCGATCTCCTGCGGCTCTACCGATCGATCGCGACGCTCGACCGGTCTGCTCCGGTGCCCCCCTGCCCCGACGTCGCCCCCGACTGGTCGGCCGCGGCCGCCTACGCGCGTGACCTGGGGCTCGACGGTCTGGCCGCTCGGCTCGAGAGGGCGCGGTAGTGAAGGTCGTCAGCCACCCCGCCCTCGCCCACCTGCATCCGACGGGGCACCACCTGCACCCCGAGCGCCCGGGGCGCCTCGCGCGCCTGCTCGAGCGGTTCGCCGGCTACACGGAGGGCGCGCCCGCGGCGCGGGAGCAGCTCACCGCTGTGCACGAGGAGCGCTACGTCGACGCCATCGATGCGTTGCACGACGAGGTCTGGCTGGACGCGGACACGCTCGCCGGCCCGACGACCTGGGAGGCGGCTCGACTCGCCGCCGGGTGCGCGATCCGCGCGGTCGAGGAGGGCGGCTTCGCGCTCGTCCGCCCACCGGGGCACCACGCGTTGGCTGCGCGCGCGATGGGGTTCTGCATCTTCAACAACGTGGCGATCGCGGCCAGGTACGCGCAGCGGGAGCTCGGGCTAACGCGGGTCGCGATCGTCGACTTCGACGTCCACCACGGCAACGGGACGGAGGCGCTCTTTCGCGGAGACGACACCGTTCTCGTCGTGTCGCTGCATCAGTGGCCGTTCTGGCCGGGGAGCGGTGGGCCTGGGACGAGCGACGAGTCGACCCTGAACGTCCCGCTCCCCGAGGGCTCCGGCGACGCGGACTACCGCCGGGCGTTCGTCGAGGAGGTCGAGCCGACGGTACGCCGCTTCGAGCCCGAGCTCGTGCTCGTGTCCGCCGGCTTCGACGCGCACCTCCACGATCCGCTCGCCGGCATGGCCGTCACGAGCGAGGGCTTCCACGAGCTCGCCCGTCGCTGCGCCGCACTCGCCCCGCGCCTCGCGGCGGTGCTCGAGGGCGGCTACAACCTCGAGACGCTTCCCGGGCTCGTCGAGGCGGCCCTCGAGGGCTTCGCGGCCGAGCTCGGCTGACCCCGCCTACCCGCTCACCCGCGCGCGCTCGAGATGCTGGAGCGCCTCGCGCCGCGAGGAGACGCCGAGCTTCCGCAGCAAGCTCTTCACGTGCGAGCGCACCGTGTGCTCCGAGATGAACAGGCGCTCGGCGATCTCGTCCGTCCCGAGCCGCTCGTCGAGCAGGAGGAGCACCTCCACCTCGCGTGCCGAGAGCGTTCGGGCGATCGACTCGGGCACGCCCGCGGGCCTTCCACCCTCGCGGACGCGCTCGAGGAGCCGGCGCGCGACGCCGCCCGAGAGCGCCGCGTCGCCGCGCACGACGCCGTGGAGGAAGGCTGCGATTCGGTGCGGCGGCTCCGTCTTGAGGACGTACCCGGAGGCGCCGCCGCGGATCGCGGCGAGCAGCGTCTCCTCGCCGTCTGAGGCCGTGAGGACGACCACCTCCGAGCGCGGCGAGCGCTCGCGGATCATCGGGAGCGCGGCGAGCCCGTCCATGCCGGGCATGGCGAGGTCGAGGAGCACGAGGTCGGGCTGGAAGGCCTCGGCGCGCTCGATCGCCTCGTCGCCGCTCACCGCGGTCGCGACGACGTCGAAGCCTTCCCGGTGGAGGAGCGCCGTGAGCGCATCCCGGGTCAGCGGGTGGTCGTCGACGATGAGGACACTCGAGGACACGCGTTCCTTATCGGCAGCCCGATCGATGCCGACAAGTGGGGTGTGGAGCAGGAGCGCCCCCTCGGATACCGCTCGTGGCTGCTTGGCGAGTGCATGCTCGTCGGTCTCCTCGCCTCAGCTACCGCGCTCTTCGCTGTGAGCGACTGGCTCGAGCCCGCCTACGTCGTCCCGGAGGCGCGGTTGGCGATGGACACCGCGATCGCCGTGGTCGCGACGATCGTCGCCGTCCTCGCGGCGGTGCGGTTCGTCGTCGAGGGCCGCGTGTCCGATCTCCTGCTCGGCGCCGGGTTCTGGAGCATCGCGCTCGGTACCTCGACCTTCGTCTTCGCCACCCTCGTGGGCGGAGGATCGCTCCCCGCGGAAGCGGGCTGGGCGGCACTCGGCTCCCGCGTCCTCGGGGCATCCCTCATTGCGCTCGGCCCGGTCGTGGAGAGCCGAGTCGCAGCCCGTCGGAGGCTTCTCGTCGCGACGGGCTCGGCGGTCGTGGCAGCGGTCGCCGGGCTCTGGCTCGCACCGGTGTACGCGCGTGCTGGCGGAGAGAGTCTCGCGGGTGGGCTCATCGAAGGGCCGTCGGTCGTCCTCGCAGCGACCCTGCTGGCGTGCCTCTGGCTCGTTGCGCTCGCGGGATTTGCGCTGCGCTACCGCCGCCATGGGCGCGAGCTCGACGCCTGGATCACCCTCGCCGTCACGCTCGCGTTCTTCGCCGACCTCCACCTGGCGGTGACGCCCGTCGTGTCTTCCGACTACGTGCTCCAGGGGGACTTTCTGCGGCTCGTCGCCTACGCGATCCTCCTCGTCGGCGTCTGGCGCGCGATCGCCGAGGCCGAGTTCGGTCGCGCTGTCGCCGACGAGCGGGCTCGCGTCGCGCGCGAGATCCACGATGGATTGGCGCAGTACCTGTTCGCGATCTCGGCGCAGGTGAGCATGCTCGACGCGGGCGCGGAGCTCGACGAGGTGCTCCCTCTGCTCAGGAAGGCCTCCGCCGCCGCGCAGCAGGAGGCGCGCTTCGCCGTGCTCGCGCTGTCGAGCGCGGGCGGGGCGGCACGCTTCGACGCGTCGCTTCGGCGGTACGTCGAGGTGCTCACCGCCGATGGCGAGCTCGCCGTCGATGTCGAGGTCGACCCGCGCGTCCGCCTCGCGCCCGACGAGCAGATCGAGGTCTTCAGGATCGTGCAGGAGGGCCTCGGCAACGTGCGGCGGCATGCGCGCGCGCGCCACGCCGTCGTCGAGATCCGTCAGGTCGACGGACGCAGAGTCGTGGTCGTGCGTGACGACGGGGTCGGCTTCGACGAGCGTGCGGAGGTGGGCCAGGGCCTCGAGAACATGCGACGTCGAGCCGAGGCCATCGAGGGAACGCTGCACGTGAGGTCGGTCCCGGGTCGAGGGACCTCGCTCGAGGTCGTCTTGCGAGCTGTCTGAACGACGGGGGCCGGCGAGCCGGCCCCCGTCTCGGGATCCCGCGACGAGCCCGCTAGCTCGACTTCGGGATCAGCACCGTGTTGATCACGTGGATCACGCCGTTCGACGCCATGACGTCGGGCGTCGTGACCCGGGCGCCGCCCACGAAGACCTTCCCGCCGCGGACGCGGATCGCGACCGACTGACCGTTGAGCGTCTTCACCGACGAGCGCTTCACGACCTTCGCGGCCGGGAGCTTCCCGGCGGCGACGTGGTAGAGCAGCACGCTGCGCAGGGCCGCCTTGTCCTTGGCGAGGGCGTTCAGCGTCGACTTCGGGACCTTCGCGAACGCGGCGTCGGTGGGGGCGAAGACCGTGAACGGGCCCTTGCCCTGGAGCGTCTTCGCAAGACCCGCCTGCTTCAGGAGCGTGGCGAGCGTCGTGAACTGGCCGGCCGCGACCGCGGTCTGCACGATGTTCTGCGTTCCGGCCTGCTGCGGCGCAGTCGGGGCGGCGACGCCGGCGCCGACGACGGCAAGGGCGAGCACAGCGCCGGCGAGGGTGGTGACGATCGAGCGCATTGTCTTCCTCCTTGTCCAGATTGCGTCTAGAGTTGTACAGGGTTAGACGCGAGTTGTCAAGTTTTCGTACAAAGTGATGCCACGTACTTCGGACAGGATCTGTACGATGCGCTCGTGGGCGGCAACGGCTACATCCGGATCGGCGAGCTCAGCAGGCGAGTCGGCGTGAATCCCGAGCTCCTGCGGGCCTGGGAGCGGCGCTACGGCCTGCTCGAGCCGAGCCGCTCGCCGGGCGGCTTCCGTCTCTACTCGGACGCCGACGTCGCGCGCGTCGAGCAGATGAAGCTCCACCTCGCGGAGGGGTTGTCCGCCGCGGAGGCGGCACGGCTGGCGAAGACGTCCGAGGTCGCAGCGCCCGGCGGACGCGATGCGGCCCCGCTCCTCGACTCCGCGCTCGCCGACCTCCGCCGGGCCCTCGCGTCGTTCGACGAGCCTGCGGCGCACGCCGCGCTCGACCGTCTCCTCGCCTCGTTCGGGCTCGATACGGTCCTGCGCGAGGCGGTTCTCCCGCTGCTCCGCGAGCTCGGCGAGAGCTGGGCGCGCGGCGAGACGACGGTCGCCCAGGAGCACTTCTCGAGCAACCTGCTGCGAGGGCGGCTCCTCGCGCTCGGTCGCGGCTGGGGTCGGGGCAGCGGGCCGCACGCGCTCCTCGCCGCTCCGCCCGGCGAGCTCCACGACCTCGGGCTCGTGGTGTTCGGGCTCGCCCTGCGCAACCGGGGTTGGCGCATCACCTTCCTCGGAGCCGACACGCCGATCGAGACGATCGCGGAGACGGCCGAGCGCGTTGCGCCGCAGCTCGTCGTGCTCGCCACGCTGCTCCCGTCGCGCATCGGGAGCGTGCTCGACGGGGTGCGATCGCTCGCCGCCCGCTGGCGCGTCGTGCTCGCGGGGGCGGGTGTGACGTCCGAGCTCGCTGAACAGGTCGGCGCCGAGCAACTCGCGGACGGACCGCTCGAGGCCGCTGATCGCCTCTCCAGCGCGCTCGGTCGTTGAGCAGGGTCGTCGTCCTCTTCACCCGCGATCTGCGCACGCGCGACCACCCGGCGCTCGCCGCGGCTGTACGCGATCACGACGAGGTCGTTCCGCTCTTCGTGCTCGACGACCGCCTGCTGGCGCGGAGCGCGAATCGGGCCGCCTTTCTCCTCGACTCGCTCGAGGCGCTCCGCAAGGCGCTTCGCGGCGCACTCGTCGTGCGGCGCGGCGACCCTGCGCAGGCGATCGCGAGCCTGCGCGCCGACTCGGTGTACCTGACCGCCGATGTTGGTCCCTACGCACGGGCGCGCGAGCGCCGCCTCGCGGCGGTCGCCCGGCTGTCGACGTTCTCCGGGAACGCGGTTGTCGATCCCGGAGAGGTGGCGCCGGGCGGTGGTGATCACTATCGGGTCTTCACGCCGTACTGGCGCGCGTGGAGCACGGCTCCGCGGAGGGAGCTCGCCCCGCCGCCTCCGCCGCTCGAGCTCCCTCCTGACGTCGAGCCCGGAGAGCTGCCCGAGCTCCGCGCTCTCGTCACTGCCGAGCCCTCCCCGCATCTCCCGCGCGGCGGGGAGCCCGAAGGACGCCGTCGGCTCGCCGCTTTCCTGGAGAGCGGTCTCGACCGCTACGGGGAGCTGCGCGACGTCCCCGGGGTGGAGGGGACTTCGCGCCTCTCGCCGTACCTTCGCTTCGGGTGCGTCTCTGCGCTCGAGGTCGCCGAGTCGGCGGCTGCGAGAGGTGGAGACGAGCTCGTGCGCCAGCTCGCCTGGCGCGACTTCTACCGGCAGCTTCTCGCGGCGTTCCCGAGCCTCGGCCGCGACGACTACCGTCCGCGCGGGCGTCGCTGGAGGCAGGATCCGGACGCCCTCGAGGCTTGGAAGAGCGGTCGCACCGGGATCCCGATCGTCGACGCCGGGATGCGGCAGCTCGCGACTGAAGGCTGGATGCACAACCGCGTGCGTCTCCTCGCCGCCTCGCTCCTCGTCAAGAGCCTCGGGATCGACTGGCGCGCCGGGGCGGCGCACTTCTCCGAGCTGCTCGTCGACGGAGATCTCGCGAGCAACGCGGGCAACTGGCAATGGGTTGCCGGGACGGGAACAGATACGCGGCCGAACCGCGTCTTCAACCCGGTTCGCCAGGCTCGGCGCTTCGACCCGGACGGGGCGTACGTCCGTCGGTACGTTCCCGAGCTCGCCGAGCTCGGGCCGGCGGAGGTGCATGAGCCGTGGCGGCTCGGTCCGCTCGGGCTCGAGGAGCTCGGCTATCCGCCACCGCTCGTCGAGATTCCCGCTTCCAGGTGACGTCTCGGAGACGCACGGCGCGTCCAGGCGGGAGAATGGGGCGGTGACGATCGACGTCGCCGACGTGATCCTCCGAGACGGGACGACGCTGCGGCTGCGGCCGCCGACCCGAGAGGACGCCGACGCGCTCGTCGACTTCTTCCGCGCGCTCTCGGAGCGCAGCCTGTACCTGCGCTTCCACGGGTTCCCGCGCCTCGGCCCCGAGCTCGTCGAGCGCCTGCTCGACCCGGACTGGACCGAGCGGGGCGCGCTCGTCGGAACGTTCGCCGAGGACGGCCGCGAGCGCGTCGTCGCCGTCGGCAACTACGAGCGGCTCCGCGATCCGACGGTCGCCGAGGCAGCCTTCGCCGTCGCCGACGAGTTCCAGCGTCGCGGCGTCGGCACGCGACTCGTCGAGCAGCTCGCCCAGCGCGCCGGGAGGCAGGGGATCGAGCGATTCGTCGCCGAAGTACTGCCCGACAACCGGGACATGATCGGCGTCTTCGAGGGGCTCGGGTTCGAGGTCTCGAGGCAGCTCGCCGGAGGCGAGGTGGAGATCGAGTTCCCGATCGCGATCACCGCGGAGTTCGAGGAGCGCGTGGACGAGCGCGATCACGTCGCCGTCACCGCGTCGCTGCGTCCGTTCTTCGAGCCTCGGAGCGTCGCGGTCGTCGGAGCCTCGCGCCGGCGCGGGTCGATCGGCGGCGAGCTCTTCCGGAACATCGTCGAGGGGGACTTCGTCGGGGCCGCATACCCGGTGAACCGGCACGGGAACCCGGTCGCCGGGGTGCGGGGTTACCGCGCAGTCTCCGAGATCCCCGACCCGGTCGACCTCGCCGTCATCTGCGTCCCGGCCGAATCGGTGAACCGGGCGGCGAGAGACGCCCTCGAGCACGGCGTTCGAGCGCTCGTCGTCATCTCCGCCGGTTTTGCGGAGATCGGCCGAGAGGGCGTCGAGCGGCAGGAGGAGCTCCTCGCGCTCGTGCGCGCGCACGGGGCGCGGCTCATCGGGCCGAACTGCCTCGGGATCTCGGTCGCGCGCGTCAACCTCAACGCCACCTTCGCCGCTCGCGCGGCGCCACCCGGGAACATCGGCTTCTCGTCGCAGAGCGGCGCGCTCGGGCTCGCGTTGCTCGAGGCCGCCGTGACGCGCGGTCTCGGCCTCTCGGCGTTCGTCTCCATCGGCAACAAGGCCGACGTCTCGTCCAACGACCTCCTCGAGTGGTGGGAAGACGACGAGTCGACAGACGCGATCCTCCTCTACGTCGAGTCGTTCGGGAACCCGCACCGCTTTGCCCGGATCGCCAGGCGCGTCGCTCGGCGGAAGCCCATTCTCGCCCTGAAGAGCGGCACCTCGACGAGCGGCCAACGCGCCGCGAGCTCGCACACGGCTGCCCTCGCCGGGTCGGAGGCGGCGGTCGATGCCCTCTTCCACCAAGCGGGCGTGATCCGGGCGACGTCGCTCGAGGAGCTCATCGACGTGGCGACGCTTCTCTCGCGCCGCTTCAGGGTCTCGGGTCGCTCGGTCGCGCTCGTGACGAACGCGGGTGGGCTCGGCATTCTCGGCGCGGATGCGTGCGAGGCCGCGGGCCTCCAGCTGCCACCGCTCGGCGAGGAGACGCGCAGGGCGCTCGCCGCGCTCCTCCCGGCCGAGGCGAGCCTCGCGAACCCCGTGGACATGCTCGGCGGGGCGACGGCCGCGACGTACGCCTCGGTTCTTCCACACCTGCTCTCCGATCCGGTCGTCGACGCCGTGATCGTGCTGTTCGTCCCCGCGGTGAGCGCGACCGCGGAGGAGGTCGCCGAGGCGGTCGAGCGGTCGGTGCGGGAGTCCGGCTCGGACAAGCCGGCGCTCGCCGTCATCGTCTCCGCCGACGGCGTGCCTGCGGTGCTTCGCGATTCGAAGCACGTCGCCGCCTTCGTCTACCCCGAGTCGGCCGCCAAGGCGCTCGGCCACGCGGCCGCTCGTGCGTCCTGGCTACGGAGGCCGCAAGGCGTCGTGCCGCGGCTCGACGGGATCGACCGCGACGCTGCCCAGGCGGTGATCGCGTCGACGCTCGCCGAGACGGACGACACCTGGCTCGACCCCGCTGCGACGAGAGACGTGCTCCTGGCGTACGGCATCCCACTCGTTCCCGAGCGGGTTGCCGCGACCGTCGAGGAGGCGGTCGAGGCAGCGAGGGAGCTCGGTTTCCCGGCGGTTGTCAAGACCGCCGAGGCCGGCGCGCACAAGACCGAGACCGGTGGTATCGCGCTCGACCTCGCCGACGAGCACGAGGTGCGCGCCGCAGCGGAGCGCATCGGACCGCCGGTCGTCGTGCAGCCTCTGATCTCGGGCGGGACGGAGCTCTTGGCCGGTGTCGTCCAGGATCCCGTGTTCGGGGCCCTCGTCGCGTTCGGTCCCGGCGGGGTGTTCGCGGAGCTGATCGGCGAGGCTTCGTTTCGGATCGCCCCGCTCACGACGGTCGACGCGGAGGAGCTCGTGACCTCGGGGAAGGCCGGGCGGCTCGTCGCCGGGTTCCGGGGTGCGCCACCTGCGAGCGTCGAAGCGCTCGAGCAGCTCCTGCTCCGCCTCTCGCGGCTCGGAGAGGACCTCCCCGAGCTCGCCGAGCTCGATCTCAACCCGGTGCTCGCGCTCCCCGACCGCTGTCTCGCCGTTGACGCTCGCGCTCGCGTCCGACGGATCGAGGCAGTCGTGCGCGCGAAGACCTGGTAGTCGCGGCTCCGTACTTCGCCGCATCGGGTGCAGGGTTCGTCCGCCGAGGGAAGCGTGCTCTCTGCGGATGGAGCGAGGCCCCCGTTCGCACATGCTCCGCTCCGATAGACAGTCACTACCCATCGGGAGGTGGAGCGATGAGAGGCAGCAGGTGGTGGGAGATCGGCGGGTTCATCGCCGGCGCCGTGCTGGTCGTCTTCGGCGCGGTCGCGATCTACATGGGCGTGAGCGGGTTCACCACCGTTCGCGACAGCATCGATCAGGAGAACATCGTCTTCGGCTCGGCCGACGATCCGGCGGTCGCTGAGCACGCGAAGCAGTGGGCAGGTGAGCAGGTGAAGACCGGCGAGCAGGCCCGGGCGTTCGCGCTCATCATGCGCGAGCACGCGCTCGAGGCGAGCGGCGGCCTCACGTACGCCGAGATGGGGCGCTACGTCGCGGCGGACGATCCGGAGAATCCGGCCGGGACGAGCGATCCCGAGGCTGCGCTCGAGGACGAGGAGGGGAACCCGGTGCCCAACGCCGCCCGGAACACATGGGTGACTGCGACCGCGCTCTCGACCGCCCTGAACATGAGCTACATGGCGGAGCAGCTCGCGATCTTCGGCATCGTGGTCGGAATCGCGCTCCTGCTGACCGGTATCGGCCTCGTCATCCTCGCGTTCGCGGTCTTCGGCCGCTCCGCGGAGGCGACGCAGAGAGCACGCGCACCGATGCCCACGACCGCAGCGACGGCCTGACCCGGGAAGGACGGGAGGCTTCTCGGGTCGATGAGAGCTCCGACCTCCCGGAGCGAGCGAGGGGGCGGCGCCCGTCGCCCCCTCGTCGCGCTGCGTGCGTGATTTCCCGCAACGGGACTGCGAGCTGCTTCGGACGACGCTTCCGCCTCGCGGCTCCACGATCGGCGGAGTGGCGGCGCAGCCGAGACGCATCCTCGTGGGCTTCGACGGCTCGGAGGCGGCGTGGCGCGCCCTCGACGCCGCGATCGAGCTCACCGGGTATGGCTCGACGCTCACCGTCGCTACGGTCGCACCGGAAGGACAGAGCCCACCGGACGTGCCTCTCGAGGTGCGCGAGCGCGTCCACGCGAGAGGGCTCACGGCGGCGTACGTCCGGCGTGCCGGCGACCCAGTCGAGGAGCTCCTGCGCGCCGCCGACGAGCTCGGCGCCGAGCTCGTCGTCGTCGGGCGGAGCACGCGCGCTTCGGAAGCCGGCGAGCCGTCTGACTCGGTTGGCGCGGCGCTCGTACGCAGGGCGTGGTGCGACGTGCTCGTCGTCGGCTGAGAGTCAGCGCTCGATGAGGTCGTGGTCGAGCGCGTAGCGGACGAGCTCGGCGCGGCTCGAGAGGCCGAGCTTCTGCATGATGTGCGCGCGGTGCGTCTCGGCGGTGCGGACGGAGATGTAGAGGAGCGCCGCGATCTCCTGGTTCGTGTGTCCGAGGGCGAGCAGGCGGAGCACCTCTCGCTCGCGCTCGGAGAGTGGATCCGCATCGGCCCGACGCCGCTCCTCGGCCTCTGCGGAGACGAGGCGCGCGCCGAGCGCCGGGTGGAGGTAGCGCGTCCCCGCGGCGACCGCTCGCACCGCCTCGACGACCTCGGTATCCGCCGCCTCCTTGAGCACGTAACCGCTCGCGCCGGCCTCGAACGCCTCGCGGACGTAGCGCGGGTCGTCCTGCATGGAGAGGACGAGCACGCGCGCGTCCGGGACTGCTTGCAGGATCGCGGGCAGCCCCTCGATCCCGCCCTTCCCCGGCATCACGAGGTCGAGGAGGACGACGTCCGGCTTGAGCTCGATCGCCTCGAAGACGGCCCGTTCCGCACTCGGCGCCTCGCCCACGGTCTCGATGTCCTCCTCCGCGTCGAGGACGCGGCGCAGGCCGGCTCGTACGACGGCGTGGTCGTCGACGACGAGGACGCGGATGCTCATGGGAGCGGCACCTCGGCGGCGATCGTCGTCCCGCGCCCGGGCGCCGTCTCGAGCCGCAACCGGCCTCCGACGAGCGCGAGCCGCTCGCGCATGCCTGCGAGTCCGAGGCCGGCTCCGGGCTCCTCGGGGTCGAATCCGACTCCGTCGTCTTCGATGACCACGATCACCGCCTTTCCCTTCCCCGTGAGCAGGACGCTGACCCGCTCGGCGCGGGCGTGCTTCGTCACGTTCGTGAGCGCCTCCTGGACGATACGGTAGAGCGTCGTTTCCACCTCGGCGGGGAGGCGCTCCGCCGGGAGGCGGAGCTCGAGGTCGATCTGGATCTCGGCCTGCGTGCGGTACGTGTCGACGAGCCGCTCGAGCGCGGGCCCGAGCCCGAAGTCGTCGAGGGCGGCCGGTCGGAGCTCGACCGCCAGACGACGGACGTTCTGGAGCGTCGTGACGACGATCTCGCGCAGCTCTGTGACTGCGCCGCGGCCTTCGGGTGACTCGATCGACTGCTCGAGGCTCTTGAGCCCCAAGAGGATCGAGGTGAGCGCTTGACCGGTCTCGTCGTGGAGCTCGCGCGCGAGGCGTCGACGCTCGAGCTCCTGCGCCTCCACCACCCGCCGGACTGCGTCGCGGCTCACGCGCTGCGAGAGGGCGACCGCGATCGCCGCTCGTTGCGCGAGCGACTCGCCGAGGAGGAGGTCTTCCTCGTCGAAGCGCGGATCTGCTCCGAGCTTGTCGTGCGCGACGATGACGCCGAGCGGCCGCGCCTCCGTGAGGAGCGGGACGTAGAGCGCCGTTCGCGCCCCGAGCCGTGCGACCGTCGCCTGATCCACCTCGGGATCGTCTGCGAGGGAGGGGACGAGCTCGCTGCGGCGGCGCTCGAGCACGCGCCCCGTCTTCGAGCCCGAGAGGGAGAGCCTGGTTCCGAGCAGCGGCTCGGAGCCCTCCCCGTGCGCGGCGACGACGCGCAGCGCCTCCTCCGACTCGGCGAGCGCGATCACGACGATGCGCGCGTTCACGAGTGCGCGGAGTCGCTCGGCCACGATCGCGAGCAGCGGCTCGAGCTCGACCTGGGCGGCGAGCGCGTTGCCGATCTCGTGGAGCGACTCGAGCTGGTGGAGCGAGCGGGTGAGCGACTCGTAGAGACGAGCGTTCTCGACCGCCACCGCTGCCTGCCCCGCGAGGAGCAGCGTGAGCTCCTCGTCTTCCTCTGTGAAGTCCTCGCCCCCCTCCTTCTCGGCGAGGTAGAGGTCACCGTAGGTGCGGCCGCGGAGCAGGATCGGGACGCCGAGGAACGTGTGCATCTCCGGGTGGTGCGGCGGGAACCCGACCGAGCTCGGGTGCTCGGCGATCTCGTGGAGGCGGATCGGGGTCGTGCTCCGGATCACCTCGCCGAGGAGCCCGCGGCCGTGCGGCGTGTCGCCGATCTTCGCGCGGGTCTCCTCGTCGATCCCGACGGTGAGGAACCGCTCCAGCCCTCGCCCCGAGCGCTCGACGACGCCGAGCGCCGCGTACCGCGCGCCGGTCAGCTCGGCGGCGGTCTCGACGATCTTCTGGAGGAGCGCATCGAGGGAGAGCTCGGAGCTGAGCGCGATCCCGGCGTCGACGAGCAGGCGGAGCCTATCGACATCGCTGGTTCGCTGGTCGGCTCGGAGGCTCATCGTGCCTCGTGAGACTACGTAAGCGGGCGCGGTCTGGCGCCGCCTCGCGCAACACGGGGTCAGGTCCCGTTTGTTGCACGCCCGACCCGTGCAACAAACGGGACCTGACCCCGTACCCGACCCGTGCAACAAACGGGACCTGACCCCGTACCACGTGCCACAGTTGCGAGCCCCGACGCTCGGTGGCGGGCGCGGTCACCGGCTACCCAGGTGAGGGTCAGCGGTGGGTCGCTTGCGTCGGGGGCGGGTCCATCTCTGCGGCCGCCCGCGCGAGCGCGAGCATCAGTCGAACCGCCTCGTCGGTCGTACATCCTTGACGGCGGACGAGCGACTGCCAGGTCTGGAACTCGAGCGCATGTCCGACGGCTCGGCGGAGGCGGCCCCTGACTCGTCCGCGCGTCGGCCACGCCTCGAGAACACGATCCCGGACGTCCTGCAGGTAGCGGACGCGGTAGGCGTTCATCTCGGCGACGAGCGGCATGACGACCGCATCACGCTGCACGTTCTCGAGCAGTGGCTCGAGACGCTCGTAGTAACCGTAGAGATCTCGAAGCGCCGCCTCCAGGCGCTCACCCGGGTCGGTCAGCGCCTGCCAGCGGGTGGGATCCGGCGGCGGCACCATCTCGCGCACGTGCCCCGAGCACGCCTGGAAGAGCGATCGCTCGTCGGGGAAGTGCGCGTACACGGTGGGGCGTGTCACGCCGGCTCGCTCGGCGATAGCCGTCACCGTCGTCCGCGCAGGCCCGAGCGACGAGTGGAGCTCCACGGCTGCCTCCACGATCCGCCGGCGCGTCTCCTGCTGCCTCGCGGCTCGCTCCTTGAGCTCGTAGGTTCGCTTGGTCGGGGACATTTCGCTTGACACTAGTGTAGTCGATGTTCTATGCTGCGGCGACTTCTTTACAGAGTTGTAAGGCGAAAGGAGGAGTGGCCATGGAGTTGAAGACCGCAGGCGTCAAGGTCGTGACGCCGACCGGAGGGCAGGAGGGCTTCCTCGGGAGCATCGGCGTCCGCTTTCTCATCGACGGGCTCGAGGCTGGCGAGCGCTTCTCGCTCGTCGAGCACCCGATGTCGCCACGAGCGCTGGCGGCGCCGTTGCACCTGCACACTCGGGAGGACGAGTACAGCTTCGTCCTCGAAGGGCGCATGGGGGCCCTGCTCGGCGACCAGGTGGTCGAGGCCGGCCCGGGCGACCTCGTCTTCAAGCCGCGCAACCAGTGGCACACGTTCTGGAACGCGGGCGACGAGCCCGCCCGGATCCTCGAGATCATCTCGCCGGCCGGGTTCGAGCGCTTCTTCCGTGACCTCGACGCGCTGGGCGGCGCGATCGCGGCGGATCCGAGCGAGCTGACCGCGCTCGGTGCCCGCTACGGCCACTACTTCCAGCTCGAGAGCGTCCCCGAGTTGCTCGAGCGATTCGGGTTGCGGATCGGCGAGCGGCTCTCCGGGGGCTGGACTCCGGTGGGGTAGACGGAGGAGTGGCGATACGCAGCTCTCGGGCGAGGATCGCACCGGACGACTGACCGAGGCCGGCTCTGCGCTCGCCGGCCTCGGTCGGAGAACGCGGGATGGCCCAGCATCGCAAGCGACATGAAGATCGTTGTCATCGGTGGCACCGGCCTCCTGGGTTCGAGGCTCGTCGAGAAGGCGCGGGCGAGTGGTCACGAGGTGCTCGCAGCCTCACGGAGCTCGGGTGTCGACGCGTACACGGGCATCGGGCTCGAGCGGGAGCTCGTGGGGGCTACGGTCGTCGTCGACGTGTCGAATGCGATCTCCCGGGATGACGCGGCCGTGACGGACTTCTTCCGGACCACCTCCCGAGCCCTCCTCGCCGCAGAGGCAACCGCCGGCGTGGGGCACCACGTCGTGTTGTCGGTCGTCGGTGTCGAGCGCCTCCACGAGAGCGGGTACTTCCGCGCCAAGCTCGCTCAGGAGAACGTGGTGAGGGGTGGAACGGTTCCGTACACGATCCTCCGCGCAACCCAGTTCTTCGAGTTCATCGCTCGCATCGCCGACGCGAGCACGAACGGCGATACGGTGCGGCTCCCGCCGGTGCTTGTCCAGCCGGTCGCTGCGGACGACGTCGCCGCGGCGCTGGTCGAGGCTGCCGTGAGTGCTCCCGCGAATGGGGTTGTCGAGTTGGCGGGGCCCGAGCGGTTCCGTCTCGATGTGCTTGCCGAGCGCGTGCTCGGCGCGAGCGACGACCCGCGTCGGGTGAGGGCTGACCGTCGCGCGCGCTACTTCGGCGCGGAAGTCGACGAGCGCTCGCTGCTCCCGGGCGCCGACGCACGCATCGGCCCGACCCGCCTCGGGGAGTGGCTCGGGAGTCGGCGGCGCGATGACGGACGTTCACGCGCGGCCGAGCCTCGGCGGGGGCGACGACGTCGGTTCCATGGAAGCGTGCGCCCGTCGTGACTGTACGCCGCACTTATGCCACGAATAGGAAGACCCTGCAGCTGCAGGGTCTTCCCGTAGCAGGCCTGTAAGCCGGATTCTGTCGAGGGTGACCATCCATCTCTGCGGCGCACCCGGTCCCTCGGCGGGCCGCGTCGTCGGGACCTGCTTCGCCTTGCACCGGACGGGGTTTGGCGAGCCGGCCGCGTCACCGCGACCGCTGGTGGGCTCTTACCCCACCGTTTCACCCTTGCCGGCCGCTCGCCGAAGCGAGCGACGTAGGCGGTCTCCTCTCTGTTCCACTTTCCGTCGGCTTTCGCCGCCTCGGTCTCCCGAGCGTCCTGCCCTGCGGTGTCCGGACTTTCCTCGAGCCTCTCGCGAGACCCGCGGTCACCCGGCCTGCGCTACGGATGGTAGCTCCAACGGAGGGACCTCTCGACCTCGGGCGAGGATCGAGCGGCACTCCGGACACGCGATCGCGCCGCGCGTGTGGAGCACGAACTCGCCGCAGACGAGGCATTCGAGGCTCGCCCCGCGCACGAGGGCCGCGAGCTCCTGGTCGAGCGTGCGGTTGAGCGGCGCGACCGTCATTCGAGGCTCCTGAAGACGCCCGTCACCCTCCCGAGGATCCGCACGTGCTCCGGGTAGAGCGGCGCGAGCGCGCTGTTCTCCGGCTGGAGCCGGATGCGGCCGTCGGGCTCCCGGTAGAACGTCTTCACGGTCGCCTCGTCCGCGGCCTCGTCGTCGCCGACGAGCGCAACGACGATGTCGCCGCTGCGGGCGGTCTCCTGCTTGCGCACGACGACGACGTCGCCGTCGAGGATCCCCGCCTCGACCATGGAGTCGCCGGTCACGCGGAGCAGGAAGTCGGCGTTGCGGCCGAGCGGCTCGGGGACGGCGATCTCGTCCTCGACCGCCTCCTCGGCGAGCAGCGGCCCGCCCGCTGCGATACGGCCGACGAGCGGGAGCACCGGCGTGGAGTCGTGTCGCGCCGCGGGCTGCGCCTCGCGCCTCCGGCCCACGAGCTCGATCGCGCGCGGCTTCGTCGGATCGCGGCGGATCAGGCCCTCACGCTCGAGATTCGCGAGGTGGGCGTGGACGGTGGAGGGGGAGGCGAGGCCGACGGCGTCTCCGATCTCGCGCACCGTCGGCGGATAGCCGTGCTCGTCCACGTACGAGGCAAGGAACTGCCAGATCTCCTGTTGGCGTGCCGTGAGCATGGTCTCTCCCGAGTCGCTGACGAACGTATGTTCGTGAGAGAGGCTAGAGATCCTGTCGGACGGCGTCAAGTCGGCGGCCGAACGAGACGACGAAGGCGGCTCCTCGAGCCGCCTTCGCAAACGCATGCGCTGGAGAGGACTTGAACCTCCACGGCCTCAAGCGGCCACTAGGCCCTCAACCTAGCGCGTCTACCAATTCCGCCACCAGCGCGCGTAGAGAGATTCTAGAGGAGGTGGAACAGTGCGACGGTGTTCGCGGTCAGGATAACGGCGACGACCACCGTGAGCCGCGTCAGGTTGCGCTCCACGATGTGCGTCCCGCCCTGCGAGTGGGGCGTGAAGCCGAGCCCGCCCATACCCGCCTCGCGGCCGGAATGCATGAGGACGAGCGTGATAACGGCTGCGCACAGGAGCACCTGCAGCACTGCGGAGATCTGAAGCCACGGCATCCGATGCGCGAGGATAGCAGCGCGCCTATGCTCGGACGGTGAGCGACTCCGGGGACGTGCGCGCGCGCATCCAGAAGCTCCTCGTGACGGGAGACAACCGTCTCAAGCAGGGCGTCGCTCCCGAGAAGGTGCGCGCCTCGTACGAGGAGGCGCTCGCGCTCGCGGAGGAGACCGGTCTCGCCGATGCGATCCGGCCGCTCGTCGAGGTCAGGCTCGCCGACCTCCGGCGGCTCGCTCGAGGATCGCCTCTAGACGCTCCGCCTGACGCCTGACGTCGTGCTCCCCGGCGGCCGCACGTGCGGCGAGGTTCGGCCGCGGGAACTCGGCTGCGCGCGCGAGCGCCTCGACGAGCGCGACGTCGTCCAGCGGGTCGACGAGCACGCCCGCCTCGGGCGGCACGAACTCGGGCGGGCCGCCGATGCGGGTCGCGACCACGGGTCGCCCGGCGGCCATCGCCTCGAGCGTCGCGAGCCCGAACGGCTCGACGAGGCTCGGCTGGCAGACGACGTCGCTCGCGGCGATCCAGGTCGGCACCGCTTCGTGGGGGACACGACCGGCGAGGACGACCCGAGCGCGTCCCTCGAGGGCGGCCCGGAGCGGGCCGTCACCGACGAGGACGAGCGTGCCGCGGTCGAGCGTCTCGACGGCGCGGGCGAGACGGAGCACGTTCTTGCGCTCGGTGAGCGAGCCGAGACAGAGGAAGACGGGCTCGTCGAGCTCGAGCCGAAGCGCCGCTCGCGCCTCGGCGGCGTCGCGTAGTACGAACCGCTCGAGGTCGACGCCGCAGTCGACCACGTCGATCTTCGGAGCGGCCTCTGGTAACCGCGAGGCGAGCTCCTGTCGCAGCCACTCCGAGACGGCGACCACTCTCGCCGCACGACGGATCACGACTCGGGTCGCCGCTCGGACGCCCGGCACCGTCCCGACGTTGGCGACGTCCTGGCCGTGTGCGGTAACGACGAGCGGTGCGCGCGAGGCGAGCCCCGCGACGAGTCCGGCGGGCACGAGGAAGTGCGCGTAGACGACGTCGGGTTCGAGCCGGCGGGCAGCCCGGCGCGCGTCGCGAGCGAGCGCCAGGTGGCGCAGGCGGCTGCCGCCGCGCCGGTCGACGACGGCGCGCGCGAGCTCGTGCCCGCGCTCGCGGAGCGCTCCCTCGAGGGTGGCGACGAAGACCCCGAGGTCGGGGTCGTCCGCACCCGGGTACATCTGCGAGACGAGGAGGATGCGCACCGTCGGGCAATCGTGACTGCTCGGTGCGGCTCTCTGCCGGCTCCGCCGCTCCTACGCGCGCTGGGCGTCGTAGGTGCCCCAGAGCTCACGCAGCGCGCCGCAGATCTCGCCGATTGTGCAGCGGGCGCGGAGCGCCTCGCGCATCGCGGGCAGCAGGTTCTCGGATGTCGTCGCGACCCGTCGCACCTCGGCGAGAGCCGCGTCGGCTGCCGCCTGGTCGCGCTCCGCCCGCACTCGGGTGGTGCGCTCGCGCTGCGCCCGTTCGCTCGCCGGGTCGACGTGGAGGAGCTCGACGCGCGTGTCCTCCTCCTCGACGAAGCGATTGACGCCCACGACGACGCGCTCGCCCGCCTCGATCTCCGCCTGGTACCGGAAGGCGGAGGCCTCGATCTCGGACTGGACGAAGCCCTGCTCGATCGCCGCCACGGCGCCGCCGAGCTCGTCGATCCGCTCGATGAGCTCGCGTGCCCTGGCCTCGAGCTCGTCGGTCAGCGCCTCGAGGAAGTACGCGCCGCCGAGCGGGTCGGCGGTGTCGGTGGTTCCCGCCTCGTGCTGGAGGATCTGCTGTGTGCGCAGCGCGATAGTGGCGGCGTGCTCGGTTGGCAGCGCGAGCGCCTCGTCGAAGGAGTTCGTGTGCAGCGACTGGGCTCCCCCGCAGACGGCGGAGAGCGCCTGGATCGCGACCCTGACGACGTTGTTCTCCGGCTGCTGAGCGGTGAGCGTCGAGCCACCCGTCTGGGCGTGGAAGCGCAGCGCGAGCGCGCGCGGATTCGTCGCGCCGAAGCGCTCGCGCATGATGCGGGCCCAGAGCCGCCGGGCCGCCCGGAACTTCGCCACCTCCTGGAAGAAGTGGTTGTGGGCGTTGAAGAAGAACGAGAGCCGCTCTCCGAACGCGTCCGGCGAGAGCCCGGCCGCGATCGCGGCCTCGCAGTACGCGATCCCGTTCGCGAGAGTGAAGCCGAGCTCCTGCGCGGCGCTGGAGCCTGCCTCGCGGATGTGGTAGCCGGAGATCGAGATCGTGTTCCAGCGCGGCAGGCGCTCGGCGCAGTAGGCGAAGAGGTCGGTCGTGAGCCGCATCGACGGCCGTGGGGGGAAGATGTAGTTCCCCCGCGCGATGTACTCCTTCAGGATGTCGTTCTGGACGGTGCCGCGTAGCCGCTCGCCGGGGACGCCTTGCCCCTCGGCGACGAGCTCGTAGAGCAAGAGCAGGAGCGCGGCGGGCGCGTTGATCGTCATCGAGGTCGAGACCTCGCCGAGGGGGATGCCCTCGAAGAGCGCCTCCATGTCCGCGAGCGAGTCGATCGCGACGCCGGTACGGCCGACCTCGCCCTCCGCCAGCGGGTCGTCGGAGTCGTAGCCGAGCTGGGTCGGCAGGTCGAAGGCCACGGAGAGCCCCGTCTGTCCCCGCTCGAGCAGGTAACGGAAGCGCGCGTTCGTCTCCTCCGCCGAGCCGTAGCCGGCGTACTGGCGGATCGTCCATGGCCGCCCGCGATACATCGTCGCGTAGGGGCCGCGGGTGAAGGGGTACTCGCCCGGGAGCTCGAGGGCCTCGCGCGCGACGTCGTCGGCCGTGTAGACGGGCTTGATCTCGATGCCGGAGTCCGTCAGCCGGCGATCCTCGGTGGTCGCCATGACCGCATCGTACGGCCCCCGCGCTCAGAGCACGCCGCCGGCCCGTTCGATCGCCTCGAGCGCGATCTTTCGGCCCGTCTCGATGTGCTCGCGGATGGCCGTGCGCGCGGCCACTAGGTCCTCGGCCTCGAATGCCTCCACGATCCGACGGTGCTCGGTGACGAGGTTCGCGTGGCCCTCGACGCGGCCCCCGCGGATCACCTGCATGAGCAGGTTGACCGAGAGCTCGCGGTAGAAGCGAGAGAGGAGCGCGTTGCCGGCGAGATCGATCTGGAGCTCGTGGAAGGCCGCGTTCGCCGTGTCCCACTCCGCGTGCGAGATCGCGGCTGCCGTCGCCTCGAAGCGGCGGCGGAGCTCGTCCAGATCGCGGCCTCCGAGGCGTCCGACGGTCTGCTCGGCGGCGTGGAGCTCGAGCGCGAGCCGAACGTCGTAACTCTCGGCCAGTGCCTGCGCCGTCACGGGCGTCACGAAGTAGCCTCGCCGCGCCTGCACGCTCAGGAGCCCCTCGGACACGAGCCGCGTCAGCGCCTGGTGGACGGGGCTGCGCGAGACGCCGAGCTCGTCGGCGAGGACGTGCAGGCTGAGCTTCTCGCCCGGCCGATGCCGGCGCGTGAGCAGCCGCGAGCGCAACTCGTCGTACACCTGGTCGGCAAGGGGGGCGCTGCCGAGGGTCGAAGTCATCGTCCGCTACCTAACATGTCACGGCCGCGGAGGCAACCGCCGATAGGCTCAGGGCGTGAAGATCCGCGTCAGGCTGTTCGCCGCGCTGCGCGAGCGTGCGGGCGTCGGGAGCCTCGAGCTCGAGCTCCCCGAGACCGCGTGCGTCGGCGACGTGTGGGCGGCGCTCGACCTCGGCGAGGAGCCGCCGGGCCTCCTCTTCGCCCGCAATCGCGAGTACGCCGATCGCGAGGCGGCGCTCACGGCGGGAGACGAGGTCGCGCTCATCCCGCCCGTCTCCGGCGGCGGCTTCCGGCTCTCGGCCGAGCCGCTCTCGCTCGAGGCCGTGGTGGACGAGGTGCGGGTCGACGAGGCCGGCGCAGTCGCGGTCTTCGTGGGCACGACGCGAGCGCACTCGCGCGGCCGCGAGGTCCTCCACCTCGAGTACGAGGCGTACGAGGGCATGGCCGAGCAGACGATGGCGGAGCTCGCCGCCCGTCTGCGCGAGCGTCACGAGCTCTGTGAGGTCGCGATCCACCACCGCGTGGGACGGGTCGAGATCGGCGAGACGAGCGTCGTCATCGCCGTGTCCGCGCCCCATCGCGCCGCGGCGCTCGCCGCCTGCGCCGAGGCGATCGACGAGCTGAAGGTCACCGTTCCCCTGTGGAAGAAGGAGGTCTACGTCGGTGGCGAGGAGTGGATCGGGCGTGGCTCCTGACCCGCACGAGCACGACGTCGGGCCTGCGAACAACGAGCTCGACCGTCGCGTCCTGCGCCGCACCCACGAGGCGCTCGCGAGCGACGTCTCGCTCATCGCGTCCGAGTTCCTCGCCGGCTTCCAGACCGTCCGGCGGATCGACCGGCCAGCCGTCTCCATCTTCGGCTCGGCCAGGGTGAGGGAGGGCAGCGCGACGTACGAGCGCGCGCGGGCGGCGGGGCGGGCCTTCGCCGAGCGGGGCTTCGCCGTCGTGACGGGCGGCGGGCCGGGCGTGATGGAGGCGGCAAACCGCGGGTGCAAGGAGGCGGACGGGCTCTCCGTCGGCTTCAACATCGACCTCCCCTTCGAACAGAAGCTGAATCCGTACTGCGACCTCTCGCTCACCTTCCGCCACTTCTACGCGCGCAAGGTGATGTTCGTGAAGGCTGCCGAGGGCTTCGTCATCTTCCCGGGCGGCTTCGGGACGCAGGACGAGCTCTGGGAGTCGCTCACGCTCATCCAGACCGGCAAGATCGGGCGCTTCCCAGTGGTGCTCGTCGACTCGGACTACTGGGACGAGCTCCTGCGCTGGATGCGCGACGAGATGCTGGACGACGGGCTCATCTCGCCGGAGGACGTCGAGCTCCTCTCCGTGACGGACGACCCCGTCGAGGCCGCGCGGCTCGTCGTCTCGCACTACGACGAGCGGGTCGCAGAAGGGTCGGTCTGAGTGCTCGAGCGTGCGGTCGCGCGGATCCGCGAGGAGACGTCGCTCGAACCGCGGGTCGGGCTCGTGCTCGGCTCCGGGCTCGGCGGTGTCGCCGAGGAGGTCGCCGAGCGGGTCGTCGTCCCGTACGCCGACATCCCCGGCTGGCCGATCTCGACTGCGATCGGGCACGCGGGCCGTCTCGTTCTCGGCCGGCTCGGCGACGTCCCGGTCGCGGTCATGCAGGGACGTGTTCACCTCTACGAAGGCGTCTCGCCCGAGCACGCCGTCTTCGGCATCCGCGTGCTCGGGAGGCTGGGAGTGGAGACGCTCGTCGTCACGAACGCCGCGGGCGCCATCAACGATTCGTACCGCCCGGGGATGCTCGTCGTCATCTCCGACCACGTGAACCTCCTCGCGCGCTCTCCGCTCGTTGGGCCGAACGACGAGCGCCTCGGCCCGCGCTTCCCCGACATGAGCGACGCGTACGACCCGGCCCTGCGCGCGCTTGCGCGCGAGGTCGCCGACCGGCTCGGCCTGGAGACGGCCGAGGGCGTGTACGGGGCGTGGCTCGGCCCGCAGTTCGAGACGCCGGCCGAGATTCGGTTCATGCGCCTGATCGGCTGCGATCTCGCCGGGATGTCCACCGTGCCGGAGGTGATCGCGGCCCGACACATGGGCATCCGCTGCCTCGGCATCTCCGTCGTCACGAACATGGCCGCCGGGATCGCCGAGGGCAAGCTCGGGCACGAGGAGGTCCTCGAGGTCGGAGCACGGACGGAGCCGCGGCTGACCGCCCTGCTGCGCGAGCTCGTCCCCCTCGTCGCCGAGCTGTAGGGCGAGCTCCCGGCCGAAGCGCCCGCGGCTACCGCGTCTGCGGGAAGCCGAGGTCGACCGTGCTCGTCGCCGGGTCGGGCCAGCGGCTCGTGACCGCTTTCGTCCGCGTGTAGAAGTCGATCCCCTCGGGCCCGTAGATGTGCCGGTCGCCGAAGAGGCTCTGCTTCCAGCCGCCGAACGAGTAGTACGCCACCGGCACCGGGATCGGGACGTTGATCCCGACCATCCCGACCTCGACGTCGAACTGGAACTGCCTCGCGACGCCGCCGTCCCGCGTGAAGAGCGCGACGCCGTTGCCGTACGGGTTCTCGTTCACGAGTCGGAGCGCCTCCTCGTACGTCTTCACGCGCACGACGGACAGCACCGGACCGAAGATCTCGTCGCGGTAGCAGTCCATCTCCGGCGTGACGTGGTCGAGCAGCGAGACGCCGAGGAAGAAGCCGTTCCCCTCGGGCGCGGTCTCGCGCCCGTCGGCGACGAGCGTCGCTCCCTGCGCCGGCCCGGACTCGAGGTACGACGCCACCTTGTCGCGGTGCTCTCTCGTGACGAGCGGCCCCATCTCGGAGGAGGGGTCGAAGCCGTCTCCGACCTTCACCTTCGGCAGCCGCTGCTTGATCGCCTCGACGAGCGGATCGGCGACGTCGCCGACCGCGACGAGGACCGACACGGCCATGCAGCGCTCGCCCGCGGAGCCGTAGCCCGCGCTCACGGCCGCATCCGCCGCCATCTCGATGTCGGCGTCCGGGAGGACGATCATGTGGTTCTTCGCTCCGCCGAGCGCCTGCACCCGCTTCCCGTTCTTCGTCCCCGTCTCGTACACGTAGCGCGCGATGGGGGTCGAGCCGACGAAGCTGATCGCCGCGATGCCGGGGTGCTCGAGGATCGCGTCCACTGCGACCTTGTCCCCTTGGACGACGTTGAAGACGCCGTCCGGAACACCCGCCTCCTTCAGGAGCTCGGCGGTCAGGATCGACGCCGACGGGTCCTTCTCGGAGGGCTTGAGCACGAACGTGTTGCCGCAGGCGAGCGCGGGCGCCCACATCCACATGGGCACCATCGCCGGGAAGTTGAACGGCGTGATCCCGGCGACGACGCCGAGCGGCTGGCGGATCGAGTACACGTCGATGCCGGTTGCCGCTTGCTCGGAGTAGTCCCCCTTGAGGAGCTCCGGGATACCGCAGACGTACTCGATCACCTCGAGGCCCCGCTGGACCTCTCCGAGCGCGTCCGAGAACACCTTCCCGTGCTCGGCGGTGAGCAGCGTGGCGAGGTCTTCGCGGCGCTCGTCGAACAGGTTGTAGATCCGGAAGAAGAGGTCTTGACGCTTCGAGAGCGACCAGCGCCTCCACTCCCGGTACGCCTCGCGCGCAACGGCGACCGCGCGGTCGACCTCCTCCGGCGTGGCGAAGTCGACCTCGCCGGTCTGCTCGCCGGTGGCCGGGTTGTAGACCGGGCCCCGCCGGCCTGAGCCGCCCTGGATCGGCTGTCCGCCGATCCAGTGGCCGATCAGCTTCAGCTCCGTGGTCACCGCTGCGTTCATCGCGTCGCCTCCCGCACGTGTCGTGTCCAGGAAGCGTACCGCTCGCGCGCGTGAGCTACGCGCTGGCCTTCGCGCGGCGCTTGGGCTCCGGCCGGCGGATGATCGCGTCCTCGCCCGGGAAGAAGATCGACTCGTGGCCGTCTTCCCAGCGCACGCGGAAGCGAACGTGGTCGGGCTCCCCGAGAACCTCCAGGATCACTGCGGTCTTCGGAGCGTCTCCCACGGAGTGGCCCGCGATGACGATCTCGTCGCCGGGACGAGCCGGCTTGCCGTGAGCCGTCTTCGTCATGACGACCTCCTTTCCGATTCCCTCTTCGAGTGTGCCACGTGCGGACGGGCGGTGCGGGATGCGAAGCCCCTCGAGGATCGCCGCGTACGGATCGAGCCCAGGCAGCGTGTAGCGGCGGTCGTAGTCGACCGCGCCGTTCAGCTCGAGGATCGTCCAGCCGCCGTCGACGGGGAGGAGATCCACGCCCGCGAAGTCGATCGCGAGCGCACGGGCTGCCGCCAGGGCGAGGACGTCCGTGCCGTCCGGGAGCTCTGCCCGGACGACGCGACCGCCGAGGGTGACGTTCGTTCGCCACTCGCTCGGGCCCGCGCTGCGACGTCCGGCGGCGACGACCCGATCTCCCGCCACGACGAGGCGCACGTCCGCGTCGACCGGCTCGACGAGCTCTTGCGCGAGCGCTCCCTGCTTCCGGAACCAGGGCCTGCTCGAGAGGAGCTCGAGACCTCGCTCGAGGTCCTCGCGATCGCGACAGCGCAGGACGTCCTGTCCCCAGCTTCCGAACCGTGGCTTCAGCACGCACGGGAGCTCGACCTCGTCGGGGCGGCAGCCCGGGAGGATGTGGGCGGTGCAGGGGTGGGGGAGCCCGGCTGCGACGAGCCGGTCGCGAGTCACGAGCTTGTCGTGGGCTGCGAGCATCCCCGGCGGACGGTTGAGGACGCGGACGCCGCGGCGCTCGAGCTCGTCGACGAGCTCGAGCCCCGGCTCGACGCCGTCGAGCGTCGGCAGGACGTCGAGGCGCGTGAGCGCGACGTCCTCGGGCCCGAGCACGCGGAGGGCCTCGTGCGGCCAGAGGATCCGGGCGTCCACTCCCACGGCTCGCCAGGCGAAGGCGAGGTCGACGTTCGTGCGCGTGGGGCTGCCGATGAGGGCGACGATCACGTCTCGAGCATCCGCGCTCCTCGCGACGTCGGCATCCGTGTTCCCCCGGATCTCGGTGCGGAGAGCCCTCAGACCGGGATGACGAGGCGCTCGAGGTCGCGCGGGTAGTACGTCAAGATCTCGATGCCGGTCTCGGTGACGAGCACCGTGTCCGAGTGGCGGAAGCCCCCGAGCTCCGGCGCGTAGAGCCCGGGCTCGACCGTGAACACCATCCCCGGCTCGATCACGGTGTGGTCTCCTGTGTCGAGGAAGGGCCCCTCGTGGTAGCGCAGGCCGATCGCGTGACCGCTGTGGTGGCGCCAGAAAGCGAAGAGGTCGTGCTGCGCGAAGTACTGTCGTACGGCCCTGTCGACGTCCGAGCAGCGCGCGCCGGGCCGAATCGCGTCGAACGCCGTCTCCTGGAGCGCCTGCATGTGCGTGAACATCCGCTCCTGCTCGGTCGTCGGCTCGCCGATCACCATGGTCCGCTCGAGCTCGGAGAGGTATCCGCAGACCGGCGCGGTCGCGCCGCTCACGAGCACGTCACCCTCCCGGAAGACGACGTCACCGGCGAGAGCGTGCGGGATCGCGGAGCCGCGTCCGATCTGGCCTCGGTACCCCGCTGAGGCACCGCTCGCGAAGGGGCTCTGCGCGCTCGAGATCTCGCCGATCGCGTCGAGCATCGCCCGCGTCGCTTCGGCGCTCGCTCGCTGCGAGGCCTCTGTCTCCGTCACGCCCGGTCGGGTGTAGCGCTGGAGCAGGCGGTGGGCGAGGTTCGCCCAGCGCACGCTCTCGCGGATGAGGGCGACCTCGGCCGGGGACTTGATCGCCATCTGCGCCTCGATCCGCTCGGCGACTCGAACGACGGTCGCGCCGGCGAGCTCGGAGAGCGTCGGGCCGCGGTAGCCGAGGATCCACGGGTAGCCGTCCTGGTCGGCGCCGATCCTCCCGGTGAGCCCGAGGTCGGTCAGGACGCGCTCGAGGACGCGCTCGGCGCGTGGCTCTCCGGGGTACTCGTCGTAGTGCTCGACGCGGTCGAGCGCCGCTCTCGACTGCGCGTGCTCGAGCTCGAGCCTGGGGACGACGAGGGCGTGCGCGCCGTCGGCGGCGAGGACGAGCGCGATCGGGCGCTCGGTCGGGATGAAGGAGAAGCCCGAGTAGTAGAGGACATACGTCGGGTCGAAGAGTACGACCCCCGCGAGCCCGTCCCGCGCGATCGAGCCGAGGAGCGCCTCCCGTCTCGCGCGGTGCTCCTCGGGCGTGATGGCGAGGGACGCGAGCACGTCGCGAGCCTACGTCACGCGTGGGCCCGGAGCGCGCCGGCGGTACGCTCGCGCTCATGGGGCGGACGGGGTGCTTCGTTCTCGCGCTCGCCTGCGCTGCGGCTCTCGCCGCCGCGGCCGTCCTGCTCGCGTGGGTCGTCACTCGGGATCCCGAGCCGGCGACGATCGAGGACGCGCTGGCCGCCTTTCGCACCGAGCTCGCCGGACGCGCGCCGGTCGAGGAGCCGCTGCCGGAGGGCGTCTACGTCTACGCGACGGACGGCTACGAGCGGACGGATGCGCTCACCGGGGTCACGAACCGCTACCCATCGCGCACGACGATCACGGTCGTCCGCCGGGGATGCGGGCTCACCCTGCGCTGGGATGTGACGTCCGGCCGCTCGACGACGTGGACGGTGTGCGTCGAGCCCGACGGCTGGCGGCTCGCGAGCCAGGACGAGCGCCACACGTTCTTCGGCCGCACGGAGCGGACGACCTACGTCTGCTCCGACACCCCCTACCTACCCCTCGTCCTCGACCGCGGGGCGGGGTTCGCGATCTCCTGCTCGACGGGCTCGGCGCGGGAGCGGGGGAGCGGCCGCGTCCTCGGCCGGAGGACGCTTCGCGTCGGCGGCGAGGAGGTCGAGGTCACGGGGATCGCGCGCAGCACGGAGCTCACGGGATCGTCGCGCGGGAGGACGCGACACGAGCTCTGGCTCGACGAGCGCGGCCTGCCGGTGCAGGTCGAGATGGAGACGCGAACGGCGAACGACGCGCCGGTGGGCGAGGTCCGCTACGAGGAGGACGTGGCGCTCCGGCTCGAGTCGCTCGCGCCCCGCCGGTGAGCGTGCGAGCGCGGCTTGCCGCGCTGCAGCTCGCGCCCGACGGCCGGCCGCGCCCGGACGCGCCCTTCGGACGCGGGCCGGTCGCCGCGCGCGTGCTCCGAGGAGCGATCCTCGTCGCGAGCGCGGTGGCGAGCCGTCTGCCGGTGTGGGCGCTCCCCTCGCTGACGCGGGCCGCGGGAACGATCGAGTGGGCGCTGCGCCCGGCGAAGCGGCGACGGCTGGCCGAGAACCTCTGCCACGCGCTCGGGCTTCCGCCCGAGCACCCCGAGGTGCGGGCGCTCGTGCGCAGGGAGGTGCAGAACGAAGCCCGGCGCTCGGCTGACTTCCTCTGGGCGGTCGCACGCCCCGAGGAGCTCGTCGCGACGACCGAGGTGGTCGGCCGCGAGCACATCGACGCCGCGCTCGAGCGGGGCAACGGCGTCCTCCTCGTCTCGCTCCACGTCGGAGGCTGGGAGGTCGCGACCGCGTTGCCCCGCGTCGTCGTCCCGGTTCCCACGACCGCGGTCGTGACGGACGACTGGCTCGCCTGGGCGGTTGAGGGCCTGCGGATGCGCGCAGGGCTCGGGATCCTCTACGACACGGAGCCCGCGACGAAGGCGCTGCGGCTCCTCCGTCGCGGCGAAGCGCTGCTCCTCCTCGGCGACTACGCGAAGCCGTGGATGCGCACGTACCCGGTGCGACTGCTCGACGCCGTCGCGGAGCTGCCGGCCGGGATCGCCGTGCTCGCGCGACTGAGCGGGGCGCCGATCGTGCCCTTCGTCGTGCTCCCGCGCGCGCCCCGTCGCTGGCGGGTCGAGATCGAGCCGCCGCTCGAGCCGCCTCCGCGCGAGGGTGGGGAGCGCGCCGAGCGTGCGGTGATGCAGCGCCTCGCCGACCGCTGGTCCGCGATGCTGCGCGCCCATGCGGAGCACTGGGCCGCCGTGTACCCGATGATCTGGAGGGCGCCGTGAGGACGTTCTCGCTCCGGCGAGAGGTCGGGCTCGGGCTGCTCGTCTACGGGGTCTACCTGCTCGTCCGCTGGCTCGCGCTGCGCCGAGACGGGCGCGCGCGGGCTCGTCGCAATGCCGAGCGGATCGTCGAGCTCGAGGAACGGCTCGGGATCCACGTCGAGCCCGCGCTGCAACGCGCCGTCCTCCGTGCGCCGCGAGCGGTGCACGCGCTGAACGTCGGCTATGGGCTCTTCAACGTAACGCTCACCGTCGGCTGGCTCGTCTTCTTGTATCGGCGTCGCGATCCGGGCTACCACCGCCTGCGCCGCGCGTGCGTCCTCGCGCACCTCGGGGCGCAGCCTGTCTTCCTCGTCCTCCCGACCGCGCCGCCACGCGCCCTCGACGGGTTCGTGGACACGCTCTCGGAGGTCAGCGGCGTCGACCTCGAGCACCCGGTGCTCGTCCGCTTCTACAACCCGGTCGCAGCGATGCCGAGCCTGCACGTGACCTTCGCCGTCCTCACGGGCTCGGCGATCGCCGAGCGCGTCGACTCCCCCGCCGCGAGAGCGCTCGCGCGCTCGTACGCGCCGCTCGTCTCACTCGTCGTGGCCGCGACCGGAAACCACTACGTGCTCGATGCGCTCGCGGGGGCGGCGCTCGGGAGCGTCGCGAGGCGCATAGCATGATCCGACGGCCGCTCGAGCCGTGTCCCGGACGGCACGAGTGTGGAGAGTGAGCGCCGATCTCTCCACAGAACGTCCGAGACTCCGCGCAGGACGCGTTGCGCTCGCGGTCGTGGTTGGGGCTCTCGTCGCCGGGGGCGTAGGAGCGCTCATCGCGCGCGCAGCCGGGTTCGCCGCGGTACGTCACGAGCTCGCGCGGGCCGACGCGGCGTGGTTTCCGGTCTGCGTCGTCGCGGCGCTCGTCGGCCTCGCCGGCTACGCGGGGGTGTTCCGCGAGGGCTTCCGCTGGCGGGATGGGCCCGATCCCGGGGCTGGGCTGGCCGCGGCCGTGATGCTCGTCTCGATCGGAGCGACGCGGGTCGTCGTGGCGGGAGGCGCCGGCGCGCTTGCGGTCACGTTCTGGTGTTTCCGCAGAGCTGCGTTCTCGACGCAGGAGGCGCTTGTCCGGGTGCTCGGCCTCAACACGCTCTTCTACGTCACCTTCGGGCTCGGCGCGTGGGTCTCCGCGCTCATCGTCGCGTTTGGTCTCGGAGGCGGAGCGTCGCTCGCGCTCACGCTCCCCTGGCTCGCAGTCGTCCCCTTCTGCTTCCTCGCCGCGTCCGTCGTGACCGACCCGGCTCGCCGTGGGCGGTTGACGTGCGTCGAAGGGTCGTTCCCGCGACAGGCGCTCGCCTATGCGATCGCCGGGGCCGGCTGGGTGCGCGACGTGCTCCCCACCGCGCTCGGCGCCCGCGCGCTCGGTCACTCGGCCCTCTACTGGGGCGGCAACGTCGTCTGCCTGTGGGCGGCGCTCCACTCGATCGGCGCGTCCCTTCCGCTCCCGGCGCTCGTCCTCGCCTTCGCGACCGGGCACGTCGCGACCGTCTTGCCGCTCCCGCTCGGAGGAGTCGGAGGCGTGGATGCGGCTCTCACGTACACCTTGACGGCGTTCGGCGTCGCGCTCGCGCCCGCTCTCGTCGCCGTCGCCGTCTTCCGGCTCTTCTCGTTCTGGCTGCCGACGATTCCGGCGGTCGTCGCTCTCTTGCTCCTCCCGCGCATCGGCCGACGGCTCGTCGTGGCCTCGGCGTGACGGCGAGCGCGTCCTACGACGTGCCCTCGCGGAGGCGGAACCGCTCCTCGAGCCGGCGGAGCACCTCCTCCGCAATCCGGTCGCCGGCCGCGCGCTCGAAGTGGACGCCGTCGTCGGCACGTACCTTGACGAGCCTGCCCGAGGGGTCGCGGACGTACTGCGCGTACCCCCCGTCGGGGCCGGCGAAGAAGAAGTACGTGTCGAGGTACGAGACCTGGGCGGGACGTCGCGCGGCCTCCGACTGGACGATGGCGTTGATCGTGTCGAAGCGGCGCGTCTGCTCGGCGTCCCGCGCGAGCGGAAGCCCGATCCAGACCAGGTAGGCGCCGCTGCGGACGACCGTCTCCATGATCCCGCGGACGCGTCGGCGGTACTCGCGCTCCCAGCTCCCGCTCCCGAACGAGCCGAGCTCGACGCCTTCGGGGACGCCGGTCATGAAGCCGTGGTCGTCGTTTCCCCCGAGCAGGAGGACGACTGCGTGCGGCTTCTGCGCGCGCACCGTCTCGCGCACGTGCCGGAACCAGTTGAAGACGTCCGGCCGCTCGAGCCCGGTCGCGATGCGACCGTCGATCGGGGCCACGGGCACGAGCGAGGGGCGGTCGGCGATGGCGCGCAGAAGCGACTCGCCCGGGACGACGACGAGCGAGTCGCCCGCGATCCAGATGCGCAGCGGGCGTCTCGGCGTGAAGACCCGCGGCTTCGCCGGCGCAGGCGTGGCGACCGGAGCGCCCGCGTCGGGCGCGGGGAGGTCGACGCCGGTGTCGATCGCGTCGTCGTCACTGCGACCGAGCAGCGCCTTGAGCGCGCGGCGTGGCCGGTCGAGCAGCAGGGTCGAGCTGACGCGCTCGAGCGGGCCCGTCACGGCGAGCGCGACGTCGCGCTTCCACCCGTCGGGCTGGAGGTGGGCCGACTTGTGCAGGCCGGGGGCGTTCAGCAGGAGGCTCAGGCCGAGCGCCGCCACCGAGACGCCGACGGCGACGCCGGCCGAGTGGAGACGCCGTCCGCCCTCGCCCTCGCGGCGTCTCGGGCGGCGCCGTCTCCGTGTCCCTTCGGCCATCCCTCAGAACTGGAAGTAGATGAACGGTGCCACGCCCTCGGGCCCCATGGCGTGGATGGCGGCCAGGCAGAGCGCGAGCACGGCTGCCTGCGCCGGGAGCGGGAGCGCGGAGAAGCGCGCCATCACCCAGAGCGGAAGCCTTCTCGGCAGGTACTGAGAGCCGATGCCGACCGCGATCGCGGCGAGCACGCCTCCCGTCACGAGCGGCGACGGCTCGCCCCACGCGCTCACGAGCTGCCAGAGCACGTCCCGAGCGTCGGCGAAGGAGTCGGCGCGGAAGAAGATCCACGCGAAGCACACGACGTGGAAGGTGCAGAGGCGGTGCCAGGCGCGCCGCCACGCGCTCGGCGGACGCTCGACGTGGCCTGGGCGCCCGCGCCACCAACGCTCGGCGACGAGCGCCGCCCCGTGGATCGCGCCCCAGGCGACGAACGTCCACCCGGCGCCGTGCCAGAGGCCGCCGATGAGCATCGTGAGCATGAGGTTGCGGTACGTGAAGATCCGGCCCCCGCGGTTGCCGCCGAGCGGGATGTAGACGTAGTCGCGCAACCAGCGCGAGAGCGTCATGTGCCAGCGCCGCCAGAAGTCGGTGATCGAGGTCGCGGCGTAGGGCGCGTCGAAGTTCTGGGGGAACGTGAACCCGAGGAGGAGCGCGACTCCGATCGCGATCGACGTGTACCCGAAGAAGTCGGCGTAGATCTGCACCGCGTACGCATAGGTCGCGACGAGGACCTCGGGCGAGGAGTGGAGCCGTGGCGCGCCGAAGACCTGGTCGACGATGCTCACCGCCAGGTGGTTGGCGATCACCACCTTCATGAAGAGCCCGGTCGCGATGAGGAAGAACGCCCGCGAGGTGTCGACGTAGCGCGGGTCGCGCGGCGTCTCCATCTGCGGGACGAGCTCGCCCGGGCGGACGATCGGCCCGGCGACGAGGTGGGGGAAGAAGGAGAGGTAGGCGGCGAAGGTGCTCAGCCTCGTCGGCGCGATGTCGCCGCGGTAGACGTCGACGACGTAGCTGATCGCCATGAAGGTGAAGAAGGAGATGCCGACGGGCAGCACGATCGAGCGGACCTCGAGCGGGAGATCGAGCCCGACCGAGGCGAAGAGGTTGCTCGCCGAGGAGACGAAGAAGCCGTAGTACTTGAAGTACCCGAGCAGAGCGAGGTTGCCGGCGAGCGCTGCGATCAGGAGCCGTCTGCGCGTCGGCGTGGAGGCGGCGCTCTCGATCCCGAGCGCGAAGACGTGATTCCAGAGGATGGAGAACGCGAGCAGGAAGCAGAAGCGCCAGTCCCAGCCCGCGTAGAAGACGAAGCTCGCCGCGACGACGAACGGTCTCCAGAGAGCGCCGTGGCGCATAAGCGCCCACGAGAGCGGGAGCACGACCGCGAAGAAGATGGCGAAGGTGGCAGTCGGGAAGAGCACGTCAGTCGCCGGGCACTCTGCCCGACGCGCGGGCCACCCACCGCCTCACTCGGGCTGCGGCGGCGGGAGCTTCGCTGTCCGTGGCGGCGGCTCCTCGAGCTCCGCGGTCTGCTCGAGCGGCGGCGCGAACCAGGAGAGGTCGCTCTCGACGGGCGGCCCTGCGACCGTGAGCCGGGCGAGCAGCTCCTGCTCGCGCTTGGCCGACCGCCAGGCGAGCCACTCGATCGCCGCGACGAGCGCCCACGCGCTCCCGACGACGCCGACGATCACGAGGGGAGCGAGTCGGGCGAGGGCCGCGGCTGCCGCGACGGCCACGAGGAAGGCGATCTCGAGCGCGAGCCGGGGGATGGCCGGACGGCGCGGAAGCGGGCTCTCCAGACTCCTCGCCCACATCGGGCCAGCGCTTGCGGGCAGAGGTTGCTGCTCCCAGCCTGTGGCCTCCTCGGTCGTACGGGGGAGCGGGGCCTGCGCGAGCCGGAGCGAGGCGACCTCCGCTCGGAGCTCTCCGACCTGCTCGCAGAGCGCGCGGAGCGCCTCGAGGACCTCGGCGCTCGCGTCCGCGCCCGCCGCCTCGCGCTGCTCGGGCTCGTCGTCGCGACGGCGAGGCACGCCTCGGCCCTACGCGTCGTCAGGCGACGAGGTCGACCGCATCGCCTCGACCACCGCGCGACCCTCCGCGTGCACCTCGGCTCGACGCTCCTCGATCGACGCGTCGCCCGAGGCCACGGGGGCCGCGTCCTCCCCGCGTGTCTCGGCGAGCTTCTGCCGGAGCTCCTCGGCCGGATCGCCCGCCTCCGGCTCCGTCTCCGCCGCCGGGGCCGCGGGCATCTGCGGCGTGGGGGCGCTCGCACCGCGCGCTCGCCACCAGCGGACGAACGCCGCGACTCCGAACGTGACGACGATCCAGGTGAGGAGCCTCCGCACGAAGGCCATGGTACCCGGCTCCAGCGACGGCCTCGCTGCTACACTCCCGCGACTTCCTGCCTCGCGCCGATGCGTCCCGCGAGGGCGCATCTCGACGGGCGAGGCCGACTCAGACCGGAGGAAGCCGAACGTGAACGAGTACGAGATCCTGCTGCTCCTCGACGCGGACCTGGACGACGCGCGCCAGAAGGAGATCGTGGGCCGCGTGCGCGAGCGCGTCGAGGCGGACGGCGGGAGCTGGGATCTGCACGAGCCGTGGGGGCGGCGCAAGCTCGCCTACGAGATCCAGCACAAGACGGACGGCAGCTACCACCTCCTCCAGTTCACGTGCTCGGCCGAGACGCTCGACGAGATCTCGCGCGTGCTCCGGATCGAGGACGACGTGCTCCGCCACATGGCGACCCGTCGCATCCAGGCCAGTCCCGCGCGGCCAGTAGCGGTCGGCGCTCCGACGCGCGACGATGCAGAGACGTACACCGACGTCTCGGAAGAGGAGGAGTAACCATGGCCGCCAACATCAACCGCGTCGTCCTCGTCGGGAACCTGACGCGCGACCCGGAGCTGCGGCACACGCCCTCGGGCACCGCGGTCTGCTCGTTGCGCCTCGCCGTGAACACGCGCCGCAAGGACGAGACCGGGCAGTGGGTGGACAAGCCGAACTACTTCGACGTCACGGTCTGGGGGCAGCAGGGCGAGAACTGCGCGCAGTACCTCGCCAAGGGTCGGCCGGTCGCGGTCGACGGCAGGCTCGAGTGGCGCGAGTGGGAGGCGCAGGACGGCACGAAGCGTCAGGCAGTCGAGATCGTCGCCGACAGCGTCCAGTTCCTCGGCGGGCGACAGGACGCGGAGGGCCCCGCCTACGTCCCGGCCGGCGCGGCAGCCGACGACTTCCCGACCTCGCCCGCCGACGACGACATCCCGTTCTAGGAGCACGATGGCGACGAAGAAGCCGACACGCAGACGTCCCGCCTCGTCGACCGGATCGACGAGGCGCAAGAGCTGCCACCTCTGCCGCGACAAGGTCGAGCAGGTGGACTACAAGAACACCGCGCTCCTGCGGCGCTACATCTCGGAGAAGGGGAAGATCCGCTCCCGGCGCATCACGGGCGCCTGTCGGCGTCACCAGCTCCAGGTCGCCCAGGCGATCAAGCGCGCGAGAGAGATGGCCCTCCTGCCGTACGTCTCGGGGTAGCGATGGACGTCATCCTCCTCCAGGACGTCGAGAAGCTCGGCCTGCGCGGCGACGTCGTCAGCGTCGCGCGCGGCTACGCCCGCAACTACCTGCTTCCCCGCAAGCTGGCCGAGCCGGCGACGCCCGCCCGGGTGGCGGAGCTCCGGCGCATCGAGGCCGAGCGCGCGAAGCACGAAGCGCGCAGCGCTGAGCAGGCGCGCGAGATCGCCGAGGTGCTCGGCAAGACGGTGCTCCGGTTCGAGGTGAAGGCGGGCCCGACGGGATCGCTCTTCGGCTCGGTCACCGCCTCGGACGTCGTGGACGAGATCTGGCGGACGCGCAAGGTGCGGGTCGATCGTCGCAAGGTCGGGATCGACCCGATCAAGCGCATCGGCCGGTACGCCGTCCCGATCGAGGTCTTCCAGGACGTCACGGTGGAGGTCAAGACGCTCGTCGTTCCCGAGGGCCAGAACCTCCCGCCGGAGGAGGAGCTCGCGGTGCTCGAGGCCGCCGAGGCGCAGGCCACCGCCGAGAAGCAGGCTGCGGCCGAGGTCGCCGCTGCCGCAGCCGCCGAGCACGAGCAGGCGGAGAGCGCGATCGCCGAGCTCCTCTCCGAGGAGGAGCCCGCAAGCGACGCGGGGGTCGTCGACGACGCGTCGCCCGCGGACCCGGTCGTCGCGTCGCCCGCGGAGGCCGACGAGCCCTCCGCCTGACGTCGCGTCTCCCACACGCGTCTCCACAGGCCTGTTGACGGCGCGTCGAAGTTCGCGCTCGGAGCGACCGTTTCCGACTGGAAAACTCGACGGGCGCTGTCGATAGCGCGTCCGCTCGAGGGGATAACATTACGAACGCGTGTTCTGATCTCCCTGCACAAGCGCCGCTCGGACGCCGTCGAGCGCTCGACCTGGACGGCGGCCGTGCGGAGCGATTGACTTCCGCACCGATGTCCGTCACCTCGTCCGAGCGCCTGAACGCCGTCGTCCCGCCGCAGAACCTGGAGGCGGAGGAGTCGGTGCTCGGCGCGATGCTCCTCTCGTCGACCGCAGTCGGGACGGTCAGCGAGATCCTCGACGCGTCCGACTTCTACCGCGAGAGCCACGCGAAGATCTACCGTGCCGCACTGGGGCTGTGGGCCAAGGGCGAGCCGGTGGACGCGATCACGCTCGTCGACGAGCTCGACGAGCGCGGCGAACTCGAGGAGGTCGGTGGGCAGGCGCGCATCGCCGAGCTCGCCGCCCTCGTTCCCTCGACGTCGAACGTCGAGCACTACGCGCGGATCGTCAAGGAGATGGCCACGCTGCGTGGCCTCGTCCGCGCGGGACAGGAGATCCAGCGGCTCGGCCAGGAGCGTCCGGGCGAGGTGAGCGACCTCGTCGACCAGGCGGAGCAGATCGTCTTCGAGCTCGGCCAGAAGCGCGTCACGAGCGACTTCGCGCACATCGAGGTGCTGCTCAAGGAGAGCTTCGAGCGGATCACCCAGCTCTACGAGGCAGGAGCGGAGGTAACGGGGGTGCCGAGCGGGTTCCGCGAGCTCGACCTGCTGACCTCGGGGTTCCAGCCGGGCAACCTCGTGATCCTCGCCGCCCGGCCCTCGATGGGGAAGTCCGCGCTCGGCCTCTGCATTGCCGCGAACCTCGGCGTTCGCTACGGGATCCCGGTCGCGCTCTTCACGCTCGAGATGTCGAAGGCCGAGGTCACGCAGCGGATGATGTGCAGCGAGGCGAAGGTCGAGTCGCAGCGGCTACGGACGGGTCGCCTCGCGCCGGACGACTGGCCACGGCTCACCACCGCCTGCGACCGGCTGATGAAGGCTCCGATCTACGTCGACGACTCCGGCTCGACGACGATCATGGAGCTTCGCTCGAAGGCGCGTCGTCTGAAGTCGCGCGAGCCCGGGCTCGGCCTCATCATCGTCGACTACCTCCAGCTCATGACCTCGGGCGCGACCGCGGAGAACCGGGTCCAGGAGGTGTCCCAGATCTCGCGCGCGCTGAAGGTGCTCGCGCGCGACCTCGAGGTGCCGATCCTCGCCATGTCGCAGCTCTCTCGGGCCGTCGAGCAGCGCCACGACAAGCGGCCGATCCTCTCCGACCTCCGCGAGTCCGGCTCGCTCGAACAGGACTCCGACCTCGTCGCTTTCGTCTACCGCGACGAGTACTACCACGGCGAGGAGTCCGATCAGCAGGGCATCGCCGAGGTGCATCTCGCGAAGCACCGAAACGGCCCCACGGGGACGGTCAAGCTCTCCTTCCTCAAGCGCTACGCGAAGTTCGCCGACCTGGCCTCCCCGTAGCGCGGCCCGCCGCACGGCACGTCTGTGGCGACGAGACGCGTCGGGCTCGGAGCCTCGGCGCCGGCTCGGAATCTCACGGGCGTCGGCGCGCGCGGAGATACCCCGTAGGCTTGCGGCCTCGTGCTCGCCGTGAGCTCCCCACACTCTCGGAGCGTCGTCGTCGGTTACGTGGTGCTCTCGGGGCTCTACACGCTCTCCGCGGCGCTCATCTGGGGCGTCAACACCCTCTTCCTGCTCGACGCCGGGCTGAGCTTCTTCGAGGTCTTCGTCGCGAACGCGGCCTTCTCGACCGGCATCGTGCTGTTCGAGATCCCGACGGGCGTCGTCGCCGACACCCTCGGTCGCCGTGTCTCCTTCCTGCTCTCGGTCACCGTGCTCGCGGCGACGACGCTGCTCTACGTCCTGCTCGCCGAGATCGGCGGAGGCGTCGTCGCCTTCGCGGCGGTCTCGGTCGGGATCGGCCTCGGCTTCACCTTCTACTCGGGCGCGATGGAGGCCTGGCTCGTCGATGCGCTCGCCGCGACGGGCTATCCCGGATCCCTCGATCGAATCTTCGCCCGGGGCCAGCAGGTGACCGGGGCAGCCATGCTCGTCGGTACCGTGGGCGGCGGCCTGCTCGGCCAGGTCGACCTCTCGCTTCCGTACCTCGTCCGCTCGGCGCTCCTAGCGGCGGTCTTCGCGGTCGCGTACGTCGTCATGCACGACCTCGGCTTCGCTCCGCGTCGCCTCCCCGCAGCCGAGCTTCCGGCGCAGATGGCCCGGAACGCGCGCGCGGGTCTTCGCTACGGCTGGAGCCAGCCCGGGCTCCGGCTCCTCATGCTCGTTGGAGCGCTCCAGTCCGGACTCCTCATCTGGGCCTTCTACGCCGCCCAGCCGCACCTGCTCGAGCTTCTCGACAGCGACGCGGTCTGGATCGCCGGTCTCGTCGCCGCCGGCATCGCGCTCTCGACGATCGCGGGGAACCAGATCGTCCACGTCGCCTCCGGGCGCTGCGGTCGGCGGACGACGCTGCTCCTCGCGGCTGCGGCGGTGCAGGCTGGGGCCGCGATCACCGTTGGGCTGACGGCCTCGTTCTGGGTTGCCCTCGGCGCGCTGCTCCTGACGATGGCGGCGACGGGGGTCAGTCTCCCCGTCCGCTCCTCCTACCTGCACGCGGTCGCCCCGAGCGAGCAGCGGGCGACGGTCGTCTCGTTCGACTCGCTGATCGGGAGCACAGGTGGCATCGTGGGCCAGAGTGGGCTCGGCGCTCTCGGCGAGGCGCGGTCGATAGGTGCCGCCTTCGTCGCCGGCGGGATCGCGGCGGCCGGCGCGCTCCCGCTGCTCGCGCGAATCCGGCAGCTCGGCGGCGACGCGGACCGGATTCCCGGCGGCGAAGATGCGGGCGCCGACTCGGCGTGCGCGGCACAGGGTATCCCCTCGGTCTCGACGGTCGCGACATCGACGGGCGAGGAGGCCGAGGTCGTCGCGGGCGCCTGACGTCGACGCCACGTTCACGGCCCGGTCTCAGCGCGGCTGCCGGAGAGCGCGGTTCTCTCTGAGCGGTTCTGCAAGACTGGCGCACGTGCCAGCGACCGTGATCGTCGGCGCCCAGTGGGGCGACGAGGGCAAGGGGAAGATCGTCGACCTGCTCGCCCAGGAGTCCGATCTCGTCTGCCGCTACCAGGGCGGCCCCAACGCGGGGCACACGATCGTCGTCGCCGGCGAGACGTACAAGATCCGGCAGATCCCGAGCGGCATCGTCGCGGGCAAGCCGAGCGCGATCGGCGCCGGCTGCGTCGTCGACCCTTCGGTGCTCATCGGCGAGCTCGACGAGCTCGAGGCTCGCGGCCACCGCACCGAGGGCCTCGTCTTCGTCTCCGGGAACGCGCACCTCGTCATGCCGTGGCACGTCGCCCTCGACGGGGCGCGCGAGCGGCGGCTCGGCCGGTTGCAGATCGGGACGACGCGGCGCGGGATCGGTCCCGCCTACGCCGACAAGGCGACGCGCATCGGGATCCGCGTCCAAGACCTGCTCGACCCGAAGATCCTCCGGCAGAAGCTCGAGCTCGCCGTCGCCGAGAAGAACGTGTGGCTCCAGCGCGTGTACGAGCTCGAGCCGTTCGACCTCGAGGAGATCGTGGCGACGAGCCTCGAGCACGCGGCGAGGCTCCGCCCCTACGTCGCCGACACGTCGCTCCTCGTGCACCGTGCGCTCCGCTCCGGCCAGCGGGTGCTGTTCGAGGGCGCACAAGGAACGCTCCTCGACCTCGACCACGGGACGTACCCGTTCGTGACCTCGTCGAGCCCGATCGCCGCCGGCGCGGCCGTGAGCTTCGGGATCGGGCCGAACCGCATCGACGAGGTGCTCGGCGTCGCGAAGGCGTACGTCACGCGCGTGGGCGAGGGCCCGTTCCCGTCGGAGATCGAGGGCCCGGCGAGCGAGCGCGTGCGCGAGCTCGGTCGGGAGTTCGGGACCGTCACCGGTCGGGAGCGGCGATGCGGCTGGCTCGACCTCGTCGCGCTCCGGTTCGCGGTCCGCGTCAACGGGATGACCTCGCTCGCGCTCACGAAGCTCGACGTCCTCTCTCCGTTCGACGAGCTCCCCGTCTGCGTCCGCTACCGACTGCCCGACGGGACGGAGACCGACGAGTTCCCGGCGCACCAGAGTGACTTCCATAACGCTCGACCCGTGTTCGAGACGCTGCCGGGCTGGGGAGAGGAGATCGGGGACGACCTCCCCGCCGCCGCGCAGGAGTACGTCAGGTTCGTCGAGCGCCAGCTCGACGTGCGCGTGACGCTCGTCGGCACGGGCGCCGCGCGTGAGCGCGTGCTCGCCTTGGCCTGAGAGGCTGAAGGTATGCTTCCGCGCTGCACGCGCGATGAGGCCCGCGCCAACCGCCCGTCCGGGCTGATGGCTTCTACCCCGTGTTCCTTCGAGTGGAGGTACCAAGGTGGATGCCATCGAGCTCGCTGCCCTCCTCGTCGGCGTCGCGCTCCTCGCGAGCGTGATCTCGGTCGAGCTCGGCGTGACCGTGGCGCTCGTCGAGCTCACGCTCGGCGTCGTCGTCGGGAACGTCTTCGAGGTTCAAAGCCAAGACTGGCTCGACTTCCTCGCCGCGTTCGCGTCGGTCGTCCTCACGTTCCTGGCCGGGATGGAGGTCGACCCGCACTACCTGCGACGCCGCGTCAAGGCCGCGTCGGCGATCGGCGTCGTCTCCTTCGCGGGTCCGTTCGTCGTGGCGTCGGCGACCGCGTACCTCGCCCTCGGCTGGTCGCCGAAGGCGTCTCTCATCGCCGGCACGGCGCTCTCCACGACCTCGCTCGCGGTCGTGTACGCGGTGCTCGTCGAACGCGGGCTGACGGACACGGCCACCGGCAAGCTGCTGATGAGCGCGACCTTTGTCACCGACCTCCTGACCGCGATCGCGCTGTCCGCGATCTTCGTCCAGCCAAACCTGTGGTTCCCGCTGTTCCTGCTCGGGTCGCTGGCGCTCGTCGTCGTCCTTCCCACGATCGCGCCGTGGTTCTTCGGGCGCTACGGCGATCGCGTCATCGAGCCCGAGATCAAGCTCGTGTTCGCTTCCCTGCTCGCGCTCATGGTGCTCGCGGATCTCTCGGGCGGCCATGCGGTTCTCCCTGCGTTCGTGCTCGGGCTCGTGCTCAGCAACCACTACGCCGAGCACCGGGAGGAGCAGAAGCGCCTGCGCGTCGTCGCCTTCGCTCTTCTGACGCCGTTCTTCTTCAGCAAAGGCGGGCTCAACGTCTCGCTCGGAGCGGTCGCCTCGAATCTCGGGCTCTTGGTAGCGCTCTTCGCGGCGAAGATGGTTCCGAAGATCGTCCTCGTCTATCCGCTCGCGCGGCGGGCCGACCGGCCGCACGCGGTCTTCTCCACGCTGCTCATGAGCACGGGACTGACATTCGGCACGATCGCCTCGTTGTACGGCCTGAATGCGGGGATCGTCGACCGAACGCAGTTCTCGCTTCTCGTCACCGTCGTCGTCCTCTCGGCAGTCGTGCCGACCGTGATCGCCGAGCGCTGGTTTCAGCCCGATGTCGACCGGCTGCGCCGACTCGGCCGTCGAGACGCGTACGGACGTGCCGAGGAGCTCGTGTGACTCATGTGAGCGGTCGATCGCTCTTCGTAGACTGGTGGCCGTGCGCGTTCTCGTTATTGGCTCCGGCGGGCGCGAGCACGCGCTCGCGTGGAAGCTCGCGCAGGCGTCGTCCGCAACGGAGCTGCACGCCGCTCCCGGCAACCCCGGTATCGCGCGCCTCGCCGAATGTCACCCGATCTCGGCCGAGGATCCCGACGACGTGCTCGCGCTCGCGCGCTCGCTTGCGTGCGACCTCGTCGTCGTCGGGCCCGAGGCACCCCTCGTCGCCGGCGTCGCCGACGTGCTCCGGCACGCCGGCATCGCCGTCTTCGGCCCGGGAGCAGCGGCCGCCGGGATCGAGGGCTCGAAGTCGTTCGCGAAGGAGGTCATGGTGGCTGCCGGGGTGCCCACAGCCTCGCGCCTTCCGGTCGCGCGCCCGCCCTGCGTCGTGAAGGCGGACGGGCTCGCCGCCGGAAAGGGGGTGGTCGTGTGCCGCACCCAGGAGGACGTGGATCGCGCGCTCTCCGAGCTCGCGGCGCTCGGTAGCCCGCTCCTGATCGAGGAGCTGCTCGAGGGGCCCGAGATCTCGCTCTTCGCCGTCTGCGACGGCCGCACCGCGGTCGCGCTGCCGCCGGCGCAGGACTTCAAGCGAGCCTACGACGGAGACGAAGGCCCCAACACAGGGGGGATGGGGTCGTACGCGCCGGTGCCGGGAGTCGGGGACGACGAGGTCACGGCCTTGCTCGAGCGCGTCCACCTCCCGGTTCTCTCCGAGCTCGAGCAGCGCGGTACGCCCTTCGTCGGCCTCCTCTACGCAGGGCTCATGCTCACCAGCGAGGGGCCGAAGGTGCTCGAGTTCAACTGCCGCTTCGGCGACCCCGAGACCCAGTCCGTCCTTCCGATCCTCGAGGGGGATCTGCTCGAGCTCCTCGCGGCCGCCGCGACCGGGGATCTCGCCGGGATCCGATCGCCCGGGGCGGGTGGGGCGGCGGTTACCGTCGTCGTGTCTGCGGGCTCGTACCCGGCCGCCGGGGATCGCGGGACACCGATCCGCGGCATCGAGGCTGCCGAGGGCCTCGGGGCGCTCGTCTTCCACGCAGGGACAGCGGTGCGCGGGGAGGAGCTCGTCACGAACGGCGGGAGGATCCTCGGCGTGACGGTCCTCGGGGAGACGGTTGCCGACGCGCGCGAGAGAGCGTACGCGGCGGTCGGGGCGATCGAGATCGAGGGATCTCGCTACCGGCGGGACATCGCGGAAGCCGCCGCGTCCGGCTGGACGGCGTCCCTCGAGCTCTGAGCCTCGGGGCCACCCCGCGCCTCCACCCGCGTTCGAGCGTATCGGCGAAGGTGAGACGTGTGGGAGGCGAGAGCGTGCCGAATCCTTCACGAGGGTTGCGGAATCGATACGCTGCCCATGCGGGCTGTCGCCGCTCGGTACAAGCGCGCACGGGCCAGCCGTGACGCGGGCCGCCGCCTCGCTTCGAGCGTCGCCTCGCGACGGGTGGCGCCCTCACGGGTCGGGACCGCTCCCGCGCCGACTAGAATCGAGGCGGTGATCGAGCGCTACTCCCGGCCGGCAATGGCACGCGTCTGGTCGGAGGAGGCGAAGCTCGAGCGGTGGCTCGCCGTCGAGCTCGCGGCGCTCGAGGCGTGGGCGAGCGTCGGGGTCGTCCCGGCCGAGGCGGCGCGAGCGATCCGGGCGGCTGCGGTGCCGCCGACCGTCGAGCGGGTCGCAGAGATCGAGCGTCGTACGAACCACGACGTCGCCGCGTTCG
Source organism: Gaiellaceae bacterium (assembly GCA_026002995.1). Taxonomy (GTDB): domain Bacteria; phylum Actinomycetota; class Thermoleophilia; order Gaiellales; family Gaiellaceae; genus GMQP-bins7. Next base: position 391,960 of record BPGK01000001.1, read on the forward strand.
TCGACGCCGTCGCCGAGCAACTCGGCGGCGAGGGGCGGTGGTTCCACTACGGGCTGACCTCGTCGGACGTTCTCGACACCGCACTCTCGCTCGCGATCCGCGATGCCGGGGCGCTCCTGCTCGAGGGGCTCGATCGGGCATTCCTCGCCGTCGTCTCCCGCGCGCACGAGCACGAGCACACCGTGCAGATCGGGCGAACGCACGGCGTGCACGCCGAGCCCACGACCTTCGGGCTCAAGCTCGCCGGCTGGGCCTTCCAGCTCGCCCGCGACCGCGCGCGGCTCGAGCGCGCGCTCGAGGGCCTGCGCGTCGGAAAGTTGTCAGGGGCGGTCGGCACGTACGCAACGACCTCTCCGGAGGTCGAGCGTATCGCCTGCGAGACGCTCGGGCTCGAGCCTGCCCCGAGCTCGACGCAGATCCTCCAGCGCGACCGCCACGCCGAGCTCCTCTCCGCGCTCGCGCTGCTCGCCTCGTCCCTCGAGCGGTACGCGCTCGAGATCCGGCACCTCGCGCGCACCGAGCTGCGCGAGGTCGAGGAGCCGTTCGGGGACGATCAGAAGGGATCGTCCGCGATGCCCCACAAGCGCAACCCGATCGTCTCGGAGCGGATCTGCGGGCTCGCCCGGGTCGTCCGCGGGTACGCCCAGGTAGGGCTCGAGAACGTCGCACTCTGGCACGAGCGAGACATCTCGCACTCCTCGGCCGAGCGGATCGTCCTCCCCGACGCCTTCCTCGCCGTCGACTACATGCTCGATCGCTTCGCCTGGCTCGTCGAGGGATTGGTCGTCCGACCCGAGCGGATGCGCGCGAACCTCGAGGCGACGGGCGGCCTCTTCTACAGCCAGCGGCTCCTCCTTGCGCTCGTCGAGTCGGGGCTCGAGCGCGATAGCGCCTACCGCCTGGTGCAGCGCCACGCGATGCGCGCGTGGGACGAGGGGCTCGACTTCCGCACGCTCGTCGCTGCGGATCCCGAGATCTCTACCCGCGTCGATCTCGACGCGGTGTTCGACCTCGCCGCCTACACGCGCCATACCGACGTCGTCTTCGCGCGCCTCGATGCGCTTGCCGGAACGGTGGCGGCCCATGGCTGAGGCGACGCACGTCGCGAGCGGGAAGGTTCGCGAGATCTACTCGCTCGACGACGAGCGCCTGCTCCTCGTCGCGACCGACCGCATCTCGACCTTCGACGTCGTCCACCCGACCCCGATCCCGGACAAGGGGCGGGTGCTCACCGGGCTGTCGGCGTTCTGGCTCGCGCGGACGCGCGACATCGTCCCGAATCACTTCCTCGAGCTCCGCGCCGACGGCCGAAGCATGGTCTGCAGGCGGCTCGAGATGCTCCCGATCGAGTGCGTCGTCCGCGGCTACCTCGCCGGCTCCGGGTGGAAGGACTACCGTGCGACCGGCGCGGTCTCCGGTCAGGAGCTGCCCGAAGGGCTCCGCGAGTCGGAGCGGCTCCCCGAGCCGATCTTCACGCCCGCCACGAAGGCGTCGGTGGGGCACGACGAGAACATCACCGAGGCGGAGGCGGCGGCGCTCTGCGGGGAGGCCCGGTATGAGGAGGCGAAAGAGGCTGCGCTCGCCCTGTACGCGTTCGCAGCGGCTCACGCGGAAGAGCGGGGGATTATCCTCGCGGATACGAAGTTCGAGTTCGGGATCTCGTCCGACGGAGTGCTCAGGCTGGGCGACGAGGTGCTGACGCCCGACTCTTCACGGTTCTGGCCGCGCGAGGGCTACGAGCCGGGGCGCTCGCAGCCCTCGTTCGACAAGCAGTTCGTGCGCGACTGGTGCGAGCAGAGCGGGTGGGACAAGACCCCTCCGGCGCCCGAGCTCCCCGAGGAGGTCGTCGTCGGAACCCGCGCTCGCTACATCGAGGCCTTCGAGCGCCTCACCGGCGTCGCGTTCGAGCGCTACCTGGAGGGCCCGGAGGTCGTGCTCGGATGAAGGTGACGGTGCTCATCCGTCCGAAGCAGGGGATCCTCGACCCCCAGGGCGAGGCGGTCGAGGGATCGCTCCGGAAGCTCGGCTTCGACGTCCACGGCGTGCGGGTCGGCCGGGTGGTCGACTTCGAGCTCGCCGACGACACCGACGCGAGAGCGCGCGTCGAGCGGATGTGCGCGGAGCTCCTCGCAAACCCCCTCATCGAGAGCTTCGAGATCGAGCTCCACGACGCATGACGGGCCGCCCGCGCGTCGCGATCGTGGTCTTCCCCGGGTCGAACGACGACCGCGACGCCGCCTGGGCGCTCGGCGCGCTCGGCGCCGACGTCGATCTCGTCTGGCACGCCGAGTACGAGCTTCCCGAGGGTGTCGGCGCGGTCGTGCTCCCGGGCGGGTTCTCGTACGGCGACTACCTCCGGGTCGGCGCGCTGGCGAGCCTCGCTCCGATCATGGGCGCGGTCCGCCGCTTCGCGGACGCCGGAGGCCCGGTGCTCGGCATCTGCAACGGATTCCAGATCCTCTGCGAGGCGCGGCTCCTGCCCGGCGTGCTCCGCCCGAACCGCCAACTCGAGTTCGTCTGCCGTGACGTCGTCGTCCGGGTGGAGACCGCGCAGACGCTGTTCACCCGCCGCTGCGTCGAAGGCCAGGAGCTCGTGCTGCCGGTGAAGCACGGAGACGGTGCCTGGTACGCCGACGAAGGGACCCTCATGCAGCTCGCCGCCCGAGGGCAGATCGTGTTCCGCTACACGGAGGATGTCAACGGCTCCCTCGGCAACGTCGCCGGCGTAACGAACGAGGCGGGGAACGTCATGGGGCTCATGCCGCATCCCGAGCACGCGGTCGATCCCCTGCTCGGCTCGGCCGACGGCGGGCTCATCCTCGCAGCGCTCGTCGACGCCGCCGCGGCGCACGCGCTCGCGACGGCGTAGCCGGCGCCGCGGTCACCCGAGTGCGCGGAGAGGCGTTCGGTGCTGTCGCTCGTGCCCGCTACATGGCGAGAGCCTCCCTGAGAACGGGCGCGCGCTCGAGCGACGCCCGCAGCCGCTCGAGGTCGCGCGCCCGCATCGTGACGGGGCCTCGCCTCGCGGACCCCTGCGTCGCGTAGGCAAACCGGACGAGGCGCTCCCCGCCCTGCGTCTCCAGGAGCTCGACGACGACGGAGAAGCGGCGCTCTCCGGCCCGCTGGGGGATCGAGGCGGTCTCGAGCACCTGCGCCGCTCCCCACGGTGTCGTCGCGGATCGGGCCTGCACGGTCTTCGTCGTCACGCGAGCAGCCTAGGCCGCATCTGCTCACGGGTGGGACACGACGTTGCGCCGAAAGAGTGACGAGCTCACCGGAAGCGCACACCCAGCGGTGCACCGCCTGCTGCTCCGTCCAGAGCCTCTCGACGAGGAGGACGAGGACGCGCGTAGCTCATTGCCAGGTCGCTCGGCAGAGGCACGAAGGCGAGCGCGCCGCCGAAGCCTGCGAGCTCGACGCTGCGGACGACTCCAGTCTGCTCCTCGGACCGCGGGCGGCCGGCGGTGCTCGCCGGGGTCGTTCTGGATCGCGAAGACGGGCCGGAGCGTCTTCGCGAGCCCACCGATGTCGGGTCGGCGGCAGGTGTCCGCGAAGACGGAGACGAAGGTCGAGAGCGAGACGATGAACGCAGAATCACGACCCATCGTCCACAAGACCTCGAGGAACCCGTGGTCAGCGGCGAGCATCGCTCCCTTCGCTCGGCAGTCCCACGGCCCCATCGTGCTTCCAGGAAGCCGCGCGCTCGCCGGCGCAGAGCACCCCGAGCGCCGCGGCGCGGAGGCTGCGATGATGCGGCCGCGGGCGAGGCGGTCAGCGAGGTGCTGCCGTTCGCGGTCGGCGTCGCGGTCGTGCCGATCCCCGTCGTCGCGGTCATCCTCCTCCTGCTCTCCGGGCGACCGAGGGCGAACCGACCGGCGTTCGCCGTCGGCTGGGCGCTCGGGCTCGCGGGCGCCTTCGTCGTCATCTACGCGATCGCAGACGGTGCGGGGGCGGCGACGGACGAGCAGGTCTCCGACGGCGTGTCGTGGCTCGAGATCGCCCTCGGCGTCGCGCTGCTCCTACTCGCCCGGCGGACGTGGAGGACGCGCCCGTCGCCGGGCACGACGCGGGAGCGGCCCGCGTGGATGGCCGGCATCGAGAGCCTCCAGCCGGGCCGAGCTCTCGGCCTCGGCCTCCTCCTCTCCGCGGGGAACCCGAAGAATCTGGCTCTTGACGGTGCTCTTCGTCGTGCTCGGGGCGGTCTTCCTCTCCAAGGGCCTCGCCCCGCTGACCGACTGAGCGCTACTCGACGGTTCGAATCGCGGTCTCGCCCTTGCCCGAGGCGTCGAGCGGGGTGAGGGAGACCGTGTGCTCCTCGCCGTCGCACGGGACGGTGAGCGTGAGCGCGCCCGAGGGCTCGGCGAGCGCTGGGTCGCCGCCGTCGACGGCGATCTCGACCCCGGTTGCGTTCGCCGTCTCCCACTCGACGAAGACGGTCCCGAGGGTGCCGAGCGAGCAGTCGACGTCGTCGGCGTCGAAGGAGGTGACGACCGGCCCGGTGCCAGCGGGTGGCGAGGGCGTCGCCTCACCGCCGCAGCCGGCCCCGCCCGCAGCGAGAGCCGCGAGGGCGGCGAGGACGGCGATCCGGTGCGCGCTCGGCATCTCCGGAGATGATGCCCGCCGCGTCGCCTCCCGATCCGACATCGGCGAGGCGCTCAGCCCGCGCCCCCGGCCGCCGCTCGGTCGGCGAGCACGATCGCGTGCTCCGTCCGCACGCGAGCAGCCGGAAGCGACGTGTCGCCCGCGAGCAGACGTCGCAGCGCCTCGCGCTTCTCCTCGCCCGTGACGAGCCAGAGCTGCCGTCGAGCGCGGTCGAGCGTCGGGTAGGTGAGCGTCATGCGGCGGAGCCCCTCGTACTCGCCCGTGGGCGCGACCGCCCGGTCGCTGGCGTCGAGAACACGGTCGCCGGGGACGAGGGAGGCGGTGTGCCCGTCGGCCCCGAGGCCGAGGTGGACGAGGTCGAGCCGGTCGGGGAGCGCCGCCGCGTAGCGCGCCGCGGCCGCCTCGAGATCGGTCGCCGTGACAGGCATGGCGCGCACGGAGGAGGCGGCAGTCGCGGGGAGCGTCTCGAGCAGGCGTGTGAGGGTGCGATCCGGGTGCCCGTCCGGCGCGATGCGCTCGTCGACCTGGTAGAGCGCGACGCGCTCCCACGGCAGCCGCTCGCCGAGGAGCGCGAGCATCCGCCACGGCGTGCGCCCACCGGAGACGGCGAGCGTGAAGAGGCCCCGCTCCGCGATCGCGCTCTGCGCCCACTGGACGACGAGCGCGGCGCCGCGCCCGGCGACGGCCTCGGCGTCCGGGAGGACCTCGAGCGCAGGTGGCACCGGCTCACGGCCTCTCGTCGTGGCCACCGAACTCTCGACGGAGCGCCGAGAGCACGCGGTTGGCGAAGTCGTCGGCGTCACGCGAGGCGAAGCGCGCGAAGAGCGCGGCGGTGAGCACGGGAGCCGGCACGCCTTCCTCGATCGCGGCGATTGCCGTCCAGCGTCCCTCGCCCGAGTCCGAGACGCGGCGCGAGAGCTCGGCGAGGTCGGGCGACTCGTGCAGGGCCTTCGCCGCCAGGTCGAGGAGCCACGAGCCGATCACGCTGCCCCGTCGCCACACCTCCGCCACCTCGGCGAGGTCGATCCGGTAGCGGTAGCGCTCGGGATGGGCGAGCGGCGCAGTCTCCGCGTCGCGCTCGCGCTCGTCCGCACCGGCTTCCGCGCTCGCGAGGATGCTCAGGCCCTCGGCGTAGGCGGCCATGAGCCCGTACTCGATGCCGTTGTGCACCATCTTCACGAAGTGACCCGCGCCGGTCGGGCCGCAGTGGAGGTAGCCCTGCTCGGACGGGCTCGGCGGGCCCGTCCGTCCCGGAGTCCGCGGAGCGGCGTCGACCCCGGGAGCGAGCGAGCGGAAGATCGGCTCGAGGCGCGCGACGACCTCGGGCTCGCCGCCGATCATGAGGCAGAAGCCGCGCTCCGCTCCGAAGACGCCTCCGCTCGTCCCGACATCGAGGTGGTGGACTCCGCGCTCCCGGAGCAGCGCGGCGTGACGGAGATCGTCGGGGTAGTGCGTGTTGCCGCCGTCGATCACCACGTCGTCCGGCTCGAGCACGTCGGCGAGCGCGGCGATCGCCTCGGAGGTGATCTCGCCGGCGGGCACCATCACCCACACCGCGCGAGGAGGAACGAGGGCGGCGGCGAGCTCCTCGAGCGAGCGCGCCCCTGCCGCTCCCTCCGCCTCGATCGCAGCGACGGCCTGTGGGCGGATGTCGAACCCGACGCAGCGGTGCCCGTCCCGGAGGAGGCGGCGCACGATCCCAGCGCCCATCCTGCCCAGGCCGACCATCCCGAGCTCGAGGGCGCGCTCAGGCGCCATCGGCGGCTCCTCTGCGCCGACCGGCTCGGTAGCGGCGGATCAGGGTGGACGTGGACGAGTCGTGGGACAGGTCCGGCTCGGTCTCGCTTCGCAGCTCGGGGACGATCCGCTGCGCGAGCTCCTTCCCGAGCTCGACGCCCCACTGGTCGAAGGGGTCGATGCCCCAGATCGTCCCCTGGGTGAAGACGCTGTGCTCGTAGAGCGCGACGAGCGCGCCAAGCGCCTCCGGCGTCAGCCGCTCGCCGAGCACGACCGTGGTCGGACGGTTGCCCGGAAACGTCCGGTGCGGCACGAGGCGCTCGGGGCATCCCGCCGCGCGCACCTCCTCCTCGCGTCGACCGAAGGCGAGCGCCTCGGCCTGGGCGATCGCGCTCGCGACGAGGAGATCCTGGTGCTCGCCGACGGGGTCGAGCGCCTGGACGAAGACGATGAGGTCGACCGGGACGAGGCGCGTCCCCTGGTGGAGGAGCTGGAAGAAGCTGTGTTGGGCGTTCGTGCCTGGCTCGCCCCAGACGACCGCGGCGGTGTCGTAGTCCACGGGCCGGCCGTCGCTCGTGACCCGCTTCCCGTTCGACTCCATCGCGAGCTGCTGGAGGTAGGCGGGAAGGCGCGCGAGCGCGCGACTGTACGGCACGACCGCGTGCGTCTGTGCGCCGAGGAGGCTGCCGTACCAGACCGCGAGCAGCCCGGAGAGCACCGGCAGGTTCCGCTCGAACGGCGCCTCCCGGAAGTGCTCGTCCATGGCGTTGAAGCCTGCGAGGAGCTCCGCGAAGCGCTCGGGCCCGACGGCCAGCATCGTCGACAGCCCGATCGCCGAGCTCAACGAGTAGCGTCCCCCGACCCAGTCCCAGAAGGGAAACATCCTGCTCGGGTCGATCCCGAACCGGGCCACCTCGCGCTCGTTCGTCGAGACGGCGACGACGTGACGTGCGACCGCGGCCTCGTCGCCGAGGCCGGCGAGGAGCCACGCGCGCACGGCTCGCGCGTTCGCCATCGTCTCGAGGGTGGTGAACGTCTTCGAGCAGACGATGACGAGCGTCTGCGCCGGGTCGAGGTCGCGTGTCGCCTCGACGACGTCCGTCGGGTCGACGTTCGAGACGAAGCGGAAGACGAGGTCGGGCCGCGCGTACCGGCGGAGCGCCTCGTATGCCATCGCCGGGCCGAGGTCTGAGCCGCCGATCCCGATGTTGACGACGGCGCGGATCGGGCTGCCCGTGTGGCCTCGCCACTCGCCCGAGCGCACGCGCTCCGCGAAGTCGGCCATCCGGTCGAGCACCGCGTGTACCTCGGCCACGACGTCGACGCCGTCGACGACGAGCGACCGTCCGCGCGGCATTCGCAGAGCGACATGCAGCGCGGGACGATCTTCCGTCTCGTTGATCCGCTCGCCGCGGAACATCGCCTCGATCCGCTCCGCAAGCCCCGACTCGCGGGCGAGCTGCTGAAGCAGGGCGAGCGTCTCGTCCGTGACGAGGTTCTTCGAGTAGTCGAGGTAGAGACCCGCGGCCTCCGCCGCGAGGCGCTCCCCGCGCTGCGGATCGGCGGCGAAGAGCTCGCGCAGGTGGACGGCTGCCAGCTCTCGGCGGTGGCGCTCGAGCGCGCGCCAGGCGGGTCGCTCGCGAAGCGGCAGGATCGACGGGGCCGTGCCCGCCGGCCCGCTCACGAGCGGCCGATGAGCTCGATCCGGTAGCCGTCCGGATCCCGCACGAAGCAGAGCCACGAGCCGCCCTCGGTGACCTGGTAGGGCGGGCGCTCGGGCTCGATCCCCTGTTCGCGCAGCGCGGCGAGCGTGCCCTCGAGGTCGTCGACGCCGATCGCGATGTGCCCGTACCCGGTGCCCAGGTCGTACGTGCGGCCGTCGTGGTTGTACGTGAGCTCGAGGACGTTCTCCTGGTCGCCGAGCGAGAAGAAGTAGTTCGTCGCCTCGAGCTCGCCGTTGCGGACGATGTCCATCTCTCGGGAGAAACGGAAGCCGAGCGCCTCGTAGAACTCGCGGCTGCGTTGCGGGTCCGTGATGCGGACCATGGTGTGGAGGAACCTGGCCATGACCCGAGCCTAGTCGATCGGCGCGGGCGCGGACGGGAGCGCGACGCGCGCTACGCTCGGGGCGATGTGCGGCTGGCTCGCGACCGCCGGCGGCTTCGGGCTCGAGCCCGGGCGCCCCGACCCCGTCGCCTTCGGCCCGGACGCCCTCCCCAAGGCGCTCGTCCTCCTCCTCGTCGGCGCCCTTCTCCTCTGGCTCTGGCTCGAGGTCGCGGGGCGCTCGTAGCCCCGCGCAGGGTCGCGGTCGAGGATCAGCGAGAGAGGAGACCGTGCGCGGCGAGGAGCGCGAGCACGTCGTCGTGGGGCAGCGCGGGCGCGACGCGGCCCTCGCGCCCGACGACCTCCGGCGCGGCCCAGAGGGCGTTGAGCACCGCTTCCTCGGTCGCGTCGACGACGGCCTCGAAGACGTCGTCCAGGGCGCTGTCGGCGATCGTGGCGACAGGCGCCTCGCGGCGCGGCCGCCGTCCCGGGGGCGCAAAAGCGACGAAGATCTCACCGCTGCCGTGGTGGGCGACCGAGCCCGTGCGGGCGAGGCCGAGCCCCACTCTTCTGGCGACCCGCTCGAGCTGGCCGGCCGAGAGCGGTGCGTCCACCGCGACGACGACGATGCAGCTCCCGGCCGGGGCGCTCGGCCCGTGCGCCTCTCCGAGCTCGTCGCCCACCCGGACGCCGGCGACGACGAGCGGTGGCGGCGCCGAGACGTTCGACTGCACGAGGACGCCGACGGCGCCACCGATGGAAGGCGCGATCCGGCTCGCGGTGCCGATGCCCGCCTTGAACCCCTTCGTCAACGTGCCGGCGCCTCCGCCGACGGCGCCCTCGGCGACCGGCCCCGGCGCCGCCGCCTCGACCGCGAGCGCCGCGTCCTCCGCGTCGACTTGGACGACCCGCGCCTCGGAGAGCCAGCTGTCGTCGCACTCGCCGACAACCGGGATCACGACGTCGTCGACTCCGACGCGCGCGTCGAGACGCGTCGCGAGCGCGACGGCGCCGTCGTAGACGCGGCCGACGGCGTGCGTCGAGGTCAGGTAGATCGGCGTCTCGATCCTGCCCCACTCGGCGATCTGGTGCGCCCCGGTCAGCTCTCCCGCGCCGTTGAGCACAGCGACTCCGGCGGGAACGGGCTCGTCGAAGAGCGAGCTGGGCGGCGCGGGCAGCACCGCCGTCACGCCGGTGCGTGCGATGCCGCGGCCCGCCGGCGGCTCGGGCTCGTCGCGCCAGACGGTGACGTGGCCGACCGTGACGCCGGCGACGTCGGTGATCGCGTTCGCCGGCCCGGCTTCGAAGCGCCCGATCCGGAGGCCGAGCTCGCGGAGCCGCGGGCCGCGTGAGGCAGCGACGTGCACGCCGGGAGGCTAGACGCCGAACGGGAGGTGGAACCGGCTCCGCCGCTCGAGGATAATCGCTCGGTCAGCGACCTCGGAGGCACCCGTGCGTTCCCTCACGCTCCTCACCGCTCTCGCTCTCGCGACCCTCGCCTCGCTCGTCGCCGTCGTCGGAGCGACGGCTCAGGAGGGCAAGGTCGTCCTCACGGTCGGTCTCACGCAGGATCTCGACACCCCGAACGTGACCGCCGGGGAGCTCGTCTCCTCGTACGAGCTCTTCACCCTCCAGTACGCGAGCCCGACGGATCTCGCTGCGGAGGACTTCTCGACCGTCCCCGGCCTCGCCGAGTCGTGGGAGGTCTCGGACGACGGGCTCACCGTCACGTACACGCTGCGCGAGGGCCTGCGCTGGTCGGACGACACGCCGCTGACTGCGGAGGACATCGCGTACACGATCAACCGCGCTCGCGACGAGGAGTGGCTGAACTACACCTCCACGGTCGCGAACCTCAGCGCCGAGGCGCGGGACGAGCGCACTCTCGTCGTCACCACGAAGGTGCCCGACCCGCGACTCCCGGGCCTTCCGCTCTACGTTGTCCCCAAGCACATCTGGGAGAAGGTTCCTGCGGACGAGGTCTCCAACTACCCGGCGCTCGACGGGGTCGGCTCGGGGCCGTTCACGCTGGCCGAGTGGAAGAAGGGGCAGTTCTGGCGGATGGTCGCGAACCCGAACTTCTGGCGCGGCCGGGTCGCGATCGACGAGGTCGTCTTCCGCGTGTTCCGCAACGCCGACGCGATGGTCGCTGCGCTCCGCAGCGGCGAGATCGACGCGGCGCACAACGTTCCCGCTGCGGCCTTCCCGGATCTCGAGAACGAGGAGGGGATCGTCGCCGTCCAGGGCGAGCAGGGCGGGTTCGACTACCTCGTCCTCAACTCCTACGACGGCCGGCCGCCACGGGACACCTCGAAGTTCGACGCGCCGCACCCGGCGCTCACGGATCTCCGCTTCCGCCAGGCGATCGCCCACGCGATCGACAAGGAGACGCTCGTCGAGCGCGTGCTGAACGGGATCGGCACTCCGGGGACGACGATGAGCCCGAGCGCGAACCCCGCCTGGATCCCGGAGCTGAGCGAGGAGGAGACCTACGACTTCGATCTCGACCGGGCGCGGCAGATCCTCGACGAGGCCGGGTACGTGGACTCGGACGGCAACGGGCTCCGCGAGTACGAGGGCGAAGACATCGTCCTCCGCTACGCGCTGCGCTCGGAGTCCGAGACCTCGAAGCCGTACGCGGAGTTCATCACGGGCTGGCTCGAGCAGATCGGGATCGGCACCCGCTTCTCGACCTACGACGACGGCCAGCTCCTCGAGGTCGCAGGCAAGGGCGACTTCGACCTCTACGTGTGGGGCTGGACGCCCTTCGTCGATCCGGATCCGATGCTCTCCTACTTCACCTGCGACCAGATCGCCGTCGATGCCTCGGACTTCACGAACTACTACAACGACGCCGGATTCTGCGATCCGACCTACGACGAGCTGTACGAGCAGCAGAACCGGGAGCTCGACCCCGAGCGCCGGCGCGAGATCGTCCACGACATGCTCCGGCGCTTCTACGCCTCGGCCTCCTACATCGTGCTCGCGACGAGCCCGGATCTCCAGGCGTACCGCACCGACCGGTTCACGGGTTGGGTTCGCCAGCCCGCGGAGACGGGCCCGGTGCTCTTCTCGAACTCGTCGCCCTCGTACTGGAACCTCACCCCGATCGAGGGAGCCGACGACGGCGGCGACGGCCTCGCGACGGGCGGCATCGTCGCCATCGTGGTCGCCGTCGTGCTCGCCGCTGCGCTCGCCGGCTGGATCGTGCTGCGCCGGCGCACGGCGGAGGAGCGCGAGTAGCGGAGTGCTCGAGCGCGGCGCGCGGTGACTGCGCGGCTCGTCGCAGGGAAGGTGCTCGGCGCGCTCGGGACGCTCGCGTTCGTCGTCGTCTTCAACTTCTTCCTCTTTCGCGTCGTCGAGTCGAACCCGGTCGCGACCCTCTACCGCGGTCGCAACCTCACCGACGCGCAGCGTGAGGAGCTGACGCGCCAGTTCGGCCTCGACGGCTCGAAGCTCGAGCAGTTCTGGCGCTACATGGAGCAGACGCTCCAGCTCAACTTCGGTCGCTCGTACGCGACGAACCAGCCGGTCATCGACGAGATCTGGGCGGCGACGCCGCAGACGCTCGCCCTCGTCGGGACGTCCACGGTGCTCGCGATGGCCATCGGCCTGGCCATGGGTGTCGTCGCGGGGTGGCGGCGCGGGACGGCCCACGACCGCGTGCTCACGGGGATCTCGATCGTCACCTGGTCGACGCCGGAGTTCTGGCTCGGGATGCTCCTGCTCACGGTCTTCGCCGTCGACCTCGGGCTCTTCCCGACCGGCGGCATCTCCGATCCGTCCGGGCCGGACGGAGGCCTCGGCGAGCTCCTCGACCAGGCCCACCACATGGCGCTCCCGTGCCTCACGCTCACCATCGCCTACCTCGGGGAGTACGCGCTCATCATGCGCTCGTCGATCATCGACGTCGCTCGAGAGGACTACCTCACCCTCGCGCGAGCGAAGGGCCTCCGCGACGCTCAGGTGCGCGACCGCCATGCGCTGCGCAACGCGCTGCTTCCCTCGACCACGCTCATCGCCTTGAGCTTCGGGTTCGTGCTCTCGGGGGCGATCACCGTCGAGACGGTGTTCTCGTGGCCGGGTCTCGGCCTGCTCACGTACGAGTCCCTCCGCGGGCCCGACCTGCCGATGTTGCAGGGGCTCTTCCTCCTCTTCAGCGCGGCCGTCATCGTCTTCAACCTGGCGGCGGAGCTCCTGTACCCGTACCTCGACCCGCGGGTGCGAGCCCGGTGAGGGGCCGATCGTGAGCTCGGTTGCGTGGGCGAGGAGACGCCGCGCTCTCCGGCGCGGGTGGGCGGAGTACCGGCGCGATCGGGAGGGCCTCGCGGGGATGCTCGTGCTCGGCGTCTTCGTCGCGGCCGCGCTCGCGGCGCCGCTCCTCGCCGACGAGGCGAACCTCCGCGCGATCACCGCCGACGCCCGGGACTACCCGCGTTGGGCCTCTCCCGCCGAGCTCGGCCCGCTCGGGACCGACAGCCTCGGGCGACCGATCTGGGATCAGCTCGTGTACGGGTCGCAGGTCAGCCTGCTCGTCGGGATCGCCGCGACGGTGATCGCGATCGTCATCGGGACGGTCGTCGGCGTCGTCGGCGGGTTCGTCGGAGGCTGGACGGACGCCGCGCTCGCGCGTCTCACCGAGTGGTTTCTCGTCATCCCCTTCCTGCCGCTCGCGATCGTGCTGGCCGCGGTGCTCGGACCGTCGCTCGAGAACATCGTCCTCGTCATCGGGATCACCTCCTGGCCCGTGACTGCGCGGCTCATCCGCTCCCAGGTCCTCTCCATCAAGGAGCGCCTCTACGTCGAGCGCTCGCGGGCGCTCGGGGCCTCGGGCGCGCACATCATGGGTCGCCACGTCCTGCCCAGTGTTATGCCGCTCGTCATCGCGAACGCGACGCTCACCGTTCCGGTCGCGATCCTCTCCGAGACGGCGCTCGCGTTCCTCGGCCTCGGCGATCCGACCCGCGTCTCGTGGGGCTCGATGCTCGAGGACTCCTTCTCCGCCGGTGCGCTCGGGCAGGAGGCGTGGTGGTGGTACCTCCCGCCCGGACTGTGCGTCATCGCGGTCGTCCTCTCGTTCACCCTCGTCGGGCGTGCGCTCGAGGGCATTCTCGACCCACGTCTCCGGGACTCCCACGCGGTCGGTCGATGACGGTGCCCATCCTGCGCGTGCGCGACCTGCGCGTCACCTACCGCGGCGAGCGCGGCGTCGTGCCCGCCGTACGCGGCGTCTCCTTCGAGCTCGGCCCGGGCGAGACGCTCGGGCTCGCGGGCGAGTCGGGGTGCGGGAAGTCGTCGATCGCCGGCGCTCTGCTCCGTGTTCTGCCGCGCGGCACCGAGGTGACGGGGGAAGTCCTGCTCGACGGTGAGGACGTCCTCACGATGAAGCCGGGACGGCTGCGCGCGGTTCGCTGGTCGGAGATGGCGATCGTGTTCCAGGGCGCGCTCCACTCGCTGAACCCGGTGCAGCGAGTCGGAAGCCAGATCGCGGAGGCGATCGAGTTGCACCAGCCCGGCGCCGATGCGCGCGGCCGCGTCTCCGAGCTCCTCGAGCTCGTCGGGCTCCCCGCGCGGCGGGCGATCGACTACCCGCACCAGCTCTCCGGGGGGCAGCGTCAGCGCGTCCTCATCGCGCTCGCGCTCGCCTGCAACCCACGCGTCCTCGTCGCCGACGAGCCGACGACCGCGCTCGACGTGATGGTGCAGGCGCAGGTCCTCGACCTGCTCCAGCGTCTCCAGCGCGAGCTCGGGCTGGCGATGCTGTTCATCACCCACGACCTGTCCATGCTCGCGCACGTCTGCCGGAGGACGGCGGTGATGTATGCGGGTCGCATCGTCGAGGAGGGGCCGAGCGAGGACGTCTTCCAGCGGGCCGCGCACCCCTACGCAGCCGCGCTGGCCGCCGCCTTCCCGGTCATCGGCGACCCGGCGTTCCGCAAGCGGCCGGTCGGGCTCGTCGGCGATCCTCCCGATCCGCGCGAGCTGCCGCCGGGTTGCCCGTTCCATCCGCGCTGCGCGGTGGCTCGGCCCGACTGCGACTCGATCGAGGTCGAGCTCTGGCCCGTCGCGGCCGATCGCCGGGCGGCGTGCGTCCACGTGCTCGGGGGCCCTCGGTGAGCGACGAGCCCCTGCTCGAAGCCCGTGGGCTCCACGTGCGGTTCCCCGCTCCTCGCGGGGCGACGGCGCGGGCGCTCGATGGCGTCGATCTCGACGTACGCCGCGGGGAGGTGCTCGCGCTCGTCGGCGAGTCGGGGTGCGGGAAGACCACGCTGGCCCGAACGCTGCTCGGCCTCGAGCGCCCGACCGAGGGGGAGATCCGCTTCGAGGGGGAGCCGCTTCGCTACGACCAGCGCTTCCTCCGCTCGTACCGACGCCGGGTGCAGATGGTGTTCCAGGATCCCATGGGCGCCCTGAACCCGCGTCAGACCGTGTACGAGGCGGTCGCCGAGGGGCTGCGCATCCAGCGGCTCGCGGGCGACGAGGCGGCCCGCGTCGCTGGCGCGCTCGCCCGCTCGGGCCTCCGCCCGCCAGAGCGATTCTTCGAGCGCTACCCGTACGAGCTGTCGGGCGGCCAGCGTCAGCGTGTCGTCATCGCGGGCGCGATGGCGCTCGAGCCGGCGCTCCTCGTCGCCGACGAGCCAGTCTCGAGCCTCGACGCCTCGGTGCGCGGCGAGATCCTCGCGCTCATGCTCGAGCTCGTCCGCGAGGCCGGGGTGACCGTTCTCGTCGTCACCCACGATCTCGGGCTCGCCTGGAACATCGCCGACCGCATCGCCGTGATGTACCTCGGTCGCATCGTGGAAGAGGGCCCTGCCCAGGAGCTCCTGTCGCGGCCTCGGCACCCGTACACGCGTGCGCTGCTCTCCGTCGTGCCCGAGGTGGAGGGGATGGAGCAGCAGATCCTCGTCGGAGAGGCGCCCGACCCGACGCGCATCCCGCCAGGGTGTCGCTTCCACCCACGGTGTCCGCTCGTGGCCTCCGGCGAGGCCGCGCGCCTCGGGATCGAGGAGCGCTGCCGGACGCGGGATCTCGGGCTCCAGGAGGTGCGGGGAGCCGGCGTCGGCCACCGAGCTGCCTGCCACGCCCTGTAGCGGGCGTCGGGTTCGACGAGCCCCGTGCGCGAGCACGGGTCGCCGCTCGCGACCTCTACTGCAAGCGTCTCGGGATTCGGCGCTCGTAGCGGCGCTCGACGCGACTGAACGCTCCGCCTTCCTCTTCGGCGACGAGGTCGATCCGAACGAGGTACTCGGTGGCGCTGGAGCGGAGGTCGAGTCTGGCCTCGGTCTGCGCCGTCGCGTCCGGCCAGACGATCCGGTAGACGCTGCGTGCACGCGCCCAGGCGCGCCCGGGCTCCTCGCTCCAGACGCCGACCTCGCCCTCGTAGCGCTCGGCCACGCGCGCCCCGAACGGCGCGTCGTACTCCGTCTCCGAGCCGACGACGACTCGTGTCTTTTCCGGATCGCGCTCGATCCGCCGCACGGCCGCGGGCTCGCTCTCGGCCGGCTCGGCTTCGGATTCCGGTGCGGGGAGAAACGACGGCGCCGGCGCGATTGGCGGGCCGTCGAGAACGGGGAGCACGAGCTCGAGGGAGCCCCGCTCGACGAGCAGGCGGCCTCCGTGCGGGGGAGGCCAGGTGTTCGGCCAATCCGAGCCTGCGAGGGCGAGGCGAATGCGCTGGCCGCGCTCGAACGTCCACGACGTGGCTTCGAGCTCGAGCTCGATCGGCGTCGGGACTCCGGGCTCGAGCGGGACGGGCCGGTCGTGCCCGCCGCGGTGCGCCAGGTTGAGGATCCCCCGCGTCACGAGCGCCGACGTGCCGTCGTCCCAGACGTCGCAGAGCCTCGCGGAGAGGAACGCCACTGCGTGCTGCGAGGTCACGGTCACGCGCACGCGCGGGTGGCCGAGGATCTCGAGCTCGTCCGGGAGCGGCCCCCACTCGTACACGAGCGAGCGCTCGTCGTCCTCCCGCTGGTCGTCGGGGAGCACCCACGGCGGCTTGCCGGCGCACGAGATCCACGCCGCCACGCCGACGTCGCCCTGGACGGCGATCTCGTCGGTCCCCTCACCCTCCGGGCGGAGCGTCTGCTCCCGCAGGCGGGCCGGAGGCCAGGAGGGCTCGGAGCGCCACTCCCCCCGCAGCTCCTCGAGGTCGGGCGCGGGCAGCGTCGAGCGACGCGCGAAGAAGACGAGCGGCGGCTCCTCGTCGATGTCGTTCTCTTCGTCGCGGAGCCAGCGTGCAAACCAGCGCACGAGCTCGGGGACGAGATCGATCCGCGGCCCCGGGATCGAGGTCGCCGGCGAGGTGTGCGACCACGGCCCCACGAGGACGCGCAGTGGGCAGCGCAGACGCTCGAGCGCGCGGAAGACGATGTTCGTGTAGCCGTCGGCCCAGCCGGCGACGAGCATGGTCGGGCACGCGATCCGCTCGTACCGGGGCCGCAGCGAGCCGTGTCGCCAGTACGGCCCGTCGACCTGCTCGGAGAGCCAGCGCAAGAGCCAGGGCTCGACCTCGAGGCGGCGCCGCCACTCCTCGCGCCAGCCCTCGCCGAAGACGGCGGGGACCGGCGGCAGCGCGTTCGAAGCGGCCATGTACAGCTCCCAGTCGACGAGGTCGAGCGCTTTGAGCACGCCGCCCAGGTAGTGGACGTCGTCGGTGTAGCGGTCGTCCGAGGCGTAGACGGACACGATCGCACCCAGTGCGGGAGGTCGCTCCATCGCCACCTGGAGCGCGTTGAAGCCGCTCCAGGAGGTGCCGAACATCCCCACGCGGCCCGTCGACCACTCCTGCTCGGCGAGCCAGGCGATCACCTCCTGAAGGTCGGTCTGCTCCTGGGGGTGGTACTCGTCGAGCGCGATCCCCTCCGAGGATCCGGTGCCGCGAAGGTCGAGCCGACAGACCGCGAAGCCACCTTCCTCGCAGAGGCGCACGTACTCCGAGGCGTAGGAGGCGGTGAGGTCGTCCATGCGATAGGGGAGCGCCTCGAGGAGCACGGCCGCGGGGAGCTCGGAGGGGAGGAAGAGCCGGGCCGCGAGCCGCGTGCCGTCGGCGAGCGGGATCCGGGCGCGCACCTCCTCCATCGCTCGGATCCTACGAGCGCGCGATCTCTAGCATCGCGAGTCGTGGACCTCCGCTTCTCGCCCGAGCACGTCACGCTGCGCGAGGAGGCGGACGCGTTCGCGAGGGGGCTACGTCCGACGCTCGAGCACGACCCCGAGTGGCGCCGCCAGGGAATGCTCTCGGACGGCGACTCGCGCGAGATCACGCGGGCGCTCGGAGCGGCGGGCTGGATCGGCATGACCTGGCCGATCGAGCTCGGCGGACGTGGTCTCACGCATGTCGATGCGGCGCTCGTCGAGGAGGTGTTCGGCTACCACTGGCTCCCGCTCTCCCTCTACCTCCTCTCCTACAAGACCGTCGGCTGCGCGCTCGAGCGCTTCGCCGCTCCAGAGCTCCGAGAGCGGCTCCTGCCCGCGATCGCCCGCGGCGAGCTGACGTTCTGCCAGGGCTTCTCGGAGCCGGGGGCCGGGAGCGATCTTGCCGCGCTCGCGACCCGAGCCGTGCGCGATGGCGACCGCTACGTCGTGAGCGGCCACAAGATCTGGACCTCGAGCGCGTGGGCTGCCGATTGGATCTACCTCGCCGCGCGCACCGATCCCGACCGCCCGCGACATCGTGGCATCTCGGTGCTCGTCTGTCCGCTCGATACCCCCGGGATCGAGGTGCGCCGCTTTCCCGTGCTCGGCGGCGGCTACCTCTGCGAGGTCTTCCTCGACGAGGTCGAGATCCCGGCCTCGCAGCTCGTCGGGGAGGAGAACGGTGGCTGGCGCGTGCTCATGGCGACGCTCGACTTCGAGCGCGTCACCGCCGAGAAGCTCGGCGGGCTCGCGTGGGTGCTCGACGAGCTCGAGCGGACGCTCGAGGCCCAGGGCCGGGCGGAGCGGGCACGCGAGCGTCTCGACTCGCTCCGCGGGCAGCTCGAGGCGGCGCGGCTGCTGTCGCTGCGCGCCGCCGACCTCCTCGACCGCGCCGAGCCGGCGAGCGCGGCTTCGGCGATGGCGAAGCTCGCGGGCGCGCGCCTCGCGCAGCGGCTCGCAGCCGAAGCTTCCGGCCTGCTCGGCCTCGACGGGCTCGTCGACGGGGAGCCGGATGCGTCGCTCGGGGGGCGTGTGGGAAGCCTCGTGCGGGCGGCGGTCGCCTCGACGGTCTCGGGCGGCGCCGCGGAGATCCAGCAGATCGTGATCGCGCGGCGAGGTCTCGGCTTGTGAGCGGCCCGCTCGAAGGCGTCAGAGTCGTGGAGCTCGCGCAGTACGTCGCCGGGCCGCTCTGCGGCGTCCTCCTCGCCGACCTGGGGGCGGAAGTCGTGAAGGTCGAGCCGCCGGGGGGCGACGGCTACCGCCACGTGCAGCCGGTGGCGCCGGGCGTCGGTCGCTTCTTCGTCCCCCTGAACCGCGGAAAGCGCTCCGTCGTCTGCGACCTGAAGACGGAGCGCGGCCGGCGGGAGGCGGGTCGGCTCGTGCGGCGCGCGGACGTCGTCCTCCACAACTTCGCGCCCGAGCGGGCGGCGCGCTTCGGGCTCGCCTGGGACGACCTCCACCGCGACGCTCCGGAGCTCGTCGTCGGCGTCGTCTCCTCCTTCGGGGGGCGCGGGCCCCTCGCCCACGTGCCCGCGTACGACCTCGTCGCCCAGGCGCACGCTGGTCTCCTGACCGCGCACGCCTCGGCGGGGGATCGGGTGCCCGTCCGGGCAGGCGGGATCCCCATCGCCGACCTCACCGCCGGGCTCTTGCTCGCGAGCCGGGTGCTCGCTGCGCTCGTGCGCGCGCGGGAGACGGGGGCCGGGGAGCTCGTCGAGGTGTCGCTCCTCGCCGCCGCGCTCGCCGTCCAGGTTCAAGACCTCGTCTGGATCGGTTCGGAAGGCGAGCTCGAGGGTGTGATCTACGCCGATCCCGAGCGCATCGCGGCGCGCGCTGCGGCGATCGAGCGCGGAGTCGCGACGAACCCGTACTACCGCGTCTACGCGACGGCCGACGGCTACGTGGCCGTCGCGTGTCTCAACCTCGCGCAGCGGCGGGCGTTTCTCGCCCTCTTCGACCTCGACGACCCGACGATCGACGCGCCCGACCTCGAGCCCGAGGATCCCGCGGTCGCGCGTGGCAAGGAGCAGTTGGCGGCGGAGATCGAGAAGCGCGTCGCCGCGGTCGAGGCCGACCGGTGGGTTGCCGAGCTCCGCGCGGCCGGGGTGCCGGCCGCGCGAGTCCTCATGCGCGAAGGGCTCGTCGCCGACGAGCAGGTCGCCGCCTCCGGGCTCATCACCACGGTCGAGCAGCCCGGGCTCGGGCCGGTGACGATGCTCGCGTCCCTCGTTTCGCCTCGCGCCGGTGGCGCGGCTCCCGCTCCGGTGCTCGGCGCGGACACGGAGGCGGTCCTGGGGGCGCTCGAGTGAGGTTCGACGTCTCCACCGAGCTCGCGTTGTTCGCGGACTCGGTCCGCGCCGCCATCGGCTCCTGGGAGCCCACGCGCGAGCCCGACCTCGGCTCGTGGCAGGACGACCGCGACGATGCCCTCGCTGCTCGTCTCACCGCCGCCGGCTGGAGCGACCTCGGCAGCGATCCGGAGATGCTCGGCGCGGTCGTGGCCGGGGCGATCGAGCTCGGCCGCGCGTGCGCACCGATCTGTCTCGTCGACGAGGCGACGCTCGGCGGTGCGCTCTGGGTCGGCGGTCGGGCGCGCCACGGGCTCCGCGCGTCGGCGCTCGTCGCCCCCGCGCCCAGAGGCGGGCTCTCGCTCGTCAGGGCGTGCGGGAGCGTCGTTCCCGAGCGCACGCTCGACGGGAGCGGCTCGGTTCGCGTTGACGTCGCGACCGTCGAGATCGTCCCCCAGGCCGAGGCGTCGGCGCGCTGGAGCGCGTGGGCCGCTGCGACCCTCGGCTACCTGGCGGGCGTCGCGGAGCGTGCGCTCGCGCTCACCGTCGCGCACGTTCGTGCACGGGAGCAGTTCGGGGCGCCGCTCGCCGCGTTGCCCGCCGTGCAGGCTCGGCTGGCCGACGCCGCGCTGGCGGCGGACGGTATCGCGCTCCTCGCCTGGAGCGCTGCGACCGGCGGGCGCGGGGCGGCAAGCGCCGAGCGTGCGTGGGCGGGAGAGGCCGCCTGCGAGGTCACGGCGACGGCCCACCAGCTCCACGGCGCGGCCGGTTTCGCGCTCGAGACCGGCCTCCACCGCTGGTACCGGCGGGCGCGGGCCGTACACGGGTGGAGCGCCGCGGTTTCCGCGGCGCTGCGCTGACGCATCCCTCGTTCGAGGGATTGCAGCGCGCGGCGCCGCGCGTAGCGTCAGCGGAGAGCGCTCGTGCTCGTCTGGGGAGGGGGTGACATGACGGGAGGAACCGGAAGGACGATCCGGCTCGAGGTCCTCGTGCGAGAGGACTGTCCGAATCGGGGGATGGCAGTGCAGGTCGCCGAGCGGGCGCTCGAGCGCTCCGGAGTGGCCGCCGAGCTCCGCGTGGTCGACGTCCGTTCCGAGGCGGAGGCGAGCGAGCGACGTTTCCTCGGCTCGCCCTCCGTGCACGTGGACGGGATCGACGTCGAGCCCGGCGCGGGCGAGCGCACGGACTACACGCTCGCGTGTCGGGTGTACCGCTCCGGCTCCGGGATCCAAGGCTGGCCCGAGGAGGCCTGGGTCCGGAGCGCGCTGCTCGTGCGCGCGGCTCAGGACGAGCCCGAGAGGTCCTCGGCGACGAGCCCGTAGAGGACGCCGTCGACCCACTGGCCATGTCGCCAGTAGGCCTTGCGGCGCACCCCTTCGCGCACGAAGCCGACGCGCTCGGCGTGCGCCTGGGCCCGCTCGTTGAAGCCGTAGATCTCGAGCTGCAAGCGGTGGAAGCAGAGGTCGTCGAAGAGGTGGCGCTGGAGCTGCCTCGCCGCCTCGTCGGCGACGCGACGCCCCCGGAAGCGGGGGTGGACGGCGAGTCCGCCCAGGTCTGCGATGCGGCTTCGTCGGTTCGTGCGCTCGAAGCGCATCACGCCGGCCCGCTCCCCGTCGACCTCGATGACGAACACTCCGAACGCCTCCGGCTCGGCCTCCGAGCGCTCGATCTCGGCGGCGATGGACGCTGCGTCCTTGGGCCGCACGGCGGCGAGGAAGGGCTCGACGTCCTCGTGGGTGACGAGCTCGACGAGGAAGTCGACGTCGTCGGAGCGCGCTCGGCGGATCGAGACCCTCATGCGGTCCGCTCCTTCGCCCGGAGGAGCGCCGGACGGGCGCCGGAGCCGAGCGCGACGCCGACGAGGATGAGGACGAGCCCGCCCGCCGCTGCCCCGGTGATCGGCTCGCCGAGGAGCGCTGCGCCGTAGCAGAGCGCGAAGCCGGGCATGAGGTACGTGACGAGCGAGAGCCGGTGCGAGCCGTACAGCCGGAGCACCCGGAAGAGGACGAGCTGCCCGAGCGCGGTCCCGAGGATCGTGAGCGCGGCGAGCGAGGCGAGCGCCTCGCCGCTCGGCGTCTCCCTCGGGAGCTGGAGGAGGCCGAAGGGGAGGAGGACGAGGCCCGCGACGACCATCGAGCCGGTCGCGAGCACGGGGCCGGATGCGGTTCGCAGGCGGAGCTGCGCGTAGATCCCGGCGCTCGCGTAGCTGAGCGACGAGAGCACGACGGCGAGCGTTCCCGCGACGGCCCACCAGCCTCCGCGCGGGTCGAGCCCGGCGAGAACCGCAACGCCGAGAAAGCCGAGCGCGACGCCCGTCACCCGGAGCGCTCCGATCCGCTCGTGGGGGAGGAACCGGAGCCCGAGGAGCAAGACGAAGATGGGAACCGTGGACTGGGCGATCGCGGCGACGCTCGAGTCGACGTGCTGCTCCCCCCACGCCACGAGCCAGAACGGGACGGCGGCGTTGAGCAGCCCGAGCACGACGGACGCCCGCCAGGTCGCTCGCAGCTCCCGGACTGTGCGTCTCGCTCCGCTGGCGAGGACGAGGGAGGCGACGAGGATCGCGCCTGCGACGAGGGAGCGCGCGGCCATCATCGGTGCCGGCGGGACGTCCTCGACCGCGACCTTGATGAAGAGGTACGAGGCTCCCCAGACGGCCGCGAGGAAGAGGATCAGCGGCCAGTACCGGTGCACGGCTGCAGGCTACCGCCGAGTGTCTGACACCGGCGCGTCAGCCTCGCCTCGGCACCCCCTCGCCTCGCGGTGTCGGCGCGCGACCGGTTCGCGCGGGCGATGATTGTTCCATGACCGAGGCGCTCCGACGCGCGCACACGCTCGAGGTCGAGGAGGTCGCGCGCGTCCTCGGCACCGATCCGATCGCTGGTCTGACACCCGACGAGGCAGCCCGGCGCCTCGCCGCGCACGGCCCGAACGAGATCGCGACCGCGCGCGGCGTCTCGCCGTGGGGCCTCCTGCTCGCGCAGTTCCGCAACGTCCTCATCCTCATCCTGCTCGTCGCGGTCGGTCTCTCCCTGGCAGTCGGCCACGAGGTCGAGGCGATCGTCATCGCCGTCATCGTCCTCTTCGCCGTGCTCCTCGGCTTCGCGCAGGAGTACCGAGCCGAGCGCGCGATCGAGGCCCTGCGGGCGATGGCCGCACCGCTCGCAACCGTCGTTCGCGCGGGGGTCGAGGAGGACGTCCCGGCGCGCGAGGTCGTCCCCGGCGACGTCGTCCTCCTGCGCGCGGGAGACCGCGTGCCGGCGGATGGCAGGCTCGTCGAGGCGGCGTCGCTCCAGGTCGAGGAGGCCGCGCTCACCGGCGAGTCGCTGCCGGTCGAGAAGTCGACGGAGCCGCTCGGCGATCCGGAGCTCGCCCTCGGCGACCGCCGGAACATGGTGTATGCGGGGACGGCTGTGACGTACGGGCGGGGGCGAGCGCTCGTCGTCGCGACGGCCATGGACACCGAGTTCGGCTCGGTCGCGCGGATGCTCGAGGACGTGGAGTCGCCGAAGACCCCCCTCCAGCGAAACCTCGATCGGGTTGGCAACGTGCTCGCTCGCGTCGCGCTGCTCGTCGTGGCGGTCGTCGTGGCGCTCGGCGTCGTCCGGGGCGAGCCCCTCGTCGACATGCTCATCTTCGGCGCTGCGCTCGCGGTCGCGGTCGTCCCCGAGGCGCTCCCGGCCGTGGTGACGATCTCCCTGACGCTCGCAGCGCAGCGGATGGTACGCCGGCACGCGCTCATCCGGCGGCTCGCCGCGACGGAGACGCTCGGGAGCGTGACCGTGATCTGCTCGGACAAGACGGGGACGCTCACCCGCGACGAGATGACGGTGCGCGAGCTCGTCACCGCCGACGGCGCCTTCACGGTGACGGGTGCCGGGTTCGAGCCGGTCGGTGAGCTCCGAGGCGAGGACGGCCGGGTCGAGCCGACGCCGTCCGTGCTCGAGCTCATGCGCGCGGCGGTGCTCGCGTCGGACGCGCACGTCGTCCGCGAGGACGGCGACGGGGCGTGGCGCGTTCGGGGCGACCCGACGGAGGGCGCCCTCGTCGTCGCTGCGGCGAAGCTCGGCCTCCACAAGGCGGAGCTCGATGCGACGTGCCCGCGTGTGGACGAGATCCCCTTCACCTCGGAGCGCAAGCGCATGACGACGCTCCACCGGACGCCGGAGGGGGTCGTCGCCTACGCGAAGGGCGCCCCGGAGGTGATTCTCGCGGCCTGCTCGCGCCGGCTGACCGAGGCGGGCCGCGAGCCGCTCGCAGACGAGGATCGGCGGGAGATCCTGGCGCGGGCGCAGGAGCTCGCCGGGCAGGCGCTGCGCGTGCTCGCGGTCGCGTCGAAGCCCGCCGCGAGTCGCGCGAACGCCGAGCGGGACCTCACCTTTCTCGGGCTCGTCGGGATGCTCGATCCTCCGCGCGAGGAGGCGCGGGAGGCGGTCGCCGTCTGCCGGCAGGCGGGGATCTGTCCCGTCATGATCACCGGCGACCACCCGCTGACCGCCGAGGCGATCGCCCGCGAGCTCGGGTTGCTCGACGGCGGCCGCGTCGTCACGGGGACGGAGCTCGTGGGCCTGGACGACGAGGAGCTCGCGCGCGAGATCGAGGAGATCCGCGTGTTCGCGCGCGTCTCCCCCGAACACAAGCTGCGCGTCGTCACCGCGTTCCAGGCGAACGAGCACTCGGTCGCGATGACGGGAGACGGCGTGAACGACGCGCCGGCGCTGAAGAAGGCGGACATCGGCATCGCGATGGGGATCACCGGGACGGACGTCTCCAAGGAGGCGGCGGACATGATCCTCACCGACGACAACTTCGCCTCCATCGTCGCCGCGGTCGAAGAGGGCCGCGGCGTCTTCGCGAACATCAAGAAGTACCTCATGTACCTCCTCTCGGCGAACCTCGGCGAGATCGGGCTCCTCTCCGGGGCCGCCGTGCTCGGCCAGCCGCTCCCATTGAGCGCGGTGCAGATCCTGTACGTGAACCTCGCGACCGACGGGTTGCCCGCGATCGCGCTCGGCGTCGATCCGCCCGAGCCGGATCTCATGCAGCGCCCACCGCGCCGGCGCGCCGAGGGCATCTTCACGCGGCCCGTCGTCGGCCTCATCGTCCTCGGCGGGGCGTGGTCGGCGCTCGCCAACCTCCTCCTCTTCCTGTGGGCGCTCGACACGGGGCGCGAGACCGAGGAGGCGATGTCGCTCGTCTTCACCTCGCTCGTCCTCACCGAGTTCCTGAAGGCGTACAGCTACCGCTCCGATCGACGCTCGGTCCTCGAGCGCACGTTCGCGAACCGGTGGCTGAACCTCGCCGTCGCATGGGAGTTGACGCTTCTCTGCCTCGTGCTCTACGTGCCCTTCCTCCAGCACGCGTTCGGCACGGTCGGGCCGTCGCTCGAAGAGTGGGCGCTCGTGCTCGCCGTCGCTGCGACGATCGTCCCCGTGCTCGAGGTGGGGAAGTGGGTCGTGCGCCGCCGGTCGCCGCTCGGCGTCGTCTCCGCGGGTATCTAGGATGGCGGTCTGAGCAGCGTCGCCCAGCAGTCGCTCCACCGGGCCCTCGGCCTCACCGACTCCGAGTACGACCGCATCGTCGGCCTCCTCGGGCGCGAGCCGAACCACTTCGAGCTCGCGGTCTTCTCGCTGCTTTGGTCCGAGCACTGCGGGTACAAGCACTCGGCGCTCCTCCTGCGCCGCCTGCCGACCGAGGGCGAGCGGGTCCTGCAAGGGCCGGGCGAGAACGCCGGCGTGCTCGACCTCGGAGACGGCCTCGCGGTCGCCTTCAAGGTCGAGAGCCACAACCATCCGTCCGCGGTGGAGCCCTTCCAGGGGGCGGCGACGGGCGTGGGCGGAATCCTGCGCGATATCGTCTCGATGGGCGCGCGCCCGGTGGCGCTCCTCGACGGCCTACGGTTTGGCGAGCCGGACTGGCACTTCTCGCGCGCTGTGGGAGGGATCGGCCACTACGGGAACTGCGTCGGCGTCCCGACCGTGGGCGGCGAGACCGTCTTCGACGAGGCCTACCGCGACAACTGCCTCGTGAACGCCATGTGCGTCGGGCTGCTCCCCGTCGAGCGGCTGACGCGGGCGAAGGCGACGGGGTCCGGGCTCTCGGTCCTCCTCTACGGCGCCACCACCGGGCGCGACGGGATCGGCGGCGCCTCGGTGCTCGCGAGCCAGGAGCTCGGCGACGAGTCGGCGGAGAAGCGCCCCTCGGTGCAGATCGGCGACCCGTTCACCGGCAAGAAGCTGATCGAGGCCTCGGTCGAGCTCGTCTCGGCCGGGCTCGTCGAGTCGCTCCAGGACTGCGGCGCCGCAGGGATCGCGTCCGCGCTCTCCGAGATGGCGGCCGACTACGGCATCGACGTGCACCTCGACCGCGTCCCGCTCCGGGAGGAGGGGATGGAGCCGTGGGAGGTGATGATCTCCGAGAGCCAGGAGCGGATGGTCGCGATCGTGCGGCCGCAGATGCTGGAGGCGGTCGAGGCGGTGCTCGACCGCTGGGAGCTGCACCACGCGGTGATCGGCGAGGTGACGTCGACGGGCGAGCTGCGCGCCACCTGGCACGGCGAGGTCGTCGGCGCGATCCCGGCTCGGCTTCTGACCGACGAGTGCCCGCGGTACGAGGTCGCGCAGCGTCCCCGCCTCCCCCGCCCCGAGCGCGAGATCGTGGACGCGCCGGCGACGGCCGAGGCGCTCCTCGCGCTCCTCGCGTCCCCGGGCGTGCGCAGCCGCGAGCCCGTCTACCGGCGCTACGACCAGCTCGTCGGCTCACGGACGGTCCGGCGCCCGGGTCTGGACGCCGCGGTGCTCCGGCTGCGCCCATCGATGCGCGGGCTCGCGCTCTCGCTCGACGGGCAGGGACGGATCGCCCGGCTCGACCCGTTCACGGGGGGTGCGCTCGCCGTGCTCGAGGCCGCCCGAAACGTCGCCTGCGCGGGCGGCGAGCCCCTCGGTCTCACCGACTGCCTCAACTTCGGGAATCCGGAGAAGCCCGAGGTCGGCTGGGAGCTCGCCGAGGCGATCGAGGGGATGGCGCAGGCCTGCGAGGCCCTCGGCGTGCCGATCGTCTCGGGAAACGTCTCCCTCTACAACGAGACGAATGGACGCGCGATCCATCCGACGCCCGTGGTCGGCGCGGTCGGTCTCGTCCAGGACGTGCGCCTCGTGCCGAAGGGCTGGCGGGAGGGCGACGTGGTGCTGCTCGCAGGAGCGGGTGCGCTCTCGCTCGCCGGCTCCGAGTACCAGGCCCGCTTCGGCGAGGTGAGCGGCAGGCCGGCGCCCCTCGACCTCGAGGTAGAAGCGCGACTCGTCTCCTTCCTCTGGCGGGCGGCGCCTCTCTGCTCGCTCGTCCACGACGCCTCCGAAGGAGGGCTTGCGGTCGCACTCGCAGAGAGCGCTCTCGTCTCGGACGTGGGCGCGCGCCTCGAGCTCCTCGACGAGCCTGTCGAGCTCTTCGGCGAGGTCGGCGGCCGGGCCGTGCTCGCGTGCCGGGCGGAGGTCGTTGCAGACCTCGAGCGGCTCGCCCACGAGTCCGGCGTGCCCCTGCGACGCGCCGGGGAGGTCGGGGGCGATACGCTGCTCGGGGTGGAGTTGCGCGAGCTGCGCACAGCCCACGGGAGCGAGAGCTGATGTGCGGGGTGTTCGGGATCCGATCGCTGGAGCGGGACGTCGCGCGTCTCGCCTACTTCGGGCTGTTCGCGCTCCAGCACCGCGGCCAGGAGTCGGCGGGGATCGCCGTCTCGGAGCGAGGTCGGCTGACCGTCCTCCGCGACATGGGGCTCGTCGCGCAGGTCTTCAACGAGCAGCAGCTCCAGGCGCTCCCGGGCGAAGTCGCGATCGGGCACACGCGCTACTCGACCACCGGAGCGAACCGGTGGGCGAACGCGCAGCCGCTCATCCACCACGGGCGGGCGCGCACCGTCGCCCTCGGGCACAACGGCAACCTCGTCAACGCCGAGGAGCTGCGCGCCGAGCTCCTCGAGGACGGCGTCCGGCTCGGCTCGGGCTCCGATACGGAGGTCATCGCCGCGCTCATCGGGCGCGACCCCGCCCCGCTCGCCGAGGCGGTCGCCAACGCAATGGCTCGGCTCGAGGGCGCCTACTCGGTCGCGGCGCTCGCGGAGGAGACGCTCGTCGCCTTCCGCGACCCGAACGGGTTTCGCCCGCTGACGCTCGGGCGCATCGGCGAGGACTGGGTCGTCGCCTCGGAGACGTGCGCGCTCGATCTCGTCGGCGCGGAGGTCGTGCGCGACGTGCGGCCCGGGGAGGTGGTCTGGGTCGACGCCGACGGCCTCCACTCGGCGCAGGCCGTCCCCGCCGGCCCGAGCGCGCTCTGCATCTTCGAGCACGTGTACTTCGCGAGGCCGGACTCGCGCGTCGCCGGGGTGGAGGTACACGGTGTCCGGGTGCGGATGGGGGAGCGGCTCGCGCGCGAGGCTCCCGTGGACGCCGACCTCGTCATCCCCATCCCCGACTCGGGGACGCCGGCCGCGATCGGCTTCTCGAAGGAGTCGGGCATCCCCTTCGACGAGGGACTGATCAAGAACCGCTACGTCGCGCGCACGTTCATCCAGCCCGACCAGGAGATGCGCGAGCAGGGGATCCGACTCAAGTTCAACCCGCTCGCCGAGGTCGCCGGGCGGCGAATCGTCGTCGTGGACGACTCGATCGTGCGCGGGAACACCATGCGGCAGCTCGTGCAGATGCTCCTCGCTGCGGGAGCGGCCGAGGTGCACGTCCGCATCTCCTCGCCACCGGTCGTCGCGCCGTGCTTCTACGGGATCGACATGGCCGACGAGGACGAGCTCGCCGCCGCCCACCGTTCGGTGGAGGAGATGCGCGAGCTCATCGGCGCCACGTCTCTCCACTACCTCTCGGTCGAGGGGATGCAGGAGGCGACCGGGCTTCCCGAGGACTCGGTCTGCCGCGCCTGCTTCACGCGCGAGTATCCGACCCGCGTGCCAGGGCGGGTCGCGAAGCTCCGCTTCGAGCCCGCGCCTGCGTGACGCTCCACGTCGGCCGTGGGCGGCTTACGTGAGCTCGCCCCAGCGGCGGTAGCGGATGACTCGCCTCGCCGTGCGCTCGTCGACGCCGCGCTCGAGGAGGCGTTGTCGCGCCTCGCCTTCCTGGGCCAAGCGAAGGAAGAGCCAGGCGATGGCGACGACCGTCACAAGTGAGCCCTCGAGCATCATGATCGAGCCGGCGAGGCTCTGGTCGGCCTCCGGCGAGAGGCCGAGGAAGTCGCGGCCCGTGTCGTAGACGTCGTAGAACGGCTCCCCCGCCCAGACGAAGACGTTGCCGAGCAGGGTTCCCACGAGCCGGACGGCGACGACGTAGGCGAGCTTCCAGCCGGTGCCGAACCACTCCGGAGCGGGCAGGGTCTCGAGCACGGGCAGCCAGAGCACGATCCCTGCGGAGAAGAACGCGATGTGCTGGAGGGCGTGCACTGCACCGTTCGTCACCGAAGCCTCGTAGAGCGTCGGCAGGTGCCAGAGGGCGAGGTTGACGCTCCAGACCGGGAGCGCGAGGAAGGGGTTCGCGAAGATCTTCAGGCGCAGGACGCCTGGAAGCGCGAGGAGCGGCCGCACGAGCGGCCCCGTCAGCCCGGCGAGGATGCAGAGCGGGGCGAGGTCGCCGAGCAGGAGGTGCTGCGCCATGTGGAACGAGAAGAGCTCGTCCTCGGCCACTGCGGCGAGCGGAGACGAGACGGCGACGAGGAGGAGCGCGACCCCGAGCGCGAAGAGCGTGATGCGCCAGCGCGGCACGGGCTGCCCTCGGCGAGCGAGCGTCCGCGCGCGGACGCCGTAGGCGATCGCCACGATGGCGATCGGAGCGAGCTGGAGTGGGGCGAAGGTCCAGCTCGTCAGGAGCGATGTCGCGCTCACGGGGCCACTGTAGAGCGGCGGGGAGAGCGCACAGCGCAGGGAGAGCCTTGTGGCTCTGAGCCACGAGCGCGAGATCCCCAGGCCTCGACCGGGCCCCCGACTTCGTGGCTCTGAGCCACGAAGCTGGTCTCACGCCCCCGGACGAGGGGCCGCGCATAGACTCGACTGCGTGACCCACGAGCGCCGGACGTACGCCTCGGCGGGCGTGTCCATCGACAAGGCGGACGCGGTCGTCTCGCGCCTGCGCGAGGCCGTCGAGTCCACGGGCGCGACGGGCTTCGGGGCGTTCGCCGGCCTGCACCCGCTCGGCGACGGACGGCTACTCGCCGCCTCGACAGACGGCGTGGGGACGAAGTTGATCCTCGCGCGTGAGCGCGGGGCGCTGCGCGTCTGCGGCGCCGATCTCGCGGCGCACTGCATCAACGACGTCGCGACGAGCGGCGCCGAGCCGCTCCTCTTCCTCGACTACGTCGCGGCGAGCGAGATCGATCTCGAGCAGGTCGCGGAGCTCGTGGAGGGGGCCGCCGAGGTCTGCCGGGAGGCCGGCGTCGCACTCGTCGGGGGCGAGACCGCCGAGCTGCCCGGGATCTATCGCGAGGGTGAGCTCGACTTCGCCGGAACGTGCGTCGGCGTCGTCGAGCGCGGGTGTCTGATCGACGGCTCCCGGATCGAGGCAGGCGACGCCGTGATCGGGCTCCCGTCGGCGGGTGTGCACGCGAACGGCTTCACGCTCGTTCGGAAGATCCTCGAGGAGGAAGACTACGACGGGGACGATCTGCTCGCGCCAACGCGTCTCTACCTCTCCGACGTGAGGAGGCTGCGCGCGTCGCTCGACGTCCGCGGGCTCGCGCACGTGACGGGAGGAGGGATCGTCGGGAACCTCTCGCGCATCCTCCCCGACGGGCTTCGGCCCGAGATCGACTGGGACGCCTGGGAGCGACCTCCGGTCTTTCGCTGGCTGGCGCAGTACGTGGAGGAGGACGAGCTGCGCCGCGTGTTCAACCTCGGCATCGGGTACTGCGCGATCGTCCCCGATCCCGGCGAGGAGCGCGTGATCGGGAGGATCGTCACCGCGTGATCGGCGTCCTCGTCAGCGGCGAGGGGACGAACCTGCAGGCGCTCCTCGACGACGGGCTCCCCGTGAGCGCGGTCGCCTCCAACGTGGCGGGGGCTCGGGCCCTCCGGCGGGCGGAGGCCGCGCACGTTCCGACGGCGGTCTTCGCGCTCGAGGACTACGACGACCGCGAGGCACGCGACCTCGCGATGGCCGACTGGCTCGAGGAGCACCGCGTCGAGCTCGTCGTATGCGCCGGGTACATGCACCTGCTCACCCCTGCGTTCCTCCGCCGCTTCCCCGATCGGGTCGTGAACATCCATCCGGCGCCGCTGCCGGAGTTTCCCGGCGCGCACGCGCTCGAGGATCTCCTCGCCGCGGGCGCGACGGAGTCGGCCGCGACCGTGCACTACGTCGACGAAGGCGTCGACACCGGCGTCGTAATCGCCACCGAGCCCGTGCCTGTGCTCCCCGGCGACACGGTGGAGACGCTCCGCGAGCGCGTCCACGAGGCCGAGCACCGGCTGCTCCCACGCGTGGTTCGAGAGCTGTGCGGGCGCTGATCTCGGTCTACGAGAAGTCGGGTCTCACCGCGTTCGCACGCGGCCTGCTCGACATCGGCTTCGAGCTCGTCGCGAGCGGGGGAACCGCGACGGCGCTCGCGGATGCGGGCCTGCCCGTGACGCGCGTCGAGGACGTGACGGGCTTCCCGGAGCTGCTCGGAGGGCGCGTCAAGACACTGCACCCGCGGATCCACGCCGGCATCCTGGCGCGCCGAGAGGTGGCGGACGACCTCGCTGCGCTCGCAGAGCACGGAATCGAGCCGTTCGACCTCGTCTGCGTGAACCTCTACCCGTTCGAGCTCGTCGCCGACCGACCCGGGATGGCGGAAGCGGAGATCGTCGAGATGATCGATATCGGGGGTCCGTCGCTGCTGAGAGCCGCCGCAAAGAACCACGCGGCCGTCACGGTCGTCTGTCGTCCGGCCGACTACGAGGCAGTCCTGGCCGAGCTGCGAGCCCGAGGAGGAACGACCTCCCTCGAGACGCGCAGGCGGCTCGCCGGCGTCGCCTTCGCCGCCTCGGCGGCGTACGAGTCCGCGATCGCGCGCTGGTTCCAGCGGGAGACGCCCTTCCCGGAGACGCTCGTGCCCGCGTTCGACAAGGCGCTCGACCTCGCCTACGGCGAGAATCCGCAGCAGCGAGCGGCCTACTACGCGGAGCGAGGGAGGCGGCGACACCTCCTCTCGCGCGTGGAGCAGCTCCACGGGAAGCCGCTCTCGTTCAACAACCTCAACGACCTGTCTGCCGCGAGGCTGCTCCTCCGCGAGCTCGAGGAGCCCGCGTGCGTGATCGTGAAGCACGCCAACCCGTGTGGCGTCGCGCTGGGCAACTCGATCGAGGAGGCCTACGAGCGCGCGCTCGCGGCCGACCCCGTCTCGGCCTACGGGGGCGTCGTCGCGCTCAATCGCGCCGTGACCGCTGCGCTCGGAGAGAGGCTCGCGGAGCAGTTCGTCGAGGTGCTCTTCGCTCCCGGCTACGACGAGCAGGCGATGGAGGCGCTCGCGCGCAAGGCATCGACGCGCGTGCTGAACGACCTCGAGCGGCGGAACCCGACGGAGCCCGAGCGCGACTATCGGCGTGTGCTCGGAGGGCTCCTCGTCCAGGATCGCGACTGGGAGACCGAGGGGCGCGAGAGCATGGAGGTCGTCGCCGGCCGGCTCGCCGAGCACGAGTGGAGCGACCTCGTCTTCGCGTGGAAGGTGGTCAAGCACGTCGTCTCGAACGCCATCGTGCTCGCGAAGAATCGGCAGACGATCGGGATCGGCGCCGGCCAGACGAGCCGTGTGGACGCCGTTCGAATCGCGGTCGAGAAGGCCAGGGAGCTCGGGCACGACGTGCGGGGCGCGGTTCTCGCCTCGGACGCCTTCTTCCCCTTCCCGGACGGCCCGCAGCTCGCCCTCGAGGCAGGTGTGCGGGTGCTGGTTCAGCCCGGGGGCTCGAGGCGCGACGCCGAGGTCGTCGCGGTCGTCGAGGAGGCACGGGCGGCGATGGTCTTCACCCACCGCCGCCACTTTCGCCACTGAGGTCGTGGAGACCCCGCTCGCGGGAGGCTCTCGGCTCGATCAGGCGATCTCCTCGTCCTCGTTGAGGATGTGCGCGAAGCGAGAGCGTGCCTCCTCGAGCTCGACGCGCTTTCCCGCCTCGAGCTCGCGGCGGAGGTCGAGTAGGAGCTTCGCCACCTCGGGGCGACCGTCGAGCTCCGCCTCGATCCGCGCCAGGACGCACCCCCGTTCCCAGAACGGGCACTCCTCTCCCGGACAGCGCTGCGCGTGGCCCTCGGCGATGAGCTCGATCGTGCACAGCGGTCGGTGCGCGTCGCGCGGCTTCACCCGTCGAGCGTCGATCGCGCCCACCGGCGCTCCATCGGAGACGGCGCGGATCCGTGTGCGGGAAGTCACGGAGTAGGCTTCGAGGTGCGTGGCGCGTCGCGAGTACCCCACCGTCCTCGAGCTCGTCGGGCAGACGCCGATCGTGCGCCTCCCCAGGCTCTCGCGCGACGTCCCCGGCGAGCTCCTCGCGAAGCTCGAGTACCTCAACCCCGGTGGCTCGGTGAAGGATCGGATCGGGCTCGCGATGATCGAGGCGGCGGAGCGCGACGGCCTGCTCCGGCCGGGGGGCACGATCGTCGAGCCCACCTCCGGCAACACCGGCGTCGGGCTCGCGATGGCCGCCGCCCAGCGCGGCTACCGCTGCATCTTCGTCATGCCCGACAAGATGTCCCAGGAGAAGATCGCGATGCTGCGGGCATACGGCGCCGAGGTCGTGATCACGCCTACCGCCGTCGAGCCGCACTCGCCGGAGAGCTACTACTCGGTCTCCGACCGCCTCGCGGAGGAGATCGCCGGGGGCTTCAAGCCCGACCAGTACTCGAACCCCGCGAACCCCGAGGCCCACTACCGCACCACCGGGCCCGAGATCTGGGAGCAGACCGACGGGGGCCAGGTGGATGCGATCGTCATCTCCGTCGGCACCGGCGGGACGATCACCGGGGTCGGTCGCTACTTCAAGGAGCGCCGTCCCGAGGTGCGGATCGTCGGCGTCGATCCCGAGGGCTCGGTCTTCACCGAGGACGAGGAGCACCCACAGGGCCCGTACCTCGTCGAGGGGATCGGCAAGGAGTGTTGGCCCTCGACGCTCGATCCGGACGTCGTCGACGAGTGGGTGCGGGTCTCCGATCGCGACTCGTTCCTCACCGCGCGGCGCCTCGCGCGCGAGGAGGGCCTGCTCGTGGGCGGCTCGTCGGGTACCACCGCCTGGGCGGCGATGCAGGTCGCCCGCAGGCTCGGCCCCGACGCGCGCGTCCTCATGCTCTTCCCGGACTCGGGTCGCTCGTACCTCTCGAAGTTCTACGACGACAACTGGCTCGTCCAGTACGGGTTCCTGGAGCGGACGACGCCGGCGCCCGCCGTGGACGAGGTGCTCGCCTTCCGGCGGGCAGACCACGAGGAGGTCCCCGACCTCGTCACCATCGGCACCCACGAGAAGGTCGGATCGGCGATCGAGCTCATGCAGCGCTACGGGATCTCGCAGCTCCCGGTCGTTCGCCACGAGCCGGTGAGCTCGCTCGCGGACGTTGTCGGGTCGCTGCACGAGCGGGGGCTGCTCGAGCGCGTCTTCCGCAACGCGGACGCCCTCGGCGAGGAGGTCGCGGTCGCGATGCAGCCCCCGCTCCCGGCCGTCGAAGCCGGCGCCTCGCTCGACGAGGTATACGAGGGCCTTTCAGGGGGCAGCAACGCGGTCGTCGTCGTCAGCGACGGACGCCCGACGGGGATCCTGACGCGGTCGGATCTGCTCGAGTTCCTCGCGGCGCGACGGGCGCGGGTCGAGCACCCCTAGCCTCGGCCGACTCGGCGCGCACGGCGACGTACACCGAGGCGACGACGAGGGCGGCGCCGGCGAGCGACCAGGGACTCGGGCGCTCGCCGAGGAGGAGCATCCCGAGCGCGATGGCGACGAGCGGATTGACGTACTGGTGCGTCACGACGAGCGAGATCGGGGCCACCCGCAGGAGCCAGGCGTACGCGGTGAAGCCGACGAGCGATCCGACGACGACGAGGTAGGCCCAGGCGGCGAGCGACCGCGCCGAGAACGCCGCCGGCGCGAGCGTGCCGAGCTCGCCGGCGGCGAGCGCGCCGACAGAGAGGAAGGCTGCGCCTGCTCCCATCTCCCACACGGAGGCGACGAGCGGGTCGCGCGGCAGGCGGAGCCGGCGCGAGACGAACGAGCCGCTCGACCAGGAGATGGAGGCGCCGACCATCAGTGCGAGCCCGAGCGCTGTCGACCTGTCGCCGAGCCCTGGAGCCACGACGAGCAGGAGCCCGCCGAGCCCCGCGAGCGTGCTGAGCTGCGTCGCGCGGGCGGGGCTCTCGCCGGCGAGCGTGCGCATGACGATGATCTGGAGCGGCACCGTCCCGACGATCATCGCGGCGACGCTCGAGTCGATCGTCTGCTCGGCGACGTGGACGACGCCGACCCCGACCGCGAGCAGGAGGAGGCCGACGAGGGAGGTCCCGGCGAGCTCGGGGCGCGAGACGCGGAGACTCGTCCCGCGAGCGCGCAGGAACGCCGCGAGCAGCGCGGCCGCGACGAGGAACCGCATCGCGGCCGAGAAGAGCGGCGGCATCGTCTCGACGACGACCTTGATCCCGAAGTAGGTCGAGCCCCAGACGACGTAGACGACGAGGAGCGCCGCCCACACGTGTCTCGCGGGAGCGGTCACGGGGAGAGGGACGTCGCGGGAGCCATGTCCATGAGAACGTGGAGGCTCGCCCACGGCGTCCGTCTGCGCCATGGAAAGCATTGCTCGGCTCGATCACGCGAGCTGATCGAGCGAGAGCGATCACCAGTCGACGCCGTCGATCACGAAGCCCGGCCGTCTCTCGGTGAGCCAGCGAGCGACCGTGCCGTCGAGGCGCAACACCGCGAGCCTGCGCTCGTCGAAGGCGGCGACCAGCCTCCTCGCGTCGGGGGACCATCTCGGGAACGCCCACGATCCGCCCCGCGTGAGCAGGCGCGGCTTGCTCCCGTTCGGCCGCACCACGTGCACCTGCTCGCCCGAGCTGGGTGCGGCGGCGGGTGCGAGGTACGCGACGAGGCGTCCGTCGGGCGACCAGTCCGGTGCGCTCCCGTTCGCCACCAGTCGCCGGAGGCCGCGTCCGTCGAGGCCGATCGAGTAGACGCCGGTTCCCGTGGGCCGGGGAGCCGTGCGACGGAAGGCGATACGGCGCCCGTCGGGCGACCAGGTCGGATCGAGCGCGCTCACGCCGGCTGGATTGCGCGTGAGGTTGCGAAGGCCCGTGCCATCCTGGCGCACGACGAAGACGTCGAAGGTGCGCGCGCCACCTCGGAAGGCGATCCAGCGGCCGTCGGGAGACCACGCGGGCGTCGTGTCGACCACGCCGCGCGTCACCTGGCGGGCGTGGCGGCCGTCCGCGCTCGAGACCCAGATCTGGTACCCGGAGCCCGGTGCGCGGCTCCGCACGAAGGCGATCCAGCGTCGGTCGGGGGACCACGACGGCCGGGAGTCGTCGAACGTGCGGTCGGTGACCCGTCGAGACGGCGCCCCGGGGCGGGCGACGACGTAGAGCGCGCCGTTGTAGCGCGGCCCTCGGCAGCGCTCCGGGTGGCGCGGGAAGGGGCAGAGGACGCGGCCGCCGTATACGAGCGGCTCGGCACGGGGCAGAGACCCGTCGGCCGGGACCGCGAGAGCTGCGAGCGCAAGAGCGACGGCGATGACTGCCAGGGGCGTTCGGGCGCTCATCGGCGCTCGGTGGGCTCTGAGCCGCTAGCCATGGCCCCCGTGTGCTCCGCTCGCGCGTGCCGCGCAGCGGGGGATACCTCGATGCGTCGCCGCGGCCAGCGCCGATCAGTCCCAGCGCCGCGAGACGCGGAAGGCGGCGTTGATCAAGCCGACGTGGCTGTAGGTCTGTGGGAAGTTGCCGCTCTGGGTGAGCGAGCCGGGGAGGATGTTCTCCGCGTACAGGCCGAGCCCGTTGTCGAGCTCGAGCAGGCGCTCGAAGAGCTCGCGCGCCTCGTCCGTCCGCCCGAGGAGCGCGAGCGCTTCGACGAGCCAGAAGGTGCAGACGAGGAACGCCGCCTCGGGGACGCCGAAGTCGTCGGGGGTCGCGTACCGTCGGAGGAGCCCGCCGTCGATCGAGAGCGCGGCGCGAATCGCGTCCACGTGCGAGGCGGCGCGCGGGTCGTCCGGCGCGAGGTAGCCGAGGTGGACGGCGAGGAGCATCGCGGCGTCGAGCTGGGGCTCCCCGGCGACCTGCGTCAGAGCGCCGACTTCCTCGTCCCAGCAGCGGGTCGCGAGGAGCTCGGCTGCTCTCGTCTCGAGGTCGCGCGCCTTGGCGGCCAGCGCCTCCGCGCCGAGTGTCTCCGCGATCTCGACCGCCCGGCGCGCACCCGCCCAGTGCATGAGGACGCTGAAACTGTGCAGCCGCGTGCGGCCTCGGAACTCCCACGGCCCGGCGTCGGGCTCGTCGAGGCGCGCGTCGATCTGGTCGACGAGCAGCTCGACGATGCGCTCGGCCGTTGCGGGCGGGATCTCTCCCACGAAGCGCGTGTCGAGGAACAGCCGCGACGCCGCGAGGACCATCTCCCCGTAGACGTCGTTCTGGAGGTGCTTCAGTGCCTGGTTGCCGATCCGAACCGGCTTCTCGCCTTCGTAGCCGGCGAGGTGCTCGAGCTCGCGCTCAGGGGCGTCGGGGCTGCCGTTGATCCGGTAGGCGGGCTGGAGGGCGCCGCCGCTCTCGTCCACGAGGTTGCGGAGGAACTGGAGGAAGCGCTCCATCTCCTCGGAGTGCCCGAGGCGCTCGAGGGCGTTCAGCGTGAAGTATGCGTCGCGGAGCCAGCAGTAGCGGTAGTCCCAGGTGCGCCCGGAGCCGGGGTGCTCGGGCAGGCTCGTCGTCGTCGCTGCGAGCAGGGCGCCCGTGTCCTCGAACTGGTGCAGCTTGAGCACGAGCGCGGAGCGGATCACCTCCCGCTGGTAGTCGCGCGGCGTCCGCGTCGCCTTCACCCACCGCCGCCAGTAGTCCACTGTGCGCTCGAGGAACCGCTCGGCGGTGTCCTCGAGACCGGCTTCGAGCGGCTGCCCCCAGGTGAGGACGAGGTGCTGATCCCGCTCGACGAGGAAGCTTCGCTCGTCCTCGATATAGGTGAGCGGCACGTTCGTCGTCAGGCGCACCGGGGCGGGGAGCCCCCGGTACTCGAGGTGGTTCGATGCCCTCCATGATGTGGCTTCGACGAGGCCGTAGTCGTACCTCGGCGCGCAGCGCACGCGCGCCCGCGGCTCTCCCGCGAGCGGCCGCATGATGCGGACGAGCATCAGCGGTTTGAAGCTCCGGTCGTACTGGATGAAGCGAGGGGCGAAGTCGAGGAGCTCGAAGGCGCCGTCCGGGCCGGAGAAGACGGTGCGCAAGACATTCGTGTTCTCGAGGTACTCCTGTCGCACATCCGATGCCTCGGTCGCCTCGACGACGAAGGCGCCGCCCTGCTCTCGGTCGAGCAGGGGCCCGAATACGAAGCTCGAGTCCGGCCGCGGCCAGCACAGCCACTCCACCGAGCCGTTCCGGAGGAGCGCGCTGTACGAGCAGTTTCCGATGATGGCGAGGCCGGATGTCACGAACGCGGATTGTCGAGGACGCGTAGGTTGTACCTACCCGGGCACGAGGAGGAGAGGTGGCGCAGCGCTCCGGACAGCACGCTCTCGTCATCGCGAGCAACAGGCTCCCGGTGCGGTTCGCCGTCACTGACGACGGCATCGTTTCCGAGCCGTCGGCCGGCGGGCTCGCGAGCGCGCTGCACGCCATTCGCGGCGACGCAGTCTGGATCGGGTGGCCCGGAACCGTGGTGCCGGAGGGCCTCGTGGACGAGGCGACCGAGCTGCTCGCTCGCGACAACTTCGTCCCGGTGTTTCTCTCGGCCGAGGAGGAGGAGGAGTTCTACGGACGGGCCTGCAACGACACGCTCTGGCCACTCCTGCACTACTTCGGCGACCGACTGCGGCTCACGCCCGAGGCGTGGGAGCGCTACGTGCGGGTCAACGAGCGGTTCGCCGACCGCATCCTCGAGCACTGCGGCCCCGACTCGCGGGTCTGGGTGCACGACTTCCACCTCATGCTCGTCCCCGCGATTCTCCGCCGTCGCGCTCCAGGCCTCACGATCGGCTTCTTCCTGCACACCCCGTTTCCGTCCTCGGAGGTCTACCGGCTGCTCCCCGCCCGCGCGGCGGTGCTGCGAGGGATGCTCGGAGCCGACTACGTCAGCTTCCAGGTCGGCGACTACGCGCGCCACTTCCGCTCCTCGTGCCTGCGGGTGCTCGGGCTCGACTCCGACCCGGACGGGCTCGACTACGACGGGCGACGCATCGGGATCGGGGTCGATCCCATCGGGATCGACACGCGCGGGTTCGCGGCGGCGCTCGCCGATCCCGAGACCGCGTCGCTCGTCGAGTCGCTCGAGGAGCAGTACGAGGGTCGCAAGCTCGTCCTGGGCGTCGAGCGCCTCGACTACACGAAGGGAATTCCGCAGAAGCTCCTCGCGTTCGAGCGCTTGCTCGAGCGAGAGCCCGAGCGGGCGCGCACGACCACGATGCTCCAGGTCCTCGTCCCCTCGCGCCTGGACAGCACCGAGTACCTGCAGCAGCGCGACGAGATCGAGCTCCTCATCGCGCACATCAACGGACGCTTCGGGCAGCCCGGGGTCACGCCCGTCGAGTACCTCCACCGCAGCATCTCCCGGAAGGCGCTCGTCGCCCTCTACCGGCGGGCGGACGTGATGATGGTCACGCCGCTCCGCGACGGCATGAACCTCGTCGCGCAGGAGTACGTGCTCTGCCAGTCTGCGCCGGGTCCGCCCGGTCGCTGGCGCGGGGCGCTCGTCCTCTCCGAGTTCGCCGGCGCGGCGCAGGTGCTCCCGGGGGCGATCCTCGTCAACCCGTGGGACATCGACGGCGTCGCGGAGCGGCTGGTCGCGGCGCTCGAGCTCGAGCCACGCGAGCGGCGGAGGCGCTTGGAGACGATGGCGCGCCGGGTCAACGCGCTCGACACGCACCGCTGGGCGGACGGCTTCCTGACCAGGCTCGGCCGGAGCGCCCGCGCGTATCGAAGGTTCCGGCCGCCGCCCGAGGCGGAGGGCGCGGTGCGCGAGCGCTTGGTGCGCCGCTTCGCACGGGCGCGCTCGCGAACCGTCTTCCTCGACTACGACGGAACGCTGCGCGAGATCGAGCCGCACCCCGACCTCGCCGCGCCTACCCCCGAGATCCGGTCGCTCCTGCGCAGCCTTGCCGCGCTGCCGCGAACGGACGTCCACCTCGTCAGCGGACGGCGTCGGGCCGAGCTCGAGCGGTGGTTCGGACAGCTCCCGATTCACTTGAGCGCCGAGCACGGGTACCTGGCGAAGGCGCCGGGCGGCGAGTGGGTCCCGCTCCTCGAGCTCGACCTCTCCTGGATGCGGCCGATCGAGCGCCTGCTCCGCCGCGTCGCCGCGGACGTTCCGGGTGCTCATGTCGAGCGGAAGTCGTGCAGCGTCGCCTGGCACTACCGCGAAGCAGAGCCCGAGTACGGAACCTGGCGCGCGCGCGAGCTCCTCAACGATCTGGGGCAGCATCTCACCGGAGCTCCCGCCGAGATCCTCATGGGGCGGCGCGTCGTCGAGGTGCGTGCCCGCGGCGTGGACAAAGGGGTCTACGTGCGGCACGTCTTCCCGGAAGGGAAGGAGCCCACTCGCTTCGTCATCGGCTTCGGCGACGACCGCACCGACCACGACCTGCTCGATGCGCTCCCGGCCGGCTCGGTGGCGGTGCACGTCGGCGGCCTGCGCCCGAGCGGCCGCGTGTCCGCGCGTGCCCGGGAGCACGTCCACGTCGTCGGGCCGGGCGAAGTGCGCGAGCTCCTGCGCGAGCTCGTCGCTGCCGCCCGTCAGGCGGCGCGCTGACGGAAACGGGGTCAGAAACGGGGTCAGGTCTCTCCTGTTGCACGGTCAGAAACGGGGTCAGGTCTCTCCTGTTGCACGGCCGGGGCCGTGCAACAGGAGAGACCTGACCCCAGGCGTTGCGCGCGGGAAGGCGGAAGCGTGGCCGCGGGCGTTCGCCTCGCGGATCTCGTCCTCGTCGAGCGCCCCGATCCGGCGCAGGAGCTCGAGCTCGTCGCGCAGGTGCGTCCGCATCATCTCCGGGCCGTCGGTGGCGATCGTGAACGGGACGCCGTGTTCCACGAACGTCCGGATCGTCTCACGCAGGGCGCTCTCGTCGGGCAGAGCCTTCGTCAGGAGGTTCGAGGTGGGGCAGATCTCGAGCACGATCCCGAGCTCGCGGATCGCGCGCATGAGCTCCGGGTCGGAGGCTGCCAGGATCCCGTGCCCGATGCGGTCGGGCCGAAGCACCTCGACGACCTCGCCGATCTCCTCCCTCCCCATGTCGCCGCCCTCCTCACCGACGTGGATCGTGACCCCGAGACCGGCCTCTCGCGCGGCCTCGACGAGCGGTCCGAGCTGCGTGTAGTCGTAGCGGGCGCCGCCCGGTCGCGGCCCGGCGATGTCGACGCCCACGACTCCCCGGCTCGCCCAGCGAATCGCCTTCTCGACGATGATCTCGTTCAGGCGCCGGTCGAAGGTGCGATCCATCATGAGGATGAGCCCCGCGCGCACCTGCGGGTACTCGAGCCCGGCGCGATCGAGCCCCCGGATCGCGGCCAGGATGATGTGGTCGAGGTCTCGCTCGCCGCCGCGGTTCCGCTTCATCGGGTTGAAACGGAGCTCGAGCGTGGTGATGCCCTGAGAGCGGTAGGCGCCGCCGATCGCGGCATGGACGGAGCGCTCCACGGCGAGCGGTGAGGACTGGATCAGCTCGGTCCAGTGGTAGATCCGGTCGAGCTCGTCGAGCCCTTGGACGCCGCGCGGGTCGGAGACGGTGACGAGCGCATCGAACTCCCAGTAGTCCTTGACCGGGAGTGCGATCCCCTGCTCGTGGGCGAGGCTCCACATGATGTCGGAGGCCACCGAGCCTCCCAGGTGCGTGTGGAGCTCCGCGAGCCCTTGGCCTGCGTCGGTCATCGCGCGAGTGTACGCCGCCTGCTCTCGGCCAGCTCGGCG
This sequence comes from Gaiellaceae bacterium, assembly GCA_026002995.1. Classification (GTDB taxonomy): domain Bacteria; phylum Actinomycetota; class Thermoleophilia; order Gaiellales; family Gaiellaceae; genus GMQP-bins7. The sequence goes on from BPGK01000001.1 coordinate 433,849, forward strand.
TTGAGCGCCGCCGCGAGCTCCACCGTGCGGCCGATGAGGAAGAAGCCGAAGAGGAGGCCGGCAGCGACGCCCAGCACGCCGTACGTCGCCTCCTGCTCCGCGAGCCAGGGGAAGAGGACGAGACCGTTGAAGAGGCCGATGAACGCGACGCCGACCCCGAACAGGGCAGCGCCGGGGACGAGCTCGCGCCAGTGCTCGGCGGCGTGCGGCGGGAGCGCCCACGAGAGCACGAGGAGCGCTCCGGCGAGCCCGAGCACAGCTCCCCAGCCTGTCGCCTTCTCGGAAGACTCTCCGATCGAGGCCGCGATGGAGCCGGTGAGCCCGGCTCTCCTAACGATGTCCATCATGCTCTCGTCCAGCTGGCGCGCGACGATCCCGAGGCCGAGCACCACGACGAGCGCGAGCGGGAGCAGCCAAATGAAGAGCCGGTAGGCAAGCGCGGCGCCGAGCACGCTGCCGCCATCGCTGCGCAGCCTAGTTGCGTGCGGTGACCGACAGCCTCGGCATCGCAAGTTGCGAGGGTCAACACGAGGGCGAGCGCGCTGGAGGGTGTGGGCGAGGCAAGCCCCGCTCCTCCGGGCGGTGGACGGTCGGGGCGTACCGCGCAACACCGGGGTCAGGTCCCTTTCGTTGCGCGCGCTCGATGCCTTCCCTCGCTGCAACACGGGAGACCTGACCCCCCGTCCCGCCGGAGGGTTCGCCAGCCGATCTCCGAAAGGGGCGCCAGCGGCCCCTAGGTCGTCGCGCGCTGTGCCAGGTCGAGGGCGCGGATGCGGAGACGATCGAGCCGCGTGTCTGCGACCCGCCGCCGCACAAGCTCTGCGAGCTGGCCGGCGAGCGTCTCGACCGCGGTCCTGATGCTCGCGGTCGGGTCGGTTGACGCTTCATGCGCGGCGCAGGCTAGTCTCGCCCGGCGGGCGTCCACCGCCTCGCCGCGAGCGCGACGAACCACTGCCTGACCGGCTGCAGGATCGGCGAGGTGCTCGGCCTCGTCCTCGCCACCTGGTGGGGCTGGGGGAACGCGGCGTCGATTCGCGCTCGCGGTCGCGCTCGCGTTCTTCCTCGGCTACTCGCTGACCATGATCCCCCTGCTCCGCGCGGGCACGGCGCTCGAGGGCGCCATCGGGATCGCCCTCGTTGCGGACACCCTCTCCATCGCCACGATGGAGATCACGGACAACGCGATCCTGCTCGCCTGGCCGGGAGCTATGGAGGCGGGTCTCGGGGATCTCCTCTTCTGGGCCTCACTCGCGATCGCTCTCGCCGTCGCCTGGTGGCCGACGTTCCTCGTGAACCGTGCGCTCATCAGACGTGGCAAGGGCCACGCGCTCGCGCACGCGGCGCACGGCCACGGGCACTGAACGCGCTCAGCCGGTCCGGGCCCAGGGGCGCGGGTGCGGGAGCGGCGTGAGGACGGGCTCGAGTTGCGCCCGCAGGTGCTCGAAGGCCGGCGGGAGGACGAGCGCCTCCCCGAGGTGCTCCGGATCCTCGTCCACTGCGAAGCCCGGCCCCTTCGTCGCGATCTCGAAGAGGACGCCGCTCGGCTCGCGGAAGTAGATCGAGCGGAACCAGAAGCGGTCGATGATCGGCGACGGACGCAGACCGACTGCTGCGACGCGCTCGTGCCAGGCCGCGTGGTCCTCGAGCTCCGACGCCCAGGCGACGTGGTGGACAGTGCCGGCGCCGCTGAGGCCGCGATCCGCGGGCGGCTCGTCGTAGACGTAGAGCCCTCCGCGACTCGCGCCGCGCGCCTCCCAGGAGGAGGCGTCCACCGCTCGCAGCTCGAGCACGTCCTCGAGCAACGTCCGGCTCGCCTCGGGGTCGACCGCGTACGCGCGCACGGCGTCGAATCCCTGGAGAGCGTGCTCGGCCGGCACCTCCGGGTGCTCCGCGAGGAGCGGCGCATCGCTCGTGTGCGAGACGACGAGCCGTTGGCGGAGCCCCTCCGGATCCTCGAACGAGAGCACGCCCTCGCTCCGCGTGACCCGCTGCGCCTCGCCTGCAAGCCGCGCCTCCCAGAAGTCGAGCGCCTCCTCCGAGGCGACGCGCCAGTCCACCGTGTGCACCATCCCCGCCCCGGCGCGCCCACGACGTACCCCGGGGTACTCGAAGAATGTGATGTCGGCTCCGGGGCTGCCCTGCTCGTCGGCGTAGAAGAGGTGGTAGACGGTCGGGTCGTCCTGGTTGACGGTCTTCTTCACCATCCGCAGGCCGAGGACGCGGGTGTAGAAGTCCACGTTCCGCGGCGCGTCCGCCGTGATGCACGTGACGTGGTGGATGCCGTCGAGTCTCACCTCCGCCACCCTACAGCTCGACCGGCCGCAAGCGTCGCGACGCGCCCTCTGCGCTCGTCGGTCGCTAGTGTCCGACCCTGTGAAGATCGGGATCGTCGTCCCGTTCTCCTGGTCCTTCTGGGGCGCGGTCGTCGAGCACGCCGAGTGCCAGGCGGCTGCCCTCGAGGCGCTCGGCCACGAGGTACGGGTTCTCATGGGCAACGACCCGCCCGGACAGTTCACGCGCGTGCTCCACCCACGTGTGGGTCGTCACGGAAACCCGCCGCGCAGCGTGATCCCGGTCGGGCGCTCGGTCATCGTCCCGGCCAACGGCTCGCTGCCGAACATCGTGCTCTCTCCGCGCGCGTACTTCCGGATCAAGCAGGCGCTCGAGCGCGAGCGCTTCGATGTCCTCCACCTGCACGAGCCGATGACGCCGGCGATCTGCACCGCGACCCTCGTGCTCGCCCGGACGCCGCTCGTCGCCACCTTCCATGCGTCCGGCGAGCTTCGATGGCTGCGGTACGGGACGCCGCTGTGGGGGTTCCTCATCGATCGCATCGACTACCGGATCGCGGTCTCCGAGCAGGCGCGCGCCTCGCAGGCACGGTGGCTGCCCGGGAGCTACGAGGTCATCCCGAACGGCGTCCTCGTCCCCGACGACGCGCCGCCCGGTGAACGGGAGCACCGCATCGTCTTCGCCGGCCGACACGAGCCTCGGAAGGGACTGCACGTCCTCCTCCGCGCGTGGCCCGAGATCCGGCGCCGGACCGGTCTCCGCCTCACCGTCGCCGGCGCCGACCCGCTTGCAGTCCGTCTCCTCCTCGCGCGACTGCGCGTCCCGGACGACGGGATCGACGTCGTCGGCTTTCTGAGCCAGGACGACCTCACGGAGACGCTGCTCCGTGCGAAGGCGCTCGTCGCCCCCTCGCTCGGGCAGGAGAGCTTCGGGATGGTTCTGACGCGCGCGTACGCGTGCTCGCTCCCGGTCGTCGCCTCGGATATCCCGGGCTACCGCGAGGTGCTCACGCCCGAGGCGGCGGTCGCGGTACCGCCCGGCAACGTGAGCGCGCTCGTCGACGCGGTCGAGCGGCTCGTGGCCGACGAGCCGCGTCGCGAGGCGATGGGTCGCGCCGGTCGCGCGCTCGCTGTCGAGCACTACGCCTGGCCGAAGATCGCCGAGCGCCTCGTACGGATCTACGAGTCCGTCGTCGATGTCGGCCGGGGAGCGGCGCAGGCGGCGTGACCCGCGTTCGTCGGCTCGCGCGGAACGGCTGGGCGCAGGGCGTCGGAACCGCGCTCGCCCTCGTCGCGGTCGCGACGCTCCTCTGGTGGCGCGGCCCCGACTGGGGGGCTGTCTGGCACGCGTTCGACCTCGTCCTCTGGAGTTGGATCGTCCTCGCGGTGGCGCTGAACGTCGTCTCGACGACGTTCCGCGCGCTCTCCTGGTCGCTGACGATCGGGCAGGCGCTCCCGAGGAACGAGCATCCGCGCCTCGTCCACGTCTTCTCCGCGTTCGGTGTCGGGTTGCTCGCGAACGCGGTCGTTCCCGGCCGGATCGGCGAGCTCGCGCGCGTCGCGACGCTTCGCCGTCATCTCCCCGAGGCGCCGAGCGGGACGAGCGCGACGCTCGTCGGCACGGTCGTCGCGCACCGGCTCTTCGACCTCGTGCCGGCCACGATCCTCGTCGTCTGGGTGCTCCTCACCGCGGAGGTTCCGCACTGGGCCGTGGTCGGCCTCTTGATCACGACCGGGGTCGGCTTCGCGCTCTTCGCGCTCGCCTGGCTCGGCGCCAAGCGGCAGCAGCGGCCGATCGTTCGCGACGGCGCGAGCTCGCTCCGTCATCTCATCGGGATGGCGCGACAGGGACTCACGGTGCTGAAGGCGCCGCTCCCGCTCGCGGGGGCGGTTCTCCTCCAGTGCCTCGGCTGGCTCATGCAGCTCTTCGCGGTCTACGCGACGATGCAGGCCTTCTCGATGGACGTCCCCCTGCCGGCGGCCGGGCTCGTCCTCTGCCTCATGAACGTCGCGATGATCGTCCCGCTCTGGCCCGGGAACGTCGGGCTCGTGCAGGCGGCGGTCGCGCTGCCGCTGCGTAACTACGGCGTCGCCTATCCCGTTGGCTTCGCCTTCGGCCTCGCCTTGCAGGGCCTCGAGGTCGCAGTCGGGGTGGGCCTCGGGCTGATCGCGCTCGCGCGCGAGGGCATCTCCTTCGCGATGCTCCGCCGGCTGGAGTCCGTGGAGGAGTCGAGGGAGGACGTCCTCGCGGAGGTGCGCGAGCTGGTCGAGGAGCTCGATCACGAGGTTGCGCGTGAGGGTGCTCCTCTGTCCCGCTAGCCTCAAGGGCGTCCTCGAGGCGGATGCGGCCGCGGCGGCGCTCGCGCGCGGGGTGCGCGCCGCCGGGGGCGTGGCGGACGAGCTGCCCGTCGCCGACGGCGGCGAGGGGACCGCGCGGACGCTGCGGGCGGCGCTCGGCGGCGAGTGGCGCGTTGCGGACGTGCACGATCCGCTTGGCCGCCCGCTCCGCGCGCGCTGGCTTCTCCTGCCCGACGGGAGCGCGGTGGTCGAGGCGGCGGCGGCGATCGGGCTCCCGCTCCTCGCTCCCGAGGAGCGCGATCCGCTTCGCGCCTCGAGTCGCGGGCTCGGTGAGCTCGTACGCGCGGCGCTCTCCGCGGAGCCGTCCGGGCTGATCATCGCGCTCGGCGGCTCTGCGACGGTCGACGGCGGCGTCGGGCTCCGCGAGGTAATCCGCGAGCTCCCAGTGCCGACGACCGTCCTCTGCGACGTCCTGACGCCGCTCGCGGGCGCAGCGTCGCTCTTCGGCCCGCAGAAGGGCGCGAGTCCCGAGGAGGTCGCGATCCTCGAGCGCAGGCTCCTCGAGGACGCCGAGCTCCAGCCTTACGCCGACCTCCCGGGCGCGGGGGCGGCGGGCGGGCTCGGCGCCGCCCTCGCGTCGCTCGGGGGGCGCCTCGTCCCCGGCGCGGCGGCGGTGCTCGACCTGGCCGGCTTCGACAGGCGTCTCGCGGCGGCCGACTTCGTGGTCACTGGGGAGGGCCAGGTCGATCGGACGACGGCCGAGGGGAAAGCCCCCGCGGAGGTCGTCCGGCGCGCCGCGCGCGCGGGCGTGCGCTGCGTCGTCTTCGGTGGTCGGGTGGTCGAGAGCGTTCCGGGCGCCGAGACCGTTGCGCTCTCCGGAGATCCCGCGCGCGCAGAGGCCGACCTCGTCGAGCTCGGGAGCCGCCTCGTGCAGGGCTGAGCGCCGCTCGGGTCGGCGGCCGGGACGGCGGCGCCCTGCTCCGCATAGTGGGATCCCTCGATCGAGGGAGAGAAGCCGGGCGCGGGATTCCGAGCTTTGAGGGCGGAGCGACTCCGAGCCCCTGCCATGGCCGAGACACCGAGCGCGATCACCACCACCGCACGCACGCGTCGAGCAGCGCAGCCCGTGCGGACGACGCCCGCGCCTGCGGTGGCGCACGGGCTCCCGCGCTTCGTCGACGGCCGCCGGCCGGATCCGGAGACGCCCGCTCGCAAGGCGCTCGTGCGGGGAGTCGCCGTCGGCGCGCTCCTCGTCACGTTCGCGTACCTCGGCTGGCGCGTCGCCTTCACGCTCGACCCCGCCTACCTGTGGGTGGCGATCCCGCTGCTCGTGCTCGAGGCGCACAACGCGCTCGGGCTCGGTCTCTTCACCGTCGGCCTCTGGGACGTCGACGCGGGTCCGCGCGTAGCGCCTGTCACGAGCACTCGCCACCGCGTCGCCGTGCTGATCCCGACGTACAACGAGCCGCTCGAGGTCCTCACGCCGACGGTGGCGGCGGCGGTCGCGCTCGAGCCGGCGTGCGAGACGTGGATCCTCGACGACGGCCGGAGGCCCGAGGTCGCCGAGCTCGCCCGCGAGCTCGGCGCCCGCTACCTGACGCGACCCGACAACCGCGACGCGAAGGCGGGCAACCTGAACCACGCGCTCGACGTCGTGGATGCCGACATCGTCGCCGTGCTCGACGCCGACCACGTCCCCGGCCCGGACTTCCTGCGGAACACGCTCGGGTACTTCGACGACCCGTCCGTGGCGCTCGTGCAGACGCCGCAGGACTTCTACAACATGGACTCCTTCGAGCACGAGCGGAGGCGCGGAGGCAGGCTCTTCCTCGAGGAGGCGGTGTTCTACCGGGTTATCGCGGCCGGGAAGAACCGCTTGGGCGCGGCCTTCTGGTGTGGCACGTCGGCTCTGCTTCGCACCGCGGCGCTTCGGGACGTCGGTGGAGTCGCCACCGGCTCGGTGACGGAGGACATGCACACGACGATCCGGCTCCACCGCCGCGGCTGGAAGAGCGTCTACCACAACGAGGTGCTCGCCCGCGGCCTCGCTCCGCGCAACGCCTCCGAGTACCTCGCGCAGCGGCGGCGCTGGGCGGCAGGGGCCATGCAGGTGGTGCGCCTCGAGCGCCCGATCACAGGGCCGGGGCTGACCCTGGGCCAGCGGCTCGGCTACGCGGCGACGCTCTGGGCGTGGTGGGACTCGTGGCGCACGCTCGGGTACATCGTCCTGCCGATAGTGGTGGTCGCGACGGGGGCGATTCCGATAGCCGCTCCGCTCGCTCTCTTCGGTCCGCTCTTCCTCGGCATGCTCGGGCTCCAGTTCCTTGCGCTGCGGCTCCTCGCCCGCGGCTACTACCCGCCCGTCCTCTCGCTCGTGTTCGAGTTCCTCCGCATGCCGGCCGTCGTCCCCGGGACGCTCGCTCTCCTGCGGCCGAAGAGCGGACGCTTTGCGGTCACGCCGAAGGGGCCGAGCGAGGAAGGGAGGCGGCGGATCCGGCTGCCGCTGCTCATGCGGGTGCTCCTGGTGGCGGCGCCCGCGGCCCTGGCCTGGTTCGCCCTCACGATCTCCGGTCTCACGCCGCTCAGCTACCCCGTGCCCGGCGTGGCGGTCGGTGCCGCCGCGTTCCTCGTCGCGAACACGCTCCTGCTCGTGGCGGCGGCGCGGCGGATCCGCTCGGATCGGTTCGCCACCGACCAGCGACTCGGCACGCGCCTTCCGGTTCGGATCGTCGGATCGTTCGCCGGTCGCGAGTGCACGATCCTCGACGTGTCGCTCTCGGGCGCTCGGGTCGTTCTCGCCGGCGGGCCGACCGCGGCTGAGGGAGGAGAGCTCGCGCTCGACCTCCCGGGCGGGCGGGTCGTCCTCGACGCGACCATCGAGCGCCGGGTCGACGCCAACGGCGGAAGCGAGCTCGGAGTGCGCTTCCGTCCCGGCCAGCGGCGCGCCGTCGCCGACCTCGCGCTCGCGCTCTTCTCGCTCGCGCAGTCGCCCTCCGGCACGACTCGGGAGGACGGCTCGGAGCCTCGTCCCGCCCCCTCGCCCCTCAGCGAGGAGCTCGAGGAGCGCGACGCGCTGCCCGCGTCGGTCAGGGTCGCCTGAACGTCTCGGCTCGCCCCGAGCGCCGAGCGACCCGGGAGACGGTCAGCGCGCTTCCGCGACGGCGAGTCGGTCGGCCATCGCCTCGAGCAGCTTCCAGGCGACCTGGGGCCGAGCCTCGACGAAGGGGCGGAACACGAAGACGGGAAGCGTGTACGTGTGGAGGTCGGTCGCTGCCGTGACCGTGGCGGTGCGGGGGCGACGGTCGATGAGCGCGATCTCGCCGAATGCCGACCCCGGCCCGAGCCGCCCGACCTCCTCGCCGCGCACCTCGACCGTCGCCTCGCCGCTCTCGACGACGAAGAACACGAGACCTCCTTCTCCCTCGAGCGCGACCTTCTGACCCGCGGAGAAGCGCCGCTCGTTGAACTCCTCGGCGAGGCTCTCGAGGTCCTTCTCGTCGAGGTCGGAGAAGAGGCTGACCTTGCGCAGGAGCTCGGTGCTCGGCTTCGCCATGGCCCGATTCATACACGATGTGCGGCTTGCGCGTCAGGAGGGGCTCGGAGGCGCGAGCTCTTCGACCCGCAGCTCGGCCGCCTCGAGCAGCGCCACGCAGGCCTTGTAGAGCTCCTGGCCTCGCTCGAAGAGCGCGATCGCCTCGTCGACGGGAACCTCGCCGCGCTCGAGCTGCGAGACGACCTCCTCGAGCTCGCGCTGGAGCTCCTCGAACGTGCGCTCGTGGCTCACGCGCGTACCCCTTCCACTCGCGCGCGGAGCGCTCCACGGGCGAGCTGCGCGTCGACCTCCGCCCCCACGGGCACGAGCCCAGCGTCGCGCACCGCGACGCCCTCATGGCGGACGATCGCGTACCCGCGCTCGAGCGTCGCGAGCGGCGAGAGCGCGTGGAGCCGTGCGCCGGCGCGGTCGACCGTGGCCCGGCGCCGCTCGAGGAGCGTGCGCGGAGCCCCGAGCAGGCGCTCGCGCAGTCGCTCGAGTCGCTCGCGTGAGCGCGCGACGATGCGTCGAGTCGCCGCCGCCATGCGCTCGAGCCGCTCGTCCAGCGCGCTCCTCAGCTCCTCGGCGGCCGGGACGACGAGGACGCCGGCGGCGGTCGGCGTCGCTGCGCGGACGTCTGCGGCGAGGTCGACGAGTGGCGTGTCTTGCTCGTGGCCCACCGCCGAGACCACGGGGACTCTGCATGCCGCCACCGCCCGCACCACGGTCTCGTCGCTGAAGGGGAGAAGATCCTCGAGGCTTCCGCCCCCGCGGGCGAGCACGATCACGTCCACGTCCGCGCGCCCCTCGAGGGCCTGCAGCGCCGCCACGATCCGCTCGGGCGCGCCACGGCCCTGCACGCGCGTCTCGCAGACGACGACCGTGGCCGCGGGGAAGCGGTCCGCGATCGTGCGGACGAGGTCGCCGCGCGCCGCGGCGTCGGCGCCGGTGAGGATCCCGATCGCGCGTGGGATCCGCGGCAGGGGCCGCTTGCGCTCTGCCGCGAACAGCCCTTCTGCCGCGAGCTTCTGCTTCAGCCGCTCGAGCGCGAGCAGGTGGTCGCCGACGCCGAGGCGCTCGATCCGGTCGGCGCGCAGGACGAGCTCCCCTTTTGCCTCGTAGAGCTCCGCCCGCCCGTGCACGTGCACCGTCTCCCCTTCGCTGAGCGCGAGCTCGAGCCGGTCGAACGTGCGGCGGAGGATGGTCGCGCTCAGCACGGCGCCGGTCTCGCGGTCCTTCAGGGTGAGGAAGACGGTGGCCCAGGCGTCGTTGCGGCGGAGCTCGGTCACCTCGCCTTCCACCCACACCGTCGGCAGCTTGCGCAGCCACTGGGCCACTCCTCGGTTGAAGGCTGCGACGGTGTAGACCTTCCGGTCGCCGTACATGATCGGCTCGACCTTGGCCACGGTCGCAGCGTATAGCGGACGCTACGTCGTCGCTCGGCGGGGGCCGGTCGCCTCAGAGGAGGATCTCGGCGGCGGTCGCCGGCTCGCAGCCGCGTCGCACGAGCTCGACCGCGTGGTGGAGGTCAACCTCGCTGCCGGCGAGGCGCTCGGCGAGGTGCACGGGGTATCCAGCCTCGAGGAGGACGTGCAGCCTCCAGCTCTCCACCTTGGCGGGCTCGTTCTCGTGCCAGAGGGGTGTCTCGGTCGTCTCGCCCATGCGCGTCGGATTCGTTGTCGTTTGGACGTTCCCTGCCGGAAGATGTTGGCGGTGATGGCCTCGTCCAGCCCCCTGCCGCCGAGCCCGCGCTCAGCTCGTGCTCAGCTCGGGGACGCCGATCGCGCCGCCTCCGAGGCGCGCGCGAGCTCGACGATGCGCTCGTCGAGGCGCCGGAGCGCCGCGTCGACGGCGTGCTGGAACTGTTCCGCGACGACGTGGTCTGCACGACGCAGGAACGCCTCGGCGGCACGGTCGAGCTCCTCGCGCAGCTCGTCTGCCGCCTCCTTGCGGATGGCCCGCATGCGGTTCTCGAGCTCGAGCGCGCCCGCTTCGCTCAGGCGCTCGACCTCGCGCGCCGTCGCCCGCTCGAGCTGCTCGAGCTGACGCCGCTCCAGTTCCGCGAACGCGGCCTCGATCCGCGCCCGCGTCTCGCTCTCGGCGCGGTCGACGAGCTCCGCCAGCGCCTGCTCGTGGTGGCGAAGCCGCTCGGTCATCTCCTCGATCGCGCGACGGCGGTCGTCCGCCTGCGCTTGGAGCTCGTCGAGCGCCTCGGCGAGCGCGTCGCGCGCCATGGCCTCGAGCTCTGCGCGGATCCTCGCTGTCGCCGCGCGCTGCTCCTCGATCGCGCTGCCGAGCTCGGTCGCCTCCGCCTCGATCCGCGCCTCGACGGTGGCGATCTGGTGGCGGTGCCGTTGCTCGAGCCGCGCCACCTCGCCCTGGAGCGACGTGTGCGCGCGCTCGAGATCAGCTTCCCAGGAGCGGAGACGCTCCTCTGCTCGTCGCTCGACGGCGGTGAGCATGTCGGCGAAGCGGTCGGCCAGCTCCCGCTCCCGCACCGCGAGCTCGCCGCGGCGCCGGTCGGAGAGGCGACGCTCCTCCTCCACGAAGGCCGACAGGGAGTCGGCGTGCGCCCGGGCGATCGCGACGCGCAGCTGCTCGGCCTGGTTCGCGGCCTCCTCCTCGGCGGCGGCGCGCACCGCGCGCCGGGCGGCTGCGACGAGCTCGTGGGTGTGCTCCGCCCGCCGCCGCGCGCGCCGGAAGGCGAAGACGAGCGTCACGAGCGCCACGAGCGCGAGGGCGAGCGCGCCCGCGAGGACGAGCGAAGCCGTGGACATGCCGAGATGCTAGAGCCGCACGGCGACCAGCGAGGTCGCGAGCAGGACGACCGCCGCCGTCAGCAGGCGGAGGCCGCGCTCGGGCGCAGCGGTGAGGCGAGCGGTGTCGAGCGCGACCTCCGTTCCGTCTCGGAGCTCGAGCCGGCCGTGAACCGAGCGCACGCGCCTGCGGATGAAGCGCACGTGCGTCGAGAGCGCACGTTGGGCGAGGGAGAGGAGCACCGCGAAGGCCGCTGCGGCGAGCGCTGCGGGGCCGATCGTCCCGGACACGGCCGCGTACCCGCAGACGACAGGGAAGCCACCCCAGGCGAGCCCGAACCAGAGGTCGGTGTGGAAGCGGCCGCCGGCGAGCTCGAGGTTGTACGCGAGAACGAGGAAGAGCCCGACGGGAACGAGCGCTGCGAGCCAGAGGTGGAAGGAAGCGGCGCCGAGCACTCCGATCGCGCAGGCGGACGCGATCGATCCGGTGGCTGCCGCGCGCAGCACCCCGTCGGGCACGCTCGTGCGGAGCGGCCTCCCACGGAGCTCGTCGAGGGCGTGGGCGCCGATGCCGACCGCGAGCGCGAACGCTGCCACGGCCGCCGCGAGCCGCTCCCAGGCGACGTCCGGCGCCAGGCAGCCGCCGATCACGACGTACGACAGGTGCCAGGCGGTGTACGGGGGGTGGAGGAGGGTCACGTAGTCGCGCCACCCGCCCGGGGCGAGCGCGTACCACGCGGGCCTCGCGCCGGTCGTCGTCACCGGCGGACGCCCCAGATCACGACGCCGCCTCCGAGGCTCAGCCGACGCGCTTCGACGTCTGCGATCCCGGCCCTCTGCCAGAGCTCGAGCTGGCGCTCGAGGGGGTACGCGTCCCAGAAGGAGCGGATCGAGCGGCCGAGGAAGCTCCCGACCTCGCTCCATCCTCGGCCGACGATGCGCCCGACGGCCGGCAAGCAGAGGTCGACGTAGATGCGCCAGAGCGGGCGCACGAGCGGGTTGGGGAGGCCGAACTCGAGCGAGGCGAGCGTCCCACCGGGCCGGACGACGCGGGCGAGCTCGTAGAGCGTCGCGCCGGGGTCGTCCACGTAGCGCAGGAGGTACGTCACCGTGAGGTGGTCGAACGAGGCGTCCGCGAAGGGGAGCGACTCGGCCGACGCTTCGACGAGCTCGACCGTCGCTCCGAAGCGCTCCTGGGCGACCGTGAGCATCTCCGGGCTCTGGTCGAGGCCGGTGACCGAGTGGCCGCGGCGGACGAGCTCCGCAGCGACGAGCCCGGTTCCGGTCGCGACGTCGAGGACGTGGCCACCGTCGTCGGGGATCCGCGAGACGAGGAATCGGCGCCACCGTGGGTCCTGACCGAGCGAGAGCAGCGCTCCCATGCGGTCGTACGTCTCGCCGAGCGGAGCGAACAGCGCCCGAGCGTGGGCGGCGCGCGAGGACATCCGCCTATTCTGGCCCGCGTGAGCCTCGAGGACGACATCCGCCAGGCCGCCGCGCTCGCGGCCGCGCACGCGGGGCCCGGCGACGCGGTCGCCGCGGTGATCCCTGCCGAGCCGCGACCGGGCGGACGCGTGTACGTCGTCGCCTTCGACGACGCTGACGGTAGGCGGAGCTGGCTCGCCGTTCGCGCCGACGGCAGCGCCGTCTCCTCGCGGTCGGAGCTCCGCGAGGCGGTCTCGATCGCGGCGCTCTGCGAGATCGCCGCGGAGGCCGCCGGCGGAGGCGACGTCGACGAGCTGATCGCGCGCCTCGGCGACCTCCGTCGCTCCGACGCGCCGGAGGGGATCGAGGCCGTCGAAGCTGCGGCGCGCGCGCTCCGCGACGCTCTCGGCGACCCACCCCACGTCGCGACGCCCGAGCGCCTGGATGCGATCGGCGCCGCGACTCTGCGGCTGGAGCGCGAGCTCGACCCGCTCGCTCCGTCTCCGTTCACCCAGGCGCTCCGCGCCGCCGACGCGGCCATCGCAGAGCTCGAGCGCGAGATCGAGGCGGGGTACCGGCTGCCGCTTGCGCCGTAGGGGCGATCCCCGCCCACCTCCCGCTCCGACGCCCCGCCCGTACAATCCGCCGGAATGGAAGGCGGCTTCTTCCCCTTCGGCGGCGGCGACCCAGAGGAGCTCCTCGGGGCGCTACGCGAGTTCGCCGAGCGGCAGGCCGAGTCCGTCCAGGAGGCGCAGCGCGAGCAGTTCGCGACGCTCACGCTCTCGACGGCGGTCGAGTTGACGGCGGCGGCGCTCCGCCAGCTCCGGGTCGACGGCCCGAGCGACGCACAAGCGCTCGCGCTTCGCGATGCGATGCGCGTGCTCTTCCCCGAGGCGGTCGCGCTCGTCTCGGCAGCCCGTCAGGGCTTCATGCGCTCCTGAGCGGGACGACCTGCGTCCCGCCCTCGCCGTCCACGAGGGCGACCGCGTCCTCGAGCGCGCCGATCGCCGCTCGGCAGCCGGTCTGCTCGACGAACCGGCACGCCGCTTCCGCCTTCGGACCCATCGAGCCGCTCGGGAGCGGCTCGCTGCGGAGCTCTGCCGGCGTCGCCTCGCGAATCGCCTCGGCGGCGCTCGTCCCGTAGCCGCGGTATACCGCGCCCACGTCGGTCAAGAGCACGAGCCCGTCGGCTCCCAGGCTCGTGGCGAGGAGCGCCGCCGCGAGGTCCTTGTCGATGACCGCTTCCACCCCCCGGAGCGCTCCGGCCGAGTCGGCGAGGACGGGGATGCCGCCGCCACCGGCGCAGACGACGAGGACGCCGGCGTCGACGAGCAGCCGGATCGTCGAGAGCTCGACGATCCGGCGGGGCTCGGGGGAGGGGACGACGCGCCGCCAGCCGTCTCCGTCGCAGGCGATCGACCAGCCTCGTTCCCGCGCGAGTCGTCGTGCCTCGGCCTCGTGGTAGACGGGACCGATGGGCTTCGTGGGGCGCTCGAACGCGGGGTCGGTCGCGTCGACCACGACCTGCGTCAGGAGCGTCGCGACCGGGCGGTCCGGGAGCGCGTTCACGAGCTCCTGCTCGAGCAGGTAGCCGATCATCCCCTCGCTCTCGGCGCCGAGCACGTCGAGCGGGTAGGGCCTGGCCTCGTCGTAGGCGAGCGATTGGAGTGCGAGCAGTCCGACCTGGGGGCCGTTGCCGTGCGTCACGACGAGCTCGTGCTCCCGGCCGAGCGGGGCGAGCGCTCGCACGGCGCGAGCGAGGTTACGTCGTTGCGACTCGGCCGTGAGCGGCTCCCCGCGCCGGAGTAGAGCGTTTCCGCCGAGAGCCGCGACGATGCGCACCTACGGCTCCCAGCGACGGGTCACGAGCGCGAGCAGGAGCGCCTCCTCGGTCGGGAGGCGGTTCTCCGCTTGCTGCCAGACGACCGACTGCGGGCCGTCGATCACCTCGGCGGTCACCTCTTCTCCCCGGTGGGCGGGGAGGCAGTGCATGAAGACGGCGTCCGCGCGCGCCGCCGCGAGCACGCGGGCGTCCACCTGGTAGGGGGCGAGCGCGGCAACGCGGGCGTCCTCGTCCTCGTCGCCCATCGAGACCCAGACGTCCGTGTAGACGGCGTGCGCGCCGGCGGCGGCCTCCAGCGGGTCGCGGACGATCGTCGCGCCCTCGAGGGCGGGCTCGTAGCCGGGCGGGCACGCCGCCACGGCCTCGATGCCGACGAGCGCGGCGGCCTCGAGCAGCGAGCGTGCGACGTTGTTGCCGTCGCCGATGTACGCGACGCGCAGGCCCTCCAGGCGTCCGAACCGCTCCCGCAGCGTGAGCAGGTCGGCGAGCGCCTGGCACGGGTGGTGCTCGTCGGTCAGCGCGTTGATCACCGGGACGGACGAGGTCGCCGCCAGGCGGCGGACCGTCTCCTGGGCGAACGTGCGCACGACGATCGCCGAGGCGTAGCGCGAGAGCGTGCGTGCCGTGTCCTCGATCGTCTCGCCCCTGCCGAGCTGGAGCTCGTCGGGACGGAGGAGCAGCGGGAGCATGCCGAGGCGCTCGGCGGCGGCCGCGAAGGAGACTCGCGTCCGCGTCGACGGCTTCTCGAAGTAGCACACGACGGTGTCGCCTCGCAGCGCCTCGACGAAGCCGTGCGGCCTCGCCTTCATGACCATCGCGAGGTCGAGCAGCGCCTCGATCGAGGCGCGCTCGAGGTCACCGATCTCGAGCAGGTGCGCAGGGATCGGCGGGACGGTGCTCATCGGGAGCGAGCAGGGGCCCGCACGAGCTCGAGCACCGGCGCGAGGACGTCCGCGAGGGTCGGTCGGCCCACCTCTTCGAGCTCGTACCGGGCGCGCCGAATCGGGTGACGGACGTCGATCAGGCGCCCGAGATCGATCGGCGTCCCGGTGACGACGACGTCGGCCTCGGCGGCATCGATCGTCTCCGCGAGCGCGCGCAGCATCTCCGGGGAGTAGC
Organism: Gaiellaceae bacterium; assembly: GCA_026002995.1. Lineage (GTDB taxonomy): Bacteria > Actinomycetota > Thermoleophilia > Gaiellales > Gaiellaceae > GMQP-bins7. The sequence continues at coordinate 449,113 of BPGK01000001.1, forward strand.
CCATCGCCGGGAGCACCCGTCCGATGTGCGGGTAGGCGTCGAACGTCTCCGCGATCTGCCCGCGGGCGTAGGGACGTGGGTCGACGAGCTCGGCGGCGCCCGCGGCGAGCGCCGCGACCGTGCCGGCGCCGAACGCCATGCCGCCGTGGGTGAGCGTCGGACCGTCCTCGACGACGAGAACGCGCGTACCCTCGAGCGCAGGGCCCGGATCGAGTGTGACCGGCGAGCGAGCGGCCACCACCGTCGCGTAGGGGTTCGACGTGCGCACCTCCTCGAGCACCCGTTCCACCGCGGCGGGTTCGGCGCTGTCGACCTTGTTCACGACGACGACGTCCGCGAGCCGGAGGTTCGTCTCGCCCGGGTGGTAGCCACGGGTGTCGTCCGCGCGCAAGGGATCGGTGACGACGATGTGCAGATCCGGGCGGAAGAAGGGAAGGTCGTTGTTGCCCCCGTCCCAGACGAGGACGTCGGACTCGCTCTGGGCGAGCTCGAGCACCGCGCCGTAGTCGACGCCGGCGTACACGGTGATCCCGAGCGCCACCGGCTCCTCGTACTCCTCGCGCTCCTCGATCGTCGGCGAAGCCGCGTCGATGTCCTCGACGCTCGCGAACCGCTGCACGCGCTGGGCCTCGAGGTCGCCGTACGGCATGGGGTGCCGAACGAGCCCGACGCGGAGCCCGGCGTCCTTGAGCAGCGTCGCGATCTTCCGGCTCGTCGGGCTCTTCCCGCAGCCGGTTCGAACTGCCGTGACCGCGATGACGGGACGAGAGGCCTCGAGCATCGTGGCGCGCGGGCCGAGCAGCGCGAAGTCCGCGCCGGCGGCGAGCGCCCGCGACGCCTTGTGCATCACCTCCGCGTGGCTGAGGTCGGAGTAGGAGAGGATGACCGTGTCCACGCCGTGCACGCGGACGAGCTCCTCGAGGTCGGTCTCGGCGTGGATCGGGATCCCGCGCGGGTAGAGGGGCCCGGCGAGCGAGGGGGGATAGACGCGGTCGGCGATGCCGGGGATCTGAGCAGCCGTGAACGCGACCACCCGGGTCGAGGGGTCCTCGCGGAAGACCGTGTTGAAGTCGTGGAAGTCGCGTCCTCCCGCGCCCATGACGACGACTCTCCGCATGCCCCGATTGCACCCCGACCGCGTGCGCGCTGCATCGGCGTTGCCGCCGATCGAAGAGGCGGTGAACTACTGACGCCCGCTACGGGGTAGTCGTAGAATCGGCGCGCGGTGCGGGTGATCGATCGGGCGATCGTGAAGGCGCTGCCCGTCGTTCCCAGGCGGGTGGTGCGGCTCGTGGCCGCGCCGTACATCGCGGGACCGACCTTGGCCGATGCGCGCCGCACCGTCGCGCGCCTGAACGCCGAAGGGAAGCTCGCTACGGTCGACGTGCTCGGGGAGGAGGTGCAGACGCCCGAGGAGGCGGAGGCGATCGCGGCCGGGTACCACGCCACCCTCGAGGCGATCGCCGCGGATGGGCTGCAGGCCGGGCTCTCGGTCAAGCTGACCGCGCTCGGGCTCGAGATCGACCTCGACCTCTGCCGCTCGCTCCTCGGGGCGGTCGTCGCCGACGCCGCGGCGCGGGGCCGCTTCGTGCGGATCGACATGGAGGACTCGTCCTGCACCGATTCGACGCTCCGGCTCTACCGCGAGCTCCGCGAGTCCGGGCTCGACAACGTCGGGATCGTCCTCCAGTCCTGTCTCCGGCGCTCGCTCGACGACGTCGCCTCCCTCGCCGACCTGCGCCCGGACGTCCGCATCTGCAAGGGGATCTACGTCGAGCCCGAGGAGATCGCCTACCGGGATCCGGACGAGATCCGCGCGAGCTACCTGCGGATCCTCGACGCGCTCGTCGAGGGAGGCTCGTACGTCGCGCTCGCGACCCACGACGAGTGGCTCATCCAGCGCTCGCTCGAGCGGGTCGCGGGCACGGGGCGGGACGCGTACGAGCTCCAGTTCCTGCTCGGCGTGCGCGAGCAGCGGGCGTCGGAGCTCGTGGCGGCCGGGCACCGTCTGCGCGTCTACGTCCCCTACGGCGACCGCTGGTACGAGTACTCGACGCGCCGTCTGAAGGAGAACCCGGCGATCGCGCGGACGATTGCGATGGCGACCCTCGGTCGCCTCGTCCCGCGCCGGGGGTAGCAGGAGCGCCGGCTCGCTCGGTCAGCGCGGCGGCTCGGTGACGAGGCTCCAGCCCCCGTCGACGACGAGCGTCTGTCCGCGAACCATCTCCGCCTCGTCCGAGCAGAGGAAGGTCACGCAGCGAGCGACGTCCTCGGGCGTGACCATGCGGCCGGCGGGGTTGCGCAGCCCCATTTCGAGCATCGCCTCGCGGTTCGGGAAGTGGTCGAGCGCTCCCGTCTCGACGACGCCGGCCGAGACGGCGTTCACCCGGATGCCTCGTGGCGCGAGCTCGACGGCGAGGTAGCGGACGAGTGCCTCGAGCGCCGCCTTGGAGGCTCCCACGAGCGCGTAGTTTTCGAGCACGCGCACCGAGCCGAGGCTCGAGATGCCGACGATCGACGACCCGCTCGGCATCGAGGGTACGGCCGCGCGGGCGAGAGAGAGGAGCGCGCGGGCGTTCGCCGACAGCGTCCAGTCCCAGTGGCGATCCTCGGTCTCGAGCGCCGGTCGGATCACGCCGGTCGCGGCCGCGTGGACGACGACGTCGAGCGCTCCGAGCGAGGCGACCTCTTCGGCGATCCGTGCCGAGGCGACGTTGCCCCGCACGAGCACGGGGTCGGCCCCGAGCGCGCGGAGCTCGGCGGCCGTCTCCTCCGCCGCTCGGTCGCCGCGCAGGTACCCGATCGCGACGCGGGCGGCGCCGAGCGTCGCGAAGCGGAGCGCGATCGCCTTCCCGATGCCACGCGACCCTCCTGTGACGAGGATCGAGGCGCCGTCGAAGGTCATTCCCGCGCCGGCAGGGGGTCGGAGGCCGGCGCCGAGGAGGGGATCGTCTCCCAGCCGATGCGCGAGCGCGGCTCGCGGGAGCCTTCCTCCGCCTTCGAGGACGCGTGGCCCAGGCGATCGAGAAGGTCCATCTTCTCCTCGCCGTAGCGCCGGACGGGGTGGTCCGGCGGGAGTGTCTCGACGAGCTCGCGGATACGCGCGCGGAGCTGGTACGCGAAGTGCGGGGTGGCAGGCCCGACGAGGGCGTCGATGTCGTCGCGCGTCGGCTCGGCCATCGCGGGAAGCCTAGTCGGTCCGGAGTGTGTCTCGTCTCGCGAGGACGACCCCGGCGTGCCAGCCCGGGGCGCGGCCTCCGGGAGGGGGCACGACCTCCTCCGCCGGGAGGCCGCACGACGCGAGGAGCCACGAGATCGTCGAGTTCGAGCTCCACATCTCTCCGAGCCCGAGCTCGTCCCGACCCCAGACGGGCGTCGGGACGGTGGTGGCGACCGCGAGGAGCCCCCGAACGACCTCGGGGTCGTCCGTGAGGCGTCGCGAGCTGTCCACCGCCTCGGCGAGGTCCGGGACGACACCGCCTGGCCAACAGCGCACCTCGTAGCGGAAGATCCGCAGGCGCCCGGCGAGCCGAGACCCGACCGGGCCGCGGGCGACGACCCCGCGCGTCGAGGGGATCCCGCCGCCGTCGGGTGCCTGCTCGATCACGATCTCCTCGTTCCCGGTTCGCACGACGAGCGCCGCGTGGTAGAGGTCGAGCGGCGGGCGCCGGTCGAGGCGCGAGGCGACGGCTTCGAAGACCCTTCCGTTGAGTCGCACCGAGTGACCCCCGGCGCCGAGCGGGAGCCAGTAGAGGTCGATGCCCGCTCGGCCGCTCATCGGTAGCGTCGGCCCGTGCGCCGCCCGACGACCGTGGAGCTCATGCTTCTCACGACGATCCTGCTCTGGGCGCTGAACTTGAGCGTCACGAAGGTCATCCTGACGCACGGGCTGCACCCGCTCTCGTACGCGATCGCGCGTTTCGGCCTCGCGGGAGCGATCTTCGCGGGGATCACGCTCCTGCTCGAGCGGACGCTCGCGGTCGAGCGACGACACCTCCCGCTCCTCGCGCTCGCGATCGCGGCGCTCGTCGCGAACCAGCTCTCGTTCGTCTTCGCGCTCGATCTGACGACCGCCTCCACGGTGGGCCTCCTTTTGGGCGCGATCCCCACCTTCGCGGGTCTGTTCGGGGTCTCCCTCGGACTGGGGCACCCGTCGGCCCGCTTCTGGCTCGGCGCTGCCGTCTCGGGGGTCGGCGTCTCGCTCGTCGCGATCGGAGCCTCCGGGGAGGTGTCGGGGAGCCCGGTCGGCGTCCTCCTCGGTCTCTCGACCGCGGCGACCTGGGCGCTCTACTCGGTTGCGGCGGCGCCGCTCATGCGCACGTACTCGCCGTACAGGATCAGCGCGCTCGCGCTCCCCGGCGCCTGGCTCCTCATCGCCATCGTCGGGCTGCCCGCGTCCCGGGTGCAGGACTGGACGCTCGAGCCGGCGATCTGGGCCCTCGTCCTCTTCGCCACGCTCGGGCCGCTCGTGCTCACGAACGTCCTCTGGTTCCGGTCGATCCATCGGATCGGGCCGGCGCGGGCGGCACTGGCCGTGAACATGCAGCCCTTCGTCGCCGCGCTGCTCGCGGTGCTCCTCCTCGCGGAGCCACTCTCCTGGCTTCAGGTGCTCGGCGGCGCGCTCATCGCCGCGGGCATCCTCCTCGCGCGCCGCAGGGCGTCGGCGGCGCAGGCGACCTAGAATCTCTCCATGGCCGAGCACGACTTCATGCCGCTCGACGGCTGGGACCACCTCGAGCTCTGGGTCGGCAACGCGAAGCAGGCGGCCTACTACTACGAGCACGCGTTCGGGTTCATCCGCACTGCCTACTCGGGGCCGGAGACCGGCGTGCGCGACCGCGCCTCGTACGTCCTCGAGCAGGGGGACATCCGCCTCGTGCTCACGAGCGGGCTGCGCGGCGACAGCGAGATCTGTCGCTTCGCGGCGGCGCACGGCGACGGCGTCAGGGACGTCGCCCTCACCGTGCCCGACGCGACCCACGCCTACCGGCAAGCGGTCCAGCGCGGCGCGCGCGGCGTCGTCGAGCCGCACTGGGTGGAGGACGAGCACGGCCGTGTCGAGCTCGCCACCATCGCGACCTACGGGGACACCGTCCACACCTTCGTCAACCGCTCCGAGTACGCGGGCCCGTACTTGCCCGGGTACGAGCCTCTCACCGAGGGCGAAGGCCCGCACCGAGGCGCCGGCCTGACGACGATCGACCACGTCGTCGGCAACGTCGAGCTCGGCCGCATGGACGAGTGGGTCTCCTTCTACGAGCGCGTCCTCGGCTTCAGCCAGCTTCGGCACTTCTCCGACGAGGAGATCTCGACCGAGTACTCGGCGCTCATGTCGAAGGTGATGACGGATGGGCAGGGGAGGATCAAGTTCCCGATCAACGAGCCGGCCGAGGGCAAGCGCAAAAGCCAGATCGAGGAGTACCTCGAGTACTACGGCGGGCCCGGCGTCCAGCATGTCGCCCTGCAGACCGACGACATCGTCCGCACCGTCGCCTGGCTCAGGGAGCACGGCGTCCTCTTCATCGCGACGCCGGAGACCTACTACGACGTCGTCCGCGAGCGCGTGGGCGAGATCGAGGAGGACTGGGACGACCTGCGCTCGATGGGCGTCCTCGTCGATCGCGACGAGGAGGGCTACCTGCTCCAGCTCTTCACGAGGATCGTCCAGGATCGCCCCACGCTCTTCTTCGAGGTGATCGAGCGCCACGGCTCGCGCGGCTTCGGCCTCGGGAACTTCAAGGCGCTCTTCGAGGCGATCGAGCGCGAGCAGGCCTTGCGTGGGAACCTGTAGGGCGAGGCTCGCCTCGCCCGCGTCTCTCGCCCGCGCCCTGCAACAGGGGGGTCAGGTCTCCCGCGTTGCAGCGAGGGCAGGCACCGAGCGCGTGCGCAACGAAAGGGACCTGACCCCGGTGTTGCGCGGTATGCCCGACCGGCCACGCCGTAGCCTTCGGCGCATGTCGCCTCAGCGTCGAACCGCGCTCGTCTCCGTCGGGGCCGCGTGCGTGCTCATCGCGATCAAGCTCGCCGCTGGCATCGCCAGCGGGAGCCTCGGCCTCCTCGCCGAGGCGGCGCACTCGGGGAGCGACCTCGCGGCGGCGCTCCTCACCTTCTTCGCCGTCTCCGTCGCGGTGAAGCCGGCGGACGCCGGGCACCCGTTCGGTCACGGGAAGGCGCAGAACCTCGCCGCGCTCGCCGAGTCGGCGTTCCTCATCGCCGTGAGCCTGGCCATCGCCGCGGCGGCGGTCGCGCGCCTCCTGGGTTGGGTCACCTTCGAGGTCGAGCCGACGGCCTGGACCTTCCTCGCGATCGCGTGCGTGCTCGTCGTCGACGCCTCGCGGATGTCGATCTCGTACCGCACGGCGCGGCACCACCGGAGCGACGCGCTGATGGCGAACGCCCTCCACTTCGGGAGCGACCTCGCCGGGACGGTCGCGGTGCTCGTCGGCCTCGTCGCGGCCGCGTACGGCTTCCCCGCGGGGGACGCGATCGCCGCGCTCTTCGTGGCAGGGCTCGTGATCGTCGCCGCCTGGCGCCTGTTCGCCCGCAACGTCGACGTGCTCATGGATCGAGCGGCGACGGACGCAGAGAGCGCGGCGCGGCGCGCGATCGCCGCCCTCGAGCCGCCGGTCGAGCTCCGCCGTCTCCGGATCCGTCGCTCTGGCGGCGCGCACCTCGCGGACGTAGACATCGGGATCCCGCCCGGGGCTGCGGTCGGGCAGGGCCACACCGCGGCCGATCGGGTCGAGGAGGCGCTGCGGGCAGCGCTTCCGGACGTCGACGTCGTCGTCCACGTCGAGCCGGGCGAGGTCGGCGCCGCGATCCGCGAGCGAGCGCTCGCCGCTGCGCTCTCCGTTCCGCGTGTGCGCGAGCTCCACAACCTCGCCGTCCTCGACGTCGAGGGGACGATCGAGGTCTCGCTCCACCTGAAGCTCCCCGGCGACCTGTCCCTCGAGGAGGCGCACGCGGTCGCCGAAGAGGTCGAGCGGGCGATCCTCGCCTCCGTGCCGGAGGTCGGACGAGTAAGCACGCACCTCGAGCCCCTGGCCGAGACGACCTCGGCGGAGGAGGTCTCGGCCGAGGAGCACGCCGTCGAGGACGTGGTGCGACAGGCGATCGGCGCGCCGCCGCGCGAGCTCCGGCTCGTGCGGACGGACGAGGGCATCGTCGTCCTCCTCACGTTGACCGTCTCCGGGGAGGAGTCGCTGGCCGAGGCGCACGCGCGCGCCAGCGAGCTCGAGGAGCGTATCCGCGCCGAGGTAGCCGGCGTCTCCGACGTCGTCGTGCACACCGAGCCCGTGTGATCCGCCCGGCTACGCTCTGCGCCGGGTGACCACGGCGTGAGGCTCTGCATGTTCCATCCTCGGGGGCACCCGTTGGAGCGCGGCTGGGTGGGTCGGATCGACGGCGACCGCGTTGTCCACCTCGCGGCGCAGACGCTCCAGTCCTTCTTCACCGGCGGCGGGTCGGCCAGAGAGCACGCCGAGTACCCACTGGCCGACGTCGTCCTCCTCGCCCCGGTTCTCCACCCGCCCGCGGTGCGCGTCTTCGAGGAGCAGGGCTCGTTCGCGTTCGCCAACCCGGCGGCGATCGTGGGCCCGCTCGCGACGGTTCGCGCAGCGGCCCGACCCGTCAGCCAGGCACGCGGCGATCGTTCACGAGGCGGGTTGCTCGTCCTTGCGCGGATCGCCGCGATCGTGGGCGCGGACGAGGCGATCGCGGGCTTCACGATCCTCGCCGAGTGGCGAGACCCGCGGCGTCCTCCGCCGAAGGATCGCGACTTCGCGCTCGGTCTCGGCCCCGTCGTCGTCAGCACGGACACCGCGCCGGACGCGTTCGCGTGCGTCGTGCGGGTCGACGGGGTCACGGCAGGTGAGGGACTCCTCGCCGCGTTCGAGTGGGAGGCCGCGCGCGCCTTCGCCGGCGAAGGCACGCGGCTCGTCGCGGGCGACCTCCTCGCGTGTCCCGCTCTGGCGACGGCCGAGGCTCCCGCCGGCAGCACGGTGGAGGTCGAGGTCGACGGCATCGGAGCTCTCGGCCAGCGGGTGGCAGGGTGACGCCTCCGGTCGTCGTCGACTGGGACGGGACGGTGACCGAGGTGGACAGCCTCCAGCTCGTGCTCGGCGCATTCGGCGACGAGCGGGCCTACGACCGGGCAGAGGAGGCGCTGGGTCGCACCGCGACGCTCCACGAGGTGATCGCCCTCGAGCTGCGGACGGTGCGGGCGCCGCTCGACGACGTCGTCGCCTGGGCGCAGGAGCACGTCCGCGTTCGTCACGGCTTCGCGGAGCTCGCGCGAGCGTACCGGCCACTCGTCGTCTCGAGCGGCTTCCACGAGCTGATCGAGCCGGTCCTCGAGCGGGAGGGCCTCGAGCTCGACGTGCGTGCAAACCGGCTCGATCCCCGGCCGGACGGCTGGCGAGCGCGGTTCCGCTCCGACGAGCCGTGTCCGGTGTGCGGCGAACCGTGCAAGCGCGCGGACGTGGCCGGGCTCGGGCCGTTCGTCTTCGTCGGAGACGGTCGCTCGGACTTCTGCGTGTCGCTCGCCGCCGCCCGCGTCTTCGCTCGAGCGGGCCTTGCGACCTTCCTCGACGAGCGGCGGGTCCCGTACGAGCCCTTCGCCGACTTCGCGGACGTCGTACGTGCGCTCGCGGCTCCCACGCCGTGAGCCCCGCGCACGAGATCGAGCGCGTCGTCGCCCGCGAGCACCACGATCCCCACTCCGTGCTCGGCGCCCACCCCGTTCCCGGGGGCGCAGTCGTTCGCGCCTACCGCCCCGACGCGGCGCGGGTGGCGGTCGTCGTCGAAGGGGGAGAGCCGCGTCCGCTACGCCGCATCCATCCAGCGGGCGTCTTCGCCCGACGCCTCCTCGGGGCGACGCTCCCGCTCCGCTACGAGCTCGAGATCGAGGCTCCGGACGGATCCTGCTCCCGGACGCGCGATCCGTACTCCTTCCTGCCGACCCTCGGCGAGCTCGATCTCCACCTCGTGGGAGAGGGCCGGCACGAACGGCTCTACGAGCGGCTGGGGGCCCACGTGCGGGAGCTCGATCGCTGCCGTGGCGTCTCCTTCGCGGTGTGGGCTCCGAACGCGCGCTCCGTCTCGGTCGTCGGCGACTTCAACGCCTGGGACGGCCGCGTCCACCAGCTCCGCGTGCTCGGAGGCTCCGGGATCTGGGAGATCTTCGTTCCCGGAGTCGAGGCGGGAATGCGGTACGAGTTCGAGCTCCGCGACGCGACCGGCGCTCTCCGTCTCAAGGCCGACCCGCTCGCGTTCGCCACCGAGGCGCCACCACGCCACGCCTCCGTCGTCCACGTCCCACGGCACGTCTGGCGCGACGACGACTGGCGCGAGCGGCGCGCGACGAGCGACCCCTGGCACGAGCCGCTCAGCGTGTACGAGGTGCACCTCGGCTCGTGGCGGCGGAACCCGCTCGAGGGGAACCGCTCGCTTACGTACGACGAGCTCGGCGAGGAGCTCGCGGCGTACGCCGTCGACCTCGGGTTCACGCACGTCGAGCTCCTGCCCGTGATGGAGCACCCGCTCACCCGCTCCTGGGGCTACCAGACGACGGGGTACTTCGCGCCCACGGCGCGCTACGGCGATCCGGACGGCTTCCGCCGCCTCGTCGAGCGCCTGCATCGCGCGGGGCTCGGGGTGCTCCTGGACTGGGTGCCCGGACACTTCCCTCGCGACGACTGGGCGCTCGCGCGCTTCGACGGGACGGCGCTCTACGAGCACGCCGACCCGCGCCGCGGCGAGCACCCCGACTGGGGGACGCTCGTCTTCAACCACGGCCGGGCGGAGGTGCGGAACTTCCTGCTCGGGAGCGCGCTCTACTGGCTCGACGAGCAGCATGCGGACGGCCTGCGCGTCGACGCTGTCGCCTCCATGCTCTACCTCGACTACTCGCGTCGCGAGGGCGAGTGGGTTCCGAACCGCTTCGGCGGTCGCGAGGACCTCGAGGCGGTGGGCTTCCTGCGCGAGCTGAACGAGGTCGTGCACGCGCGCGTTCCCGGGGTTGTCATGGTTGCCGAGGAGTCGACCGCGTGGCCGGGGGTGTCTCGGCCGACGCACCTCGGCGGCCTCGGCTTCGGTTTCAAGTGGAACATGGGCTGGATGAACGACACGCTGCGCTACTTCTCCCGCGACCCCGTCCACCGGCGCTACCACCACGAGGAGCTCACGTTCTCGTTCGTGTACGCGTTCAGCGAGAACTACGTGCTCCCCCTCTCCCACGACGAAGTCGTGCACGGGAAGGGCTCGCTCCTCGCGCGCATGCCCGGTGATCGCGCGGAGCGGCTCGCGAACCTGCGCGCGCTCTACGCCTACATGTGGGCGCACCCGGGGAAGAAGCTCCTCTTCATGGGGGGCGAGCTCGCCCAGGAGCGCGAGTGGGACGTGGAAGGCAGCGTCGACTGGCACCTGCTCGGGGATCCCGGCCACCGAGGCGTCTCGGACCTCGTCCGAGACCTGAACCGCCTGTACCGCGACGAGCCCGCGCTGCACGAGCTCGACTGCGAGCCCGAGGGCTTCCGCTGGCTCGAGGCCGACGATGCCGAGGCGAACGTGCTCGCGTTCGCGCGCCTCTCGCGCGCCGGGAGGGCGCTCGTCTGCCTCTGCAACCTGTCGGCCGTGCCGCGCGAGGGCTACCGCGTCGGGTTGCCCCGCGGGGGTCGCTGGCACGAGGTGCTGAACACCGATCGCCGGGCGTACGGGGGCTCCGGGCTCGGCAACGCGGAGGGCGTGGTGGCCGAGGGCGTTCCCTGGCGCGAGCAGGCCTTCTCGGCCGAGGTCACGCTCCCACCGCTCGCTGTCGTGTGGCTCGTGCCGGAGGAGGAGGCGTGACCGTCCCCTGGCCGGGAGCTCCGTTTCCGCTCGGGGCGACGTGGGACGGGAACGGCACGAACTTCTCGCTCTTCTCCGAGCACGCGGAGCGTGTCGAGCTCTGCCTCTTCGACGACGAGGGAGCCGAGACCCGCGTCGCGCTTCGCGAGCGAACCGCGTACAACTGGCACGGCTACCTCCCCGGGATCGGCCCGGGACAGCGTTACGGGTATCGCGTCCACGGTCCCTGGGCTCCCGAGCGCGGCCACCGTTTCAACCCGGCCAAGCTCCTCATCGACCCGTACGCGAAGGCGATCGACGGGGCCGTCGACCACCGGGTCGCGAACACCCTCCCCTACGTGCCCACCGGCTCGCCCGACGCCGACCTCGTGCGCGACGACTCCGATGACGCCGCCGCCGTCCCGAAGTGCGTCGTCGTCGATCCCGCGTTCGACTGGGAGGGCGACGAGCATCCCCGCACCCCGTGGGCGGACACGACCATCTACGAGCTCCACGTCAAGGGGTTCACACGGCTCCATCCCGGCGTTCCCGAGCACGTGCGGGGCACCTACGCGGGCCTCGCCTCCGAGGCGGCGATCGCGCACCTCTCGTCGCTCGGGGTGACTGCGGTCGAGCTCCTGCCGATCCACCACATCGCCGACGAGCACTTCCTCCACGAGCGTGGGCTCACGAACTACTGGGGCTACTCGACCATCGGCTTCTTCGCTCCGCACGCCTCCTACGCCGCGACCGGCACGCGCGGGGAGCAGGTGCGCGAGTTCAAGGGGCTCGTGAAGGCCCTCCATCGCGCCGGGATCGAGGTCATCCTCGATGTCGTCTACAACCACACCGCCGAGGGGAACCACCTCGGCCCGATGCTCTCCTTCAAGGGCATCGACAACGCCTCCTACTACCGCCTGACGCCCGATGGGCGCCACTACGTCGACTTCACCGGGACGGGGAACTCGCTCAATCCGGTGCACCCGAGCGTGCTGCGGCTGATCATGGACTCGCTGCGCTACTGGGTGCTCGAGTGCCATGTGGACGGCTTCCGTTTCGATCTCGCAGCGGCGCTCGCTCGTGAGCTCTACGACGTCGACCGACTCGCCACGTTCTTCGACGTCATCCACCAGGATCCCGTGCTCTCGCAGGTGAAGCTCATCGCCGAGCCGTGGGACCTCGGCCCCGGCGGCTACCAGGTCGGGAACTTCCCCGTCCTCTGGGCGGAGTGGAACGACCGCTACCGGGACACGATGCGCGACCTCTGGCGTGGGCAGGGCGACGTGGCCTCCTTCGCGCGCCGCTTCACCGGCTCGAGCGATCTCTACCAAGACGACGGCCGCCACCCCTCGGCCTCGATCAACTACATCACCGCGCACGACGGCTTCACGCTCGCCGACCTCGTCTCCTACGAGCGCAAGCACAACGAGGGAAACGGGGAGGACAACCGCGACGGCTCCGACGACAACCGCTCGTGGAACTGCGGCGTCGAGGGGCCGACCGACGACCCCGCGATTCGGAGTCTGCGAGCGCGCCAGCAGCGGAACTTCCTCGCCACGCTCCTCCTCTCGCACGGGGTGCCCATGCTGCTCGCCGGCGACGAAATTGGCCGCACGCAGCGGGGGAACAACAACGCCTGGTGCCAGGACAACGAGCTCTCCTGGCTCGACTGGGACCTCGACGCGGAGCGCGAGGAGCTCCTCGCCTTCACGCGACGGCTGCTCGAGCTGCGACGGCGCCATCCCGCCTTCCGCCGTCGGCGGTTCCTGGACGGAGACGGCTCCGGGCCACTCCCGGACGCGTGGTGGTTTCGCGCGGACGGACGGAAGATGACCCGCAGCGACTGGGAGAGCCACGAGGCGCGGGCGGTGGGTCTCTTCCTCAACGGCGACGAGCTCGGCTGGCTCTCGCCGGACGGCGAGCCCGTGCGCGACGACTCGTTCCTCGTCCTCGTCAACGCGTCGGCCGAGCCGATGTCCTTCACCCTGCCGCCACGGCGCTTCGGCGCGGCCTGGGCGCTCGAGCTCGACACTGCGAGCCCGCAGAGCGCAGGGGTCGTCACGGCGGCCCGGGGGCGGCTCGTGCTCGAGGGCCGTTCGCTCGTCCTCCTGCGCAGGGAGCGGTGACGCCGGTGCGCGTCCTTCTCGCCTCCGCCGAGCTCGCGCCCGTCGCCTCCGTCGGCGGGCTCGCGCACGCTGCGGCCGGGCTCGTGCGCGAGCTCCGTCGGCACGGCGTCGAGGTCGAGGCGGTCCTCCCCGACTACGGTGGCGTCGCCCTCGAAGGGGAGCGCGTACTCGAGCTCGAGGTGCCGGCGTGGGCGGCACCGGGGCGGGCGAGGCGCGGCACCCACCCCGACGTCGGCCGGCTGACGCTCGTCTCCGTGCCCGGCATGCGCAGACCGCACCCGTACACGGACGAGCGTGGAGTGGGCTGGCCCGACAACGACGCGCGCTTCCTCGCCTTCTCGGCCGGGGTCGCAGCGCTCGCCAGAACGACGCCGCCCGACATCCTGCACCTCAACGACTGGCACGCTGCCGCCGCGCTCGCGTGGGTGGACGAGGCGCTCGCGACCGTGCTCTCGATCCACAACCTCGCCTACCAGGGTCAGACGGGTGTGGAGTGGCTCGTGCGCCTCGGGCCGCGCGCGGACGCGTTCGCCCACGACGGCTCGTGCAACCCGCTGGCGGGCGCGATCCGGCTCGCGGATGCGATCGCGGTCGTCAGCCCCACGTACCGAGAGGAGGTGCTGCGGCCCGAGGGCGGCGCCGGGCTCGACGGGATCCTCCGCGAGCGGGAGCGCGCGCTCGTCGGGATTCGCAACGGGATCGACGTCGAGGTCTGGAACCCGGCGACCGACCCGCATCTGCCGGCGCCCTTCGACGCGGACGACCTCGCCGGCAAGGAGCTCGCCCGGATCGCCCTGCTCGAGCGGATGGGCCTGCCCGACCTCCACCTCCCGCTCGGGGTCGGGGTGACCCGCCTCGTGCACCAGAAGGGCTTCGACCTGCTCCTGCCGCTGCTCGAGGAGCCGGAGCGCCTCGGTCTCCAGCTCGCGCTCCTCGGCGCGGGCGACGCCTGGCTCGTCCGGGCGTTCCGCGAGGCTTCGGCGGCCCAACCACGGTTCGTCGCCTTCGTCGAGGGATACGACGAGGCGCTCTCGCACCTCCTCTTCGGAGGCGGAGACCTCCTGCTCATGCCGAGCCGCTTCGAGCCCTGCGGGCTCGCGCAGATGCAGGCGATGCGCTACGGGACGCTGCCCGTCGTGACCGACGTCGGCGGCCTGCACGACACCGTCGTCGACCTCGACGAGGATCCGGAGCGTGGCACCGGCTGGCGCGCCCGCGCGGCGGACACGCCCTCGATCGCCGCCGCGCTCGAGCGAGCCGTGCGGGGCTGGCGCTCCCCGGCGATCCGGGTCCCGGCGCAGCAGCGGGGGATGCGTGCCGACTGGTCGTGGTCGGAGCCTGCGGCCGCGTACCACGACCTCTACCGCAGGCTCGTCGGTCGCTGACGCCTCCTGCCGGCGGGGCCTCGCCTGCGCGCACGGGGCGCGGTACGCTCGCGGGAGATGGCAGCCGAGCCGCGGATCCTCGTCGTCGTCCTCGCCGGCGGTGAGGGGAAACGCCTGCTCCCGCTCACCCAGGATCGCGCGAAGCCGGCGGTCCCGTTCGGCGGCTCGTACCGCCTCATCGACTTCGCGCTCTCGAACTTCGCGAACGCCGGGTACCTGAAGATCGTCGTCCTCACCCAGTACAAGAGCCACTCGCTCGATCGGCACATCTCGCAGACCTGGCGCTTCTCGACGCTGCTCGGAAACTACGTCACGCCCGTGCCCGCGCAGATGCGCCGCGGCCCGTACTGGTTCCTCGGCTCGGCCGACGCGATCTACCAGAACCTCAACCTCATCTACGACGAGCGGCCGGATCACGTCTGCGTCTTCGGCGCCGACCACATCTACCGCATGGATCCGCGGCAGATGGTCGCCGAGCACGTCGAGTCGGGCGCGGGCGTGACCGTCGCAGCGATCCCGGTCGCCCGCGAGCAGGCGAGCGAGCTCGGGGTGATCGAGGCCGAGAGCGACGGGCGTATCGTTCGCTTCCACGAGAAGGTCGAAAACCCGCCGACGATGCCGGGCGACGAGACGCGTTGTCTCGCGTCGATGGGCAACTACGTCTTCGAGACCCAGACCCTGATCGACGTCGTCACGCCGACCGGCAAGGATCAGCGGCGAACGGACATCGGCGGGCACGTCATCCCCGCGCTCACGGCGGCGGGCGTCTCCCGCGTGTACGACTTCTCCCGCAACGACGTGCCCGGCCAAACGGAGCACGAGCGCGGCTACTGGCGCGACGTCGGGAGTCTCGACGCCTTCTACGAGGCGAACATGGATCTCATCGCGCCCGTGCCGGAGTTCAACCTCTACAACGACGAGTGGCCGGTGCTGACGCACCAGCCGTCCCTACCGCCGGCGAAGGTCTCGCGGGGCACGGCGGGGGAGCCCTCGTTCGTGGAGGGGAGCCTCCTCTGCCAGGGCTCGATCGTGTCGGGCGCGCACGTCGAGCGCTCGATCGTCGGCCCCGGGGTGTACGTCGACCACGGCGCGCGGGTCGTGGACACGATCCTCTTCCCGGGCGTCCGCGTCGGCGAGGGGGCGCAGCTCGAGCGCTGCGTGATCGACAAGTCGAACGTCGTCCCTCCCGGCTTCCGGATCGGGATCGACCGGGAGGAGGACGCGTCGCGGTTCACCGTCAGCCCCGGCGGCGTCACCGTCGTCGCGAAGGGCGAGCTGGGGGGCCCCGACCTGGCCGGGGCCCCCGGGCTGCGAGAGCCCTGCGTCGAGCCCGATCGGGCCGCGATCTCGGGCTAGGAGCGGGTGCGGGCGCGCCCCCACCGCTCCGTCGCCGCTCGGAGCCGTCTCGCCTGCTCGGGCCCGAGCTGACCCGGAGAAAGCCGCCACTGCCAGTTGCCTCCGACTGTGCCGGGCGTGTTCATGCGCGCCTCGCTTCCGAGGCCGAGCACGTCCTGGGCCTGTACGATCGCGAGCCGCGCGCGCGAGGAGAGCGTGAGCTCGACGAGTGCCCACCACGGCTCCACCGAGTCGTCGATGCCGACCCGCTTGCGCTCCTCCTCGATCCGGCGACGGCGTTCCGGGGGAACGGACGCCAGCCAGCCCGCGGCCGTGTCGGTGTCGTGCGTGCCGAGGTAGACGACGGCGTTCTCGCGGTGGTTGCGGAGAGCGTGCGGCGACGATGGGCGCCCCTCGAACGCCCAGCGGATGACGTGCATGCCGGGGATCCCGAGCGCCATCCGCAGCGCGTGTACCGCGGGCGTGATGTGCCCGAGGTCCTCGGCGATCAGCGGCAGCCAGCCGAGCTCGGCCGTGGCGCGGTCGAACAGGTCTCGCCCCGGCCCGCGATACCAGCGTCCGCTCTTCGCGGTGCGCCGCCCGTGGGGGACTGCCCAGTACGAGACGTACCCGCGGAAGTGGTCGAGTCGGATCGCGTCGAAGAGCTGGAGCGCGCGCCGGAAGCGCTCGATCCACCACCGGTACCCCTGCCGGCGCACCTCCGCCCAGCGATACGTCGGGTTCCCCCAGAGCTGCCCCGAGCGGCTGAACGCGTCCGGCGGAGCTCCTGCGTCGAGGGTCAGGTCGAAGAGCTCGGGGTGTGCTCCGACGTCCGCGCTGCTGCGGGCGACGTAGAGCGGGAGATCGCCGACGATGCGGACGCCGCGCCGGTTCGCGTAGCTGCGGACGGCCGACCACTCCCGCTCGAACCGCACCTGGACGTCGAGCTCGCGCGGGTCGCCGACGTGCTCGACCCAGTCGTCGACCCAGAAGGCGTGACGTCGTCGGAACGAGGATGCAGCGCGGGCCGACACGGGGGCCTCGGGGTCGGCGAGGAAACCTCCCCAGCCCGCGAAGGCCGAGAGTCCCGCGTACGGCGACCGGTGCTCGTCCGGCGGCCCAAGCGGCAAGACCTGCCAGTACGACTGCCCCGCGGCGACGAGCCAGTCGACGAAGCGGTAGGCCTCCGCGCCGAGGCGGCCGCCGGGGAGGGACGTCGGATGGAGGAGGACACCGCACGCCCGCTCGAGCGGGAACGCTTCGCGTCGAGGTCGCGCGCCCCCCGTGCGCGCGCCGGTGCGGCCGCGGTCCGGCACGGCGCGTCTCAGCCGGTCGGCGCCATCGCCTCGCGCGCCGCGGCCGGGGAGTAGACCCGACGGACGTAGTCGTCGAGCATGCGAGCGCTCGCGAACCGGGGCCCGCAGGTGAGGAGCGCGGCCTTCACGAGCGCGCACCAGCGGTGGGGGACGCCGTCCTCCCCGCGGTCGTGGAAGAGGGGGAGGACCTCGTGCTCGAGGAGGTCGTAGAAGCACGTCGCGTCGTGCGCATCGGCCTCCGCCGCTGAAAGCCCGTCCGCCGGCGGGATCGCCCACCCGTTCGTCCCGTCGTATGCCTCGGCCCACCAGCCGTCGAGGACACTGAGCTGGAGGCCGCCGTTGAAGGTCGCCTTCATGCCGCTCGTGCCGCTCGCCTCGAGCGGGCGGCGCGGGAGGTTCACCCAGACGTCGCAGCCGGCGACGAGCTGGCGCCCCACCGCCAGGTCGTAGTCCTCGAGGACGACGATGCGACGCGCGAGCTCCTGCGAGGCGCGCTTGAGCGCGAACACGTCGCGAAGCGCGTTCTTGCCGTCCTCGTCGAGGGGGTGGGCCTTGCCCGCGACGACGAGCTGCACGGGCGGATCGCCGGTGAAGATCCTGCGCACGCGGTCGGGATCGTGCACGAGCAGGTAGACGCGCTTGTACGTCGCGAGTCGGCGCGCGAAGCCGAGGGTGAGCGCGCCCGCGTCGAGTGCCGTCGCTGCCGCTCGCACGTACTCGATCCCCTCTCCGCGCTCGAGTCGGTCGAGCTGGCTCTGCCGGCGGACGTAGGAGATGAGCTCGGCGCGCGCGGCGCAGCGCGCGTGCCAGAGCTCCTCGTTCGGGACGTCTGCGATCGGCGCCCAGGTCTCGGGCTCCTGGATCCGGGCCAGCCAGCCTGCGCCGAGGTGGCGGTCGAAGAGCTCGCGAAACGGGGCCGAGAGGAACGTCGGGACGTGCACCGCGTTCGTGACGTGCGAGATCGGAACCTCGTCCTCGGCTCGCGCCTCGCGGAAGAGCGGACGCCACATCGAGCGCGCGACCTCGCCGTGGAGTCGGCTCACGCCGTTGCGGGAGCGGCTACAGCGGAGCGCGAGCTGCGTCATCCCGGCAGGCGCATCGGGATCCTCCGGAACCGACCGAAAGAGGCCGAGGAACGCCTCGCCGTCGAGCTGCAAGCGGGCAGGGAGGTCCGGGAGGAGCCCGAGCAGCTCCTCGCGGCTGTAGGTCTCGTTGCCGGCGGGGACCGGCGTATGCGTGGTGAAGACGAATCGCTCGCGTGTCCGTGCCAACGCCTCCTCGCTCGACGCGCCTCGGGCGACCTCCCCGGCGGCGAGCTCGAGCGCCGCGAGGGCGGGATGGCCTTCGTTGAGATGGACGACGGCCGGCTCGATCCCGAGCGCGTCGAGCACTCGGGCCGCGCCGGCGCCGAGCAGGGCGTACTGCGCGAGCCGGATCGCCCTGATCCCCTCGTACAGGCGGGCGGTGTACCAGCGCTGGACCGGGTCGTTCTCCGGCACCTCGCAGTCGATGAGGTAGAGCGGCACGCGACCGACGTCCACCCGCCACACCTGGAACCACGTCGTCTCACCGTAGACGTCGAGCGAGAGCTTCAGCGGCTCGCCGCCGACCGAGACGCGCGCCATGGGGAGGCTCTTCGGGTCGCTCGTCACCCAGTACTCGAGCTGGCGACCGCTCAGGTCGAGCCGCTGGTGGTGGTACCCGCGTCGGTAGAGCAAGCCGACGGCGACGAGGGGCAGCGCGCGGTCGCTCGCCTCCTTGAGCGTGTCCCCCGCGAGGACGCCGAGCCCGCCCGCGTAGAGCGGGAGCGAGGCGTGGATGCCGTACTCCGCGCACAGGTAGGCGATCGGGCCGGGCGTCTTCGGCCGCTCTCCGGTTGGGCGCGTGAGCTCAGCCGAGAGCTCGGCGGAGAGCTGCGCGATCTGCTCGTGGAGGGCGCGGTCGCGACTCGCGTTCGCCTTCGTGGAGGGCCAGAGGTCGGAGAGGAACTTGACGGGGTTCGCCCCCGCGAGCTCCCAGCGGTGCGGGTTGATCGCGCGGAAGACGTCCTCGGCGCCCGGATGCCAGCTCCAGCGGTAGTTGTAGGCGACGGCGGCGAGCGGGGCGAGGGCCTCGGGGAGCTGCTCGGCGAGGTCGGCTGCGCGCTGCGCGAGGTCCTCGGCCCCGGGGGCGCGAGAGAGGTCGGGTGTCGTGTCGTCCATTCGGTAGGGCCTGTGCGCGGGTGCGCAGCCTAGCCGCTCGGGGCGCCGACACGAGCACGAGCGGGCACCATCCCGACGTGCTGCTCCAGGTCCCCGACCCCTACGACTTCGTCCTCTCGACGGCACGCTTCCGCGACTACGGCAGCGACCTGGCCACGGTCTGGCACGACGGTGGCCTGCACCGGGTCGTCGCCGGCCGCGAGGTACGTATCGAGCCGGCGCCCGGAGGAGTCCGCGTCGAGCCGGGGACTCCGGAGGTTACGGCGCACGTCGGTCGCCTCCTCGGCCTCCCCTTCGACCTCGTCCCGTTCCGCGCTCGAGCGGAGGAGGACCCCGTGCTCGCGCCGCTCGTCGCGGCGCTCGCCGGCTTCCGACCGACGCTCAGCCCCGACCCCTTCGAGGCGCTCGTGACCGCGATTACGACACAGCAGATCTCGCTCCGGGCGGCCGCTGCGATCCGAGCGCGCTTCGTCGAGCGGCTCGGCGAGCGCCACGACGTCGCCTGGGCGTTCCCGGAGCGGGAGCGCGTCGCCCGGCTCCGGCCGCGCGACCTCCTCGTCCTCGGTTTCTCGACGCGGAAGGCGGAGTACGTCATCGAGCTTGCCCGCTCGGATCTCGACCTCGACGCCCTTGGGGCGCTCCCCGACGACGAGGTGATCGCGACGCTCACGCGCATCCGCGGCCTCGGTCGCTGGACGGCGGACTGGTTCCTCGCTCGGCACCTCGCGCGGCCTCGGGCGTGGCCCGCCGGAGACCTCGGCGTCCGAAAGGCGGTCTCGGCGTTCTACGCTGACGGCCGAGTCCTGACGACGGAGGAGGTCCGGTCGATGGCGGAGCGCTTCGCCCCCTTCGAGAACCTGACGGCGCAGTTCCTGCTCGCCGCGGCGAGGATGGCTGCGTGAACGTGCGACCGGGAGCGCCTGCGGATCTCGACGCGGTCGCAGAGCTCCGGCGTCGCTGCGTCGAGGAACTCCCCCCGACCGCCTTCCACGATCCCGTCGACCACGCCCGCGAGCTCGACGAGATCGCTGGCATCCTCGCCTCGGAGATCGCGTTCGTCGCGGAGGGAGCCGACGGGATCGTCGGCTACGCGCTCGCGCGACGACGCCCGCCGACGCGCGTCACCGTCGCGGACCTCTATGTGACGCCGGAGGAGCGACGGAGCGGTGTGGCCAGTGCGCTCCTGGAGGAGGTGGTGCGCGCCGCCGGAGCGGCCGGCGCGGAGGTCGTCGAGCTCGAGGTGGCGGCTTCCAACGAGGTGGCGCGCGCCGTCTGCGCGCGCTGGGGGTTCCGCGAAGAGGCGATCACGATGGCCGGCGAGGTCGTGGCGCTCGGGCAGCTCCTCGGGCGGCAGGAGGCGGCCTCCTTCGGCTCGATCCACGTCCAGACGGACGATGTCAGCGCGGTCGAGATGGCCGTCCGGCAGTTCGTGCCGCGCCTGCCGGGGGGCTCGCGGGGCTCGCTCGTGGCTCCGCCTCGGAACGGGTGGATCGCCGTCTACGACGACGTCTGCGACCGCGATCCGGAGATGCTCCGCCGGCTCGCGAAGGAGCTCGCCGACCGCATGGGCGCGGTTGTCGTCTCGCTCGGCGTCGAGCGCGACGACGTCCTGCGGATGGTCTGCTACGAGAGCGGGCGCGTGGTCGATGAGTACCTGTCCGTCCCGCTCTACTACGGCCCGCTCCCTCCCGGAGACGTCGTCGGCTTGCAGGCGAACCCACGCGTCGTCGCTCGCCTCACCGGGGCCGATCCGGAGGCGATTCGCCGCATCGCGCGCACCGCGGCCTCGCCGTCCGAGCTCCCGCCCGCCCGCGAGCTCCTCGGCGAGCTCGCACGGGCGATGGGCATCGAGGGCGCCGAGCACGGCTTCGCCGACGCGCCGGAGATCCCGGGAGCCGTCCGAATCGAGCGAGCGTGAAGGTTCTCCTCCTGCACGCTTGGCCGCTCGACGAGCGGATGTGGGAGCCTCAGCTTCCCGGGCTGCGCGAGGCCGGCTTCGAGCCGCTCGCGCCACGCCTGTACGGACGCGGCCCCTCCATCGAGGGCTGGGCAGCGCAGCTCCTCGCCGAGGTCGAGGGGCCGTTCGTCGCGGTCGGCGCCTCCATGGGCGGGTACACGGCGCTCGCGCTCGCCCGTCGCGCGCCCGAGCGGGTCGTGGGCATGGCCCTCGTCGGGTCGCGCGCCGACGCCGATTCCTCGGCGCGCCGGCGGCTGCGCGAGCAGCGGATCGCCGCGCTCCGCGCCGGCGAGGCTCCTCCCGAGGCGGCTCCCGGCGTCTCGCTCGAGGAGCTCGCCGTCGCGCAGGAGGCGATCCGCGACCGTCCGGACGCGAGCGGGGTGCTCCGAGCGTTCGGAGGCCCGTTGCTCGTCTGCGTCGGCGACCGCGACGAGCTCGTCTCGGTCGACGAAGCGCGGGAGATCGCCGCCGCGGCGCTCCGCGGCGCGCTCGAGGTCTTCCCGGGAGCGGGGCACCTGCCGAGCGTCGAGCAGCCGGAGCGGTTCACCGCCGTCCTCCTCACCTTCCTCGAGCAGTGGGCGACGTAACCCTCGACGAGTTGCGGCGCCGGCTCGGGGAGGAGGGGCTCGTCCTGCTCGACGTGCGGATGCCGCAGGAGTTCGCAGGGCTCGCCGGGGCGCCCTGCGACCCGCGCCAAGGGCACATTCCGGGGGCGCGCAACCTCCCGCTCGACCGCCTCCTGCGCTGCCGCTCGGCGGAGGAGGTCCGCGCGCTCGTCGGTCTCGCGGAGGGCGCCGAGGTGATCGCGTACTGCCATTCCGGCAACCGCTCGGGGTTCGCTGTGCAGGTGCTCGCCGCGGCCGGCTACGAGGCGCGAAACTACGCCGGCTCGTGGCACGAGTGGTCGCGCGACGAGACGCTCCCCGCCGAGAGCGGGTAGGCGCGAGCGGGCGCTTATGCTGGGCGGGGAGATGCTGCCCCTCGCCGCCGGCGCCTCCAGCGAGCTCTTCGCCGACATCGCGGTCATCCTCATCGTGTCGGCGCTCGCAGGTCTCGTCGCGGCGCTGCTCCGGCAGCCGCTCGTCGTCGCCTTCGTCGTCGTCGGCGTCGTCGTCGGGCCGAGCGTCCTCGGGCTCGTGACGCCCGGCGAGGAGCTCGAACTCCTCGCGAACCTCGGTGTCGCCGTCCTCCTCTTCGTCGTCGGGCTGAAGCTCGACCTGCACGTCGTGCGCCGCCTCGGGCCTGTGGCGATGGTGGTCGGATGCGTCCAGGTCGCGCTCGTCGCGGCGGGCGGCTTCGCGCTCGCCCTCGCGCTCGGGCTCGACACGGTCTCTGCGGTCTACGTCGGCATCGGGCTCGCCTTCTCGAGCACGATCATCGTCGTCAAGCTCCTCTCCGACCGCCGGGAGATCGACGATCTCCACGGTCGCCTCGCGGTCGGGATCCTCATCGTCCAAGACCTCATCGTCGTCGCGGCGATGATCGTCGTCGTCACGACGGGCGAGCGAGAGGGCTCGCTGGGCGGCGCCCTGATCGAGGTCGGCGTCCGGAGCGCCGGGCTCGTCGTCGTCCTCTCGCTGCTCATGCGCTACGCGCTCACGCCGCTCGTCCATGCTCTGGCGCGCACGCCCGACCTGCTCTTGCTCTTCGCGACCGCCTGGGCGGTCGCGCTCGCGGCGCTGGGCGAGTGGATCGGGATCGGAACCGAGGTCGGCGCCTTCCTCGCCGGCTTCTCGCTCGCCTCGACCCCGTACCGGGAGGCCATCGGGTCGCGCCTCGTCACGCTCCGCGACTTCCTGATCCTCTTCTTCTTCATCGACCTCGGCTCTCGCTTCGACCTGGGCGACGCGCAGGACGAGGTGCTCGCTGCGCTCGTGCTCTCGGTCTTCGTTCTCGTCGTGAAGCCACTCGTCATCACCGTGCTGCTCGCTCTCATGCGCTACCGCAGCCGCGTCTCGCTCGAGACCGGGCTCGCGCTCGCCCAGATCAGCGAGTTCTCGCTCGTTCTCGCCGCGCTCGGGCTCCGCCTCGGGCAGGTCGACGAGGAGACGACGACGCTGCTCACGTTGGTCGCGCTGACGACGATCGCCGTCTCGTCGTACCTCCTCCTCAACGGCGAGGCCATCTCGCGTCGCCTCGCCGGCGTGCTCGAGCGTCTCGAGCGCCCCGACCCGGAGGGCTCTCGGCTCGCGGAGCGGGACGAGTCCCCCGATGTGGTCGTCCTCGGGCTCGGGCGCTACGGAGACGGGATCGTCTCGGGGCTCCGAGACCGTGGCCTGCGCGTCCTCGGCGTCGACTTCGACCCGGTCCTGCTCTCGCGCTGGGCGGAGCGGGGTGTCGATGTGCTCTACGGCGATGCGGAAGATCCCGAGCTGCCGGGCATCCTGCCCCTGCCGCATGCCGGCTGGATCGTGAGCACGATCCGGCGCACCGACGCGAACCTCGCGCTCCTCGCGGCCCTCCGCCACGTCGGTTACCGGGGCAAGGTCGCCGTCGCCGCCCACCACCGCGCCGACGGCGAGCGGCTGCGCAGAGCCGGGGCCGATCGCGTCTTCTACCCGTACGCCTCGGCGGCGCGGGAGGTCGTCGACCTCGTCGCGCGCAGCGACCTCGCGCCGCGGGCGGAGGCCTGAGCGGACGGGCGGCCGGGGTCAGGAGGCTCGAGCCGCGTCCGCGAGGAAGGCGGCTGCGAGCGCGCGACCCTGCGCGTTCCAGGAGGCGATCCGCTGCTCCGACTCGGCGAGGAAGCCGGCCGGGTCCTCGAGCTCGTGCGGCTCCTCCTCGATCCACGCGCGCACCATCTCGAGCGTCACCTCGGCATGGAACTGGATGCCTCGGGCGCGTCCAACCCGGAACGCTTGCGAGCAGACCGAGCTGCGCGCGAGCTCCACGCCGCCTTCCGGGATCCCGAAGGTGTAGCTGTGCCACTGGAAGGCGCGCGTTCGCTCCGGCAGCACCCCGAGCACGGGATCGGCTCTGCCTTCGGGAGTGAGCTCGACCTCGAGCCAGCCGACCTCCGGCTCCCGCGCCGGCGCGACCCACGCCCCTGCCGCGCGGGCAACCATCTGCGAGCCGAGGCAGACGCCGAGCACCGGAACACCCGTCGTCAGCGCATCCCGCAGGAACCCCTCCTCGTGTCCGAGCCAGTGGAACTCGTCGTCCTGGTCCGGGTGCATCGAGCCCCCGAAGACCATGACGGCGTCGTAGGCGGACGCCGGCCGCGGCTCGTCGCCGTCGGGGACCGACCAGCGGTCGAGCTCGTGCCCGGCTTCCTCGACGACGTGCTCGAAGACACCGCCCGGGACGCTCGGGCCATGGGTGATGGAGAGGACACGCACGGGCGCACTCTAGACCGACTCGACCCCCTCGCCGACCGCTCCAGGCGGCTGCCACGACACGTGGAGGCCGCGCGCGGCGTCGGGCACGTCGAACGATGCGCGCTTCCGGCTTCCGCTCCGATGTCTCGCAGCCGGAGGCCGCGCCCGGCTGCCGGAGGTCGCTCCCTGCGGCCGGCGGTGGCCTTCGTCGTGCTCCCGAGGACGACTCGACTGATCAGGCGCACCGTGGCCGCCCCGGGGCTGGGGTCGCCTTCGGTGCCGGCTGTTCCATGTGGCCACCGCTAGCGCTCTCGCCGCCCCTGGGGTGACGGGCTGCGCGTGCCTTGCGGCTCTGAGCCACGAGGTCGGGCGCCCTTGTCGCGCGATCCGTCTTTCGGCGGACACCTCACCTCGCTTTGTGGCTCTGAGCCACGAAGTCTGGCTCCCAGGCGTTCCGCGGCGTTCGGCGTGAGGGCTCGCCCCGGACTTTGTGGCTCTGAGCCACTGCCCTCCTGACGTGCGCCTTGGGAGCAGTGGCGAGTCTGCGGGTCGCCGAGAGCCGGGCCTCTCGGCGCCGTGCTTCGCGCAGAGCCGAGGGGCGCCCGGAGCGGGCGGATATCTCAGAAGAGCGTCGGCTCTCTCGGCGGTGGCTCGAGCCCGCCCGACGCGGGAATCCCCGCCTCGTCGAGCAGGCGCCGGAGGAGCATCGCGCTGCGCGGGGCGAAGTCGTCTCGGTTGTTGTTGAACATCGCGTACACCTCGTCCGCCTCCGCGGCGAGGGCGGCGAGCTTCGGCACCCACTCGGCGAGCTCGGCCTCCGAGTAGAGCCAGTCGAAGCGGTCGGCCGAGCGCGACGAGCGGATGTTCCAGGTGCGCACGTTGCGGCCGTGGAAGCGGACGTAGGCGACTTCGTGGGTCGCGGCTGCGACCGGCGGGACGACGTTCGAGGCTCGCGTGGGCGGGGCGTCCACCGACACGTACGCGAGCCCATGGCGCTCGAGGAACGCGAGCGTATCCGCGCGCTCGTTCTCTGCCAGCCACGAGCGGTGTCGGAACTCGACGAGCGGCACGAGCGGGTCGAGGAGCGCGTGCACGCGTGCCAGCTCGGCCTTCGCGGCGGCGGACTTCACGAACCGAGGGTGGTACTGGAGGAGGACTCCGCGCAGCTTGCCGGACAGCTCGAGCGGCTCGAGGGAAGCGCGGAACGCCGCGAACGCGCCTTCCTGCTCAGCGGGCTCGTGGTGCGTCATCGAGGCGTGCGCCTTCACGTGGAAGACGAACTCGGGCGGTGTGCGCTGCGCCCAGCGGCCCGTGACCGCGGGGTCGGGGAGGTGGTAGTAGGGCGAGTCCACCTCGACGGTGTCGAACCGCTCCGCGTAGTAGGCGAGCCGCGCCTTCGACGTCGACACGCCACGCGGGTACCACGTCCTGAGCAAGCCCTCGTCGGCGAAGCTACAGGTCCCGAGGCGGACGGTCGCAGCCATGGGACAGGCCGCGCTCAGCGTGTGACCGGCGTCCGCAGGACGGGCACCCGGAGCACCGCATTGCCCACGCGTGCGCGCGCGCTCGGCGGCATGGGGGAGTCGAGGTAGGGCGCGCTTGCGCTCGCCGCGGCGGACGAGGAGGAGAGCGTCAGCGTCAGCCTCGAGCCGCGCGGGAGGAACGTCGCCTGGCTCGGGAGGCGGATCGTGAGCTTCCTCGCGCCCGGTCGCGTGCGGACGCCACCGGCCCCGAGGACGACCTCTCGGCCCTGCGGCGTCCGCGCGGTCACCACAGCGATGAGGCGGGCGAAGCCGCCGCTCGTAGCGACGGTCGCCGTCACCGTCGGCGTGCCGAAGACCTCGACCGCGCTCGTCAGGGGCGCCGTGCGTCGCACGCTGCGCCCGCGCTGCGCGAAGGTGGAAACCCCGGCGAGGGCGAACGTCCGTGGTCTCGTCGGGGGCAGCGTTCCGCGGCGCACGGCCTGGCCGGTCGTCTCGGACACGAGGTAGACGGCTGGCTCGGGATCGCACGGCGCATCGCGAACGTGGCAGGCGAGCCACGTGCTCGCGAGCTGCAGAAGCGTCCCCGTGTCCGCGGCGGGGAAGGTCGACGGGGCGTGACCGTGGAGCCCGACGTAGAGCGTCTTGGGCCCCGCGAGCCGCGAGAAGGCGAGCGAAGCCTGTTCCAGGTCGAAGAGGAAGTCGCGTCGGCCCTGGGCGAGGAAGATCGGCGTCCGCACCGAGTCGAGCCCGTGCAGGCTCGAGCGCTCCGCCGCCCAGCGCTCGACGGCGGCCGCGTCGCCCGCGGTTGCAGCGGCGACGACGGCCGTCAGCGACGGGTCGCGCCGCTCGGCGGGGATCGCCGCGAGGTAGGAGGCGAGCGCGCCGGCTTTGACGAGCCCCTGCGGCGCAAGCGCGCTCGCCAGGTCGGTCCAGGTCTGGACGGCGACGACCGCCCGCCAGGGAACGCCGGCGGCGAGCGAGGTGAGCGCGACGCCGCCGCCGTACGAGATCCCGAGCGCCGCGATCCGACTCGCGTTCACGTCCGGGCGGGCGCCGAGCCAGGCGTGGAGAGCGCGGACGTCGGCGACCTCGCGCGGCCCTGCGACGGAGGCGAGCCCGCCCGAGCCGCCGAAGCCGCGGGCGTCGAAGGTCAAGACCGCATACCCCTGTGCCGGGAGGCCCGCCGTCGCCACGATCGCGTTCGACTGGCCTCGGTCGCCTGGAAGCCCGTGCAGGACGACGATCGCCGGCCAGCCCTCGGCGGGAGGCGCCGCATCGGGGAGGTGGAGCGTCGCCGCAATCGGCGTTCCGTCGTCCATCGTCACGACGACGTCCTGTCGCGCCTGGGGCTGCGCCGGGGCCTCGGCAACGAGGAAGACGAGCGCCGCCGCGAGCCCGACGAGCGAGGCCTTCGTCACTCCGGCAGGGTAGCGACCTAGACTGCCCCTCTATGGACCCGCGCCCGATCGGCATCTTCGACTCGGGGATGGGAGGGCTGACGGTGCTCCACGAGTGCCTGATCACCCTCCCGCACGAGGACTACGTGTACCTCGGCGACGCGGCGCGTCTTCCCTACGGGCCGCGTCCACTCGACGAGATCCGGCGCTTCGCGGTCGAGATCGCGGGCTACCTGGAGCGCCAGGGCGTGAAGCTCGTCGTCGCGGCCTGCAACTCGGCCACCGCGGCTGCGCTCCCCGACCTCCAGCGGATCCTGACGGTGCCGGTGCTCGGCGTTCTCGCTCCGGAGGCCCACGCCGCCGTCCTCGCAACGCGCAACCGTCGCATCGGCCTCCTCGCCACCGATGCGACGGTAGCGAGCGGCCGGTACGCGGAGCTCGTCCACGCGCTCGACGCCGGAGCCGAAGTCGTGTCGGTCGCCTGCCCGCGCCTCGTGCCGCTCATCGAGGGGGACGACCCCTTCGGCGAGGAGACCGCCGCCGCGGTCCGCGCGTACGCGACGCCGTTGAAGGAGGCTGGCGTCGACACCGTGATCCTCGGCTGCACGCACTACCCGCTCATCCGTCCGATCCTCCAGCGCGTCTTCGGACGCGGGGTGACGCTCGTCTTCTCGGCCGAGGAGACGGCACGAGAGGTCGCGGAGACGCTGGCGCGGAAGGGGATCGAGAACGAGCATGGTCGCGAGGGTCGTTGCACCTTCCTGACCACCGGCGACCCGGAGACGTTTCGCGAGATGGGACGGCGGTTTCTCCAGCTCCCGATCGCGCGGGTCGAGCGCGTCGCGATCGCCGCCCTGGAGGCCGCCGCCGCGTGAGAGCCGACGGTCGCCGGCCCGACCAGCTCCGCCCGCTCGACGTCCGCGTCGACTTCCTCGAGCAGCCGCACGGATGCGTCCTCTACGGGCAGGGTAAGACCCTCGTTCTCTGCACGGCGACGATCGAGGAGGGCGTGCCGCGCTGGCTCGCCCGCAGCGGGCGCGGGTGGATGACGGCCGAGTATTCGATGCTCCCTGCCTCGACGGGTGAGCGGACGCCACGGGCGGTGTCGAAGGGGCGTCCAGACGGCCGGACGGTCGAGATCCAGCGGCTCGTCGGTCGCGCCCTCCGCTCCGTCTGTGACTTCGACGCGCTCGGCGAGCGCACGCTCTGGCTCGACTGCGACGTGCTGCAAGCGGATGGCGGGACGCGCTGCGCGTCGATCACGGGCGCGTGGATCGCCGCGCGCCGCGCACTCGACCGCTTCGGGCTCTCCAAGGTGCTCCGCGGGTCGATCGCGGCGGTCTCGGTCGGCATCGTCGACGGGGAGCCCGTGCTCGACCTCGACTACGAGGAGGACTCCGCGGCGGAGACGGACATGAACGTCGTCATGACGGGTACCGGAGAGCTCGTGGAGGTTCAGGCGACCGCCGAGCGGGAGCCGTTCGCGCGCGACCTCCTCGACCGATTGCTCGATCTCGCGGCGGGAGGCATCGACGAGCTGACGGCCGTCCAGCGCCAAGCCGCCGAGACGCCGCTCGACCTCGGTGACGCCTGACAACGCTCGTGGCTCTGAGCCACGAAGGGGAAGCCACGAAGGGGCTAGGGTCCCGTCGGTGCGTCTCGTCCTCGCTTCGCGGAACCCGAACAAGCTGCGCGAGCTCCGCGCGGCACTGCCCGAGTGGGAGATCGACGTGCTCGACGCTCCGGAAGAGCCGGTCGAGGACGGCGCCACCTTTCTCGAGAACGCGCGCATCAAGGCGAGGCACGGCCGCGCGCACGCCGAGCCGACGGAGTGGGTGCTCGGCGAGGACTCGGGGATCGAGGTGGACGCGCTCGGCGGGCGTCCGGGCGTCGAGTCCGCGCGGTGGTCGCGCAACTGGATCGAGGACCTGCTCAAGGCACTCGCAGGGGACGCCGACCGCCGCGCGCGCTATCGCTGCGCCCTCGTCGCGCTCGCGCCCGACGGCCGCGAGATCGCCGTCGCGGGCGCGCTCGAGGGCGAGATCGCGCTCGCGCCCCGCGGCGAGGAGGGCTTCGGCTACGAC
Organism: Gaiellaceae bacterium; assembly: GCA_026002995.1. GTDB lineage: Bacteria > Actinomycetota > Thermoleophilia > Gaiellales > Gaiellaceae > GMQP-bins7. The sequence continues at coordinate 478,539 of BPGK01000001.1, forward strand.
CCGATCTTCGTGCCCTGCGGCGAGTCGCGGACGGTCGCGGAGCTCGGGGACGCCTGGAAGGCGAAGCACTCCCACCGAGCGCGCGCGGCCCGCGCGCTGGCCGACGCGCTCGTCTCGGAGCGCTGGTAGCGTCGCGGCCGTGGATGCGCGGGAGGCGCTCAGCGAGCTCGTCGAGCTCTCGTCGCAGGTGCGAGCGGCGGTCGTCCTCGGAGGCGAGGGCGCAGTCCTCGCCGCGACCCCCGATGATCCCGCCGCAGCCGAGCGGCTCGCCCGGACGGCGCTCGAGCTGGTGGAGGCAGCCCGCGAGCTTCACGCCGCAGGGAGCGACGTGACCCGGGTCGAGGTCGAGCTCGCGGAGGGGGCGGTGTTCGTCGTGCGAGGCAAGGGTCTCACCGTCGCCGCGACGACCGGTCCGGAGCCGACGGCCGGGCTCGTCGTCTACGACCTCAGGACCTGCCTCGACCGCATCGACGAGCGACCTCGGCGTCGTCGCACCGCGAGGGCGCGGGAGGGCGCGTGAGGCGGATCTTCGGGCTCGCGACGCTCGTCGCTATCGCGGTCTGGGCGTGGCGTCGCTTCTTCGGCGGAGGGCCGTCGTCGGAGCGCGCGGGCGTCTCGTACGACGACGGCTCGGTGCTCGTGCTCGAGCCCGGCTCCCCGGGCTTCGAGCGTCTCGCGGCGATCGCTCGACCGACCCTCCGCTGATGGAGCCAGACGAGCTCGGCCGCCTCCTCGTCGAGCGGGCACTGCTCGAGGGCGACTTCGTCCTGCGCTCGGGGAAGCGCTCGTCCTGGTACCTCGACAAGTACCGCTTCGAGACGGATCCGGAGCTCCTCCGCGCCCTCGGCACGCGCATCGCGGCGGCCGTTCGCGAGCACGAGCCCGAGGCGAACCGGCTCGCCGGGCCGGCCCTCGGGGCGGTCGCGTTGGCCGCCGCGGCAGCGATGGCGTCCGGTCTCCCCTTCATGATCGTGCGCGGTGAAGCCAAGGAATACGGCACCGCGAAGCGCATCGAGGGCCCGTTCGAGCCGGGAGAGCTCGTGTGCTTGGTGGAGGACGTCGTCACCACGGGCGGCGCGTTGGCCGAGGCCGTGCTCGCGCTCCGGGGCGAGGGGCTCGTCGTCCGGAATGCGGTGGCTGTGGTCGACCGGGAGGAGGGCGGGTCCGACACGCTCGCGCGGGTCGGCGTCCGCCTGCGGCCGCTCTTCCGCGCGAGCGAGCTCCTGGACCTGCGAAAAGTCGCCGCAAACCGGCATGGTTGAGCCAAAATCGCCGGAGGATTGCTAGTGTCCTCCGGTCCCGTTGCATCCAACCCGACGTAGGAGGAGGGACAGTGACCAAGCAAGACGTCGTTTCAGCCGTGGCCGAGCGGGCCGGCATGTCCAAGAGCGACGCGGGCGCGGCCGTGGACGCGGTGCTCGACACGATCACCGACGCGCTCAAGAAGGGTGAGTCGGTGACGTTCACGGGGTTCGGCAAGTTCTCGACCTCGCGCCGCGCCGCGCGTGAAGGCGTGAACCCGCGCACCGGCGAGAAGGTGCACATCGCGGCGACCACGGTCCCGAAGTTCTCGGCCGGCAGCCAGCTCAAGGCGGCTGTCAGGGGCTAGAGGGAGTCACACGCCGCAGGTTTCGCGAAGGGGCCGAACGGCCCCTTCGTCATCTCGTGGCGGCGCGTGAGAACTTGAAGCGAACACGTGTTCGTACTACGCTCGCCGCATGCAGCTCGCCTTCGACGCCGCCGATCGGCTCGTCGAGCTCGTGCAGGCGCGGCGCGGCGCCGTGCGCGCCGACGAGGCTGCGCGTGTCCTCTTCGCGCTCGAGCGCGCGCCCGCCGACCTCGCGCGCTCCTTGCTCGCGGACGTCGTCGCGGGCGACGCCCGCCTGGCGTGGTCTGGCGAGCGCGTGGCGCTCGCGGGCGAGGCCGCGTCGTCCACGCTCCTCGAAGAGGCGGAGCTCGTCGTCCTCGACCTCGAGACGACGGGCCTGTCCGCCGCGCGCGACCGCATCTGCGAGATCGGGGCCGTCCGCGTCGCCGCGCTCGAGATCGTCGACACGTTCGAGACGCTCGTCGATCCGGGCGTCCCCGTCCCGCCTGCGGTCGCTGCGCTGACGGGAATCCGACCCGCGGAGCTCCGGCGCGCGCCGCGGGCGGAGATCGCGGTCCGCAGGCTGCTCGCCTTCGCCGGAGAGGCGCCGCTTGCCGCCCACAACGCGCGCTTCGACGTCTCGTTCCTCGACCGGGAGGTCGAGCGCCTCACCGGGAGGCGCATCGCCGCGCCCGTCGTCGACACCGTCTGGCTCGCGCGGCGCCTCCTCGTCGGCAGGAGCGAGCGCTTCTCGCTCGCGTGGCTGGCCCACTTCTTCGGCACGCGCACGGAGCCGTGCCACCGTGCGCTTCCCGACGCGCTCGCGACCGCCGAGATCCTCATCGCGCTCCTCGGGCTCGCCCAGGAGCGGGGGGCCCGCACGCTCGCCGACGTGCTCGAGCTCTCCGCTCCCCGGGCGCGACGTCTGCACGCAAAGCGGTCGCTTGTCGCAGGCGCTCCCCCCTCGCCGGGCGTCTACCTCTTCCGCGATCGCCACGGCACGGTGCTGTACGTCGGCAAGGCTCGGGACCTGCGCGCTCGGCTTCGGGCGTACTTCGCGGGCGCGCGTCAGCGCCCCGCGGTCGAGGCGGCGCTCGGGGCGCTCGCCCACGTCGAGTGGCGCGAGCTCGGGTCGGAGCTCGAGGCGGCGCTCGAGGAGCTGCGCCTCCTCCGCGAGCTACGGCCGCCCGCGAACGTGCGCGGGACAGCCCCCGAGCGCGCCGTCTACCTCGAGCGGAGCGCCGGCCGCTGGCGCGTCACCTCCCGGCCGGGACCGCTCGGCCCGCTTCGGAGCAGGCGACGCGCCACGCTCGCGGTGCGGGCGCTCGACGGTCTCGACACCGACGATCCCGCCGACGCGCTCGATCCGCTTCGCGCTCGGCTGCGCAGGCTGGCCTGCGACCTGCGGTTCGAGGACGCTGCCCGCCTCCGTGATCGGATCGCCGCGCTCGAGGAGGCGCTCGAGCGGATTGCGGAGCTCGAGCGTCTGCGAGCGAGCCGCCTCTGCCTCGTTGCTCCCGCCAGGCGGCCTGGCTTCCGGCGCGCCTTCTTCGTCGCCGGCGGGCGCGTGGTCGCGGCTCGGACGCTCGCGCCTGGTCGAGCGGGCGCGCTCGAGGCACGCGCGGGGCTCGCCGCTGCCGCCTCGGCGGAGCTCTCGTACGCTCCCGAGCACGCGGACGAGCTCGTCGTCGTCGCCGGGTTCGTCCGGCGGCCGGGGCCCGAGCTCCGTGTGGTCGGGCTCGACCAGGAGGAGATCCTCGCCGCGTGAGGGCGGTTAGCCTGTCGAGGTGATCGACGGGGCCGAGCGCGCCTTCGCGGACCGGCTGGCAGACGCGGTGGCTCGGAAGCGGAGCCAGCTCGTCGTCGGCCTCGATCCGCGCCTCGACCTCCTTCCGATGGAGCTGCGCGGGGAGGCGTTGCTGGGTCGCTCCGCCGCCGCGGCCGCCGTGGTGCGCTTCTGCAAGGGGATCGTGGACGCCGTGGCGCCGTACGTCGTCGCGGCGAAACCGCAGTCTGCCTTCTTCGAGGCGCTCGGCGCCGACGGCGTTCGCGCGTTCGAGGAGGTGTCCGCCCACGTGCGTGCGGTCGGGTTGCTCACGATCGCCGACGTCAAGCGCGCCGACATCGGCTCGACCGCCCGTGCGTACGCGGAGGCGTATCTCGCCCCGCGCGACGCACAGCCCCCGCTCGCAGACGCCGTGACCGCGAGCCCGTTCCTCGGCTACGACTCGGTCGAGCCGTTCCTCGCCGCCTGTCGGAGGTACGGCTCCGGCGTCTTCTTCCTCGTCCGCACCTCGAATCCGGGAGCGGCCGAGGTGCAGGACCTGACGCTCTCCGATGGCAGGCCGCTCTGGCAGTACGTCGCCGAGCTCGTGCACGAGTGGGCCTCCCCCCTCGTGGGCGAGGCGGGGCTCTCGAGCGTCGGGGCGGTCGTGGGCGCGACCCATCCGCGGGCGGTCTCGGAGGCTCGACGTCTGCTGCCCCAGTCGCCGCTGCTATTGCCCGGCGTCGGCGCGCAGGGGGCGACTCCCGCAGACGTCGCGCGAGCGTTCACGAGCGGGCCCGCCAGCGCGCTCGTCACCGTCTCGCGGTCTGTCATCTACGCCTACCGCGAGACGGAGCTCGACTGGCGAGAAGCGGCGGCCGCCGAAGCGCACAGGCTGCAGCAGGCCGTGTGGGCTGCCTCGGGCTGGTAGCCCGCCCTCTCTCGACGGCGATCGGGAGAGGCTGCCTCCGTCGAGTACAGTGTCTCGCCGGTGATGCGCAAGGCCCTCCTCGCCTTCCTCGCCCTCGTCGCTCTCCTCGTCTTCGTGCAGGCATCGACGGCCGTCGCGTTCGCACGGGACCAAGGGCCGCGCCTCCCGGCGTCCGCCTGGTACCTCGTCGGCCCGGACGGCGAAGTGCTCGCCGCGCACCGCGCGCGCGAGCGCCGCGCGATCGCGAGCATCACGAAGCTCATGACCGCCGTGGTCGCCATCGAGCACGCTCGGCTCTCGGAGACCGTCGTCGTCGATCGACGCGTCGCTGCGGTCGGCGAGTCGACTGCACACTTGCGTCCCGGCGAGAAGCTCGCCGTCGCCGACCTCGTCCGCGCCACGCTTGTCCCGAGCGGGAACGACGGGGCGCTCGCGCTCGCCTACTACGTGGGCGGCGGCTCGATCGCTCGCTTCGTGGAGCTCATGAACGCCAAAGCGAGCGAGCTCGGCCTCGCGGACACGACCTTTCGCAACCCGCACGGGCTCGACGAGCCGGGCCACCTCTCGAGCGCGCGCGACGCCACGGTGTTGCTCCGGTACGCGCTCGGGATCCCGTTCCTCCGCGACGCGCTCGGCCGGGAGCTCGTCGAGCTCCCCGGAGGACGGGTTGTTCCCACGACCGACGACCTGCTCGCGAGCTGGCCGCGCTTCCTCGGCGGCAAGACCGGGCACACGGGAGACGCGGGCTGGTCGCAGGCGGGCGCGGCCGCGGCCCGGGGGGCGACCGTCTACGGGACGACGCTCGGGAGCGCGACCCGCGCGCACCGGAACGAGGCGCTGCGCGCGCTCCTCGAGTACGGGCTCGATCGCTACCGGCGGATCGCCGCGATCGTGTCCGGCCGCCGCTACGCCGAGGTCGAGACGGGGTACGGCCGGCCGGCGGTAGCCCTCGTGGCGCTGCGCGCAGAGCACCGCACGGTGCGAGACGATGTCGCCCTTCTCGAGCGAGTCGTGGCGCCCTCGTCCGTGACGCTCCCGGTACGCGCGGGTCAGCGGCTCGGGACCGTCGAGGTGTGGAGGGGAGACGCCCTGCTCGCGTCCGCGCCGCTCGTTGCCGCCGAGACCGTCACCGAGCCCGGCGTCGTCGGGAAGGTGTTCTGGTACGTGCGGACGACCTTCGGCAACGTGTGGGAGCTCGTCTCGTGATCGTCACCGTCACCGTCAACGCTGCGCTCGACCGGACGCTCACCGTGCCGGTGTTCCAGATCGGCTACCGCCACCGCTCGAGCGAGGCGCTGACCTTGGCCGGCGGCAAGGGCATCAACGTCGCTCGCGCCCTGAAGCGCCTGGAGGTGCCGGTGGTGGCGACCGGGCTCGCGGGCGGACGCACGGGCACGCGCATCGTCGAGGAGCTGACGGCGGAGGCGATTCTCAACGACTTCGTGCGCATCGCCGGCGAGTCGCGCACGTCGACCGCGGTCGTCGACCCGACCACGGGCACGTACACCGAGATCAACGAGTGGGGGCCGGAGGTGAGCCAGGCCGAGCTCGAGATGCTCCTGGAGAAGCTCCACTACCTCGCCCGCGGCGCCGACTTCGTCGTTCTCGCCGGGACGCTCCCGCGGAAGGTCCCGACGAGCTTCTACGCCGACGTCGTGCGCGACCTCTCTCGGCGAGACGTGCGCGTCGTCGTCGACAGCGAGGGCGACCCGATGGCCGCTGCGGTCGAGGCCTCCCCCTACCTCGTGTCGCCGAACCAGCGCGAGGCGGAGCAGCTCGTGGGCCAGGAGCTCGAGGACGACGACGACTTCCTCATGGCGTTGGACGCGATCACCGAACTCGGCGCGCGAAACGTCCTCGTGACGCTCGAGCGCGGGTGCATCGCGCACCTCCGCTTCGGTCGGCGCACGCGGCGGCTCCGTGCCTTCGCGCCGCACGTGGAGCCCGTCTCGGCCGTCGGCTCGGGCGACGTCCTGCTCGCGCAGTTCCTCGCCGCGATCGTGGAGGAGCGACCGCCCGAGGAGGCGCTGCGTCTCGCGGTGGCCGCGGGCGCCGCCTCCGTGCTCGAGGTCGGAGCGGGCCGCTTCGATCCCCAAGTCGCAGCCGGGATCGCAGCCGAGGTCGAGCTCTCGGAGCTGGAGCCCGCCCGCTCGTAAGCCTGCTCGTCGGGGCGTCGAGAGGCCCTGGTAACGTCAGCGCATGGAGACCGAGCTCCGACAAGAAGAGATCGAGCGCCTCGTCGCGTTCGAGCGCAAGTTCGGCAAGGAGGGGCTCACGTTCGACGACGTGCTCCTGCTCCCCGCAGAGTCGCGTGTCCTGCCGAACGACGTCTCCACGGTCACCCGGCTGACGCCGAAGATCGAGCTCCGTATCCCGATCGTCTCGGCCGCGATGGACACGGTCACCGAGGCGCGGCTCGCGATCGCGCTCGCCCGCGCAGGCGGCATCGGGATCGTCCATCGCAACCTCTCGATCGAGGATCAGGTCGCCGAGGTCGACAAGGTGAAGCGCTCGGAGTCCGGGATGATCGTCGAGCCCGTCACCCTGCGGCCGTCCGACTCCGTCGCCGATGCGCTCGAGCTGATGGCGCGCTACCGGATCTCCGGCGTTCCGATCACGAACGACGAGGGCGTGCTCGTCGGGATCCTGACGAACCGCGACCTCCGCTTCGAGACCGACACGACGCAGCCCGTCTCCGCGCTCATGACGAGCCGGAATCTCGTCACCGCCCCGGTCGGGACGACGCTCGACGAGGCGGAGGAGATCCTCCATCGGCACAAGATCGAGAAGCTCCCCGTGGTGGACGCCGAGGGGCGGTTGAAGGGTCTCATCACCGTCAAGGACATCTCGAAGAAGATCCAGTACCCGGAGGCGACGAAGGACGAGCAGGGCCGCCTGCGGGTCGGGGCGGCGGTCGGGGTCGGCAACGACGCGCTCGAGCGGGCAGCCGCGCTCGTCGAGGCCGAGGTGGACGTGCTCGTCGTGGACACCGCGCACGGGCACTCGCACGGCGTGCTGAAGGTCGTCAGGGAGCTCCGCTCGCGGCACGCGGTCGAGCTGATCGCCGGCAACGTGTCCACCGGTGAGGGTGCGCTCGCGCTCGTCGACGCGGGAGCGGACGCGGTGAAGATCGGCCAGGGCCCCGGGTCGATCTGCACGACCCGCGTCGTCGCCGGCGTCGGCGTCCCGCAGGTGACGGCGGTGTGGGATGCGGCGCAGGCGCTCGCGGGCCAGGGCGTGCCGCTCATCGCCGACGGCGGCATCCGCAGCTCCGGGGACATCGCGAAGGCGATCGCCGCCGGCGCCGACACCGTGATGCTCGGCTCGATGCTCGCCGGCACGGACGAGGCTCCCGGCGAGGTGATCGTCGCGCAGGGCGAGCGGTTCAAGGAGTACCGCGGCATGGGCTCGCTCGGGGCGATGAAGGCGCGCTCGTTCTCGAAGGACCGCTACTTCCAGGGGGACGTCGAGGACGTGGAGAAGCTCGTTCCGGAGGGGATCGAGGGGCGCGTCCCCTACAAGGGCCCGCTCGCGCCGATCGTGCACCAGCTCGTCGGGGGTCTCCGCCAGGCGATGGGCTACTGCGGGGCGGCGACGATCGAGGAGATGAAGCAGAAGACCCGCTTCACACGGATCACGCCCGCCGGGCTGCTCGAAAGCCATCCCCACGGAGTGACGATCACGAAGGACGCGCCGAACTATCGGCGTGGCTGAGATGGGCGAGGTCGTCCGCCTGCCCGAGCAGGACGCGGCCCCGGAGGCAAGACCGGTCCTCGTCGTCGACCTCGGCGGTCAGTACAGCCAGCTCATCGCCCGCCGCGTGCGCGAGGCGCGCGTCTACTCGGAGCTCGTCAGCCACCGCCTCTCGGCGCGCGAGCTGGCCGCCCGCCGCCCCGCGGCGATCGTCCTCTCGGGAGGCCCCGCGTCCGTCTACACCGAGGGCGCGCCCGAGGTCGACCCCGAGATCTTCTCGCTCGGCGTTCCGACGCTCGGCATCTGCTACGGCATGCAGCTCATGGCGCGCGACCTCGGCGGAGTCGTCGAGCGCACGGGCGTCTCGGAGTTCGGGAAGACGGATCTCGAGGTGCGCGACTCCGAGCTCTTCCACGACCTCCCGTCCGAGCAGACCGTGTGGATGAGCCATCGCGACTCCGTCACTGCGCCGCCCGCCGGCGCGGCCGTGACGGCCTCGTCTCCCTCGACCCCGATCGCAGCCTTCGAGGACCGCGGGCGGCGGCTGTACGGGGTGCAGTTCCACCCCGAGGTCGTGCATACCCCGCACGGGCAGGCGATCCTCGAGAACTTCCTCTACGACGTCGCCGACGCGCCGCCGACGTGGACGCCCGCGGCCGTCATCGAGGAGCAGGTCGAGCGGATTCGTGCCGTTGTCGGCGCGGAGCGCGTCCTCTGCGCGCTCTCGGGAGGAGTCGACTCCGCCGTCGCGGCCCTGCTCGTGCACAAGGCCGTCGGCGACCAGCTCACCTGCGTCTTCGTCGACCACGGGCTCCTGCGCGAGAGCGAAGCCGAGCAGGTGGTGGAGACGTTCGCCGGCCACTTCCACGTGCCGCTTGTCCACGTCCAGGCGCAGGAGCGGTTCCTGTCCCGGCTCGCCGGCGTCTCCGACCCCGAGCAGAAGCGAAAGATCGTCGGCGAGGAGTTCATCCGGGTCTTCGAGGAGGAGGCGCGGAAGCTCGGCGACGTCCGCTTCCTCGTGCAGGGAACGCTCTACTCGGACGTGATCGAGTCCGGGGGAGCGGAAGACGGGGTCGCGGCGAAGATCAAGTCGCACCACAACGTCGGCGGGCTGCCGGCGGACATGCGGATGGAGCTCGTCGAGCCGCTGCGCGCGCTCTTCAAGGACGAGGTCCGCCGCGTCGGCGAGCAGCTCGGGCTGCCCGAGCGCATGGTCTGGCGGCAGCCGTTCCCGGGCCCCGGCCTCGCCATCCGCATCATCGGTGAGGTGACCGAGGAGCGGCTCGCGATCCTCCGTCGCGCGGACGCGATCCTGCTCGAGGAGGTGCGGCGCGCCGGTCTCTACCGCGACCTCTGGCAGAGCTTCGCCGTCCTCCCGGCGATCCGCTCCGTCGGGGTACAGGGAGACGAGCGCACGTACGCCTACCCGGTCGTGATCCGGGCAGTGACCTCGGAGGACGCGATGACCGCCGACTGGGCCCGCCTGCCGTACGAGCTCCTCGAGACCGTCTCGAGCCGCATCATCAACGAGATCCCGGGCGTCAACCGGGTCGTCTACGACGTCTCCTCGAAGCCGCCGGCGACGATCGAGTGGGAGTGAGCGGGGGGCCGCTCGCCTACGTCGAGCGGATCGTGAAGCCTCGGAGCCCTTCCGGGCTCTCTTCGGAGACGGCGACGTGGTCTACACGCGCTCCGGGAGGGCCGGTGCGGCAGACGGCGACGACGCGGTCGACGGCCTCGGGCTCGCCCTCGAGCACGGCTTCGACCGTTCCGTCTCGGTTGTTGCGAACCCAGCCGGAGACCCCCGCGGCGAGCGCTGCGCGGCGCACCGTGTCACGGAAGTAGACGCCTTGGACGCGGCCGGAGATGACGACGCGACGGCGGATCACAGCAAAACGATGCCTTTCGGATCGATCTCGACCTCGACGCGATCGCCTGGCCGCGGATGGTCGAGCGCCGTCACTGCGGCGTCGAGCCTCGTGCCGTCGTCGAGCCGCAGGCGGAGCTGGACGAGCGGCCCCATCCGCCGCGCCGCCTCGACGACGCCCGAGCCGCGCGCGCCGTCGCGCGCAGGTCGCACCCGCACCGCTTCCGGGCGCACGAGCCGTCCGTCGCGGACGTTCGAGAGTCCCAGGAACTGCGCGACGTCGGCGTCCGCCGGCCTCGCCCACAGCTCGTCGGGAGCGCCGACCTGCGCCACCCGCCCGTCTCGGAGTACGACGACCCGATCGCCGAGCGCGAAGGCCTCGCCCTGGTCGTGGGTCACGTACAGGGCGGTGACCTGGAGCCGGTCGAAGAGGTCGGCGAGATCGTCGAGCAGGCGGTCGCGGAGGCGCCGGTCGAGCGAGCCGAGCGGCTCGTCGAGGAGCAGGACGCGGGGCCGCGGCGCGAGCGCGCGCGCAAGCGCGACGCGCTGTTGCTCGCCGCCCGAGAGCGTCGAGACCGAGCGTCGCTCGAAGCCCTCGAGGCCGACGAGGGCGAGGAGCTCGCGTCCGCGGCGCTCGATCTCCTCCGGCGCCGCGCCCTGCATGCGCAGCCCGAAGACGACGTTCCCCCAGACGTCGCGGTGCGGGAAGAGGGCGTGATCCTGGAAGACGAGGCCGATGCCGCGCCGGTGCGGCGGGACGCCCGCGAGGTCGACGCCGTCGAGGACGACGCGTCCGCGGTCGGGCCGCTCGAGCCCGGCGATCACGCGCAGGAGGGTGCTCTTCCCCGAGCCGCTCGGGCCGAGCACCGTGACCACTTCGCCGTGTGCGAGCTCGAGCCAGACGTCGTCGAGGGCTCGCTTCTCGCCGAACGCGACCGACACTCCCTCGACGCGGAGCATCAGAGCCACCCGGCTCGGCGCAGGCGCACCCGCTCGACCGCGAGCACGGCGAGGGCGGTGACCGCCATGAGGACGACGGCGAGGGCATACGCCTGGGCTGCGTTCAGCTCGCCCGGTCGGGAGAGGAAGCGGAAGATCGCGACCGGCAGCGTCGGACGGTCCGGGCGCGCGAGGAAGACGGTCGCACCGAACTCCCCGAGCGAGATCGCGAAGGCGAGCCCCGCGGCGACCGCGAGCCCGCGACTCACGACCGGCACGTCGATCTCGCGGCGGACCCGCGAGGGGGAAGCGCCGAGGAGCGCGGCCGCCTCGCGCTGGCGCTCGTCGATCGAGCGCAGCGTCGGCACGACGATGCGGACGACGAAGGGGATCGCGACGAGCGCCTGCGCCACCGGCACGATCCAGGGCTCGGCGCGGATGTCGAGGGGCGCGGTGTCGAAGGCGATCACGAAGCCGAGCCCGAGCATCACCGCGGAGGCGCCGAGCGGGAGCATGAGCAGCCCGTCCACGATGCGCGGCCCTCGCGCGGAGGAGATGGCGAGCGCGGCGAGCCCGCCGAGGACGACCGCGAGCAGCGTGGCCGAGACGGCGTAGAGGGCCGAGTTCGCGATCGCCTCCCAGGGCGCGACGAGCAGGATTGCGGTTGGGCGCACGAGCTCGCGGTAGGCGGCGAGGCTGTGGCCGTCTCCGACGGCAAGCGATCGCTCGACGAGCACCGCGAGCGGGAGCCCGAGGAACACGCCGAGTCCTCCCAGGCTCGCCCAGACGGCGATCCGCTCGCCCGCGGTGCGCGGCCGACGCAGCACGTCCTGCTCGGGCCGCCGCTCGCCGGCAACGCCGAGGCGAGCCTCGAGCCGGAGCGCGACCCAGACGGCGATCGCGACGAAGGCGAGCTGGACGAGGGCGAGCACGGACGCCGCCCGGAGGTCGTAGACCCGGACCGCCTGGTTGTAGATCTCGACTTCGAGCGTCGAGTACCGCGGGCCGCCCAGGATGAGCACGACGCCGAACGACGTCAGGGAGAAGAGGAAGACGATCGCCGCCGCCGCCGAGAGCGCCGGGGCAAGCGTCGGCAGCGTCACCTCCCGCAGGCGGCGCCACAGCCCCGCGCCGAGTGTCGCGGCGGCCTCTCCCATCCGTGGGTCGATCCCTGCCCAGAAGGTGCCGACGACGAGCACGACGACCGCGACGTTGAAGAACGCGTGCGCGATGAGGATCGGTGCCCACCCTCGCTCGAGCGGCTCCGGGAGGAGGGCCAGGAACGCGAGCGCGACGACGACGGTCGGCAGGACGAACGGGACGACGACGAACGAGCGAACGAGCCTGCGCCCCCGGAACGCGTACCGGCCCACGACGGCGGTTGCAGGCAAGGCGACCGCGAAGGTGAGGGCCGTCGACGCGACCGCCTGCCAGACCGTGAACCACACGACCTCGCGCGTGAGCGGGTCGGCGAGCACGTCGAGCGCGCTCCGCTCGCCCTCGGCGAGCAGCCCGCGCTCGACGATCGCCGCGAGCGGGTAGAGGAAGAACAGCCCGAGGAACGCGAGCGGAAGACCGTACGCGAGCGCGCTCCACGCGCGCGCCCTCAGCGGAGGACGATCCGCGTCCACTCCCGAACCCACGTCTCCCGATTCGCCTCGACGACCTCCGGGTCGAGCGACAGCGCCGAGCCTCCGGCGTAGGGGGCGAACTCCGGCGGCACCTCCGCGTTCCGATTGACGGGGAAGACGAACATGTTGAGCGGGATGTCCTCCTGGAAGCGCTCGGAGAGCATGAAGTCGATCAGCGCTCGCGCGCCCTCCTCGTTCCGTGCGCCGCGGAGGATCCCGGCGAGCTCGATCTGCCGGTAGCAGCCGTCCTCGATCACCCCGGTCGGAGGGCGCGTCGGCCGCGGCTCGCGGAAGATGATCTCGGCGGGCGGGCTCGAGCGGTAGGAGACGACGATCGGCCGGTTCCCGCGCGACCCGGACGCCCCCGAGAAGCGCACCGTGTACGCCTCCTCCCAGCCGTCGACGACGAGGACGCCGTTCTCGCGCAGACGCAGCCAGTACCCCTGCCAGACGCCCTCGCCGTAGCGCGCGACGGTGGCGAGCAGGAAGGCAAGGCCCGGGGTGGAGGTGGCGGGGTTCTCGACCACCGTGAGGTTGCGGTAGCGAGGCTCGGTCAGGTCGTCCATCGACCGAGGTGGCGCCAGGCCTCGCTCGGCGAACCACTCGAGATCGACGTTGAGGCAGACGTCGCCGTAGTCGATCGGCGTCACCCGATGCTCGGGGTCGAGCACCCACTCCTCATCGACGTGCTCGAGCCCTGATGACTCGTACGGGACGAACAGGTCCTCGGCGAGCGCGCGCGCAAGGAGGTTGTTGTCGATGCCGAACAGGACGTCTCCCTCCGGGTTGCCCGCGGTGAGGAGCGCGCGCGTGACCATCTCGCCCGCGTCCCCGCCGCGGAGGATGCGCAGCCGGAAGCCGCTCTCGCGCTCGAACGCCCGCTTAACCTCGTCCGAGATCGCGAAGGAGTCGTGCGTCACGAGCACGACCTCGGTCGGTGTCTCCTCGGCGCTGCCGCAGCCAGCAGTGCCGAGCGCGAGCGCGAGTGTCAGGACGAGGACGAGTGCGAGCGTACGCCTCCCTGGCCTGAACCCACGCGATCCCGGGTTTTCGAGCACGTCACGATCTCTCACGAAGCATCACCTCCGTCTGGCGGGTCGGGTCGCACGGCGACGAGCACGCCGCGCTCGAGCGAGATCCGGGCCTCGGTCGCCACGAAGAGGTTCGAGACGCCGCGTGTCGAGCCCGGCTGCAGGGTGTCGCCGCGGAGGGGGTACTCGAGGCCCTCCGTGCGCACCCCCTCCGCGGGGCCATGCAGCGCGAGCAGAGAGAGCAGCTCGCCCGGGCGGCCCGTGAGCGTTCGCTCCCCGTGGATCACGTGCGCCCGTGCGGAGCCGATCTCCGCGTCGAGCTCGACGCTCGACCACCGCGGCGAGCCGAGCAGCAGGAGGGCTGCGAGCAGGTGGTCGAGTCGACCCCCGTCTCCGGCGAGCACGAGCACGCGATCCGGCGAGAGCGAGAGCGCGGTCTCGAGGGCGAGCTCGAGATCGGTCGCGTCCTTCGCTGCCGGGTGTCGCTCGATGCTCGCACCGGCGGCCTCGGCTGCCGCGAGCGCGTCCGCGGACGCCGAGTCGAAGTCACCGACGGCGACGTCGACCCGAAGGCCGAGGCTCGCCGCATGCTCCAGCCCGCCGTCGGCGGCGACGACGCTCGCGTCGAGCGGCACGCCGAGCGCCGCGTCCACGCTGGGCGCGGGCCCTCCTGCGACCACCACGACGAGCTTCTCCGACACGCCTTCCTCCGCTGGCATTACCCAGATCAGGTTCTTCGGGTCGGCGGCGCCTCCAGCCGCCCTCTCAGCCCGGTTGCCCCGAGCTCCCCGTACGCTGAGCGCATGGTAGCGCCGGAGCGCATCGTGCGGGAGCTCGCCGAAGCGGAGATTGGGGGAACCTTCAACCAGTACCGGGAGGGAGCACGGGCACCGCTTCTTCGCCGACGGCTCGTCGCGTACCTCGAGTCGAGACGAGAAGCTCGAATCCTCCTCGTCGGCGAGGCTGCCGGATACCGTGGCGCTCGTGTCTCCGGTATCCCGTTCACCTCGGAGCGCCAGCTCACGGGGCAGGGGCCTGCCGAGGCGACCGCAACGATCGTCCACCGCGTCCTCGCCGAGCTCGAGCTCGCAGACGACGTCCTGCTCTGGAACGTCGTCCCGACCCATCCGGGCACCGAGCGCTCGAACCGTGCTCCTACCGGCGCCGAGGTGGAGGCCGGCCGCCGGTACGTCGAGCTCGTGGGCGCGGGCCGTCCCGTCGTCGCGGTCGGTCGGGTCGCCGAGCATGCTCTCGCCGTGCGCGGCGTTCGGCATCCCTCCCGCGGCGGAGCGGTCGCGTTCCGGGACGGCCTCCGCGAGCTTCTTGGGGGTCAGGTCTTCCACGTTCCACCGGGGCCCGTGCCGGCGTTCGGCGACCGCGCTCCTCGCGCCCACCGATGTGACGCATCCCACGAGATCGGTGACGCGCCGATGCGGCGCTCGAGCTCGCCGAGAGCTATGGCTCCAATGCCGGTTCGGCTCCCTCCTGGTTGAATAGCTCGGTGGACCCTCCAGTCCGTGCTGTCGGGCGGAACACCCTCCTCCTGAGCCTCTGTCTCGTCACGCTCTCGGGAGTTCTCCAGCTTGCGGTCGCGGTCGCCACGATCACGCTCGTCCTCGCGACCGGAATCGAGTCGATCCTCGGGCTCGGGCCTGCGATCTTCCTCACGGCCGCCGCGCTCGCGGCGCTTCCGGCCGGGCGGCTCATGGATCGCCACGGCCGCGTGCCGGTGATCGCGGGCGGATTTGTCATCGGCATGGTTGGCTGCGCGACGACCGCGCTCGGCTGTGTCCTCGACGCCTGGCCGCTCGTCATCCTCGGCTTCCTCGGCGTCGGTGCGATGAACGGGAGCGTGCTGCTCGCCCGCACCGCCGTTGCGGACATGTACCCGGAGGAGCGCAAGGCGCGGGCGATCTCGTACGTCCTCTTCGGCGCGCTCTTCGGCGCAGCGCTCGGGCCCCTCGTCTTCCGGCCGCTGTTCGCCGGGAAGGACCTCGAGCTCGACACGCTCGTTGTCCCCTGGTTCGCGGCTGCGGCGATGTGTGTCGTCGGGCTTGCGCTCGCTCTCTCGATTCGACCCGACCCGCGGACGATCGCGCTCCAGCTCGAGCGCGAGGGGCTCGCCGCAGGGGCACCCCCACCCGTCGAGAGGGCCGCGCCACTCGGCCGGATCCTGCGTCGCCCCGGCGTCCCGGCCGCGGTGCTCGCGGCGATCGCGAGCTTCGCGGTCATGGCCGGCGTGATGAACCTGACGGGCTACATCGTCGTCGGGCACCACCATGCGCAGTCCGACGTCTTCACCGTCATCAGCCTCCACATCGTCGGCATGTTCGGGCTCGTCCTCGTCGTCGGCGAGCTCGTGGATCGGGTCGGGCGCCGTCGTGCGCTCGTCGGCGGGCTCGTCATCATGGCCGTCTCGACCGTGATGCTCGCTTGGGTCGTGTCGATACCCGGCATGTCGCTCTCCCTGTACCTGCTCGGGCTCGGCTGGAACGTCTCCTACGTCGCCGCGTCGGCGGAGCTCGTGACGCACGCCGAGCCGGTTGAGCGCGGACGGCTCGTCGGCTTCACCGACCTCGTGGCCGGGCTGACCGCCGCCGCGCTCGCGCTGCTCGGCGGGGTGGTGTACACGGAGTGGGGCGTCGTCGCGCTTGCGGTCGGCGCAACCGCGGCCGTCGTCGCGCCGGGGCTCGCGATCTTCCTCGGTCGCCGGCGCCCGGCCGCAGCCGCCGCGGAGCCGGCGAGCTGACCTCCGGACGTCGAGTCAATCCCTGTCGATCAGCTCGTGCAACGCCTGCGACGACAGGTCGAGGAACGGGAGTCGGGGAACCGAGGCGAACGCTCGGTCTCCGGAGATGAAGGCCGTCGCCTCTGCCTCGAGCGCAGCAGCCACCAGCACGGCGTCGAACGCACCCAGCTCGGGAGACCGCTCGAAGAGCGCGAGCGTGCGCCGATTCGCGCTCGATGCGGAGCTCCTCGACGTCGGGCACGGGGGTCTGCTCGGCTGCGAGGACGGCTCGAGCGGCCTGGCTCGTCGCGAGTCCGCGGCGGGCACGACCTGATCGATCGCGTCGCGGATCACGGCGGCGACGGAGGTCTTGCGCTCGCGCGCCTCCGCGCAGGGGTCAGGTCTTCCATGTTCCACCTACCCCCTTCCCGGGAGCTCCTTCCGCTACTCGGCCTGCCCCGTGCGCTCCTGGTTGCGAAGGCGGCGGTGGACGGTGGTGAGCCCGCAGCCGAGGTGGGACGCGATCTCGCGCATGCTGTAGCCGTGCTCGCGGTGGGCAACAGCGATCGCGGCTGCGTCCGACGCGCCGGCGAGAAGCTCGCCGAGCGGCTTCCGCGGCGGTGCGAGGTAGGCGCGCGGGAACTCGGGGCTGGGGGCGAGGCGCGCGAGGTGGAAGGCGATGAAGGAGTCGTCCCCCTCGAGGAGCGGATGCCGCGGCTCCGCCGGCTCCTCCTCGGACTCGACGAGCGCGAGGTAGCTCGCCCGTGCGGATGATGGGCTCTCGCCGAGGAAGGAGAGGAGTCTCGCCGTGGCCAGGAAGCCGGGCGGCCTTGCCCCTGTCGTGGCCGCGTGGCTGGACCACGGCCAGTCGTCGAGCCGTGAACATACGCGTGCGCGTAGCGGATTGCGGATGATGTAGCGGACGACGCTCAGCAGGTGCTCGTCCGCCTGCACGAGGCGGGCCGCGTAGCGGCCTTGGAAGAGGTGGCCACTGCGGCGATGGCGGCGGTTGAACGCCTGTGCGTAGACGCCGTTCAGCTGGCGCATCCCCGCCGAGAGGTTCGCTCTCGGCGTCTCCACGAGCAGGTGGTAGTGGTTGCTCATGAGACAGTAGGCCAGCGCCAGCCAGCGGTAGCGCTCGACGGTCAGGCTGAGGATCTCGAGGAAGCGCTCCCGATCAGCCGAGTCCCGGTAGATGGCCTTGCGCTCGTTTCCGCGCGCGACGACGTGGTAGATGCCGTTCTCGACCTCGATCCGCGGCGCTCGTGCCATGCCCTCGACGGTAGCCGTCTCGGAGAGCCGGAGGCCCCGACCCGAGGGTCTTGGCACGGAATCGACACAGGTGCTCGAGCTCCACGCGAGCCGGGCTGGAACGAGGAAGACCTGACCCCCAAGCTCCGGACGGCGCTCGCTCGGGGTCGCGAGAGCGTGGAAAGCGGCCGCTCGTCCTGGCTCTCGGGGCCGCGCTGGGCTTCGCGCCGGGGAGGGTGGAACGAGGAAGACCTGACCCCCGGGTCACGGGTACCGGTCAATCGCGTCTCAGTGGACGACCATGTTGCCGCCGGCGATCTTCTGCTTCACCGTCGCCGCGCCGTTCCAGTTGCTCGAGAACAGCAGCGTGCTCCCCTGCCAGAGCGTCACTGCGATCTCGTCGTCCCTGCCGGGCTCGCCTTTGTCGGTGAGCGCCATCTGCAGCGTGAGGTTGCCGCCCAGCGAGACAGGCGCGCTCGGGTCGGTCACATCCGTCAAATTCGCCTTCGAGCGGAACTCGGCGAGCCCGAAGCAGGTCGCGCTCGGCGGGCCGGGGCAGCTCGTGTTGTCCGCTTTCCTGTACGCGATGCCGAGCGACTCCATCGCGTTCGCCTTGATCTGGTACGTCTTCCCGCCCTTCCGGAAGATGATGTTGACGTGCCCCTGGAGGTTCTTCATCGACTTGTTGTACTTGACGTTGAACCCGTAGTTCATCCGCGAGCCGGCGTCCGCTGCATGCTGGCCCACCGAGCTCTGGACGACCGTGTACCCGCCGCCGGTGATGAAGCTGCCGTCGGGCTGCGACACGGTGACGACGCCCGGTCCCGAGCCGACGTAGTAGCCGTTGATCTCGATGGTGAGCGTGTGGTCGCCGACCCCGAGGCTCGCGGTGCACTCAGCCGACCCGGTGGTCGTGTCGCCGCTATTGATGGGGGCCACGGGGAGCGAGCTACAGAGCAGTGTGCCATTGTCCTTGAACGCCACCTTCGCGTTCGTGATGTTGCCGGGCGAGCCGTCGGGAGCGTCGATGACGGTCGCTCGGAGAAGCACGCTCGCGGTCGAGCCGCCAGGGGCCGTGAACGCCAGCATGTCGCCCGTGTAGATCGCGCTCGCGTTCTCCTGCGTCACCGTGAACGTGCCTGCCACGTACGCGAACGAGTAGTTGTCGTCGGCGCCGCTCGAGCAGGTGATCGGGTATTCCCCGGGGGCGCTCTCCGTCGTCCTCGTCGTCGAGCACGTGGGCGGGGCGTCGATCACCATAGGGTTCTCTCCAAGCACGAACCCTGTGTACTGGAACGTCAGCGTTGGGCTCGGATCGCTGTACTGCGCCGTCTGGTTGTCTGCCGTCACCGTCAGCTCCTTCTTGGCGACCACGAACGATCCGTTGACGTAGGTGAACGAGTAGTTGTCGTCGGCACCGCCCGAGCAGCTCGTCGGGTAGGTGCCGGGGCCGGCGCCTTGGGTGTAGGTGGTCGAGCAGGTGGGCGGCGTGTCCAGGTCATCGGCGTCGTCGTCGAGCACGAAGCCCGCGTACTGCGGCGTGATCGTCGGCGCCGGGTCGCCGTAGGTGCCGTCGGGCGGGCTCGAGGCCGTCACCGTCAGCTCCTTCTTGGCGACCACGAACGATCCGTTGACGTAGGTGAACGAGTAGTTGTCGTCGGCACCGCCCGAGCAGCTCGTCGGGTAGGTGCCGGGGCCGGCGCCTTGGGTGTAGGTGGTCGAGCAGGTGGGCGGCGTGTCCAGGTCATCGGCGTCGTCGTCGAGCACGAAGCCCGCGTACTGCGGCGTGATCGTCGGCGCCGGGTCGCCGTAGGTGCCGTCGGGCGGGCTCGAGGCCGTCACCGTCAGCTCCTTCTTGGCGACCACGAACGATCCGTTGACGTAGGTGAACGAGTAGTTGTCGTCGGCACCGCCCGAGCAGCTCGTCGGGTAGGTGCCGGGGCCGGCGCCTTGGGTGTAGGTGGTCGAGCAGGTGGGCGGCGTGTCCAGGTCATCGGCGTCGTCGTCGAGCACGAAGCCCGCGTACTGCGGCGTGATCGTCGGCGCCGGGTCGCCGTAGGTGCCGTCGGGCGGGCTCGAGGCCGTCACCGTCAGCTCCTTCTTGGCGACCACGAACGATCCGTTGACGTAGGTGAACGAGTAGTTGTCGTCGGCACCGCCCGAGCAGCTCGTCGGGTAGGTGCCGGGGCCGGCGCCTTGGGTGTAGGTGGTCGAGCAGGTGGGCGGCGTGTCCAGGTCATCGGCGTCGTCGTCGAGCACGAAGCCCGCGTACTGCGGCGTGATCGTCGGCGCCGGGTCGCCGTAGGTGCCGTCGGGCGGGCTCGAGGCCGTCACCGTCAGCTCCTTCTTGGCGACCACGAACGATCCGTTGACGTAGGTGAACGAGTAGTTGTCGTCGGCACCGCCCGAGCAGCTCGTCGGGTAGGTGCCGGGGCCGGCGCCTTGGGTGTAGGTGGTCGAGCAGGTGGGCGGCGTGTCCAGGTCATCGGCGTCGTCGTCGAGCACGAAGCCCGCGTACTGCGGCGTGATCGTCGGCGCCGGGTCGCCGTAGGTGCCGTCGGGCGGGCTCGAGGCCGTCACCGTCAGCTCCTTCTTGGCGACCACGAACGATCCGTTGACGTAGGTGAACGAGTAGTTGTCGTCGGCACCGCCCGAGCAGCTCGTCGGGTAGGTGCCGGGGCCGGCGCCTTGGGTGTAGGTGGTCGAGCAGGTGGGCGGCGTGTCCAGGTCATCGGCGTCGTCGTCGAGCACGAAGCCCGCGTACTGCGGCGTGATCGTCGGCGCCGGGTCGCCGTAGGTGCCGTCGGGCGGGCTCGAGGCCGTCACCGTCAGCTCCTTCTTGGCGACCACGAACGATCCGTTGACGTAGGTGAACGAGTAGTTGTCGTCGGCACCGCCCGAGCAGCTCGTCGGGTAGGTGCCGGGGCCGGCGCCTTGGGTGTAGGTGGTCGAGCAGGTGGGCGGCGTGTCCAGGTCATCGGCGTCGTCGTCGAGCACGAAGCCCGCGTACTGCGGCGTGATCGTCGGCGCCGGGTCGCCGTAGGTGCCGTCGGGCGGGCTCGAGGCCGTCACCGTCAGCTCCTTCTTGGCGACCACGAACGATCCGTTGACGTAGGTGAACGAGTAGTTGTCGTCGGCACCGCCCGAGCAGCTCGTCGGGTAGGTGCCGGGGCCGGCGCCTTGGGTGTAGGTGGTCGAGCAGGTGGGCGGCGTGTCCAGGTCATCGGCGTCGTCGTCGAGCACGAAGCCCGCGTACTGCGGCGTGATCGTCGGCGCCGGGTCGCCGTAGGTGCCGTCGGGCGGGCTCGAGGCCGTCACCGTCAGCGTCGCCTTGTTGATCGTCTGGGTCTGGCTGGCCGGCGTGAGTCCCGTCGCGGATGCGGTCAACTGATGCGACCCGTCGCCAACACCGTCGGGTCGGTAGTAGAAGCTGCCGGAGTTGCTCCCGCTCGGGATCACCGCGCTCGTGACCGACGTCGTGCAACCGCTGTCGCCGAAGAACGTGCCTGTCGCGTTGGTCGCGAGGCTCACTGTCGTGTCACTCGTGACGTTGGTCGCCACGTTGCTCGCATTCTGCGTTTGAACCGTGATCGGGCCGAGGCACTGCCCGTAGACGCCGGTCAACGCCGGCGTCGTGAACGCCAGTTTCGTCGGGCCGACGGGCGCAGTGACGGTCACAGTCGGCGATCTCCCGCTCGGCGAGAGAGTGAATGTGTAGACCTGCGACGGAGAAGTCGGTGTGGGTGCCGTGGCCTGGTTGTAGTTGATGATGATGGTCTGACCGTTGGTACAGCCGTTTCCACTTGGCTGAGTAACCGAGATGACCATGCCGGTGACGGTTAGGTTGCTGACTGAGCAGGTCCCAGCACCAAGGTTGACCTGGCCTGCGCCTGCCCCCGTCTGCGGAGCTGTCCAACCAGTCGGCACCGTGAGAGTCACGTTCCTACTCGAACCCGGATTGCCGCTGTTGGTCGCGGTTATGGTGAACACGAGGTTGTTGGTGCTACCGCCCGTAACGGAGTTCGGAGCGGCGACTCCTGAGAAGCTGTTTGCAGCAACCGCGTACGGCCCCACGTAGGGACCGCCGGAGCCAACCGGATCCGCGCCCGCAGGTTGCACAGAGTCGGTCGACTCGTCCGCGAGCGCGCGGTCGAGCTGGAGGCGGCCGTTGCCGGTCTCGCCCTGCGAGCCGGCGGGCTCTGCCGTCCTCGCCAGACGTCCCACGATCACGCCGTTCGAGGCGCCCGAGACGGCCTTGACGAGCGCCGCGGCGCCCGCGACGTGCGCTGCCGCGGCAGACGAGCCCGTGACCGTGCCGTAGCCGCCGCCGGGGGACGTCGTGGCGATGTCCACGCCGGGTGCTCCGAGGAAGACGGCCTGCCCGGAGTTGCTCCCGCCGCCGAGCGCGTCGCTCTGATCCGTGGCGGAGACGCCGACGACGCCGCGGTCGCCGGCCGGGAAGGTGACGGTCGAGGAGCCGTCGTTGCCGGCGGCCGCGATGAGAACCGCTCCCTCGTCCCAGGCGTAGTCGATCGCTTCCTGCAGGAGCTCGGAGTAGCCGGGGTTGGAGAAGGCCATGAGGATGACGTCCGCGCCCGCCTCGGCCGCGTAGACGACGCCCTCGATGATGTCGCCGTCCTGGCCCGTGCCATCAGATCCGAGGACCGTGACCGGCATGACCTGCACTCCGGCGTAGCCGACGCCTGCGATGCCGGCGCCATTGTCGGTCTCGGCCGCGACGATCCCGGCCATGGCGGTGCCGTGGCCGTTCGGGTCGCTCAGGCCGTTCGAGCCGTCGAGGATCGACGTCCCCGGGACGACGACGCCGTCGAGGTCGGGATGCGATCCGTCGACGCCCGTGTCGAGGATGGCGACCCGCGCGGAGCCGCCGGGCGACACAGAGCCGAAGACGGTGTCCCAGCCGATCTTCGGGAGCGCCCACTGGTCGCCGTAGCGCGAGTCGCTCGGCGTCCCGCTGACCTCGCGGGTGCGGTTCGGCTCGACTCGGGCGACCTCGTCGAAGGAGTCGAGCGCCTCGAGCGAGGCCTCGAGGCTGTCTCCGCCGGGCAGGAGGACGGAGTGGATGCGCAGCGCGCGGACGTACGACTGGCTCACGGCGCCCGCCGCGGCGAGGACCTCGTCTTGCCTGGCAGCGGACGTGCCGGAGGCGAACTTCACGAGGTAGGGCTCGGTGGCCTCGGGCCAGGGGGGCTCGGTATCGGCTGGAGACGGCTCAGGCTCGGGCTCGGTGGGAGCCGGCTCGGTCGGATCGGTGGAAGTGGTCTCGGTGTCGGTGGGTTCGGTGGGAGCCGGCTCGGTCGGGTCGGTGGCGGTCGTGTCCGTATCGCCCGACGAGGCGCTCGAGAGCGCGGCGAGCGGACCCTGGCCCGCGACGACGCCGGCGGTCACGAGCGCCGTGGCGAAGAACGCCACCAGCACGAAGCAGATCTCGATCAGCCGCCGGTGCGTCCGGCGCCCGGATGTCGGGCCTGAGCCCATCGTCCCCACCCCCTTGTGGTCAGATCCACCGGCGGCCTCCCCAGCCGCACGTCGAATTATTTGCCACGTACGCCACGAAGTCAATGACATCGAGGTCGTGTCTAACACTCGCCTCTCGAGTAGCGTGGCCGCTTGTCGAGGGCGGCGGGCACCCGGCGGACGGGGCGGCACGGGAGCGGGTCTCTTCCCGCAGGGCGAGTCGCGGCCGGGTGTAGCTCCGCGACTCAGCATGAGCGCTGCAACGGCTTCGCGGCGGCGGCACCATGACACCGAGCCTGCGGAGAGCGGGGATCTCATAGGGGCTGTTTCTCGGGTACCCCGCTGAACGGGGAGGAGCGGCGAGTCGCCACCAGCGTCGGTAGCCGAACCTGTACCTGCCGAGTCGGCGCTGGCGTACGGCCAAGACGCAGAAGTACACGGCGCCGACAGTCGGCATGGCGAGCGCCTGTGCGAACGCGTAGAGGGGGTAGGCGACCATCCACGGCGAGCGAACCGGCCAGTTCGCCACGAAGGTCACGAGCACGTACAGGGCGAAGAGGGCGAGGAGCGCCCGTGCGGCGGACGGGCCCGACCCGGGCTGGACGAGATGCCCGGTTTTCCAGAGCACCCCGGCCGTGACGAGGCCGAGGTAGTACGCCGTCCAGCCCGGCATGTGCCAGGCGTTCTTGTCGACGTTCACCACGATGTGGCGGAAACCGCCCGCCCACCAGAGGCGCCGCTGTCGGTAGAGGCCGCGCCAGGTCTCCGGCGCGGCTGTCGCGACCCGCAGGTCGAGGTGCCTCACCCGCATGCCGAGGCCGTGGGCGATGCGGCCGGTCTCGACGTCCTCGCCCGGAAACCAGAGCGAGTGCCGACGGAGGATCGTGGTCAACGCCTCGCTGCGAGCTGCGAAACAGGCGCCGGACGTAAGCCACGGGCGGAAATTGCGGGAGAGCATCGCCATTCGATACTCCAGCGCTTGGATGCGCTCCACCACCGTTCGGGGCCGTGCGACCTCGACCTTGACCGAGCAGATGTCGGCCTGCGCCTCCAGCATCTGGTGGATGAACTTGCCTACGTCCTCGAGGGGGTAGGTGTCGGCGTCCATGCGCAGGACGAAGGTCGTCGTCACCGATCCCGACTCGAGCGCCGAGAGGACGAGTTCGGGCGGGCTCGGCTGTGTGCTCTCCACTCGGTGGACGCGCCATCCCTCTGCCTCCAGCTCGTCCGCGAAGACGCGGAGCTCCCGGGCGTGGGGGCCGCCGACTCCGAGCGCCACGAGCGTGTTTGCCCTGTAGCGCGCGAGGCGCTCGCGCTCCGCGAAGTAGCGGGGGTGACCGTAGACGGGAACGACGAGCGTGAAGTCGGCGGAGCGCTCGTCTGGGCGCGCGAGCCAGCTGGCGCGAATCGTCCAGCCGTGCCACCAGGAGAGGAGGTTCTGGAGGTCGGCTGCGAGGAGCAGGCCGAGGAGCGCGATCGTCCAGCTCACCAGCTCACGCTCCCATGCCCGGCCTCCCGGGTGGACGGCGGGGTACCCGCCCCCGCGTCCCGTGCGACCCGCTGCCGACGCGCAGGCTGTCAGCTCTGGGTGTTTGCTCCCCCACGCCGGAGAGTCGGCGGCACCGAGCTCGATCCTTACGCTCGATCGTCGAGTCTCTCGGGCACGGCGACGCGACGCCGCCAGTCGGTTGCTAGAATCCGGCGCCGGCGGACAGGCGTCCGCCCTCTTTGCGATGAAGACCTACACGGCAAAGCCCGGTGAGATCGAGCGCGAGTGGCTCCTCGTCGATGCGGAAGGCCAGACCCTCGGCCGCCTCGCGACCCGCATCGCCGACCTCCTGCGCGGGAAGGGCAAGCCGCACTACACGCCGCACGTGGACACGGGCGACTTCGTCGTCGTCGTGAACGCGGAGAAGATCGCGGTCACGGGCTCGAAGCTCGATACGAAGATCTACTACCGCCACTCCGGCTACCCGGGTGGGATCAAGCAGCGCACGCTGCGCGAGCAGCTCGAGCGGCGGCCGACCGAGGTCATCCGCAAGGCGGTGAAGGGCATGCTCCCCAAGAACAGGCTCGCCGCGGCGCAGCTCCGGAAGCTCAAGGTGTACGCAGGGCCGGAGCACCCGCACGCCGCGCAATCCCCGAGGAAGTTGGAGCTCTCGTGACCGAGATCGCGCAGTACCGAGGCACGGGCAAGCGCAAGACGTCGATCGCGCGCGTGATCCTCCGCCCCGGCGACGGGAAGACCTGGATCAACGGGCGGACGCTCGAGGACTACTTCCCGCGCGCGCTCCACCGAAAGACGGTGCTCGCGCCGCTCGAGGTCGCCGAGGCGGTGGGGAGGTACGACCTCCGCGTCCGCGTCCACGGCGGCGGGATCTCCGGCCAAGCCGGCGCGATCCGCCACGGCATCGCGCGCGCGCTCGTCGAGGCCGACCCGGAGCTGCGAGTCCCGCTCAAGCGCCAGGGGTTCCTCACTCGCGACGCCCGTATCGTCGAGCGCAAGAAAGCCGGCCTGCACAAGGCCCGCAAGGCTCCGCAGTTCTCGAAGCGGTAGCCGTACGGCTACGGGAGTTCGCACTCGTCCTCCGTCCGCATGAGGGCGACCTGCGGGGTGCCATCACGGTTGCTCTCTCGCTCGCAGCGGCGTCGGTATCGTCGCCGCGATGGGCAGGCGCTACTTCGGGACGGACGGCGTGCGCGGCGTCGTCGGGGAGACGCTGACACGCGACCTCGTCGAGCGCCTCGGGCGGGCAGCGACGCTCTGGGCCGGCGTCGGCCACGTCGTCGTCGGCCGGGACACGCGCGGCTCGGGGCCGGAGCTCGAGGAGGCTCTTACGAGCGGAGTCGTCTCGGCGGGGGGGACGGCGGTGCTCGCGGGCGTCTTGCCCACGCCCGCGGTTGCGCTGCTCGCCGAGGATCTCGGCATCGTGCTCTCCGCCTCGCACAACCCACCCGAGTACAACGGCGTGAAGGTCTTCGGGCCGGAGGGCGCGAAGCTGACGGACGCCGAGGAAGAGGAGATCGAGTCCCTCCTCGGGGAGCCGGGGCCCGGTGGCGGCTCGGTGGTCGAGCTCGAGGGCGCTGCGAGCACGTACCTCGAGCACCTCCTCGCGCGGTTCGGGACCGACCTCTCTGGGCTGCGCATTGCTGTGGACTGCGCGAACGGGGCTTTCTCCACAATCGCGCCGCAGGCGTTCGAGCGGCTCGGGGCCGAGGTGCGCGCGATCGGCGTCTCTCCCGACGGCACGAACATCAACGTCGGCTGCGGCGCCACCGACCTCGTGGCTCTGAGCCACAAGGTGAGGGAGGAGGGCCTCGACCTCGGGGTTGCCTTCGACGGCGACGGCGACCGGATGCTCGCCGTCGACGAGCGCGGCGAGCCGCTGGACGGCGATCACGTCCTCGCGCTCCTCGCGCTCCACCTCGGCGTCGACGTCGTCGCCGTGACGGTGATGACGAACCTTGGCTTCCACCGGCTCATGGCCGAGCACGGGATTCGCGTGCTCACGACCCCGGTCGGCGACCGCTACGTGCTCGAGGCCCTCCGCCGCGAAGGCGGTCTCCTCGGCGGTGAGCAGTCGGGCCACATCGTGTGGCTGCGCGAGCACGTCACCGGCGACGGCCTCGCGGCGGCGCTCCTCCTCTGCGCGGCGACACGCGGGCGGACGCTCTCCGAGGCGGCAGCCGTCCTCGACCGCTTCCCGCAGGTCACGCGGAACGTCCCGGTCGCGCGTCGCGAGTTGACACAGTCGATCCTCGACGAGGCGGAGCGGCTGACCGACGAGCTCGACGGGCGCGGGCGCGTGCTCGTACGCCCCTCGGGCACCGAGCCGGTTGTGCGCGTCCTGGCCGAGGCGGAGAATGAGCGGGATGCCGAAAGCCTCTGTGCTAGCATCGCCGCGCTCGTGGAAAGGGAGCTCGGCTGAGCCCGACGGAGGGCGCTGCCGGGCTCTCGCGCGTTTGTTGCGACCAGCCGACGCCATGACGACACCGACGAACTCAGCGACCCGCGGGACGGACGACCGCCACGACGAGCGGACGCACAGCGTCCGTGCTTCGGGGATCTCCCGCGCGAGATAACCGAGATAACCATGTGCGGGATCATCGGGTACGTCGGCTCACGGGAGGCGAAGCCGCTCCTCCTCCAGGGGCTGGAGCACCTCGAATACCGCGGCTACGACTCGGCCGGGATCGCGCTGCTCGAGAACGGCGAGCTCCGCTACGTGCGAGCGGTCGGCGTCCTCTCGAACCTGAAGGAGCGCGCGGGCAACGGCCGCTCCCCGGCGACGACGGGGCTCGGCCACACCCGCTGGGCGACGCATGGCGCCGTGACCGAGCAGAACGCCCACCCGCTCGCCGGCTGCGACGCGGGAGCGGTCTCGATCGTCTTGAACGGGATCGTCGAGAACTACCGCGAGCTCAAGGAGAGCCTCGTTGCCGAAGGCCACGTGTTCAGCTCGGAGACGGACGCCGAGACAGTCACGCACCTCGTCGAGCGCCACTACGACGGGGATCTCGTCGAGGCCGTGCGCCGTGCGTTCGCCGAGCTCGAGGGGCACTTCTCCTTCGTCGTGATCCACCGCGACCACCCTGGGCTCCTCGTGGGCGCGCGTCACCAGGTGCCCCTCGTCGTGGGGCTCGCCGAGGGCGAGTCGTTCCTCGCCTCGAACGCGGCGGCGTTCCTCACGGAGACGCGCACGGTGCAGTTCCCGGGCGACGGCGAGATCGTCGCCGTGACCCCCGCCGGCGCGACGTACCGGGACGTGGACGGAAACCCGGTGGCGCACGAGGAGACCGTCCTCGACTGGGACTACGAGGGCGCCGAGAAGGCCGGCTTCGAGACGTTCATGCTCAAGGAGATCCACGAGCAGCCGGAGGCCGTCGCCGAGACGATCGGCGACCGGGTACGCCACGGTCAGCTCGTCCTCGAGGGGCTCGGTATGACCGACGTCGAACTCCGCACCTTGCGGCGACTCGTCCTGGTCGCCTGCGGCACGGCCTACCACGCGTGCGTGGTCGGGCGCTACGTCATCGAGGAGTGGGCGCGCGTGCCGGTCGAGTTCGACATCGCGAGCGAGTGGATCTACCGCAACCCGGTCATCGACGAGCACGACCTCGTCATCGGGATCACGCAGTCGGGCGAGACGCGCGACACGATCTCGGCTCTGAAGCTCGCGAAGGAGCGTGGGGCGCGCACGGTCGCGATCACGAACATGATGGGCTCGCAGGTCACGCGGGAGGTCGACTCGGTGCTCTACACCCGGGCGGGCCTGGAGATGGGTGTCGCCGCTTCGAAGACCTTCACCGCGCAGGTCGCCCTCCTCTACCTCGTCGCCCTCAAGCTCGCGCAGATCCGGGAGACGCTCCCCCGGGGCGAGATCGAGTTCATCCTCGACCACGTCTACAAGCTGCCCAAGCGCATCCAGCAGTTCCTCGACTCCGACCATCCGATCGAGGAGATCGCCAGGCGCACCTACGACGCGCCGTTCTTCCTCTACCTCGGGCGCCACATCGGGCTGCCCATCGCGCTCGAGGGAGCCCTCAAGCTGAAGGAGATCTCGTACATCCCGACCGAGGCCTACTCGGCGGGCGAGATGAAGCACGGGCCGATCGCACTCCTCGACGAGGCGACGCCGGTCGTCGTCGTCGCGACGAACATCCACGTCTACGACAAGATCGTCTCCAACATCCAGGAGGTGCGGGCGCGCGGAGCGCACGTCATCGCGATCGCGACCGACGGCAACGACGACATCGGCCACCACGCCGACGACGTCGTCTTCGTCCCCAAGACGCCCGCCTTCTTGCAAGCGGCGCTCGCCGTCGTTCCTCTCCAGCTCCTCGCCTACCACATCGCGCGCCTGCGGGGTCTGAACGTCGACCAGCCGCGGAACCTCGCGAAGACGGTCACCGTCGAGTAGTCGCAGGCCGCGCGGTCGCGGCCGAAGAGCACGGGGCGGCCTGCTGAGCCCGAGCTCAGCCGTCGACGATCTGGATGTCCGGGCGGAAGGCCGCGACCGCAAACCAGAAGGGCTCGTGGAAGGGGTACGGCTCGCCGTCGAGGGTCACGCTCGTCGCTCCCACGTCTCGCCCGGAGGCGATCGTGACGTGGTGGAGCGCCGAGCTGACGCCCGGCGTCCAGCGAACGGCGACCGTCCCTTCGGCAGTCTCGATCTCGATCGTCCGCTTCTCGGCGAGCGACGAGAACGGCACGGCGTACGCCTGCTCGCCGACCTCCACGTACGCGACCCGCTCCTTCGGCGGCAGGCGGTCGTCGCTCTCGTTCCGCACGGCGAAGAGCGGCGAGCTGTCGATCCGGTCGTAGCCCGCGTACGGGTTCACGCCGTACTCGCGGAAGAAGCCCGTGTCGGTGTTCAGGACGAGCCCGTCGGGGTACTCCTTCCGGAACTCCGACCAGGCGACGATCCGGGCAGGGATCTGCTCGAGCTTCGTCCCGGTGAGCTCGCCGACGATCGCCTCGCCCGAGAACTGCTGCCACCACGACTCGGTCTGGCGGTCGTACATCACGAGGTCGGAGTTCCGGAGCTTGCCGGTCGTCCCGAAGTCGAGCAGGCGCCCGTTCACCCGTCGGTCGAAGACGATCGCGGTGTTGCACAGCGGGCAGAACGTCACGGCGACGTCCCGGTCGCCGACGCGCGCGTTCACGATCTCGTGCCAGATGAGGATCTGGATCGGGTAAGCGTGCGTCTCGCCCTCGATGCTCACGAGGATGACGGGCTCCGGATCCTCGAGGAAGTCGACGTCGGTCGCCTTCGCGTAGCGGGGCTCGTCGATTGCCGGAATGCCGTCCTTCGGCGGGCCGCCCGACTCGATCTCGTCGAGCGAGACGCTCGCCTTCGAGAAGTCCGTCCTCCACTGCGCGGCATCCGGTGGCGGCGACCCCTCGCCGAGGCCGACGTTCGGCACCTCCCTGTTGATCTCGTCCGCCATCTTCGCCAGCTCCTCGTCGCTCGGCGTGCTTTCGTCGGAGCCGCCGCACCCGGCCGCCGCGAGCGCGATCGTCGCGAGGAGGAGCGCGCCGGCTGCGGAGATGCGATGCCGCGCGTGCGGTCGATCTCGGCGCTCGCTCGGGCTCGACATGTCTCAGATCGAGAGCCCCGTGAACTGCGCGAGGCTCCTCGTCAGGCGTCCGAGGTAGCCGGTTGCGAGGAGGACACCGAAGACGACGAGCACGGAGCCCGAGATCGTGCCGACCGCTGCCCGGTGTCGCTGGAGGACGCCGACGACTGAGAGCGCCCTCGTGAACGCAAGGCCGAAGGCGAGGAACGGGATGCCGAGCCCGATCGCATAGACGGCGAGCAGTACCGCTCCCTGCGGGGCGCTCCCGGTTGCGGCAGCGAGTGTGAGAATGGCTGCGAGTGTCGGCCCGATGCACGGCGTCCAGCCGACCCCGAAGCCCAGTCCGACGAGGGCGGCCGTCAGAACCCCTCCACCACGGGGCCTGTGCCCGAGCACGCGCTTCTCTCGCAGCAGGGGGAGGGGGAGAGGCACTCCCGCGAACACGAGCCCCGCGAAGACGATCAGGATGCCGGCTACGATCTCGAGCGTCCGACGGTTGGTGAGGAGGAGGTCGCCGAAGAGGGCCGCACCCGCCCCGAGCAGGACGAACACGGTCGAGAAGCCGCCGACGAAGGCGATCGTGGCCGAGGTCACCTTGCGCGGCGCCGACCCGAGCTCGCCGACGCCGACGCCCGACACGATCGAGAGGTAGCCGGGGACGAGGGGGAGGACGCAAGGGGAGAGGAACGAGACGACGCCGGCTGCGAATGCGGCCGCGAACGCGGGCGGCCCGAACTCGATTGCGGTCAGAAGTTCCACGACACGTTGGATGCATTCGCTCGCGTCCGGGATTCCGTGAATCGCTCGCCGCCCACGGCGCATCGAACCCGTCGTGAGCGAACGCACGGCGAGAGAAGCCCGGCGGGCGGAGCAGGTCGCTGCGTGGGCAGGAGCTCCGCGCCGGCTCCCGGGCGGCATGAGGCTCTGGGCGGTCTGCGGGGCTGCACTGCTCGCGGGGGTCGTCGTCCTCGGTGTGCTCGCCGCGCGGGACACGGGGCGCGCCGAGCCGGTGGCGCAGCGCCAGGGTGACCCCGTCTCCTTCTCGGGCACCGATCCGATCACCGGGAAGGAGGTTTCCCTCGCCGACTACGCAGGCACGCCGCTCGTGATCACCGTGTGGGGCTCGTGGTGCCCGGGCTGCAACGCCGAGGCCGAGGATCTCCGCCGGTTTGCCGAGGAGCATCCCGAAGTGCAAGTGGTCGGCGTCAACCTCCAGGACTCGACGAGCGGCGCGCGCGCCTTCTACGCGCGGTGGGGCTGGACGCACCCGAGCGTCTCCGATCCCGACGGCGCCATCTCGTTCTCTCTCGGGCTCCAGGGCACGCCTACGACGTTCTTCACGGATCGCGAGCACCGGATCGTCACCCGGATCGTCGGCGAGACCGACTACGAGGGGTTCGTCGAGGCGTTGCGCGTGGCGCTCGCCGAGTCCTGAACGCGACTCTGCGCGGTCGCCGTACTCGACGGTTCGCTATCCGTCTTCGACGACTCTCGGTCGATCGCGCCGAGCCGCAGCGCGTCGATTCTGATCGGAGCCACGCTACGCGGCGCAGCAGGAGAGCGTCGCCACCTCACTGTCGAACGTCTGCGCGGCGAGCTTGAGCGCCTCGCTCATCGTCAGATAGGGAGCCCAAGTCGCTGTCAGCTGGTCGAGCGTGAGCCCGAAGCGCACGGCGTAGACTGCCGCAAGGATCACGTCTCCGGCGCCCTCGGCGACTACCGTCGCGCCGACGATCCGGCGCGTTGTGCGCTCGACGACGAGCTTTACGATCCCGCAGGTGTCGCGCTCGACGATCGCGCGTGGCACGTGGGAGAGCTCGAGCGTACGGCACGAGCAGTCGAGTCCGTGTTCTCTCGCCTGCTCGTCGGTGAGTCCGACTGCAGCGAGCTGTGGGCTCGTGAACGTGACTCTCGGGAGCGCCTGGTAGTCGATGGTGTGAGCGCTCGCCGTGAGCGCGTTCTCGGCCGCCGCCGCGCCCATGGCCGCCGCGACGTAGACGAACTGCGGAGCAGTGGTGACGTCCCCGGCGGCGTAGACACGCGGGTTCGTCGATCGCAGTGTCGCATCGATCGCGATCTGGCCGAGCGGCGTCGTCGCGATGCCTGCGCGCTCGAGCCCGAGCGTCTCTGTGTTCGCGCGCCGACCGGTCGCGACGAGGATCTCGTCGGTCGCGAGGATCGTGCGCTCGCCGTCGACGCGTGCGTGCACGAGCGTGTCTCCGTGGTGCCGCTCGACACGCTCGACGAGCGCTCCTGTGACGACCGTGATTGCCTCGCCGCGGAGCGCCTCGGAGAGGACGGCACTTGCCTGTGGCTCGTCGAAGGGGGCCACCCGATCGAGCGCCTCCACGAGCGTGACCTCCGTCCCGAGGCGAGTGAAGAGCTGAGCGAGCTCGAGCCCGACGTAGTTCCCGCCGATGACGACGAGGCGTCTCGGGAGCTCAGTCAGCTCGAGCGCTGTCGTGGACGTCAGGAAACCCACCTCGGCGAGACCGTCGATCGGGGGAACGGCAGGCGAAGCCCCGGTCGCGAGGAGGTAGCGCTCGGCGCGCAAAGGCTCGCCGTCGACGACGAGCGTCTCCGCGTCGGCGAAGCTCGCGCTTCCGTGGACGAGCTCGAAGCCGTAGTGGTCGACGAGGTCGAGGTACTTGTGGCGACGCAGCGAGCAGACGATCTCGTCCTTGCCTGTGACAAGGGACGGAAGGTCGACCGCCTCCGCGCTCGTTTCGATTCCCGGGAATGGGCTGTGCAACCCGCGGTATCGCTGCGCTGCAGCCGCGAGCAGCGCCTTCGACGGAATGCAGCCCACGTTGACGCACGTTCCGCCCACGACCCCGCGCTCGACCATCGCGACGGAAGCGCCGAGACGTGTTGCCCGAATCGCGGCGGCGAACCCCGCCGAGCCCGAGCCGACGATCGCGAGGTCGTACCCTCGGGCCTCGCTCACGAGTCGCCTCGTCGCGCGTGCACGGATGAACATTATATCAAAAAAAGCTGATAAAAGATCTGCGTGCCTCCCGTTCCGCCGTTCCGCCTCCCCGACGCACCAGCACGCCACGAGCTCGTCGCCAAGTACTTCCGCGCGCTCGGTGACCCGACGCGTTTGAGGATCCTCGAGTTGCTCCGAGCGCACGGGCAACTCACCGTCGGTGAGCTCGTCGCGGAGCTTGCGCTGCCGCAGCCGAAGGTCTCGAACCACCTGGCCTGCCTTCGCTGGTGCGGGTTCGTGGACGCGATACGGGATCGGCGCTTGAGGCACTACCGACTTGCCGATCCTCGGGTGGCCGCGTTGCTCGACCTCGGACACACGCTCCTCGAGGCGAACGAGGAGCACGTGGCGATGTGCCGCCGCATCGACGCTCCGTAGCCGCTGCCGAGCACGACGCAGCGAATCGTCTGGGCACGACCCGGGTTGAACCGGGCATGTGGAGAGCACGCCGCTCGCTCGCGACGAAGCTACGAGGCGTCGCCACCCCGGAGGCGTGCGAGCACGTTCCCTTCGCGCACGCAGAGGCGCGAACCGACGCGTGCGAGGAACGCGGGTCGCGTGTCATTCTCCGCGTCTGCTCGACATGCGGTCACGTCGGGTGCTGCGACTCACAGTTCGGCCACGCGCGCGAGCACTACCATCCGACGGGCAATCCCGTCATGCGCGCGAGGACGCGGGGCGGCACCGGCTTCGCCCGTCGCTCGGCTTCCGCGACGATGTCGGCGAGCGACCGTCGAACTGCTGCCTCCCAGCTCCTCGCGACGACGTACGTCCAGATTCGCCCGGCGCGCGCGAGATCGGCGCCGAGCTCGCCCGTGCAGACGAGCTCCGTGCCGTCGGGACGCTCGGAGAGCGCGAGCTGCTCGACCGCGTACGTCCCGGTCGCGACGACGACGGCGCGACGTGTGTGGACGACTCGCCGTCGACCTCGGCCACGCACTCGCCGGCAAGACGTCCGACGCCTCGTAGGACGGTGACGCTCCGTTCCTCGGGCCACGGGAGCATGACTCTGTCGTCGAGATCGTGGATGACCTCGTTTCGCCCGCTCGAGCACGGCAGCGACGTCGAGCGCGCTCGACGCAGCCTCCCGCGCTCAGGGAGTCCGGCGCGCCTCGGCGAGCACCTCTGCGGGGCGCAGCAGCGCCTTCGAGGGCATGCAGCCGTGGTACGAGCACTCGCTGTCGAGGTCGGGGACGTTGTGCATGACGTGGTCGAAGGGGAGGTGCTCGCGACGGCTCTCGTGCGCGAGGGAGCGGTTACCCTCGTTGAGCGCGATCCGGTAGATCCACGTGGAGAACCGAGCGTCGCGGCGGAAGCGCGGGAGCGCGCGCCAGGCGTGGACGAAGCTCTCTCGGGTGACGTCCTCGGCCGCGCTCGGATCTCCGAGCAGACGTACGAGCAGACGGTAGATGGCAGGGCCCCCCGCGGCGGACGAGCTCCTCGAAGGCGCCCACGCCCCCGCTGTGCGCGCGGATGACGAGCTCGTCGCTCAGCTTGAGGTACCGGGCGGGTGAGGGTGGCGAATCTCGGGAGGTCGCCGGAGGTCCAACGGACACGATGCGCGCGTCGCTCGACAAGCTCATGAGGCCCGATCCGCGGGAGTGCGAGGAGACCCGTGCTCTGATGTCCGACTTCGGCGACGGTGACCTGGACGACGTAGCGCGAAAACGCGTCGAGCGTCACGTGCGCCTCTGTTCTGGCTGCGACAGGGTGCTCGGCAATCTCCGGAAGACGATCGCGCGCTTGCGAGCGATCCGCAGCGAGCTCCCAAGCCCCGAAGACGATGCCGTAGATGCGCGAGTGCCGCGTGCCTGGCGCGACCGCGTGTAGACATCAGTCGCCCCGGCGGATGCGGGAGACGATCACAGCCACCGTTTCGGGGGCAGGCTCCGCGGGCTCGCTTGCTCGCAGCGATCGGAGCTGGTCGAGGGCTCGCGTCAGGGAGGAGAGTAGCTCCCGGCAGCGCTTGCAGCGGCGCAGATGGCGCTGGACGCGCGCGAGGCCGCGACCCTGGAGCTCACCGTCGATGTAGTCGGAGAGTCGGTCTGCGGTCTCGTGACACGTCGCCACCCAGGGCTTGAGGACGAAGTCACGCACGATCGTTTAGATGCAGGCGTGCGGCGGAACGGTTCTCGGCCGTACGATCCTCGAATGGACGTCGGCGCACGCTCCGACGGCGATCTCGCTCGGCTCGCCCGCGAAGGAGACATCGACGCGTTCGTGGAGATCGTTCGTCGCTATGAGCCGAGGGTCCGAGCCGTCTTGATCCGTCTCCTGGACGACACGCGCGACGTCGAGGAGGCCGTACAGGACGTCTTCGTCCAGGCGTGGCGGAACGTCGACGGGTACCGCGGAGACGCTGCGCTCTTCACGTGGCTCTATCGCATCGGCGTGAACGCGGCGCTCGCGCGCACGCGCCGGAGGAGCCTTCCAACCGTCGCTGCGTCCGAGATCGAGAGTGGGGCGCAGGCGAGCGTAAGCGACCAGCCGGAGGTTGTCGTCGAGCGTGAGGATCTGCGCGGAGGCGTGCTGCGCGCGCTCGCCGCGCTTCCGTTGCAGTACCGAGAGGCCGTGATTCTCCGCGATCTTGTCGGGCTCTCGAATGCCGAGGTGGCCGACACCCTGGGCATTGGAATCGCGGCGGCGAAGAGCCGGATCCACCGCGGCCGGCTTCAGCTCCACGAGTTGCTCCGACCGCTCCTGGAGGACGAGCGGGACGAGCGCATCGCGTGACGGGCTCCGGGCATCGAACTCGCTGAGTGTGGATGGATAGGGCACGCCTCCTGCTTGCCGCCGGAGCGGGATACCTGCTGGGGATGGCTCCCTCGGCTGACCTCGCCGTACAAGCGGTTGGGCGAGAAGGCGTGGACCTGCGCCGGGACGGCAGTCGGAACCCCGGTGCACTACGTCGGCGCCGTCGCCGTGGTGGCGGGACACTGCTATCCAGTCTGGAACGGCTTCCGCGGGCGCAAGGGGCATCGCCACCTCAATCGGGCACTGCCTCGCGACGATGCCCTTGTACGCATCCGCTCGATGTCGGGCTCGCCCTCGTCGTCGCGCGCCTCTCGCGTGCGCGCCGGCCTGCGTGGGTCGGGTCGGTCGTCGCCTCGTTCATGTGGGTCGGAGCAGGTGTCGTGTGGTGGAAGCGTGATCTGCCGACCCTCTGGGGCCCTCGACCCACCGCTGCTCTCCCCCTCGCAAACGCTGCGACGATGGCCGTCATCGCGCCACGAGCGCTCGAGATCGTCGTCTGTCGTCAGCCCGATCAGCTCGCGCTCCAGGGGTGGCCTCGATCCAGGTTTGCAGCGACTCGAGCGCGCTTCTTCCGCAGGAAGAGGAGACCCGGCTCGGAGTCACGGTCGTTCTCGTTCACGTCGTCCTCGACGGCGAGCCGTTCGACGGTGACACCGACGAGCTCTACGAGCGGCTGGAGGCTGGAGCGAGGGCGACGACCTCGGCTCCGAGCCCCGGGGAGCTGCTCGCGGCGTACCGCGAGCTCGCCGCCGGCGGGGCTGCCGAGGTCAGTTCGCTCCACCTCGACGCGCGTGTCTCGGGTACCGTCGCGGCCGCCGAGCTCGCCGCCCGAGAGGCGCCGATCCGCGTCCGCGTTCTCGACACGCGAGCCACGAGTTTCGGTGTCGCGCTCTGCCCCCGGGCCCAAGCGTGGGCTCCCGCGTACGGCCTGGGCGCGGAGGACGCGGTGGAG
The DNA here is from genome assembly GCA_026002995.1 of Gaiellaceae bacterium. Classification (GTDB taxonomy): domain Bacteria; phylum Actinomycetota; class Thermoleophilia; order Gaiellales; family Gaiellaceae; genus GMQP-bins7. Next base: position 515,216 of record BPGK01000001.1, read on the forward strand.
AGCGTGCGCAGGCGGGGAAGCTCTCTGCGCAATGCGTTCGTGCGTTCTGTAGGAGGGGGCGGCCGAGCCGCTCCGACTCGGGCTGGAAGGTTCTGAGTCTCAGCGAAGGACGCGTCGTCGGGAAGGACTCGTGCTCGTCCCCGGAGGAGGCGGTCCGGGTCATGGCCGCTGAGATCGGTGGGCACCGTGAGCGGGTGGCCGTTGCGGTGGGACACGCCTCGCGGCGCGTCGAGCCGGGGGCCGACGAGCTTGCGGCCAGCCTCCTCGGCTTCCCGAGCGTGGTCGGGGTGGAGCGGTATCGGCCCGCCCCCTCGGTCGGCGCGCACACAGGGCCTCGCGCGTTCGGCGTCTTCTGCTATCCGGCCCCGGGCTGATGGCGCGGACGGATGCACCGGGAGCGCTACGCTGGCCGCCGGTGACCGACGCGCCCCAGACTCCGCCGCCCTACTCAACGCGGGCGACGCGCGCGCTCCGGCTGCCCGAGCGGGTCGAGAGCAACGACCTCGTCGCGGTCGAGGAGCCGCTCGAGATCCGCATCGCCGGCGAGCCCGTCGCCGTGACAATGCGCACGCCCGGGCATGACGAGGAGCTCGCGCTCGGGTTCTGCCTGACGGAGGGGCTCCGGCCGGAGGCCGCGCGGGTGCCCGACGACCTCGCTGCAAACGTCGTCGAGGTTGCGGCACCGGGCTACGACCCCGCGCACGTGCGTCGGAGCTTCTACACGACGTCGTCGTGCGGCGTGTGCGGGAAGGGGGCGATCGAAGCGGTACGGGTCGAGGCGCCGCTCGTCGAGAGCGACCTGCGCGTCGACGCTCGGGTCGTGTCCGGGCTCTCCGAGAAGCTGCTCGCCGCGCAGCGCGCGTTCGCCGCGACTGGCGGGCTCCACGCGACCGGCCTCTTCTCGGCCGACGGGGAGCTCATCTGCGTGCGCGAGGACGTGGGCCGCCACAACGCGATGGACAAGGTCGTGGGTTGGGCCTTCCGTGAGGAGCTCCTCCCGCTCGAGCGACATCTGCTCTGCGTCAGCGGGCGCCTCTCCTTCGAGCTCGTGCAGAAGGCGGCAGTGGCCGGCTGCCCGATCGTCGTCGCCGTCGGCGCGCCGTCGTCGCTCGCCGTCGAGCTCGCCGCGGATCGGAGAATGACGCTCTGCGGCTGGGCACGGAACGGCCGTGTCGCCGTCTACTCGGAGCCCTGGCGGATCGCTGGCTGACCGCCGGCCACCCTGTGGAAAAGTGGAAAAGGTGTCAGACACCGTCTCGGAGAAGGCCGCGGTCAGCGGGATCTTGCTCGTTGGGGGCAGGTCCGAAAGATTCGGGTCGGCGAAGGCCCTCGCGTCCTTCCGCGGGGAGACCCTTGCCGAGCGCGCGTGGCGCCTTCTCCACGCCGTCTGCGACGAGGTGCTCGCGGTCGGCAAGGCTGCGGACGCGCTGCCGCTGCCCTTCCCGGTGCTCGACGACGGCTCACCCGAGCGCGCTCCCGTCTTCGGGCTCGTCGCCGGACTGCGGGCGGCGACGCACGACACGTGCCTCGCCGTCCCGGTTGACTGCCCGCTCCTGACGACAGAGGCGCTCCGGGAGCTCGCACGAGCCGTCGCCGTTCCCGGGATAGGGCCGCTTCCCGGCGCATACACGAAGGCGATGCTCCCCGTGCTGGAGGAACGGATCGCCGCCAGAGAGCTCTCGCTTCGAGGCGTCAACGAGACCGTGGTCGAGCTCGACGAAGCGACTCTCACGAACGTCAACACGCGCGCCGAGCTCTTGGCCGCGGCCGCCGCCGACTGGGCGTCCGAGCACGAGGACGTCCGCGCGGTCATCGTCGTCGGCTCGCAGGCGCGCCGCGACACGCCAGCCGATCGCTGGTCGGATCTCGACCTCGTCCTCCTCCTCGACGACCCGCAGCCCTACCTCGACGATGCGTCGTGGGTGCGGGAGCTCGGCAGGCCCGTCCTGACCTTCCTGGAGAGCGCGCCCGACGGGCACGTCGAACGACGCGTCCTCTACGAGGAGGGGGACGACGTGGACTTCGTCCTCTTCCCGGTCTCCGCCCTCGAGCGGCTGGAGACGAGCGAGAGCGCGACGGCGCTCGTCCGGCGCGGCTACCGCGTCCTGCTCGACCGGATCGGCCTCGCCGAGCGCTTAGAGCGGATCGCGCGGACGCGGCCCCCGAGCGCCCTCCCCACCGGCGACGACCTCCGCGAGCTCGCGAGCGACTTCTGGTACCACGCGCTCTGGACGGCGAAGAAGCTGCGGCGGGGCGAGGTGTTCTCGGCCAAGGAGTGCCTCGACTGCTACCTCAAGGCGCGGCTTGTCACCCTGCTCCGTTGGCACGCGCAGGCGCTCGACCCGTCCGTCGACACCTGGCACGGCGGCCGCTTCCTCGAACGCTGGGGGGATCCAGGGGCGCTCGCCGGCCTCGAGCGCGCCTACGCCCGCTACGACCTGCACGACGTCGTCCGCGCGCTCTGGGAGACGATCGATCTCTGGCAGGGGCTCGAGGAGGAGACCGCTCGCCGACTCGGAGTGGAGACGGGCCTCGACCACACAGAGTTGCGGCGCCGCATCTCCGCGGTCGCGCTCGATCCGCGCCGAGGCTCTACGCTTCGGGCGTGAAGCGGCTGCCGACTCTCCTCGCCGCGCTCGTAACGCTCGTCGCGCTCGCCGGCTGCGGCGGCGACGAGCCCGGGACGAGCGGGAGGACGACGGACGGAGCGCCGGCCGAGACACTCGACCTGAGCGTCTACTTCCTCCTCGAAGGCAAGGTGTGGCCAGTGCGACGGACGGTCGAACGCACGCCGGCGGTGGCGACGGCGTCGCTCGAGGAGCTCCTCGCGGGGCCGACCGACGAGGAGCGAGACGAGCTCTCGCTCTCCACCGCGATCCCGGAGGACGCGGAGGTCGTGTCGCTCGCCGTGCAGGACGGGGTTGCGCAGGTCGCGTTCTCGACGCCACTTCCGAACGCTGCGCTCGCGCAGGTCATCTACACGCTCACGCAGTTCCCGAGCGTGGACTCCGTCGAGCTGCTCGAGGGGGGCGTCGCGATCCCCGGGTTCGATCGCTCCGACTACGAGGACGTGACGCCAGCGATCCTGGTCGAGTCGCCCCGCTTCTTCGAGGAGGTGGGGAACCCGGTGCGGGTGCAGGGCACGGCCAATACGTTCGAGGCGACGTTCCAGTACGAGCTGACCGATACGGATGGGCGGATCGTCGACGAGGGCTTCGTCACCGCGACCTCGGGCTCGGGGACGCGGGGGACGTTCGACTTCACGACGAAGCGCTACGAGGTCCCGTTCGACGGCGTCGGCGCGCTGACCGTCTTCGAGCTGTCGGCGAAGGACGGGTCTCGCACGAACCTGCGCGAGATCCCGATTCGCATGAGCCGGTAGGGTCGGTGCGGTGGCGGATGCTCCCTGGCAGTGTCCCCAGTGCGGGACGGTGAACGAGCCGAGCGCGAGCGCCTGTCGGGGCTGCGGGCGCTGGCCGAGCTTGTTCGACCTCGAGCGGGGTGCGATCGCGACGACGCGGGACGAGCCCGAGACGTGGGCAAGCCGTCCGCTCGAGGTAGACGAGCTTTACCCCGAGATCTCCTTCGAGCCCGAGCTCGAGGTCGAGCCGGTCACCGTCGAGCCGACGTCGGTCGAGCCCGTCTTCGAGCCGGCTGCGGAAGAAGAGGTCAGAGGCGGCCGGGGGAAGCTCCTGCGCTCGCTCATCGTTCCGATCGCCTTCGCGATCTACATCGTCATCTCGATCATCTTCGGCGACCGCGGCTCGTCATAGGGGCGAGGCTCGCCTCCCTCGCCTGGATCCCTCACGGGCGGCCGAGCGAGACCTCGCCCGAGTCGAGCGCATGCACCGTGCCGTCAGGCGCTGCGACCTCGAGGCGCCCGTCCGCGAGGATCCGCTTCGCGACGAGCGTGCGACCGTCGAGCCGAACGGGTCTCCCGCGCAGGGCGTCGCGGGCTGCGATCTCGTCGTGGAGCGACGCGAGGCTTCCGCGGAGCCACTCGTCGTAGCGGCGCTCGAGGCGCTCGAGGACGGCGGCGAGGAGCGCGACGCGGTCCGGAGCCGTGCCGGTGACTGTCTGGAGCGATCCCGCCGGCGTCGGCGCGTCGGTCGGCAGCTCCTCCTCGGTTTGCGACACGTTGACTCCGATCCCCACGACGACGTGCCGGCGCAGCTCCGCGAGGATCCCGGCGACCTTCGCGCCGCCGATCAGAACGTCGTTCGGCCACTTCAGCTCGGCGCGCGCTCCCGTCGTCTCCTCGAGCGCCTCTGCCACGGCGAGCCCGGCGACGAGGGAGAGCTCCGGGGCGCACCGCTCCGGGGGCGGTCGGAGCAGCACCGAGACGAGCAGCGCCGTGCCCGGCGGTGCCAGCCACGACCGTCCCTGTCGCCCGCGTCCCGCGGTCTGGTGCTCAGCGACCGCCACCGCCCCTTCCGGGAGGCTCGAGTCGAGCAAGAGGCGCTGGGTCGAGGCGCACTCGTACGCGTACAGGTAGGGCTGTCCGAACCGCCCTCGCAGGCGGGGGACGACGGCGTCGGGGGCGAGCGGATCCATCGGCCTCGAGTATGGCGTGCGCCATGTGCAGTGGGGGTACAGCCGCGCGTCGCCTCGCCTACTCGGAGTCCGCGGGAGGCCGGCGCAGGCGCTTGCGCTCCTTCCGTCTGCGCTTCTCGGCGAGCCGCCGCTCTCGCGCCGCGGCGGTTGGAGCCGTGGGGACGCGTCGCCGTGGCACGGCGAGCGCGGCGCGCAGCCTCTCGACGAGCCGCTCGAGCGCGAGCTCGCGGTTGCGCGCCTGGCTCCGCTCGTCCTGGGAGACGGCGCGCAGCACCGGTCCGACCCGCTTCAAGACTCTCCGCTTCTGCGCCTCCGAGAGCGCGCTCGAGGCCTCGACGTCGAAGGTCGCCTCGACCCGTGTCGAGCTCTTCTGCGCGTGCTGACCACCTGGGCCGGCGGACCGTGACACGCGGAGTCGCACCTCGGAGAGCGGGAGGGAGACGGAGCGGGTCACGCGAATAGACTCCCGCTCCATGGCCTGCATTCTGCTCGACGTCGACGGCGTCCTCCACGTGTCCGGCGAGCCGATCCCGGGCTCCGTCGAGGCCGTCGCCGAGCTCCGGGCCAGCGGGCACTCGCTCCGCTTCGTCACGAACAACTCGACCCGTCCTCGCGCGCGCCTCGCCGAGGAGCTCCGCGCGATGGGGTTTGCGCTCGACGACGCCGAGCTCCAGACGACTCCCGGCGCCGCCGCGCGCGAGCTCGCGGGCAAGCGGGTGCTCGCGCTCGTCATGGAGGCGATCGTGCCCGACCTCGAGGGGCTCGAGCTCGTGGGTCACGACGTGGACGCGGTGCTCATCGGGGGCTGCGACGAGACGCTCGAGCCGAACCAGGTGTTCAGCTACATGAACATGGCGCGCGCGTTCAGCGAGATTCGGATGGGGGCGAGCCTGTACTGCCTGCACAAGAACACGTGGTGGCAGACGAGCCGCGGCCCGATGCTCGACTCGGGCGCGTACGTGGCCGGGCTCGAGTACGCGACCGGTGTGGAGGCGATCGTGCTCGGCAAGCCGAGCCCGTCGTACTTCGCCGCCGCGCTCGACGCGCTCGAGGCCGAGCCGGAGCTCACCTGGATGGTCACGGACGACGTCGAGGCGGACGTGCGCGGCGCCCGTCTCTTCGGGATGCGGACGGCGCTCGTCCGGACCGGCAAGTTCCGCCCAGAGACGCTCGAGCGAGCCGACCCGGCTCCCGATATCGTCGTCTCCTCGCTCGGGCAGTTCCCGTCGCTGCTCGAGGAGGCGCTGAGCGAGGGGTTCGGGGCGCCGTGAGAGTCGGCGTCGACATCATCGAGATCGAGCGCGTGCGGAGGGCGCTCGAGCGGCCCGGCTTCCGCGACCGTTGTTTCACGCCTGCTGAGCAGGCCTACTGCGACTCCCGCGCGAAGCCCGAGGAGAGCTACGCGGCCCGCTTCGCCGGCAAGGAGGCGGTCGGTAAGGCGCTCGGCTGCGGCGTGCGCTTCACGTGGAAAGAGGTCGAGATCGTCGGCCGCCCGAAGCCTGGGGTGCGCCTCTCCGGTCGAACGGCCGCCTTCGCCGAGCGCGTCCAGGCGGGGGCGATCGACCTCTCGATGACGCACTCGCGCGAGCTCGCCGCGGCGATCGCCGTCGTCGCCCCGCGCGATTTCGGCGCACTTTCTTAACACACGGTGTCAGACACCGCTCGCACCGATGCCCCGCACGACGACTTCGAACCCGCTCCTCGAGTCAGATTCCGCGGAGCGCACGTAACACAAGGTGTCAGACACCGGTCCTGAGAAGGGCACGCTCGAGCCGCTCTACACAGCGGCCGAGATGCGCGCCGCGGAGGAGCGCTACCCGCGCTACCCGGACTCGATCCCGGAGCTCATGGAGAGAGCCGGAACCGCGGTCGCCGAGGAGACGCTCCGCTCCTACCCCGAGGCGCGGCGGCTCGCGTGCGTCTGCGGCAAGGGGTCGAACGGCGGCGACGGGCGCGTCGCCGCCCGCGTCCTGCGCGAGGCCGGGCGTGAGGCAGACGTGATCGAGCGAGACGCGGCGGCGACCGTCGACCTCGATCGCTACGACGTGCTTGTCGACGCACTCTTCGGCACCGGCTTCCGAGGAGCCCCGCGCCCGCCCGCCGCGGCGCTGATCGAGGCCATGAACGCGGCCTCCGCGCCGGTCGTCGCCGTCGACGTGCCGTCCGGCGTCGACGCGTCCACGGGTGAGGTCGCCGGCCCTGCGGTCGCCGCGGCGCTCACGGTCACCTTCCACGCTCCCAAGGTCGGCCTTGTCGTCGAGCCCGGCCGCACGCACGCGGGGCGCGTCGTCGTCGCCGACATCGGGCTCGAAGGGGTGCCGACCGCGTGCGCGCGCGCCACTGAGGAGCTCGTGCGCCTCGTGGGCCGCCGCTCTGCGCACGACACGAAGTACAGCGCGGGCTCCGTGCTCGTCGTCGGCGGCCAGCCGGGGATGACGGGCGCCGCCGCCCTCGCGGCGATGGCCGCCCTTCGTGCCGACGCAGGCTACGTCCAGCTCGCCGTGCCCGCCGCCGCCCTGCCCGTCGTCGAGACGCTCACGCTCGAGCCGGTGAAGCTCGGCTGGACGGACGCCGACGCAGTAGAGGTGATCACGAAGGCGGCGGCGAGGGCCTCGGCGCTCGCGATCGGGCCCGGGCTCGGTCGCGGCCCGGGACGGCAGGCGCTCGTCCGAGAGCTGCTCCGCCGGATCGAGCTGCCGGCAGTCGTCGACGCCGATGCGCTGTACGGCCTCGAGCCCGTGGAGCGACAGCACCCCACGGTGTTGACGCCGCACGCCGGCGAGCTCACGCGGCTCCTCGAGGCGGCGCCCGGTTGGGTGGATGCACATCGCCTCGAGGCGGCGCTGACCGCGGCCGCGCGCTTCGGGGCGATCGTGCTACTCAAGGGCCGCGACACGATCGTCGCCTCCCCTCCGGCCGAGCGGTCGGCGCCCTCGACTGCCCCGGAGACGATCGTCTGCGACTTCGGCCCTCCCTCGCTCGCGACCGCAGGAACCGGCGACGTCCTGACCGGGATCCTCAGCGCCTTCCTCACGCGCCTGGACGCTCCCCTTGCGGCCGCCGCCGCGGCCGTTGTGCACGGCCTCGCGGCGCGCGCCGCCCCGCACCAGGCCGGCCTTGTCGCCTCCGACCTGCTCACCGCGATCCCCGCTGTGCTCGGAGGCGAGCGGCTCGGGCGCGCGGCTTCATCGCAATAGCCCAGAATGCGGGAGCGCCATGCAGCGCTCCTGCTTCACCATCGATCTCGGGGCGATCCGGCGGAACGCCGAGACGCTTCTTCGAGCCGCGCGGAGCGCGGAGCTGTGGGCGGTCGTCAAGGCCGAGGGGTATGGGCACGGCGCCGTCGACACCTCGCGGGCGGCGCTCGCCGGAGGCGCGACTGCTCTCTGCGTCGCCACGCTCCCGGAGGCGCTCCACCTCCGGGCCTCGCTCCGCGACGCGCGCATCATCGTCATGTGCCCGGTGAGTGAGCGCGAGGTCGGGGAGGCGCGGGCGGCGAGGCTCGAGCTCGTCGCGGCCGACGGGCGCGTGCCGGAGGGCGTCAAGGTGCACCTCAAGCTCGACACCGGCATGGGCAGGTGGGGGCTCTCGGAGCTCCCCTCGCCGTCCCGCGAGGTCGTCGGGGTGATGAGTCACCTCGCCTGCGCGGAGTCGGACGAGCCGTTCACGCGGGCGCAGATCGAGCGCTTCGCGGCCGCCACCGCTGGGCTCGGGAAGATCACCCGGCATCTCGCGAACACGGCCGCGACGCTCCGCTACCCGGAAGCGCGCTTCGACGCCGTCCGCTGCGGGATCGGGCTGTACGGGATCTCGCCCTTCGGGGGCGACCCGGCGGACAACGGGCTCGAGCCGGCGCTGCGCTGGGAGTCGTACCTCGCGCTCGTGAAGCGACTCGAGCCGGGGCAGAGCACCGGCTACTGCCGGCGCTTCGTCGCCGCCGAGCCGACGTGGATCGGGATCGTCCCGGTGGGGTACGCGGATGGGTTCCGTCGCGACATGACCGGGACGGAGGTGCTCGTCGCGGGCGAGCGTCGCCGCGTCGTGGGAACGGTGTCGATGGACGCGCTCGCCGTCGAGCTCGGCCGCGAGCTCCCCGTGGGCACGCCGGTGACCCTCGTCGGCGACGGCATCCGCATCGAGGAGCACGCACGGGTGGCCGACACGATCGGGTACGAGATCGCGACCGGGCTCAACACCCGGTCGGGGCGCGCCCGCCGCGTGACGGTGGATGGCTGACGCGCGCGCGCAGGCACGCGAGCTCCTCGCCGGGGCGCAGGCCTGGATCGTCGGAGGCGCCGTCCGCGACCTGCTGCTCGGCAGGCCGCTACTCGACCTCGATATCGCCTGTCCGAGCCCGCGAGACGCGGCGACGCGCTTCGCGCGGGCCTACGGCGGCGCGGCGTTTCCGCTCTCCGACCGACACGGGGCGTGGCGCGTGGCGCGCGGCGAGGAGACCGTCGACTTCACGCCGCTCCCGGACGGGATCGACGCCGACCTCGCGACGCGCGACTTCACCATCAACGCGATGGCGATGCCGCTGCAAGGCGAGGAAGTCGTCGATCCCCACGGTGGGAGGGCCGACCTCGAGGCGGGGATCGTTCGTGCGGTGTCGGCGAGCGTCTTCCGCGACGATCCACTGCGGCTGCTGCGGGCGGTGCGCTTCGAGGACGAGCTCGGGTTCCGGATGGACGAGGAGACGGAGACGCTCGCGCGCAGGGAGGCGGGGCTCGTTACGAGCCCGGCCGGAGAGCGCATTCTCGCCGAGCTCCGGCGCTTGTCGGCAGCCGGCTACCGGAGGCTCGCCGAGCTCGGGCTGCTCGAGCCGCTCGGCGGATCGCTGGACGGCCCGCTCGACGCGCTCGACGACCCGGACTTCCGTCTCGTGGCCGTCTTCCGGGAGAGCCTCGAGCGGCTGCCGATCTCGAACGAGCTCCGCCGTTACGCGCGCACGCTGCTCGGCGCCAGCCCTCCCGAGGACGCGTCGCCACGTGCCATCCACCGCTTTCGGCGTCGCACCGAGCCCTGGGCGCTCGACGCGCTTGCGTTCACCGGCGCCTGGGAGCTCGCTGGCGTGGTCGAGGCGGCGCGCGCGGCCGACTCCCGAGCTCCTCTCGTGCGTGGCGACGAGCTCGGACTGCCGCCCGGCCCCGAGATCGGGCGTATCCTCGCGGCCATCGACGAGGAGCGGGCAGCTGGGACGATCTCGACGCGCGAGGAGGCGCTCGCGCTCGCGCGCGAGTTGGCCGGGAAGGCGTCGGCATGAGCGAGGGGACGGCGTCCGCCCATGCGCCCTACGAGCTCGACGGGCTCGCCGAGCGGGTTCGGCGGCTGCTCGGGCCGTTCACCGGCTCGGAGGTGGCGCTCGATGCCGGCTGCGGCAGAGGAGCGCTCGCGCTCACGCTCGCGAGGTTCGTCGGCGAGGTCGTCGGCGTCGACGCGGATCGGGAGGCGCTCGAGGCTGCGCGCGCCTCGGCGCCGCCGAACGTCCGGTTCGTCGAAGGAGACGTGACCGCGCTCCCGTTCGAGCTCGGGAGCTTCGACATCGCGGCCTGTCGCGGCGTCCTCCACCACACGCGTCGCCCGGAGCTCGTCGTGTCCGAGCTCGCGCGGGTCACCCGTCTCGGCGGGCGTGTCCTCATCGTCGACCAGCTCGGCTCGATCGATCCGCTCCGCTCGCTCGAGATGGATCGCTTCCTCCGGCGCCGAGACGCGTCGCATCAGCGGCTCCTGCCGGACGCCGACATCCGCGGCTACCTCGACGCCAACGATCTCGTGCTCGTGAGCCACGAGGTGGCGCGCGAGCCGGTCGCGGTCGAGGGCGGCCCGGACGAGGTCGAGATCGGCTGGTACGTCGCCCGCAAGCCCGTTCCCTCGTAAGGGCGAGGCAAAGGCCGCCCCTACTCGTCGCGGTGGCGGGTCGCGCGCGCCGCCAGCGCGGCGACGAGTCCGGGTGCGAGGGCCTGCGCGATCGTGACGAGCCGGTACGGAAACCACGGCACCGTGATCTCGCCGCGATCCTTCTCGATCGCGCGCACGACTGCCCTCGCCACGTCGTCGGCCTCGATGACGAAGCGGCGCAGGAGCGGACTGCGCAGCTTCGATCGCTGCGGGAAGCCCTCGGTCTCGACGAACCCGGGAAGGACCGCGTGTACTCGGATCCCGCTCCCGCGCAGCAGTGCGGCGGCCGAGCGGGAGAAGGCGAGCTGGGCGTGCTTGGAGGCCGCGTACGCCCCTGCAGGCGCGAACGCGACCGTGCCCGCGACCGAGACGACGTTGACGACGTGGGCGCGGCCGGTTCCCGCCGCTCGGCGTAGACCCGGCTCGAACGCCCGCAAGCACCAGACGGAGCCGAGGTAGTTCACGTCCATGGCCGCCTCGATTCGCGCAGGATCGATCTCGAGGAAGCCCCCGCGCGCTGGAATGCCGGCGTTGTTCACGAGCAGGGCGACGGCGGGATGATGCTGGAGCACGCGTGCCGCCACCGCGTCCACCTGCGCTCGATCGGCGACGTCGCAGGTCTCCCACTCGCCGCCGATCTCCAAAGCGATGCGCTCGAGCCGGTCGGCGCGGCGCGCCAGCAGCACGCAGCGCCAGCCTCGGGCGGCGAGCGCGCGCGCGGTCGCCTCGCCGATTCCCGAGGACGCGCCGGTGACCACTGCGACGGGCTTCTCAGCCATGGCCGCGCGAGCCTAGCCGAAGACGCAACGGTGTCAGACACCGCGAGCCGAACGGCCCAAAAATTGCAGCCGCTTTTCGTCTTTTGTGCCCTCGTCTTAACATCCGGTGTCAGACACCGTTAGGGTTGGCGCCATGGCCGGAAGGTTCGAGGGGAAGCGGGCGCTCGTCCTCGGCGTCGCGAACCGGCGCTCGATCGCATGGGCGATCGCGAAGCGCCTCTCCGACGAGGGTGCGACCGTCGCCTTCACATACCAAGGTGAGCGGATCGAGAAGAACGTCCGCGAGCTCGCCGCGAGCGTCGCGAGTCCGCTCGTGACCGCGTGCGACGTCCGCTCCGACGAGGACCTCGACCGCGTCTTCCAGGAGGTCGCCGACACCTTCGACGGCGGGCTCGACGTCCTCGTCCACTCGGTCGCATTCGCCGCCGCCGAGGACCTCGAAGGCCGCTTCGTGGACACCCCGCGGGACCGCTTCTGGCTCGCGCTCGACATCAGCGCGTACTCGCTCGTCGCGTGCGCACGGCGCGCGGAGCCGCTCATGGCGGCGCGAGGCGGCGGCGCCATCGTGACGATGACGTATCTCGGCGGCGAGCGTGCGGTGCCGCACTACAACGTCATGGGAGTCGCGAAGGCGGCGCTCGACTCGTCCGTCCGCTACCTCGCCTGGGACCTCGGCTTCGAGAACATCCGCGTCAACGCGATCTCGGCCGGGCCGGTGCGGACGCTCGCGGCGCGCTCGATCGCCGGCTTCACGACGATGGAGGCGATGTTCGAGGAACGCGCCCCTCTCCACCGCCAGATCGACGCCGACGACTGCGCCGCAGCGGCGGCGTACCTCCTCTCCGAGGAGGCTGCGAACGTGACCGGCACGACGCTGTACGTCGACGCCGGCTACCACGCGATGGGCATGTAGAGCGTCCCTGCGCGCCTCGCGCACGGGAGCTCAGGCGAGGCGCTCGGCGAGGAGCTCCGGCGCCACGGGGAGGGCCTCGGTCGCGTCGGCGATCTCGCGCGCCACCTCCACGATGTCGTGGTTGGCGTTCCAGATCCGGAGCTGCCGCTCGGCGCTCGAGCCGCGGTCGAGGATCTCGAGCACGCCCTCGAGCTCGCGCTCCGAGCCGAGCTCGCGCGCGTGCGGGCGGAGCTCCGCCACGGTTCGACGGACGACGCGCGCGACCGGGATCCGGTTCCGCCGGTTGGATCCGAGATCCATGATTGGCGCCTGGAGCCCGTAGCGAGCCGCGAGCCACTTGTTCTCGCTCGTGAGGATCCGGTGGTAAGAGGGAATCTCGCGGCCGGCCTCGTAGTGCTCCGAGAGCTGCTTCACGAGCGCTTGACAGTAGGCGGCGATCGCGACCGCGTCCTCGATTCGCGTCACGGCGTCGCAGACGCGGATCTCGATCGTCCCCAGTCGGGGGTGGAGGCGGATGTCCCACCAGATGTGCGTGTAGTCGGCGATGCAGCCCGTGCGCTCGAGCTGCCCGACGACCTCGGCGTAGTCGGCGTAGTCGCGGAAGCGTGGCGGCGGTCCCGAGCGCGGGAATGCGGAGAAGACCATCTGCCGACTCGAGGCGAGGCCCGTCGGCTCGCCGCGCCAGAAGGGAGAGCTCGCCGAGAGGGCGAGCAGCGGCGCGAGCTGGGGGAGGAGGCCGTTGACGACCTGCACGGCCTTCTCGGGGTCGTCCACCGCCACGTGCACGTGCATCCCGAAGATGAGCTCGCGACGGGCGACGTACTGGAGCTGGTCGATGAGCGCCCGGTAGCGATCCTTCGCGGTGATCCGCTGGCGCTCGAAGAGGCTGAAGGGGTGGGTGCCCGCGGAGCCGACGCGCGCTCCTTTGGCGCGCGCGGTCTCGGTCACGTAGCCGCGGAGGGTCGTCAGCCAGCGCATCACGTCGCCCGCATGACGGCAGACGGGGGTCGAGATCTCGAGGACGGACTGCATGAGCTCCGCGTTGATCCGCGCCTCGAGCTCGTGGCCGGTGACCGCCTCGAGCATCGTCTCGATGTGCTGTACGAGGTCGAAGGTCTCCGCGTCGAGCAGCTGGTACTCCTCCTCGACGCCGAGCGTGTAGGGGTCTCCCTTGCCGAAAGCGTGATCGAGGACGCTGCCCGCGTGCCCCGGAACCTCGCCGGTGATCGAGGGCGGGAAGATCTGGGCCGTGCCGCTCGCGCCGCTCACTCGAGCACCGCGTCGACTTCGAGCTCCACCGTCCACGCCGGATCCATGAGCGAGGTCACAACCGTCGTGTTCACGGGTCGGATGTCTGCGAACGCCTCGCCGTGCGCACGCGCCATCCCTTCGAAGTGCTCGGGGCCGGCGAGGTAGACGCGGGTTCGTACGACGTGCTCGAGCCCCGCTCCGGCCTGCTCGAGCGCGCGTCGGACGATCTCGAGGCAGAGGCGCGTCTGCTCGTACGAGCCTTCCGGCGGCGGCGAGCCGTCGGGCGGGATCGGCGCGGTCCCCGCGACGTAGACGTGCTTCCCGACGACCACCGCGCGGCAGTAGCCCATGACGTCCTCGTAGGGCGACGTCCCTCGGATCGCGCGGCGCTCCGCCACGCGCCTAGTATCGCCCGGAATGGAGGCGCTCCGCCAGGTCGACGCGTGGCCGGCGCCGTTCGCGGCGGCAGGCGTCGTACGCAGGGACGGGTCGCAGGAGACGCATGGCGACACGAGCCGCGTCGTGCGGCTCGCCTCCGTCTCGAAGCCGGTCGCCGCCCTCGCCCTCCTCGTCGCTGCCGAGGAGGGCGTCGTCGACCTCGACGAGCCGGCGGGTCCTCCCGGCTCCACGGTTCGCCACCTCCTCGCGCACGCGTCGGGCCTGCCCTTCCACGGCTCGACGCCGATCGCGCCTCCGGGGAAGCGGCGCATCTACTCGAACGAGGGCTTCCGCGTGCTCGCCGAGCACCTCGAGCGCCGCGCGGAGATGCCCTTCGCCGAGTACGTACGCGAGGCGATCTGCCTCCCCCTCGGGATCGGTCTCGATCCGTCCGGCGACCCCGGCTCGGGCATGCACGGCTCGCTCTCCGACGTGCTCGCGATCGGGGCCGAGCTGCTCGCGCCGACCCTCGTGGCCCCCGAGACGCTCGAGGAGATGACGAGCGTGCAGTTCCCGGGGCTCCGTGGCGTCCTCCCCGACTACGGGCGCTTCGACCCGCTCGACTGGGGCCTCGGCGTCCAGCGCAACACGCGTCCACCCTCGTGGATGGGGGCGAGGGCCTCGTCGCAGGCGTTCGGGCACTTCGGGGGCTCGGGCACCCTCCTCTGGGTCGATCCCGCTGTCGGTGTCGCCTGCGCGGCGCTCGCGACTCGAGACTTCGGCCCCTGGGCGAAGGAGGTCTGGCCGCGCCTCGCCGACGCGGTGCTCGAGGAGGAGGCTGCGAGGCGGTAGCGACGAGCCGCCGAGACCCCGAGGCGCCGCATCGGGGATGATGCAGGCGTCGTCGGAGAAGGGAGGATCCATGCGAGTACGATCCGTCATCGCCGGAACGGTGGCGCTCGCCGCCGTCCTCGTCGCGCCTGCCGCGTTCCCGTCCGGGACGCGCGGCGCGGCGCCGACGCTCGAGCGCTTGCCGCGGGCCGCGGCGGCCGGACAGCTCAGCCAGTACGGGCACATCCGCTCACTGACGCGAGTCGGGCCCGGGTTCAGGCTCCGTTTCGACCCCGCCTTCTGGCTCGGGGGCAGCACCGCGAACCGCGCGGCCGAGGAGGATGGGGTGATCGCACCGGGCGAGGGCGTCCCCAACGACTACTACGTCCGCGACGAGGCGAGGAAGCTCCTCACGTACCGCGTGCCCCCGAGCGCGAAGGTCACTGTGCTCGACCGACGGCTGCGGCCGTTCTCGATCAGCGTCGCGCAGCTCGCCGCCGTGGTCGCGGGACGCAACCCGACCGGGAGGCCGCTGTACGACCGGCCGCGGGCGCTCGGCTACTGGATTCTCGTCGACACCGACCGCGTCCTCGCTCTCGACCAGCAGTACCAGCCGTAGAGCGCGTCACGCGTCGTCGACGAAGAGGGGTCGCAAGAGCTCGTCGAAGGTCTCGCGGTCGCAGCTCGCGACGACGCAGGGGGTCATCGCGGTGACCGTCGCGGTTCTCGGAACGCCCATCGTCAACGCGACCTCGCCGAAGTACTCACCCGCGCGCAGCACGCGACGCTCGCCGAGCGAGGACTGCGAGACTCCGGCAACGCCTGAGAGGAGGACGAAGAAGCGGTCGCCGGGCTCGCCCTCGTGGACGAGCGTCGTTCCGGCCGCCACCTCCTCTCGCCGCATGCGAGCGGCAAGCCTCGCGAGCGTCTCGCCGGAGAGGGCCGCGAAGAGGCCGACCCGCGCGAGCTCGGTGACCGAGGCGGGGACGTGGCGGGGCGACATGCGCGGGTACGGTACCCCCGTGGGCGTGCACTGGGGCTGGCGGTTCTGTCCGCGCTGCGGACAGCGGCTCACCGTGCTCGAGCGTCGGGTCGAGTGCGACTCCTGCGGGTTCGTGCACTACGCGAACCCGATTCCGGCGGTCGCCGCGCTCGTTCGGGACGGCCGGGGCCGGCTGCTGCTCGCTCGGAGGGCGGAGGAGCCGTTCGCCGGGCGCTGGGACACGCCGGGAGGGTTTCTGGAGGAGGGGGAGCACCCGGTGGACGCCCTCGTGCGCGAGTTGTCGGAGGAGACCGGCCTGACCGTCGCTGTGCGTGACCTCGTCGGCGTGTTCCCCGACTCCTACGGAGACGGCCCGGACGCGGTCGAGATCGTCAACCTCGTCTGGGAGGCGGAGATCGTCGCCGGCGAGCCGGCGCCCGCCGACGACGTCTCGGAGCTCGGGTGGTTCGCGCTCGACGCGCTGCCGCCGGACGAGGAGCTCGCGTTCCACTGGATCGCGCCGATGCTGCGCGAGTGGCGGGCGGCGCAGGCTCGGAGACGAGGGTGACCGGGTCGCTCGGCCACGCCCTCTGTGGATCGAGTGCGGCGACCAACGTACCGAAGGGCTGCTGATGCAGCCCTTCGGTCAGGGGAGGGGGGAGGGGGAAGCCTCGAACAATCCGTTGAGGCCCCTATAGGGTAGCGATCGAGACGAACGTGGCGAGCGCTCAGGCGGCGAGGCCGAGCGAGCGCTCGAGCACGCTCTTCGGCTGCGCCCCAACGGCGGACGCCGCGGGCTGGCCGTCCTTGAACAGGATCATCGTCGGGATGGACATGACCCCGTAGCGTGCGGACAGCCCCTGCTCGCGGTCGATGTTCACCTTGACGAGCTTCAGCTCGTCCTTTCGCTCCTCGGCGATCGTCTCGAGGACGGGGGCGACGGCGTGGCACGGTCCGCACCACTCGGCCCAGAAGTCCACGATCACCGGCTTGTCGCTCTTCAGGACCTCCTGCTCGAAGGTCTCCTCCGTGACGTCGATGGCCATGCTCTCGTTGGTTCCTTTCGTTGAGATGTCGGCGCCTACGGTGACTCTAACGGTCGAGGCGCTCGAACCCTTCCCTAGACTCCGCCCCGTGGCCCGTACCTTCGCACCACTTCCGGACAAGCCCGACCACAACGCGCTCGAGCTCGAGATGCTCGAGATCTGGGAGCGCGAGCAGACGTTCGCGCGGCTACGCGAGCAGAACCGCAACGGACCGCGGTTCAGCTTCATCGACGGGCCCGTCACCGCGAACAAGACGCTCGCCGTCCACACCGCCTGGGGGAGGACGCTGAAGGACGTCTTCCAGCGCTACAAGGCGCTCCGCGGGTACCACCAGCGCTACCAGAACGGATTCGACTGTCAGGGGCTGTGGATCGAGGTCGGCGTCGAGCGCGAGCTCGGCTTCAACTCGAAGCGCGAGATCGAGGAGTACGGGCTCGCGGAGTTCGCGCGACGCTGCCGGGAGGTAGTCGTCTGGTCTGCGGGCGAGCTCACGAAGGGCTCGATCCGGCTCGGGCAGTGGATGGACTGGGGCAACGACTACTACACGTTCTCCGACACGAACATCGAGTACATCTGGAAGTTCCTCGCGATCGTCCACGAGCGCGGGTGGCTCGTGCTCGGCCACCGCTCGACCGAGTGGTGCCCGCGGTGCGGGACGTCGATCTCGGCGCACGAGCTCCACGGCCACTACGAGGACAGGATCGATCCGTCGCTCTACGTGCGCTTTCCGCTCCTCGACCGCGACGGCGAGGCGCTCGTCGTGTGGACGACGACGCCGTGGACGCTGCCGGCCAACGTCGCCGCGGCAGTGCATCCCGAGGCCGAGTACGGCCTCCTCGAGGCAGGCGACTGGGTGGCCGTCGCCCTCTTCCCCGACGAGACGTTCGTGCGCCGGACGACCGGCGCCGAGCTCGTCGGGCTCCGCTACCGCGGCCCGTTCGACACGCTCGGGCCGGGCGCGGGGGTCGACCACCGCGTGATCCCCTGGGAGGAGGTCGACCTCCAGACGGGAACCGGGATCGTGCACATCGCGCCCGGGTGCGGGGCCGAGGACTTCGACCTCGCGCGCGAGCACGACCTCCCCGTGCTCGCGCCGGTGGACGAGTCGGGGCGCTTCTACGCCGAGTACGGCTGGCTACACGGCCTCTCGACGGTCGAGGCCGCTGATCAGATCGTCGCCGACCTCGGCGACCGGGGGCTGCTCGTGCGCGCGGAGACGTACGAGCACGCGTACCCGTTCTGCTGGCGCTGCCACACCCCCTTGATCTTCCGCGTCTCGGACGACTGGTTCATCGCGGTGGACGAGATCCGGCCGAAGCTGCTCGAGGCGAACGCAGCCGTCGAGTGGACGCCCGCGTACATGGGCAAGCGCATGGACGACTGGCTGCGGAACATGGGCGACTGGAACATCTCTCGCCGTCGGTACTACGGCCTGCCGCTCCCCTTCTACCCCTGCGAGTGCGGGCACCTGAACGTGATCGGATCGCGGGCCGAGCTCGAGGAGCGGGCGGTGCGGGGGCTCGAGCAGCTCGAAGAGCTGCGGCGCCCGTGGATCGACGAGGTGCCGATCCGTTGCGCAGCCTGCGGAGAGGAGGTGCGGCGCATCCTCGAGGTGGGCGACGTCTGGCTCGACGCCGGCATCGTTCCCTTCTCGACGCTCGGCTGGCAGAACCCGACCTGGATCCCGGAGGGCTACGCGACGGGCGCGGCCCGTGGGCTGACGAAGGCCGATCTGCCGGACCACGCCTACTGGGAGCAGTGGTTCCCCGCCGACTGGGTCTCCGAGATGCGCGAGCAGATCCGGCTCTGGTTCTACTCGCAGCTCTTCATGTCGGTGGTGCTCGTGGGGCGGGCGCCGTTCGAGCGGGTGCTCGGCTACGAGAAGATGCTCGACGAGCACGGCCGCGAGATGCACGGCTCGTGGGGGAACATGATCGAGGCGGAAGACGCGTTCGAGCGCATGGGCGCGGACGTGATGCGCTGGCAGTACTGCTCGCAGCCGCCGAACCAGAACCTGCTCTTCGGGTTCGGGCCCGCGCGCGAGATCCAGCGCAAGCTGCTGACGCTCTGGAACTCGTGCAAGTTCCTCGTCGACTACGCGAACGTCGAGGGGTGGACGCCGACGTGGGCGGATCTCGCGGGCGGCCCCGACGGCGAGCTCGAGCCGCTCGACCGTTGGCTCGTCGAGCGGACGCGGGCGCTCGTCGCCGAGGCGACAGCGGGCTACGAGAGCTGGCTCACCGTGAACGTCGTGCGAGCGTTCGAGGCGTTCGTCGACGACCTCTCGAACTGGTACATCCGTCGCTCGCGCCGTCGCTTCTGGGAGGGGGACGCGACCGCGCTCAGGACGCTCTGGTTCTCCCTCGTCCAGGGCCTGCGGGTCGTCTCGCCGCTCATGCCGTTCCTTACCGATCACCTCTGGCGCGTGTTGACGGCTCCGTGCGAGGAGGCTCCCTCGTCGGTGCACCTCGCGGGTTGGCCCGAGGTCGCGGAGGCAGACCAGGCGCTCCTCGACGAGATTGCCGAGCTCCGGCGCGTCGTCGAGCTCGGCCGCCAAGCGCGTGCGACGTCCGGGGTCAAGCTCCGGCAACCGCTCCGCGCGCTCGTCGTCGAGGGCGCGCCGCTCGCCGAGGCCCACGCGGCGGAGATCGCCGACGAGCTGCGCGTGCGCGAGGTGACGTTCGGGGAGGTCGCGGCGAGCGAGCTCCGCGTCAAGCCGAACCTGCCCGTCCTCGGGCCGAAGCTCGGCCGCGAGCTCGCTGCCGTGCGGGCCGCTCTCGAGGCGGGCGACTTCGAGGAGCTCCCGGGCGGGGGGTTCCGCGCCGCCGGGCACGAGCTCGGGCCGGACGAGGTGCTCGTCGAGCGGCGAGGGAAGGAGGGGTGGGCGGTCGCCGCGTCCGACGGGCTGACGGTCGCGCTCGACCTCCACGTCGACGAGGCGCTCGCGCGGGAAGGCCGCGTCTACGAGCTCGTGCACACAGTCAACACGATGCGCAAGCAGGCGGGACTCGAGCTGACCGACCGCATCCGGCTCACGATCCCCGAGTCCGACGCCGACCTCCTCGAGCACGCGGAGTGGATCGCCCGGGAGACGCTGGCCGTCGCGGTAGAGGTCGGCGGCGAGGAGCTTCGGTTCGAGAAGGCCTGATCGGCCCGCTCGACGCCCAGTCGAGACGGCCTCGTTCCTCGGCGACGAGGAGCGTCGGTTCGCGAGGGCCCGACCGGTGTCACGAGGCGCGAGGCGTGCTCGCGAGGGGACTCCGGATGGTTCCTCGAGCGCGCGCGGCCTGCGCGCCGGCACTTCACTCCATGTGGCTCAGAGCCACGAGCCCCTCGTCGCCGCGGAGGGCCCGGTTGAAGCGCTCTGGATCGAGCAGCGCGTACCTCGTGGCTCTGAGCCACGAGCCGGTGGCGACTCTCGACCACTCGAGACCGCCGAGGGGAGCGTGGTGTTCGGGGTCGCCCGGGCGCTTGTGTGCGTGCTCAGCGTGCGTCCGCGAGCTCGAGCTCGCGTCGCAGCTCGAGTGGGAGGCGGAAGGTGACGTCCTCCTCGACGAGCCGGTAGCTATCGATATCCGTCACACCCCGCGCACGGAACCAGTCGCACACACGCGAGACGAGCTTCTCCGGCGCCGACGCGCCCGACGTGACTCCGACCGTCTCGACCCCGTCCAGCCAGGCCTCGTCGATCTCCGACTCGTCGTCGATGAGGTGCGCCGGGGTGCCCGCCGCACGCGCAGTCTCGACGAGCCGGTTCGAGTTGGAGGAGTTGCGCGAGCCGATCACGAGCAGGAGGTCGATCTCCGGGAGCATCTCCTTCACCGCCCACTGCCGGTTGGAGGTGGCGTAGCAGATGTCTTCCTTCCGTGGGGCACGGATGTCCGGGAAGCGGCGACGCAGCACACCGATGATCTCCTGCGTCTCGTCCACGGAGAGCGTCGTCTGCGTCACGTACGCGAGCCGCGCGCCGGCCGGCACCTCGAGCGCTTCGGCCTCGGCGACGTTCTGCACGAGCACGGTGGACTCCGGCGCCTCTCCCATCGTCCCGACGACCTCCTCGTGCCCCGCGTGGCCGATGAGGACGACGGTGTAGCCCTCCTCGGCGTACCGGCGCGCCTGCACGTGCACCTTCGTCACGAGCGGGCACACGGCGTCGATCACGTTGTGGCGGAGCCGAGCCGAGTTCTCGTACACCGACGGCGCCACTCCGTGCGCCGAGTAGACGACCGTCGCGCCCTCGGGCACCTCCGTCTCCTCCTCGACGAAGATGGCGCCTCGGGCCTCGAGCTCGCGGACGACGTGGATGTTGTGGACGATCTGCTTGCGGACGTAGACCGGGGCGCCGTAGTGCTCGAGCGCTCGCTCGACCGTCTCGACGGCTCGTTCCACCCCGGCGCAGTAGCCGCGCGGGGAGGCGAGGAGGACGCGCTTCACCATCGCAGACAGGGTATCCGCCGTCAGCGCGCGGACTGGGCGAGCAGGATTCCGGCGATCACAACCGCTCCACCCGCGAGCTGCACTACCCCCAGCGTCTCGCCGAGCCACGCCCAGGCGACGACCGTCGCCACGACGGGCTCGAGCGTCATGACGATCGACGCCCGCGTCGCGCTGACGTGCCGGAGTGCCCCGGTGAGGAGCGAGAAGGTGACCATCGTCCCGACGAGCACGACGAAGCCGACGAGCAGCCAGACCGGCGCGGTGAGCTCCGCGAGGTTCCCCTGGAGGGAGACCGAGTCGTTCAGCGTCTCCCAGGGGAAGTCCCAGAGCGGCCGCACGAGCATCCACATGGTCGCCGCGACGAGGAAGCCGTAGAAGGAGAGTGAGGCCGGGTCGCGGTGCCGGCGCTCGCGCTCGGCCATGAGCACGTAGGCCGCGAGCGCGAGCGCGCCGCCGAACGCGGCCGTCACGCCGACGGTGCTGAAGGCGACGCCGTGCCAGAGCTCGACGACGAGCGCGAGCCCGGTGAGGCAGAGGAGGGCCGCGACCCAGACTCGACGGCGCACGTGCTCCTTGTAGACGAAGCGGGCGAAGAGCGCGATGAAGAGCGGGGCGGTGAACTCGATGAGGAGCGCGATACCGACCGGCAGGTGCTCGATGGCGACGAAGTAGAGCCACTGGACGAGGGCGATGCCGACGAGCCCGAAGGCGACGAGGAAGAGGAGCTCGCGGCGACCGACCCGGAGGCGGTGGGGGGCAAAAGCGAGGAGGAAGCCGAGGAACAGGATCGTTGCCGCGGTGTTGCGGAGCTGCGTCAGCTCGAGGGCCGAGAGCCCGGAGCCGAGGACGACCTTGGACACGCTTCCGTTGACCGCGAAGAGCGTCGCGGCTGCCGCCACCATCGCGTAGCCGAGGCGCGACCTGTCGTCTGGGCGCCCCTCGGGGAGGAGCGTCGGGGCGTCGACCATAGGTGCGCAGGCTATCCACCTACACTTCCGCGGACGGGGCGTAGCTCAGCCTGGTAGAGCGCTCGCTTTGGGAGCGAGAGGTCGGCAGTTCAAGTCTGCCCGCCCCGACTCCTGCGGAGCAGTGCGCCGAGAGCACGTCCGTTCGCGGATCGCCGCCAGGTACTCGTCGATCTCCATGGTGCGAGCTGCTTCTCCGCGAGCGGGCACCGACGGAGGGCCCCGCCAAGCGGGACCCTCCGCGTGAACGAGGTCGGAGTGGTTCAGGCCTCGGCGGTCTCGCGGCGACCGACGACGGAGCTCCAGATCGCGCCGCCGAGCACGGCGCCGGCGAGCGGGCCCACGAGGTAGATCCAGACGTCGCCCCACTCCTGGTTCCAGAGCACGGGGTCGAGGGAGCGAGCCGGGTTGAACGATCCGCCGGACGTCGGGCCGACAGTGACGGCGGCAGTGAAGATGAAGAGGCCGATGAGCCACGGCGCCATGACGCCGTTCCACGGCGCCCGGCCGTCGGTCGCGACGGTGAGGATGACCATCACGAACAGTCCGGTGGCGATGATCTCGAGCACGAGCGCCGCCCAGCTGTCGATCCCGGAGCCGGGCTGGGTGGAGAGAGCCTCGGTGACGTCCTTCGAGTAGACGATCGCCATCGCGAGCACGGCCACGAACCCGCCGACGAGCTGCGCGATCCAGTACGGGACGACGTCCTTTCCGGGAAAGCGACCGGCGACCGCGAGCCCCGCGCTCACGGCGGGGTTGAAGTGCCCGCCTGAGACGTGGCCGAAGGCGCTGATCGCGAGCGCGAGGCCGAAGCCGAAGCCGAGCGCGACCCCGAGCGGCGTGATCGCATCGAGGCCGACCTCGACCGCGACGGCGATCCCTGCGAAGCCGAGGAAGAAGAAGAGGAAGGTGCCGAGGGCCTCGGCGGCGAGTCGGGTACTGAGCGGGTGATCCATCAGGGGCGACCTCCTGGAGTCGGTTTCGAGCGACGATTCGTCGTAGCGCGCGAGTCTCCTAGTCTCCGTCCATGGATGCCGCGTCGGCCCTCGTCGTCGTCCTCGCGCTCGCGTTCGCGTTCACGAACGGGATTCAGGACGCGGCAAACTCGGTCGCGACGCTGGTGGCGACGCGGGCGGCTCCTCCGTGGGCGGCCCTCGCGCTCGCCACCGTCGTCCTGCTCTGCGCCCCCTTCCTCGTCGGCGCGGCAGTCGCGCAGACGGTCGCCGGGCTCGTGGACGTGCCCCGGGAGGACACCCTCTCCGTGCTCTCCTCGGGGCTCCTCGCGGCGCTCGCGTGGAACGTCGGCGTCTGGCTGCGCGGGATCCCGTCGAGCTCGACCCACGCGCTCGTCGGGGGCCTGACCGGCGCGGCCGTAGGCTCCTCCGGCCTCGACGCGGTCACCTGGGGAGGGATCGACGGGTGGAAGCCGGTCGGCGTCGCGGCGGTTCTCGTGGGGCTCGCCAGCTCTCCCCTCCTCGGAGCGGTAACGTCGTTCCTCGTGCTGCGCGCGCTCCGGCGGGTGCTGCGTCGGGCAACCCGCCGAGTCGCGCTCGTCGTGCGCCGGGCCCAGTGGGCGACGTCCGCGGCTCTCGCGATCGGGCAGGGAGCGAACGACGCCCAGAAGGCGGTCGGGGTGATCGCGGCCGTCCTTGCGGCGGAGGGCGTGTCAGGCGACACCCCGGCCTGGGCGGTTGCGGGGGCGGCGGGCGCGATGGCGGCCGGGACGGCGCTCGGCGGGTGGCGCATCGTGCGCACCATCGGTCGGCGGATCTACGACCTCCGCTCGCTCGACGCGCTCGCGAGTCAGACGGGCTCGGCCGCGGTGTTGCTGGGCGCGACCGCGGTCGGCGCTCCCGTTTCCGCGACGCACGTCGTGTCGTCGTCCGTCGTCGGGGTCGGGGGCGCGCGGAGGCGCTGGGGGCGCGTCCGCTGGAGCGTCGTCGAAGGGATCGCGGTAGCGTGGGTTACGACCCTGCCCGCGACGGCGTTCGCCGGCGCGGCGCTCGTCACCGTCTGGAGGTGGATCGCGTGAGGGCGCGGCACTGGTTCCTCCCCGAGCAGCCCGATGTCCTGGGCCTCGTGCGGCGGCAGCTCGCCCTGACGCGCGAGGGCGTCGACGCGCTCGTCGAGTGGGCGCGCGGCGACTCCTCGCAGGCCGACCGGATCCGCGCGCTCGAGCACCGGGGAGACGAGCTCAAGCGGGAGCTCGAGCTCGCGCTCACGACCGCCTTCACGACGCCGCTCGAGCCGGAGGACCTCTACACCCTCTCGCGCGGGATCGACTGGATCCTCAACCTCTCGAAGGACCTCGTGCGCGAGAGCGAGGTCATGGCCACGCCTCCAGATGATGCGCTCCGCGAGATGTGCGAGTGCCTGGCCGAGTCGGTGCACCTCCTCGCCGAGGCGGTCGACATGCTCGGTACCGATCCCGGCGCGGCGACTGAGAGGGCCAACGAGGCGCTCCGGGCCGAGCGGCGGATCGAGAAGGTCTACCGGGAGGCGATGGCGCGTCTGCTCGCGGTCGACGATCTCCGCGAGGTCATGGCGCGCCGCGAGCTGTACCGCAGGGTGGCGCGGCTCGGCGAGGCCGTCGTGGACGTCGCCGAACGCGTCTGGTACGCGGTCGTCAAGGAGGCGTGAGCGCTCGGGAGGGGCGAGAGAGAGCGGACGACCGGGCTCGAACCGGCGACATCCAGCTTGGAAGGCTGGCGCTCTACCAACTGAGCTACGTCCGCGCCCCGTTAGCGTAGCGCCGTGGATCCGTACGCGTGGTCGTGGAACGTCGAGGCCCTCGTCATCGTCCCGCTGCTCGGCCTCGCGTACGCCGTCGCGCTCCGGCGGTTCGGCGCATCCAGGTGGCGCGTCGTCTGCTTCGCGTCCGCCTTGCTCCTCCTCCTCGGGGTGACCGTCACTCCGCTCGAGACGCTCGCGCTGCGCTACCTCCTCGTCGTGCACCTGCTCCAGAACGTCGTCCTCGCGGAGTGGGCGCCGCTCCTCCTCGTGCTCGGGATCCCGCCGGCGCTCGCGGCGAGGCTCGCCCGCCCACGCGTCGTTCGCGCGGCCACGCAGCCCTTCGTCGCGCTCCCGCTCTGGCTCGCGAACTACCTCGTCTGGCACCTCCCGTGGATCTACGATGCCGCACTGAGGCACCCGCATTCGCTCCTCCACCTCGAGCACGCCCTCTACGTCGTCACGGGAGTCGCGATGTGGTGGAGCGTGCTCCACGACGAGCCACACCGCCTCGGGGCCGGGGCGCGAGCCGCCTACGTCTTCGCCGCCTTCGTGCTCGGGAGCCCGCTCGGGCTCGTCATCGCGCTCGTGCCGAGCGCGATGTACGAGTTCTACGTCGAGGCCCCGGAGCGCCTGTGGGGGCTCTCGGCGCTCGCCGATCAGCAGCTCGGCGGGATGTTCATGGCGGTCGAGCAGGCTGTCGTCTTCTTCGCCGTGTTCGCGTACTGGTTCTGGCGCTTCCTCGCCGAGGAGGAGCGTCGGGCTGACGCGGAAGGCCCCGTCGAGGCGGCGTAGACTCGACCCGACGGAGCGCGACGGAAAGGAGCAGGCATGAAGGTCGGGGACGTGATGACGCGCGAGGTGAGGGCGGTGAAGGAGGAGACGCCTCTCAAGGAGGTAGCCCGTCTCCTCGCCGAGAACGGCATCTCGGGCCTCCCGGTGACAGACGTCCAGGGGCGCGTCGTCGGCGTCGTCTCCGAGGCCGACATCGTCGGCAAGGAGGCGGGCGCTCGGCACGAGCGGAGCCTCCTGGGACGGCTCCTCGCGGGTGGCGAGTCGCCGAAGCTCGACGCACGGACGGCCGGCGAGGCGATGACCTCGCCCGCGATCACGATCACCGCCGATCGCGAGGTCGCCGAGGCGGCGCGGACGATGACGGAGCGGTCGGTGAACCGGCTCCCGGTCGTCGACGAGAACGGCAGGCTCGTCGGGATCGTGACCCGCGCCGACCTCGTCCGGGCCTTCCTGCGCGCGGACGCCGAGATCGAGAGCGAGCTCCGCGAGGACGTCGCCGCGCGCACGCTCTGGATCGACCCGTCGCGCCTCGAGATCACGGTCGAGAACGGCGAGGTCACGCTCGGCGGCGAGGTGGACACGAAGGCGGACGCCGAGCTCCTCGAGTACTTCGCGTCTCGGGTGCCCGGGGTCGTCTCCGTGCGCTCGACGCTGCGCTGGCAGGTCGACGAGCCGAAGCTCCCGCAGTCGAGCCCTCGCATCCCCGAGCCTCCGGGGCCCGAGAGGTGACCTGCCGTTCGGACGGGCGACTACCCTGAGCTCGCGCGCCCGTAGCTCAGTGGACAGAGCGGCGGACTTCTAATCCGCGGGTCGGAGGTTCGAATCCTCCCGGGCGCATCGCTTCCGACCTCCCGCGCGGGTGCCGCTGCGTCGTCCTCCGTCCTGTGCGAAGATCGGAGCGTCAGCGGGGAGAGGGGGAAGCGAGATGGCGCAGCGATACGAGCTCCACGCCGGGCGGCGGCCGGTCGCGGTGAGGGCGGCACCGAGCGCGCAGGTCGCGCTGCTCGACTACCTCCGCTCGCTTGGCTGTCGCGACGACGAGCTCACGCGGCTCGGGAGCGCGGCGATCGCCTGGCGCGGGGCGGTCTACGAGGCTCTGCCCAACGAGGAGACCCCATCTCGCGGGTAGCTCGGCGGGCTCCGCGGTCATCGCGGCGCGCCGGGAGCTCCGTCCGAGGAGCTACCGCGGAAGCCGCAGGCCGAGGCGGCGGGGCAGCGTCGCGACGAGCTCCGTCAGGCGTCCCGGAGCCCTTCCCGCGTCCTCGGCGGCGTCCTTCGCGACGAGCGCCCGCCGGATGAGCGAGCCGCCGACATAGCGCAAGGGCTCCGGCGGGAAGAGCGTGCGGGGAGGATCGACGAGCGCGAGGCGCGTCCGCTCGTCGCGGCGGTCGAGGGCGAGGCGGGCGAGGATCTCGCCGCCCAGGTACGACGGTCCGACGCCGTTGCCGGTGAAGCCGAACCCGTGGTGGACGCGACCGCGGCTACCGAAGATGGGCAGGTGCGTCGGCGAGACGTCGATCGGCCCGCCCCAGGCGTGCGTGACCGCGCGGCCGCGGAGCTGCGGGAAGAAGCGCGTCAGGCTCGACTGCGTCCGCGCGACGACCTCGGGATCGAGCTCGAGCCGGCGCGAGAGTCGCCCATCGAGCCCCATCGCGCCGCCGCCCCAGCCGAAGGCGATGCGCCCGTCCGCGGTGGTGCGCGTGTAGTGGACGAGGGTGCGGCTGTCCACGATCGCCTCGCCACCGGTCCAGCCGAGCTCCTCGAGCACCTCCGGCACGGGCTCGGTGAGGACGATGTGGCTGGAGGCGACGGCGAGCGAGAGGCGGTAGCCGGGAAACCGTGCAGTCGCGCTGTTCGCCGCGAGCACCGTCGCACTCGCCCGGACACGGCCGGCCCGCGTCTCGACGCCGCCCTCCCGCAGGAGCTTCGTGACCTCGGTTCGCTCGTGGATGCGGACGCCGCGGGCGAGGAGCTTCTCGCGCAGCCCGAGCGCGAGCCGCGCCGGCTGGACGGTCGCGTTCAGGCGGTAGGCCACGCCCCCGAGGAAGAGGGGAGAGTCGCAGCGCGCGCGCACCTCGTCCGCGCCGAGCTCGACGACCTCCTCGGGTGCGCCGAGCTCGGCCGCGGCTCGTACGGTGTCCGCCCACGATCCGAGCTGCGACTCGGTGGTGGCGACGCGGAGCATCGGCGCCTCTCGGAACCACGCGTCGACGTCGTTCTCCTCGCACCAGGCGCCGATTCCGCGCACGGCCTCCTCGGAGGCGCGGCAGACCGCGAGCGCTGCCGCGTCGCCGGCGCGCTCGCGAAGCGTGGCGGCGTCTCCCCACAGCGTTTCGCAGAAGCCGCCGTTCCGCCCGCTCGGGCCGTGCCCGCAGATCTCGGCCTCGAGGACGAGGACGTCTGCCTCCGGCTCGAGCGCGAGCAGGTGCCACGCCGTCCAGAGACCGAGGTACCCGCCGCCGACGATCACCACGTCGGCGCTCGCGTCGCCCTCGAGCGGGCGGGTCGGGGTCACCGCGCCCGCCTCCTCGAGCCACCATCCGTGCCGCGTGTGGCGCACGGGCAGAGGTTACGCGCGCGCCGACTGCCGGCGCGCGAGCGCCACGCTGGACGCGACCACGGCAGCGGCGGCGACGGGGACGACGATCGTCCAGAACAGCGGGAAGCCACCCGCGATCGCGCCGGTCGAGACGAGCGTTGCCGAGAGAGCGGGCGAGCGCTCGACCCGCTGGCCGACGAGCATGAGCGTCGCGCCGCCGACCAGCACGGCAACCCAGGCGGCGGCCCGTCCCGGCTCGTAGTCGAGGAAGAGCACGCCCGCGAGCGCGGCGACGACGAAGAGGGCCGAGAGCGCGTACACGAGGAAGCGCGTCGCCTCCGCGAGCCCCGTGTGCTCGGCGGTCGCGTGCTGGACTGCTCTCCGGTAGCGGCTCTGCGGCTTCAGGGGTGGCGGATGGGACTCGAACCCACGACCACCGGGACCACAACCCGGGGCTCTACCAACTGAGCTACCGCCACCGCGGCCGGCACAGGATAGCCGGGCGGGGCCGCTCAGTCGGCTTGGAGCACGGCCTGCGTCTGCGTCGTGCGCGCGACCCGCTTCCCGCGCTCGTCGAAGAGGTCGGTCTCGACGACGATGGTGCTGCGACCTCGGTGGAGCGGACGCGCGCGGGCACGCACGACGCCGCCGCGGACGGCGCCGAAGAAGTTCGTCTTCGACTCGATCGTCGTCGTCCCCGCTGCTCCGTCCGGGAGGTTGAGGAACGCGCACACGGCGCCGGCGGAGTCGGCGAGCGCCATGAGCATCCCGCCGTGCAGGACGCCGCCGGCGGTGCAGAGCTCCGGCGCCCACTCGAGCGTGCACTCGATCTCGTCCGGGCCGCCGAACGTCCTGATGCCGAGCGTCGTGCCGAGCGGCATCTGCTCGTTCACGGTCGCCGTCAGCTCCGGGTGCTCGGTCACCGAGCCTCCTCGCCCACGCTCTCGCGCAGGCGGTCGAGCTCCGCGCGCGCTCGGCGCCGAGATGCGGCGAGGTACGCCAGTGCGGCGACGAAGAGCGTGGCGAGGATCGCGCCGGCGAGCGTCCCCCCGCGAAAGCCCGGGGCCTCGACGTCGAGGATGCGGTCGCCCGCGTGGGCCGCGTTGCCGGTGCCGACCGCGATCCCGAGCGTGAACAGGTTCGGCGCCGCGAGCGCGAGCGCGCCGACGGCGAACGCGAGGTACGCGCGCCAGCCGCGCCGTCTGCGCACCGCCCAGACGACGAGGAGCAGGGGCAGGACGGTGAACAGGAAGCCGTAGACGAGCCCGAGCGTGATGCCCGTCGGGATGCTTCCTCCGACCTGGTCGCCCACGCGCTGCGCCCACCAGCGCGGGATGAAGGCGGCGCCGATCCACGCCGCCACGAGCACGGCCACGAGCCCGACGCTCCCCCAGACGAGACGCCGCCGCCAGCCGCTCGCGACCGACTCGGGTTGTGGCTCCGGCGCGCTCGGTGTCTCGCTCGGAGCCGTCACGATGCTCGCCGACGTCGGGGAGGGACTTCGAGCGCCCGCGCGAGATCGGTCACGGAGAGCAGCCCGACCAACCGGCCCTCGCCGTCGACGACGAGCCCCCGTCCGATGGGCGTCTGCGTCAGTCCCGAGAAGGCCTCGAGTGCATCCCCGTCCTCCGCGTACACGGGCACGTCGTCGATCCCGAGCATGCACTCTCGCACGCGGCGACCGTCCCACTGGTCGCGCGGCACCTCGGCGATCCGCCGGAAGGGGAGGAGTCCGAGCGGAACGCCGTCCTCGGCGACTGGGTAGGTCGTGAATCGTCGGCGCCAGACGACGTCGTCGAGCACTTGGCCGAGGGTGAGATCCGGGTGCACGCTGACGGGATCACGGGCCATGAGATCCCGCACGAGCAGGCCCTCGAGGGCGTGTCGGGCCGTTGCGTACCGTCCCTCGGCGCCCGCTGCCGAGAGCAGGAACCAGCCCAGGAAGGCGAGCCAGACGCCGCTGAACGCGTTGCCCGCGAGCGCGATCGCCGCGCCTCCCGCGATCAGCAGGTACCCGAACCCGCGTCCGACCATCGCGGCCGTCTCGGTCGAGCGTGCGAAGTCGCCGCTCCGCTGCCAGAGCGCAGCGTGCAGGATCCTCCCCCCGTCGAGCGGGACGGCGGGCGCGAGGTTGAAGACGAGCAGCGCGAGGTTCACGTATCCGAGCCACGCGGCCACGCCTTCGACCGCCTCGGGAGGGTCAACGAGAGCGATCGCGACGAACGCGATGCCGAGGAGGAGCGAGACAATCGGCCCGGCGACGGCGACGCGGAACTCGGCGCCTGCGGTCCTAAAGGACCCCTTGAGCGTGGCGACGCCGCCGAAGAGCCAGAGCGTGATGCCCTCGATCTCGATCCGCTCTCTCCGCGCTTGGAGGGCGTGCCCGAGCTCGTGGAGGAGGACCGACCCGAAGAAGAGCGCTGCCGCGACGAGCGCCATGACGAAGTGCGTGCCTCCTCCGAGGTCCGGGTTCGTGGACGGGAAGACGTTCGCAGAGAGCGTCCAGACGAAGAGGGCGAAGACCGCCAGCCAGCTCCAGTGGATCCCGATCCGGATCCCGGCGATGCGTCCTACCTCGAGGCTCGATCCCACTCCCGGCTCCTCTCGTGACTGCGCCACAGTCTCGCACGGACGCGGGTCGGACGCGGGTCTGGAGATGGCCCCGGGAGGAGTCGAACCTCCGCACGCAGATTCGAAGTCTGCCGCTCTATCCGCTGAGCTACGGGGCCGTTGCCGTCACGGTAGCGGGTGACGCCGGAGGGCGGCTCTCGAGCCTTCAGGCCGCTCGCTCGGCGGCGAGCGCGTCGCGGACGTGCGCGACCACGACGCGCACCACCGTCGGGTCGAACTGCGTCCCGGCGCAGCGCTCGAGCTCGGCGAGCGCCTCCTCCGGCGGGAGCGCCTCCCGATACGCGCGCGTGGACGTCATCGCGTCGTAGGCGTCGCAGACGCAGACGATCCGTGCCGCGAGCGGGATCTCCTCGCCGGCGAGCCCGTCCGGGTACCCGCTCCCGTCCCAGCGCTCGTGGGTCGAGCGGACGATCGCCGCCACGTCGTAGAGCGCGGGGGACGCGCGCAGGATGCGCTCGCCGACGACCGTGTGCTGGCGGACGAACGCCCACTCGCGCTCGTCGAGCGGGCCGGGCTTGTGCAGGATCTCGTCGGGGACGGCGATCTTGCCGAGGTCGTGGAGGCGCGCGGCGCGCACGAGGCGGTCGAGCTCCTCGCCCCGCAGGCCGAGGCTCGTCGCGACTGCCCTCGCGAGGGAGCTCACGCCCTCCAGGTGAGTCTCGAGCTCGGGGTCGAGCCCCGTGAGCGTGTCGAAGAGGCTCTGCACCGTCCGGTCGTCTGTGCGGCGGGAGCGCTTCTGCGCGTAGAGCCGCTCGTCGGCGAGCTGCAGCGCTCGGCTCGAATCGGGGGCTTCCTCGGGGAGCAGCACGGCTCCGAAGGAGCTCTCCACGCAGAACCCGTCGCCCTGTTCGCTCAGCGCCTCGCCGGCGCGGTGGAGGAGCCGCTCAATGTCCTCTCCGCCGGTAGCGGCGAGGATGCAGAACTCGTCGCCGCCCAGCCGGTAGGCCGCGCCGTTCGGGTGGACGACGTCGGCGAGCTTGCTCCCGAGGCGTGCGAGCAGCGCGTCCCCGGCCGGGTGGCCGAATGTGTCGTTGTAGCTCTTGAAGCCGTCGAGGTCGAAGAGCGCGAGGAGCGTCGGCTCGGGCGTCGCGCGGCCGAGCTCGCGCTCGAGGTCGTCGATCAGCTTGCGGCGGTTGCCGAGGCCGGTGAGCGCGTCCGTCGTCGCCTCGCGGCGGGTGAGGTCGAGCAGGCGCGTGTTCTCGCGGAAGGCCACGGCGAGCCGTGCCGTGACGAGGAGGAGGGTCAGGGCGGCGAGGAGGAGCGCGAGGAGGTTCGTACGGTGGAAGTGGTCGTACACGAGGATCCCGTTGGCGACGAGCGCGCCGGCCGCCGGGACCGCGAGGAGCGGCCGCCCGACGACCTCGAGCCCGTCCCGCGTCCGGTCGTCCGTCCAGGCGCTCGCGGAGAGCAGCAGGAGGGCCGCGGGCCAGAGGGTGTCGACCCAGGTGCCTTCGACGTACGTTCCCGTCGCCGTCTGCACGAGGTAGACGCCGTCCGCAACCGCGGTCGCGGAGAGCGCGAGCCCGATGAGCAGCCAGCGCGTGCCGGGGCGCCAGCCCGAGAGCGAGAAGACGCCGACGACGAGCGCGAGGAGGAGGACGTCGGCGATCGGGTAGGCGAGGTTCGTCGCGATGGTCGAGAGACTCCCCTCGGTGGTGCGGAGGACGATCTCGACGAGGACGGCGGCTCCGAGCGCCGCAGCCGCGAGCGCGGCGATCGCGCCGTCGAGCCACAGCGTTCCCTCGATGCCGCGGGCGCGCGTGCGCAGGAGGAGGACGATTCCGGCATAGAGGAGCGGGTAGAAGGCGAGAAAGCCGGCGTCCGCCAGCGACGGGTACGCGTCCGGTTGCCATACGGCATAGACGAGCTCGCCGAAGATCCAGCACCCGATCCCCGCTGCCACGACCGTCCACGCCAGGCGCTCCTCCGGGACGAGGAGCGCGTGCGAGGCGACGACGAGGCACGCGAAGACGAGGAGGCCGTTGTAGACCCAGACGTTGAAGAAGGCCGCGAGAGCCTCCTCTTGCGGGGCGAGCACGGTGACGGCCGCGAAGACGGCGAGGCCGACGGCGGATGCCGCCCGGGTGAGGTGGATCCACGCTCTCCGCTCCATCGCGCTCTCGAACGAGCATCGGCGGCGCGGGCGCGCGCCTTGAGGGCGGAGGCTCCGTCCGGTGGAGGTCCTACCCTGCCGCCATGGTGCTCGGGATCGTGGTGTTCGGCGCCGCGTTCCTCGTCGGGCTCGCGCTCGGCACGTACACCCGACGACCGCTCTCGACGGCCTTCCTCGTGCTCGGCAGCTTCACGGCGCTGCTCGTGCTCTCCTCGTCGGGGAACGCCGTCCACGCCGGCGCTGTCCTCGTCATCGTCGGTCTCCTCGGTCTCGTTGCCGAGAGCATGCGCGAGACGTTCGGGCTCATCGCCGGTCGCTGAGAGCCGAGTCCCCAGAGCGACGCGCGAGCCTATGCTAGGTGCCGCGCGGGCGTGGCGGAACTGGCAGACGCGCCGGGTTTAGGTCCCGGTGGGCCGTGAGGTCCTTGGAGGTTCGAGCCCTCCCGCCCGCACTCCCGGGAAGCGGTCGAAGCGGAAGAGCGCGATGTCGTGCCGCGTCGAGCCGTCGAGCGCGAGGTCGGCGAGGATCTCCCCGATCACCGAGCAGAACTTGAAGCCGTGGCCCGAGAAGCCCGCCCCGACGATGGCCGCCTCCGACTCGGGGTGGCGATCGACGAGGAAGTGCTCGTCGGGACTCGGCTCGAAGAGGCACGTCTCGAGCGCGAGCGTCGGCCCCGCGCCCGCAGGAAAGTACCGCTCGGCGAAGGCGCGCAGCGGGAGCTCGTCCTCGGGCCTCGGCTCGCGGTCGATCCCGTCCGGAGCGCCACTGGAGCCGAGGCGGTCGTAGCGGCCGAGCTTGAAGCCCGGGATCCCGTGTGCCGGGAACCCGTAGAAGTGCTCTCCTTCGAGGACGAGGTTGAAGACCGGGAAGCGCTCGGGCGCGAAGAGCTCCGGACGGGAGGGGTGGAACCAGGCGAACGCTTGTCGGACACCACGAACCATGCCCTCCGGCAGGCGAGCCACGTCCTGCGACCACGCCCCTGCCGTGAGAACGAGCCGCTCCGCCTCGATCTCGCCGCGCTCGGTCCGGATCCTGACGCCGCTTCCAGTCTCGCGCCACTCGAGCACCCGCTCGCGGGCGCGCACGATGGCGCCGTGCGCGAGCGCCCGCGCGACGTGGGAGACGATGCACCGCTCCGGGACGAGGAAGCCGCCGTCGGGCTGGTGCACGACCCGCAGGTCGGGCGGGAGCTGGTAGCCGGGGAAGCGACGCGCGACCTCGCGTCCGTCCAGCACCTCGTGCGCAAGGTCGTGCTCCTCGCACGAACGGAGCGTCCCTTCGAGGATCCGCTCCCCGCCCTCGACGATGCCCGTGACGTGGAGGAGCTGCTCCCCGGACTCGTCCTCCAGCGTGCGCCAGAGCTCGTACGCGCGGCGGAGCAGGGGCACGTAGCTCGGGTGCTCGAAGTAGGCGAGCCGGATGATCCGGGTCAGGCCGTGCGACGAGCCGCGGTTGTGGAGCACGTTGTAGCGCTCGAGACCGAGCACGCGCCTCCCGCGCCGCGCGAGGTGATACAGGGCCGCGCTCCCCATTCCGCCGACTCCGACGACGACGACGTCGTAGCGCTCCATCGCACCATCCTTAACAACGGTGTCAGACACCGTGCCCCGACACCGTGCGCCGATCTTCGCCACAACGCGTGACAGCGCAGGGACGCTGTTTCGATCTCGTATGCGTTCCTTAACGCAAGGTGTCAGACACCGGGTGTCCGATGCGGTCAATCCACCGCGACAGGACTCCAGGCTGGTTGAATGGCTGCGTGTCCACAACGACGCTGGAGGAACTCGGCGAGAACACGGTCCGTCTGACCGTCGAGGTCTCGCAGGCGCAGGTCGAGCACGCGGTCGAGCACGCGCTTGCCGACCTTGCCGAGAGCGTGAAGATTCCGGGCTTTCGCAAGGGCAAGATCCCAAGGCCCGTGCTCGTCTCGCGGCTCGGCAAGGACCGCATCTACGCGGAGGCCGTCGAGAGCCACATCGGGGGGTGGTTCTGGAGCGCGGCGACGCGAAGCCGCATCCGACCCGTCTCGGAGCCACGGTATGAGTTCGAGCTCCCGGCGACGACGGAGTCCGGCTGGAGCTTCGTCGCGACCGTTGACGTGCAGCCGCTCCCGGAGATCGTGGACTGGACGACGCTCGAGGTGCCCCGGGCGCAGGTCGAGGTGCCGCAGGAGGAGGTCGACGCCGAGCTCGAGGCGCTGCGCGAGTCCGTCGCCGAGCTCGCGCCTGCGGGAGATCGGCCGGCGCAGCTCGGAGACACGCTCGTCGTCGATCTCGTGGATGCAGCCGGCGAGAGCCAGCGCGACACCGTCGTCGAGCTCGGGTCGGGGCGGCTGACGGAGGAGCTCGAGAGCGCGCTCGTCGGCATGACCGCCGGCGAGACGAGAGAGGTCTCGCTCGCGCAGCGCGACGGCTCCACGACGACGATGCGGGTGACCGTTCAGGAGATTCAGGAGAAGGTCCTCCCACCGCTCGACGACGAGCTCGCTCGCGCGGCGAGCGAGTTCGACACGCTCGCCGAGCTCCGCGCGAGCATCGAGGCCGACCTGCGCAAGCAACTCGAGGCGCAGATCGACGCCGCCTTCCGCGTCGCAGCCGTCGACGAGCTGGTGCGCGCCTCCGGAGTGCAACCCGCGCTGCCCCTGGTCCGGTCGCGAGCGACGGACTTGCTGACCGGCTTCGTCCACTCGCTCGAGCGCCGCGGTATCTCGCTCGAGACGTACCTCGCTGCGAGCGGGACGAGCGCCGACGACCTCCAGCGGCAGATGGTGCTCGAAGCTGCCGTCTCGGTCGCGCGCGAGCTCGCGCTCGAGGCGCTCGCCGAGCGTGCCGGCATCGAGGTCTCCGACGACGACGTGAAGGCCTACCTCCGCGAGCGGGCCGAGGCGGAGGGCGAGGAGGACGTCGAGGAGGTGATCGCGGAGGTGTGGGCGCACGGCCAGCAGGAGTCGATCCGCGAAGACCTCCGGCTGCGCGCCGCGCTCGACCGGCTCGTCGCCGACGTGAGGCCGATCGCCCCCGAGCTCGCTGAGGCGCGCGAGAAGCTCTGGACACCGGACAAGGAAAAGCCCCAGGGGGACACGAAGGTGTGGACCCCCGGCTCGAGCTAAGGAGCATCGATGAGTCCACTGATCCCCATGGTCATCGAGCAGACCTCGCGCGGCGAGCGCTCGTTCGACATCTACTCCCGACTGCTCAACGAGCGGATCATCTTCCTCGGCACCCCGATCGACGACCAGATCGCGAACCTCGTCGTCGCCCAGCTCCTCCACCTCGAATCGGAGGATCCCGACAAGGACATCTCGATCTACATCAACTCGCCCGGCGGTGTCGTGTACGCGGGGCTCGCGATCTACGACACGATGCAGTTCGTCAAGCCCGACGTGCAGACGATCTGCGTGGGGATGGCGATGTCGATGGGCGCCATCGTCCTTGCCGGCGGGGCGCCCGGGAAGCGCTCGGCGCTCCCGCACTCGAAGATCCTCATCCACCAGGGCTCCGCGGGCTTCCACGGCCAGCCGACCGACATCGAGATCCAGGCGCGGGAGGTGATCAGCCTCAAGCGGCTAATGGAGGAGATCATGTCCAAGCACACGGGCCAACCGATCGAGAAGGTGCAGAAGGACATGGACCGCGACTACTACATGACCGCCCAGGAGGCGCTCGAGTACGGGATCATCGATCGAGTGATCGAGCACCGGTAGGCGAACTTCCCCTTCCACAAATCGTCGAAACGGAGTAAAAGGAGAGGCGTGGCTCGGGCGAGCGAGGGCAACGAGCAGCTGCTCTGCAGCTTCTGCGGCAAGAGTCAGCGACAGGTCAAGAAGCTGATCGCCGGTCCGGGCGTCTACATCTGCGACGAGTGCATCGACCTCTGTAACGAGATCATCGACGAGGAGCTGACGGGCCCTGCCCAGCTCGATCTCGACAACCTCCCCAAGCCGAGCGACATCTACACCGTCCTGAACGACTACGTCGTCTCGCAGGAGGAGTCCAAGCGCACGCTCGCGGTCGCCGTCTACAACCACTACAAGCGCGTGCGCATGGGGCAGGAGGACTCGGACGTCGAGCTCCAGAAGTCGAACATCCTCCTCCTCGGGCCGACCGGCTGCGGGAAGACGCTCCTCGCGCAGACGCTCGCGCGCATCTTGAACGTCCCGTTTGCGATCGCGGACGCGACCGCGCTCACCGAGGCGGGCTACGTGGGCGAGGACGTCGAGAACATCCTCCTCAAGCTCATCCAGGCGGCCGACTTCGACATCAAGAAGGCGGAGACGGGGATCATCTACATCGACGAGGTCGACAAGATCGCGCGCAAGGCCGACAACCCGTCGATCACGCGCGACGTCTCGGGCGAGGGCGTGCAGCAGGCGCTCCTCAAGATCCTCGAGGGCACGGTCGCGTCGGTGCCGCCGCAGGGCGGGCGCAAGCATCCCCACCAGGAGTTCCTCTCGATCGACACGACGAACATCCTCTTCATCTGCGGGGGCGCGTTCGCCGGCCTCGACAAGATCATCGAGCGGCGCATCGGCAAGAACACCGTCGGCTTCGCAGCCGACGTGCGCTCCCGTACCTCGGCGGAGAGCGCAGAGCTGCTCTCGCAGGTCATGCCCGAGGACCTCATCGCGTTCGGGCTCATCCCCGAGTTCGTCGGCCGCCTTCCCGTCGTCTCGGCGGTACACCAGCTCACGCGCGAAGACCTCGTGGAGATCCTCACCGTTCCGAAGAACGCGCTCGTGAAGCAGTACCAGCGCTTCTTCGGGTACGACAAGATCGAGCTCGTCTTCACCGACGACGCGCTGTGGGAGATCGCCGACAAGGCGCTCGAGCGGGAGACTGGGGCACGCGGTCTGCGCTCGATCATCGAGGCGGCGCTCCTCGACGTGATGTTCGAGCTCCCCTCCCGCAACGACGTCTCGAAGTGCGTCATCACGAAGGAGACGATCTCGAAAGGCCTCAAGCCGACGCTCGTGACGAGCGCGGGGAGCCTGATCGGCGAGCTCGACGAGCTCGCCGAGGAGTCCGCCTAGCCTCCCTCGGGTAGGGTCCAGCTCGCCGGGTCGAACGCGGGGCCCCGTCCTGCGCCAGTCGAGGAAGGAGATCTGCATGTACGTCCTGCGCATCGAGCACCGGGTGCCCGACTTCGAGGCCTGGAAGCGGGCGTTCGACTCCGACCCGGTCGGCAGGGAGCGGGGTGGAGTGCGACGGCACCGCGTGCTCCGGCCGGCCGACGGGTCGCTGCACGCGCTGATCGACCTCGAGTTCGAGCGCGCGGAGGAGGCCGAGTCTTTCCTGGAAGCGCTGCGCGAGCTGTGGGGCCGGGTCGACGTCGTCCGCGATCCGCACGCCCAGGTCCTCGAGGTCGTGGAGACCGCGGCGTACTGAGCCCGGCTGCCCGTCCGCGTACATTCCACCGCGTGCGCTTCACGACGAGGCCTGAGCTGCGCGGCACCTTCGGGATGGTCGCGTCCACGCACTGGCTTGCCTCGGCCGTCGGCATGTCGGTGCTCGAGCGCGGCGGGAACGCCTTCGACGCTGCCTGCGCGGCGGGCTTCACGCTCCAGGTCGTCGAGCCCCACCTGAACGGGCCCGGCGGCGAGGTGCCTGCGATCTTCTGGCCTGCCGCGCGCGGCGAGCCGCTCGTCCTCTGCGGTCAAGGGGTCGCGCCGGCGGCGGCGACCATCGAGCGCTACCGCGCGCTCGGCCACGAGCTCATGCCGGGCACCGGGGTTCTCGCGGCGTGCGTTCCGGGGGCCTTCGGCGGGTGGCTGCTCCTCTTGCGGGAGTTCGGCACCTGGCGGCTCGAAGATGTGCTTGCCCCCGCGATCGGCTACGCGGAGCACGGCTACCCCCTCCACCCCCGCATTCGCGACACGATCGTCGCGCACGAGGAGCTGCTCTCGCAGTGGCCGGGCTCGCGCGAGCTGTACCTCCCCCCGCCTCGGGCAGGCGCCCTCTTCCGCAACCGGGCGCTCGCGTCCACCTACCGCCGGATCGTCGAGGAGAGCCGCGGCGGCTCGCGCGAGGAGGAGCTCGAGCGTGCTCGGCGTCTCTGGTACGAGGGCTTCGTCGCCGAGGAGATCGACCGCTTCTGCGCGGCCGAAGGTGGGCTCCTCACGGGCGACGACCTCGCCTCCTGGGAGGCGACCCTCGAGAGCCCGGTGACCTTCGAGTATCGGGGGCTGACCGTCTGCAAGACCGGCCCGTGGGGATCGGGGCCGGTCGCCCTCCAGCAGCTCTCCCTGCTTCGGGGCTTCGATCTCGCGGAGCTGTCGGAGGCCGAGTTCGTCCACGTCGTCACCGAGTGTGCGAAGCTCGCCTTCGCCGACCGGGACGCGCTGTACGGCGACGCGGACGTGCCGCTCGCGACCCTCCTCTCGGAGGAGTACGCGACGCGCCGACGAGCGCTCGTCGCTGAGCGGGCGTCGGAGCGGTACGAGCCGGGCCTCGGTCGCCTGCCGCGTGTGCTCGCCGCCGAGGCGGCCCCGGGCTCAGGGGAGCCGACTCGCGGCGACACGGTGCACCTGGACGTCGCCGACCGCTTCGGCAACCTCGTCTCGGCGACGCCGAGCGGCGGGTGGTTGCAGAGCTCGCCGACCATCCCCGCGCTCGGCTGGCCGCTCGGCACCCGCGCGCAGATGTTCTGGCTCGAGGAGGGGTTGCCATCGTCGCTCCGTCCGGGCGCGCGGCCTCGGACGACGCTCTCGCCCGGGCTTGCGCTGCGCGAGGGAGCACCCTACCTCGCGTGGGGCACGCCGGGCGGCGACCAGCAGGAACAGTGGGCGCTGCACGTCTTCCTCCGCCACGTCGATCGCGGGCTGAACCTGCAAGAGGCGATCGACGCGCCCGAGTTCCACACCGACCACCTCATCTCGTCCTTCTACCCACGTGGGTTCGCCGCGCGCTCGCTCTCGCTCGAGTCGCGCTTCGGGTCGAGGACGATCGCCGACCTCGAGCGTCGCGGCCACGACGTCCGGCTCTGGCCCGCGTGGTCGCTCGGTCGGGTGAGCGCCGTCGCCCGCGAGCCCGATGGAGTCCTGCGCGCGGGCGCGAACGCCCGCGGGATGCAGGGGTACGCCGTCGGCCGATGAGCGATCGCTCCCGCCCCGTCCGCCGGTCGGACGTACTGCGGGCGACCCAAGGCTCGCCCCTACGTGCGCACTCCCGCAACAAGAGGGGTCAGGTCTCCGGTGTTGCAGCGAGGCAAGGTGTCGAGGCAAGGCGTCGAGCACGCGCGCAACGAAAGGGACCTGACCCCGGTGTTGCGCGGAACGCCCGGACCGTCCACCGCCCGGAGGGACGAGGCTTGCCTCGCCCTCGCCCGCGTACCTCGTCCACGCCCTCGCCCCACACGCTCCACCCGATTGGCGACGGGCGTCGCGAGCGCTCCTCTCTAGACTCCCGCGGGATGGATCCCCTCTACCAGCCAGGCGAGGTCGAGCGGCGCTGGCAGGAGACGTGGGAGGCCGAAGGCCTCTACGCGGCCGGCGCCGGGGCGCGTCGTGACGAGACGTACGTGATCTGCGTGCCGCCGCCGAACGTCACCGGCGAGCTGCACATGGGCCACGCGCTGAACGGCTCGATTCAGGACGTACTCATCCGCTGGCACCGCATGCGCGGCTTCGACACGCTCTGGCAGCCCGGCTACGA
This sequence comes from Gaiellaceae bacterium, assembly GCA_026002995.1. Classification (GTDB taxonomy): domain Bacteria; phylum Actinomycetota; class Thermoleophilia; order Gaiellales; family Gaiellaceae; genus GMQP-bins7. The sequence continues at coordinate 555,707 of BPGK01000001.1, forward strand.
CCACGCCGGCATCTCCACGCAGAACGTCGTCGAGAAAGAGCTCGCGAAGGAGGGGCTGACGCGCCAGGAGATCGGGCGCGAGGCGTTCCTCGAGCGGACGTGGGACTGGCTCGAGAAGACGGGCCGCACGATCATGAGCCAGTTCCGGCGGCTCGGCTGCTCGCTCGACTACTCGCGCGAGCGCTTCACCATGGACGACGACTACGTCCGCGCGGTGATGACGTTCTTCGTCCACCTCTGGAACCGCGGCTGGATCTACCGCGCGAACCGGATCGTCAACTGGTGCCCGCACCACGAGACCGCCATCTCCGACCTCGAGGTCGTGCACGAGGAGATGGAGGACGAGCTCGTCACGATCCGGTACCCGTTCGCGGACGGGGACGGCTCGGACGGTGTCTCGATCGCGACCGTGCGACCGGCGACGATCCTCGGAGACGTCGCCGTCGCGGTGCACCCCGACGATCCGCGCTACGCGGACGCCGTGGGGCGGGAGGTGCTCGTCCCCTACGTCGAGCGTCGGGTGCCGGTGATCGCCGACGAGCGGATCGACCGCGATTTCGGAACGGGAGCGCTCAAGGTCACGCCGGGGCACGATCCTCTCGACTTCGAGATCGGACGCACGCACGGCCTCCCCGAGCCGACGGTCATCGGGCCCGACGGGCGGATGAACGAGCATGCCGGCGACCTCCAGGGCCTGACGCAGGAGGAGGCCGGCGCGCGGGTGATCGCCTGGGCGGAGGAGCGCGGCCTCGTCGAGAAGCGCGAGCGCTACCGTCACGCGGTCGGAACCTGCGAGCGCTGCCACTCCCGCATCGAGCCGCTCATCTCGCTGCAGTGGTGGTGCGCAATGGCCGAGCCGGCGAAGCCCGCGATCGCGGCGCTCCGGGAGCGGCGCGTCCGCTACCACCCCGAGTCGCAGCACCGCTTTGCGATCTCCTCGCTCGAGGAGGCGCCCGACTGGTGCATCTCGCGCCAGCTCTGGTGGGGGCACCAGCTCCCGATCTGGACCTGCCCCGAGGGCCATCTGACCGTGCAGGTCGCCGAGCCGACGGCCTGCGGCGAGTGCGGCTCGACCGAGCTCACGCGCGATCCCGACGTGCTCGACACGTGGTTCTCCTCGGCCCTGTGGCCGTACGCGACGCTCGGCTGGCCGGACGCGACTCCTGAGCTCGAGCGCTACTACCCGGGTGACGTCAACTCGACCGCCCGCGAGATCATCCGCCTCTGGGTGAACCGGATGATCTGGACCGGGCTCGAGGTGATGGGAGACGTCCCGTTCACCGACTCGATCATCCACTCGACCGTGCTCGCGGTGGACGGACGGCGGATGTCGAAGAGCCTCGGCACCGGGATCGATCCCATGGAGCCGATCGAGGAGTACGGAGCCGACGCGACGCGCTACGGCCTGCTGAAGATCTCCTCGACCCAGGACGTCCGCTTCTCCTACGGCGCGATCGAGGAGGGCCGGAAGCTCGCGATCAAGCTCTGGAACGTCGCGCGCCTGATCCTGCAGAACGCCGAGGGAGCCGTGCCGGAGGCGCGACCGCGCGAGCTCGAGGAGCGCTGGATCCTCGCTCGGATCGACGCCGCGCGCGCCGAGCTCGAGGACGCGTGGGCGCGCTTCGACTTCGCCGAGTCGACGGCGATCCTCTACCACCTCGTCTTCGACGACTTCTGCGACTGGTACGCGGAGGCGATCAAGCCGCGGCTCTACGACCGCGACGAGGATGCGACGAGCACCGCGCTCGCCGCGCTCGAGCGCTTGCTCGCGCTGCTCCACCCGCTCATGCCGCACGTCACGGAGGAGGTCTGGTCGCAGCTTCCTGCGCGCGAGGCTCGCCTCATCGTGTCGCCGTGGCCGGAGCCCGACGGCCGCTACGCGGCCGACGTCGCAGCCCTCGACCGGGTTCAGGAGGCGGCGCGGATCTTCCGCCGGAGCGGGGTGGAGGTTGCGCTCGGCTCCGACGACGAGCGCCGCATCTTCGCCGCCGTCGTCAAGCCCGAGCGGGCCAAGGTGCAGGCGAACCGAGAGGCCGAGCTCGAGCGGCTCCGCAAGGAGGTCGCGCGCGCCGAGAGGATGCTCGCGAACGAGCGCTTCGTGACGAAGGCTCCGCCCGAGGTCGTGGCCGCCGAGCGCGAGAAGCTCGAGCGCTACCGCCGCGAGCTCGCTGCGCTCGAGGCGTAGGACGAGCGGGCGACCCGAGGGTCGCCCCTACGATGTCGGCGTGACGGCGGTCGAGTGGCTCGATGCGCTCAGCCCGTGGCCGCGGGACGGCTTCGGGCTCGAGCGCATGCGAGCGCTCCTCGCGGGGCTCGGGAATCCGCAAGACGCGTATCCCGCGATCCACGTCGTCGGCACGAACGGGAAGTCGACCGCGACGGTCACGATCGAGCAACTCCTCCTCTCGGAGGGGCTCGCAGTCGGCTCGACGATCTCGCCGCATATCGCGAGCTGGGCCGAGCGGATCCGCATCAACGGGCAGCACGCCGACTTCGAGGCTGCGATCGCGCGCGTGCGCGAGCAGGCCGAGCGCGTCCGGGCGACCCAGTTCGAGATCGTCACCGCGGCGGCGCTCGCCGCGTTCGCGGATGCGGGGATCGACGTCGCCGTCGTCGAGGCAGGGCTCGGGGGGAGGCTCGATGCGACGAACGTCCTTCGCACGCGGGTCGTGCTGCTCACGAACGTCGGGCTCGACCACACCGACGTGCTCGGCGAGAGTCGGGAGGCGATCGCCCGCGAGAAGCTCGCGGTGGCACGTGAGGACAGTGTCGTCGTGCTTCCCGACCGCGAGTTCGCGCACCTCGTGCCCGAGCGAGAGGTGGTCGTCGGTGGAGCCCGTGAGGCGGCCGAGGCGTTCCTGGGGCGGAGGATCGACGCGGAGCCTTCCGTCTCGCTTCCCGGGCGGCTCGAGCTGCGCGAGGGCGAGATCCGGGACGGCGCGCACAATCCCGACGGTGCGCGGTTCCTCGTGGAGCGTCTGCCTCCGGGCGACTACACCGTCGTCGCCTCCGTTCTTCGCGACAAGGATGTCGATGCGATGCTCGCAACGCTCGCCCGCGTGGGGTCGCGCTTCGTCGCCACGCGCTCGTCCTCCCCGCGGGCGCTTCCTGCCGAGGAGCTCGCGGAGCGCGCCCGAGCCCGCTTTCCGCTCGTCGAGGCGGTTCCCGAGCCGTCCGCCGCGGTGCGGCGCGCGCACGAGCTCGGGGAGCCGGTGCTCGTGACCGGATCGCTCTACCTCCTCGGCGACCTCGCGCAGGCGGAGGGAGGGTCGAGATGACGCGAACGGGTGAGCGGATCTCCGTCCTCCTCTTCGCGCTGCTGATCGTGGTCGGGATCGTCGGGCTCGCGTTCGGGCTCGGGTACCTCGTCGGCAGGCTTCTGCTATGAGGGAGGCCACGATGCCGATTGCGCAGGCGCTCGACTCCGTCGACTGGACGCTCGCTCGAAACCTCGGGATCCTGCTCGTCGTCGTCCTCTGGCTGGCGACTGCCTTCTGGGTCCTCAAGGACGCCCGCCGCCGCATCGCCGACGCGTGGCTCGTCGCGCTCGCGACGCTCGTCGGGCTCGTGCTGCCGTTTCTCGGGCCGATCATCTACCTCTTCTTCCGACCGCCGGAGTACCTCGCCGACGTGCGCGAGCGCGAGCTCGAGATCCGCGCTATGGAGGAGCGCCTCGCCGAGCTCGATCGCCGCTGTCCGGTCTGCCGCGCGCGCGTCGAGGCGTCGTACCTCGTGTGCCCGGTCTGTACGACGCGGCTGAAGCAGGCATGTCCGTCGTGCGGCCAACCGCTCGAGTCGCTCTGGCAGGTCTGCCCCTACTGCGCGACGGAGATCCCGCCCGCGCTACCCGCGCTCGACGAGGTGTCGTTGCGACCGCGCCGTCGTCGGGCGAGCGACTAGCATCCTCGCTCCATGGCCAGGGAGACCACGCTCGTTCTCGTCAAGCCCGACGGCATGCGCCGCGGCCTCGCGGGCGAGATCCTCGCGCGCTTCGAGCGGCGCGGGCTCGAGCTCCGGGGCGCGCGGCTGCTCAAGATCTCGAAGTCGCTCGCTCGTGCGCACTACGCCGAGCACAAGGGGAAGCCGTTCTTCGGCGACCTCGTGGACTTCATCACCTCGGGGCCGGTGCTCGCGCTCGCCGTGAGCGGCGAGTCGGCGATCTCGGTCGTCCGCGCGATGATGGGCGCGACGAACCCGCTCGACTCCGCGCCGGGAACCATCCGCGGAGACTTCGCGCTCGAGCTCTCCGAGAACATCGTCCACGGATCGGACTCGAAGGAGAGCGCGAAGCGGGAGCTCGCGCTCTTCTTCCCCGACGGCCTCGTCTCGTAAGGCTGCCGCGCGCTGCACGCCGATCTCCTGACTCTCGCCTCGACCAGTCCTCAGCGACGCGCGATCCTCGAGCAGCTCCGCATCCCGTTCGAGGTGGTCGCCCCGCACTACGTCGAGGACGATCCGCCGGACGCCGACGCCGCTGAGCTCGTCCGCCGCCACGCCGAGGGCAAGGCGCGCTCCGTCCATGTCGACGGCCGTCTGACGCTGGGCGTCGACACGACCGTCGTCCTCGACGGGCGCGTCTACGGGAAGGCGCGCGACTCCGAGGAGGCGCGGCAGATGCTGAACGAGCTCTCCGGTCGCACGCACGCGGTGCTCTCGGGGCTCTGCCTCCTCGGCGCCGGCGAGGAGATCATCGTCCACGAGCGGACGGAGGTGACGTTCAGGCTGCTGTCGTCCGAGCTCGTCTCCTTCTACGTCGCGAGCAGGGAGTGGGAGGGTCGTGCGGGCGCCTACGCGATCCAGGGGCTCGGCGGACGCCTCGTCGAGCGGATCGAGGGCGACTACCTGAACGTCGTCGGGCTCCCGGGAGCGCTCCTCGTGACGCTGCTCGAGCGCCTTGCCCCGCGCCTGCTCGTCTCCACGGGCCCCACCACGAGCGAGACTCCGGGATAGCGACCGGGACACCTGCTTCGCTCCGACCAAAGCTGCCGGAAAGCGGCAGGTACACTCGCCAGGCTCATGGGCTGGCTCACGAGTCTCACGGGCTTCGGCGGTCGCGACATGGCCGTCGACCTCGGCACCGCGAACACGCTCGTCTACGTGCGCGGGCGCGGCATCGTGCTCTCGGAGCCGTCGGTCGTCGCGATCGACCAGCGTACGGGTGAGGTGCACGCGGTCGGCGTCGAGGCCAAGCGCATGCTCGGACGTACGCCCGGGACGATCTCCGCGATCCGGCCGCTCAAGGATGGTGTGATCGCGGACTTCGACGTCACCGAGCAGATGCTGCGGCACTTCATCCAGAAGGTGCACCAGCACCGCTTCGCGCACCCACGCGTCGTGGTCTGCGTTCCATCGGGCGTGACCGGCGTCGAGAAGCGTGCGGTGGAGGAGGCGACGCTCTCGGCGGGCGCCCGCCAGGCCTACCTCATCGAGGAGCCCATGGCCGCGGCGATCGGCGCCGGGCTCCCCGTCGCCGAGCCGACGGGGAACATGATCGTCGACATCGGCGGCGGCACCACCGAGGTCGCCGTCATCTCGCTCGGCGGCATCGTCGTCTCGCAGTCCATGCGTGTGGGTGGGGACGAGATGGACGAGGCGATCGTCAACCACATCAAGAAGGAGTACAAGCTCCTCGTCGGCCAGCAGACGGCGGAGGAGATCAAGCTCGAGATCGGATCCGCGTACCGGCTCCCCGAGGAGCTGCAAGCAGAGGTGCGCGGGCGCGACATGCTCACCGGCCTCCCGAAGACCGTGATCATCTCCTCGGAGGAGATCCGGCGAGCGCTCGACGAGCCCGTGACGCAGATCATCGACGCGATCAAGTCCACGCTCGACAAGACGCCACCCGAGCTCGCGGCCGACATCATGGATCGCGGCATTGTGCTCGCAGGCGGTGGCGCGCTCCTCCAGGGGCTCGACGAGCGGGTGCGCCACGAGACGCAGATGCCGGTGCATCTCGCCGAGAGCCCGCTCACGTGCGTCGCGGTGGGCTCGGGGCGCTCGCTCGAGGAGTTCGACGTGATCCATCGCTCGAGCCGCAGCCGCGCCGCGCGCCGCAACGGACTCCTGCGCTAGGGGTCTGCGCTACCGGTCAGGAGTCTGCGCTAGGGGTCAGGTCTCTCGTGTTGCACGCCAAGGGCGTGCAACACGAGAGACCTGACCCCGCTCGTTCCGAGAGACCTGACCCCGCTCGTTCCGAGAGACCTGACCCCGCTCGTTCCGAGAGACCTGACCCCGCTCGTTCCGAGAGACCTGACCCCGCTCGTTCCGAGAGACCTGACCCCGCTCGTTGCGCCCTCGCTCGACGCTACTCCGGGCGGGCGTCGCTACACTGGCCCGTCGTGCCCAGGGAACGCAGCGCGCGATCGGGCGCGCTGGGCGTGACCGTCCGGCGCGTCCCGTCCACACCATCGAGCTCACGCAGCGCCGGGACGCTCCGCCGCCGGCTCGCGGTCGGCCTGCTCGTGCTCGCCTCCGTCGTGCTGATCACGCTCTCCTTCAGAGCGGGAGAGGACGGGACCGCTTGGGACATCGAGGCCGTCGGGTCGACCCTCCTGCGCCCGGCCGCAGTGGCCGTCGAACGGGTCGCGCAGCCCTTCCGTGACGCGTACGCCTGGGCAGACGGCTTGCTCACGGCTCGCTCCGAGGCGGACCGACTCCGGACCGAGGTCCGCGAGCTTCGCCAGCGCGCGATCCAGAGCGAGTTCGCCCTGCGCGAGAACGAGTACCTCCGCGGGCTGCTCGAGTACATCGACGGGCCGCGCTTCCCGGCGGGCTACGACCCCGTCGCAGCGGAGGTCATCGGTCGCCCCGGGAGCGCGTTTGCGCAGGCCGTGGTCGTCGCCGCCGGGTCGCGGGACGGGGTACGGGTCAACGACCCGGTCGTCAACGCCGACGGGCTCGTGGGGCTCGTGGTGCGCGTGAGCCCGCGTACCGCGCGGGTGCAGCTCCTCACCGACCCGCGCGCGGCGGTCTCCGCGCTCGACTTGCAGACGGACGCGGCGGGGATCGTGCGCCACGCCCGCGGCACGCGCGAGACGCTCGTCCTCGACCGCGTACGGAAGCGCGACCTCGTGCGCGTCGGCGACGAGATCGTCACCGCCGGCTGGCGGGTCGGCGCGCTGACCTCCCTGTACCCGAAGGGAATCGCCATCGGAGTGGTCACGTCCGTCGGCCAGACCGACACCGACCTCTACCAACAGATCCAGGTCGACCCGTACGTCGACTTCGGAGGGCTCGACGCCGTCCTCGTCCTCGTCCCCAAGGGCCGACAGTGACTCCCGGCGACGCGCTCCGCGCCGCGCTCGTCGTCCTTGCCGCGGCGATGCTCCAGGTGGTGATCGTCTCCTCGCTCACCGTGCTCGGTGGCACGGCAGACCTGCTGCTCGTGACGGTCTGCTGTCTCGGCCTCCTCCGCGGTGCCGTGGTGGGTGCGGTCGCGGGCTTCGGCGCGGGGCTCGTGGTCGACGTCCTCACGCTCGACACCCTCGGGGCGTCCTCGCTCGTGCTGACGCTGGTGGGGTTCTGGGCCGGCCGCTACGGGGAGACGACCGCGCGCGGGACGAGGCTTCCGCCACTCGTTGCCGTGGGCGCGCTCACGATCCTCGCAGCAGTGTTCGCCACGTTCCTGCGCGTCCTCTTGGGCGAGGAGGTCGTCGCCGAGCACGCGCTCGTCGGGGCTCTCGTCCCCGCGCTCGTCCTCAACCTCGCGCTCGCGCTCCCGGTGTCCTCCCTCCTGCGCACCGTCGTTCGTCCGCGATCCGAGAGCCCTTCCGCCGCGGAGGTCGAGCTCGTTGCCTGACCGACGGGGCAGTCCCTACGGTGAGCGCCGGCTTCCGCCGGCGCGCTTTCTCCCCCCTGACCCGCGGGTGCGTGAGCCGCATCGCCTGACCCCGCAGCTCGCGCTCAGGGTCGGCGTGCTCGGCGTCGTCGCGCTCGTCGCGTTCGGCATCCTCTTCGCGCGTCTCTGGTCGCTTCAAGTGCTCTCCGGCGACGAGTACCTGAACGCCGCGCAGAACAACCAGCTCCGACTCGTCCGGCTCGAGGCGCCTCGGGGGCCGATCCTCGACCGCAACGGCCGCGTCCTCGTCTCCAACGTGGCCGGAACCGCGGTCAAGCTGTGGGTGGGCGACATGCCCGAGAAGGGCCGCAACGCCCTCGTCCGCCGCCTCGCGACCGTGCTCGGCCTGTCGCCGCGGAGGCTCGCGCGCGCCGTCGACGAGCAGCTCTCGGATCCGCTGACGCCGATCACGGTGAAGACGTCCGTCGGCGAGGCCCAGGTGAAGTACCTCTACGAGCACCGGGCGGAGTTCCCGGGAGTCGAGATCGTCCAGACCTACCTCCGTCACTACCCATACAAGGCGCTCGCCGCCCAGCTCCTCGGGTACGTCGGGGAGATCTCCGCCGAGGAGCTCGAGCGGCTCCGCAAGGACGGCTACCGCGCCGGCGACACGATCGGCAAGACGGGGATCGAGGCGGCGTACGACGCGTACCTCCGAGGAGTACCGGGCCTCGCCCAGATCACGGTGGACTCGCTTGGACGCCCCCAGAGCTCGCTCGAGCTGCGCCAGGAGGCCCGGGCTGGAAACGCGCTCCGCCTCACCATCGACGTCCGGATCCAGCGGGCGGCGGAGGAGGCGCTCCGGTACGGGATCGAGCTCGCCCACGCGAACGACCACTGGGCGGCGAACGGCGGCGCCATCGTCGCCCTCGACCCGCGCGACGGCGCCGTGCTCGCGCTCGCCTCCTCGCCGAGCTATCGGCCGTCGGTCTTCGTCGGCAGGCTCGATCGGCGCAAGCTCGCCCCGCTTCTCGACGAGGAGGCGGCGCGTCGCGCGAACTACCCGGGCCTGAACCGGGCCATCGCCGGCCTGTATCCGCCCGGATCGACCTGGAAGCCCGTGACAGCGCTCGCAGGGATGCAGGAGCACGTGTTCTCGGCGTACGACCCCTTGCCGTGCACGCCGGTCGCCTACTACGGGCTCGACCGGCAGAAGTTCCGCAACTGGAACCCGTACGTCAACCGTCCGATGACCCTTCCGGAGGCTCTGGCGGAGTCCTGCGACACGTACTTCTACGAGATCGGCAACCGCTTCTACCTGCAGGGATCCGAGGGCCGCGTGCGGATGCAGCAGTGGGCCCGCCGATTCGGCTTCGGATCGCCCACCGGCATCGACATCGCCGGCGAGGAGCCGGGCCTCGTCCCGACGCCGGAGTGGCGCCGCAAGACGTTCACGAGCGACTGGGATCGGGCGTGGAACCCCGGTGACTCGATCCAGCTCAGCATCGGGCAGAAGGACCTCCTCGTGACCCCCCTCCAGATGGCGGCCTTCTACGCGATGCTCGCGAACGGCGGCAACATCGTCACCCCGTACCTCGCCTCGGCCGTCGAGCAGCCCGGCTCGAGGGGCTCGCCTCGCCTCGTCCTCAAGCGCTTCGCGCCGAAGCCGCCGCGGCCGGCGGGCGTCGACCCCGCCGCGCTCGCCGCCGTGCGGGACGGCTTGTGGCGCGCGACGCACTCGATCAACGGGACGGCGTCCGGCGTGTTCGGCTCGTACGAGATCCCGATCTCCGGCAAGACCGGGACGGCGGAGAAGGTCGTTCCGCTCCCCGGCTACCCCGCCGGGCACCTCGAAGACCAGTCCTGGTGGTGCGGTTGGGGGCCGTCCGAGGCCGCGCGGCTCGTCGTCTGCGCGCTCATCGAGAACGGCGGCCACGGCTCGGCGGCCGCCGCCCCGGCGGCCCTCCGGGTCTTCGAGCGCTTCTTCAATCGGAAAGCGCCGGCCCCGGTCCTGACGGAGAGCGACTGATGATCGAGGTCGCTCAGCCACGCTCGGCGGCGCCCAGGGCGCGCGTGGGCGCGATGCCGATCGCCTTCCTGCGCAGGCTGGACTGGATCCTCCTCGCCGCGACGCTCGCGCTCGCCGGCTACGGGCTCTGGGCGATTGCGGGCATCACCCGCTACGACGTCCCCGGGGACGAGCACTACTACGTCGTCCGACAGGCGATCGCGCTCGCCGTCGGGTTGGTCGGGTTCGCGGTCGCGACGATCGTTCCCCTCGATCTCGCGCGGCGGTACTGGAAGCTCGTTTACCTCGCGACGCTCGGGCTCATGACGCTCGTCATCGTCGCGGCCGAGGCGATCCGTGGCTCGCGGCGCTGGCTCGACCTCGGAGTCATCCAGTTCCAGCCGTCCGAGCTCGGCAAGGTTCTCTTCGTCCTGGCGATCGCAGGCTTTCTCGTGCAGCGAGCTGGGAGGACCGTGCAGTGGAGGACGCTGGCAGCGGCGCTCGGGCTCGGCGCGGCTCCCGTGCTGCTCGTCTTCCTGCAGCCGGACCTCGGGACTGCTCTCGTGTACGCGGCAGCGCTCGCTGCCGTCCTCTTCTTCGTCGGAGCGCGTTGGCGCCAGCTCCTGGCGCTCGTCGCGCTCGCCGTCTTCATCGCCCTCTCGGTGCTCTGGCTCCTCCCCAGCGTGGGGATCGAGGTCCTCGAGCCCTACCAGGTGGCTCGTCTGACGCTCGACCCGAACGCCGACCCGAGCGGCGTCACGTACAACCTGAACCAGTCGATCACCGCCGTGGGCTCGGGCGGGTTGACCGGCCGCGGCGTCAGCGGCGCGACGCAGACGAACCTCGACTACCTTCCCGAGCACGCGACCGACTTCGTCTTCGCCTCGCTCGCGGAGCAGCGCGGGTTCGTCGGCTGTTCGATCCTCCTGCTCCTCTACCTCCTCCTCGTCTGGCGGGGGCTGCGCGTCATCACCGTCTCCCGAGACCTGTACGGCGCCGTCGTGGCCGGTGGGCTCGTCTTCGCCTTCCTCTTCCAGGTGTTCGTGAACGTCGGCATGACGATGGGCATCGCGCCCGTGACGGGCATCCCGCTGCCCTTCGTGACCGTCGGCGGCTCGGCCATCGTCGCGAACCTCGTGCTCGTCGGCGTGCTCCAGGGCATCCACGCCCGTGGGCACGCGGGGGCCAGCGCACCGTGACGGCGAGCGTCTCGTCGCTCGTCTCCGAGGCCGGGAGCGTCGTGCGCGCCGTCCGGGAGGCGCAGGAGAGCGGCGTCGGCGGCGCCGTCCTCGTCAGCGGCGTCCTCGCAGACCACCTCGCGCGCGAGCTCGGGGCGGGCGCCGACCCCGGGGTCGTCCGGGTCGGCGACGTGCCCGGCGCCGACGCAGCAGTCGCAGTCCGCATCATTGCGGGCGATCCGAGTGACGAGGATCGCGCATTCGTCGTTCGGGCGGAGCGAGTGTCCGTGCCGGTCGTGCTCGTCCAGCTCTGGCCGCAGGCGGACTGGACGCGACCGTTCGTCCTCTCCCCGTTCGTCGTCGAGTGTCGCGCCGGCGAAGGCTTCCCGCTCTCCGAGATCGCCTCCCGCATCGCGGAGGCGACGGAGGGCTCCCTGCGGCTCGCCGCTCGCGTCCCGACGCTCCGGGACGCCGCGACGACGCATGCGACGCGCACCGCGGTGGCGCGAGCGGCCCTGCTCGGCCTGCGCGGGCGATCGCGTTCGCCCCTCACGCTCGAGCAGGTTCGACTCGCGATCCGCCTCCGATCGCTCGAGGCGCGCGCGGTAGACGGCGCTGCTCCCGAGCTCGCCGCCACGACCGCCGCGGTCGTGGCCGGCGGTCTCGTGCTGCGCGTGGTGGCTCGCCGGCTGCGTCGTGTCCTCCCCGAGCCTCTCGCGAACGCCGTCGTCGCGGCGGGCGGAACCTGGGCGCTGGCGGAGACGCTCCGCCGAGCCGAGGCGCGCGGCCGTCGCTGACCCACGGATGTCGTCCGGAGCCGGTCCTAGCATGGCCGCCGTCACGCCGATGGGAGGGACGATGCCGAACACGGAGCTCGCCGAGGAGCTGCTGCAGCTGGAGGAGGCCGACGCCTGGTTCGAGTACCTCGAGTCGACCCGCGGGCAGTCGGAAGCGCGCTACGCCGAGCTCGAGCCGTGGGCCTGGGCGCGCCTTTCGCAGCGGCTCCGCGCCGTGCGCGCCCGTCGCGCGCGCCTGCGGCCGGCTGCCGCGTAGACGGGCTCGGCTCAGCCGGCTGCTAGCCTAGGCGCAGGCTCATGGCCACCCGTTTCACCACTCGCAGCGCGATCCGGGAGACGCCGTCGGCGTCTCTTTCGTCGCGCGCGACCGACAGAGGAGATTCAGACCTTGGCACTACGCTGGTTCCGACTCGGCAGGAGGAAGAAGGACGTCGCTGCGGGCGAGGAGCGCGCCACGCAGGACGAGACACCGCCTGAGGCGAGCGCGCCGCAGGCGACCGAGGCCTCGACGGCGGTCGAGGCGACAGAGCAACCGAAGAAGAGACGTAGGCGCGGCAGCCGAGGCGGACGCGGTCGCAAGAAGGCGACGGCGACCACGGAGGACGGGGGCGAAGTCGGGCAGCCGTCCGAGCCGGAAGACGCCGCGAGGCTAGCCGCTGCCTCGCCCGCGAAGGGTGTCGCCGACCGCCGGGTCGAGCGGAAGCCTGGACGCGCGTCTCGCAAGCGGACGCCGACGAAGCGCGCCCCGCTCCCGCAGGCGAAGCGCGAGCTCCTCATCTCCGTCGACGTCGGCGAGCAGCGGGTTGCGATCCTCGAGGACGATCGCGTCGCGGAGGTCTACCTCGAGCGTCCCGAGCGGCGATCGATCGCCGGGAACATCTACCTCGGGGTCGTCGACAACGTCCTGCCCGGGATGGAGGCGGCGTTCGTCGAGATCGGCCTCGAGAAGAACGGCTTCCTGTACGTGGACGAGATCGTCGGCCCCGAGCTCGAGGGTCGCAAGGGCGCGCGCAAGATCCAAGACCTCATCAAGCGCGGCGAGACGATCCTCGTCCAGGCGGTCAAGGATCCGATGAAGTCGAAAGGCGCGCGGCTGACGACCGAGATCTCCCTTCCGGGGCGCTACCTTGTGTACGTCCCGAACGGCGAGGGCTCGGGCGTCTCCCGCCGGCTCGAGGAGGACGAGCGCACGCGCCTCAAGGAGATCCTCAAGGGCCTCGACGCCAAAGGCGGTGGGATCATCGTCCGGACGGCCGCCGAGGGGGCGTCTGCCGAGGACATCGAGCGCGATCTCATCTTCCTCCAGCGCCTCTGGAAGACGATCCAGGCGAAGGCGAAGACGGTCTCGGCGCCGGCGCTCGTCTACCAGGAGGCCGAGCTTCCGCTGCGCATCGTGCGCGACCTCTTCGCCGGCGACTTCGTCGGGGCCCTCATCGACGACGACCGCACGTTCCGTCGGATCGTGAGCTACCTCAAGAAGACCTCGCCGCACATGATCGAGCGCGTCCACCGGTACAAGGAGAAGGAGCCGCTGTTCGAGGCCTACGGCGTCGAGCGGGAGATCGCCTCCACGCTCGAGCGCCGCGTCGATCTCCCCTCGGGCGGCTACCTCGTCTTCGACTACGCCGAGGCCTTCACGGTCATCGACGTCAACACGGGGCGCTTCGTCGGCTCGCGGGCGAAGGGCTCGACGGGTCGGCTCGAGGACACGATCGTGAAGAACAACCTCGAGGCCGTCAGCGAGGTCGTCCGGCAGCTTCGCCTCCGCGACATCGGCGGGATCATCGTCATCGACTTCATCGACATGGCGAACCCGAAGAACCGGCAGACGGTCGAGGACGCGCTCCGGACGGAGCTCGAGCGCGATCGGACGAAGACGTACGTCGTCGAGATCTCGCCGCTCGGCCTCGTCGAGATGACGCGCCAGAACGTCACGGAGGGGCCGAGGGAGATCCTGACCGCGAAGTGCGCGGCCTGCGGCGGGGACGGGTTCGTCGTCTCCGACGCAACGCACGCGGTCGAGGTCGAGCGGAAGCTCAAGGCCATCGCCAAGGGGTCGCGGGTGCAGGCGTTCCGCGTGGCCGTGCATCCGCGCGTCCTTCCGCTCCTCGCGGGTCCGGGAGGCGTGCGTCTCGACGCGCTCGAAAAGGCGACGCGCCGCCGCTTCTTCCTCGTTCCCGCCACCGGAAACGGGCACGTCCCGCTCGATCACGTCCAAGTCCTCGAGCAGGGCAAGGTCGACGCCCTGCGGCCGGAGAGCCCCGTCGAGGAAGGGGCGACTCTCGAGCTCAAGCTCGTTGAGGTCGGTCTCCACGACGCCGCTGCCGGGGTCGGCAAGCTCGACGGGGCGGAGATCGTCGTCGCGGGGGCGGCGAAGCTCGTCGGCAAGAAGGTCGCCGTGCGCATCGGCCGCGTGCTCGACGGCCTCGTGCTCGCGACGCTCGCGGACGCGACTGCGCCCCCGGCGCCGGTGACGTTCGAGGCGGAGGCGGAGAAGCCGACGCGTGCGCCGGCTCGCAAGAAGGTCGAGGAGGAGCAGCCGACGACCGAGGAACCGGCGCTCCCGTCCCTCGAGGCGCCCGAGGCCGAGACGGAGCTCGAGCCCGTCGAGGCGAGCGCCGACTTCGAGGAGGCGGCGACCGAGCTGCCGAAGAAGAAGCGGACGAGGCGCGGCTCCCGTGGCGGACGCGGCCGGAGGAAGGCCGCGGCGACTGACACCGCCGCCGGATCGTCCGACGGTGAGGCGGAGCTCGCTCTCGAGCCCGAAGCGGAGTCCCCCGGCTCCCGGCGACGGACACCGCGTATCCACGTGCCGACGAACGGCGCACCCGAGGCGGCGACACGCGAGGTGGACGAGACGGCTCCCGAGGACGTCGAGGCGCCCGCTGCCCTCGCGCTCGTCCCCGTCGAGAGCGGCGAGGAGGAGGGAGCTCAGCCGAGGAAGAAGCGCACGCGTCGCGGCTCGCGCGGCGGCCGCCGCCGGAAGAGGGCGTCGGCGTCGGATGGCGGCCCGACGGTCGCCGACACAGGGGCGGACGGCGAGCCGGCTTCGCCGGAGGGCGAGGCCGACGAGGCGGCCCGGGCCCCCGCGTACGTGCCGATGGCGGAGTGGATCGACGACTTCGACGCCCGCGCGGAGCGCGCCGGATGAGCCGTCGTCCGCTATCATCCGCCCGTTCGCGGGCGCAGACGCCCGCGTTTCTCGCGCAGTAGGGCACTCGAGACGGAGCAGCACGTGACGTACGCGATCATCGAAGTCGGCGGGAAGCAGTACCGCGTCCACGAGGGCACGCGACTGCTCGTCGACCGTCTTCCGCTGGACGACGGCGCGTCCTTCTCGCCAACCGTGCTCCTCGTCGGCGGCGGAGACGCTCCCGTGCTCGATCCGACCGGGGGCGAGGTCACGGCCAGGGTCGTCGGCGCCGTCAAGGGCCCGAAGATCCGGATCGGGAAGTACCGCAAGCGCACCGGGTACCGGCGGCACACGGGCTTCCGGGCGTCGCTCACGCAGATCGAGATCGAGTCGATCGGCGGCGTGCCGGCGCGTGGTGGCACGACGTCGAAGAAGAAGGCCGCGCCCGCGGCTCCGCCAGCATCTGCCCCCGTCACGGAGACCGCCCCCGAGTCGCCCGTGGCTGCGGGCGCGCTGCCAGCGGGGTACGAGAGCCTGACCATCGCCGACCTCAGAGGCGTCGCGGACACCTGGGACATCGACGCGCTGCGTGCGGCGCTCGCCTACGAGGAGGAGCACGCAAAGCGCAAGGGAGCGATTGCGGTGCTCGAGGCGGCGATCGCACGGAAGGAAGGTGAGTCCTGATGGCGCACAAGAAGGGCCTCGGCTCGTCGCGGAACGGCCGCGACTCCAACGCGAAGCGCCTGGGTGTCAAGGTCTTCGCCGGTCAGCCCGTGAAGACCGGGATGATCATCGTTCGCCAGCGCGGCACGCGCTTCCGTCCCGGGCCGGGCGCCGGCCTCGGGAGGGACGACACCATCTTCGCGCTGCGCGACGGCATCGTCGAGTTCCGCCGCTCCGGCGACAAGCGCTTCGTCTCGGTGGCGACGCCCTCGTCGTAGGGGCGACGCTCGCATCGTCCTCGCGATGACGTCGGGGCGTAGGGGCGAGGCTTGCCTCGCCCGCGCCCGTCCGTAGGAGCGCTTCGATGTTCCACGACCGGGCACAGGTGCACGTGGAGGCGGGTCGCGGCGGGGACGGCGGGCTCAGCTTCCGTCGCGAGAAGTACGTGCCGAGGGGCGGCCCAGACGGGGGAGACGGCGGGCGCGGGGGAGACGTCGTCGTCGTGGCGGATCCAACGTTGCGCGACCTCTCGAGCCTGCGGCGCATCCGCGTCGTACGAGCCGGTCGCGGCGGGAGCGGACGAGGCTCTCGTAAGCACGGCGCCGATGGAGCGAACGCGGAGATCGCCGTGCCGGTCGGGACGGAGGTGCTCGATGCCGAGGGGAGGAAGCTGGCCGACCTCACTGCCCCCGGCGCACGCGTGGTCGTCGCTCGAGGCGGATCCGGAGGGCGCGGCAACGCCCGCTTCGCCACGCCGACGCGCCAAGCGCCGCGGTTCGCGGAGACCGGGCTCCCGGGCGAGGAGCTCGATCTCGTCCTGCGCCTGAAGCTCGTCGTCGACGCCGCCCTCGCCGGGCTGCCGAACGCGGGGAAGTCGTCGCTTCTCCGCCGCCTCTCGAACGCGAAGCCGAAGGTCGCGAGCTACCCCTTCACGACTCTCGAGCCGGTTCTCGGCACCGTCGAGGGCCCGGACGCGCGGCAGCTCACGCTCGTCGACGTGCCGGGCCTCATCGAGGGAGCCGCCGAAGGGGCGGGGCTCGGCCACGAGTTCCTCGCGCACCTCGAGCGTGCTCGCGCGCTCGTGCACGTGATCGACGCCTCGGCGGGCGATCTCGAGGAGCGCTTCTGGACGATCGACCGTGAGCTTCGAGCCTACGGCGCCGGCCTCGACACCCGTCCGCAGCTCGTCGTCCTGAACAAGATCGACCTCGTCGACGCCGTGCCCGCCTTCGACGTCGCGGACGAGCGCATCGTGGCCGTGGTCGCGACCTCGTGTGTGACCGGGGCCGGTATCGAGGAGTTGAGGAAGACGCTGTTCGAGCTCTGCCCGACCGAGAGCTCGGCGCCGGCAGCGGACGAGGAGCTCCCGGAGTTCCTCGAGTACCGTCCGCGGCCGGCGCGCGGCCCGCGCTTTCGCATCCTCCGCACGGATCGCGGGTACCGGGTCGTCGGCACGCCTCCACCTGCCGACGAGCTCGAGGCCGCGTTGCGGAAGGTCGGAGTGAAGCCCGGCGCCGCGGTGGAGGTTGCAGGCGAGGAGCTCGAGTGGAGCGAGTGAGGCTCGGAATCCTCGGCGGCGTCTTCGACCCGCCGCACGCAGGTCACGTCGCGCTCGCGCAGGCGGCGCTCGAGCAGCTCGGCCTCGAGCGACTCCTCGTCCTCGTCGTCGCGTGTCCCGGGCACAAGGACGTCGCAACCCCCGCCGAGACGAGGCTCGCGCTGACGCGGCTCGCGTTCGCCGGGCTCGACCGGGTGGACGTGGAGCTCGATCGCCACGCGCGGACGGTCGACTTCCTGGAGGAGCGGGGGATCTGCGACGCGATCTTCGTGCTCGGCGGGGACGAGCTGGCTTCCTTCGCGACCTGGAAGCGGCCGGAGCGCGTGCTCGAGCTCGTGCGCCTCGGCGTCGCGCGCCGTCCGGGGACGCCCGACGAGGAGCTCGAGGCCGCGGTTGCCCGGCTCCCCGCTCCCGAGCGCGTGCTCTTCTTCGAGCTCGATCCGCTCGACATCTCCTCGTCGGAGGTCCGCGAGCGCGTCGCGCGAGGCGACCCGATCGACGACCTCGTGCCCGCCCCGGTGGCGGCGGAGATCGCGCGACTCGGTCTCTACCGTGCTCCGGAGTAGACTGCGTCGAGAGCAAGCGAGGAGACGAGACCGACCTGACCCCACTCGAGCAAGCACGTCGTACAGCCGCTCTGTGCCAGGAGAAGCTGGCGTCGGACGTCACGATTCTCGACATGCGCGGCGTTTGCGACTTCACGGACTTCTTCGTGATCGCGACCGGCCGCAACCCCCGTCAGACGAAGGCGATCTACGACGAGGTCGCAGGGGTACTGAAGAAGGAGCACCGGCTGCTGCCGCGCTCGAGCGCAGGCCTGCCCGAGGCGACGTGGATCGTGGCGGACTACCTCGACGTCGTCCTCCACCTCTTCACGCCCGAGACGCGTGACTTCTACCGTCTCGAGGATCTCTGGAGCGACGTGCCCTCCGTCGAGGTCGCTACCGCGTAGACGGCGAGCGCCGGTAGGAGGTCGGTTCGGGCACGCCGCTAGACTGTGAACGCTCGTGGGGCCATAGCTCAGCTGGGAGAGCGCCACGCTGGCAGCGTGGAGGTCGCCGGTTCGAGCCCGGCTGGCTCCACTTCGACGAGAGAAAGGAGCGGGGATGCCCTTCTACCAGCGTCGCGGCGAGCTCCCGCGCAAGCGCCACATCGTCTTCCGTGAGAACGGGGCGCTCCTCACCGAGGAGGTGATGGGGCTCGAGGGCTTCTCCGGGCTGGAGTCCATCCTCTACCACCTGCACTCCCCGTGTCGGATCAAGGAGCTCGGCCCCTTCACGCCGATCGAGCGCGAGGAGTGGGTGCCGGACACGCACGCCCACCGCCTCCAGAACACCTACGACGTCGCGCCCGAGGGCGACGAGATCTCGGGCCGACGGACGCTCATGTGGAACGACGACGTGGAGATCTCCCTCTGCCGGCCCGCCTCGACGATGGACTACTTCTTCCGCAACGGCGAGGGCGACGAGGTGATCTTCGTCCACGAGGGGCAGGGGACGCTCGAGACGACCTTCGGCGACCTCCCCTACCGAGCGGGCGACTACGTCGTCATCCCGCGCGGGACGACCTACCGCTTCCGGCCCGAGGGCGAGCAGCGCTACCTCGTCTTCGAGACGCCCGGCCTGATCGAGATCCCTCGCCGCTACCGCAACGAGTACGGCCAGATCGTCGAGGGCGCCCCCTACTACCACCGCGACATCCACCCGCCCACCGAGCTCAGAACGTACCGCGAGCGGGGCGAGTTCCTCGTCAAAGTCCGGGTGCGAGGCGGCTACCAGGACTACCTCCTCGACTACCACCCGCTCGACGTCGTCGGCTGGGACGGCTACCTGTACCCGTGGACCTTCTCGATCCACGACTTCGAGCCGATCACCGGCCGCATCCACCAGCCTCCGCCCTCGCACCAGACCTTCCAGGGGCCGAACTTCGTCATCTGCTCCTTCTGCCCGCGCAAGCTCGACTTCGACCCGGAGGCGATCCCCATCCCCTACCACCACTCGAACCTCCAGTCGGAGGAGATGATCTACTACGTCTCGGGCAACTTCGGCTCGCGCAAGGGGATCTCCGTCGGCTCGATCACGCTCCACCCCTCGGGGCTTCCGCACGGGCCGCAGCCGGGGCTTGCCGAGCGCTCCCTGGGCGTGGCCGAGACGACCGAGCTCGCGGTCATGTGCGACACCTTCCGTCCGCTTCGGCTCTCGACCTTCGCCCGCGAGCTCGACGACCCGAGCTACGCCTACTCCTGGTACGAGCCGCCGGCGGAGGAGCCGAGCCTCGCGGGGGCGACGAGTCACCTGTAGGGGGCGGGGCGCTCAGGGCGACCCGAGGGGCGCCCCTACACCCGTGCCCCGACCGGCTCTCGTTCCGCCCGGGCGCCCTTCCCCGCTCGCCTCGCGGTGCCCCGGGCTCAGAACACCGGCCGATCGCCCGACGTCAGCATTGCGAGGGCGACCTCCGGTGGAAAGCCGGCCCTGCGCAGCGCGAGCGCGTCTTGCAGCGGCACGTCGATCCGCTCGGCGAGGATACGTGCAGTGGTGGGGTCGTAGCCCGCGCGCTCGAGCGATGCGCGGCGGAGCTCCACGACGCGCTTCGGATCGTGTGCGGGCTCGCGCTCGGTCAGGTTCCGCGGATCGTCAGCCGACGGTCGAGCACGATCCCGTTGCGGTCGTTGAGCTCGAAGGTCGCCGTGTACGTGACGCCTTTGCGGACACCGCCGTTCGGGAAGCGCAGCCGCGCCGTGATCGTGCAGTCGCGAAGCAGCGGGGAGGTCTGCTGTCCCACTGCGATGAGGCGGCCGTTCTGGAAGATGCGCCAGGTCATGCCGATCGATGTCCCCACGGGGTCGTTCGCGCAGTAGCGGCGCGTGTAGAGGCGAACGAGCGGCGTCGTGGTGCCCGCTCGGATGGACTCGATGCTGTTCCGGGCGTCGAGCGGCGCGGCGATGGCGCGGAAGGCCGCCGGCGACGCTCCCTTGGCTGCGCCATTTCTCCGGTAGAGCCCGGAGTCCCAGGGCTGGCCCTGGTCGTCCTG
Organism: Gaiellaceae bacterium; assembly: GCA_026002995.1. Classification (GTDB taxonomy): domain Bacteria; phylum Actinomycetota; class Thermoleophilia; order Gaiellales; family Gaiellaceae; genus GMQP-bins7. The sequence continues at coordinate 575,851 of BPGK01000001.1, forward strand.
GTAGACGAACCAGATGAACATGTCGACGAAGGGGTAGCCACGCGCGATCCGGATCGCCTGGCGCAGGTACGCGGCTTGCGTCGCGTACGACACGCCGAGGGAGTCCTCGGGACGGGTCTCGTGCGCGTACTCCGTCACCCAGATGCGGACGTCCTTGCGCTTGAACCACGTCTTCAGGCTCTGCTGGAACCGAGAGAGTGAGCTCAGGGGGACGTTCGGCCACTTGAGCCGCTGGCTCGGCTTCAGGCTCGGCACGGCCGGGTACGGGTGGTGCGTCCACGCGTCGAACTTGAGCTTCGGGTTCGCCTTCGCGACGAGCTCGGCGAACTTCCCGGGGGAGTGCGTGGGCCTGAGTCCGCCGGGGTTGTCCGTGCCGCGTGCCGACGTCTCGCCGATCCCGACGAGCGCACTCGGGTTCCCGGCCTTGATTCCGGCGTAGGCCGCAGCGTAGAGCTTCGCGTAGTTCGCCGGTGCGACGGATCGGCCTCTGGCGTCGAACTGCGGCGTGAGGAAGAGCTGGAGGTTGGGCTCGTTCCACACCGACCAGAAGCGCACGAAGGGGTACCCGTTGTAGCGACCCGAGTACCGCGCCGCGATCGCTCGCGCGAAGCTCGTCAGGTCGGCGAGCCGGAGCGGCATGACGTTCGGCGGCTTGCCTCCGTTCGCCCACCCGGGGGTGCCGCTGATCGTGAGGAGGACCTCCTGCCCCATCTCCTGGGCGGTGCGCACCGCCTCGTCGACGTCGTCCAGCACGTAGGCCGGGTCGAACGGGTCGGCGGGGCTCGCCGGCCGTCGCGGCGCCGTCTTGTTCCACTCGACGAGGAGGCGGACGATGCTGGCGCCGTCGCTCGCGGCGCGCGCGGCGCGCGCGGCGCGGTCCTCCACCCAGCGGTAGCTCGGGTCGTCATGGAACCCGATCCACATGCGCTCGGCACCGCGGGCGCTCGTCGCCGACAGCGCGGCGAGCGTGGAGAGGAGCGAGACGAGCGACAGGACGAGGACGAGGCGAGCGATGCGATTCACGTGAACGAACACCTCCGGTCGAGAGGATGCGCTTGCTGGGCGGCGGGTGCACCCTAGCGTCTGCGGTGTGAGCGTCGTGTAAGGGACTGCCGCGTCCGTCGCGTAGACTTCGGATCGTGGGCTCCGTCTCCGTCTGGGAAGCGATCTTCATGCTGCTCGTCCTGAAGATCCCGGTCGTCTACCTCGCCGCGGTGGTCTGGTGGGCGATCCGCGCGGTCCCGGACGAGAGTGGGCGCGGAGGCGGGGCCGTCGGAGTGCCGGCGCCGCTTGCTCCCTGCGACTGGGGACGCCGTCCGCCCCGCCCTTCTCTCCGGCGACGACGAGGCTTTGATCCGCGTCCGCTCGTGAGGCGACGCTCGAGGAGCGCTCGGTGAACGCGGTTCCGCACCGGCGGTCGGACACAGTCGCAGGGTTCCTGTGCGCGTTCTCCCTCGCCTTGTCCGGGATCGCGCTCGTCCGCCAGCCTGCGCTCCTCGCGCCCGTCGCCGTCCTCGTCGCGCTCGTCGCGACGCGAATGACCGTGACCTACCGACGGCTCGCCGCCGTCGCTGTCGCGGTCTCCGGGCTCGCGTTCCTCGTCGGCATGTCGATCGCGGTGTGGGCGGACGTCTCGCTCTTCTGACGACGGGGGCTGGTACAACAACTCCGTGGGCGCGTCCCGTTCCGAGTCCGGTCTGAACGCCGGGTACGTCGGCGCACTCCTCGAGCAGTACCTCGAGAACCCGTCAGCGGTGGATCCGGCCTGGCGGACGGTCTTCGAGGGGGCCGACGCCGAGCTCCTCGCGGCGCTCCCCGGTCTCGCGCGCCTCGTCGCGCCGCGGGAGCCGACGCGCATCGACGAGGTTTCGGGCAACGGAGGAGGCTCGCCCGCGCTGGCAGTGGTCGAGGAGGTTCCCACCCCCTCTGCACCGCCAGAGGAGCCGGCGGTCGAGCCGTCTGCCGGCGTGCAGCCCAGAGCCCCCGAGCTCCTCGAGGCCGTCGCCTCGGCGATGGCGCTCGTCGCCGCGATCAGGACGCACGGTCATCTCGCGGCGCGACTCGACCCGCTCGGCTCCGAGCCGCTCGGCGACCCCGCGCTCGACGAGCACGAGCTCGCGGTCCCGCTCACGCCCGAGATCCAGCAGCAGATCCCCGCCTCTGTGCTCGGCGTCCACGTCGAGGGAGAGACGCTCGCGGACGTGCTGCCTCGGCTGCGCGAGGTGTACTGCGGGACGATCGCGTACGAGATCGAGCACATCTCGGATCACGCCGAGCGAGCCTGGCTCCGCCGTGCGATCGAGTCGGGTCGGTTTCGGGCGCCACTCACCCCCGAGGAGCGGCGGAAGCTGCTCGCGCGTCTCGCGCAGGTGGAGGGGTTCGAGACGTACCTGCGCCGGGCGTTCGTCGGCCAGAAGCAGTTCTCGATCGAGGGGCTCGACGTCCTCGTCCCGATGCTCGACGAGGCCATCGCGCTCGCAGCGCGTGACGGTGCGCATCAGGTCGTCCTCGGAATCGCGCACCGCGGTCGTCTCAACGTGCTCGCGCATGCGGTCGGTCGTCCGTACGCCGCGATCCTGCGCGAGTTCGAGGGCGAGCGGACGATCAACGCGCTCGTCACCGATCCCGAGGGTGGGACCGGCGACGTCAAGTACCACCTCGGAGCGTCCGAGTCGAAGGCGACCCCGTACGGCGAGATCGAGGTCACGCTCGCCGCAAATCCGAGCCACCTCGAGGCCGTCGATCCCGTCGTCGAGGGGCTGACGCGCGCCGAGCAGACCGATCGCTCGCGAGGCGCCGGTGTCCACGACCCGAGCGTGGCGTTGCCGATCCTCGTGCACGGCGACGCCTCCTTCGCCGGGCAGGGCGTCGTCGCGGAGACGTTCAACCTCCACGCGCTCGACGGGTACTCGACGGGAGGAACCCTCCACGTGATCGCCAACAACCAGGTCGGCTTCACGACGGATCCAGCCGAAGGCCGCTCGACGCGGTACTCGAGCGATCTCGCGAAGGGGTTCGACGTTCCGATCGTGCACGTGAACGCGGACGACCCGGAGGCGGCGCTCTCCGCGATTCGGCTCGCGCTCGCGTACCGCGAGGAGTTCGGCCACGACGTCGTGGTCGACCTCGTGGGCTACCGGCGATTCGGCCACAACGAGCAGGACGAGGCGGCGTACACCCAGCCCCTCCAGGCCGCGCGAATCCAGGACCATCCGCCGGTTCGCGTCTCGTACGGCGCACGGCTCGTCGACGAGGGCGTCGTCCGACCGCACGAGGTGGACGAGCTCCTCGAGCGCACGCTCGAGGAGTTGCGCCGCGCCCACGACGAGCTGAGAGCGTCGTTCGCCGAACCTGCGCCACTCGTCGAGCCGCGTCGCCCCGAGGACACGGGCGCCGCCGTCGTGACGGCAGTGCCGGCCGAGCGGCTCCGCGAGCTCAACGAGCAGTTGCTCGCGATCCCCGAGGGCTTCACGCTCAACCCGAAGCTCGCTCGCCAGCTCGAGCGCCGGCGCGAGGCGATGGTCGAGGGCGGGATCGACTGGGGCCACGCCGAGGCCCTGGCGTTCGCGTCGCTGCTCGAGGACGGCATCCCGATCCGACTCTCGGGGCAGGACACGGAGCGCGGCACGTTCGCCCACCGCCATGCCGTCCTGCACGACGCGGTGACCGGGGAGACCTTCACGCCACTGCAGGAGCTGCCTGACGCGGCCGCCTCCTTCGAGATCTACAACTCGCCTCTCTCCGAGTACGCACCGCTCGGGTTCGAGCACGGGTACTCGATCGCGGCCCCGGACGCGCTCGTCCTCTGGGAGGCGCAGTTCGGCGACTTCGTGAACGGCGCGCAGATCGTCGTCGACCAGTTCATCGTATCGGGCCGCTCGAAGTGGGGCCAGACCTCGCGGCTGACACTCCTCCTTCCACACGGGTACGAGGGGAACGGCCCGGAGCACTCGAGCGCCCGGCTCGAGCGCTTTCTCCAACTCGGCGCCGAGGACAACATCCGCGTCGCGAGCTGTACGACCGCCGCCCAGTACTTCCACCTGCTCCGCAGGCAGGCACTCGACGCGACGGCGCGGCCGCTCGTCGTGATGACCCCCAAGGGCCTCCTCCGGCTCCGTCAGGCGACCTCGACCCTCGAGGATCTCGCGGCAGGGTCGTTCCAACCCGTGATCGACGATCCACGCGCGAGCCACGGAGCTGTGCGCAGGCTCGTGTTGTGCAGCGGAAAGGTCTACTACGACATCACTGGGCACGAGCTCCGGGGCCTCGCCTCCTCGGTCGCGGTGGCGCGGATCGAGCTCCTCTACCCCTTCCCGAGAGACGACCTCGCGCGGCTCGTCGCCTCGTATCCGGCGTTGCGCGAGATCGTGTGGGCGCAGGAGGAGCCGCAGAACATGGGGGCGTGGCGCTCCATCCGGCACCGGCTCGAGGAGGCGGCTGCGCACGCTCCCTCGGTCGATCGCGTGCTCTATGTCGGCAGACCCTGGCGCGCGAGCCCGAGCGAGGGGTACCCGACACTCCACCATCGCGAGCAGGATCGGATCGTCCGCGAGGCGCTCGGCTTCCGCGCCGGGTGACCGGCCCTATCGCCGTCGCGTCGTGCGCCCGAGGAGCGCCCCGGCGATGCGCGGCCCGTGGCGCCAGAGCAGCCTCGCTCCCTCTCGCTGAGCCGCAGAGACGAGCCTCCGTCGCTGCGAGGCCGGGACGCGCCGCCAGACGCGGTAGACGAGCAGAACGAGGGCGACGGGGCGGAGGAGCATCAAGGTGCATCGTCGCATACGGCTCGCCTGCGCGGGATCGTCCGGCGACCAACCCACCTGCTCGCGGGTACACTTTTTGCGCTGAACGATCCATGTCGAACGCCGACGAGCACAGCATCTCCGGGGCAGAGTCCATCTTCGCCGAGGCGATCCGCGAGCACCTCGATCTGAAAGCGCGGAACGCCGCACTCGAGGCGCAGATGCCCCTCGAGCGGTATCTGGGCGGCGATCCGCTCGAGAACCACCCGCTCTTCAAGAGCGAGGAGCAGGCGCGGATCGAGGAGACGCTCGACGGAGAGCCTGCGGCGGAGCTGAGCTCCGAGCGCCTCGCGTGGCCAGGCGAGGAGACGCTCGAGAGCGTCGAGGGGGCCGCCGTCGACGAGACGCTCTGGTCCGGCCGCCCGCGCGACTTCGACTGGGGCGACTGACCTCGGCGCGTCAGGCGCGCACGACGCGCGGCGCCTCCAGAGCAGACTGGGAACGCTCAGCCGTCCGGGCGCGAGCGTGCTCGCATGACATCGGTCTGAATCGAAGTGATGCTTGACAAATGCCACTAGTGATGTCACAGTGATGTCACTGTGCAGCTCCAGAGCCACATCCAGGCAATCCAGCACGACCTCGCCGCGACCGCCGGCCTCGGGGACGAGGCGACGCGGGAAGCGGCCAAGCGACTGATCGAGACGCTCGGCGCGACGCTCCATCTCCGACTGCTCGACCTGCTCGGCGAGGCCGCGCTCGAGATCGGAGGACAGCTCGAGTCCGGGCGGATCGAGGTGCGGCTCGCCGGCCGCGACCCCGAGCTCGTCGTGGTCGTCGACGACGCCGCTGGTGCAGTGAGCACGGTCGCGCTCGGCGACGAGCACGTGGGGCGAATCTCGCTCCGACTCCCGGAGTCGCTCAAGAAGGGAGTCGAGGCCGCGGCCGACCGCGAAGGAATCTCGACCAACGCCTGGCTCGTGCGCGCCATCGCGCGTGTGCTCGACTCGCCCTCCACCCGACGCACCCGCAATCGCCTCCAGGGCTACGCCCAGGGCTGAAAGGAGAGAGCATGCTTCTCGCCCCCCTCCCCTTCGACTACGCCACCCTCCTCGACCCCGGCGACCGCGTGCGTCGCACCCGCATCCGGACGGAGGACCGCAGGGTGCGCCCGACGCGCGCGCGGGGCTCACGCCCGTAGGTGGCCGCCGTGCGCGTCTTCGACACTCCCGGGAGCGTCTCCCTCCGCATCAAGCTCCCGAGTGGTCGCGTTGTGGTCACGACGGTCGACGAGCCGCAGACGAGTGTCGAGCTCGTATCGCTCGGCCGGCGTGGCCACGATGTGTTGGAGGACGTCTCGGTGGTACACGACGACCGAGGTGATCACCACGTCGTCGCGATCGAGCAGCGGCCGCGGTTCCGCTGGGGGCCGCTACAGGTCTCCTGGGACGACGCGCTCGAGGTCCGCGTCGCCTGTCCGACCGGAACGGATCTCGAGCTCGCCACGGCCTCGGCCTCGGTGCGCGCCGAAGGCGAGCTCGGCGACGTCGCCGTCACGACCGCGACGGGCGACGTCGTCCTCGGCACCGCGTGCGGCACGCTCGGGGTCAAGACCGCGAGCGGAGACGTGTCCGTGGCCGAGGCGCGCGGCGAGGGGACGCTCACCACGGTCTCCGGCGACGTCCGCGTCGAGCGGTGCCCCCGGCCGCTCGGCGTCCGCTCGGTCTCGGGTGACGTGGAGATCGAGACGGCATCCGCCCCGGTGATCGTCGCGACGACGTCCGGAGACGTCCGGATCGAGCGCGTCACAGGCGGCGAGGTCGAGGTGCGCTCGATCTCCGGGGACGCGCGCATCGGCGTCGGGCCCGGAACGCGCGTGTGGATCGATGCGGTGTCGGTCTCGGGCACGCTCGAGTCCCAGCTCGGGCTCGAGGAGCGCCCGCCGGCGACCGCGGATGCGGACGTCGTGCCGCTGCGTGTGAAGACGGTGAGCGGCGACGTCTCGATCGTCCGAGCGTCGGAACGCGTCGGCGCCGGGGCGAGCTGACCCGCGTCCTCAGGCGCCGCGCACCGCGGCGACGACCTCGTCGACGCGTCCCTCGACGAGGAGGTCGACGAGCCGCGAACCGTCGCGCGCCCGGAGGCCGAGCGGCGCTGTCAGGAGGCCGTAGAGCTCGTTCTCGTCGAGCCCGGCCTCGCGCGCGGCGGCAACGACCCGCGCGACGCCGGGGCGGGGTCGTCGACCGGCGAACTGCCAAGCCGGGTAGAGCCAGTCCAGGGAGCCCGGCTCCCGGACGGCGACGAGCTCCCCGGCGCGGCGCAGGATCTCGATCCGCTCCGGAGTCCAGCCGAGCCGCTCGGCGAGCCACGACCCCGAGATGCAGTCGAGGTACGGCCGTTCCTGCGTCACGCTCATCGGCCGCAGCCTATACGCGCTCGCTCGCCTGCGGGTTCAGGAGCCCTCCCGCGCAGCCGATAGGACCGGGGATGAGGCGCGCTCTCGTGATCGTCTGCGTCGCGGCGCTCACCGCCGCGTCTGTCGCCGGCGCCCAGGCAGGGGGACGCTCCTGGGCGAAGCCGCAGATCACCGCTGTCGTCTCGGCGGGGCTCCTCGCGACGAGCGTCGCGGAGTTCCGGCCCGACGACCCCGTGACGGCGGGCGAGCTCGCGATTGCGCTCTCGGCGTTCGGGGAGGCCGGCGCGGTCGTCGAGGACGCGGATCGACCCGTGAGTATGCGCGAGCTCGACGCTCGCCTCGTCGCAGTCGCCGGTCTGAGTCGCGAGGCCCGCGCGATCCGTGGCGCCGCGCTGCGGGCAGGGCTCTCGCCGACGCCGTGGCTCGGAACGGAGACGGTCGCCCGCCTGCTCGGCTTCCGGATCAACCACCCGGTGGCCAGGGAGCACCTCGAGCGTCAGCTCGACGAGCCTGCGACGCGGGCCGAGGCTGCCTACTCGATCGCCCGCCTCCTCTCGCTCCGCGCCGACGAGGTGGACGCGCTCCGCACCGCGATCGCCGCCTTCGAGCTCCCGGAGCTCGACGCGGCCCAGCAAGCGGTTCTGCGTCGCGCGCTGCGCTTCGTGGGCTCGCCGTACGTGTGGGCGGGGTCGTCGGAGCGACCCCAGCGGATCGGCACGCGCATGGCGCCGGGGGGCTTCGACTGCTCCGGGTTCGTCTGGCGCGTGTACAAGCTCCAGCCGTTCGGATTCGCTCCCGAGCTCTCGAGCGTGCTCAGGGGCCGGACCTCGTACGCGATGAGCGGCGAGGTCGCTCCCGGGGCACGGATCGGTCGCTCCGACCTCGAGCCGGGAGACGTCGTCTTCTTCGGCTCGGCAGGGCCGCGCTCGAGGCCGTCGCAGGTCGGTCACATGGGTCTCTACGTCGGTGGTGGCTGGTTCGTCCACTCCTCCTCCAACGGGACGACGCTCCAGCCGCTGACGGGCTGGTACGAGCGGACGTTCGCCTGGGCGCGCAGGCCGCTGGCGGAGGCGGGCATTCGCCTCGAGCCCGCGGAGCGGGCGGCCGGCGGTGGAGTCCCGAAGCGCTCCTGAACGCGCAGCCGGCGATGGAGCGTACCGGGATCGAACCGGTGACCTCCGGCTTGCAAAGCTCAACTCGGCCTTGCGGGCTCGACCGGTAGGGGCGGGGATTACCCGCAAGAGCAGGGGTTTCGTTCGTCGTCTTGCGGGGATTACCGGGAGCCGTCGGCGTCTTCCGGCGATCGCATGCGGGATGTATGCGGGATGAGGTCGTTGCCTGATTGTAGAACAGAGCACTGAGGTCCGTCGAACAGGTTCGGCCAGGCTCCTCACCATCGCGGTCTTTGGCGGGCCTCCGGGTCACAAGAGTTGACCGCCCCGCAAGCGGCTGCGGACGCATCGCGCTCGGCCCTCAACGAGCGGCGTTGACCCCCTTCTAGAAGCGGCTGGCACCTCACCGTCGCCTGCATTCGTGGGATTACGGTCGCGTTGCCGCTCAGCGACCTCCGATCGCGTGCCGATACTAATCGCGCTAATGTTCAAGAATCGTTCAACTGAGAGGAGCTGTACTTGCCCCTGGATCTAGCAGCGGTAGACCGGTCAACGCTCGCGCGGCCCCCGCTGACGAGCGTGATCTGCCAGGTCAGATACGACACGACCCCTGCGGCCTCCGATGCTCGGAAGCTTCAGGATCTGCGCTCGGCAATCGGCGGGGACGTGGCGTTTCCGTCGGTCGAGGAGATCAAGCAGGGCGAACTGTCCATCCAGTTCGGGCCAGGGATGTCTCCGGCGGCGTCTCAGCAGACGACCGTCGGGCGGGGATGGCGGCTGCGCAGCGCGGACGGCACGCGCGTTGTGGCTCTCCTTCCCACGTGGGTGACGCTCGAGATGTTCGCGTACCCGGGCTGGGACGAGGGATTTTTCCCCATGCTCGAGAGTCTGATCCAGGCCGTCAACGAGATCGTCGAACCGACTTTCGAGCAGCGCCTCGGGCTCCGCTACGTCAACCAGATCACTACTCCGGAGGATGTGAGAAGCGCTGAAGGGTGGGCGGGATTCATCGATCCGACGTTCCTCTCGGTGGCAGCCCATCCGGAGATCGGACCGCACGTGCATCTGACCCGGCAACAAACCGTGCTGGAGCTCGGGGACGGAGTCTCCTGCAACGTGAACCACGGCTTCGGCCCGGACGACGATCGCGGAGGGGCGCTGACCTACGTTCTCGATCTCGACGTCTACCGTGAGGGCATGCGCGACTTCGACCCGCAGCTGATCTGCGAGACCGTCACACAGTTCAACCTCATCGCGCTGAGGCTCTTCCAGCTCGCCACTACGCGCGAGCTGCGCGAGGCTCTCGGACGATGACCGCCGCGCGAGTCACGGCCGGCACTCCGGTGATCACGCCGGGCGACACGATCGACGAGCTCTTCCCCGCAGTGCGGCATCAGCGTCGCTTCCATCTCGGCGCGATCTCCTGGCCGTCGAGCGCGGACGAGGTAGATCTCTATCGGCGGACGCTCGACACGGTCGCATGGCCGCATTCGACGTTCGAGGGCTCGGCGACGCCGGCGGCCGCGCTCGACGAGGTCGACACGACGCTTCTTCCCCATCACACCGAACCGTGGTGGTTCGTGCGTCGATGGAACCGGCGCCTCGACGAGTACGAGCTCGTCCGGGACGCTATCCGGGAGGTCATGGTCTTCACTGCCGGCGCCGACCCGAAGTGGACGGCATACGTCGACGTCGGCACGAGCTTCGCGGAGCCCGTCAGCCAACCCTTCGACGTCTGGTGGGAGAGCGGATTCGCCGAGCAGCCGATCATCGGAGGCTCGACGCTCGTCATTCATCGTCGCGCGCCCGACGTCTACGGCGGGTGGGAGGCCGAGGAGGACGAACCCCGGTTTGCGGTCCTGCGGTCGCCCGCATTCCGCGCGTTCACAGAGCTCCGCGATTGGCTGAACCTCTCCGTGCCCGAAGCCACTACGCTGATCGGGGTCGGCCGCACGACTCCGAATGCATGGGAGCGGGAAGGCCGTGAGCCACGGCCACGACAGGCCCGGAGGCTCTACCAGCTGCACGGCCTGGTCGGGACGCTGGTACGCCGGCTCGGCCTCGATGAGGCGCGGGCGTGGCTCCAGCAGGGCGATCCGGCACGGTGGCGCCTCATGGAGGACGAGGACATCAGCATGTTCGCGAAGGCTGTTGAGACCATCGCAATGGGGCCGGCTCGGCCTCCACGTCATGTCGCAGGAAGCGAGATCGCGGACGACCCAAATGCAGCGCGAGTCTTGCCCGGCGGCACAAGGCGTCGCGTCACCGTGCGACGGAGAAGGCGATGAGCCTCGATCGAGGAGCGTGCGATCGCACCCTGGCCCAGTGACGTCCTTTCGGCGCTCAAGCGGTTCAAGCTCGGCGACCTCGTCGCCGGGGTTCCGTTCGTCTACCACGGCGCCGTCGAGGACGGCCTTCCTCTCGACTATCCGCCGCCCGATGCGGAGGACGATGATGTGGAGGCGGCTGCGGAGCGCGAGGACCCCGCTCCTCGAGACCGTGAGTTCGACGCGCTCGCCTGGGAGCCACCGGACGGCGACGGCTACGCGATCATCACGACGCAGACGTGCGATCTCTGTGAGGAGGGCGAGCCGAGCCAGCCGTGGTTCATGGTGAGCCCGGTGCGTCGGATGTCCGGCGCGCACGCGAGCAGAACGCTCCCCGGCTTCATGTACCGCATCTCGCCGCCAGATCTCCCGGGAGCCACCTGGGCAGCTGATCTCCGCATGGAGGTCCCGGTCGAGAAGACATTCCTCGTCGGCAAGACCCCGATCGCCGGCTTCGCCGACGAGAGAGGTCTCATCGACTTCGCCGATGCCCTGGGCCGGCGTCGCGATCGTGCCGCGCTCGCGTCGTCACTCGTCGGCGCCGTCGCAACTACGCTGCGCGAGCGACGTCGTCGCCAGGACGGTTTCAAGAGGATGCTGCGCCGAGAGGTCTACAGTGTCCGCCTGCGGATTGAGGAAGGCACGCGCGAAGCGCCAGTGAGCGTGGTCGTGCATGTTTTCACCAGAGGTCCCGTGTCGGACAACGTGCGTGACCGATTCGACGCGTGGTGGGACGAGGCACGCGAGGCCTGCGACCGTGTGGGAATCACGCTGCTGCCGACAAGGTTCCACGCATGCGAGGCCGACCTCGACATTTACGAGGACGCCATCGCACTCGATCTCGGTTGAGACCCCGCTTCCGCCCGGTGGCAGGCAGTCGGGCGAGTCGCGCCGTCCCCAAGGGGAGAAGCGACGGCACCGAAGGCGTGAGTGAGTTCGCTCGTCGTTTGCTTTACGAAGTGCTAAAGCGCATGCTAGTGTGCGTTTCGCTTAGCTAATCGGAAAGCGACGAAGGAGACGATGTCCGCAAGAACTGCGAGGGCGCTCAGAAATGTGGAGAAGGCGGTTGCCGAGCTTCGTGCGTCGCTTGCGGCCGAAGATGCTCAGGTGGCGGGCGACGAACGATGGCTCCGGATGCTGACGATGGTTGAGGATGCCGGCGGGACAGTGACTCGCGACGAGTGGCGGGAGCTGGGACTCAAGTGCGGCTACGACCCGCGGGGCCTTGGCGGGTTCTACCGAGGGACGTACGCCTCGATGCGTGTGAATCCCGACGGCACGCGATCCCTGACGGCTGCCGGAGTGGAGTACCTCACAAAGTACGGCCGGAAGCGCTGAGCGCAACAAGAAGCCGATCGCACCCGACGCACGAGTGCGTGTGCGTCGGGTGTGCATGGTCTCGCTCTACACCTCGTGGCCACTCACCGAGATGGCGGCGACGCTCGAGAAGATTGTGATGGCGCTCGAGTAGCCGCCCGCCTACAGCGTCAGCGGGCTCGCGGTCTCGGTCTCGACCTTGGCCTTCCGCGCCTCCCAGGTAGCGACGAGGAAGCTGGCCATCGCGCCAGCCAGGTTGACCGCCAGCTCGGCGTGTCGCGGGGCGGGGCGGACCGGCTTCGATCCCTGTCCGTGCGCGTCGCTGATGCGGTTGCGCAGCGTGGCGAGCCCGTTCACGACCGACCAGCAGCCGCCGAGGATCTGCTTGAACGCCTCTTCAGTGTGTTCGCTCGGGGCGATGTTCAGGGCCGAGGCGACCTTCCCGTAGAGCTTGGGCAGGTCGTCGTCGCTGTAGGTGACCTGCAGGTCGTCGAGGATCAGCTTGCAGACGGTCTCGAGCAGAGTCCGGGCAGCGGTGATCGCTCCCTCGGGATCCGATGCGCGCCGACTCAGCGCCTTGTCCCAGGCTGCATGCACGTGGTCGGCGTCGAGTGTCGACAGCGTCTCCGTCGTCGCCGCATCCGAAGGCGTCTCGCCAGCCTCGAGCGCCTCGAGGAGCGGAGCGAAGGCGTCCCAGATCTCGGTGCGTCGCTCGTGGTAGTGCGCCCAGCGGGCCTTGATGTAGCCCCAGAACTGCGCCGGGTCGCGGCAGGTGCGGACGAACGTCGGCACGAGCTCCTTGCTCCGCGAGTCGTTCATCAGCCGGCGGCGCAACTTCCCGTAGTCGTACGGGGTGATGGAGCCGCCGGTGGCGTGCGCGAGTAGGCCGTTCTGCAGGGCCTCGGCGGCCTCGTACAGCGTCAGTTCGTCTAGATCGGGTTCGGGCTCGTCATCCTCGAAGAACACGAGCACATCGTAGGTGCCGCCTACTCGCCGATGGCCGTGCGGACGAGCTCGCTGAAGCCGATATAGAGATGCGCGAGGCCGGCGGCCGCGCCGAGGAACGCCAGGCGCTCGTTGTGCTTGTGGAACGGATCCCGCTCCCACGCAGCGACGAGGTCCCGCTGCTTGTCCCAATGGATCAGATCGCCGAAGTGGTAGGCCGAGAACAGGTAGACGGGCGAGTGCTCGCTGCCGAACTCGAGGTTCGGGTCGACCTTGCGGCGGACGAGACGCTTCAACTCCGTGGCCTGCAGCTTCCCGCGCGCGCCGCGCCAGGCATCGAGCTGCGCACAGCGCTCGTCGGCCAGACCGTCGGTCTCGGCGGCCGAGGCCTTGCCGGAGGCGGCCACTGACGATGAGGAAGCTCGCCGGCTCGCCCTTGCCGTCGAACTGGCGCAGGAGGGTCGAGAACCCACGTGTGATCTCCTTCGACGTCTCGATCGCTTCAACGTGTTCCTCGCCCGTGTCGTCGTCGAGGTGGACGGTCATCTGGTCGTCCCCTCCGAGCAGCTGGCTCTCGGCCAGCTCCTCGGCCGCGACGATGAAGCGCTGGCAGAGCTCGAGGCTCTCCTGGTCGAGGGGCTGCGTGAGCGTCGGGAACGAGCGCGGGTCGGCGATGTCCGGGAAGACGAACTGAAGCATCCGCCACCAGAAGCGGAAGGCCTCCGGGTTCGGCGCGCGATCGATCAGCGGCGGCTCGAACGTTAGGACGTTGTTCTCGATAATCGCCTCGGCGGCCACGGCTGTGAACCGAACGAACTCGCCGTCCTTCTTCTTCGGCTGACGGGCCGTCGAGCCAGCGTAGCGCCGCCCTGGGCCGCTTCTTCGGCGTCGGGCTAGCCGTCCAGCCAGAGGCCGACGGCTGCGCTACGCCGTTCCTTGAAGAGCAGCCCAGAAGATCGGCGGGCCGTGGTCGATCGCACGGCGGTGAGCATGACAGCGTCTGCCAAAGCCGGGTCGTGGCGAGGAGCAGGCTAATCGCTCTGGTGTCAGCCGCGACAACGGTGAGCTACGCCTGTGACTCTGGCGCGGGATGTGCGCGGGATGGCGTTGTTGTCTGCCAAGAAATCCCTGCACACAGGAATGTCCTCGACGACCGCCGACGTGATCTCCGATCTACTTCAACCGGCACAGAACTTGCGGGAATTTGCGGCCACGAGCGGGTTTCGCCGGCGTCAGCCCGATTCGCGCGAGCACGCCGCTGGCGTGGATTTTGCCCATAAAGGCAACAACAAAGTGCCAATTTGCAGGTGTTTATGGAGCGTGCCGGGATCGAACCGGCGACCTCCGGCTTGCAAAGCTCTGCTTTGCCTTGCGGGCCTAGCCGGCGCATGCGGGGATCACCGGCGAGAGCAGGGATTTCGTCCGGCGCCTTGCGGGGATTGACGGGAGCCGCCGGGGCCTTCCGGCGACCGCGTGCGGGATGTATGCGGGATGAGGTCGTTGCCTGGTTGCAGAACAGAGAACTGTGAGCCGTCGAACTGCTCGCCCGCGCCGCGAGCAGGACGCGGGCTTCCCATCCCTCAGACCAGGACGGCAGCTGCGGTCGCCGCGGGCCGCCGCCGGGACCGCCCGCCGGCGGACCCCGCTGCCCTACGCTCGGTTGCGCGAGACGAAGCATCAGTATTCGCTTATGCTTATACAGCATGAGCGTCGAATCTCCAAGCGGCCTGGTCGAGACGAGGGCGCAGCTCTTCCACGGGTTCTCGGACCGCTCGCGGCTCTCGATTGTGGAGGCGCTTCGTGAGGGCGAGCGGCGGGTGAGCGACGTCGTCGCAGTGACGGGGCTGACCCAGCCGAACGTCTCCATGCACCTCGCCTGTCTTTGGGAGTGCGGCCTCGTCGCGCGCGAGAAGCGCGGCCGCGAGGTCTACTACCGGCTGATCGAGGGCGTTCCCGAGCTCCTCTCCGCGGCGGACGTGATCCTTGTGGTGGCCGGCGAGACGGTTGGTGCCTGCCCGCGCTACCGGGTGGGAAGGCGAGCCGCCTGAGCGGCGAGCACGAGCTCGAGGAGCGCCTCTCCTGGAGGGAGGCGACGTATCGCTTTCCGCCGCTTCGGAACGCGCTCGCGGCTGCCGCTCTGACCCTGGCCGGAGTCGTCGCTGAGTTACTGGGCGTTCCGGAGGCGGTGTCGCTCATCCTCTTCCTGGCGGCGATCCCGGTCGGGGGCTTCTACTTCGCGCGCAAGGGGATCGAGGAGCTCGTCCGCGAGCGCGAGGTCGGGATCGAGATTTTGATGCTGGTCACCGCCTTCGGGGCGATGGCGTTTGGGCTCTTCGAGGAGGCGGCGGCGCTCGTCGTCCTCTATGCGAGCGCGGAGGCGGTCGAGGAGCTGACCTTCGCCCGCACGCGCTCGGCGATCCGCGAGCTACTCGACCTCGCCCCCAAGCAGGCGACCCGCCTGCGCGAGGGTCGCGAGGAGCTCGTGGCGGTGGAGGAGCTTGCGCCGGGGGACCTCTTTCTCGTCCGTCCCGGGGAGGCGATCGCGACCGACGGCCTCATCCGCTCCGGGCGGGGGGCGCTGAACGAGGCGCCCGTGACCGGGGAGGCGGTGCCGGTCGAGAAGGGGCCCGGGGCGGAGGTCTTCGCCGGCTCGGTCAACGGCCCGAGCGCGCTCGAGGTGGAGGCGACCCGCCCCTTCGCCGAGAACACGCTGCAGCGGATCATCCACCTGGTCGAGGAGGCGCAGGAGAAGAAGTCGCGCGCCCAGCGCTTCGTCGACCGCTTCAGCGAGCGCTACAGCC
Organism: Gaiellaceae bacterium; assembly: GCA_026002995.1. Taxonomy (GTDB): domain Bacteria; phylum Actinomycetota; class Thermoleophilia; order Gaiellales; family Gaiellaceae; genus GMQP-bins7. The sequence goes on from BPGK01000001.1 coordinate 591,505, forward strand.
CGGCCGTGCTCGGGGCCGCGCTCCTGGTGGCGGTCGTGCCCACACTCCTCGGTGGCGAGTGGGAGGAGTGGGCGCTGCGCGCGATCACGCTCGTCGTCGCCGCCGCCCCCTGCGCGCTCGTGATGTCGATTCCGGTCGCCGTCGCCGCGGCGATCAGCCGCGGCGGCCGCGAGGGCATCCTCGTCAAAGGCGGCGCCCAGCTCGAGGCGCTCGGCCGGATCCGCGTCGTCGCCCTCGACAAGACGGGCACGCTCACCGCCGGCCGCCCGCAGGTGACCGACGTGGTCGCACTCGACGGAGCGAGCGAACGTGACGCGCTCGCGCTCGCGGCCGCGGTCGAGGCCCACTCGGAGCACCCGCTCGCGGCCGCGATCGTCGCCCACGCCGAGGTGGAGCGAATCACCTTCGAGCCGGCCGAGGCCTTCGAGGCGCTCGTCGGGCACGGCGCCCGCGCGCGTCTCGACGGGCGCGAGCTGTGGGTGGGAAGCCCCCGCCTGCTCGCCGAGCTCGCCCCCGAGGCGACGCTCCCGCCACAGGCTGAGGAGCTGCAGGCGCAGGGCAAGACGGTCGCGATCGTCGGCGAGGATGTTCGCCCGCTCGCGCTCATCGCCCTCCGCGACGAGCCACGGCCGGAGGCCCGTCGCGCGATCGCGGCGCTCCGGCGGCTCGGGATCCAGCACGTCGCGATGCTGAGCGGCGACAACGAGCGCACCGCCCGCGCGATCGCCGCCGAGCTCGGGATCGACGAGGTGCTCGCCGAGCTCCGCCCCGAGGACAAGGTCGAGGCGATCGAGCGCCTGCGCGCCGAGCACGGGCAGGTCGCCATGGTCGGAGACGGGATCAACGACGCTCCCGCCCTCGCCCGCGCCGACCTCGGGATCGCCATGGGCACGGGCGGCACCGACGCCGCCATCGAGGCCGCCGACGTCGCGCTCATGGCCGACGACCTAGACAAGGTGGCCGAGGCGCTCCGCCTCGGTCGGCGTGCGCAGCGGATCTCCCGCCAGAACCTCGTCTTCTCGATAGCCCTCCTGGCCCTCCTGATCCCGAGCGCCCTCGCCGGCCTGCTCACCGTCGTCGCCGCCGTTCTCGTGCACGAGGTCTCCGAGCTGCTCGCGGTCGCGAACGGGGTGCGGGCGGCACGGCCGGGGCCGGTCTCCGCGTAGCCCGGGGCCCCTCGCCGGGCGAGCAGGCCGCCGCGCTCCTGTCGGGCTCGCCACGGCATACTGGGAGCCAGGGTCAGCGATTTGCCGAAGGAAGGGCGAATCGGGGTGGTACCGGCTGGCTCTCGTCGGTTGTAGTGTCACCCCCCATCGGCGGGGGCCGTCCGGGAAGCAGACGGAACCCCACTGTGAGGAGAGGCGACCCTAGTAGACCCCCGGCTCCGATCACCAGTCGGGCTAGCCTTGCCACGATGGGCACGGCCCACTTTCGGAGGAGTGGCCTGTTGGCGGTCGCTGTGGGTGCAGCCGTGATCCTTGTCGGTCTCGTGGGGTGGCAGGTGGTCGGCGGGGGCGACCGCGGCGATTCGGCGGACGGTCCAGGGCCGGTACACGTGCACGCGCTCGGGATCAATCCAGCCGACGAGGCGCTGTTCATCGCGACGCACACCGGTCTCTATCGGGTCAGCCGCGGAGAGGATGAGGCGAGCCGTGTCGGCGATCGTTACCAGGACACGATGGGGTTCACGGTCGTCGGCTCAGACCGCTTCCTCGGCTCCGGCCATCCCGACTTGCGCGACGACCTTCCGCCGCATCTTGGCCTGATCGAGTCGACGGACGCGGGCGTGACGTGGGAACCCATCTCGCTTCTCGGCGAGGCCGACTTCCACGTGCTCCGCCTTGCCGATGAGCGCCTCTACGGCTACGACGCCTCGAACGACCGGCTGCTCGTGAGCGAGGATCTCGGCCGAACGTGGAGCGAGCTCGAGAAGCCCGGCCCGGTCGTCGACCTCGTCGTGTCGCCCGTCGATCCCGCCCGGATCGTCCTCGCGTCGGCCGGTGGCCGGGAAGAGGGACTGTTCGCGTCGAAGGACGGCGGGCGGACGTGGAAGCGGATCCACGATGTCGTCGGTCTCCTCGCTTGGCCTGCGCCGGAACACCTCTACGCGCTCGCAAGCCACGGCGAGGTCCTCGAGAGCGCCGACCGCGGCCGGTCGTTCGAGCCAAGTGGCGAGATCGGGGGCGACCCGGCCGCCTTCCTGGCCGCGAGCGCCAGCGAGCTCTACGTCGCCCTCCACGACGGGACGATCAAGCGCACGACAGATGGCGGAGCGAGGTGGACCATCCGCTCGGCGCCGTGAGCGCCCGCCCGCGTGTCGGGAAAGTTCTCGTATGCCTCCTCGTCGCGGGTCTCGTAATCACCGCCGCAGTCGCAACCTTTGAACTGACACGCGTCGAGGACGAGGAGCCCCCACGGCCTCTCGCTGTTCCGTCCGAGATTGTCGGGCCGGACCCGCTCGCGTTCGACGACGCGCGGCGGAGCGCGTATGAGCGCGCCGCCGCCTTCGGGCTCAGCCACGTTCTCTTTGCGAAGAGCCCGGGCGGCGTCGTCGCCTCAGCCCGGAGAACCGCCGACTTCCGACCCTTGGTCGAAGAGGCCGTCGCCGGGAGCGGGATCGACCCGGACTTGCTTGAGGCGATCGTCTTCCTCGAGAGTGCGGGGCGGCCGGACGTGATCGCGGGACACGACGTCGAGCACGCCGCTGGACTCGTTCAGATCCTGGCCGAGACCGCCACGAACTTCCTCGGTATGCCGGTCGATCTTGCGGCGAGCAGGCAGCTCACGAAGCGGATCGACGAGGCACGCCGCCGCGGCGACGCGGATGCCGTCGATGCTCAGCTCGCCGAGCGCCGAGGAGTCGACGCCCGCTTCGACCCATCCCAGGCGCTCGCCGGGGCCGTCCGCTACCTCACCGAGGCCCGTGACCGGTTCGGGCGGGAGGATCTGGCGGTCGTCTCCTACCACATGGGGATCGGCAACCTCGAAGGCGTTCTGCGCGCCTACTCAGGCCGCTCGAACGGGTCCATCGAGACGGTCGTCGACGAGGAGGACCTCGACTACGTCCGCGTCTACTTCGACTCGTCGCCCGGCCGCAATCGCGGAGCCTGGGAGCGGCTCTACTCCTTCGGGGACGACTCGCAGACCTACTACTGGCGAGTGCTCGCGGCACGGGAGATCATGGGCCTCTTCCGCAAACGGCCCGCCGAGCTCGAGCGCCTCAGCGAGCTGCACGGTCGCGGGCCGAGCGCAGAGCTGGTACTCCACCCGCCCGACGCGACGCCGCGCTTCGCGGAGCCGGACGACCTCGAGCAGGCGCTCGCGAGAGGTGATCTCCGGAAGATCCCGGACGATCCGGAGCGCCACCACTTCCGGATCGGCCCTGGCATTGGCCGCGAGGGCGCCCGCAGCGGCGAGGACTCCGCCGCCTATCCCACCCTGCGCCCCAGGGCCATACGCCTTCTTCGCTATCTCGCCGCACAGGTTTATGAGCTCAGCGGAGAGACCACCCCGTTGACCGTCACGCGCGTGGCCTCCGACGAAGCCTCGGCAGGCTCGCTCCCCAAGTCGACCCCCGACAGGGCGACGCACGCGTCGATCCACGCGACCGGCTACTCGTTCGACGTCCGCCGGCGGTACGGATCGGGCACCCAGGCGGAAGCCTTTCAGTGGACGCTCGAGCGCCTCGGGGCGCTCGGTCTGATCGCCTGGTCGCGCGACGACGCATTGATCCACGTCACCGTCTCCCCGAAGGCGGATGTGCGTCCGCCTACGAGCGCGTCTCGGTAGCGCGTGCGGCGGTCTCGCTGCGCATCTCTCGCTCGGCGGGAGAAACCCATTTGGCGTGATGGCGCGTTGCCCAGTCTTCGCGGACCGACCCCAGCGTCATCCCGCGGAGCGCGTGTCGGGTGGCCGGATGGATAACCGCCAGGTAGAGGTGGCCGGTGACGAGGAAGACGGATGCGATCGTAAGCCCGTCGTGAAGGAGAAGCGTGCTCGTCCAGCGGAAGTCGGTGTTGCGCTCCCCGTACCAGAGCAGAAACCCCGAGGCGGCGAAGAGCACGGCGAAGGCACCCGTCAGCGCCGCGTTCAGCTTCTGGCCCGCGTTGAAGCGGCCTTGCGGAGCCGGGCGCGCGGCGAGCCAGCGCCTGTCGTCTCCGTCGAAGAGGTCGAGCTCGCGGAACGTGCGACCCAGCCCCGAGCGGTCGCCGACCAGCACGACCAGCACGAGCGCGAGGACCCAGGCGATCGCCGTGTAAACGTGGATCGCCTTCACGAGCGGGCGGTTGCTGACCGCGATCGACAGGGACGGCAGGTAGAGGACGAGTCCCGTGCCGAGCAGGACGAAGAACGCGCTCGCGTGGATCCAGTGGAGCGCCCGCTCGGTGCGCGAGAAGCGGCGGACGTAGCGGACGCTAGCCATAGCCGTTCGAGCGCCCGACCCAGGCGTCGCGGTCGTAGCCTCGCTCCTCCCAGTAGCCGTCGAACGCCTCCTCACCGAGCAGGATCCGCTCGACCCACTTGACGTTCTTGTAGCCGTACATCCTCGGGATGACGACGCGGGCTGGCGCCCCGTGCTCCCGCGCGAGGGGCTTCCCGTCCATCTCGTAGGCGAGCATCGCATCGGGCAGGAGCGCCTGCTCGAGCGTCAAGGTGTCGACGTAAGGCTGCTCCGCGGAGACGAACGCCACAGCCTTCGCGCTCGGAAGCGGCCGAGCCTGCTCGAAGAGGTCGCCGAAGCGGACGCCCGCCCAGCGCACGTCCTCGACGCTCCACCCGGTGACGCAGTGGAAGTCGGAGACCTGCTCGGCCCGCGGCAACGCGAGCAGCTCGTTGTAGGTGAGCTCGAGCGGCCGCTCGACGAGCCCTTCGATCCGCAGCCGCCACGTCGCCCGGTCGAAGGTCGGCATCGGCGGGTTGACGTTGTAGATCCGCCAGCCTCCGGTGGGCGAGGGGAGCGCGTCGAGCCCGGGGACGCGTCCCGTGGCGGGGCCGAGCAGTGACGAGAGGGCCCGCCACGCCGGCTCGCCCCAGGCAAGCGAGGAGAGGCCGAGCGCGACGACGCCGAGAAAGGCACGGCGCCCGTACGGGCGCACGTCGGAACCAGCCGGCTCGGGCATCGCCACAGTATGAGGCTGGGCGCTCGCGCCCTCAGGGGTGCAGAGCCGATTTCACGGGTATTTCAGACATCGGCGAGTCCGAGGGCTCGCCTGCCGAGCAGCCTCCACTTCGCGAGGAACTGGGCACGCGTCCATACGAGCCGGCTTCCGCTGAGCGGGTCGTTGACGCTGATCGAGTTGCCGCGCAGGCGTGTCAGGACCACGACGTGCTCGCCGAAGTTGACGGTGATGCGCTTGCCAGCGGGGGTTCGCCAGGAGCGGTACGGCCCTCTGCTGAGCCCGATCCAGGTCATCACAGGGCGCCCGCGCGCGAGTTGGGCGAAGAGGCGCTCGCGCTGGCGAGTCAGGTCGGTGAGCCGTACGCCGTAGCGGGCGGCGAGGGCGCGGATGGGCCTCTGGTACACGCCGAACCCTCCCGCAGTGCCCCCGCCTTCCGGGCGGCCGACGAAGCCCTTCTCGGGATCTCCCCACGTCCAGGTGCCGTCTGCGGCGACGATCGGATCGAGTGGCCCGCTCCGCCGGACCTGCCGCTGCAGCGTCCGCTGGTCGACGCGCACGCCGACCGAGGCGAGCAGCATCGAAAGCGAGGCGGTCTCGCAGTTGTTCCGGTAGGCCTGCCGCACGAGTGGCACCTCTCCGATGGCTGGTCGTTCCGCCGCGAATGCCTGCCGCTCGCCGCCGCCGACGAAGCCCGCGCCTTCGGCGACGGCGAGCGCGGCGCCGAGCGTCGCCATGACTCGTCGACTCACTGCTCCCGCACCTCGGGCCGTCGGGCGAAGGCGATTCCCGCCTCGCTCTCCGCGAGCGTCACGTCGATGTCGACGAAGTACCTCGCCTCGAGCAGGTCGCGCCAGCTCTCGGGGGAAGCGGGGTGCTCCCAGCGCCCGGCCGCTATGCGGCCGGCATTGCGAGCGAGCCGGACGATCCCGGCCGGACCCTTGCGCGCGACCCCCAGGATCATGCTTCCCACGATCCGCCGGTCGCGCGACGCGAGAGAGAGCGAGAACATCATGTCGCAGACGACGAGCCGCCCGCCTGGCCGGAGGATGCGCCTCGCCTCGGCGAGGGCGAGCGCCTTCCCTTCGTCTCGAAGGTGATGGAACGCGTAGCTCGAGACGACCACGCTTGCACATTCGTCCTCGAGCGGGACTTCCCTCATGTCCGCGACGACGGTGTGGACGTTCTCGAGCCCGTCCGCCATCGCCCGCTGCGAGAGGCGTTCGAGCATCGGTTCGGAGTAGTCGACCGCGTAGACGGCGGCGGCGCTGCGCGCGGCCGGAAGGCTAAGCAGTCCGGTGCCCGCCCCCAGGTCGGCGACGACCTCGTCCGCACGCGGCGAGGCCAGCTCGAGCACCTGCGCGGCGAGTCGAGTGAACACCGGAGACGCCGCGAGCTCGTCCCACGCGGCGACCCGGGCGTCCCAGGGTGTCGTCTCGGATAGCCGTCCCCGCGGAAGCCGGATGACGGCGTTGTGGCTCTGCACTCTTTTTCCTCCTTACTTCGGATGCCAACGACGACGAGGCCCTGTCGGGCCGTCGTCGACTCACAGCCGAAGCGGCTGGAAGAAGGAGCTATCGATACCGGGCTGACTGAGCCGCGGGGTCGCCTGCGGCGGTGCGCGCGAGAGGCTCGCTCTACGTTGCCGGATCCTCGGCCGTACAGCCCCTGCAAGATGAAGAGCCGCGATCAGCACTATCGCGAGGGCTACGCAGATCAGCTCGACGTGCCCGGCAATGCCCTCACTCGTCTCGTGCAGCGCGATGAATGCGACGAGAACGACGAGGGCGAGAAGCAGGAGCGGCCCGAGAACCGGATGACGAAGGCCTCGCTCGAGCTGACAGCGCAGACGGATCACCTGACGAAGGCTAACGGACGCTGCTCGGCGCTCGAACCGCTATCCCGTCACCTGGCTCGGGACGATCGGGTACAGCCACGCCTCGACTCCGTCCACGTGCGTGCCCGGCGTGGACCAGGGGTATCTAGAGATCCGCGCGTTCGCCCCTGTGCCGGAGACGCTTCCCACCGCGTAGAGCTCGTTGAGGAGCAACCGGCCGCTACGGATCGAGTACGCGTACCGGTCCAAAGAGCGCACGGGCGGGCCAGCCGTTCGGTTCCCCTCGGCGTCGTACTGCGCGCCGTGGCAGGGGCAGCCAAACGACTGGGCGAGCACAGGTCGGAGCTCGACGCGTCGAGCTCCTTTCGCGCATTGTCGTCGATCGGTCCGTTTGGCTGTACGGGGCAGCCCAGGTGCACGCACCGTCCGTACAGGATGGTGAAGCTCGGCTCGCCGGCTTCCGTGAGGCCGTTGTAGCGGATGAATGCCGTGCGCCGGCTCACCTCCCCTTGCCCGGGCGCGGCGAGGTAGTTCGTGATCACGAACTCGCCCTCTGGGAAGTTCTCGATCGGCCCGAGATCGACCTCCCCCTCCTCCACGTTCGTGAACGAGGGAAGCACCATGAACCCGAGCACCGGAAGCGTGACGACCGCGCCGATCGCTGCACCTACGCCGACCGTCGCGGCCTCGAGGAAGCGCGACCGCGTATACGCTGGCAACGGTTCTGCTGCAGCCGCGGGAGCTGCAGTCGCGTCCGGTTCGGCGACGACGCGCGTCTCGGGCTCGACCTCGGGGACCTCACCGCGTACGTCGCGTGTGACGTCGCGCGCCCAGAGCAGGCCGAAGACGGCCGCGAGAATCGCGCCGATCAGAGCGACGAGCCAGCTGATGACAAGTCCGAGGAGCAGGCACGCGACACCTGCGGCGAAGCCGATGGGCCACAGGCTTGACCCGGGCGGGTGCGTTCGCTCCTGACTTGGATCGGTCACGGCTGGCCGTCCGGATTCAACACTCGGTCGCGCCAGCCCCGTACGAAGATCTCGTGAATGTCTTCGCCGCCGGCGGTGAGGCCATCAGGCTGTGTCTGCCGAGATGTCTCGCCATGGAGAAACGGCCACGAGGTGATGGTCAAGTATTCCCGACCTGCTCGGCGGTACTCGGCTTGCCGAATGAAGCCCGGCGTGGACACGCCTGCGTCGCTCGCCCAGGGTCGAGACCCACAACGTCCGTGATGTCTGCCCGACGCCTCGTCCGAGTGCTATCGACGTTCTTCGTGCTCGCCGGCCTCGCCCTCATCGGCTGGACGCTCGTCGTCTGGCAGTGGCAGGACCCGTTCACGTATCTGCTGATGCAGCATGAGCAGCGGGCTCTGACGAAGCGCTACGAGCAACGGGAAGCGACCTATCGCTCGCAGCCAGGAGCTGCTGCCTCGGGCACTCCGACGGTTTCCGAGGAGGCGCGGAGGTTCCGGCGTGCCTCCGGCTCGGGCGCACCGATCGCTCGCCTGCGCATACCGCGGTTGGACCTGAACGTCGTCGTCGTCAACGGAACCGACAGCGAGACGCTGAAGAAGGGCCCGGGCCGCCATCTCTCGACGTTCATGCCGGGTGAGGGCGAGCTCTCGTACATCGCCGGACATCGCACGACGTACGGCGCGCCCTTCTCGAACATCGACCAGCTGGAGCCAGGAGACGAGGTAACCGTCGAGCTTCCGTACGCGACGTTCGTGTACGCGGTGACCGGGCGACGGATCGTTCCTGCCAGCTACGTCGCGGCGCTCGAATCTCGCGGCCGCGAGGAGCTCGCGCTCCAGGCTTGCTGGCCGCGCTTCTTCGCCACGCAGCGCATCATCGTCTACGCGCGGCCGGTGAGGATCACAAGGCGTGCTCGCGCTCCGTAGCGCGTGCGGCTTGACCCCGGCTTACGAGCTGATCCGAAATGTCTGAAGACGGTCGCCGCCTGCAAGGAGAGCGCCCCACCTCCTCGTCGTCTCGCTTTCGGCCCACATCGCCTCTGTCGACCTGCGCACGCCGATCGTCTTCCTGCGCGAGTCGAGGCGGCTCCTACTCTACGAGAAGGAGAAGCGGTCGCTGGTTCAGGTTGCTCCGGGGGAGCCATCGGAGTGTTGCTGCCAGCAGGCCTGGCGCCTTGCCACCGGCAGGGGAGTGTTCCGACCATCCGTGCGGCGGCGGTACGTCTCCTCGACGGAGCTGAAGCCGGCCTGCCGAGCGATGTGCAGGAGCGCGCCTCGCGGGCGGAAGCGGAGTGCGCGGATTTAGCGATCTGTCACCCGAGTCTTGGTCTTACACCAAGTCGCCGTGGCGTAGCATCTCCTCAGTGCGAGACTGGCTCCGTCCGAATCCGCGAGGCGGGGCCGCATGATCGAGCTCGGGTCGGCGGCTCTTCTCGTCTGCCTCGGGCTGGCCCTCTACGGGCTGGTAGCCGGCGGGATCGCCGCGGCTCAGGGGAAACGTCGCCTCTCTGTCTCGGCCCAGAACGCGGTCGTCTTCTCGTTCGTTCCGGCCGCGGTGGCCTTCGCCGTCCTGCTCGCCGCCTTCGTGCGGCGCGACTTCAGCTTCGTCTACGTTGCTCAGCACTCGAGCACGACGCTGCCGCAGCCGTACGCGATCTCGGCGCTTTGGGGCGGCCAGGAGGGCTCCCTCCTCCTGTGGCTCTTCCTGCTGACTGGCTACGCCGCCGGCGCGATCCTGCTCGCGCGGCGGGTCTCGGGCGGGCTGGCGCCGTGGCTCGCGCCCGTGTTCGCGCTCGTGATCGCCTTCTTCGCGCTTCTGCTGACTGCCGTGGCGACGCCCTTCGCGGCCCAGCCGGCACCGGTGGAAGGGGCGGGGCTCAACCCGAGCCTCCAGAACCCGTACATGATGACGCACCCGATCTTCCTGTACCTCGGGTTCGTGGGGCTCACCGTCCCGTGGGCGTTCGCCATGGCCGCGTTACTCTCGCGAAGAACCGACGAGCTCTGGATCGTCGCGACGCGCCGCTGGACGCTCCTCGCCTGGACGTTCCTCGGCGTTGGCCAGCTGCTCGGCGCCAAGTGGGCCTATGAGGAGATCGGCTGGGGCGGGTACTACGCGTGGGATCCCGTCGAGAATGCCGCGCTCATGCCCTGGCTCGCGGCGACCGCTTTCCTCCACTCTGTCTTGATCCAGGAGAAGAAGGGGATGCTCCGAGTCTGGAACATCCTCCTCGTCATCCTCACCTTCTCGCTTTCCCTCTTCGGCACCTTCCTCACCCGCTCAGGCGTCCTCAACTCGATCCACTCCTTCGCCCAGGGCAAGGTCGGGCCCGCACTGCTCGGCTTCATCATGCTCGTGGTCGCACTCTCGCTCATTCTGTTCTTCTCGCGCTTGCCGCTCCTGCGCTCGCAGACGAAGCTCGAGTCTGTGGTCTCCCGCGAGGCGACCTTCCTCTACAACAACCTCCTGCTCGTGGCGCTCACGTTGACCATCCTCTGGGGCGTCATCTGGCCCCTCGTCTCCGAGGCTGTGCAGGGCGAATCCCGCGTCGTCGGCGCTGCTTACTACAACTTCTTCCTGCGTGCCTTCGGGCTCCCGCTTCTGCTGTTGATGGGCATTGGGCCGCTGATCGCGTGGCGCAAGGCGTCGCTTCGCTCGCTCGGTCGGACCTTCCTCGTTCCGTTCGCCGCCGCGCTGGCTGCCGGTACGGTGCTCGTTGCGCTGGGCGCGGGATCCTCGCCGCCGGGGTTGATCGCGTACACGTTCTCCGCGTTCGTCCTCGCCGCCATCGTCCTGGAGTTCGCGCGCGGGACGTCGGCGCGTCGCGCACTCAGGGGTACGAGCTGGCCGGCCGCGCTCTTCGAGCTCGTTGCCGCCAACCGGCGGCGGTACGGCGGCTACCTCGTGCACGTGGCGATCGTGATGCTGGCGATCGGTGTCGCAGGCTCGAGCAGCTACCAGACGGTCCGCGACGCGAAGCTTCAGCGCGGCGAGAGCTTCGTCGTCCGCGGCTACACGCTCACGTACCAGGACACTGTCCTACGCGAGGCGCCGAACGCGCTCGAGCAGCGTGCCGTAGTCGCGGTCCGTGACGGCGACCGCGACCTCGGGATCCTCGAACCGGGGAAGAACGCCTACTCGGTGGAGGCGTTCTTCTCGACCGAGGTCGACATCCGCTCGAACTGGCTCACGGGTGAGGATCTCTTCCTCGTCGCCGAACAGTTCAACAAGGACGGGTCGGTCTACCTGAGAGCGTTCGTGAAGCCGCTCGTCAACCTGATCTGGCTCGCCGGGATCCTCTTCGTCTTCGGCTCGCTCGTCGCCATGTGGCCGAACGCGCGCGAGCAACGCCGGCTGGTGGCTCGCTACGCGCCGGCCACCGTGACCGAGTCCTGATCCTCCGCGCCGGCATCGACGGCCGTCGTGCGCTCGTCGGCGAAGCGGCGTACCCTGCTCGTGTGCGTCTGACCCGGCGCTCCCTCGCATTCCTGGCGTTCTGTGGTCTCGTCCTGGCCGGGGAGGTCGTGGGCCGATGGGCGGCCGAGCGCCTCCCGCTCGTCGGGCACGTACCGAAGCGCCCCCACGACGGACTCGATGCCTGGCCGCTCATGGTGATCGCGGCCAAAGTCGCGATCGCCCTGCTCCTCGCTCGGCTTGCGTGGCGCCTCGTGAAGGCCCATGGGGTGGCAAGCGCAGGCGAGCGCGCGCTGCTCCTCGTCGGACGTCGCCCCTCGAGGCCGCTGCCCGTGCTCGGCCTGTCCCCACGGGTGTGGCTTGCGAGCTTCGCCGCGATGTCGCTTCTCTATCTCGTGCCGACGAGCACCGGTGAGGCCAAGATGGGCTGCTGGCTGCTCGTCACGCCCTGGCTCCACACACAGGCGCTGCCCGTCTTCGCGGTGCTGGCGGTCGTCGTCGCGTCGCTCTGGCGCACGGTGAGCCGGTGGCTGTCAGACCTCGAACGCTACGGCGAGCGGCTGCGGCTGTTGACCTGCTCCTTTGGCCGAGCCGTCTCCACCCGCCGCTGCTACCCGGCGATCGCTCGGCCGCCGCGCGCGCTCTTCGGGCTGGCGTTCGAAAGCCGCCCGCCTCCGCTTCCCCCCTAACGGGGCGGTCGCCCGCCCCGAGGCTCGCGTGCCCTTCGACCTCGAGGAGGGAGATGGAGTCCGAACTTACCGCTACGCTCGAGCGCGCCGCGCACAGCACGTGGCGAGCGCTTGCCCTGACTGCGATCGGCCCGCTGACCGTTCTCGCCGGGGTGGCGTGGGCGCTCGTCCAGCCCTACCGGGTGACGCTTCTCGATCCGCGCGCCCACGGCGTCTGGGATCACGTCGTCCAGCCGCCGCTCCTGGTCGTGACGGTCGGGGTGCTCTTCCACGTCGTCGTCGTCCGACCGCTCGTACGCGCGCTCGAAGGAGGCTCCTGATGCCTCCCGCCGAGAACGTGCACTGGCTCTTCGCAACCGGGCTTCTCGGCTTCGGCCTCTGCCTCCTCGCGCGGGCGCTGGTCGGGGAAGAGCTGTGGAACCGGAGCACGTGGCGCCGCTACCTGCTGCCGGCCGTGCTCTTCTGCATCGGAGCCGCGATGTGGCCGGTGACCGTGTTCTTCGTCGTGTCTCCGATTCACACGCTCGCGCACACGACGTGGGCGCAGCTGACGATGCTCGCCGGGATCGCCCAGCTCGGCCTTAGCGCTGGGCGCCTGACGAGCCGGTGGTGGAACCTCCTCGTGCCGGTCGCGGTCGCCGCCTCCGGCGCGATGTTCGTGGTCCACGAGAGCAACCCCTGGTTCTTCATGCGCTCGTCCTTCCTCCATCACCTCATCGGCTGGACGCTCGTCGTCGGCTCGCTCATCCCGCTCGTCCTCGTCTTCCGGCCGCGCTCGACGGCCCTCTCCGCCGGGCTCGCGGCGCTGGCGATCGCGGTCGCCGTAATGCTCTACGCGGATCGCGACCGCGCTCCAATCTTCGGCCGCCTGTCGCCGCTCGCCGGGACGGCTCGGGAACCTGCGCCAGAGGTACGGCCGTGACTCGAGCGCTGCCCTTCGTGGTCGTCGCGGCGCTCGTAGCCCCGGGCACAGCCGGCGCGCACGCGGTTCTCAGCTCCAGCTCGCCCGGCTACCGCGAGCGCGTCGAGCGACCCCCGCCGGTGATCATCCTCCGCTTCAGCCAGGTGGTCGAGCCGATCCCGAACGGCATCGTCGTGCGCGAGGCGCGGGGTCGGACGGTCTCGGATCCGGCGCGACTCGGGCCCGACGGACGATCGCTCGTCGCCACAGTGCGGCCGCTCGCCCGCGGCGCCTACACCGTGCGCTGGCAGACGCTCTCCATCTCCGACGGTCACGTCGTGTCCGGTCTCTTCACCTTCGGCGTCGGGACGAGAGCGCCGGCGCCGACCGAGGCTGTCGGAGCTGGTGGCCCGACCGCGGTCGAGAAGATCGTCCGTTGGCTCTCGTACCTCGGACTGGCCGTGCTCGCCGGCGGGCTCGCGCTTCGGCTCCTGGCCCTGCCCCCGGTGCTGCCCGAGCGGCTCGAGCAGGCGTTCTTCGCCCTCCTGGGCGCCGCGACGCTCGTCGTCGTCGACGCGGGCATCGTCGCTCTGCTACTCCGCGCGGACGCGGCGCTGCAGCTGCCGCTCGAGCGCTTCCTCTACGCCGACCTCTCGCCCTTCGCCTCCGGCACGCGGTTCGGCGTCGCCTGGGTCTGGATGACGCTCGGCTCCGTGCTCGCCGGCTGCCTGGTAGCCCTCGCCTGGCTCCGGCGTTCCCGCCGACCGCTCTGGCCGGCACTGGCGATCGCCCTCGCGGTGGCCTCCGGCTTCTCGCTCTCGGGCCACTCGGCGAGCGAGCCGAACTCCTCGCCGCTCAGCGTCGCGGCCGACTGGCTGCACATCGGCGCCGCGTCGCTCTGGCTCGGCGGGCTCGTCGTCCTGGCGGTCATCGGATGGCGGCTCGACCAGCGAGCCCGCCGAGCCGCCTTCCTCCGTTTCTCCCGCCTCGCGTCGGTGCTCGTCGGGGTCGTCGTCCTCGCCGGCGTCTACCTCGGCCTTCTGAGGCTGTCCGCGCCCGACGACCTCTGGTCGACCGACTACGGGCGCGTGCTCGCCCTCAAGCTTCTGCTGGTCGGCCTCGCGCTCGCGTGGGGCGCGGCGCACTACCTCTTCGTGCGACCACGTCTCGCGAGCGGTGCGGAGCTTCCAGGCGGCCGAGTCGGGCGCAGCCTGGTCGGCGAGAGCGTCGTCGGTGTCACCGTCCTGCTCGTCGCGGCGTTCCTCGCCAACACCCAGCCGCCGTAGGAGCGGCCGGCGTCTAGCGTCTCGCCTTGGGCACTGCCATCTGCGGCCCCGCATAGGAGACGGCGGGGCAGCGCTCGAGCTGGCGCAGCCGAGCGGCGAGCGAGACGGCAAGGAGCGCGAGGCCGGCCGCGGCGAGGTAGGGCTGCACGGGCGCGAAGAACGAGAGCGCGCCCCCGACACCGATTAGGGCGACGACGAGCTTGTTGCAGACGGGGCAGCCGACCGCGAACAACGACATGAGGCCTCCGCCGAGGGTGGCGCCTGCCGATGAGTCGATCGGCACCCGCCGGACGTAGGTCGCCAGCACGAGACCGGCGAGGACGGCCGTCAGGGCCCAGACCGGGTAGTTCCACCATAGGACGGGCGTCATGCGTGTATAGAAGGGATTCGGGAAGACATCCGTGGGGAGTCCCGTGAGCAGCGCCGTGGCGAGCGCGCCGGCACCCGCGACCAGCCATTGCCGTCGGCTGAAAGTCGAAAGCTGGCGAAGGCTCTCGCGCAGGGAACCGAACACGAGCGTGGATTATCGGTCGGCGCGAGGCCACCGGTTGCGAAGATGCTGTGAAGGCGTTTGCCGCATCGGTGACGGTGGCACTTGAACCATCCGTGCCCACACCGAGGAGGTCCCTGATGACTCACCATCTGACCGCAGAGCATGTCTCCGCCGACATGCGCGAGTGCATCAAGCTGTGCTCGGACTGCCACGACGTCTGTCTCGAGACAGTCGCGCACTGTCTCGATCGCGGCGGCGAGCACGCTCGACCCGACCATGTGCGAGCGCTTCTCGACTGCGCCCAAGCCTGTGACACGGCTCGGGACTTCATGCTTCGCGGCTCCGATCTCCATGCGGTCGTATGCCGCGCGTGCGCAGACGCCTGCGAGCGGTGCGCGGACTCGTGCGAGGCGATCGGACCCGACGACGACGTCATGCGCAACTGCGCCGAGATCTGCCGGCGTTGCGCCGAGAGCTGCCGGTCTATGGCCTCGGCGCGTGCAGCCTGAGACATTAGAGAAGGGGGATCGTCGAAACCCAGAGCGCTGAGATCGTGGAGCTTGGACCGTGGCTCTGCGAGTGGTACGGACGATGTCCGCTGAACGCGCCATGCGCTTTTGGCCCACCGGGCTGTTACGCGCGGCTAGCTTCTGCGAGTTCGTTGATCAGCCTGGCGGCCCGGTGAGCGCCGTCGGCTGGAATCTCCGGCCAGGTCACGTCGCTGCCTAGCAACTCGATGAGGGTGTCTGCCAGTGCCTCGGGCGGTGTCTGCGAGTACGAGAGCCGCCTGCCCGCTCGGTGGCGCGCAAGGCGCTCTGCGACGACGAGGTTCTGCTCGAAGTGATTCTCGAGCGGGAAGTAGACGAACGGTCGGCGCAGCGCGGTCAGCTCCAGGGTGGTCGTCCCCCCGCCCTGGACGACAGCGACGTCGCACGCGGCGAGGTGCTCGTAGAGGCGGGGAACGTACCCACGCACCTCGAGGCCAGGTAAGGCGGGGACGGCTGCCGGGTCGAGCCGCGGTCCGCAGACGAGCACCATCCGCACGCCAGCGACGCGCTTCTCCAGATGCGGGTATGCCTCGGCGCAGAGCCGGAGGAGGTCGGCGCCCACGCTCGTCCCGCCTACGGCGCAGAGGACGAGCGGGCGGTCGTCGTAGCCGAGCGCGCTCCGGACCTTCCTGTCCGCGTACGCAGCCGGGTCGAAAGGGAAGACGTAGCCGAGGAAGCGGTAGTGGCGCCGAGCGTACTCGCGCCGGTTCGGCAGCAGGAAGCCGAAGGGACGGTCGGAGACGTCCTCGGGCTCGCCGACGAAGAGCACGAGCTCCTGCGACGGCGGCCTCCCGCGCCGCCCGCCCGCCCAGCCCCAGTTGAAGCGGTAGGTGAGAAGCCGCTCCAGTGGATTGCGGGTCATCGCGTCAAGCCCGACGAAGTCGTAGATCATCGTGAAGGGCGCCTTCTTCAGCTCGGGCCTCGCCTGCAGCGCGCCCGCGATCTCATACGCCTCGTCGCCGACGAGCAGGTCATAGGGGTACTTCGCGGTCACCTGCGCGAAGGCGGCGACGGCGCGCTTCCAGGCGCTGCGTGCGGCCTGCCCCGCGTAGCTCATGATGTTGAGGGAGAACCCGTCGGCGGCTCTCTCGGCCAGCGCGGTCTCCTCGGCCCACGCCGCCGTCTCGGGCAGCAGCGTCTCTCCCTCCTCCGCGAGTAGCCGGGCGGCGGGATCGCCTGCGAGCCAGAGGATCTCGACTCCGGGATCGAGAGCGCGTAGCTCCCGTGCGATGGCGAGGTCTCGTGCCGCGTGTCCGAGGCCGATCGAGCCGCTGATGAAGAGGACGCGCGTTCCGGTCATGTGCACTACCCCACGGGCCAGGGCGTGTTGGACCCGGCGGCACCGAGACGACCCGCGGCCTCGCGCGCGTACAGCGCGAGGAAGCGCTCGATGATGCGCGTCACCTCGCCGGGACGCTCCTGTGGCGCCGCGTACCCGCAGCCCTCCAGCACGTGCACCTCCTCGGGTGCGAGCGCCTCGACCTGTCGCCGCCCGGTCTCGAGCGGGAGGAGGCGGTTGGCATCGCCCCAGATCCAGCAGAGGGGAGGGCGGCCTGCGAGTGCGGAAGAGTCGGGCAGTACCCAGTTGTCGAAGTCGCGGCCGAGGCGCAGCTGTGCCAGCCGCGTCTCGGGCTCCGCATAGCAGCGGGCGACGTGATCCAGGTACGCCCGCCCGCTCGGGCACGGGCGGGAGCCGAGCTGGTCGCGGACATACGGAAAGTGCCGCTGCCGAGCGAGGGGCATGCGCCGCATCTTCCGCCGAGCGAGCCGACGGAGAAGGGGATTCCTCAGGATCGGCGTGAAGCGACCGAGCGAGCCGGCCGCGTTGGCTTCCCGCGTCAATGTGTGCATCAGCACCAGAGCCGAGACTGCCTCCGGGCGCCGCGCCGCGTAGTGTAGGGCCGTGAGGCTGCCGAGGCAGTTCCCCACGAGCACAACGGGCGCGAGCTCCAGGTCGGCGACGAAGCGCTCGAGCCAGCGAACGTAGAGCGCAAGCGAGGGTCCGGGGTCGGGGAGGCGGTCTGAGCGGCCGAAGCCCGGCAAGTCGACCGCGATCACGTCGTGGGTCGCACTGAAGTGCTCGACCTGCTGCTCCCACAGTCGCCAAGTCAGCGTCGCGTTGGGAAGAAACACCATCGCCGGCCGCCCGGCGCCGCTGCGCCGATACCAGACTCGGCGTCGCTCGAACTCGTGCCAGTGACCATCGTCGGCACGGGCGCCGCGAGCTGCGGCAGCGAGGCTGGTCATGTCCTCCTCCTCGATTCTCGTGCGACCCTATTCGACCGGTGTGAAGAGCCGGTGAATCTGATCTGCGCTTTCCGGTGAAGCCGCCGCCCCCTCGCCGCCGACCGGAGCTTTCCAGTGTGCCCTGCGGTTGGAGCGACTACGGTCGATCGGCGCTTAGGGCGGCGATTCCGTGCGGCCCGGACCCGACCGGGATCGATCCGACGAGGCGGCCTCGCTCGGACAGGACGGCCACGCGGTTCGCGCCGTGCACGGCCACGAGGACCAGATCTCCCGCCGTTGCCGCATGATGCGGAGCCGGCCCGACGCCCGTTGCTCCCAGGACTCGTCGCGAGCGTGGAGCGATGCGAACGACCGTGCCTGCGTCGTTGTCGCTCACCCAGAGGCGCCGCGCTCCGAAGACGAGGTGATGCGGCTCGCTTCCCGCCCGCACGCGTGCGACGGCCCGGCGGGAGCGAACGGAGACGGCGGTGAGATCGCCCGAGGCCCAGTTGCTGAACCAAAGCTCAGCGCCGTCAGGGGCGAGAGCGACGTCATGCGGTGCTCCGCCCAGGCCCGGGCGAGCGACGATCCGCCCGCTCGCAGCGTTCCGGACTTCCACTCGTGACGTCGCATTCATGGTGACCCAGAGCTCGTCCCGTCGAGCAACGACCTCGACGTTGTGCGGCTGCCCGCTCGTCCGCACGGTGCGGAGCAGACGGCCGCTCGGAACGGCGAGCTGGACGAGGCGCTCCCCACGCTCCGCGGCGATCCAGAGCGTCCGACTGCGCGCGCCGAACGCGGCATCGTGCGGGTAACCCCCGACGCCGACCGATCGGATGACCGTTCCCGTGCGCGCTCTGATCAGTGTCACGCGCTCCGAGCGCGGACTCGTGACGGCGAAGAGCTCGCCGTCGGGGCTCACGGCGACGTTGTGCGGCCCGGCGGCGACCTTCGCTCTGCGGACGACGCGCCAGGGCGGCCCTCTCAGGAATGCGATCTGCCCCGCCCGCTCGAGAGCGACCACGGCCACGTATCGAGAGCCGTCGTCGTGCGATGCAGCGCCGGCATGGGCATGCCACATCCCGGCCACGAGCGCGCCCAGGGCGATGCTCGTGGTGACGCCCAGCGTCCGCGCACTATCGCTTCGGAGCCTCATGACGCGGGCTCGGTCATCCTCGGCGATCCATGATGGCGTACATCTGAGCGATCTCCTCCCGCTGGGCTTCGATGATCTGCCGGCAGAGGTCGCGGATTTCTGCATCGCTGAGGCCTGCCTCCTGGCACATATGGATCGCCCGGGAGTGGTGGGGGATCATCGAGCGCAGGAAGGCATCGTCTCCGACGAGCGCCTCGGAACGGCCCGCCGTGAACGCCCCGATCAGCACGAGTCCGAGCACGACATACAACACGGCGTTGACGCGCTTGTTCTGGAGCATGTTGCCCATCGCTAGCAGCATGATCAGACCCATCGCCGAGATCATCGAGAGTGAGATCCAGAAGACGCTGAGGCTGAGTTCGAGGTGACCGAGGACATCGATCTGCGAGAACGCGAGCAGGTACATCACCACGAGGCTTCCGGGGAGACTTGCTGCGAAGCGGCCGTACATCATCGGGCGCATGCCTATCTCCTCCCTTTCCTTCGACGGGTTCTGGGAGGAGCTACCCTCGGCGGTGCGTTTCTAGCCGCGCCCCCAGGCAAGCGGCAGCGGGCTGCGTAGCGTGACGGATTTCTCGAGCGCCCGAACGGCCGGCTTTCTTCGCTAGCGTCCGCGGTCGACACGCTGGCGCACGACGACCAGGACCTTCGGTCACCAACTCGCGCCGATGCTACGAGGGCTGCTCAGGCCTGTCGAGCGGTGGTTCCTGGCTCGGGGCCGAGCCGCGCGGCAACCGCAGCCGCTTCAGGGCGACGGCGTTGACCGCGACGAGGACGCTCGAGCCCGACATCGAGATCGCCGCGATCTCCGGGCGCAGGGTGAGGCCCCACTTCGCGAAGGCTCCGGCGGCGATCGGCAGGGCGAGCGAGTTGTAGCCGATCGCCCAGCCCAGGTTCTGCTTCATCTTGCGCACGGTGCCGCGCCCGATCGCGACCGCGGTGGCCACGTCCAGGGGGTCGGAGCGCATGAGCACGACGTCGGCGGTCTCGATGGCGACGTCGGTGCCGGCGCCGATCGCGATCCCGACGTCGGCCTGGGCGAGCGCGGGAGCGTCGTTGACCCCGTCGCCGACCATCGCCACGATCCGGCCTTGCCGCTGGAGCTCGGCGACCTTGGCCGCCTTGTCGCCGGGCAGGACCTCCGCGATGACCTCCTCGATCCCCACCTCGGCGGCGATCCGCTCCGCGGTCGCCCGGTTGTCGCCGGTGAGCATCACGGGGCGGATTCCCTGCTCCCGGAGGGCCGCCACCGCCTCGGCGGCCGTCTCGCGGGGGGCGTCCGCGATCGCGATCAGGGCGGCGGCGCGCGCGTCGACGGCGACGTGGACGACGGTACGGCCCTCGCCCGCGAGCTCGGCGGCCCTCTCCGCGAGGCGGTCGAGCGAGATCCCCTCGCGCTCGAACAGCCGCGCGTTGCCGACGGCGAGGCGACGGCCGTCGACCGAGGCGAGCGCGCCGTGACCGGGCACGGCCTCGAACCCGGTCGCGCGCGGCGGATCGAGGCCGCGCGCCTCGGCCGCCCGCACGATCGCCTGGGCGAGCGGGTGCTCGCTCTCGCGCTCGGCGGCTGCGACGAGGCGCAGGACCTCGTGCTCGTCCACCCCGTCCGCCGTCGCAATGTCCACCACCTCGGGCTCGCCGCGTGTAAGCGTGCCCGTCTTGTCGAGGACGACCGTGTCCAGCCTCGCCGCCTGCTCGACCGCGATCGCGCTCTTGAAGAGGATCCCGCGCCGCGCGCCGAGGCCGGTGCCGACCATGACCGCGGTCGGCGTCGCGAGCCCGAGCGCGTCCGGGCATGTGATGACCACCACCGTGATCGCGTAGACGAGTGACTCCTGCACGGAGGCCCCGACGACGAGGTACCAGACGAGGAACGTGCCGAGGCCGCCGACGAGGGCGACGAGCACGAGCCAGAAGGCCGCCTTGTCGGCGAGTCGCTGCGCGGGCGCCTTCGAGTTCTGGGCCTCCTGCACGAGCTTCACGATCTGCGCGAGCGCCGTGTCCGAGCCGACTGCCGTCGCCCGCGCGCGCAGCGTTCCGTTCTTGTTGATCGTGGCGCCGATGAGCCGATCGCCGGAGCGCTTGGAGACGGGCATCGACTCGCCGGTCACCATCGACTCGTCCACGGAGCTCTCGCCCTCGAGCACCTCCGCGTCGACCGGCACCTTGGAGCCGGGGCGGATCAGGAGCAGCTCGCCGACGTGCACCTCCGCCGTCGGCACCTCCAGCTCGACGCCGTCGCGGATGACGGTGGCCTTCGGCGGCGCGAGGTCGAGGAGGGCGCGGATCGCGTCGTTGGCGCCGCCCCGGGCGCGCATCTCGAACCAGTGCCCGAGCAGGACGAAGGCTGCAAGGAAGGCCGCCGCCTCGTAGAAGACCTCGCCCTCGATGAAGAAGGTCGCGGCGACCGAGTACACCCAACCGGTGCCGATCGCGACCGCGACGAGCACCATCATGTCCAGCGTCTTCGCCCGGAGCGCGAGGTATGCGCCCCGGAAGAAGACCCAGGACGAGTAGAAGATGACAGGGAGGCTGAGCAGGAACTCCCAGACGTCGTCGCGCATCCCGAAGGGTGTCGGCGGAATCCCGCCGAAGATGCGGTCACCGAGCTCGGACCAGATCGCGATCGGGATCGCGAACGCGACCGCGACGAGGAAGCGGTTGCGCATGTCGCGCACCATGGCGTCCATGGACATCCCGGCATGCCCGCCGTGCCCGTGGCCCTCGGCGGCGCGCATCGTCGCCGCGTGGTCGTGCGCGGGCGCGAGCGGCTCGTCCTCGGCGCGGGGATCGCAGAGCTCGCACGGCACCGAGCGGCCGGCGCAGTGGAACCCGCACTCCTCGACGAGCTCCCGGAGCTCCTCGACCGAGGTGAGCGCCGGGTCATACGTGACCGTCGCTGTCTGAGCGACGGGGTTCGCCTCGACGCTCCCGACGCCGGGGACGCGGGCCAGCGCCGCCTGGACGACGAGATGCTCGCTGCCGCGGTACATCCCGCCGACGTGCAGGGTCGTCGTCGCGGTCGCGCTGCCGCCCTCGTGGCCGTGGTGCTCGTGCCCCGAGTGGTCCGTCATCTTCGGCTCCGCGCTCATGCGGGTGACTCTTCCCGAGTGGCGTGAAGGTCGTGTGAAGAATCACCTCGGTCTTCCGAGGCCCGGCCGGTCCACGCCCGGAGGAAGACGAGCGTGCCGAACGTCGTTCGCCTGCGCCGCATCTCCTCGACGCGCTCGAACCTGGCCGATGCGATCATCGACGGCAGCGCTCCGCGCGCGTTGTCCGAGGTCGTCTCGAATCCGTCGAGCACCCGGACCGGGAAGAACGCGGCCCGCATGAGCAGACCGTCCGGCGGGCCCCAGTCGGCGACGTGGAGCTCACCGTGCGGGTTCAGCACGCGGCGAGCTTCCGCGAGCGCCGCGCGCTTGCCGTCCGTCGTCAGGTGATGGAAGAGGAGGCTCGAGACGACGCGGTCGAAAGACCAGTCATCGAACGGGAGCGCCTCGGCGCGAGCATCGAGGAGCTCGGCCTGCGCGCCGGACTCCGCGATCCGCGTCCGCGCTCGCTCCAGCGCGTCTGCGTCGGCATCGACGCCGACGACGTGCACGCCGGGCGCGGACCGGGCGAGCCGCGTCGTCAGCGTGCCGGTTCCGCAGCCGAGGTCGAGCACGCGCATGCCGTCGCTGAGGCCCGCCTGCTCGACGAGCTCGGCCTTCCACGCGGACTCGCGCAAGACGGTCGCCATGAGCGGGTCGTAGAAGCGCGTGAGCGCGGAGAAGCGGAGCGCCGGGATGAACTGCCCTCTGGAATGCCGATTCGAGCTCACGAGCTGGCGCTCGACGCCGGTCAGCGCGTGCGCGAGAAGCGCTGGACGGCGGCGAGCAGGTCTTCGCTCTTCCTCTTGGCGACCTCGCCGTCGCCGGCGGCGAGCGCGTCGGCCACGCAGTGGCGGACGTGGTCCTCGAGCAGCTTGACCGAAAGGCTCTCGAGCGCGGTGGAGACCGCCGCGATCTGCGTGAGGATGTCGACGCAGTAGCGCTCCTCCTCGACCATCCGCTCGATCCCGCGCACCTGCCCTTCGATCCTGTGCAGCCGCTTGATCAGCGCGTCCTTGTCGGAAACGTAGCCGTGGGTCATGCAGGCTCTCCCTCGAGTCGCGGGACTGGGTGGGGGACAGTGGACGAGGTGTCCTCGCGCCGGCTGTGGAAGCGGCGCAGGCGCAGGCTGTTGGTGACGACGAAGACGCTCGAGAACGCCATCGCAGCGGCCGCGACGATCGGGTTCAGGAGGCCCACGACGGCGAGCGGGATCGCGGCGACGTTGTAGGCAAAGGCCCAGAAGAGGTTGCCCTTGATCGTCCGCAGCGTGCGCCTGGCGAGCGCGATCGCGTCTGCGGCGGCCCGCGGGTCCCCGGACACGAGCGTGAGGTCGGACGCCTCGATCGCGACATCCGTGCCGGTGCCGATGGCAAGTCCGAGGTCGGCCTGCGCGAGGGCGGGCGCGTCGTTGACGCCGTCGCCGACCATCGCGACGACCTCGCCCTCCTCTTGCAGCCGCCGCACCTCGGCGACCTTGTCCTCGGGGAGCACGTTGGCGCGCACCTGCCGGATTCCGACCGTCGCTGCGACCGAGCGGGCGGTCCGCTCGTTGTCCCCCGTCAGGAGCACCGGCGTGAGGCCGAGCCGGACGAGCGCTTCGACCGCCTCAGCGCTCGATGGCTTGATCCGGTCGGCGACGACGAGCAGACCCCTCGCCGTCCCGTCCCAGCCCACCGCCACGACCGTGCGTCCCTCCGCCTCCGCCTCCTCGCGCGCCTGAGAGAGCTCGCGCGGGAGCTCGAGCCCCCACTCGGCGAGCAGCTGCGGACGTCCGACGATCGCGGCATGGCCCTCGACCACGGCCTCGACGCCCAGCCCGGCGCGGTTCGAGAAGCGCTCGACCCGCGGGAGACCCCCAAGCTCTTCTCGCGCTCGCTCGGCGATCGCCCGCGCGATCGGATGCTCGCTCGCGTCCTCGGCTGCACCGGCGATGCGAAGGAGCTCGGCACGCGTCACGCCCTCGGCGGGGATGGCGTCGGCGAGCCACATTCGTCCTTCGGTGACCGTCCCCGTCTTGTCCAGGACGATGGTCGTGATCCTCCGCGTCCGCTCGAGGACCTCGGGCCCCTTGATGAGGATGCCGAGCTGAGCGCCGCGCCCGGTGCCGACCATGAGCGCCGTGGGGGTGGCAAGGCCGAGCGCGCACGGACAGGCGATGATCAGCACCGCGACCGAGGCGGTGAACGCGGCCGACGCATCGCCGGTCAGGAGGAGCCAACCGGCGAGCGTCGCGAGCGAGATTGCGATCACGATGGGTACGAAGACCGCGGAGACGCGGTCGACGAGGCGCTGGATGGGCGCCTTGCCCGCCTGCGCCTCCTCGACCATTCGCGCGATCTGGGCGAGCGCGGTCTCGGCACCGACCTTGGTCGCGCGCACGATCAGCCGTCCCGACGAGTTGATCGTCGCGCCGGCCACCTCGTCGCCCGGACCGACCTCGACCGGCACGGGCTCCCCCGTCAGCATCGACTGGTCGACGGCCGAGAATCCGTCCTCGACGACTCCGTCAGTCGCGATCTTCTCGCCGGGGCGGACCACGAAGAGGTCTCCCGGCTGGAGCTCGTCCACCGGTACCACCACCTCTTGCCCGTCGCGGAGCACGCGCGCCTCCTTCGCCCCGAGCTCCAGCAATGCGCGGATGGCGGCGCTCGAGCGCCGCTTCGCGCGCGCCTCGAGGAAGCGGCCGAGGAGGATCAGGGTGGTGATCACGGCCCCGACCTCGAAGTACGTATGCGCGTCGAGCGAGCCGACGAGCGCCACGGTCGACCAGGCCCATGCGGCGAGGGTGCCGATCGAGATCAGCGTGTCCATGGTCGCCGCACCGTGGCGCGCGTTCAGCGCCGCGGCGCGATGGAACGTCCAGCCCGCCCAGAGCACGACGGGCGTCGCGAGCGCGAACGCCAGCCACTCCCAGCCCTCGAACTGCAGCGGCGGTACCATCGCCAGCGCCACGAGCGGCGCCGTCAGGACCGCCGCGACGATCAGACGCGTGCGCAGCTTGCGTGCGCGCTGTTCGTCCGCCTCGGCGCGGGCCTCGACGCTCGCGCGGTAGCCGGCGGCCTCGACCGCGCGGATGAGGTCCTCCACTGCCGCCTGGGCGGGGTCGTAGCTGACTGTGGCCTGCTCGGTGGCGTAGTTGACCGACGCCTCGACCCCTTCGAGCTTGTTCAGCTTGCGCTCGATGCGCGTCGCGCACGAAGCGCAGGTCATGCCCTCGAGCGAGAGCTGGACGCGCGTGCGGGGCTGTTCAGCTGTCGCAGTCACGCCGCCTCGTACCCCGCCTCCTGGATCGCCGCGCGGAGCTTCTCGTCGGAGAGCTCCCGACCTCGGATCGTCACGACCTTCGCATCGATGTCGACGTCGACCTCCTCGACGCCCTCGACCTCCGATACCTCCTCCCGGATCGACATGCCGCAGTGCGCGCAGTGGATCGCGGGCACGGTGTAGATGACCGTCTCGCTCATCGGACTGCCTCCTTGTCGGTTATTGCTCGACTATACCCCAGAGGGGTACTTTCGGCCAAGAACTCGTCGCGGCAGCCGCGCGAGCAGAAGAGGAGTGTCGTCCCGTTCTGCTCGATCGAGGGGGCGCCTGCCTCGGCCGGATCGATCAGCATCCCGCACACCGGGTCGCGAACGAGCGCCTGGAGCGCCTTGAACTGGCCGTCCTCGAGCCAGAGCACGCGGTCGGCGACCTCCCGCAGCCGCTCGTCGTGGCTCACGATCACGACCGTAGTCCCCTCTTCCTTCGCGAGCTCTCGCAGCAGGCGCATCGTCTCCGCGCCGTGATGCGAGTCGAGATTGGCGGTCGGCTCGTCGGCGAGGATCAGGACCGGGCGGTTGGCGATCGCGCGCGCGATCGCGACCCGTTGCTTCTCGCCGCCCGAGAGCTTCTCGATCGGAAACTCGAGGCGCTCCGCGAGGCCCATCGACTCGAGCAGCGAACGTGCTCGCTCTCGCGCCCTACTGCCACGCTCCCCGGCGATATTGAGTGCGACTTCGACGTTCTCGCGCGCGGAGAGAGCCGACACGAGGTTGAAGTCCTGGAAGATGAAGCCGAAGGCGCGCGCGCGGAAGGGCGGGAGCTCGCGCTCGCCGAGGGCGGCGATGTCGGTGCCGTCGATCCGGATCTCGCCGCCGCTCACACGCAGCAGGCCTCCGAGCATCGAGAGGAAGGTCGTCTTGCCGCTGCCCGAGGGCCCCATCACGAGAATGATCTCGCCGCGCTCGAGGTCCAGGTCGAGCCCGCGCACGGCCTCCACGCGCGTCGCTCCCTCGCCGAAGGTCTTGGTGAGGCTCCGGATACGAACGAGTGTCGACTCCATCTCGATCACCTCCTGAACACGCTTGCGGGATCCACGCGCGCCACGCGCAGGACGGGCAACGCTGCCGCCACGAGCGTGACCGCCGCGGCGACGGCAAGCGCCTGGGCGACGTCGCCCGCTCGGATCGCGAGCACGAGCGTCGGAGCGAGGCTCGGGAGGAGCGACGCCAGCACCCAGACGAGGACAAGCGCGAGAGCGAAGCCGGCGGCGACGGTGGCTCCGACCTGGGCAACGGCGAGCGCGAGCGCGCGGCGTGCACGCAGGCCGAGCGCACGCAGGACGGCGTAGTCGCGGAGCTGGGAGAGGGTGGCGCTGTACGCGACGAGCCCGGCGACGGCGACCCCGATCACGAAGCCGACGAGGATCATCGCCCGCACGATGTCGGTCGTCATGTCTCCCACGACGCGGCGCTCGGAGCGAGCGAAGGATGTACGGGTAGACGCCGTCACGCCGGGCACCGAGGCCTCGATCCGCTCTGCCAGCTCCGGGGCCTCGATCCCGGGCTGGGTCCGGACGAGGACGTAGCTCACGACGCCGGCGATCCCGAGCACGCGTGCGAGGTCCTGCCTGCGGACGAAGGCGACGGAGTTGAGGATCGAGGCAAGGCCTTCGACCTCGCCGGACACGCGGAATGTCCGACCGAACGCCCGAACTCGCGAACCGGTCGAGGCCGCAAGCCTATCGGCGAGCGTTCGCTCGAGCAGGATCTCTCCCGAGCGGGGCCGTCCACCGGTCGCGATGGGAAGCGGCGCGCCTCCAGAGTCGTCGCCAATCAGGTAGACGATTCCCCGCCTATCCCCGCGCTCGATCATCGCCGGGACGTAGAGGATCGGCTTTGCTTCGGCGACGCCGGGGACCGCGCCGATCGCTACGGCTGTCGGCTCGAGGACCGCCGACTGGGTCATGTGCATCGTGTCGACCCCTCGCTGGGCAACGATCACATCGGCGCCGCTCTCGTCGATGTAAGCGGTCAGCCGTCCTTCGATTCCAGCGAAGATCGCCTTCAGGGCAAGGACGAGCAGCAAGGCGGCGGCGATGCCGGCCACGCCCGCCGCCGCTCGGCCCTTGCGGAAGAGGAGCTGGCGGCGTGCAAGCGGGACGCTCATCGCCGGAAAGCCGAGGCCGGGTCGAGGCGCGCGAGGAAACGGGCGGGCACGAAGGCCGCCACGAGCGCCATGGCGAGCGCGCCTGCCGCGATCGCCGCCACGCTCCCCGCGTTGACGGCGATCAGGTACTTGGGCGCGACGCTGGACACGCCGCGCGCCGCTGCGAGCGCGAGCACGACTCCGAGCATGGTGCCCCCGAGGGCGAGCGCGATGGCCTGGGTACCGACGAGCCGGAAGAGGGCACCGCGGCTGAGGCCGAGCGCCTTCAGCGTCGCGTACTCCCGGCTCCGCTCCGCGGTCGAGCTGTAGACGGCGAGGCCGATCACGAGGATCGCCACCGCGAACGCGATCGCGACCATGGCGAGGAGCGGGGCAGAGAACGGGTCGACGAACTGGCGGCGGTCGTTGGCGGCGACCTCCGCTCTCGTGAGGGCGGACACCCCGGGGACTGTGCGGTCGATCCGCGCTGCGAGCACCTCGGGGTCGATGCCGGGCTCGGGGCGGACGAGGAAGAAGCCGGCCGACCCCGGCAGCTGGCTCACGGCGTTCACCGTGGAGCGGAGGGCGAAAGCGAGCGGCGTCATGAAGCCGCTCGTTCCGTGTGAGAGGCCGACGATCCGGAACGTCGCCCCCCGGTACTCGAGCGTCGATCCGGGCTCGAGACCGTGCTCGGAGGCCAGCACGCGATCGAGGACGAGCTCCGCGCCCTCGATCGGGGTACGGCCGGAGGCGAGCTTCCAGGGCCCGCCGGGCTTCCCCGGGTCGTACCCGATCAGGAGGGCGAGAACGGGGCGCCCGTGCAGGCGGAGCATCGCGTACTGCTGGCTGATCGGGGTCGCGTCCGCGACTCCCGGTACGCGTACGAGGTCGCGGCCGAGCGTATCCGGAAGGACCGACGTCTGGGAGAGGAAGTTCCGGGCGCCCGCCTGCCCCACGAGAACGGGCGCCTGACGGTCGATGTAGATCGTCACCTGCTCGCCCATCCCGCGCCGGAGGCCGGCCAGGAGCAGCACGAGCGCGACCGCGGCCGCGACGGCGACGACCGTGACCCCGAGCTTGGCTGGCTCAGCGCCGAGCTGGCGCCAGGCGATGGGAACCATGCCGCGGCGGCTACGTCCGATGCCCACCATGACTGCGGTGGTCGTCCCCGCCGTCTCCGTGGGACATACCGCGCATCATCAGCGCCATCATCGCCGTGCATGCGACGGCGATGACGATGAAGCCGGCTCCGACGACGCCGGTCGCGACGAGCGCGACCGCGATCACGAGCATCGGGATGCAACAGGCGATCATCAGCCAGCCATGGCCGGCGTGACCGGTCTTCCGCTGCTGCCGTGCGGCCTCGGGAGCTTCGTGGTTCACGCCGGCCTCCTCAGTGACGGCGGCACGTAGCCGAGCTTGCGGTACAGGGGGCAGTGGCCCAGCGCACCGGTCACCACCAGGTCGAGCCCCGCCAGCACGAGGAGCACCTCGAGTACGACGGCGAGCACGCCGCCTGTGGAGGCGAGGAGCAGCAGGCCGGCGATCGCCGCACCGGCGCCGATCACGATGCGTCCCGCGCGCTCGATCGGGGTGATGTTGGTCTCGAGCCTCTTCATGTGGCTACTCCTTCCCTTGGGGGTCTTGCCACCGCAAGCTTCCAGTCCGGCCGAGGCGCCGACATCGGTGGCACTCCGCATACCCCATAGGGGTAATCCCTGACTCACTGAGCCGTTGGGCTCGCGGAAAGCGCGAGCAATCCTGACGCCTGGGTGGCCTCGTGGGCGTCATTAGCCGATGCGCCGGGAACTGCGCGGAGACGGTCTCTGCTCGGGCATGGCGGGCGGCACGGGCTCGCGGAGCTGCGGCAGGAAGCGCGGCGTCTCGCGTGCGTACTGTTCCCACGCCCCGCCGAAGCGCTCGGCGACGTCCCGCTCCTCGCGAATCGCGAGGCGGCGGTAGACGAGCAGCAGGATCGGGAACATGACGAGGGTGACGAAGGTCGGCCACTGCAGCAGGAAGCCGACCATGATCAGGACGAACCCCGCGTACTGTGGATGGCGAAGCCGCGCGTACGGTCCGCTCACCGCGAGCTCACCCGCCTTCACCGCGGCGAGGAGCACCTTCCAGGCGGCCCAGATGAGCCAGAATCCGCCGATGATGAAGGCGTAGCTCGCCAGGTGGAACGGGCTTACGTGCGGGTCGCCCCTCCAGCCGATGAGGTCGGTCCAGAGGTGACCTGCGTTGTGGCTCAGGTCGACTCCGGGGACGAGCCCACCGAGCGGCCCGGTCAGCAGGTACACGGTGAGCGGGTAGCCGTACATCTCCGTGAAGAGGGCGACGACGAAGGCCGAGAAGCCGCCGAGTACGCGCCAGTCGCGGCTGGAACGCGGGTGGAAGAAGCTCACCGCGAAGGCGATGAAGAGGGCCGAGTTCACGACCACCAGGAACCAGAGCCCGTAGCCGTACTCGTCGCTCATCGCTCACCTCCCGAGCGCGCGAGCTCGACTACCTGCTCGACCGCGCGATGCAGGGGGTCCGGCAGCTCCTCGCGCTCCATGCTCGCGAACCGCCGCCACGCCCGCTCCGGCTTGTGGCTTCCGCCCCGGAGGCCGGTCACGCGCTCGAAATCCGGATCGAGCACGACGATCCGCTCGCCCGCGAGTGCCCCGATCGCCTCGTTCAGCGGATCGTCGCGCCGGTCGCGGTCGTGCAAGGCGACGAAGGGGACGCCTACGGCACGGCAGACGCGGGCGAAGAGGACGATGTTCGCCTTCCCGCCGCACTCGACGATCGAGACGCCCTCTCGGTCGTGGTCGTAACCACAGGCGGCGAAGGCGAACGGGAGGGCGAGTCGCTCCGTCTGCCCCTCGACGAGGAGCGCGGCTCGGGAGAGGAAGAGCTCGCCTCGCTGGGCGTCGAACTCCGTCAGCAGACGGAATTCCTCTCCCGCCGCCAGCGCCTCCGGCTGGATGACGCGGGAGCCGTGCTCGGTCATCCGGACGATCGCCAGCTCTTCGAGGCGGGAGACGTTCAGGAGGTTGGGCGAGTGGGTCGTGTAGAGAACCTGGTTGCCACCTTGGGCGAAGGTGCGCAGCAACCGGTAGAGGTAGCGCTGCGCCTGCGGGCGCAAGTAGAGCTCCGGCTCCTCGACGAGGAGGACGAGTCCGCGGATCCCGAGGACGCAGCACTCCTCGATTCCGTCGACGAGCGACGCGGCGGGGAGCGTCCCGGACGACGGCGGCCTGCCGTTGCCCTGGTCGGCGAGCGCCTCGCGCATCAGTCCGAGCGCCTGCCCTGCGAGTGGGTTCTCAGGCTCGTCCGCGACGAGATTCGCGGCCCGCTCCGACGCCGGCAGGTAAAGGACCGGCGGTGGCTCGCCCGCGCGCGCGACGTCCCGGCCCGTCGCTTGGAAGGTGAGCTGCTGGCCCGTCTCGAGCATCGCCTCGATCGCGATCGGCCCAGCTGTCGCGAGTGTGCTGGCGTCGCTCGGAAGGACCATCGTGTTCTCGTCCAGGAGGACATGAACTGCTGCGAGAAGGTTGGACTTCCCCACCTGCGCGTCGCCCACGAGTGCACAGAGCCGTCCGGGCGCGAAGCTCGCGTCGTCAACGCTGCGAAAGCCGCGCACCCGGAGGTGGACGAGGCTGCGTGAGCGACCGGATGCACGGCGGCGCCGGCCGTCTCCCGGAGCGGTGCCGGTCGGAGCCACGAGGTCAATGGTGTTCGGCATGACCGTCGTCCTCGATCCCCGGTTGGGCGGGAGCGTTCTCTCCGGAGATCGCCGGTCCGATCACGAAGGACGAGAGGGAGAAGGCGGCTGCGAACACCGCCAGCGCGATCGCCGGCGCCTTCCACGTCCGGAACCGGCGGTGGAGGCGGCGGAGGAACGGGATCGCGGCTACGAACCCGATGGCCGCGAAGAGGAGGCGTCCCGTCGCACCCGCCAGCAGCGCGGCGCCGGCAAGCGGGCCGACGTGGTGGAGGACGTGGGGGAGGAGGCCGATGAAGCCGCCCCAGACCGCGAGCACACCGCCCCACACGCGGCCCGCGAGCGAGGGGCGTTCCAGGGCGACGGTGGTCATGCGTCGCCTCGCGTGAGAACATGCAGGAACAGGGGCATACCGACCTCCCTCAGCGCGTTGGATTGCGATCGTTGCCGGACACACCCGTCAGAGCATCGGTCCGAACTACGGGTACGGGGTACGGGTTAGTCCGCGGGCTCGTTGCCTCTCGCGGCGAATCGGCGGTGACCCTCAGCGCGACGTATATCGACGCTGCCGCCAGCGCCGCGAAGAAGACGACGAGCCCGACGCTGTAGGCCCACAGCCACGGAGTCATCTCGTGCGGGCCAAGTCCGATCATCGATGCGACCATCGCCGTCTCCTTCTGTTCGCCATCTGCACTGTTGTGCGCCGCGCTGAAGATCCTGTGAAGCCGGTCTGCCGATCGTGTGAAGACGGCCTGCACCCGGCGTCTTCATCGAATCCGGCACGGACCCTTCACGCACGCGGGCGATTCTCGAAGTGCAGGAAAGGAGGCATCCGACGGCGACACGTCTTCCGAGCGCGCGCCTGGGAAACGCGCTCGGCCTCTTCTTCGTGGTGCTCTTCGTGCTCTGCGTTGTCTGGAACGGGCTCTTCCACTGGCTGCCGATGTGCTCCGTATGGGAGCCCCTGCTCCCTGGTTCGACTGGCTGAGCTTCGGCGACTTCGTGCTCGGACTCGTCGAGGCCTTCCTCTACGGCTGGGTCGTGGCTGTCCTCACCCAGATCGGAACGAACACAGGCCAGCGGCCCCACCCACACTGAGCAGGAGCGGCGCCGGCCCGAGCTTCGCGGGTTGGCGCCGCCCTCAGCCTCGCTCCCGAAGCTGCCTGCGGTGCCCCTCCTCGACGAGCGCGCAGATCTCGTCCGGGTCGTCGCTCGTCCGGAAGAGTTCGACGTCAGCGGGTCCCACCTTGCCCGTCTCGAGCAGTCGCTCATGCACCCAGTCGCGTAGGCCGCTCCAGTGCTCGACCCCGGCGAGCACGACTGGGAAGTGGCGGATCTTGCCCGTCTGGATCAGGGTCAGCGCCTCGAAGAGCTCGTCCAGCGTGCCGAAGCCGCCCGGGAAGACGACGAACGCCGAGGCGTAGCGGACGAACATGAGCTTACGTGCGAAGAAGTAGTGAAACTCGAGCCCGAGCTCGACCCACTCATTCGTCCCCTGCTCGTGCGGCAGCTCGATGTTGAGGCCGACCGAGAGCGCGCCCGCCTCGCGCGCGCCGCGGTTCGCGGCGGCCATGATGCCGGGCCCGCCGCCGGACAGGATCGCGAACCCGGACTCGCCCAGCCGATGCGCCACCGTACGCGCGAGCTCGTACTCGGGGTACCCAGGCGGCGTGCGCGCCGATCCGAAGATCGAGACCGCCTTGCCGACATCGGCGAGCGCTTCGAATCCCGAGGCGAGCTCGGCCTGGATGCGCCGCAGGCGTGCGGGGTCCTGCTTGGGGAGGAGCGGGAGGCAACGGCAGAGGAGCTCCTCGTCGAGCGTCCGGGGACGAGCCGTGGTCATCGCCGTCGTGTTAGGAGACGGGCGACAAGCGCGCCTGCGAGGACGCCACCGGCCAGGCCGAGCCATCCGTGCGATGGGCGATGATCGGGAGGCTGGCGGGCGGGGGTGCTCCCGTCACGCAGCCGCTGCGCGAGCTCGGGCACGAGGTCGGGCAGGTCGAGGACCAGGTCGAAGTACTCGAAGCGGTTCTCGCGCCAGGCTTCCTCGAGCGCTTTCGGGTCGAGCAGGAGCGCCCGCCGGAGCTCCGGCAGGAGCGGGCGCGCGAGCTCGGCGAGACTGAGCCCGGGATCTATCACCGCGGCCGTGGACTCGAGGTTCACGAGAGAGCGCGCGAGGAGCAAGAGTTCCCGCGGGAAGACGACGCCGTAGCCCGCCCCGAGGGCCAGCTCGCGCAGGAGCAGCCGGGCGATCGAGTACTCCTCCGAGCGCGCCCCGAACCACTCCTCGACCGTCTCGCTCACCGCCGAGCGGAAGCCAGCCGGATCGGCGCCCGGGCGAAGGGTCGAGAGTCGGAGAAGCTGTTCGCCCACTGCCTCGTACTCGCCGGCGACGAGCGCCCAGAAGACGAAGCCCATCCGCCGCCGGGTACGCCGGTCGAGACGGCCGAACATCCCGAAGTCGAGGAACGCGATCCTGTCGCCGGGAAGGAGGAGGACGTTGCCGGGATGGGGATCGGCATGGAAGAGCCCGTGCACGAAGATCTGACGCAGCATCGCTCGCGCCCCCGCCCGAAGCAGGGCCTCGGGGTCGAGCCCCTGCTCGCGAAGTTGCTCGGCCGGAGCCGGCCGTTCCCCCTCGAGCAGCTCCATGGTCAGGACCCGCTGCGAGGTTCGCTCCCAGTCGACCGTGGGGACGACGACCTCCTCCTCACCTCCCATGAGCCCGCGGACGCGCTCCGCCGTGCGCGCCTCGCGGCGGAAGTCGAGCTCGCGTCGTGTGTACTCGGCAAACTCGGCGACGGCTGCGCTGGGGCGGAAGGCGAGCGCCTCGGGTCGGCGGCGCTCGAGCCGGCGGGCGAGGAAGGCGAGGAGCGCTAGGTCGCGCTCCACCTGCTCGCCGATGCCTGGACGCTGCACCTTGACTGCCACGGCCCGCCCGTCGGGGAGGAGCGCGTGGTGGACCTGGGAGAGCGACGCAGCCGCGAACGGCTCGCGCTCGAACTCCGTGAACAGCTGCGAGAGCGGTTTCCCCAGCTCCTCCTCGACGAGGCGCGCCGCCTGCTCGCCTGGGAACGGCGGCACGTCGTCGTGGAGCGAGCGCAGGGCCTCCGCGTACTCGAGCGGCACGTAGTCGGGGCGCAGGGCGAGCATCTGCCCGGCTTTGACGAAGGTCGGCCCCAGCCGCTCGAGGACGGCACGCATGCGGTCAGGCAGCGGGCGGTCCATTGCGACGTGGTGGGGGCACTGCTGCTTGGGCCGGAATGCGCACACGAACCGGCAGCGGGGGGAAACGCACGCCGAGAGGCCGAGCGCCTCCACGAGCCAGTGGAACTCGCTCGCGAAGAGGACGGTCGCGATCTCGGAGGCGCGGGCGAACTGGGCCCGCAGGCTGACGGTGGCCATCAGGCTTCCTTCAGCGGGAGCGCGTGCGACGCGCCACGCGCCAGTGGGAGCCCGTGCGAGCCGGGGGCGGCGGCGAGCACCTGGTGCACCGAGATCTCGCCACGCTCGAAACTCCGCGCGGCGCCCGTCATGTACAGGCGCCAGATCCGCTCGCGCTCCTCGCCGGCTTCGGCGACGGCCTCGTCGCGGCCGGCGGCGAGATTGGCGAGCCAGCGACGGAGGGTGAGCGCGTAGTGCTCTCGCAGGGACTCGACGTCGCGCACCTCGAGTCCGGCCCGCTCGAGCTCGCGGACGATGGTGTCGACGCTCTCGAGCTCCCCGTCCGGGAAGACGAAGCGCGCGACGAAGCTCTTGTCGTCCCAGGGCCGCGGCGAGGCTCGCGTGATCCCGTGGTTCAGGAGCAAGCCCCCCGGCCGGAGGAGCGAGCGCAGCGTGCGCGCGTACTCGCCGAGCTTCCCGGCGCCGACATGCTCGACCATGCCCACGCTCGCGATCTTGTCGTAGGGGCTGTCGTTGAGCTCGCGATAGTCGGCGACGCGGATCTCGCAGCGGTCAGCCAGGCCGGCGTCGGCGGCACGCTGGCGGGCGAGCTCCGCCTGCGGCTCGGACAGGGTGATCCCGACGGCGTGCACCCCGTAGCGCTCCGCCGCGTACAGGACGAGCGAGCCCCAACCGCAGCCCACGTCGAGGAAGCGCTCGCCGGGCTGCAGCATGAGCTTGTGGCAGACGACCTCGAGCTTGCGCTCCTGCGCCTCGTCGAGACCCTCGTCGGGGTCGGCGAAGTAGGCGCAGGAGTAGACCATTGTCGGGCCGAGAACGATCCTGAAGAAGGCGTTCGAGACGTCGTAGTGATGGCGAACGGCGGCGCGGTCGCGCCGGAGCGAGTGGCGCCGCCCGGATAGGCGCGCCTCCGACCTCGGCGGCTTGGGCGCGCGCAGATGGAGCGCGCCGAGCCTCCGCGCGACCGTGAGCGCGGCAAGCCTGTCGCGCGCGCCCAGCGCCAGGCCACGCATCGCCTCGCCTGTGCCGAGCGCCTCCTCGAGGTCGCCCTCGACGTCGAGCTCGCCCGCCACCCAGGCACGGCCGATGCCGACCTCGTTCGGTTCGCGCACGACCCGGGCGAGCGCCGCCGGGCTGCGAACCACGAGCGTCGCGACAGGCAGTTTGCCGCCGGGTGGCGGCAGCTCGCTCCCGTCCCAGAGGCGGATTGCGAAGGAGCGTGCCCCGCCGGTGCGCTCGTCGATCCGAACCGTGAGCGGCGCGAGGACGTCCGCGACGCTCCACCGGTCCGACCGCGTGCTCACGCCGGCAGCCCTACACCCGCTCGCCGGCGGTCGCGGCGACTGGGATCAGCTCCGTGCGGATTCCCAGCGTCTCGTCGGTCAGCGCGATCGAGCTCGCCGGATCGCGCTCGGCGGCGGTCACCGCGCGGATCGCGTCGACGTTCTCGGGAGTCACGATCGCCTCGTTGTGCACCTGGTAGGTGAGGAAGATCTCCCGTCCCGAGACGGCGAGCGAGTCCTCCCAGACCGCGACCTCCCACAGATCGCCCCGCGGGCGGCCGAGATCGCGGACGATCTCGATCACCGAGTTCGGCGCCTCCACGCCCTCGCCCGCCCGGACGAGGACGATGCGCGGGGCTGCTCGCAGGGCTGCGAAGACTTCCTCCTCGGTCGTCTCCCGCGGCGCCTCCACGACTGCGAAGTGCACGTGCGAGAGGTTGAAGGGGCCCGCGGCCGCGATCGTGACGAGGTCGAGGTCGGGGAGCACGGTGCGCGCGTCGGGCCCCTGGTGGGAGGGGACCTTCGGCTCGGGCAGGAGCGTGTTGACGAGGCCGCCGAGATGCGACTCCCACGGGTCGGTGCCCCGCCGGATCAGCACCGCGCGCGCCCGCTCGAGGAGCCCCTCCGAGCGCAGGGCGCCGAGCACGCGCACGAGTCCGGTCGTGTTGCAGGAGACGACGCGGACGAAGTCCCGGCCGAGCGCCTCGGCGTAGTTCGCCTGGGCCACGAACGAGACCCCCGCGAGCTCGTGTTTCTCGCCGCCCTGGAAGATCGCCTTCACGCCCGCCGCCTCGTAGGCTGGCTTGTTGGCGGCGCCGACGCGCTTCGGCGTCGCGTCCACCACGACGTCCGACGCGGCGAGCAGGGCGCCGAGGTCGCCCGCGGGCTCCAGCCCCGCCTCACGCATCGCGGCGGCTGCCTCGGCCGTCGAGCCGAAGAGCCGGTAGCCGCGCTCGAGGGCGAGCCGCACGCGGTAGTCGGTCGCCACGTCGGCGACGCCGACGAGCTCCATGTCGGGTTGCAGCGCGACGGCGTCCGCGACGCGCTTGCCGATGACGCCGTACCCGTTGACGGCAACCCTAACCGGGGTCATGTCTCGCTCCCTTCTTCATCGCTGTCTCCTCCAGCATCGCGCGGTCTTGCTCAACGAGCCACGACGAGTGCCCGGGCGATTCCGCCGCGGCGGCGCATGACCCGCCCTACTCGGTCGCGACGCTCACCGGAGTCTGCCGTCCGCGGCGGTGTCGAGAGCCCCGCGTGCGCTCGGGCCCACGGGCGGCATCAACACCGCTGCAGCAGCGCTCGCCACGGCCTCCGTGATGGCCGCAGCAGTTCTGCTCATCACCCTCCCCGCGGCCGGCACAGCAGTCCTTCTCTGCTCTGGACGCGAGGCTCTCCGCCCTTCGGACCGTACTCATGCTCCTCCCCTCCTCACTCGACGACGAGGGTGCCGCGCAGCATCCCCATCTGGCAGGTGAACGGGAACGACCCGGGCTCGGTAGGCATGAGCTCGATCGCCACCGGCTTTCCCTCCGGGAGCCGGGCGCTCTTCTCGAAGGCGTCGAAGACGACCTGCTCCGAGCAGGGCGAGGACTCCTCGCGCCGGAACACGAGCCGGACGGGTGTGCTCCGCGCGACGACGACGGTGTCCGGCGTGTAGCCCCCTTTGACGAGGATCATCGCCTCCTGGTAGCCACTCGATGTCAGCATTGCGCGCATTCCTTCCTCCTTCTTGAGCCAGAAGAACCAGACGACGAGGGCGATCGCCGCGAGGCCCGCGAGCGTGACGGCGACTTGATCGGGTGTCATGTGGAGATCTCCTTCGGCCGCCAGCGCCGGAGACGGTTGGCGTTCGAGACGACGGTGACCGAGCTGAAGCTCATCGCCCCGGCCGCCATCAGTGGGCTCAGCAGGACTCCGACGAGCGGGTAGAGGACGCCGAGCGCGATCGGGAGGCCGAGGCTGTTGTACGCGAAGGCGCCTGTCAGGTTCTGGCGGACGTTGCGCATCGTCGCCTTCGAGATCTCGATCGCCGTCACGACTCCGCGCAGGCTCCCGGAGATGAGCGTGATGTCCGCCGCCTCGATCGCGACGTCGGTTCCGGTGCCGATGGCGAAGCCGACGTCGGCCTGAGTCAGCGCGGGGGCGTCGTTGATCCCGTCCCCGACCATCCCGACCCGCTTGCCTTCGAGCTGGAGCTTCTTTACCTCGGCGGCCTTGTCCTCGGGCAGGACCTCGGCGAGGACGCGGTCGACCCCGACCTGGCGTGCGATCGCCTCCGCGGTTCGCCGGTTGTCTCCCGTCAGCATCGCCACCTCGACCCCGAGCCCCTTGAGCGCGCGGATGGCCGCGACGGAGTCGTCCTTGACCGTGTCCGCCACCGCGACGAGGCCGGCGAGGCGGCCGTCCACCGCCGCGTACATCGGCGTCTTGCCCTCGTCGGCGAGTCGCTGCCAGTCCCCGTCGAGGCTCGAAGTGTCGATCCCCTCGCGCTCGAGCAGCCGGCGATTGCCGAGGACGACCGTACGCCCCTCGACTGCCGCCATGACGCCGTGACCGGGGAGCGCCTCGAACGAGTCCACCGGCGGGAGGCGGAGGTCGCGCTCCTCCGCTACGGCGACGATCGCGGCTGCGAGCGGGTGCTCGGACGCCTTCTCGACGGCCGCCG
The DNA here is from genome assembly GCA_026002995.1 of Gaiellaceae bacterium. Lineage (GTDB taxonomy): Bacteria > Actinomycetota > Thermoleophilia > Gaiellales > Gaiellaceae > GMQP-bins7. The sequence goes on from BPGK01000001.1 coordinate 629,715, forward strand.
CCATGCGGAGGAGCTCGCTTTCGGGAGCCCCCGTGGCGACGATGTCCGTCAAGACTGGCTTGCCCCACGTGATCGTGCCGGTCTTGTCGAGGATCACCGCGTCCAGCCGGGAGGCGCTCTGGAGAGCGTCGCCGGAGCGGATGAGGATTCCGTTCTCGGCGCCCTTGCCGACGCCGGTCGTGAGCGACATCGGCGTCGCCATGCCGAGCGCGCACGGGCAGGCGATGATCAGCGTCGTCACTGCCACGATCACCGCGTACGCCACCGCGGGCGCTGGTCCGAGGTCGTACCAGAGGACGAAGCCGCCGATCGCCATGATCATCACGGCCGGGGTGAAGTAGCCGGAGACGACGTCCACGATCCGCTGGATCGGGACCTTCGAGGCCTGTGCGTCCTGGACGAGGCGGACGATCTGCGCGAGCGCGGTTTCCGAGCCAACCCTGGTCGCGCGGAAGCGAAACGCCCCGGTCGTGTTCAAGGTCGCCCCGATCACCGCGTCGCCCGGCGCCTTCGCGACCGGGATCGACTCGCCCGTGATCATCGACTCGTCTACCGCCGAGGTGCCTTCCAGGACCTCGCCGTCGACCGGGATCTTGTCGCCCGGCCGGACGAGGACGAGGTCGCCGGCGACGACCTCCTCGACCGGAACGTCGAGCTCGCGCCCCTCGCGCACGACCCGCGCTGTCTTCGCCTGCAGCCCGATCAGCTTCCGGATCGCCTCCGAGGACCGGCCGCGCGCCTTCACCTCCAGCGCGAGCCCGAGGACGACGAGGGCGGTCACGACGACGGTCACGTCGTAGTACACCTCGGTGAACGTCTCGTCCGGGAAGAGGCCGGGATCGGCGAGCGCGATCGTCGAGTAGAGCCAGGCAATGCCGGTGCCCATCGCGATGAGCGTGTGCATGTTCGCCTGTCGGTGGCGGAGCGCCCGCCACGCGCCGCTGAAGAACTGCGATCCGGAGTAGGCGAGCACCGCGAGCGCGGCCACGCCCATGGCGACCCAGACGGCGCGCAGGCGGTCGCTGCCGCGGGGCAGCCAGTCCCCGAGCACGGGGAGGATCCACGGGTAGCTCAAGATCATCGTCGGCGCCCCGACGGCAGCGGCGAACCACCACTTGCGCATCAGGGCGCGGTACTCACGCTGCGAGTCCCCGAGCTCGGCGGTCGCCGGATCGGGCTTCTCGACTGCGCCTGCCCATACCACGCTTTCGCTTGCGGTGCTCATCTGAAGCGTCGCCCGTCCTCCCCGGTCACCACGAGCAGGCCGCTGAGCATCCCCCAGCCGCAGGTGAACGCGTAGACACCCGGCTCGGTCGGCAGGAGGTCGATGGGCACGTCCTCGCCGGCCGGCAGCGTCGCGCTCCTGCCGAAGAACGGGAACACCACCTCCTCCGTGCAGACAAGCTGGTCCTCACGGCGGAAGATCAGGCGGAGCGGCTGGCCGGCACGGGAAACGACGGTCCCGGGCTCGTAGCCGGCGCGAACCCGGATGCGGACTTCCCGCGGCTCCGGGGTAGACGCCTGCGGCACGAAGCCCCGTCGGATCGATTGGAGGAACATCGCCATCTCCTTGGTTCTTACGGCCAGTGTCGGGCCGCGATCTGCAGGAGCTATGAAGAGCGTCTGCCGATCCTATGAAGCCGGCGTAGTTGCCTCGGCGAGGGGCTGGGGATCGTCTCCGCCGCGCCGCCAGTAACGCCCGGCCGAGCGGACGTGTGCCAGGCGGCCGCCTGTGATCGTAGTGGCTGCGAGGGCTGCCGCCAGGAGCGCGATCACAGCGTTCACTACGAACGCGACCGACAGTCCGTCGACGAAGGCACGTGGGTCGGTAGCGGCCCCGGCAAGCCCACCCGGCCAGCGCGCGGTGACAATAGCCCCCATGAGCGCGATACCGATGGCGAGCCCGATCATGCGCGACGTGTTCAGGATCCCCGCCCGCATGCCGGCCTCGTCCGCGGGGGCGAAGTCGAGCGCCGCGGTCGTGACCGGCGCCGTGGTCAGGCCGATGCCGAGGCCGGCCAGAATCAGCGCAGGCAGCAGAATTCCGAGGCCGCTCGTGGCTCCGAGCCTCGAGAGCAGCAAGAGGCCGCCGGCGAGAATCACCATCCCGAGCGCCGCCGGCAGCCGTCTTCCGATCCGGTCCGAGAGCCGACCCGAAGCGGGAGCGACGAGGCAGATCAGGAGGGTCATGGGCAGGAACGCGGCCCCGGCCTCGATCGCCGTGTACCCGCGGACGATCTGCAGATAGAGGGAGATGAAGAAGAAGATGCTGCACATGGCCGCGGTCGAGAGCAGGCTGACCGCGTTCGCGCCGCTGAGATTGCGCGAACGGAAGAGCGAGAGCTCGAGCAGCGGCTCTTCCCGTCGCCGCTCGAGCGTGATGAACACGACCAGACCCACCCCCGCCAAGGCAAAGGACCCGAGGACGAGCGGCGAGGACCAGCCGTAGCTCATGCCCTCAGTGAGCGCGAAGACGAGCGCGAAGAGCGTCGCGCCGGATACAACCATTCCGGCAAGATCGAAGTGGCCCCTCGGAGCGGCGGGTCTCGACTCTGTGAGGATCGCCCGACCGAAGGCCAAGCCGAGCGCCCCCAGCGGGACGTTGATCAGGAAGATCGAGCGCCAGCCGAGCGACTCGGTGAGAGCGGCTCCCAGTAGCGGGCCAATTGCGAGACCGCCTGCGGAGACGCCCGCCCAGACGCCGATCGCCATCCCCCGGTGGCGGGCCCCAAAGGTGCCCGAGATGATGGCGAGCGTCGCCGGCATCATGAGGGCGGCGCCGCCTCCCTGCAGCACGCGCGCGGCGATCAGGAGAAGGCCGGTCGGCGCGAGCCCGGCCGCCAGGGAGGCAGCCGTGAAGACAGCGAGGCCAGCGAGGAAGACCCGCCTGCTCCCGAGGGCGTCCGCGAACCAGCCGCCGGCGAGGAGCAGGGCCGCAAGCGCGACCGTGTAGGCGTTGACGACCCACTCGAGGCCGGGAGCCCGAGTCCGAGATCGCGCGCGATCGCCGGCAGGGCGACGCTCAGCGCGGTGTCGTCGAGGGTCAGGAGGAAGGAGGCAAGAGCGAGCGCACCGAGCCCGAGCCACCTGCGCGTCGATCCAGCCTCCGCGCCCCTCCGGCGCCCACCCGCGGAGTCGCTCACTAGATGACCTTCAGTGCGATCAGCGCGAAGATGACGAGCATCGGCACGCAGCAGGCGACCATCGCCCAGAAGCCGTGGCCCCCATGGCCGCCTTGGCCGTCGCGCTCCTCGAGTTCGGTGCGTCCGCTCATCGTGCCTCCCGCAGCGAGCGCGGCACGTGGCCGAGGCGCCAATAGAGGGGGCAGTGGCCGAGCGCGCCGGTGACGACGAGGTCGAGCCCGGCGAGGACGAGCAGCACCTCGAGGATCACGAGGCCCAGCCCGTTCGCCGAGGTGAGCAGCCAGACGCCTGCAATCGCACCGGCGAGACCGACCGCGACGCGGGCGAGCCGCTCGGCCGGGGTGATGTTGATCGGTAGACGACGCATGACGACCTCCAGGGTGTGGTCTCTCGTCTGAGCCGAGCCTGCGCGCGGTGTTTGAAAGCGGGATGAAGGCCATCTGCTCATCGTGTGAAGCGCGGCGGGCCGGGGAGCACGCGCGCGTCCGGCGACGAAGCACGCTCAGCCCTCCGCGGCTACGCTCTCGGCACCCGTCGACCGAGGAGGATCGGGTCATGAGTCTGCTCGACCGTCTGCTGGGTCGCGGCCGCAGGGAGGGTCGCGATGTGGAACATGCTGGCCACGGTGGTGATGCGGAGCGTCCCGAGCAGGAGCCTCAGGAGGGTGAAGGCCACGAAGGCCACTCCGAGCACGCGCGCCACGAGCACGAGGGCCACGGGCATGAGGAGCACGGGCACGAGGGCCATCGCCACTAGACCTCCTGCCCGCAGGGGTTTCCGACGCGACTGATCGGCAGATTGGCCTCCGTGGGGGCGGCGCCGGCCGTAGATGAGTCGGGCGCGCCATGATCTGGCTGATCGTCCTTCTCGCGATCGTCCTCGTCGTCTTCCTCCTGCTGGTCGCGCTCTACAACCGGCTCGTCCGCCACCGGAACCGCTGCGACAACGCTTGGGCCCAGGTCGAGGTGCAGCTGAAGCGGCGCCGGGACCTGATCCCGAACCTCGTCGAGGCCGTCCAGGGCTACGCCGCGCACGAGCGCGGGGTGTTCGACGAGGTGACCGAGGCGCGCGCCGCCGCCCAGCGGACAAGCTCTCCCGCTAAGGCCGCGCAGGCGGAGGGGATCCTGGGCGCCGCGCTCGGACGGCTGTTCGCGGTCGCCGAGGCGTACCCCGAGCTCCAAGCGGACGAGAACTTCCGCCAGCTGCAGAGCCAGCTCGGGGAGACCGAGAACCGCATCGCGGTCTCCCGCGGCGTCTACAACGATGCCGTCCTCGGCTACAACAACTTGATCCAGACGTTCCCGGGCGTCGTCTTCGCCGGGCCCTTCGGCTTCACCGTGCGCGAGTTCTTCGAGGTCGAGCGGGCACCGCAACGGGAGGCCCCGGCCGTCCGCTTCGACCGCTCGCCGTAGGAATCGGACGAAGCTCGCGAGTACACGCGCGAGCGGGGCGCCGAGCATGCGCATCGCAGGCGGTGGCCGCGTACGTCCCAGAGATCGGACGGGTAGCGGTGCGCGGCGCACACACGCGCGAGCCGCTCGCAGAAGCGCGGCCCTCCCGCCTCCAGCCGCGGGCCCACGAGGCGGGCGGCCCGGCTCCGCCCGCGACGAGGTCGAATCGTTCGTGCAACGTCACCCGACGGCGCTACGCGCCGGCAGCTGGTCGAATCCTCGAGGTCGATCAGCAGCCGCGGTGCTTGCTGCCCGCAGGCACAGGCTTGTCACCGTGGTCGTGCGACCCGGACTTGGCGAGCGGCCTCGCGTCCTCGTTTCGCGGCTCATCGGCAGCGGTACCGGAGTGATCGTGGCCCTGACCGTGGCCGCCGCAGCCGCCACCGCCGCCGAACCCGCCGTGGGCGTGGCCGCCGCGGTGCATGAAGAACATCGCGAGCACTCCACCGCCGATCAGCAAGATCCACACGAGCGTCCCAGCGTCCATTCTCGTCACCTCCTTCGCTTGTCTGGCTCTCAGACTGCAACCGCCGTTCGAAGGCTCGATGAAGACGGTCTGCCGTTTCGATGAAGCCGCGGCGACTCACTCGAACGAGGGTTGCCCCTCCCCTGGCGGGGGGTACGGTCAGAACGCGTATGGCGAGAGCGACCCCGATCGAAGGCCGGCTGGCGGCGACGGCCGCCTCGTTGCTCTTGGTCGCGGTGGCCTTCGCGCTCGCGCCGCGCGCAGGAGCGGAGCGGGCCGATCCCTCGCGCGCCTCGCAGGTGGACGTCGTCGGCTCGGGAACCCTTGTCCGGCACCACGTGATCGTCCGCGCGCGCCCAAGCATGGACGCGCGCGAGGTCGCGGTGATGAAGGAGTTCCGGCCGGACTTCAGGCCGCAGTACGTGCTCGCGCTCTCCAAGCGGGAGGACAGGGAGACCGGGAAGCCGGCCTGGTACCGGATCAGCGTTCCAGGCCGTCCGAACGGACGCACCGGCTGGGTGCGCGCCGACTCGGTCGAACTCCAGCCAGTGCACAAGCGCCTCGTTATCTACCGCGGCGCAAGGCGGTTCGAGTTCTGGAACGGCGACAGGCTGGTGCGCTCGGGGAAGGTCGCCGTCGGCAAGCCGGGGGCGGAGACACCCCTCGGGCTCTTCTACGTCACGGACAAGTTCGATCCCACGATCGACCCAGACTGGGCGATCCTCGGCGCCTACGCGTTCGAGACGAGCGCCTACTCAAAGCTCTCGGACTGGCCGGGTGGCGGCATCGTCGGCGTGCATGGGACGCCCTGGCCGTGGCTTCTTGGACAGGCGGTCTCGAGCGGCTGCGTGCGCCTGCGCAACGGCGACATCCTGTTCCTGCGCTCTCACGTCCCTATCGGGACGCCCGTCAAGATCGTCAGATAGGGCTCCTGCTCAGAAGAACGAACGAGGGGCCTCCGAAGGGGCCCCTCGTTCGAGCGGCGTGTGCTGCGGCTCAGGACTCGAATCTGGCCTTGAGGCTCTCGAGCAGAACGTTCGCCTCCATCTCGTTGCGCTTGAGGAAGAAGGGGACCTCCTCCTTCGGCAACGGCTTCGGCGTCTCGTACTCGGCCTTGAAGACCACCTTCGTCTGTCCGTTCTGGCCCTGGAACCTCCAGGTCAGCGTGCTCTCGATGTCGCCGACCGTCCTGTCGACGATGCGCTCGTTGACGACGTGTTCGAGAGTCTCGGTCCTGCCCTGGACCGGGCGCCCGGCCATGTTGTAGAGCCAAGCGAACTTGTGACCGCCGTTCGGCAGGCTTGCCACGTCCTTGATCTCGTACAGGCTCGGCCAGATCTTGGGCAGGTTGACCGGATCGTCGACGAATCCGAAGACGGCGCCGACGGAGGCCTTGATGGTGATGTCCTTCTCGAGAATCGGCATCGGCTCTCATCTCCTCTCTTTGCGTTGCCTTACTCGAAGCCAGGCTCTCACACGACTTCGAAGATCCGGTGAACCGCGTCTGCCGATTTCGTGAACCGGCAGGCCTGCTACGGGTCTCGAGGCGGAAGCAGCCGCCGTCCACCGCGCTCCCACGCCTCCATGCCTCCCTCAAGCTCGAGGACATCCTCGTACCCGAGCCTGGCAAGCGTTTCGACGGCGATCGCGCTCATGCGGCCGCTCCGGCAGTAGACGGCCAGCGGCGTTGCGGGCGAAGGCAGCTCGTCGCGGCGCGCCTGGACCGCGTCGAACGGGATCCAGAGGTCGGTCCCCCGGATCGAGCCCTCGTCGGGGACGTGGACGTTGATCGTCACGACGCCCGGCCGGGAGACGGCCGCGGCGAACTCCTCGGGCGCGACCAGACGCGATGCGGATCCGTCGTCTGTGGCGCCGCATCCAGACACGAGCAGCGCGGCCACCGCCAAGAACGTCAGGGTCGCGAGCCCAGATTTCCGGTTCAAGCGAGGACGACGAGCATGGCGATCAGGACGAGGAAGATGCCGAGCAGCAGTATCGCGCAGTAGTGCACACCGGCAGCGTCCCTTATCGATCTGAAGATCTCGTGAACCGCTACGGCTGCGCGCTCACGAAGCCTCCAGTGCGCTGCGTAGGGCGGCGGCACCGTGCTCGGGCGCGACCGTCAGCACGAAGATACCGGCACCCAGCTCGATTCCCGCGAACGTCGAGAGGCGCGGCACGAGCTCCAGGTGCCAGTGCGCTCCGGCGTGGAGCCAGGCGTTCCACGGCACCGGCCCCTCGACCGCGCGGAGCGCCCCAACGAGCGCGGCGAGCAGGTCGAGGGCCGAGCCCAGGGCAGGGCCGAAGGCGTCGCCGCGGTGCGCAATCGGGGTGACGAGCGCCTCGAAGGGAGCCCGGCCCGCTGCCGGGCAGATGGCGACGAGGCCATCCCGCTCGGCCACGAGCCGCGCCGCCTCCGACCGCTCGGTGCTCACGAGCTCGCAGAGACGGCACGTCTCGTCTGCTTCCGCGCGTACGGCGGGCGGCGCGTCTCGCAGCCAGACGAGCTGCGAGTGCGAGTGTGCGAGGCTCGCGCCGGCGCTCGGCCCCTCGTTGACGAAGGCGTGTACGTACCCGTAGCCCTCCTCGCGCGCGGCGGCTTCACGGCGACGCCAGGCCTCCCCGACGAGGTGCGTCTGGGCCAGTGAGAGCTCGGCGAAGGTGCGCACGTGCTCGGCGCAGTGGATCACGATCTCGTGCCGCTCAAAGGCGGGGTAGAGGTTCGGGACCACGCGCACCTGCCAGGGGTCCTCGCCCAGCCTCAGCGTCTCCGGCGGCGTGCGGTCCTCGCGACCCGCGCAAAACGGGCACTCTCGCACCTCTTCCGGCGTGGGACCAGGGATGAGATCGGCTTCCGCGCCGGGTCGGAGCCGGCGCCGTGCTGCGAGGACGGCGACGCGGCCCGAGACGGGATCCCGGCGGAGCTCTACGGCGCGCCCTCCGTGCTAGGAGCGGGCCCCCCGCGCCCGACGTAGCGCTCGGGCGCGAGCTCGAAGCGGGCGCGGCAGTGATCGGAGCAGAACCGGTAGGCGAGGCCGCGGAATCCGGCCGAGGGAGCGCTTTCCGGCTCGACCAGGGTCATCCCGCAGACCGGGTCGCGCTCGCTTGACGGCGCAGGTCTCGGGACTCCGGCGACAAGGTCGCTCATAAGGGTGAGCTCGTCGAGGAGCAGCCGCGGGAGCAGAAAGTGCTCCCGCACGCGCTCGCGGCCGCTCCGTCCCAGCTCGGCCGCCCGGCCCGGGTCGCGCAGGAGGGCGACCATCGCCCGTGCGCACTCCTCGACCGAGTCGACGAGCGCGCCGCCGACCCCGTCCGCGAGTTGCAGAGGGATGCCCCCAGCGCGGCCTGCGACGACGGGCGTTTCCTTCCAGAGCGCCTCCGAGACGACGAGCCCGAACCCCTCGCGGATCGACTTCTGGACGACGACCTCCGAGAGGCGCTGGAAGGCGTTCACCTCAACGTTCCCCACCCCGGTCAGGTTGGTGAAGACGTGGATCAGCGGGTCCGCCGCGCTCGCCTCCTGGATCTCCCCGTAGATGTCCCAGCCCTCCGGGTCGTCGAGCGCCATCGAGCCGGCGAGGGCGAGCTGGAGGCCGGTGACCTCCTCGCGCGCGAGCCGGTAAGCGGCGATGACCCCGAGCGGGTCCTTCCACGGGTCGAAGCGCGAAACCTGGGTGACGAGCGGGCGGTCGAGGTCGACCCCGATCCAGTCGAGCACCTGACGCGCGGTTTGCTCGCCGAGGTCGATGTTCTTCGGGGAGAGGGGATCGATCGCAGGAGGGACGATCTCGACCCGCGCGATGGGCAGATCGGGCGGGAGGAAGTCGCGCAGCGTGAAGATCGCCCCGTCGTAGCCCTCGAGGTAGGAGCGGAGGAAGGCCCACACCTCGGGATTCGGGCTCGCGGTGTCGATGTGACAGCGCCAGATCCAGCGGCTCTCGCCCTTCCCGTGCAGCGAGGGGATCGCGGCCGGCTGCGGGTCGTGCACGACGATCACGTCGTACACCTCCTCGAGCAGCGCCGCGTTCCGCTCGCTCGTCGCGGCGTACGTGGCGCGCTCGGCCTCGCTCAGGCTCCGCTCTGCGCCCTGGAGCCCGTTGTGGATCGCCTTCGTGACCGAGAAGAAGCTCTCGTCGCCGGAGATCACCTTCCACTCGGCGACGAGCCCGAGGTCGCTCAGGATCGGGATCGCCGAACGCAGGAGCTCGGACACGCCTCCGCCGTACGGAGTGGCGTTCAGGTGGAGAACGCGTAGGCCGCGCAGCCCGTCCGCGAGGTCGCGGAGGCGGTCGAGAATCGGGTCGGGGGCGACGCCCCGGTAAGCCTCAAGCGACCGCTCGCCGGTGTCGACGCTTTGAAGCATTCCGCGCCTCCGCCTGCTTCCCGCGCTGCGAGCGGCAGCGCGTCAGGCCACCGTACCCGGCGGAGCCGAACGCGGGCGGCGGGTGCCTTGGCTCAAGTCGATCGCGTCTGCAGGCTCGTGGTGGCCGACGCGCCGCACGCAGACGGCAAAGCAGGCCGTGGCCACGACACCGAGCCAGAGAAGCGCGAGGATCCCGCCGACCTGCCAGCCAAGAAACGGCACCGCCAGGAGCAGCACCAACGGCAGGCTGCAGAGCCAGGCGACGAACGCGAGCAGGACCGTGTCTCCGTGCTCGCCCGCGATGCGTCTCCTCCAAGGCGGTCTCCCCTTACGTGCGAGCGCCCGCTCGTTCAAGCTCGAGCACTCAGCCTCGTCGCCGTCGACTACGAGCCGCCCGTGCAGCATCCCCATCTGGCAGGTGAACACGTACTCACCCGCGCGCTCGGGGACGACCTCGACCGCTACGTCCTCGAACGGCGGCAGCATCGCGCTCTTGCCGAGGGCGGGGAAGACGACGTGCTCCGAGCAGTAGGCCGTCTCCTCCCGCCGGAAGACGATGCGGAGCGGCTCGCCGACCCGCCCGTGCACGACCGACGGCTGGTAGCCGCCCTTCACGCGTACGCGAGCGGTCGCGACCCGTCGGCTCCGCGCCGACCTGAGACGTTCGGCCAGCACCATGGCCCCCGTCAGTTCCCTCCGACGGCGTCTGATGTCACGGTCTCGGTCTTGGTCTCCGCCCGCTCGAGCCTCTCAATCTCCGCGTCGAGCTCGGTTCGCCAGCGGCGTAGCTCGTCGAGCGAGCCCGACGTCTCACCGGCGGCGCCGTGCGTGTGGCCGTGATCCGGACCGTGCGACCGATGGTTGCCGTGGCCGCCGCGGTGCATGAAGACCATCATCAGCGGGCAGGCCACCAAGAGAAGCAGGATGAGCAGCGTTCCGAGTTCCATACACGATCTCCTTCGCTCGGTACGAGCTCAGGGTCATGCTTGCGTCTGAAGATCCGGTGAAGCTCCTCTGCCCTTCTCGTGAAGTCCCGGGGTCTCGAGCGCGGGCAGCAACACGCGGAAGGTCGATCCTGCGCCGGGCTTGCTCTCCACGTCGATGCGCCCGTCGTGCGCCCGAACGAGCTCGTGCACGATCGCGAGCCCGATCCCGGCCCCGCCGGTCGCGCGCGAGCGCGACTTCTCGCCCCGCCAGAAGCGCTTGAACACGTGCTTGAGATCCTCCGGCGCGATGCCCACTCCCGTGTCCGCGACCTCGAGCACGGCCCACGCGTCCGCGCGCCCGACTCGGAGGTCGACGCGGCCGCCGCGCCCCGTGTATCGCAGCGCGTTCGAGAGGAGGTTGGATACCACCTGTCCGAGGCGGTCTGCGTCGCCGCGGACGGGAACGGGCTCGAGGTCCGTGGCGAAGTCGACGCCTTTCGTCGCGAAGAGAGGCCCGAAGGCTTCGCCTTCGCGACGTCCGAGGTCGGCCAGGTCGAGGACGCGCTTCTCGATCAGCAGTCCCGGGCGCTCGGCCTCCGCGAGCCTCGCCAGATCGTCCAGCAGACGGGCAAGGCGGAGTGTCTCGGCATGCATCGCCTCGAGGTTCGCCGACTGATCCGCGAGCACTCCGTCTTGCGCAGCCTCGATGCGGGAGAGGAGCGCCGACACCGGTGTCCGGAGCTCGTGCGCGAGGTCGGCGACACTCTCCTTGCGGATCTCCTCCTCGTGCTCGAGCGTCTCCGCGAGGCGGTTCAGGGCATGTCCCACCGCACGCATCTCGGAGTCACCGCTCGGCGAGACGCGCGCGGTCAGGTCGCCTTCCTCGATCCGTTGCGCCGTTTGGCGGATGAGGCGCAGCGGCCTCGACAGCGTCTCCGCCAGCAGGAAGGCGAGCAGGAGCGCCGCTACGGCCGACGCCGCGCCGGCGGCGAGATGGAGACGGTTGACGGAGGACTGCAGGTGCTCTTCCTCGGGGGTGAGCAGGTCGCCTGTCGGTGCGACGGCGATCACTGCCACCCGCTCGCCCTCGACGAGCACCGGGGCCGTGGCCGCCGGCTGGGGAAGCGTGCCGTCGAGCCGGAAGAGGACGCGGTCGAGGCGAGCGAAGTGACGGAGCCTGCTCCTTGCCTGGGGCGTCCAGCCCCCCTCCTCGCGGTACACGGCCGCGGCGATGTCCGCGAAGTGCTCGGCGGAGCGCTCGAGCCGCGCCTGCGCGGAGGCGGTGATGCGTGGATGGAGTCCGCGGTTCGAGAGGTATGTCGCGAGGCCGACCGCGAGCACGGCGACTCCGACGAGCGCGAGCGCGAGCCGGGCCCGCAGGCCGAGGCGCGAGAGGAGCTTCACCGCTTGGCGAGGCGGTAGCCGACGCCGAAGACCGTCTCCACGAAGCGGGGGTGCTTCGGGTCGGGCTCGATCTTCTTGCGCAGGTTCTTCACGTGGGCGTCGATCGTGCGCTCGTAGCCCTCGAAGTCGTAGCCCTGCACGTGGTTGATGAGCTCGAATCGGGAGTACACGCGGCCGGGGAAGCGCGCGAGGGTGACGAGCAACCGGTACTCGTTGGGGGTGACGTCGACGATCTCGCCGTCGCGCCGCACCTCGTGCTGCACGGTGTCGATCTCGAGCGCCCCCTCGTCGAACGAGAGCACCTCGACGAGCGGTGTCTCTGCGCCCTGCGTCCGGCGAAGCACCGCGCGTACGCGAGCAACGAGCTCGCGCGGGCTGAACGGCTTCGTCAGGTAGTCGTCGGCGCCGAGCGCCAGTCCTCCGACGCGCTCGTCCTCGCTCGCCTTTGCCGTCAGCATGAGGATCGGGACGTCGGAGCGGCTCCGGATCTCGCGACAGATCTCCTCTCCGCTCACGTCGGGAAGCATCAGGTCGAGGACGATCAGGCCGGGCTTCGCGCGCTCGGCGAGCGCGAGCCCCTCGGTGCCGCTACCGGCGACGTAGACGAGGTAGCCGTCCTTCTCCAGGTACCCGCGGACGACCTCCTGTACCGAGGGCTCGTCGTCGATGACGACGATCTTCTTGTTCGGCTCCATGCGCATCACCATCGCTGGCCCATGTGAAGATCCGATGAATCTCGCCTCATGGAGCGGACCCTTATCTGAGGGGTTGAAGTTCCCGGGCTCCTACTAAGCGAGGGCCCGCTCAGCGCGACGACGACGCATGAGACCGAACGCGCCGAGCGCGATGACAAGCGCTCCGACGATGAGGGCCACGATCTCACCGACTCCGACGGCAGGTCTGTACGTGACGCCGGCGAGGTGCGAGACCCCGCTCGGGAACACTCCGTGCAGGAGCTCGTGGGCCTTCTCGACCTCCTCTTGCTCGAGCGCCTCGTGCGCGGCTCGGAGCGCGCGCAGATCCACACCTCCCTTGTCCTCGGCTTCGAGCGCCGCGTCGAGCTTCTCCAGCGCTTCCTCGTGGGAGAGCCCCCAGTCGAGGATGGCGAGCGCTTGGAGCGAGAGCGCCTGCGCCGTCTGCGCTGGGTTCTCGCCTTCGGGCATGCCCTCGTCGGCAAGAGCGGGCGATGCGAGCGCGAGCGCGGCGACGACAAGGAGCAGCGCACGCATCAGCCCATCTCCTCGACGTGCGAGACGGGGACGGTGACGTAGCCGTAGACGGTGAGCACGGCCCACGCGAGGACGACGAGCACGGCGAGCGCGATCCATGAGCGTCGCCGGCGCGGGTCGCGCTCCCGGCTGCGGTCGAGGAACGGCAGGAGCACGAGGCCTGCGACAAGGAGCGCGGGCGCCACGACGAGCGAGTCGAGGCCGAACCAGTTCTCGAGCGGATAGAGCCAGAGGAAGTACCAGGGCGGCTTCGTGATCTCGATTCCCTCTACGCCCTCGGGGCCGATGCCGGCCGGCCGCAGCGCCGACAGCACGAGCGCGATCCCGAGGACGAGGAGCGTCCAGTACGCGATACGGGCGAGGTGCGTGGTGAAGGGGAGCTGCACCTCGTCGCGCGCGCGCCGGTCGATCTCGTCGGGCGTGCCCGATGCGAGCGGCGAGATCTTCAGCCGCTTTACGAGCAGCAGGTGGACGCCGACGACGCCGCCGAGGAGCAGGGGGAGGATGCTCACGTGCGCGACGTAGGTGCGTATGAGGAGCGAGACGCTGTCCGTGAACTCGGGCGAGAACCAGAAGCCGAAGATCCCGAGCAGGTCGGCGATCTCGACGTTGTGCCCGAACGCCTCCTGTGCCTCCTGGTCCCACTTGAGGATCGTTCCCGTGAAGAGGAGGCCACCCGCGAGCAGGAAGAGGACGGTGCCGGACAGCCAGATTCCTTCTCGGGGAGCCTTGTACGCGGCGGTCGCGAACGTCCGCAGCAGGTGAAGCGTGAGCGTGACGATGAAGATGCTCGACAGCCAGAAGTGGAGGCTGCGGACGAGGGAGCCGAACGAGGACTCGGTGATGTCGACGATGCTCGAGTGCGCCGCCGTCGGCGTCGGGTCGTAGAGCTGTGCGAGGTAAATGCCCGTCGCCACGAGCAGGAGGAACGCGCCGAGGGTAACTCCGCCAAGCGTGTAGGCGAGCGCGTTCGCGTGCTGCGGGACGGGGTAGGCAAGCGCGGAGAGCCCGAAGCGCTGGTCGATCCACTCCCAGGTTCGCCGTGCGGTGCCGGTCCTGCCGGCGGGCTCCCCGGACGGGAGGTCCATGACGGCCAGTGTGGCGGACGCCGGAGACGGAAGCAATGCGGGGACTCCCGCGTCGGGATCCGCCGAAAGTACGGAGACGGCTTGACGGAATCTTGATGCCGGCGTGGGTGGATCCTTGACCGCGTGCCTCTACCGTCGGGCAGGCGATAGAAGCGAGAGAGGAGACCACGATGATGGATTGGGACGGAGGCATGGGAGCAGGCTCGTGGCTCGTGATGGCCGCCTTCTGGGGCCTGCTGCTCGTCGGCATCGTCTGGGCGCTCGCGAACCTCTTCCCGGTTCGTGGGTCGAGTAAGGAGGACCACCTGCCCGAGCGGCCCGAGGAGATCCTCGACCGGCGCCTCGTGCGCGGCGAGATCGACCCGGCGACCTACGACGAGCTTCGGGCCAAGCTCACCGCGGCTCGCGCGGAGAGGGTGTGATCGCGATGAGGTCGAAGACCCTTCCACTGGTCGTCCTGGTCGGCGCCCTTGCCGCACTCGTTGCCAGCGTCGGCTGGGCCGCCACCCGAGACGGCGACAACGGCTGGACGATGATGCGCTACGGCGCGGCGGGGATGATGGGCTACGCCGCCGACGGCGGGGAGCGCGTGCTTGGCCTCGCCGACGCGAAGCTGCAGGCGCAGCGCTTCGCCGACCGCCTCGACCTCGAGGTGGGCGAGGTGATGCGGTTCACGAATCACTACTACGCCGAGCTCGAGGAGCGAGATGGAACGCCGGCGACCGAGGTCCTCGTCGACCCCGAGACCGGCAACGTCTATCTCGAGTACGGGCCCGCGATGATGTGGAACACGCGCTACGGGATGATGAGCGACTTCCGCCTCCGCGGCTCCGAGGGGATGATGGGCGGCGGCATGATGGGCGGCGGTTCCACGGGCGGCATGATGAGCAACGGTTCCGCCGGCGGGATGATGGGCGGCGGCATGATGGGCGGCTCCGGCGGCATGATGGGCGGCAGCTACGCCGACCCGACTTGGACGCCCGGCGCCACGACCGGCGCCGTCTCGGCCGCGAAGGCCCGGGCCCTCGCGACTCGCTGGCTCGATCGTCAGGGCGGCAACGTGACGGCCGGCGAACCGGAAGCGTTTCCCGGGTACTACACGCTGCACGTGCTCCGGAATGGCCGCATTGCCGGAATGCTGTCGGTAAACGCGGCGACCGGGACGGTCTGGAGCCACTGGTGGCACGGCCGCTTCGTCTCGATGCTGGAGGCCTGATCGGGTGAGCGGGCCTCGTCCGTTGGCGCTCGTCGTCGACGACGAGGCTCCGCTCGCGGCTCTCGTCCGCTCCTATCTCGAACGCGAGGGGTTCGAGGTCGAGACCGCGGGCGACGGCGAGACAGGCGTCCGGCTCGCTCGCGAGCGCCGGCCCGACGTCATCCTCCTCGACCTCATGCTGCCCGGGATCGACGGGATCGAGGCGTGCCGGCAGATCCGCACGTTCAGCGACGCGTACGTCCTCATGCTCACGGCGAAGGCCGAGGAGGTGGACAAGATCGTCGGCCTCGCGACGGGCGCGGACGACTACGTCACGAAGCCGTTCTCGCCCGGCGAGCTCGTCGCCCGCGTGCGCGCGCTGATGCGACGACCCCGCGAAGGCCCGACGCCGTCTCTCACGGTCAAGCGTTTCGGCGACCTCGAGGTCGATCCACTTGCCCGTGAGGTGCGCAGGGGCGGCGAGCCCGTCGAGCTCACCCGGCTCGAGTTCGCGCTCCTGGACGTGCTCTCGGAGGAGCCCCGGGTCGCCTTCAGCCGGGACCAGCTCGTCGAGCGCGTATGGGGACCGTGGTTCGGCGACGATCACGTGGTCGACGTGCACATCGCCAACCTGCGCCGTAAGCTCGGAGACGACGCGCGCGTCGGCCGATATATCCGCACGGTCCGCGGCGTCGGCTACCGGATGGGGCTCGGCGAGTGAGACGCCTTCGCCGCAGCCTGACCGCGAAGTTGCTCGCGGCGCAGATCCTCGTGATCATCGCCGGCAGCGCGACGCTGGTGCTCGTCGCGCTCGCGGTCGCCCCGGGCCTCTTTCACGAGCACGTGCGCGAAGCCCTCGGCATCGTTCCCGAGGACGTCTCCCGTCACCTCGACGAGGCGTTCGAGGACGCGGTGCTCGTCTCGCTGGCGATCGCGATCGGAGCTGCTGCAGTGACAGCCGCGGTCGCTAGCGGCTTCCTCGCCGTCAGGATCGTGCGCCCCATCCGCGCCTTGGCCGAGGCGTCCCAACGGATTGCACGCGGAGCGTACGGCTCTCGCGTGCCTACCGGCGGCTCCGACGAGCTCGCGGTCCTCGCCTCGTCGTTCAACGAGATGGCGGTCTCGCTCGAGACCGCCGAACGCCGCCGGCGCGAGCTCCTCTCCGACGTCGCCCACGAGCTGCGAACGCCCCTGGCGACGATCGAGGGCTACGTCGAAGGGCTGCGGGACGGCGTGGTCGCACCCGAGGCGCCGACGTGGGCGCTCCTTGCGTCCGAGACCGGACGCCTCCGGCGTCTGGTGGACGACCTCCAGCTCGTCTCGCTGGCAGAGGAGCGGCAGCTCGACCTCCGGACCGTCGAGGTCGATCCTGCCTCGCTCGTCGAGGACGCCGTTCGCGCTGCTGCTCCTGCCTACGAGGCCAAAGGTGTCTGGCTCGGGACGACGGCCGAGCCGCGCCTCCCAGTCGTCGCCGTCGACACCGACCGCATCGGAGAGGTGCTCGCCAATCTGCTCGAGAACGCGCTGCGACACACGCCCGCCGGTGGTCGCGTCGACGTCCGCGCCGAGCACCGTGGGAGCGACGTCGAGCTTGCGGTCTCGGACACGGGCGAGGGTATCGCCCCCGAGCACCTCGAGCGACTGTTCGAGCGCTTCTATCGGGCCGATCCGGCGCGCAGCCGAGAAACCGGCGGCAGCGGGATCGGGCTCACGATCGCCCGCGCGATCACCGAGGCCCACGGCGGACGCCTTCGAGCCGAGAGCGATGGCCCAGGCCGGGGAGCGCGCTTCGTCCTGTCGCTGCCGGCGGCGCGCTGACGTCGCTCCTGGAGCGACTCGCGACCGGGCGCCGGTTCATCAGATCAGCAGAACTGGTTCACCGGACCTTCACGGTGGAAAGCGATCCTCGGTTCGTCTTCGAGGAAAGGAGACGCACCATGACACGCGTCGTTTGCGGGATCGGCGAGTCGCCGGCCACACTCGATGCCGTCCCCGCCGCCGTCGACTTCTGTCGCGAGACCGGCGCCGAGCTCGAGCTCGTCGGGCTGGTCAAGGACACGCTGTCCGATTCGACGCGGTCGGGCGCCGGGAACAAGGTCGCTCGATACAAGCAGGTCAAGTTCGAGCTCGACAGGGCGGCCGAGGTGATCCGCGAGGCCGGCTTCTCCCCCGAGATCGTCGTTCGCGCGGGGGATGCGCCGAGCGGGTTGATCCGAGAGGCGCAGGCTGTCGGGGCTGACGACATCTTCTACGTGAGCACCCGCGGTCGCATCCGGTCGGCGCTCACGGGCAAGCCCCGTGCCGAGCTCGTGCACGTCGCGCTCGCGGCAGAGACGTCGCTCGCCGAGGCTGCATGAGCGGCAGAACGCAAGCTCCCGCTCCCTCGGCCGGCGAACGTCGCACCGAGGGAGCGTGAGCCGCTCATCGAACGGGTCAGTCCCCGATCCGTAGAAATCACGGATCTTTGGTCCGGGCGCGCCGAGTTTCACGGCTCCTTCAAACGCCGTGGCGACTTTACGGCCGTGAGTGACCTGGTCCTCGTCGTCAGCGCCGACTGCCGCCTGTGCGACAGAGCGCGCGCCTTGCTCACCCGTCTCGGACATTCGTTCCGCGAGGTTGACCTCGCCGACGACGAGGCGGGCGACCTCGCGCGCCGCGGAGTCCCGGTTGTCTTCTTCCCCGTTCTTGTCGACGGCGAGCGAGTCGTCGCCTACGGCGACATCTCGGAAGAAGAGCTACGACGTGCCCTGCCGGCGGAGAGCCCCGCCTGATGGACGCCCTTCTTGCCGGCTCGCTCGCCGCTGCCTTCGCCGCCGGCCTCGTCGCCTTCTTCGCCCCCTGCTGCGCGGGCGTAATGCTGCCGACCTATCTCGCCGCCGTTTCCGGCGGCAGCCGCTTCCGGGTTGCGCGCCTGTCGGCGCTCTACGTCGCTGGCGTCGCAGCCGTCGTGCTGCCGATCACGCTCGGCGTGAGCGCGCTTGCGGCGTTCGTCAGCGACTGGCACGCGCAGCTCTTCGTCCTCGGCGGGGTGATGATGCTCGCAGTCGCCGTGGCCCTCTGGCGCGGCACGATGCTCCCGGCGAAGGTTCCGAAGCCGGCCCTCACCGGCTCGGCGCTCTCGGTGTTTGCTCTCGGCGCCTTCTCGGGGGCGGCGACCGCCTGCTGTGCACCTGTCCTTGCCGGCGCCGTCGCGCTGTCCGCGACGACCGCGGACATCGCCGGCGGCCTCCTCCTCGGCGCCGCCTACGTCACCGGCCTCGTCGCGCCGCTCGTGCCGCTCGCGCTGCTCGCCGGCCGAGTCCACGAGCGCGTCCGCGATCCCAGGCTGACACTCCATCTCGGGGGCTACGCGAAGCGCCTGACAGTCTCGCGTCTTGCGGGCAGCGCCCTCTTCGCCGGCTTCGGTCTCCTCTTCATCGGGCTTGCGCTGACGGGCAACTCCGACACGGCGCCGTCGTTCCAGGAGACGCTCGGCCTCTGGGCACGCCGGATCGGCGCCTACGTCGACGACGTGCCGAACCTCGTTGCCTTCCCCCTTCTGGCCGCGGTGCTCGCGGCCTTCGCCTTCGCAGTCATCCGGAAAGGACGTGAGACCCGTGAGCAAGCATGAGAACCCCCGCGCGGGGAGGCGCCCGCGCCCGGTGAAGGCCCCGAAGCAGCGCAAGGAGCCGAAGCGGTTTCCTTGGAAGGCGACCGCGATCGCCGCCACCATCCTCGCCCTGGTCGGCGCCAGCTTCGTCGTGCCGGGCCTGTTCGAGGGCGAACCCACAGCGCAGACGGCGGGCGGGCACCAGATGGCGCTCGGAGACGGCGATGGGCCCGATGTCGGCAGCCGTATCTCCTTCGCCGAGCGCGACGTCGTCGACGGTCGCGAGATCTCGTCGCGGAGCCTGCGCGGGAAGAGGACGCTCCTCTTCTTCTCCGAGGGTGTCATGTGCCAGGCGTGCTTCGAGCAGATCCGGGACATCGAGAGCGTGGGCAGCGAGCTCGAGAAGCGGGGGATCGGACTCGTCTCGATCACGCCCGATTCCGAAGAGGCCTTGCGAGAGGCGGTCAGCCAGTACGGGATCTCGACGCCGATGATCTCGGACGAGGACCGGGACATGTCCATGGCCTTCGACACGCTCGGTCGCGGCATGCACTCGGACACGCCCGGGCACGCCTTCGTCCTCCTCGACGGGACCGGCAAGGTCGTGTGGCGGCGCGACTACTGGCTCGATCCCTACCGAACGATGTACGTCGAGCCCGCGACCCTGCTCGCGGATCTCGCAGATGCCGCTCAGGACACGTAACCACCAACTCGAAAGGAGAGTCCATGTCACGCCTCATCCCGACAGCTGCATCGCTGACCGCCGCGGGAGCGCTCGCTCTCGCGCTCGGAGGCAACGCGCTTGGCGCGCCGAGTCCCTCCGCCGACTTCGGCCAGCACGCCGCGACGTGCGCCCAGGAGCACGTCGGTCAGCGCGAAGGCGCGCCGAGCGTCACCTGCACGCACGACGGTTTGGAAATGACCTTCCCCACCTTCGGGGCAATGGTCCAGCACATGAGGGACCACCATGGCTAGGCGCACCCTTCTGCTCCTGGCCGGTGCCGTCGCCGTGGCCGCTGCCGTCGCCGTCGCCGTCGTCGTCGCGACGGGTGGAGACGGGTCGCAGTCCGCTGCCGCGGAGCACTCCGGCGTGGTCGAGGGCACCGTCTGGGTGGCAAACGAGGACGGCGCCAGCCTGACCGCCATCGACGCCGCCCGGAACGACGTCGCCGCCACGCTGACGGGCATCGAAGGACCGCACAACCTGCAGGTGTCCCCGGATGGGAAGAACGTCTGGGCCGTCAGCGGACACGACGCGATGGCGGTCATGCTCGACGCTCGCGGGTTCCAGGTGCACGGGAGCGTTCCCACAGGCGAGGAGCCAGCGCACGTGGTCGTGACGCCGGACGGCCGCACCGCCTACACGACAAACGGTGGGGACGACACGGTGACGGCGATCGACGTCGCGACGATTAAGGCGGTGGCCACGATCCCCGTCGGGTCATACCCGCACGGAATGCGCCCGAGCCCGGACGGGAAGTGGCTGTACGTCGCGAACGCCAAGGGGACGACGCTCAGCGTCATCAACACCAGCACGAACGTGAAGGTCGCGGACGTCGAGGTCGGGCAGGGGCCCGTCCAGGTGGCGTTCTCCCCCGACGGCCGCTTCGTCTATGCCTCCCTGAACGGTGAGAACGCCGTCGCGAAGGTCGAAGTCGCGAAGCGGAAGCTCGTCGGCAAGGTCGCGGTCGGCGTTGGGCCGATCCAGACCTACGTGAGCCCCGACGGGCGCTACCTGCTCGTCGCGAACCAGGGCACCGAGGAGAGCCCGAGCAAGACGGTCTCGATCGTCGACACGGCGAGCTTCGAGGTGGTCGAGACGGTCGAGACGGGGGAGGGAGCGCACGGGGTCGTCATCGACCCGTCTAGCCGCCACGCCTACGTGACCAACATCTACGGCGACGACGTTGTCGTGATCGATCTCCTCGAGCGAAGCGTCGTGGCTCGAATTCCCGTCGGGTCGAAGCCGAACGGGATCAGCTTCTCATCACTGGCGCTCGGGCCCGAGACGGAGCAGGAGGTGGAGCTCGACCTCGGGGACATGGGGGGCATGGACATGGGAGACGGGTAGACGCGGTTCAAGCGGGTGGAGCGCGGGCTCGTCGGCTCGCGCTCCGCACCTGTCCGCATCCGCAGCTCAAGCTGCCTGTGGACGATCCGAGACCGGCGCCGGAGCGTCAGGCTGCCGTCGGGGCGAGATGCCGGCGTGAATGCGGCGCAGCACGCGCTCGAGCTCCGTCCGTGGCAGCGCAGGGTTGAGAAGAGGGCTCGCCCGCCCGTCTGTCAGGAGCTGCATGCATGCGGCCATCGCGGTCGGCTCGACGACGTTTTCAGGCTCGGCCAGAGCGTGAGCCAGCGCTGCGAGCGCCGGCGCCTGCCAGGTGACGCGGTCCACGAGGTCGACGCCGAGTCGCGAGCCGCTCGCACCTCTCAGGATCGCGGCGATCGAACGTGCAAGCGCCCGGCGGCTCTTCATCGTCGTGAGCGCCGCACCGTGGCGCTGGACATCGGGCAGGAGATATGCCTCGCGACAGACTGCGAGCGACGCGATGATCGCTCGGCGTCGACCCGAGGTCGCGAGCGCGAGGATCGCTTCGAACGCCGCTCCCGCACCGAGGGCGAGAGCCAGGCTCGTGCCGAGGAGGGCTGCTGGGCCTGCCGCAAGCGCCGCCCCAAGGGCGACCAACGCCTGCTGCAGCGTCAGTCGCCTCAGCGAGGCGAGCTCGCTGGCGGCCTGGCTGACCGTCCGTGCGTCCACGCGATCTCCCTTCCAGCGCAAGCTCCCCGCCACCTGTGGAGAACCAGCGAACGCGATCCGAAGAGGTCGTGAAGGTGTCGCCCTTCACGAGATCTTCCGAACTTCTTCGCTGCCTCTTCGCGGGCGCCGGGGACGATGGCCAAAGAGAAAGGAGGCACGCAAGATGAACGCACGGATCCCACTCCTCGGCCTTCTCGCGATCCAGGTCATCATCGGCTACGAGTGGTTCATGTCCGGGCTGACGAAGATCGTCCGCGGCGGTTTCCCCTCCGGGCTCGCGGACGAGCTGACCGAGAAGTCCGAAGGGGCGGCCTCGTGGTACGTGAGCTTCCTCGACTCGGTCGTGATCCCGAACGGCTCGACGTTCGGCGTCGTGATCATCCTGGGCGAGCTGGCGGTCGGCGCCGCGCTCATCGTCGCCGCCGCCCTGTGGGCGTTCCGCTGGGAGGCGCTCGCGTCGAGAGGTCGCACGGCCGTCGTCGCAGCGACTGCTCTGGCGGCGCTCGGCGGCATCTTCATGAACGTCAACTTCCACCTCGCCAACGGCTCGGCGCACCCGTGGCTGATCCCGGGCGAAGGCTTCGACGAGGGCGTCGACCTCGACAGCCTCATGCCGGCGATCCAGCTCGTGCTCGCTACCGTGGCCGCCGTCACGTGGGCGAAGCTGCCCCGAGGGGCCGAAACGACAGAGGACGTCGTCCGGCACGCGAAGCAAGCGGCCCGTCGCGAGAGCGCGGGGGTCGCCTAGCGATGTCGGCCGATGTCTCGGGTGCGAGGCATGGGCAGGACTGTCGTACGCGATTCACGGGTTCTTCACAGCGGCGGCCTAGCCTCACCGCTCGTCGTGTAGGCCTCGAGTCCAGGAGGGATCCATGAAACGCGTCGCTGCAGCGATGCTCATTGTTCTCGCCGTTCCGGCGGCGGCGACGGCATCGTCGGCCGGCCAGGTTGGTGCAAGCGCCACGACGGTCCGCACCGAGCTCATGGAATGGATGGTGATGCCATCCAAGAGCCGCGTTCCCGCGGGGAAGGTCACCTTCGTGGTGACGAACAGCGGCAAGTTGAAGCACGACTTCGTCGTGCTCCGGACCAACCTCGCTCCCGGCAAGCTGCCGATAGTGGGCGCCAGGGCGAAAGAGCTGGGTCGCGTGGGAAGGACGCCCGTGTTCGGCCCGAAGCAGACGCGGAAGCTGACGCTGACGCTGAAGGCCGGGCGGTACGTGCTGATCTGCAACGTCCCCGCCCACTACATGGCCGGAATGCGGGTCGCGTTCCGCGTCGGAGGGTAGCGCGTCGTGCGCCCGTGGCTTCACGATCCACGCGGGAGCCGCACCGACCGCGGCTTCACGGGACCTTCACGAGCCGTCTCTAGCGTCGGGGTCAACCGATGGAGGGCACAGACGCAATGAGTCAGCGATCGACCTTTTGGCTCGCCGCCGCGGGTCTCCTTGCCGCAATGCTCGCGCTCGGAGTCGGTCTCGTCGCCGTCGTTCGCGCCGACGACACCTCTCCAACAGGCGCTGCGACCGATGAGATGGGCATGGCGATGGGCGGCGGCGGCTCGATGATGGCGCACATGACGCCGGCACCGATGGAAGGGGTACCCGACGCGACGGCGACCCGGGGCGGGCAGATCCTTCCGCACACCGTCGAGAACGGCGTCTGGGTATACGAGCTCGAGGCGAAGCCCGTGCGCTGGGAAATCCTGCCCAATACGCGTGTCACCGCGTGGACGTACAACGGCACCGTCCCGGGCCCGGAGATCCGCGTCCCTTACGGCCAGCGCGTGCGGATCGAGGTGCGAAACAGCCTCCCGGAGGCGACGACGGTCCACTGGCACGGGATCGACGTCCCGAACGCGATGGACGGTGTCCCCGAGGTGACACAGGACCCGATCGAGCCGGGGGAGACCTTCAGCTACGAGTTCGACGCCGTGCCGGCAGGCCGCGACGCGGCGGGTGGCACGTTCCTCTACCACACGCACGGCCCGGAGGAGGACCGGCAGTTCGGCCTTGGTCTCTCCGGCGCCTTCGTGATCGAGCCGAACAAGGCACAGCGCTACGACGTCGAGAAGACCGTCCTGATCCAGGAGTGGACGCTCAACCCCTCGACCGGCGAAACCTGGCCCGCGATGGAGATGACGGGGATGCTCCCGAACTTCTTCACCCTGAACGGGAAGAGCTTCCCCTCGACGGAGACCGTGAAGATGAAGGTCGGCCAGAGGGCGCTCTTCCGCCTCGTCGGCGCGGGTGCCTTCACGCACCCCATGCACCTACACGGGACCGACTTCACCGTCCTCGCCAAGGACGGGCATCCCCTCTCGGCGCCCTTCAAGGCGGACGTGATCCAGGTCGCGCCCGGCGAGCGCTACGACATCGCCTTCACGCCTCAGCGCCCGGGCAAGTGGATCTTCCACTGCCACATCGGCCACCACCTGACGAACGACGGTGAGGATCCCGGCGGCCTACTCATGGTCGTCGAGGTCGCTGCCTGACCGGGAAAGGAGTCCAGCATGAGCAAGCAGACGCTCGCGGTGATCGTCGGCGCGATCGTTCTCTTCGTCGTCGCCGTCATCGGCGCGATGGCCTTCACGAGCGGGGGTGACTCCGGTACTCCCATGATGACGATGCCGGATGGGTCGATCATGCCGGCCGATCAGATGACGACCGAGGGCACGCACACGATGGAGGACGGCTCGACGATGCCGGACGAGGAGATGGAGCCATAGGTCGATCATCCCGCGCCTCCGACGGCGGTTCGAACGTGACCAGACCGCTGTGGCCGAAGCAGCCGGATCGTGAGCGCCGGCGTCGCGATGGCCGTCGCGCTCGGTCTCCTCATCGGTCCGCCGGCGAGCGGTCCGCCGAAGGTGGGTGGGACGATCAGCGTCGCGCCGCCGCCCGCGTGGATCGAGGTTGGTGCGCGCTCGCGCTGGCTGGCATACGGCAGCTACTGCTGGGGGACGGCGTGCGTCGACATGCTGCCGCCCGAATCACGACCCGACTTACCGCGGGTGAACGTGACACCGGGCCGGATGCTCCGCGTCCACTTCGCCTTCGAGCCGTCGAGGGCGAGCGTGCACGTGCTGAGGGCCACGAGATGGGTCAGGCTCGCGTCCATCGGAGGGCGAACGCTCAGCTTTCGCGCCCGCAGAGGGATTCTGATCGTGGATGCGAGCGGTGCGCGCGGGAGCGCGAGCTACGTCGCACGACTCGTCTCGTCGGTGTCCACCGCGGGCCAGAAGAGCCCATGAGCAGCCACTTTCTGCGATTGAGCTGTCGATGTTGCTCGCATTTCTCCTCCCCGATCTGTACGATCCTCCGCCTGTGATCCGGCTCCGGTGCATGCTCGAGCGCGGGCGCGCTCATCCGGTTCTCGGCCCGATCCTCTTGATCGTGCTCGTGCTGCTGCTCGCGATCGTCTTCTTGCACGTAGCGCAGGAGGGGAACGCCGCCACCGAGGTCGGTGCGATGTGCCTTGCACTTGCGACCGTTCTCGCACTCCCGCTGCTCGAGCGACTCCACCGGCGCACCTCCGAGCCTCTGGTCGCCGTCCGCGGTGACCGCGGCCCGCCACAGGTCAGCGACGTGCCGATCCCGCGGCCGGTCGTCGTAGCCGTCCCCGCGCGGACTCTCCCTCTTCGGCGTTGACAGGCGAGCGCCCCGGGAAGGGCGCTCCACGAGTTCCTGCCATCGATCGAAAGGGAACGCGTTGACCTTGCGACCCAAGCACGTCCGACAATCGAAGAGCTTCGTTCCTGTCCGGCTCATCGCCGCCCTCGCCGTCGGCCTCGCTGTCATGCTCGGTGCGACCGTGAGCGCGGGCGCTCAGTCCGTCGAGGACAAGCGTGCACAGGCCGAGGCGATCATCGCCGAGATCCAGCGTCTCGACGAGGAGGTCGGCGCCGCGGCCGAGCGCTGGAACGGGGCCAACCTCGAGCTTCAGTCCCTGACAAGCGAGCTCGCTCAGACGCGCCGACACCTCGGGATCGCGCGGCGCACGTACCGCGTCTCGCAGGAGCGGGTCGCGCAGCGCCTACGCGACCTCTACATCAACGGCAGCCCAGACTCGACCCTCGAAGTCCTCCTCGGAGCCCAAAGCCTCGACGCGATCATCACCGGGCTCGACGCGACCCAGCGGATCGCCTCCCAGGACGCGCGGATCACACGCGAGGCGAGAGCAGCACGGACACGCGTCGCCGAGCGCGAGGAGCAGCTGACCAAGGCGCGCGAGCGGCAGACGCAGGTCGTTGCGGCGCTCGCCGCCGAGAAGCAGGCGATCGAGGGGAAGCTCGCCGAGCGGCAGGTCCTGCTCGCGTCCGTGAAGGACGAGATCGCGCGGATGCAAGAGGCCGAGCGCCGTCGCCAGGCGGAACTGCGCCGGCAGGCCCAACTCGAGCTCGAGCGCCAGCGCCGTGCTGCAGAAGCAGCAAGTGCCGCAGCCGAGCAGGCCGCGGCGCGGACGTCGTCAAGCGACGGCGACGGCCTGTCGACCCCGGCGCAGGAGACGCCGGACTACGTCCCGCCGCCCGCGGACGCCTCCAAAGGCGCCCAGGTAGTCGCCATCGCGATGCAGTACCTCGGGATTCCGTACGTGTGGGGAGGTGCGTCTCCCTCGCAGGGCTTCGACTGCTCCGGGCTCACGATGTACGTCTTCGCTCAGGTCGGGGTCTCGCTCCCGCACTACGCGGCTGCGCAGTATCAGATGGGCGTTCCCGTCTCGAAGGACCAGCTTCAGCCGGGCGACCTCGTCTTCTTCCGCGGGCTCGGGCACATGGGCATGTACATCGGCGGCGGCAACTTCATCCATGCTCCGCATACGGGCGACGTAGTGAAGATCTCGCCGCTCTCCGACTCGTACTACGTCGCGAACTGGGTGGGTGCCCGGCGCGTGCTCTGACTTGTGGCCGAGAAGAAGCCTCAGGTGCCGACGCGTCCTCGCCGTCAGGCGGGACCGAAGCGGCGCGACACGCACGTCTCGGCACGGTGGCGCATGCCCGCGGTCGTCGCCGGGGCCGCTGTACTCGTGCTCGCTGCCGCCGCCGGCGCCATCGTCTTGGCGCGCGGCGGAGGCGAGGAGGCCGTCGCCGAGACGCTCGCCGCCGCCGGCTGCACGCTCAGGAGCTACCCAGAGCAGGCGGCCAGGCATCTGGCCTCCTACGACGCGAAGGTGAACTACGACTCGATGCCGCCGACGAGCGGGCCACATCACGAGCGGCCGGTGATCTGGGGTTCCTACGCGGAGCCTGTCGTGACCCTTCAGACGCCGCACAACCTGGAGCACGGCGGCATCGTCATCCACTACGGCGACGGGGTTGCTTCGGCGACGCGCGAGCAGCTGCAGGCGTTCTACGACGAGAGCCCGAACGGAATGGTGTTGGCGCCGCTGCCCGAGCTCGGCAAGCGCATCACCCTGACGGCATGGACGAAACTCGCGACGTGCGAGCAGTTCGACGAGGACGCGTTCGCCGCCTTCCGTGGCACCTATCGGGGCAAGGGGCCCGAGCGAGTCCCCGTGGGCATCCTCCAACCGGGGACCTGATCACTGCTGACGACGAGGAGAACGGCGGTTCGATGCCCGCCGTGACGCTACGGGTGACGATCATCGGCAGCTGCGGTCTTGACGCATGCCACGCGATCGCATAGGTTGCTCCCTGCGCCGAGCACGGAGCGCGATTAGGTCGAGGCTCAGCCTGAGGGCTCTACGCGGAAGCGGACGGTCAACGGGCTGAGTGGACGAAAGCGCCACCGGCTCGGCGAACTCTTGGTCCCGTCTGTGTCCCGCCCGCCCTTTGCCCGGCGTAGAGTGTTGATCCGGGTTAACCTCGAGCCGTGCGGATCGACTCGCGCACCGAGCTCGTAGTCGCCGCCGACATCGCCGAGCGGCTCAGCCTCTCCCGCGCCCGCGTCTCGGTGCTCGCTAGCAGCCCCGGGTTCCCGCGACCGGTAGGGAGGCTCGGCCGCTCACTCGTGTGGCGCTGGTCAACCGTTGAGCGCTGGGCCCGCGAGACGGGCCGCCTACATCCGGCCGAGTAGTCCGAGACACAGAGCCACCTGCGGTGGGGCGAGGGGCGGCATCGCGTGCGCCGTCTACTAACTCGGGTTAACAGCAACGGAGAAGGTGCAGTGAGGAGGTACCGGGTTGATCGCGAGGAGCTTTCGGAGTTTCTCGCCCGGCAGGTTCGGCTCGTCGAGTCGCTGCCGGCCGAAGCCGCCACGGCGGCGGCGGACGGCTATGGCGACGGGCTGGACGACGCGGAGCGGGAGGCGGTGTGGCTCGCGGCCGGGATCGCGACCTTCATCGGGCACGCGATCGCGGACGAGCCGGAGCGGTTCATCGTCGCGGCGCAGGAGCGCTGCGCAGCCTAGGAAGGAGGAAGAGGAGATGACGACGGAGGTAGTCAGCTATGCAGTCGAGGAGGCGGAGCGGCTCTGGCTCGGGCGCACGCCCGAAGCCTGGGGCGACGTCGTGCGGATCGTGCCGGAAGAGGCGCGGGACGCGGCTTCGATGGTCGCCGCCGCCGGGCTGGACTGGCAGGTCGAGCAGCATCCCGTGGAAGCGGTCATCGAGCGGGAGTATCAGTCCCTGCGCGTGCCCGTGCCGCGGCACGTCGCGAACGTACGCAGCGACACGCGCGCGGTGCTCGGCGTGGTCGGCGACGGCTACGAGCCGCTCCAAAACGCGGCCGCCTTCGTCTTCTGCGACGCAATCACCGACTCGGGGCGTGCCCACTGGATCGGAGCAGGATCGACCCGCGGCGGCGCACGCGTGCACGCGCTCATGCGACTCGACCGCGAGATCCGGATCGGCGGGGAGGAGGGGGAGGACGTGCTCCCGCTGCTCTGCTTCCGCAACGGGCACGACGGCGGCCTCGCGGTCACCGTCTCAGTGGTGCCCTTCCGGCTTGCCTGCCTGAATGGGATGCTGCTTCCGATCGAGGGCGCGCAGCGCACCTGGAAGGCCCGGCACACAGCGAACGTCGAGGCGAAGCTCGCGGACGCGCGGCGAACGCTCGGGATCGCTTGGCGCTACTACGACGAGCTGGAGCGGCTCGGCGAGCGGCTGATCCGCGAGCGCATCGACGGGCGGGAGTTCGAGCGCTTCCTCGCGCGGCTGGTGCCGCTGCCCGATCCGGTTCCCGACGAGGGCGGACGGGCCGTGCGCAACGTGGAGCGGGTGCGAGAGGCGATCCGCACCGCCTACCGCGCGGCCCCCGACCTCGAGCACGTGCGCGGCACTCGCTGGGGCGCGCTGCAGGCGGTCACCGCCTACGTCGACCACGTGCAGCCGACGAGGCAGCGCGCAGGGCGGACGGCGGCTGAGGCGCGCTTCGAGCGCCAGACGGAGCCCCAGCCGCTCAAGGATCGAGCGCTCGCGCTCCTCACGGAAGGAGGTGAGGAGCGATGACCGCGACCTTGACCATGGTGCCGCTCGCGAAGATCAAGCCACGCCCGGACTTCAACCCGCGCCGGGAGTTCACCGACGAGCAGATGGCCGAGCTGGTCGCGTCGGTCAAGCAGCACGGGATCATCACTCCGCTCACACTCGCCCCCGACGGCGATGGCTTCGTGATCGTCGCCGGCGAGCGCCGCTACCGAGCGGCGAAGCAGGCGAAGCTGAAGGAGGTCCCCGCTCAGGTGCGCGAGGGGGACGGCGACGCGCTCGCGCTCGCGGTGGCCGAGAACGTGATCCGCGCCGACCTGAACCCGGTCGAGGAGGCGCGCGCCTACGAGCGCCTCTTGGCCGAGCACGGCGACGCGGCGAGAGTGGCCAGGCTCGTCGGCCGCAGCGAGAAGCTGATCGCCGACCGGCTCGCCCTCCTCCGCCTCCCCGACGAGGCGCAAGCGCTGCTCGCCGCCCGCCGGGTGCCGCTGGCCTGCGCGCCCGCGCTGATCCAGATTGCGGAGCGCGAGCCGCTCCTCGCTGACCTCTGCGCCGCCTGGCTGGCGGAGCGGCCGAAGGCGGCTGCGGGCTTCCCCTCCGCGCCGGGCGAGGTCGTCGACGGCGTGCTCGAGGCGGAGTGGCAGGACGGCTCTCATGCACCGCCTCGACCGCGCCTTTCCGGAGTTCGGGTGGCGTCGGGATGCGCACGGTTGGGTGGCGACGAACGAAGAGCACACCCACTCACGCCTCGGCGTGCGCGCCGAGCGCGTGGTTGCGCACGGTCCGGCGCCGCGCGGGTTTCTCGTGCACGGCGGCGAGCCGATGCTGTGGACCGCCTACGTGAACGGCGGCGCCGTGCCGCGAGGCGTGGGTTTCGTACGGGTGGTCCGGGAGATCGCGGAACGCGCCGGCGTCGACACGGCGCCGCTCGACCGTCCGCAACCACGTGACCGGCGCTCGGATCTGCTCCATGACTTCTTCGAGCTCTGCCGCCGCGAGCTCTCGGGCGAGCACGGCGCCGCCGCCCGCGCCTACCTCGAGCGGCGCGGTTTCCCCGAGGAGGCGATCGCAGCGTCCGGTCTCGGTGTCGTCCCGCCCTCGGCGGAGACGAGCCGGCTCCTCGAGAGCAAGGGCTATCGACCGAAGGAGATCGCAAGTGCGAGCGTCCTCGCGGACTCGCGCTGGCCGGGCAGGCTCTGCGGCGCATGGCGGACCGAGCATGGCCGGATCGGAACGCTCTGGGCACGTTCGCTGGACGACGACATGGCACCCAATGCTCGTTACCTCTACCTCCGCGGTGCTAGCCGCACCAACCTGCCGCCCTACGGCCTCCATGACGTGCTCGCCGAGACGAGCGCCGCGAGGCATGAGCTCATCCTCGTGGAGGGCTTCCTGGACCTGCATCAGCTTCGCGCACAGGCAGTCGTGAACGTCGCTGCCCTCGGCGGCACGTCCATCAGACCGCGGATGTTCGAGCGGCTCCATCGCCTGGGCGTCGAAACCGTCACCCTGTGCCTCGACAACGACGACGCCGGCCGCGCGGCCGCCGCGCGAGCCGTCGAGCATTCGGCGCGGGCCAACAGCAGTCCTCAGGTATTTGTCGTCGACCCCAAGCGCCTCTCACCCTCGAAGGATCCGGACGACTTCGTCCGCGCGCGAGGCTCGGAGGCCTGGCGTGAGCTGATCGCGAGCCGAGATTGCGGAATCGCGTGGCGAGCTCAGGAACTCGTCATCGAGGTCGCGCCCGAGTCTCCGGCGGCGGAGCGCCGGACCGCACTCGCACGAGCAGGCCGGTGGCTCGGCACGTTGCCGCCCCGGCTGGCGCTCGAGCAGGAGGAGGCGGTTCGTCTGATTGCCGAGGAGTGCGGATACTCGGCCGAAGCCGTCGCTCGGTCGTTTCGGGCACGCTTCTGGCGACCGCCGGAGAGCAGCCTACGGCCGCCGCGACTTCGCATCGAGGCACACGTGCTGGAACGGTGAGCGAGGAGTTCTTGATCTCACCCGAACCGATCAGGGCGAATGGACGAGGGCCCGAAGCGAGGCCGGTGCCGATCGAGCCCTGGATTGGTGCGGACGACGTGGCGCTTGTTCTTGGCGTCTCGACCGACTGGGTCTACGAGAAGGCCGTGTCCGGCCACATGCCGTCGTACAAGTTCGGTGGCCATCGTCGCTTCCGCGTGAGTGAGGTGGAGGTTTGGGCGTCCTTGCACGCAACTGGTAACAGGGCGGCATGACGCGACAGTCTCGAACGGCAGCGTTGCGCTGATGGCGTACGTTCGGAGACGCTCGACATCTGCCGGTCCGCGCTTCGACGTCTGCTGGAGGGAGAGCGGCCGCCATCGCTCGCGCACGTTCACATTCAGAAAGGACGCTGATCGATTCCGTACCGAGGTCGAGCGCAGAGCCCAGCTCGGCGCGCTCTTCGAGGCGCCGCCGGTGACGCTCAAGGAGTGGTGGGACGGGTACCTGAGCCGATGGTCGGTCGGGAAGTCCGAGGGCACCCTCAGGCGCAGGCAGGAGGTATGGAGGGCGCTCGACACGCTTCATGAACGCCCGCTTCGCGACGTGACGCGCGCCGAAGCCGAGGACGCGATCATCGCCGTCGCTCGCCGGGCGCCGCGTCAGGCCCAACTTGCGCTTGCTCTGCTGAAGGCGATGCTGCGGGACGCGCAGCAGCGCGGTCACCGCGTTGACCCCGCCGTACTGGCGCTCGTGCCGCCTTCGTATGACGAGCGGGAACCTGTCTACCTCACGCTCGAGCAGCTCGAGGCGTTGGCGTCCTGTTCATCGGAGCCGAGGCTTGTGCTCTTCGCAGGCCTCTCCGGTCTCCGTCAGGGCGAGTGCTTCGCGCTCCGCGACCACGACGTGAATCTCGTCGAGTGTTTCGTGGATGTCTCACGCGGCGCGTATCAAGGTCGGCCGACGCGGACGAAGAGCCGAAAGCGACGCCGCGTCTATCTCTGTTCGGAGGCCGTCCAAGTCCTGCGCGAGCAACTTCTCGCACGTCCACCCGGCGCCTCGCTTGTGTTTCCAGCTCCCGAAGGCGGAATGTGGCGCAACGAGGCCTTTATGGCACGCGTCTTCCGTAAGGCGGCCATCCGCGCTCGGCTTGGAGGACGGGGCGAGAACGGCCGTTACAGGGGCGTGACCTTTCACGACCTGCGGCACACCTTCGCGTCACTCATGATCGCCGCCGGCGCCAACCCGCTTCAGATTGCCGAGGCGCTTGGGCACACGGATCGCAACGGGCAGCCCGACGCGACGTTGGTCTGGCGCCGGTACGGACATCTCTATCCCGGGAGCTCGAAGCAGGCTGCTGCAGCTTTGGGCCGGTATCTGAGCCTCGAGCGAAAGCGCGTGCGGGATGTGGGCGGGATAGAGGAGAGCGGCTAGTCTCAGAACTCACGGAAGTGCCTGCAAATCGGCTATGGAGCGTACCGGGATCGAACCGGTGACCTCCGGCTTGCAAAGCCGGCGCTCTCCCAGCTGAGCTAACGCCCCGCGCAGCCCAGTGTAGTCGGCTCTTCCTCGACCGCGGGGGAGACTAGAGGCCGACGTAGTTCTCCGCGAGCGACTGTCGCTGCGGCCTCGGAGCTCGTCACGTACCGGAGTTGCGCGAGCTGGAGCCGGAGGTCGAACGGCTCCTGATTCTCGGGACGATGGAGCATCTGGGTCATCCACCAGGAGAAGTGCTCGGCGCGCCACACGCGGCGGAGGCAGCGGTCGGAGTAGGAGTCGATTCCGCTCGTTCGGCCGGAGCCCAGGAAGTCGACGAGCGACTCTGCGAGCAGCCGTACGTCGTGGAGGGCGAGGTTCAAGCCCTTGGCGCCCGTTGGCGGGACGATGTGTGCGGCGTCTCCGGCGAGGAAGAGCATCCCGTAGCGCATCGGCTCGCAGACGTAGCTGCGCATCCCGGTCACGCCCTTCTCG
Organism: Gaiellaceae bacterium; assembly: GCA_026002995.1. Lineage (GTDB taxonomy): Bacteria > Actinomycetota > Thermoleophilia > Gaiellales > Gaiellaceae > GMQP-bins7. The sequence goes on from BPGK01000001.1 coordinate 662,640, forward strand.
AGGATCGGGCCCTCGCGTAGCGTCCAGCCCGGGAGCGCGAGGCGAAGCTGGAGCTCCTCCCAGATACGCTCGTCGGGCCAGCGCGCGAGGTCTTCGTCGGGACGGCACTGGAGGTAGAGGCGGCTCAGGGTCGGAGAGCGGAGGCTGAGGAGCGCGAAGCCGCGCTCGTGGTGGGCGTACACGAGCTCGTCGTTCGAGGGGGCGACGGCGGCGAGGATCCCGAGCCAGCCGTACGGGTACTCGCGCGAAAACTCGGACAGGAAGCCTGGGGGAATGCTCGCTCGCGAGATGCCGTGGAATCCGTCGCAACCGGCGACCACGTCACAGACGAGCTCGAGCTCCTCTCCTCCGTGGCGGTAGCGAATGGCGGGGCGCTCTCGGTCGAGGCCGTGGAGGGAGACGTCCGACACTTCGAAGCGAAGTGGCGCACCCGAGTCGAGCCGCAGGCGGATGAGGTCCTTGACGATCTCCGTCTGGCCGTAGATGACGATCGTCTTGCCGCCGGTGAGGTCGCTCAGGGGGATACGGTGACGCTCGCCTGCGAACTGGAGCTCGATCCCCCGATGGACGAGGCCCTCGCGGCGAAGTCGCTCGCCCGCTCCCACCTCCTCGAGGAGGCCGACGACCCCGTGCTCGACCACTCCAGCGCGAATGCGAGCCTCGACGTAGGCCCGGCTGCGAAGCTCGAGGATCATGGTGTCGATCCCCTCGCGCTGGAGGAGGTGGCCGAGGAGGAGCCCCGCCGGACCCGCGCCGACGATCCCGACCTGCGTGCGCTCGCTCCTCACAGCGCCCCTTCCTCTCGCAGCACCCGCTCGGCGATCGCGAAGGCGCCGTTCGCGGCGGGGACGCCGCAGTAGACCGCGCATTGGAGAAGCACCTCCTTGATCTCGTCCGGCCTGAGCCCGGTGCGGAGCGAGGCGCGGAGGTGGAGCTCGAGCTCGTGCTCCCGGCCGGTCGCGACGAGCGCGGCGATCGTGATCGCGCTCCGTGTTCGCCGATCGAGGCCGGGGCGTGACCAGATCTCTCCCCACGCGTAGCGGGTGATGAGGTCCTGGAAGTCGGCCGTGAAGGCCGTCGTCGAGGCGAGCGCCCGATCGACGTGCGCGTCGCCCAGCACCTCACGGCGTGTCTCCATTCCCTTGTCCTGTAGCCGGTCGTCGGTCACGTCGGGATCCCCACCTCGAGGTGCTCGAGCACGGCGTGGGTGAACGAGTCGGCTCGCTCGACGTTCGCGAGGTGTGCGGCCCGCTCGAGCACGTGCAGGCGCGCCCCGGGGATGCGCTCGGCGAGGAGCTCGGCGTGGGCGGGAGGCGTGGCGGGGTCGTCGGCCCCGGCGACGACGAGCGTCGGGGGTGTGAGCTCATGCAGGCGATCACGCACGTCCCAGGCGGCGATCGCCTCGCACGCGCGGGCGTACCCCTCGGGCGACGTCGAGACGAGCAGCGCGCGGGCGCGCGCGACCTCGTGCGGGTTCTCGCGCGCGAACGTCGGGGTGAACCACCGCTCGAGGACGGCGTCGGCAACTGCCTCCATCCCCGCGGCGCGGACGACTCGTGCGCGCTCGAGCCACGCATCCGGTGGAGGGAGATGGGCGGAGGTGCAGGCGAGGACGAGGCGCTCGACCCGCTCGGGCGCGTCGAGCGCGAGCGCCACGGCGACCATGCCTCCGAGCGAGAGGCCGCAGATCGACACGCGCCCGAGCTCGAGCTCGTCGAGGAGCGCGCGCAGGGGACGCGCGAGCGCCTCCACGGTCGTCGGCACCTCGGGGAGAGCCGAGTCACCGTGCCCGGGATGGTCGTAGACGAGGACGCGGACGTGCCGCTCGAGCACGCGACGCTGCGGTCTCCACAGCTCCCGGGTCGTGCCGAGCGAGCTCGAGAGCACGAGCACCGGGGCGTCCCCGGGCCCTCGCAGGTCGAAGCCGAGCGTCCTCATCTCCGCCGCTCGTACGCCGAGAGGGCACGGTCCACGAGAGCTTCGGCGGCCTGCAGGTAGCTCCCCGCATCGAGGAGCTCGTCGAGGTCGCTCTCGGAGAGGGCGAGCTCCGGGTCGGCGAGGAGCGCAGAGCGGAACGAGGGAGCTCGTGCGGCCTCGGCCACCGCCGCGTGCGCCCGTGCGCGACCGAGTCGCGGCGCGAGCGCGAGCACCACCCGCTCGGCGAGGAGGAGGCCTTCGCTCGCGTCGAGGTTCGCGCGCATCCGCTCTGGGTCGACGCTGAGTCCGTGCACCGCCTCCGCTGCCGAGGCGACTGCGCCGCCGGTGAAGGCGAGGGCGCCCGAGAGCGCCTCCCACTCCGCCTGCCAGGCGCCGGGGGAGCGCTCGTGTTCGTGCGGCTCGGCGCCAGCGAACGCTGCTGCGTGCGCCTGCGCGAGGCGAGCGCAGGCGAGGGCGAGCGTCGAGCGAACCGGGTTGCGCTTGTGGGGCATCGTCGAGGAGCCTCCGGGCGCTCCCTCGCTCACCTCGCCGACCTCGCGTTGGGCGAGGAGGACGACGTCGCGGGCCACCTTGGCCGCGGCGGCTGCGGCTCCGACGAGGCCAGCGGAGAGCTGGACGAGGAGCTGGCGGTTCGTGTGCCAGGGGAGGACGGGCTCGCGCAAGCCGAGCTCGAGGGCGTACCGGCGCGCGACCTCGAGCGCGTGCTCGCCGAGGGCTGCGAGGGTGCCGGCGGCGCCTCCGAGTTGCGCCGCGAGTCGCTCGGTTCGAACGCGCTCGAGCTCCTCGCGGGCCTCGAGCGTAGCGACGAGCCAACCCGCGGCTTTCAGCCCGAAGGTCGTGGGCACCGCCGGCTGTAGGAGCGTGCGTCCGACCATCGGGGTCGAGCGGTGGGACCGCGCGAGCGCCGCGCAACCGGCGGCGAGACGATCGAGCTCGCCGATGACGAGCGCTAGCGCGGTGCGGGCGACGAGCACGGCAGCGGTGTCGACGACGTCCTGGCTCGTCGCTCCGAGGTGGACGGAGTCGGCTGCCTCGCCGCCCACGGCCTCGCGGAGCGCGCGGACGAGCGGCTCCGCCGGGTTCCCGACGGCGCGGCCCTCCTCGACGATCCGCTCGAGGTCGAAGCGCTCGACGCGACAGGCGGCTGCGATCCGCTCCGCCTCGTCCTCGGGCACGAGGCCAACGGCTGCCGCAGCCTTCGCGAGCGCGGCCTCCGCGTCCAGCATCCTTTGCACCCATGCCCGCTCGGAGACGGCCTCGCGCAGCTCCTCGGGCACGAACAGGGCGGCGAAGGGGGTCACAGCGCGAAGAAGACCGTCTGTCGGGGACCCTGGAGGACGATGTCGAAGCGAAGGTCGCGGCCTTCCGGGCGAGCGACGAGCGTCGCGCGCTCCGTCTCCGTGAGAGCCGAGAGCACGGGATCCTCGGCGTTCGTCGCCTCCTCGTCCGGGAAGTAGATCCGCGTTGCCAAGCGCTTGAGCAGCCCGCGGGCGAACACCGAGACGAGCAGGTGTGGCGCCTGCAGGCGCCCGTCGACCCACGGGACACGGCCCGGCTTGATGGTGAGGAAGCTGAAGCGTCCACCCTCGGCCGTCTCCGAGCGACCGAAACCCGAGAAGCCCTCCTCGAGGGGAAGCTCCGTTCGCTCGTCGGCGGGGTGGGCGTAGCGTCCGGAGGCGTTCGCCTGCCAGATCTCCACGAGGCCATCGGGGACGGGATCACCTGCTCCATCGAGGAGGAAGCCGTGGATGCGGATCGCTCGCGGGTCGTCTGCGCGCACGAGTTTTGCGCCGATCGGCCCGCCGACGAGGCCGATGCGCAGGTACGGCCCGACCGTCTGCGAGGGCGTGAGCGGGAGCTCACTCATCGTGGGCGTCCTCCAGGGGCGTCGCCTCCCGGCCGCCGAGGACGATGTCGAAGCGAAAGCCGAGCGCCCAGTGGTCTTCGGTCAGGTCGAGCTCGAAGGTCGACACGAGCCGCTCCCGCGCGCGGGGATCGCGCACCGCGTTGAAGATCGGATCGTGGGGGAGGAGCGGATCGCCCGGGAAGTACATCTGGGTCACGAGGCGCTCGGTGAAGGCGCGGCCGAAGAGCGAGAAGTGGATGTGTCTGGGGCGCCAGGCGTTCGGATGGTTGCGCCAGGGGTAGGCGCCGGGGAGGATGGTGACGAAGCGGTAGCGACCCTCGTCGTCGGTGAGGCAGCGGCCGGCGCCCGAGAAGGCAGGGTCGAGCGGAGCGTCCCAGGTGTCGACGTCGTGGCGGTAGCGTCCGGCCGCGTTCGCCTGCCAGATCTCGACGAGCTGACCACGGAGCGGCTTCCCGTCGGAGCCGAGTACTCGTCCGGCGACGACGATTCGCTGACCGATCGGCTTGCCGGGGTGCTGGCGCGTGAGGTCGGCGTCCGTCTCCGCGAGCGCTCGCTCGCCGTACACGGGCCCCGTTCGCTCGGAGAGCGAGGAGGGCAGGAGGACGAGCGGCTCCTTCGGAGCGCGCAGGCGGGTGGCCACGTAGTCCGGCCAGTCGAGGGGCGGGTCGACCTTCGAGAGCGAAGCGTCGGCGATGCGGGTGAGGCCTGCGTCGGGGCTCACTGGGTCTCCTCGAGGTCGACTGCGACGTTCGCTTCCGTCACCCGCAGGACGTCGTCCACGGTCGCTCCGCCCAAGAGCTCGGTGAGGACCAGCGTGCCCTCGCGCCGACGGAAGACGGCGAGCTCGGTGACGACGACATCCGCTGTCCCGCGGGCGGTCAGAGGGTACGTGCACTCGGTGACGACCTTCGGGTCGCCGCTCGGGGTGGTCGCGGTCATGGTCACGATGACCCGCCGCGCGCCGACGACGAGGTCCATGGCGCCGCCCACGCCGAGGACGTCCCTCCCGGGGATGGCCCAGTTGGCGATGTCGCCGGCGATCGAGACCTGGAGCGCGCCGAGCACCGCGACATCGACGTGGCCGCCCCGGATCATCGCGAAGCTCTGGGCGCTGTCGAAGGCGGCGGCTCCGGGGAGCGCAGTCACGGGCTGCTTCGCCGCGTCGACGAGGTCGGGGTCGAGCGCGTCCTCGGACGGGCGGGGGCCGACGCCGAGCAGGCCGTTCTCGGTGTGGAGGAAGATCGTCGTCTCCTCTCCGAGCAGGGAGGGGATGAGGTTGGGGATGCCGATTCCGAGGTTGACGACCTCTCCGGGGCGGAGCTCCTTCGCTGCTCGGGCGGCGATGCGGATCTTGACCTCGTCCGTCATCGCGAGAGCACGAGCTCGTCGACGTACAGGTGAGGCGTGTGGATCGCCTCCGGCTCGAGCGCGCCGAGTGGGACGATCTCGCCCACCTCGGCGATCGTGATCCGCGCTGCCGTCGCCATGAGCGGGTTGAAGTTGCGGGCCGTCCCTCGGTACCAGAGGTTGCCGAGCTCGTCGGCGCGGGCGGCGTAGACGAGGGCGACGTCGGCATGGAGTGGCCGCTCGAGCACGTGCGGGACACCGTCGAAGACGCGCTCCTCCTTTCCCTCGGCGAGGAGCGTCCCCGCTCCCACCGGGGTGTAGAAGCCTGCGATCCCGGCGCCGGCGGCGCGTATCGCCTCGGCGAACGTCCCCTGGGGGAGGAGCGTCGCCTCGAGCTCGCCGGCGTTGACTGCCGCCACGGCCTCCGGATTCGAGGTGAAGTACGAGGAGATGCCGCGCGCGATTCGTCCCTGGCGCAGGAGCTTCCCGAGGCCGCGACCGGGCTCGCCGATGTTGTTCGAGACGATGGTGAGGTCGGTCGCGCGAGAGCTCTCGACGAGGGCGTCGATGAGCGTGAGCGGGGCGCCGACGAGACCGAAGCCGCCAACCATGACCGTGTCACCGGAGCGGATCACCGCGACGGCCTCCTCGGGCGCGATCGGCGCGCGCACGCCTAGCATCCGCCCTTTCCCCCGTGAGCGGACGACCCCGTTCGCGCGCTCGACTCGAGGACGCGGAACGCCTCGACCGTCTCCCGAACGCCGGTCTCGAGCGGGCGCCACTCGACCGGCCCGAAGTCCTCCTCGAGCGCTGAGCCGTCGTAGCTCGGCGGCGTCGGCGCGAACGGCTCGTCGCCGAACGTGATCGCCGCTCCGGGTGCCGCCTGCTCGATCTCGTCCACGATCTCGGCGATCGTATGCACGGGGCCGCCTGCGTCGTACACAAGGGCCCCCCGCGAGACCGCCCGGGCGCAGCGCACGAGCAGCTTCGCGACGTCTCCCGCGTGATTGAGCGGTGTGCTCCCTCCGAAGGGAATGTGGAACGGAAGCCCGTGGGCGGCCGCCCGCATGGCGAGCGTGACGGCGGCCGTCACGCCTCGATCGCGCCCGAGGCCGTACACGAGCGCCGGTCGGAGGCCGATGCTCGGAAACCCATCCTCGGCCCAGAACGCGCTCGCCGTCTTCTCGTTCGCGAGCTTCCAGGCGCCGTAGAGCTGTCCATCGAGGAGCGCGGCAAGCGAGCTCGTGTACACGAGCTTCGCTCCGGCTGCGAGCGCCGCGTCGAAGACCGCAACGGTGCCGAGGACGTTGACGTGCGCTCCGCGGAGGTGGTCGGCGCGGCAGTCGGGGTACTGGAGCGCGGCGAGGTGGATGACGTGCGTCACCCCGGAGAACACCCTGCGCAAAGTGTCGAGATCAGTGACATCCCCCTGTTCGAAGCGGATGTCGGCCAGCTCGTCTCGCTGGAGGAGGAGCGCGGCGCGCCCGGGCCCCGGACCGATGTCGAGCGCGACGACGTCGGCTCCTTCGCGGACGAGCTCGGCGACGGTCCACGCGCCGAGGCAACCATGGGAGCCGGTGACGCAGAACCTCTCGCTCACGCTCGGGCTGCGCTCTCGAAGAGCTCGAGGTTCTCGGGGAGACGCGCCCGAAGCTCGTCGGTGAACGTCCCGCCGACGAGCACGAACGCCATCCGGGCCGTCCGGTCGGTGGGGTTGATCCAGGCGTGATCGGTTCCCCGCTGGATGACGACGTCGCCCGGGCTCAGGCGAGTCTCGCTTCCGTCGTCGAGCGCCAAGACGATCTCGCCGTCGAGGACGATGCCGTAGTCGAGGGTCTGCGTGCGATGCATTGGCGAGCGCGAGCGCGGCGCGAGCTCGACGATGCGAAAGACGGTGCCCGCGCCCTCCGGTGGGACGGCGAGGGGTCGGCGGTCGGTCGGCTCCTGGCGCTCCCGCGGGGCGAGCGGCGCCGGCGCGTCGCTCGTTCGCCAGAGCTCGTAGAAGGTCGCGCCCGGAACCGAGCGCGAGATCGGGGGAGCGCCGTCCTCGAGCACGATCGAGCGCCCGTTCTCGTCGTGCCCGGTGACGATCCGCCGCGGTCTCATCGCTCCAGACGGGCGCGCACCCAGTTGACGATCGTCGGGCCTACGGGCCCTTCGCCCATATGTCCTCCGTCGAAGACGCGCGCTGCCTTCGGGTCTCCGTAGTCGAGGCTGAGGTACAGATCGTCGATCGAGTTCTGGCGGTCGTCCCGGCCGTTCACGAGGAGGAGCTCAGCCGAGGGGCGCTCGAGGAGGCCCTGCTCGAGGAGGGAGAGCTCGGAGCAGCGCTCCACGTACTCCTCGAACGTGTGCCCGCCGAAGATCCGTGCCCGGGCGGCCATGAGGTCCATGAGGTACGAGGGCGCCTCGCGCGAGCGCTCCTGCCACTCCCGCGTGAAGGTGATGTGCACGCCGCCACCCCAGTTCACGCAGCAGCGCAGCCGCTCCCGATGGGTGTAGGCGAGCTTCTGCGCCCAGTACCCGCCGAACGAGGCGCCGACCGCTGCGCGGCGGTCGCGGTCGAGATCCTCTCTCGTGTCGAGCCAGTCGAAGATGGGCGTCCACTGCCGCTCGGCGTCGCGGCTCGCAAGGATCGGCGACTCCCCGACGCCGGGCATGTCGACGAGGAGCACCGCGCAGCCGGCAGCCCGGAACGCAGCGCCGAGGCGGAAGTGCATCTCCTCCTTCCAGGTGTCGATCCCGCCCCAGACCATGACGACGGGGGGTCGTTCGACGCCGTGTGGGCGCGCGAGGTAGAAGGGGAGGTCTCGTCCCTCGAGGGAGACGACGACGCGCTCGACGGGCGGCGTCTCGAGCTGCGTCGCCTCACCGAAGAACGCGCGCGCCCGCTCGTACTGGCGCTCCTTGGCCGGGTGGTTCGGCACCGGGTAGCGGCCGAGGAAGGAGAAGGCGTAGGCCTGCTCGTAGGTGGCCCTCCGCTCCTCGGCGGAGCTCGCCTGCTCGGCGGCCGCGGCGAAACGCTCCGCGGTCGCTCCCCAGGCTGCTGCCCACGACTCGGGATCGATCCCGCTGAGTGACTCGATCGTCGCGCGTGCCGCGCTCGGATCGACGTGATCGAGCGGATGGACGCGGCGCTCGAGGCGCTCGAGGAGCCAGCTGCGCGCTGCGTCGAGACCGCTCTTGGACACTGCGCTCACTCCTCGACGATCGCGACCACGCGCGCCCACCCCGCGCTCGCGCGCTCGATCTTGACCGGGAAGGCGGCGACGAGGAAGTCGGTGGGGCGGGGGAGTTGGTCGAGGTTCGCGAGGCGCTCGATCTGGCAGTACTCCTTCCGCCGGCCGAGGAGGTGCGACTCCCAGAACTGCGCCCGCCCGGCCTTCGCGTCCTCGAGCATGATCTGGAATGGGCGGTCGAGGCCCCAGGCGTCGATGCCGATCAGCCGGACACCACTGTCGACGAGGAACTCGGTCGCGTCCACGCGCAAGCCGGGGTGGCGCTGCTCGTAGCCCGGGGAGCGGAGATCCGTCCCCGTCATCACGAGCACGATGTCGAGCGGCTCGAGGACATGGTTGATGCGCGCGAGCTCGCGCTCGACGTCGTCCCGCGTGATGCCGCGCACGCGGTCGTGACCGCGGAAGTCGAGGAGGACGCCCCGCCCGAAGCACCACTCGAGCGGCACCTCGTCGATCGTGCGAGCACGACCCCGCTCAGCGGGCCCGTAGTGGGCGGGCGCGTCCAGATGCGTTCCGGAGTGTGTCGAGAGCGTCACCACCTCCGCTGCGAGCGCCACCCCTCCGGGCCAGAACTCGGGGCCGAGGCCCCACTCGGCGGACTGCGCCGCGGTCGTCTCGGGGTCGAGGTACGTGATCTCGTGACGGTTGAACTCGAAGTCCGAGGTCGTGTTCGAGAGGGTGTCGGAGAGGTCGTAGATGCGCCGTGCCATCACCCCGCCTCCCGTGCGGCCGTCGCGGCGCGGGGGATCGGGATCGGATCGGCGCCGGCCACGACGCAGTTCGAGATCGACCCGATTCCCTCCACGGTCATCGTCACGACGTCGCCCACCGCGAGCGGTGGCGGCTCGCGACGACCGGCGCGGCCCCACAGCTCGGCCAGGCACCCCCCACCGCACGTTCCGGAGCCGAGCACGTCGCCGACGCGGATCCAGGCCCCGCGGGAGGCGTAGGCGACGAGGCTCGCGAACGACCACGCCATGCTCGCGAGCGTGTCCTTCCCGAGAACCGTGCCGTTCACGGCGACCTCCAGGGCGAGGTCGAGCCGGTCGTCGCGTCGGTAGCGCTCGAGCTCGTCCGCGGTCACGAGCCAGGGCCCGAGGGTGATCGCCGAGTCCTTGCCCTTGGCCGGACCGAGGCCGACGGCCATCTCCTCGAACTGGAGGTCGCGTGCCGACCAGTCGTTCATGATCGTGTAGGCGGCGATGTGCTCATGCGCCCTCTCCGGAGCGACGTCGCGGCCGTCGCGGCCGATCACCGCCGCCACCTCGAGCTCGTAGTCGAAGAGACGGCAACCAGGGGGCACGGGGACCTCGTCGTTCGGGCCCAGTACGGAGTGGGGGTTCGAGAAGTAGAAGGTCGGTGCCTCGTACCAGCGCGGGTGGATCTCGCGGGGGGGATCGTGGAGGCGGACCATGCCCTCGACGTGGCGCTCGAAGGTGAGGAAGTCCCGGATCGACGGCGGCTCGATCGGCGCGAGCAGGCGCGCGGAGTCGAGGGGCAGCGTCTGCCCGGTCTCGACCGCGACTCCGGGGTCGCGCAGGACGTCGCGCACCTCGAGGGCCGGGTCGAGGAGTCGGACGAGGTCGTTCTCGACGACGGCGACGCGTACGCTGCCATCGACCTCGACGCGCGCGATCCTCATAGGGGAGCCGCGGTGAGCTCGACCGAGCGCATCGTGAGCCCGACGAAGTCCGCCTCCGAGGGAGGCGTGTGCTCGATCTCCCAGATCCCGATCTGACGGGAGATGCGCCAGATCTCCTCGCAGCGGGGGAAGCGGCGTTCGACGTAGCGTTGGAGCGCGCTCTCGAGGTCGCTCCCGCTCGTGACCTCCTCCGAGAGCACGACCGCGTCCTCGATCGCCATCGCGCCGCCTTGGCCGACGTGCGGGGAGGTCGCATGCGCCGAGTCTCCGACGAGGACGACGCGGCCCCGGTGCCACGGCTTCGGGACGAGGAGCGACTCCACCGGGCGGACGACGACCTTCGTCGGATCGATGAGGTACCGGTCGCGCACCTCGGCCACCGGCCCTCCGAACTCGGCGAGCCGCTCGCGCATGATGTTCGCGAGCTCCTCGTCCGGCATCTTCACCTGGTCTGCCGGAACCGCCTCGATGTAGAGGATGTACATGAGGTCGGGCGCGAGCGGGACGAAGCCGGCCTTGCCGTTCGAGCCGACGAACATGTGGAGCATGTCGAGACCCTCCGGGCGCGGGACGTTGTAGCGCCACACGATCTGGCCGGTGTACTCGGGCTCCGGAGCGTCGGGGAAGACGAGCTTCCGCACCGTCGAGTGGATCCCGTCCGCGCCCACGACGAGGTCGTACTCCGCCTCTTCGCCGGTCGACAGCCGCACGCGCCCGTCCTCGCCGACCTCGCTCACGGTCAGCCCCACCCGGACGTTCGCTCCCTGCTCCCTCACGGCTTCCTGGAAGATGGCGTGCAGCCGAGGGCGGGTGATCCCGTTCATGGGCGGGTACTTCGGGCCCAGGAGGTCGAGGGCGGGCACCTCGCCGAGAAGGTTTCCCTGGCTGTCGTGGAACCGGGAGCCCTTCATCGCGAACCCCTGCGCGACCGCCCTCTCGGCAAGCCCGAGCGCATCGAGCGCTCGGATCGCGTTTCCGGGCTGGATGATCCCCACTCCGTACACGTCCCAGCGCGGGTTGATCTCGACGACGTCGACCTCGACTCCGCGCTGGCGCAGTCCGATCGCGGTCGAGAGACCACCGATTCCGCCACCGACGACGAGGACGCGCATCAGGCGAAGAGACCGGTCGCCGCCTTCGTCTCCTCGACCGTCTCGGGTGCGAGGTCGACGGGTGGGAAGGACTCGAACATGGAGTGTGGGAGCGCCGCGTTCTTGTAGAAGACGTTCGATCCCTGCTGCGGCTCGAAGCGGACTGTCTCGAAGTCGGGCTCGTAGTTCCGGTAGCCGCCGGTGTTGAGCTCGATCCGAAGCCCGCTCGGCTCTCGCACGTAGAGGTAGTCCTGCTCGCCCATCCCGTGCTTGCCGGGGCCGAACTCGATCGCGATGTCCTGGTTCAGGAAGATGTCCGCGGCGCGCAGGAGCTCCTCGCGGGAGTCGACCCAGTACGCGACGTGGTTGATCCGTCCGCGCACGGGCGAGGGGTCCCAGACGAGCCCGTAGTCGTGGGCGCGCTCGCACACCGTGGTCATTGCGAAGACGATCCAGTCCGGGCGCTCGGGGATCACGGTGTACTCCATGAAGCGGTGTCCGAGGGTGTCGCGGTGCCAGGCAGCATCCGCGCCGGGGTTCGCGGTGGCGACCGTTACGTGGTCGAGGTTGCGCGCCGCGACGCCACGCGGGACGTAGCGCTGCGGGCGGTTCGGGAATGGGGACTCCATGCCCGATGGCGCGCTGTAGCGCTCGACCTCCCAGAAGAGCTCGTGGAGGTGCCCGCCTGGCCCGCGGTACCGGTAGGTCGCGCCTTGGCCGACATCGGCGTCGATCCAGCCCTCGCCGACCCCGGCGGCCTCGACCCGCTCCACGGCGGTGCGCAGTTGCTCGGGCCCCTGCGCGCGCCAGGCGATGTGGCCGAGCCCCGGCGCCGGCCCTTCTGTGAGCTGGAGCGAGTGGTAGAAGCGCTCGCCCCAGCCCCGCAGGAAGACCGACTGGCCGTTCCGGCTCGAGACCTCGAGCCCGAGGACGTCGGTGTAGAAGCGCAGGGACTCATCCGGCACCGGGGTCAGGATCTCGACGTGGGCGAGTTGGGAGAGCAGGCGCTCGGTCATGGCGGTGGTTCTCCTATTGAAGAATCGAGGTTCGGATTCTAAATCACCTTCTCTGGGCAGGCCAGGAGACGGATGAGGTGGGCCGCGCGAGGTCACCGCTCGCGTGCGCGTGTGCGATGTAGTCGCATGCGCGTGCCGTGAGCGCCATGATCGTCAGGGTCGGCCCGACGGTGCTGTTCGAGACGAATGAGCTGCCGTCGGTGACGAAGAGGTTGGGGACGTCCCAGGCCTGGTTGACCTCGTTGAGAACGGAGGTCCGCGGGTCTGACCCCATGCGGACACCGCCGCACTCGTGGATCGCTGCGCCCATGCGGATGATCTTGCCCACTCCGAGCCGGAAGAGGAGCCGCTGCACCGGGCCGGCCGCCGGGAACACCTGCTTCGTCGCGAGACCGAGGACGGAGGCGATGAAGTTCACGCGGTACCCGCACAGCTCGGTCATCTCCGCGAGCGCCTCCACTTGCGCGGCCACCTGTCGTCGGTCGTGCTCCGAGAGCGTGCAGCGGATGTGGGCCGCCGGGATCCCCCACTTGTCCTTCCGCCGCCGGGCGAGCGTCACGCGGTTGTCGTAGCTCGGGAGCATCTCCCCGACGCCGCCGATCCCGAAGGAGGTCGGGTAGTCCTTCGGCACGGGGAAGCGCCCCCCCGCGCCCTGGAAGGAGATGCCGCGGGCGAAGCGGGGGTTCACTCGACCGTCGATGTTGTCGTAGCGCGGGATGAGGATCCCGCCTGCGGGGTGGTAGAAGGGGTCGTGCGGAGCGGAGTCGTCCCGCTCGGCGTACCCGGGCCAGTGGGGCACGTCGCAGAACGCGAGGCTGATCGTCTGATCCATGAAGTAGCGTCCGACGAGCCCGGAGGAGTTTGCGAGCCCGTCGGGGTGGGAGGGGCAGGCCGAGACGAGGAGGAGCCGGATCGACTCGATCGTGGACGCGCAGAGGACGACGACGTCCGCGTATACGCGGTGCTCCTTCCCCGACACGCGGTCGACGAACACTGCGCCGTCTGCGAGCTTCGTCCGCGGATCGACGGTGATCTGCTTGACCACCGCATCCGTTCGCGTCGTCAACCGACCGGTCGCGCGAGCGGCGAGGATGCCCTTGGGCACCCGGTCGAGGTTCGGCGCCGCGTAGCGCCAGGAGACGACCCGCCGCTCCGGCCAGCGCGCCTCGACCTTCTCCTTGAACTCCTGCTCCACCGCGGTGAGCTTCGCCGGGCCGACGTAGCGGCCATCGGGTGGATGGGAGAGACCGTCCGCGTTCCCGTACACGCCGAGGAACTCCTCCACGCGGTCGTAGTACGGCTCGAGGTCGGCGTACGCAAAGGGCCAGTCGAGACCGATCCCGTCGGCGCTCGCGGCCTTGAAGTCGACGTCGGACATCCGCTGGAGGACGCGGCCGTAGCTGTTCAGGCGCCCCCCGAGGATGCGTCCTCGGATCCACAGGTAGGGGGCGTCGCGGGGAGTCGTGTAGGGGTTCTCCCTGTCGTTCACGAGGAAGCGGTTCGTCGCTTCGCTGTAGAACGCCCGCCGCACCTGGATGTGCTGGCCGCGGAGAGCCGCACGGAGACGGGGCCTGAGATCCAACCCGAGCGGCTTCGGGGGCTTCGGCGGGGGAGGGACGAAGTCCGCCTCGGTCAGGTCGCGACCTGCCTCGAGCAGGAGCACGTCGAGCCCGCGCTCGGTGAGCTCCTTGACCGCGATGCTTCCGGCCGCTCCCGAGCCGACGACGAGCGCGTCGAACCTGCGGTCGAGCGCGGAGCCGTTCCCGTCAACCATCGTCTCGTCCTCGCTCGAGGAGCGTGCGGAGCATCGCCTGCTGGCGGCGGAGCATGTCGGAGGCGCGGTAGAGATCGCGGGGCCCTTCGTACTCGCTCGAGAGCGAGCCGGTGTACCCGCCCTCGACGAGCACGGAGACGATCTCGGCGTACGGGATGTGCGGATCGGTGAGCGTGTCGGTCATCTCCCAGAACTTCGCATGGACGTGGACGACGTACGGGAGGACGTCGGCGAGATCGCGAGGATCGACGGCCAACGGCTTGCGCATCTCGCGCTCCACCTGCTCGCGGAGCGCGGGCTCCGGGTCGCCGAAGACGTACACCGCGTCGCCGTGGGCCGCCGTTCGTTCGGCCGTCTGGAAGATGCCCGTGTCGATGAGGAGACCGAAGTGCGCTGTGCCCGTCTCCTGCACGAGCTCGAGGTAGCCCTCGACGACCGGGGAGCGCAGCGGTGTCGGCGCGTGGATCTCCGGCGCGATCCGGACGTCGAGCTCCTCCGCTTTCGGGAGCACCCGGAGCACGGTCTCGCGCCAGATCGGATCGGGGACGAGGTCGAGGGAGACGACCCCGATCTTCGGCCGTACGATCCGAAAGCCGAGCCGGTGCGCGAGCTCGACGTCGCGGTGCAGGATCGCTTCGGCTTCGGCGGGCTCGAGGCCGCGGTCCCGATGGAGGCGGGTGTCGAGCCAGCTCGAGTAGCAGGTGGGCGTGAGGCGGTACCGCTCGAGCAGCGCGTGCCAGCGGTCGATCCAAGCGGCATCGGGGTTGGGGTAGCCGGGGATGTGCGTGTCGGAGAGGATCTCGACGTCGGTCGCCCCCATGTCGGCGATGTCCGCGAGGCAGTCCTCGAGCGTCATCGTGACGAGGTAGTCCCCGCCGTAGCTGTAGAGCGAGACACCGAGGGTCGGCTCGGGGCTGGTCGGGCGCGGGCTCATCGGACGAGGACGAGCGCGCGGCGCGTGCGACAGGTCGTGGGTTGCATCTCGACGGGGATGTACGACCACCGCCAGGTGACCGAGACACCGACCTCGTACAGGCCTGGCGCGAGCCCGCCCGGCCGGGTGACCGTGAGGAGTGCCGGCTCGTCGTAGGGCCAGCGGACGTCCGCGGTGGCGAAGAGGCGCTCGGAGTCGTACGTCACCCCTCCGAGCGTCCACCTGATCTCGCTCGGGCCGTGACGCTCCCCGTCGACGGTCACTTCGACATCCTCGAGGAGCGACGCCCAGATGCCTCGGTAGTACGGGCAGCGAACGGCGACCTGGAAGCCGATCGGGGTCGGCTCGCCGACGTTCCCGAATCCTCGCTGCTGGATGATCTCCCGCTCGAGCATCGTCGGGCTCACTCGGGAGAGCTCCCTGCTCCGTCGAGAGGATCGGGGATAGTCGGCGAGGACGGGGGTGCGGCAGGCTGAACCGTGAGCTCGAGCGCTCGCTCGGTGACCTGTCGCAAGGGGGTGTCGGGGGCAGTCGAGATGTACGGAATCCGGCAGCGGATGGCGACGCGAACGTCGTGCGCCTCCCCGGCCCGAACCGGGCGAGGGACGAGGATCGATGCCGGATCGCGGACGAACCACTCCTCGTCGTGCCGAGCTTGGAGCTCATCGAGCCGGCGCTCGCGTCCGCCGACGACGAGCCGCAGGTTCTCCGCGGGAATCGGCTCTCCGTCGAGCGCAACCTCGATCTCCTCGACGCAGGAGAGGGGGAGCGACCGGTACCACGGGAGTCGCACGGAGAGGGCGAGGCCGTCTTCGTGTTCCCGGAGCGCGTCCTCACGGAGCAGGACGGATGCGAGGCTCACGGCTTCCTGCGCTCCCGAGCTCTTATTCGAATCAGGGTTCGGATTCGTGAATCTTACGAAGCCGCTCCTGCGGCGTCAAGCGACTCCCGTGGGCCGGGGCCCTCGCGCCTCAGCTCGACCGGGCGTACCGCTCGAGCGCGGCGCGGCACACGGCCTGCTGGCGGGCGACCATCGCGAAGGCGTCGCTCTCCGTGTCCCAGTGCCAGCCCTCGTACTCGCTCGAGATGTACCCGCGGTACCCGCCTGCGACGAGGACGTCGATGAGCTCCTCGAGCGCGACGACCGGCTCCCTCCCGTCCCGGATGTCGAAGAACTTCCCGTGCACGTGCACGACGTGCGGGAGGATCTCGCTCCAGGCGCTCGCCTCCTGGTGCCCGTGGATACCGACCGCGAACACGGCGAGGTTGACGGCGTGGTCGCCCGCTCCGTGCTCATGGGCGAGGGCGATGAAGCGCCCGATCTCCTCGTGCGCCTCGAACTCCTTCCCGTCGAGCTCGCGCCAGCGACGCGCGATCTCTTCGAGCAGGTCGTCCGAGACGCCCTTCGCGCGGAACGCCTCGAACATGCTCGGGGAGATGCCCCGGGTCGAGGCGCCGAAGTCGGGGATGAAGCCGAGGTAGGGAGAGTCGAGGCGCGCGTACAGCTCGCGGAGGGCGAGCACCCACGGGGAGCGGACGGTCTCGGGGGCGTGGATCTCCATCCCCAGCTTCACCCGGCGCTTCTCCGCGTGGGGCAGGAGGCGCTCGACCACCCGTGGGCTCGCCTGGTTCTGAATGCGCAGGACGGGGAACCCGAGCCGCGCGGCGGCGTCGATCTGGGCCTGGAGGTACTCGACGAGCTCCGTCTCGTCGAGGAGGCGATCAGCGCGCAGGGCGATGTCGACGTTCCCGTCCAGGCAGGAGAGCTCGAGGCCGTGCCGCTCCACGAGCTCGAGGA
This sequence comes from Gaiellaceae bacterium, assembly GCA_026002995.1. GTDB lineage: Bacteria > Actinomycetota > Thermoleophilia > Gaiellales > Gaiellaceae > GMQP-bins7. Next base: position 679,286 of record BPGK01000001.1, read on the forward strand.
AGCGGCGCTCGTCCTCGGCCGCCATGTGCGGGAACCCACGGAAGCTCTGGAAGCCGATGACCTCGAGTCCCGGCCCGAGCCCCTCGCGCGCCACGCGGGCGACGAGCTCCTCGAGCGTCGCTCGACCGGCGTGGAAGTCGCGCGTGAAGCTGTACAGCGTCACCCCGAGGCGAGGCAGCGCCGACGCGCCGGGGCTCACCGGCGCGCCTCCATCCGCTTCACGCAGCGCTCGCGCATGACGAGCGGGTGGCCCGACTCGACGATGTAGGGAATCCGGAGCGCAACGGTGACGTCGAGCTCGTGCTCGCCGTCCCCCGCTGCGAGCGAGCGGGGTAGCGTCACCTCGATCGGGTCGGCGACGTACCACCAGGTGTCGTGGAGCGGCGAGAGGTCGGAGAGGCGGTAGCTTCTGCCTGCGAGCGTCAGCTCGAGCGTCTCGGGCGGAACCTCCTCGCCGTCGATCCTGACCTCCAAGCCCTCGAGGCAGGAGAGAGGGAGAGCGCGGTACCACGGCATCCGAAGCGCGAAGGTCGCGCCTCGCTCGAGGGCGCGGAGCGACCCGTCGGCGATGACCTGGTCACCGAGCACGGACGAGTCGCTCCTGCGCCTCGACGATGAGCCGCTGGAGGAGGTCGTGGTGGAGTCGGCACATCTCCCAGCCGCTCACCGCATCGGTGTACGCGTGGCCCTCCCACTCGCTCGAGATGAATCCGGAGTACCCGCCTCGCACGAGCACGTCGACGATCGTCGGGTAGTCGATCGACGGCTCCTCGCCTCGCTCGTCGATTCCGTAGAACTTCCCGTGGACGTGCACGACGCGGGGCAGGAGCTCCTCCCAGCGACGAGGGTCCATGCGTCCGTGCATCGTGAGCACCATGTTCAGCTTCCCGCGCTCGCCGGGCGTGGCACCGAGTCGCTCGGACTCCTCGGCAAAGCGGGCGAACTTCTCCGGCATGCTGGAGTCGCTCTCCCACACCTCGGACACGAGCTCGATGAGCGCGGGCGGCATCCCCGAGGCCCGGTGGGCCTCGACGAGCATGGGCGGGATGCTGCGCATGGAGGCGCTGAAGTCTGGGACGAAGCCGAGGAGGGGGCAGTCCACCGCCTCGAACAGCTCGCGGAGCTCGAGGACATGGGGCGAGTCGACCGACTCGGGACTGTGCACCTCGACCCCGAAGCGCATCTCGAGGCGCTCGGCGATCCTCGCGAGCCCTTCGACGAAGCTCCTGGTCGAGAGGATGGCCGACTTCCCGATCGCGAATCCGAGCGCGTGTGCCGCCTCCATCTGCGCCTCGAGGTAGGAGAGCGCCTCCTCTTCGGTCAGGCGACGGTCGCGCCGGAGCGCGAGGTCGAGGTTCATGCTCATCGCGGTCGGTACGAGCTCGCACTCGTCGAGAAGCGCGCGGAAGTCGGCGACGAAGCGGTCGGAGAGCCGTGGCCAGTCGCGGATGCTCTGGAAGCCGACGATCTCGAGCCCGGGGCCGAGGTCGAGCTCGGCCACGCGTCGGATCATGCGTTCGAGCGAGTAGTCGGGCCGCCGCATCTCGAGCGTGAGGCTGAAGAGCGTCGTGCCGAGCTTGGGCGGACCCTCGGGCGTCGCCGTCATCGCCGGCCTCCTTTCATGCGCAGACGAGCGTCTTGTCGGTGTGGCTCGAGGCGAGGAGCGGCTCGCCGTCGGGCCCGCCGATGAGGAGGTAGGGGATCCGCAACCCGAGCTCGAGCTCGACGTGGTGCTCGCCACGACGCGGGTCGGCAGCAGGGATGTGGAGCGTCACGGGGTCAGTCGTGAACCACCACTCGTCGTAACGCTCCGCGAGCTCCTCGAACCGGAAGCGCTTGCCGTTCGCCTCGACGACGAGCTCTGCGGGGTCGATCCGCTCGCCGTCGAGCTCGAGCTCGACGACCGCGAGGGACGTCAGCGGGAGCGCTCGGTACCAGTGCGAGTGGATCTCGAGCGCGTAGCCCTCCGCCGTCGCAGAGAGCGCGTCGTCGCGGACGACGTCCTTATCGAGCGGGCCCACGGTGCCTTCGACCTTTGACTAGAACTAGGATTCTGATTCGGCTAGAGTACGGGACGTGGCGGCCACGGTCAAGCAGGCTCGGAAGTGAGGTGCGAGCCCGCGAGTGAGCACGGCGCCGGGACAGCACGCTGACGAGAGGATCGCCGAGCTCGAGGCGCGGGTGCGCGAGCTCGAGGAGCTCGCACGGAGGGGAGCTCGCGCGAAGGACCGGGCGGAGATCGAGAACGTCTTCTCCCGCTACATGTTCTGCCACAACGCGTTCCGCGACGAGGAGATCATCCCGCTCTGGGTGAAGCCGGGGACGCCGGGGATCCGCGCCCAGTACAGCAACGCAGGCGTGTACACGACCTGGGAGAGCGTCACCGAGTACCACCGGAATCGACCGGCACCCGTGGGCAAGCTCATCCTCCACGCCACCACGACCCCGGTCATCGAGGTGTCCGAGGACGGCGCGACCGCGAAGGGGGTCTGGATCATGTTCGGTCTCGAGTCGGGGCTCGCGGATCCGGAGGTCGCCGAGGCGCTCCCCGACTTCTTGTTCACGCCTGGCGAGGTCGACGGCAAGCGCGTGTGGGCGCACTGGGTGTGGGCAAAGTACGCGCTCGCCTTCCTGAAGCAGGACGGCGCCTGGCGAATCTGGCAGTTCCGCTGCTACGAGGTTGCGCGCGCTCCCTTCCACGAGAGCTGGGTGCACTTCGCTGCCCGTGACGTCGAGGCGTTCGACCGCGATCTCATGTACTTCGGCGAGGATGGCCGTCCGCGCTTCATGCCGCCGCCGGATGCGCCGGCGACGGAGATCGCGCACCGCTACTCGCCGCGGAGGCGGCAGACGCTCGACCCGAGGCCACCCGAGCCGTACCGCACCTTCGAGGAGGGTGATCGCGCGTGAGCGCGATCGAGGGCGGGCGCCCCGGGCTGCTGCGGCGCTGCGGGATCAGCCAGTGCACGACTCCCACGCTCACCGCGGCGGAGGCGGCAGCGCTGTACGCCGAGGCTGGTTTCGGCGCGATCGGCGTGTGGCTGCACAAGCTCGAGCGACCCGACTGGACGGGGGGCTTCTTCGTGCCGGAGGTCGAGCTCGCGCCGGCCCTCGTCGAAGAGACGGCATCCGACCTGCGGGCGAGCGGCCTCGTCGTCTCCCACGTCGTTCTCGGGGGCTTCTTCGTCACCGACGACGAGGAGCTCCGCCGGCGCCGGGTTCGCTCGACCGTGCGGGCGCTCGACGTCGCGGAGGCGCTCGGCGCGACCTGCCTCGTCATCGCTCCCGGCCGGCTCGAAGGCCGCCCGGTCACGTGGGCGCACGACTGTGCGTCCCGCTCCCTGAGCGAGGTGCTCGAGCTCCGCTCCGAGAGCTCCGTTCGCCTCGGTCTCGAACCGGTGATCGCCTGGCAGAGCGACTACATGTGCTCCATCGCGCGCGCCCTCGAGCTCGTCGAGCTCGTCGACCACCCGCGGCTCGGCGTCTTCCTCGACAACTTCCACCTCTGGCACAACGCCGACTGGGACACCCCGTTCGTCCTCGAGGAGGTCGAGCGCGCCGGCCCGCACATCGTCGGCGTCCACGTCAACGACGGCGTTCGCGGCTCCGAGGAGCGAGCACTCCCGGGAGAAGGCGAGATGCCGGTGGCGGAGTTCGTGGCGGCTGTCGAGCGGACGGGATACGACGGCTCGTACGACGTCGAGTACGTCTACGACGCGGGCCGCATCGCCGCCGAGCCGGATTCGTTCGCGCCCGAGGCGGTGGTTGCACGCTGTCACGCCGGCCTGGAGAAGGTCCTCGCCGGAGTGCTCGGGTGAGCGCTCCGCCCCGATCGTCGAGCGAGCGGCTGGCCGCGCTCCTCCTCACGGGCCACGACCACTTCCACCACCGCTGGCGTCACGCGGCTTCTCTTACGCGCGACACGCTCGAGGCGTCGGGGCGCTTCTCCGTGGACGTGAGCGAGGAGCCGGAGCGGGTGACGAGGGCGTTGCTCGCCCGCTACGACTGCGTGCTCGTCTCGTACTTCGGCGCGCGGGTGCCGGGCGAACCGGAGATCCGCTGGGGTTCTCACGCCGAGGCAGCACTCTTCGACTTCGTGCGCGGGGGTGGGGGCATCGTGCTCCTGCACACGACCTTCGCGATGGGCGCGACCTGGGACGATCCCCACGCCGACGAGCTCCTCCGCCTGGCGGGCGGGCTGCTCGGCCCGGAGAGCCGACGAGCTCCTGGCGAGCGGTTCCTGGTCGAGGTCGAGGCTCCCACGAATCCCATTACGAACGGGCTCCCGCGCTCTTGGGAGCAGCCGGTCGACGACAAGTTCGTGCACCTGCGTTGGCACCCGGACGCCTCGCCGCACGTGCTCGCAACGGTCGTGGACGAGCCGGAGGCGTATCTCGGCGGCGCGTACTACGCGATCCGCGGCCTTCCCGGGCCGCCGCTTTCGACCGACGAGGAGGTGCGCCTCCTCCCGGGCGTCGGCGAGCGCCACCCGGTGGCGTGGACGAACGCGTACGGCGAAGGGCGCGTGTTCGCGCTCATGCTCGGCCACGTCGGCGCGAGCACGATCGAGGATGCGCGCGCGAGCCTGAAGCAGGGACGGGAGGTAGGGCCGACGGTGGATGTCGCGGCGCGCACTCCCGAGTACGTCGGCCTCCTCCTGCGTGGCACGGAGTGGGCGGCGACCGGCGGCGTGACGCTTCAGCTCCCCGCCTTCGCCTCCGAGCCCTCGCCGTAGCGCCGAGCGTGTCCGCCGCTCAGCGGATGGCGGCGCCGGTCTCGAGGTCGAAGAAGTGGAGGCGATCGACGGCGACCGCGAACTCGAACGGGCCCCGCGGTGGGGGGCTGGCGGTGATGTCGAAGCGCGCGCAGGCGAGCACGAACCGCTCCTGAGCGAGCTCCTCGAGGCGTTCGACCGCCGCCGCGTCGACGTCCTGAGCGAGCTCGAGGACGTCTTCGGTGACGACGGGTGGCGCCTCGACCGTTGCGTACACGAGCCGCTCGGGAGGAAGCGCCTCGTCGAACTTCACGTCGCCTCGCAGCCTCGGGAGCGCAGGATCGGAGGAGCGGGCGTCGAGCAGGTGCTCCGGCCGGATCCCGACCGCGAGCTCCCGATCGGCGTACGCCGCGAGCCCGAGCCTCCGCGCGAGCGTGTGCTCCGGGAGTGGAACTCGCTGCTCGCCGATGGCGCACGCGAGACCACTGCCGTCGTTCTCGAGTCGGCCCCGGAAGAGGTTCATCGCCGGTGAGCCGATGAACTCGGCCACGAAGAGGTTCGCGGGCTCGTCATAGAGGAGCTCGGGCGGTCCGTGCTGCTGGAGAACCCCTCTGCGCAGGACGGCGATGCGGTCGCCCATCGTCATCGCCTCGACCTGGTCGTGCGTGACGAAGATCGTCGTGACGCCGAGCTCCTCTTGGAGCCGCGTGATCTCGCTGCGCATCTGGACGCGAAGCTTGGCGTCGAGGTTCGAGAGGGGCTCGTCCATGAGGAACACCTGGGGCTGGCGTACGATCGCGCGCCCCATCGCCACCCGCTGGCGCTGCCCACCCGACAGGTGGCGCGGACGCCGGCCGAGCTGCTCCTCGAGGCCGAGGAGGGCTGCCGCCTGCTGGACGCGCTCGCGGATCTCGCGTTTGGGGACGCGCTGGCAGCGGAGTGGGAAGGCGATGTTGTCGAAGACGCTCATGTGCGGGTAGAGCGCGTAGTTCTGGAACACCATCGCGACGTCGCGGTCCTGGGGCGCGAGGTCGTTCACGACTCGGTCCCCGATCCGGATCTCCCCGTCCGTCACCTCCTCGAGCCCTGCGACCATCCGCAGCGCCGTCGTCTTACCGCAGCCGGACGGGCCGACGAAGACGACGAGCTCGCCGTCTGCGATGTCGAGCTCGAACCCGACGAGGGCTCTCGTGCCGTCGGGGTACGTCTTGCTCACGTTCGAGAACGTCACCGGTGCCATCGATCGCTCCTAGGTCTTGATCCCGCCCGTGAAGCCGCGGATGAGTTGCCGTTGCGCGACGACGAAGAAGCAGAGCGCAGGAAGAAGCGCGACGATAACCGCTGCGAACACGAGGTTCCAGCGCGAGGCGAACTCGGCGACGAAGGAGTACACGGCGACGGGCAGGGGGGTGTTGTCGGTGCCACTGAGGAAGATGAGCGCGAGGAAGAAGTCGTTCCAGATGATGAGTCCGGTGAAGATCGCGACCGTCCCCGTGACGGGACGAAGCAGGGGGAAGACGACCCTCCAGAAGATCCGAAGCTGGCTCGCTCCGTCTACCCGGGCCGCCTCCTCGTAGTCCCGCGGCAGCGCTCGCGCGAACCCTGTGTAGAGGAAGACGGAGAACGGCATCCAGACCCCCGTGTAGAAGAGGATCAGTCCGAGGTACGTGCCGACGAGGCCGAGCTCGCGAAGCGCGGCATACGTGGGGACGAGGCCGAGCTGGAAGGGGAGGATGATCCCGATCACGAAGAGGAGGTAGAGGGTGGTGCTCATCGCGCCCGCTCTGCGGGCGATCGTGTACGCGCAGAGAGAGCCGAGGGCGACGAGGAGGACGACGGTTCCGACGGTGAGGATCACGCTGTTGGCGAGCGCTCGGCCGAGCGACCCTTCCGTCCAGGCGGTTCCGAAGTTCCCGAGCTCGATCTGGCTCGGGAAGCTGAGCGGTGAGGCGAGCGCCTCGAGGTCGGGCTTCAGCGCGATGGTGACGAGGAAGTACAAGGGGATCCACCAGAGCGCCGCGAGCGCGAACAGCGCGAGCTCGCGGATGAGCGTCCGCCACGTGTAGCGGTGCACCTCAGATCCTCCGTTCTCGGTAGCGGAGCACCGCGAGCTGCGCCAGTGCCATCGCCGTAATGAGGACGGTGAGGATCAGAGAGAGCGCAGCCCCGTACCCGTACCGCCCGAAGGCGAAGGTTTGTTTGTAGATCTGCGTCGCCAACGTCTCGGAGGCGTCGACCGGCCCACCTCCCGTCAGAGCGAGCACCTGGTCGAAGACGCCGAGGCCGTAGACGAGGCTGAGCGTCACGCTCACCGTGAACGCCGGCGCGAGGAGCGGGAGGGTGATCGTCCGGAAGCGGCGAAGCGTTGACGCGCCGTCGACCGCCGCAGCTTCGTCCAGCTCCTCGGGGATCCCGGCGAGACCCGAGAGGTACATCACCATGGCGAGCCCGGCGAACTGCCACACGAGGACGACGAAGATTGTCCACAGCGCCCAGGTGGGGTCGCCCGTCCACGCCCGTTGCCAGGAGTCGAGCCCCACCGCGTCGAGGAAGCGGTTGAGCGGGCCCGTGTAGCTGAAGATGAACTGCCAGATGTAGGAGACGGCGAGCGAGCTCATGACGACCGGCGCGAAGAAGAGGGCTCTGAGGAGGATCCTCGTCTTGAGCGTGCGGTGCAGCGCGAGAGCGAGGAGGAGGCCGATGACGTTCGCGGCGACGACGAACGTGACTGCGAGGACGATCGTGTTCTCGAGCGCTCCACGCGAGGCCGGGTTGTCGAGGATCTCGCGGAAGTTGTCGAGGCCGATGAACTGCGCCTCGCGGCTGATCCCGTTCCAGTCGGTGAAGGCGTACCACCCTCCGGCTGCAGTCGCGACGTAGCGCAGGAGGAGGACGAGGACGAGTGCCGGGAGGACCCAGACCCACGGAACCTGCGGCAGGCCGCTGCGCCTCCGGCGGCGCCGCGCCGCAGGCCGGGCGTTGGTACTCCCGGCGGGGACGCTCATCCGAGCCGGTCGATCGTCCGGGGGGAGGAGGCACCCCCCGACCGGGAAGGTCGGGGGGTGCCTGTGAGCTCTCTCGGTCGGCTCACGGGGCCGACGTTACCCGGATGCCCAGGCGGCGTCCATCTCCTGGAGCACCTGGAGGGGCGTGCGCTGGCCGGTGAGGAGGCCCTGCACACCCTTGCCGAGCGTCTCGAAGACGGCGGGGTTTCGCCACTCGAGGTTCATGAGGGGATGCACCCGCTTCGACTGCTTGAGCAGCGGCGCGAGGCCGCGGAGCTCCCACGCGAGGTGGCGACCCTTCTTCGCCTGGTAGAGGGAGGCGGCACCCGTGAGCTTCGCGTACAGACCGCCCGCTTGCGGTGTCGCCCAGAAGTCGACGAACCGGTTCGCCGCCTCGCGGACGCGGGTTCGCGAGTAGATGGCGAACGCGTCGTTCGGGGAGGCGTACACCTGCGTGTCAGCGGCCTTGTCCCCGGGCATCGCGAAGAAGTTGTACTGCGCGTTCCGGTTGAAGCTCTTGATGAGCCCGACGATCGAGCTCGGGAGCACCCACGAGGCCACCTGGCCGGACACGAACCCCGGCGTCGCCGGGACGTTGTCGTTGCCCTCCGCTCCGGGCGGGAAGCAGCCCGCGTTCTTCATGTCCACGATCCGCTGCAGGGCGGTTCGCCAGGCCGGCGTGCCGGCGAAGGTGACCCGGTTCCGGAGCCGCTTCTGGTTCCACTGTGGATCCTTCGCGAGGACGTAGCTACCCGCGACGACGACGCCGAAGAGCCCGGCGTTCTGCGCGCTCGCTCCGGCGAGGTTGAGGAAGCGCTTGCCACCGGCCACAGCCCGCCGACACGCGTTCAGGAACTGCGCCATCGTCGTCGGAACCCGGATTCCGAGCTGCTCGAGCACGGCCGGCTGGTGGAGGACCCCGACGGGGACGACGTTGATGGGCACTGCGTACAGCCGGTTCCCGATCCAGTACAGGTGCCGAGCGTTCTCGGGCACGTAGTCCTTCGCCCACGGCCGCCGCGAGAGGTCGGCGACGTACCCTTCACGGGCGAGCGGCAGCACCGACTGGAGGCCGCCGGAGCCGGCCGTGACGTAGAAGACATCGGGGGCGTTGCCCGCCTGGAGCTGCGTGCGCAACGCTTGCGCGTAGGCGGTCCCGATGGGGAGGTACGTCGCGTCGACCTTGATGTTCGGGTACCGCTGCTCGAACTTCTCGATGACCGCCTGCAGCTGCGTGTTCCCGCCCGCACCGGTCGACTGCGCGAGCAGCTTCAGGGTGACGGTCTGTGCCGGCGCCCCGCTCGCGTTCACGGAGAGGGCGAGCGCTCCGGCGAGCGCAGCCAGGAGCGCGAGCGCCGTCGGCCGCGGACGACGGCGCGACGCGCGACCTTCGCTTCGATCTCTCTGCACAACTACCTCCTTCACTGGTCGAGCCTGCCTTCCGAACGGTTCATGCGAGCACCGGGCTCGTCTGCTCGATGAGACGAGCGAGGTGCGCGTGGTGTTGTCTTGCCAGCGCGAACGGGTCGACCTCGTCCGCCTCGAGCCAGGCGCCGCCGCCCCACTCGCTGCAGACGAAGCGGTCGTACCCTCCTTCGCGCAGGACTGCGATCAGCTCCGCGTCCCGGGTGGCCGGGTCGTCGCCGAGGGAGTCGAGCTCCCACACCTTCGCGTGCACGTGGACGATCGAGGGCACGTACGGACGCCACGCCTCCGGGTCCTGGCGCCCGAAGCGCACGAAGCCCGAGCGTGCGAGGTCGAGCGCGGACTGAGGAGCCTCGCTGCGCTCGAGCATGCGGAGGATCTCTCCCGTGCGCGCGCCTCGCTCCCACCGGGAGATGACGTCCTCGAGCGCGTCGGCCGGAAAGCCAGCCTCGAGGACCGCGCTCACGAAGGTCGAGGGGACGCGGCGCATGGCGACGCTGAAGTCGAGGACGAGCCCGAGCCCCGGGCTCGACAGCCGCTCGAGGAGCTCGAGCAGCGGGGCGACCGCTGGGTCGTCCGGTCGCTGGTCGCCCTGCACCTCCGTGGCGACGACGACACCCGCACGCTCGGCCCGGGGGGCGATGCCTTCGAGCACCTCGAGCGGGACACCGCTCGGGATCCGAGCGACGGGGAACGAGAGCCTCCCTGCCATCTCGACCTGCGCGCCGAGCTCCTCGAGCGCCTCGGCATGCGTGAGGCGGCGGTCGCTCCGGCGGAAGAGGTCGACGTAGATCCCGAGCGCTGCCGGCTCGAGCTCGAGCTCCTCGAGGAGGGCGCGGAAGGAGCGAATCTCTGCGTGGTCGAGCTCCGGGAACGCTCGCCAGAGCTGGTGTCCGATCACTTCGATCCCGTCGGGAGCTCCGGCATGCGCGATCCGGCCGAGCAGGTCCGAGGGCGTGAGCTCGCCGGCGAGCCACTCCTCGGCGAACGAGAACGTGCTCGATGCGCGCCTCATCGGCTGAACGAGTAGGTTAGAACCTGAGTTCGGATTCGCGACTTATACAGCGCACGTCTCGCGCCGTCAAGCGATCCGAGCCGTCGCCCTCGTCCGGCTCCGCGACGGCGTTCGCGCTGCGGATGGTTTGGCTTGCCGGGCGCTCAGGCCTGCGAGCCGGGCTCGCTCAGCAGGTAGGCGGCGCAGGCGTTGCCGATCTCGGAGACGAGGTCGTCCCAGGGGATCGGGCGATCGCTCTCGAAGGTCGGGCCGTACATGACCTGTCTCGCGAACGTGCAGTACGCCATCCGGTAGGCGACGTCGACGGCCTTCTCCGGGTCGGGGTGCCGAATCTCCCCTCGATGCTCGAGCACCGCCGCCGCGAAGCGATGGGCGAGGTCGATGCTGCTCTCCGATCCTCGCTTGGCGATCGCTTCGTCGACTGCGCCGAGGTGCATGAAGGCGCGAAGGAGATCCTCTCGCTCGCGGAAGATGTCTGCCACCCGCCGCACCGCGGCGACCACCGCCTCGCGGGCGTTGGCGGCGTCGCGCTCCTCGGCTGCGAGTTCCTCGTGGCGGGCCTCGATGGACGCCATCGTGTCCATGTGCACCGCTCGCAGGAGCCCGACCTTGCTTCCGAACCGCGCGTAGATCGCCCCGACGGACACGCCGGCGCGCTGACTCGCGTCTTGGATCGTGAAGCCGTCGAAACCGCGCTCCTCGAGGAGGCTCTTCGATGCCGTGAGCACGCGTTCGAGCGAAGCGTGGCTTCGCTTCTGCTTCGGTGGGCGTATCGTCGTCTCAGCCATCCCGTCCATCCCCTGGAAGTGAATTCGAGTTCTAATCAATTATTGTGTCTGAGGCGCCGGACGGGCGTCGCCTCGAGCCGAGCATAGAACCGAACTCGGGTTCGTGTTCTGGTACAAGTGCGCCATGGGACGGAGCCCGCACGCCGGGTGATCGCGCTCTGGGTTGCGCTCCCGTGGGCCGGCCCCGGCGCGTACTACGGGGCCGACGCGGCGGGCATGGCGACACGCCTCGAGAGCCTCGGCGTGGCCGGGGTGACGCAGGGCGACCACCTCTTTCTCCCCGGGGTGGCCGCGACCGATCGACGGGCGAGCATGGCGGCGGACTGTCTGACGACGCTCGCCACCATCGCCGCGCACGCACGGCGCCTCGCGGTGGCAAGTCTCGTCTCCAACATCGGGCTCCAACACCCCCTCCACGTGCTCCGGGCCTTCGCCCAACTCGCGCACCTGTACGGAGGCGAGCGGGTGTATGCGGGTCTCGGAGCGGGTTGGTCGTCGCGCGAGTTCGAGGCCCTCGGGCTGCCGATGCCGACCCACGCCGAACGGCTCGCGCGACTCGAAGAGGCCGCTGCTCTCGCGCGGCGGCTCTTCGACGACGGGTGGGCCTCCCTGCGCGGAGAGCATGTCTCGGGGCTCGACGTCCCGCTTGCTCCGGCCCCGGCCGTTCCGCCACGCCTGTTGCTCGGAGGTGGCTCGGAGGCAGTGCTCGCTCTCGCCGGTCGCTATGCCGACCACGTCGACCTCGCGCCACCTCCGCGACTCGGGGGAACCGCGCTGCAGCGCCCTCTCCTCTGCGCCACCGAGGATCTCGTCACGTCCGCGCGGCTGGCACGTGCGGCAGGTCGAGACCTCACCGTATCCCTCCTCCTCGCCGCATGCGTGTTCTGCGAGTCGTCGGCCGTACGACGCGAGGAGGAGGTGCTGTGCGGGCGATTCGGGTTGCCGTGGCGCGATCTCGCAGACTGTCCCTACGTCCTCATCGGCGAGCCGGCGCGCATGGCCGAACGCGTGGCCGAGCTCGTCGAGCGGATCGGTCTCGACTGGCTCATCGTTCCCGAGGCCGCTGTCGAGCGCTTCGCGCGCGAAGTCGTGCCGCTCCTCGGCTGACGCGAGCACGACGAGCAACGGGGCTGGCGAGGCGCCACGGAACGAGGAAGACCTGACCCCACTACGCTCGCCGCCGCAGGCTCCTGCCCTCGAGCGCGCGCAAGCCTTCGTCGAAGCCGCGCCCGAGGGAGGCCTCGCGCGTTTCGCGTTCCAGGCGACTCAGCCGTTCGTCGAGCTCGGCGAGCTCGGCGCGCGAGAGCACGGCGGCGGGAGCTCCCGCGCGCTCGCGCTCCTCGAGCAGCGCGGCGCGGCGGTCGAGCTCGTCGCTGCGCGCGGCGAGCTCGGCCCGGGTGCGGGCGAAGGCCTTCTCCGCCTCCTGGAGCGCGGCGAGCCGCCTCTCGATCTCGGCGAGTCGCTCCTCCGGCGTCGCCGCCGGGCCGCTCCCGCGCCGCTCGGCCTCGTTCTCCCGCTCCATGAGGGCGCGCTCGCGGGCCGCGAGCTCCTCGGCGCGGCGTTCGAGCTCCTGCGCGCGGGCCGCGAGGACGACCTCGGCGCGAGAGGAGACGCCATCCTCGCCGACGTCGGCTCCGGGCGCTTCCCGCCGCACGCGTGCGATGGCGTCCGCGAGCTCGCGCTCGCGACGCTCGACGGCGGCGACGCGCTCGGTCAGCTCGCGGCGCAGCCGGCCGAGCTCCTGCTCGGCCGCGACGCGGATCGCGTGGATGCGCTCGAGTTCGCTGTCGAGCGAGCCCGCGCGCGGGCGACGGCGACCGAAGAGCGGCACGCCTCGATGATATGCGGAGGTGCGGCCTGCTCTCGCGTCAGGCAGCGCGCTCCAGGCGCTCCTCGGCCCGGGCCCGCCGCACGATCTCGTCTCGCTCGCCGAAGCGGATCCGGGCCTTCTCGTTGCGGAGCTCGTGCCAGAGGTCCTGAAGACGTGCGTCGATCGCTCGAATCTCGGCCTGCACGGCGGGGTCGAGCCCTTCGGAGAGCTGCCGCCACAGGCGCTGGCGCTCCTCGGAGAGCTGCTCGATCTGCTCGTGGATCTGTGCTGGAGTCATGCCATTGGAAACGACGTCGGAGGTCCGCGCATTCCCGCCCGGGCTCTTGCGACCTCACTCGTACCCGAGCTCGGCGATGCGCTCTTCGTCCAGCCCGAAGTAGTGGCCGAGCTCGTGGAGGACGGTGATCCGGATCTCCTCCCGGAGCTCGTCCGGGTCGGAGAAGCTCTCCTCGAGCGGGATCCGGTAGATCGAGATCGTGTCGGGGAGCTGGCCGGCCATGTCCCCGCGCTCGGGGAGCGGGATGCCCTGGTAGAGGCCGAAGAGGTCGGGGTCGTCGGGGTTTTCGTCTTCGATCACGATCGCGACGTTCTCGAGCGCAGCGGCGAGCTTCGGCGGGAGCTCGTCGAGCGCGTCCGCGACGACGTCCTCGAATCGCATCAGCGGATGACGAGCGCCATGAGCGCCTTCTGCGTGTGCAGACGGTTCTCCGCCTGCTCCCAGGCGAGGCAGCGCGGGCCGTAGAGCACCTCGGCAGTGATCTCTTCGCCGACGTGGGCGGGCAGGCAGTGCATTGCGACCGCGTCGCGGTCGGCGAGGGCGAGGAGCGCGTCGTCCACGCGGTAGGGCGCCAGGTCGCGGAGGCGCCGCTCGCGCTCGCCTTCCTGTCCCATGCTCGCCCAGACGTCGGTGTAGACGGCGTGCGCGCCGACGACCGCCTCGCGCGGATCCTGCACGAGCGCGACGCTCCCACCGCTCGCGGCGGCATCCCGGGTGGCGCCCTCGACGACATGCGCGTCGGGCTCGTAGCCCGGAGGCGTCGCCACCACGACGTGCATGCCGAAGCGCGCGCCCATCCGCAGGAGCGAGTGACAGACGTTGTTCCCGTCGCCCACGTATGCGAGCCGCAGGCCCGCGAGGCTCCCGAACCGCTCGCGCAGGGTCATCGCGTCGGCGAGCGCCTGCAGCGGGTGCGCGGTGTCGGTGAGCCCGTTGATAACGGGAATCGAGGCGTGCTCCGCGAACTCCTCCACCTCGTCCTGGTCGAACGTTCGGATCATGAGCGCGGAGAGCAGGCGGGAGAGGACGATCGCCGTGTCGCGGTACGACTCCCCGCGCGCGAGCTGGAGCTCGGAGGCCGGCAGGAAGAGCGCCATCCCCCCGAGCTCCGCGATCCCGACCTCGAAGGCGACGCGGGTGCGCGTCGAGGGCTTGTGGAAGATGAGACCGATCGTCCGTCCCGGGAGGACGCGGAGCTCGCGTCGTCGCGCGCGCTCCGCCTTGAGCTCGTCGGCGAGGTCGAGCACCGCCCGGAGCTCGTCGGGCGACCAGGACGAGATCCGTGTGAAGCTCCGGCCCTTCAGCGTCGTCGGGATTCCGGCCACGGGCGGGTATCCTACCCGGCGCTAGGACTTGCGTTTTTCGCACTAAGGTTTTATACTGTCAGCAGTCTAAAGAGACGAGAACGTTCGGAAAGGAGGTTCCACCATGACGACACTGGTTCGCTGGGAGCCCTTCCGTGAGCTCGCGCAGCTTCAGAGCGAGATGAGCCGCTTCATGAACGGACTCTTCGAGGGGCCCGGCCGCGTGACGCAGAGCTGGGTGCCGGCTCTCGACGTGTGGGAGACGGACTCCGAGGTCGTCTACGCCTTTGACCTCCCCGGGGTCCCCGAGGACAAGATCTCGATCGAGGTCAAGGACGACACGCTCACCGTCTCCGCCGAGCGCGAGAAGACGGAGGAGGTGAAGGACGAGAACTTCTACCGCTTCGAGCGTCGGTACGGCACGTTCTCGCGCGCGGTCGGTCTGCCGCAGGGAGTCGACCCGGACAAAGTTCAGGCGCGCTACGAGAACGGCGTGCTCGAGATCCGGGTCCCGAAGCCCGAGGAGCAGAAGCCGCGCAAGATCGAGCTCACGAAGACGATCGAGGCGTAGAGGGCTCTCGAAGCCGGAGATCGCGAGGGGCCGGGCGTCGGCCCCTCGCGTCGTCTCGGAGCGCTAGAGTCGCGCCTATGCCCACCTTCACGGAAGCCCTCAACGAGCAGATCGCCCACGAGTTCGCGGCCTCGCAGCAGTACGTCGCGATCGCCGTCTACTACGACGCGGAGACGCTGCCTCAGCTCGCCGCCCACTTCTACCGGCAGGCGGTCGAAGAGCGAAACCACGCGATGATGATTGTGCAGTACCTGCTCGACGCCGGCGAGCCGGTCCGCATCCCGGGCGTCGAGGCGCCGCAGACCTCCTTCCCCGACGTCGTCGCGCCCGTCGCCCTCGCGCTGGAGCAGGAGAAGCGCGTGACCGAGCAGATCGTCGCACTCGTCCAGCTCGCGCGCGAGGAGGGAAACCTCGTCGGCGAGCAGTTCCTCCACTGGTTCTTGCAGGAGCAGCGCGAGGAGGTCGCCTCCATGTCCGACCTCCTCGCCGTCGTCGAGCGCGGGAAGGACGACCTCCTCCTCGTCGAGGAGTTCCTGGCGCGCTCCGCTGGGGGCGAGAGCCCGCTCGAGGCGGGCGCTCCGCCGGCGGCGGGCGGCGCGCTCTAGGGCCGCCGTGCGCGAGCTACGGCTCCGGACCGAGCGACGCAGCGAGCTCGTCGACATCACGCGCCAGGTGCGGGAGGCGGTCGCCGGGGCGGCAGGCTCGGCCGTGCTCGTGTACGTCCCCCACACGACCGCCGGCGTCACGATCAACGAGCATGCGGATCCCGCGGTGGCGCGCGACCTCGAGGCGGCGCTCGAGCGGATCGTCGACGACGGCTGGCCGTGGGAGCACCACGAGCCAGGCGAGGAGAACGCGCCGACGCACGTGCGCGCGTCCCTCATGGGGCCGAGCGTCGTCGTCCCGCTGCGGGAGGATGGCTCGCTCGCGCTCGGGACCTGGCAGGGGATCTTCTTCTGCGAGTTCGACGGGCCGCGCTCGCGCTCGGTGTACGTGACCGTGTTGGCCTGACGTACTCTGGCCGCATGGCAGCGCCGGTCCGCACGGGAGACGAGGTCGAGCTCTCCGTCGACTCGCTTGCCTACGGCGGAAACGGCGTCGGCCGGCTGAACGGCTTCGTCGTGTTCGTGCGAGGGGGGCTTCCCGGTGACCGCGTGCGCGCGAGGGTGACGAAGGTGAAGCGTGGCTTCGCCGAGGGGGTGTCTCTCGCCGTGCTGGAGCCGAGCCCCCATCGCGTCGAGGCGCCGTGTCGCCACTTCGGCGTCTGCGGTGGCTGCCGCTTCCAGGATCTCGCCTACGACGAGCAGCTCGCCGCCAAAGAGCAGCAGGTCCGCGACGCGCTCGTTCGCATCGGGCGGATCTCCGAACCGCCGCTCGAGCCGATCGTCCCGGCGACGTCTCTCTACCGGTACCGGAACAAGCTCGAGTACTCCTTCGCGCGCACCGAGGCAGGCGTCGATCTCGGGTTCCACCGCGCCGGGCGCTGGGACGAGGTGATCGGCGTCGACGAGTGCCTGCTCGCGAGCGAGCTCGGCAACCGGGTGCGGCTCGCCGTCCGCGACTGGGCACGCGAGGAGCAGCTCGAGCCCTACGACCAGGCGACCGGCGAGGGCTACCTCCGCCATCTCGTCTACCGAGAGGGCCGCGCCACCGGCCAGGTGCTCGTCACCCTGGTCACCGCGCCGGGGGAGCGCTTCGAGACGGGCTACTTCGTCGACGTGCTGCGGAGGTTCCCGGAGGTGCGATCGATCCACTGGGCCGTGAACGACACGCCTGCGGAGCGCACGAACCTGCCGACGCGGCTCCTCTTCGGCGAGGAGGCGATCGAGGAGGAGATCCTCGGACTGCGGTTCCGCCTGCGGCCGGGGGCGTTCCTGCAGACGAACACGGAGATGGCGGAGCGCCTCTACGAGCTGACGTGCGAGGTCGCGGGGCTCACGGGCCGCGAGCAGGTCTTCGACCTCTACTGCGGCACCGGAACGATCGCCTTGGCGCTCGCCGGCGCGGCGAGCGAGGTGTGGGGCGTGGAGATCTCCGAGGAGGCCGTCGCCTGCGCGATCGAGAACGCCGCGCGCAACGGCATCGCCAATGCGCGCTTCGTCGCCGGGAACGTCGGGCAGGTGCTCGAGGAACTCGTCGAGCGCGCCGGCACGCCCGACGTCGTGGTCGTCGACCCACCTCGGGCGGGGCTCGCTGGGAAGGCGCTGCGACGCACGGGAGCGCTGCGCGCGGCGCGAATCGTCTACGTCTCCTGCAACCCGACGACGCTCGCCTCCGACATCAGGGTGCTCCGCGAGGAGTACGGCTACGAGCTCGTGCGCTGCCGTCCGCTCGACATGTTTCCGCACACGCCGCACGTCGAGAGCGTCTCGGCGCTCGAGCTGCGTGCGGACGTCGGCGGCTGAGCTCCTCCCCTCCGGCCTACCCGTCGCCCCGCCTTCGCCACGCGGCGCGCGCGTCGCGCACGAGGAGGTCGGCGTTGGGGAGGAGGAATCCTGCGCAGACGGCAGGGAGGGCGGGAAGCCCGGAGACGTCGCCGAGGACGACCGCCGCGAGCGTGAGGCTCAAGAAGGCGGTCATCGTGATCCAGGTCGCCGCGACGCGCAGCCCGAAGCGCGCCGCCGCTGCGAGGAAGAGCGCGAAGAAGATCACGTCGGGTGGGCCGAGGTAGACGACCGAGCCCTCGCCCGGCACCGCCGAGCCGACTGCGACGCGCTCGATCAGCCCGGGTCGCTCCTCGATGACGTGGCGTGTGGGGCCGGCGGCGACCGACCAGATGTCCACCCAGGCGACGAGCGCCGCGACGAGGGTGACCCACCACAGCTCGCGGAACGCCCAGAGGAGCGCGAAGCCGGTGAGGGCGAAGCACGCGAGCTTCGCGAGGTTGAAGGGCGCGTCCAGCCCGAGGAGCCCCAGCGCCAGCGCGAGCCCGCCCGCGAGCGCGGGGAGGGCGATCGGGTGCCTGCGCTCCCTCCGCGAGAGCGGAAGCGCGAGCCAGATGGTCGCAGTCGACGCCGGGAACGCGACGAGGCCGACGAACGCCACGTCCCAGCGCGTCGGCAGCTCCCACAGGCGTTCCGCGACCCACGCGTAGACGAGCAGGAGCGCGCCGGAGGCGACGAGCGCGAGGGCGCGCCGGCGACTCAGTACGGCGGCTGCTCCGCCCACCATGGGCCGAGCGCCCGGAATGCGTTCCAGAACCTGGTCTTCGCGGCTTGGTCGTCGAGCGACTCGTCGATGTCCGGCGTGACGAGCGCCTCGATCGTGCCCGTGAAGCGCTGCAGCACGCCCTCCGCGTCCGGGTCGAGCCGCTGCGAGAGGGGGAAGGTGAGCTCGTTCAGGAACGCGACCGTCCGCGCGCCCATCGCGACGATGAGCCGCGGCTGGACGATGTGCAGCTCCCGCGTCAACCAGCGCGCCGCGTCCTCGGGATCCTCTGTTCCGAACTTCAGGCAGTTCGTCCCGTAGACGGCGAGCGGGTCGATGCGCAGGCGCTGGAGCGACTTGAGGATGGCTTGCCCCGAGCGCCCGAAGAACGCGACCCCCTCCTCGATCTCCGCCGGCTTGGGCGAGAACTTGAGCAGGAAGACGTCGGCGAGCGGATGACCGGATCCGAGCACGGGAACGCGCAGCTCGTCGCCGGCACGAGCGAGCTCCTCCCCGAGCTCGTTGATCTCGGCGATGGCCTTCCGGAGGTAGCGCTCGTAGATCTCGTCGGTGGGCACGGCGGCAGGCACGAGGTCGGTCTCACCTTCTCGCTCAGCGCACCTTTTCCTTGACCTGCGCCACCCACTTGAGCGACTGCAAGTAGGCGAGAGACTTCGGTCGGCGCAGGATCTCCGCCGTCCGAAGCGACAGGAGGAACTCCTCCGGACCCTCGAAGCGGCGCATGCGGACGGCCCCCGTTCCGACTCCCTGGAGCACGTGGGCGTCCGAGCCCGCCCCCTCGAGCAGCCGGTACTTGCGCGCGAACCGCAGCGCCTCGTCGTTGAACGACTCGCGGAGCAGGCGTGCGTTGTACACCTCGAGGACGTCGATCTCCGCGAGGTGGCGGTGAAGCGTCGCGGGGTCGGGGATCGCGTGCATGCGGTCGAAGGGGTGCGGGAGATAGACGAGACCGCCCTGCTCTCTGATCGCCGCGATGGTGTCCGCGAAGGTCATTCCTCGCGGGATCTCGCGCTCGAGGAAGAGCCCGATCACCTCGCCCTGGTCCGCGGTCTTCACCTCCTCGCCGGGGATCACGATCAGGTCTCTCTCGCGCGCGAGCTCGAGCGCCTCGAGCGCGCCGCCGAAGAGGTTGTGGTCGGTCACGGCGATCCCGCCGAGGCCGATCGCCTCCGCGTGGTCGAGCAGGTCGATCGTGGGGATCGAGCAGTCGTGCGACCACTCGGTGTGGAGGTGGAGGTCGACCACGATCCGGTCACGGCCCGCGAGCGGATCGTCGCCGGATCGCGTTCGCCGAGGCCTCCTCTTGCGCGCCAAGCTCGCGTACAGCGTGGAGAGCTCGTGGGCGACGCGCTCGAAGCTCTGCTTCTCGGCGCGAGCGCGACCCTCCGAGGCGAGGGCTCGCCGCGCGCGCTCGTCGCGTGCGAGCTCGGGGACGGCGTCGACCGTCGCCAGCACCGCTCCGGCGGCCTCGGCCTCGAGCGCGAGCCGGGCCAGGCCACCTGGCGCGGGGACGACGATCGCCGCGTCGCGCAGGATGGCCGCCCGCTGCTCGACACGACGCCCCGATCGCACGTGCACGCGGTCGCGGAGCGAGCGGCGGACGGCGGGCCGGTACGGCAGTGCCTTCGTGTGCAGCAGGTGCAGCTCCCAGCCGTCGAGGTCGTCCAGCAAGCGGATGAGCGCCCGCGTCAGCGCGCGGCTTCCGAGCTCGAGCTCGGCGACGATGACGGGGCGCTCGGGCCCGGGGGCGAAGAGCGCGGGGTCGACGCCGGGCGAGATGATGCGGTAGTCACCCGGAAACCGCGCAGCCGCGGCCGCCGCTGTCTCCTCCGAGGTGGCAAGCAGCGCATCCAGACGGACGTTCAGCCGCTCGCGCCGCGATCTCCTCGTCGGGTAGACGATCCGCTCGGGCGAGAAGAAGGTGGCGACTGTGAGCGCCTGCGCGGTGGTGAGCGCGAGGTACGAGATGCTCGGCAGGCCCGGCTCGAGCCCGTGGACGACGTCGTACTCGCCGCGGGCGAGCGCGAGTCGCAGGTTGGCTCTGACGCCGACGGGGACGCCGAGGCTCGTGCGCCGCGAGATGGGCACGGAGGGCCCGACGACGACGACCTCCGCGTCCTGTCCTCGCTGCAAGATCCGTCGACCCGCGACGAGGTCTCGCGCCTTCGAGGAGGGCGCGAGCACTGTGACGTGGTGGCCGAGCTCTCGGAGCGACCGTCCGACCCCGGCGAGGTGATCGTTGACCTCGTGGGGCGCCGACCAGGCGAACGGCGTGACGAAGCAGATGCGCATGCTCACCCGCGCACGCTACAACCTGCCTCGATGACCGAGGTCGAGATCAAGGTTCGCCAGAACGGGCCGTACAAGGTGACGGGACCGGTGCGGATCATCGACGCCGAGGGCAACGAGTTCGCCGTCCCTCCGGGCGACGCGATCGTGCTCTGCCGCTGCGGGCACTCGCAGATGAAGCCGTTCTGCGACGCGTCACACCGGCGGCTGGGGTTCGTCGCCGACGACGTCGCTCCGCGCGTCGTCCGCTGAGAGCGCCGAACGCCGCCGGAGCGAGAGCCGCTCGCCTCGTGCGGGGGGCACGATGGGGACGCCCCCCGCGACGGGTGCGCGCGAGGCCACGAGCTCGACGCCGTTCAGCTCGCCGAGAACGCGCGGTGCGGCGTTCTCGCCTGTCGCTGCGAAACGCTGGAGCACCGGAGCGAGGAAGAACGCGAGCGCCGCGAGGATCCAGCACACGGCGATCGCTCGGATGAGCCCGTCGCCCGATGGCTCCGCCCAGATGCCGCCGACCGAGAGCCCCGCGGCGAGCGCCGCGAGGCCACCGGCGAGCGCTGCGAGCACGAGCGGCGTTCGCAAGCGGACGAGGAGGAGACCGGTCGTTGCGACGAGGCCGGCGAGCAGGACGAGGACTGCGCTCCAGGCTGCGCGCGTCGCATCTCGACTGTCTCCGCCGTCGAAGGCGAACGACCATATCCCCCACGACACGAGCGCGAGACAGACGGGAGCAGCGGCGGCCGTCGCCATGCCGAGCGCGCGCGCCGGGCCGCGGTCTACGAGCGCGAGGCCCGCGAGCGCTGCGCCGCCGCTGTAGAGGATCGCCGCCAGGGTGAGGAGGATCCGCCCGTCGGTCTCGGAGAAGTCACCGCGGAGGACGGCGGTAAGGGCGACGAGCGCGGCGGCGACGAGGATCGCCGCCGCGCCGATCCAGAAGATCCGCGCGAGGCGGAGTCGCGTCACGCCTTCGCGGCCGCCTTGCGCTTCGCTGTGCGCGCGTTCTGCACGATGAAGCGCTCGATCCGCTCGCGAGCCTCGTCGTCGCGGATCTGCGTCGGCGGCGACTTCATGAGGTACGCGCTCGGCGCCTCGAGCGCTCCGGCGATGCCGTTGTTCAGCGCGAGCTTCGCGAGTCGCACCGCGTCGATGACGATCCCTGCCGAGTTCGGCGAATCCCACACCTCGAGCTTGAGCTCGACGTTCAGCGGCACGTCGCCGAAGGCGGAGCCCTCCATGCGGATGTACGCCCACTTGCGGTCGGTGAGCCAGGGGACGTAGTCGGACGGGCCGACGTGGACGTTCCGCTCGCCGAGGTCGTAGTCGAGCATTGACGTCACCGCGTTCGTCTTCGAGATCTTCTTCGACTCGAGGCGCTCGCGCTCGAGCATGTTCAGGAAGTCGGCGTTGCCCCCGACGTTGAGCTGCATCGTCCGATCGAGGTGCACGCCGCGATCCTGGAAGAGCGTCGTCAGGACTCGGTGCGTGATCGTCGCGCCGACCTGCGACTTGATGTCGTCGCCGATGATCGGCACGCCGGCCGCCTCGAACCGCTTCTGCCAGTAGCGCTCGCGCGCGATGAAGACAGGCATGCAGTTCACCATCGCGACGCCTGCCTCGAGGATCTGCTCCGTGTACCACTTGGTCGCGGCCTCCGAGCCGACGGGGAGGTAGTTGACGACGACGTCCGTGCCGGTCTCTTTCAGGATGCCGACGACGTCGTCGGTCGGGCCGGGCGCCTTCTCGACGACCTGCGCGAGGTACTTGCCGATCCCGTCGTGCGTCATCCCGCGGGAGACCTTCACGCCCGTTTTCGGGACGTCGGCGAACTTGATCGTGTCGTTCGGGGGCGCCCAGATCGCGTCGGCGAGGTCGACCCCGACCTTGCCCTTGACGACGTCGAAGGCGGCGACGAACTCGATGTCCGAGATGTGGTAGCCGCCGAGGTCGACGTGCATGAGGCCGGGGACAGTGTCTTCCGGACTCGCGTCCTTGTAGTACTCGACGCCCTGGAGGAGCGAGTTGGCGCAGTTGCCCACGCCGATGATGGCGACGCGCACCTTGTCCTGCGCGCGCCCGTTCTTCGATCCGTTGCTCGTAGCCATGAGGTCCTTTCCCGGGGGAAGCCCCCGAGCGGGGTCGGCACCCCGCGTCTTCGTCGGTGCGAGTGGCACGCCGAGCTCGTCGGCGAGGATGGCGAGGATGGTGTCGTTCGCGTTCGAGCCCGTGCGGTCAGCGACTGCTCGGATCTCGTCCTTCAGCTCCCGTGGAGCCCGCAGCAGCACGACGGGGCTTCCCCCCGCGAGCGCTCGGCGCTCTCGACCGCTTCCCGTGAAGGGGACGCCGAGCGCTTCGGCGAGGATTCCGACCGCGACGTCGTTCAGGTTCGAACGCCGGCGGGCGGTCTCCCGTACGAGCGCTCCCTTCAGGTGCGCGGGCATCCGGACGAAGATGCTCGTTCGCGATGAACTGCTAGCAGCCAAACTGCTAGCAGCGTAGCACGTCCTCGACGTTGTCGCTCTAGCCAGCCTGCTCCGCGAGCTCGCGGAGCTGCCGGCGGACGAAGAGCATCCGCTGCACGACGGTGAGCCAGGCCATCGCGGCGAGCAGGTAGATCGGCCACTGGAGCAGGCCCCAGGGCGCGAGCCCGAGTCCGACCGAGATGAGCACCACCCGTTCGACGCGCGAGCCGAATCCGACGTCGCCGCGCAAGCCGAGCGCTTCGGCCTTCGCGCGCGTGTACGAGACGAGGAACGACCCGGTCACCGCGGCGAAGGTCGCGAGCAACGCGAGCTCGTTGCTCTCCCGCATGAAGACGAGCCCGATCGCGGCGAGCATCGCCGCCTCCCCGAGCCGGTCGAACGTCGAGTCGAGGAAGGCGCCGAAGACGGTGCCCTTGCTCGCCGCTCGGGCGAGGGCACCGTCGAGGATGTCCGCGATCGAGCCGACGACGAACAACGCTCCCCCCAGCCAGAAGGGCACGTAGTCTCCCTCGTCCCCGAAGCCCACTGCCACCGCTCCGATGAGGCAGAGCGTGACGCCGGTGAGCGTGAGCATGTCCGGCGTCAGCTTCGTCCTCGCGACGCCGCGCATCGAGCGGGCGAGGATCTCGCGCGCCGCCTGGGTGTACTCCTGCTTGACCCGGTCGAGCTGGTTGACGCGCGGTCGCTCGTCTTCGGCCGCGGCGGGAGCCGCGTCCGGATCGCTCATGCGCGGAGGATCCGCGGCAGCGGGAGCCGGCGAAGCGCGAGGCCTGTGAGTACCGCGAGCACGAAGCCGACGACGACGTCGAGCCAGTAGTGGTTCCCGGTCGCGATCACGGTGAACGCGACCCAGGCCGGCCACGCCGCCCAGAGCGCTCGTGCGAGCCGCGAGCGGACGAGACCGGCCATGACGATCCCGACGATCAACGCGTCCATGGCGTGGAGGCTCGGCATCGCCGCGTAGGGGTTCGCGGCGAACGCGATCAGCCCGCTCGAGTGGTTGATCGCCGAGTACTGCGCCAGCGTGTCGACGAAGCCCCACTCGGGGAACATGCGTGGCGGCGCGGTGGGGAACACGACGTAGCCGACGAGCCCGACGAGGTTGGCGACGATGAGCCAGTTGCGGAACCAGGCGAAGCGATCGTGGTGGCGGAAGTAGACCCAGAGGAGCGTGAGGCCGACGACCGCGAACTGGGAGAGCCAGTACGTGTAGGAGGTTGCGAGGACGAGGAGCGACGAGGCGTCGACGACGCGCTGGACAGCAGGCTCGAAGAGCGCTCCGAGCCTTTGCTGCGTGCGGAGCACCCACTCGCCGTTCTGGAAGGCGTCGTACACGCTGCGGTCGGCCGCGCCACGGGCGAGCTGGTACACGACGTAGAAACCCATCCAGATCGCGACCTGGAGCAGTAAGTGCGACCAGCCTCGCGGCAGCCGCCGAGAGCCCTCCGCGACGAGACTCGTCATGACTCGATTTTACTGCCGCGCCTGCTCGGCTCGCCTCCTGATCGCCGGCTGGCTCGCGCCGTCTCCTCCTCGCGATTGAGTCGGCCCGCTGAGGGCTAGCCGCCGATGTAGGACATCTCGACCTTGCGGAGCCTGGCGGTCTCCGCGGTGCGGAGCTCCGAGTAGCGGTCGCTTCGGCGCTCCCAGATCGCGCGAACGGCCTCGTCGAGCTCCGTATCGCTCGCGCCCGAGCGGAGCAGGGCGCGCAGGTCGTGGCCCCGGACGGCAAAGAGACAGGTGTAGAGCTTCCCGTCGGCCGAGAGCCGGATGCGGGTGCAGTCGCC
This sequence comes from Gaiellaceae bacterium, assembly GCA_026002995.1. Classification (GTDB taxonomy): domain Bacteria; phylum Actinomycetota; class Thermoleophilia; order Gaiellales; family Gaiellaceae; genus GMQP-bins7. Next base: position 703,937 of record BPGK01000001.1, read on the forward strand.
GCAGAACGGCTGTGTGACGGACGCGATCACGCCGATCTCGCCTTGTCCGTCCAGGTAGCGGTAGCGTGAGGCGACCTCGCCCCGGTAGGCGGCCTCGATCGGCTCGAGGGGAAACTCGGCGGCGATCGTCTGCACGATCTCCGCCGCGGGGACGACGTCGTCCATCCGCCAGCCGTTCGTCGCGCCGACGTCCATGAACTCGATGAAGCGCAGAACGTGACCGGTGCCGCGGAAGTGGCGCGCCAGCTCGAGCACCGAGTCCTCGTTGACACCGCGCTTCACGACGGCGTTCACCTTCACGGGCAGGCCGGCGGCCGCCGCGGCGTCGATTCCCTCGAGGACGAGCGCGACGGGGAAGTCGACGTCGTTCATCGCGCGGAACACGGCGTCGTCGAGCGAGTCGAGGCTGACCGTGACGCGGGAGAGGCCGGCGTCCGCGAGGAGTCGCGCCTTCCGAGCGAGGAGCGCGCCGTTCGTGGTGAGGGTGAGGTCGAGGTCGCCGAGCGCGGCGAGGCGGCCGACGAGCACCTCGAGATCACGGCGCAGGAGCGGCTCGCCGCCGGTGATCCGGAGCTTGCGCGCACCGAGGCCGACGAGCACGCGCGCCACGCGCTCGATCTCCTCGAAGGTGAGGAGCTCGCGCCGCGGGAGGAAGCGGTAGTCGCGGCCGAAGACCTCCTTCGGCATGCAGTACACGCAGCGGAAGTTGCAGCGGTCGGTGACCGAGATCCGGACATCGCGCAGCGCCCGGCCGCGGGTGTCGAGGACGCGCATGGCAGGAGCGTAGAGAATCGCCGCGTGGCCGCGACCGATCGGCTCCTCTCCGACCGCGCACGCTCGGCGCCGGCATGAGCCGGCGTCTGCCTCTCGTCGCGCTCGTCGGCGTGACGGCGATCTGGGGGTTCACCTTCGTTCTCGTGAAGGACGCCCTCCCGCTCTACCCGCTCTTCGCCTTCCTCGCCGTGCGCTTCGGGATCTCTACGCTCGCGCTCGCGCCGTTTGCCTGGAAGGCGCTCCGCGCTCTCCCCGCTCGCGGGTGGGTCGCCGGGACGCTCGTCGGGCTCCTCCTCGCCGCGGCGTTTGGGCTCCAGACGGCCGGGCTCGAGCTGACGACCGTCGCGAGCACCGGCTTCATCACCGGCCTCTACGTCGTGTTCACGCCCTTCATCGCCCTCGCGCTCTTCGGGACGCCGGTGCCGCGCGCGCTCTGGCTCGGGGTGGGCCTCGCTCTCGTCGGGCTCGCGCTCCTGAACGGGGTTCCCGGCGGCTCGGGGCTCGGCAACCTCCTCGTGCTCGCGAGCGCGCTCGCCGCGGCGGTGCAGATTGCGGCGCTCGAGCACCTCGCGCCGCTCTATGGCGCGCGGGCGCTCACCTTCCTGATGATGGCGACCTGCTTCGTCGCCTTCACGGCCGTCGCGCTCGCGGTGGGCGATCTCGCGGCGCCGCGCGGCTGGACGGTCTGGAGCGCCCTCGTCGTCACGGGGCTGTTCGCGGGCGCGCTCGGCTACCTCATCGCGACCTGGGTGCAGGCTCGGACGACGGCGGCGCGAGCGGCGCTCGTGTTCACGCTGGAGGCACCCTTCGCGGCGCTCTTCGGCGTCGTGCTCGCGGGCGAGGCGCTCGGATGGGCGGGCTGGCTCGGCTGCGCGGTGATGATGGCGGGCATCCTCGTCGCCGAGCCGGCGGCCGCGGATGTGCTCAGCCGCTTCGCGGCGCGCCAACGGGTGCCGCGGTGAGCGCCATCGCGCTCGCGTCGGGCTCCGCGTTCCTGTTCGGGGCCATGACGGTGCTCATCCGACTCGCGCTCCGCAGCGGAGTCGCGCCCGAGGTCGGGACTGCCCTCACCGTCCTACCGGCGCTCGGCGTCACTGCCCTGGCGGCGCTGGGGAGGGGAGAGCAGGACCTCGTGGGGGCGTGGCCGTTCCTGCTCGCCGGCCTGCTCGCGCCCGGCCTCTCGCAGATCCTCTTCACCTTCGGCGTCCGCGATGCGGGAGCCTCGCGATCGTCGGTGATCGTGGGCACGGCTCCGCTCTTCGCGGTCGCGATCGCCATCGGCCTCCTCGGCGAGCCACTCGTCGCCGGGCTCGTCCTCGGAGCGGCGCTCATCGTCGCCGGAGGGATCCTGCTCGCGAGCGAGCGGCGGCGGCCGGAGCACTTCCGACGGGTCGGAGTCGTCTTCGCGCTCGGCGCGACCCTCGCGTTCGCGACCAGGGACAGTCTCATCCGCTGGCTCGGAACGGAGGCGACGACCGTCGAGGCCGGAGCGGCGGCGCTTGCGACGATGCTCGCCGGCGCGGTCGTGACGCTCGCCTTCGCGTTACCCGCGCGGCAGGGCTGGACGCGCCGCGCGGCGGGGGCGTTCGTGCCCGCCGGCATCGCGTACGGCCTCTCGTACGTCCTCCTCTTCGAGGCCTTCTACCGTGGGAAGGTGAGCGTCGTCTCGCCGATCGTGGCGACGGAGTCGCTGTGGGGAGTCGCCCTCTCGGCGCTCGTGCTCGGGCGCTCGGAGCGGGTCGGCCGACGGCTCGTCGCCGGGGCGCTCCTCGTCGTCGCCGGCGGCATCCTCATCGCGATCTACCGCTGAGCGAGAGCCCGCTCGATCCGCTCCAGCCGCTCCTCGATCCGGGCCAGCGACTCGTCGTGCGTCGGATGGAGGGTCTCTTCCGTCGCGCGCTCGCGACGCTGAGCCGTGGTTACGAGCGCTGAGGTGACGAGCGCGGTCACGATCGCGATGAAGGTGATCGCGAACACCATCACGACGCCCGCCACGATGCGGGCCGGCCCGGCCGTCGGGACGACGTCGCCGTACCCGACGGTGCAGAACGTGACGACAGCCCACCAGATCCCCGTTCCCACGGTCGGGAACGCCTCCGGGTCGATCCACCGCATGAGGAGCCCGGCGGCTGCGCTCAGCCCCAGGGTGACGCAGGCGAGGGAGAGGAGGATGCGGTCGGAGCCGATCGCGCGCTCGATCCAGCGCGCCTCGAGTCGAACGATCGGCGTCGGTAGGTGCACGGTGCCCGGTTCTCGATCCGGGAAGCGTGTCCTCTCGGGCAGGAATCTGCTAATATCCGACTCAGATTTTTACTAGGTAGTCGGACTCAAGCGGAAGGAGCGGATCACGACATGGGCAAGACCATCGGCATCGATCTCGGGACGACCAACTCCTGCATGGCCGTCCTCGAAGGCTCCGAGCCGACCGTCATCCCGAACGCCGAGGGCGGCCGCACGACGCCGTCCGTCGTCGCGTTCGGCCGCGACGGGCAGCGGCTCGTGGGGGCACCTGCCAAGCGCCAGCAGGTGACCAACCCGAAGAACACGATCTTCTCGATCAAGCGGTTCATGGGGCGCAAGTACGACGAGGTCACCGAGGAGATGAAGATCGTCCCCTACGAGGTCGTGAAGGGCCCGAACGGGGACGTGCGGGTGAAGGTGGAGGGGAAGGAGTACGCGCCGCCGGAGATCTCGGCGATGATCCTCCAGAAGCTCAAGCGGGACGCTGAGGCGTACCTGGGTGAGCCCGTCACCGACGCGGTCATCACCGTTCCGGCCTACTTCAACAACGCGCAGCGCGAGGCGACGAAGGACGCGGGCAAGATCGCCGGGCTCAACGTCCTGCGCATCATCAACGAGCCGACCGCGGCCGCGCTCGCCTACGGGCTCGACAAGGAGGGCGCGGAGCAGACGATCCTCGTCTTCGACCTCGGTGGGGGCACCTTCGACGTCTCCGTGCTCGAGCTCGGCGACGGCGTGTTCGAGGTGAAGGCGACGAACGGCGACAACCACCTCGGGGGCGACAACTTCGACAAGGCGATCGTCGACTGGATGACGGCCGAGTTCAAGCGCGACCACGGGATCGACCTCTCGCAGGACCCGATGGCGCTGCAGCGCCTCTACGAGGCGGCCGAGAAGGCGAAGATCGAGCTCTCCTCGACGATGACGACGCAGATCAACCTGCCGTTCATCACCGCGACTCCGGAGGGCCCGAAGCACCTCGACCTGCAGCTCACGCGCGCGAAGCTCGACGAGCTCACGCACGACCTGCTCGAGCGCACGGTCGAGCCGACGCGCAAGGCGCTCGCCGACGCAGGTCTCGCCGCGTCCGACATCGACCACGTCGTCCTCGTCGGCGGCATGACGCGGATGCCGGCGGTGCAGGAGAAGGTCAAGGAGCTCATTGGCCGCGAGCCGCACAAGGGCGTGAACCCGGACGAGGTCGTCGCCGTCGGCGCGGCGATCCAGGCCGGCGTCCTCAAGGGCGAGGTGAAGGACGTCCTGCTCCTCGACGTGACCCCGCTCTCGCTCGGCATCGAGACGAAGGGCGGTGTCTTCACGAAGCTCATCGAGCGCAACACGACGATCCCGACGCGCAAGTCGGAGATCTTCACGACCGCCGAGGACAACCAGCCCTCGGTCGAGATCCACGTCGCGCAGGGCGAGTCCGAGATGGTCGCCTTCAACAAGACCCTCGGGAAGTTCCAGCTCGTCGGGATCCCGCCCGCGCCGCGTGGCGTGCCGCAGATCGAGGTCACGTTCGACATCGACGCGAACGGGATCATCCACGTCTCGGCGAAGGACCTCGGGACCGGGAACGAGCAGCAAATCCGGATCGAGGGCGGCTCCGGCCTGACCGAGGACGAGGTCGAGCGGATGATCAAGGAGGCCGAGGCGCACGCCGAGGAGGCGCATCGGCTCCGCGAGCTCGCGGACGCGCGCAACGCCGGCGAGCAGCTCGCCTACCAGACGGAGCGCACCCTCGCCGAGCATCGCGACAAGCTCCCCGAGGCCGAGGCGTCGACGATCGAGGGCCGGATCATGGAGCTCCGGCAGGCGATCGAGGGCACCGACCTGGCGGAGATCCGCGCCAAGACCCAGGCGCTCGAGGAGGCCTCGCGCTCGCTCGCGGACGCGATCTACGCGCAGGCGGCTGCGCAGGCGGCCTCGCAGGCCTCGGGCAACGGCGGCTCGACCGAAGACGAGGTCGTCGAGGACGCCGACTACGAGGTCATCGACGAGGAGGAGGCGGCGCGCTCGTGACGCACGAGATCGGAGAGCACGACGTCGTCGAGACGCAGGAGCCGGCCGGGCCGGCTCCTGCGCCCACGGACGCGCCCGAGAACGACGCGCTCGCCCGCGTCATCGCCGAGCGAGACGAGTACCTCGCGCTCGCGCAGCGCGTTCAAGCGGACTTCGACAACTACCGCAAGCGGGCGGCGCGCGAGCAGGAGCGGCTCGTCGCCCACGCGCACGAGCGCATCGTCCGGGAGCTGCTGCCGATCCTCGACGACCTCGAGCGTGCGCTCGAGGCGGCCGAGCGTCACGAGGAGGCGCAGCTCGTGGAGGGCGTCAGGCTCGTCGAGCAGGCGCTGCGCAAGGTGCTCGAGAAGGAGGGGCTCGTGGAGATCGAGGCCGACGGCCCGTTCGATCCGCACGTGCACGAGGCGATGCTGGCCGAGGAGCGCGACGGGACGGAGCCGGGCGCGGTGCTCGAGGTCGTCCAGCGCGGCTACCGGCTCGGTGACAAGGTCATCCGACCCGCGCGCGTGATCGTGTCGTCGTGAGATGGCTGCCGTGAAGTCCCCCTACGAGATCCTCGGCGTGTCGAGAAACGCCTCGGACGAGGAGATCAAGAAGGCGTACCGCAAGCTCGCGCGCCAGCTCCATCCCGACCGGAACCCGGACGACCCGGAGGCGGAGGAGCGCTTCAAGGAGGTTCAGGGCGCGTACGACCTGCTCTCCGATCCCGAGAAGCGGAAGGCCTACGACACGTTCGGCGCCTCTGGGCCGCGCGGGTTCCCCGGCGGCGCCGGCACCGGCAGCGTGCGCTTCGAGGACTTCGACTTCGGGAGCCTCGGCGACCTCTTCGGCATGTTCGGCGGTGGCCGGCGCGGAGCGGGACGGCAGCCCGTGCGCGGGAACGACCTCGAGGCGCACGTCCGCGTCTCGTTCGAGGACTCCCTGCGAGGCGCACAGGTACGCGTCCCGGTCTCGGCCGAGACGGCGTGCTCGACGTGCGGAGGCACCGGCGCCGAGCCCGGCACGGCCCCCGTCACCTGTCCGCAGTGCCAGGGCCGTGGCGTCGTCTCCGAGGCGCAGGGGCTCTTCGCCTTCTCGCAGCCGTGCCCGCGCTGCCGCGGGAACGGGACGGTCGTCGAGCGGCCGTGCCGCGCGTGCCGGGGCACCGGGCGCGAGCGCAAGACGAAGCGCTACGCGGTAACGATCCCGCCTGGCGCGAAGACGGGGACGAGGATCCGGCTGAAAGGAAAGGGCGAGCCGGGTCGCAACGGCGGGCCTCCCGGAGACCTGTACGTCGTCGTCGACGTCGAGCCCTCGCCGCTCTTCGAGCGGCGCGGCGCCGACCTCGTCCTCGACGTCCCCGTGACGTACGCCGAAGCGGCGCTCGGCGCCACGGTCGAGATCCCGACCCCGGATGGGCCGGTGGCGCTGAAGATCCCCGCCGGCACCGAGAGCGGCAAGCTCCTGCGCGTCAAGGGGCGCGGTGCCCCGCGGCTCTCGGGCGGCGGCCGGGGCGACCTGCTCGCCCGCGTGAAGGTGACCGTGCCGAAGAAGCTCACGAAGGCCGAGCGCGAGGCGCTCGAGGCCTACAGCAAGGTGTCGCGCGAGCGACCGCGCGAGCGCTTCGCGGGGGTGAGGTGAGATGACCGATCGGCCGCGCTACATGATCTCCGTCGCCGCCGAGCTCGTCGGCATGCACCCGCAGACGCTGCGCATGTACGAGGCCAAGGGACTCGTCCGACCGGCGCGGACCCCGGGCGGGACACGGCTCTACTCCGACGCCGACATCGAGCGCCTGCGTCTCATCCAGCGCCTCACGACGGAGGTCGGGCTCAACCTGGCGGGCGTCGAGCACGTTCTCCGCCTCCAGGACGAGCTCGAGCGGACGCGCGCGCGGATGGAGCGCCTCGAGCGGGAGCTGCGCGCCGAGATCGCGAACGTGCACCGCTCGTACCGTCGCGAGCTCGTTCTCTACCAACCACCCAAACATCCCGTAAGGAGGGCGTAGGGGCGAGGCGTGCCTCGCCCGAAGCGACATGGACTTCCAGAAACTGACACTGAAGAGCCAAGAGGCCGTCGCGGGAGCGCAGGAGCTCGCTCGGCGCGGCGGGAATCCGGAGGTCACCCCCGACCACCTGCTGATCGCGCTCCTCGATCAGGAGCTGCCGCGGACGCTCGTCGATCGCGCCGGCTACGGGGCGGCGGAGCTGCGCGCCGAGGCAGAGGCGCGCCTGCGAGCGCAGCCCTCGGTCTCGGGCGCGGCCGTGCAACCACGCGCGTCGGCGGCCTTCGCGCGTGCTCTCGATCGCGCGTTCGAGGAGATGCGCGCGCTCGGGGACGAGTTCGTCTCCGTCGAGCACCTGCTCCTCGCGCTCGAGGTCGTCCCGCGGGACGCTCTCCTCGCCGCGCTCCAGCAGATCCGCGGCGGTCAGCGCGTGACCTCGCAGGATCCAGAGGGCAGCTACCAGGCGCTCGAGCGCTACGGCCGCGACCTGACCGCGCTCGCGGAGGCGGGCAAGCTCGACCCCGTCGTCGGCCGCGACGAGGAGATCCGCCGTGTGATCCAGGTGCTCTCACGGCGAACGAAGAACAACCCGGTACTGATAGGCGAGCCCGGGGTGGGGAAGACCGCGATCGTCGAGGGCCTCGCGCAGCGGATCGTCGCGGGCGACGTCCCCGAGGGGCTGAAGGGCAAGCGCGTGTGGGCGCTCGACATCGGCGCGCTCCTCGCGGGGTCGAAGTACCGCGGAGAGTTCGAGGAGCGGCTGAAGGCCGTGCTCTCGGAGATCCAGAACGCTGCGGGCGAGATCATCCTCTTTATCGACGAGCTGCACACGATCGTCGGCGCGGGCGCCGCCGAGGGCGCGGTCGACGCGGCCAACATGCTGAAGCCGATGCTCGCCCGTGGCGAGCTGCGCGCGATCGGTGCGACGACGCTCGACGAGTACCGCGAGCACATCGAGAAGGATCCGGCGCTCGAGCGGCGCTTCCAGCCCGTCTTCGTCGGCGAGCCGTCGGTGGCGGACACGATCGCGATCCTGCGCGGGCTCAAGGAGCGCTACGAGGCGCACCACGGCGTCGAGATCCGCGACTCCGCGCTCGTCGCGGCGGCCGTGCTCTCCGACCGCTACATCGCCGACCGCTTCCTGCCGGACAAGGCGATCGACCTCGTCGACGAGGCCGCCTCGCGGCTGCGCATGGAGATCGACTCGTCCCCCGTGGAGCTCGACGAGGCCGAGCGGCGCGTGCGCCAGCTCGAGATCGAGCTCGCCGGGATGGCCAACGAGTCGCCCGATACGCGTGCCCCCGTCGAGCGCGAGCTCGCCGAGGCGAAGGCGGCGCGGGACGAGCTCGCCGCCCGCTGGGCGCGTGAGAAGGAGTCGCTCCAGCGTGTGGCCGAGATCAAGCGGCAGCTCGACGAGCTCCGCATGGAGGCCGAGCGCGAGGAGCGTGCCGGCAACCTCGCCCGTGTGGCCGAGATCCGGTACGGGATCCTCCCCGAGCTCGAGAAGGAGCTCGCCGAGCGCGAGCAGCCGACCGAGGAGCCGATGGTGAAAGAGGAGGTCGACGAGGACGACATCGCGGCCGTCGTCGCGTCGTGGACGGGGATCCCCGTCTCGCGGCTGCTCGAGGGCGAGGTCGAGAAGCTGATCCACATGGAGGAGCGCCTCCACCAGCGGGTCGTCGGCCAAGACGAAGCGGTCGAGGCCGTGTCGAACGCGCTCCGGCGCGCCCGCTCGGGCCTCCAGGATCCGAACCGGCCGATCGGCTCCTTCATCTTCCTCGGCCCGACCGGCGTGGGGAAGACGGAGCTCGCCCGCGCGCTCGCCGAGTTCATGTTCGACGACGAGCGGGCGATGGTTCGGCTCGACATGTCCGAGTACCAGGAGCGGCATACGGTCTCCCGCCTCGTGGGCGCGCCGCCCGGCTACGTCGGCTACGAGGAGGGCGGCCAGCTCACCGAGGCCGTGCGGCGGCGCCCGTACGCGGTCGTCCTCCTCGACGAGATCGAGAAGGCGCATCCGGAGGTCTTCGACATCCTCCTGCAGCTCCTCGACGACGGGCGGCTGACGGATGGGCACGGGCGCACCGTCGACTTTCGCAACACGGTCGTGATCATGACCTCGAACATCCGCTCGCCGGAGGAGCTGCGCGAGCGCTTCCGGCCCGAGTTCCTGAACCGCATCGACGAAGTCGTCGTCTTCAAGCCGCTGACCCGCGAGCAGCTCGCCGAGATCGTCGAGCTCCAGCTCGGGCGGCTACGGGAGCGCCTCGCCGAGCGTGGGATCTCGCTCGAGGTCACCGAGGCGGCGAAGGAGCTCCTCGCCGAGGAGGGCTGGGATCCCGCCTACGGGGCGCGGCCGCTCAAGCGCGCGATCCAGCGGCTGCTCGAGAACCCGCTCGCGCGGGCGCTGCTCGAGGGGCGCTTCGCCGAGGGCGACACCGTGCGGGTGGACGCGGCCGACGGCGAGCTCGTCTTCGAGCGGGTCGAGGCGGCCGAGACGGCTGCGGCGTAAACAGGGGTCAGGTCTTCCACGTTCCACCCCCCGCGCTCCATCGCGCGGACGAACGTCGGCCCGAGCTCGGGCGTGGAGAGACGTGCAACAAGTCGGACCTGACCCCTGTTGCGGACCCGAGACGTGCAACGAGTCGGACCTGACCCCCGTTTCGCGCACTCCCGCTTGTCGAACACCACGATCGCGTGCGCGCGCGGCCGGCCGAGCGCTCCCGTCGTGCGCTGTGGTGTGGTCTACTCGACGCGGAGGAGAGCGCCCTGCAGGGTCAGGAGCGTCTGCTCGAGCATGCCCCCGCACACGATGGCGAGCGTGTCCTCGCGCTCGTCGTCGGCGATCGCAACCATGACGATGGCCGTTCGGGCAGCCACCGTGGGGTCGCTCGATCGAGCGCGGACGAGTTGGACTCCCCGGCCCTCGTCGACGATGGCCCAGCACCACGCCTGGGGCGTCGACGAGGCAGCCGTGCTCGCGACCACCCGGATGACGACAGCCCAGCGGGATCCTGCAGGGAGCGGGACGTGGTGATAGACGTCGTCGCTCCCGAAGTGGACGACCGAGACGGGGATCACCTCGTCGAGCCCGGCCCCCGCGGGGCCGGGCGGCCCCGCGGGCCCCGGAGGCCCAACCGGCCCAGGGGGCCCGGGTGGACCGGCAGCGCCCTGAGCTCCCGCCGGCCCAGCGGGCCCACGCGGACCCGGGGCGCCCTGTGGGCCTGCTGGGCCGCTCTCACCCACGTCTCCGGGAGCGCCGGCAGGCCCGCGGCGCCCCGGGGGGCCCGGCAGCCCGTCGCGACGCCAGCTCACCGCTCGCTCGGTTCGACGGCAGCGCTCTCCTGCCCGGCGGAGGCGGACGTCACCGTCGTTCCGCTCCACGCAGACGTGCACGAGTGAACGCGAGGAGAGCTCGCCCCGCGAGCCGAGCGTGGCCGCCGTCGTCCCGAGCCCTGCTGCCAGCGAGACCACGAGCGCGAGGCGGAGCACGAGGAGCCTCAGGGCGCGACCGCTATCGCGACGGCGTTCGCCTCCACGGCCACCTGTGTCCCGACCGCTTCGCAGGTCGCCTGCAGCGGCGTGCCGTCGCTCGCGACGACGCGGGACACGAACAACGCCGCGATCGCGGAGAGGTCGCTCGTCTGGAACGTCTGCGTGTCCACGATCGACGCGCCCCTCACGATCGTGCAGGTGACCGACCACGGGCCCGAGGCGGGCGGCGAGTCGGGCTCGACCCGGAAGGTGGCGACGAGCGCGTAGGAGCCCGAGGGCAGTGTGAGCGTCCACATGCTCGCGCTCCCGTCGGCGGGGATGATCGCGCCCGCCGTCTTCTCCCACGCCGGCGCGCCGACCGGACCGGAAGGACCGGGAGGCCCGGTCGCGCCTTGCGGCCCCTGCGGTCCCGGGGGCCCGGGTGGCCCGGCCGGGCCGGTCGGGCCCGCGGGCCCCTGCGCTCCGTGCTCGCCGGGAGCCCCGGGAGGGCCCGGCGGGCCGGGGAGCGCTGCGCCGGTCGGCCCAGAGGGCCCTTCAGGCCCTCGTGGCCCACGGATGTTCCAGACGACCCGGCGCTCGCCGGCGCCGCAGCGCCGAGTCGGGGCGACGAGCCTGAGCGACCCCTCACGGTCGGCGCAAGCGCTGAGCGTTGTGCGCACCGGGCTCGTCCGCAGCGAGCCCGCGAGGGCCAGTGACGTACCGCCCGCGACGAGGGCGCTCGCTGCGAGCGCGACCGCGAGCGATCGCCTTCTCGGAGTCGCGCTGACGCCCATCGCCGTACCACGGTAACGCCCCGGTCCGACGAGAGCGGGTGCTCGGCGCCCGTCGGGCTGCGACGGGACGCGCTCCGGCTCTCTCCAGACGAGCGCCTGAGCGCCGTCTGCAGCCATTCCGGCCTCCTCTGCCCGCGTATGGTGTCTCGGTGGGGTCGAGGCCGTACCGGATGAGCCTCTGGCGGCGTTCCGTGAACGCGCTCGTCCGCCCACTCGCGAGGGTCGGGCTGACCGGGCCGCGGACGTACCTGCTCACGGTGCCGGGGCGGAAGACGGGGAAGCTCTGGTCGACGCCCGTCTCGATCGTGCAGGAGGGCGAGGCCCGCTGGCTCGTCGCGCCGTACGGCGAGCGGAACTGGGTTCGGAACGCGCGAGCGGCCGGGTGGGTGGAGCTCCGGCGCGGCCGCCGGAGCGGGCGCTTCGTCGTTTCGGAGCTCTCGCCCGGGGAGGCGGTGCCCGTGCTGCGGCGCTACTACGAGCTCGGCCGGGTGACGCGGCCGTTCTTCGACGTGACGCTCTCCTCCTCCGAGGAGGAGTGGCTCGCAGAGGCGCCGCGCCACCCCGTGTTCGCGCTGCGCCGACCCGAGTAGCGTTTCCGGCATGACGCTGCTCATCGCCGCCACCGAGGCCGAGCTGTGCGGACAACCGGGACTCGTCTGCGGCGTCGGCCCGGTCGAAGCGGCGGCGACGACGGCGCGGGCGCTGGCGATCGCCCCTCCTGCTGCGGCTCTCCATGTCGGTCTCGCCGGCGGGTCGGGCCTCGAGCCTGGAACCATCGTCCTCGGGACGGAGTCGGTCTTCGTGGACCTTCACGCGGCGATCCCCGTCGTATCGCGTGTCGTGGCGGATGCGTCGCTCCTCGCGGCGCTGCGGGACGCACTGCCCGACGCCCTCGCCCTCCCGATCGCGACGAGCGCGGCCGTGGGACGACTTCGTGGCTCTGAGCCACGAGGCACGGGAACGTCGGGCAACGCGCCGGTCGACGAATCCACCCTCGTGTCGGGCGCCGAGCCGGCGAGCCTGCGAGTGGAAGGGATGGAAGGGTTCGCGGTGCTCCGGGCGTGCGCTCTCGCCGGAGTGCCGGCGGTCGAGGTGCGCGCGATCTCGAACGAGCTCGGCGAGGCGGATCGCTCGCGCTGGGAGATACCGCGTGCGCTCGAGGCGCTCGGCGCCGCGCTGCGGCGGATGCTCGCCGCGCTGCCGAAGTAGCGTTACCGCCCATGGCGCGTCGTCGGCAGAGCCGCGAGCTTCCTCCGCCCCTTCCCCCGGAGCGGCGGACGGTCGGGCAGCTCGTCGGCGAGACGATCCGCTGCTACGAGCGCAACTTCTTCAGGGGGATCGCCGTCGGCCTGCCGATCGCCGTGGTCAACGCATTCGCGTGGAGCGCGTCCGGTGGCGTCCGCTACCTCGTCGTCCCGACCGCGGCTCTGCTCGTAACCCTCGCCTATGTTGCCGCGTGCGCGGTCGTGCTCGACGCTCCCCTCCGCTCGCGGAGCGCGCTTACGGCGTTCGCGATCGGCGTTCTCGTTTTTCTCCCCTTCCCGTTCCTCGTGGCGATCTACGTGCTCCCCGGGCTCGCGTACCTCGCGCTCGTCGGTCTCTCTGTCCCGGCCGCGCTCGTCGAGCGGCTCGGCGTGCGGGCAGCACTCCGCCGCGGTATCTCGCTCGCGCGCGTCGACTACGTCCATGTGCTCGGAGGCCTCGCCACGCTTGCGCTCATCGTCTTCCTGACGCAGTTCGGGCTCTTCTTCCTCCTCCGCGAGTACGCGGAGAACACGCACCGTGTCGCCGCCACGCTCGCGTCGCTCGTCGTCTCGCCTCTCGTGCTCTTTGGGAGTGCGATCCTCTACGTCGATCAGATGGCTCGGCTACGCTCGCGTGGGCCAGCCGAGTCTGCGTGAAAGGAGCGAGATGCCGACCTACCTGATGCTCACGACGCTGACCGAGAAGGGCGTCCAGACTCTCCACGCCAACCCTGGCCGGCTACGCGAGGTCAACCGCGACGTCGAGGAGATGGGGGCGAAGGTGCTCCACCAGTGGGCGGCTCTCGGCGAGTACGACTTCGTGAGCATCGTCGAGGCGCCCGACGACCTCACGATCGCGAAGATCTCGGTCGCGCTCGGCGCGCGCGGGAGCTCGAAGCTCGAGTCGCTGCCGCTCTTGCCCGTCGAGGACGTCCTGCAGGCGCTCGAATAGCGGCGAGCCTGGCCTCGCCCGCGTCCCTCGCGACGCCCTCGACCCGCGGGCGACCCGAGGGTCGCCCCTACGGCGATCGACGAGCCGTCGCGTACGACGATCCACGAACCGCCGTGCGGATCCCGGCGATTCAAGGGGCGCCCCGACGATCGCATCTCGACCCGCGCTAATTCGTCCACCGCCCGTAGGGGCGAGCCTGGCCTCGCCCGCGTCCCTCGCGCACGCCCTCGACCCGCGGGCGACCCGAGGGTCGCCCCTACGGCGATCGACGAGCCGTCGCGTACGACGATCCACGAACCGCCGTGCGGATCCCGGCGATTCAAGGGGCGCCCCGACGATCGCATCTCGACCCGCGCGCATTCGTCCACCGCCCGTAGGGGCGAGGCTTGCCTCGCCCGCGTCCCTCGCGCACGCCCTCGACCCGCGGGCGACCCGAGGGTCGCCCCTACGGCGATCGACGAGCCGTCGCGTACGACGATCCACGAACCGCCGTGCGGATCCCGGCGATTCAAGGGGCGCCCCGACGATCGCATCTCGACCCGCGCGCATTCGTCCACCGCCCGTAGGGGCGAGGCTTGCCTCGCCCGCGTCCCTCGCGCACGCCCTCGACCCGCGGGCGACCCGAGGGTCGCCCCTACGGCGATCGACGAGCCGTCGCGTACGACGATCCACGAACCGCCGTGCGGATCCCGGCGATTCAAGGGGCGCCCCGACGATCGCATCTCGACCCGCGCGCATTCGTCCACCGCCCGTAGGGGCGAGGCTTGCCTCGCCCGCGTCCCTCGCGCACGCCCTCGACCCGCGGGCGACCCGAGGGTCGCCCCTACGGCGATCGACGAGCCGTCGCGTACGACGATCCACGAACCGCCGTGCGGATCCCGGCGATTCAAGGGGCGCCGCTACGGAGATCCACGAAACCGCTGCGTGGATCCGGGCGATCCCTCCGGGCGATCCCAGGGTCGCCGCTACGACGCTTCCTCTACGTCGTGAGGAAGCCGGTCGCGCGTGGCGTGACGGTCAAGGGACTCGGCGGCAGTCCGGGCTGCGGAGCGAGGTTGAACTCGCGCGGCGCGACGTCGTTCGGTGCCGCGGGGTGGAAGAGCGACGCGAGGAGCTGAATCTGCCCCCTGCCGGGGCCGAGCTCCCACTGGCCGCCGCCGTAGACGCCGATGCCTTCCGCCGCGCAGTAGTCGTAGGTGGCGAAGAGTCGCTCGATCGACCCGAACCGCGACGGCTTCACGTTCACCATCCGCGGAGGCCACGGGAGCGAGACGATGTCGTCGACGGAGTGGATGATCGCGTCCCAGGTGACGCGGTCTGCGTGCTCCTCGAGAATCGGGATCGTCTCCTCGGTGAGGCCGGGGTCCTCGAGCCACGCATCGGGGAGCCCCTCGGCGACGCGGCGGTAGAGCGCCGCGTCGGGCGGGGTATCCACGACCGTTCCTCGGTACTGGCCCTTGAAGTCGACCGAGTCCACGGCCCCCGTCGCCGCGAGGTGGGCTACGAGCGCGTCGTCCCACTCGGCAGTCGCGTCGAGCTTGAAGCGGAGCCCGGGATAGAGCGCGAGCCAGGCGTCGAGGCGCTCAGTCGACGGCGGCGAGCCGAGGCCCATCGAGACGACAAACTCGAGCGGCTGCGGCTCGCGCCCGAGAACCTCGCCGAGCGACCTCCCCGCCTGGCGGAGCGCGAGGTCGAGCGCGGCGCTCTCGAACGCCCAGCGGCGGTAGTCGAGGTAGGCGTGCTGCTCGGGCTCGACGTCGAACAGCTCGAGCTCACCGAGGTGCTCGGAGAGGGAGCCCAGGGTCCAGGAGCCCGCGAGCGGGAGGTCGGCTCCGCGCGCTCGGAGTCGGTCGTGCTCGTCGGCGGCATACGTGACGTCCTCCCCGATCCCCTCCTCGCCGCGTCCCTGGAGCCGGACGACCGTCGTCTTGCGGAGGAAGTCGGGGCGGGCCTGGAGCGCGAGCCCTTCGAGCTCGTAGCCCTCGATCTCGAGCGGGAGGTCGCGGACGGTGTCGTATGTGCTCACAGGGCGGCGAACGCTACCGACAGCTCGCCGGCCAGGCGGGCGTTCGCGACGATGAGGGCGCGGTTCACCTCGAGCGTTCGTCCGCCGCTTCGCTCGTGCAGGGAGGCGAGCACGAACGGGGTCACCTCCTGCCCCGCGATCCCGCGTCTCGCGGCCTCCTCGAGCGCATCCTCGATCAGCGACGAGACGTCGAGGCTCTCGGGCGGAGGCTGCGCGAGGACGAGCCCGGCGCCGCCGAGGCTCCAGTGCGCGGCGGCGATCCGCGCGGCCGTGACGACGTCGTCGACGCGCTCGGAGGCAGGCGGTCCCCCGGCCGCGGCGTAGAACAGCGGCACCGTCTCCGTCCGGTAGCCGAGCACGGGCACCCCGAGCGTCTCGAGAAGCTCGCTCGTAGCCGGGATGTCGAGGAGCGACTTCGCTCCGGAGCAGACGACGAGAACCCGAGCCGTCGCGAGCGCGACGAGATCGGCGGAGATGTCGAGCGGCGGACCTCCGCGATGGACGCCCCCGATGCCCCCGGTCCCGAGGAAGCGGATCCCGACCGCGCGCGCGACCGCGAGGGTTCCGCCGACCGTCGTGGCGCCGACGTCGCCCGCGACCGCGCAGCCCGCGAGGTCGCGCGGGCCGAGCTTGCGCGCAGCGGGGGTGAACCGCTCGAGCTCGTCTGCGTCGAGGCCCACTCTGATCGCCCCGTCGAGGACGCCGACGGTCGCGGGGACGGCGCCGACCGCGCGGACGGCGCTCTCGCTCGCCGCCGCCACCTCGACGCCGTCGGGAGAGGGAAACCCATGCGCCACGAGCGTCGTCTCGAGCGCGACGACGGGGCGCCGCTCCGCGAGCGCAGTGCGCACCTCGTCGGAGATCCGGAGCAGGCTCACGGCATCGACCCTAGCCGGGCGACGCATCGGGCAGCAGCCTCGAGGCCGAGCTCCGGCCCGCCCACCATCCAGCCCGCGGCGAGCGCGTCGCCTGCTCCGGTCGTGTCGACGACCCGCTCGACGGGGAGTGCAGCGCGCTCGTCGCCGTCGAACGAGCACCCCCGTGCCCCGCGCTTGAGGATCCAGGCGCACCCTGCAAGCGGTCCCCCGAAGGCGCGGTCTTCCGCCTCGCTCGCGAACACCGCGTCCGGCCGGAGCCCGGCCACGAGCTCCCGGCAGGCGCCGACGCCGACCTGCTCGATCGCGCTCCACGAGGCGAGATCGACGACCACGACGGCACCTTCCTTGCGCGCGAGCTCGACCGCGCGAGCGGCCGCTTCGCGCGCCGGGCTGCGGAAGAGCGCGTACCCGGAGACGAAGAGGGCGTCGCAGCCGGCGAGCCACTCCGCCTCGACCTCCTCGGGCGCGAGCGAGGGAGCGCTCCCGCGGTCGGAGGCCATGGAGCGCTCGCCGTCAGGTGAGACGAGGGAGCAGATGACGGCGTTGCGACCCGCGGCCGGGCCACAGATCTCGACGCCCCGCGTCCGCAGCCCCGCAGCGGCGAACCGGCCCGCGTCGTCGTCCCCGCGCTTGCCGACGAACCGCGCGGTCGCTCCGAGCGCCGCCGCCCAGGCGGCGACGTTGGCCGCTTGACCGCCCGGCGAGATCGCGATCTCCGCGTCCACGTCGCCGCCGGGCGCGAGAGGCCCGGCGAGCCTCGCGACGACGTCGAGCGTGAGGTCACCGATGGAGCAGACGAGCATGCTCGTAAGATCCTCCCATGGACGTGTCAGAGCGACGGGGCGGGATCCGCGCGTTCCTCGTGGGAGGGATCGTCGGCGCGTCCGCGGTCCTCGCCGCGCTCGATCGGAGGCGTCGGCTGCGGCGCAGGCGCTCGCGCCCTCGCGGCCTGGCGGCGTTCGAGAGCGCCCCCTGCTTCCAGGAGCTGCTCGAGAAGGAGCAAGCCGGCGCCGACGGCGCCGCACGCTAGCCTTTCGCGCCGTGCCGATCTACGAGTACCGCTGTCCGAACGGTCACACGTTCGAGATCTTCCAGAAGATGAGCGAGGCGCCTCCCGACGCCTGCCCGACATGCAGCGCGGGACCGGTCGAGAAGCTCCTCTTCCCGGTCGCGGTGCACTTCAAGGGCTCGGGCTTCTACGCCACCGACTACGGGAAGGGATCGCGCAAGGTTCAGCCGAAAGAGGGCGACTCCGGGGCCGGAGAGAAGGCGGCGGACAAGCCCGCGGAGAAGGCGGCCGGCGACGCGAAGCCGGCCTCGAGCTCCGACTGAGCGACGGCGGCGTCAGCGCGGGCGCCGTGTGCAGCCCGGCGCGTACAGCGCCCCCTTCGGCGGCGGCTGCGGCGCGCTCGCGCGTAGGAACATCGAGATCACCGCTGCGTTGTCCTCGGAGCCGATGAGTACGGACTCGCCCCCGATCGTGGTCGGGTCGCCGCCGAGCCGGCAGTGGAGCGTGCTCTCCGAACGCGCACGGACGCGCAGCCAGCCGAGGCGGATGAGCTCGGCGGCGGAGAGGTCGGTCGCCAGCGGCGCGGCCAGCGAGTCGCCGATGAACGGGAGACGGAGGAACGTTCCGACGCTCGTGAGCTCGTCGCCGACCGCCTCGGCGACCGCCTGCTGTCGCGCTGTCCGGCTGATGTCGGTGTCGGACGGGTCGAGCCGGTTCGTGCGGACTCGCGAGTACACGAGGGCGCGTCGCCCGTCCATGTGCTGCCGGCCCTTCGCGAAGCGCCACCCTTCCCACTCGCGGCAGCGGGCAGGCGGGTACGGGCAGTCGAAGCGGTTCGAGAGGATCGGCTTCGGGACGTCGATCTCGACCCCCCCGAGCGCGTCGATGAGCTCCCTGAACCCGTCGAAGTCGACGACGACGACGTGGTCGATCGGGATCCCGGTGAGGGCGCGCACGGTCTCGATCGCGAGCGCAGGCCCGCCGAGCTGGCTCGCGGCGTTGATCTTCTCCGTCCCGTACCCGGGGATCTCGACCCGCAGGTCCCTGGGGATAGAGAGGTACGAGAGCCGACCCCGCTTCGGATCCGTCCGCAGGAGCAAGAGGGAGTCCGAACGCGCTGCGTCCTGCCGGCCCGCGGCGCGGCCGCCGTCCGTGCCGATCACGAGGATCGTCGTCGGCTCCGAGAGAATCGACCGCCCCCGGTCGGCGAGCGCGGCGCGCGCCGAGGCGGGGAGTCGCTCGTTCGCCTTCGCCACGCCGCGCGAGAAGGAGAGGAAGCCGAGGGCTCCCCAGACGATCGCGAGCAGGACGAGGCTCACGAGCGCCACGAGCGCCCAGCGCCACCAGCGGCGACGGCGCCGCGCCCGCGGGGCCCCGGGGGAGGCTGGCTCGCGAGGCGTGCTCCGGAGCGGGACCGTGCCCTTCCTCCGGCCGCCGCGGTACAGCCGGTAGGGCTTCTGTCCCTCGGCCATGCGGGGCGCTATGGTAGCCCGCACCCGTGTCCACACCACTCGTGATAGGCGTCGACGTGGGGGGCACGACGATCCGGTCGGGCGTCGTGGACGCCGCCGGTCGGATCCTGCGGAGCGGGGCGTGTGACACGCCCGAGCGCTCCCAGGAAGCGGTCCTCGCCGCGCTCGAGGGGGCCATTCGGGCCTTCCTCTCCGACCCGATCGCGGCCGTGGGGTTGGGCGTGCCTTCGCACCTGGAGCGGGGCACCGGACGCCTCCTCCAGGCGACGAACGTGGCCCTCGCCGACCTCGATCTCGAGGCGTTCGTCCGCGAGCGCTTCGGGTTGCCGGTCGGGGTCGAGAACGACGCCAACGCCGCTGCGCTCGCGGAGTGGAAGCTCGGCGCGGGGCGGGGTCTCTCGACCCTCGTCGTCCTCACGCTCGGAACGGGCGTGGGAGGCGGTCTCGTGCTCGACGGCCACCTCTACCGAGGCTGGGCGGAGCTCGGGCACGTGGTCGTCCAGGTCGACGGACCGCCCTGCCAGGGAGCGTGCACGGGTCGCGGCCACCTCGAGGCGCTTGTCTCGGGGACGGCGGCGGATCGAGCCGCGCGCGAGCTCTGGGGCGCGGACGCCGACGCGCGCCTCCTCGTCGAGCGGGCGCAGCAGGGGGACGGCGCGGCGCAGGCGCGGATGGCGCAGATGGGGCACATCCTCGGCGCCGCTGTCGGCTCGTTCGCGAACCTCTTCGACCCCGACCTCGTCGTCGTCGGGGGAGGGTTCGGGATCGCCGCGGGGGATCTCCTGCTCGAGCCGGCGCGCGCTGCGCTGCGGCGAGAGGCGCTCGCTCCGGCGCGCGAGCGCCTCGACATCGTTCCGGCGGAGCTCGGGCCGGACGCCGGGCTCGTGGGAGCGGCGCTCGTCGGCCGGGAAGCGCTCGAACGGGCGGCGTAGGTGCTCGCGGTCTGCGCGACCCCGATCGGGAACCTCGACGACGTGACGCTGCGCGTGCTCGACGAGCTCCGGCGCGCGGACGTCGTCCTCTGCGAGGACACGCGTCGGACGAGGATCCTCCTCGACCGGCACGGAGTCGCGGCTCGCCTCGTCAGCTGCCACCGGCACAACGAGGCGTCGCGCACGGCCGAAGCGCTCGCCCGGCTCGAGCGGGGCGAGCGCGTCGCCCTCGTGTCGGACGCCGGGCTGCCCGGCGTGAACGACCCCGGGGCGAGGCTGATCTCCGCTGCGCTCGAGGCCGGAATCTCCGTAACCGTGCTTCCGGGCGCGTCCGCGGTCGAAACCGCGCTCGTCGCGAGCGGGCTCGTCGGCGAGCGGTACCAGTTCGTCGGCTACCTCCCCAGGCGCGAAGGCGAGCTCCGGGCGCTCGCGCTGGAGCTCGAGCGCTGGGCGCACCCGGTCGTCGCCTTCGAGTCGCCTCGACGCCTTCCGACGTCACTCGCCGCCTTCGCGGAGGTGATGCCGGACCGCGCGGCGGCCGTCTGTCGAGAGCTGACGAAGCGCTTCGAGGACGTCCAGCGCGGATCCCTCCGCGAGCTCGCCGAGCGGTTCGGGGAGCCTCCGCGCGGGGAGGTGACGCTCGTGCTCGGGGCCGCCGAGACGGAGCGAGCAGGGACGAGCGCCGAAGCACTCCGCGCCGTGGCGGAACTCGTGGAGGAAGGCGTGTCCCGGCGAAAGGCGGCGGAGCTCGTCGCACGGCTGACCGGCGCCTCCCGGAACGCGCTCTACCGCGCCACTCTGTGACAACTTCGTGCCGATTCGCGCCGACGCGTTGACGGGCGTCGCAGAGGCGGCTACGGTCGGCGTGATGTTCGCTTACAAGACAACGGCGCTCGTCGGTGTGGTCGTCGTGCTCGTCGCCTCGGCGTCCACGGCCCGCGCGGGTGATGGGACCGAGTGGGTGTGGCCGGCGAACGGTGCGGTCCTCCGCCCGTTCGTCCTCGGGAGCGATCCGTACGCCGCCGGGCAGCACCGCGGAGTCGACATCGCGCTCGTCGGCACGGAGCCCATCCGTGCGCCCGTGGCTGGGGAGGTGACGTTCGCCGGGCGGGTGCCCACGCACGGGCTGACGGTGACCGTCCGGACGGCGACAGGAGACAAGGCGTCGCTCACCCACCTCGGTCCGCTCCTCGTCCGCGCGGGCGCCCGGGTGCGCGAGGGAGACCCCGTGGCCGAGCCGGGGCCATCCGGTGAGGTCGAGCACGACCTTCCGTACGTCCATCTCGGGGTTCGCGTCGGTGCGGCGGAGACGTACGTCGATCCACTGACCCTGCTCCCGCCGCGGGGAGCCGCTCCCCCTCCGCCGGTCCCCGCGGCGGCGCCCGCGACGACCCCGGTGACGACGGCGCCTGCGCCTCCGACCGCGTCGCCGCCCGCGGCGTCCCCGCCGCCGGCCACGGGGACGCCCGGGCCCCCGGCCTCGCCGCCGGTCGCGCAGGCGGAAGCGACTGCGCCGACGGCCGCGGCGCCGTCCGAGCTCTCGGGCGCGACCCAGCCAGGAGCAGCGGCCGCCGGGGCGCCGTTGCCAGGCGAGACGACCGGGGTGGGGGAACCGATCACTCCACCCGAACGGGCAGGCTCGCACGACGAGGAGGTCGGTCGCGAGCAGGCATCGGGCCGCTCCACGACGCCGCGACCGGGGAGCGGAGCGCAGCAGCGGGCCGACCTCGGCGTGCGCGCGGCCTCGGGCGCGAGTCACCCCGGCACGGCGGACGCGCGTGGCGGCGAGGTCAGCGAAGCGCGGGCCGTTCCCGCCGTCGACGTCGCACGGGGCCTCCCGTCGAGCCACGCCCTGCCGAGGCACGCGCCGTCGCGGGCGCCCGGGGAGCTCGAGGAGACAGGGAGCGATCCCGAGGACGGGACGCGATCCGCCGGCGCGGGCGAGCGCTCGGCGGCGCTCGCGGCCCGAACCGATCGCCTGACGCCTGCGCCGATTGGCGGCGGCTCGAAAGCGCCGGTGGTTCCCGTGTCGTTGCTCCTCGCGGCGCTCGGCGGCGTCGCCGGAGGGCTCGTCGGAGCCCGCAGGAGGGCTCGAGGGCCGCTGCCTATGATTGGCCGCGATGCCGTACTACGTGACGACGCCGATCTACTACGTGAACTCGACGCCGCACATCGGCCATGCGTACACGACGATCGCGGCCGACATCCTCGCGCGCCACTACCGGCAGCGCGGCGAGGACGTCTTCTTCCTCACGGGCGTCGACGAGCACGCGTCGAAGGTCGCCCGTGTCGCGGCCGAGCAGGGTCTCGACCCCAAAGCGTACGCCGACCGCATCGTCGGCGCCTGGAGGGAGCTCCCGCGCCGGCTCGGCGCGACGAACGACTTCTTCATCCGCACCACCGATGACGGCCACAAGGCGTTCGTCCAGGACTTCCTGCAGCGGATCTACGACGCCGGCGACATCTACCAGGACGTGTACGCGGGGCTCTACTGCGTCGGCTGCGAGGCCTTCAAGACGGAAGCGGAGCTCGTCGAGGGGAAGTGCCCGCTCCACGACGTCGAGCCGGAGTGGATCGAGGAGCGGAACTGGTTCTTCCGGCTCTCCGCCTACCAGGATCGGCTGCTCGCGCTGTACGACGAGCGCCCCGACTTCGTGCTTCCCGCCTTCCGTTTCAACGAGGCGCGGAGCTTCATCGCCGGCGGCCTCCAGGACTTCTCGATCAGCCGCGCCGGTCAGCCGTGGGGCGTCCCGATCCCGTGGGATCCCGACCAGGTCGCGTACGTATGGGCCGACGCGCTCGTCAACTACCTGAGCGCGCTGACGTACGCGCGACCCGGAGAGGACCTCCGTCCGCGGTTCTGGCCGGCGGTCCGGCACCTGCTCGGCAAGGACATCCTGCGCTTCCACTGCGTCTACTGGCCCGCGATGCTCCTCGCGGCTGGCTACGAGGTCCCCCGCCAGCTCTTCGTCCACGGGTACCTGCTGCTCGACGACCGGAAGATCTCGAAGTCCCTCGGCAACGTCGTCGATCCCCTCGACCTCATCGACGTCTACGGCGCGGATGCCGTGCGCTTCTGGGCGGCGCGGGCGGTGTCGTTCGGGCACGACGGGAGCGTGTCGATCGACAGCCTGCACGAGCGCTACGAGCGCGAGCTGGCGAACGAGCTCGGGAACCTGCTCTCGCGAACGACCGCGATGGTCGCCCGCTACCTCGACGGGGTCCTGCCGGCGCGACCGCGCGGCGACTCACCCGTGCGCGCGCTGCTCGCGACACTCGCCTCCGACGTCGCGGATCGGCTCGACGTCTACGACCTCACCGGGGCGCTCGAGCGCATCTGGGACGTCGTCCGCGGGTTGAACCGGTACGTGGAGGAGCGGGCGCCCTGGAAGCTGGCGAGCGACGAGGAGCGCAGACGCGAGCTCGAGGAGACGCTCTACGACCTCGTGGACGGCCTCGGCGCAGTCGCGGTCGCCCTCGCCGCGTACCTCCCGGAGACCTCTCCGCGGATCCTCGCGGCGCTCGGCGCGGATCCCGCGGAGCTCGGGTGGGAGCGGGTGGCGTACGGGCTCACTCCGGCTCGTGCGGGTATCGCCGCCGCGGCGCCCCTGTACCCGCGGATCGACGCGCCGACCGCGGCGGCGTGATCGACACCCACGCGCACCTCGACGCGTGCGAGGAGCCTGCCTCGACGGTCGTCGAGCGGGCGCGGGCAGCCGGGGTCGAGGGGATCGTGACGATCGGCACCGGGATCGACTCGTGCCGGGCCGCTCTCGCGATCGCGGAGGAGCACGACCACGTCCACGCCGCGCTCGGAATCGACCCGCACCGCGCTGCGTCCGCGGATGCCGAGCGGATCGAGGAGCTGCGCGAGCTGCTCGCCCATCCGAAAGCCGTCGCGGTCGGGGAGACGGGTCTCGACAACGCCCGTCGTCTCGCCACGCCTGCCGAGCAGCGGCGCCTCCTCGACGCGCAGCTCGCGCTCGCCGACGAGCTTGGTCTCCCGGTCGTGATCCACAGCAGGGACGCGGCGGAGGAGACCGCCGACGCGCTCGCGTCGTTTCCGGGCACCGTCGTGCTCCACTGCTTCTCCTCGCCAGCGCTCCTCCCCGCCGCCCTCGAGCGCGGCTACTACGTCTCGTTCGCCGGCAACGTCACCTACCCCAAGGCCGACGACCTGCGCGCGTGCGCGAGAGCCGTGCCGGCGGATCGGCTGCTCGTCGAGACGGACTCCCCGTACCTCGCGCCGCAGTCGGTTCGCGGTCGCCCGAACGAGCCCGCGTACCTCGTCCACACAGTCGCTGTGCTCGGGGCGGTGCGCGGTACCGAGCCGGCGGAGGTAGGTCGAGCGACGCGCGAGAACGCCCGGACGGCGTTCGGACTGCCGTGACCGTTGCGCCGAAGAAGTCCCTCGGCCAGCACTTCCTCGTGGACGAGAACATCCTCCGTGTCGCCGAGCGGCTCGCCGAGCTCCGTCCGCAGGACGTCGTGCTCGAGGTGGGCCCGGGGCTCGGCGTCCTCACGCGCTATCTCGCCGAGCGCGTTCGCTTCGTGCACGCGATCGAGGTCGACCGCGCGCTCGAGCCCCGGCTCGCGGCCGCCCTCGCGGGGCTCGACAACGTCGCGCTCGTCTTCGGAGACGCGCTGCGCCTCGACCTCGCGTCGCTCGCCCCGCCTCCCGAGAAGCTCGTCGCGAACCTCCCGTACAACGTCGCGACGCCGATCGTCGTCGAGACGCTCGAGCGCGTTCCCTCGGTGCAGCGCTGGTGCGTGATGGTGCAGCGCGAGCTCGCCGATCGGTTCTTCGCGGCGCCGCGAACGAAGGCGTACGGAGCGGTCTCCGTGCTCGTGCAGCTCCGTGCTCGGAGAGTCGGCTTCCACGCGGTCTCGCCCCACGTCTTCCGTCCGCGGCCGAAGGTCGACTCCGCCCTCGTCGCGTTCGTTCGGCGCGAGGACGCCCCCGCTCGCTCGTGTCGGGCGGTGGTCGAGGCGGCGTTCGCGCACCGCCGGAAGACGCTCGCGAACTCGTTGGCGCTCGTCGGACTGGCCGCGCGCGAGCAGGCCGAGCAGGCGCTCGCCGCCATCGGCAGGCCCGCGGGGGCGCGGGCGGAGGAGCTGGCCCCGGAGGAGTTCGTCTCCCTCGCGGAGGCGCTCGAGCGATCGTCGTGAACGCGCCCGCGAAGCTCAACCTCTCGCTCGTCGTCGGCCCGCTGCGGCCGGACGGGAAGCACGAGGTCGAGACGGTGCTCCAGGCGCTCGAGCTCGCCGATCGGATCGAGCTCGAGCCTGCGCCCGCGCTCTCGGTCGAGGGCTTCCCGGAGGACACGCTCGTACGGGACGCGCTCGCCGCGCTGCGGGCGGCTGCCGGAAGCGAGCACTGGTGGCGCGTGCGGATCGAGAAGCGGATCCCGGTCGCCGCGGGCCTCGGCGGGGGGAGCTCGGACGCCGCGACGGCCCTCCGGCTCGCGAACGCGACGCTCGCCGAGCCGGTCGGCGACGAGCGGCTGCATGCGCTCGCGGCGAGGGTCGGCGCCGACGTCCCGTACTTCCTCGTCGGCGGCTCACAGCTCGCGACCGGGGATGGCACCGTGCTCGAGCCCGTCTCGCTCCCCACCGACTACGCCGTGTTGCTCGTGCTTCCGCACGGGGTGCGGAAGAGCTCGACCGCGTCGGTGTACGCGGCGCTCGACGCGCGTGACGGCGCCCGCGGGTTCGAGTCCAGGCGCGCTGCGCTTCGTGCCGCTCTCGAGCGCGTCTCCTCGCCGCGCGATCTGGCGACGCTTCCGCCCAACGACCTCTGCTCGTCCCCGCTCGCCGCCTCCCTCGTCGCGCTCGGCGCGTTTCGTGCGGACGTCACCGGCGCCGGACCGACGGTATACGGGCTCTTCGAGCGAGCCAGCGACGCGCGGCGCGCCGCCGACGTGCTCCGCGCCGCCGGGCAGGTGTGGCTGACGCGTCCCGCTCGACTGCCGTGAGCCGGCGCGCATCCTGGCAAGATGGTCTCGCTCTGGGGCGTGGCCAAGCGGTAAGGCAACGGGTTTTGGTCCCGTGATCCCAGGTTCGAATCCTGGCGCCCCAGCCTCATGACGGAGACGGAGAGCCGCACGCTCGGTGCAGTCGTGATGGCGGGCGGGCTCGGAACGCGCATGCGCTCGGAGCTGCCGAAGCACCTGCACCCGCTCCTCGGGCGCCGGCTCGTGGACTGGGTGCTTCGCGCGGCGGGCGAGGTCGGTGCCGATCCGCTCGTCGTCGTCGCCTCGCCCGGGTCGGCCGCTGCCTTCGACGGTGTCCAGGTTGCGGTGCAGGAGGAGCCGCTCGGAACCGGTGACGCCGTCCGGAGAGCGCGTCAGGCGCTCGAGGGGCGGGCGGACGACGTGCTCGTCCTGTCTGGCGACACGCCGCTCCTGACCCCCGGCCTGCTCCGCGAGCTCGTCGCCACGCACCGGTGCGAGGGTGCATGGGCGACCGTCCTCTCGTTCGAGCCCGACGACCCCGGCCAGTACGGGCGCGTGCTGCGCGACGAGCGGGGCGAGCTCCTGCGGATCGTCGAGGCGCGCGATGCGACGGCGGAGGAGCTCGCCGTGAGAGAGGTCAACGCGTCGATCTACGTCTTTCGGAGCGAGCGACTCTGGCCGACGCTCGAGCGCTTGACGCCCCACAACGCCCAGGGCGAGCTGTACCTGACGGACACGGTCGGGCTGCTCGTGGAGGAGGGTGGGCGCGTGGCCGTCCACAGAGGAGGAGACCCGGTGGAGACCGAGGGAGTGAACACGCGCGTCGAGCTCGCGGCCGCCGCGGCCGCGCTGCGCGATCGGATCAACGAGGGGCACATGCTGGCGGGCGTCACGATCGTCGATCCGTCCTCGACGTGGATCGACGGAGATGTCGCGATCGAGCCCGACGCGGTGATCCACCCGTTCAGCGTGCTCAGAGGGCGGACGCGGGTCGCGCGAGGCGCAGAGATCGGACCGCATGCCGTCGTCGTCGATGCGGTCGTGGGTGAGCGCGCCCTGGTCGGGCCGTTCTGTTACCTTCGCCCCGGCACGGTTCTCGAGGCGGGCGCGAAGGCCGGGACGTTCGTGGAGCTGAAGAACACGAGGGTCGGCGCGGGAGCGAAAGTCCCGCATCTCTCGTACCTCGGCGATGCCGACGTGGGGGCGGGGTCGAACATCGCGGCGGGCAACATCACGGCGAATCAGGATCACACGCGCGAGAAGCACCGCACGGTGATCGGAAGCAACGTCAGGACCGGTGTCGACAATACGTTCGTCGCCCCGGTGACGATCGGCGACCACGCATGGATTGCAGCCGGCTCCGTGATCACAGAGGATGTCCCTGCGGGTGCGCTCGCGATCGCTCGCGCGCGACAGGTCACGAAGGAAGGGCGTGGTGGAGAGCGGGACGATTGAGCAGACGCTTCCGGGGCTCGAGGGCGACCTCCCGCGGGTCGACGTGAGCACCGGTCACGCGATCCCGTTGACGCCGCAGAAGCGGCTGATGGTGTTCTCCGGCCGCTCGCACCCCGAGCTCGCGGCCCGAATCGCAGACCAGCTCGACGTCGAGCTCGGCGAGATCGAGCTGACGACGTTCGCGAACGGCGAGACGTACTGCCGCTACTGCGAGTCCATCCGGGGCGCCGATGTCTTCCTCGTCCAGACCGGGTGTCGCCCCGTCGACCAGAACATCATGGAGCTGCTCTTCATGATCCAGGCCGCTCGGCTCGCCTCCGCGAAGCGGGTCACCGCCGTGATCCCCTGGTTCCCCTACTCGCGCCAGGATCGCAAGGCGAAGCCGAGGGAGCCGATCTCGGCCCGCCTGCTCGCGGACATGATCGAGAACGCAGGCGCCGACCGCCTGCTGACGATGGACCTCCACGCCGGCCAGATCCAGGGCTTCTTCACGATCCCGGTCGACCACATGACGGCGCAGCAGCTCTTCGCGCGACACTTCCGCGACCTCGGGCTCCACGGCGAGGGCGTGGTCTCGGTTGCGCCAGACGCCGGGCGCGCGAAGGTCGCCGTCCGCTTCGCGCACATGATCGACGCCGAGTTCGCGATCATGAACAAGACGCGGCTCGGTCAGGACCGGGTCGCGATGACCGAGGTCACGGGGGACGTCCGGGACAAGATCTGCATCGTCGGCGACGACGTCACGACGACGGGAGGAACGCTCATCGCGGGCGCGCGTGCCCTCCGCGAGCAGGGCGCGCGGGAAGTGTGGGTGTACGTCACGCACGCCCTGCTCAACGAGGAAGGGCTCGAGCGGCTCGGCTCCTGCGAGGACATCGCGGGGATCGTCGTCACGGACACCGTTCCGATCGACGCACGCGAGCGCCCCGAGAACATGACCGTGCTGAGCGTTTCCGGGCTCCTGGCGGAGACGATCATGAACGTCTTCGCCGACGAGTCGGTCTCGGCGATCTTCGGCGGCGAGAACCAGCTCTTCTGATGGGTGCGCGCGGCACGCTGCGCGCGCGTCGCTACAATCGGCCGCCGTGTCGGGTGACAGGATCACGCTCCAGGTGCGCGAGCGCACCGAGATCGGCTCGCGCCAGGCGCGCCGCCTGCGCGCGCAGGGGCTGATCCCGGGCGTCCTCTACGGGAAGGGGCATGCGCGGGCGATCGCCGTGCCCGAGCGTGAGCTCCGCTCGGCGATCACCGGCCCGTCGGGGCTGCACGCCATCCTGGACGTCGTGCTCGAGGGGCAGAAGACCGTCCATCCGTCCGTCCTCGCCGAGTACCAGCGCGATCCGATCCGCGGCACGCTCACCCACATCGACCTCCGCGAGGTGCGGCTCGACCGGCCGATCCAGGCCACGGTGACGGTCAACCTCGTCGGCGAGTCCCCCGGGGTGAAGGCGGGCGGCGTCCTCTCGCTCGTCACGCGCGAGCTCCAGGTCGAGGCCCTTCCGATGAACATCCCCGAGCACATCGACGTCGATCTCTCCGGGCTCGCGGTCGGGGACGTGCTCCGCCTGGAGCAGGTCGCGCCTCCCGAGGGCGTCACCTTCCTCGACGACCCCCACGAGACCGTGATCGCGACCGTCTCCGTCCCGCGCGGGCTCGTGGAGGCGGTGGAGGCCGAGGAGGCCGAGGAGGTCGCCGAGGAGGGGGCTCCGGCGGAGGCTGCGGAGGAAGCCCCGCCCGAGGGCGCGGACGAAGGCGCAGAGGCCTAGCCCGTGCGGCTCTTCCGTCGAGGCGAGCCGGCCTCGACGCTCGACCTGCTCGTCGCGGGTCTCGGGAACCCGGGCCGTCGGCACGAGCGCGACCGTCACAACGTCGGCTGGATGGTCGTCGAGGAGCTCGCTCGCCGCCACGGGGCTTCGTTTCGCTCGAAGTTCAACGGCCGCCTCGCCGAGGCGCGGCTCGGCGGGGCGAAGGTCGGGCTCCTCATGCCCGAGACGTACATGAACGAGTCGGGGCGCTCGATCGCGGCGGCGACCCGGTTCTTCGAGGTCCGTCCGCAGGAGCTCCTCGTCGTGCACGACGACGTCGATCTCGAGCCCGGGCGGCTCCAGGCTCGGCTCGGCGGCGGCCTCGCGGGGCACAACGGCCTCCGCTCCATCGCGCAGGCGCTCGGCACGCAAGACTTCCTGCGGCTCCGCATCGGGGTCGGGCGACCCGGCCGCGGCGACCCACGCGACGTCGCCGACTACGTGCTGTCGCCGTTCGAGCCGCATGAGGACGCAGGCGCGCTCGTCTCGCGGGCGGCCGACGCCGTCGAGTGCCTCGTCGCCCACGGGCTCGAGGAGACGCAGCGGCGCTTCAACTGAGCGGGGGTCAGGTCTTCCACGTTCCACCCCGCGACGTGGCGAGCGCGCGCGGTTGCGCTGCCTGCACGGACATCGCCGAAGCCCGGGCTCGAGCTCGAAGCCCGGGGCTACGATGGCCCCGCGGGACGCGTTCCCGCTGAACGCATGGACCAGCCCCTACCACCGCTCGCGCCACTCGTCTCCGAGCTCGCCTCCGGCGCGTCCTTCCGCGCCTTCGTGGAGGCGCTGCCCACGCCTGCGCGCGTCTCGGAGCCGGCGCTTCCGCTCCTTCTCGCCGCCCTCTTCGAGGAGCTCGGCGGCCCGCTCCTCGTGCTCGTCCCCGCCGACGAGGACGCGCGCGACGTCAGCGAGGCGCTCGGCTGGTACGTCGGCGGCGAGCGGGTCGCGCTCCTCCCGAGCCGCGGCGTCCGGCTCGGCTCGGGCCTCGAGCCGCCCGCGCACCTCGTGGGCGAGCGGGCCCGTGCGCTCGCGACGCTCGAGCGCGGCGGCCTCGTCTGCGTCTCGGCTCGCGCGCTCTGCGAGGGCGTGCCGCCCGAGGAGGAGCGTCCAGCGCCGATCCGGGTCGAAACGGGTGCTGCGGTCGACTTCGACGCGCTCGTCGAAGCGCTCGCTCTCGCGGGGTACGAGCACGTGGAGCGCGTCGAGGAACGTGGGCAGCTCGCGGTGCGCGGCGGCCTGGTGGACGTCTTCCCGAGCACCGGTCGCGAGCCGGTCCGCATCGAGCTCTTCGGAGACGACGTCGAGCAGATTCGCGCCTTCTCGCCGTTCACCCAGCGGGCGTTGCGGGAGCTCGACGCCGTCACCGTCTATCCGGCCGCCGAGCGACGCCGCGACCTCCTCTCACCGGAGGACAGCGAGCCAGACGGCGCTCCGCAGCGCCTCGTCGCCCCCACCGACCGGCCGCCCGACGTCGTCTGGCTTCCCGACGACGTCCAGGCCGCTCTGGCGGACGAGGGCGGGCCGCAGCTTGAACTGGACGGGGCCACCCTGCTCGATCCGTTCCCGCGCGGCCAGCGGCACGTCTTCGAGGCGCAGAGGCCTGCGCTGGCGGCGCGGGGAGTCGCCGAGGCCGAGACCGAGCTCACGGGCCTGGCGCGGCGCGGAAGTCGGGTGCTCGTCTCCTTCCCGCACCGAGGCGAGGCGCTCCGCACCCAACGGCTCCTGCGGACGGTCGAAGCCGACCTGCTCGAGAGCCCGTTCGCGCTCCCCGAGACGCCGGGTGTCTCCTTCGTCGTCGCGCCGGCGCGCCGAGGCTTCGTCTGGCGCGAGCTCGGGCTCGCGCTCCTCCCCGACTTCCAGGTCTTCCGCAAGCGACCGCCGCGCGCCGACGCGCGACTCGGCCGTGCGCTCCAGTCGTTCGCCGACCTGCGGCCAGGCGACTACGTCGTCCACGAGGACCACGGAGTCGGACGCCTCCTCGGGTTCGAGACGAAGACCGTCGCGGGCGTCACCCGCGACTACCTGCACCTTGCCTTCCGCGGGGACGACCGCCTGTTCGTCCCGCACGAGCAGCTTCCGAAGGTCAGCCGCTACATCGGCGCGGACGCGAGGGCGCCGGCGCTCTCGAAGCTCGGGGGCAAAGCCTGGCACACCCTGAAGAGCCGTGCGCGGGCGTCCGTGCGCGAGCTGGCGGGCGAGCTCCTCGCGCTCTATGCACGCCGGCAGCAGGCCCCCGGCGTCGCCTTCGACCTGAGTCACGAGTGGCTGGAGCGGCTCGAGGCCTCGTTCCCGTACCGCGAGACCGACGATCAGCTCGAGGCGATCGAAGCCGTGAAGGCGGACCTCGAAGCGCCGCGCCCGATGGATCGCCTCGTCTGCGGCGACGTCGGCTTCGGTAAGACGGAGGTCGCCGTGCGGGCGGCGTTCGCCGTCGCCGTGAACGGCAAGCAGACGCTCGTGCTCTGCCCGACGACGATCCTCGCCGAGCAGCACTGGAACACCTTCCGCGAGCGCTACCGCGACTTCCCCATCCGGGTCGAGATGGTCTCGCGCTTCCGCTCGAAGGCCGAGCAGACGCGGATCCTCGAGGAGTTCCGCGAGGGGAAGGTCGACGTGCTCGTCGGCACCCATCGGATCCTCTCCAGGGACGTCGTGCCGAAGAGTCTCGGGCTCGTCGTCCTCGACGAGGAGCAGCGCTTCGGGGTGCGGCAGAAGGAGCTCCTCCGCTCGCTCCGGCTCGAGGTGGACGTGCTCGCGCTTTCCGCGACACCGATCCCGCGGACGCTGCACATGTCGCTCTCGGGGCTGCGCGACATCTCGATCATCGAGACGCCGCCCGAGGGTCGGAGGCCGATCCGCACGGTCGTCGGCGAGTACGACGAGCGGCTCGTTCAGGAGGCGCTCGAGCGCGAACGTGCGCGCGGCGGTCAGTCGTTCTACCTCCACAATCGAGTGGAGACGATCGAGGAGGCCGCCGCGAGGCTCCGCGAGCTCGTGCCGGGGCTCCGAGTCCTCGTCGCGCACGGTCAGATGGCGGAGCGCGAGCTCGAGGAGCGGATGCACGCGTTCCTCGCTGGAGAGGCGGACGTCCTCGTCTCGACGACGATCATCGAGTCGGGGATCGACATCCCGCAGGCCAACACGCTCGTCGTCGAGCGTGCGGACCAGCTCGGACTCGCGCAGCTCTACCAGATCCGTGGACGGGTCGGGCGCTCGGACGCCCTCGCCCACGCGTACCTCCTCTACCCCGCTGCGGCCGAGCTGACGCCCGAGGCGCGAGCCCGCCTCGCGACCCTGGCCGACCACACGGAGCTGGGAGCGGGCTTTCGGATCGCGATGCGCGACCTCGAGATCCGAGGGGCGGGAGACCTGCTCGGTGCGGAGCAGTCGGGCCACGTCGCCGCGCTCGGCTTCGAGCTCTACGTCGAGTTGCTCCAGGAGGCCGTCGCGGAGCTCTCCGGCGAGCGCCGCGTCGCCACCCGGCCCGTCCGGGTCGAGGCGAGCGTCGACGCCTACGTGCCCGCCTCGTACGTCGCGTCCGAGGCGCTCAAGATCGACCTCCATCGCCGGATCGCGCTCGTCGAGGACGACGACGAGCTGCGCGAGCTCCGTGCGGCGACGGAGGATCGCTACGGGCCGATCCCGGAGCCCGTGGCGAACCTGTTCGCGATCCAGGAGGCGAAGCTGAAGCTCGCGCGCCTCGGCGCCGACTACCTCCTCGTTCGCGGTGGCCGCGCGACGATCGGCCCGCTCTCGCTCGGATCGGTCGAGTTCCGCGCGCTGCGCGCGCTCCTCCCGACTGCCGTCTACTCGACCGAGCGGCGCGAGGTGTCGCTCCGAGTCGAGGGCCTGGAAGCGGCGCTCGCGCTCGCCGACGCCATCGCCGGCGCGCGCCTCGCCGCGTAGGTCGACCGTCTCCCGGCGAGACGTCCGCAGAGGCGGACGTCCTCGGATCCGAACATGTCGCAACGCCTGCCTAACACCCGCTCGGCTATAAGAGTCCCGGCTCCTATGCGACTCCTGCGCATCACCGTCGCCGTTCTCGGGTCAGCGCTCGCGCTGGCGGCCTCCGCCTGCGGCGGCTCGGAGAGCGTCCCCGAAGGCGCGGTCGCGGTGGTCGACGGCGTCGAGATCTCCAAGGCGGAGCTCGACGAGCTCATGGGGATCGCGAAGAAGGCCTACGCGAGCCAGGATCAGGAGTTCCCGAAGGCAGGGACACCCGAGTACCAGTCGATCCAGCAGCAGTACCTCGCCTTCCTCGTCCAGCGCGCGGAGTTCGAGCAGGAGGCGGAGAAGCTCGGGGTGAAGGTCACCGAGAAGGACATCGACAAGGCGCTCGAGGAGGTCGTCGAGAGCCGGTTCGGCGGCGACCGCAAGGAGTTCGACAAGGCGCTCGCCGAGCAGGGGTTCACGCTCGAGGCGTTCCGCAAGACGCTGGCGGCGTCGGTCCTCTCGCAGAAGCTCTTCGAGGCGGTGACGAAGGACGAGCGGGTCACCGACCAGGAGATCCTCCTCTACTACACGCAGAACCAGTCGCGCTACCAGACGCCCGAGTCCCGAGACGTGCGACACATCCTCATCGCGGAGAAGGACGCGGACGGGAAGGTCGACTACGCGAAGAGCAAGGCCGAGGCCGATCGCATCTACGCGCTCCTGCGCGGCGGCGCCGACTTCGCCGAGCTCGCGAAGCGGGAGTCGCAGGATCCGGGAAGCAAGGACGACGGGGGCAAGCTCACGATCTCGCGAGGCCAGACAGTCCCGGCGTTCGACAAGACGGCCTTCTCGCTCCCCGTCAACGCGCTCTCGAAGCCGGTGAAGACGGAGTACGGCTACCACATCATCCAGGCGCTCTCGCCGGTTCGGAAAGCGAAGACGACGAAGCTGGACGACGTTCGGGAGGCGATTCGCACGACCCTTCTCCAGGAGCGTCGCAACGAGGCGATGCGTGCCTGGGTCGAGGAGCTCGCGAAGCGCTACCGGGACAAGGTGAGCTACGCGCAGGGCTACGCGCCGCCCGAGCTGCCCGACGATCCGACCGAGACCGAGTAGCGTTTCCGGCATGGGACTTGCGGAGGCGCTGCTCGACCTCCAGGAGCTGACGCGCCGCCTCCGTCGCGACTGCCCGTGGGATCGCGAGCAGACCGCCCGCACCATCGTTCCGCACACGGTGGAGGAGGCGTACGAGGTCGCCGATGCGGCGCTCGCCGGAGACGACGCCGCTCTCCACGACGAGCTCGGCGACCTGCTCTTCCAGACCGTCTTCCTCGCCCTCCTGCTCGAGGAGCGCGGGCAGGGCGACCTCGAGTCGGTGGTGCGCAGCGTGCACGAGAAGCTCGTCCGGCGGCATCCACACGTGTTCGGCGACGCCGAGGCGAGGACGGCGGCCCGTGTGCGCGAGCGCTGGGAGGGGATAAAGGCCGAGCAGGAGGGGCGGGAGGGGATCTTCCACCACGTCCCGGAGACGCTGCCTGCGCTCCTTCTCGCCCGGAAGGTGCAGCGGCGCGCGGCCGCGGCGGGCTACGACTGGGACGACGTCTTCGGGCCGCTCGCCAAGCTCGACGAGGAGCTCGCGGAGCTGCGCGCCGCGATCGCGCGAGCCGGGGAGCCGGCGCCCGAGACTGAGCCCCACCCCGAGGTCGAGCACGAGGTCGGAGACGTCCTCTTCACGATGGTGAACGTCGCGCGGCGCCTCAACGTCGATCCCGAGCTCGCGCTGCGCCGAGCCGCGGCGCGCTTCGTCGAGCGTGTGGAGCGTGCAGCGCGGTTGGCGTCCGAGCGAGGGGAGGACTGGAGTAGGCTGGCGCTCGCCGCTCAGGACGCGTACTACGACGAGGCAAAGGAGGAGCTCGGGTGAGCTCGATCGCTTCCGTGCACGGCCGTCAGATCCTCGATTCGCGGGGGAACCCCACCGTGGAGGTGGACGTCCGGCTCGCGTCGGGGGCGCTCGGGCGCGCTGCCGTCCCCTCCGGTGCCTCCACGGGCGAGCACGAGGCCGTCGAGCTGCGGGACGGCGATCCCGCCGTCTACCTCGGCAAGGGCGTCTCGCGCGCCGTCGCGAACGTGAACGGCGAGATCGCCGACGCGCTCGTCGGGCTCGACCCGACCGATCAGCGCGCTCTCGACGGCGTCCTGCTCGAGCTCGACGGGACGCCGACGAAGAGCAGGCTCGGCGCGAACGCGATCCTCGGCGCCTCGCTCGCCGCCGCGCGCGCCGCCGCCGTCGAGGCGGGGGTCCCGCTCTACCGCTGGCTCGGCGGCGAGGCGGCCCGCACGCTCCCGGTTCCGCTGCTGAACGTGATCAACGGCGGCGCGCACGCTCAGAACCGTCTCGACCTCCAGGAGTTCATGGTCGTTCCGGCTGGTGCGGAGACGTTCTCCGAGGCGCTTCGCATCGGCGCGGAGGTCTTCCATCGGCTCCGCGACGTGCTCCACGAGCGAGGGCTGGCGACGGGGGTCGGCGACGAGGGCGGCTTCGCGCCCGACCTCGCCTCGACCGAGGAGGCGATCGAGGCGGTGCTCGAGGCGGCTCGGCGGGCAGGGCACGCCGATCGCGTCGCGATCGCGCTCGACCCGGCGGCGAGCGAGGTCTACCGTGACGGCGCCTACCGGTTGGCGGGAGAGGGGCGGACCCTCGACGCAGCCGGCATGATCGACCTCTACGCCTCCCTCGCCGAGCGCTTCCCGCTCGTGTCCGTCGAGGACGGCCTGCACGAGGGGGCCTGGGACGACTGGAAGGCGCTGACCGATGCCCTCGGCGACCGGCTCCAGCTCGTCGGCGACGACCTGTTCGTGACGAATCCCGCCTTCCTTCGCCGCGGGATCGACGCGGGGGTCGCGAACGCGATCCTCGTCAAGGTGAACCAGATCGGCACGCTCACCGAGACGCTCGACACGATCGCGCTCGCGCGGGAGGCCGGATACGCGACGATCATCTCGCACCGCTCGGGCGAGACGGAGGACACGACGATCGCGGACCTCGCGGTCGCGGTCAACGCCGGCCAGATCAAGACCGGGGCTCCGTCTCGCACGGACCGGGTCGCGAAGTACAACCAGCTCCTGCGGATCGAGGAGGAGCTCGGCGGCGACGCCGTCTATCCCGGCTTCGGGGCGTTTCCCCGCTTCCGTCGCTGACGCCGCTCCTGGACGCCTGGACGAGCTGGTGAGCGCGACGGCGTCGGCGCTCCCGACCGCTACCCTCGCGCCGTGGCCTACTGGGAGCGTCGTACGAAGATCGTCGCGACGATCGGCCCCGCGTCGTCCGACGAGCGCGTCGTCTCCCGGCTCATCGCGGCCGGGATGGACGGCGCCCGGCTCAACTTCTCCCACGGCGACCACGATGCGCACGCCGCGAGCGCGCGCACCGTCCGCCGCGTGCAGGAGACCTACGGGCGTCCGATCGCGCTGATCGCCGATCTCCAGGGCCCGAAGGTGCGCGTGTGCGACCTCCCGGGCGACGTGCTCCTCGAGGAGGGAGAGGAGGTCGTCGTGGCGGGCCAGTCGGCGGCCCGTCCGGGCGATCTCCCCGTCGCGCCCGATGTCCTCGCCTCCGCGCTCCGTCCCGGTGACGAGATTCTCGTCGACGACGGGCTCGTGCGTCTCTCGGTGCAACGGGTCGAGGACGGGCGTGCGACGTGCACCGTCGTCGTCGGGGGAGTGGTGCAGGCGCACAAGGGCGTGAACGTCCCGGGTGTCTCGCTCCCGGTGCCGTCGCTGACCGAGAAGGACCTCGCCGACCTCGAGCTCGCCCTCGAGCTCGGCGTCGACTTCGTCGCGCAGTCCTTCGTCCGCTCGGGGGACGACGTCGCGGAGCTTCGCGCGCGCCTGGAGGAGGCTGGGTCGCAGGCGTGGGTGATCGCGAAGATCGAGCTGAAGGAGGCCGTGGACGCGCTCGACGAGATCCTCGACCGAGCCGACGCGGTCATGATCGCCCGCGGCGATCTCGGGGTGGAGGTCGGGCCCGCCCGCGTCCCACTCATCCAGAAGGACATCATCCTCCGCTCGCTCGAGCGTGGAAAGCCCGCGATCACCGCCACGCAGATGCTCGAGTCGATGGTGCACCGACCGGAGCCCACGCGCGCCGAGGCCTCCGACGTCGCGAACGCGATCCTCGACGGCACCTCGGCGGTCATGCTCTCCGCCGAGACCGCGATCGGCGACTACCCGGTGGAGGCGGTGGAGACGATGGACACGATCGCGAGAGCGGTCGAGCCGAGCCTCGGCTACCGCCACCAGCTCCCGGGCGCGGCGGAGGAGCCGACGATCGGGCGCGCGATGTCGAACGCCGCCTGCGACCTCGCAGAGGCGCTCGGCGCGCGCGCGATCCTCGTTCCGACGTTCACCGGCCGCACCGCCTCCGCGGTCGCCCGACTTCGGCCGCGGCGACCCATCGTCGCCCTGACGCACGTCCGCACCTCGCTGCAGCACATGGCGATCGAGTGGGGCGTGACGCCGCTCGAGATCCGGGAGGCGACGGACGTGGACGACCTCTGGCGACGCTCGATCGACGCGGCGCGCGAGGCGGAGATCGTCGCTCCCGGCGACCTCATCGTCCTCACGGCGGGAACCGCCGTGAACATCCCGGGCTCGACGAACGTCATCAAAGTCGACGTCGCGTGACACGCTCCCGAGTCCGCCAGAGAGGGGTTCGGCCGCCGAGGGTGAATCCCGAGCCGTGGCAGCGGAGAGGAGGAAGCGGGTTGCCTCGGGGAAGGCCGTCGGCACGCGGCGCGCGACGCGACGCCGGCGTCGCGTGCGGCTCGTCGGAGCCGTCCTCGTCGTCTGCGTTGTCGCCACCCTCTACTACCGTCCGCTCGCCTCGTACCTCGAGACGCGCCGAGAGCTCGCAGCGCGCCAGGCGGAGGTGGCGGCGCTCGAGGCGACCCGAGACGCGCTCGAGCGCAGGCTCGCCTTCTCCACGAGCCTCGAGGCCGCGCAGCGCGAGGCGCGACGGATGGGCTGGGTGCGGCCGAACGAGCGGCTCTTCGTCGTGAAGGGCATCCCTGCCTGGCGCAAGGCGCGGGCGCAGGCGGCGGTGAAGCCGTAGCCTCGGGCTCCATGGACGACACGGCTGTCGTCGCACGGCAGATCGGACGGCCGCCGCGCGCGCTGCGGCGGGTCGCCGTGCGCTGTCCCTGGGGCCGTCCCGCCGTGACCGAGCAGTCCCCCTACGACAGCGCGGGGCGCCCGTTCCCGACGACGTACTACCTCACCTGCCCGCACCTCGTCGCTTCCGTCGCGCGGCTCGAGGCTGCCGGCGGCGTCGAGCGCTGGAGCCGCGCGGTCGCAGAGAGCGCCGAGCTCCGCGCGTCGCTCGAGCGAGCGACGGACGAGCAGCGCCGCGTCCGGCGGGCGCTCGTGGGCGAGGCGCGCGGCAGCGACGGCGGCGCGTCCCTCGAGCTCGGAATCGGCGGCTCTCGCTCTCCCGAGCATCTGAAGTGCCTCCACGCGCACGTCGCCTTCGCGCTCGCCCGGCCCGGGTACGAGCTCGGGGAGCGCATCCTGCGAGAGCTCGAGCCGCTCTGGCCCGAGCGCTGCTGTAGCGACGAGCTCCTCCGCAGCGCCGAGTAGGATCGTCGCGCGTGGCCGTGGACGTGGAGAGCGCGAGGCTCGAGTGGGAGGACGCCCACGGGCGCTTCGAGCGCGAGCTCCGAGATCCCGCTCGAGCGGAGGCCTTGGCGCACGAGCTCGAAATCGTGCTCCGCGA
Organism: Gaiellaceae bacterium; assembly: GCA_026002995.1. Classification (GTDB taxonomy): domain Bacteria; phylum Actinomycetota; class Thermoleophilia; order Gaiellales; family Gaiellaceae; genus GMQP-bins7. Next base: position 742,653 of record BPGK01000001.1, read on the forward strand.
GCTCCGTCGACGCCTGGGCGCGACGTACTCCCTCGAAGAGCTCGATCGTGCCTACCGCGAGGCGGACTCTTGGGTGCGCGACGCGCTGATGGAGCACGCGACGCGACGAGACTGGCCGCGAACGCAGTCGCTCGTCGAGGGCGCGGCGTTCCACGTCTACTCCCGGGGCGCCGTGGACTACCGCCCGTGAGCGCACACGACGTCGGGCCTCCTCGGCGACGCCGACCGTCGCGCGGCGTCACGGCGAGGAGGGTCGTGCTCGGCGCTCTCGCCCTGATCCTCTCCTTCGTACTCGGGATGGCGTTCGCCCGCACGCTCGACGAGCGACCGGCGGACGGGGGCATGGTCACGAGCGTCCGGACGCTGACTCCCCTGCCGCAGCAGCCGCCGACGCGCACCGTGACGGTTACGGTCACGACGCCGTCCTAGTCGAGGAGACGGCTCAGAGCTCCTCGGAGGCCTCGAGCAGGCCGGCGACGATGATGCCGATCGCGCACACGAGGCTGATCCAGATCCCGATCCCGCGCCCCGCGAAGAAGAACGTATCCGGGATCGAGATGATCCGGACGAGCACGAGCACCGTGGCGACCGACCCGATCACGATCGCGAGCAGGCTCTCGGGGACGGACGGCGGGAGGTGGACGCCGAGCTCGCGCAGCACCGCGAGGAGTGCGGCGAGGGCGCCGAGCACGAGCACGAGCTTCCCGATCGTCCCCGTGTGCCAGCCGATCACGGAGACGGTCGTCCCGACTCCCTCGCCCGTGTACCAACCCGTGAGGGCCGAGAGCGTGAGGAGCAGGCCGAAGACCAAGAGGAGCCGACCGCCGAGCGGTGGCATCCCGGACGAGCCGCGCAGGCGCGTCCGCGCACGACCGTACGAGCCTTCCATGGAGTGAACAGTATTCGTTCGGCTTCGGCTGGACCGTGCGCAGTGACGCGCGCGATGCTCCTACACTGTTTCCGATGGCGAGGACGGCCACCACGGCGAGGCCTCCGAGACGGACGGCGACGCCAGTCCCGAGCGAGGACGCACCGCCGCTCGACCCACACGCGATCGCGCGCAACTACCGGCTCTACCGTGCACGGCGGCGCGCGCGCGAGCGACGGATGCGCGAGCGCCGCTGGGCGGCCGTCCGCTTCTGGGTCGCTCTCGTGCTCGCCGTCGCCGTGGCCGCCTTCCTCACGCTCCGCACGATGGGCGAGATCGAGCGGGTCTTCGGGCTCTGAGGCTCGGTGAGCGCACGACCGAGCGGCTCGGCGCTGGCTGCGCTCGTGTTCGGCGCAGGGATCGGCGCCCTCGCGACGGAGATCACCGCCTCCCGGCTCCTCGCTCCCTACTTCGGCTCGTCGACGATCGTGTGGGCGAACCTGATCGGGATCGTGCTCGCCGCCCTCGCGCTCGGGTACTGGCTCGGGGGGAGGGTTGCCGACCGCCGTCCTCGCCCCGCGCTCCTCGGCGCCATCGTCCTCGCGGCCGCGGTCTGCGTCGCGGCCATCCCCTTCCTCGCCAAGCCGTTCCTCGACGTCACCGTCGAGGGGCTCGACGAAGCGTCGGTCGGCGCGATCGTGGGCAGCTTCCTCGCCGTGCTCCTCCTCTGCGCGCCGCCGGTCGTGCTGCTCGGGATGGTCTCACCGTTTGCCATTCGGCTCGCCGTCGTCGACCTCGACACCGCCGGAGCGGTGGCCGGGAAGTTGTACGCGCTCTCGACGGGGGGATCCCTCGTCGGCGTCTTCCTCCCCGCCTTGGTCCTCATCCCTGCGATCGGGACGCAGCGGACGTTCGTCGTCGTCGCCGTCGTGCTGGCCGCCTCGGCGTGCTTCCTGCTCGGGCCGCGGTTCCTCGTCGCGGCGGGTGGCATCGCCGCGCTCCTCGCGATTCCACCCGGCGCCGTGAAGGCGGAGGCGGGCCTCCTCCACGAGGAGAACTCCTTCTACCAGTACATCCAGGTCGTCGAGCAGCCGGACGGACGGCGGCTGCTGCGGCTCAACGAGGGCGTCGCGGTGCACTCGGTCTGGCGCGAGGACGCGGTGCTCACGGGCGGGATCTGGGACGCGTTCCTGGCCCTGCCGCCGCTCCTCGACCGGCCGGTCGAGCGGATCGCCATCCTCGGGAACGCGGGCGGGACGACGGCCCGCGCCCTCGGGCGCTACTACCCCGAGGCGGTGATCGACGGCGTCGAGATCGACGCCGCGGTCAGCCGTGTGGGGCGGCAGTACTTCGGGATGGGGGACAATCCGCGCCTGCGCGTGCACGACGTCGACGCGCGGCCGTTCCTGCGCGCCACGGACGAGACGTACGACCTCGTCGTCGTCGACGCGTACCACCAGCCCTACGTCCCCTTCTACCTCGCGACCCGCGAGTTCTTCGCCCTCGTCCGCGAGCACCTGCGTCCGGGCGGGCTTGTCGCCCTCAACGTCGCGGCGGTCCCGGACGACAAGCGGCTCGTCCGTGCCATCGCGACGACGCTCGCCGCCGAGCTGCCGCAGGTTCTCGAGTGGCCGGCTCTCCGCTTCAACACGGTCGTGCTCGGGCTGACGGAGCCGCTCTCGCGCCGAGAGCTCGTCGAGCGGCTCCGTGAGGGCCCGCAGGATCTCGCGCCGTTGCGCGAGCTCCTCGCCCGGGACGTCCGCCGGTTCGAGCCCTCGGGGCGACCCTGGACCGACGACCGCGCTCCCGTCGAGTGGGTGACGGACACGATGATCGTCTCGTACGCCGCGCAGGGCGGACGCCTCGACGAGGACTACCTGCCGACCCGGCCGTGATCGACCTCACTCGACGTGGCGGGCGTCCTCTCCTCATCGGCCACCGCGGCGCGGCCGCGCTCGCCCCCGAGAACACGATCCGTGCCTTCCGAGCCGCCCGCGACGCGGGCGTGGACGCGATCGAGCTCGACCTCCTGCGCCTGGACGGGGGCGAGATCGTCGTCGCGCACTCCACGAGCCTCGCCGAGGTGAGTCATGGGCGCGCGCAGGGCTCGCTCCGCGGGAGGAGCCTCGGGGAGCTCCGCGAAGCGGCCCCGGAGCTCCCGACCTTGGAGGAGGCGCTCGACTGGTTCTGCGACGAGGCCTCGGAGCTCGTCCTGCACGCGGACGTCAAGTCCGCGGACGCCGTCGTCGAGGTCGGCGCGGAACTCCTCCGCCGGGGGCTCGCGCGCCGGGCGTTCGTGACGTCGACTAGTCCCCTCCGGCTCCGGGCGCTGGCGCAGCGCGTGCCCGGCATTCGCGGCGCGCTCACCTTCCCGAGCTCGATCCTCGGGGTGTCCGAGGACGGTCGCTTCGCCCCGGTTGCTCGCGCCGGTCTCGCCACCTTCCGCTCGTGCCTGCCGATCGCCGTTGGGTCGCTCCTGCGGATGTCCCGCACGACGGCGCTCTCGCTCCACCACTCGGTCGTCACGTCGCGCACGGTGAACGCCGCTCATCGCCGCGGGGCAGCCGTGATCGCCTGGACGGTGGACGACCCTGGGGAGCTCCGTCGCGTCGACGCGGCCGGCGTGGACGCGGTGGTCACGAACGACCCCCGGATCGTCGCCTCTACACTTCGGACGTGAGAGTCGTCCTGAGAACCGTCACCGCGGGGCTGCTCGCGAGCGTCGCGCTGCTCGGGTTCGCGGCCTCGTTCGCCCTCGTCTCGACCGCGGGCGCGGGCGAGCTGCAGACGGAGCCACCGCCGACGACCGAGCCACCGCCGACGACCGAGCCGCCCACCCCGTCGCCGAGGACGACGATCCCGCCGGGGGTCGCCGTCGCGGGTGTTCTCGTCGGGGGGATGCGGGCGGCCGAGGCGGCTGCAGTGGTGCGGAGCCGCTTCGACCGCCCGCTCGTGCTCGTCGCCGGTCCGCGTCGGAAGCTGTACGTCGCGCCCCGCGAGCTCGGTGCGAAGCCGAACGTCGCCAAGGCGATCAGGCGCGCGAAGTCCGCGCGCGACGGCGCCGCGATCCCACTCGACGTCGAGGTCGCCCGCGAGCGCGTCGCCTCGTTCGTCGCGAGGCTCGGCAGAGAGCTCGACCGCGCGCCGGTCGACGCCCGAGCACGTGTCCGTGGCGTCGATCTCCAGGTCCTGCCCGGCAAGCCGGGTCGTCGGCTCCAACGGCTTGCCGCGATTCGCGCGATCCGGGTCGCTCTCGCGACCCATGCCCGCGCTCCGATCGCCCTCTCGTACACGCCGCTCGAGCCGCGTGTCGGCAAGGCGGAGGTCGGCACCGCGATCGTCATCCTCCGCGAGTCGAAGGTGCTCCGCTTCTACGCCCGGGGCAGGCTCGTGAGGACGTTCCGCGTGGCGACCGGGGCGTCCAGCTACCCGACGCCCCTTGGCGCGTTCGAGATCACCACCATGCAGCGCAACCCTTGGTGGTACCCGCCGCCCTCGCCGTGGGCGAGCGGGAAGACCGCAGTGCCGCCCGGCCCGGGCAACCCGCTCGGGACACGCTGGATGGGAATCTCGGCTCCCTACGTCGGCATCCACGGGACGCCGGACGCGGCCTCAATCGGCTACTCGGCCTCGCACGGGTGCGTGCGCATGCGCATCCCCGAGGCGGAGTGGCTCTTCGAGCGCGTCCGCGTCGGCACCCCCGTCTTCATCGTCCGTCGCTGACATGGCGCGCCGGGCGAAGCTCGCCGGCCAGGGGGTCGCGATCGGCCTCGTCGTCCTCCTCTTCGCGCTCCTGGCCTGGTCGCTCGCCTCCAGCGAGGGCGGCGACCTCGCCTCGGCTGCCGCGCGAGGTGATCGCCCCCAGGCTCCGGACTTCACGCTCGAGCGGCTGGACGCAGACGGGGAGCTCACCCTGTCGTCGCTCCGTGGCAAGGCGGTCGTGCTCAACGTCTGGGCGTCCTGGTGCATCCCCTGCAAGGAGGAGGCGCCGTACCTCGAACGGCTCTGGCGCGAGAACCGCGGCCGCGGCGTCGTCGTCGTGGGGCTCGACGCCAAAGACTTCCGCAAAGACGCGCTCGCGTTCGCGGAGCGCTTCGATCTCACGTTCCCGCTCGTCTACGACGGGCCCGGCGAGACACTCGCTCGCTTCGGCGTCACCGGGTTCCCAGAGACGTTCGTGCTCGATCGGGACGGCCGCGTCGTCGACGTCCTCGTGGGCGCGGTCAACGCCGACGCGGATCGAGCTCGCCTCGAGCGGGCGGTCGAGAGGGCGCTCGCGTCGTGAAGGCGCTCCTGCTCGCGGCGATCGTCGCTCTCGCGCTCGCGACGGCTGCTGCCGCCGGCCCCCCGAACGCGGCGGACCTCGAGGCGGAGCTCGTCTGCCCGGTGTGCGAGACGACGCTCGACCAGTCGAACGCGCCGATCGCCGAGCGGATGAAGGCCTACATCCGGGAGCGCATCGCTGCCGGCGACTCCGAGGATGAGATCAAGGACGCGCTCGTCGCCGAGTTCGGGCCGGGCGTTCTCGCGACTCCGCCGAAGGGCGGGTTCGGGCTCCTCGCCTGGCTCCTGCCCCTCGTGATCCTCGCCGGCGGTCTCGTCGCGGTGACCCTCCTCGCCCGCTCGTGGGCGCGCGGCAGGGCGTCTGCGAGGCCGGCTCGCCCGCTCGAGCCGGAGCTCGAGCGCCGCGTCGACGAGGCGCTCGCCCGCTTCGACGGCTGACGTGAGCACGACTGCGATCCCGGTCGCGTTCTTCGCGGGCCTCGTCTCGTTCCTCGCCCCGTGTGTCCTCCCGCTCGTCCCGGCTTACCTCTCGACGGTCTCGGCAGTCGAGGCGGACAAGCTCGGTCAGCCGGGGACGACCCGGAAGGTCGTCGTCTCGAGCCTCCCCTTCGTCGCCGGCTTCACGGTTGTGTTCGTCGCGCTCGGCGTCGGCGCTGCGCTCGTCGGTGGGCGCCTCGTCTCGGATCAGTTCCTGCTCGAGCGGATCGCCGGGCTCGTGCTCGTCGTCCTCGGGCTCGCGCTCATGGGCCTCCTCCCCTGGCCGGAGCGGCTGCTCGGCGTCGGCCTGCTCGAGGGGGCTCGGGGAAGCGGGTCGCGCGTGCTGCTCGGAGGCGCGTTCGCAGTCTGCGCAGCCCCGTGCATCGGCCCGGTGCTGGCGAGCATCCTCGTGCTCGCCGGAGCGCGGGGGACGGCGGCCGAGGGGGCGGTGCTGCTCGCGGCCTACTCGCTCGGCCTCGCGGTGCCGTTCGTGCTCGCTGGGGCGCTCTTCACGCGCTCGATGAGCGCGTTCAGGCGGGTGCGAGACCACTACCGGGCGATCCAGGTCGCCGGCGGCGCGCTCATGCTCGGTCTCGGTCTCGCGCTCTTCTTCGGGCGCTTCTACGTCCTGCGCATCTACGTCAACCGCCTGCTGGAGCTGCTCGGCCTCGAGCCCGCGTTCTAGGACGTGGAGCCGAAGAGAGGGATCGTGGGTCGCGACGGCCGAGCCGGTCGACGAGGTCGCCGCCGCGCGGGGGTCAGGTCTTCCTCGTTCCACCCGCACGGCTCGCGGCTGAGACTTCGCGGAACGAGGAAGACCTGACCCCCCTCGCCCCACACGCCCTCAGACCATGACCGGGGCCGGTGACCGTCACTCGGCTCGGCGGATCGAGACGCGCGCGAGCGCGTGGACACCCCGCGCTACCGCCTCCTGGGCGGCGCCGACCTGAGCGAGCAGGTCGTCGACGTCGACCCCGCGATACGACGGCCGGTACGGCGCGAGCCGCCGAGCCGCCTTCTCGAGCTGACGCTCGCACCCCGTTCGATTGCCGCGGGAGGCGTGGTACCAGGCGACGGCGACGTGGACGAGGCCCTGGAGGAAGTCGCGCTCCTCGGCCGCCGCCGCGCGCCAGGCGTCCTCGAGCTCCTCGTGCGCCTCGAAGAACGCCCCCTCGCCGATGAGCTCGAGGCCTCGCTCCAATCCCACGCTCCGGAGTATGCGAGCGCGCGCCGCTCGCCGGAGCGGGTGCTACTGTCGCGGCGTGGCGACGATCCTGCTCGTTGGGGTCGATCTCTTCTTCCGAGGAAAGCTCGAGGGCCTGCTGCCCGAGCACCGCCTCGTCACCGCCGACACCGTCTCCGAGCCCGAGCTCGTGATCGCCGACATCACGAGGATCGAGCCCGAGGAGGTTGTCGAGGAGTGGCCCCACATCCCGATCCTCGGCTACACGAACCACACCGACCGGGCAGGTCTCCAGCGCGCACACTCCGCGGGCTTCGACCGGGTGATCGTGAAGTCCGCCCTCGTCGAGCGGGCCGCCGAGGTGGTCGCGGAGCTGACGGGCGGGGGCGCGACCGATACCCCGTAGGCGACGCCGAGCGTCTGGCTAGACTCGCGCCCGTGACGTACATCATCGCCGAGCCCTGTATCGACATCAAAGATCGCTCCTGCGTCGACGTCTGCCCGGTCGACTGCATCCACGAGTACGAGCGGATGCTCGTCATCGATCCCGAGGAGTGCATCGACTGCGGCGCCTGCGAGCCAGAGTGCCCGGTGGAGGCGATCTTCCCCGAGGACGCGCTCCCGGACAAGTGGAACGCCTTCGTCGAGATCAACTACGCCTTCCCGGATGCGGAGCGGATCAACGCGCTCGTCGACGCCTACGCCACCGAGCACGACGTGCAGAACGTCCTCCCCGAGTAGCGGCGAGGCGCCGTCTCAGACGGGGAGGAGGTACGCGCACGGACGCGGGTCGTCCGGGAGCGGGGAGGGCGCGACCTTCGTCACGACGAACCGCCGCTCGCCCTCTTCGAGCTCGGAGCCAGGCGCGGGCGGATCGCCCGGCCGCTCCTGCAGCGTGTAGCCGACGGGCGACCAGAGGAACACGAGGTGGCCGGCTCTGCCGTCCCCGTTCATGGGACGATCCTAGCGCTGCGCAGCCGAAGGCGGCAGCTCGATGCGGATCGTCGAGCCGCGCGGATACCGCACCTCCGAGCTGAAGCGCGCGTTCAGGCTCGCGGCCCGCTCGGCGAGCCCCTCGAGCACCGCGCTCCTGCGCTCCGGCGGCCCGTCGTCGGAGACGACGAGCACCGCTCCGCCCCCGCGAGTCGGTTCGAGCGAGACCTCGATCCGCGTCGGCGCTCCGCGTCGCACCGCCTGGTCGATGGCCTCGCGCACGATCTGGTAGAGCGCGACCTGCGCGTGCTCGCCGAGCGCGCTCGCGTGCTCCACGTCGAGGTCGATCTCGAGGCCGTGCCGCGTGGCCGTTCTCCGAGCGAGCGCGCGCACGGTCGCCGCGAAGCCGACCTCGCGCAGCGTGCGCGGCTCGAGGTCGTCGCAGAGCGCGCGCAGGTCGCGCGTGGCGGCGCGAGCGAGCTCGAGCGCGCGCTCGAGCGTCTCCTCGGCGCGCGCCGGCTCGTGCGCGCGCAGGGCGCCGAGCCCTGCGTCGAGCATCTGCGCGAGCGCGGCGAGCTGCTGAATCGGGCCGTCGTGGAGGAGCTCGCCCAGGCGACGGCGCTCCTCCTGCTCGGCGAAGATCCGCTCGGCGAGGAGGGCCCGCTCGGCCTCGTCGCTCAATCGATCATCGCCTCGCGCAGCGCGATGGCGACCGCCTGCGTCCGCGTGTCCGCCTCGAGCTTGGCGAGGATGTGCCGCACGTGGCTCTTCACCGTCTCCTGACTGATGAAGAGCTTCTCCGCCACGTCGGCGTTCGACATGCCGTCGGCGAGGAGCTGGAGGATCTCGCGCTCGCGCGGGGTCAGGATCTCCGCCTGCTGGCGGCCGGCGACGAACTCGGCCATGAGCCCGGGGTCGACGTACGTCTCGCCGGCCGCGACCTTCTCGATGGCGCGGACGAGCATCTCGTGCGGCGCCTCCTTGAGGATGTAGCCGCGTGCGCCCGACTCGAGCCCCCGCTGGAGGAGAGACCGCTCGCCATAGGCCGTGAAGATGAGAACGGCGGTCTCCGGCACCTTCTCGAGCACGAGCTCAGTCGCCTCGAGGCCGTCCATGTCCGGCATCCGGAGGTCCATGATCACGACGTCGGGGCGGCGTCGCTCGGTCATCGCGACGGCCGTCGCGCCGTCGGCGGCCTCCCCGACGACCCGGATGCGCGGTGAGCGGGAGAGGGCGATGCGCAGGCCCTCGCGGACGACCTCGTGGTCGTCCGCGATGAGGCACGTGATCTCGTCGGTCACAGGACGATGATACGAGTCCCGTCGGCAGGCTCCTGCCCGCGCGTCAGCGTAGAGTCCGCTGGAGTGGCCGAGCTTCCCCACGGTATCCGCCGGGTGACGCTCTCCTTGCCGACCCGGCCAGGGCACGTCCACGCGTACCTCCTCCCCGGAGAGGATGGCTGGATCGTCGTCGACACGGGCGTTGGGCTCCCGGACGCGAAGGAGACCTGGGCGGCGGAGCTCGAGCAGGCCGGGGGCTCGGTCGCCGCCGTGTTCGTGACCCACTTCCATCCCGACCACGTCGGCGCTGCCGCGGATCTCCACGAGCTCACGGGCGCTCCCGTGTACCAGGGTGTCCTCGACTACGCGCAGTGCGAGCTCGTCTGGGGGAACCCGTTGTGGTCGGAGCGGCTCCTCGAGTGGTTCCAGCTCCACGGCGCGCCGCCCGAGGTCACCGGCGAGCTCGTGGGGCAGAGCGCGGTCTACCGCCCGTTCATCCGCTACCAGCGCGACCCGTTGCTCCTGACGGCGGGCGAGCGGCTCGACGGCTGGGAGCTGATCGCCGCGCCCGGTCACGCCGACGGACAGCTCTGCCTACTCAAGGACGGCGTGCTCATCGCCGCGGACCACCTGCTCGGCCGAATCACGCCGACTGTCGGCCTCTGGCCCGCGAGCAGGCCCGATCCGCTCGCCGACTACCTCCAGGCGCTCGAGCGCACGATCGAGCTCGCTCCGCGGCTCGCGCTCCCCGGGCACGGCGACCCGATCGAGGAGCCGGTCGCCCGGGCGCGTGAGCTCCAGGAGCACCACCGGCTCCGGCTCGAGGAGGCCGCGGCTGCGCTCGACACGACGCCGAAGACCGCCTACGAGCTCTCGTTCGCGCTCTTCGGCGCGGAGCTCAACCCCGCCGGGCGCCGCTTCGCCATCGCCGAGACGCTCTCGCATCTGGAGCGACTCGTCCACGAAGGCGCCGCTCGGCGGCACGAGGCCAGCGGGGTGGTCGCCTATACTGCCGCCTGATCAACGTGGGCGACGAACTCCCGCCGAGTACCAGCGCCCCGTGCGACGGGGCGGATCCTCCTCGCACGAGCCGCTCTGACCGAGCGGTCGCTGTCGTGGAATGAGCGACAGCGTGCGCATCCTCGTGGTCGCCGCGCTCGTGCTCGGGAATGCCGTCTTCGTGGCCGCGGAGTACGCGCTCGTCACCGCCCGCCGGACGCGGCTGGAGGAGCGGGCGCGGTCGGGGGGTCGCGGCGCCGCGACTGCGGTGCGGCTTCTCGACGAGCCTGTGCGCTTCATCTCGACCGTGCAGGTCGGTATCACCGTCTGCGGGATCCTGATCGGCGCGATCGGCGAGCCGCTCGTCCGCGGGTGGGTGGCGCCGCCGCTCTCCACGGCGATCGCCTTCGTGCTGGCGTTCACGCTCCTGACGTACGTGACCGTCGTCCTCGGCGAGCTCGTCCCGAAGGCGGTCGCCCTCCAGCGCTCCGAGGCGCTCGCGGTCGCGCTCGCGGCGCCCCTCGACTGGCTCGCGCGCATCGCGTATCCGCTCGTCTGGCTCCTCCAGGTCTCCGCGAACGCGGTGCTGAAGGCGCTTCGGGTGCGTCCGGCCCCGGCCGGGATGATCCCGTTCACGCGCGAGGACATCCGGCAGAGCGTCGCTGCGGCCGAGGACGTCGGCGAGTTCCAGGAGGCGGAGGAGGAGATGCTCTACAAGGTCTTCGACTTCGCCTCGAAGGAGGTCGCCGACGTCATGGTGCCCCGACCCGAGGTCGTCGCGATCTCGGTCGACCTGCCTCCCGAGGACGCGCTCAAGGCGGTCGTCGACTCGCCGTACACGCGGTATCCGCTGTACCGGGGCTCCCTGGACGAGATCGTCGGCATCCTCCACGTGCGCGACCTCTTCGCCGCGATGCACGACCTCGGGATCGCGTCGGTCCGGCTCGAGTCCATCGCCCGGCCCGCCTTCGTCGTGCCCGAGACGAAGGATCTCGCCGCGCTCCTCGCCGACTTCCGGCGCGAGAAGCAGCACATGGCGATCGTCGTCGACGAGTACGGGGCGATGGAGGGGATCGCCACGCTCGAGGACCTGCTCGAGGAGATCGTCGGGGAGATCGAGGACGAGTTCGACCTCCCGGACACCTCGGTCGAGCGGGTCGACGAGCGGCGGATCCGTATCGACGGGACGTTCTCGATCGACGACTTCAACGAGGAGTTCGGGACGAGCCTCGAGCAGGAGGACTTCCACACGATGGCGGGGCTCGTGTTCGGACACCTCGGCCGAGCCCCCGAGGTCGGCGACGTGGCGACGATCGACGGCCTCGTGCTCACGGTGCTCGAGGTCGAGGGCTCGCGGATCTTGAAGATCGAGGTCGAGTTCCGCGAGCCCGAGAACGTGAACGAGCCGGAAGCCGCCTAGCCACGAGTGCGCCGTAGGGGCGACTCTCCGTTCCGGCACCGCGACTTCGCCCTCTTCTGGGTCGCGCTGCTCGTCCAGGGCTTCGCGCTCACGATGGCCACCGTCGCGATCGGCTGGCAGGTCTACTCCGTCCGCGAGAACCCACTCGACCTGGGCCTCGTCGGTCTCGCCGAGTTCGTCCCTCTCCTGCTCCTCGCCCTGCCGGCCGGTCAGCTCGCCGATCGCCTCCCGCGGCGCCGGATCGTCCTCGCGATGTTCCTCCTCGACATCGGCGTGCTCGCAGCGCTCCTCGGGATCACCGCCCAGGGCGCGACGCGCGTGTGGCCCTTCTTCGCACTCGCCTTCGTCACCGGGATCGGGAGCGCGCTGGGCGCTCCTGCGGGGCGCGCGCTCACGCCGTCGCTCGTCCCGCAGGAGATCCTCGTCAGCGCCCTCGCGCAGCGCTCGATCGCCTTCCAGCTCTCGGCGGTAGTCGGACCGGCGGTCGGCGGCGTCCTCTTCGCAGTCCGGCCGGAGCTCGTGTACGGCGTCGGGATCGCGCTCTCGCTCGTCGCGCTCGGCTGCGTGCTCGCCATGCGCAGTGGGAGGACGCCCGCGAGCGACGGCGCTCTCGGCATGGACGACGTCCTGGCCGGAGTTCGGCTCATCCGGCGGACGCGGATCCTCCTGGGGGCGATCTCGCTCGATCTCTTCGCCGTCCTCCTCGGCGGCGCCGTTGCGCTGCTCCCCGTCTTCGCCAAGGACATCCTGGAGGTCGGCCCAACCGGCCTCGGGCTCTTGCGCACCGCGCCCGCCGTGGGTGCGTTCGCCGCTGCGCTCCTCATCGCCCGCTTCCCGATCCGGCGGCACGCGGGGCCAAAGCTCTACCTCGTGGTCGCGGCGTTCGGCGCGTGCATGGTCGTGTTCGGCCTCTCGCGCGAGCTGTGGCTCTCGCTCGCCGCCCTCGCGCTCGCCGGCGCGTTCGACATGGTGAGCGTCGTCCTGCGCTCGACGATCCTCCCGCTCGTGACGCCCGATGCCCTGCGCGGCCGGGTGACGGCGGTCGAGATGGTGTTCATCAGCGCCTCGAACGAGCTTGGCGCCTTCGAGTCGGGCGTCGCCGCCGCGCTGCTCGGAGCGGTGCCGGCGGTCGTTCTCGGCGGCGTCGCGACCATCGCGATCGCTGGGATCTGGTGGAAACTCTTCCCGGCGCTCGCGAAGGTCGATCGCCTGGACGAGCTGCGCCCAGTCCCGATCTGACCGTCAGGCCACGCAGGCCGCCGGGAGCTCGAACCAGCGCAGGTGCTCGAAGTCCGGGCCGAGCTCCGGGGCCCCGTCGTCCTGCGGGAGCTCCCCGGCGGCGGCGAGGATCGCCCGCGCCTCGGCGAGGTGGTCCTCGAGCGCGGACTCCGGAGCGCGATCGTGCGGCAGCTCCGGGATGCGGAGGCTCCCGGTTGCCGCGTCGTACGAGAGGTCGGTCAGCCGCAGGGGCGGCTCGACCGGGCCGTCGCGGTGCCGCCAGAGGCCGCTCACCGGGTCGAAGCGGTAGAGCGGCAGCAGCTTCCAGCCCTCGCTCGCGACGATGTCGACGGTCTCGACGATGTACTCGAACACCGCCTCCGAGATGAAGTAGTTGAAGGAGACGCGCGTCCAGCCCGGCTTGATCCCCTCGCAGCCGCGCGCGATCTCGCGCTCGAACTCGTGCGAGCGCTCGAGGTCGATCCCGAGCAGGCGGTGCCCGTACGGCCCGGCGCAGGAGCAGCCGCCCCGGGCCTGGATTCCGAAGAGGTCGTTCAAGAGCGCGACGACGAAGTTGTGGTGGAGATATCGCCCGCCGGGACGGCGCACGACGAACGAGACGATGGGGAGACGCTCGGCTTCGAGGTTCCCGAGGAGCTCGAGGCTCGGGTTGCGCGACCACCGCTCGACCGCGCGCTGCCAGAAGTCCTCCTCGTGCGCGCGGATCGTGTCGACGCCGACGGCCTGCTTGAGCTGGAACACGAGGCCGGCCCGAATCGACTCGACGATGGCCGGCGTGCCTCCTTCCTCCCGGTGCTCGGGATCGTCGAGGTAGCGATGCTCGGTCGGGTTCACGTACCTGACCGTGCCGCCGCCGACGACGTCCGGGACGCGGTTCGTCAGGAGAGCCCGCCGGACGACGAGCACTCCGGGAGTGCCCGGCCCGCCGACGAGCTTGTGGGGGCTGAGGACGATCGCGTCTTTGTACGCGAGCGGGTGACGCGAGCAGCGCGGGGACATCTCGATCTCGACGTACGGGGCTGCGGCGGCGAAGTCCCAGAACGAGAGCGCGCCGTGACGGTGGAGGAGGTCGGCGATGGCGCACGTGTTCGAGAGGATCCCGGTCACGTTCGAGGCGGCGGAGAAGGAGCCGATCTTGAGCGGCCGCGTCGCATGGCGCAGGAGCTCCTCCTCGAGCATCGTGAGGTCGATGTGGCCGTCGGCGTCTTCTCGAATCTCGATCACGTCAGCGATCGACTCGCGCCAGGGCAGCTCGTTCGAGTGGTGCTCGAAGGGGCCGACGAAGACCACCGGCCGCTCCTCCTGCGGGATCGAGGCGGTGAGGCCGTAGCGATCCTCGAGCGCAGAGGGGATGCGGATTCCGAGGATGCCGATGAGCTTGTCCACCGCTCCGGTCGAGCCCGAGCCGCAGAAGATGACGCACGTCTCCTCGTCGCCGCCAACGGCCTCATGGATGATGCGCCGCGCGTCCTCCCGCAGCTGCGTCGTCTGGAGGCCCGTGCCCGACGACTCCGTGTGCGTGTTCGCGTAGCGGGGCAGCACCTCGTTGCGGATGACGTCCTCGATGAACGCGAGGGAGCGGCCGCTCGCCGTGTAGTCGGCGTACGTCACGCGCCGCGGGCCGAACGGCCCGAGCATCACCTGGTCGTCGCCGATCACGGCCTCGCGGATGCGGCGGAGGAGCGGCGTCTCGACGGGTCGCGTCACCGGGCTGAGGGTAACGTCGGTCGCGGCCCTCAGCGTCGAGCGGACACGCGGAGCGCGGCGGCCTCGGTGCCCCTGATCGAGGCGTCGAGGAGCTCGATCGGGTGGAGCGCCGGCAGCGGCCGTCCCGCGCGGCGCAGCGCGTTCGAGACCTGCACGAGGCAACCGGGGTTCGCGCTCGCGTAGATCTGCGCACCGGTGGCCAGGACGTTCGCTGCTTTGCGATCGCCGAGCTTGCGGGCGGCGTCGGCCTGGACGACGTTGTAGATCCCGGCCGAGCCGCAGCAGAGGTCCTGCTCCGCCGGCTCGACGAGCTCGAGCTCGGGGATGCGTGCGAGGGCGGGCGCTATGGAGAGGGGGAGGCGCTGCGCGTGGCGGAGGTGACACGGGTCCTGGAGCGCGACCTTCAGCGGAAGCGGATGTCGCGGCGCGCGCGGGGGCGTCTCGGCGAGCAGCTCGCCGACGTCGCGAATCTTCGCGGCAAAGGTGGCCGCCCGCTCGTCGCCAAGGAGCCAGCCGAGCTCCTTGAGATGGGAGCCGCAGCCCGACGAGTTGACCACGACGAGGTCGAGGCCGTCGAAGGCGTCGAGTAGCCGACGGGCGAAGGCCTTCCCCTCCTCGAGCCGCCCCGCGTGCACGGAGAGCGCGCCACAGCAGCCCTGCGGTGGCGCGTGCACCTCGAGCCCGTCCGCCGCGAGAACGCGCGCCGTCGAGGCGTTCACGTCGCCGAAGACCGCGCTCTGGACGCAGCCGGTGAGGAGGCCCACGCGCGCGACCGGCTCGCCGTTCGCGGGCGTGAGGGCGGGGATCGTCTCGGCGCGTCGCCAGCGCGGCGCAGCCCGCGCCGGCGCGCCCAGCCGTCCGGGCAGCGCGCGACCGAGCGGCGCGAGCCGGAGCGCTACGCCCAGCCGCCGCGGATAGGGGAGCACCCGGAAGAGGAGCTCCCGGACGAGGCGCTCGCGAAGCGGCCGCTCGACCTCGTCCTCGACGGCCGCCCGCGTCGCCTCGATGAGGCGGTCGTAGCGGACGCCCGACGGGCACGACGAGAGGCACGCCATGCACCCGAGGCAGCGGTCGAAGTGGGTCGCGACGGTCGCGGTGAGCGAGATCGCGCCGTCGAGCAGCCCGTCCATGAGGTGGATGCGCCCGCGCGGGGAGTCCATCTCCTCCCGCCAGAGGACGTACGTCGGGCACGTGGGCAGGCAGAACCCGCAGTGGACGCAGTCGGAGACGACCTCGCGGATCACGTGAGCACGCCCCGCGGGTCGAAGGCGGCGCGCAGCCGCTCGTGCAAGCGGCGGAGCGCCTCGGGCGGCTCCGGCCGTTCGCCGGGCCCAGGCGTGTAGGCGACACCCGCCGCCGGCCGCACGACCGCCTGCTCCAGGCGCTCGAGGACGGCGCGCAGCTCGCCCGGCGGAAAGAGGACGCTGCCCCGCGCCTCGCCTTGGCGGCGACGCGACTCCTCCCACACCTCCAGGCCCGCCTCCTCGCCCCCGACGAGGGCGCGGGCCCGGGCTAGCTGGCTCTCGACCGCGCGCGGCGAGCCCTCGAAGAGGAGCGCGACCCGGCCGGGGTGGAGGACGTCGAGCGCGCTCGGAGCGAGTTGCGAGCGCAGGAGAGCGCCGACGGCGCCGGCGACGTCGCCGGGCTCGGCGACGAGCGTGCGAGCTGCCTTCGGGAGTGGGTGCAAGCGGAAGCTCGCGCGGGCGATGAACGCGAGCCGGCCCCGCGAGCCGCAGACGAGCCGGGCGAGGTCGTAGCCGGCGACGTTCTTCACGACCTTGCCGCCCGCGCTTGCGATCGTCCCGTCGGCGAGCACGAGCGTCACGCCGAGGACGAGGTCGCGCGGCGCGCCGAAGCGGTGGCGCAGCGGGCCTGACAGGTTCTCTGCGAGGAGCGCGCCGATCGTCGGATCGTCGGGAGGGTCGAGCGAGAGCCGCTGGCCGTGGCGTGCGAGCGCGGACTGGAGCGCCGAGAGGCGGAGCCCGGCCTCGACGGTGCACGTGAGGTCGCCCGCCTCGTGCTCGAGGATGCGGCTCAGAGCCTCCGTCGTCACGTCCTCCCCGATGCGGACGCGTCGCCCCTCGGCGTGGGCGGCGGCGAAGAAGGCGGCGGCCTCGGCGAGGCTAGAGACGCTCGGCAAGGCCGATCCTCTCGAGCGCGTGTGGTCGGTAGGGGCCCGGCGCCTCGCCGCAGAGCCGCGGCGTCGGCAGGACCTTGCCCGGGTTGCAGAGGCCGTCGGGGTCGAAGGCGCGCCGCAGGCGCTCGAAGACGGCGAGGTCGCGCTCCGAGAACATTCCGGGCATCGCACAGGCCTTGTCCATGCCGACGCCGTGCTCCCCGGTGAGGGAGCCGCCGGCGTCGAGGCAGGCGGCGAGGATCGCCTCCGCCAGCTTCCGCGCCCGCTCCGTCTCTCCCGCCTCGGGGTCGTAGAGGACGAGCGGGTGGAGGTTCCCGTCGCCCGCGTGGAAGACGTTCCCGACACGGAGCCCGTGCGCATCCGAGAGCTCCTCGATCCGGCGCAGCACCTCCGGGAGCTTCGTCCGGGGCACGACGCCGTCCTGGACGTAGTACGCGCGCGCGACGCGTCCCATCGCTGCGAACGCCGACTTGCGTCCCTTCCAGAGGAGCGCGCGAGCGCCATCGTCGGTCGCGGCGCGCAGCTCGAAGGCCCCGCACGCCCGGCAGATGCGCTCGACCTCGGCCGCGTCCTCCTCCACCTGCTCGGCGACGCCGTCGAGCTCGACGAGGAGCGCGGCCCCCGCTCCAGCCGGATACCCCGGCGAGACGGCGAGCTCGGCGGCTTCGATCGTCAACCGATCCATCATCTCGATCGCGGACGGGAGGATGCCCGCGGCGACGATCTCGGAGACGGCGGCGCCGGCGGCGTCCGTCGTCTCGAAGCCGGCGAGCAACGTGCGCACCGACTCGGGGATCCGCACGATGCGGAGCGTGATGCGGGTGACGATGCCGAGCGTCCCCTCGGAACCGACGACGACCCCGAGGAGGTCGGGCCCGTCGGAGTCGAGCGCCTTCCCGCCGAGCTCGACCACGTCCCCGTCCGGGAGGACGAGGGTCAGCCCGGTGACGTGGTGGACGGTGAACCCCCGCCCGAGGCAGTGCGCTCCGCCCGAGTTCTCGGCGACGTTGCCGCCGATCGTGCACACCTGCTGGCTCGAGGGGTCGGGGGCGTAGAAGAACCCCTCCGCCTCGACGGCCCGCGTGACGTCGAGGTTCGCGACGCCGGGCTCGACGACGACCCGCTGGCTCGCGAGATCGACCTCGAGGATCCGATCCATACGCGAGAGCGCGACGACGACGCCGCCCGCCATCGGCGTCGCCCCACCCGAGAGCCCCGTTCCCGCGCCGCGGGCGACGAACGGCACGCGCTCCCGCCGGCACGCGCGGACGACCGCCTGCACCTCCTCGGTCGAGCCCGGAAGGACGACGAGCTCCGGGACAGCGCGGTGTCCCGTCAGCCCGTCACACTCGTACACCCGCAGCCGTTCCGGCTCGGTGACGACGTGCTCGGGCCCGACCGCGGAGCGGAGCGCGGAGACGAGCGTGCGGGAGAGAGGCACGGAGGCGAGTCTAGGCTGGACCTGCGCCGTGTGGTGACAGACGCGCGTCGCCGCGCGTGGGTTCGCGGGACGGTTCCCGCACCGGCGCTCGTGCCGCCGAGATAGGCTGCCGCACGTGCTGCCGATCGAGCGTCCGGGGAAGATCGTCTGCGTCGGTCTCAACTACCGCGACCACGCAGAGGAGCAGGGCGTCGAGCTCCCCGCCGAGCCGCTCCTCTTCGCGAAGTGGCCGAACACGCTCATCGGCCCGGGTGAGCCGATCGTCATCCCGTCCGTCGTGACGAAGCCCGACTACGAAGCCGAGCTCGGTGTCGTCATCGGCGCACGGATCAAGGGCGTCTCCCGCGAGAACGCGCTCGAGGCGGTGCGCGGGTACGTGTGCGCGAACGACGTGAGCGCCCGTGACCTCCAGTTCGCGGACGGGCAGTGGACGCGCGGCAAGTCGGTAGACACGTTCTGCCCCGTCGGGCCGCTCGTTCCCGCGTCCGAGATCCCCGATCCGCACGCGCTTCGCATCCGCGCGATCGTGAACGGCGAGGTGCTCCAGGACTCGACGACCGCGAACCTCATCTTCGGGATCGACGAGGTCATCGCCCACATCACGAAGACGACGACGCTCGAGCCGGGCGATCTCATCCTCACGGGCACCCCGGCAGGCGTGGGCGTCTTCCGCGACCCGCAGCGCCTGCTGCGCCCGGGGGACGAGGTCACGATCGAGATCGAGGGTCTCGGCGAGCTGACGAATCCGGTCGTCGCGGGCTGAGATCCGCTGCCAGCCCGCCCAGGTAGAGCTGGACGACGCGCGGGTCGCGTAACAGCTCCCCACCCGGGCCCTCGTGTGCCGTCCGACCCATGTCGAGCACGTAGCCGCGGGAGGAGAGGGCGAGCGCGCGCCGGGCGTTCTGTTCGACCATCACGATCCCGATCCCGCGCTCGCGGATCTGCTCGAGCTCGGCGAAGACCATCTCCGCCGCCTTCGGAGAGAGGCCGGCTGACGGCTCGTCGAGCAAGAGGACCGTGGGTTGGGCGACGAGCGCGCGGGCGAGCGCAACGATCTTCCGCTGTCCTCCCGAGAGCGTCCCTGCCCGCTGCCGCCCGCGCTCGCGGAGGAACGGAAACTGCGCGAAGACGGAGGCGACCGCCTTCCTGCGAGCGCTGCGCGGGAGCGCCTGCGCCCCGACATGGACGTTCTCCGCCACAGTGAGCGACGGGAAGACGTTCTCGAGCTGGGGGACGAAGCCGAGGCCGCGTTGCGCTAGCCGATCCGGGGGAAGACCGGTCACGTCCGTGCCGTGAAACACGACCCTGCCGCGGATCGGACGGACGAGACCCGAGATCGCCTTCAGGAGGGTGGACTTCCCGGCCCCGTTGGGACCGATGACGGCGACGATCTCGCCGGGACGTGCCTCCAACGAGACCCCGCGCAGGACGAGAGCCCCGTCGTAGCCGGCATGGAGGTCGCTGACGAGGAGGGCGTCTTCGCTCACACGTCCGTCCCCAAGTAGGCATCGATCACCCGCTCGTCTCGCCGCACCTCCTCGGGCGTGCCCTCCGTGAGCACACGTCCCTCGGCCATGACGAACACGTGATCGCTCGCCCGCATGACGAACGCGAGGTCGTGCTCGATAACGAGGAAGGTGATTCCCCGGGTCGCCCGCAGGTCGAGAACGTGCGCGAGCAGCTCCTCCCGCAGCGCTGGGTTTACGCCCGCCATCGGCTCATCGAGAAGAATCAAGCGGGGTGACGCGATCAGGATGCGGGCGAGGTCGAGGAGCTTCCGCTGCCCTCCCGAGAGCGTCCCTGCGAGCGCGTCAGCGTAGTCCTCGAGGCGAACGAGACGAAGCAGTCTGAACGCCTCTTCGGTCACCTGCGCCTCGCGGCGGCGCACGGCCCCTCGCCGCGCGATCAGGTTCCGCAGGCACTCGCCCGGGTGACTCGGAGCGGCGAGGCGGACGTTGTCCAGCACGGTCAAGCGCGTAAGCGCTCTCGCCGTCTGAAACGTGCGGGCGAGGCCGGCGTGCACGATCGCGTGTGGTGGCAGGCGCTCTATGCGTCGTCCGGCGAGTGCGATCTGCCCCCGATCTGGGCGCAGGAATCCAGAGATGCAGTTGAAGAGGGTCGACTTGCCCGCTCCGTTCGGTCCGATCAGCGCGGTGATCGATCCCTCCTCCACGGAGAGCGAGGCGTCGTCGACGGCACGCACGCCGCCGAACGCCTTGCTCACCCCGCTTACCTCGAGCAGCGCACTCACTCGAGCACCATCTCCTGTCGTCGGCCGAGCAGACCCTGCGGACGAACGAGCACGAGCCCGATGATGAGGAGCCCGATCACGAGGAGCCGGACGTACGCCCGGTCGGCGGAGTCGAGGTAGGAGAAAGGTGGGAAGTCGAAGAAGCGGGTGGCAGCGAAGAGGAACCCGAAGAGCAGGGCGCCCACGGGTACCGCCCACATCCGCCCGACCCCGCCGAGGATGAGGATCATCCACCCGAAGAACGTGATCAGTGGCTGGAAGTCATCGGGGGAGAAGAAGCTGAACTGCCAGGCGTAGAAGAGACCGGCGAGGCCGGCGAGCGCGGCTCCGAGCACGAGCGCCTGCAGGCGGTAGCGAAAGACCGGCTTGCCAAGAGAGGAGACGGCATCCTCGTCCTCGCGGATGCCGCGCAGCACGCGACCCCAGGGGGTGCGAGCGAGCCGGCCGGCAAGCCAGGTGAGCAGGAGTGCGACGCTCCAGACGACGAGCAGCATCACGACGTCCTTGCTCCGGATGCCCAGTTGTTCTCCGAGCCACCCCTGGAACCGCTCCCACTGGCTGTTGTACTGGGCCGCCACTCCCTCCCCGCGGAGGTTGATCGTCCCCTGCGAGCCACCCGTCAGCCCGTCCTCGTTGGTCGCCACCCAGCGGACGATCTCGCTGAAGGCGATGGTCACGATCGCGAAGTAGTCTCCGCGCAGGCGGAGCGCGGGCAGCCCCACGAGCAGGCCGGCGAGCGCCGCGGCGGCGACCCCGAGCGGGGCGGCGAGCCACATGCTCCACCCCTGCTTGACGACGAGGATGGCCATCGTGTAGGCGCCGACCGCCATGAACGCCACCTGGCCGAAGTTGAGGAGCCCGGCAAGCCCGAACTGGATCTGTAGGCCGAGCGTGAACAGCGTGTAGATGCCGGCCATCACGCCCACGAACGCCCAGAACTCGCCGCTCGAGAGGACGGTCATACGATCCTCGCCCGGCCGAAGAGCCCCTGTGGGCGTACGAGGAGCGCGACGATGAGAACCCCAAACGCGACCACCGGCTTGTACGCGGGCTCTACCCCCCCGGCGAGCCCCTCCCAGGTGGAGAGCTCGGTGGCGACGCCGAGCGCCAGTCCGCCCGCCAGGGCACCGTATGCGCTGCCGATTCCTCCGAGCACGACGGCGGCGAAAACGGGAAGGAGGAGCTGGAAGCCGAAGTTCGGGTCGAAGCTCCCCTGCACCAGGGCGGCCAGCGTGCCGGCGAGCCCGGCGGTGAGGCCGGCGAGCACCCAGGTGAGGAGGATGACGCGGTTGACGTCGATCCCAGAAAGCTGCGCGAGCGCCTGGTCGTCCGCCATCGCGCGCATGACGCGGCCGGTCGTGCTGCGTGCAAGAAAGAGGGCGATCGCGACGATAGCGGCACTGGCGACGAGGATGGTCGCCACCTGGGCGAGCGACAGGCGCACGTCGCCGATGACGTACACCTTGAACGGGTCGACGTCGTAGGCGCGGGGCTGCGGCCCCCAGAGGAGGAGGATCATCTGTCGCAGGACGAGCGCGACGCCGATCGATGCGAGGAAGAGACTCATGAACCCCGCCCGTCGCAGCCGCAGCGGGCGCCAGAGCGCCAGGTCGGAGACGAGGGCGAGGGCAGCGGTCGCTGCCATGCCTGCAGGGAGGGAGAGGACCATCGGCAAGCCGAAGGTCACATTTGCCAGGTAGGAGACGAAAGCGCCGAACGCCATCAAGTCCCCGTGGGCGAAGTTGACGAGTCGGAGGAGCCCGTACAGGAGCGACACGCCGATCGCTGCGATCGCATACACGGAGCCGGTGACGAATCCGTTCGCGAGGAGTTGCCAGAACACCTCAGATCACCTGCGGCTCCGGGAGGAGCCTCCCTTCTGAGAAACGGAGCGGGTCGAGAACCTCGAGCAGCGGATCGCGCTTACCCACGACAGCGTCTCCCACGAGGCGGGCGACGGCAGGGGCGATCATGAGTCCGTGGCCGCTGAAACCGGCGGCCACGTGCAGTCCCTCGTATTCAGGGAGCGGTCCGAGGATCGGTTGCCGGTCGGGGGTCACGTCGTAGGCGCCGGTTGCGACCGTGGTCAGATCGACGTACTCGAGGATGGGGAGGAGTTCCCGGATCACAGCGCGGACGTGCTGCCGCCACCGCGGCGCCTCTCGCTGAGGGTCCCCGCTCGCGCCCAGGTAGCTCGTCAGCACGCGCCCGCTGTAAAGCTGCTTCGCCGCGAACTGCCGCTCCGCGGAGACGACGAGCGGCTCGAGTAGCCGTTCCCGGATTGGCTGGCTGAGGAAGAGGTGGCGCGGCTCGGGTTCGATCGGTAGCTCGATCCCGAGCGGGGCGACGAGGGCGCGGGTCTCCACTCCTGCTGCGAGAACGACCGCGGACGCCGACAGCCGGCCTGCACTCGTCTCGATATCCCACCCGGTGCGATTCGGGATTACCGCCTCGACAGTTGCGATGTGCACGTCGATGCCCCGCGCGAGCGCGGCAACTGCCGCCTGCGGCCGATCGAGGTAGCCGTCCTCTGCGCAGTAGGATGCGCCGGCCACCGTCTCCACGAGCAGACCGGGCACGAGCGCTGCCGCCTCCTCCGCGGAGAGGATGCGGGAGGGTATACCGGCGGCGTTCTGGACGCTGACGCTCGCGGTGAGACGCTGGAGCGCACGCTCGCTGTGAGCGAGGAAGACGTAGCCACAGGTGGAGAACGCGAACGCTCGGCTGTCGAGCTCCTCGCTCGCCGTCCGCCACCAGGCATGCGACTCGCGGGCGAGCGCACACGCGACCGGTGTGCCCCACTGTAGGCGAATCCCGCCCGGCTGGATGCCCGATTGGCCTTCCCCTACCCCCGCGCGATCGACGACGAGGGGGTGTAGCCCCCGATCGCGAAGAGCGCGCGCGACGGAGAGGCCGACGACACCGGCGCCGACGACGAGGACATCAGGAGTACGGCTCACCGCAGTACGGCTCACCGCGACGACTGCGTGCGCTGCTGCAGAGCGGCGCGAGGAAGCCGGGCTGGGTCGTCACGTGCGGGCACGGCTCCCCTCGTACGGGACTCTGAGCCGCAGGTGCTCGGCGGAGTGCGCGAGGTGTCGGGCCATTGCCTCCCGGGCCGCCGCCGCGTCGCGGCGGCGGACTGCGTCGATCACGGATCGGATGTCCCCGAGCGCTCGGCTCGGGGGGATGGACTCGCCGCTGCCGAACAGGTGGTGGAGGACGACGATCATCGCGTCCTCGAGGCTGACGAGAAGCGGGTTGTCAGCGGCCTCCGCGAGCACGCGGTGGAACTCCAAGTCGAGCTCGAACGACGCCCGCGGATCCTGCGGGCCGATATCGGAGACAACTGCGGCGATCTCGCGATCCATCCGCTCCAGCCGCTCCAGTTGCTCCTCCGTGCGGCGGCGGGCCGCGGCGTCCGCGCTCAGGAGCTCGAGCTCGCGCCGCACCTCCAAGAACTGGGCGGGCGTCAGCGACTCGACGACGAGCGAGAGCGCGATCAGCTCGGTGAACGTGGGTGTGATGGTGTCTGGTGAGAGAGCGCCGACGCGGTAGCCACCACCCCGGCCGCGCCGAGCGACAACCGTGCCTGCAGAGGAGAGCTCTTGCAGTGCTGCGCGCACTGTGGGCCGGCTGACCCCGAAGAGCGCGGCGAGCTGCTCCTCCGAGGGAAGCCGGTCGCCCGGCTTCAGCGCCCCTTCCAGGATCTCGCGCTTGATAGCCGCCGCCACCTGGCGCGGGGCGGAGAGAATCGTGTAAGAGGGATGACTGTCGAAGAGCGCGGAGCGCACCGGCGCTTTCCGCCGCCGGCTGTCTTCGGGACGGAATGCGCTGCCCCTGGTCGCCATGGCTCCTATACTAAAGCCTTACACAACAAATCTATTACCAATTCGTCGATCGCTTCGTATGCTGCAGACCATGAGCGGAACTCGGGCGAGCCTCCTGTGACACCCGACGTCGCGGTCGTCGGCGGTGGGCTGATCGGGCTCCTCACTGCTTGCGAGCTCGCCGAGCGGGGTGTCCGTGTCCTCGTGCTGGAGAAGGACGATGTCGGCTTCGAGCAGTCGGCTCGCTCGGTCGCGGCGGTGAACCTCCCAGGGGGTTCCTCCGCGGCCGGGCCCGACTCGATTCTTCGGATCTCGGCGGATGAGTGGGCGGGGTTCGAGGAGCGCTGGGGCTGCGGTATCGACCTGAACCAGGAGGGCTGGCACATTCTCGTCGCGGACGAGGAGGACGAGCGCTGGCTGAAGATCGATCGCGCTCTCTGGGAGGAGACCGCCGGCTATCCGGACAGTGAGTTGCTGGACGCGCGCGCTGCGCGGGAGCGCTTCCCGCAGCTCGACGGCTCGTTCCGTGCGCTCGAGGTGCGCCACGGCGGCCACGTGGACGCCGTGCGCGTGATGCAGGGGCTGCGTGTCGCTGCCGACCGCCTCGGCGTCGAGGTGCGGCGCGACACGCTCGTCACCGGATTCGAGCGTCACGGGGGCTTGGTGACGGCCGTCCGCGCCGGGGAGAGCTCGATCTCTTGCGGAGCGGTAGTCATTGCGGCGGGTGTCTGGTCGAGCCAGCTCTGCGACCTGCTCGACTTCCACATCCCCATGCAGCGCGTGCGCGCCCCCGCCGCGGAGACGGTGCCCCTCCCGCCTGGGGCGATCCCCGGGTTCCTACGCGGCTCCACCTTTGGAGCGCGCCAGAACCGAAACGGCACGGTGCGTGTCACGGGCGGCTATCGCTACTCGGCGATGCTGCACGACCTCAGCTTCCACGACCTCCGTGACCTGCGCGTGTGGGCACCCGCCCTGTGGAAGAACCGCAAGGACGTTTCCTTCCGCGTGGACACGGGGCTGCTCGCAGCGGAGCTCGCCTGCGGCTGGGCGCGCCTTCGCGGAGGTAACCATCGCGCGGTCGTGCCTCGCGACTACCACCCGTCGGCCCGTCCCAGAGACCGCCGCAAGCAACTGCAGGATCTCGCACGCTTCGTGCCTGTTCTCCGCGGCGCTCGGATCCTGCGTGCGTTCGCCGGTGTGATCGATTTGACCCCGGATCTCCTGCCAGTCATCGGTCGCATCCCCGGCGCGGAGAACGCATACGTCTCCTCCGGGTTCAGTGGGCACGGCTACATCTACGGCCCAGGCGCCTGCCGCGCGCTCGCCGACCTGATCGTCGACGGGAACCCGCGTGCCGACCTGACCCCGTTTCGGCCGACCCGGCTCGAGGGCAAGCTGAGCATGCGGGAGCAGATCTTTTGAGCGCAGGGGGCGGTTCGTGAGCGGCGTCGAGATGGTCTACCCGAGCGCGGAGAGCCGGCTGCGGGTCGTCTTCTTGGGCGCGATGACGAGCTCCTTCTACGAGGCAAGCGAGGAGGAGCGAAGGACACGAGTCCTCCCTCGCTTTGCGCAACTCATGGAGGAGTGGCGCGAGCTCGGGGCCCGGCTGCTCGCCACCGTCGACGATGACCTGCTGATGGTGGGGGAGCCGCACTCCACGGGGGTCACCTTCTACCTCGTCTTCGAGATCGACCGCTTCGAGGTGGCGATGGCGATGATCCAGCGCCTTCGCGAGCCGGTGGACGGTGTGCGCATGGATCGGTACGCGCGCTTCGAGGCGCGGGTGGGGCGGCCGTTCTTCCTGCTCGAAGGCGAGTAACCGGGACGAGCCAGGTGCTCGAGCGGGAAAGCGCCATTTTTCTGCGCTTGAAAAGATATGACCCATTAGTCAAGATAGCGACACTTCGATCATGGTCGTGAACAGATCGCACATGCGGAAGGAGGCGAGATGACCGCTCAATCGGAAAGGACAGGATCGCCGCGGAGACGGAGGATCCAGGGGGTGCTCATGCTCGCATCTCTGGGCGCGCTGGCGGTCGCGGCGCTCCAGGGGGTGGGTGCGGCCGCATCTCGCTCGGCCGAGACGACCGCGGCCACCTCGGCGCGCACGTGCGCCTTCGAGCTGCGGGTTGGCACCGTGCTCCCGTTCACCGGTGACCTGTCCGCGTACGGCAGCAACTTCGACGTCGCGGTGAGGAAGGCGATCGAGCTGCAGAACGCGGCGCTCCGCAAGGCTGGGCTCACCAGGGCTTCGGTTCGGCTCGTCGGCTCGGAGGACGGTCAGACACAGGCCTCCGCATCCGTCGAGGCGGCGACGAAGCTCGTGAAGGTGAACAAAGCGAACGTGATCATCGGCGAAATGGCGTCCTCGGCGACGATTCCGATGGCGCAATCGGTGACGATCCCAAACAACGTCCTCCTCGTCTCGCCAACCTCGAGCGCTCCCCAGATCAGCACCTTGAAGGACAAGGGGCTCGTCTTTCGCGCCTACCCCTCGGATGCGCTTCAGGGAAGGGTCCTGGCTCGGGCTGCGCTCTCGAAGTTCGGCCGGGGCGCCACCCTGAACGTGGGAGCCCGAAACGACGCATTCGGCACTGCGCTGCAGAAGCTCTTCGTTAGCGAGTGGAAGAGGCTGGGCGGCAAGGTCGGGACCGTGCTCTCCTGGAACCCCGACCAGGCAAACTTCGACAGCGACGCCGCAAGCCTCGTCTCCGGCGATCCGGCGGGGTGGGTGATCATCGACTTCCCGGACACATTCGAGAAGTTTGCGCCCTCGCTCGTGCGTAGCGGCAAGTGGCGTGCCGACCGGACGCTCACGATCGAGGCCCTCCGCAACGCGGAGACGCTCGACAAGATCGGTCAGCCGGTTGTCGGTCTGAGCGGCTCGGCGGGCAGCGCCGCCGGAGGACCCGCTGGCAAGGCCTTCTTCGCCTACTGGAAGCGGGCCGTGAAGGGCGCGAAACCGTGGACGGGGTTCGAGGGTACCGCGTTCGATGCGGCGATGACTCCCTTCCTCGCCGCAGTCCGGGCCTGTTCGGCGTCTCCGGGGGCGATGAAGCGTTACATGCGTCAGATCTCCGGACCGCCCGGGCTCAAGGTCACGTTCCGGAACCTGGCCGAGGGGGTGAAGGCCGCGGCCGCGGGCAAGGACATCGACTACGAGGGCGCCTTCAGCCCGGTCGACTTCGACAAGAACGGTGACATCGGGTCCGCGTTGTACGAGGTCTGGCGCTATAACGGCAACGGCAAGATCCAGACGCTGCGCACCTTCGTCTTCCGCGGCAGCTCGTGACGCGCGCCGGGGGCTCGGGCGGCCTTGCGCCTCCCGAGCCCCCGCACCGCCTTCCCGCTGAGTCGGCACCTCTCGGTTGACTCCGGATAATCGAGCATCGATGATCTTGGCCTGACCTCTTCTGCCGTCTCACGCACCGTCCTCCGCGAGCAGATCCGGGAGCTCCTGCTCGAGCGGATCCTCCGTGGAGAGCTCCAGCCAGGGGACCGGCTCGTGGAGACGCGACTCGCCCGAGAGCTCGGCACGAGCCAGGCGCCCGTGCGAGAAGCCTTGCGCGACCTCCAGAACATGCGCCTCGTCGAGTCGGAGCCCTTCCGGGGCGCGCGCGTGCGCGGCGTGGACGACACGCAGCTCCTGGCCGTATTCCCGGTGCGCGCAGCGCTCGAGGAGCTCGCGGCGCGTGCAGCCGCGAAGCGTCCCGACCGGGATCTCGGCCCACTCGAGCGCGAGCTCGAGGGAATGCGGCGCGCCGCCGCCCGTCGCGACTGGCGCACGCAGGTCGCGCACGATCTCGCCTTCCACCGCGCGACCGTCGAGCTGGCCGACAACGAGCCGCTGCTCCAGAGTTGGCTCTCGCTCCGACTCGAGGTCTCGACGGCGTTCGCGACGTACTGGACGTACTGGGAGCAGGACGAGCTCGTCGCCTTCCACACGCCGATCTACGAGGCCATCGCCGCGGGTGACGTCGCGCGGGCCGGGGCGGAGGCGCGCAAGCACGTGCGGCGCACGGAGCGCGTCGTCCGGCGTCGCACGAAGGGACGCGAGCGAAAGGGGGCGCGCTGAGTTCCGGGATCCGGGCGGGGGTTGTCGGCACCGGCTTCATCGCCGCGGTTCACGTCGACGCGCTCCGCCGCCTCGGGGTCGAGGTGGTCGGCGTCGTCGGCTCGTCGCCGGAGCGGGCGAGAGCGAAGGGGCTCGCGCCGGTCTACGACTCCTACGAGGCGCTCCTCGCCGACGAGCGTGTCGACGTCGTGCACGTGACCACGCCGAACTACCTCCACTACGCCCAGGTGCAGCAGGCGCTCGCGGCCGGCAAGCACGTCGTGTGCGAGAAGCCGCTCGCGACGAGCTCCGCCGAGTCGCTCGAGCTCGTGGAGCTCGCCGAGCGCTCGGGCCTCGTCCACTGCACGAACTTCCACAACCGCTTCTACCCGCTCGTGCAAGAGGTGCGGGAGCGGGTGCGTGCGGGCGAGGTCGGGGAGGTGTGGGCCGTGCATGGCGGCTACCTCCAGGACTGGCTCGCGCGGCCGAGTGACTGGAACTGGCGGCTCGAGGTCGAGAAGGCAGGTCCGCTCCGGGCAGTCGGGGACATCGGCTCGCACTGGCTCGACACGGCGCAGTTCGTCACCGGTCTGCGCGTGGTGGAGGTTCTCGCCGACCTGGCCACGATCCACCGGACGCGCGCCCGGCCGGCGGGCGAGGTCGAGACCTTCGCCGGCTCCACCGAGGCCGAGACCGAGGAGGTCGCGATCGAGACCGAAGACGTCGCGCACCTGCTCCTTCGCTTCGAGAATGGCGCGCGTGGCTCGCTCGTCGTCTCCCAGGTCGCGCTCGGTCGAAAGAACTCGCTGCGGATCGAGGTGGACGGCTCGGAGCAGTCGGTCGCCTGGGACTCGGAGCGCAACGAGGAGCTCTGGATCGGGCACCGGGACGAGCCGAACGAGCTCCTGCTTCGGAACGGAGCCCTCCTGCACCCCGCCGCGGCCGCTCGCTCTCGTCTGCCGGTCGCGCACGCCGAGGGGTTCGCAGACGCGTTCCGGGAGCTCTATCGGGCCGTCTATGCGGACGTCGCGAGGGGCGGCCCGAGCGCCGAGCCCGAGTACCCGACGTTCCGTGATGGCCACGCGGCAAACGTGATCGGAGACGCCGTCCTCCGATCGAGCCGCGAACGACGCTGGGTGGAGGTGCCTACGACATGAAGCTCGGACTCTTGACCGCACCGTTCCCGCACCGCTCGCTCGCGCATGTCGCCGCCTGGGCGGCGAGCGAGGGCTTCGAGGCGCTCGAGGTCGCCTGCTGGCCCGCGTCGGGCGGCGAGCGCCGCCGCTACGCCGGCACGTCGCACATCGACGTGTCGAAGCTCGACGCCGACGCCGTGCGAGAGGTCCTCGAGCGGCACGGGCTCGAGATCTCGGCGCTCGCGTACTACCCGAACAACTTGCACCCCGACCCGGCGGAGCGCCGCGCCGCGAACACCCACCTGAAGAAGGTCATCGACGCGGCTTCCGCGCTCGGCGTGGGCGTCGTGGGGACGTTCGTCGGGCGTGACCAGACGAAGAACGTCCCCGACAACCTCCGCGAGTTCAAGAAGGTGTGGCCGCGGCTCGTCGCGTACGCGGAGGAGCGCGACGTGCGGATCGCGATCGAGAACTGCCCGATGATCTTCTCCTGGGACGAGTGGCCGGGTGGGACGAACCTCGCCTCGACGCCCGCGATCTGGGACGAGCTGTTCGCGATCGTGGACAGCCCGAGCTTCGGGCTCAATCTCGACCCGTCCCACCTCGTCTGGCTCATGATCGACGCCGAGCGCGTCGTCCGCGACTACGCCGCGAAGCTCTTCCACGTGCACGCGAAGGACCTCGAGATCGACCGCGAGGGGCTCTACCGGCACGGAACCGTGTCGCTCGGGATGGGGTGGCAGGTGCCGCGTCTGCCGGGGCTCGGCGAGGTGCGCTGGGACCGGTTCCTCGCGGCTCTCTACCGGGCCGGGTACGACTCCGTGATCTCGATCGAGCACGAGGACCGGTCCTTCGAGGGGACGGAGGAGCTCGTGCAGCGCGGGTTCCTCCTGGCGCGGGACACCCTCCGTCCGCTCATCCACTAGCGGGCACGAGCGCGAGGCCGATGGTCTCCGCCTCCGCGCGCGCACGAGGCTCGAGCACGCGAGCGCGCGCGAGATCATCCGCTCGTCCTCGGGAGCGGAGCATCTCCACCCACCACCAGCGCGCGCGAGCCGCCATCGCGCGCGCTCCTCGCGCCTCGCAGGCGGCAAGCGCGTCCTCGAAATGGCGCTCCGCCTCGTCGAAGAGCCCCGCGGTCGCCGCCAGTCGCCCGAGGTACGCGTCGACCGGGCCCCAGCAGACGGCAGCACGGGCGACGACCGTCCAGCGGCCCGAGAACGGTCGCAGCAGGTCGTACGCCTGCGCCGCGGCCCGCGCGTCGCGGAGGATGCCGACGGCGATCGCGTACTCGGCCGCGCCGGCGTAGAAGTTCATGTCCCGCGGGATCTCGCCCAGCCCTCTCGGCCCGAGGTCGGCGAGCGCCCTGCGCGCCTCCTCCGCCTTACCGGTGACCGCGTGGTGCGCTGCGAGTCCGCAGCGGAACGCGGGGATGCCGCGCTCGATGCCGCGCTCGAGCATGGCGAGTGCCTGCTCGTGGTTTCGTCCCTGCTCGAGGTCTGCGACCCACGACACGAGGCGGGCGTAGAGGGAGGCGTTCGCGTCGCCCGTCCTCGCTCCCGCCGCCTCCATCTCGGCGGCGAGCGCGCGGGCCTCGTCGAAGCGTCCTTCGACCTCGGCCAGCATCGCCTTCCAGGCGGGCACCCACCACGAGTGGGCGGGGATCGCGAGCGGCTCGGCGAGCCGCGCGTACGCCTCGATCTCCGTGCGCGCGGCGTCGAGCTCGCCGGCTTCCACGAGGTCGAGCACGAGCCACGTGCGCGCGAGCAGCGAGCGTTCGCGGTCGTCGGCCTCCTCCGCGAGTCGCACGAGCTCGTGCGAGACCGCGAGGCGTTCGTCCAGCCGCTCGGGGCTCCACAGCGTCACGCGCCGGGCGTTCAGGGCGTCGACGAGCGCCTCGGGCTCGCTCGCCTCCCGCGCGAGTCGGACGGCCTCTGCGCCGAGCGCCTCGCGGCGCGACGGAGGGGGCGCGTAGTAGACCTCGATCGCGAGGCGTGAGAGCAGGCGGGCGCGGAGCGCGGGCTCGCTCTCGCCGAGCACCGCGAGCGCCTCTTCGAAGAGCGCGACGAGCTCCTCGTCCGGGTCGAACACGCTCACGCCGACTCCGCCGCGGGCGAGCGCCGCCCGAGCGAGCAAGGACGCGTCGCGCTCCTCGCGCGCGACGGCGAGCACGCGCTCGAGCCCCGCGTGCGCCTCGTCGACATCGCCCGCGCGAAGCTGCATCTCGGCGAGCGCGAGGCCGAGCTCCCCACGCTCGAGAGGGCTCTCGGAGAGCGCGAGCGCCCGTCGGTAGTGCTCCGCAGCCGCCTGGACGGCGTACACGGCTCGGGTGCGATCCCCGGCTTCGCGGAGCGCGCGCACCGCCTTCGCGGCGAGGTCTTCCGTGGCCGTTTTGGCCGCGCGTGCGTACTCGAGCGCCTGCCCGTAGTGGTGTGCGAGCTGCTCCGCTCGACCTTCCGCTCGGTCGGCCGGCAGCGACTCCACCCACTCGGCGGCGAGTCGGTGCAGCTCCGCTCGACGAGCGCGCGGGATCTGCTCGTACGCGACGTCGCGCACGAGCGGATGCCGGAACCCACGCTCCGACTCGTCGTCGCTCTCGGAGCGCTCCGGCATGGAGATGAGCTCACGCCGGACGAGCACCGCGAGCCCCTCCTCGATCTGCTGCCGAGTCGCTCCGGAGACGTACGCGAGGGCGCTGGGTGAGAACTCCTGGCCGAGCACCGCAGCGTCCTGGAGGAGCTCCTTCTCCGGGCGGGCGAGCATGTCGAGACGGGCTGCGATGAGGCCCTGGAGGGACTCCGGGAGCGCGGGGCCCGAGTCGGAGTCGAGGCCCATACGCACGAGCTCCTCCGCGTACAAGGGGTTCCCCGCAGCGAGTCGCAGGAGCGTGTCTCGCCGCTCCGCCCCGAGCTCGACGTCGCCGGCGAGGCTCTGGACGAGCCTCATCGTGTCGTCCTCCGACAGCGGTGCCAGGGAGACGACGACCCTGCGCGGGCGCTCCTCCGCCCACTGTGGCCGGCAATCGAGAAGCTCGGGACGCGCCGTCGCGAGGACGAGGAGGGGCAGCGCGTCGGCGTTCGCGACGAGGTCGTCGACGAAGGCCAGGACGGCGTCGTCGGCCCAGTGGAGGTCATCGAGCGCGAGGACGGTGGTACCCCGAGAGGCGACGAGTTCGAAGAAGCGCCGCCAGGCCACCTGCGTCTCCGCTCGGCCGTCGGCGCGCGACTCCGTCTCGCCGCCGAGCCCGAGGAGCGAACGGACGTGCCCCTCGAGCCAGCGAGCGTCACGCTCGTCGGCGAGCTCCGTGATCGCGCTCGCGAGCTTCTCGCGTGCGACCTTCGCTGCATCGCTCTCCCGGATGCCGGCGTACGACGCGACGAGCTCGGCGAGGCTGCGAAAGGCTGCGCCCTCTCCGTACGGAGGAGTGCGGCCTTCGAGCCAGGTGACGGGAGCACTCTGCGCTCGCACGTGTCGCTCGAGCTCGCGCACGAGCCGCGTCTTGCCGATCCCGGGGACGCCGACCAGGGTTACGAGCGCCGGCTCCCGCTCGGAGTGCACGTGGCGAAGCGCGGTCAGGAGGCGCTCGAGCTCCTCCGTACGGCCCACGAGAGGCGCATCTGCGAGTGCCCGCTCTCCGACCGACCGCCGCGGGCGAAGCGGCGCCCACACGCGTACGGGCTCGCTCTTTCCCTTCGCGGAGATCGGCTCGCGCTCCTCGTACTCGAAGACCCGCGCCGTCGCGCGGTACGTGGGCTCGCCGACGAGGATGCCGTTCGTCGGCGCCGCCGACTGGATACGCGCCGCGGTGTTGACCGCGTCGCCCGCGACGATCCCCATCCCGGTCGTCGTCTGCTCCAGGGCGACGAGCGCGGGGCCCGTGTTGATGCCGAGACGCACGTCGATGTCGTCCTCCGCGAGTGCCCACTCGCGGATCGCGAGGGCTGCCCGCACCGCGCGCTCCGGGTCGTCCTCGTGTGCGACGGGAGCGCCGAAGACGCCGAGGACGGCGTCGCCGATGAACTTGTCGACGACTCCCCCATGAGCCTCGAGCGTCTCGCGAACGTGCTCGTAGTACCGCGTCAGGAGTGCTCGCACGTCCTCGGGGTCGAGCTCCTCGGAGCGCTCCGTGAAGCCGACGAGATCCGAGAAGAAGACCGTGATCACTCGGCGCTCCTCGCGCGCGGACCCCGTGTGCGCGCCGCTCATGCGGCAAGCGTATGAGATCGGCCGCTCAGGCCGAAGACGCGCACGCTGCGCACGCGCCGTGGAGGACGACGTCGTGGCGGTCGAGCTCGTAGCCGTGCGCGCTCGCGACACCCTCGAGGCGGCGCTCGAGGGCGGGGTCGTCGAACGTCTCGACCCGCCCGCAGGTGTCGCAGACGAGATGGTGGTGGTGCTCTCCGCCCGGGAGCGCCGGCTCGAACCGGGCGGCGCCGTCGCCGAGATCGATCCGGTGAACGAGCCCGGCCTCAGCGAGCTGCTCGAGCGCGCGGTAGACGCTCGCGATGCCGACCCGCTTCCCTTCTCCGCGGAGGGCGTCGAAGAGCTCCTGCGCCGAGAGGCAGCAGTCCTGCCGCGCAAGGCAGGCGATGACCTCGTCGCGGGCAGCGCCCCCGCGGGCGCCTCGGCGGCGCAGCTCCTCGCGAACGTGATGCGCCCATGCCTCGTGCATAGACCAAGAGGATAGTGGTTCTCACTCTCTTTCCGTGGTATGCTTCCCACTCGATATGCGAAAGAGAATCGTTCCCATCTTTCTCGCCGCAGCCCTCGCGCTCCTCGCGAGTGCCTGCGGCGGCGGCGGCGAGTCGAGGTCGCAGACGCGGATCGTCGCCGCCTTCTATCCGCTCGCGTTCCTCGCGGAGCGGCTCGCGCCTACCGCCGAGGTGACGACGCTGACGCCGGCTGGCGCCGAGCCGCACGACCTGGAGCTGACCCCGCGCGAGGTCGCTGCGCTCGCCGACGCGGACCTCGTGCTCTATCTGGGCCAGGGTTTCCAGCCCGCGCTCGAGCGCGCGGTGCGCGGGAAGGCGAACGCGCTCGACCTCCTCGACGGCCTGGAGCTGATCGAGGGCTCCGAGGGCGACGGGAGTCACTCGGAGGGCGACGGCAGTCACGCGCTCGACCCCCACGTCTGGCTCGACCCTCTGCGCTTCGCCGCGATGGCCGAACGCGTCGCCGAGGCGCTCGGCGAGCCCGGGGCGGCCGACGGTCTCGTCGCGGACCTCCAGGAGCTCGACGAGGAGTTCCGCGATGGACTCGCCGACTGCGAGCGGGACGTCATCGTGACGAGCCACGCCGCGTTCGGCTACCTCGCCGACGCATACGGGCTCCGCCAGCTCGCGCTGAGCGGGCTCTCCCCCGAGGCGGAGCCGTCGCCGCGCGCGCTCGAGGGGCTCGTTGCCGAGGTGCGCAGGTCGCAAGCGACGACCGTGTTCTTCGAGACGCTCGTCTCGCCAAAGGTGGCCGAGACGGTCGCGCGCGAAGCGGGGGTGCGGACCGCCGTCCTCAATCCGCTCGAGGGCCTGACCGAGCAGGAGCTCGAGAACGGAGCAGACTACGTTTCCGTCATGCGCGAGAACCTCGCGGCCCTCCGGCAGGCCCTCGGGTGCGCGTAGCTCCGGTCGTCGAGCTCCGCTCCGTCTCCTTCGCCTACCCGCGCGGCGGCGACGTCCTCCGCGATGTCGACCTCGTCGTCCTTCCCGGCGAGTTCGTCGCCATCGCCGGCCCGAACGGGGGTGGCAAGACGACGCTCGTGCGGATCGTCCTCGGCCTACTCGCTCCGACGTCGGGCTCTGCATGGCTCTTCGGCGAGCCGGCTGCGTCGGTCTCGCAGAGGCGACGGCTCGGGTACCTGCCGCAGCGCGCGCAGCTCCGGGTGGAGGCGCCGGTCACCGTGCGCGAGGTGGTCGCGGCCGGGAGGCTCCCGGCGACGAGGCTCCTCGGGCGCCTGCGTCCGGAGGATCGTGCGAAGATCGACGAGGCGATCGAGCGCGTCGGCCTGGCGGAGCAGGCCGACGCCGAGCTCCGTCGGCTCTCCGGCGGGCAGCAGCAGCGCGCGCTCATCGCGAAGGCGCTCGCCGGCGAGCCGTCTCTCCTCGCGCTCGACGAGCCGACGACGGGCGTGGACGTCGAGTCGCAGGAGGCGCTCGCCGAGCTTCTCGCGCACCTGAACGAGGAGCTCGGCGTCACGATCCTCTACGTGTCGCACGAGTTCGGCGCCGTCGAGCGACACGTAGAGCGGATCGTGCTCGTGCGCGGCGGCATCGTCTTCGACGGCCCGCCCGGCGAGCTGCCGGGCGTGTGGCACGACCCGTCGCACACCCATGTTTGAGCTCGAGTTCATGCGACTCGCGTTCGTCGCCGGCGCGGTCGTCGGCGTGCTGGCGCCCGCGGTCGGCTTCTTCCTCGTCCAGCGCCAGCTGAGTCTCGTCGGGGACGGGATCGGCCACGTCGCCTTCGCGGGTGTCGCGCTCGGGATCCTCCTCGACGTCTCGCCGGTGCTCACGGCGCTCGCCGCCGCCGCGGTCGGAGGAGTCGCGATCGAGTGGCTGCGCTCCCGTCGGGCCACTGCCGGCGACCAGGCGCTCGCGCTCGTCTTCTATACGGGAATCGCCGCGGGTGTCGTGTTCGTCGCGCTCGCGGGGTCGCTCGACGTCGGGCTCTTCCAGTACCTCTTCGGCTCTATCCTCACCGTCACGCGCGCGGACGTCGCGCTCGTCGTCTCGCTCGGCGTCGTGGGCCTCGCGGTCGTCGCGCTCCTCTACCGGGCGCTCTGCGCGGTCACCATCGACGAGGAGGGCGCGCGCGTCTCGGGGATCCCCGTCGCAGCCCTGAACGTCACGCTCGTCGTCCTGACTGCGCTCACGGTCGCGCTCGCGATGCGCATCGTCGGGATCCTCTTGATCGCGGCCCTCATGGTGCTACCTGTCACCGCGGCAGCGCGCGTCGCTTGGAGCCTCGCGTCCGCGCTCGGCCTCTCGATCGGCGTCGGACTCGGGTCGGTCGTCGCCGGGCTGACCGCGGCGTACTACCTCGACCTGCCACCGGGTGGGACGATCGTGCTCGTGGCCGCCGCCTGCGTGCTCGTCACGGCCGCCGTCGGCGGCCTACGAGCCGCCGCCTGAGTCGAGCGCCGCTCGGCGGAAGTGCTCGACCGTCGCTCTCACGCCCTCCGCGAGCGGGGTGTGGGGGAGCGGGCCGACGAGTCTCTCGAGCAGCTTCGCCTCGAGCTCGTCGGGAAACGGGAGCTGCCCGTCCTGGAACGTCACCCGGCCGGCGACCTCGGGGGCGGCGGCCTCGATCGCGGCGACGACCTCGGCCATCGTCGCCCGCTCGCCGGGGTAGTTCGCGACCCAGGCGCCCTCCGTCGCCGCGCGGGCGGCGAGCGCGAGCGCGCGCCCGACGTCCGGGGCGTAGTCGTACTGCGCCCGACCGCCGTAGGCGATCTCGTACCCCTCGCCGCGCGCGGCCGCCTCCATCGCGAGCGACGGCCCCGAGGTCAAGCCCTGGTCGCGACCGGGCCCGTACACGACGTACGGGCGGATGCCGATGGAGGGGACGTCGAAGTCGTGCCAGTAGATCCGCGCCGTGCCCTCGTTCGCGAGCTTGTAGACCCCGTACAGCGTGGAGGGAGCGGTACCGCCGGACTCGGGAGCGGGTGAGCGGTCGGCGGCGTTGTAGACGGCGGCCGAGCTCGTGTAGGCGAGCCCCGGAATCCGACCGAGGCGCTCGCGCACGGCCTCGAAGACGACGACGGTGCCGGACACGTTGACGAGCGCACCGCGCACCGGGTCGGCGCGACAGAACGGGACCTGGAGCGCCGCGAGGTGCACGACGCGGGTGATCGCGTGCTCGTCGAGCGCCCGTCCGAGCTGGGCGCCGTCGGTGACGTCTCCGCGGACGAGCGTGACCCGTCGCCGCTCGGCGTCGTCGAGGACGAGTCGCAGGCGCGCGTCGTCGCCGCCGAGGTCGTAGCCGACGGGCTCCTCGCCGAGGTCGATGAGCGCCTTCAGCGTCCATACGCCGAGGCAGCCGAGGGCTCCGGTGACGAGCGTACGCTCCCGCTCAGGCACGCGGCGCGTCCTGGTAGACGGTGACGACGTCCGTGTAGAACTCGATCGCCGCCCGGCCCTGCTCGTGCGGCCCCCAGCCCGA
The DNA here is from genome assembly GCA_026002995.1 of Gaiellaceae bacterium. Lineage (GTDB taxonomy): Bacteria > Actinomycetota > Thermoleophilia > Gaiellales > Gaiellaceae > GMQP-bins7. The sequence continues at coordinate 780,046 of BPGK01000001.1, forward strand.
GCCCTTGATGCCGCCGAAGGGGACGTGCACGTCCGCGCCGGCGGTCTGCGAATTCACGTGGATGATCCCGGCGCCGACCGCATCCGCGAAGCGCTGGGCCTCGCCGAGGTCGCGTGTGAAGATCGACGCCGAGAGCCCGTAGCGGACGGCGTTCGCCCGCTCGACCGCCTCGTCGAGGGTCGAGAAGCGGTAGAGGGAGGTGACCGGGCCGAAGACCTCCTCGCAGGAGAGCTCGGCGTCGTCGGCGAGGCCCTCGAACACCGTGGGCGCGATGAGGTAGGCCTCGGCGTGGGCGCGCTCGCCGCCGGCGAGCACCCTGCCGCCCTCACCGCGGGCGCGCTCGATGGCGCCGAGGATCTCCTCGAGCGCGCTCTCGGTCACCACCGGGCCGACCTCTGTCTCCGGGTCGGCCGGATCGCCGACCTTGCCGGCCTCGATCCGCGCGAGGAAGCGCGCTCGGAAGTCGTCGTAGACGGCGTCCTGCACGAAGATGCGGCGCGTCGCGGTGCACTTCTGACCCGCCGACCAGAACGCACCCGCGTAGGCCGCCTCGACGGCGCGGTCGAGCTCGGCGGCTGCGGTGACGACGAGCGGGTTGTGGCCGCCGAGCTCGAGCTGGACGCGGCAGTCGCGCTCGGTCGCCTGCGCGCGCACGCTGCGACCGACGGCGACGGAGCCGGTGAACGAGAGGGCCCGCACGGCGCTGTTCGCGACGATCTCGGCTCCGGCGGTCGAGCCGGCGCCGGTCAGCACGTTGAGGACGCCCGCGGGCAGACCGGCCTCTGCGAAGCAGCCCGCGACGTGCAGCCCGGTGCGGGGCGCCTCGTACCCGAGCTTGAGTACGACCGTGTTGCCGTAGATCAAGGCCGGCGCGAGCTTCCAGACCGGGATCGCGATCGGGAAGTTCCAGGGCGTGATGAGGCCGACGACCCCGAGCGGCCGCCGCATGGTGTAGAGCCGCTGGTCGGGGACGGAGGGCTCGTAGAGCTCGCCGATCGGCCGCCACGCCTCGCCGGCGGAGTAGCGGAGAATCGCCGCGGCACGGAGCGTCTCCAGCCGCGCCTCGCGCAGCGGCTTGCCCATCTCGGCCGTCATGTCCTGCGCGATCCGCTCGGCGCGCGCCTCGATCGCGTCCGCGGCCCGGTGGAAGAAGGCGCCCCGGTGGGCGGCCGGGAGCGCAGACCAGGCGGGGAAGGCCTCCCGAGCCGCGGCGATCGCGGCGCGGGCATCCTCGGCGCTCGAGGCCTGGTAGACGCCGGTGACCTCGGAGGGACGCCAGGGATTGCGCTTCTCGTACGTCTCGCCGCTAGAGGACTCGATCCACTCGCCGCCGATGTAGTTCAGGCCGGCGCGTGTCGTGACGGTCTCGGTCATCGCGTGCCGCTCCTTTCGATCAGCTCCGCCGCGCGCACGACCGGGTTGACGAGGGTGCCGATCTCCGGCACCTCGATCTCGACGGTGTGGCCGGGGAGGAGAGTGAAGTCGTCGGGTGGAACGAGGCCGGTACCCGTGAGGAGGACGCTGCCCGCCGGGACGGGGTTGTCCAGCAGGAGCCAACGGACGAGCTCGTCGTAGGAGCGCCGCATGCGGGCGGTCGAGGTCTCGTCCTCGAACACGACGCCGCCGCGGTCGTCGAGCACGCGCATCCGGATCCGGAGCGGCGCGTTCGGGCTCTCGGGGACGTAGACGGCCGGACCGATGGCGCACGCGCCCGCGTACACCTTCGCCTGCGGGAGGTAGAGCGGGTTTGCGCCCTCGATGTCGCGCGAGGAGACGTCGTTGCCGATCGTGAGCCCGAGGATGGCGCCGCGCTCGCCGAGCACGAGCCCGATCTCCGGCTCGGGAACGCTCCACGTCGCGTCGTCGCGGATCCCGATCGGCTCGCCGGGGCCGACCGTTCGCCGGCAGGCCGCGTCCTTGAGGAAGAGCTCGGGGCGCGCCGCCTCGTAGACGAGCGTGTACACGTCCTGCGCGGCGCTTTCCTCCACCCGTGCGTCGCGCGAGCGCTCGTACGTCACGCCCGCGCACCACACCTCCGGCGGGTCGAGCGGGCGGAGCAGCGCGAGCCCGTCGTCGAGCTCCCGCAGCCCGGCGTCCGCGCCGACTGCCGCCTTCGCCGCTCGCGCGCCTCCCGTGAGGACGTCGAGGACGTCTGTCTCCTGGAGCTCCTCGAAGTGCAGGCGCTCGGGGTTCGAGCGCTCCGGCAGCTCCGCCGCGACCCGGATCTCGCCGCGCGCCGTGCGGTACCGGATCAGGCGCACTAGTACACGGCCCTCCCGCCTGAGATGTCGTACGTCGCCCCGGTGGAGAACGAGCACTCCTCGCTCGCGAGCCAGCAGACGAGCGCCGCCACCTCCTCGGGCGTGCCCATGCGCCCCATCGGGATGCGCTCGACCATGTACTCGATGTGCTCCTGCGAGAGCCCGTCGAGGATCGGCGTCGCGATGACCGCCGGCGCGATGCAGTTGACCAGCACGCCCGTGCGGGCGACGTCCTTGCCGATCGCCTTCGTGAGAGCGATGACGGCAGCCTTCGCCGCGGAGTAGGCGGCGGCCATCGGGTTGCCCTCTTTCCCCGCGATCGAGGCGACGTTCACGATGCGACCGTAGCCGCGCTCGACCATCCCCGGGAGCACGGCTCGGTTGCAGAAGAAGACGCCATCTGCGTTGACGGCGAGCACGCGCCTCCACTCCTCGTCGGTCACCTCGACCGTCCGCAGCGAGGCGCCGGGGATGCCGGCCGAGCAGACGAGCACGTCGAGCGGCCCGAGCTCGCGCTCCGCTCGGGCCACGGCAGCGTTCACGTCGGCGGACGAGGAGACGTCTCCGGCGATCGCGAGCGATCCCTCGGGACCGCCCGGGTGGAGATCGAGGGTCGCGACGCGCGCGCCTTCCGCGAGCAGCCGACTCGCGACCGCTGCGCCGATGCCGCTGCCTCCGCCCGTGACGAGCGCAACCCGACCAGAGAATCGATAATCGTTTGCCATCTGCTACCGGAACCCTAAAGTCTGAGCGCCATGTCGTTCGACCCGAACCGCGACTACCCGCTCGGGGCGCAGCGTCCCGAGCTCGTGACGACCCCGTCGGGTGTGCCGCTCTCCGAGCTTACGCTAGCCGCCGCGCGGGAGGGGCGCATCGACGGCGCGGAGATGCGCGCCACGCCACGCACGCTGCGCCTCCAGGCGGAGGTCGCGCGCGCCGCCGGCCGACCGCAGCTCGCGGAGAACCTCGAGCGCGCGGCCGAGCTCGCCTCGGTCCCGGACGACCTGCTGCTCGAGGTGTACACAGCGCTTCGTCCCGGCCGAGCGACCGTGGTCGAGCTCGAGCGCTGGGCGACGCGGCTCGAGGAGCTCGGGGCGACGGCGACCGCGGCCTTCGTCCGCGAGGCGGCCGCGGCGTACGAGGAACGAGGGCTCGTCCGTGCGCAGTAAGCGCTTTGCGGCGCGCGCTCGGCGCGAGCTCGCACTCGAGCCGCTCGTGTCTCCGCTTCCCGAGCTCGGGCTCGTGGCCGCGAACGGGCCGAACGACCCCGAGCCGGAGCTCGCGCTCGACGGCGAGCGTGTCGTCCGCATGGATGGACGCGACGCCGAGGAGTTCGACGTGATCGACCGCTTCGTCGTCGCGCACGGCCTCGATCTCGGGATCGCCGAGGAGGCGATGGCGCTCGAGGACGTCGAGATCGCCCGACGGCTCGTCGACATCGACGTCCCACGCGCGGAGCTCGTACGGCTCTCCCGCGGGCTCACGCCGGCGAAGCTCGCGCGCGTCGTGGGGCTGCTCGAGCCCGTCGAGCTCATGCTCGCTCTCGCGAAGCTCCGCGCCCGGCGCGCACCGGCGAACCAGGCGCACGTGACGAATCTCGCAGAGAGCCCGGCGCTGCTCGCCGCCGACGCCGCAGAGGCAGCGCGGCGGGGCTTCGCGGAGATGGAGACGACGGTCGGCGTCGCGCGCTACGCGCCGCTGAACGCCCTCGCGCTGCTCATCGGCTCGCAGGCCGGACGACCCGGCGTCATGACGCAGTGCGCCGTCGAGGAGAAGCGCAACCTCGAGCTCGCGATTCGCGGCCTCGTCACGTACGCCGAGACCCTCTCGGTGTACGGGACCGAGCCGGTGTTCGTGGACGGCGACGACACGCCCTGGTCGAAGGCCTTCCTCGGGGCCGCCTACGCCTCGCGCGGGGTGAAGGTGCGGTTCACGTCCGGCACGGGCTCGGAGGCGCTCATGGGGCACGCGCAGGGGTACTCGATGCTCTACCTCGAGGCCCGCTGCCTCGCCGTCGTGCGGGCGGCGGGGTCGCAGGGGGTGCAGAACGGCTCGATCTCCGTCGTCGCTCTCGTCCTCTCGCTGCCCGGCGGGGTGCGCGCGATTCTGGGCGAGAACGTCCTCGCAGCCTGGCTCGACCTCGAGGTTGCATCGGGGAACGACGCCATCGCGTCGCACTCGGAGATCCGCAAGACGGCGAAGTTGATGGGCCAGTTCCTGCCCGGCACCGACTTCGTGACGTCGGGCTACTCGGTCATGCCGCGCCGCGACAACACGTTCGGCGGAGGGAACTACGACGCCGACGACCTCGACGAGTGGCTGACGATCCAGCGCGACTGGCAGGTAGATGCGGGGATCGAGCCGGTCGCCGAGGACGAGATCCTGCGCGTGCGCGAGCGCGCCGCGAGAGCTGCGCAGGCCGTCTTCGCCGAGCTCGGGCTCCCGCCGATCAGCGACGAGGAGGTCGCGGCGGCGACGACGGGCTACGACTCGAACGACATGCCGCCCCGCGATCGAGCAGCCGACGTCGAGGCCGCGGACGAGCTCCTCGCGCGTGGCGTGAGCGGGCTCGACGTCGCCCTGGCGCTCGACCGCCGCGGCTTCGCCGATGTCGCTGCCGCGGTGCTCGGCATGCAGCGTCAACGGGTCGCGGCGGACTACTTGCAGACCGCCGCCGTCATCGACGAGCACGGGCTCGTACGCTCTGCCGTCAACGATCCGAACGACTACGCCGGCCCCGGCACCGGCTATCGGCTCGATGGAGCGCGCTGGGAGCTCCTGCAGTCGCTGCCGCAGGTCGTCGCGCCGGACGCTCTGGTCGACGAGGAGGATGCGGCCGAGCCCCTCGTGCGCGAGCGGGGCGAGGCGGGGGTGGGAGACGATCCGTCGGAGGTGGTGGTCGCGGTCGGCCCCGCCTTCGGGAAGACGCTTCGCCGCACGATCGCCGGCCTCGACCACGGGGAGGTGCTGCACGCTGTCTGCGAGGGCATCCGGGAGGGAGGCGCGGTACCGCGGCTCGTGCGGATCCGCAGGGTCGCGGACGTCGCGTTCATCGGCCACGACGGAGCGCGCCTCTCCGGCTCGGGCGTCGCCGTCGGCGTGCAGTCGAAGGGGACCGCGGTCATCCACCGCGCCGACCTCGAGCCGCTCGACAACCTCGAGCTCTTCGGGATGGCGCCGCTCTACACGCTCGAGTCGTACCGCGCGATGGGACGCAACGCGGCGGGCTATGCGCTCGGCCGCCGGGTCGGACCCGTGCCCACCGAGCTCGATAACTTCGCGCGGGCGAAGCTCATCGTCCGCACGACGCTCCTCCACGCGCGCGAGACGAAGGCGGTCGTCGCCGAGGCACCGCCCGTCGAGCTCGAGCTGCCGGCGAGCGTGGCGTCCGCGCAGTGAGGGCCCGAGCGTCCGTGTCCGTCGCGAACCTTGCCGAGTGCTCGTCACCTGTCGTGCGGCTGCCCGCTCCGTTCGTGCTGCAATAGGAGGCGATGCGGATCGAGCTCCTCTACTGGGAGGGTTGTCCTTCGTACCCGGAGGCGAAGGAGTTGCTCGAGGAGGTGCTGCGCGAGCGGGGGATCGAGGCGCCGATCGAGATGCGCGAGGTGCGCACGCAGGAGGAGGCGGTCGCGCTCCGCTTCCCCGGGTCGCCGACGATCCGCATCGACGGACGCGACGTCGATCCGATCGGGGCTGAGTCGACGCCGGCGCTCACGTGCCGGATCTACCGGTCTTCCGACGGCCGCGTCTCGCCCATTCCCACCCGAACGCAACTCGAGGAGGCACTTGCAAGATGAGCGTGATCGAGAGGACGGCGCCCGTGTTCGACCTCCCCGGGGTCGACGGTCGGAACCACACCCTGGAGGAGTACGCGGACGCGCCGGTGCTCGTTCTCATCCAGTCGTGCAACCACTGCCCGTACGTCCTCGCGTGGGAGGACCGCATCAACGACCTCGCTCGCGAGTACGCCGAGCGGGGCGTGAAGTTCGTCGCGATCAACTCGAACGACGCCGAGGCCTACCCGCAGGACTCCTTCGAGGCCATGGTCGACCACGCGCGCGAGGCGGGCTACGTCTTCGACTACCTGTACGACGAAAGCCAGGAGGTGGCGCGGGCGCTCGGCTCGGAGCGGACGCCCGAGTGCTTCGTCTACGACGCCGACCGCCGGCTCGTCTACCACGGGGCGGTGGACGACAACCGCGACGAGCGCGAGGTCACACGGCACTACCTGCGCGACGCGATCGAGGCCGCGCTCGCCGGCGAGGCGCCGCCTGTCGCGGAGACACCGCCCGTCGGGTGCTCGGTGAAGTACCGCAGCTGAGCGAAGCGTCGTAGGCTGTGGAGCCGTCGGCCCCGCTGCGGCGGGGCCGAACGGCTACTCGCTCGGCTTTCCGGCCTTGCCCCAGTGGCTCGGCTGGATGCCGTGGACGATCACCTGGATGTGCTCGACGGCTGCTCCGCTCGACTCGTGCAGAGCCCGGGTGAGCGCCTCGATCATTCTCGGCACGGACTCCTCGGTGACCCGCCGGTCGAAGAGCTTGACCTCGATCAGCGGCATCGCGCCTCCTTTCGTCGTTGCGCGCGATCCTACGCCGAGGGGCCGGGCGGCATCTGCTCGACCGGCCAGGGCTTGCCGCCGAGACCCCAGTTGCGCGGGTCGTGGCCCTCCACGATGACCCAGGTGTGCTCTCTGAGCCCCGGGTGCGTCACCTCGCAGAGCGCGTCGGTGAGCTTCTCGATGAGCGCGGCGCTCGTCTCCTCCGACAGGCGGTAGTCGAAGAGCTCGACTCTGATGAGCGGCATCGTGCCTCCTCTCGCATCGGGTTCTCGGCGAGGGTACGGTAGGGCGGGATGAGGATCCAGCACGTCGGGCTCGTCGTCTCCGACCTCGAGCGCTCGCGGCGCTTCTACGCCGGCGCGCTCGGGCTCGAGGAGGTGCCGCGGCCTGCGAACTTCGCCTTCGACGGCGCGTGGTTTCGCTTCGGCGGCACCGAGCTGCACCTGCTCGCCGAGGAGCACACGACGGGCGGTGCCGGCCAGAGGGCGGGTATGGGCGCTGCGAAGGGGATGACGCACCACCTCGCCTTCGAGGTCGACGACCTCGCCGCGGCGCTCGCTCGGCTCGCGGAGCACGGGGTCGAGCTCGCAGGCGGCCCGATGCCGCGCGGCGACGGCTACACGCAGGCGTTCTTCCTCGACCCGGACGGCTACGTCCTCGAGCTCTTCGAGCACACGGGCGAGGACCAGGCGGACGCGCCGGAACGCACTCCGGTCGCCGCCTGGCGAGAGGACGAGTAGTCGTCGTCCGGGCGTGCGTCGCTGTCCGTGGCGGGCGTGTGCGCTGCGCGTGCTAGGGTGCGGAGCACGGACGGCGCCCGTCGTCCCGTGAGGTTTGACTTCTTCGGTTCCTCCAGCGGGTCGAGGCAGGCGGATCTCGACCGTTCGAACCGAGGAGTGAACCGAGATGCAGCAGTCTTTCTCCGAGCTCGGCGTATCCGCGCGCATCGTGAGCGCGCTCGCCGCGCACGACATCCATCGTCCCTTCCCGATCCAGGCCAGCGTCCTGCCCGAGGCTCTCGCTGGGCGCGACGTCCTGGCCAAGGCGCCGACCGGCTCCGGTAAGACGCTCGCGTTCGCGATCCCGCTCGTCGAGCGAATCGACGCCGGCGGGGAGAGGCCGAGCGCGCTCGTGCTCGTGCCGACGCGAGAGCTTGCGTCGCAGGTCGCCGATGAGATCGTCGCGGTCGCGCCAAGCGGCGTTCGCGTGTCGACCGTCTACGGGGGAGTCGCCCTCGGCCCGCAGGCGACGCGCGCACGCGCGGCCGACGTCCTCGTCGCCACGCCGGGACGGCTCAACGACCTCCTCGAGCGCGAGGCCGTCTCGCTCGACGCCGTTCGCGTCCTCGTGCTCGACGAGGCCGACCGGATGCTCGACCTGGGCTTCAAGCCCCAGGTCGACCGGATCGTGCGCCGTGTCCCGCGCGCCCGTCAGACGATGCTCTTCTCCGCGACGCTCGACGCGCGGGTGCGCGAGCTCGCACGCGCGTACACGATCGACCCGCTCCGCTTCGACGTCGAGCCCGCGTCCGGCCTGGAGGGGGCTCGGGTCGAGCACCGCTTCGTCGAGGTGCGGCCGGACACGAAGGTCGAGACGCTCGTCGGGATGCTCGGGGCAGACGGCCAGCGAACGCTCGTCTTCGTCCGCACGAAGCGTGGCGCCGACCGTCTCGTCCGCAGGCTCGCTCAGCACGGGGTTCGGGCCGTCGTCATGCACGGCGACCTGAGCCAGGCGCAGCGGGAGCGTGCCCTCGGACGGTTCGAGTCCGGGCAGGCGTCCACGCTCGTCGCCACGGACGTCGCCGCACGGGGGATCGACCTCGCCGATGTCACCCACGTCGTGAACTACGACCCGCCGGAGGAGCACGCCGGGTACGTACACCGGGTCGGGCGCACGGGGCGCGCGGGCCGCGGCGGTGTCGGCGTGACGCTCGTCCTCCCGGAGCAGCGCGAGAGCGTGAGCCGGGTCGCAAGGCTCGCGGGCCAGGCGGAGGAGTTCACGAAGACAGGCCTCGAGCTCGCGCCGCCGAGGCTCGTGTACTCGTCGCGGCGCGGGCGCTCGAAGTGGGGGGCGCCCCGCCCGGCCCGCAAGATCTGAGGCGTCAGGCGGATACGGCGAGCTGCTCGTCGATCCAGGCGCTCGCCTCCTCGGGATCGACACCGCGCACGACGGAGATCTCGCCGGCGAGCAGATCCCGGGCCTTGACGAGGAGCGCTCGCTCGCTCGCGGAGAGCTTGGAGGCGCCGGTCGCGGCTGCGGTGCGCTCGCGCCACGTCCCATCGCGGACGAGCTCGGCGAGCTCGAGCGGATCGCCTCGGCGGAGCTTCTCCTGCGCGTCCTTGAGGCGCTTCGCCCAGACGTCGTCGCTCGTGTCTCCGGGAGCGCGCAGCGTCTTCTGCACGCGCTCGAGCCCGGCCTTGCTCACGAGGGGGCGCACCTGCGCTCGCGCGAGCTCGACGGGGAGCGTCACCGAGAGGCCGTTCGCGAGCTCGAGCACGACGACCTCCTGCTCGCGGTCGAGGACGACCCGCTGCTCTCGGGCGACGACGCGGCCGACTCCGTGTGGGGGGTACGCGATGACGTCCCCGACTTTCAGCTCCATGACGCCAGCCTAACGCCGGGGCGGTGGAGCTCAGCGCTCGACGTGGAGCCTGTCGCCCTGCTCGCCGAGGACGAGGTCGCGCTCCGGGTCCGGGATGTGGTCACGTGGGACCGGCGCCATGGCCTCGACGAACGTGACGCCCTCCTCCGAGACGAGCTCGTGCTCGACGCCACGATTGACGACGACGACGTCGCCCGGGCCGAGCGCTCGCGTCTCGTCTCCGACCGTCATCGTCAGCGACCCCGCGATGATCCACATCGCCTGCTCGGACTCCGGGTGGGCGTGGCGGGCGACGACCGTTCCCGGCGCGTAGGTGACATGGCCGAGGAAGACCTGCTCGCCGGCGATGGCGCGGAGCCCCACGCCCGGGAAGAGGGCGTGGGGCTCGACGCCGTTCCAGGTGCGGAAGGGGGTCGTCATCTGCGAAGCGGGTGACGACCCCCTGCGGTGAGGGGCACGTGCGGGATCACGCGGGCACCTCGAACCGGATGCCACCACTCGAGACGGTGTTGACCGAGAGCTCCTCGTCGAACACCACCTTCTTCCCTTCGCGGCGCGGCTCGTGCTTCCCGGCGGCCTTCTCCTCGAGGGCTCTCAGCACGCGCTCGGGCGTGATCGGCAGCTCGGTGATCCACACGCCGATCGCGTCGTACACGGCGGCGGCGATGGCCGGCGGCTGGGGGTTGTTCGCCATCTCGCCGATCCCCTTCGCGCCGTACGGCCCGTCTTGGGAGGGGTTCTCGATGAGGATCGTGTCGATCTGCGGCATCTCCTCCATCCCCGGCGCGAGGTACGAGCCGAAAGCGCCGCCGCGGTGCTCCACCGAGGGGTAGTACGGGTAGCAGTTCTCGAGCACGCCGAGCCCGAGCCCCATCATCGCTCCGCCCTCGATCTGGCCCTCGACCTGCGTCGGGTTGATCGCCCGACCGACGTCGTAGCACTGCTGGAGGCGCAGGACGCGCACCTCTCCGGTCTCGTCGTCGACCTCGACCTCGGCGGCGCAGGCCGCGTACGAGATCGCGGAGTGGGGCGGGGAGTCCACCCTGCCCGTCTCCGGGTCGACGATCGCCGCGTACGGCTTGAGCTGGGCGCCGGTGCCCGTGATGAGCTCGCCGTGCCCCCACGTCGCCGCCGCGGCCACGTCCGAGATGGACATCCTCGTCTGCGGGGCGCCCTTCGCGACCACCTCGCCGTCGATGATCTCGAGGTCGGCCGGGTCGATCTCGAGCTCCTTGCCGGCGATCTCGAGGATCTTCGCCTTGACCTGGAGCGCTGCCTTCTCGGCCGCCTTGCCGGCGACGAAGGTCGCGCGCGAGGCGAAGGTGCCCGTGCAGACGGGCGAGGAGTCGGTGTTCGAGTTGTCGTACGTGATCCAGTCGTAGGGCACGCCGATGGTCTCGGCGACGATCTGCGCCTGGATCGTCTTCGAGCCGTTCCCGATGTCCGCGGTGCCCGCGAAGACGTCGATCCGGCCGTCCGGCTTGACCTTGATCCAGCACTGCGACGGGTCGCCGTTCTGGTTCATCCCCGTCGGGTACTCGATCGCCGCGATGCCCTTCCCTCTGTGCTTGGCCATCAGTGCTCCTCCGGGTTGCCGAGCTGCGCGACGAGGTGCTCGGGGAGCCACTCGCCCGTGCGGGGCTCGTTCGTCATTGTGCGGAATTCGGCCGAGAGCTCGTGTCCGGTCGCCTCCGCGATCGCCTGGATCGTGGGCACGGTGGACGGGTCGGTATAGACGATCCCGTTCGGCGAGGTGTCGCCGATCCGGTTCGCGTTGCGGAGCCGGATCTCGTAGGGGTCGAGGTCGAGCACGTCTGCGATTCGGCTCATGTGCGTCTCCACCGCGAACGAGACCGACGTGACGCCGAATCCGCGCATGGCCGTCGTCGGCACGCGGTTCGTGAAGACGACGTAGCCGTCGAACTCGAGGTTCGGGATCGTGTACGCGCCGGTGTGGTGGAAGCTGTGCTTCGTCAGGCCGTACGGCGAGAAGCGCGCGTACGCGCCCGAGTCGTGGAGCGTCAGCATCTTCCTGCCGAGAATCCAGCCGTCCTTCGTGACCGCGTCCGCGATCTCCATGTGCCACGGCGCCCGAGTGGATGAGCAGAGGAACTCCTCCTCGCGCGTCCAGCGCCACTTCACCGGGCGCCCGGCCTTCATCGCGAGGAGCGAGGTCATCGTCTCCGTCGCCGTGTCCACCTTGCCGCCGAAGCCACCGCCGGTCGTGCCGCCGACGATCTTCAGCTTGTTGAGCGGCACTTGCAGGTGCGCCGCCACGACCCCGAGCGAGAAGTAGAGCGCCTGTGTGCAGGAGTAGATCGTCAGGCGCCCGTTCGGCTCCGGGACGACGAGGCAGACCTGGGTCTCGAGGGGGGCGTGCTCGATCGCTGCCGGCCTGTAGACGCCTTGCACGATCACGTCCGCCTGCTCGAACGCCTTGGCGACGTCGCCTTTGCGGATCTGGCGGCGATCCATGCCGCCCTCGAAGTGCGGGTACCAGTTCCCCCACTGGTGGATCTTCGGCGCTTCGGGGTCGAACGCCTGGCGGACGTCGAGCAGCGCCGGGCGCTCCTCGAACTCGATCTCGATTCGCTCGACTGCCTCGGCTGCGAGCTCCTCGCTCTCGGCCGCGACGAGCGCGATCGGCTGGCCCTTGTACCGCACGTCGTCCTTCGCGAGCAGCGGCTCGTCGGCGGGGATGCCGAGGGCCGAGAGGTGCCCGTACTCGAGGAGCGGCACGTCCTCCCAGGTGATGACCGCGTGGACGCCGGGAAGCTCGGCCGCGGGGCGCGTGTCGAGCTTCGTGATCGCAGCGTGGTGGTGTGGGGAGCGGAGGGCCTTCGCCCACAGCATGCCGGGTACGCGGACGTCGTCCACGTAGGTCGTCCGACCCGTGACGTGCGCGACGCCGTCGTAGCGTGGGATCCGTGCGCCGACGACCTTCATGTCGCACCTCCCGTCGTCACCGTCGTGTACTTGCCCACTGCCGTCTGCGTGAGGTCGAAGCTCTCGCCACGAGCCGCCGCCGCGACTGCGTCGACGATCTTCGCGTAGCCCGTGCACCGACACACGTGCCCGCCGAGCGCCTCCTGGATCGCCTCCGGGTCGTCCGTGCCGCCGCCGTCGAGGTAGGCCTGTGCGGCGAGCAGCATCCCCGAGGTGCAGAAGCCGCACTGCGCGGCGTAGTGGTGGACGAACGCTTGCTGGATCGGGGCGAGGCTCTCGGGCGTGCCGAGGCCCTCGACCGTCGTGATCTCGGCCCCGTCCGCGTACGCGACGGGCAGCAGGCACGAGCGCCGCGGCTCGCCGTCGACGAGCACGGTGCACGCGCCGCATCCACCCTGGTGGCAGCCGGCCTTCGGGCCGGTGATCTCCAGCTCCTCGCGAAGGACGTCGAGCAGCGGCGTCAGGGGGCCCGACTCGATCGCGTGGGCGGTTCCGTTGACAACGATGTTCATGCGACCCCCTCGAGCTCGGTGAGGACGGTTCGGACGAGGACCGGCAGCACCTTGCGCCGGTACCAGGCGGAGGCGAGCGCGTCGTCCTGCGGGTCGACGTCTTCGAGGGCGGCCCGACCGGCCGCCTCGGGGTCGTCTGCCGCAGCCTCCGCGGACGGGAGGCGGACGCCCCACCACCCGACGCCGGTCGCGGCGAGCCGGATCGTCCCGTCGGCGCCGCGCGCTCCGGAGACCGCGAGCGCCGTGTAGTCGTGTGTGTGCGGCCGATCGAGAGCGGCGAACGCCCCGGCCGCCGGTGTCTGGAAGGAGATGGAGAGGGCGAGGCGGCTGCGCCGTCGCTCGAGGAAGCTCTCGAGCGGCTCCTCCTCGATCCCTCCCGCCCCTGCGGAGCGCACGGTTGCACCGACCGCGAGGAACGGGCCCTGGAGGTCGCCCCGCGGCGCCTCGTAGCCCTCACCCGCGCAGAGGTTGCCGCCGACCGTCGCGACTCCACGGATCTCGCGATCGCCGATGTTGGCTGCGCACGGGCCGATCGGCGCCGGCAGGTCGACGAGCGCGGCGAGCGGTGTCGCGGCGCCGATGGTGACGCGGCCACCCTCGTTTTCGATCCCGGAGAGCCCTGCGTCCTTGAGGAGCAGCGCCTTCGCGGGGCGCAGCCGTCGATAGGTCAGGTCGGGGACGACGATCGTCCCCCCGCCGACCACGAGCACGCCGTCGCCGTCGCCGAACGCCTCGACGGCCTCGGCCTCGGAGGTCGGGCGGAGCACCTCCGTCGCCGCGGTCCCAGCAAGACTCGCTGTAGCCATAGCCCACCCTTCTTGGTCGGAGCTTCGGAACAGGTGCGAGTCTAAACCTGTTCGCGCTGCGCCGACAGATGATCGATTCTCGATCACAGAGCACGGTCGGGTTTCTCGAGCGGAGCGGCCCAGACGCCGTCCTCGAGCTCGGCCGGATCGGGCGCCGGGGACGCCTCCGCCTCGAGCAGGCCCTGCTCGACCGTCGTCCGGACGCGCTCGCGGAGCGCGCCGAGCTCCTCCGAGCCCACCCCGTCGAGCCGGAGGCGTTCCTCGAGACGGGCGACCGGATCGCGATCGGCGTACGCGGCCCGGAGCTCGGCGGGCACGTAGCGGGCGTCGTCGTGCGCAGCGTGGCCGTGGATGCGCAGCGTAAGCGCCTCGACCGCTTGCGGACCGCCTCCCGACCGCGCGCGCTCGATCGCGGCGCGGCAGGCTGCGAAGGTCGCGAGCGCGTCGGTGCCGTCGACGCGCTCGGCCGGAATCGACCACCCGCCCGTGATGCGCTCGGCGAGGTTCGTGTTCACCATCTGGCGCGCTGCGGGCGTCGAGTACGAGTACCCGTTCGACTGCAGCACGAAGACTGCGGGCACCTGCCACACGCCCGCGAGGTTGAGCCCCTCGTGCGTATCTCCCACGGAGAACGCGCCCTCGCCGAGGAAGGTCAGCGCGACACGCGGCTCGCCCCTGCGCTTGAAGGCGAGCGCAGCGCCGACGGTTACGGGCACGAGGTTGCCGAGCATCGAGACGAGCGGGAAGACGCCTCTTGCGGGAACGCCGAAGTGCATGTTCCCGTCGCGTCCCCGCGTCGGTCCGTCCGCGCGACCGAGGAAGTTCCGGAACGCCTCTTCCACCGTCACCCCCTTCGCGAAGTGGCAGGCGAGCTCGCGGTTCAGCGGGCAGACGACGTCGTCCGGGCCGAGCGCCAGGCCTGCTGCCGCAGCGACCGCTTCTTGCCCGCGGCCGGTGTACACGGAGCCGGCGATGCGTCCCTGGCGGTAGAGGGCGAGGACGCGATCCTCGAACTGGCGCTGCAGGAGCATCAATCGGAGGAGCTCGAGCCGCTGCTCGCGGGTCACGCCGAGGACGTCGGTGCAGGGCTCAGTAGGCAAGGGTGCAGGGCTCAGTAGGCAAGGAGGCGCTCCAGCTCGGCCGCGGTCGACTCGACCGACGGCAGGTACGCGTCCTCGAGCTCGGGAGCGAAGGGGACGGGCGTGTCGGGCGGCGCGTGGAGTGCGGGAGGCGCGTCGAGCGACTCGAAGCCGAGGCGGGCCACGAGCGAGAGCACGAGCCCGGCCGCACCCGTCGAGCGAGCGGCCTCTTGGAGGACGAGGAGACGCGAGGTCTTGGTGAGCGAGCGGAGGATGGCCTCTGCGTCGAAGGGCCAGACGGTCCGCAGGTCGAGCACCTCGACGTCCGCGCCGAGGCGCTCGACCGCCTCCAGTGCCGTCCACACGCACGCGCCGTAGGCGACGACCGTCGCGTCGGCGCCCTCGCGGGCGAGCCTGGCCCGACCGAGCGGCGTGCGCAGGGAGGGAGGGGGCAAGGGCCCGCGGAGCCTTCGGTAGAGCGCCTTGTGCTCGAAGACGAGCACGGGATCGGGGTCGTCGATCGCCGAGCGCGTGAGCCCGTACGCGTCCTCGACGGTCGCCGGGCAGACGACCTTGAGCCCGGGCTGGCCGGCGAAGAGCCCCTCGGGTGAGGCGGCGTGGAAGGGCCCGCCGCGAACGCCACCGCCGGACGGCATGCGCACGACGAGCGGGAGCGGGAGGCCGCTCCGCCAGTGGGTCTTCGCCGCGACGGTGAGGAGCTGGTCGAGCGCGCACGTCGCGAAGTCGGCGAACTGGAGCTCGACAACCGGTCGTTCGCCCATCCACGCCGCGCCGACCGCGGCTCCGACGAACCCTTCCTCGGAGATCGGCGTGTCGAGGACGCGCTCTGGCCCGAACTCCTCGAGCAGGCCCTTCGTGGCCCCGAACGCTCCGCCGAAGACACCGATGTCCTCGCCGAGGAGGAAGACCCGTTCGTCCTCCCGCAACGCGTCTCGAAGGGCGGCCGTGACGGCCTCGAGGTACGTGATCTCCACGGTCGCACGCAGCTTACGCCCGACGCGCATCGCCTCGACTACCCTCCGAGGGTGGCGTTCCGGACGATCGACGATCTCGAAGCTGCGCTCCGCTCGGCCGACTACCTCCCGGACCGCGGGCTCGCAACCGCGCTCTTCCTCTCGCTTGCGCTCGAGAAGCCGGTCCTGCTCGAAGGCGAGGCGGGCGTGGGGAAGACGGAGGCGGCGAAGGCCCTCGCGACAGCGCTCGACGCGCGTCTCATCAGGCTCCAGTGCTACGAAGGCCTCGACGTCTCGCACGCTGTCTACGAGTGGAACTACCCCCGCCAGCTCCTCCACATCAGAGCCGCGCAGGAGGGGACGGTCTCGGAGGAGGAGCTCTTCGGATCGGAGTTCCTCATCCGCCGGCCGCTGCTCGAGGCCATCGACTCGGACGAGCAGGTGGTGCTCCTCATCGACGAGATCGATCGCGCCGACGAGGAGTTCGAGGCGTTCCTGCTCGAGGTGTTGTCGGACTTCCAGATCACGATCCCCGAGCTCGGGACGATCCGCGCTCGGCGTCGGCCGGCTGTCATCCTCACCTCGAACCGCACGCGCGAGCTCCACGATGCGCTCAAGCGCCGCGCGCTCTTCCACTGGATCGGCCACCCGTCCATCGAGCGCGAGATCGAGATCGTGAAGCTGCGCGTTCCCGGGATCCCCGAGCGGCTAGCGGCGGAGGCGGCTGCCTTCGTCCGCGGCTTGCGCGGGCTCGATCTCGCCAAGCCGCCGGGAGTCGCGGAGACGATCGACTGGGCGCAGGCGCTCGCGGCGCTCGGGCGCGAGGAGATCGACGCCGAGGTCGTCGAGCAGACCCTCGGCTCCGTGCTCAAGTACCGCGAGGACATCGAAGCGGTGCGCGACGAGACGCTCGTCGCCTTGATCGACGAGGCGCGCTCGGCGACCCGCTGACGGCGACGACGTCAAGAGAGTGCAACAACGTGTCCACTTCGGTGTCTGACACCGTTCGTTAAGGAGCAGTCACGAGAGATGTACGGCAGCGCGATCGTCCGGCACGTCGTCACCTTCGGGCGCGTGCTCCGCGAGGTCGGGATCGAGGTCGGGCCGGGGCGCGTCGTCGACGCCGTGCGTGGTCTCGGCGCCATCGACCTGACCCGACAGGAGGACGTCTACTTCACGCTCCGTCAGACCCTCGTCTCGCGCCACGACGAGCTCGAGCTCTTCGATCGCGCCTTCGTCGCCTGGTTCCTCCGCGGGCCGGTGGCGCCGCTCGTCCGCCAGAAGCACGAGCGCAAGCTCCAGGCGAAGATCGCGCGCGACACGCTCGAGTCGGGGCGCTCGGACGACGACACCGAGGTCGCGGGAGAGCCGATCGAGCTCGGCGCCTCGGCGCACGAGCTCGTGCGCGAGAAGGACTTCGCGGAGATGACGCCGGACGAGTTCGAGCGCGTCCGCCGGCTCATGCTCCTCCTCGCGAAGACACGTCCGCTACGTACGTCGCGCCGACGCGCGCCGGATCCCCGTGGGGACGCTCTCGACCTGCGGCGGATGCTGCGGCGTTGCCTGCGGTCGGGGGGCGATCCCGTCGATCAGCCCTGGCGCTCGCGCAAGCTCGTGCCACGGAAGCTCGTCGTCCTCGCCGACGTGTCCGGCTCGATGGACGCCTACGCGCGTGCGCTCCTGCTCTTCCTGCACGCGCTCGTCGGCACGGGGCGCGGGGTCGAGGTGTTCGCTTTCGGGACGCGGCTGACGCGGTTGACGGGCGACCTCGCGACCCGCGACCCGGAGGCGGCGATCGCCCGCGCGACCGAGCAGGCCGTGGACTGGGGCTCGGGCACCCGCATCGGCGAGGCGCTCCGCGAGTTCAACGCGGTCTACGGCAGGCGCGCGCTCTCTCGCGGCGCCGTCGTTGTCGTCGTGTCCGACGGGTGGGAGCGAGACGACCCGGGCCTCGTCGCGAAGGAGATGGCGAAGCTCTCGCGCGCGGCCTACGCGGTCGTGTGGGTCAATCCGCTGAAGGGGAACCCGGAGTACCAGCCGCTCGCCGGCGGCATGCGCGCCGCGCTCCCCTTCGTCGATCGGTTCCTGCCCGGCCATAATCTCAGGAGTCTCGAGGAGCTGGCGGGCGTGCTCGCCGGCATCGAAAGGAGGCACGCAGCGTGAAGGAGATCCTGCCCGAGATCGAGCGCTGGAAGGAGGAGGGAGAGCAGGTCGTCGTGGCCACGGTCGTTGCGACGCGGCGCTCCGCACCACGTCCGGTCGGCGCCAGCCTTGCGATCTCCGAGTCGGGGAAGATGTGCGGCTCGGTCTCGGGGGGCTGCGTCGAGAGCGACGTGTTCGAGCACGCCCAGGAGGTGCTCGCGACCGGTGAGCCGAAGCTCCTGACGTACGGCATCTCGGACGACGAGGCATGGTCCGTCGGGTTGCCCTGCGGCGGCGAGATCGACGTCTTCGTCGAGCGGGTCGAGTAGCGCATGGCCGGCCTCATCCATCGCCTCGCCGAGCTCCGCGCCTCGGAGGAGCGCGGCATTCTCTTCACCGCCGTCGAGGGCCCTGCCGTCGGCACGAAGGTGCTCGTGCTCGAGTCGGGCGAGCGCATCGGCGAGGGGCTCGACGAGGCCGTCGAGCGCTTCGACGAGCTCATCCGCCGGGCGCGGAACCGGCTGCTCGAGCTCTCGGACGGCTCGAAGGTCTTCGCCGAGTGGTACGGGCCGGCCCCGCGCCTCTTCGTGTACGGAGCCGTCGATACCGCCGAGGCGCTCTGCCGCGGCGCGAAGCTCCTCGGCTGGCGCACGATCGTCGCAGACGCACGCGCGAAGTTCGCGACCCCCGAGCGGATCCCGTCCGCCGACGAGCTCGTCGTCGAGTGGCCGCAGGAGGCGCTCGCACGCGTCGCTCCGGATCACCAGACCGCGATCGTCGTCCTCACGCACGACGACAAGTTCGACGAGCCCGCGCTGATCGGCGCGCTCCAGACAGACGCGTTCTACATCGGCGCCCTCGGCTCGAGGCGCAACCAGGAACGCCGCCGCGAGCGACTCCTCGAGGCGGGGGTGGACGAGGAGGCGCTCGAGCGGATCATGGGCCCGTGTGGCCTCGACATCGGCGCGGAGACGCAGGAGGAGACCGCGCTTTCGATCTTGGCCGAGATCGTCGCCGTCCGGGCGGGTCGCGAGGGCGGCTTCCTCAAGAACGCGAGACAGCGCATCCACGCCGAGGTCGAGTAGCCATCCGCGTCGCCTGGCTTGCCGTCGCCCCGGTCAAGGGCCTCCGCCTCGTGTCGATCGAGTCCGCCGAGCTCGGACCGACCGGTATCCGAGGCGACCGCCGCTTCCTCCTCGTCGACGCGCACGGACATCTCGTCAACGCGAAGCGCGCCCCATCG
Source organism: Gaiellaceae bacterium (assembly GCA_026002995.1). Classification (GTDB taxonomy): domain Bacteria; phylum Actinomycetota; class Thermoleophilia; order Gaiellales; family Gaiellaceae; genus GMQP-bins7. The sequence goes on from BPGK01000001.1 coordinate 799,169, forward strand.
CTCCTCTCGATAACGCCCGAGCGCGCCGACGACCGCACGCTCCGCCTTCGCTTCCCCGACGGCTCGGTCGTGGAGGGGGAGGTCGAGCTCGGTGAGCGCGTCGCGACGACCCTGTACGGCGGCCCGGTTACCGGTCGCCTCGTTCTCGGCCCCTGGGGCGAGGCGCTCTCCGAGCACGCAGGACTCGAGCTTCGGCTCGTGCGGACGGGGCGCGAGGGCGACGGCTTCGACCGCGGCCCGCGAGCTGCGGTCTCGCTCCTCTCGACCGGCTCGCTCCGCGCGCTCGCCGCCGCGTCCGGATCCGAGGCGCCGATCGATGGGCGGCGCTTCCGGATGACGCTCGGCGTCGAGGCCGAGGCGGAGCACGTCGAGGACGAGTGGCTCGGGCGGCGACTTCGCGTCGGCGGCGCGGTCGTCGTCCCCCGCGACCGCGTCGGGCGCTGCGCGGTGACGACGCGCGATCCGGAGACCGGGGAGCGCGACCTCGACACGCTCGCCGCGATCGCTGCCTACCGCGGCGACGTCCCCTCCGCGGAAGCACTCCCGTTCGGCGTCTGGTGCGAGGTCGTCGAGCCGGGGCCGCTCGCCGTCGGCGATCCCGTCGAGGTGCACGAGAGGTAACGGCGAGGCGGCGCGGCATCCCTCCCTTGCGCCTCGGCGCAGGACCTCCGGCGCCCGATCCTCGATCATCGATCGTTCGCGCCTCGAAGCGGTCGCCGGCGTATTAGAGTCGGGCCGGAATCTTCCCCGACCGAAAGGGGGCCGCTGTGACCAGCACCGACACGGGGCTCGGGATCGACGCCAAGTCCGACGCGATCTACGAGCTCGTCGAGGAAGGGTCGTCGGTCGAGCGTGTCGCGACCGGCTTCACCTTCACCGAGGGGCCGATCTGGCACCCGAAGGAGCACTACCTCCTCTTCAGCGACATGCCGGGCGACGTCCGTCGCAAGTTCACGCCGGACGGCACCGTGACCGAGGTCATGAGGCCGAGCTTCAAGTGCAACGGCATGACGTACGACGCCAATCTCGATCTCATCGTCTGCGAGCACGTGACGAGCGCGCTCTGGCGCGAGCGCGCCGACGGCTCGCGCGAGCTGCTCGCGTACCACTACGAGGGCGCGTACTTGAACAGCCCGAACGACGTCTGCGTCCACTCCTCGGGTGCGATCTACTTCTCCGATCCGTGGTACGGGCGCTTCCCCGGCTTCGGAATCGAGCGCGAGCGCGAGCTTGGCTGGCAGGGCGTCTTCCGCATCCCGCCGGGCGGGGGGCCGAACGATCTCGAGCTCATCGTCGCGAAGGACGAGTTCGACATGCCGAACGGCCTCTGCTTCTCGCCCGACGAGTCGCTCCTGTACATCAACGACACGCCGCGTGCGCACATCAAGGTCTGGGACTGCGACGCCGAGGGACGGATCTCGAACGGCCGCATGTTCTTCGAGGGCGTCGGCACGGGCGTGATCGAGGAGGGCATCCCGGACGGGATGAAGTGCGACGAGCGAGGGAACATCTGGGTGACCGGGCCGGGCGGCATCTGGGTGATCTCGCCCGAGGGCGAGCACCTCGGCACGATCCGTGTGCCCGAGAACACCGGGAACCTCACCTGGGGAGGCGAGGACTGGCACACGCTGTACATCCCCGCCACGACCTCGCTCTACGCGATCAGGACGATCGTCGGCCCGCGCCGCGAGCCGTACATGGGCTAGGAGGAGGAGATGAACGAAGAAGGCCTGCGCCTGGATCCCGATCGCTGCGTGCTGATCATCCAGGACCTGCAAAACGACGTGATCATGGACGGCGGCGCCTTCGCCGACTCCGGCTCGCCCGATCACGCGCGCGAGCAGAACGTCGTCGAGAACGTGAAGGCGCTCGCGGAGACCTGCCGCTCGAAGGGCATCCCGGTGATCCACGTCCACTACATCGTCGAGCCGGGCGCCCCGGGGCTGAAGCTGAACGCGCCGCTCTTCCAGGGGGTGAAGGACGCGAACGCGCTCGTCCGCGGCACCTGGGGAGCGGCGCCGGTCGAGGGGCTCGAGCCGAAGGACGGCGACTTCGTCGTCGAGAAGATGCGGATGAGCGCGTGGCAGGGGACGAAGCTCGAGACCCTGCTCGCGGGCTTTGGTCGCGACACGATCATCGTCACCGGCGCGTGGACGAACATGTCGATCGAGCACACGTCTCGCACGGGCGCGGACAAGGGCTTCTTCATGGTCGTGCCTGAGGACGGGTGCTCGACGATGAACGCGGACTGGCACAACGCGTCGATCAACTACGCGCTGCAGAATGTCGCCACCGTGACCACGTGTGCCGAGGTCACGGCGGCACTCGCCGGCGTCGGCGCCGGCGCGTGAGAGGAAGGTCCGGGGGTGCGCCGTCGTCTGCGGCCGGCGGCCATCCCGGGGCCGCTCCCGCCATGACCTCGCGCGCCGCGATCTTCTGGGGGCCGGGACGGCCGTTCACCGTCGAGGAGGTCGAGCTCCGCGAGCCGCGCATGGGCGAGGTCGTCGTGCGGATGGTCGCGGCCGGAATCTGCGGGACAGACCTGCACTCGGTTCGAGGTGAGTTCCGACGGCCGACGCCGATGGTGCTCGGCCATGAGGGGGCGGGCGTCGTCGAGTCGGTGGGCGACGGAGTCGAGCGCGTCGCGGTGGGCGACGAGGTGGTTCTCTCGTGGGCGCCCTCCTGCGGCGAGTGCTTCGACTGCCGTCGCGCTCGACCGGCCGCGTGCTCGCGGCTGCACGCGGCGATCGCCGCGGGGACGCTCGTGGACGGGACGACGGGGATTACGCTCCGCGGCGAGCTCGTGTACCGGGGAACGGCGACGGGCTGTCTCGCCGAACGGGTAGTCGTCTCCGAGCGGGTTGCGCTCCCGACGGGAGGCGCCATCCCGCTCGAGCAAGCCGCGCTCCTCGGCTGCGCAGCGCTCACCGGGGTCGGCGCGGTGCTCTTCGCCGCACGTGTCGAGGAGGGCGAGTCCGTGCTCGTCGTCGGCGCGGGCGCCGTCGGTCAGTTCGCGGTGCAGGGCGCGCGGATCGCAGGGGCGGGGGAGATTGTCGCCGTCGATCCGGTCACCGCGCGGCGCGAGCAGTCGCTCGCGCTCGGCGCGACACACGCGTTCTCGCCTTCCGAGATCGAGGCGGCGTTGCCGGAGATCCTCCCCGACGGAGCGGACGTCGGCTTCGACGCGGTCGGCGATCCGCGGACGACCGCTGTGACGCTCGAGCTGACGCGGCCCGGTGGGCGGGCGGTGCTCGTGGGGCTGCCAGCAGCCGGAGCGCGGCTCGACCTCGACCCCGCGCTGTTCGTCCGGCGCGAGAAGTGGCTCACCGGGACGATGTACGGCTCCGAGGATCCCGCCGTCGCGCTGCCGATCCTGCTCGAGCACGTGCGGGCCGGCCGCCTCCTCCTCGAGCCGCTCCTCGGGCCGAGGTTCGCGCTCGAGGACGTGAACGAGGCGGTGGCAGCGAGTCTCGCCGGGTCGCCCGGTCGGGTATTGGTACGGCTCTCGTGATCGAGCAGGTCGAACGGATGCGCGTGGCGTGGGTGGACACCGATGCAGGTGGGCGGATCCACTTCACGAACGCGTTCCGTTGGGCCGAGGTGGCCGAGACGAGCCTCATGCGTCGGCTCGGGATGCTCGAGCGCTGGGGCGACTACCCGCGTCGCCACGTCGAGGCCGAGTTCCACAAGGTGCTCCGCTTCGAGGACGAGTTCGACGTCCGCCTGCGCGTGGAGGCCGTCGGTAGGACGTCCATCACGTACGCCTGGACGCTCGAGCGGGACGGCGAGGTGTACGTGAGCGGCCGCCACACCGTGGTCTCCGTCGATCGCGAAGGGAGACCGGAGCCGCTCGCCGACGACGTGCGGGCTGCCCTCTCGGGCTGAAGCGCCGTCCATCGGGGCGGACGGAGGCGACGCAGGCGCTCGAGCTCGCTGGTCACGCACGGGTCGGCCCGGCTCGGCCGCTCGACTATCGTTCGCGCCGTGACCGCAGTCGAGGTTCCGCTGCTACGCCGCCAGGCATTCGTGGACGGAGCGTGGGTCGACGCCGACTCGGGCGAGACCTTCCCCGTGACGAATCCGGCGACGGGGGAGGTGCTCGCCGAGGTTCCGCGCATGGGCGTCGCCGAGACCCGGCGAGCGCTCGCCGCGGCCGAGCGTGCGCTGCCCGAGTGGAAGCACCGCACGGCGAAGGAGCGCGCGCGTGTGCTGCGTCACCTGGCGGATCTCATGCTCTCTCACGAGGAGGAGCTCGCGCGGCTGATGGTGCTCGAGCAGGGCAAGCCGCTCGCGGAGGCGCGCGTCGAGGTCGCCTACGCAGCCTCCTTCTTCGAGTGGTTCGGAGAGGAGGCCAAGCGCGTCTACGGCGACACGATTCCGTCGCCGTGGCCAGACAAGCGGATCCTCGTGACGAAGGAGGCCGTGGGTGTCACGGCTGGCATCACGCCCTGGAACTTCCCGGCGGCGATGCCGGCGCGCAAGGCCGCGCCGGCGCTCGCGGCGGGGTGCACGATGGTGCTAAAGCCGGCGGAGCAGACGCCGCTCTCGGCGCTCGCGATCGCAGCGCTCGCGGAGGAGGCAGGGGTGCCGCCCGGCGTGCTCTCGGTCGTGACCGGAGCCGCCGAGGATGCGCCGGCGATCGGGGGCGAGATGACCTCCAACCCCGCCGTTCGCAAGCTCGGCTTCACCGGCTCGACGCAGGTCGGGAAGCTCCTCGCCGCGCAGTGCGCGGCCGGGCTCAAGAGGATCTCGCTCGAGCTCGGGGGGAACGCGCCGTTCATCGTCTTCGACGACGCCGACCTCGAGGAAGCCGTCGCCGGAGCGCTGCTCTGCAAGTACCGGAACTCGGGCCAGACGTGCATCTCGGCCAACCGGCTGCTCGTCCAGGACGGGATCTTCGACGACTTCGTATCCGCGTTCACCGACGCGGTGCGCGCGCTGAAGGTGGCGGACGGCTTCACGGAGGGCGTGAACGTCGGCCCGCTCATCGACGAGCCCGCGCTCGAGAAGGTCGAGCGCCACGTCGTGGACGCGCTCGAGCGGGGCGGCGAGCTGCTCGTCGGCGGAGAGCGCATCGAGGGGCAGTTCTTCCAGCCGTCCGTCATCGTCGGCGTCACCGCCGATGCGGCGATGAGCTGCGAGGAGACGTTCGGGCCGGTGGCGGGGATCGCGCGTTTTCGGACCGAGGAGGAGGCGGTGCGGATCGCCAACGAGACCCCGTATGGGCTCGCGGCCTACTTCTACGCCCGTGACCTCGGTCGCGTGACGCGGGTGGCGGAGGCGCTCGAGGTCGGGATCGTCGGCATCAACACGGGCCTCATCTCGACCGAGGTCGCGCCGTTCGGCGGGGTCAAGGAGTCGGGGATCGGCCGCGAGGGCTCCTCGTACGGCATCGACGAGTGGCTCGAGCTGAAGTACTGGGCGGTGGGCGGGATCGGAGCGCCGCTGTGATCGTCGAGCTGCGCGACTACCACGTCACGACCGGCAAGCTCCCCGAGCTCGTGCGCCTGTACGAGACCGAGGGGAGCGCTATCCAGCAGGAGTACCTCGGCACCTTCGTGGGCGCTTTCACGACGGACGTCGGCGAGCTCTCCACCTACACGCACATCTGGGCCTACGAGAGTCACGCCGACCGGGAGGCGCGCCGCGCGCGGTTGCAGGCGGACGTACGCTGGCAGGCGTTCCTCGCGAAGATCCAGCCGCTTATCCACACGCAGCGCAACCGGATCATGATCCCGACGTCCTTCTCCCCGCTCCGATGAGCGCGTCCCGGTCAGCCTCGAGCTCGCTCAGGCGGCCTCATGGTCGTGGAGCCTGAGATGGGAGCGCTCGACGGGAAGGTCGCGATCGTGACCGGCGGCGCACAAGGCATCGGCGCCGCGATCGCCCGTGGCCTGGAGGCGGAAGGAGCGACCGTCGCCGTCGTCGACCTGAACCCGCCGGAGGGCGGCATCAGGGCCGACGTGGCCTCGGAGGCGGATGTCGCCCGGATGACCGAGGAGGTGCTCGCGCGTCACGGTCGCATCGACATCCTGATCAACAACGCGGGTCTCTACGCGTCGCTCGCGATGCGGCCGTTCACGGAGATCCCGCTCGAGGAGTGGAATCGGGTCATGGAGGTCAACGTCGCTTCCATGTTCCTCACCTGCCGGGCCGTCGTGCCGGTGATGCGCGAGCAGGGTGGGGGGAAGATCGTGAACATCTCCTCGGGGACTCCGTTCCGCGGCGTTCCCTTCCTCCTCCACTACGTGACGTCGAAGGGCGCCATCGTCGCGCTCACCCGCGCGCTGGCGAAGGAGCTCGGCAAGGACGGGATCCACGTGAACTGCGTCGCGCCCGGGTTCACGATGTCCGACGGGGTGAAGGCGCATCCCGAGGTGATCGAGAAGCTACGCGACGTGTCGATCGCCGCGCGCACGATCCAGCGCGACCAGGTGCCCGAGGACGTCGTCGGCGCGGTGGTCTTCCTCTGCACGCCCGCGGCGGACTTCATCACGGGCCAGACGATGGTGATCGACGGCGGCCAGTACTTCCATTGATCCTCGCGCTCTTCGAGCAGCCCGAGGGCGTGAGGACCCGCGGGGAGACCGGAGTCGTCTACGACATCGATGCGAACGCCGCGCGCTCGGGCGCCGCGCGGGTCGAGGGGCCCGCACTCCTCTTCGCCCTCGCGAGCGACCACGACGCGCTCGTGGCTCTGAGCCACGAAGTCTCGGGCGCCCCCGCGCTCGCCGTCGAGGTCATGCTCGATCCGAGCGTCGAGTGGCTCGTCCGCTGCGACCGCGTCGACTTCCCTCCCGGCGGCGTCGCCTACCGACACGTCCATCCCGGCCCCGGGATCCGACGGCTGCTCCACGGGGAGCTGACGATCGACCGCGGCGACGGGGCCCCGTGCACGTATCGAGCGGGCAAGGCCTGGTTCGAGGGCGCCGACGACCCGGTGCTCGCGACCGCCTCGCCGACGGAGGAGACAGCGTTCGTTCGCGTCCTCCTCCTCCCCGCGGCGTGGGCCGGACGGCGCACGATCCGCTACGTCGAGCCGGGGGACGAGGAGCGCCCGAAGCTCCAGCGTGCGACGATCCTCCTCGAGGAGCCTCTGCCACGATGAGGCGAACGGGCGGTCGTATCCTCGTCGACCAGCTCGAGCTGAACGGCGCCGACCTCGCGTTCTGCCTCCCGGGCGAGAGCTTCCTGCCGGTGCTCGACGCGCTCCACGACTCCCCGATCCGGCTCGTCTCGTGTCGCCACGAGCAGGGAGCCGCGAACGCCGCCGAGGCGTACGGCAAGCTCACCGGGCGACCGGGAATCTGCATCGTGACGCGCGGGCCCGGTGCGACACAGGCCGCGGTCGGCGTCCACACGGCGCGCCAGGACTCGACGCCGATGCTCCTGCTCGTGGGCCAGGTCCCTCGGGGATTCCGAGGTCGCGAGGCGTGGCAGGAGCTCGACTACGCCGAGAGCTTCCGCGGGATCGCGAAGGCCGCCTGGGAGATCGACGCGGTGGAGCGGATCCCCGAGCACGTCGCGCGGGCGTACTCGCTCGCGCTCTCGGGGCGTCCGGGCCCGGTGGTGCTCGCGTTGCCGGAAGACGTGCTCGCCGAGGAGGCGGAGGTCGCCGACGGCGCCCCCGTCGAGGTCGAGCACGCCGCTCCACGGCCCGAGGACCTCGCGCGGCTGGCCGAGCTGCTCGCGCGGGCAGAGCGCCCGCTCGTCGTCGTCGGCGAGGGCGGGTGGACCGCCCGGACCGGCCAAGACATCCTCGCCTTCTGCGAGACGAGCGAGCTTCCGATCGCCTGCTCCTTTCGCTGCCAGGACTTCGTCGACAACCGCTCGCCGTCGTACGTCGGCGTCCTCGGTGTGGCGATGGACGACGCGCTCGCGGCAAGGCTCCGCGACGCGGACCTCGTGCTCGCAGTCGGCGGCCGGCTCGGCGAGGTGCCGACACGCCGGTACACGTTGCTCGAGCCGCCACGGCCGCGCCAGACGCTCGTCCACGTCCACCCTGATCCCAGCGAGATCGGGCGTGTGTACGAGCCGGAGCTCGGGATCGTCTCCTCGCTCGAGGCGTTCGCGCGCGAGCTCGTGGAGATGGGCGTGACGGCTCCGCGCTGGCGCGCGTGGACGCGCGCGGCCCGCGCCGACTACGAAGCGAACCTGCGCCACGAGCCGATGGAAGGCCCGGTCGACCTCGGGGAGATCATGGCCTTCCTGCGAGGGCGGCTACCTCCGGACGCGATCCAGACCTGCGGGGCCGGCAACTTCACCGTGTGGGCGCACCGGTTCGCCGAGTTCACGCAGTTCGGCACGCAGGCGTGCCCACGCTCGGGCTCGATGGGCTACGGCCTCGCGGCCGCGATCGCAGCGAAGCTCGTACACCCCGACCGGATCGCCCTCTGCTTCACGGGCGACGGCGACTTCGTCATGAGCTCCCCCGAGCTTGCGACTGCGATCCAGTACGAGCTCCCGATCGTCGTTCTCCTCGTGAACAACGGGATGTACGCGACGGTACGGATGCACCAAGAGCGCGCGTACCCGGGCCGCGTGATCGGCACCGACCTCCGCAACCCCGACTTCCCCGCTCTCGCGCGCGCGTACGGCGCCTTCGGCGAGCGGGTGGAGCGCACCGATCAGTTCGAGGCCGCGTTCGAGCGCGCGCTCGCCTCGGGGAGGCCCGCGGTGCTCGAGCTGCCGGTCGACCCCGAGCGGATCAGCCCGCGGGTGCGGCTCAGCGAGCTGCGAGCGAGGGCGTCGTGAGGCAGGAGATTCGCGTGGAGGGGCTCGCGGAGCCGATCTCGCACTTCACGGACGCCGTCCGCGCCGGCGACCTCCTCTTCGTCTCGGGAATCGTTGCGGTGGATGCGGAGGGGCGGCTCGTCGGCGGCGAGGACGTCGTCGCGCAGACGCGGCAGGTGTTCGAGAACATGCGGGTCGTGCTCGCCGCTGCAGGGTGCGGCTTCGAGGACGTCGTGAAGGTGACGGTGTTCCTGACCGACATCGCCGATCGGCCCCGGATCAACCCGCTGCGGCAGGAGGTCTTCGGCCCGACGCGCCCTGCGTCGACGCTCGTCGAGGTCTCGCGTCTCGCCGTGGAGGGCGCGAAGGTCGAGATCGAGTGCGTGGCGCTCGTGCCGCGATGAGCCGTGGCGGAGACCACCCTCTACCTCTTCGACGGCTCGAACCTCTTCCACGCGGGCGCCTTCGCGACGCGCGACGAGCTCGTCGACCAGCTCGCGAGCTTCGTCGCCCTGCGCGGGGCGCGGGGCATCGTCGTCTTCGACGGCGTGGGAGCCGATCGCGAGCTCGGCGCGCTCTCGGTGCGCTTCGCCGCGCACGCCGACGACGTCCTCGAGCGCCTCGCCGTCGAGCATCGAGGCACTGCGAGCGTGCGTCTCGTCTCCTCCGACCGCGTGCTCAGGGGCGTCTCGGGGCAGGAGGTCGAGAAGACGTCGTCGCGTCGCTTCCTCGCGGAGCTCGCTCCCACGGAGCATCGAGAGCAGCCTCGGCGCGGCGCCGGGGGCCGGGTCGGCGATCGCATCGACGATGCGGAGATCCGGGAGCGCCTCGAGCGTCTTCGCCGCGGTCGGGGCTAGCGGAGAGGAGGGTTGCCCCGCGGTCCGGCGAAGAGGAATCGGCAGCGTGTCGCTACTCGCTTCGAAGGAACGCGAGCACTGCGAGAACGCGCCGGTGGGCGTCCGTCGAGGCGGGGAGGTCCAGCTTGGCGAAGATGCTCGTGACGTGCTTCTCGACCGCGCGTAGCGTCACGAAGAGCGCGTCCGCGATCGCCTGGTTGGAGCGGCCCTCGGCCATCAGCTCGAGCACCTCGCGCTCGCGTGGCGTGAGCTCGGCGAGCGGGTCGTGCTCGCGGCGCCGCCCGACGAGCTCGCTCACGACGGCCGGGTCGAGAGCCGACCCGCCTCCGGCGACGCGGCGCACCGAAGCTGCGAACTCCTCGACGTCGGAGACCCGGTCCTTCAGGAGGTATCCGACCCCCTCGGCGCTCTCAGAGAGCAGGTACAGCGCGTAGCCCGCCTCGACGTACTGCGAGAGCACGAGCACGCCCGTTCCGGGGAAGCGCTCGCGGATCTCGGCGGCCGCGCGCAGCCCCTCGTCCGTGTGTGTCGGGGGCATGCGGATGTCCACGACGGCGACGTCGGGCTTGTGCATGGCGACGTGTCGGAGGAGATCCTCGGCCGTGCCCGACTGTGCCACGACGTCGAAGCCCGACTCGCCGAGCAGGCGGGCGACCCCCTCGCGCAGCAGCACCGAGTCGTCGGCGAGCACGACCCGGATCGAGCTCCCGAGGGTCGCGACCGTGTTGCGAAGTGGGGGGAAGTCCCGCGGGAGGTCCTCCGCCAGGAGCTGCCGGATCCGTACGTCCTCGGGGAGCCCGTTGATGCGGTGCTCACCGAGGTCACGGCTGGCGACGCCGTCGAGCTGCTCGACCGTGGCGGCCGATGCGAGGATCTGGCCGCCGTGGCCGGCGTTCGCGATGCGCGATGCCCGCACGACGTCGATCCCGGTGTATCCCTCCTCGCCGAACGACGGCGTGCCCGTGTGGAGGCCGATGCGGATGCGCACGGACGTCCCGTCTTGCCACGGATGGTCGCGCATCGCACGCTGTGCGGCGAGCGCCGCGGCGACCGCGTCGGCGGCAGACTCGAACACGGCGAGCACCTCGTCACCCACCGACTCGACCTCGGCGCCGCGGTGCGCGATCACCGCGTCACGCAACGCCTTTCGAACGTCTCCGATCACTCTCGGGTAGTCGACGCGCTCGTCCTGCTGCAGTCGCGTCGAGCCCTCGAGGTCGGCGAGGAGGAACGTCACCGTGCCGGTCGGAAGGGAGCTCACCTCAAGAGTCTACGAGCGTGCCCGCCTCGTTCGGGAGGAAGCGTGACGCCTGCGCCTCCTGGTGCAGCAGGGGGATCTCTGCCCTAACGGTCGTTCCCTGCCCCTCGGTGCTCTCGACGAGGAGCACGCCGTCGAGCGCCGCGACCCGGTCGGCGAGGCCCCGGAGGCCGGTGCCCGCCTCCGGGTCCGCGTCCCCGATCCCGTCGTCCGAGACCTCGACGACGACGGTTCTGTTCGCCCGCTCGACCGTCACCGATGCGGAGGTCGCCTGCGCGTACTTCGCCACGTTGGTAAGGGACTCGGCGACCACGTAGTAGATGGCAGCCTCGACCTGCTGCGGAAGCGAGCCGGCGTCGACGTCGAGCTCCACCGGGATCGGCGTGCGAGCCGCGAGCGCCTCGAGCGCCGGCTCGAGGCCGCGGTCCGTGAGAACGGCGGGGTGGATTCCGCGCGCGAGCTCGCGCAGCTCCTCGAGCGCCTGCATGAGCTCCTCTCGCGCCGAGGCGAGCACCGTCGCGGCGGAGCCCGGGTCGCCTCCTCCGAGTTTCGACTCGGCGAGCCTGAGGGCGATCGAGAGGGCGACCAGGCGCTGCTGCGCTCCGTCGTGGAGGTTCCGCTCGAGCCTGCGGCGCGCCTGATCCTCGGCTTCGAGAATGCGCGCTCGCGAGGCACGGAGCTCTTCCTCCTGGCGGCGCCGGACGGTGACGTCGGTGCCGCTCACCAGCGTGAGGCTCCGGCCGCCCGGGTCGAGGACGTGCCGCGCCGTCCAGGCGACGGTGTGCTCCCCGCCGTCGCGGTCGAGCCACACCGACTCGCGCTCGGGCTGCGGGATGCCGTTCGCGGCGTTCGCGATCGCCATGCGCGCGATGTAGTCGTCCTCGCGCCCGATGAGCCCAAGGAAGCTCCGCCCGACGATCTCCTCCTCGGCCCACCCGAAGGTGGTGAGGAAGGCGCGGTTGTTGTTTTGCGGGACGACGACGCCGTTCGGATCCACGGTCACGAGGAAGCTCGATGCCGCCTCAGTGATGGCGCGCAGGAGATCGCGCTGGCGGCCCACCTCGACCTCGCGCTCCATTCGCTCGGTGACGTCGACCCCGCTGATGAGGAAGAGCCTGCGCTCGTCGATCCGCGGCAGCGGCGTGCAGGTCCAGGCGATAAGGAGCTCCTTGCCGCCGCGCGTCGTCCACCGGTGATCGTGCTCGGGCACGGCCTCTCCGGCGACGACGCGCTCCACGATGTCGCGCACCTCGGCGGCGTGATCCGGCGCGACGTAGCGCTCCCAGAAGACGTGGCCTCCCGTCTCGTCCGTCTCGTACCCGAGCGTTCGCTCGAACGCGAGGTTCGTGGCGAGATCCTGCACGATGCCCCGGTCGTCGACGAGGCAGAGGATGCTCGGAGCCGTGTTGGCGATCGCATTCAGGAAGACGCGCTCACGCTCCTTCTCCTCCTCGAGGCGGTTCCGCTCGGTGATGTCGCTCAGGATGGCCATCTGGCCGACCACGGTCCCGTCGGCGCTCCGGATCGGGGCCGTCGAGAGCTCGACGTCCACCAGCGTGCCGTCGCTGCGCATGCGCTTCGTCTCGAAGCCGGTGCGTGCTCCGCCTCCGATCCCCTCGTCGATGATCTCGCGAAACTCGTCCTCGCGCTCGGGCGGGATGAGGGGTGTCCGCGAGCCGATGACGTCCAAGGCCTTCCACCCGAAGATGCGCTCGGCCGCCGGGTTCCAGCCCTGTACGAGCTGCGCGTTGTCGACCTCGATGATCGCGACCGGCGCGCTCTCGATGACCGCGCGAAGGCGCTCTGCGCCGGCGCGCGCCTCCTCCTCCCGCCGCTTCCGCTCGGTGATGTCGACGCCGCCGGCGACGAGTCGCACGACCGCTCCGTCCTCGTCGAGGACCGGAGCGCTACGCCAGTAGATGACGCGATCCTCGCCCCGGGCGTTCGTGAACGCGTTCTCGTACTCGGCCGGCGGGAAGTCGGGCGCCGCCGCAGCGAAGCGCGCGACCATCTCCTCGCGCTCGTCGTCGGCGATGAAGACCTCCCAGAAGAAGCGTCCGAGCACATCGGAGGCGTCGTCGTAGCCGCTGGCAGCGACGGCGGAGGGGTTGGCCGTGAGCAGACGGCCCTGCGTGTCGACCGTCGTGAGGAGCGCGGGGGAGGTCCCCGTCAGCATGTCGGCGAGACGGATCTCCGCTCGCAGCTCGGCCTGCAGGCGCTCGTTCGAGATGGCGAGCCCCGCCGCGGCCATCACCCCGTCGACGAGCTCGGGCTCGTGCAGGAGCGAGGCGTCGCACGTGAGGGCGGCGACCCGGGCGCTGTTGCGGTCGACGAATCGGACTGCTCGTCCGGGTGTCTCGACGGGCGCCGGGACCGAGCGCCCCTGCGGGTCGACCCAGCCGGTGCCTTCGATGCCGTCTCGCGACTCGAGCTGGAACGCGAGCTCGACCGTGGGGTCACCGAGGGCGGTCGCGAGCGCGTCCCGGAGCGGGACGCCGCTCTCGAGGGCCATGACGACCTCGGCCACCGACGAGCGCGCGAGGCGTGTCCGGAGGATCCCGAAGAGGAACGCGAGCGGGACGGTCGTGAACACGAGGTAGAAGAGGACGAGGAGGTCCTCCGCCGCGCGGCCCGACACCTGGTCGGCGATCACGAACAGCCCCGCCGCGGCGAGCGTCGTCGACGCGGCGCCGAGCACCGGGGAGAGGAGACGTCGAAGCGCCGGTGTCGCCTGTTGCCAGCGCCGGGTGAGGATGGCGATGACGACGACGATGAGCACGAGGCTCCCGACCGCGGCCAGAGTGCGCGCAGCCGCCACGAGCTCGGGCTGGTCGGCGACGAACAGCGCGCTCTCGGGGCAGGTCTCGCAGCGGTCTGGTTCGGGTGTGCGGTCGAACAGCACCTCGATGAGCGTCGTCCCCGTCACCAGAAGCCCGGCTGCGATCGGCAGGCCTCGCTCGAGACGCGTCTCGAGCCGGCCCGTGGGGTAGCCGAGCACGAGTGCGCCGAAGGGCACCCAGACGAGCCCGCCGACCACGAGCCCCAGCGTGAAGAGCCAGGAGTCCCCAGAATCCACGAGCGCTCCGAGCAGCCAGATGTAGCCGACTGCGGCGAGGTAGAGCCCGGTCCGGTTTTCGGGGCGTCGAAGGAGCGCAACGAGCCCGCTGATCACGAAGACGACGCCGGCCGGGATCGCGATCCCGAAGCTGTCGACGCCGACCTGCTCGCTCGTCGCGGCGATCCAAACGGCCAGCGCTGTCTCGAGCGTAAGCAGCGCCAACCCGAATGCGAGCGTAAGCCTGCTCACTCCAGGAGCTCGCGGACCGCCTCGCCCGAGAGGTCGGCCTTCGAGATGAAGCCTCGGGCGTGGCTCTGCCGGATCAGATCGTCGTAGTCGGTGGCATCCCGGGTGGAGACGAGGACGATGCTCGGTCGAGCGCCGCTCGCGCCCAGTCTCTTGCTGACGTCGAAGCCCGTCGCGTCCGGGAGGTGCACATCGAGGAGGACGACGTCCGGATCCAGCCTGGCCACCTCGGCGAGAGCGGACGCTCCGTCGTCAGCCTCCCCGACGACCTCGAACCCATCCGCCTCGAGCATGGCGCGAGCGCTCGCGCGGAAGCTCGGGTGGTCGTCGACGATGAGCACGCGCGTCACGTTCGCCATCGTCGCAGACCCTGGCGCATCCCGCGGTACGGGAGACCGTAGTGCGATACGAACACGAGTTCCTAGCATCGTGCAGTCTTCGCAAAACACTTGTAACGCGTGCAAAACAGTGCTAGGTTCTCCCTCAACCTCAAGGTGAGGTTCGATCGATGCAGTACGGGTTGAGACGATCAAGAGCCGCATAACGAAGCCGAAATCGGGGGTAGCCGTATGTCCGCTCGCACCGCAGTCGCACCGAAGAGCTCGCACAAAGCTCAACGAGAGCTGGAGGATCTACAGCTCGTCCTCAAGGCTCGCAACGGCAACCAGCAGGCGCTCGACACCCTCCTGCGCCGGTATGCGGGGTTCGTTCGCCTGAAGGCGAGCTCGTACTTCCTCGCCGGCGGCGAGGCCGACGATCTCGTCCAGGAGGGCATGATCGGCCTCTACAAGGCGGTGCGCGACTTCCGGCCCGACAAGGAGACGTCGTTCCGCTCGTTTGCGGAGCTCTGCGTGACGCGGCAGATCATCACCGCGATCAAGACCGCGACGCGCTACAAGCACGCGCCGCTCAACACGTACGTCTCCTTCAGCCACACGCCGGCGGGGCAGGACTCCGAGGGCGACTGCACGCTCGGCGATGCGCTCCCCGGCCCAAGCGTCCACGACCCGTCGGTGTGCGTGATCTCGACCGAGGAGCTCGAGAGCCTCGTCTTCTCACTCGGCACGGGCCTCTCGTCGCTCGAGTCGCAGGCGCTGCGCCTGTACCTCGAAGGGAACTCCTACGAGCAGATGGCTGCGGAGCTCGGCTGCGACACGAAGACGATCGACAACGCGCTCCAACGCGTGAAGCGCAAGATCATCGCGCACCAGCGCTCGCGTGAAGTCCTCGCGTAGCCGCGCCTGGCGCGCGGAGGCCCGCAAGCCGGAGGTGGGACTCGAACCCACGGCCGCTCGCTTACAAGGCGAGTGCTCTACCAGCTGAGCTACTCCGGCAGCGCTCACAGCGTACGCCCTCCGCGGCCGGCGCTTCCCTTGTTCGACCGGTCCGGCTTGCGGGAGCCCATCCTGCGGTTAGATACTCCTGCGATGCAGACCAGGGGCACGACAGCGAGCGACCGGATCCTCGCCGAGCGCGCGCGCTACGTCTCCCGGGGAATGGCGACCCCCAAGCTCGTCGTGGCGCACGCCGAGGGCGCGCGCCTGACCGATCCCGACGGCCGGGTGTTCATCGACTTCGCCGGGGGCATCGGCTGCCAGAACACCGGCCACCGGCTTCCCGCGGTCGTGGAGGCGATCAAGGAGCAGGCCGACCGCTACCTCCACCAGTGCTTCATGGTCGGGGTCTACGAGCCCTACGTGGAGGTGTGCAAGCGGCTCGCCGAGCTCTCGCCGTGCGCGGGCGACGAGCAGCGATCGATCCTCGTCAACTCCGGGGCGGAAGCGGTCGAGAACGCGGTGAAGATCGCGCGGGCGGCGACAGGCCGGCCCGCGGTCGTCGTCTTCGACGGCGCCTTCCACGGCCGCACGCTGCTCGCGATGACGATGACAAGCAAGGTGAAGCCGTACAAGGCGGGCTTCGGCCCCTTCGCGCCGGAGGTCTACCGCGCGCCGGCGCCGTACCCCTACCACGGCATCTCCTCGGATGACGCGATCGCGGCGCTCGAGCACCTGTTCAAGGCGGACGTCGACCCCTCGACGGTCGCCTGCGTCGTCCTCGAGCCGGTCCAGGGTGAGGGCGGCTTCGTCGTCATGCCGCCCGACTACCCCGCGCGGCTCCAGGCGCTGTGCCGAGAGCACGGCATCCTGTACGTCGACGACGAAGTGCAGGCCGGCGTCGGGCGTACCGGGAAGATGTGGGCGATCGAGCACTACGAGGGCGTGGAGCCCGACCTGATCGTGTCCGGGAAGTCGATCGGCGGTGGGCTCCCCCTCGCGGGGGTGACCGGGCGCGCCGAGGTCATGGACGCCGTGCCCCCCGGGGGGCTCGGCGGCACCTTCGGCGGCAACCCGCTCTCCTGCGTCGCGGCGCTCGCGGTGCTCGACACGGTGGCCGACGACGGCTTCCTCGAGCGCGCGACCGAGCTCGGCGAGCGGCTGCGGGCTCGGCTCGAGGAGATCGCGAAGCGGAGGCCTGAGATCGGCGAGGTGCGCGGCCTCGGGCCGATGCTCGCGCTCGAGCTCGTCGAACGGACTCCGGACCGCGCGCAGGCCGTCGTGGCGGCGGCGTTCGAGCGCGGTCTCGTCCTCCTCTCGTGCGGCCTCTACGGCAACGTGATCCGCCTGCTTCCGCCGCTGACGATCGCAGACGAGGATCTCGACGAGGGGCTCGCGGTCCTGGAGGAGTCGCTTGCCGCCTGACGAGGTGCCGGATGTTCGCGTCTCCGGCCTCACGAAGCGCTACGGAGAGGTCGTCGCCGTCGACGCGATCGACCTCGAGATCGCCCCCGGGGAGTTCTTCACGATGCTCGGCCCTTCCGGGTCGGGGAAGACGACGACGTTGCGGATGATCGCGGGCTTCGAGATCCCCGACGAGGGAACGATCGAGCTGGCGGGCGAGGACGTCTCTCGGCTCCCCCCGTACGATCGCCCCGTCAACACGGTCTTCCAGGACTACGCGCTCTTCCCGCACATGACGGTGCAGCAGAACGTCGAGTACGGGCTCATGGTCAAGCGCGTGCCGAAAGGCGAGCGGCGGAAGCGCGCCGAGGAGGCGCTCGAGATGGTTCGCCTCGCGGGGTACGGCGAGCGCAAGCCGAGCCAGCTCTCCGGCGGCCAGCGCCAGCGTGTCGCGCTCGCGCGAGCGATTGTGAACCGTCCGCGCGTGCTGTTGCTCGACGAGCCGCTCGGCGCGCTCGACCTCAAGCTCCGCCAGCAGATGCAGGTCGAGCTCAAATCGATCCAGCGCGAGGTCGGCATCACGTTCGTCTACGTGACGCACGACCAGGAGGAGGCCTTGACGATGTCCGACCGCATTGCCGTCTTCAACCAGGGTCGAGTCGAGCAGGTCGGCCCGCCGGCCGCGGTCTACGAACATCCGCAGAGCGAGTTCATCGCCGGGTTCGTGGGCGTGTCGAACGTGATCGCGAGGGACGGGCGCCGGTACACCGTGCGGCCGGAGAAGATCCGGCTCGTGGAGAACGGCAGCGAGCCGGAGCCGGGATGGCACGTCGAGCCGGGCGTCGTGCAAGACGTCCAGTACGTCGGTGCGTTCACGCGCTACCACGTCGCGCTCGATCGCGGCGGCGAGCTCCAGGTGCTCGCCCAGAACCTCGCGGAGGGATCGAGTCAGGTGCTCGAGGCGAAAGGACGTCGGCTGCGGGTGCAGTGGCGTCCGGAGCAGGAGTCGGTCATCGACGAATCGGAGGGAGGATCCGAATGAGAAGGAGGAACCAGCGCGCGATCGTCTGGGTCGCGCTCGGGCTGCTCGTGGCGGCCCTGTCCGTCGTCGCAGCCGGGTGCGGCGGCGGCGGCGACGGCGAGGCGTCGACTGAGATCGAAGGTCTCGGCAGCTCGCTCGAGGAGATTCGGGAGAAGGCGCGCGAGGAGGGCGAGGTCAACCTCGTCATCTGGCCCGGCTACGCGGTGCTCACGGACGAGTTCACTGCCGCGACCGGCTGCAAGGTGAACACGAAGGACGGTGCGAGCTCGGACGACATGATCGCCCTGCTCCAGTCCGGCGCGTACGACGGCGGCTCCTTCTCCGGGAACGCCACCGTCCGTCTCATGGCGACGGGCGACGTCGCGCCGATCAACACCGAGTTCATCACGAACTGGGACGACATCCAGGAGGGCATCAAGAACCAGGACTACAACTCGCTCGACGGGCAGGCGTACGGGGTCCCGCACGGCCGTGGCCCGAACTACCTCATGTTCCGCACGGACGTCGTGCCCGAGGACACCAACTCGTGGGGCGTCATCTGGGAGGACGAGGAGCTCGAGCGCTACAAGGGCAAGATCTCGATCTACGACGACTCGATCTTCATCGCCGACGCTGCGCTCTGGCTCAAGGCGACCCGTCCGGAGCTCGGGATCGACAACCCCTACCAGCTCACGCAGGAGCAGTTCGACGCGGCGGTCGAGCTGCTGAAGAAGCAGGCGCCGTACGTCGGCGAGTACTGGCCGGGAGACGTCGTCAAGCAGATCCAGTCGTACACGAACGGCGACAGCGTCGTCGGAACGACGTGGCCGTACCAGTACGTGCAGCTCACCGCGGCGAACGTGCCGGTGAAGGCGCTGAAGCCGAAGGAGGGGACGACCGGCTGGTCGGACACGTGGATGATCTACTCGAAGGCCGCCCATCCGAACTGCATGTACCTGTGGATGGATCACATGGCCTCGCCCGAGGCGCAGGCCACGGTCGCCGAGGGCTTCGGCGAGGCGCCCGTCAACCTCAAGGCGTGCGACCTGACCAAGGACCCGAACCACTGCGACACCTACCACGCGGACGACGAGACGTGGTGGGAGGACGTCTACTACTGGACGACGCCGCAGGAGGACTGCGCGGACGACGACGACTCCACGACGTGCATGACCCAGGCGGACTGGAAGGCCGCCTGGACGGAGATCCGAGGGTAGGGACGGGACCGAGGCCCCGCTCGTGACCTCGGTCTCGATCGACGAGGCGTCGCTCCGGCAGAGCCCGGGGCGGCGCCTCTCGACGTTCTTCTACCGGCACCCGCGGCTTCGCCTGTGGACGCTCCTGGCGCTGCCCGTCCTCTGGCTCGGGGTCGTCTACATCGGGTCGCTCCTCGTCTTGCTCCTCTCGGCCTTCTGGACGGCCGATCCGTTCACGGCGAAGCTCGTCCACGAGTTCACGCTCGACAACCTCCGGCGCGTCTTCGAGACCCCGGTGTACCGGGATGTCGCCTTCCGCACGATCCGGATGGCCGCGCTCGTGACCCTCGCCTGCGCCGTGCTCGCCTTCCCGCTCGCGTACTACATGGCGCGGATCGCCTCGCCGCGCGTTCGGAACCTCCTCGTCGTCGCCGTGCTCATGCCGCTCTGGGGGAGCTACCTCGTGAAGGCGTACGCCTGGCGGACGATCCTCTCCGGCGAAGGCGCGATCAACTGGGCGCTCGGGCCCTTCGGCGTCTCCTTCAACGGCTACTCGAACACCGGTCTCTGGCTCGTCTTCACGTACCTGTGGCTGCCGTTCATGGTGCTGCCGATCTACGCGGGGCTCGAGCGCATCCCGCAGTCGCTGCTCGAGGCCTCCGCCGACCTCGGGGCGCGCTCGATGCGGACGTTCTTCCGCGTCACGCTTCCCCTCGTGTTCCCGGCCGTCGTCGCCGGCTCGATCTTCACCTTCTCGCTCACGCTCGGCGACTACATCGCGCCGACGCTCATCTCGAGCGATCAGTTCATCGGTACGGTGATCTACCGCGAGTACGGCACCGCGCTCCCCTTCGCCGCGGCGTACGCGATGGTGCCGATCGTCGTCATCGTCGCCTACCTCCTCGTGGCGCGGAAGTTGAAGGCGTTCGAGTCGCTCTGATGGTCGAGTCGCGTCTCACCAGGCTCTTCCTGCGCCTCGGGGCCGGGGTCACCCTGTTCTTCATCTACTTCCCGCTCTTCGTCATCGCGCTCTACGCGTTCAACGAGAAGGTGACGCAGCGCTGGCCGATCGAGGACTGGAGCACGAAGTGGTTCTCGGTCGCCTTCCACAACGAGAGCGTGCGGGAGGCGCTCGAGCACTCGGTACTCGCCGGCCTCGGCGCGACCGCGATCGCGCTCGTCCTCGGGACGCTCGCCTCGATGGCGATCGCGCGCCACCGCTTCTTCGGCCGTGAGGTGATGACCTTCGCCGTCATCCTCCCGATCGCGCTGCCGGGCATCGTCACCGGCCTTGCGCTCCAGGCGACGATCAAGGACGTCCTCAGTCCGCTCGGAGTCAAGTTCGGCCTCGCGACCATCGTCATCGGGCACGCGACCTTCTGCGTCGTCGTCGTCTACAACAACGTCCTCGCCCGGCTCCGCCGGACGGCGGGGAACCTCGACGAGGCCTCGGCCGATCTCGGCGCGGACAGCTGGCAGACGTTCCGCTACGTCATGTTCCCGCAGCTGCGGACCGCGCTCCTCGCCGGGGGCCTGCTCGCGTTCGCCCTCTCCTTCGACGAGATCATCGTCACCATCTTCACCGCCGGCGCGATCCAGACCTTGCCGATCTGGATGTACGCGACGCTCTTCCGGCCGACCGAGCTCCCGATCGTGAACGTCGTCGCGCTCTTCGTCATCCTCGTGTCGGTGATCCCGGTCTACCTCGCGCAGAGGCTCGCCGGCGGTACCGGTGTTGCCGGCGGGACGACGCAACGTCCGGCGCGGCGGGAGCCGTAGGGGCGAGGCTTGCCTCGCCCTCTCCTGCCCCAGGCGCCTCCGTCGATGACAGGCGACCCAAGGGTCGCCCCTACGGACGCACCCCCGCAACTGGGGGTCAGGTCTCCCGTGTTGCAGCGAGGGAAGGCATCGAGCACGCGCGCAACGAAAGGGACCTGACCCCCGGTGTTGCGCGGTACGCCTCGACCGTCCACCACCCGTGGGGACGAGGCTTGCCTCGCCCTCCCTGCCCGTCCTGCGCCCGCGTCTCAGGTGGCCGTCGCGCCCGTGCCGATCGGGCACGAGACGCCTGTCCCCCCGAGGCCGCAGTACCCGTTCGGGTTCGCGGCGAGGTACTGCTGGTGGTAGGGCTCGGCGTAGTAGAAGGCGCCCGCAGGCGCGATCTCGGTCGTGATCTCGCCGTAGCCTGCCCGCGAGAGCTCGACCTGGAAGCGGTCCCGTGAAGCGAGCGCTGCGTCGCGCTGCGCCTCGCTCGTCCAGTAGATCGCCGAGCGGTACTGCGTCCCGACGTCGTTTCCCTGCCGCATCCCCTGCGTCGGGTCGTGTCCCTCCCAGAAGATCCGGAGCAGCTCCTCGTAGCTCGTGACACCCGGGTCGAAGACGCAGAGGACGACCTCGGCGTGCCCGGTGCGACCGGAGCAGACCTCCTCGTAGGTCGGGTTCGGCGTGAGGCCGCCCGAGTAGCCGACCGCGGTCGTGAAGACGCCAGGAGCCTGCCAGAACATCCGCTCGGCTCCCCAGAAGCACCCCATCCCGAAGATGGCCTGCTCCGTGCCCTCGGGGAACGGCGGGGTCAGGGGCGTGCCGAGCACGAGGTGCGCCGCGGGCACGCGCATCGGCTCGTCGCGGCCGGGGAGGGCGTCCTCCGGGAGGGGCAAGGCGAGCGGCTTTCGGCTGAAGAGCACCCCTCTACGGTAGCGAGAGAGATCGCCGCGAGCTCGTCGCGTCTCGGCGCGCCCGACCTGGGCAGTCGAGGCACCCCGCCGATCGTGGCTGCGCGGGACGCTCGCCACGGTTGTCCACGTCGTCACCGCCTGGCAACAACGTCGATGCCCTCGCCGCGCAGCGGCGCAGAGACGATCGCCCTGACGACGGAATCGAACGGAAGGAGCATGTCGATGCGAAGGACGTTGCGCCCTCTGACAGGCGCGCTGCTCGTGGCGGCGGTGGTTTCGAGCGTCGCCCTCGCCGCGGCGATCACCGCCCCGAGCAAGGCCGAGCTCGCTGCGGACGCCGTGCCGATCGGGAGTGGTCTCGGTCGGGAGTGGTTCCTCGGCGGCTTCAGCGACCTCTACCCCGAAGGCGCGTCGGGGAAGGAGTACTGGACGATCACGGACCGCGGCCCGAACCTCGACGGCGGCGTTGACGGCACGCCTTGCGACCGCGGCACGAAGGTGTACCCGGTTCCGACCTTCTCCCCGGAGATCGTGCGCATCGGCCTCAAGGACGGCACGATCAAGATCAAGGAGCGCATCCCGCTCTCCTTCGCGACCGGACCCGCCGTCGGCACCTCGGTGCGACCGGTTCCGAAGAACGAGCGCTCTCTCGACGCGAGTTGCCAGTGGCTTGGGACGACGCCGCGGGGTGTGGACAGCGAGGGCGTCGTCGTCGATCCGCGTGACGGCAGCTTCTGGGTCGCCGACGAGTACCTGCCGAGCATCCTCCACGTGCGCGCAGACGGCCGCGTGCTGACGCGCATCGTCCCCGCCGGCACCGAGACGAGCGCACAGGGCGCAGGCGCCGTCGTCGTGGGGGGCTTCCCGGAGACGATCGGCGTCAACTTCCGGCCGAACCGCGGGTTCGAGGGGGTCGCCATCTCGCCGGACGGCCGCACGCTGTACACGGCGCTCCAGAGCCCGATGGACTATCGGCCGACCGGAAGCGCGCCACCGGGCCCGAATCCCCGCAACTCGCTCGCGCTGCGCGTTTTCCGGCTTGACATCACGAGCCCCTCGGTTCCGCAGGTGACGGGGCAGTGGGTCTACTCGCTGGACAAGGGGACGGGGAACGCGCCGCTCGCGGACAAGGTGTCCGCGCTCGTGTGGCTCGGCCGCGATCTCATCGCTGTCGAGGAGCGCGACGACCCGGCGAACGACCCGAACGACAACCCCCAGAACACGACGAACACGAGGCTGTACGTGGCGAACCTCGCTGCCGTCCCGCCGATTCCGCCGGACAGCGTCTGGAACGGGCCGACCGGCCCCGCGACGGGCGGCAAGAGCCTCGAGCAGTGGTATGTGCCCGGCCAGGGAGCGGGCGCGCCCGCCTCCCTTCCGGCGCCGGTGCCCAAGTGCCTCTGGGCCGACGTCGCAGCGCTCCTTCGGGAGGCCGGTTTCACCGACCCGAACGAGCCGTTCCGGGCCGGGAACGGGAAGATCGAGGGTGTCGCCTACACCCCACGGCGGGGCGCGAACCCCGCTCTCCTCGCGGTGCTGAACGACAACGACTTCGGCTTGGTCGTGCCCATCCGGGAGCAGCTCAACGTCCTCGCTGCGCCGGCCGCGTGCCGACCCTGAGGAGCCCGGAGGCGCCGCCCCCGGTGCCGCGAGCGGCACCGGGGGCGGCGTTCTCAACGTCCTCCTTGCCGGGTCGACTCGGTTCACGAGGCCAGGCCGGCGATGGCGCCACGATCGTCGATTCTGCGCGCCGTCCGGGGCGCGCGTCTCGTCACGGCTTCGGCGCCGCCTCCCAGCCGTCGTACGTGGCCCCGGTCTCCTCGGCGATGCGCTCGAAGGCGGCTCGGAAGGCCCCCACGGTCGTGGCGTGGACGACACGCTCGGCTGCCGCTCGGATCGTCCACGTCTCGGCCTCGTCGGTGGGCGCGACGACGGCGACCTCGTAGCCGAGGTCGCGCGCCGCGGAGGCCGCCGCGCGCGCGGTCGTCTCGTCGCTGGCCATGAGCACGTGCACGATGCGTCGCGCCCGGGCGAGATCCGCCCCTCGGGCCTCGAGCTGGCGGAGCGCGAGCCGATCGGCGTCCTCGGGCGTCTCCGGGGCGCTGAGGTTCCGGATCCGGTCGAGGAGCCCCATCAGGCTCGCGCGAGCGCCTGCTCGAGGTCGGCCCAGAGCGCGTCGGGATCCTCGAGCCCGACCGACAGCCGTAGCAGGCCGGGCGAGACGCGATCGCCCTCCCAGCGCGAGCGCGCCTCGATGCGCGACCTCACGCCGCCGAGGCTCGTCATGTTCGCGATCAGCCGCGTCCCCGTCTCCACGCGACGCGCGGCGTTCGCATCCACGACGTCGAAGGAGAGGAGCGCTCCGAACCCCGGGTAGCGCACCCTTTCGACGGCGGGGTGATCGCGCAGCCGTTCGACGATCGCGCGGGCGCTCGCAGTCTGTCGCGCGAGCCGGACTTCGAGCGTCTGGAGGCCCCGCAACAGCAGCCAGGCGACGTCCGGCGCGCATACGCAGCCGGTGCGGGTCCGGTGCTCGCGGAGCCGCGCGGCGATCTCCGTGTTCCGTGTGACCACAGCGCCCACGAGCGCGTCGTCGTGGCCGGCGAGGTACTTCGTCGCGGAGTGGACGACGACGTCGCAGCCGTGGTCGAGCGGACGGACGTTCAGCGGCGTGGCGGCGGTCGCGTCGCAGACGACGAGCGCCGGGTGGGCGCAGGCCGCCTCGAAGTCCGGCATCGTGAGGAACGGGTTCGAGGGCGCCTCGAGCCAGATGAGATCGACGTCGTTCGGGGGCGGCCCCGTCTGGTCGAACTCGACGTGGCGCACGCCCCAGCGCGCGAGCTCGTCGAGCATGACGCCCGTTCCGTAGTACGCGCCGGCGGCGAGGGCGACCGTCTGTCCGGGCTCGAGCAGGGCGAGAACGATCGCGGTCGAGGCCGCCGTGCCCGACGCGAAGAGGAGCGCCTCGCCGCCGTCCAGCTCGCCGAGCCGGCGCTCGGCCTCGGCGACCGTCGGGCTCGAGAAGCGAGCGTACGTGAACGCCCCCGGCTCGCCGTCCTCGTACGGCCAGGTCGTCGAGCGTTCGAGCGGTGTCGTCACCAAACCACCCGTGCGGGGTCGTGGCGGGCGAGCCGCCGATCCGCCGTGACGAGACTGGCGCCGTTCGCCAATGCGGTCGCGTAGATGATCCGATCCGCCGGATCGCCGGGGAACGGCGGGGGCAGCATGCCCGCGACGCTCGCGACGTCGGACGTGAGCGTCAGCTCGACCACGCCTGCGGGGGCCAGAGCCCTCCGTACCCACGTGCGGAGGTCGGGGAGGAGGCGGATGCGCCCCAGCCGCTCGAGGGTCGCCAGCTCCCAGACACTGATCGTCGACACTCCGACCTCGCCGTCTCGCTCGATGGCCTGCGCTGCCGCGTCGGAGAGTCGCGGATCCCCGTCTGTCCACCACACCCACGCATGCGTGTCGAGGACGTTCACTCGCGCTCGACGTCCCACGCCTCTCCGGTGGAGAACAAGAGCTCGTCGTCGTCCACGAGGTAGACGACGCTGCCCTCGAGCGAGGGTGGCTTCTCGGCGGGCTCGATCCGGGCGACCGGCTTGCCGCGCTTCGTGACGACGATCGTCTCGCCGGTCTCCGCGACCTCGTCGAGCAGGCGCAGGCACTGGGCCTTGAACCGGGCCGCCGGGATCGTGCGCATGCGGACAGGGTACCGCCGAAGTGGTCATCCGACAGTGGTCATTTTCGGGCATGCCTCCGCGGCAGTAGGCTGCGCCGCAATGGACGAGACCCACGAGACCACCGAGGCGAAGCTCCGCTGGCTGGAGGAGCTCCGCGAGCAGGCCCTTCACGCCGCGGACCCTCGCCACGTCGAGCGCCAGCGCTCGCGGGGGAAGCTACTTGCGCGCGAGCGGATCGAGAGACTGCTCGACCCCGGCTCGTTCGTCGAGCTCGACCGCTTCGTGCGTCACCGCGAGGTCGAGTTCGGGATGCGCGAGAACCGTCCCTGGGGCGACGCGGTGGTCACGGGCTACGGGACGATCTTCGGGCGGAAGGTGTTCGTCTTCTCGCAGGACTTCACGATCTTCGGCGGCTCGCTGTCGGAGGTGTTCGCAGAGAAGGTGTGCAAGGTGATGGACCTCGCCGTCCGCTACGGCTGTCCGGTGATCGGGATCAACGACTCGGGGGGCGCGCGGATCCAGGAGGGCGTCGTCTCGCTCGCCGGCTACGCCGAGATCTTCTGGCGCAACGTCCAGGCCTCGGGCGTCGTCCCGCAGATCTCCCTGATCATGGGGCCGTGCGCCGGCGGGGCCGTGTACTCGCCTGCGATCACCGACTTCGTGCTCATGGTCGAGGGGACGAGCTACATGTTCATCACGGGCCCCGACGTCGTGAAGACTGTCACGGGCGAGGAGGTCAGCTTCGAGGAGCTCGGCGGCGCGGCGACGCACGCGACGCGCTCGGGAGTCGCTCACTTCACGCACCCCGACGAGGAGACGTGCCTCGAGGAGGCGCGCTACCTGCTCTCGTTCTTGCCGCAGAACAACCTCGAGTCGCCCCCGTATACGCCCCCGTCCGACCCGATCGACCGCGAGGACCCCTCGCTCGACACGATCATCCCCGACAGCCCCAACAAGCCGTACGACATGAAGCAAGTGATCGAGCGAGTCTTCGACGACGGCGAGTTCCTCGAGGTGCAGCCCCACTGGGCCGAGAACATCGTGTGCGGGTTCTCGCGCCTCGCCGGCCACGTGGTGGGGGTGGTCGGAAACCAGCCCAGTGCGCTCGCCGGCGTCCTCGACATCGACGCGTCGGTGAAAGCCGCGCGCTTCGTGCGCACGTGCGATGCGTTCAACATCCCGCTCGTGACCCTCGTCGACGTGCCCGGGTTCCTGCCGGGAACGGCGCAGGAGTGGGGCGGAATCATCAGGCACGGGGCGAAGCTGCTGTACGCGTACGCGGAGGCGACCGTGCCCAAGCTCACCGTGATCACGAGGAAGGCGTACGGCGGCGCGTACGACGTCATGTCCTCGAAGCACATCCGTGCCGACTTCAACGTCGCCTGGCCGACGGCGGAGGTCGCCGTCATGGGGCCGGAGGGCGCGGTCAACATCGTCTTCCGCCACGAGCTCGCGACCGCCGCGGATCCCGACGCGCGCCGTGCCGAGCTGATCTCCGAGTACAAGGAGCGGTTCGCGAACCCGTACACGGCCGCCGAGCGCGGCTACGTCGACGACGTCATCGAGCCGCGGCGCACGCGTCCGGTGCTGGTGAGCGCGCTCGAGACGGCCCTGACGAAGCGCGAGCCGAAGCCGAAGCGCAAGCACGGGAACATCCCGCTCTGAGGCGGCGGGGCTCCGGCCTCTCGGTCGGAGCCCCGTCCCGGCGGTGCGCTACCCGTGGCCCATGCCCTTCTTCGGGGCGACGACGGCCGTGCGCGCCTCGAGAGGCTTCCCGTGCCGTGCGTACGTCGCGTGGTCGTTCGTGTTGAGGGTCAGGCGCACGGTGTGTCGGCCGTGCTCGAGGCCGCCGACGAAGAGCCACGGTCCGAGCATCACGGTGAGCTTCTTCCCGTCCACGTAGACGTGGATATGGCCCTCGCCGGGCACGTGGCGCCCGTCGATTGCCCGCGGCGTGAAGCGGAAGCCCTTCGTCTTCGCGTGGATGACCATCCCCTTCGCGGTCGGGAATGCTTCGACCGCGATCGACATCCCCGCAGGCGCGGGAACCGTCTTGTCTCCGTGCGCCGACGAGGGCACGGCGACGGCGAGCGCGATCCCCGCGATCGAGAGCATGGCGGCAGCTCGCCCGAGCATCGTTCGTGTCATCGGAAGACTCCTCCTTGTCCATGGGCGCGCCTCGCCGCGCGCCCGTGCTCACGCGATGGACACGGCGTGAGGCGGGGCGCGGGGCGCCGCTCCGCCTGCGAGCAGGCTGTCACGAAGCCCGGCGCGGTCGCGAGACGCCGGGCACGGAAGCGAGCCTTCGCTTCGAGGCGCCGGACGCGGCGTTCCGATCCGTGCCGCCGCGAGCGCGCTCGAGGCGCCCAGGACGAGGCGGGCGAGGAGCCAGGTGGCGAGGGCGAAGGGAAGCTGGAGCGCGAGGCCGACGAGCACCGCCCGCTCGGCGAGAGTCGAGCCGGCTCCTGCGCCGGCGAGGAGCCGCTCGCTGTGCTCCTGGAGGAGGTACCCGCCGGGAGCGAGGAGGACGAAGGGCCAGCACGGCACGTGCGTCGTGCAGGGGCCGTGGACGAAGGCGAGGACGAGCTCGATCGCCAGCCCGACCGCGAGCACGACGAGGAGCGCGAGCCAGATGGCAGCGAGATAGCCGTGCCCACTCTGAGCGAGGAGCGCGGCTCGCTCGCCCGTGCTCGGCTCGGCGATCCGGTACGCGATTCCGTGCGCGGCGAGCACGCCGAGCGCCGCGATGGGCACCGCAAGCGCGAGGAGCCGAAGCCGGGAGCGCATCGTGCGCGATCGTACCGCGGGCGCGGGAACGCTCCTCGCCCTATCGTCAGCGCCTCGCCAGTGCGAGCCCGGCGAGCGCGACGAGCATCCACAGCGTGAGGTAGGCGAAGGCCGCCTCGGGCGAGACGAGCGTCCAGAGGGCTCCCGCGAGAGCGCTGGCCGCGAGGTTGCCGAAGCTCTGCGCCGCCCCGAGGAGCCCGAACGCCGAGCCGCGGAGCTCGACGGGCGCGAGCGAGGCGACGGCCGCGCTCTCGCTCGTCTCGACGAGGCCGATGCCGACGCCGGCCAGCACGAAGAGCACGCCGAGGAGGACGACGTCCGCCCCCGCCACCGCGAAGCCGGCGTACGCGAGCGCGAACGCGGCGACTCCGGCGCCGAGCACGCGCAGGGGCCCGGTGCGGTCGAGCCAGTGCCCACCCGGAAGCGAGGCGAGCGTGGCGGCAACGTTGTACGCCACGTAGAGCGCGATCGCGATCTGCACCGCGCTGTCCTCGCCACGTCCGGGCGTGAGCAGCTCTGTCGCGCGCAGCACGAGGAGCGTCGCGGCGACGTTTCCGACCTCGAAGGCGCCGACGGCGACGAAGAGTTGCCCGAGCCGACCGCGGAGCACCGGTCGCACGCGGACGCGGAAGGGCTCGTGCGCACGGCGCCCTCCTCGAGGCGCTTCGCGGACGGCGAGCAGGATCGCGCCGACGGCGAGGAGCCCCGGGACGATCGAGAGCAGGATCGCGCTCCGGACGCCGACCGCCGCCACGAGCCCCAGCGCGAGCAGCGGTCCGCCGATCGCGCCCAGGTTGTCCATCGTCCGCTCAAACCCGTACGCGCGTCCGTATGCCGAGGGGTGGACGAGGTCGGCGAGGAGCGCGTTCCGAGACGGAGTGCGGAGCCCACGGGCGACCCATGCGCCCGTGCGGAGCACGCCGACCTGCCAGGCGCTCGTCGCGAGGCCGATCGCGGAGCTGAGCACCGCGGTTGTCGCGTACCCGCCGACGACGGTTCGGCGGCGGCGCTCGGGGTCGTCGGCTGGCGCGCCGCCGACGAGCTTCGCCGCGCCCGCGAGCCCGTCCGCGATCCCCTCGATGACGCCGAGGGCCGCCGCCGGGGCGCCGAGCGTGCTCGTGAGGAAGGCGGGGAGGAGCGACGTCGGCACCTCGTGTCCGAGGTCGGAGAGGGCGCTCGCGGCGCCCACGCTGCCGACGCCGCGTGTCAGCCACCGCTCTCGCCTCCGCTCGCGCATCGGCCGGAGCCTACTCGTGACAGGATACTGTCTGTTCTCTAGGATTCAATCTCATGTCCGGCGCTCTCCGTGAGGCGCGTCGCCGTGTCGGGCTCTCGCAGGCCGAGCTCGCGGTGCGCGCGGGCGTCTCCCGTGCGCTCGTCTCCGCGATCGAGTCGGGACGACACGTCCCGAGCGTGGGCGCCGCGCTGCGGATCGCGGAGGCGCTCGGGACGACGGTCGAAGCGCTCTTCTCGGCGTCAGGTCGTCGCACGGACGTCGTCGGGATCGACGGGAAGCCGCTCCGCCCCGGGGCGCTCGGGCGTGTCGGGCGCGTCGGCGACGTGGCCGTCGCCGCGCCGCTCGCCGCCCGGTCGGCCCTGCTCTGGCCCGTGCCCGACGTCGTCGGAGACGACGCGGGCGCGAGCCTCCTGCCCGGCGCGGTCGCCGACGGCTTCGTCGTCGCGGGCTGCGAGCCCGCGCTCGGGATCGCCGAAGGCATGCTCGGTTCGCGCGGTCCGGCTCGTCTCGTCGTCGTCCCGTGCTCGACGGCGGCAGCGCTCGACGGCCTCGTCTCTGGGCGCTGTCATGCCGCCGTCGTCCACGGCCGGCCCGACGACGTCGCGACCCTCGAGGTCGAGGGGGTCGACCGCTGGCACGTCGCGCGCTGGCGGGTCGGGCTCGCCTACCGGTCCGAGCGCCGGGCGGCGATCGAGGAGCTCGCTGCGCAACCGGTCGTGTCCCGCGAGGAGGGAGCGGCGAGCCAGCGCGCGCTCGAGCGGGCCGTGGCGGCGGTCGCGGTCAGGCCGGCGCGCCGCGGAGCGGTTGCCGCGGGGCACCTCGACGCCGCGCGCATCGGCGTGTACACCGGGATGCCCGCCGTGACCTACGAACCGGCCGCAGAGCGGTTCGGGCTCCGCTTCCTGTCGCTCGAGTCGCACGTCGTGGAGCTCTGGATCGCTGGCGTGTGGCGCGAGCATCCGGGCGCCCTCGCTCTCGTCGAGCTGCTCGCCTCGACCGCGTTCAGGCGCCGGATCGAGGCGATCGGCGCCTACGACCTCGGCGGCTGCGGCTCCGAGCTTTCGTCTCGTCGAGCGGAGCCGGCGACATGAGGCCGGAGTTGCGAGCGCGCGCGCTCGTCGCCGTGCTCACCGCCGCGCTCGGGGGAGCGGCGCTCATCGGCGCCTTCACGGTCGCCGGGACGGAGTCGGCGCCGAGCGCGACGAGCGACGAGGAGATCCTCGTCGCCGCCGCGTCCGATCTCCAATTCGCGTTCGGCGAGCTCGGCAGGGCGTTCACGGAGGCGACGGGCGTTGACGTCCGGTTCACGTTCGGGTCGTCCGGGCAGCTCGCGCAGCAGATCGTGAACGGCGCGCCGTACGACCTCTTCGCCTCGGCGAACGTCCGCTACGTCGACGACGTGATCGCCTTCGGCCGCGGAGACGCGGCGACGAAGCAGACGTACGCGTACGGTCGGATCGTCATCTGGTCGCCGAAGGTCCGCTACCGATCGCTCGCCGCGCTCCGCGACCCGCGGATCCGGTACATCGCGATTGCCAACCCGGAGCACGCGCCGTACGGGCTCGCTGCGCAGCAGGCGCTGAGGCGCGCGCGCGTCTACTCCGCCGTGCGGCGCAAGCTCGTGTACGGGGAGAACATCGCGGACACGCTCCGCCTCGTGACGTCGGGAAACGCGGACGTCGGGATCGTGGCCCTCTCGCTCGCCGTCGTCGCGGCTGGGCGCTACACGGAGATCCCACCGCGGCGATACGCGCCGCTCGAGCAGGCGCTCGTGGTGACTTCGACCGGCCCGCGAGGCACCCTCGCCCAGCGATTCGCGCGCTTCGTCATGAGCGACGCCGGGCGCAGAGTGATGCGGCGCTACGGCTTCCTCTTCCCGGGGGAGCGGCTCGGCACGTAGCGCCGTGGTGGACTGGTCGGATCCGCTCCTGCTCTCGCTGCGTGTCTCGCTCTTGGCGACGGCTCTGACCGGGATCGTCGGGGTCGGCGGCGCGTGGGTCATCGCTCGCACCTCGTTGCCGGGACGGCGGGTGTTGGAGGTGGTAGCGACGCTTCCGATCGTCCTCCCGCCGACCGTGCTCGGCTACTACCTCCTCGTCGCGCTCGGCCGCACGAGCCCAATCGGACGGGTCTGGGAGAGTGTCTTCGGCCAGCCGCTCGTCTTCACCTGGCAAGGGGCCGTCGTAGCCGCGTCGATCGCCTCGCTGCCCTACTGCCTGCGTACGGCTCGGGCCGCGATCTCCGAGGTCGACGTCCGCTACGAGCAGGCTGCGCGCACGATGGGGCTCCCGGAGTGGCGGATCGCGCTCCAGGTCACGCTGCCGCTGGCGCGGCGTGGAATCCTCGCCGGGCTCGCGCTCGCCTTCGCGCGTGCGCTCGGCGACTTCGGCGCGACACTGATGGTCGCGGGAAACATCCCCGGCCGCACGCGCACGATGCCGATCGCGATCTACGACGCGGTGCAAGCCGGGAACGACGCGCGCGCGCTGTACCTGTCCGTCGTGCTCTCGCTCGTCGCGGTGTCCGTCCTCGCGGCCGTCACGCTCCTCGAGAGGCGTCCGGCGTGAGCGCGCTCGCCGTCTCGTTGCGCCACCGGCTCGAGCGCTTCGAGCTCGACGTCCGCTTCGAGGTACCGGTGGGGCTGACCGTCCTCTTCGGACCGTCGGGAGCCGGGAAGTCGCTGACGCTCGCGCTCGTCGCCGGCCTGCGCCGCGCCGATGCGGGACGCGTCGAGCTCTCGGGGCGGACGCTCTTCGACTCCGAGCGAGGCGTCGACCTGCCGACGAGGCAGCGACGGGTCGGATTCGTCTTCCAGGATGCGCTCCTCCTCCCGCACCGTTCGGTGCTCGACAACGTCGCCTTGGCCGTCCGAGACGAGCGCTCTCGGCGTTCGCGGCGCGCTCGCGCCCACGCGCTCCTCGAGGAGGTCGGGGCGGTCGAGCTCGCTCCGGCGCGGCCGTCGACGCTCTCGGGGGGGCAGCGACAGCGGGTCGCGCTCGCGCGCGCGCTCGCCGGCTCGCCCGACCTCCTCCTCCTCGACGAGCCCCTGAGCGCCTTGGACGATCCCGTGCGTGAGCGTCTGCGTCGTCTCGTGCGCGAGGTCGTCGAGAGTCACCGCGTCCCGGCGCTCTTCGTCACGCACGACCGCGACGAGGCCGCTGTGCTCGCAGACGCGCTCGTCCGCCTCCGCGCCGGCAGGGTGGAGGAGGTCGTCGAGCGCGGCGGCGTCGGGGAGGCGCTTGCGAGGAGCAGCGGGGCGGAGCGCGAGCTCGCAGCGGCGCACGCACGGATCCGCGAGCTCGAGCGCGCGCTCGCGGATGCAGGGAGGGCCACTTCCGTGGTCGAACGGCGAGCCCACGCCGAGTAGGCTGCTCCGAGTGACCCGGCGACCGAAGAGCCCGCAAGCGCAGACGAGGCTCGAGCTGAGCCCCGACGCCGGAGAAGGTGTCCTCGACGCGCTCCGGTTCGCCCTCGAGCGGGCAGGCTTCGATCTCGACGGGTCTCCCGCTGCGTACCGCAGCGCGTGGACGAGCGCCGGCCGGATCGAGGCGACCGAGCCGCTCGAGGTCTACGCGCGCTCGCCGCGGAGCACGCCCGGTGCGACTCGGGCGTAGTCGAGCCCCGAGACCCACGTCGCCACGACCGCGGTGAGGAGTGCCCACCAGGCGACATCCGAGCTCCACGTGCCCGCGGCCGCGAATCCGGCGATGGCGGCGGCAAGCGCCTGGACCCACGTCTTGAGGCGCCCGAGGTCACGGGCCCCGAGGACGACGCCCCGTTCCACCGCCGCCAGGCGCAGGCCGGAGACGAGGATCTCGCGCACGACGATGAGCGCGACCATCCACGCAGGCGCTACCCCCTCGCCGACGAGCATCACGAGTGCCGCGAGGACGAGCACCTTGTCGGCGACCGGGTCGAGGAGCTTCCCGAGCGCTGTCGAGACGCCGCGGCGGCGCGCGAGCCACCCGTCGACCTGATCGGTCGCCATCGCGAGCACGAAGACGGCGGTCGCCCAGTATGCGTGGTCGGGGAAGTCCCAGGCGAACAAGAGGACGACCACCGGAACGGCGACGATGCGCACGACCGTGAGCTGATCCGGGAGGCTCACCGTAGGAGAGAATACGCGGCCGATGCCGTACTTCTCGAAGGTCCTCGTCGCGAACCGAGGGGAGATCGCCGTGCGCGTCTTCCGCACGCTCCGCGAGCTCGAGATCGGCACCGTCGCCGTCTACTCGGAGCCCGACCGCGACGCGCTGCATGTCGCGATGGCAGACGAGGCGTACCTCGTGGGCCCCGGGCCCGCGGCCGAGAGCTACCTGCGCGGCGACCGGATCATCGAGTGCGCGCTCCGGGCCGGAGCGGAGGCGATCCATCCGGGGTACGGGTTCCTCGCCGAGAACGCGGACTTCGCGCGCGCGGTCGGGGAGGCAGGGCTGACCTGGATCGGACCGCCTCCCGAGGCGATCGAGGCGATGGGCTCGAAGGTCGCGGCGAGACGCCGCATGCAGGCGTCCGGCGTGCCGATTATCCCGGGGACGACCGAGCCCGTGACGAGCGCCGCGGAGGTCGTCGCGGTCGCGGAGGAGATCGGATACCCGATCGCGATCAAGGCCTCGGCCGGCGGCGGTGGGAAGGGCTTCCGGGTGGCGTACGGGCGCGAGGAGGTGGAGCGTGCCTTCGAGACGGCGAGTCGCGAGGGCGAGGCGTACTTCGCCGACCCCTCCGTCTACGTCGAGCGCTACCTCGACGACCCGCGCCACGTCGAGGTGCAGGTCCTCGCGGACGACCACGGGAACGTCATCCACCTCGGCGAGCGCGACTGCACGATCCAGCGGCGGCACCAGAAGCTCGTCGAGGAGACGCCCTCGCCGGCCGTCGACCCCGAGCTCCGGGAGCGCATCGGGCGGATCGCGGTCGAGGCTGCGCGCGCGACCGGCTACCGCTCCGCGGGAACGATCGAGGGCCTCCTCGCTCCCGACGGCTCCTACTACTTCCTCGAGATGAACACGCGCGTGCAGGTCGAGCACACCGTGACCGAGATGGTCACCGGTATCGACATCGTGCGCGAGCAGGTGCGGATCGCGGCAGGCGAAGCCCTCTCCCTGCGGCAGGAGGACGTCGTGCTGCGTGGCCATGCGTTCGAGTGTCGAATCAACGCCGAGGACGTGACTCGGGGCTTTCTGCCGACCCCTGGCCGGATCACCGCCTACCGCGAGCCCGGAGGCATCGGGGTGCGGGTCGACTCCGGTGTCCGCGCGGGCGACGAGGTCTCGGGGCTCTACGACCCGCTCGTCGCGAAGCTGATCGTGCACGACGCCGATCGCGAGAGCGCGCGCCGGAGGATGCTGCGGGCGCTCGACGAGCTCGTCATCGAAGGTCCCACGACCCTCATCGGCTTCCACCGCGCCCTCCTCACCTCGCCCTGCTTCATCGCCGGAGAGACGTGTCGAGGCGTGGTCGAGTCGGAAGAGCTGGCGCAGCGCGCGCACGAGCTGTCGCAGAGTTCGTTGGCGCATTTGGCAACAACTGTAGCGGCGGCGTCGGACGGACGTCCGGCCCGGCGGCGAGACCGAGTGCTCTCGCTCGAGCTCGACGGGCGGCGCCACGAGCTCCGCCTGCACCTCGAGGAGCCTCCCTGGATCGAGCTGGCGCGCCGGCATCGAGAGCGCAGCAGAGGGATCGCGGGCGAGGCGACGAGCGTCGTCGCGAGCCCCATGCAGGGCACGGTGCTTGCCGTGACGGTGTCGAACGGCGATCGGGTCGAGGCCGGCTCGCTGCTCTGCGTCGTCGAGGCGATGAAGATGGAGAACGAGATCGTCGCGCACCGCGACGGCGTTGTCGACGGGCTGAGCATCGCCCCCGGCGATCAAGTCGCGAGCGGTCAGCGCCTCTGCCGGCTCGTCCCCGATGGAGCAGGCGACGGCTGAGCCTGGTCGTCGGCGGCCACCGGGGTGCTCCGCGCTCTCCCGGGCCGCCGGCGAGCCGCTGCACGCGACCGCTCCGCACGCGACCGAGTGGCTCCTGCTCGAGGTGCGTGGCGCCTGGAAGCGAGACGTCGCGAGCGGCGAGGGACTCGATCCGCGCGCACGGGCGGCGGTGCTCGCCTGGCGCGAGGGCGGCGCGCAGGACAGTCGCCGCGTCCTCTACGTGCGTCGCCCCGGGCGATCGACAGGGGCTCTCCTCGCGTTTCTCGTCGCGGCGGGCGAGGAGCGAAGAGCGGTGCGCCGACTCGAGCTCTCCGGGCACGACGAGCTCGAAGGTCTCGACCTCGAGGCGGCGGGCGAGCCGCTCGGCTCGAGCCTCGTCCTCGTCTGCGCGCATGGGAGTCGCGACCGCTGCTGCGCCGCTGCGGGAGCGGCGACCTTCCGTACGCTCGAGCCCATGCTCAGGGAGGACGAGCTCTGGCTCTCCTCGCACCAGGGTGGCCACCGCTTCGCCGCCAACGTCCTCGTGCTCCCAGCCGGCATTCAGCTCGGCCGTCTCGATCCGATCCTCGCGCGCGAGGTCGTCGCCCGCGCGATCGAGGGCGAGATCGACCTCGATCGCTACCGCGGCCGCACGTGCTACCCGCCGCCCGTCCAGGCCGCCGAGCTGGCGATCCGCGCGGCGACGGGAGCGACGCGGCTCGACGCCCTCCAACTCCTTCGCCGGGACGTCGAGGCGGGCACCGTCTGCTTCCGGGAGCCGAGCGGCCGCGAGCACGTCGCCGTCGTCGAGACGACGACGGGCCCCGCGGTTCCCGCGAGCTGCGGCGCGACGCCCGAGCCGCAGCCGCGCTTCAGCGCGCGCGTGCTCCCCTAGCCGTCACGAGCGGAGCCGGTAGGCGGAGTCGGTGATCCAGACGACCTGTTCCTCCAGGCCTTCCGGGACCTTGCCGACCGCCGTGAGCGCTCCGAAGACCACGCGGGCCCAGGCCCCGGCCGCGAGCGCGCCGGGCGCCGAGATCGTGCCCTCCCACGCCGCGCCCGGCTCGAGGACGGCGGGGAGCTCCGGCTCGTAGTCCTGCGCCGCTCGCACCCTGGGCAGGTTGCCCTCGGCGTTGCGTCGCTCGAGCTCCGCGAGCTCACCGCTCGAGAAGAGCATGAGACCGAATGCCCGGTCGAGCGTCGCGCGAGGGTCGCCGACGGAGTAGGCGACCGAGGTGCGGTTCTCGAGGCCGATCCGGGCAGCCCAGCCATCTCGCGTGACCTCGAGCCACTCGACGCGGAAGACGAGCTGCTGCCCGCTGGGACCGTAGCTCTCGCGCCAGTCGAGCTCCCCACGCTGCGGCGGGGCGGGCGCGCCGACGACGGGCGCCTGCTCGGACCCGCGGTCGCGGAGCCGATCCGCCGTCGACGAGAAGGCGAAGCCCGCGAGCGCCGCTCCGAGGGCGATCAGAACGAACATCGCGGTCCGACTCACGCCGCGCCATGCTCGCACACGAGAAGCTGCTCGGAGCCGACCTGCGGCCGGTAGACTCGCCCGCGCTTTGGATCTGTACGAGTTCCAGGGGAAGGAGCTGTTCCGCTCCTTCGGCATCCCGGTGTCGGAGGGACGGCTCGCCACGAGCCCGCTCGAGGCGCGTGAGGCGGCCACGGCGCTGGGTTGTCCGGTGGTCGTGAAGGCGCAGGTGCTCGTGGGGGGGCGCGGGAAGGCGGGCGGGATCAAGCTCGCCGCGACGCCGGCCGAGGCCGAGGAGCGCGCGCGCGAGATCCTGGGGATGGACATTCGCGGGCACACGGTGCACCGGGTGTGGGTCGAGCGGGCCTCGGAGATCGCCCGCGAGTACTACCTCTCGATCACCTTCGATCGCAGCGCGAAGAAGCCGCTCTTCATGTTCACGACCGAGGGCGGCGTCGACATCGAAGAGGTGGCCGCGACCAAGCCGGACGCCCTCGTCCGGCTGCACGTCGACCCGCTCGAGGGCTACCGGCCCTGGCAGGGCCGGCACCTCGTCTACGGAGCCGGCGTCTCGGACGCCGCCGAGCGGAGGCAGATCGAGGAGATCGTCGGGCGGCTCTACGAGACGTTCGAGCGTTGCGAGGCGATGCTCTGCGAGATCAACCCGCTCGTCGTGACGACGGACGGCGACGTGCGCGCGCTCGACGCGAAGGTCACGGTCGACGACAACGCGCTCTTCCGCCAGCCGGAGATCGCCGAGATGCGCGATCTCGCGGCCGCCGACCCCCTCGAAGCGCTTGCGCGCGAGAAGGGCGTCACGTACGTGAAGCTCGACGGTGAGGTGGGCGTCCTCGGGAACGGGGCCGGGCTGACGATGGCGACGGTCGACGTCGTGACCTTCGTCGGTGGTCGGCCGGCGAACTTCTGCGACCTCGGCGGCGGTGGCGACGCACAGGGTGTCGTGGACGCGCTCGAGGTGATCACGAGCGACCCGCAGGTGCGGGCCATCTTCTTCAACATCTTCGGCGGGATCACGCGCTGCGACGAGGTGGCGCGCGGGATCCTGCAGGCGCTCGAGCAACTCGAGCTCGAGCTGCCGATCGTCGTTCGGCTCGACGGCACGAATGCGGCGGAGGGCCGCAGGATCCTGGAGGAGGCGGCGCGACCGAACGTCTACGCGGAGGCGACCATGCTCGACGGCGCACGCCGGGCCGTCGAGCTCGCGGGAGCGGCGTCGTAGTGGCCATCCTCGTCGGAGCCGAGACACGCCTCCTCGTCCAGGGGCTCACGGGGTCGGAAGGACGGTTCCACGGTCTCCGCAACCGGGCCTACGGGACCCGGCTCGTCGCGGGCGTCACGCCCGGAAAGGGTGGGCAGGACGTCGAGGGGGTGCCGATCTTCGACACCGTCGCGGCGGCCGTGGCCGCGACCGACGCCAACACCGCGATGGTCTTCGTGCCGGCGCCCTTCGCGGCGGACGCGATGTACGAGGCGATCGCCGCCGGGATCCGTACCGTGGTCTGCATCACCGAGGGCGTCCCGGCACACGAGATGCTCGACCTCTACGCGCACGTCCGCGCTCGGGGGGTCACCCTGATCGGCCCGAACTGCCCCGGGGTCCTCTCGCCCGGCAAGGCCAACGTGGGGATCATCCCAGCCGAGATCTTCCGCGAGGGGTCGGTCGGGCTCGTCTCGCGCTCGGGGACGCTCACCTACCAGATCGGTCACGAGCTCACCCAGCTCGGCCTCGGCAACTCGACCATCGTCGGGATCGGCGGTGACCCGATCGTCGGCTCGTCGTTCATCGACATCCTCGCTCGCTTCGAGGCCGACGAGCAGACGGAGCAGGTCGTGATGGTGGGGGAGATCGGCGGCGACGAGGAGGAGAAGGCCGCGGCGTTCATCGAGGCGGAGATGTCGAAACCCGTCGTCGCCTACATCGCGGGCTTCACGGCGCCTCCCGGCAAGACGATGGGGCACGCCGGCGCGATCATCTCTGGCTCGTCGGGGACGGCACAAGCGAAGAAGGAGGCGCTCGAGGCGCGCGGCATCCGCGTCGGCACGACGCCGACCGAGACCGCCGAGCTCGTCGCCGAGCTCGCGCGGGGCTGACGCTGCGGTGCACGTCCGGAACCGCGACCGCGACGCCCGTCCGTTCACGACGCTCGACGGCTCCACCATCCGCGAGTACCTGCACAGCGAGCGCCAGTCGCTCGCGGAGGCGACGCTCGCTCCGGGCCAAGCGACGCGACGCCACTACCACGCGCAAAGCGAGGAGGTCTACCTCCTCCTCGAGGGCGGCGGGAGGATGGAGATCGACGGCGAGGAGCGCGAGGTCGGCGCCGGCGACGCGGTCCTGATCCCTCCGGGCGCGTGGCATCGGCTGGCTGCCGGGCCGGAGGGGGCTCGGCTGCTCTGTTGCTGTGCTCCGCCGTACGCGGACGCGGACACGTTCTTCGCGTAGTCGAGCGCCTCGGGGCGTTCAGGGATCGGGCGAGGATCCGTGGACGTCGCAGAGAGCGCGACGTCGATCGCGCGGAGAAGGCGAAGTCGACACGAAGCCGCGTGTGAGCAAGACCGAGAGGCCTTTGAGAAGCGGATAAGCGCGCGGAGAACGCGAAGTCGACACGAAGCCGCATGCCTCCCGTGAGCGATTCCCCGCTACGCTGACCGCAGGGATCCTGGGGATCCCCTGGGGGGCGTTGGGGGCGCTGGGAGTCCGGCCGCGGCGCCGCAGTGGGAATCGAGTTCGGCGCTCGTCGGGGACGGGAGGCGGTCGCGCTGGGTGGCTTCGGCGAGCAAGGCCGGTGGACGGAGCATCTCGCAGCCCTCTCGCAGTCCGACCGCGTCCCTCGAGCACGGTGGCGGTACCCGATCGACACCCCGCGGGCGACCGATACGCTCCACTCGTGCCGGACCAGCCCGTCTCCTTCGCCCGTGGCGCGCCCGCCCCGGAGCTGATCCCCGCTTCCGAGCTCGCGGACTGCGCGCACGCCGTCGCGCTCCGCGAGGGCGCGAGCGTCTTCTCGTACGGCCCGGGCGGCGGCTACGGGCCGCTCCGCGAGTGGGTCGCCGAGCGCCACGGCGTCGAGTCACGTCGCGTGGTGTTGACGGTCGGCGGGCTGCTCGGCTTCGTCCTCTACGCCGGGGAGCTGCTGCGACGCCGTCCCGGCCGCGTCCTCGTCGAGGGGCCGACGTACGACCGCCCGCTGAAGGTGCTCG
Organism: Gaiellaceae bacterium; assembly: GCA_026002995.1. Classification (GTDB taxonomy): domain Bacteria; phylum Actinomycetota; class Thermoleophilia; order Gaiellales; family Gaiellaceae; genus GMQP-bins7. The sequence goes on from BPGK01000001.1 coordinate 839,200, forward strand.
CGCGCGAAGGGGCGGAGGTGGTCCCGCTGCCGATGGACGACGAGGGTCTCGATCCGGATGGGCTCGCGCGCGAGCTCGAGCGCAACGCGGCGCCGGCATCGTTCCTGTATACGATTCCGACCTTCCAGAACCCGAGTGGGAGAACGCTCTCTGCGGAGCGGCGGCGGCGGATCGTCGAGATCGTGACCGCGCACGGGCTCCCCGTCCTCGAGGACGACCCGTACGGCCTCGTCCGCTACGAAGGCGAGCCGCAGCCGAGCCTCCACGAGCTCGAAGGGGGTCGGCTCGTGACGTACACGTCGTCGTTCTCGAAGACGGTCGCCCCCGGGCTGCGCACCGGGTACTTCGTCCTCCCCGAGGACGAGGCGGAGCCGTTCGAGGAGCGCGCGGTGTCGACGTACATCTCGCCGCCGTTCCTCGCGCAGGCGACGATCGCCGAGTTCATCGAGCGCGGTCGCTTCCAGCCGAACCTCGAGCGCGTCCGCGACGGGCTCCGCGCCCGGCGAGACGCGATGCTCGGAGCGCTCGAGCGGTCGTTCCCGGCGACGGCGTCGTGGAGCCGCCCGCAGGGGGGCTACTTCCTCTGGCTCGATCTCGGCCCAGGCGGCGATGCAGCGAGCCTCGCGGCCCGCGCCGCCGAGGCGGGCGTCGCGATCGTGCGCGGCAGCGACTTCTTCCCGCCCGGCTCGTCGGCGGGCACCTCCGCCGCGAGACTCGCGTTCAGCTTCGAGCCGCCCGAGCGAATCGCCGACGGGATCGCGCGGCTCGCGGAGCTCCTCTAGCTACGCCGCCTCCCGGTGCCGCCGCCAGCGGTCGAAGATCAGGCCGGCCGCGAATCCGATCCCGAGACACAGGAGGATGAGCACGATCTTCGAGATCCGGGCCGAGAAGAAGACGAAGCTGACGCGCACCTCCTCGCGGTTGAGGAGGACGATCAAGAGCGCGTAGGCGGCGAGGACGCCGAACGCGATCAGCGCCCACGGTGTCCCCTTCTCCGGGGTTGCGGTCGAGCTCCGCCCGGCCGGCGTCGAGGAGCCGCTCTCGGTCACGAGCCGGATCCTACGCCACCTGCTCGGCCGCCAGGGTGACCGGCAGTGTGCGAGCGACGAGGCGAGGGTGAGCGGGTGGGACGAGTCCCCTACCGTTGGCCGCTCGGAACGTCGGGCAGACCGTGTTCCCGGGGATGGCGCAGAGGCCTTCTCGACGGAAGTAGCAGTCCTCGCAGGTGACCTGGCGGCGCTCTCTCGACGGCGTTGCGGCTCGCACGGCAGCCCGCATTCTGGCCATGCGACTCGGGCGAGACAAGCCCTCCGCGGGAGGAAACTCTCGCATTTTGCGCGTGTTCTCAGATCCGAGAAAAGCCCTGGAAAATCAGCACTTCAAGCCGGCTGTTCTCAGAGCGCGCAACGCCTGTTGAAAACTCTCCACAGGGATCACCCGGAGCCCCTCTGCGTAGCGCCGCGCCTCCTCGGCGTTCTCGCCGGCCGGGACGAGGAAGGCATCCACATCCGCTCGGCGCGCTCCGACGGTCTTCTGCTCGACACCCCCGACGCGGATGACGCTCCCGTCGAGCGCGAGCTCCCCGGTGGCTGCGATCCGGCAGCCGCCGGTGACCTCCTTCCCGAGCAGCCGGGTGATCTCGAGCGCGAACGGGAGCCCCGCGGACGGGCCTCCGACGCGGCCGAGGTCGATGTCGACGTCGATCGGGAGCTCGATGTCGGCCGCCTGGTCGATCGTGATCCCGATGAAGGGGCGCTCCGGATCGCGCGGGCTCTCGATCGTCGTCAGCGTGACGTCGTGCGTCGCGCCTGCGTGGCGGACGGTCAGCCGAACGGGGTCGCCGGGCTCACGCCGCGAGATGGCGTCCTGGAGCTCCGTCGGCGTCAGCACCGTCTCGCCGTCGACTGCGACGACGACGTCTCCCGTTGCGAGCTCTGCCTCCGCGGGCGTACCGGCGAGGACGCCGGTCACGAGGACGCCGAGTGGGCGCGCCCGCACGTCGTACCCGAGGGCGCGCAAGGCGACGAGCGCGGCGACCTCCTCGGAGCGCTCCATCTCCTTCCGCACCTGCGCGTCCCTCTCGGCCTCGGAGGTGCCCTCGGGCAGGAGCGCCTCCTCGGGCACGACGGTCGAGCTCTCCGGTCTCGTGAAGGGGAGAACCCGCTCGAGCGTGGTGAGGCGACGGACTGACACGTCGACGTAGTAGACGCTGCCGTCGTCGGTCGGCCGGGCACCCTCGACCGTGACGTGTCCGGCGAGCGGCTTTGCCGTGTTCGGCACGAACACGAACTCGCTCGCGGGGATGGCCCAGAGCACGAGCCCGAGCGCCAGCCCGACGGCTCCGAGGGCCATCGCCGCGATGCTCGCGCGCCGGAGCGTCACGGGCTCAGAGGCTGCGGAGGATCCCGCCGTCGACGGGAATGACGGCGCCCGTGATGTACGAGGCGCGATCGGACGCGAGGAACGCGACGACGTCACCGACCTCACGCGGGGTGCCGAGCCGGCGCAGCGGGACGGCAAGGAGATCCTCCGGAGAGGGCCCGTCCGGCCAGACCTCGCGGATCCGGTCGGTGTCGATCCGTCCCGGGGCGATGGAGTTGACGGTGATGCCCTTCGGTCCGAGCTCGCGCGCGAGCGACTTCGCCCAGCCGATCACTCCGGGACGGACTGCGTTCGAGAGCGCGAGGTCGTCGATCGGCTCGCGCACGGTCGTCGAGGTGATGTTGACGATGCGCCCGCGTCCGCAGCGCTCGAGATACGGGAGGCAGAGCCCGGTCAGCCGGACCACCGACAGGAGCAGGAGCGCGACGGCGTCCTCGACCCGCTCCGGCGTGAGCTCGCTGGCGCGCATGCGGGGCGGGCCCCCGGAGTTGTTGACGAGCACGTCGATCCCACCGTGCGCCTCGACCGCCGTCGCGACGAGCCGTTCGACGTCGGCGGGGTTACGGACGTCTCCGGCGACCGCGATCCCGCCCAGACGCACGGCCTCGCGCTCGAGCAGCTCCCGTCGCCGCGCGAAGAGGACGACGTTCGCCCCCGCCTCGACGAGCGACTCGGCGACGCCGAGCCCGATGCCCGAGGAGGCGCCGCAGACGATCGCCGTTCGGTCGCGCAGGTCGATGTGCATGGCAGCGTGCGGCCTCGGCGCGAGAGTCGCCCCCTACGACCTCTTCAGGATGGAGACGACCTCGCGGACTGCGGCCGCCGAGGCGCGGAGCATCTTCTTCTCCTCGGGCGTGAGTTTGAGTCGCACGACCTCCTCGACGCCGCCTGCGCCGAGCTTCACGGGGACGCCCATGTAGAGGCCTGTGATGCCGTATTCGCCCTCGAGGTAGGCCGTGCACGGAAGCACGCGCTTCTCGTCCAGGCAGATCGCGTCCACCATCTGGGCCGCGGCTGCGCCGGGCGCGTACCAGGCCGAGGTCCCGAGGAGGTTCACGATCTCGCCGCCTCCGAACTTCGTCCGCTCGACGAGCTTGGCGATGCGCGAGCGCGAGAGGAGCTCCGAGAGTGGGACCCCGCCGACCGTGGTCGCGGAGACCACCGGCACCATCTGGTCTCCGTGCCCCCCGAGCACCATCGCGGTCACGTCCTTCACCGAGACGTCGAGCTCCTGCGAGATGAAGGCCGCGAACCGGGCCGTGTCGAGGATCCCCGCCATCCCGACGACGCGGTTCCGCGGGAAGCGCGAGACGGCTTTGGCGACGTGGCACATCGCATCGAGCGGGTTGGAGACGACGACGATCACGGCCTCGCGCGAACGGCGCACGGCCTCCTTCGTTACGGAGGCGACGATCGCCTCGTTCGTCGTCACGAGGTCGTCCCGGCTCATGCCGGGGGAACGCGGCTTCCCGGCGGTGATCACGATCACGTCCGAGCCGTCGGTGGCGTCGTAGTCGTTCGCGCCGACGACCGTTGGCTCGTACCCGAGCACGGCGCCTGCCTGGTTCATGTCGAGCGCCTTGCCCTGCGGGAAGTTCGGGATGATGTCGACCAGGACGACGTCTGCGTAGTCGCGCCGCGCGAGCTCTTGCGCGCAGGTCGCGCCGACGTTCCCGGCGCCGATGACGGTCACTTTCTTGCGCATGGTCGGTCCTCGCTTTCTCGGGCCGTCCCGTCTCCGGGAGTCGGGGTCACGCGATGGCCCGTAGGCGGCGCGATCGTACCTGTGTCCGCGCGCGAGTCGGGTCAGGTAGCGTCCGTGCCCGTGAGCACCTCGGACTTCAAGCCCGGCCTCGAGGGCGTCGTCGCGGTCGAGACGGAGATCGCGGAGCCGGACCGAGAGGGCGGCGCGCTCCGCTACCGCGGCGTCGACATCGAAGAGCTCGTCGGCCGCGTCCGCTACGAGCAGGTCTGGGGCCTCCTCGTGGACGAGCGCCTCGAGCCGGGAATGCCCGACCCCGAGCCGTACGAGCCACCGGGCTTGACCGGAGCTGCTCCCGCCGATGCGCAGGCCGAGATCGCGCGCCTGTCTGGGGTGTGGGGGTTGCGAAAGCTCACAGAGATCTCCGATGAAGAGGCTCGCGACGACCTCGCGCGGCTCTCCGCGCAGGTGATGGCAATCGTCGCCCGCTCGGCTCGCGTCGCGGACGGTGCGGAGGAGCCCGTCCCGGACGAGGTCGTCGCAGCAGGCGCGAGCGCCGCCGAGAAGTTCCTGCTCCGCTGGCGGGGGGTGGCCGATCCTCGCCACGTGACCGCCATCGACACGTACTGGATCTGCACGGCCGAGCACGGCTTGAACGCGTCGACCTTCACCGCGCGGATCGCGGCCTCGACTGGCGCGGACGCCGGCGCGGCGCTGTCCTCGGCGATCGGGACGCTCTCGGGCCCCCTCCACGGCGGAGCGCCCGCCCACGTCATCCCCATGATCGACGAGGTGGCGGCAATGGGCGATCCGGAGCGCTACGTCGTCGAGCTGCTCGACAAGGGGGAGCGGATCATGGGCTTCGGCCACCGTGTCTACCGCGCGGAGGATCCGCGGGCGCGGCTCCTCCGTCGCACCGCCGAAGAGCTCGGCTCGCCGCGCGTCGAGACCGCGAAGGCGCTCGAGCGCGCCGCGCTCTCCGAGCTCTCGCGGCGGCATCCGGAGCGCGTCCTCGCGACGAACGTCGAGTACTGGGCGGCCGTCGTCCTCGATGTCGCCGAGATCCCGGCGGCTCTGACGCCCGCGATGTTCGCGTGCGCGCGGGTGGCGGGCTGGTCGGCGCACATCCTCGAGCAGAAACGCGTCGGGCGTCTCATCCGGCCGTCCGCCCGCTACGTCGGGCCCGGACCGCGTCCGCTCGCCTCGCTCGCATGACGCTCGCCGAGGCGGCTGCGCAGGCGGACGCGCTCGCGCAGGCCGGCGATCAGCGCGCGCTCGCGACGTTGCGCTCGCAGTGGGACGAGGAGATCGAGGCCGCGGCGCGCGACGGCGACTACCGCGTGCGGGCGCAGGCCTACCGCGCCATCGCTCAGTTCCGCTTCCGCCAGAAGCTCGAGCTCCTGCGGCGGGGGCTCGAGGACGAGAGCCCCGCGGCGCGGGGCTCCGCCCTCATCGCGCTCGAGGCGCTGTCGCGCGACCACCCGGGCGACGTGAACCAGTTCCGATCGCTCCTGCACGAGCTCGTCGCCCGCGATCCGAACGTCGCCGTCCGCAGGCTCGCGATCGTCTGTCTGCGGAACGGGCCGCACCAGCGCGACACCGTGCAGCTCCTCGAGGGGATCGCCGAGGACGAGGACGCCGACGGGGACCTCCGCCGGACGGCGAGGACGGTCGCGACCGCGCTCGTGCGGAAGTCGCGGACGAAGTAGGCTCATGGCGGTGGGCGCAGCGCCTGTTGTCGGGATCGTCATGGGCTCCCGGTCGGACTGGGAGACGATGCGTCATGCGGCGGAGACCCTCGACGAGCTCGTCGTCCCCTACGAGGCGGAGGTCGTCTCCGCGCACCGGACGCCGGACAAGCTCTTCGCGTACGCGGCGAGCGCCGAGGAGCGCGGGCTGCAGGTCATCGTCGCGGGAGCGGGGGGCGCGGCCCACCTCCCGGGGATGACCGCCGCCAAGACGACGCTCCCCGTGCTCGGCGTCCCCGTCGAGTCGCACGCCCTGCACGGGCTCGACTCACTCCTCTCCATCGTGCAGATGCCGGCGGGCGTCCCGGTGGGGACGCTCGCGATCGGGCGCGCGGGCGCGATCAACGCGGCGCTCCTCGCTGCGGCGATCGTCGCCCGGGGCGACGTCGGGGTGCGAGAGCGGCTCGCGGCCTACCGGGCGCGTCAGACCGAGTCCGTCCTCGCCTCGCCCGATCCCACTGCGTGAGCGGGCGCGCGACCGTCGTCGGCTGCATCGGCGGGGGGCAGCTCGGCCGCATGCTCGCGCTCGCCGGGGCGCCGCTCGGGATCCGGATGCGCTTCCTCGATCCGGCTGCCGATGCGTGCGCGGGTCACGTCGGCGAGCTCCTCGTCGGCCCCTACGACGATCCCGCGCTGCTCGACCGGCTCGCTGCCGGTGCCGACGCGGTCACGTACGAGTTCGAGAACGTCCCGCCGGAGGCCGCGCGCCGCGTCGGTGCGCTACCCGACGTGCGCGCCCTCGAGCGCGGTCAGGACCGACTCGTCGAGAAGGAGCTCTTCCGAGCGCTCGGCATTCCCACCGCGCGCTTCGGCTCGCTCGAGGACGTCGGCGTACCCGCGCTCGTCAAGTCGCGCCGGCTCGGTTACGACGGCAAGGGTCAGCGGCTCGTGGAGGCGGTCGGCTCGATCGGGGAGGACGAGCTCGCCGAGGAGCTCGTCCCCTTCGACCGCGAGCTCTCGGTGATCGCCGTCCGCTCGCGGGACGGCGAGACGGCTTTCTACCCCGTGACCGAGAACGAGCACCGCGGTGGGATCCTCGCGGTCTCGCGTGCGCCCGCGCCCGACGCGCCGCAGCGCGAGGCCGAGGAGATCGCGACGCGCCTGCTCGACGAGCTCGGCTACGTCGGCGTGGTCACCGTCGAGCTCTTCGAGGTCGAGGGGAGGCTGCTCGCGAACGAGTTCGCGCCCCGCGTGCACAACTCGGGGCACTGGACGATCGACGGCGCCGTGACGAGCCAGTTCGAGAGCCACCTGCGCGCGATCCTCGGTCTGCCGCTCGGGGAGACGCGGCCGCTCGGGAGCGCGACGATGGTGAACCTCGTCGGCTCGCTCCCTCCGCTCGAGCGCCTCCTGGCCGTTCCCGGAGCGCACGTCCACCTGTACGGGAAGGAGCCGCGCCCCGGCCGCAAGCTGGGCCACGTGACGCTCGTCGACGCGGACGAGCAGGCGGTCGCTGAGGTCGTCGCCCTCGCCGAGCGCGCGTGGGTCGTGTAGCGGCGGCCTACCCGGTGGGCTCCGCCTCCGGCGTCCGCCGGCGGGCGTGCGGGTGCGCCTGGAAGTAGGCCTCGCGCCGACGGCGATCGGACACGTGGGTGTAGCGCTCCGTCGTTCCGAGGTCGGCGTGGCCGAGCATCTCCTGCACGGAGCGCAGGTCGGCGCCACCCTCGAGCAGGTGGGTCGCGAAGGAGTGGCGGAGGAGATGGGGGTGGACGCGCTCCGGCTCGAGACCCGCCTTCGCGGCGAGCTTGCGCAGGACGAGGAAGGCGCCCGCGCGGGTGAGCGGCCCTCCACGTGCGTTCAAGAAGAGCTCAGGCCGGTAGCGACGATCGAGGTGGGGGCGTCCCATCGCGAGGTAGCGACGGACGGCCTCGGCCGCCGGGCGCCCGAGCGGAACGATGCGCTCCTTGCCGCCCTTGCCGACGACCCGAACGATCCGCTCGTCGAGGTCGACGGCGCCCTTCTCGAGACCGATCGCCTCGGAGACGCGGAGGCCCGCCCCGTACAGGAGCTCGACGAGCGCGCGGTCGCGTCGAGCGCGCGGCGTCGTCCCGTCCGCCGCCGCGATCAAGCGCTCGATCTCGGCCGGCGAGAGCGCGCGTGGAAGCCGGCGCGCGCGCCGAGGTAACTGGATCGAGGCTGCAGGGTTCTCGGTTCTCCGGCCGATAAGGAGCTCGTGGCGGAAGTACGCGCGGACTGCGGACACCCTGCGGGCGATCGTCGAGGCGGCGAGCCCGTCGGCGCGCATCGACGCGATCCAGCGCTCGATGTCGCTCGTGTCGGCGTCTGTCGGCGCCCCGTCGCGGAAGGCGGCGAACGCCGCGAGGTCGCGCCGGTAGGCGTCCACCGTGCGCGGCGAGCAACGCGCGGCGAGCGCGAGGAGGAAGCGCTGGACGTCGGGATCAGGGGCGTTCACGGCGTCCCGAGGGATTCGGCGGTCGTCCCGCGGCTCCTCTCGCCGGGTACCGTTGGCTCCCTGCGCCCGCGCGCCGTCGTCACTCTGCTTGCCCTGGCCGCGCTCGCCGCAGCGGCGGCACCGGCCCCCGCGGAGGCCTCGCAGCTCATCGCGCGGAACACCTCGACGGAGCGGCTCGCGGTCTCGCGCGACGGCAAGGCGCTCGTCACCTACCACAGTCGCGGCCAGCTCCGCCGAGTGCTCGCCTGGGGCGCGGTGAACGCCCTTCCGCCGAGCCCGTCGCGACCCCAGGTCGCGTTCACGCTCGACTACTCGGGAGGGTGGGGGAGCGTCGGGAAGCCGGTCTGGAAGACGTTCCGCAACGTCTGCGGTCCCTACCGCGGCCCGCAGCTCCCGTACCTCGTCGCCGCCTGCACCGCGCCGGACGGCTCGCACTGGGCGCTCCAGCGCTGGCGCCGAAGTCAGGCCAACTACGGGCTCCCGCCCTGGAAGAAGGGACACGGGGACCTCGAGCTCCGCCTCTCGCACTGGACCGGGCCGGTCGCCGTTCTCGAGGCGTGGACGGACTGGTACTACAACGGCCGCTGGCACCACCTCTTCGGGAGGCTCACCTATCGCGGACGGCCCGTGCACGGCTTCGCCACGACCCCGAACGGAGAGCCGCTCGACTCCTACGGCCGCGTGCTCTATCTCGACGTCCTCGACTCCGCGCTCGGGCCCGGCTGGCGGCGTGAGAACGGCTTCGTCGCGAGACGGCCGACGGGAGCGTTCTGCTACGGCTTCGTCCCCCACACGGCGCCCACCGGCGAGCGCCGCCCGGCGGCGAACGGGCGGCGCTACCGGCTCTCGGTGAGCGGGCCCGGCGTGACCCCCGACGTGGTCTGGGAGGGCGAGGGCGTGCCGGACTTCGACCCCGAGGATCCCGCGCACCGCGAGCACGAGGAGCGGATGACCGCGCTCCAGCGCGAGCTCTTCGGCGGCCACCCCGGCTGCCGGCCGTAGTCTCACCTCGCTGCGCGGGGCGCTCGAGGGGCGGCGCGAGCTCGCGAGCGAGCAGCTCCGACGCTCGGAGCGCGAGGAGGCAGCCGGCGCTCCTCGACGCCTACGCTCTCGTCGCCTTCCCCGCGGACGAACCTGCGGCGGACGATGCCGAGCGATCGGTGCTCGCCCGCGCTGTTCGGCGCACCGCCGAGCTTCGCGCTCGCCCCGAGGAGCGACAGGCCGGCGGACCGGGTCGCGACGGCCGATCCTGCGATCCTGTGGATGGCCGAGGCCGAGGGAATCGCCCGGCCGCGCTCCCGCAGCCTCGAGCTCAGCTCCGCGGGTGCGCGCGGTCGTAGACGCGGCGGAGTCGGCGCGCGTCGACGTGGCTGTAGACCTGGGTCGTCGAGAGCGAGGAGTGCCCGAGCAGCTCCTGGATCGTCCGGAGATCGGCTCCGCCCTCGAGCAGGTGCGTCGCGAAGGCGTGTCGGAGGCGGTGCGGGTGGCGTACGAGCCGCCGCACCGTGCTCGTCTCGAGCCGTCGACCGCGGGCCGAGAGGAAGAGAGCGCTCTCGGCTCCCCGCGCGAGCGCCGGGCGACCGGAACGGAGGTAGCGGGCGAGGTGGAGCGCGGCCTCCTCGCCGAGCGGCACGACGCGCTCTTTCCCTCCCTTCCCGCGCACGTGCACGGACTCCCGCTCGAAGTCGACGTCCCCGAGATCGAGCCCTACGGCCTCGGCGCTCCGGAGACCGCAGGAGTAGAGGAGCTCGAGCAGCGCGCGGTTGCGGAGCGCGAGCGGCGACGCGCCGCCAACGCGCTCGAGCAGCGCCTCGACCTCGGCGACCTTCGGGGCGTCCGGGAGTCGTCGGCCTCGCCGGGGAGTCGGAACCCCGTCGGGAACGCGGGCCGGGCCGCGCGTGAACCGCAGGAAGCTCCGCACGGCGGCGAGCCTGCGCGCGATCGAGACGGGAGCGAGTCGCCGTCGGCCGCTTCCGAGCTCGGCGACCCAGTCGGCGAGCACGTGCGCATCGACGTCGTCGAGCGCGAGCTCCCGCGCCTGGAGCCAGCGCAGGAACGCTCGGAGGTCGGTGCGGTAGGCGCGCGCCGTCGCCTCCGCCAGCCCGCCGTGCTCCAGGAAGCGCTCGACTGCGGTCTCCGCGTCCACGGCCCCGGGTTCGCCGCGAGGCACGAGGAGCCTCCCCGCAGGCAGTCTTCGGGTCGTGCCCGGTAGACGCTGGGAGACGTTCGTTGCCGAGGAGCCGCCCGAGCGGCCGGCCGATCCCGCGGTCCGCAAGGCGAACGCGCGCCGCATCGTCGCGCTCTTCCGGCCCTATCGCCGCCGACTCGCGGCGGTCTTCGCGATCATCGTGCTATCGGCCGGCATCGGCATCGTCTCGCCGTTCCTGCTCCGCGAAGTCCTCGACGTCGCGATCCCCGAGCAGCGGGTCGGACTGCTCACTGCGCTCGTCGCCGGGATGGTCGCGATCCCGATCGTGACCGGCGTCCTCGGCGTCTGGCAGACGCTGCTCTCGAACCAGGTCGGTCAGCGCGTTATGCACGACCTGCGCACGCAGGTCTACCGTCACCTGCAGCGGCTCTCGCTCGCCTTCTTCACCCGGACGCGCACGGGCGAGGTGCAGAGCCGCATCGCGAACGACATCGGCGGCATCGAGAACGTCGTCACCTCGACCGCGACCTCGGTGCTCTCGAACGTGACCACCGTCCTCGCGACCGTGGTCGCGATGGTGCTGCTCGACTGGCGGCTCGCCGTCTTCGCGCTCGCGTTGCTGCCGCTCTTCGTCTGGCTGACGAAGCGCGTCGGCGCGGAGCGCAAGAAGGTGACCGCCGAGCGCCAGGCATCCCTCGCCGACGTTTCCTCGATCGTCCAGGAGTCGCTCTCCGTGTCCGGGATCCTGCTCGGGAAGACGATGGGGCGGACCGACGACCTCGCCGAGCGCTTCTCCGCGGAGTCGGCGCGTCTCGCCGAACTCGAGGTGCGCAGCCGCATGACCGGGCGCTGGATGATGGCTGCGATCCAGACCTCGTTCGCGGTCATGCCGGCCCTCGTCTACTGGTTCGCGGGCATCGCGATCGCGCACGGATCGGACACGATCACGATCGGGACGCTCGTCGCGTTCACGACGCTCCAGGCGCGGCTCTTCTTCCCCATCGGCAGCCTGCTCAACGTCCAGCTCGACGTACAGTCCTCGCTTGCGCTCTTCGATCGAATCTTCGAGTACCTCGATCAGGAGGTCGACATCGTCGAGGGCACGCGCACGCTCGAGGTGCCGCGGGGCGAGGTCCGGCTCGAGCACGTCTGGTTCCGCTACGACGACGCGGCGTGGACGCTTAGGGACGTCTCTTTCACCGTGCCCCCCGGCACGAAGACGGCGCTCGTCGGCGAGACCGGCTCCGGGAAGACGACGTGCGCGTACCTCGTCGCTCGCCTCTACGACGCGACCCGGGGCACCGTGTCGATCGACGGCGTCGACGTGCGCGAGCTCACGTTCGCGTCGCTCGCCGCCACCGTTGGAGTCGTCTCGCAGGAGACCTACCTCTTCCATGCGACGGTGCGCGAGAACCTCCGCTTCGCAAAGCCGGACGCGACCGACGAGGAGATCGAGGAGGCGGCTCGGGCGGCGCAGATCCACGAGTTGATCGCGACGCTGCCGGACGGCTACGAGACGGTGGTCGGCGAGCGCGGCTACCGCTTCTCCGGAGGCGAGAAGCAGCGGATCGCTATCGCGCGGACGATCCTGCGCAACCCGCCGGTGCTCGTCCTCGACGAAGCCACCTCCTCACTCGACCCGCAAACGGAGCGGCTCGTCCAGGAGGCGCTCGAGCGGCTGGCGGAAGGGCGTACGACGATCGCGATCGCGCACCGGCTCTCGACCGTGCGCGACGCCGACCAGATCGTCGTCCTCGAGCGCGGACGGGTCGTGGAAGTCGGGCCCTTCGACGAGCTCCTCGCCCTCGGCGGGCGGTTCGCCGCGCTCGCGGCGCGGGACGGCATCGGCGTCGTGCCCGCCGCAGGAGGCGTACGATAGGCGCGATGTCGACGCGGATCCGCTCGTGATCGCGACCGTGCCCGACCGCTCGTCGCTCGCCGTCCACGGGATCGACGAGGTGCGAGGCACCGTGTACTGGCATCCTACGACCTCTCAGCTCTACTCTCACGCCCTCCTGCGCGGCGAGGCGCGGCTCGCCGAGGGCGGCCCGCTCGTCGTCGACACGGGCCTCCATACGGGGCGCTCGCCGAAGGACAAGTACATCGTCCGCGAGCCCGGCTCGGAGAGCCGCATCTGGTGGGGCGAGGTGAACGCCGAGATCTCGGAGGCGCGCTTCGCGGGGCTCCGCGAGAAGGTGATGGCGAGGCTCTCGGAGAACGACGTCTACGTCGTGGATGCCTTCGCGGGCGCGGATCCAGCGCACCGCCTCTCCGTGCGCGTGCTCACCGAGAGCCCCTGGCATGCGCTCTTCGCGAAGACGCTCTTCATCACGCCGACGGACGAGGAGCTCGAGGGCTTCGCTCCCGACGCGCTCGTGCTGCATGCCCCGTCGGTCTCGGCGGTCCCGGAGGAGGACGGCACCCGGAGCGAGACGTTCGTCTGCCTGCACCCGACGAAGGCGGAGGTCGTCATCGGCGGCACCTACTACGCAGGCGAGATCAAGAAGTCGATCTTCACGCTCCTGAACGACCGGCTGCCGCTCGAGGGGGTCTTCCCGATGCACTGCTCCGCGAACGTCGGCGCGGACGAGCGGGTTGCCGTCTTCTTCGGCCTCTCGGGTACCGGGAAGACGACGCTCTCCGCCGATCCGGAGCGCCGGCTCGTGGGCGACGACGAGCACGGCTGGTCGGACGAGGGGATCTTCAACTTCGAGGGTGGCTGCTACGCGAAGGTGATCCGGCTCTCCCCGGAGGCAGAGCCCGACATCTACCGCACGACCCGAACCTTCGGGACCGTCCTCGAGAACGTCGCCGTGGACGAGCGCGGGATCCTCGACCTCGACGACGACTCGAAGACGGAGAACACGCGGGCGGCGTACGAGCTCGAGCAGATCCCGAACGCGCTTCCCGAGAAGCGCGCCGGCCACCCGAGCGCGGTCGTCTTCCTCACCGCCGACGCCTTCGGCATCCTCCCGCCGCTCGCGCGGCTCACCCGCGCCCAGGCGCTCTACTGGTTCCTCTCCGGCTTCACGGCGAAGCTCGCAGGAACGGAGATCGGCGTCGTCGAGCCGCAGCCGACGTTCTCCGCGTGCTTCGGCGCGCCCTTCCTCCCGCAGCCGCCGAGCGTATACGTGCGCATGCTCGGCGAGAAGCTCGCCGCGCATCCGCACGTCAACGTTTGGCTCGTCAACACCGGCTGGACGGGCGGGCCGTTCGGGGTGGGAAGCAGGATGCCGATCCAGGCGACGCGGAGGCTCCTCCACGCCGCCCTCTCGGGAGAGCTCGACGGGGTCGAGTACCGGGTCGACGAGGTCTTCGGATTGGAGGTGCCCGTCGAGGTGCACGGCGTCGACAGCTCGCTGCTCGACCCGCGCTCGACCTGGAGCGATCCGGGCGCGTACGACGCGAAGGCGCGTGAGCTCGCGGCCCTCTTTCGCGCGAACTTCGAGCGCTTCCCGGACGTCGACCCGAAGGTCGCCGCCGCCGGGCCGCGGCTCTGAGCGCCTCGTCTGGTAACGGCGTTCTTACCCGCCTCTCAGGCTGGGACAGCTATAAGGGCCGAGTGGCGCTGAGACGCCTCCGCCCGCTCGCTGCGCTGCTCGTCGTCCTCCTCGCCGCGCTCTCGGCGGGCGGGGCCGCCGGGAGCGCGAGAACCCCGAGCTATCCCTCCACGACGAGGGCGCTCCTCGCCGCACCGCACGGGACGCTCGATGTCGCGCGACTCGCCCGCAGCTCGACGACCTGGCGCGGCGGACCCGTCACGACGTCAACGGGCGAGACGGTCCGCGTCTTCGTGTCCGACTCCCTACCTGCGGAGGCCGTGACGCCCGAGGAGCGGGCGGAGTTCCTCGCGAGCCTCACCCACGGCCCCGAACTCTCGCTCCTCACAGCGTACTTCGCGACTCTCGAGGAGGTTCAGGAGGTCTGCGGCCGCCGGGCGCTCGGGTGCTACGGGCGGAACCAGATGTTCGTACCGGGCACCGACGAGGGCCTTGCGCTCACGGGCGCGACCGCCGACGAGGTCGTCCGCCACGAGTACGGCCATCACGTCGCCTTCCACCGCTCGAACACGCCCTGGCTCGCGCTCGACTGGGGGCCGAAGCGCTGGGCGAGCGCGGTCGACGTCTGCGCGCGGGTCGCGCGGAACGAGGCGTACCCCGGCAACCAGGGCACGAACTACCGCTTGAACCCCGGTGAGGCGTGGGCGGAGACCTATCGGCTCATGGACGAGCGCAGGGCGGGAATTACGACGGCGACGTGGTCGATCGTCGCGCCGTCGTTCTACCCCGGCGAGCCCGCGCTTCAGGCGGCCGAGGCGGACGTGCTCGATCCCTGGACGGCGCCCAGGGGCGTCTCGTACCGGCGCACGTTCGGTCGCTCGACGAGGAAGGTCTGGCTCATCCCGATCGCGACCCCGCTCGACGGGACGCTGCGTGCGACGGTGACGCTGCCGCGCAACGGGACGCATGAGGTGACGCTCCTGACCGCGAGTCGCAAGACGGTGCTCGCGCGCGCGACGCGCTCGAGCCCCCGCGTACGCCAACTGACCGCCACTGTGTGCGGCCAGAGGAGTGTCGTGCTCCGAGTTGTCCAACGCGGGGCGCTCGGCCCGGTCGCGGTGTCGGTCAGCGTGCCGTGAGCGTCCGGCTCACGCCGGCGCTCGCCGCTCTCGTCTCGATTGCGCTCCTCGGAGAAGCGCGCCCCGTCTCGGCCGAGTGGCTCCGATGCGCGAACGAGCGTCTCGAGGGCGCGACGTTCGTTCGCGTCCGTCGGTAACCCGCGTTCGCGCCTGAGCGATCAGGTAGCGTCCGCGGTCGTGGAGGTGATGTACGACGTCGTCGTCGTCGGAGCCGGTTGCGCGGGCATGCGGGCGGCGATCGAGGCGTACGACACGGGCGCCTCGGTTGGCGTCGTCTCCAAGCTCCACCCGACCCGCAGCCACTCCGGGGCTGCCGAGGGCGGCATCAACGCTGCGCTCGGGAACACGGCCGAGGACTCGCCCGAGAAGCACGCCTTCGACACGGTCAAGGGCTCCGACTACCTCGGCGACCAGGACGCGATCGAGATCTTCACGGCCGAGGCGCCCGGCGACATCTACCAACTCGAGCACTGGGGCTGCGTCTTCTCGCGGAACGAGGAGGGCAAGCTCGCGCAGCGCCCGTTCGGCGCCGCGGGCTCGCCGCGCACGGTCTACTCGGCAGACATCACGGGGCACGTCCTCGTCCACGTCCTCTACGAGCAGCTCATGAAGCGGATGGAGGAGGGCTCGCTCGTCGTGCACGAGGAGTCCTTCGCCTGGCGGCTCATGGTCGAGGACGGGCGTTGCGTGGGCGTTGTCTGCTGGGACCTCGTCCGCGGCGGCGTGAAGCTCGTCACCGGCCGCTCGGTGGTGCTCGCCACGGGCGGCATGGGGCGTATCTACCGCGCCACCACGAACGCGTACTCCTGTAACGGCGACGGGATGGCGATGGCACTCCACGCCGGGCTGCCGCTCAAGGACATGGAGTTCATGCAGTTCCATCCGACGACCCTCTACCCGAGCGGCGTGCTCATCACCGAAGGCTGCCGCGGGGAGGGTGGCTACCTGCTGAACCGCGATGGCGAGCGGTTCATGGCTCGGTACGCCCCGAACGCGCTCGAGCTCGCCTCCCGCGACGTCGTGTCCCGTGCCGAGACGACCGAGATCGAGGCCGGACGCGGGATCAACGGCTCGGTGCTGCTCGACCTCCGCCACCTCGGGGCGGAGAAGATCCTCACCCGCCTGCCGGGCTCGCGCGAGCTCGCGATGACGTTCGCGGGCGTCGATCCCATCTACGACCCGATTCCGGTCCGTCCGGGCGCCCACTACATGATGGGCGGGGTGGCGACGGACAACTGGGGGGCGACGGAGCTCGAAGGGCTGTACGCGGCAGGCGAAGTCGCCTGCGTGTCAGTCCACGGGGCAAACCGACTGGGCGGGAACTCGCTCATGGAGACGATCACGTTCGGACGCCGCGCCGGCCGGGCGGCGGCCGAGCACGCGCTCGCCTCGGGCCGGCGCGGCGAGGTCTCGGATGCGCCGGCGCGCGACGCCGAGCGCGACCTCGCGCAGCTTCTCTCGCGCACCGACGGCGAGCGTCCCTGGAAGATCCGCGACGAGCTCGGCGCCTCGATGCTCGAGAACTTCGGGGTCTTCCGCTACCCGGACCGCATGGAGCGTCAGCTCGAGCTCATCCAGGAGCTCCGGGAGCGCTACCGCAACGTCGTCGTCGAGGACAAGGGGGAGATCTTCAACACCGATCTCACGCAGGCGCTCGAGCTCGGGTACATGCTCGACCTCGCCTGGTGCATGGTGCAGGCCGGCCTCGCTCGCGAGGAGAGCCGCGGCGCGCATTCCCGGCCAGCCGACTTCCCCGAGCGCGACGACGAGCGCTTCCTCAAGCACTCGATCAGTCGTTGGGGGGACGACGGCCCGGAGCTCTCGTACGAGGAGGTGCGCATGACCCGCTGGCAGCCCGAGGTTCGGACGTACTGATGAAGGCGACGACCGCAGCGATCCGGGCGAGCCGAGGGTCGGTTCCCACCGGCGAGGCTTCCCTCACCCTCGCCTCGTTCGCGCCCGGGAGACCCGGTCGATGAAGGTCGCGCTCAAGATCTGGCGCTACGACGGCGCCACCGGCGAGAAGGCGCTCCGCGAGTACGAGATCGAGGCCCCCGAGGAGGCGACGCTCCTCGACTGCCTCGACATCATCAAGGACCGCCACGACGGGACGCTCGCCTACCGGAAGAGCTGCCGCATGATGATCTGCGGCTCGTGCGGGATGCGGATGGACGGCGCGGCGGTCCTCGCCTGCAAGACGCGGATGGCGGAGATCGCCGCGTCCGGCCACGTGCCCGTCATCTCGGCGATGGGCAACCTCCCCGTGCTCAAGGACCTCGTCGTGGACATGACGCCGTTCTGGCAGAAGATCCGCGCGGTCAAGCCGTGGCTCGACACAGGCTACGTCGAGCCCCCGGAGAAGGAGTTCGTCGTCCCGCAGGCGGAGATGGACGTGATCCACAAGGAGTCGCTCTGCATCATGTGCGGCTGCTGCGTGTCGGAGTGCAACTCGATGGAGGCCGACCCCGACTTCCTCGGCCCGGCGGCGCTCGCGAAGGGGTTCCGCTTCGTCGGGGATCCGCGCGACCGCGCGACGGTCGAGCGCCTCCAGGCGTACTCGGACGAGCACGGGATCTGGGACTGCACGCGCTGCTACTTCTGCAACGAGCGCTGTCCGAAAGGCGTCGATCCCCGTGACGCGATCGCGAAGCTCGGCGCCGAGGCGATGCGGGAGGGGATCGACTCCGACATGGGCGCGCGCCACGCGAAGTGGTTCGTGACCTCCGCCAAGACGACCGGCTGGCTGCGCGAGACCGAGCTCGTCCCCAAGACGCAGGGCGTCGTTCGCTCGCTCAAGGAGATCGGCTTCGCCATGAGCCTGCTGCGCAGGGGCAAGGTGCCGCCGCCCTTCCCGCCCCACGTCGCGAAGGACGTCGACGAGGCGCGGCAGCTCTACGAGCTCGTCGAGCGCGAGGGGCACGAGGGCGCGAGGGGCATCGTCCAGCTCGAGAAGCCGCTCGCGCGGCTCGAGCGCCACGAGGCTGGCTACGAGGAGGCCGCCGCCCGCGGCCCGTACGGGCCGGGGTCGTTCCCGAAGCCGTACCTGCCAGGCGAGAACGAGTCGACGGAGGAGGGCGCTGCGTGAGGAAGGTCGCGTACTACAAGGGGTGCCTGGCATCCCTCTCGGCGAAGGAGCTCGACGTCGCGACTCGGGCACTCGCGCCGAAGGTCGGGCTCGAGCTCGAGGAGCTCGAGTCGGTCACCTGTTGCGGGGCGGGCGACATCCACGAGGCCGAGCCGGACTACTACCTCCACCTCAACGCCCGCATCCTCGCCTACGCGGAGGCGACGGGGACGGACACGCTCATGACGGTCTGCAACGTCTGCACGCTCAACCTGCGCCAGGCGAACCACGCGCTCAAGGGTGACGAGGCGCTGCTCGCACGCGTGAACGACAACCTCGTCTCCGTCGGCGCGCCGGCGTACTCGGGATCGGTCGACGTCCTCCACTTCCTCTGGCTGGTCGCGGCGGGCGAGGGCTACGAGCTGCTCAAGCGGGCTGCGCACCGGGGCCTGCAAGGGCTCAAGATCGCCCCCTTCTACGGATGCCAGATTCTCCGCCCCTCGAAGCTCCTCGGGTTCGACGATCCCGACCGTCCCGAGTCGCTCGAGCGCATCATCGAGGCGTGCGGCGGCGAGGCGATCGACTATCCGGCGAAGGTGAAGTGCTGCGGCTTCCCGATCATCCAGGCCCGCGAGGACGTCGCCCTCGCCGAACTCGTCCAGCCGATCGAGCAGGCGAAGGAGGCCGGCGCGGACGCCATGGTCACGCCCTGTCCGCTCTGTCACCTCTCGCTCGATGCCTGGCAGTCGAAGCTGCGCAAGCAGACCGGCAAGGACTTCCAGATGCCGGTGCTCCACCTGTCGCAGCTCATCGGCGTCGCCGCGGGTCTCAGCGAGTCGGAGCTGAAGTTCAAGCGCCACGTGGTCTCGGTCGAGCCCGTGGTCGAGAAGCTCGCGGTCTGACCGCGGCCGCTCGACCCGCGCGCGCGCCGCGGCGCGTGGCGGAACGCTGATCTCCGGTGTGGTGGCTCGTCCTCATCGGTGCGCTCCTCGTCGCGACGGTTCTCGCCTGGGGCTGGTTCGAGGCCGGGTGGCTCCGGCGGCGCGTGCTCGAGGTGGAGCTCGAGGGAGTTCCCGCGGAGCTCGACGGGCTGCGCATCGCCCACCTCTCCGACTTCCATCTGGGGGTGCCCTCGCGCGGGCGACGCGCGGTCGAGCAGGCCGTTGCGTGGGTCTCGGAGCGCCGTCCCGACCTCGTCTGCATCACGGGCGACCTCGTCTCGCGCCGCTCGGGCCTCCCGCTGCTCGAGGAGCTCCTCCGGCGGCTCGACGGCTGCTACGTCGTTCTCGGCAACCACGACCTCGCCTCGAGCCGCGACCCCTTCTCCCAGCGCGTCGAGCCCGAGGAGCTCGCGGGGATCGACGGGGTCGTTCTGCTGACTGACGAGTCGACCGACGTCTCTCTTCGCGGGCGCACGGTGCAGCTCGTCGGCGTCGATCCCCGTACCTACGCGGCCCGTGCCGCGAGACCGCATGCGCTGACTGACGAGTCAGCCGACGTCCGCATCTGCCTCTGTCACTACCCCGGAATCGTGCGCCGCATCCCCTCGGGTGCGTTCCAGCTCGTGCTCGCCGGACACCTCCACGCCGGCCAGATCGTCGTCCCCTTCCCGGGCAGGAGGTTGCGACTCGCGCACCTACGCGCCCGCGATGTCGAGGGGCTCTACCGCTACGGCTCGACGACGCTCCACGTCTCGCCCGGTCTCGGGACGACGTTCGTTCCCTTCCGCTTCTTCGCGCGCCCGGAGGTCACGGAGCTGGTTGTACGATCGCGCTGATGGAGGACAGGTCGCTCGTCTCCCCCGAGGTTCTCGCGCGCTACGCGGGCGACGCGGCGCTCGAGGTGGACGGCGTCGCCGCCCTCGCCGACGGCGGTCTCCAGCGCGCGAAGGCGGTCGCCGTCGAGGGCGACGGAGAGACGCTTGCGATCACGCTCCACCTCGAGCTGGAGTGGGGGCGCTCTGCGCGGGAGGTGGGCGAGGAGGCTCGGCGCCGGGTCGGCGAGTACCTCCGGAGCATGGCCGGGGTGACGCCGGCGTCCCTCGACGTCGTCTTCGAGTCGGTCGGCTCTCCTCCGCCTGCCGAGCGATGACGACGCGGCTCGCTGCGCTCACCGGAGCGACTCTCGAGACGGCGCCGGCCGTTTGCCGCACGTGCGTCTGGTGGCAGACGCGAGGGAACCGCGAGCCCGAGAAGCGCGAGTGGGTCGAGCGGGCGGAGGGCGAGTGGGGAGCCTGGGGAACCCTCTATCGCGACGACGACGGCCGGGTGCTCGGCACGATGCAGTACGGCCCCGCTCGACTGTTCCCGCGCGCCTGGGATCTCCCAGCCGGCCCGCCGTCCGACGACGCCGTGCTCGTCACCTGCGCCTATCTCGTTCCCGACGCTCAGCCCTGGGTCGAGCAGTCTCTCTTCCTCGCGGCGATCGGGGAGGCGCGAGACAAGGGCGCCGACGCGCTCGAGGCCTTCGCCTACCGCTACCGAGACGACGCAGGGTCGTCCGAGCGCTTCCTCGTCCACCGCACGGTCTTCCCGCGGGACTTCCTCGCCGACTTCGGCTTTCGCACCGTGCGCTCGTCCGGTCGGATCGAGCTCGCGCGACTCGAGCTCGGCGGAGTCCAGCCCGTGGCCAGGGGCACGCGCGAGAAGGTCTTGGACGCCGTCAAGGAGGCGTTTCAGCCGACGCCCGCGCCGGCGCGTCCCGGATGAGAGGACGCCTATGCGCGCGTGGCCAGCGCGCGCTCTGCGACGAGCTCGGCGATCTGGATCGCGTTCAGCGCGGCGCCCTTGCGCAGGTTGTCGCTGATGAGGAAGAAGGCGATGCCGTTCGCCGCCGCCGGATCCTCGCGGATGCGCCCCACGAGGACGACGTCCGCTCCGACAGCGTCCGCGTGCTCCGGTACGTCCCCGACGCGGAGGCCGGGGGCGCTCTCGAGGATGCGTCTCGCCTCTGCGGCGCGGAGCGGCTTCTCGGTCTCGACCCACACCGCCTCCGCGTGGCCGATCATCGTCGGCACTCGCACGCAGCTCGCGCTGACCGGCAACTCCGGAAGCTCGAGGATCTTGCGGGTCTCGTCGCGGAGCTTCGCCTCCTCGTCGAACTCGACGCCGTTGAACTCCCAGTCCATGCGCAGCAGGTGGTCGTCCGGCCGCTCGGTACGCAGCGCCTCCATCGCCTCGGCGCCCGCTCCGGAGACCGACTGGTAGGTCGCGACCCGCACGGCGCGCAGGCCAGCGGCGTCGCGAATGGGCGCGAGCGCCATCGTCAGCGGGATCGTGCAGCAGTTGGGGTTCGCGACGATCCCCGTGTGCTCGAGCGCCCGCGCTCCGTTCACCTCCGGAACGACGAGCGGGATCCCGTCCTGGAGGCGGAAGGCCGAGGACTTGTCGACGCAGACGGCGCCCCCGGCAACGGCGTGCGGCACGAGCTCCCGGCTGGCCGACGTTCCGACGGAGAAGAGGCAGATGTCCAGGTCGCCCGCAGCGAGTGACTCTGGCGTCGCCTCCTCGACCTCGAGTCCCTCGACCGTCGCGCCCGCCGAGCGCGCCGAGGCGAACGCCCGAACAGCGCGATACCCCCGCTTCGCGAGCAGCCCGAGCGTCACCCGGCCGACGGCTCCGGTCGCGCCGATGACTCCGACTCTCAGCTCACGTGGATCCACCGTGCAAGTGTACGGAGCGGCGCCTCCCGCTCCTCTCGGGAACCGACGCTCGCAGGGCCGAGGCGTGTCGCCAGCGCCTGACCTCGGGGACGCGGGCGACCCAGGGTCGTCCCTATGACGGCGTCCCGGGGGAACCCATGGTTCCCCCGTGAGCCCCCTCCTTCTCGAAGAGCTTGCAGGAAGCGGCACCAAGAACACTGAACCGGCTGACAAAAACACTGAACCGGCTGACCCGAAGGCCCGCCGGCAACTAGCACGGGGGAACCCATGGTTCCCCCGTGAGCCCCCTCCTTCTCGAAGAGCTTGGAGGAAGCGGCACCAAGAACACTGAACCGGCTGACAAAAACACTGAACCGGCTGACCCGAAGGCCCGCCGGCAACTAGCACGGGGGAACCCATGGTTCCCCCGTGAGCCCCCTCCTTCTCGAAGAGCTTGGAGGAAGCGGCACCAAGAACACTGAACCGGCTGACAAAAACACTGAACCGGCTGACCCGAAGGCCCGCCGGTTCAGTGGCCGCACTCTACGACGCCGCTGGCGCGGATGCAAGTCACCGGTTCACGAGAAAGACGCACTTTGCGCGAAAATCGTGCGCGTCACATCTCGCGGCGACCGGCCAGCGCGCGCCCGAGGGTGACCTCGTCCGCGTACTCGAGGTCCCCTCCCACCGGAAGGCCGCTCGCGAGTCGGGTCACGCGCACTCTGCCTCGGAGCCGGTCGGCGATGTAGCTCGCGGTCGCCTCGCCCGTCATCGTCGGGTTCGTCGCGAGGACTACCTCTTCCACCCCGTCGTCTGCGACCCGCTCGAGGAGGCCGTCGATCCGCAGATCGGCGGGCTCGACGCCGTCGAGCGGCGAGAGCGCCCCGCCGAGCACGTGATAGAGGCCGCGGTACTCACCCGTTCGCTCGATGGAGACGACATCCACGGGCTGCTCGACGACGCAGATGCGCGACCGGTCGCGGCGCGGGTCGGAGCAGATCTCGCACAGCTCCTCCTCGGTGAGGTTCCCGCACGTCCGGCAGAAGCGGACGCGCGTCTTTACCTCCTCGATCGCCCGGGCGAGCTCGAGGGCGTCCTCGGGCCGCGCGGAGAGGAGGTGGAATGCGAGCCGCTGCGCCGTGCGCCGCCCGATCCCGGGCAGCTTCGTCAGCTGCGCGACGAGGTTCTCGACCGCAGGGCTCAGCATCAACTTGTGAGCCTATCGAGGGCGTTGAGGCACCGTGTCGCGTGATGCTCGATCGCCTACGACGAACGCCGTACAAGCGCTCCTGACGCTCTGCTCCCAGCGGAGATGCGGCCGGATTCCTTCGAGCGCCTGAACGAGAGTGCGAGTGACTCGTCGGATTCGACTCCCATGCCGAGGAGCTTCACAAGTTCCGCCGGACGCTCGAGGTCTGCGAATCCCGACCGTACGGGCGAGTGCTCGGGCTCGGCTTCTCGATCGACTCCTTCACCGACCTCCTCGCCGAGCGCTCGGCGAGCGTCCTCGCGGTCGATGCCCCCGCTCACGCAGTGCGGCGTGCGTCTCGACGTCCACGTCGCCATCAGCACGTTCGTTGCGAGCGCTGTGCGCTTCCGGCCGAGTTCCCGCGCGAGCGGTTCGACCTCGTCGTCGCCTCGGACGTCCTCTACTACCTCTTGACTGGGGCGGTCGTCGATGTTCTCGACGCGTCGAGGAGGCTCTCGAGCCGGGGGCGCGTTCGTTGCCGCCCACTACGTGCCGCGAATGGGCAGCATTCTCAACGGAGACGAGGTGCACTCTCTCCTCGCCATGCGCACTAGGCTCACGCATGTTGTCGCCGAGCGAACGGAGTTCGGCGAGCGCCGAGCGTGCCGCATCGATCGCTTCGAGCAGCGGTGATCTCAGCTCGTGTCAGGAGCCACGTCGTCCGTGGGCGGTGGTGCTCGCTCGAGCCAGGCCTCTCGCCAGAGGGGTAGGTGTTCTCGGGCGCAGAACCATGCTCCCGATGTGAGGCGCCCCGTACACACGACGCCCTCGAGCGAGACGCAGTCGTTCTTGATCTCGATCAGCCTTCCAGTTCTCTCGTCGATAAGGCGCTCGACCCGTTGACGGACGCGATAGGTCTTGCCGCATCGCGGCGCCATCTCGAGGGTGAAGAGCAGGCCCCGGTGGGCGCCACGCTCATCGAGGGTTCGCCCGATCTCCACGGGCGACCTCACCCGTACCCACTCTCCCGGCTGGAGGTCGAGCTTCTCCCCGTCGACCCGGCGCTCTCCGGCCACTGGTACAGGGAGATCGCTGACGAGTCCGAGCTTGCGGCCGATCTTCCGAAGCAACGCTCCGGCACCCACGGAGACGAGCTCTAGGAGACTGATGTTCCGGACGCGAACTTCGCGAACGTACTGACCGAGCGCCTTCTCTGGGATCGGGGTGCTTGCCCGGGTCGCCTCGGTCGCCTGGCAGCGATAGCGCGTCTCCTCGGAATCCGGATCCGCTCTCGTCGTATTCGCCTCGAGAAGCGTGCGGAGCTGCGTGCAGTCCCCGGAGGGGGCGGCACCATGATCGCTCGAGGCGTGCTCCAGCCAGGCCTCCTTCCAGAAGATCCGGCACTCGGCTTGACATCCTGCGTGGGCGGACCCGTCACAACGGGCACCGTCGAGGAGAACCGCTCCGGTCACTCTGCGACTCCTCGACTCTTGACCGAAGTAGTCGCAGATCTTCTCGAGACGCTTGTACACCGTCAGCGTCTGGCCGATGTACTTCGTCATCTCGGGCATGAACGGAACACCCTCGAGAGCGCCGGTCTCGTCGAGGGTCGCGAGGATCTCATGGGCGGGCCTCACGCGCACGACGTCCCCCGGTCGGAGCTCACCGGGAACGACGGCGCGACCACGGCTACGCTTGGCCGGCACCCTCGCATCATCGTGAATCGGACGGCGTCTCACAAGTCGAGCGCTTTGTCCCAGCTGCGGCTCAGTTGAAGCGCCGATACACGGGCTTGACCGGCGAACCAACGAGATAACGCTCGAAGCCATCCTGAAGCGCTCGGTTGTACACCTCGAGAGCCTCGCTGAACTGCTCGACGGTCCAGGAGAGCGTTTCGTCGTCGTGTGAGTAGCTGACGACAAGAGAAGGGGCGAGGATTCCTCGGCGAACGAGTTCCTGCATGAGCAGGGTACGGAACTCTTGCGAGGGAAGGCCGTCCGCGCTCCGTGTTTCGTAGACGAGGTTGCTGTCCCGGCCTAGGACGCGCACGAAGTCGGCAACTCCGGTAGCTCGCGCAGCCTCCTCGATCCCTTCTCGAAGGCGGCGTCCGGCGTCATGGAGGACGTCGATCACATCGTGCTCGACGTACGCGTCCATGGTCGCGATTGCGGCCGCCAGAGCGTGCGTCTCCGCTCCGTGCGTCGTCGAGAGCAGGAATACCCGCTCCTTGTGGTGTCGGAGCCCCCCGAGCTCCATGAGCTCGCGTCGACCCACGAGCGCGGACACCGAAAACCCGTTCGCCAGGCCTTTGCCGAAGATCGACAGGTCAGGACTGACTCCATAGAGAGTCTGCGCTCCTCCCAGATGCCAGCGGAATCCCGTGATGGTCTCGTCGAGGATGAGAACCGCGCCCTCGCGGCGGCACAGATCCTCCACGCGGCGGAGGAAGCCGTCGGCAGGAGGATCCGTGCGCTCTGGCTCCAGAACTACGCATGCAACCTCCCCAGCGTGGTTGGCAAAGATCGTCTCGAGGCTCGCGAGATCGTTGTATCTGAACGTGACGGAGAGCTCGCGGACGGCGTTGGGGATGCCGGCGTCCATCGGCGTCGTAACCATGGCCCAGTCGTCGTACGAGAAGAACGGGTGGTCGTTGCACAGCGCGACGAGGTCGCGCCCCGTGTACGCGCGCGCCAACCTCACGGCGGCGGTCGTCGCCGTGGAGCCGTCCTTCGTGAACTTGACCATCTCGGCGCTCGGAACGAGCTCGAGTAGACGCTCGGCGCACTCGAGCTCCGTGATGCTCGGCCGAGTGAAGTTCGATCCCCGTGCGAGCGCCGTTTCGACGGCCTTGATGACAGGGGGGAATGCATGTCCGAGGGTCACGGCTCGTAGTCCGGAGCCGTACTCGACGAACTCCCTGCCGCTGACATCCCAGACTCGACAGCCCTCGCCGCGGGCTATCGCGACCGGGGCCTCGGCTGGAAACTGATCGTCTCCCTTGGCGTACGTGTGCGCCCCGCCCGGTATGAGCGCGTGGAGACGCTCTCGCAGATATGCCGAGCTCCGGTGGTCGCTCTCGGCTGTCGCGCGACTTGAGTGCAGTGCCAACCCGGCAGGGGCCCTGACCTCGGGACGTGCACGCTCGCTGACGTGTTTGGTCACGAACAGACGCTACTCGAGGATATGTCGGGTGACAATGGGCCGAGTAAGGTGACGACCATGGTAAGCGCATCTCCTGTGTCGAGCCTCGCTCACGGCAGGCGGTGTCGGTTCTGCGAGGCGCCCGTCGAGTTGACCGTGGTCGATCTCGGGATGTCACCTCTGTGCGAAAGCTTCCTCCGCGCAGATCAGCTCCACCTCATGGAGCCCTTCTACCCGCTCCACGTGTACGCGTGCGAGCGCTGCTGGCTCGTGCAGCTCGAGGAGTTCGTGCCTCCCAACGAGATCTTCTCGGAGTACGCCTATTTCTCCGGTTACTCGACCTCCTGGGTCGAGCACGCACGCCGATACGTGGACGCGATTCGCGCCGCGCTCGACCTCGGGCCTCACGACCTCGTCGTCGAGCTCGGATCGAACGATGGCTATCTCCTCCAACACTTCTTGGGGCACGGGATCCCCCTGCTCGGCATCGAGCCGGCCGCGAATGTCGCCAAGGTCGCAGAAGGCCGGGGTGTGCCAACGCTCGTCGCCTTCTTCGGAGCGGAGGTCGCTCGCGACCTCGTTGCCAGGGGTCAACGGGCGCGGCTTGTCATCGGCAACAACGTGCTCGCCCAAGTGCCGGACCTGAACGACTTCGTAACCGGTGTGAAGATCCTGCTGCGCGAAGACGGCACAGCGACCTTCGAGTTCCCACACCTCCTCCGTCTCTTGGAGGGGGTGCAGTACGACACGATCTACCACGAGCACTTTTCCTACTTCTCCCTCTGGACAGTCGACCAGATCTTCCGAGCGCACGAGCTCGCTATCTACGACGTCGAGGAGCTGCCGACACACGGGGGTTCTCTGCGCGTGTACGTCCAGCACGTGGATGGGCCGCACCCGACGCAGTCGACCGTGTCGACGCTTCTCGCCGTCGAACAGGAAGCCGGTCTGAGGTCCGCAGCACGTTATCGGCGCTTCGCAGACGAGGTCGTGGACTCAAAGCACGCGCTGCTCGACCTCCTCATCCGACTCAAGCGCGAAGGGAGACGTGTCATCGGTTACGGGGCTCCTGGGAAGGGGAATACGCTTCTGAACTACTGTGGAGTTCGAACTGATCTGCTCGAGTACACGGTCGATCGCAACCCCTACAAGCACGGCCTCTTCACTCCCGGGACACACATCCCCATTCACCCCCCCGACGTGATCGCGGAGACGAGGCCGGACTACATCCTCGTCCTCCCGTGGAACCTCATCGACGAGATCTCGGAGGCGCTTGCCTACACGCGCGCCTGGGGGGCGAGGCTTATCGTGCCGATTCCGCTCGCTC
Source organism: Gaiellaceae bacterium (assembly GCA_026002995.1). GTDB lineage: Bacteria > Actinomycetota > Thermoleophilia > Gaiellales > Gaiellaceae > GMQP-bins7. The sequence continues at coordinate 866,594 of BPGK01000001.1, forward strand.
GGATCCTGTAGCCAGCGTCATTGCCGGGGCGAGCGAGGGAGGACGAGTTGCGACCCGCTCGATGCCCGTTGCGTTGCGGTGCCGAGGGTGTCGATCGCGGCTCTTGACCGTACCCGTTCGTCTGTCTACTCGCTCTGAGAGTCGGGTTGCCTCAGGTCCTCCACTCTGCCGCGTAGGTGGCGGGGGTCTTCGAGCCGAGGCTCGAGTGCGGCCTCAGCTGGTTGGAGGTGTCTCTCCGCTCTGGCGCTCGAGCGCCGACATCTGGTCGGGCGCTCCGCGCGCAGCCTCGCTCGGTGCTGACCCGTGATCTGGCACGCCCGCCGCTCAGAGAGGCCGAGACGGCCCTCGAGCGCCCTCACGGCTTCACGTCTTGGCGACGGGCGTCATCACATTTCCCTTTCGCGATCTCCTTCAGGGCGTCGATCTCTCGAGAGCTCGTCGGCGACCATCCGCTTCAGCTTGGCGTTCTCGCGCTCGAGCTCCTTCGGGCGTGTGCCGCTGGCGTCTTCTCTGCCCCACCGCTTTGATTCTCAGGGGGCCACGTCATCTCCGCCTCGACGCCGAGCCAGCGCGCTGCGTGTGACGTCTGCCGCCTCGCTGGCGGAACCGGGAGCCCCTCTCGATCGCTACGAGGCTCACCTTCAGGAGCGCCCCGAACGCAACGAGCAGAATGCGTTTACGTCTCTTCAAGCTTGCTCTTCACTGCGTCGACGATGACGCGAGCTCGTCGCTCCCAGCCGTGCTCTCGATGCGCGATCTCGAATGCCTCGATCCGTTTGGTTTCGAACTCCGGATCGGCATCAGCAGACGCGAGGACTTCCTCCAGGTCGGAGCCATCGGCCCTACACTCGACGATCGCGTGCCGCGGGAATAAGGCTTCGAACTCGCCCGAGCGAGGGAGCACTCCGAGCAGGCGGCAGCCGGCTCCGACTCCCTCGAGGTAGCGCGAGGTGAGCGGGCTGAAGGATCCGGTTCGGCGCCTGTCGTTCAAGTCGGGTGGTGTGACCAGAAAGTAGCGAGAGCGCGCTGCGATCTCTCGTAGCTCAGCCACGGTCTCGGGATCGTTCGGGCGCTGGGAGAACCGATACACGAGCCCTCGACGCGAGCAGATCTCGAGCAATCTCTCGTGGATCGGGGCGTGACGGCGTCCAAGCCAGAAGGCATAGATGTCGCGCTCGAGACCAAGCTCGTCGAACACGGAGCGGGGGAATCCCAGAGGAAGCCAGCGTGCGTCGAGACCGGAGCTTCTCGACCGAACGGCATCCGATGCCTCGCGGTAGGAGAAGAACGCGATCGCGACGCGCTGCGAGTCGAGCAGGCGTTCGAGATCGGGAACGACGCTCTCGAACGCGTCGACGGAGAGAACCGCCCGCAGAGCCAGGGGGCGCACGTACGCGAGCGCCCACACGGGAATGGGTGGACGGAGGTGCAGCTGAGCCCAGAAGACCGCGTCCGCGCTACGCACCGTTCGGGCTCTCGATAGCCAGCCGGTGATGGATGCCCCTACGGGGCGGCGCAGGCCAGGCGGGGCGACGAGCGTGACGCCGGGTAGCTCGGCAAGTGCCTCCTCTAGCGCCATCGCGGAGTTGCGGAGCGAGATCGGCTGGTCGATCGCACGTTGCGACAGGACTACGAGCTTCATGCACGTAACGTAATGGCCTGCTGGTCTGAGCTCATGCGCGATGATTTTGACGTCCACAATGCGACGCACTGCGGTCCTCGTTGCCTACCTGTTCCCACCACTCGGTGGAGTCGGGGTTCAACGGGCTCTCAACCTCTGCAAGTATCTCCCGCTTCAGGGGTATCGCGTGATCGTCATCACGGGCCCAGGATCCTCAGCGAGCTACTGGACGCCACTCGACCCAACGCTCGGCTTGGTCGATGCGTGCTCCGAGCACGTTCGTGTCGAGCGCGTGTCGGGCCCCGAGCCGTCACGCGGAGCTACCGGCGCCCGGCTCGATCGAGCCTTGGGCCGTTGGAGCCCGGTTCGTCGCTGGTTCGCAGACGGTGCCGCAGAGGTCGCTCGCCGTCTCGGGGAGAAGGTGGACGTCGTGCTCACCGAGCTCGGTCCCTATGAGACGGCTCTCGCTGGCCAGCGGGTCGCCTCAATCGTCGATGCTCCGCTCGTCGTCGACCTCCAGGATCCTTGGGCGCTCGACGAGATGTGGCTCCACGCAACGGTCCTCCATCGCCGTCTCGACCGACGGAGAATGAAGCAAGTCCTATTCGACGCCGATCGCGTGATCATGAACACGCCCGAGGCCGCGCGCCGTGCCCTCGCCGAGTTCCCCGACCTCCACGGGCGACTGACGTCCATCCCGAACGGTTACGACGAGGACGACTTCAAGGGACCGGCACCCGAGCGGAGCGATGGGCGGTTCAGGCTCGTGCACTCGGGCTCCCTGCACACGGAGATGGGCTTGCGCCACCGACGCACCTCTTGGCTCCGCCGTGCCCTCGGAGGAATGCCGGTGCCTGGTGTGGACTTCCTGTCGCGGTCGCACTACTACCTCGTCGCCGCGCTCGAACTCCTCGCTCGGGAAGCCCCAGAGCTGGCGGCGCTCATCGACGTGCACCTGGTCGGCGTGACGACGGCGATCGATCTCGAGATCGCGTCCCGGCTTCCGGGCGTCCGAGTCCACGGCTTCGTGTCCCACGAAGAGAGCGTCCGCCTGCTGCGCTCGGCCGACCTCCTGTTCCTCCCCATGCACACTCTTCCCCCAGGCATGCGGGCAGGCTTGGTGCCGGCCAAGACGTACGAGTACCTGGCAGCGAGGCGGCCGATCCTTGCGGCGGTCCCCGAGGGGGACGTGCGCGATCTCCTCTCAGAGTCCGGAGCTGCGACGCTCGTGGCGCCCGACGATGTTGAGGGTCTGGCGCGGGCTCTACAGACTCATGTTCTGGGCTGGCGCGAGGGACGAGGGTCGGTGCCGGTCTCGGCTGCCGTTCTGGAGCGCCTTACCTATCGGCGCCTCACCGCGTGCGTCGCGCACGTGTTGGAGCACGCGGCGGAGTTGTGCACGCGACCCTTAGACGTCGACGGGCTCCTCCGAGCCTCATGACGGATCTCGCCGGAAGGCGTCTCGAGCAGAGCGGAGCCCAATCGTCAGCAGATCCAGCATGACGTCGCGAGAGAACATGAGAAGTCCACCGATCGTCGTGAGCGCCGCAGCGAGGGCGCCGACCGCTCCCGCGACGAGTGTGGTACCGATCTGAGTCGTGACGATCCAACCGACCGCTCCCCCGATCACCGCGACAGACAGGGGCGCGAGGAGCGCGATGGCGATGCGAGCTCCCGCGAGTCTCCGTACGGCTGGCACGAGGACGGCGCTCTCTGCACCAGCGCCGAGGATCCAACCGATTCCGACGCCGACGCCGCCCACTGCAGGCAGGAGCGCTGCTGCCGAGACGACCCAGGTTACGCCGTAGGCGATCGACGAGCGGAGCACGATCTCGGGCCTGTTCGCTGCGAACAGGTAGCCGACGGCTGCGGTCGCGAAGGTTCCGGTGACCATCAGCGCGAGGCTCGCTAGCGGGAGGAGCGGAACAATCCCGTCCCACTTGCTGCCGAAGAGACTCGGAACGTAGCCCGGAGCACCCGCTGCGAAGGCTGCCAGGAGGATCGCGGACGCTGCCGCAGCGAGCCTCGCGGTGCGCTCGATCAAGGGACGCGGATCTCTCCCACGTGCGAGGAGGTGCGACATGGTCGGGAACGTCACGCGACCGATCGCTTCGTACAGGACAGAAGGCACCTGCACGAGTCGTGCTGTCAGTGACCAGAGTCCGAGCGTGTAGATGCCGCCCATGACCCCCGTGACCGCGTTCACCCCTTGCTCTCTCCCGACGATCGCGATCCAGTTCGCCTGAAATCGCACACCGAAGCGAATCAGAGGCCCGACATCTCGGATCAGCTCCAGCGTCGGTCGCCGAAGTCCGCCACCCGGAACGACGGCCATGGCGAGCGCGCCGCAGATGGACCGGAAGACGGTGCCTGTCGCGAGCCCCCAGACGCCAAGGTCGAAGGCGGCAACCGCCGTTATCGACCACGCGTAGTAGCCGAAGACCGAAGCGGCATCGACGGCCGTGATCTGCCGCATTCTGATCTCGCGCGCGAGGCCGATCTTCCCCGCTGCCTGGAGGGTGCCGATCGGAACTGCCAGGCTCATCATGGCAGTCACCTGTCCGATCTCGCCGAACGGGAGAGCGACGGCTGCCACGAGAAACACGAGTAAGCCGGTGATGCAGAGCTGGAGCCCTGTCAGAGTTCGAAGCTCGGGCTCAGTGGGAGGCTCGGGTCGGCGGATCAGCGCGCTCGCAAGTCCCCCTTCGGCGAACGCGCTCACGATGATCAGTACGGTTGAGCCCACCGCGACGACGCCGAATGCATTCGGATCGAGCAGCCGCGCGAGGACGAGGTTGCCGAAGAAGGCGGTGACGAGGTTCGCGAGCCCCCACGAGCCGACGAGGAACAGCGCTGCGGACGCGCGGTGTTTGACGCCGCCATCGTCAGAGCCGCCTTCGGCGGGTGAAGATCCTGCTTGGACGCTTCTCGGCTCCCCGGGGTTGGTCATCGAGTCATGGCTCCAGGCGGCTGCCGCAGGCTACGCGTACGCCCTCCGTGCGTGTATCGGCACAGGCGGCCGAACATCCATGCGCTGGAGACCCCTGCCTGTCGGAGCGAGGGCGGTCGAGTGTGTGGCTGGCGTCCGAAGCGCTGGTACGTACACTTCGAAGTAACGACAGGGGTGCGGTTACCCGGGGAGACATGGATCTGTTCACGTACTGGCAGGTGGTGAGACGACAGCGCCGGCTCATCGTGCTCGGCGGGCTCGTGACGGCGGTGCTGGCGGCGTTCGCGCTGTTCAAGGTGTCCACCTCGGGCCTCGAGCTCCGATCTCCGCCAACATACAGAGCGAGCTCGAAGCTCTTCGTGACGCAGAGCGGCTTCCCCTGGGGTCGCACCGCGCTCGACGAGTACATTCGCGTCCGGGGTGCGAACTCGGCCGTCCCTCGGTTCGCGGACCCGTCTCGCATGGAATATCTGGCGAGTCTCTACTCCGAGCTTGCCATGAGCGATGCCGTGCGCCGGATCGCGTTTGGCAATCGCGAGCTCCCGAGCTCGGACGACTACGAAGTCGTCGCTCTCAAGGCCCCGGACGGCCGTCCGATGCCGCTGATCGAGGTTGCGGGGCTGAGCAGCTCCGCCGAGCGTGCCGTCGCCATCGCGAACCGTGTCGCCGGGGCACTCCAGACGTTCGTCGCTCGTCGGCAGACGCAGAGCAAGATCCCCGAGAGCACGCGCATCGTGCTCCCCGTCGTCGATCAGGCAGAGCAGGCCGAGGTCTTCGAAGGAGTCAAGCTCACGACCGCAGTGATGATCCTGCTGCTTGGAACGGTCGCTACGCTGTTCGCAGCGTTCACCACCGACAACGTGAAGCGTCAGCGTCGACTGGCAGCGGAGCTCGAGTCGGTCGAACAGGACGTCGTCGGCATGACACGGGCGGACGATTCCGCTGTGCATTCGCTCGGGAGCCCAGCTGGGAAGACGCGCGCGGGCTCGGCCAGCAGGCCACTGTAGGTCGCGGACGCCGCGATGAGAGGCACGCTGCGCCTCGAGTGGACGTGGCTGATCGGGCTGTTGCTCCTGTGCCTCCTCTTCGTCCCTGCGCGAAGGTACTCGCTTCCCATCACGCTCCCGTTCGAGCTCGACTTGTATCGGGCGCTGCTCGCTGGGACACTCGGCCTCTGGTTCCTCTCACTGCTCTCGGATGAGCGAGTTCGCGTTCGAGCGAGCGGGCTCGAAGGCCCGCTGATCCTCTATCTCGTTGCCGTCAGCGGGTCGTTGCTCGCGAACGCGGACCGGGTCTCGGCCTACCAGGGCGAGGCTGTGAAATCGCTCTTCGTCCTCGCGAGCGTCGTGCTCACGTTCTACCTCGTCGTCAGTGCGCTTCGGAGCTTGGAGGACGTCGAGGCGATCCTCGCGATCCTCGTGCTCGGGAGCGCGGTCGTGGCTGCATTCGCAGTGATCGAGTCACGTACAGGCTGGACACCGTTCGACTCGTTGGATCGGTACGTTCCGATCCTTCGGCCGATCGCTGGCGACGAAGGGGCGCTCTTGCGGGACGGGAGGTTCAGAGCCGCGGGGTCGGCCGAGCACCCGGTTGCCCTCTCTGCGATGTTCGCGCTCGTTGCTCCGATCGCGGTCGCGTTCGCTGTGCGCCGACGAGGATCGGTGATCTGGTGGGCAGCGCTCGGCCTCCTCGTCATCGGGGCCGTGTCGACGGTGTCGCGCACGGCAGTCGTGATGCTCGTGACGTCCTTTGCGGTCTTCTGCGCTCTCCAGTGGCGGGAAGCAAGGCGTTTCATCCCGCTGGCTCTAGTCGTGCTCGCTTGCGTGCACCTCCTCGTGCCGGGCGCCCTCGGCTCGCTCCGACAGGGTCTCAGCCCGTCGCGAGCAATCGCAGAGCAGCAGTCGCTGCCCGACTCCGAGCTCTCCGCGGGCAGGATCGCCGACCTCGGTCCGTCGTTCGAGGAGTTCAGCAGAAAGCCGGTGCTGGGCTACGGGGCGGGAACGAGAATCGTCGTCGGCGAGAAAGCGAACGCGCGCCTCCTGGACAACCAGTGGCTCGGAACCCTGCTCGACACGGGCATCGTCGGAGTGTTCGCCCTGGCTTGGCTCTTCGCGCGGTTCGTGTCCCGGCTGACGCGTGCTAGCGCGGCGGCGGCTCCGGCCGACGCCGTGCTCCTCGTCGCGCTTGCGTGCAGCGCTCTCGCGTATGCGGTCGGGATGTTCTTCTTCGACTCCTTCGCGTTCATCCAGGTCACGTTGGTCTTGTTCGTCGTTCTCGGGGCGGGTTGTGCACTCGCGCTTGCGCCGGGCCGCATCTTCGAAGCCCTTCCGGAGCCGATCGTCGCGCCCGCCTTCGTGCGCAAGCGGAGGCTCCGGGCTCGCATCGCTGCGGCGGCGGCCATTCACCGCGAGCGCGTCCGCGCCCAGCTCGAGAGAGCGCGCGACTACGGGGTTCGCCGTAGGCCGCCTGAGGCGTGAGGCACTGCAGTACGAGAGAGCGCGTCCGCCCGCGCCCTGAAGGATGTCAGCCACGACTCGAGCACGAGGATCGCGAACAGCACGCGAGCCTCGTCCTCCGCGGGCGCGCTTCGATATCGACGAAGCAGGCTCTCGACCTCGGTTCCGTCGAGCAGTTCGCGGTACGCAGCTCTCGGATCTCGCAGTCGCTCTCCGGCTGTTTCCTCGAGCTGCGCCCCGAGCCAGGTCCCGAGCGCGAAGCGGAAGAATCCGATCTTGCGCTTGTGCACGGTCTCGGATGGAAGCAGCGTGCTGCCGACCTCGCGTAGCACGCGCTTCGTGATCCCGCCGCGTACCTTCATGGACGGAGGCAGGCGGGCCGCCCACTCGACGATCCTGTGATCGAGATACGGAACTCGAACCTCGAGCGAATGGGCCATCGACGTTCGGTCGAAGTAGAGCAACATGTCGTCGACGAGACCGAGCCTGGCGTCGAGGTAGAGCATGCTCGAGAGCGGATCGCCGTTCACTGAGCCACGGAATGCTTCGAGCTCCGAGTGGACGAAGCTCTCCGGTATCGCCGCGAGACGTCCTCGGTAGAGCTCGGTCCGAGACTTCCCGAGGAGGCGTCCGCTCACCGCCAGGAGGCGCTCGGATGGGTCGTCTGCAGCAAGCGCTCGGACGGCGCGCTGCAGCCCGCGGTGCGGCCATGGGAGACGCGCGAGGCCCCGTCGTGCGGCTCCGGGGATCCCATCGAGGAGACGGAGCGTCGAGGCCACACGGTGCTTCCGGTACCCACCGAAGAGCTCGTCTGCGCCCTGGCCGGACAGGGCGACGGTTACGTACTCCGAAGCGAGGCGACTCAAGAGGTCGAACCCGAGCGCGGAGAGATCGGCGACGGGCTCGTCCAGGTGCCAAACGAACTCGTCCAAGTCGAGTGTTGGTTCAGTCACGGACAGCTCGAGCTCGTGGTGCTCGCAGCCAAGCGCTCGTGCGATGTGTCGCGCATCGGCAAGCTCGTTCGCGTGATCCTCACGGAAGCCGACAGAGAAAGTCACCGTCGGGCCCGTCGAGGCCTCCGCCATGAGCGCAACGATGAGGCTGGAATCAAGTCCCCCGGACAGCATCGCACCGATCGGCACGTCGCTCATGAGGCGATCACGAACGGCGAGGCGGAGCAGCTCCAGCAACTCCTCGGCGTACTCGGAGATCGTCCGCGCAGGGTGTTCGGGCTCCGGATGCGGGTACTCCCAGAACAGGCTCTCGCGTACGTCTCCGTCGGCGATCTCGAGAAGACCACCGGGAGCGAGCTTCCGCACGCCGGCGAGGACTGTTCGCGGGCCTGGGACGAATCCGAGTGAGAGGTAGAGATCGATCGCCTCGTAGTCGAGTTCGGCGTCGACGAGACCGCTCGCCAGCAGCGCCTTGAGCTCGGATGCGAAGACGACGAGGTCGTCGACCCGTGTCCAGTAGAGCGGCTTCACACCCAGACGGTCACGTGCCAGAACAGCTCGCCGGCGGTGACCGTCCCAGACTGCGATCGCGAACTTCCCTCGGACGAGTTGGGCGAAGCGCAACCCGTCGCGCTCGTACAGGTGGGGGATTATCTCCGTGTCGCAGTGGCTGCGGAACTCGTGTCCGGCACGTGAGAGCTCCCGGCGCAGTTCCTCGTGGTTGTACAGCTCGCCGTTCTGGATAGCGACGATCCGGCCGTCCTCGCTCACGAACGGTTGGTGACCGCCCTCGACATCGACGATCGACAGTCTCCGCACTCCTAGCGCGATGCCTGCGGCCGTAAAGGCTCCGCGGTCGTTCGGCCCACGGTGCGCCATTGCGTCGGTCATCACATCGAGGCGGGCCTGCGAGAGAACCTCGCGAGGATCGCCTCCGACCTGCACCACGCCACAGATCCCGCACACGTCTGGCGCAGAGTAGCCGGGGCCGTCGACGATGGCTACGTCGGGCACGAAGTGTGTTGAATGAGGCTGTGCGCTCAACTGCGAAGCGGCTCGCGGTGATCATCGTGTCCGCGAATAGCGGACACTGGCTCAGGCCGTGTCTTCGCACCGTGTTCGAGCACGCTGGTGATATCGAGCTCGACGTCGTAGTGGTCGACTCGGGCTGTACCGATGACACCGTCGCGCTCGTCCAGAGAGAGTTCCCTCGAGCGAGGACGCTCTCCTGCATCAATCGAGGGTTCGCCCATGCAAATAACCAGGCGCTGCGCGGAGTCGATTCCGAGTGGATCCTCTTCCTCAATCCGGACACGGAGATCCTCGATGGGAGCCTTGCGGATCTCGTCGCGCGTGCCGACGCTCGGATAGACATCGGTCTCGTAGGCGTTCGCCAAGTCACGCAGGAGGGCCAGCTCTTTCCTACGATCCGCCGCTTCCCGTCGGTTGCGCGAGCTTGGTTCGAGGCTCTCGGATCCGAGCGACTTCCGATTCGCGCCCCCTGGCTCGGTGAGCGCGAGCTCGACCTCGACCGCTACAACGACGAGGTCGAGTGCGATTGGACGAGCGGCTCGTTCATGCTTGCCCGCCGCGATGCGCTGCTCGGTGCGGGCTTCTTCGACGAGCGGTTCTTCCTCTACGCCGAGGAGACGGACCTCTGTCTCCGCATCAAGCGCGCAGGTTGGCGCGTCTTGCACATGCCGTACCTCACCGTGCTCCATCACGTCCGCACGAACTCCTGGGAGCCTCGCCTCCACGCCCAAGCGGTCTTTGCTCGGCGCCAGTACCTCGAGAAGCACTTCCCGCCGATGCGACGCGGTGCTGCGCTCGGAGCCCTCATCGTCGCGCAGGGGATCCGCGCGCTGCTCCCTGGTGTCGCCGAGAGGCGTGCGAGCTCCCTCGCGGCTCTCAAGACCCTCATCGGGCTCGAGCCACCGCCGTTCGGTCGGCCTCCGCCGGTGGCGCTCGTCCGCGACGAGAGCGTGGACAGCGGTTGAGCCCTGCCGTCTTGCAACCGATGACCCGACTGTGGGGACGTCTTCGCTATCAGTCGCTGCGACGAGGATCAGCCCCGAGTTGGCTCTCGTCGATCCTGAACTCGCCGGAGACGCTCGGAAGCATCTCCCGGATCCTTCCGACACCCTCACCGCGATCAGCGCCGTTTCGGCGCCTCGGAACGCCGTGCCGGTTGACTCACTCCTCGGACGGTGCGCTCGTTGGGCCTCGCGCGGCGCCGTGCCTGGCCTCACGTTGACCGCTGCGATCGCTCTCGCCACTGCCCTCGTCGCGGGAGGTCTCGCCGTGACGCAGCGAGGAGGCGGATCGAGCTCCGAGGCTCCGGCCCATGTCGAGACACCGGTCTCCTTCATGCCGACCGAGGGCACCCCGAGCACGGTACCTCGACGCTTCTCCTGGGCTCCGGCTCACGGTGCTTCCGCGTACCGCGTCGAGTTCTACCGCGGAGACGAGCGGATCTTCGCGGCTGACACCACGAGACCCGAGGTGACCGTTCCGGTCGCCTGGACGTTCGAGGGAACGCGTCGACGCTTTGCTCCAGGGGAGTACCGGTGGTATGTCTGGCCCCTGCGCGACCGTCTTCGAGCGACGGAGCCCGTTGTCAGCGCGCGACTCCTCATCGCTGAGCGCTGAGCTCGGCCTGGAGCCTTCTCTTCAGAACTCGGATCAGAATGACGCGACGAGCCCCCTGAAGCAGACGAGGCAACAGCCGAGCGCGAGGAAGGCTTCGTGGATCTCGGCGCGACGGTCGTAGCGGACGAGCAGACGCTTGACCTGGCGGAGGTGGCCGAAGGCTCGCCCCACCATCCAGCGGACGCGGCCGAGCCCGGAGCCGTGCTCGGTCTTGCGGCGAGCGATCACTCACCTGACACCCTGCTCGTGAACGCTCGAGCCGGCGATTGCTCGCGACCACTCGAGCTCGCCGGCGGCTCGGAGCTCGGAGAGCAAGAGCTGATGCAGCTTCTCCTACACTCCCGCCCGTTACCACTCGTTGAGGCGGCGGTAGCAGGTCGAGCCCGAGCCGAAGCCGAGCTCGAGCTGCAAGCGCCGCCGGGCGATCCCGGTGTCCGGGACGAACAGGAGCCCCTGCAGCGCCTGGCGATCGGGAAGTCGCTTGCGACAAGGAGAGCGGAAGCGACGCTCCACCTTCGGGAAGAGCGGCTCGATCCTCCGGTCCTGCCGCTGCAAGTTCCCCCGATCCAGCCATTTGACGCGTTGCCGCAGGAGCCGACCACTGGGATGCCGTGTTTGCCGCCGCCAAGCATTGGGCACCTGGGCTGCTCGCGCTCGCTGCACTCAGCGTCCTGGCGCTGTCGACCGCTGCGAGCGGTGCGCCGGTCGGTACCGAGCGATCGAAGCAGTCGACCAAGCGGGACCGAACCCCTCCGACCGCTCCGACGGACCTTCGTGTAACGGCAACGACACCCTCCTCTGTCGCACTTGCCTGGTCCGCGTCCAAGGACAACGTCGGGGTCGTCGGGTATCGCGTCTCCTACGCGGGAAGGTCTCGTAGCGTTACGACGACATCGTTCGTGGTCAAGGGCCTCACGTGTGGGCGAAGCGTGTTCGTGTCCATCGTCGGCTTCGATCGCGCAAGGAACGTCTCCGTGCCTACCGCGACCACCGCATCGACGTCCGCGTGCACCGACGTGACTCCGCCGACATCTCCTACCGGGTTCCGTCAGATCGACACTTTCCAGGACGCCGTCGTGCTGAGCTGGAGCCCGTCATCCGATGATGTCGGCGTCGTCGGCTACGGCGTCTATCGGAGCGGTGTACTCGTCGCCGAGTCGTCGAGCCCGATCGTCACGCTTGCGAGGCTCACATGTGACGCGACTTACCGGTACGACATCGATGCGGTCGACGCCGCGGGCAACCGCTCTCGTCCGACGCCCGTCTGGGTGCAGACGTCGGCGTGTGACGATTGGGGCGACGCTCCGTCCGCTCCGGAAGAGCTGCGGGTGATCGCCCAAGAGCCGAGCTCGGTGACGCTGGCGTGGTCGGCTCCATCCGACGGTGTCGGGGTTACCGGCTACACGGTCTACATCGACGGTGCGCCCGCGCTGAACTCGAGTCAGCTCTCGGCGATCGTTTCGGGGCTCTCCTGTGGGACGACCTACGTGCTCGGTGTCGACGCGTTCGATGCCGCGGGTAGGCGCTCGCCGATCGTGACCGTGAGCTCGTCGACGAGCCCGTGTGTAGCAGACCCCTCGCCGATTCCTGGGTCTGCGCTCGACTCGTCGCCTCCTTCACCGCCGGGCGAGCTCGCGGTTACGGGTGCCACGGGCTCGACGATCTCGCTCTCCTGGGCCGCCTCATCGGACGATCGCGGTGTCGCCGGCTACGGGCTCTATGTCCATGGTCGGCGCGTCGCGAGCACCACGGCGCTCACGGCTACGATCTCGGCGCTCTCCTGCGGCACGTCGTACGTGCTCGGCGTCGATGCGGTCGATGGGGCAGGCAATCGCTCGACCGTGACTCAGCGCTCTGCGTCGACGGCGCGGTGCGAAGACACCCAGCCGCCGACGTCTCCCACGAGTCTCGTCGCGACGTCACGAACCTCCGACAGCATTGCGCTCTCATGGTCAGCGTCCAGCGATGATGTCGGCGTCGTCGGCTACGGGCTCTATCGGAATGGTGTCCTCGTTGGGGCAACCTCCGGGACGAGCGGCATCTTCGTCGGCCTCGCATGCAATACGAGCTACACCTTGGGGGTCGACGCGTTCGATGCCGCAGGGAACCGCTCGCCACGCGCCGTCATGATGGTCTCGACGTCCAGCTGTCCCGACACATCGCCGCCAAGCGCTCCGACGAACCTCGTCGTCGCCTCGATCGGCGAGACGAGTCTCACGCTGATGTGGGGGGCGTCGACGGACGACACCGGTGTGGTTGGCTACGACGTCTATCGTGGAGAGGCGAGAGTAGCCACCGTCACGACGACGTCGTACCGCCAGGGCGAGCTGTCCTGTGGGACGACGTATACGTTCGGGGTCACGGCCTTCGACGGGGCGGGCAACCGCTCTCCTCGCGCCCAGATCACGGTCTCGACTCCTACCTGTCCGCCTCCGCCAGTGCCCGCGTCCTCGGGCGCTGCGGTTGCCGTCGCCCCCTCCGGGAACGATTCGACCTGCGTCCGCGGCGATCTCGCGAAGCCGTGCGCCACCTTCCGCCGCGCGTACGAGATCGCTCACTGCGGAGATCTCGTCCACGTCGCTGACGGGTCGTACGCGCGCCAGGATCTCCAGGGCCCGGACAAGTCCTGCTCGGGTGGCTACGTCGTCTTCAAGGGGAGTCGCGCAGCGGTAGTGGACGAGATCAAGACGGCCGAGTGCTGCGGTCGTGCTGTGAACGGCCCGGACTGGATCGAGCTCAACGGCTTCACGCTCCGCAACCGGCTGAACGGCTGGGGTCAAGCCGACAACTGGCGCGTCATTGGGATCGACGGGGGTTCCTTCGACATCAACGGTCCGGCCAACTGGCTGCTCTCGGGCAACGACTGGGGGCCATGCAGCTCGAACACGGCGCCGACCTGCAATGGGCAGAACTTCGCTGGTGGAGTATCCAACCTCGTCATCGACGGAGACACCTTCCACGACTTCACCATCACGCCGGGATCGGGGGCGCACTGGGAGTGCCTCTTCATCACCGGTGCACGCGGGGCGAACGTCATTCGCAACTCTCGCTTCTGGAACTGCGAGACGTACGGGATCTACTTCTCGAGCTTCCACTCCGACCACCGCTACTCGACGGGCTCCTGGACGGTCGAGAACAACTGGTTCGGCCGCACCTGCTGCTTCGGCTCGTCACCCCGCTCATCTGCGATCAACCTCGGAGGCTCCTCCCCCGGCGAGCCGGTGCAGAACGTTCTCATCCGCTTCAACTCCTTCGCCCCGGGCCAGACGCTCGTGCGCGAGGGGGGTCCGACGGGCTCGAACCTCCGCGCAGTTGGGAACATCTTCGGAGCGAGCGGGTGTGTGGCGGACGTCTCATACTTCTATAACCTCTTCAGAGGCGGCACCTGCGGGCAGTCGGGTCTCACGATCTCGGAGATGCCCTATGTCAACGGGTCTGACGGCGCCGCGATGGACTACCACCTCCGCAGTGGCTCGCCAGCCGAGCGGTATGTGGCACCGACGAGCTCCGACTACGCGCTGGCCATCGACATCGATAGGCAGAGCCGAAGCTCTCCGAGGGACGCAGGCTCCGATCAGCGCTGAGCCGAGAGCTCAGCGCGTCCTGCTGGTAGGGTGACGTCTCCTGGCGCGGGCGTCTCGCACGGAGATGTCCGCAGGATTCGTGCTGGGAGTGGTGGCTCCGTGGCGTTTCGGGTTGGGGAGTGATCGAGGTCTCACTGTCGAAGCCGCGATCGAGAGCCCTGGTAGCGTTGCTCGTCTTGAGCGGAATCGTGCTCGGAGGCGAGCGGATCACCTCTCTTGCCGCCAGTGGACAAGCATCTGCGACACCACGAGTCCGCGTCGCCCCCTCCGGGAACGATTCGACCTGCGTCCGCGGCGATCTCGCGAAGCCGTGCGCCACCTTCCGCCGCGCGTACGAGATCGCTCACTGCGGAGATCTCGTCCACGTCGCTGACGGGTCGTACGCGCGCCAGGATCTCCAGGGCCCGGACAAGTCCTGCTCGGGTGGCTACGTCGTCTTCAAGGGGAGTCGCGCAGCGGTAGTGGACGAGATCAAGACGGCCGAGTGCTGCGGTCGTGCTGTGAACGGCCCGGACTGGATCGAGCTCAACGGCTTCACGCTCCGCAACCGGCTGAACGGCTGGGGTCAAGCCGACAACTGGCGCGTCATTGGGATCGACGGGGGTTCCTTCGACATCAACGGTCCGGCCAACTGGCTGCTCTCGGGCAACGACTGGGGGCCATGCAGCTCGAACACGGCGCCGACCTGCAATGGGCAGAACTTCGCTGGTGGAGTATCCAACCTCGTCATCGACGGAGACACCTTCCACGACTTCACCATCACGCCGGGATCGGGGGCGCACTGGGAGTGCCTCTTCATCACCGGTGCACGCGGGGCGAACGTCATTCGCAACTCTCGCTTCTGGAACTGCGAGACGTACGGGATCTACTTCTCGAGCTTCCACTCCGACCACCGCTACTCGACGGGCTCCTGGACGGTCGAGAACAACTGGTTCGGCCGCACCTGCTGCTTCGGCTCGTCACCCCGCTCATCTGCGATCAACCTCGGAGGCTCCTCCCCCGGCGAGCCGGTGCAGAACGTTCTCATCCGCTTCAACTCCTTCGCCCCGGGCCAGACGCTCGTGCGCGAGGGGGGTCCGACGGGCTCGAACCTCCGCGCAGTTGGGAACATCTTCGGAGCGAGGTCATGTACCACGGATGTGGCGTACTCCCGGAATCTGTATCCGGCGGGACGCTGTAGCTCCGAGGATCGACTCGGCCCGCCATACGGCTACCGGCTCGTCGACGATCGGCTCGTCTTCGACGGTCGGCGCGCACAGGCCGTGAGGCGAGCCTTCCACCTCGCCGCGTTGCATCGGGAACCACCGTTCGCTGTCGCTCGGGCTCTCCGGAGAGCCCGCCTTCCTCGTCCGCCGGGGGGATGGACGGCCGCCGGAGTCTCCGTCTTGCTCGGGAATCGAGACTACCTCGGGCGATCAATCGGACGGCAGGCCGCTCACCCGCCGCTCGTGTCGAGGCGCGAGTTCAATCGCGCTCAGCGGAGCCTGCGCTCAGCGCGATGAGGGCTCCTGGAACCACTCGAAGCGTCGGTTCATCGGGCGCACGAGGGGGATCCGCAGTAAGAGCCGCTTGAGAGCCATCTTCTGCTTTTGACGACGTTCGTAGCGTCGCCAGAACTCTCGTTTCTCTGGAGGCTCGGGACCGCTTGGGCTCTGATGGAGCACGTGGAGGTCGGCCAGGACTGCGCTCTCGAGTCCGATCCGCTCGAGAGCCCTGATGTACTCCCACTCCTCCTGCCAGAAGACGCGCCCCGGACGCTCCGGGAAGCCGCCCACACGGTCAGCGACGTCTCTCGAGGTCATCGCGCACCCTCCGCCCGCGGGTCCCGAGAGGAGGCGGATGCCGTTGATCTCGTAGGGGTGGTACTCGTGTGGGCGCACCTCGTGGCGCACGCGTGACGCTTGGTCGTGGGGATTGGGGGCGAGATCGGCCGCGAGGAAACCCACTTCCGGGAGCTTTCGGTATGCCTCGTAGAGGACTCTGTCCCAGTGCCAGGGTGCCGCAACGACGTCATCATCGAGCTCGATCATGTACGGGGCCTTCGTTTGGCGAAAGGCTCGCGCGTACCCGTTCATGCCGACGTTCGTCGAGGAGCGGATGCAGCGGAAACGAGGATCGGGCAGGCTCTCCACATACGCGGCTGTTCCGTCTCGGGAGCCGTTGTCCCAGATCACGATCTCGGTCGTGAGGTTCGACGTTCGCAGGAGGACATCCTCCACGCACCTGCGGAGCGTTGGGAGTCGGTTATGAGTGATGACGACGATCGCGATCACGAGCCGTACCTTCCTCGGGGCCGGCCGTTGCTCCTTCGTCGCCGACCGTCCATTGCTCCACGCGCTTGGGCGAGCGCTCGCGTGTAGGGAAGGAGGACGTAGATGATCGGGAGCGTCTTGAGCTTTTGCATCGAACTCAGTCGGACGCCGTTCTCAGCGAGCCAGGTCGCGTCGGGACCCGTTAGGGAGACCCCGAACCGTCGCCGCGACCTCATGACAGGGAGGATCGGCATCCAGTTCCGCAGCTTCAGACCATCCGGCTTCTCGCCACGGCTCACGGCTCGAGCGGCGTAGCCTCGGCTGTAGATCCAGTGCGCCCGCAGGACGCTTCGCGCCCTGTCTCGGGTCGGGTGCCACACGACCGCCTCCGGGCTGTACGAGAGACGGTAACCGGCAGCGACCGCGCGCTCGACGAAGTCGAAGTCGCCGTGTTCGTCGATGGAGTCGTCGAATCCGTCGAGGGCCTCGAAGACGTCTCTGCGCACGAACAGGTTCGCGGTCTCTGCCGTGCCGAGCCTGGTCAGGAGGCGGTGGTTCTTCGACGTCTCCATGTCGACGTACGTCCACGAGGTCGCCCGTCTCGGCAGCTTGAAGCGTATCCTGCCGGCAACGAGGTCAGCGTCCGCGAGCGCCGCGAGGCCTCGCTCGAGCCAGGACGGCTCCGGCTCGCAGTCCGCATCGCAGAAGGCGAGGATCGATGCGGTAGCTGCGCGCGAAGCTCGGTTGCGTGCGGCGTACGAGTTCAGCGCTGGGCCGGTGAGGACGCGTACCCAGCTGTCTCTGGTCGCAAGTTGTCCTGGATCGTCGTGCGAGCCGTCGTCTCCGATGAGCACCTCGAAGCGCTTCCGCGGGAGTGTTTGTCTCTCCAGCGCACGGATGAGGTTGGGTAACCAGCGCATACCGTTCCTGACCGGCACGATCACGCTGACGCGATCCGCGCGGCTCTCGGCGCGTCGAATGCCTGTTTCAGCGCGTCGACTGACAGACATGGTCAGCCCCGAGAAGCGCGCTCTGCGTGATCTCCGCGACCGCTCGCGACAAGGATGTGTCCGCTGCGAGCGTGAACGCCGTGGTGTCGGAGTGACGGACGCTCTCGGCGAGCTCGTCGAGACTCCGGACATGAGTGACGGAGCCTAGCTCGTGGAGCGCGTCCGCCAGCTCGAGCTGGTGGTCGTCGACGGCCTCGCCGAGCCGGGCACGGCGTGCGACGACGAGCGGTCGTTTCCCAGCGAGGGTCGCGGTGAGAATCGACCCGACCCCAGCGTGACTTACGACGATCCGTGCGCGCTCCATGTGAGCTGCGACTTCGCCGTAGTCCATGAGCTCGACACACGTGGCATTCCGCGGGCGGACAGTCGAGCTCCCGCATTGCGCGACGATCTCCTCGTCGGTGTCGAGTTCCTCGACAGCCTTGAGCAGCCGGTCGAAAGCGAAGTGGGTTGTCCCGACAGTGACGAAGATCACGCGCTCTCACTCACCCACTGGCGCTTCGAGTCCGAGCGCCTCCCGCCGGCGCCGGAGGAGCTTCCGCACGCTCTGGTCGCGGCGGAGCCGCTGACGAGCGGCTTCGTCGGGATAGCGGGGAGCTCTCCGCGCCGCGGCATCCAGGAAGCCGAGAATCATTGCGAGCGCAGCCGGCTCGCGGCGCGCGTTGTGAGCTGCTCGAGCCAGGAGGTACCACGTGCGGTACCCCATGTAGTGCGCCGACTCTCCGCACGCCCTCCAGTGCGCCACGCGCGAGGCATCCCGCGCACCCTCCCGGCGATGATGGCGAAACTCGAGGTCTGGGATCGTTCGCGTGCGCCAACCTCTCGATCGTGCGCGCAGCTGATCGAGGCCGTCCCAGCCGTGTCGCTCCTCGAGTGGGAGCACGTCCTCGAGGCAGGCTCGGCGGTAAGCCCGCGTCGCACCCCACACAGTGCCGCCGGTGACGAACCGCTTCACCCATGCTCCGTCCACCTCCTCGAGTGCGCTCCCGCTCGCGATCCCAAGTCGCGGGTCCGCCGCGAACTCGGCGAGCAGCCGCTCGAAGTAGTCGGGATCCATCGAGACGTCTGCGTCGACGTTGACCACGATGTCCGCCCTTTGACCAACCACACGGAGACCTGCTGTGAACGCACGGACGATTGGGGCCCCGCGCTCGGCTACGCCGCTTCCACGGGACGAGCAGAGCACGATCCACGGATAGGCGGCTGCGAGCTCCTCGGCGACCTCACGAGTCCGGTCCGAGGAGCCGTTCTCGACGATCGCCCATGCTTCGGGCAGGACTGTCTGGAGAGCCAGAGACTCTGCGAGGCGGGGAAGGTTCTCCTCCTCGTCTCGAGCGGGTGTGACGACCGCGTATCGAAACATGACCGGATGCTCGGCGTGCCCAGGCCCTCTCCGTATTGTACGAACGAGATCGTGGACAGACCCGTGACGCACGACGGGAAGCGGCTCGCAACGATGATGTGAGCGTGAGAGCTCGAGCGACGACACAGCGGGCGGGGTTGCTCGTGGCCTCGAGCGGCGGTCACCTCCTCCAGCTCGTTCTCCTCGCACGGCGCTTGCCGGACGCTGCGTGGACGTGGGTCACGTTCGACACCCCTGACGCTCGATTCCTGCTCGATGGTCGGAAGACGGTGTTTGCCCACCATCCGACGAACCGGAACCTCCTGAACCTCGTCCGTAACCTGCGGATCGCGGTGCAGCTCGTCCGACGTGTGCGCCCATCGGTGCTGGTCACAACCGGAGCGGGCGTTGCTGTGCCGTTCTGCTGGGTCGCGAAGCTCTTCGGAGCGAGAATCGTGTACGTCGAGAGCCTAACCAGGATCTCGAGCATCTCTCTGTCGGCCCGTCTCGTCCATCCGATCGCGGATCACGTCTTCGTTCAGTGGCCAGGGGCGGTGCACAAGCTTCGAAAGGCGGAGTTCGCCGGCAGCATCCTCTCATGCGCCGAGCACGAGACGTAGACGCGAGACGCAGATAGGCGCGGCGGGCGTCGCGCAGGCGGATCGCCCCTTGCATTCTCGAGCATCGCGGCTATGGTTCGTGGTGTTCCTACGTGGAGCGCTGGTCTGCGAGGGGGGCCGGCACGGGGGAGGAGTGGTGTCTGCAGTAACAGGGGAAGCGACTGCCCTCTCGCATACGGAGGCGCTTGCCAGCCCACAGGTCATGCCTCGCCGACGCGGATCGCGTCGGGGCTGGATCCTTCGGCGTCTCCTCCTCGCCGCTGACCTCGTCGGCCTCGTCGTGGCGTTCGGGCTCGCCCTTCTCTTCGAGCCCGCCCTACGCGATGTCGACGAGGTCACCCCGCGCGTCGAGCTCTTGCTCTTCGTGCTGACGCTGCCACTGTGGGTCTTGCTCTTCCGTGTCCACGGTCTCTACGATCGAGACGAGGAGCGGACCGACCACTCGACGGTAGACGACGTCGTCGGAGTCTTCCAGGCCGTGACCCTCGGGACGTGGTCGTTCCTCGTCCTCAGCACGTTGTTCGACGCACCGCATCCGACACTCGCGCGACTCGTCGTCTTCTGGCTCCTCTCAGTCGGTCTCGTGCCGCTCTTGCGCGGGGCGACGCGCGCTGCTGCCAGAAGAACCGCGCTCTACACCCAGAACGTCATCATTGTCGGCTCCGGTCGGGTCGCACGGCTGCTCGCAGGAAAGATCCTGAAGCACCCAGAGTACGGGCTCGACGTCGTCGGTTTCGTCGACCACGACGGCGGCGCGTCCATCAGCGGAGCTCGATCCGTGCCCCTTCTCGGTACCACCGATGAGCTCCCCAGGCTGGTGGCGGAGCATTCGGTCGATCGTGTCGTGATCGCGTTCTCCACCGAGCCGTATGAGCGGACGCTGAGCGTCATCAGATCACTTCAACAAGTCGACGTGCAGATCGACATCGTCCCGCGCATGTTCGAGGTGCTCGGAGCCGGCGCGCAGATGCATACGATCGAGGGCCTACCACTCGTCGGCCTATCGCCGACCAAGCTCCCGCGGTCATCCCGTGTCCTCAAGCGAGCCTTCGACACTCTCGGGGCGACGCTGGGGCTGGTCATCCTCGCTCCCCTGTTCCTCATCGTGGCGGTCTGGATCAAGCTCGACTCTCCGGGGCCGGTGTTCTTCCGTCAATGCAGGATCGGGCAGCGGCAACGCCCCTTCCAAATCTTCAAGTTCCGCACCATGGTCGTCGACGCGGAAGCACGAAAGGGCGAGGTCGCCCACCTCAACATGCACGCGACCGACGACCCGCGGATGTTCAAGGCGCCGAACGACCCACGTGTGACGCGCGCAGGGAAGTGGCTCCGCCGTTGGCGGATCGACGAGCTTCCGCAGCTCATCAACGTTCTGCTTGGACACATGTCCTTGGTGGGGCCGCGTCCCCTCATCCCAGACGAGGACTCGCACGTCGAGCACTGGGCACGTCGCCGCCTCGACCTCAAGCCGGGAATGACTGGGCTCTGGCAGGTGCTCGGCGCGAGCGACATCCCGTTCGAAGAGATGACGAAGCTGGACTACCTCTATGTGACGAACTGGTCGTTGCGAGAGGACCTCCGGCTCATCATGCTCACGATCCCTGCCGTTGCTCGAACGCGTGCAGCGTACTGAGGCCGCTCGCCTTCCGCGGTACGCTCCTCGAGAACGACCGTGCTGTTTACGGAGACAGAGTTGGCGGGCGCGTTCGTGATCGACCTCGAGCGGCACGAGGACGAGCGAGGGTTCTTCGCGCGCACCTTCTGTCAGCGCGAGTTCACCGCGCGTGAGCTCGAGCCGGTTGTCGCGCAGGCGAGTATCGCGTTCAACCACCGCCGCGGAACGCTTCGCGGCATGCACTTCCAGTACCCACCCTCGAGCGAGACCAAGCTCGTACGGTGCACGCGCGGGTCCATCGTGGACGTGATCGTCGACCTTCGTCCCGAGAGCCCCACCTTCTTGCAGCACGTCGCGGTTGAGCTCGACGCCGACAGCCGTCGTGCTCTCTACGTGCCGCGACGGTTCGCGCACGGCTACCAGGTGCTCGAGGACGAGACGGAGACGAGCTACCTGATCGGCGAGTTCCACACACCGGCTGCGGAAGGTGGGCTTCGCTACGACGATCCACGGCTCGGGATCGCATGGCCGCTCGAGGTCACGTCGATCTCTCCGAAGGATCGCGCATGGCCGTTGTTGGATGAGCTCGAGGCAGAGCTACGCCGCCGGATGACCCTCAACCACTGAGCACGGTGAGGACCTTGTGATACTCGTCGACTCGTTGAAGGCGCGAGAGGCCGAGGGCCGACCGATTCGCGTAGGCCTTGTCGGTGCGGGCTTCATCGCCCGGGCGCTGGCGAGCCAGATCGTGAACAGCGTTCCCGGCATGCGGCTCGCTGCGGTGCAGGGGCGACGCCTCGACCGCGCCGAGGCGATCTGTCGCTACGCGGGCGCCGACGGTCGTGTCGCGGATGATCAAGCCACTCTCGAGGATGCGATCCGATCCGGACGCACGGGGATAGTCGAGGATGCGATGCTCCTCTGCCGCTCCGAACAGCTCGACGTCCTCGTCGATGCGACGGGGTCGGTGGACTTCGGAGCCGAAGTCGCCCTGGAGGCCTTTCGCCACGGCATCCACGTCGTTCTGATGAACGCCGAGCTCGATGCGACGATCGGTCCGATTCTCCACCACTACGCGCGCGAACACGGCGTGATTCTGTCCGCGACCGACGGGGACGAGCCCGGAGTCCAGATGAATCTCGCGCGTTGGCTAGCGGGGCTCGGCTTCACGCCACGTGTCCTCGGGAACGTCAAAGGCTTCTACGATCCGTATCGGAACCCGTCCACGCAACGGGAGTTCGCCGAGAGGTGGGGGCAGAACCCAGACATGGTGGCATCGTTTGCCGACGGATCGAAGCTCAACTATGAGCAGGCGATCGTCGCGAACGCCACAGGGTTTACGGTGCTCTCACGCGGGATGTCTCGCGGGCGGCGCTACGAGGGCCCGATCGCCGAGATCGGAGCCCTCTACGACCTCGACCTCGTCCGAGAACATGGCGGCATCGTCGACTTCACAGTGGGGACGCCGGGGGCGAAGGTCTTCTGCCTTGCGGAGCATGATGACTCGAGGCAATACCGGTACCTCGAGTTGTACAAGCTCGGGTCTGGGCCGCTCTACGCGTTCTGGGTTCCGTACCACCTGCCGCACCTCGAGACTCCGAACGCTATCGCGCGTGTTGTCCTGTTCGGAGACAGCATCGCGCCTCCGCTCGGAGGGCCCGTCGTCGAAGTCTGCGCGGTGGCGAAGCGCGATCTTCGGGCGGGCGAGACACTGGACGACTGCGGCACGTACATGACGTATGGCGAAGCGGTGAAAACCCCTGAGATGTGCGCGAGGCGGTACCTTCCCGGAGGTCTCGCGCAGGGTTGCGTCCTCCTTCGAGACATCCCGAAGGACGCCGTTCTTACCTACGACGACGTCGAGCTGCCGCCCGTGAGACTCGCCGATCGTCTCCGCGCCGAGCAGTATCGGCACTTCCTCGGCGAGACGTGGCTCGAGGATCGGCTGGCGCAGAGAGCGGCGGGGACATCGATCGCGGGCCGGCTCCAGGGATCGCCGACGCCTGCCGATGAAAGTCGCGTGGCGTCGGTGAGTCCCTCGTCCAACGTCTCTGGTAGCCCATGAAGGTCGTGATCTTCTGCGGCGGGCTCGGGGTACGTATGGGGGAGGCCACACAGCGAATCCCGAAGCCCATGATCCCGATCGGGACGCAGCCGATCCTCTGGCACCTCATGAAGTGGTACGCCTCTTGGGGACACCGGGAGTTCATTCTGTGCCTCGGGTATCGCGCAGAGAGCGTGAAGAAGTACTTCCTCTCCTACGAGGAAGCTCTCGCGAACGACTTCGTTCTCGCTGACGGCGGCAGAGAGGTGCGAGTCCTGAGCTCCGACATCTCGGATTGGCGAATCACGTTCGTGGACACCGGAGTGCGCGCCGAGATTGGCCAGCGCCTCAAGGCGGTCGAGCCCTACCTCGAGGGTGACGCGACGTTCCTCGCGACCTACGGGGACGCTCTGACCGACGCGCCGCTCGACGAGATGATCGCTCTGCACGAGCGGAGCGGGAAGACAGCGCTCCTGATGTCGGTACGGCCCCGTCTCGACTACCACCTGCTGCGTTCGGATTCGAGCACCGGTCTCGTTCTGGCCGTCCAGCGGCTTGCCGAGGCCGACGTCCGGATCAACGGTGGGTTCTTCGTCTTTCGGCGAGAGATCTTCGACGTGATCGGGCCCGGCGAAGACCTCGTCGAGGAGCCCTTTGCACGCCTCATCGAGCGGGGAGACCTCCTCGCATACCCGTACGACGGCTTCTGGGAGCCCATGGACACGATCAAGGACAAGCAGAAGCTGGACGCCATCTACGAGGCTGGGCAGGCACCCTGGCTCCTCGGGCCGTCACGAGGGAAGGCATGCCTCGAGTAGCGATCTCGCTTCCGGAGTCGGTGGAGCGGGTGCTCGCGATCGGCTCGCATGCCGACGACATCGAGATCGGGTGTGGTGGCACGCTACTTCGCCTCGCACGGAGCAGGCCGGCGTTGTGGGTGACCTGGGTCGTGCTCTCGGCAACTGGAGAGCGTGCCGAGGAGGCGCGCGCAAGCGCCGAGGCCTTCCTCGCCCCGTGCGCACGCCGAGAGGTCGTCGTTCACGAGTTTCGGGACGGGTTCCTCCCGTACCACGGTGGTGCGGTCAAGGAGATGTTTGAAGGGCTCAAGCGTGTCGAGCCGGACCTGATCCTCACGCACTCGCGTGACGATCTCCATCAGGATCATCGCCTCGTCGGAGAGCTCACCTGGAACACCTGGCGGGATCACCTGATTCTCGAGTACGAGATCCCGAAGTACGACGGCGACCTGGGGTCGCCAAACGTCTTCGTCGCGCTCGACGGCGAGGTCGTCGACGAGAAGCTTCGCCTGCTGGATCGGCACTACGTGAGTCAGCGCGGCAAGCACTGGTTCGACGCGGAGGTGTTCAGGGGCCTCATGCGCCTTCGGGGCATGGAGTGTGCATCGCGCTACGCGGAGGCGTTCTTCTGTCGAAAACTCGTCCTCGGGGCCTAGCGACGTGAGGATCCTCGTCACCGGCCATCACGGCTACATCGGGTCTGTCCTCGCACCCACGCTTCGCGAAGCCGGTCACGACGTCGTAGGCGTCGATACGTTCTTCTACCGAGGTTGCGACTTCGGCACCGCGCCGGACATCCCCTCGCTCGAGGCTGACGTCCGTGACCTCGGCCCGCGCGATCTCGAGGGGTTCGATGCGGTGGTGCATCTCGCCGCGCTCTCGAACGACCCGGTCGGCGATCTCGATCCCGAGTTGACGTACGAGATCAATCTCCGCGGATCAGTCTCGCTGGCGCGGGCGGCGAAGGCCGCAGGCGTCCGTCGCTTCGTCTTCGCCTCCTCCTGCTCGATGTATGGGGCGAGCGGCAGCGACGCGCTGCTCGACGAGAGCGCACCTCTCCGTCCGCTGACCCCTTACGCCGAGTCGAAGGTGCGTGCAGAGAAGGAGGTAGTCGCACTAGCTGGCGAGGGGTTCGCGCCCGTATTCATGCGAAACGCCACGGTCTACGGCGTCTCACCGCGACTTCGCCTCGACGTCGTGTTGAACAACCTCGTCGCCTGGGCGCATACCACCGGGGCGATTCGGCTTCAGAGCGACGGCTCCGCATGGCGACCGCTCGTCCACGTCCGCGACCTTTCCCGGGCAACCCTCGTGCTGCTCGACGCGCCGCTCGAGCTCGTTACTGGCCAAGCGTTCAACATCGGCTCTCCCGAGCAGAACTACCGTATCCGCGAGCTCGCAGAGATCGTCCACGACTGTCTCCCCGAGTGCGAGGTCACCTTCGCGGGCGGAGTCTCGCCCGACCCGCGCAGCTACCGGGTGCGCTTCTCGAAGTTCGCCGAGACATTCCCGGAGTTTCGCTTCGAATGGACAGCCGAGCGCGGGGTGAAGGAGCTCGCACGCGCCTACGAGGAGCTCGGTCTCACGCTCGAGGAGTTCGACGTGACTGGTCGGTTCACGCGCCTTGCCCAGCTAAGGAGATTGCTCGACACGGGTGCGCTGGATCGTGACCTGCGTTGGCGTTCTCGCTCGGACGGTTCCTAGCCTCCTGAGCCGAGCCCGCCGAGGCCGCCGAGCCCTCCGGGGATGAGCCCTGCCATCTTCGACTCCATGAGCGAGCGTGCGGAGCGGAGCGCCTCGTTGACCGCGGCGAGGACGAGGTCGCCCAAGAGCTCCGGGTCGTCGGGGTCGATGGCGCGCGGGTCGATCGTGATCGAGAGCACCTCGCCCGCGCCGTTCGCCTTCACCGTCACCATGCCCCCGCCGGCGGAGGCCTCGACGACCTCGTTCGCCGCCTCCTCTTGGGCCTTGGCGAGCTCGGCCTGCATGCGCTGGGCCTCGCGGAGCATCTTGTTCATGTCGAAGCTCATCCGTCCCCTTTCTCTACCTCTCGGGCGTCCAACGTGTCCTTCAGCAGCGAGATCACGTCCTCCTCCGAGAGGCGCTCGTCCTGCACGGCGACGGCGCTCTCGGCCGACGCGCCGGCGGCGAGCACGACGGCCAGTTTCTTGCCCGTGACCTCGTAGAGCGCGTCGCGGAGCAGGCCGAGGTTCTGCGGCTCCGAGACCTGACGGCGATGGAAGTCCGCCCCCGGGGGGAACTCGATGACGAGGGTATCGCCGGCGAGCTCGGTCGGGCGCGCCTCGGCGAGGAGGCTCGCGACCGGAATCGAGCGCTCTCGGACGGCCTCGACGATGCTCCGCAGCCAGGCGTCGGCGACCTGCTCGAACGCGACATCGGGGACGGGTTTCTCTCCAGCGACGGGCTCCGCGATCGGCTGCGCAGTGGGAGGCGCCGGAGGCTCGGGCGGCGGCGGGTCGGCGTGCGCCGCCTGCGGTACGCCGAGCCGGCTCTCGAGCAGCTCGACGCGGTGCGCGAGCGACTCGCGCGAGAGGTCCGCGTGCGGGCGCGTCACCTTCACGATCGCGAGCTCGAGCGGGAGACGCGGATCACCGCCCTGGCGCGCGTCGTCGACCGCGACCGCGAGGAGGTCGATCAGCCGCAGAACGGTCGGCTCGGGGAGCTGGTTCGCCTGCTCCCGGAGGGCGTCCTTCGTCTCCTCGGTGACCGGGAGCGACTCCGGCACGTGGCCGAGGTGCTGCACGAGGATGAGGTGGCGGAGGTGCTCGAGCAGGTGGACGACGAACCCTCCGAGATCCTGCCCCTGTTCCGCGAGCTCCTCGACGAACAGGAGCGCTCCCGCCGTGTCGCGGTCGACGATCATGTCGCAGAGGCGCAGCAGCGCCTCCTCCTCCACGGCACCGACGAGCTGGAGTACGGACTGGGGATCGACGACGCCGTTCGTCGCAGCCGCGAGTTGGTCGAGCGTTGAGACGGCGTCGCGGAAGGAGCCGTGCGCGCTCCGCGCGATGAGCGAGAGCGCTGCGTCGGGCGCCTGGATGCCCTCGCCGTCGGCGACGCGCCGAAGGAGCGCGACCAGCTCGCCGAGACGCGGCCGCTGGAAGACGAACGTCTGGCACCGCGAGCGAACCGTCGGGATCACCTTCGAGAAGTCGGTCGTGCAGAAGACGAAGAGGAGGTGGGGCGGAGGCTCCTCGATGAGCTTGAGCAGCGCGTTCCAGGCGGCGTCCGTGAGCTGGTGCGCTTCGTCCAGGATGTACACCTTGTAGCGACCCTCGACCGGCTGGAGGACGACTCGCTCGCGGATCTCGCGGATGTCGTCGATGCCGCGCTGCGAGGCGGCGTCCATCTCCACGACATCGAGCGACGTGCCGCTCGCGATCGCCTGGCAGACGTGGCAGGTCGTGTCGGGCGTCGTCGTCGGCCCGCGCGCGGCGGCGCAATTGAGGGCCTTCGCGAGGATCCGCGCCAGGGACGTCTTGCCCGTGCCCCGCGGCCCCGCGAAGAGGTAGGCCTGGCGCACCTGGTCGTGCTCGATCGCGTTTCGGAGGGTACGGACGATCGCCTCCTGCCCGACCACGTCGTCGAAGCTCTGGGGGCGGTACTTCCGGTAGAGCGCGGTCACCGCTCGCATTCAAGCAGGTGGGCCCGCGCGGCACGTTGCAGAAGCCCGGCCGCGCGGTCCGTCGTCGAGAGCGGACTCACCGGAGGTGCCTGCGTCGCCGGCTCGGATCGGGCGAGACCGCGGCACCTGAGAGGGAGTCCTTAGCGCTGCTTCCTTCCGGACCTGACGCGGTTCGGACGCTCCCAGTGCGCGGGACCCGATCTGTCATCACTGCGTGCGCAGACCCAATCCCGACGAGCCGTCCCTCGGACGGCGTTCGGCCCCGCATGGAGCGGATTTCGGGTTCAGGGAACCGCTGACTCCCCACCTAGCGCGGCCGGGCGCACGCAGCCTACCAATCCCGAGGGCGGGGGGCCGGGCCGGCCTCCTATCCGCGTCCCCTGTCAGGGGGAGGAGAAGGGACGCCATGAACCGACCCGGCGCCGATGACTTTCTCCGTCGCCACGTGTGTCCCTCCGTCCGGCTTCGACTCTCCCGAGACGCCGTGACGGAGCGCACGCAAGGGATGGGCGCACCTGGGATCGAACCAGGGACCTCTCGCGTGTGAAGCGAGCGCTCTCCCGCTGAGCTATGCGCCCCGCGGGCCGTAGGGTACCCCAGGCGGCCCTGTTAGGTTCATCCCATGAGCCCAGCAACGAAGATGCCCCCGCGCGAGCGACAGCGAGGCGGCGCGGGCGGCGGCCTCGGTGACGCGTGGAGGGTGATCGTGCTGAACGACGACCACAACACGTTCCACGGGGTCGCGTTCGCGCTCTCGAGCGTGCTCCCGGGCGTGAGCTTCGACCGGGGGATGGCGCTCGCGAACCGGATCCACAACACGGGACAGGCGGTCGTGTGGTCGGGTCACCGCGAGCAGGCCGAGCACTACTGGTCGCAGCTCGCCGGCTACGGGCTGACGCTGGCGCCGCTCGAGTGCTAGCTGCCTCTTGCCGCCGGGCACCGTGGTAGGTTCCGGCCGTGCTCGCGCTCACCGGCTACGAGATCGCCCTCGCCATCGTCGCGCTCGTCTTCGTCGCCTTCGCGCTCGTCGTCTCCCTCGTGATCCCGCGCTCGCGACCGGACTTCCCCGGCGGACGGCTCGGCGTCTTCATCGGCATCTGTGCGGTGCTCTTCGTCGCGCAGATGGGGGCCGTGCTCGCGCTCGCCGAGCTCGGAGAGGGCGACGAGTCGACCGAGGAGGTCGCGCCGCCGACCGAGACGACGCCGACGGAGACCACCCCCACGGAGACGACGCCGACGGAGCCCACTGCGACGGAGACGACCCCGACCGAGACCGGTCCCGAGGCCGAGCCGAGCATCGCCGCCGGCAAGGAGATCTTCCTCGCCAACTGCGGGTCCTGTCACACGCTCGCGGACGCGGGAACGACCGGGTCGGTCGGCCCGAGCCTCGACGCTGCGCAGCCGCCCGTCGACCTCGTGATCGACCGGGTGACGAACGGACGCGGCATCATGCCGTCCTTCGCAGGGACGCTCAGCGAGCAAGAGATCCGCGACGTCGCGGCCTACGTGGCGGCGACGGCGGGCTCGTAGCGCCGGGTGGCGGGTACGCTTCATCCGCCTGGAGAGGTGTCCGAGCGGTCTAAGGAGCGCGACTGGAAATCGCGTACGTGCCGAAAGGTGCGTCGCGGGTTCAAATCCCGCCCTCTCCGTCTCTGAGCCCCGGGGGCCCGGCACCTGGGGAGAAGTTCACTCGAGCAAGGGATCAAGTCTCCCTCGACGGGGGACCGCCATCCCTCGTCTCCCGCCTACGGTCAGGCGTGGCCGCGACGCGGCCGCCGGAGGGAACTGCGGACACGAAGGAGCGGGAGGCACAGGTGAGACGCTCACGGCACCCGTCACAACGAAGCGCGCTTCTCCCGCTCGCGGCGGCGCTCGCTGTGCCGATCTTTGCGGCGACCGCGCTCTAGCTTCCGGCGCAGGCGATCGACCGGATCGCATCGCGGTTCGTCGGTCATGCGGGCGCGCTTGCGGCACCAGGGTCGTCGGCATGAGCGTTGTCGAGGCCAGCCGCCCGGGAGGGCCGGAGGCTCCGGGAGCGCTCCCGGTCACGCCGAGGGGTCGCGAGTGCGCTCCGGGGATACGCCGGGTCGCTCCCAGCCCTGTGGCGCAGGAGGACTCCGGCCTCGGTCTGGGCATCTCGGAGAGCGCGGCGGGCGCTGCGGGGTTGGCTCCGGGACGCTCGAGGGGAGGCGGCGATGAAGGGCCGAGTAGCTTGGTCGAGCGCGGGATCCGGATCGCCATCGACGACTTCGGTGTCTGCTGCTCGTCGCTCGGCGAGCTCGAGGGCCTGCCCGTCCGCGTTCTCAAGATCGATCGCTCGTTCGTGGGCGCCATGGAGCGCGATCCGCGCGACGTCGCGATCGTCCGCTCGACTGTCGAGCTCGCGCACCGACTCGGCCTCGAGATTGTCGCCGAGGGCGTCGAGAGTCGCGAGCACATCGCCCGACTCGAGGGGATCGGGTGCGACATCGGGCAGGGTTTCGCGCTCGGTCGCCCCGTTCCGGCCCGGGACTTCCCGTACGCGGGTCGGTCGATGCGGGACGCGCTCAGCGAGCCGATCGACGCCGTTATCCCGCTCCGGCGCGCCGCGCTCGGACGCTCGGTCGAGCGTCCCTCGTGGGCGGCGAGCGGAGGGGGAGGGATTTGAACCCTCGAGGCGCTTGCACGCCTAACGGTTTTCGAGACCGCCCCGTTCGACCGCTCCGGCACCCCTCCGAAGACGCCATTGTGCTCGAAGGGGGAGTCTCGCGGGGTCGCAACGGTTCGCTCGCGCACACTTCGAGCTCTCTCCCTCGCCATCCGAGGGCGCGCGGAGGCGTCCGATATCCTGAGCGCGCCCGGAGAGGTGGCCGAGTGGCTGAAGGCGGCGCCCTGCTAAGGCGTTACGGGTGGTAATCCGCCCGTCGAGGGTTCGAATCCCTCCCTCTCCGCCTCCGTCGTCGCCCGTCCGAGCGGTCAGTCGTGGACTCGCGCGATGAGCTCCTCGCGCTTCAGCACCTTGACCTCGATGCCGCCCGAGCGGACGTCGTAGCCCGCCGAGCGCGGGTAGAGCACCTTGTCGCCGACGTCGACGCCGGTCACGTCTGCGCCGATGGCCGTGACGATGCCGCTGCGGCAGGGCGCGGCGTCCGTCGCGGAGGCGGGGAGGATGAGCCCGGCGCGGGTCTCCGTCTCGTCGGGAACGGGTTGCACGACGACGTACTCGTCGAGCGGCTCGAGTGTGGTGTCCAGGCTGCGCGACTCCTCGATCACGCTCGAATCGTACGCCTCGCCGCCGTCAGAGGCGGCCGGCCTCGACGATGCGCTGGAGGAACTGCCGCGTCCGCGGCTCCTGCGGGGCCGCGAAGATCGCCTCGGGCGGCCCCTGCTCGAGGATGACCCCCTCGTCGAGAAAGCAGACGCGGTGTGCGACGTCGCGGGCGAAGCCCATCTCGTGGGTCGCGATGAGCATGGTCATTCCCTCGGCGGCGAGCTCGCGAATGACGTTCAGCACCTCCGCGACGAGCTCCGGGTCGAGCGCGCTCGTCACCTCGTCGAGGAGCAGGAGACCCGGCTGCATGGCGAGCGCCCGCACGATCGCCACGCGCTGCTGCTGCCCTCCGGAGAGCCGGTCCGGGTACTCGTCGCGCTTGTCGGAGAGCCCGAAGCGGGCGAGGAGCTCGTCCGCGCGGGCGACCGCCTCCTCCTTCGACAGCCCGAGCGCCTTGCGCGGCGCGAGCGTGACGTTCTCGAGGACCGACATGTGGGGGAAGAGGTTGAACGCCTGGAACACGATTCCGATCCCGCGGCGGACACGGTTGACGTCGATTCCCGGTGCGGTGATGTCCTCGCCGCGGAGCAGGATGCGGCCCTCGTCGATCGGCTCGAGCAGGTTCACGCAGCGCAGCAGCGTCGACTTCCCGGAGCCTGAGGCGCCGATCAGGCACACGACCTCGTGCTCGTCGAGGGCGAGATCGATCCCGCGCAGCACCTCGAGCTTGCCGAACGACTTGCGCAAGCCCTCGATCGCGAGCGCGGGAGCGGTCATGCGAGACGCCCGGCCTGTTGTCGTTTCCGGTCGCGCGCAGTGAGCCAGTCGGTGAAGCGCGCGAGCGGGACGGTGATGAGGACGAAGAGCAGCGCCGTCGCGAGGTAGGGCGTGTAGTTGAACGTCGCGGCGACCTCGATCTGCGACTGCCGGAAGGCTTCGACGACTCCGAGGAGCGCGACGAGCGCGGTGTCCTTCTGGAGCCCGATGAAGTCGTTGAGGAGCGGCGGGATCACGCGGCGCACTGCCTGTGGCAGGACGACGAAGCGGAGCGCCTGGAAGCGGGTGAGGCCGAGCGAGCGTGCCGCCGCCTCCTGGCTCGGGTGCACCGACTCGATCCCGGCTCGGTAGACCTCAGACACGTACGCGGTGTAGACGACGACGAGCGCCACGGTTCCCCAGAAGAGCGGCGAGTTGGGGACGCCCGGGAGCTGGAGGGCGGTCACCCCGAACCCGAGGATGTAGATGACGAGGATCGTCGGGATCCCGCGAAAGATGTCCGCGTAGACCGTCGCGAGCAGGCGGAGCGGGAAGAACACCGGCCCCGGGAGGCTGCGGAGCACGGCCAGGCCGAGCGCGAGGACGAGGATGAAGACCTCGGCCACGAGGAAGATGCGGACGTTCACGAGGAACGCCTCGAGGATCGCCGGGAACGAGTCGTCGAAGACCTCGCGGTCGAAGAAGGCCTGCTTGACGTCCGGCCAGCCCGGCGCGTTGGAGACGGAGAGCGCGACGACCGTCACGAACACGGCCGTCGACACGGCGGCGACGAGGGTCGCCCGGAGGCCGCGGCCTCCGGGCGATCTCGCCGCGCGTCGTCCGCCGGTCAGGGCGCTACCGCAGGTCGGGAGCGCCGGCCCGCGCGAGGTACTGCTGCTGGAGCCGCTTGATGGTGCCGTTCGCCCACAGGCGGTTCAGCGCCTTGTTCACGCAGCGCACGAGCGGATTGTCCTTCTCGAACACCATCCCGAAGCGCTCTCGCTCCGGCCCCCGGTTCGGGAGACGGCCGACGATCGTCCCGTTCTCGAGCTGCACGGCGACGACGTAGAACGCGGTCGGGAGGTCGACGACGATGCCGTCGATCTGCTTTGAGCGCAGGGCGGAGATGGCGTCGTTGTTCGTGTCGTAGACGGCCGGCTTCTGGCTCGGGCGAATGTACTTGACGATGTAGTCGTAGCTCGTCGTTCCGACCTGCGCGCCGAGCTTGTAGCGCTTGAGACCGGCGACCGTCTTCACGCTCGCGATCGGCGTTCCGGCGTTCGCGACGACGGACTGGTTGACGAAGTAGTACGCGTTCGAGAAGGTGACGTTCTTCGCCCGCTCGGGCTTGTACGACACCTGGGCGAGGTAGAAGTCGAACGGCTTCTTGCCGGGCCGGAACGAGCTCGCGAAGGGGACTGCTGTCCACGTCACCTTGCCCCGCGGGAAGCCGAGCTCCTTCGCCACCGCGTACGCGACGGCGGACTCGTAGCCCTTGCCGCTGTACGGGTTCGAGACCTTCCACGGCTTGCGCTCGGCCCCGCCGAACCACGGCGGGTAGGCCGGGTTGTCGGTGCCGACCGTGAGCGTGCCCGGCTTCAGCAGGTTCAGATCGGCGATCGCGCAGCCGGGGATCGCGGTCGCAGTTGCGGGGCCGCCCGTCGCCGTCGCCGCCAGGGCGAGCGCGAGGACGGTGAGAGCTGCTCCGAGAACACCTACGCGCATCGAGTCCACTCCTCGGGGAGAGTTGCTGGGCCGGCGCGAGCGTACCACCGGGCTCGACGGCTAGCGTGCCGCGCATGGCGAGCCCGTTCGTCGAGCTCGAGGTGGGAGGGCGCCTCGTCAAGGTGACGAACCCGGACAAGGTGCTCTTCCCCAAGCTCGGGAAGACGAAGCTCGACCTCGTCGAGTACTACCTCGCGGTGGGCGAGGGCATCGTGCGCGCGCTGTACGAGCGACCGACGCAGCTGCGCCGCTTCCCGGACGGGATCGAGGGGGAGGCGATCTACCAGAAGCGGGTGCCGGAGAAGCGGCCGGAGTGGGTGGAGACGGCGCGCGTCACCTTCCCCTCCGGGCGGCATGCGGACGAGCTGTGCGTGACCGAGCTCGCGCAGGTGATCTGGGCGGCGAACCTCGCCGTCGTCGACTTCCATCCCTGGCCGTCGCGGCGGCGGGACCCCGAGCGCCCGGACGAGCTGCGCATCGACATCGATCCCCAGCCCGGCACCGACTTCCGCGACGCGAAGCGAGTCGCAGCGCTCGTGCGCGAGGTGCTCGACGAGATCGGGTACGTGGGTTGGCCGAAGACCTCGGGGAACCGCGGCATCCACGTCTTCTGTCGGATCGAGCCGCGCTTCGAGTTCCCGGTGGTGCGCCGGGCGGCGCTCGCCTTCGCGCGCGAGGTCGAGCGCCGGGCCCCGCGGCTCGTCACGACGGCGTGGTGGAAGGAGGAGCGTGGGGAGCGCGTCTTCATCGACTTCAACCAGAACGCGCGCGACCGCACGGTCGCCTCCGCCTACTCCGTGCGCCCTCGTCCCGACGCACCTGTCTCGGCTCCCGTGTCGTGGAACGAGCTGCCCGATGTCGAGATCGAGGACTTCACGATGACGACCATGCCTGCCCGGTTTGCGAAGCTCGGGGACGTGCACGCGGGCATCGACGATGCGGTATGCGACCTGCGGGTGCTCCTCGAGTGGGTCGAGCGCGACGAGGCGGCGGGGCTCGGCGAGGCGCCCTACCCGCCGAACTTTCCGAAGATGCCCGGCGAGCCTCCTCGGGTGCAGCCCTCGCGGGCGCGGAAGTCTCCGTAGGCCGGGTCGACGCAGCCCAACGCGCCAGCTTCGGACACGTCTGCGCGAGGGACAAACCGCTCTCTGAAGCCGTTTGTCACCCATGGTGTCTGACACCTCTTTCCACAGGGCGGACACCTTTATCCACCGGCCACCGCGGCGCAGGGGGCGAAGGGTCGCCCCTATGATCCGAGAAGCCGAGCGATCGACTCGCCGGCGCGGCGTGCGGGGCGGAGCTCCCGCCATGTGCACTGCGTGGGCTCCTTGTCGTCCCGGAAGCGGAGGAGTTTCGTCCCGTGCCGGAAGCGGCGCCCCTGCACCTTGTCGTAGCGCACCTCGACCACGAGCTCGGGCCGCAGCGCCGCCTCCTCGAGCTCGCCCGTGCCCCAGCGGTTCGGCTCGGAGAAGCGACGCTCCGGCGCGTCCTCGAGCAGCGGCAGGACGCGGCGGGCGACCTCCTCGTGGCGCGCGGGCGCGACCGCCGCCGAGCCCACGTAGTCGAGCTCGCCGTCCTCCCCGTAGAGCCCGAGCAGGAGCGTTGCAATCCGGTCGGGACGGGACTTCCAGCGGAGCCCGACGACGACGCAGTCGGCCGTCCTCTCCGGCTTCACCTTGACGACGCCCTCGCGCGAGCCGGGAAGGTAGGGAAGGTCGGCGCGCTTGGCGACGACCCCGTCGAGGCCGATCGCCTCGAAGCGCTCGAGCCAGCCGAGCGCCTCCCCGCGGTCGGCCGTTGCGGGCGAGAGCTCGAACCGCCCGGCGAGTCGCTCGAGCGCGCGCCGGCGCTCGGCGAGCGGGCGCCGCCACAGCTCCCCACCCTTCCAGACGAGTACGTCGAAGGCGACGAAGCGCGCCGGAATCTCGGCCGCCAGCTTGCGGATGCGGCTCTCTGCGGGGTGCAGGCGCATCTGCATCGCGTCGAAGTCGAGGACGCCCTCGCGTTCGATGACGATCTCGCCGTCGAGCGCGGAGCGAGGCGGCAGCAGCGTCCCGAGCGGGCACAGTTCGGGGAAGTAGCGAAGCAGCGGACGTGCGTTTCGCGACCACAGGCGCAGTTCACCGCTCGCGTTCTCGAGCAGGCCGCGGAAGCCGTCCCACTTCGGCTCGTACTGCCACCCATCTCCCCACGGGAGCTCACGGACGAGCTCCGCCTCCATCGGGGGGAAGGGGATCGCGGGGTCGAGGTCTACCGGCCGCTCGACAGGGCTGCGCGGGCCGATTCGCGAGCGAGCCACGGCAGCAAGCTACTACGCTCTCGCGGCATGCGTCGGGTTGCGGTCACCGGCCTCGGAGCGGTCACCCCGCTCGGCCTCGATGCGCGCGCGACGTGGGAAGGAGCGATCGCGGGACGCAGCGGCGTCGACTTCATCCGCTCCTTCGACGCGTCCGGGTACCCAGTTCGGATCGCCTCCGAGGTGAAGGACTTCGACCCGGTCGCCGTCGTCGGCCCGAAGGATGCGCGGCGCCTGGAGCGCAACGTCGTCCTCGCCGTCGCCGCGGCGCGCGAGGCCTGGGAGGACGCGGGCGTGCACGGCGTCGACCCGGCGCGCGCGGGGATCCTCGTCGGCTCGGCGATCGGTGGCGTGACGGGGGTCCTCGCGCAGGAGGAGGTACGCCGAGAACGCGGACACGCCCGTGTCTCGCCGTGGTTCCTGCCGAACGTGCTCGTGGACTCCGCGAGCGGGCAGATCGCGATCGACCTCGGGCTGCGCGGCCCGAACTACGCGCCCGTCTCCGCCTGCGCGACGGGCTCGCACGCGGTGGGGGAGGCCGCCGAGCTGATCCGCCGTGGCGACGCCGACGTCGTGCTCGCGGGCGGCACCGAGGCCTGCCTGCACCCGCTCATCCTCGCCGGCTTCTGCGCCATGCGCGGCCTCGTCGCCGAGGAGGAGGATCCGACGCGAGCCTCACGGCCGTTCGACGCGACGCGGGCGGGCTTCGTGATGGGAGAGGGCGCGTGCGTGCTCTGCCTCGAGGACCTCGAACGGGCGCAGGCGCGGGGAGCGCGCATCTACGCGGAGGTGCTCGGGTACGGGACGTCGAACGACGCGCACCACATGGCTCAGCCTGACCCCGAGTCCGTCGGGGTGGCGGAGATGATGCGGGCCGCCCTGAAGCGGGCAGGGGTCGAGCCCGAGCGGGTCGGGTACATCAACGCGCACGGCACCTCGACGCCGCTCGGCGACCTCGCCGAGACGAAGGCGATCAAGGCCGTCTTCGGCGAGCACGCCTACCGGCTCGCCGTCTCCTCGACGAAGTCCGTGCTCGGCCACCTCTTCGGGGCTGCGGGTGCGGTCGAGGCGATGATGTGCGTCCTCGCGCTCCACGAAGGAGTCCTCCCGCCCACGATCAACTACCGCAACCCGGACCCCGAGTGCGACCTCGACTACGTGCCGAACGAGGCGCGACGCGTGCAGGTCGAGGTGGCCCTCTCGAACGCGATGGGCCTCGGCGGCCACAACGCGTGCGTCCTGCTTGGGCGGGTGCACGGAGCCTGAGACGAGAGCGCTTGCCAGCGCCGCTGCCGGTGCGAGCGAACCCGGGAGGCGAGGAGATCAGGCGCGGAGCCCGTCCGCGTGTATGACGCTCGCATCGAGCTCGGCGAGGGAGGAGAGCACCGCGTCGGCGAGCGCGAGCGCGTCCTCGGGCGGCGGGTAGCGGCGGTTCGGGATCGCGAGCACTCGCATCCCGGCCGCATGGGCGGCGCGGATTCCGTTCGCCGAGTCCTCGATTGCCGCGGAGCGCTCCGGCGGCACGCCGAGGCGGCGCGCCGCCTCCAGGAACACGTCGGGCGCTGGCTTCCCGTGCGCGACCTCCTCCGAGGAGACGGTCGTCTCGAAGTACCGCGCGAGGCCCGAGCGCTCGAGCACGACGTCGATGAGCGGGCGGTTGGAGGACGACGCGAGCCCGAGCCGGAACGACCCCGCGAGACGCTCGACGGCCTCCACCGCCCCCTCGATGAGCGGCAGCTCCGCCTCGTAGCGGGCGAGCATCCGCCGCACAACCTCGGCCGAGATCTCCTCCGGCGGGTCGGGGAGCCCGATCATGTCGTGCATGTAGCGTGACCACTCCGGCGAGCTCATGCCCATCATGTCCGCCTGCGCGCGCTCGTGCCAGCGCCCGCCCCGCTCGCGCGCGAGCGCCTCGCGCACCTCGTCCCAGACGTGCTCGGAGTCGAGGAGCACGCCGTCGAGGTCGAAGACGACGGCTTCGATCACGCCCGCTGCAGCGCGTCGGGCCCGATGTCGCGGAGCGACGCGCAGCCGGCGAGACCCATCGTGAGGTCGAAGTCCGCGCGCAGGTTGCGGATCACCTCGCGAACGCCCTGCTCACCACCTGCCGCGAGCCCCCAGACGTAGGGCCTGCCGAGCCCGACCGCGGACGCGCCGAGCGCGAGCGCGCGGAAGACGTCCGCGCCCGAGCGCACCCCGCTGTCGAGGAGCACTGGAACACGTCCACCCACGGCCTCGACGACCGCCGGCAGCGCATCCATCGTCGCGATCGCGCCGTCTACCTGCCTGCCGCCGTGGTTCGACACCACGATTCCGTCCATCCCGTGCTCGACCGCGGCGCGCGCGTCGGCGGGGTGGAGGATGCCCTTCAGCAGGATGGGGAGATCGGTGCGCTCGCGCAGGAAGGCGAGGTCGTCCCAGGTGAGGGAGGGGCGGGAGTACGTCTCCACGAACCGGCGGACCGCTGCCCGCGCGAGGCCCGAGCGGAGGCCGTGGAGGCGGGAGCCCGGAAAGGAGCCGGCGAGCTCCCAGAGCGTTCCGAGCGCGGAGAGCGTGATCCTGCCGCCCGGGGGCGGCTCCTGTCGCAGCGTCTCCTGCAGGGCCTCGAGGAAGACGGGGTCGCTCGTGTACTGCGCGATCCCGCGCCCGCGCAGGAACGGGAGGTAGGCGAGGTCGAGGTCGCGGACGCGCCAACCGAGCATCGTCGTGTCGAGCGTGAGCACGATCGCCGAGCAGCCGCAGCGCGCGGCGCGCGCGAGGAAGCTCTCCACCAGCGCGTCGTGTGTCGACCAGTAGAGCTGGAACCAACGTGGCGCGTCGCCCATCGCGCGCGCGGTCTCCTCCATCGCCACAGACGCCTGGTTCGAGAAGACGAACGGGATGCCCTCTGCGGCGGCTGCGCGTGCGACGGCGAGATCGGCGTCTGGGTGCGCGAGGTCGAGGACGCCGATGGGGCAGAGGAAGAACGGGCTCTGAAAGGGCGTGCCGAGCACCTCGACGCCGGTGCTCCGGCGCGAGACGTCGCGCAGCATGCGGGGGACGATGCGCCAACGCTCGAACGCCTCGCGGTTCGCCCGGATCGTCTCCTCGGTCCCCGCGCCGCCCGCGACGTACGCGTAGCCTTCGCGACTCATCTTCCGCCGAGCGGCGCGCTCGAGGCGCTCGAACGAGACCGGCACGTGCGGCAGCGCGCCGCGCGCGCCGCCGATGTAGACCTCGAACTGCCGCTCGCGGCCGATCCCCGGCGAGGGCGGTGGTGGGGCGTCCTCGGGCATGACAGGACCCTACCCCGTGCGCCACCTCGGGTCTGGAAGCAGAATCGTGGCGTGCAGCCCGAGCCCGACCCGTACCCGCCGGCGAAGCGGGCGCTCGACAGGGGGTTGGCGGTCGCGCTCCTCGCGCTCCTCTCGCCGCTCTTCGCGCTCGCAGTCGGCGCGATCGCGTGGGGGTCGCTTCGGCACCCGCGCGACCGCGGCCCGTTCCTCTACCGCGAGCGCCGCGTCTCGGCAGGCCACGAGTTCGAGCTCCTGAAGTTCCGCACGCTGCGGAGCGACGTCCTCCGGGCACACGCCGGGGAAGAGGGGCACGCGCGCCTCCTCGAGGCGGACGCCGCGAATCTCACGTGGGCCGGCCGCCGTGTCCTGAAGCCGTGGTACCTGGACGAGCTGCCGCAGCTCCTCAACGTCCTCCGGGGCGAGATGAGCCTCGTCGGCCCGCGCCCGTGGCCGCCGTCGATGGTCGCGCGTCAGGTGGAGCAGGGGCTCGACTACCGGCTGCGCGTTCCGGCCGGGTGGACTGGGCCGGCACAGATCCAGAAGGGCATCACCGATCCCTCCGGGTACGCCGATCTCGATCTCGCCTACATCGAGGCGTGCCACCGGTCGAGGGGGCTCGGCGTCGTCACGCGCGACCTGCGCATCCTCTGGCGCACGGTGCACGTCCTCGCGCGGGGCGAGGGCCTCCGGTATTGAACGCCAGAACGCGCGCGCTACGCGGTCTCGAGCGCGGCCGCGACGTAGTCCACGACCTGATCGAGCGTCTGCAGGCGCGCCCACTCGGCCTCGGGGATGTCCACGCCTGTCTGCTCGTGGATCCCGATGACGAAGTTGAGCGAGTCCATCGAATCGATGTCGAGCTGGTCGCGGAGGCTGAGGTCCGGCCGAAGCGTCGCGGGGTCGGCCTCGGGGGCGACCTCGCTCAGGGCATGGAGGACGGCAGCTCTGATCTCGTCTTGGTTCATAGCTCCTCGGGCTCCTGGAGGTGGCGGTCGATGGTGGAGAGGAAGGCCGCGGCTCGATGGCCGTCGGTGACGCGGTGGTCGGCGGAGAGGCTCGCGTGCACGACCGGGCAGGGAAGGACCTGTCCCTCGGAGATCCACGGCCGCTCCACGAGCGTCCCGAAGCCGACGATCGCGACCTGCGGTGGGAAGATCACCCCGAAGACGCTCTCCACGCCGCGCTCGCCGAGGCTCGTCACGGTGATCGTCGGATCGGAGAGCTCGCTTGCGCGCAGCGAGAACGATCGTGCACGGGAGACGAGGTCGCGGAGCGCATGCATGAGCTCGTCCAGACTGAGCTCGTCCGTGCGGTGTATAGCGGGGGCGACGAGGCCGCCGCCGCGAAGCGCGATCGCGACGCCCACGTTGATGTCCTGCCGCGTCACGAGCTCCTCGCCTTCCCAGACGGCGTTCAGCTCGGGCACCTCGCGGAGGGCGAGGGCGACGGCCTTGATGAAGAGGGCGCCGGAGAGGAGACGCTCGGTCACCGGGCGGCGGAGGTTCTCCTGCTGGAGCCAGGCGACCGCCTTCGACATGTCGATCGTCTGGCCGAGGTAGAAGTGCGGGATCTCGCGCTTCGAGCGCGACATCGACGCGGCGATCGCGCGCCGCATCGCCGCCTGGCGATCGGCGGTAGGCGCACTCGGAGGGGCCGGCGGCGCAGGGGTCGTCGCAGCTCCTGTCGGCGAGGCAGCAGCCTCTGCGGCGGCGGGCGCGCCGGCGCGTGCTCGTGCGGCGGCCTCGACATCCTTGCGTTGGATACGCCCGCCGGGGCCTGAGCCTCGGATCGTGGCCGGGTCGACGCCGAGCTCCCGCGCAAGCTGGCGCGCGGACGGCGAGATGAGGAGGCGCGGCTCCTCGACTGGGGTCGAGGACGGTTTTCCGGCGCCGGGAGCGGCGCTGCGAGCGACCTCCGTCGGCGACGCTCCGTCCTCCCGGATGCGCGCGAGCACGGTCCCAACGGGCACCTCCGTCCCCGGCTCCACGAACACCTCCTCCAGGACGCCGCTCGTGAACACCTCGACCTCGACGTCGGCCTTGTCCGTGTGGACGACGGCGACGATCTCGCCCTTCTCCACCCGGTCGCCTGGCTGCTTCAGCCACTCGAGGAGCGTGCCGGCGCTCATGTCGGCACCGAGGGCGGGCATGACGAAGTCGGCCATCAGAACGCCATCTCCTTCACCGCGTGGACGATGCGCTCGGTGCTCGGGAGGGCTGCCTCCTCGAGGTGCTTCGCGTACGGAATCGGCACCTCCGCCGTGCAGACCCGCCGAACCGGCCAGTCGAGGAGGTCGAAGCCGCGCTCCATGATCTGGGCGCTGACCTCCGCGGCGAGGCTGCCCGTCTTCCAGCCCTCGTCGACGATCACGAGGCGGTGCGTCTTCGCGAGCGAGGCGAGGATCGTCTCCGTGTCGAGCGGGCGGAGCGTCCGCAGGTCGATCACCTCGGCGTCGATGCCGTCGGCTGCGAGGGTCTCCGCAGCCTGCAGGCACTTGCCGAGCGAGCCGCCGTACGTGACGAGCGTGACGTCGTCACCCCCTCGGCGCACCGCCGCGTGGTCGATGTCCACGGCATGCGGCGTCTCCTCGAGCTCTCCCTCCAGCGGGTAGAGGGTCGCGTGCTCGAAGATGAACACCGGGTCGGGGTCGTCGAGCGCTGCGAGCAGCATCCCTCGCGCATCCTCGGGTGTCGCGGGCGCGAGGGCGCGCACGCCGGGGATGTGCGCGTACCAAACCTCGAGACTGTGCGCGTGCTGCGCGGCGAGCTGACGTCCGGCGCCCGTCGCCATGCGCACGACGAGCGGCACGCTGAGCTGGCCGCCCGACATGTACCGCAGCGTCGCGGCGTTGTTCACGATCTGATCGAGCGCGAGCAGGCTGAAGTTGATCGTCATCACCTCGACGATCGGCCGCATCCCGTTCAGCGCGGCGCCGATCCCGGCGCCGACGAAGGCCGACTCCGAGAGCGGCGTGTTGCGGACGCGCTCAGGCCCGAACTCCTCGAGCAGGCTCATGCTCACCGCAAACGCCCCGCCGTACGCACCGACGTCCTCGCCCATGAGGAACACCCGCTCGTCCGTGGCGAGCGCGTGGCGGATGCCAGCTCGGGAGGCCTCGCGGTAAGTGAGCGTGACGGTGCTCATGGCGAGCGAGGGGTCGTGACGTCCTTCAGCAGGTCCTCGACGGGCTCGATCGGCGCCGCGTCGGCGAACGCGATCGCCTCGTCGAGCTCGGCTGCGACCGCCGCCTCGAGCTCCTCGAGGTCGCCGTCGGAGATGAGCTCGGCAGCGCGCAGGCGCTCCTCGAAGAGCACGATGGGGTCGCGCCGCTTCCAGCGCTCGATCTCCTCCTTCGTGCGGTAGAGGTCGGGATCGGCCATGGAGTGCGCGCGGAAGCGGTAGGTGCGCAGCTCGAGGAAGCGCGGCTCGCCCGTCTCTCGCACCTCGTCCGCCGCCCGGCGCGCGGCCGCTTCGACCTCGAGCACGTCCATGCCGTCGACGGCGTGCGCCGGGATCCCGTAGCTTCGCGCGCGCGCGGCGATGTCGGTGACGGCCAGCTCTTGGACGATGGGCGTCCCCATCGCGTAGAGGTTGTTCTCGCACAGGAAGAGCACGGGCAGCTTCCAGAGCGCCGCCAGGTTGAGCGATTCGTGGAACTCCCCTTCTGCCACCGCACCCTCGCCGAAGAAGCAGGCGCTGACGCGTCGTCGGCCCTGCATCGCGTCTGCGAGCGCGAGGCCGACGGCGATCGGCAGCCCGCCGCCCACGATCGCGTACCCCCCGTAGAAGCGGCGCGACACGTCGAAGAAGTGCATCGAGCCGCCGCGGCCGCGGCTGCAGCCGCTCGCCTTCCCGAACATCTCGGCCATCAGCGACGACGCCGGCAGCCCCCGCGCCAACGCGTGGCCGTGCTCGCGGTAGGTCGCCACGACGGCGTCGTTCGGTGTGAGCGCCTGCATCACCCCGACCGCGACCGCCTCCTCGCCGATGTAGAGGTGCAAGAAGCCGCGGATCTTCGCGAGGCTGTACTGCTCGGCGGCGCGCTCCTCGAAGCGGCGGATCCGCAGCATCTCGCGCAGCAGGCGCAACCCGTGATCGCGATCGAGCGTGGTTGCCTTCGCCGTCGCCTCGGTGCTCATTCGGCCGTCTCCAGCGTCGAGACGTCGCCCTCCGGGAGGCCGAGCTCGCGCGCCTTCAGCAGGCGGCGCATGATCTTGCCGCTGCGGGTCGCCGGGACGGCGTCGGTGAACTCGATCTCCTTCGGCGCGACGACGGCGCCGAGGCGCACGCGCGCGTGCGCGAGGATCTCCTTCTCGAGCTCGTGGCTCGGCTCGAAGCCGGGCTTGAGCGCGACGAACGCCTTCACGATCTCGCCCGCCACCGGGTCGGGCTTGCCGATGACGCCGGCGTGCGCGACGGCCGGGTGCTCGAGGAGCACGCTCTCGACCTCGAACGGCCCGATGAGGTGGCCCGAGCTCTTGATCACGTCGTCGGCTCGCCCGACGAACCAGAAGTACCCGTCCTCGTCGCGGCGCGCGAGGTCGCCCGTGATGTACCAGCCGCCGGCGAAGGCCTTCTCGTAGCGCTCGGGCTCTCCGAGGTAGGCGCGGAACATCGACGGCCAGCCGGGGCGCAGCGCGAGGTCTCCCTCCTCGAGCGGCTCGGTGACGAGGTCGACGCCGCCGTCCTCGCGCGTGTGGACGATCGCTGCCTCGATCCCGGGCATCGGGCGCCCCATCGAGCCGGGCTTGATGTCCATGGCCGCGAGGTTGGCGATCATGATCCCGCCCGTCTCCGTCTGCCACCAGGTGTCGTGGAAGGGGAGCCCGAAAGCCTCGACGCCCCAGAGGACGCCTGCCGGATGCAGCGGCTCGCCGACGCTCGCGAGGAAGCGGAGCGCGGGGTACTCATGAGCGCGAGCCAGCTCTGTGCCCGCCTTCATCAGCATCCGGATCGCCGTCGGCGCCGTGTACCAGACCGAGACCCCCTGCTCGGCGAGAATCGCGTACCAGCGCCGGGCGTCGAACTCCGCCTCGTCCGCGATGACCGTCGCACCGTTCGAGAGCGGCGAGATGATCCCGTACGAGGTTCCGGTCACCCAGCCGGGATCCGCCGTGCACCAGAAGACGTCGTCGGGGTGGAGGTCGAGCGCGAGCTTCCCGGTGACGTGGTGCCAGACGATCGCCTCGTGGACGTGTACCGCCCCTTTCGGACGCCCGGTCGTCCCGCTCGTGAAGTGGACGAGCGCAACGTCCCCCGGATCGGTCGGGCCGATCTCGTACGCATCGTCGGCGTCCGCGAGCAGCCTGCGGTAGTCGTGCGTCCCCTCGGTATTCGTCTCGGCGCCGTCCTCTCCGATGAGGATCACGTGCTCGAGGTCGGGCAGCCTGTCGCGCAGCGGCGCGACCTTGCGTATGTACAGGAGCTCGGTCGTGACGAGCGCCTTGGCCTTCCCGAGCGTGAGCCGCGTGTGGATCGGCTCCGGGCCAAAGGCGGAGAAGAGCGGGCTGAAGACACTTCGGTTCTTGAGCGTGCCGAGCGCGGCGACGTAGAGCTCCGGGATGCGGCCGGCGAGAATGCCGACGAGGTCGCCCTTGCCCACGCCGAGGCTCGAGAGC
The DNA here is from genome assembly GCA_026002995.1 of Gaiellaceae bacterium. Classification (GTDB taxonomy): domain Bacteria; phylum Actinomycetota; class Thermoleophilia; order Gaiellales; family Gaiellaceae; genus GMQP-bins7. The sequence continues at coordinate 911,053 of BPGK01000001.1, forward strand.
GCGTTCGCGAAGCGGTTGGTCTCGAGTGCGAGCTCGGCGTACGTGAACTCGTGTACCTTCCCGTTCTTGCGAAGGCAGCGCAACGCGAGCTGCCCGGCGCGCGGTCCGGCCGCATGGCGGTCGACGGCCTCGTGCGCGATGTTGAGGCCGCGGCCGCCGGGCAGCCCATCGAGTTCCTCGCGCGCCCGGGAGAAGAACTCGGGGCCGATGCCCTCCTCGTAGCGCAGGAGGTTGGGCACCTTCGCCAGCTTGCGCGGGGACTTGACGAGCGTGGTGGGTGCCATTCCGCTCCTTGTCCGAACGTCGCTTTCGGGAGCGATCCTCGTCCGGGCGGAGTCGCTCGTCATCCGAAGATGTGCCCAGGCGCCGTTCGGTCTACTACGGAAGTCGCGAGGAGATGTACCGTCTTCGCTATGAGCGCGGACGCGAGCGACGGCGCCACCCGCCGCGGGATCCGGATCTCGCTGGCGCGGGTCGTGGCACACACGCGCGCGCTCGTGCGGCTCGAGCGAGAGCTCGCACGGGCGGAGCTCGAGCGGAAGGGCGAGCTCGTGGGCGGCGGAGTCGCTCTCGGGCTCGGCGCCGCGATCCTCTCCGTCTACGCCGTCGGCTTCGGGCTCGCGGCGCTCGCCACCGCGCTCGCGCTCGTCGTGGACTGGTGGCTCGCGCTCCTTCTCGTCTTCCTCGTCCTCCTCGTCTTCGTGGCGGGGCTCGCCCTCGGCTCGAGGCGGCTCCTGCGGGCCGCTGCTCCGATGAAGCCCGTGCAGGCGATCGAGGAGGCGAGGCTGACGAAGCAGGCGCTCAGGGGATCCCGTGGCGAGTGAGACCCGGAACGAGGCGGAGATCCGCGCCGAGCTCACCGCCGAGCGCGAGCAGCTCGTCGGGGCGCTCGCCGACCTCCGGGCAAGCGTGGCAGCGAAGCGCCAGCCGGCGGCAGTCGTCGGTGGAGTCGCCGCCGCCGCAACCGCGCTCGTCGTCCTACGCGGCATCGCCCGCCGCCTGCGCGGGTAGCGGCGGGGGTGGGATTCGAACCCACGGGGCGCTTGCGCGCCCAACGGTTTTCAAGACCGCCCCGTTCGACCGCTCCGGCACCCCGCCGACCCGCATTGTGAAGGGCGAGGGCGAGGCAGGCCTCGCGCCTACGTCGGCGAGCGCTCGATGCGAGGCGGGGCGCCGTAGGAGTGCAGGACTTCGGGCACCTCGCCCTGGAAGTTCTCGAGGATCGCGAGGAGCGTGCGGTCTGTGACCATCGTCCCGTTCAGGGTGTGTGGCACGGCGAGGCCGTGCTCGGTGCGGTAGCGGATGCCGAGGCGACGGGCCTGGTAGTCCGTCGTGTTCGAGCAGGAGGTCACCTCGCGGTAGCGGCCCTGGGAGGGGAACCACGCCTCGAGGTCGATCTTCTTCGCGGCGGAGGCGCCGAGGTCGCCGGCGGCGACGTTCATGACGCGGTAGGGGAGGCCGAGGGCCTGGAGGTAGCGCTCCTCGAGGTCGACCATGCGCTCGTGCTCGTCCCACGAGGCCTCCGGCTCGACGAAGCAGAACATCTCGACCTTGTTGAACTGGTGCACACGGAACATCCCGCGCGTGTCCTTCCCCGCCGCTCCCGCCTCCCGCCGGAAGCACGTGGAGAAGCCCGCGTACCGGAGCGGGAGCTCCTCGAGCACCTCGGTCATGTGCAGCGCCGCGAGCGCGACCTCGGAGGTTCCGGTGAGGTAGAGGCCGTCTTGCTCGAGCGCGTAGATGTTGGCGCGGTCGGTGGGGAAGAAGCCCGTTCCGAACATCGCCTCCTCCCGGACGAGGACGGGCGGGATGACCGGCGTAAAGCCGGCCTGGACGAGGTGCTCGAGCGCGAAGCGGTAGAGCGCCATGGCGACGAGCGCGGAGTCGCCGATGATGTAGCCGAACCGCGCCCCGGACACGCGTGCGGCGCGCTCCATGTCGAAGCGCCCGATCTCCGTGTGCTCGCGCGGCTCCGCCGGGACGATCGGCTCCCCGACCCGGCGGAGCTCGACGGCGTCGTCTTCGGCCTCGCCGTCGGGCGCCGAGGGGTGCGGCGGATTCGGGACGAGCGCGAGCGCGGCGTCGCGCTCCGCTTCCGCCGCGGCGAGCTCCGCCTCGGCCGCCTTGAGCTCCGCCTTGAGGCGCTGGAGCTCCGCGAGCTCCTCCTCGCTCGGCTTCCCCTTGAGCTTCGTCCGCGATCGGAGCTCGTCGACGCGGGGGACGAGCGCGCGCCAGCGCGCGTCCGCTGCGAGCGCCCGGTCGAAGTCCTCGACGCCCCCCTTGCGCGCGAGCGCGGCCCGGAAGGCGTCGGGGTCGGCGCGGGCGGCCTTGAGGTCGATCACGGCGGGAGTCTAGAAGTCCGCGCCGCGGCGTCAGCTACCGGCGGCCTGCGAGACGTACGCGGCGACGTTCTGGATGTCCTCCTCGCTCAGCGTGCCCGAGAAGGACGGCATCTGACCGCGCCCGTTCGTGACGATCTCGACCACCGCCGAGTAGCTCGGCGCGATCTCGTCGAGGTTCGGCCCGACCGTGCCGGAGGTGCCGGCGTCGGCGAGGGTGTGGCAGGCGCCGCACCCGGCGGAGCCGAGGAAGACCTCCTTCCCGGCCGCCGGGTCGCCCTCCTCGGCCGGGGGCTCGGTCTCGGTCGTGCCGGTGTCGGTCGGCTGGGTCGGGAGCTCGCCGGTGACCGTGTCCGGCGTCGGCGTCGCCTCCTCGCTCCCGCCGCAGGCGCTCGCTGCGAAGCCGAGGGCTACGACGAGCGCTGCGAGAGCGGCGAACGATCGGATCATGGCGAAGATCCTACACGCGCGTCAGGCGGCCTCGAGCTCCTTCGCCACCTGGCGCAGCTTGAACGCGAGGAAGAGGTCGGTCACGCCCTTCGAGAGGCAGACGGCGCCGACGTAGACGAGCAAGAGCGTGACCTTGCGCTCGAAGTCTCCGGCGACCCAGAAGGCGAGCCCGATCTCGATCAGCCCGACGAGGAGCTGAAGCCACCAGAGCTCGAACTCGCCCTTCGTCACGAAGGCGACGGTGAGGTCGAAGACGCCCTTGAAGAGGAAGAAGAAGCCGATGACGCCGGCGAGCGCCTCGAAGGTCGAGCCCGGCTCGACGAAGGCGAGGATCCCGATCAGGACGAAGATCGCTCCGAGAATCCCGTGCACCACCTTCCAGCCGCTCGTCGAGACTGCGATCGTGAGGAACTCGGCGACGCCGGCCACGATCGCGATCACGCCGAAGAGGAACGCGACGGTCGCGGCGCTCGCGATGTCGAAGCGGAAGATGACGAGGCTGAAGACGAGCCAGGAGATCCCCGTCACGAGGAAGAGCCACCACAACCTGCCGGCTTCGCGCGCGACCTCGCGCGGCTCGAACACGGAATCGACCGTCGTCATGGGAGTCTCCTCGGTAGGTGTCGGGACGCTGCTTCGCCGGCCCGGAGGCTACTCCTCCCGTACGATCCGGGCATGATCCTCGAGCGGAGCATGCACCCGGCGTGGCTCTCGAACGCGTACCTCCTCGGCGACGAGCCCGGGGGAGCGGCCGTCTTCGTCGACAGCGGCGCGCCGCTCGCACCACTGCTCGAGGTCGTCGAGCGCGAGCGGCTGACGCCGACGCACCTCCTCCTCACCCACGGCCACGAGGATCACGTCGCCGGAAACGACGAGCTCGTTGCGCGCTTCGGCCTCGAGGTGACCTCGGGCGACGTGGAGACGGGCGGGCTTCGCATCCGAGCGCTCGCGACACCCGGCCACTCCGACGACGGGGTCTCCTTCCTCGTGGAGGGGATCTGCTTCACGGGCGACACCCTCTTTCGCGACGCCGTCGGGGGCGGTCCAGCGGACGAGATTCGTCGCTCGGTGATGGACGTCCTCATGCGGCTCCCGCACGAGACGCGTGTCCTCCCCGGCCACACGGTGGAGACGACGATCGGCCGCGAGTGGGAGCACAACCCGTTCGTCCGCTTCTGGCGCGGGCTCGACGCGGCGGACGGCCGCTCGTGCCGCGTGCACGGAGCCGAGGCGGTGGTCGTCGTGTGGTCGCCGGACTACGACGGCAAGGGGAAGGCGCTCGTGCGCTTCGCCGACGGCGCTGAGGCGATCGTCGGCGCCTCCCGCATCGAGTGGCCGAGCTCCGCGAGCTGACAGCTGTATACCCCTAGGGGGTATACTCGCGACGACCTGATCGCGAGCGAGAGGACGAGCCATGAGCGAGACGCTGACGTACGAGGTGCCAGGGATGCACTGCGCACACTGCGAGCGGGCGATCCGCGAGGAGATCACTGCGCTCGAGGGTGTGGACGAGGTCGAGGTCGATCTGGAGAGGAAGACGGTGGTCGTTCGCGGCGCCGGGCTCGAGGACTCGGCGCTCCGCGCAGCCATCGTCGAGGCGGGGTACGAGGCGACGTGACGGTCGCTCTCGAAGAACCGACGGAGCGGGTCGAGCTCGCGCTCGAGGGGATGACCTGCGCAGCGTGCGCGGCGCGGATCGAGCGATCGCTCAACCGGCTCGAGGGCGTCGAGGCGGCGGTCAACTACGCGACGGAGCAGGCCGCGGTCACCTTCGACCCCCGTCGCGTCCGCGTCGAGGACCTCGTCCACGCGGTCGAGGCCGCCGGCTACCACGCACGCCTCGTGTCGGAGGTCGCCGCGAGCGAGGACCGCTCGCGCGCGCTGCGGACGAAGCTCGTCGGCGCCGCTGCGCTCACGGCGCCGCTCGCCGCGCTCTCGATGCTCGAGCCACTCCACTTCCCGGGCTGGGAGTGGGTCGCGTTCGCGCTCGCCACGCCCGTCGTCTTCTGGGCCGGGAGCGGCTTCCACCGCGCGGCGCTGGCGAACGCGCGCCATGCGTCGGCGACGATGGACACCCTCATCTCGATCGGCACGCTCGCCGCCTGGGCGTGGTCGACGGTCGCGCTCGTCGCCCTCGAGGACGCGCACGTGTACTTCGAGGTCGCCGGGGTCATCACGACCCTGATCCTGCTCGGCCGCTTCCTCGAGGCGCGGGCGCGACGGCGCTCGAGCGCCGCCATCCGCGCTCTGCTCGAGCTCGGCGCGAAGGAAGCGCGGGTGCTCCGCGAGGGGACAGAGGTCTCGGTTCCGATCGAGGAGCTGGCTCCCGGCGACCTCATGGTCGTCCGTCCGGGGGAGAAGATCCCCACCGACGGCGTCGTCGTCGAGGGCCGGTCGGCGATCGACCAGGCGCTCCTCACCGGCGAGCCGGTTCCCGTCGAGGTCGGCCCTGGCTCGGAGGTCGCGGGCGCGACGATCAACACGTACGGGCGCCTCGTCGTGCGCGCGACCAAGGTGGGCGACGAGACCGCGCTCGCGCAGATCGCTCGGCTCGTGGCGGAGGCGCAGGCGGGAAAGGCGCCCATTCAACGTCTCGTCGATCGAGTCGCGGCCGTCTTCGTCCCGGTCGTCCTCGTGATCGCGCTCGCCACCCTCGTCGGCTGGCTCGCGCTGACCGGTGACACGAGCCGCGCCTTCACTGCGGCGGTCGCGGTCCTCATCATCGCCTGCCCCTGCGCGCTCGGTCTCGCGACGCCCACGGCGCTCATGGTCGGCACCGGGCGCGGCGCGCAGCTCGGGATCCTGATTCGGGGGCCCGAGGTTCTCGAGCGGACGCGTCGGATCACGGTCGTCGTCCTCGACAAGACGGGCACGGTCACCGAAGGGCGGATGACGCTCGTCGCCGTGACGCCGCGCGACGGGGTGCCCCGCGAGGAGGTGCTGCGGCTCGCCGGCGCCGTCGAGGCGGCCTCCGAGCACCCGATCGGGCGGGCGATCGCCGCCGCGGCCCGCGCCGAGCTCGGCGAGTTGCCGCCGGTGACCGACTTCCGGAACGAGCCCGGTGTCGGGGTTTCCGGGATCGTCGAGGGGCATCGGGTCGAGATCGGCCGCTCGAACGGCGCGATCGTCGTCTCCTGGGACGGGATCGAGCGTGCGACGCTCACGGTGCGCGACGCCGTCAAGGAGACGAGCGCCGAGGCGATACGGGAGCTTCGCGCGCTCGGCCTCGAGCCCATCCTGCTCACGGGGGACGCGCGCGAGAGCGCGGAGCGGGTCGCAGCGGAGGTCGGAATCGAGCGGGTGCTCGCCGAGGTCTATCCCGAAGGCAAGGTGGCCGAGGTGCGGCGGTTGCAGGCGGAGGGCGAGGTCGTCGCCTTCGTCGGAGACGGGATCAACGACGCGCCGGCGCTCGCGCAGGCCGATCTCGGGATCGCGATCGGGACGGGCACGGACATCGCGATCGAGGCCTCGGACATCACGCTCGTGACTGGCGACCTGCGCGCCGTCGCCGACGCGATCGCGCTCGCCCGGCGCACGCTGCGGACGATCAAGGGGAACCTCTTCTGGGCGTTCGCGTACAACGTCGCCGCCATCCCGCTCGCCGTCGCCGGCCTCCTGAACCCGATGATCGCCGCCGCCGCGATGGCCTTCTCGAGCGTCTTCGTCGTCTCGAACTCGCTGCGGCTGCGACGCTTCCACTCCGCCCGGGAGAGACGTGTGTGAGCGCGGCCCGGGAACACGGCTACACGAAGGAGAAGGATGCGCTCCTCAAGCGCCTCCGTCGCATCGAGGGCCAGGTGCGCGGGATCGAGCGGATGCTCGAGGACGACCGCTACTGCATCGACGTGTTGACGCAGATCTCCGCCGTTACGACGGCGCTCGAGAGCCTCGCCTTCCGCATCCTCGACGACCACGTGAACCACTGCGTCGCGAGCGCGCTCGCCTCGGGCGACCCGGAAGAGGCCGAGGCGAAGAGCCGCGAGCTCCTCGAGGCGGTGCATCGCTTCGCGCGCGCGCGGTAGCGAGCGACGGTCACTCGACCGCGTCAGCCGCAGCGCGCGCTCACACGTACAGGTCGTCGGAGGGGTCGCGCTCCCCGCGGCGCTCGGCGAGGAACTCCCGCAGCCCCTCGATCCCGCCGTACCCCTGGAGCTCGAGCACCTGGTCGAGCTTCCCGAGCACGGCGAGGGCGGGCTCGTGGGAGACGGGCGACCAGCGCCCGGAGGACTCGGCGACCGCATGCACCGCGCGCTCGATCACCTCGACCTCCCAGGGGTAGAGGGCGATGACGACGGCCTCGGCGTTCCACGCGTCTCGGTTGTGGCCCATGACGCCTCTTCATCGGCCTGTCCGGGCCCGAGGTTGAGCGCATCCGCCGCGTCTTCTTGTCTATTCAATCAAGTACTTGACTTTGACCGGCCCAGGGTACTAGGGTGGGCGCGTGGCCGTCGTCGCCGAGGAGCTCCTGGATGACGTCGCGCGCCGCTTCGCGCTCCTCTCCGACCCGACCCGGCTCCGGCTCATCGGCGTGCTCCACGAGGCGGGTGAGCTCCCCTCGGGCGAGCTCGCCGAGCGAGCGCGTGTAACGCCTGCGAACGCGTCCCAGCACCTGGGGAGACTCCTCGCCGGCGGCATCGTCGCCAGACGGCGGCAGGGGACGAGCGTCTACTACCGGATCGTCGATCCCACGATCGAGGAGATCTGCCGCATCGTATGCGCCGGGATCGAGCCGGCCGTCCGGCTCCGCGAGGCGGTCGGGGCCCGGTGAGCGCGTCGCTCCCCGTCGAGCAGGGGGCTGTGCCCACCGACCTGCGCGCGCTCGCCGCTTCCGATGGCACCCCGCTCTGGGCGAAGGTGATCGACCAGACGACGTGCATCGGTTGCCATGCCTGCACGACCGCCTGCAAGTCGGAGAACGCGGTGCCGTTGTCCGTGACGCGCACGTACGTGAAGGCGGTCGAGGTCGGCGTCTTCCCGCAGGCGCGGCGTGCTTTCCAGGTCACGCGCTGCAACCAGTGCGAGGACGCTCCGTGCGTCGCTGCCTGCCCGACGGCAGCGATGTACCGACGTCCGGACGGGATCGTCGACTTCGAGAAGTCGGTCTGCATCGGCTGCAAGGCGTGCATGGCCGCCTGCCCGTACGACGCGATCTTCATCAACCCCGAGGACCACTCGGCGGAGAAGTGCAACTTCTGCTCGCACCGGCTCGACCGCGGCCTCGAGCCGGCCTGTGTCGTTGTCTGCCCGGTGGGGGCGATCCTCGTCGGCGACCTGCGCGACCCCGCCTCGAGGGTGGCCCAGATCGTCCACAGGGAGGCGGTCGCCGTCCGGCGACCGGAGAAGGAGACGCGGCCGAAGCTGTTCTACAAGGGCGCCCACCAGGCGACGCTCGATCCCCTCGCGGCGAGCCGGCCTGAAGGCGGGATGTTCATGTGGAGCGAGCAGGGCGACGTGCCCCACGGCATCGCTTCCGGGGCCCCCGGATCGTGGAACAGCTCCGCAGCGGCGCTCCTCGCCTACGACGTCCCGCACCGGGCTCCCTGGGACTGGCGAGTGGGTCTCTACACGTGGACGAAGTCGGTCGCCGCCGGCGCCTACCTCGCTGCGCTCCTGCTCGCGCTCGCCGGGCTCTCGAGCTGGACGAGCTCCCTGTGGCTGTGGGCGGCGCCCGTCCTCTCCGCCGTCTTCCTGGCGGCGACCGGGCTCGTGCTCATCTGGGACCTCGAGCACCCGCTCCGCTTCCCGCTCCTCTTCCTGCGACCGCAGTGGAAGAGCTGGCTCGTCCGAGGCGCGGTCGCGATCACGGGCTACGCCGCCGTGCTCGGCGCGACCGTGCTCGCGAGCCTCGCCGGGCTCGAGGGGCCGCAGCGCTGGCTCGCGCTCGCGGGGGCGCCGCTTGCCGTCGCCACCGCCGTCTACACCGGCTACCTCTTCGCCCAGGCGAAGGCGCGCGACCTCTGGCAGAGCCCGCTCCTGCCGCCGCACCTCCTCGTGCAGGCCTTCCTCGCGGGCTCGGCTGCGCTCCTGCCCCTCGCTCTCTGGCTCGACGAGGAGGCGGCGGATCCGCTCGCGTGGACGCTCGGGATCGCCGCGCTCGTCCACCTCCTCGTCGTCGCCGGCGAGACGACGCTCACCCACCCGACGGCGCACGCGCGCCTCGCCGTCCACGAGCTCGTCCGTGGGCGGTACGCAGCGCCCTTCTGGGCGGGCGTCGTGCTCGTCGCGGTCGCGCTCGCCGCCCCCTGGATCGGCGTCGTCGCGGCGCCCTTCGCCCTCGTCGGGCTCTTCCTCTACGAGCACGCCTACGTCCAGGCCGGCCAGGCGGTGCCGCTCGCGTGAACGTCCACGAGCTCGAAGAGCGCGTCAGCGCGGCGAAGCGCGAGACGCTCGCGCGCGGCGAGACCTTCTACCCGGGTCCGAGCCGCATCCACCTCGCGGCCTTCCCGCCGAAGGAGCGCTGGGACGAGTGGATCGACGTCGGCCCACGCGGGGAAGAGCGGCGGGTGCTGCTCGTGCCGACGACCTGCTTCAACTGCGAGGCGGCGTGCGGGCTCCTCGCGTACGTCGATCGGGAGACGCTCCAGGTGCGGAAGTTCGAGGGCAACCCCGAGCACCCCGGCTCGCGGGGACGCAACTGCGCGAAGGGGCCGGCGACGCTCAACCAGGTCACCGACCCCGACCGGATCCTCTTCCCGCTCAAGCGGGCGGGCAAGCGCGGCGAGGGGCGCTGGGAGCAGGTGTCCTGGGACGAGGCGCTCGACGACATCGCCGCTCGGATCCGTCGCGCGCTCGTCGAGGGCCGCCCGAACGAAATCATGTATCACGTCGGCCGTCCCGGCGAGGACGGCTACGCCGAGCGCGTGCTCGCAGCCTGGGGCGTCGACGGGCACAACTCGCACACGAACGTCTGCTCCTCGGGCGGTCGCGCCGGGTACGCGTTCTGGATGGGGCTCGATCGCCCGAGCCCGGATCACGCGAACGCGAAGGTCATCCTCCTCGTCTCCTCCCACCTCGAGTCCGGGCACTACTTCAACCCGCACGCCCAGCGCATCCTCGAGGGGAAGCAGCGGGGCGCGAAGCTCGTCGTCCTCGACACCCGGCTCTCGAACACGGCCACCCACGCCGACCACTGGCTCGCACCCTACCCGGGCTCGGAGCCGGCCATCCTGCTCGCGATCGCGAACGAGCTCATCCGCACGGCGCGCTACGACCGGGAGTTCGTCCGCCGCTGGTGGAACTGGCAGGAGTACCTCGAGCGCGAGCACCCCGAGGTCGAGCCGACCTTCGAGGCCTTCGAGCGGGTGCTCGGCGAGCTCTACGCCTCCTACACCTTCGAGCACGCCGAGCGCGAGTCCGGGGTAGCGGCGGAGACGCTGCGCGAGGTCGCGGAGCTCGTCGCCTCCGCGGGCACCCGGCTTGCCACGCACGTCTGGCGCTCCGCCGCGGCCGGGAACCTCGGTGGTTGGCAGGTCTCGCGCTGCCTCTTCCTCCTCAACGCGCTCCTGGGGGCGATCGCGACGGAGGGAGGCACGTACCCGAACGCCTGGAACAAGTTCGTGCCGCGGCCGATCTACGTGCCGCCGCACCCGGGGAGCTGGAACGAGCTCACCTGGCCGCGGGAGTACCCGCTCGCGATGTTCGAGCTCTCCTACCTCCTGCCGTACTTCCTGCGCGAGGGCCGTGGGCGGCTCGAGGTCTACTTCACGCGGGTGTACAACCCCGTGTGGACGAACCCGGACGGGTTCGCCTGGATCGAGGCGCTCACCGACGAGTCGCTCGTCGGGCTCCACGTCGCGCTCACTCCGACGTGGAGCGAGACCGCCTTCTTCGCCGACTACATCCTCCCCATGGGCGTCGGCTCGGAGCGGCACGACCTGCACTCGTACGAGCAGTACGACGGCCGCTGGCTCGGCTTCCGGCAGCCCGTCCTGCGCGCCGCGCGCGAGCGGCTGGGCCACCCGGTGCGCGATACGCGGGAGGTCAACCCCGGCGAGGTGTGGGAGGAGAACGAGCTCTGGATCGAGCTCTCCTGGCGGATCGATCCGGACGGGAGCCTCGGCATCCGGCGCTTCTTCGAGTCGCGCGAGCGGCCGGGCGAGAAGCTCACGGTCGACGAGTACTACCGCTACATCTTCGAGCGCTCCGTGCCGGGACTCCCCGAGCGGGCCGCGGCGGAGGGGCTCGACCCGCTCGCGTACATGCGACGCTACGGGGGCTACGAGGTCGACCGTGGGATCGGGCCCGTCTTCGCGGAGCGGGTGCCCGAGGAGGAGCTCGTCGACGTGCGGGTCGACGAACGGGGGCGCGTCTACACCCGAGCGCCGCGGCCGGACTCGCCGAATCTCGTCCCGCTCCCCTCTCCCGAGGGCGACGCCGAGGGCCGCCGTCCGGTCGGCGTGCTCGTCGAGGGCGAGATCGTCCGCGGCTTCCCGACCCCGAGCGGGAAGCTCGAGTTCTACTCGCCGACCCTCGCCGACTGGGGGTGGCCGGAGCTCGCGATCCCGACCGCGCCTCGCAGCCACGTCCACCCGGACGCGCTCGAGGAGGGCCAGGCGGTGCTCATCTCGACCTTCCGGCTCCCGGTTCAGATCCACACCCGGAGCGCGAACGCGAAGTGGCTGGACGAGATCGCGCACACCAACCCGCTCTGGATCCACCCGAGCCACGCGGAGCGAATCGGGGTCCGCACGGGCGATCTCGTCCGCGTGGAGACGGAGATCGGATACTTCGTCGTCAAGGCCTGGGTCACCGAGGGCATCCGGCCGGGCATCGTCGCGTGCAGCCACCACATGGGGCGCTGGAAGCTCGGCGACGCCGGGCAGCGGCAGATGATGGCGACGGTCGCGCTCGAGCACGAGCAGGGCCGGTGGGCGATGCGGCGGCGCTCGGGAGCGGAGCCCTTCCGCTCGAACGATCCGGACACGACGCGGATCTGGTGGACGGACGTCGGCGTCCACCAGAACCTCACCTTCCCCGTTCAGCCCGACCCGGTCTCCGGCCAACACTGCTGGCACCAGCGGGTGCGCGTGCGAAGGGCCAAGCCGGGAGACGCCTACGGCGACATCGCGGTGGACACGGAGCGCGCCTGGGCCGCGTACCGCCGCTGGCTCGATCTCGCGCGCCCCGCCGATCGGCACTCCCCAACCGGAGAGCGTCGGCCCTACTGGCTGCTGCGGCCGCTCAAGCCCGCGCGCGAGGCCTACCGGCTCCCGGAGCGAGCGGACGCATGAGCGAGCTCCTGCGCGCTCTCGCCGTCCTCAGTGAGCCTCCCTCGCGGCAGGCGGCTCGGGTGGCGGACGTGCTCGGCCTCGGGCGTGCGCCGAGCCGGGTCGAGTGGACGGAGCTCTTCCAGCTCGAGCTCCCGCCCTACGCCTCCATCTACCTCGGAGGCGAGGGATGGATCGGCGGGGAGGCGAGGGATCGGGTCGCCGGCTTCTGGCGCGCGCTCGGGCTCGTGCCGCCTGCGGAGCCCGACCACCTGGCCGCCCTCCTCGGCCTCTACGCCGAGGCCCAAGAGGCGGGGGCGCCCGAGTCGGTGCTCCGGGCGCTCCTGTGGGAGCACCTGCTGAGTTGGCTCCCCGTCTACCTCGCGAAGACAGGCGAGCTCGCGCCCGACCCGTACCGGCGTTGGGCCGAGCTCATCGAGGAGACGCTCCTCGTCGAGGCCGCTCGCTTGCCCTCGGAAAGGCTCGTCCCGCTCCACCTGCGCGAGACCGGGACGGTTCTCGATCCACGCGAGGCGGGAGCCGAGGCGTTCCTCGAGACGCTCCTCGCGCCTGCGCGGAGCGGCGTCCTGCTGACGAGAGCGGATGTGCGGAACGCAGCCCGCGATCTCCATCTCGGCCTCCGCGTCGGCGAGCGGAGCTTCGCGCTGCGCGCGCTGCTGGCGCAGGACGCGGAGGCGACGCTTCGCTGGCTCGCCGCGGAGGCCGAGCAGTGGGCGGAGCGGCACCGACGCCACGGAGGCGCGCTCGCGCCCGTGGACGAGCTGTGGGCGCAACGGGCGGAGCGGACGGCGGCGCTGCTCGAGGAGTTGGCGCAGACGATCGGAAAGGAGGTAAGCCGTGTCTGAGACGGGCACGATCGAGAGCGTCGGGCTGACCGAGGAGGCGGTCCGACAGATCGTCCGCGAGGAGCTCGGGCGGGCGGAGAGGAGAGACCCGGCGACGAAGAAGGCGGCGATCATCGCCTCCAAGGGCACGCTCGACTTCGCCTACCCGCCGCTCATCCTCGCGACGACCGCGGCCGCGACGGGAATGGAGACGCACGTCTTCTTCACCTTCTACGGCCTCAACATCGTCCACCGCGAGTTCGAATCGAAGCTGAAGGTGTCGCCGGTCGGAAACCCGGCGATGCCGACCCCGGTGCCGATGCCGAACCTCGTCACCGTCGTCCCGGGGATGGGGCCCTTGGCCACGTCGATGATGAAGTCGCGCTTCGACCGCAAGCACGTGGCGAGCATCGCCGAGCTCCTGGACACCGCGCGCGAGCTCGGCGTGCACCTCGTCGCCTGCCAGATGACGATGGAGGTGTTCGGCTACGAGCCGGACGACCTCATCGAGGGCGTGGAGCTCGGCGGCGCGGCGGCCTTCCTCTCCGAGGCGCGCCGCGCGCACCTCACGTTGTTCATCTGACCGAGGAGGATGCGATGGCGATCGCAGAGGACAAGGTGCTCGACGCCCGGGGCCTCCTGTGCCCGATGCCGGTGGTGAAGGCGGGCAAGGAGATCGCGACGCTCGAGCCGGGTCAAGTGCTGAAGATTCTCGCCACCGACCGAGGGTCGGTAGCGGACGTCCCGGCATGGGCCGAGGACACCGGGAACGAGCTCCTCGAGTGGCACGAGCAAGACGGGATCTTCGTCTACTACGTCCGGCGCGGAGAGGAGGAGTGAGCGCATGATCTTCAAGCAGTTCCGGTACGAGCCACTCTTCCAGGCCTCGTACCTCGTCGGCTGCGGGCGGGCGCGGGAAGGGCTCGTCGTCGATCCCATCGCCGACCTCGGCCCGGATCACTACGTGCTCGAGGCAGCCGACCAAGGCCTCGACGTCGTCGGGGTGCTCGAGACGCACGTGCATGCCGACTTCGTCTCCTGCGCGCGGGAGCTGGCGGAGATGACGGGCGCGCCGCACTACCTCCACGAGGCGGCCCAGGGCCTCGTTCGCTACCCGTTCACGCCCCTCCACGACGGGCAGGTCCTCACGATCGGGCAGGTCGAGGTGCGGGCGATTCACACCCCGGGGCACACGCCCGAGCACACCTGCTTCCTCGTCACCGACCGTGCGCGATCCGAGGAGCCGTGGGCGGTGCTCACCGGCGACTCGCTCTTCGTGGGCGACGTCGGTCGGCCCGATCTCCTCGTCGGCGAGGACGAGCTCGACGTGTACTCGGAGGCGGAGCGGGCGGAGCTCCAGTTCCGCTCGATCCACGAGAAGCTCTTCACCCTGCCCGAGCACGTCGAGGTGTACCCGAACCACTACGGCGGCTCCACCTGTGGGGGCGTGAACATGAGCGGGAAGGCGAGCTCGACCATCTGGTTCGAGAAGCGCTTCAACCTCGCGCTCGCGCAGCCCGACGTGGCCGCCTTCGCGGCCTTCGTCCGCGAGACGGCGAAGCCGTTCCCCGAGCGCTACCAGTGGATCAAGTCGTACAACCTCGGGCTCATCACCCGCGAGGAGCTCGAGGGGGCGATGCGTCGGTGACCCCGGCGGAGGTCGCCGCGGCGTTCGCGGAGGGGGCGGTCGTCCTCGATCTCCGCCCGCCGCGCCCGTTCGCGGCCGAGCACATCCCCGGCGCGCTCACGATGCAGTTCAATCGGGCCGACCTCGGCGAGCGGGCGGAGCTCATGCTCCCGCGCGAGCTCCGCCTCGTCGTCCACGCGGAGCCGGAGCCGATCGCCACGGCCGCCGTCGAGATCCTGCGCGGGACGGGCTTCGAGGTGCTCGGCGCGCTCGAGGGTGGGCTGCGTGCCTGGAAGGAGGCGGGCTACCCGACGGAGAGCCTCCCGCTCATCGACGTCGATACGCTGCACGCCGACCGCGAGCAGTACACGGTCGTCGACGCACGCGAGGGCTTCGAGCACCGCCACGGGCACGTCCCGGGAGCGCTCCTCTTCCCGCCCGGGGAGGCCTGGGAGCGCGCCGAGGAGCTCCCGACGGGGACGCCGCTCGCCGTCGTCTGCGGCGACCAGACGCGGAGCGCGTACGTCGCCTCGGTGCTCCGCCGGCACGGGCGCGAGGCGGTGCTCGTCATGGGAGGGATGGCCGACTGGCTCGAGCGCGGCTACGAGACCGAACGGACGACTGCCTCCGCGTGAGCGGGCGGAGGCGGCCCGACGTGCAGGGGGACGTGACCGACTCGCAGCCGGTGCGCTCTCCGCTCAGCCGTCGCGAGGCTCTCCCGCGGCCGACGCTCGGCGACCTCGTCGCCGGCGTGAGCGTCGCCCTCGTCCTCGTCCCGCAGGCGCTCGCCTACGCGCAGCTCGCGGGCATGCCCGCCTACCGCGGGCTCTACGCGGCCGCGCTTCCGCCCATCGCCGCCGCGCTCGTCGCTTCCTCGCCCTACCTCCAGACGGGCCCGGTCGCCCTGACCAGTCTCCTCGTATTCGGTGTCCTCTCCGAGCTCGCCGAGCCGGGAAGCGAGGAGTACGTCCGTCTCGGCCTCCTGCTTGCGCTCGTCGTGGGTGTCGTCCGTATCGCCGTGGGCCTGCTGCATGGCGGTGTCGTCGCCTACCTCCTCTCCCGGCCTCTGCTCGTCGGCTTCATGCCTGCGGCTGCGCTCCTCATCATCGCCTCGCAGCTCCCGGACGCGCTCGGCGTTCCCTCGGATGGAGGTGGGATCCTCGAGCAGGGGTGGGAGGCGCTGACGAGCCCCGGCTCGTGGGATGGCCAGGCGGTCCTCCTCTCGATCGCCGCTCTCGCGCTCGTCGTAGGGGGAAGGCGGATCCATCGGCTGTTCCCGTCGGTGCTCCTCGCCGTCGCCCTAGGTGTCGCCTACAGCACGCTCTTCGACTACGAGGCGGAGACGGTCGGCTCGATCCCCGAGGGGCTCCCGCCGCTCGGGATCGACGTGCCCTGGGCGGAGCTCCCGCAGCTTCTCGTGGGAGGCGTGGTGATCGCGCTCGTCGGCTTCGTCGAGCCCTCCTCGATCGCCCGCACGTTCGCGACCCGCGATCGGCAGCGGTGGGATCCGAACCGGGAGTTCCTAGGCCAGGGCATGGCGAACGTCGCGGCCGGCCTCTCGGGCGGCTTCCCTGTCGGCGGCTCCTTCTCGAGGAGCGCGCTCAATCGGGACGCCGGGGCGCGGACGCGCTGGAGCGGGGCGATCACCGGCGTCGCGGTGCTTCTCTTCCTGCCCGTCGCAGGCGTTCTCTCCCCGCTGCCCGCGGCCGTCCTCGCGGCGATCGTGATCGGTGCGGTCGCCGGGCTCGTCCGTCTCCTCCCGATCGTTCGGCTCGCGCGCTTCTCCCGTCCGCAGTTCCTCGTCGCGGCGACGACCTTCGTCGCCACGCTCGCGCTCGCTCCGAGGATCGACCGTGCCGTCCTCGTCGGCGTCGGGCTGGCGGTGGCGGCGCACCTGTGGCGCGAGCTCTCGCTGGAGGTGCCGAGCTGGACGGAGGCGACGACGCTCCACCTGCGGCCGAGCGGGGTGCTCTGGTTCGGCAGCGCGGCCCGCCTCGAGGACGTCTTCCTCGAGCTCCTGGGGACGCATCCGGAGGCGGAGCGCCTCGTCATTCACCTCGACGCCGCCGGCCGCGTGGATACGACCGCGGCGCTCGCCCTCCGCTCGCTCGTACGTGACGCGCGCGACGCTGGGCTCGAGGTCGTCTTCGAGGACGTGCGTCCGCGCTGGCGCAGACTCGTCGAGGGGGTGATCGAGAGCGCCGAGGATCCGCTCGGAGGCGGCGCCTGATCGCTCAGCGGTCGAGGAGCAGGCGGCGGAGCTCGCGGTCGAGGAGGTCGACCCAGCGCTCGGCTTTCGGGAGCGCGACGAGCCCACCGAACGGCGAGCGCACCGCGACGCCGTGCACGGCGCCGGGGATGAGGATGTACCGCCCCTCGACTCCGAGCGCGCGCGCCCGCTCGAAGCCACGGCGCGAGACCTTCGCCGGAACCCCGGGGACTCCCGGGAGCCAGCGGTCGAGGCTCCCGTGCAGGACGACGAGCTCGCGGCCGCGGAGGGGCGAGAGGTCGAGCCGATCCGGGATCCAGGGAGCGAGGCCGACGACCGCCTCGACCGACTCGCTCGCCGCACCCGCGATGGCCACAGCACCTCCCATGGAGAAGCCGACGAGGAGCGTGCGCTTCGCGCCGAGCGCGCGGATCGCCGCCTCGGCGTCCTCGACGCACCAGTCGAGCCGTCGCCACGAGCGCACGCGGTAGCGCACCTCGCCGAAGGTCAGCTCGGGCAGCCTCGGGGCCAGTCGCTGCACGAGCCATTCGACGGTCGCGCCCCAGTTCCCCTCGGCGAGTCGCCCCTGCCCGCCGTTCATGCAGACGACCGCGGCCGCCGTTCCGGAGCCGGTCGTCCGCAGCTCGGCGCCTGTGGCGAGCCTCGTCACGGCGCCGTATCCGCGTGTGCCGCGAGCGCGCTCTCGAGCCACGCCGGGAGCTCGGCCACGAAGCGTGGGTCGATGGCGTGGCCGAGGCCGGGGGCCTCGCGGTAGAGGACCTCCGCGCCCGCCGCGACGAGCTCGCGGGCGGCGGCGCGGCTCCACTCGACCGAGATGACGGTGTCGAGCGAGCCATGGCCGATGGCGACGCGCGGGAGCGGGGGCGTCAGGTCGAGGGCGAAGCCGGGCACCGTCGGGATGAAGCCGCTCCAGCAGACGAGCGCGGCCGGGCGCGGGCGCGCGTGTCCGAGCCCGAGCGCATATGTCATGACCGCGCCCTGCGAGAAGCCACCGAGGATCGTGCGCCGGGCGGGGATGCCCGTCTCCTCGGCGAGTACGTCGAGCCACTCGGCAACACGCTCGAAGGTCGCGAGGAACGTTGCGGGATCCGGGTAGCCGATCTCCCGCACTGCGTACCAGTGCGCTCCACCGGGAGGGAGGCGGAGCGGCCCCCGAGGTGTGACGCCGAGCAGCCGGCGCTCCGGGTCGAGGAGATCGAGGAGCGGGAAGAGGTCGCGCTCGTCCGCGCCGCGCCCGTGGAAGAGCACCAGCAGGCCCTCGGGGGAGCCATCAGCGGGGCGGGTCAGGTGCGCGAGCGCGTCGTTGGCCACGTCCCGGAGGACGCTACCTACGAGACGGCGCGCTCCTCTCCGCGACGAGCTTCACGAGCTCGTCCTGGCGCCAGCCGTTCATGAAGTCGGCGTGCGCTCCGAGCCTGCCGGACGCGAGCTGGGAGAACTTCGGCGCCACCGGCGGGTACAGCATGATCAGCGAGATCGTCGGCAGCGCGACCGGATGCGACGCCGGGCACCGGCCTCCCGCGTGGTACCGCATGTGCTGCTTGTGGTCGGCGCTGTCGAGCGTGTGCCCGTTCCAGCAGTTCGGGAACGTGACCTGCAGCTGCAGGAGCTGATCCCCGCTGCAGGCCGGGATGACGTAGAAGCGCGGCTTGCCGCCGACCGCGCCGCAGCTCCAGGCCACGATGCCCTTCGGCTGGCGCGTGCGCGCCTCCGCGTTCCCCGCCACCATCACGAGACCCGGGGGCGGCGCGACAATCGGCTCGCGCATGCGGTTCGTGTAGTAGACGATCGCCGCGAGCGGGTTCACGACGTTTCTGCTCTCGTAGAGCGTGGGCACCCAGTACGCCGACGAGTCCGCCGGCTCCTCGCACGACGTGCGGCCCCCGATCAGCGATGCAGGAGTGGTGGAAGCGTCGACGCTCCGGTTGCCCACGAAGGTGTGGTTGTGGGATCGGCCCGGCTGCTTCGGGAAGAGGATCGGGTCGTCGTTGTTCCGATGACTGAAGCTGCAGCTGATCGCGAAGTAGGGGCCGCCGGGGAACGAGGGCGCGAGCTGGAGGGGTGCACTGGGGGCGGCTTCCACGCGGCCGGGGAGGGCGACGGCGGCGGCCAGCGCGAGCGCCGCGCCGCTCAGGAGGAACGCGAGCCCGAGCCGCCGCCGGGCCGATCCGGGACCGCATTCGGGAGAGGGAGTGCCATCCAGCGGCACCTCCGCGGACGACCGGTGCGGGCTCACGACCCCTCCACCTCTCCCGGGCGACGCTACACGAGCCGTGTGAGAGAACTGTGAGAGTCAGCCGCGGCGGCCGACCACGAACCGGAGCGGCGGGTTCCACGTGCGCTCGATCTCGTGGACGTTTGTGAAGCCGGCTCGGTCGACACGTTCGAGGATGAGGCCGCTCGACCCGAGCGGGTGACGTCTGTTACTTGGCCGGGTCGCGGCCGGCGAGCTGGCCGAGCGCGAGCCCGAAGAGCGCATGGCGCCACGTCGCCTGCGCGAAGGCGCGCGGGCTCGTCAGCAGCGGCGGCACGCCGGCCTCGCCACGGGCGGGGTGGAAGCGGTCGACGACGTAGCAGAGAGGGTAGAGCCCGACGTGCTCGACGAGCGCCATCCCGAGTGCGAGCTTCCGTTCGCTCACCGGCACGCGCTGCCGTGCCTCGTGGAAGGCGAGGCCGAAGAGCGCGCCGTTCGCCAGATGCAGCGCGAGGCCGACCGGTCGCCAGGCGGGGCCGCGCGTGACGCCCTTGCCGAGCACGGCAACGTCGGAGTAGTCGTAGCGGAGCACACGCTGGTCGAGCGGCTCCTGCAGCGCCCAGATCGCCGCGGCTGCGGCTCCGGCAGCGGCTGCCCGCAGTCTTCCGGCCATGCGGCCAGTCTGCCCGAACGGGCCGGGCTCCCCGTCACCAGAGGTACCCGTCGACCGGCTGAGGGACCGGCGGGAGATCGCGTTCGCCGACGAGCGCGCGCAGGTCGCGCTCCAACTCGGCGCAGATCGTCGCGAGCGGGACGTCGGTGACGCGGTTCTCGAACGGGTCGTCGTTCGCCGCGCCGGTGACCGCCAGGACGACGAAGACGCCCGAGAGGACGACCGCGAGCGGGACCGTCCACCAGATCGCCTCGGGCACGAGGCTGAGGATCCCGAACGGCGCGAGGACGGCGAAGACCTCCAGGATCCGGCGCGTGAAGTAGTCGTACTGGCGCGGCGTCGGCGTGTGCTTGATCCGCTCCACGACTCCCTGGGCGCTTCCGAGGGCGACGAGCTGCGGCTCGAGCGAGATCGGGTCGAACTGCCCCAGCGCTCCCTCGCGGATGGCGTCCTTGATCCGCACGGACTGGCGGGCGAGGCAGGCGGTCGCCGGATTCGCGGCGCTGCGCAGCCGCTCGAGCTCCTGGCTCTCGACGAGGGAGGCGACGTGGCCCCAGTCGACCGGCGGGCGCACGCTCCCGGACAAGACATGGGCGAAGGCGGCGAGCCGCAGCGCGCTTTCGCGCATGAAACCGTCCGCGGCCTCGCGCTCGACCGCGCCGCTCGTGGCCGCGTTCTCCGTCGCCGCGCCGATCTGCCGCATGAGCGCGCGGCAGGCCACGACGATCGACTGCCATGCGGAGCGCGCTTCGTTCCAGCGGCTGAACGCCGTGTTGTTGCGGAACGCGATGAGGATCGCGAGCGCGGCCGCGAGCGCGCCGACCGGGGCGAACGGCAGGACGAGCCGCTCGTCGTCGGTGAGCTCGTAGAGCAGTGGCGCCGCGACCCCCCACGCGAGCACCCACGCCATCGGGCGCGCGGTGTACTCGACGACGCGGCGCGGGCTGAGGTTGCGCTTGACGATCATCGCCGCAGGAGCGCGAACGCGATGTCGCGCCCGAGGGCGCCTCGCGCGAGCCGGATCCAGAGCGCGGCGAGGCGCTCGAGGTCGCGCGCCGCCTCGAGCGGGCCCGCATCGACCGCCTCGAAGCCGAGGCTCGAGGCGAGGCCGAGCACGGTCTCCTTCGCGCCGGCGTCGTCGCCGGCCACGGGCATCAGGGGCGTTCCACCCGGGTACGCCGTGTCGGCCATCGTCTCGAAGCCGACCGTGTTGAACGCCTTCACGACGTGCGCTCCGGGCGCGAGCTCCGCCACGCGCTCGGCGCCCGAGCGGCCCTCCGGGTCCGGCGAGCCGAGCGGGTTCGTCGCGTCCATGACGATCTTGCCGTCGGTCTCCACCTCGGCCAGGACCTCGCGAACGGCGGACCAGGGCAGCGCCAGCACGAGCAGGTCGGCGTCCCGTGCGGCACTGCCGGGAACCTCGACCGAGCCCAGTCCCGCGTAGCGGGGGTCGGACGGGTCGCGGACGCCGAAGACGACGTCGTGCCCGCGCGCCGCCCAGCCTGCTCCGAGCGCCCGCCCGACGCGGCCGGCGCCGAGGATCGCAATGCGCACGCCTCAGACTCCGAGCGCCTCGATCACGAGGCGCGCCGCGGCCGCTCCCGAGTACTGCTGCTGGCCGGTGATGAGGTTCCCGTCGCGGATCGCGAACGGCTTGAAGCGGTTCGCCACGACGAAGTTCGTCCCCTCGAGCTTGCGGGCCTCGTCCTCGATCCGGAACGGCTGGATCTGCATCCCGACGAAGTCGTCGGCGAACTGCTCCTCGCTCGAGGCGAACCCCGTCCACGTCTTGCCGTCGACGATGAGCTTCCCGTCCGAGGTCGTCGCCTTGAGGAGCACGCACGTCGCGTGGCAGACGATCGCCGTCGGCTTGCCGGCCTCGTAGAACGCCGCCACGACGCGGTGGACCTCCTCGTTGTCGACGAACGTGTACATGGGGGCTTGCCCGCCGACGAGGAAGAGCGCGTCGAACTCGTCCGGCGAGAGGTCGGCGAGCTTCGCGGTGCTCTCCACGAGCGCTCGATGCCGCGGGCTCTTCTTGAAGCCGAGGCTGATCAGGTCGTGCGCCGAGTACCCGGACTCGTCCTCGGGGTCGCTGAAGGCGTCGGGCACGAGCGCGCCGCCTTCCGGGCTTGCGATGGTGACCTCGTAGCCCCGCTCAGTGAACTCCCAGTAGGGATGGGTGAGCTCGGCCCACCAGAAGCCGATCGGCCAGCCGGTCCGCTCGGAGATGGAGGGGTTGGACGCGACGACGAGGACTCTCTTCGGCCGCTCGGGGTGCAGGACATCGATGGTTGCGGTCACAGTCTCCTCCTGAAATCGGGTGCGAACGAAGCATAACAATACACAACCGTCGCGTATTTATACCGCGGTATGCTTTGGCCATGGAACGAAGCGCCGGCCGTCCGCGCGACACCTCGATCGACGATCGCGTCCTCGAGGTCGCGCGCAGGCATCTCGCCCAGCATGGGTACGAGGCGATGTCGCTCGCCGCCGTCGCCGAGGAGGCGGGCACGTCGCGGCAGGCGCTCTACCGCCGGTGGCCGGGGAAGGCCGACCTCGCCACGGCGGCCATCGCCGCGATGTCGCGAGCCGATGAGCGGGCGCCGACCGATGATCCCTATGCGGACCTGGTGCGCGAGCTCGAGGCCTTCCGGCGCGGGATCTCGCGCCCCGACGGGATCTCGATGGTCGGGACGATGCTCGTCGAGTCGACCGACCCGCGGCTTCGCGCGCTCTACCGGGAGCGCATCGTCGCTCCGCGGCGCGCGCGCCTGCGGGGAATCCTCGAGCGCGCCCGCGACGCGGGGCTGCTCGATCCCGACGCCGACATCGACGTCGCACTCGGCTCGCTCACGGGCAACTGGTACGGCACGGCCCTCGCCGGCGATGCCCCTCCGGCTCGCTGGGCAGAGCGCGTGGCTGCGCTCGTGTGGCGCGGCCTCGGCGGCGAGCCGCGCTGAGCCCGTCCGCTTGGCATCGCGCTATGGCGATGCCGGATCCGCTCGAGCGGGTGCTGCGCATCGGCCTCCGGCCGGACGACCCTGCCGAAGTGCGCGAGCGCAAGGCGCTGCTCGTCGGCGTCTCGCTGATGGTGCTCCCTGCCGGGATTCCCCGAGACGATCGCGGACCACTTCGACGAGGCGAGCATCCTGTTCGCGGACGTCGTCGACTTCACCCCGCCTTCCTCTACGACCTCTGGGGCGACACGGTGAACATGTCGAGCCGGATGGAGGCCCACCGGACGCCTGGCGTAAGGGCGAGGTCGAGGCCTGGCACCTCGTCGGCGCGCGCTCCTGACCCTCGGACCTCTCAGCGGCGGACGCCCAGGGTGATCAGGAGCGCCGCTGCGCCGGCGAAGACCGCCCCGGCCGCGAGCAGCCCGATCCCGATCCAGAGGAGCGGATCGAGCTCGGCGCCGATCGCGAGCTCGGCCGCGACTCCGCGGCTGCCGTCGGCGTTCATGACGACGATGCGCCAGTCTCCGTCCTCCGGTGCCCACTCCAGGGTCTGCTCGCCGAGTCCGCTCGTCGATGTTGCCCAGAACTCCTGCTCGCCCGGTGGCGTCGCGGGCGCGCCTCCCGACACCTGTGCATAGCGCGGACGGCGCTCCAGGCTCGTGACCACGGAGTGCTCGACGCCGCCGAGGTACCGGGCGACGTCGGCTGCGGGAGCGACTCCGACGAAGAGCGCGCGATCGCTCTCGCTCGTGATGCGCACGGTCCCGAGGAACGCGTCGAGCGCGCGCTCGGCCCCACCGGTGTCGATCTCCGCGCGCTCGGAGGCGATCGCGTAGCCCGCGGTCGCGAACTCCTCGGACGGCGACATGAGGAACCCGTCGTCATCGCGCATCGTCCGATCGACGCCGACCGCTCCGCACCCGCCCGCGAGCAGGCCGAGCGCGACGATCGCCGCGATGCTCCCGAGGATCACGAGGACGACGCTGCCGGCGCTGCCGCGGCGTGCTCGCGGCGCCGCCTCCATAGGCGCCGCCGGCGGGTCCACCGGCTCGGTCGCAGGCTCCGCGCCGCCCTGGTCGAGGCGGAACGGCGGATACGCGTCGGTCATCAGCGCGACGTACGCGACGACTCGCGCCACCCAGCGGTCGAGGCCGAGCACGAAGTCGAAGAGCCCGCGCGGATAGCGGGTCGTGAAGAGCAGCGCGACTCCTGCGAAGAGGACGAGCAGTGCGATCAGGCCGGGCCACGCACGTCCGTCCCGGCCCGGGTCTCCCCACCCCAGCAGCACCGCGAGGACGAGGTAGTGCGGGATCGCGAGCAGCCACCACTTGACGAGCACCAGGCCGCGGGAGAGCTGCTCCGGATAGGCGATCTCGAGCTGCGCCGGGTAGTCCGCTGCGTCACCGAGCGTGAAGGGCGGATAGCGGTCAGTCGCGAGCGCCCCGTAGGAGTAGAACGAGACGCGCCACGTCCAGCGCAGGACGCCGACGTTGAAGTCGAAGATCCCCCGCGGGTAGCGGCCCGTGAAGAGGATCGCGAAGAACGCGACGAACGTGAGTACGACGAACGCGGCCCACAGGAAGGCCAGCACGATGTAGTGCGGGATCGCGAGCAGCCACTTGACGAGCCAGAGCCACCGGCTCAGCCCTTCGTCCAGGCGCCCTTCGATCCGGACCGGGCTCGACGACGCGTCCATCGCACACCTCCTGCTCGCTTGCCGCCCACTCTGGCAGACGGCGCGCGCTGCCGCCTCGCGGGACGCCCGCACCGAGCGCGCGCGAACTACGGAGGACGCCACCGGGAGCTCTCGCAGCGGCCGTCAGCAGGTGGGGCGCGGCGATCACCGCGGCGAGGTCACGCTTGCTTTGGTCCCGTGCGGATGGCTCGTGCACACTCGGGTGGTGAAGCCGGCCCTCGCAGGCATCGCCGCTCTCCTCGCCCTCGCCGGCTGCGGCGTCGGCGGGCCCGATGTCGAGGCCGCGCGGACGTTCGACGGGTACCCGCTCTACTGGGCGGGCGAGCGCTTCGAGGGGTGGGATCTCGAGCACGTCGAGGTGCGGCCGGACGGCTTCTCGACGTTCGTCTACGGGACCTGCGACATCCCGCCCTTCTCGGACGGCGGCTGTGCGCCTCCGCTGAGCATCCAGGTGCAGCCGCTCTGCGCGCACCTCGATGCCGTCGCCGCCGATCCCGTGTGGAAGCGCCGCGAGGTGCGAGGCGCGCCCGTGGGGAGGATCGACGGCGCGCCCGTGCTCTTCGCGAGTCGCGTGCAGGTGAAGGCGTACTGGGGACAAGGCGCGGATCCTGGCGCGCCCATGCGCGCGCTCGAGGCGCTCGAGTCGGCGAACGGTGTCGCCCCGGTGATCGGCCCCGGCGACCCGATCCCGCCCGCGTCCCGGGCAGTGCTCGAGGGCACCGCTCCCTGCGGCGCCTGAGCCCGGTGCCTGGCGCCAAGGTGCCTGGCATCCCGCTCTACGCCGGCGCGAGCCCGAGCTGGTCGTCGCCCGCGCGCAGCCGCTCGTACAGCTTCGCCGCGTAGAACTCGAGGATCGTCCGCCGGAAGTCGGCGTCATCGAGGATGCGCTTGAAGATCTCCTCGTTCCCCTCCATCCGCTGCACGACCGTCTCGATGAAGGTACGGTCGAAGACGAGGCGGAAGTTCTCGAACGTGTTCGTCCGCGCCCGCGCCGCGAGTGCTTCGTCGGCGGCCCACGTCTCCTCGAACTGGTCGAAGAGGAGCTGATCGGCGTCGCCGAGGTCGAGCCCGTAGCGCTCGTTGATCACCTCGACGATGCGCGACAGGTGCTCCTTCTCGAGCTCGTGCTCCTTGCCGCGCCCGGAGAAGATCGCGACCACCTCGCCGCCGCCCTTCTCGAGCGACGCCGAGCCCTCGAACGTCTGCGCGATCTTCAGGTGCGTCAGCTCCACCTCGCTTCCGAGGTCGAGCCTCTCCGCCGCCTGGCCGGGCAGGTACGCGAGCAGCGCCCGCCCATACAGGTAGTCGCGCTCGAGCTCGCGATCGACGTACGGCACGATCTGCGAGACGAACGCGTACACGCTCACGTACCGGGCGAGCACGTCGCGAAACGCGTCCCGCACCTCCTCGTCGAGCCCGGCGAACCGCTCCCGCGCCGGGTCGAGCGCCGCGTACACGGCGCCGTGGCCCTCGGCCTCCGTCACCTGGGCGATCGCCCGCGCGCCCGCCTCGACCTCGTCTGAGCGCAGCACGTCGAAGTCCCAGAGCGCGCGGTGGAGGTCCCACACGAGGTTCGGGTCGGTCGGCACCGCCTCGGTGCGCTCGTAGTAGGGGCGGAAGTCCTCCTGCACCGACTCGAGCTCGTTGCGGAAGTCGAGGACGAAGGTGTCCGTCTTCCCGGGGTGGATGCGGTTGAGCCGGCTCAAGGTCTGCACCGTGTTGAGCCCGGTCAGCACCTTGTCCACGTACATCGTGTGCAGGAGCGGCTGGTCGAAGCCGGTCTGGAACTTCTCCGCCACCACGAGCACCTGGTAGTCGTCCGAGGCGAAGCGGCGCGCGGTCTCCGACTCGGGGAAGCGGTTCATCCCCGGCTCGGTGAACTCGTCGCCCTCGTCGATCACCTTGCCCGAGAAGGCGACGAGCGCGTGCACGTCCGAGTAGCCCTTCTCCGCCACGTAGCGGTCGATCGCGAGCTTCATCCGCACCGCGTGCAGCCGCGAGCTCGTCACCACCATCGCCTTCGCCTTGCCGCCGATCTTCTTCGCCGTGTGCTGCCGGAAGTGCTCGACGACGATTTCCGCCCGCTGGGCGAGGTTGTGCGGGTGGAGCGTCACGAAGCGCGCGATCGCCCGCTTGGCGCGCGCGGGGTCGTACTCGGGGTCCTCGGTGACCGCCTTCTCGATCCGGAAGAAGGTCTTGTACGTCGTGTAGTTCGCGAGCACGTCGAGGATGAAGCCCTCCTCGATCGCCTGCCGCATCGAGTAGAGGTGGAAGGGCACGTAGCGGCGCTCCTCGCCCTCGCCCACGGGCGTCCCGAAGAGCTCGAGCGTCTTCGCCTTCGGCGTCGCCGTGAAGGCGAAGAAGGAGATGTTCCGCGGCCGGCCGCGGCCCTCGAGCGAGCGCGCGAGCGCGTCCTGCGCGTCGCCCTGGGCCGCCTCCTCGGCCGCGTCCTGCGCCTCCGCGGCCGCGAGCCGCTCCTCCTCGGTCCCGCCCGCGAGCACGCGCTTGAGGTCGGCCGCCGCCTCGCCCGTCTGCGAGGAGTGCGCCTCGTCCACGATCACCGCGTAGCGGCGCGCCGGCAGCTCGCCCACCTTGTCGAGCACGAACGGGAACTTCTGCAGCGTCGTGATGACGATCCGCGCCTGCTCGCCCGCGAGCGCGTCGGCGAGCTGGCCCGAGTGCTTGTCGATCCGCTCGACGACGCCCCGTGCGTGCTCGAACTGGTAGATCGTGTCCTGGAGCTGCCGGTCGAGGACGAGCCGGTCGGTGATGACGACGACCTTGTCGAACACCGGCCGGTCGGAGGCGTCGTGCAGGCTCGCGAGGCGATGCGCGAGCCAGGCGATCGAGTTCGACTTGCCCGAGCCCGCCGAGTGCTGGACGAGGTAGCTCGACCCCGCTCCGTGCTCGCGCGCGTGCGCCTCGAGCTTGCGCACCGCGTCCCACTGGTGGAAGCGCGGGAAGATGATCCTCGTCTGCGCGCGCCGCTCGGCCGCCGATCCCTTCTCCGGCCGCTCCACCTGCACGAAGCGCGCGAGCAGGTCGAGCCAGGCGTCGCGCTGCCAGACCTCTTCCCACAGGTACGCGGTCTTGTGCCCGCCGGGGTTGAAGGGGTTGCCGGCGCCGCCCTCCTCCGAGCCGCGGTTGAAGGGGAGGAACTGGGTAGAAGGGCCGGCGAGCCGCGTCGTCATCGCCACCGACTCGGGATCGACCGCGAAGTGCACGACCACCCGCCGGGCGAGCGTGACGTTCTCCGGGTCGCGGTCGCGGCGGTACTGCGCGATCGCGTGCTCGACCGTCTGGCCGGTGAGCGGGTTCTTCAGCTCGGCCGTCGCGACCGGGATCCCGTTCGCAAGGAGCGCGAGGTCGATCGTCTTGTCGGAGGCCTCGTAGCGGAACTGGCGCACGAGGCAGAGCCGGTTCGCCTCGTAGGCCGCCACGAGCTCCGGCGTCAGCCCGTGCGCCGGCTTGAAGAACGCGAGCCGGATCGGAACGCCGAGGTCCTTGACCCCGTGGCGCAGGACGTCCACCGTCCCGCGCTCGTCGAGCTCGGAGGCGAGCCGGCGCAGGAAGGCGGTCTCCGCCGCGGCCTCGCCGCCGTGCCGCTCGGCGAGCGCGCGCCAGGCCGTCTCCTGCGTCGCGCGCACGAACGCGAGCACCTCGCCGGGATCGAGCCCGAGCGCGACGTCGAACGTCTCCGGATCGCCCTTCGCGTACCCGCCGTGCTCGAGGAGCCACGCCTCGATCGCGCCCTCGAACTTCAGCTCGCTGACGCCGGTCACGCCGCGGCCTTGGAGACGTCGAGCTGGCCGGTGACGGCGGCGGTGATCAGCGCTTGGCGGCGCTCGCGGAGCAGGGCGATCTGTCGATCGATGCGCATCGACCGCGCGGTCGATCGGGCGAACACGTGCCCACACGTCGCTCACCGCCCGGTCCTGCTCCTCCAGGGACGGCAGCGGAACGCGCCGATGCTCTCGATGTCGGGCATGTACGATCGTCTTGTGGGTCGATCCCATCGCCAGCCGGCCGAGCAGCTCCGAGCGCATCGCTCGCAGGCACAGGAGCGAGGAACCGCGGACGTAGGCGCGGGCCGCACGTCCAGGTCGCAAAGTCTTGGCTCGTCGCCATCGCGCGCGCCATGATCGCCGAGAAACCGACGGAAGCCGTTCGCGACAGCACGACTGTCTCGGCGGGGTGCGAGCTCGGCGGCGGAGTTCGCGAGGCCGACGCCTCGCTGATCGAGAACCTCGTCGACTCGATGTACTCGATCCGGTCGCCCCGCATCTGCGCGATGTCGCCGGTCCTCGGGGGCTTGCTCCGCACTCACGGCCTCAGGTACTGGGAATAAGGGCTCATTCGCGCGAGCTGAAGGCGCACGTCACGGTTAGCAACTCTCAGCTTCCGACGGGCAATGACGAACTCATGTGCCTCCAACGGAATATGTCCCTCGGCCTTCTCGTACAGGTCACGACCATCAGCCTGGTCCGGCAGCGCGTACAGAACGCGGACATATCGAACCGGCAGACGAACCGGGTCTTCGTCTGGCAGTTCTCCCCCCAAGAGCTCGCGTCGGGCACGCAGCGGACCCCCTTGCCCCGGACCTCTGACGAGCCCATCAAGCCACCTCTTGTCGAAGTCCACAACGAGCGAGCCCGTCCGAGCTGCATAACGAGCGCGCTTGTCACTGAGATTCTGCCGCGTCATCGATACCTCGATCACTAGACAGTCAACGAACTCGGCTTTCGCGGTATCGCCCCGTTCAATCCCAAGAGTGACCCAAAGTCCGTCGGGCTGGGTGGTGAACGCCTTAGCTCCGACGGGAACGAGCCTGGGTGCGCGGCATTTCTCGTGACGAATCGGAGGCTGCGCCCTGAGCCAGTAGAGGCGCCGACGGGTAGCTGACCATATCTTCGTCTGAGTTGGCCAGTCTCTCAGCCAGTCTTTCGCTTCAGTGTCAAATCGTCGCCGGGGCATGCCCGGATTCCTCTTCTCTGAGGTGACTCAGCTCAGTTCTCTTCAGTTCTCTCTTCCTAGACTTTCGGTCGCCGGTGACGGCGGCCGTGATCAGCGCCTGGCGGCGCTCGCGGAGGAGCTCGATCATGCGTCGTTCGGCTTCCGTGACGCGATCGAGACGCGACTTCTCCGCATCCAAGGTCGCGCGATCTGGCGCTTGCACTTCGATCGGCGGTAGCGGCATCGACAGCTCACGCAGAGCGCCGCCAGCGCTGAGCGCGATTGCTCCGACCGCGCTGGCTCGGAGCACGCCGGCAACCTCGGAGGACGCATGTGCGTACTGCGCGAAGCGAGGATCCACGCGATCGTCTCGGGGGTCTACGAGCACGCGTGGTTATTCAGAAGGCCCTCCCCTCGCCAGCACGCGACACCGATGGTCGAACGCCCGTCGGGCCGAACGAATCCTTCGATCGTCAATGCGAGCTCTCCGGTCCCGCCCTGCCTCCGGAGGCTGCGCGCAGTCGCGTGTCGCTCTTTCGCGAACCCCAGGTCGACGAGGTGTTGCCGCACGGTAGCGTCCCCGTGCCAGTTGTTCGTCACTCGTCGGCGAATGCCCCCGCTCGACTACCTGCGAAACGACGTGACTGCCGCACTCGCGGTCGCCTGGCTCTCGTCGCCGCAGGGCAGCGATCGATAGGCCCAGCCTGGAATCGCTCGTCGAGGCAGCGCGATCATCCGCTGCTTCTTCTCGATGAGCGCGTCGATCCGCGCCGTCTCGGCGTCGAGGAAGTCGGCGATCTCGCGCTGCTCCGCCAGGCTCCGGGCAGCCGGACCTCGAGATCGTCCGGATCCGCCTGCGTTGATGGCGCGGTGCTGACCCCGACCGACGAGCCACGACCTCTCTCGACGCAGGCACTGACTGGCACCGCAAGGAATCCGGAGCGTCAGCCCGACACGGGCGTGACGGCGAAGTCCCGTCGAGATCACGTGGTCGATCGCTTCTCAGGTGATCGATAACGGCGCGCCACGATAGGTCCGAACCGCTCGAGTGATCCGTGTCGCCGGTTGCACAGCCGTCTGCCCGAGGACGCCGCTTCGGTGAGATCTCAAGAGCTGCGGTCGTCGGACGACGAGCCGTACTCCGTGCCGACAATCGGATGTCGCGCAACGGAACCTCGACGTCCTCCAGGTGTGCTTCAGTACGCGCGCGAGCGTTCCGATTCGAGCAAGAGCCGAGCGTAGCGCTCTCCAGCTCACCGCGTCACCTCCCCGAGCAGCTCCTGGATCTCCTCCTCCAGCGCCTTGATCTCTGCGTCGATCTCCTCGAGCGGGCGCGGCGGCACGTAGCGGTAGAAGTGCCGCGTGAGCGGGATCTCGTAGCCGATCTTCGTCTTTGCGTGATCGACCCAGGCGTCGGGGACGTAGCGCAGCACCTCGGCCTCCATGTACTCCTCGACCGCCCGCCGGTAGGGCTCGCTCCGAAGGCGCGCCGAGGGGTCGGGCTCGAAGGTGACCGGCTCGGGCGGGAGCGGCACGTTCTCGTAGTCGCGGAGCTCGGGGTCGGGCTCGTCGAGCGCAGGCGCCTCCGGGTCGCGCACGGCGAGCGCCTCGAGGAGCGCTTTCTCCTCGGCCTTCGAGAGCTTCCCGTTCGCGGCGAGCGCCTCCTCGCGGTCGGTCGTCGAAAGCCCCGCGAGCGACGAGACCGCGGCGGCGAGCTTGTCCTGCGAGGCCTCGTCGAGCTTCGCGAACGCCTTCGAAGCCTCGAGCCGTTCGGCCGCGCCCTCGCCCGAGTAGCGCAGGCGCAGCGGCCGCTCGACGGTGATCCGCTGGTAGCCGAAGGCCTCGTTGGGGAGGATCTTGACCCGCTCCCCCTCCTGGAAGTCGCCGTAGAGGCGGGTGATCTCGTCGATCTGCTCGTCGGAGATCCGCTTGCGCTTCTCTCCCAGGCTCTTGCGCATCTTCTCCCACAGCTCGCGGGCGTCGACGAGCTGCACCTTGCCGCGGCGCTCGGCGCTCTTGCGGTTCGTGACGACCCAGAAGTAGGTCGAGATGCCGGTGTTGTAGAAGAGCTGGTCCGGGAGGGCGACGACGGCCTCGAGCCAGTCGTTCTCGATGATCCAACGTCGGATCTCCGAGGGGCCGGAGCCGGCGGCGCCGGTGAAGAGCGGCGAGCCGTTGAAGACGATCGCGAGCCGCGAGCCGCCCTGCTCGACCGGCTTCATCTTGGAGAGCATGTGCTGGAGGAAGAGGAAGCTGCCGTCGTTGATCGGTGGGAGCCCGGCGCCGAAGCGGCCGTCGAAGCCGAGGTTTCGGTGCTCGTCGCGGACGACCTGCTCGACCGACTTCCACTCCACGCCGAAGGGCGGGTTCGCGAGCATGTAGTCGAAGGTGCGGCCCGCGTGCCCGTCCTGAGAGAAGGAGTTGCCGGAGACGATGTGGGACGCGTCCTGGCCCTTCAGCATCATGTCCGAGCGGCAGATCGCGTACGTCTCGTCGTTCAGCTCCTGGCCGAAGACCTCGAGGCGCGCGTCGGGGTTCAGGTGGCGGAGGTGGTCCTCGGCGACCGAGAGCATGCCGCCGGTGCCGCAGGCCGGGTCGTAGAGCGTCTTCACGATCCCGCGGGTGCGCAGGACGTCCTCGTCCTCGACGAAGAGGAGGTTGACCATGAGCTTGATCACCTCGCGCGGGGTGAAGTGCTCGCCGGCGGTCTCGTTCGAGAGCTCCGAGAAGCGGCGGACGAGCTCCTCGTACAGGTAGCCCATCTCGATGTTGGAGACCGTGTCGGGATGGAGGTCGACGTTCGCGAACTCGCCGAGGACGAGGTAGAGGAGGTCCTTCTCGGCGAGGCGGGAGATCTGCGCGTCGAAGCCGAACTTCTCGATCACGTCGCGCGCGGCGGGCGAGAAGCCGGCGATGTAGGAGCGGAGGTTGGCGGCGAGGTTCGGCGGGTCGGCGAGCAAGCGCGGGAAGTCGAGCGGGCTCGTGTTGTAGAACTGCTCGCCCGAGACGGCGCAGAGCACCGGCTCCACGTTCTCGACCCGCCCCTTCAGCGCTTCGTGCCGTGCCAGTACCTCCGCCTTCGTCGGCTCGAGCACGCAGTCCAGCCGCCGCAGGACGACGAGCGGGAGGATCACGCGCCCGTACTCGGACTGCTTGTAGACGCCGCGCAGCTTGTCGGCGACCGACCAGATGAGGCCGGCGTGGTTGCGGAGCGCGGGCTCTGTGCTCATTCGGACCTGTCCCCCGAGACGGACACAGCCTAATCGGACTCGGCTCCGGCGAGGTCTTACGCCCAGTGCCCGCCCTCAGGCGGCCGAGGACTGCGCCGGGGGCGCCGAAGAACGACAGCCCCTACGCCGCGAGGAACGAGGCCCGACGACCCGGGCGGGCGCTACGGCGGACGAGCGGGCCGCCGAGCCCCTCGCCCAGTGGCGGATGCACGTCGCCGCGAGCGGCCGGACGCGGAGGGTGTCCGTCCGGCCGCCGCGCTACCGTTGTTGGCGATGAAGGCAACGGCGACGAGCGAGGAGACAGCGGGCGGGCAGGAGCCGTGGGCGAGCCAGGCGCGAGCGCTCGCGCTCGAGGACGAGCTGGCGACGCTCGCCGCGCACCTGAACGCCGCCGGCTGCCGCTTCCTCGAGCGCTTGGCGGCCTTCCTGGAGACGGGGACGCTAGTGGAGGGCGAGGCCGCTCGCTGGGTGGCCTTCCGCTTCGGCCTCTCGGCGCGGGAGGCGCGTGAGCAGGTGCGGGTGGCAGAAGCGCTTGGCGAGCTGCCCGCGATCCGCGCGGCCTTCGCCCGCGGCGAGCTCACCTTCGCGAAGGTGCGCGCGCTGACGCGGGTGGCGACGCCCGCCTCGGAGGAGCGCCTGCTCGAGCTGGCCTGCGCGCTCAGCGCCTCGCAGCTCGAGCGCGCGCTACGAGCCTTCCGGCGGGTCGCCGCCGAGGAGGCACGGGAGACGCACGAGCTCGAGTACGTCGACTACCACTTCGCCGAGGACGGCTCGTTGTACCTGCGCGCGCGGCTGGCGGCGGAGGACGGAACGCTCGTCGTGAAGGCGCTCGAGGCCGCACGCGAGCGCGTGCTCCCGCGCCGACGTCGCCGAGGCGCGGCGCGGCGGCGGCTCCCGGCGCCGGAGACGCCCGTCACCTGCCCTCCGAGCCGCTCGACACGCCCGCGCCCCCCTTCGAGCCCCCGCGCTCGCCGAGCGTCGAGGCGCTCGTTGAGCTCGCGGAGGCCTCGCTCGCCTCAGCCGCCGAGGGCGGCGAGCGCGCGCGCCTCGTCGTACACGTCGACGCCGCTGCGCTCGAGGCCGACCGCGCCGGCCGCTGCGAGCTCGCCGACGGACCAGCGCTCTCCCCGGAGACGGCGCGCCGGCTCGGCTGCGACGCGGAGACCCTGACGAGCATCGAGCGCGCCGGCGTCCCGCTCAGCGTCGGGCGCGCTCGCCACAGCGTCCCGCCCGCCCTGCGCCGCGCGCTCGAGGCCCGCGACGACGGCACCTGCCGGTTCCCCGGCTGCGAGCGCCGCCGGCACCTGCAGGCCCACCACCGCGTTCACTGGGCCCGTGGCGGCGAGACGAGCCTCGACAACCTCGTCCTGCTCTGCTTCCACCACCACCGGCTCGTGCACGAGGGCGGCTACACGCTCGAGGACGACGGCGCCGGCGGCCTTCGCTTCCGCAACCGCCACGGCGTCCTGCACCCGGGCGTCTCGCGGCCGCCGCCGCGCGGAAGCGCGGACGCGCTCCAGGCAGAGAACGCCCGCCTCGGCCTCGCACTCGACGAGCACACCCTGCGCACCGGCGGCGGCGACCCGCTCGACCTCGGCCTCGCGGTTGGCGCGGTCGCGGACGCGGTTGCGGCCTGAGCGCGCGCTGTCCGATCTGGCCCGCACCTGCCGCGTGCGCTATCGCCTCGGCGCGCGTCTCGGCGCGACCGTGCTCGCGATCGCTCGCGCTGGGCTTCGTGCAGGAGCGAGCTCTCAGGGCACGCCGGCCGGCACGATGACCCCCGCGCGCTGCGCGACTGGTCGTTCACCGTTGGACGAGGGTGTCGAGTCGAAGGTGTCTCGGGCATCCTGCGGCGAGACCCGGCCGCGCAGGGCCCGGCGCGGAACGTCGTCGGCCGCCACGTCGTCGACACGACGGAAGTCGGTTGACGTGCGTGCCGCGGGCCTGACCGACGAGGTGCGCGGGGATGTCGTGTCCGTCGTGCTCGGGCTGGCGCGGCCGGGTGCGGCGCCTGTGCTATCGCGTGCGCCGCCGACCGCGTGCCTTCAGGGACCCTGCGAGTGGAGCTAGGCGGACTCGAACCGCCGACCTCCTGGGTGCGATCCAGGCGCTCTCCCAACTGAGCTATAGCCCCGCGGAGGGCGATTGTAGCGAGCCTCAGCGCGCCTCTCGGGGGTCGCGCGGGCTTGTGGGAAGCACCGATGGCTGCGCGTGCCCGGGAGGCTGCGCGGGAACCTCGCAGATGACGGCGGGCGCCTCCTCGCTCGGTTCGACGACCCGTGGGCGATCCTGGGCGTGGGGGATGGCGGCCCCGCCGACGAGGACGCCGATGACGAAGAGCCAGAGGGCGCCGGTGACGCGGGCCCAGAACGGGTACCCGTGACGGCGCTCGGAGGAGCGACCGATGGGCGCGGCGACGGGCACGTGTCGTCGCGTCGAGCGCTCGTACGGGTGCTCCGGGAGGGCGGCGCGCGCCCGCGCCGCGAGTTCGGGGTCGACGAGGGCGAGCTCGGGGCTGAGTGGCTCGTGAGCCATGCGTCAGTGATTCTCGTCGAGGGGCGCGTTCCCTCGCGTCGCCGTTCGCCTGAAGAGTGACGAACGAGCGCCAAGCTATCCACAGTTCCGCTCAACCATGCGGGTTGCGGGCCATCGTGTCCGGTCGGGACAGCTGGCGCCGAGCGGCGGGCGCGCGTACCACGGGCGGGTCAGCGAACGAAAGGAGGATCCGTGCGCGTACGCACGACTGCCATCGGCGCACTCGCCGTCGCCGCTCTCACCGCGATGTCGGCGCTGGCGGGGGCCGCCCCGCCTCGGAGCGCCGACGACGACGTCATCGTCGCCTGCCAGAAGCGTGGCAAGGGCTTCCTGCGCGTCGTCGCGAGCCCGAGTGACTGCCGGGCGAACGAGCGCATCGTCACTTGGAACGCTCACGGGGAGCAGGGCCCGCCCGGCCCGCCCGGCCCGCCCGGCCCGATGGGACCGCCCGGCCCCGCCGGTCCCGCCGGCGAGCCGGGCGCGGTGGGTCCCGTCGGCCCCGCAGGCCCGCCAGGGCCGCAGGGACCGCCAGGGCCGCAGGGCCCCGCGGGCGCGGGCATCGCCTCCGTCGCCGATCTGGGAGGGATCGCGTGCACGCGGTCGGACGGGTCAGCCGGGACGATAGTCGTCTCGACGACGGCGACGAACGTGGTCGAGCTTCGTTGCGAAGGAGGCGGTTCGCCCCCGCCGCCTCCACCGCCTCCACCCCCGCCGAGCGGTCGTACCGGGCTCGTGATCAACGAGATCGACTACGACCAGGTCGGGACGGACACTGGTGGCTTCGTCGAGATCGCGAACACCGCGAGTTCGGCGGTCAGCCTCGACGGCCTTGCGATCGTCCTCGTGAACGGCGGCGACGGAAGCGAGTACCGCCGGCTCGCGCTCACGGGCACGCTCGCCGCGGGCGGCTACCTCGTCTGGGAGACCGACGCGCAGAACGGCGCTCCCGACGGCGTTGCGCTGCTCGAAACCGGCACCGGCGCGCTCCTCGACGCGCTCTCGTACGAGGGAGAGATCCGTACCGCCAGCATCGGCGGACAGACCTACGATCTCGTCGAGGGGAGCGCGCTGCCGGCGAGCGTCGCCGACTCGAACACGGTCGACGGCTCGCTCGCGCGCATCCCGGACGGACGAGACACGAACGACGCGGCCTCGGACTGGGCCTTCACGGCGGTGGCGACCCCGGGCGCCGCGAACGTCGCGGCTCCGTAGGTGCCGGAGCGGTGGCTCCTGCCCGTGGTCGGGGGCGGGAGCCACCGCCATGGCCCGCCGGCGCCTGTCGATCAACGCCTGCGGCGCCGGCTGCGTGCGCGGAGTCGCTCGCGGCGAGCGAGCCGCTCCTCCAGGTCGGCAAGCTCTCGCTCGAGCTCTCGGTAGCTCGCCCAGCGCTCGGGCTCGAGCGCGCCGGACGCGAGCGCCTCCTGGACGGCGCAGCCCGGCTCCCGCTCGTGTCGGCAGTCTCGGAAGCGGCACTGGGCGACGAGCTCGGTGACATCGGCGAACACCTCGCGCAGGCCTTCGTCAGCGAGCCAGAGGTGCACCTCGCGCATGCCCGGGTTGTCCACGATCAGGCCTCCGCCGGGGAGGAGGACGAGCTCGCGCCGCGTTGTCGTATGGCGTCCCGCTCCATCCTTGCGCGTCTCGCCGGTGGCGAGGAGCTCGTCTCCGACGAGCGCGTTGACGAGCGACGACTTGCCGACGCCGGAGGGGCCGATGAGCGCTCCCGTCACGCCGGGCGCGAGGTAGGCGCGCACCTCGTCCAGGCCTAGCCCGCTCCGAGTCGAGACGAGGTGGACGGGGACGTCACTGCCCACGGCGGCGATCTCGTGGGCGCTGGAGCGCGGGTCGTCCTCGAGATCGGCCTTCGTCAGGAGGACGACGGGGCGCGCGCCGCTCGCCCAGGCGAGGGTCAGGTACCGCTCGAGGAGACGGGGGACGAGGGGGTCGACGACAGCGAACGCGCAGAAGACGACGTCGACGTTGGCGGCCACCACCTGCTCGCGCCCCGTGTCGGCCGTCGGATCCGGAGAGACGCGTCGGGAGATCCGCGTGCGTCGCGGGAGCACGGCTCCGACGAGCGGCGGCTCCGTGGCTCTCTCGACGGCGACCCAGTCGCCCACAACTGGGAGGTCGGCCTCTCTCGCGTCGCGTCGGGCTCGACCGGGAAGCCGGGCGCGAGCCT
The DNA here is from genome assembly GCA_026002995.1 of Gaiellaceae bacterium. Classification (GTDB taxonomy): domain Bacteria; phylum Actinomycetota; class Thermoleophilia; order Gaiellales; family Gaiellaceae; genus GMQP-bins7. The sequence continues at coordinate 948,173 of BPGK01000001.1, forward strand.
CGCCGTCGGCGAGCCAGACGTCGTATGCCCCGCGATGCTGCACTGCGACGCGTCCCGGCTCGAGCCCGAGCGCACGGTACTCGGCGAACGCGGCCTCCCAGCCTGCGTCCCAGCCGAGGTCCTCGAGCGCGGGCACCGACTCCATTCTCCCGGAGCCGGGCTCCCGCGGGGGCGCTACAACTCGAGCGCGCGCCGCAGGGCGGGCTCGAGGGCGGGGAACGAGAACGCGAACCCTGCTTCGAGGAGTCGCGCCGGGAGGGCGCGCTGGCCCTCGAGTAGCGTCGCCTCGCCCATCTCGCCGAAGAGCGCTTTCACTGCGAGTCCGGGGAGGGGGAAGATGGTCGGCCGTCCGAGCACGCGTCCCAGCGTCTTCGTCAGGTGCGCGCTCGTGACGGGATTCGGCGAGACGAGGTTCGTCGCTCCGGAGAGATCGTGCTCCAGCGCGAAGAGGTACGCGGCGACGGTGTCGTCGAGCGAGATCCAGCTCCACCACTGCCTGCCCGAGCCGACTCGCCCGCCGAGCCCGAGCTTGAACGGAGTGAGCATCTTCGCGAGAGCTCCGCCGCGGCGGCTGAGCACGATGCCTTGGCGGAACGTCACGACGCGGGCGCCGGCCTCCCGCGCCGGATCGGCTGCGGCCTCCCACTCCTTTCCGACCTCGGCGAGGAAGCCGGACCCGAGCTCCGACTCCTCGGTCAGGATCTCGTCGCCGCGGTTGCCGTAGATACCCACCCCGCCGGCGGAGATCAACGCCGGCCTGCCCTCGAGAGCGGCGACAGTGCGGGCGAGCAGCGCTGTGGGCAGGACGCGTGAGTCGCGGATCTCGCGCTTTCGCGCCTCCGTCCACCGCCGGCCGATCGTCGCTCCGCTGAGGTTGACGAAGGCGTCGACGTCGGCCACCGCGTAGGGGTCGAGCGCCCCGGAGGCTGGATCCCACGCCACCTCGTCGGAGGCCCGCGCCTCGCGTCGGACGAGGCGCACAACCTCGTGGCCCCTCTCGCGGAGGGCGGGAACGAGCGCCGAGCCGATGAGGCCGGACGCGCCCGAGACAGCGACCTTCATAGGCGTCGATTCTCGCATGCTGCTGGTACGTTCGGCCGCGTGGACACGGATCATCGCCCCCGGCTCCGGGACGGCGTTCGGGCGGCGCTCCCGCTCGCTCCAGGCCCGCTCTTCTTCGGCGCCGCCTTCGGCGTCTTCGCGGATGCCGCGGGGATGGGCGCGGTCGCGGCAACCGCGATGTCGGCGACGACGTTCGCAGGATCGGCGCAGTTCGCCGCCGTCTCCGTGCTCCATGCCGGCGGCACCCTCGCCGCCGCAATCGCGGCCGCGGTCTTCCTCAACGCGCGCTACGCCGCCATGAGCATCACGGTCGCCTCCATCGTTCCCGGGGGCAGGCTGCAGCGGCTCGTGCGCTCGCAGCTCATCGTGGACGAGTCCTGGGCGCTTTCGGGGCGGAGCGGGCGCTTCGAATGGCCGATCCTCGCCGGCGCCGGGCTCTTCCTCTACGTGCTCTGGGTAGCGAGCACGGCCGCCGGAAGCCTGCTCGGTGACCTCCTCGGCGATCCTGCCTCGCTCGGTCTCGACGCCGCCTTCGCCGCCCTCTTCCTCGCGCTCGCCGCGCCGTACCTCCGATCCCGTCCGGCGGCGCGGGCGGCGGTCGTGGCCGGTGCCGTCACGCTCCTCCTCACGCCCGTCGCGCCTGCGGGCGTCCCGATCGTCGCGGCTGCGGGGGCGTGTCTCGTGGGGCTTCGCCGGTGAGCGAGGTGTGGATCGTCGTGCTCGCGGTCGGCGCAGCGACGGCTCTCCTGAAGGCCGCGGGGCCGGTCTTCCTCGGCAGGCGCCCCCTGCCCACGCGGGCGCAGCCCGTCGTGCAGCTCCTCGCTCCCGTGATGCTCACGGCGCTCGTCGTCACGCAGACGTTCGCGGGTGACAGAGAGGTCACGATCGACGCGCGCGCCCCGGGCGTCGCCGCAGCGGCGCTCGCGATCTGGGTCCGCGCGCCCGTCGTCGTAGCCATGGGGGTCGCGGCCGTCGTGACGGCGCTCTCGCGTGCCGTCGAGCTCTAACGTCCGAAGGGCGCGGAGAGCCGCCGGGCGCTCGCCGGTCTCCCGAAGAACGCGAGAGCGGCGATCGCCTCTGCGGCGACGCTGAGCGCGCCGATCGCGAGGAGCAGGAGGTGGAAGTGCCGCATGCCACGAAGATCGGGTGCGAACCGCAGAGGCTTGAGCGGTGGCCGGCAAGCTCGTCGCTCCGAGTCCCGAGGCGGTCGAGCTCGACGCCTGCCGCGGGAGCCGGCGGCGAGCGTCGCGGCTGCTCAGTGCGGGGGTCGGAAGACGGCGAACGGGTCGGTGACCTCGAGGCGGCGCGTCCTGAAGCGGAACACCTCCGCCGGCCGCCCGCCGGCGGGCCCGTGCGCCCGTCTCTCGCCGGTGGCCTCGATCGCTCCCCGGCGAAGGAGTACGCGCTTCAAGTTCGTCGCGGAGACCTCGTACCCGAGCGCAGCCCCGTAGACCGCGGTCAGCTCGGCGAGCGTGAAGGTCTCGGGAGCGAGGGCGAAGCCGATGTTGGAGTACGAGAGCTTGCCACGGAGGCGCTCGCGCCCCGCCTCGACGATCTCGCGGTGGTCGAACGCCAGCGGTGGCAGCTCGTCCACAGGGTGCCAGCACGTGTCCGCGGGCACGTCGGGGTCGATGCCGAGCGGCACGAGACCGAGGTAGGCGGTTGCGAGCTCCCAGCGGCCCGGATGACGCTCGGGGTCGCTCCAGGTAGCGAGCTGCTCGAGGTGCGCGACCTCGCGCACGTCGACCTTCGTCGCCAAGTGACGCAGGATCGAAGCCTCGAGCGTCTCGCCCGGCTCGAGAGCGCCCCCCGGGAGCGACCAGGCGCCGCGGAACGGCTCGCGGGCGCGTTCCCAGAGGAGCACCTGGAGGACGCGCTTGCGCACCTGGAAGACGACCGCGAGCACGGCCTGCGCTGGACGAGAGGTGGTAGACTCTGCCACGAGGTTATCGACTCAGAGTCGAAAACTAGCATGAGCGAGCGCGCCGGACGAGCCCCCGACTTCCGCCCCGACCTGATCGTCGTCGGCGGCGGCGTCGCCGGCCTCTTCGCGGCCCTGTGCGCCGCGCAGGAGGGCCGGGTGCTCGTCCTCTCGAAGGCGCCGCTCAGCGTGACGACGAGCACCCTCGCGCAGGGCGGCATCGCGGCCGCGATCGGCGAGGACGACACGCCCTCGCTCCATGCCGCGGACACTGCACGCGCGGGACGAGGGCTCGTGCGACCGAGCGCCGTCGCCGTGCTCACCGAGGAGGCACCCGCGCGGATCCGCGATCTCGAAGAGCTCGGCGTCGAGTTCGACGAGGGGCTCTCGCTCGAGGGAGGCCACTCGAGGCGGCGAGTCGTCCACGCAGGCGGCGCCGCGACCGGTGACCGGGTCGCGCGGGTGCTCGCCGGGCGCGTGCTCGCGCATCCCCGCATTCGTGTGCTCGAAGGGGTCTGCCTGCGCGAGCTCCGAGTGGATCGCGGGCGCTGCGTCGGCGTCGTCACCGACCGAGGCACGATCTCCGCGCGGGCGACGCTCCTCGCCACGGGAGGCGCCGCCGCGCTCTGGTGGCGAACGACGAACCCTCCCGGCTCGACTGGGGACGGGATCGCTGCCGCCTACCGCGCGGGAGCGGCGATCGCAGATCTCGAGTTCACGCAGTTCCATCCGACGGCTCTCGTCGACTCGTCGCTCCTCCTCTCGGAGGCGCTCCGCGGCGAGGGCGCCTTGCTCCTCGACGAGAGCGGCCGTCGCTTCACGGACGAGCTGGCTCCACGAGACGTGGTCGCGCGGGAGATCGCGGCTCGGGGGACGGCGCTCCTCGACCTGCGCGAGATCGATCGCGAGCGCTTCCCCGAGCTCATGTCGAGCCTTCGGGAACGCGGCTACGACGCGTCGGCGGCTCCGATCCCGGTGGCACCGGCGGCGCACTACTTCGTGGGAGGGATCGTGACCGACCTGGACGGGCGCAGCGAGCTCCCCGGCCTGTACGCGGCGGGCGAGTGCGCCGCGACTGGGGTGCACGGGGCGAACCGGCTCGCGTCGAACTCGCTGCTCGAGTGTCTCGTCTTCGGACGAAGGGCCGCGCTCGCGGCGCTCGGCGATTCGGCGGGGTCTACGGCGGGGTCAGGTCCCGATCGTTGCGCACGATGGGGGCGCAACGATCGGGACCTGACCCCGGGGCGTTGCGCTGTCGAGCGGGTCACCGCCGAGCTGCGGCAGGCGCTCTGGCGCGACTGCGGCCTCGTCCGCGATGCCGCCGGGCTCGAGCGGCTGCGCCGCACGCCGCACCTGCTCGCGTCGCTGATCGCGCAGAGCGCGCTCGTGCGCGAGGAGAGCCGCGGCTCGCACTTCCGCGCCGACTTCCCCGCCGAAGACCCCGCCTTCGAGCGCCACGTCGTCCTCCGTCGTGGATGCGAGCCGACGCTGGAGAGGTGGTTGTGAGCGTCGTCCCTGGCCTCTCGCGCACGCGACCGCTTCCACCTCCGGAGACGCTCGAGCAGCTCGTCGAGAGAGCGCTCGCCGAGGACGTGGGCGCAGGCGACGTGACGACCGAGGCGATCGTACCCCCAGGTCAGACGGCGACCGCGGAGCTCGTCGTGAAGGAGCCCGGGGTCGTGTTCGGGCTCGAGGTCGCGGAAGCCGTGTTCCGCTCGCTCGCCGAGGGAATCGCGTTCGAGGCGCTCGCTGCGGAGGGAACGCGCGTCGGCGCTCCGAGCGTCGTCGGGCGCGTGACCGGGCCGCTCGGCGCGATCCTCACGGGCGAGCGCGTCGCGCTGAACTTCCTCGGTCGGCTCTCCGGAATCGCGACGCTCACCCGACGCTACGTCGACGCGGTCGAGGGCACGGGCTGCGTGATCCTCGACACTCGCAAGACGACCCCCGGCCTGCGATCGCTCGAGAAGCAGGCGGTCGTCGCAGGGGGCGGCCGCAACCACCGCTTCGGGCTCGACGACGGCGTCTTGATCAAGGACAACCACCTGCGCGCCGCGGGCTCGCTCACCGAAGCGGTTCGTCGAGCGCGCGCCGTCACCGACCTGTCGATCGAGGTCGAGTGCGACACGCTCGAGCAGGTCTCCGAGGCGCTCGCAGCGGGGGTCGACGCCATCCTCCTGGACAACATGACGCTCGCCGAGCTGCGCCGGGCCGTCGAGCTCGCCGGAGGTCGAGCGCGCCTCGAAGCCTCCGGCGGCATCACGCTCGAGGACGTGCGCGCCGTCGCCGAGACGGGCGTCGACGAGATCTCGATCGGCGCGCTCACGCACTCCGCTCCGTCCCTCGACGTCTCCCTGGAGCTCACATGACCACAACGGAGATCGCGACCATGCAGGAGGAGGTACGGGCGCTCGCGCGCGAGCGTGGCGCCGTCATCCTCGCCCACAACTACCAAGTGCCCGAGGTCCAGGACGTCGCTGACTTCGTCGGCGACTCGCTCGGGCTCTCGCAGGAGGCCGCACGGACCGACGCCGAGGCGATCGTGTTCTGCGGCGTCCACTTCATGGCCGAGACCGCGGCGATCCTCTGCCCGGACAAGACCGTCCTCATCCCCGACCTCGACGCCGGCTGCTCGCTCGCGGCCTCGATCACGGCAGAGCAGCTGCGCGCCTGGAAGGCGGAGAACCCGGGTGCGGTCGTCGTCTCGTACGTGAACACGACCGCCGACGTGAAGGCAGAGAGCGACTACTGCTGCACGTCCGGCAACGCGAAGGCGGTGATCGAGTCGATCCCGGAGGACACGGAGATCCTGTTCTTGCCGGACATGTACCTCGGGCTCTGGCTCGAGAAGGTGACGGGTCGCCGGCTGCGGATCTGGATGGGGGAGTGCCACGTGCACGCGGGCATCCGCCCCGCCGACATCGAGCGCTGGCAGGCCGACGCGCCCGACGCCGAGCTCCTCGTGCACCCGGAGTGCGGCTGCGCGAGCCAGTGCATGGCCTTCGGCAACGTCCGCACGCACATCCTCTCCACCGAGGGGATGATCCGCTTCGCGCGGCAGTCGCCGAAGGAGCGATTCCTCGTCGCGACGGAGACCGGTATCCTGCATCGGCTCTCGAAGGAGGCTCCCGAGAAGCGCTTCGAGGCCGTGTCCGAGAAGGCCATCTGCCGGTACATGAAGATGATCACCCTCGAGAAGCTGCGCGACTCGCTCCGCGACTGGAAGCACGTCGTGACTGTCGAGCCCGAGATCGCGGCGCGCGCCCGCGGCGCGATCGACCGCATGGTGGCGATCGTATGAAGCGCCTCACCCCCGCGCAGCGAGCGTTCCTCGAGCAGCCGTTCGTCGGGGTCGTGACCGACCTGCGCGAGGACGGCTCTCCACACTCCACCGTCGTTTGGGTGGACGTCGACGACGAGGGCGTCTCGTTCAACACCGCGCGGCCGCGCGCAAAGCCGCGGCATCTCGAGAAGGACCCGCGGGTGTCGCTCGTCGTCGTCGACCCCGGCGATCCGTATCGCTGGGTCGCGATCGAAGGGACGGCCCGGCTCGTCGAGGAGGGCGCGAACGAGCAGATCGACCGCTTGGCGCACAAGTACCTCGGCCGCGACTCGTACCCCTGGCACAAGCCCGAGGAGACGCGTGTGAGCGTTCGGATCGATCCCTCGCGGATCGAGAGCCACGGGTTGTAGGCACGGGCGAGGGCGAGGCAAGCCTCGCCCCCGTGAGGTGGTTTCCGGGTACGACCGTCGGGGCGGTTCCCCGGGGTCGCCCTCCGTCTACGCGGCCCTGACGGAGTGCACGGGCGGGAGCTTCGTCGCCACGGTGAACCACGTCGCGCCCGCGTCGCGCGAGCCGAAGACGTCGCCCGAGGTCGCGCCGAAGTAGAGCTCCATGTCCGCTCCGGCTCCGAGCCCGCAGAAGGCCTGTCGGAGGATCGTGAGGTAGGCGTTCTCCGACGGGAGACCCTCGCCGCGCTCGATCCACGTCGCGCCGGCGTCGCGCGTCTCGTACACCCGCACGCGCCCATCGGGCGTGACCCGGTCGAGGTCGGCGACGAGGGGGATGACGTACGCACTCTCGGGGTCGGCCGGGTCGACGACGAGCGGGAAGCCGAAGTCGGACGGCAGCCCATCGGCGATCGGGAGCCAGCTCTCACCCGCGTCGTCGGAGCGGTAGACGCCGCCGTGGAACTGCATGAAGAGCCGCTCGGGTCGGCGCGGCGCCCGGTGCAAATTGTGGACGCAGAGCGTGAGCGTGTCCGCGCGCGCCTCTTCGGGTAGGTAGCGGGGGACGAGGCCCGCGTTCCCGTTGCGCCAGGTCTGCCCGCCGTCGTCGGAGAGCCAGACGCCCACCGCGGAGATCGCGAGCGCGATGCGCGCCGGGTCGCCGGGCCAGGTGCAGATCGAGTGCAGGCACATCCCTCCGGCGCCCGGGCTCCACTCCGAGCGCGTCGGCTGCTCCCAGAAGCCGCGGTTCAGCTCCCATGTCTTCCCGCCGTCTCGGCTCTCGAAGAGGACGCCGGGCGCGCCGCCGGCGTACAGGAGCCCGTCCTCCTCTCCTGGGACGATGGTCCAGAGGCGCTCGAGCGGCTTCTCCGCGTCCTCGGGGAGCGCGAGCCCCTCCGCCTGCTCCCACTCGGCGTCGAGGTCGTCGCTGAAGAAGAGCTTCGGCCCGTAGAAGGCCGAGGTCACGCAGGCGAACGCGCGACCGCTCCTTGGGTCGCGCACGGCGTACTCGACCGGCTCGCCGGCGAAGGAGCGCGAGCGGATCCGGAACTCCTCGCCCTCGCCTTCGAGGACGAACAGTCCCTTCTTCGTGCCGACGAGGAGCTCGGTCATGGCTCAACCTCCACTGATCGAGGGGATGACGTGGATGCGGTCTTCCGGCGAGACGGGGGTGCTCTCGCTGCCCCTCGCGCCGTTGACGAAGACGTTCACGTGCTCGCGGATGCGCTTGTGCTCGTCCATGATCCAACCCGTGAGATCCGGGTGCTCTCGCTCGAGCGCGAGCAGAACCTCGTGCAGCGTCCGCCCCTCGAGCTCGAGCTCGCGGCGTCCGCCGGCGAGCTCGGCGAGCGGAGCGCGCAGCCTCACGACCGGCACGGGCTGATCCTCGCGCGCACGTCGTCTAGACGACGGACGGCGCGCGATCTCATCGCGGAGCACCAGCTCTCGCAGCTCCCGGGCACGGCTCCATCGTCGCCTCTCGACTCGAGCTGCGCAAGTGGCCGGCGCCGTCGGGGGCGGGCTACGGCTCGAGCTCGAGGACGCCGTGCGGCGAGCCGTACTCGGCGAGCTTCGCGAGGAACGGCTGCGCGGGGAAGGCCTCGGGCCCGAGGACGCCGACGCCGCTCCAGGTGCCCGAGGCGAGGAGCTCGAGCGCGACCACCGGGTTGATCGCCGTCTGCCAGACGACCGCCTGCGAGCCGTACTCCCGCATCGACCACTCGTTGTCGACGACGTGGTAGAGGTAGGTCTTCCGGGGCGCGCCATCGCTGCCGAGGCCGGTGACGAGTGTCCCTGCGCAGGTCTTCCCGGTCATCCGGTCTCCGAGCGTGGCTGGATCCGGGAGACAGGCGGCGACGACGTCGCGCGGGGCGACCTCGACGTCGCGCACGCGCACGGGCTCCTTCGAGTCGAGGCCCAGCTTGTGCAGGGTTCTCAGCACCTCGATGAACTCGTCGCCAAGGCCGTACTTGAACGTCACCCGCCGACAGTCGATCCAACGCGGGACGAGGAGCACCTCCTCGTGCTCGACGTTCACGCACTCGACTGGGCCGATGCCTTCCGGGAAGTCGAAGATCTCGGGCTCGGAGAAGGGCTCCGTCGTGTACCAGCCGCGGTCCCGCTCCCAGATGACTGGGGGATTGAGACACTCCTCGATCGTCGTCCAGATGGAGAAGGTCGGCGCGAAGTCGTAGCCCTCGATGACGAGGTTCGAGCCGTCGCGGACACCGACCTCGTGGATCTCGGAGAAGAGCTCGTCGGCGGCGTAGCGGGCGAACACGTCCGAGGCCCCCGGCTCGACGCCGATGCCGACGAGCGCGAGCAGGCCGGCACGGCGCCAGCTCTCGTCCTGGGCGAACTGGTAGTCCCCGAGCTTCACGTGCGTCTCCGAGTACGGGTGCTCGGGATGCGGCTCGGAGAGGGTCATCGCCAGGTCCAGGTACGTCACTCGGGCGCGCAGGCAGGCGTCGAAGATCGGCGGGTTGAAGCGCGGATCGGTCGCGTTCAGCACGACGTCGGCCCGCACGTCGGCGATGAGGTCGACGACCGCGTCCTCGTTCGAGGCGTCGACGCGCGCCGAGCCGAAGCGGTCGGGCTCGCCCAGGCGGTCGACGACGGCCTGCGGGCGCGAGGGGTCGAGGTCGGCGAGGACGATGCGCTCGAAGAACGACCGGCGCTGCGCGATCGCGGCGAAGGCCGAGCCGACCCCTCCGGTCCCGACGACGAGGATCCTCACAGTCGGCGTGTTCTACCTGACACGAGTGCTCCTCGGGCGATACGCTCAGCGGGAGATTTCCGCGGAACGGAGGTGGCTGTGAGCGTTTCGGTGACCCAGCAGAAGATGTTCGTCGGCGGGGAGTTCGTCGACTCGGTGTCGGGGGAGACGATGGAGGTGCTGAACCCGGCGACCGGCGAGGTGATCGCGGAGGTTCCGCGCGGCACCGCGGAAGACGTCGAGCGGGCGGTCGACGCTGCGAAGAAGGCCTGGGAGGAGTGGCGGTTCAAGACGCCCAAGGACCGCATGGAGCTCCTCCTGAAGCTCGCCGACGTGATCGACGAGCACGCCGAGGAGCTCGCTCGGCTCGAGTCGCTCAACGTGGGCAAGCCGTGGTGGGTGGCGGTGGACGAGCCCGGCGTCATGTCCGACAACCTCCGCTTCTTCGCCGGGGCGGCGCGCAACCTCGAGGGCAAGGCCGCGACCGAGTACGTCGAGGGCTACACGTCGATGATCCGGCGGGAGCCGCTCGGCCTCGTCGCCGGCATCTGCCCTTGGAACTACCCGCTCTTCATGGCCGTCTGGAAGATGGGCCCGGCGCTCGCCGCGGGCAACGTCCAGATCTTGAAGCCGGCCGAGCAGACGCCGTTGACGCTGCTTCGCTTCGTCGAGCTCGCGCAGGAGATCATCCCCCCGGGCGTCCTCCAGGTCGTCACGGGTGACGGCATTCCCGTGGGCGACGCGCTCGTGCGCCACCCGGATATCGCCCTCGTCTCGCTGACGGGCGACACGGCGACAGGCAAGATCGTGGCCGCGAACGCCGCGCAGACGGTCAAGCGCGTCCACCTCGAGCTCGGCGGGAAGGCGCCCATGGTCGTGCTGGACGACGCCGATCCGGCGACCGTCGCCGAGGCGATCAAGATCGGGGGCTACTTCAACTCGGGCCAGGACTGCACCGCGTCCTCGCGGATCCTCGTGAGCGAGCGGATCTACGACGAGGTCCTCTCCGAGACGGTCAAGGCTGTCGAGTCGATGACCGTCGGCGATCCCGCGACCGACGACGAGATCGGCATGGGGCCGGTCATCTCGGCCGAGCAGCAGGAGCGCATCCTCGGCTTCCTCGAGCGCGCGAAGGCCGCGAAGGCGACGATCGTCACCGGCGGGGAGGCGCTCGGCGACCGCGGCTTCTTCGTCAAGCCGACGATCGTGACGGACGTCGACCAGGACTCCGAGATCGTCCAGAAGGAGGTGTTCGGGCCCGTCGTCACCATGCAGGGCTTCGCCTCGGACGACGCCGCGATCGAGATGGCGAACGACGTGCGCTACGGGCTCGCGGCCTCGGTCTTCTCCGAGAACGTGCGCCGGGCGATGAAGGTGGCCGCTCGCCTCGACTTCGGCACGGTGTGGGTGAACGAGCACCTCTTCCCGCTCACCTCCGAGATGCCGCACGGCGGCTTCAAGGAGTCCGGCTACGGGAAGGACATGTCGATCTACTCGATGGAGGAGTACACCCGGATCAAGCACGTGTGCGTGAAGCTCGCCGAATGACGAGCGTCGAGCAGCCTGCCGACGTTCGGCTCGAGAGCGTCGTCAAGCGGTTCGACGACGTCGTCGCCGTTGACGGCATCTCCGTGGAGATCCCGCGCGGATCCTTCTTCGCCCTGCTCGGGCCGTCGGGGTGCGGGAAGACGACGACCCTGCGGATGATCGGCGGCTTCGAGGAGCCGACCGAGGGGCGCATCTTCCTCGGCGACCGGGACGTCGTCGGACTGCCCCCGTACAAGCGGGACGTCAACACGGTGTTCCAGAGCTACGCGCTCTTCCCCCACATGACGATCGAGGAGAACGTCGCCTTCGGGCTCGAGCGCCGTGGAGTCCCGAAGGGGGAGCGCCACGGCCGAGTCGCAGAGATGCTCGAGCTCGTCGGGCTCGGGGGGTTCGGGAAGCGGAAGCCGCGGCAGCTCTCGGGCGGCCAACAGCAGCGGGTCGCGCTCGCGCGGGCGCTCGTCAACCAGCCGCGCGTGCTCCTGCTCGACGAGCCGCTCGGCGCTCTCGATCTCAAGCTGCGCAAGCAGATGCAGCTCGAGCTCAAGCGCATCCAACACGAGGTCGGGCTCACCTTCGTGCACGTGACCCACGACCAAGAGGAGGCGATGACGATGGCCGATCGGATCGCGGTCATGAACCGCGGGCGGATCGAGCAGCTCGGCCCCCCGCAGGAGCTGTACGAGCGGCCTGCCACCGCCTTCGTGGCGGGGTTCCTCGGCGTCTCGAACTTGCTTCCAGGAACTGTCGAGGGGCCCGACGCGATCCGGCTCGAGAGCGGGGAGCTCGTGCGGGCCGACGTGGGCGGACGTACCGGTCGCGTCGCCGCGGGGGTGCGGCCGGAGAAGATCACGCTCGGGCCGGGAGGCGGCGAGAACGAGCTCACGGGGACGGTGAGCGAGAGCGCGTACATCGGCGTCGCCACGCAGATCGTCGTTCGCACGCCGGCCGGCGTCGTGCAAGTCTTCGCCCAGAACGTCGGCACCGGCGGCCACATGCCCACTCCGGGCACCGCGGTGACGCTCACGTGGGCGCCGGAGGCGACCTTCGTGGTCGATCGGAACGGAGCGAGCGCAGGAGACGACAGCGAAGAGGAGGACACGTGAACCCGAGGATGACGAGAGACCAGCTGCTTCGAAGGGGCGCGGCAGGCCTGACGGTGCTGTCGTTGCCGACGCTCCTCGCGGCGTGCGGAGGAGGGGGCGGCGGGGAGGCGAGCGGCGAGCTCAAAGACGTCCTCAACTTCGCGAACTGGCCGCTCTACATCGACATTGACGAGGAGACGAAGGAGCGCCCGACGCTGAACAAGTTCACCGAGGAGACGGGCATCAAGGTGAACTACTTCGAGGAGATCAACGACAACGCGACGTACTTCGCGAAGATCCAGGGGCCGCTCTCGCAGGGCCGCGGCATCGACCGCGACATCATCGTGCTCACGGACACGGAGCGGCCGCTGAACGTGATCCTCGAGAACGGATGGGCGGAGAAGCTCGACAAGAGCCTCATCCCGAACATCGAGAACCTCATCCCCGCGCAGCAGAGCCCGCCCTTCGACCCGGATCGCGAGTACACGCTCCCCTGGCAGTCGGGGATGACCGGAATCGCCTGGAACCCGAAGCTCACCGAGCCGGTTCGCTCGATCTCCCAGCTCCTCGACGACCCCAACCTCAAGGGCAAGGTGACGATGCTGTCCGGCTTCGCCGACAGCGTCGGGCTCGTCATGCTCGACAATGGGGACGATCCGTCGGCGTTCACCGACGAGTCGTTCCAGCGCGCCGTCGATCGCGTCCAGGCCGCCGTCGACTCGGGCCAGATCCGGCGCTTCACCGGGAACGACTACGCGGAGCCGCTCTCGCGCGGGACGATCGCCGCCGCCGTGGCGTGGTCGGGCGACATCGTCCAACTCAAGCTCGACAACCCCGACCTCGAGTTCGCGATCCCCGAGGCGGGCGGGATGATCTGGACGGACAACATGATGATTCCCCTGGGAGGCAGCGTCCCCACCGCCTCGACCTTCATGAACTTCGTCTACGACCCGGTGAACATGGCCGCGATCGCGGCCTACGTGAACTACATCCCGCCGGTGGCCGGGGTGAAGGAGGTCATCCTCGAGACCGACCCTGAGCTCGCGAGCAACCAGCTCATCTTCCCGGACGAGGAGACGCTCGGCCGGCTCCACCAGATCGACGCGGCCGCGATCGGCAACGAGGAGTACCTCGCGCAGTGGCAGAGCGTCATCGGCGCGTAACCGCGCGGGGGAGCCTCCTGCTCCCCCGCCTCTCTCCTCCACGGTAGATGGGGAGCTTCCTCCACCGGCATCGGGGCGTCGCGCCCTACCTCCTCCTCGCGCCCGGGCTCGCCTGGCTGACGCTCTTCTTCCTGCTTCCGCTCGCGTTCCTCGGCTACCAGTCGCTCCAGTCGGGCTCGTTCCCGAACTACGCCTTCACCTGGGAGTTCTCGAACTACGCGAAGGCGTTTACCGACTTCCGCCCGCAGCTCATGCGCTCGCTGACCTACGCCGGGCTCGCGACCGCGCTCGCCCTCCTCCTCGCCTACCCGCTCGTCTACTGGATCGCGTTTCGAGCGGGGCGCTGGAAGAACCTCTTCCTCCTCTTCATCGTCGCGCCGTTCTTCGTCACCTACCTCATCCGGACGCTCGCCTGGCTCAACATCCTCGCCGACGAGGGCCCGGTCGTCGGGGTGCTGCGGGACGTGGGGCTGCTCGCCGACGACGGCCGCCTGCTCGCGACCTCGATCGCCGTCGTGGCGGGCATCACCTACAACTTCTTCGCGCTCATGGCGCTGCCGATCTACGTCTCGCTCGAGCAGATCGACCACCGCCTGCTCGAGGCGGCGAAGGACCTGTACGCGAGCCCCACGCAGGCGTTCCTCCGCGTCACGCTGCCGCTATCCGCGCCCGGCATCGTGGCCGGCACGCTGCTGACGTTCATCCCGGCGGCGGGCGACTTCATCAACGCGCAGCTGCTCGGGACGCCGCAGCAGTACATGCTCGGGAACGTCATCCAGTCTCGCTTCCTCGAGCTCATCGACTACCCGACGGCCGCCGCCCTCTCGTTCGTCCTCATGGCGACGATCCTCGTCGCGCTCTTGGCGTACGCGCGCGTCGTCGGCTCGGAGAAGCTCACCGGGTGAGCGCGACGACCGCCGGTCCTGCCGTGGTGACGTCCCGCCTCGGGACGGGCGCGCGCGTGTGGCGCTTCGTCAAGCGCCACACGCTCACCGCGTACGCGGCGCTCGCCTTCGCGTACCTCATGCTCCCGATCGCGGTCGTCATCCTCTTCTCCTTCAACGATCCGCTCGGGCGCTTCAACTACGTTTGGCAGGGGTTCACGCTCGACAACTGGCGGAACTGGGACGGCGTGCTCGGTCTGCGGGAGGCAGTCACGACCTCGCTCGAGATCGCCGCGCTCTCGACCGTCGTCGCCACGGCGCTCGGGACGCTGATGGCGATGGCGATCGTGCGCCACCACTTCCGCGGGCGTGGCACGGCGAACGTCCTCGTCTTCCTGCCGCTCGCCACGCCGGAGATCGTGCTCGGCGCCTCGCTGCTGTCGCTCTTCATCACCGCTCAGGTCGCGACCGGGTTCTGGACGATCTTCGTCGCGCACGTGATGTTCATCGTGAGCTTCGTCGTCGTGACGGTGAAGGCGCGCCTCGTCGGGTTCGACCGCCACCTCGAGGAGGCGGCGATGGACCTCGGGGCCGACGAGCTCACGACCTTCCGCAAGATCACGCTCCCCCTCCTCGCGCCGGCGATCCTCGCGGGCGCGCTTCTCGGCTTCGCGATCTCGATCGACGACTTCGTCATCACGTACTTCGTCGCCGGGCCGACGCAGACGTTCCCGCTCTTCGTCTGGGGCGCGGCGCGCGTGGCGGTGCCGCCGCAGGTGAACGTGATCGCGAGCGCCATCTTCCTCATCGCCGTGACGATCGCCGTCGTCAACGTCATCATCGCCAGCCTCCGGGCCGGGCGCCGGCAGCAGGGAGCCTGATCGGAGCGGGTCGCCTGCCCGAGGAGCCCCGAGATGACGCGGTACCTGATCTCCTTCGACGACGGCGCGATGACCTTCCCGGAGGAGGAGCTGCTCGCCGTGTCCGAGGCCGCCTACGCGGTCGTCCGGGAGGCCGAGGAGGCCGGGGTATGGGTGTTCGGCGCCGGGCTCCGCTCCCGCGAGGAGGTGAGCGTGGTGGCCACCGACGGGACGATTGCCGACGGTCCCGAGGACAAGGCCTACCTCGGCGGGTTCTGCGTGATCGACGTCCCGTCGCGCGCAGAGGCGCTGAAGTGGGCCGCCAAGATCGCCGTCGCCTGCCGCTGCGCCCAGGAGGTCCGGGAGCTCGTACCCGACTCCCGGTGAGCCGATCTGCGCGCCGTCGCCAGGCTACGGGTGTAGCCTACGCTCGCATGGCGACCACCACTCTCGACGTCGGCGTGCTCCAGCGCGCTGCAAAGGACCACCTCTGGCTGCACTTCACCCGCATGGCCGGGTTCGAGACGCAGGACGTCCCGATCATCGTCCGCGGAGAGGGCTGCTACCTCGAGGATGCGAACGGGAAGCGCTACCTCGACGCGCTCGCCGGGCTCTTCTCCGTCAACATCGGCTACTCGTTCGGCGAGGAGATCGGGCAGGCGGCGCTCGAGCAGATGCGTGAGCTCCCCTTCTACACGAACTGGTCGTATGCGCATCCCCGTGCGATCGAGCTCGCGGCCGAGGTCGCATCGCTCGCGCCGGGAGATCTGAACCGCGTCTTCTTCTGCTCGGGCGGCTCGGAGGCGGTCGAGTCCGCCTGGAAGCTCGCTCGCCAGTACTACCGCGCTCGCGGCTCTCGGACGATCGAGTCGGCGCTCGCCGAGCCGGAGACCCGACACGACGAGCTGCGCGCGGCGCTGGCGGGCTCGCAACCGCGCTACAAGGTGATCGCCCGGCACATCGCCTACCACGGGACGACGCTCGGGGCGCTCTCGATCAACGGCATCCCTGCACTGCGCACGCCCTTCGAGCCGCTCGTGCCCGAGGTGCGCCACGTCTCCAATACGAACCGCTACCACCGCCCGCCCGAGGAGACCGAGGAGGAGTTCACCCGCTTCCTCCTCGACGAGCTCGAACAGGCCATCCTCGCGCTCGGGCCGGAGACGGTCTGCATGGTGCACATGGAGCCCGTTCAGAACGCGGGCGGCGCGTTCACACCGCCGGAGGGGTACTGGCGCGGCGTGCGCGAGCTCTGCGACCGCTACGACATCCTGCTCTCGGCGGACGAAGTCATCACCGGCTTCGGACGCCTCGGCTACTGGTTCGGCTCCGAGCGCTACGACATTCGGCCGGACCTGATCACGTCCGCGAAGGGGCTCTCCTCCTCGTACGCCGCCATTGGCGCGGTCATCGCCACGGACCGCGTGATGGAGCCCTTCCTCCACGACACGTCGATGTTCTCGCACGGCATCACCTTCGGCGGCCACCCGGTGATGTGCGCGATCGCGCTCAAGAACATCGAGATCATGAAGCGCGAGGGCATCATCGAGCACGTCCGTGCAAACGAGGATGCCTTCCGACGGACGCTCGCGCAGCTCCTCGACCTCCCGATCGTCGGAGACCTGCGCGGCACCGGGTACTTCTACGCGATCGAGCTCGTCAAGGACAAGGACACGCGGGAGACGTTCTCGGACGAGGAGTGCGAGAAGCTCCTGCGCGGCTACCTCTCCAACGCGCTCTACGACGCAGGGCTCATCTGCCGCGCGGATGACCGCGGCGATCCCGTGATCCAGATCTCGCCGCCGCTCGTCGCCGGCCAGGCGGAGTTCGACGAGATCGCGGGCATTCTCGGGGACGTGCTCGCCGAGGCGTCCATGCGCATGCGCTGACGCTATGCATCTGATGCGCAGGGTGCTAGCATCAGATGCATGCCACGCACGACGATCGACATCGACGCGGCCATCCTGAGAGAGCTCGAGGCGCGCAAGCGTCGTGAGGGCAAGACGCTCGGCGCGCTGGTCTCGGAGCTCTTGGCCGCTGCGCTCGACCGGCGCGAGGAGCCGCGGCGGCCGTTCGAGTGGTACTCGCAGCCGATGCGCGCGCTCGTCGACCTCGAGGACGAGGAGGCGGTGCGAAGGGCGCTCGACGGAGCGTGAGCGCGACCGTCGACGCCAACCTCCTGCTCTACGCCTCCGACGAGTCCAGTCGATTCCATGCCGCCGCCCGCGCACGCCTCGAAGCGCTCGCTCGCGGCCCCGAGCTCGTCTACCTCTTCTGGCCCGTCCTGATGGCGTACCTACGCGTCTCCACGCATCCGGCGATCTTCGATCCGCCGTTGCCACCCGAGCGAGCGCTCGAGAACGTCGGGCGGTTGCTCGAGCTCCCGCACGTCCAGACGGCTGGCGAGCGCGAGCGGTTCTGGGAGATGTATCGGGACGTGGCGATCGATGCCGGCGTGCGCGGAAACCTCGTCACGGACGCGCACGTCGTCGCGCTGATGCGCGAGAACGGCGTCCGCGCGATCTGGACGCACGATCGCGACTTCCGGCGTTTCCCCGGGATCGAGGTCCGCGACCCGTTCGAGGACTAGCGCTCCGTCAGGACGAGATCTCGCCCTTCCCAGTCCGAGACTGCAAGGCTGCAGGCGGCGGGTAGCCTTCGCGCTCGGTGACGAGAGGAGCATCGGGATGAACGAGGGAGCGAACGGCGCCGTCGTCGTCGCGCGCGACGTGACGAGGCGCTACGGCGAGGGCGAGACTGCGGTCGACGCGCTCCGAGGCGTGTCCGTCGATATCGCGCCGGGCAAGGCGACCGCGGTCATGGGGCCGTCCGGGTCGGGGAAGTCCACCCTCATGCACATTCTCGCCGGGCTCGACAAGCCGACCTCGGGCGACGTCCGGGTCGCCGGCCGCGAGATCACCTCGCTCGGAGACGAGGAGCTCACGAGGCTCCGGCGCGAGCACATCGGCTTCGTCTTCCAGTTCTTCAACCTCCTGCCGATGCTCACCGCGCGGGAGAACATCCTCCTGCCGCTCACGATCGCCGGGGAGAAGCCCGACGAGGCGTGGCTCGCGCAGCTCGTCGCTGACGTGGGCCTCGGCGATCGGCTCGGGCACCGTCCCGCGGAGCTCTCGGGGGGCCAGCAACAGCGGGTCGCGATCGCGCGCGCCCTCGTTGCGCGGCCGACCGTGCTCTTCGCGGACGAGCCGACCGGGAACCTCGACTCCGCGACGGGGCACGAGATCCTCGAGCTCCTGCGCCGATCGGTCGACGAGTACGGGCAGACGATCGTCATGGTCACGCACGACCCGCGCGCGGCGGCGATCGCCCATCGCGTCCTCTTCCTCGCGGACGGGCGGATCGTCCGGGAGTTGGGCGAGGCCGACCAGCACACGATCCTCTCGGTGATGGAAGAGGTGGCCGCCGAGAGCGCGCCTCCGTCCTCGTGACGCGCTTCGCGATCCGCGCCGTCCTCGGTCGCAAGCTGCGCACCGCCCTCACCGCGATCGCGATCGTCCTCGGCGTCGCGATGATCAGCGGCACGTACGTCCTCACGGACTCGATCGACCAGGCCTTCGACCGCGTGTTCTCGCAGATCCGCCAGACCTCGAGCGCGGTGATCACCGGCAAGCCCGCGTTCGACCTGAGCGGCGGGAGCGGCGTCGCCGAGCCGACCTTCGACGAGTCGCTGCTCGAGCGGGTGCGGGAGCTTCCCGGCGTAGCGGTGGCCGAGGGCAGCGTCGACTCCGACGCGACCCAGCTCATCGGTCGCGACGGCGAGGCGATCGTCTCGGGCGGCGCCCCCAACCTCGGGTTCTCGATCGCGGACGGCGAGTCGCCGTTCAACCCCTTGACGCTCGTCGAGGGCTCCTGGCCAGGCCCGAACGAGGTCGTGATCGATCGCAAGACGGCCTCCGAGAACGGCTTCCGGGTCGGAGACGTGATCGGCGTCCAGGCCGAGGGCCCCGTCGAACGGCTCCGGCTCGTCGGCATCTTCGAGTTCAGCTCCGGGCTCTCGCTCGGTGGAGCCACTCTGGCCGGGTTCGACCTGCCGACGGCGCAGCGGCTCTTCGGCAAGGTCGGAAAGCTCGACGAGATCGCGCTCGCCGCGAAGCCCGGCGTCACGCCTGAGGAGCTCGTCGCCCAGGTGGAGGAGATCCTGCCGCCCGGCACGCAGGTCAAGACGGGGCAGGAGCAGGCCGCGGCGGACGCCTCGGAGACGAACGAGTTCATCTCCTTCCTGCGGACGTTCCTGCTCGCGTTCGCCGGAATCGCTCTCTTCGTCGGCTCCTTCGTGATCGCGAACTCGCTCTCGATCACGATCGCTCAGCGGACGCGCGAGTTCGCGACCCTGCGGACGATCGGAGCGACGAGCCGGCAGGTTCTCGTATCGGTGCTCGTGGAGGCGCTCGTCGTCGGGGCTGCCGCCTCGGTCGTCGGGCTCTTCGCCGGCCTCGCGCTCGCGAGGGGGCTCTTCGCGCTCTTCGACGCCGTTGGGTTCACCCTCCCGAACACGGGCCTCGTGCTCGAGCCGCGGACGGTCGTGGTCGCTATCGGCGCGGGCGTCCTGGTCACCGTCCTGGCGAGCGTGTACCCGGGCTTCCGGGCGACGAGCGTGCCGCCGATCGCCGCGGTGCGCGAAGGCGCGACGCTGCCGGGAGAGCCGCTCGACGTTGTTCGGGGCACGTGGCGCGCCGTGCTCCTCGTGGCCGCCGGAGCGCTGGCCGGGGTCGCCGCCATCGGCACGACGCCCGGCGGGACGATCCCGAGCATCGTGCTCGCGCTCGTCGCGCTCGCGATCGTGCTGCTCGGCTGCGCGCTCTTCCCCGCGCGCAGCCTCGGCGCGCTGATCGCGGGCGGGCTCGGGTTCGCGGCGCTCGTCTACGGCCTGTTTGCCCCCGACCTCGGAACGACCCGAGTGCTTCTCTGGATCGGCGTCGGCGTGCTCCTCGTCTTCTTCGGCGTCGCGCGGGTGACGACGCGGCTGATCCCCGGCCTCGCGGTCGCCGTGTCTCCCGCCGCCCGCTGGGCCGTCGTCATCCTGTCCGCGCTCGTCTGGCCGTTCTTCACGCTCCCCTTCTGGCTCCTCCGGCGAGGGGCGTGGGGCCCGGGCTCGGGTGCGCAGCGTGTCGGCGCGCTCGTCGTCGGAACGGTGCTCAACCCCGTCGTTGCGGTCGTCGCCTCGACGATGGCCCTTCGAAGGGCGCTCACCCGCTTCGAGCCCGAGTGGCCGGTCGAGCTTCCGGGAGTCGTGCCGGAGCTCGCGACGGTCGCGGTCGGCCGGGAGAACGCGCGCCGGAACCCGCAGCGAACGGCGTCGACTGCGAGCGCGCTCATGATCGGGCTCGCTCTCGTCACGCTCGTGGCCACGCTCGCGGCCGGGATCGTGCAGACGTTTCGCGGGGCGGTCGACGATCTCTGGAAGGAGTCGGACACGGACTATGCGATCACGGCGCAGAACAACTTCTCGCCCATCCCGATCGACGCGGCTGCGGCTGCTGCTCGGGCTCCGGGCGTCGTCGCGGTGATGAACGTCCGCACCGGCCAGGTGCGCGTCCTCGGCAAGACGATCTTCGCGACGGCCGTCGATCCGACCGCCCGAGAGCTCATCACCCTGTCCTGGAAGGATGGCTCCCAGGAAGTGCTCGCGAGCCTGGGAGCGGACGGCGCGTTCGTCGACGACGGGTTCGCGGACGAAAACGACCTCAAGGTCGGCTCGCCGCTGAGCGTGACCTTCCCGGACGGCACGACGGCGCTGTTTCGGGTGAGAGGGATCTTCGAGCCGCCGACGGGAGGGTCGCCGTTCGGAGACGTGACGATCTCGACCACGGCCTGGGACGCGCGGGTCGAGAACCCGCGGAACCTCTACTCGTTCGTCGCGATGGCAGGGGACGTCACGCCCGAGAACACGGCCGCGCTCGAGGCCGCGCTCGCGGACTTCCCGAACGCGAAGGCGCAGACCCGCGAGCAGTTCATCGACAACCAGATCGCGGGGCTGAACGCGGTGCTGAACATCCTCTACGTGCTCCTCGCGCTCTCCGTCGTCGTCAGCCTCTTCGGGATCGTGAACACCCTCGTCCTGACGGTGTTCGAGCGGACGCGGGAGATCGGGATGCTGCGCGCAGTCGGGATGACGCGCCGCCAGGTCAGGCGCATGATTCGCCACGAGAGCGTCATCACTGCGCTGATCGGCGCGGTGATCGGCATCGTCCTCGGCGTCGTGCTCGCCGTGATCCTCATCTCCCGCCTCGAGTTCGTCGACTTCGCCTTCCCGGCCGCGCAGATCGTCGTCTTCGTACTCGCAGGCGTCCTCGTCGGGGTCATCGCCGCGATCTTCCCGGCGCGGCGAGCCGCGCGCCTCGACCCGCTCGAGGCGATCGCCTACGAGTAGGGAGAGCGACGGCTACTCGTGGGAGCGCGGCCGGCGGGCGACGCCCGCCGCCTCCGCCGCCTCGGCGACGGCGTGCGCCACGCTCGGCGCCACCTCGCGGTTGAACACGCTCGGCACGATGTACTCGGGCCCGAGCTCCTCCTCGGGGATGACGGAGGCGATCGCATGTGCCGCTGCGACCTCCATCTCCGGCGTGATCGTCGTCGCACGCACGTCGAGCGCGCCGCGGAACACGCCCGGGAAGGCGAGCACGTTATTGATCTGGTTCGGGTAGTCGGAGCGGCCGGTGGCGACGACGGCAGCGAGCGAGGCGATCTCCTCGGGTGGGACCTCCGGTGTCGGGTTCGCCATCGCGAAGACGATCGCGTCGTTCGCCATCCGCGCGATCCCCTCGACGGTGACTGCTCCCGGCGCGGAGAGCCCGATGAAGACGTCGGCGCCTGAGAGGAGCTCGTCGGCGCTGCCGTGCAGGTTCTCGGGGTTCGTGCGCTCCGCGTAGGCAGCCTTGTGCGGCGGGAGCCCCGGCCGGCCGCGGTAGACGGCACCCTCGTGGTCGCAGCCCACGATCCAGCGAGCGCCTGCGCTGCGGAGGATGTCCGTGGTCGCGATGCCGGCGGCGCCGACGCCGGTGGTCACGATCTTCACGTCCTCGATCCGCTTGCCGACGACGCGGAGCGCGTTGAGGAGGGCGGCGAGGACGACGATCGCCGTCCCGTGCTGGTCGTCGTGGAAGACGGGGATATCGAGCTCCCCGCGCAGCCGCGCCTCGATCTCGAGGCAGCGCGGAGCGGAGATGTCCTCGAGGTTGATCCCGCCGAACCCCGGAGCGATCGCCTTGCAGACGGCGACGATCTCGTCCGTATCTTTTGTCGCGAGGCAGATCGGCCAGGCGTCGACGCCGCCGAACTCCTTGAACAAAAGCGCCTTTCCCTCCATCACCGGCATCGCGGCTTCCGGGCCGACGTCGCCGAGCCCGAGCACGGCCGTCCCGTCGGAGACGACGGCGACGGTGTTCTTCTTGATCGTGAGGTTCCACGCGGCCGACGGGTCGTCCGCGATCGCCTGCGAGATGCGGGCCACTCCCGGCGTGTAGGCCATCGAGAGGTCGTCGCGCGTCTTCAGCGGCACCTTGCCGGTCACCTCGATCTTGCCTCCGAGGTGCATGAGGAAGGTGCGGTCGGAGACGCGGAGGACCTCGACGCCCTCGAGCGCGCGCACGGCCTCGGTGATCGCGTGCAGGTGCTCCTCGTTTGCGGCGGAGACGGTGACGTCGCGCACCTTCGTCGTCCGCTCGATCCGCACGATGTCGATGGCGCCGAGCGAGCCTCCGGCTCTGCCGATCGCGTCCGCGACGCGCGCGAACGTCCCGGGCGAGTCGTCCAAGCGGATGCGCAGGGTGGCGCTGAAGGAGGGCGAGAGGTGGGCCATGGCCCGAGCCTACCCCCGCGCGCCGAGCCGGGCGACGCCATCCGCCTCGAGTTGCGCGATCTCGTCGTCCGCGTACCCGAGCTCGAAGAGGATCTGCGCCGTGTGCTCGCCGACGGCGGGCGGAGGGGTTTCGTAGCCGGCTCGCTCGCCGTCGAACGAGAGCGGGAGGGCCGGCACGCGGAGGTCGGGGATGCGTGGGTGGGGGAGAGGCTGGAGGATTCCGAGCGCCTCTGTCTGCGGGGCGTGCACGACGTCTGCGACGTCGGCGACCGGGGCTGCGGGGACGCCTGCCTCGCGCAGGCGCTCGAGCCAGTCGGCGCTGTCGCGGTCGCGCAGCCGCGCCGTGAGGAGCTCGACGAGCTCCTCACGATGCGCGACGCGGTCCGGGTTCGTGCGGAAGCGCTCGTCGGCGAGGAGCTCCGGTAGCTCGAGGGCGTCGCAGAGGGCGGCGAAGAGTCGGTCGTTGCCCCCGGCCACCATGAGCTCGCCGTCGCGGGTCGGCAGGACCTGGTAGGGCGCGACCATGGGGAACACCGTCCCCTGCCGCGTCGGGACGGTGCCGTCCGCGAGGTAGCCGACGAGGTGGTAGCCGATGTACGAGAGTGCGGTCTCGTACAGCGACGTGTCGACGACCGACCCCAACCCCGTCCGCTCGCGCTCGAGGAGCGCCGCGACGATGCCGAGCGCGGCCCACATCCCGGTGCCCATGTCGATGAGCGACGAGCCGATGCGCACGCCCGGCCGGCCGGGCTCCCCGGTCATCGAGATGAGCCCGCCTGCCGCTTGCATGAGGGCGTCGTACCCGGGCTCCGAGGAGAGTGGGCCGACCCGGCCGTACGCGCCGATCGAGCAGTAGACGAGACGCTCGTTCCGCGCCCGCACGTCGTCGGGCCCGAGCCCGAGGCGCTCCGCGAGCCCGGGCCGGAGGCTCTGGAGGAAGACGTCGGCGCGTTCCGCGAGCCGCAGGATGACCTCCCGGCCGCGCGGGTCGGAGAGGGAGATCGCGAGGGAGCGCTTCCCCGCGTTGACAGCGAGGAACATCGCGCTCTCCCCGTTCCAGAACGGCGGCCCCCAGGCGCGGCCGTCGTCGCCGGTGTCCGGGCGCTCGACCTTCACCACGTCGGCGCCGAGCGCGGCCAGGATCTCCGCGCAGAGGGGCCCGGCGATCGACGTCGTGAGGTCGACGACACGTGTTCCCGCGAGCGGCGCGTACGGCATCGCTGCATCATCGCCGACCTGCGAGGATGCGGCGATGCCCGACTGGCTCAGCTTCGACCAGCTCACCCAGCTCGTCTCCGGGGCGTGGTGGAGCTACCCGCTCATCTTCGCGATCTCCGCGATCGACGCCTTCTTCCCTCTCGTCCCCAGCGAGACCACGGTCATCACCGCGGGCGTGCTCGCGAGCGCGGGCGACCTCCACCTCGCCCTCGTCATCCTGGCGGGCGCGACCGGGGCGATCGTCGGCGACAACATCTCGTACGGCATCGGGACGTGGGTCGGCGAGCACACGGTCAAGCGCTGGTTCCGGAGCGAGAAGTCGCACCGCCGACTCGAGTGGGCGGAGCGCCAGCTCGACGAGCGCGGCGCCTACATCATCCTCGTCGCCCGCTTCATCCCGGGCGGGCGGACGGCTGTGACCTTCGCTTCGGGGTACACGCACGCTCTCACCTGGCACCGGTTTCTCCGGTACGACGTCGTCGCCGGCTTCGTGTGGGCGACGTACGCCGCCTGCCTCGGCTACTTCGGCGGGAAGACCTTCGAGGAGCACCCGTGGGCGGGCCTCCTGCTCGCCTTCGCGGTCGCTTCTGCGATCGCGCTCGTCGTCGAGGCCTTGAGGCACGTCCGCCGGCGCCGGACGGCGACCGAGTGACCCTCCTCGGTGCCCCTGGCTCGACACGTACGCTGAGCCGATGAACCGCCTGGCCGACGCGACGAGCCCGTACCTCCTCCAACACGCGGCGAACCCCGTGGACTGGTACCCGTGGGGGGAGGAGGCGTTCGCACGGGCGCGCGCCGAGGACAAGCCGCTCCTCGTCTCCGTCGGCTACAGCTCCTGCCACTGGTGCCACGTCATGGCGCACGAGTCGTTCGAGGATGAGGCGACGGCGGAGCTCATGAACGAGCACTTCGTCAACGTGAAGGTCGATCGCGAGGAGCGGCCCGACGTGGACGCGGTGACGATGGAGGCGACCGTCGGCCTGACGGGCTCGGGGGGCTGGCCGACGACGGTCTTCATGACGCCCGAGGGCAAGCCGTTCTACGCAGGCACGTACTTCCCGCCGGAGCCGCGGCACGGGATCCCGAGCTTCCGCGACCTCCTGCGCGCGGTCGCCGCCGCCTGGCGCGAGCGGCGTGAGGAGATCGAGGCGCAAGCGGCGAGGATCGACCAGGCGCTGCGACGGCAGCCGACGCCCTCGTCCGAGCCGCTCACCGCGTCGCTGCTCGAGGAGGCGTCCCGCGGGATCGCTCGCACCTTCGAGCCGGCGTACGGCGGCTTCGGCCGCGCGCCGAAGTTCCCGGCCGCCTCGACGATCGAGTTCCTCCTGCGGCGGGGCGACGAACGGTCACTCGCGATGGCGACGAAGACGCTCGACGGCATGGCGGCAGGAGGCATGTACGACGTCGTGGGAGGCGGCTTCCACCGCTACTCGGTCGACGACCGCTGGCTCGTTCCGCACTTCGAGAAGATGCTCTACGACAACGCGGTCCTCGCCTCCGCCTACCTGCACGCCTGGGTCGTGACGAAAGACGCGCGGTACCGGCGGGTCGTCGAGGAGACGCTCGACTACCTCATCCGCGAGCTGACGGTCGTCGGCGGGGGGTTCGCCTCCGCTCAGGACGCCGACACCGACGGCGTGGAAGGCCTGACCTTCACCTGGACGCCGGAGGAGGCGGACGCTGTCGGGCTGTCCCGCGCGCTCCTCGAGCCGTTCGAGCACGGCCGCTTCGTCGTCCGCGGCGAGCTCGAGCCCGCGCTCCGCGCGCGCATCCTCGCCGAGCGCTCACGGCGCCCTCAACCCTTCCGCGACGACAAGGTCGTCGCCTCGTGGAACGGCCTCGCGCTCGCTGCGCTCGCGGAGGCCGGGTACCGGCTCGAGCGCGACGACTGGCTGGACGCTGCGAGCGCGCTCGGCGTGTTCCTGCTCGACGTCCTCTCGGACAGCGACGGACGCGTGTTTCGCTCCGTCCGCGACGGGCGTGTGAGCGGGCACGGGTTCCTGGACGACTACGCGAACGTCGCGAACGGCCTTATCGAGCTCCACGTCGCGACGGGCGAGCTGCGCTGGCTGACTGAGGCGCGCCGCCTCGCGCTCCTCGCGGTCGAGCTCTTCGGCGACGACGAGGACGGCGGCTTCTTCCTCTCGGAGGCGAACGCCGATGCGGGTGTGCCTCGAACGAAGGATCTCCAGGATACGCCGATGCCCTCGGGGAACTCGATGCTCGCGTGGGTGCTCCTGCGGCTCTCCCGGATCTACGGAGACGACGAGCTCGAGCGCAGGGCGGTCTCGACGTTCCGGCTCGTCGAGCCGGCGCTCCGCCGTGCGCCCGGCGCGTTCGCGTGGACGCTCTGCGCGCTCGATCTCTGGCTCGCGCCGCCGCGGGAGATCGCCGTCGTCGGCGATGTTCGCGCTCCGGTCGCGCGCGCCGCGCTCGCGCCGTTCCAGCCGCGCACCGTCGTCGCAGTCGGGCCGTCGGACGACGTCCCGCTCCTTGCCGGGAAGCGCCTCGTCGATGGCCGCACGGCGGTCTACGTCTGCGAGCGGTTCGCGTGCCGGGCGCCCGCCACGGACCCGTCCGAGTTGGACGTCTCCGGTGACGTGGAGTCATAGCCGCCGCGCATCGTCCCGCCCGCTCCACGGACACCCCGCCGACCGGCCGCCCACGCTCAGGTAGCGTCCAGGCATGGCGACCGTCGAGCTGACTGGGGCAGAGAACGTCGAGTGGGATCTCTCGGACCTCTACGGGTCGATCGACGACCCGCGCCTCGAGGCGGACGTCGCCGAGGCGGAGGCAGCAGCCGGTGCCTTCCACGAGCGCTACTACCGTCGGGTCGCCGAGCTCGACGCGGCCGCACTCGCCGAGGCGATCTCCGAGCGCGAGCGGATCGAGTCGGTCTTCACCCGTGCGATCACGTTCGCGCACCTCGCCTTCGCGACGGACACGGCCGATCCGGCGCGTGGCGCGCTCGTCGCGCGGCTGACCGAGAAGGGCGCGGCGCTCGATACGCAGCTCGTCTTCTTCGGGCTCGAGCTCGCGGCCCTGCCCGACGACGAGATGGAGGCGCTCCTGGCCGATCCGGCGCTCGAGCGCTGGGAGCACTGGCTGCGCACCGTGCGTCGATTCCGGCCCTACCTCCTGTCCGAGCCCGAGGAGAAGATCCTGACGGAGAAGTCGGTCTCGGGCGTCTCGGCCTGGAGCAGGCTGTACGAGGAGCTCTTGGCCGCGCTCGAGGTGACGCTCGACGGCGAGACGCTCGGCTTCGAGGAGGCGATGGCGAAGCTCTACTCGCCGGATCGCGAGCTCCGTCGACGCGCTGCCGAGGCCGTGACGGACGCCCTCGCTCCCGGACTGCGCACGCGGTCGTACATCTTCAACACGACCGTGCTCGACAAGTCGATCGACGACCGCCTCCGCGGTTACGAGACGTGGCTCACGGCGCGCAACCTCGCGAACGACACGACGGACGAGGCGGTGCAGGCGTTGATCGACGCGACAGTCGCCCGCTACGACGTCCCCCAGCGCTACTACCGGCTGAAGGCGAGGCTCCTCGGTCTCGACCGGCTGGCGTTCTACGACCGCATGGCCCCTATCGGCGACGACCCGACGACCGTGTCCTGGGACGACGCGCGCGAGCTCGTGGTCGCTGCGTACGCCGACTTCTCTCCAACGGCGGGAGACATCGTCGAGCGCTTCTTCGACGAGCGTTGGATCGACGCTCCCGTTCGCGAGAACAAGCGCACCGGCGCGTTTTGCGCGACGACTGTCCCCGGCGTGCACCCGTACGTGCTCATGAACTACACGGCCGACCGTCGCTCTGTCCTTACGCTCGCGCACGAGCTCGGTCACGGCCTCCACGGCGTCCTCGCCGGGCCGCTCGGGCTCTTCAACGCGCAGTGCCCGCTCACGACCGCCGAGACGGCATCCGTCTTCGGCGAAGCCTTGACTTTCAAGCGCCTCCTCGCACGGGAGGACGATCCGCTGCGCCGGCTCAACCTCCTCGCGGGCAGGATCGAGGACGCCATCGCCACCGTGTTCCGGCAGATCGCCATGAACCGATTCGAGGATGCGGTGCACACGACCCGGCGCACGCAGGGCGAGCTCTCGGTGCAACGGCTCGAGGAGCTCTGGCTCGAGACGCAGCGGGCGCTCTTCGGCGACTCCGTGGACATCGCAGGCTACGGGACGTGGTGGAGCTACGTCCCGCACTTCCTCTCCACGCCCGGTTACGTGTACGCCTACGCCTACGGCTTCCTCTTCGCCCTCTCGATCTTCCGGCGCTACGAGCGTGAGGGCGAGGCGCTCGTGGAGCCGTACCTCGACCTCTTGCGGGCCGGGGGCTCGCGTCCGCCGGAGGAGCTCGCACGGATGGTCGGTCTCGACCTGACCGACCCGGCGATCTGGGACGAGGGGATCGACGCTCTGGCCGCGGAGCTCGACGAGGCGGAAGCGCTCGCCGACGAGCTCTCCCTGTAGCGCCCCTCCTCGCGCCAACTCTTTCGCTGCGCCGGCGTCTAGGACATACGGCAATTCCATCTCAACTCTGGCGACGTCCTGTGAAGGGCGGTACGCTCGCGGCTACAAGGCAGGCAGGTCCGCAGGAACAAAGGAGGAAGTCGGTGCGAAAGCTCATCGTGTGCGGCGTCGCTCTCGTCGCGGCGCTCGCGCTCACCGTTCCGGGAGCGCTCGGAAGCGCGGAGCAGGCCGGCATCACGGCGAAGACCATCACGATCGGCGGGACCTTCCCGCTGACCGGCCCCGCGGCGGCCTATGCCCCGATCCCGGTTGGCATGAAGGCCTACTTCAGCTACATCAACGCCCGCCGCGGGCCGGACGGCAAGCGCGGTATCTACGGTCGCCAGATCGTCTGGAAGTACTACGACGACGGCTACAACCCGGCGAACACGGTTCAGCTCACCCGGCGGCTCGTCGAGCAGGACAAGGTGTTCGCGACAGTCGGCCAGCTCGGCACCGAGCACAACCTGGCCGTGCGGCCGTACATGAACCAGCAGAAGGTGCCGCAGTCGCTCGTCTCCACGGGCGCGTCCTACTGGGGCCTGCAGTACAACCAGTACCCGTGGACGACCGGCTGGCAGCCCGACTACATCGCCGAGGGGCGCCTGTACGGGCTCCACATCAAGGCGAACCACAACGGCAAGAAGATCGCCGTGCTCTACCAGAACGACGACTACGGTAAGGACTACCTGTACGGGCTGCGCTCAGCGCTCGGAAAGCGCTACGCGGACGCGAACATCGTCGCGGAGGTTCCGTTCGAGGTGACCTCGCCGACGGTGCAGGCGCAGATGGTGCGGATCCGGCAGGCGAACGCCCCGATCTTCGTGATCCTCGCGACGCCGACGCCAACGATCCAGGCGTACGCGTTCGGCAACGCGCTCGGCTACCGGCCCGAGCAGATCTACCTGAACTCCGTGTCGGCGACGACCGCGTTCCTCAACATCGCGGTCGCGCGCTCGAGCCCGGCGTACGTGAACGGCTCGCTCTCGATGGCGTACACGAAGGATCCGTCGAGCCCGCGCTGGAACAACGACGCGGCCATGAAGCAGTACCGCGAGATCATGGCCAAGTACGCCCCCGGCGCGAACGCGAACGACGGCCTCTACCTGTATGGCTTCGCGAAGGCGGAGACGTTCGTGCAGGCGATGTACAAGGCCGGGCGCAACCCGACGCGTGCCTCCTACCAGGCCGCGCTCAACAGCATGAACTCGACGAACAAGTTCCTGCTGCCGGGCGTCGTGCAGAAGACCGGTCCGAAGGACCACTTCATCATCAGCCAGATGCAGCTCCAGCGCTTCGACGCCTCCTCGCGCGTCTGGCAGCCCGTCGGGCGCATCGTCGAGGGTCGCCCGCGCTGATCCTCTCGCAGGGTGGGGATCCGCAAGGAGCGGATCCCCACCCCGCGGCGATCCTGAAGCGCGCCCGCGTCCGCGGGCGCTCGTCGCAGCGCTCGTCCGTCCCGGGCGGCGCAGCCCGGGGATCCGCAAGGAGCGGATCCCCACCCCGCGGCGATCCTGAAGCGCGCCCGCGTCCGCGGGCGCTCGTCGCAGCGCTCGTCCGTCCCCGGGCGGCGCAGCCCGGGAGCGCCGCGTTCGCTCAGCGGTTGCCCGCGGCGCCGCGGTACTGCTCCCAGTAGCGCTCCATCGTCGTCTGCCGGTGCGCGCGGTGCAGGAGGTCGTACGGTGCGAGCCCGACGGCGCGCACGATCCACTCGCCGCCCGGCCCGAGGTCGAGCACGTTGATGCATGCGGGTGCCTGCTCGAAGTGACCGAGGAAGATCCGATCGCCGGTGAGCGCGTAAGAGAGGATCGCGCGGTTGACCCCGCCGTGCAGGACGGCGAGCGCGGTGTCCCAACCGTCGTCTGCGACGAGGCGCTCGAGAGCGGGGAGGACGCGATCGAACAGCTCGCCGATCGACTCGCCGCGGAGGAAGCGCGCGTCGTTCGGGATCACGCCTCTGAAGGCGTGCACGAACTCGCGCTCGAGCGCGTCGGGCGGGATCTCGGACAAGCGCCCGCCACGGATCTCGGCGAGCTCGGGCCAGGACTCCGGCTTCGCTTCCGGGGCGACGATCTCCGCGGTCTCCACCGTGCGACGGAGGCCGCTCGTCAGCACGCGATCGAGCCGCACCCCGTCGAGGAGGCGCGCAGCCGCTTCGGCCTGCGCGCGGCCCTCGGCGTTCAGCGCGACCTCCGTCGGGTTCACGGGGGCGCCAGCAGGATCGAAGTACGACACCTCGGCGTGGCGGAGCAGGTACAGGCGACGGCGCATGGGCGCATAGGATCGCACGGTGGCCGTCGTTGACATCGTCGAGACCGCCGCCGAAGCAAGCGCGCTCGCGAAGCCGCCGCTCCTCGTGCTCGAGCGCGTGCGGGCGTTCCTCGACGAGCACGGCCTCGGCTCCGGCCCGCTCCGGGCTCGCCGGATCGGCGAGGGTGGCGGCTCGAACTTCACCTTTCTGCTCGAGCGCGGGGGCGAGCGGTTCGTGCTTCGCCGTCCCCCGCGTCCGCCGCTCCCGCCGACGGCCCACGATGTCGCCCGCGAGGCGCGGCTCCAGCTCGCGTTGCGCGAGGCGGGATTCACGCGGCTCCCGACGATCCTCGCCGTGTGCGAGGACGAGCGGGTCCTCGGGGTCGACTTCTACGTCATGGCCTACCTCGAGGGGCACGTGGTGACCGAGGAGCTCCCGTCAGGGCTCGAGCAGGAGCGGGCGCGCCGTGCGCTCGCATTCGATCTCGTCGACTCCCTCGTCGAGATCCACGCGGCTGACATCTCCACGCCGGGGCTCGCTGCGTTCGCGAGGCCCGGAAGCTACAACGAGCGGCAAGTTCGCCGGTTCACGCAGCTCTGGGAGATCAACCGGACGCGCGAGCTGCCTCTCGTCGACGAAGTCGGTGCGCGGCTCGCCGCGCGCCTCCCCGATCCGTTCCCGCCCACGGTCGTCCACGGGGACTTCCGGCTCGGGAACGCGATGGTCGCCCCCGACGAGCCGACGCGCGTCGCCGCTGTCCTCGACTGGGAGATGGGCGCGATCGGCGATCCTCGGGCGGACGTCGGCTACCTGCTCGCGACGTACAGCGAGCCCGGTGGCCCGCCCAACCCGCTCGGGACGTCGCCGGTGACCGCGCTGCCCGGGTTTCCTTCCCGGGCGGAGCTTGCGGCTCGGTACGCCGAGCGGAGCGGTCGCGACCTCGCGCACCTCGCCTGGTTCGAAGCACTCGCCCTCTGGAAGGCTGCGGTCTTCTGCGAGGCGATCTACGGCCGCTACCGCCGTGGCGAGCTCGGCGCCGAGGACGAGCGCGCGGCCCGGTTCGAGGAGGGAGTGCCCTACCTCGTGGAGGCTGCGGCGGAGGCCCTCTCCCGCGCCTGACGACGTCAGGTGCTTCGCGAGTGAGACTCTGACCGGTTGCACGTGGCGGAGACCCTTGTTGGTTCCTGACGGCGTGAGAGTGGGGGGTGCCGTCCCGTGATCCGGGTACGGGCGTCCGGACGTAGCTCCGCCTCGTTGTCATCCTCGGCGGCGATCACCTCCTCTGCCGGCGGCGCCGATCGTGCGCCGGAGCAACACCTTGTGGCTCTGAGCCACGAAGCCTCGGGCTTGTGGGTGAGCTCGGAAGCCGGACGGCGAGCTCCGTGTGACTACAGGGCGATCTCGGCGAGCGCGCGCAGCGCCTCGGGCTGCTGGGTGGAGACGAGGAGGGTCGTTGCGCCGGATTCCTTCCAAGCCGCGATCCGCTCCGCCAGGCGCTCCTTCGGTCCGACGAGCGCGACCTCGTCGACGAATGCGTCCGGGACCGCGGCCGCAGCCTCGCGCTTCTTTCCCGCGAGGTAGAGGTCCTGCACCCGCGCGGCCGCCTCCTCGTAGCCGTAGCGACACGCGAGCTCGTTGTAGAAGTTCTTCCCCCGCGCGCCCATGCCACCGACGTAGAGGGCGTAGTAGGGCTTGAGGAACTCGCGCCCCGCCTCGACGTCGTCGATGAGGACCACCGGTGCGCTCGGGGCGATGTCGAAGCCTTCCCGCGCAGTCGCGAGCACGTCCCCGAAGGCCTGATGCGCCTTCTCCGGCGACCAGAAGATGGGAAGCCAGCCGTCCGCGATCTCGAAGGCCTGCGCGACGGCCTTCGGCCCGATTGCCGCGAGGTAGATCGGGATGTCGGGACGGAGCGGTCGCGCCATGAGCTTCAGCGGCTTGCCGAGCCCGGTGCCGCCGGTGAGGGGGATGTCGTAGTGCTCGCCGTGGTGCTCGACCACCTCGCGCCGGAGCGCCGCGCGGACGATCTCGACGTACTCGCGCGTCTTCCCGAGCGGCTTCCCCCACGGTTGCCCGTGCCAGCCCTCCACGACCTGGGGCCCGGAGGTGCCGAGTCCGAGCAGGAAGCGGCCACCCGAGAGGAGGTCGAGCGTGGCCGCGGTCATCGCCGTATTCGTCGGCGTCCGTCCGGGGATCTGCATGATCGCCGTGCCGAGCTTGATCCGCTCGGTCGTCGCTCCGAGCCAAGAGAGCACGGTCACGCAGTCGGTGCCCCACGCCTCGGCCGCCCAGGCCGAGTCGTAGCCGAGACGCTCCGCCTCCTGGGCCAGGGCGATCGGCTCGAGCGGGCTCGTGCCCGGCGGGGCGTATCCCATGGAGAACCCGAGGCGCATGGAAGTGCGATGCTACCGCGATGGCGATAGCCGACCTGCGTGCTAGCGACGAGGTGCACGAGCTCCGCGCGCGCTACCGCGCGTTCATGGAGGAGCACGTCTACCCGAACGAAGAGGCGCTCTTCGCCGAGAACGAGGAGTCGGACGCGCTGATCGATCAGCTCCGCGCGCTCGCGAAGGCGGAGGGCCTGTGGGCCCCGCACCTCCCTCCGGAGGCGGGTGGCTCGAGCGGCAGCTTCCTCGTCTACGCCCACTTGAACGAGGAGATCGGCCGCTCCATCTGGGGCCAGCTCGTCTTCAACTGCCAGGCGCCCGACGCCGGGAACGGCGAGATCCTCTGGCACTTCGGCACCGACGAGCAGAGGGAGCGCTTCTTACGTCCGCTCGTCGAGGGCACCGCGCGCTCGTTCTTCTCGATGACCGAGCCGGAGGTCGCGGGCTCCGATCCGACGACCCTCCGCACGCGCGCGGTGCGCGAGGGCGACGAGTGGGTGATCGACGGGCACAAGTGGTTCTCCTCGGGCGCCGAGGGGGCCGCGTTCGGGATCGTCATGGCGGTGACCGACCCCGAGGCCGAGCCACACCGGCGTGCGAGCCAGATCATCGTCCCCGCCGACACGCCGGGTGTGGAGATCGTCCGCGCCGTGCCGACGCTCGGCCACCGTGGGCGGGGCTGGACGACGCACTGCGAGGTGCGCTACACGGGTGTCCGCGTCCCCGTCTCCAACACTCTCGGCGAGGTCGGCGACGGCTTCCGGATCGCGCAAAAGCGCCTCGGGCCGGGACGCATCCACCACGTCATGCGCTGGCTCGGGCAGATGCAGCGCGCGTTCGAGCTCATGTGCTCCTACGCGCTCGAGCGCGAGGCGTTCGGCGGGCCGCTCGCGGAGAAGCAGACGGTCCAGAACTGGATCGCGGACTCGGCGGCCGAGATCCAGGCCTGCCGCCTCCTGACGCTCGACGCTGCGCACAAGATCGACCAAGGCGACGAGGCGCGGGTCGAGGTCTCGCTCATCAAGTTCTACGCCGCGCGCGTCCTCCACGACGTGATCGACCGTGCCGTGCAGACCCATGGCGCGAGAGGGCTCACCGATCTCACGCCGCTCGGCGCGATGTACGCGATGGCGCGCGGAGCGCGGATCTACGACGGACCCGACGAGGTGCACCGCATGGTCGTCGCTCGGCGGATCCTGAAGTCGTTCTCCGCAGGCGAGCCGTACCGCTTCTCCCAGTAGGGGCGAGGCTTGGCTCGCCCTCGACCGCGCAACACCGGGGTCAGGTCTCTCGTGTTGCACGCGAAGCACCGAGCGGGCGCGCAACGAAGCGGACCTGACCCCCGCTGTTGCGCGGAGGCATGCGTACGGCCGAGGCCTGCCCCGCCCTCTCCCGTGCCTTGCGTCTACGGCGCGCGCTTCTTCGGCGGCAGGGGGATGAAGACGCTCGTCGTGCGCTGGTACTCGGCGTAGTCCTCGCGGCTGCGAAGCGCCTGGGCCTCCGTTGCGGGGATCCCCGTCACCTTGAAGAGGAGGTAGAGGAGCCCGGCCGGGACCATCCACGCGATCCATCCCCAAGGCGCAGCTGTTGCGACGAGCGCGGTTCCGCACCAGGTGACGAACTCGAAGAAGTAGTTCGGGTGCCGCGACCAGGACCAGAGGCCCGCGCGTGCCGTCTTGCCCTTGTTACGAGGATCGGCGCGCCACTGCGCGAGCTGTCGATCGGCCGCGATCGTGCCCACGTTACCGATCGCCCAGACAGCGATCCCGAGCCAGACGAGCCAGGAGAGGCTCTCGTCGCCGTTCTGGGCCATGAGCGCAAACGGGAGCGAGAAGAAGACGACGAAGAGCGCCTGGAACTGGAAGAACCAGAAGAAGTTCCGGGTCGCGTTCGCGCCCCATTTCCGCCGGAGCTCCCGGTAGCGCCCGTCTTCCTCTTTGCCGAGCACACGATTGAAGAGGAGGTAGAAGCCGAGGCGGAACCCCCAGATCGAGGAGAGCAGCGCAGCGAGCACCCGCATCGCGACGCTGCCGTCGCTGAGAAGCGCGTACGCGATCGCGCAGCAGGCGATGAGCATCGCCCACGCGACGTCCACGTGGCTCGCGTCGCCGATTCGCACGGCGAGCGCCCAGAGGAGCGCCATCACGACCGTGGAGAGCGCGAGCCCGATGAGGAGAAGTCCCCAGATCGACTCGATCATGCGATCCTCACGGTGGAGATACGGGTGAGACGCATGCCCGGATCACGAGGCCGCCTCGCTCGGCCATGCTCAGCGCGGCCCCGGGACGCCCTTGAACTCGTAGCGCAACGGCTCGCGTCCCGGCTGCACGATCCATGCCTCGCCGGTCCCGTCGCTCCGGTAGGCGGCCCACATGCCCTCCGCCACGTCCTCGGGGCGGAGCAGACGAAAGCCACGCTCCGCGAGGCTGTTCTTGAACTCGTCCGTCATCAGGCCCGTATCGGCCCAGCCGGGGCACAGCGCCTGGATGCGGATGCCCCGGGCGGCGAGCGAGGGCGCGACGGAGCGGACGAATCCGACGACGGCATGCTTCGTGAGCCCGTAGATCGCGTCGTCCGGGATGGCCGTCAGCCCGGCCAACGATGCCGTCACGACGACTGCACTCCCCGGCGGCATGACACGCGCGAGCCTGCGCGTGCCGAAGACGACGCCGTCGACGTTCACCGCGACCGCACGACGGTACTGCTCGTCTGTGAGCTCGCCGAGATCGCCGGAGCCCGTGAGGACGCCGGCGTTCAGGCACGCGAGGTCGACCGGCCCAACCCGTTCCCAGGCGGCCGGGTCGGCGACGTCGAAGCCCGTGACGAGATCGAGCCGCTCGACCTCGAAGCCCTCCTTCTCGAGGCGGGCCGCGAGCGCGCGTCCGATTCCGCCCTCCGAGCCTGTGACGAGCGCTCTCATGGGACGAGCACCACCTTCCCGGTCGAGCGCCGCTCTTCGATCAGGCGGTGCGCTTCGGCTGCGTCCTCGAGCGAGTACTCGGCTCCGACGACCGGGCGCACGGCGCCGCCTTCCCAGAGGCGGATCACGTCGCCCACGGCTCTGCGCACGAGCTCGGGATCGCGACCGGCGAGCCGACCGAGGTAGAACCCGTGCACCCCGATGTTCCGCCCCACGAGCCAGGTCGGGCTCACGTCCTGCCAGGGCCCGCCCGCGTAGCCGACGGCGATCGCCGTCCCCAGAGGCTTCAGGAGCGAGAGACAGGTCCGGAAGACGTCGCCGCCGACGAGATCGAAGGCGACGTCGACCTGCGCGAGCTCGGCGAGCTCGTCGTACGTCACCGCTTCGGCGGCGCCGAGCGAGCGCGGCAGGTCGCGCTTCTCGGGGCTCCCGACGGCAGCGATCGGGACGCCCCCCAGTGCCCGGACGACCTGCACGGCGGCGGTGCCGACGGCGCCTGCCGCGGCGGTGACGAGCACCCGCTTGCCGAACGCGATGCGCACGAGCTCGGTGAGCGGGATCCAGGCGGTGAGGAAGGCCATAGGGAAGGCGGCGCCCTCGACGTAGCTCGCGTTCGCCGGGAGCGGGAAGAGCCAACGCCGGTCGACGGCAACTCGCTCCGCATAGCCGCCGCCGCCCGAGAGGACGAAGCCGAGGACGCGTTCGCCGTCAGCGTCGCCTGCGATCTCCGAGCCGAGGATCGTGGGGAGCTCCGGCATCTGTGGGTAGAGGCCGCGGCGGATCAGCACATCGGCGAAGTTGATCCCGCACGCCCGGACGGCCACGATCGCGGCGCCCTCCTCGGAGACGGGCTCGGGAACGTCACGGACGGCGAGCTGCTCGGGCCCACCGACGCCCTCGAGCACGGCCGCTCTCACCGCTCCATCGGTGCAGCGAGGGTCATCACGAGCCGAGCCACGCGACCTCGTGGCTCTGAGCCACGAGGTCGGAGGAGCGAGGTGTGCGCCGCGCAGGTCACCGGCCGGTGAACCGCGGAGCCCGCTTCTCGAGGAACGCCGCCACGCCCTCGGCGCCGTCCTCCGACTCGAGGCAGCGGCGAAAGCCGTCCGCTTCGCGACGGAGGCCCTCTTCGAGTGGCAGATCGCGCGTCGTTCGCGCGAGCTCCCGCAGGACCGCCACCGCGAACGGCGAGCGCTCCGTGATCGTGCGCGCGATGCCGAGCGCGGCGTCGAGGAGCTCTCCCCTCGGAACGACCTTCTCCACGAGCCCCCAGTCGTACGCCGTCTCGGCATCGATGAAGTCGCCCGTGAGGTTGAGGAGCAGGGCGCGTCCGATCCCGACGAGCCGTGGCAGCCGCTGCGTGCCGCCTCCGCCGGGGATGAGGCCGAGCTTGATCTCCGGTTGTCCGAGCTGAGCATCGTCCGAGCAGATGCGGATGTCGCAGCACATCGCGAGCTCGAGGCCGCCGCCCAGGCAGAAGCCGTGGATGGCGGCGATGAACGGCGTCCGCGCGGCGTCCATACGGGCTCCGAGCCTCTGGATCCCGCGCGCCGACCCCTGCTCCTGGGCCTCACGCGCCGCCTCGCGGAGCGAGGGGAACTCCGAGATGTCGGCGCCGGCGACGAAGGCCTTGTCGCCCGCGCCTCGGAGCACGATCGCGCGCACCTCGTCGTCGACGTCGAGGGCGTCGAGCTCCGTCTCGAGCTCGTCGAGGAGGGCGGCTGAGAGCGCGTTGACCGGCGGGTGGTCGATTGTGACGATCGCGACCGCGCCGTCACGCTCCGTCGAGATGAAGGCCACTACGCCCTCTCCGCGGGTTGCTGGGCGAACTGCTCGCGCAGCGCCGTCTTCCGGAACTTCCCGACCGCGGTCTTCGGGATCTCGTCGACGAACTCGAACCGGTCGGGCAACCACCACTTCGCGAAGTTCGGCGCCAGGAACTCTCGGAGCTCCTCGGGCGACACCTGTGCGCCCTCCTTGAGCACGACCACCGCGAGCGGGCGCTCGGACCAGCGCTCGTCCGGGACGGCGATGACTGCCGCCTCTGCTACTGCCGGGTGCCCCATGAGCGCGTTCTCGAGCGCCACGGTGGAGATCCACTCGCCGCCCGACTTGACGAGGTCTTTCGCTCGATCCTGCACCTCGACGAAGCCGTCGGGGTGGATCGTGACGATGTCGCCGGTCTTGAACCAGCCGTCGTCGGTCCAACGGTCGGCTGCTTCGTCGGACGCGTAGTAGGCCGACGCGATCGACGGGCCACGGACTTCGAGCTCACCCATCGACTGGCCGTCCCAGGGGACGAGGCCCTCGGGGCCCCGGGCGCGGATCTCGACGAAGGGGATCGGCAATCCCTGCAGCGCGCGCCGGGCGTACGCCTCCTCCTTCGAGAGGCCGATCTCCTGCCCGGGCGCGCCGGAGAGCGTGCCGACTGGGCTCATCTCCGTCATCCCCCATCCGTGGACGACGTGGAGGCCGTGCCGCTCGCCGAAGGCTTCGATCATGGCGCGCGGAGGAGCGGCGCCACCGACCGTCATCATCCGGATCGAGGAGAGATCCCAGCGACCCGGGTTCGCGTCGAGCGCCTGCAGGATCCCCATCCAGATCGTGGGGACACCTGCGGTGATCGTGACCCGCTGCGACTCGAGCCCGTCGAGCAGCGTCTCGGGATCCATGTGCGGGCCGGGGAAGACCTGCTTGCTGCCGACCATCGTCGATGCGAACGGGAAGCACCACGCGTTCGCGTGGAACATCGGGACGACGGGCAGCGACACGTCTCCCGCGTGAATCCCGAGGCACGCGTTCACCGTGAGCGCGTGAATGGCGATGGCGCGGTGGGAGTAGAGAACGCCCTTCGGTCGCCCGGTCGTTCCGCTCGTGTAGCACATCGCTGCAGCGGTACGTTCGGGGAGGTCGCGGTACGCGAAGTCGGACTCGTTCGCGTCGGCCAGGAGCTCCTCGTAGTCGATCGTTCCCTCCGGGGCATCCCCGGCGCCGACGGCGATGACGTGTTCGAAGTTGCAGCGTGGAATGAACTGCGCCGCGAGCGGCCACAGCGTCTTGTCGACGAGGAGCACGCGGTCACCGCCGTGGGTCGCGATGTAGACGTTGTCGTCGGGGTGGAGACGGAGATTCAGCGTGTGCGTCACGAAGCCACCCACCGGTGCTCCGATGTAGACCTCGAGGTGCTGCGAGTGGTTCCACATGAACGTCCCGACGCGATCGCCGTCCTCGAGCCCGAGCTTGCGCAGCGCGACGACGAGCCT
This sequence comes from Gaiellaceae bacterium, assembly GCA_026002995.1. GTDB lineage: Bacteria > Actinomycetota > Thermoleophilia > Gaiellales > Gaiellaceae > GMQP-bins7. Next base: position 987,508 of record BPGK01000001.1, read on the forward strand.
CTTCGTGCGGGAGACGAAGTCCGCGTACGTGTAGGTGTGCCAGCTCTTGTCGGGGAGGCGGCTCGCGATCTCGTTGTCCCCGTACAGCTCGTCGGCGCGCTTGAGGATGGCAGGCACGTTGAGCTGGTAGTCCATCATCAGGCCGTCCACGTCAGCCTCCTTGGGTGGTTGGTGCGAGCGCGGGGTCAGGTCTTCCATGTTCCGGACGCAGATCCGGAACGTGGAAGACCTGACCCCCTTCGAGCAGCGCGGCCGCGATCTCGGCTCTGAGCCGGGTGGTCGAGGGTCCGAAGCTCTGGATCCAGAGCGCGCGCTTGTACAGCCGATGGAGCACGTGCTCCCATGTGAAGCCGATCCCGCCGTGCACCTGGATTGACGTCTCGCACACCCGTACCGCTGCCTCTGTCGCGTGCGCTCTTGCAGCAGCGGCTGCGATCCGCGCCCGCTCGTCGCCCTCGGCGACGCACCAGGCCGCCCACAGTGCGAGCGAGCGGGCGAGCTCGAGCTGCGTGTACGCGTCGGCGAGCGGGTGCGCGACCGCCTGGTAGACCCCGATCTTCTTCCCGAACTGCTCGCGGCTCGCGGCATATTCGATCGCGAGCTCGAGGGCTCGTCTGGCGACGCCACAGGCTTCGACCGCGAGTGCGGCGTTGCTCCGGGTGGCGATCTCCTCAAGCACGGTCGAGTCAGCGAGTCGGCGCCCGACGGTGCCGCCTCGTACGACGCCGAGCGGCCGAGTCTCGTCGGTGGTCGTCAGAACCTCGCGCTCGGCACCCTCGAGCTCGTAGATCCCATCTCCGCCGACGGTCGCGATGCGATCAGCGGTGTCGAGGTCGGGCACCAGTGGCCCGAGGGCGAGTGTCCAGCTCGTCGTCCCCGCTGCGACCTCCGCCCGCAGGTCGTCGGGCAGCGCAGGCAGCGCGAGCGCGAACGTCGAGAAGAAGGGGCCGTGGTAGAGCGCACGCCCGAGCTCCTCGTAGAGGACGGCCTCTTCGACGAAGCCGGCACCGACTCCGCCTGCCTCCTCGGCTATCGAGACGCCCGTCCACCCGAGCTCGGCGAGCTCGGCGAAGCTGGGCTCGGGGTTCGCCTCGAGGAAGTCACGTGCCTGCTTGCGGAGCGCGTCCTGCTCGGGGGTGAAGGTGAAGTCCATCTCTCCTACCGGGACTTGGGGAGGCCGAGCACGCGCTCGGCGATGATGTTGCGGAGCACCTCCGAGGTCCCTGCCTCGATCGTGTTGCCGCGACTACGGAGCTGCTGGTACTGCCAGTAGCCACCGTAGGGCGCGTTCTCCTCCGCGAGGGCCGCGTCAGGCCCGAGGATCTCGAGTGCGAGCTTCGTCACGCGCTGGTTCGCCTCCGACCAGACGAGCTTCGAGATCGACCCTTCGGGCCCGGGGAGGCCGGTCTTCATGAGCTGCGAGAGCGAGCGGTAGTTCGTGTACCGGAGCGCCTGCATCTCGATCCATTCGCGTGCGATCCGGTCCCGTTGAAGCGGATCCGCACCGCGGTCGCGGGCGAGGGCGACGAGCTTGCGCACCTGCACCTCGAGCGCTGCCTGGAGCGCGAAGCCGAGCGTGCCCCGTTCGTGCAGGAGCGTCGTCATCGCGACCTGCCAGCCTCCTCCGACCTCGCCGAGGAGGTTCTCGACGGGAACGCGGACGCTGTTGAAGAAGATCTCGTTGAACTCCGACTCGCCCGTCATCTGGCGGAGTGGCCGCACCTCGACGCCCGGGGAGTGCATGTCGACGATGAGGTAGGTGAGCCCCGCGTGCCTCGTCGACTCCGGGTCGCTGCGGGTGAGGAGGATGCAGAAGTCTGCGATGTGCGCGAACGACGACCACACCTTCTGCCCATCAACCACGAAGTGGCCGTCCTCGAGCCGCGCGCTCGTCCGGACGCCCGCGAGGTCGGAGCCGGCCCCCGGCTCGGAGAAGCCCTGGCACCAGATCTCGTCGGCGGAGAGGATGGGTGCGAGGTAGCGAGCCTTTTGCTCCTCCGTTCCGTGAGCCATGATCGTCGGCCCGGCCATTCCGATTCCGATCACGCCGATGTGCGGCGGTGCCTCGGCGCGTGCCATCTCCTCGAGGAAGATCGCTTGGTGGGTGTAGGGGGCCCCTCCGCCGCCGTACTCCTTCGGCCAGGTCAGGCCCGCGTAGCCCGCCTCGTAGAGCGCCTTGCTCCAAGCTCGGAGCTCTGGCCCTTCGAAACGCATCGCGCCGCCGCGGTGACCGCGCAGCTCGTCGGGGAGGTTCGTCTCGATCCAGGCGCGGAGCTCGGCGCGGAATGCCGCCTCCTCGGGCGTGTCGCGCAGATCCATCGCGACGATGCTAACCCCTCTTCGCTCGCAGGTGTCTGACACCCCGTGTTAAGCGAGTGTGCCAAGTCCGCGCCGATGTCTCCACGGCGAGTGCCCGGCGGATCGGCTCGCCGTACGGTTCGTGACGTGGCCCGACCTCCGCGAACCTTCGTGCCAGGTGGCGTGTACCACGTCTACTCGAGGGGATCCAGCCAACAACCGATCTTTCTGCACGAGGGCGATCGCACGGACTTCCTGATCTGCCTCGACGGCGTGGTTTCTCGGTCGGGGCTCCGATGTCTTGCCTACTGCCTCATGGGCAACCACTACCACCTCGTAGTGCAAACCGACGACGGGCAGCTCTCGAGCGCCATGAAGGCGTTGAACGGACGCTACTCACTGCGGTTCAATCGTCGGCACGGCCGAGATGCCCACCTCTTCAAGAACCGTTTCGGTGCGGTCGAGCAGAAGTCCACTTCACAGCTGCTCTGGGCGGTTCGCTATGTGATTAGGAACCCCGTCGAGGAGGGGCTCTGCGCGGCCCCAGAGCAATGGCGCTGGAGCAGCTACCGCGCCTCGATCGGGCTCGAGCAAGCGCCGCGTTTCCTCGACGTCGCCCGACTGCTCTCGTATCTCGGGAACTCGGCCGATCGCGCCAGGATCGCGCTCGTAGGTCTCGTCTCCGATGTGGTCGGTGTCTGACACCTGCGGGGTCTCTGCAGCGTTGCCAGGGACGCTGTTGCCGCAGTAGGGTTGTACGTCCATGGCGCTCCTCGAGGTTCGGGACGTCACGCTGCGCTTCGGCGGCATCGTCGCTCTCGACGGCGTGTCGTTCGAGGTCGAAGAGGGGCACGTCTCGGGCCTCATCGGGCCGAACGGCGCCGGCAAGACGACCGCGTTCAACGTCATCACGCGCCTGTACCGACCCGATTCGGGCGAGGTTCTGCTCGACGGCAACTCGATCCTCAAGGCCGCTCCGCACACGATCGTGCGCAGGGGGATCGCGCGAACCTTCCAGAACCTGCAGCTCTTCCGCACGATGACCGTTCTCGAGAACGTGCTCGTCGGGGCTCACTCGCGCGGGAGGCGGGCCGGAGTGCGAGAAGCGCTCGAGATTCTCGACTTCGTCGGGCTCCGTCGGCTTGCCGACTTCCCGGCAGCCGCGCTCCCGTACGGAACGCAGAAGCGCGTCGAACTCGCCCGTGCCCTCGCCGCGCGGCCACGCCTACTCCTGCTCGACGAGCCCGCCGGTGGGCTCAATCACGAGGAGGTCGGCGAGCTCGGATCGTTCATCCGGAAGATCCGCGACGACTTCGAGCTCACCGTGCTGCTCGTCGAGCATCACATGGGGCTCGTCATGAGCATCTCGGACCACGTGAACGTCCTCAGCTTCGGACGTAAGATCGCGGACGGCACGCCGGCCGAGGTGCAGGCCGACCCGGCGGTGATCGAGGCCTACCTGGGGAGCTCGGATCCAGACGAGGACGAGCCGCCGTCGGACGATGCCGAAGCGAGCCCGGCCGAGGAGGGCGGGGCGCCGTGACGCTCCTCGAGCTCGACCGCGTCGCAGCCCACTACGGGCCGGTGCAGGCGCTTCGCGAGGTCTCTCTCACCGTCTCCGAGGGCGAGATCGTGGCCGTGCTCGGCGCGAACGGGGCCGGGAAGACGACGACGCTGCGCGCGATCTCCGGAACGGTAAGCCGGAGCGGCACCATCGAGCTCGACGGGAAGCCGCTCAGAGGCGGACCGGAGGCGGCTGCACGCGCCGGCATAGCCCACGTCCCGGAAGGGCGCGGCACCTTCGTCGACCTGACCGTGACCGAGAACCTCAAGCTCGGCGCGTACACGCGCAGGGACCGCGAGGTGAAGCGCGACCTCGAGCGGATCGCCTCGTACTTCCCGTGGATGGCCGAGCGGGGCGGCCAGCGTGCCGGGACGCTCTCGGGCGGCGAGCAGCAGATGCTCGCGCTCGGGCGCGCGCTCATGAGCAGGCCGCGGCTCCTGCTCCTCGACGAGCCGTCCCTCGGTCTCGCACCCATGGTCGTCCGGGAGTTCTTCCGCACCGTGCGCGAGCTGAACGAGAAGGAAGGGCTCACTGTGCTCGTCGTCGAGCAGGACGCGCGGATCGCGCTCTCCGTCTCCTCGCGCGCGTACGTGCTCGAGGTGGGGCGCGTCGCGCTCTCCGGGCCGAGCAGCGAGCTGCGCGCCAACGAGGCCGTCCGCAGGAGCTACCTGGGGTACTGATGCTCGGCGCCTTCGACACCGCCTACTTCGCCCAGCAGGTCGTCTCGGGGCTCGCCTCGGGGGGCGTCTACGCGCTCCTCGCGCTCGCGCTCGTCATCATCCACCGCTCGACGGGCGTCATCAACTTCGCGCAGGGGGAGATGGCGACCTTCTCCGCGTACATCTGCTGGGCGCTCGTCACGAGCCACGGTTGGTCGTACTGGCCCGCGCTCGTCGCGACGCTCGTTCTCTCGTTCGTCGGCGGCGTCGGGATCCACCGAGTCGTCATCCGGCCCGTCGAGCGCGGGAGCGTCCTGCGCATCGTGATCGTCACGATCGGGCTCCTGATCGCGATCAACGGCTTCATCATCTGGCAGTGGTCGGGTGAGCCGCAGCAGCTCCAGAGCCCCTTCGGCACCGACATCGTCACGATCGGCGACGTCGCCGTCTCCGAGCACGACATCGGGACGATCGCCGTCGCGCTCGGGATCGTCGTCCTGCTCTGGCTCTTCTTCCAGTTCACGAAGGTGGGTCTCGCGCTTCGCGCCACGGCGGTCAACCCGGAGGAGGCCCGTCTCGTCGGCGTCCGCGTGACCTGGATGCTCGCGCTCGGCTGGGGGCTCGCGGCCACGCTCGGCGCGGTCGCCGGGGTGCTGACCGCGCCCATCGTGGGGCTCGACCCGAACATGATGGTCGCAGTCCTCATCTACGCGTTCGCGGCGGCGGTCCTCGGCGGTATCGACTCGCCGGCGGGCGCGGTCGTCGGCGGGCTCCTGCTCGGGCTCATGCTGAACATGCTCACGTTCTTCAGCCAGTACCGCGCGTTCGACTGGTTCTCCGAGGAGCTGCGCCTCCCGATCGCGCTCCTGATCATCCTCGTCGTCCTGCTCGTGCGGCCCTCCGGCCTCTTCGGGCACGCCCACGTGAAGCGGGTGTGAGCGGATGAGCCCTCGCGCGCAGCGGATCGTCGGCTTCGTCGCCTTCGGCGCTCTCGTTGTCGTCGTTGTCGTGCTACCGACGCTCGTCTCCGACTTCAAGGCGCAGCAGTACGCGTACGTCGGCATCTACTTGATCGCCCTCCTCGGCCTGAACATCCTCACGGGCTACACAGGGCAGATCTCGCTCGGGCACGGCGCCTTCATGGCCATCGGCGGCTACACGACGGCCATCCTCATGGTCGGAAACGAGCAGTTCGGCGGGCCGATCGCGGGTGGGATGCGGGACGTCTGGACGCTCCCGTTCGCAGCGCTCGTAGCGGGGCTCGTGGGGCTCCTCTTCGGGCTCCCGGCGCTGCGCCTCTCCGGCCTCTACCTCGCGCTCGCGACCTTCGCCATCGCCGTTGCCTTCCCGTCGGCGGTGAAGCGATTCGCCGAGTTCTCGGGTGGTGGTCAAGGGATCAACCTGTTCGGCACGGAGCAGCTCACGGGCTCGAGCGCGCAGCGGGTCGAGATCCTCGGCTTCACGCTCAGCTACAACGACTGGCTCTACGCCCTCTCCTGGTCGGTCGCGCTGCCCGCCTTCGTCGTGGCCTGGCTGATCGTGCGCGGACGCACGGGGAGGGCGCTGCGGGCGGTGCGGGACAGCGAGACGGCCGCCGTCTCCTCCGGAGTCAGCCTCGCGCGCTACAAGACGCTCGCCTTCGGGGTGAGCGCGGCCTACGCGGGACTCGCGGGAGGGCTCTTCGCGATCGCGAACACCTTCGTCAACCCGGACACGTTCCCCATCGCGCTCTCGATCTTCCTCCTCATCGGCATCGTGGTCGGCGGTCTCGGTGGGCTCTCCGGGCTCGTCTTCGGCGCGATCTTCGTCTACTTCCTGCCGCTGTGGGCGCAGGGGGAGGACCTCGGGTCGATCCTGCCGGACCGAGTCATCGAGGAGACCACGAAGCCGGGCGGCCCCGCGATCGTCTACGGGGTCGTCCTCATCCTCCTCATGTTCCTGATCCCGAACGGCGTGAGCGGGCTCTTCCGCCGCGTCGGAGCGTTCCTCGCCCGACGCCGCTGACGGTCGCCGCAGCAGGCGCGCGTGCGACGATACGCGTCGTGCCTCCGCTCGACGACCTCCTCGTCGCTCCGCTCGACGACCTCCTCGCCGAGGCGCGCCGGTTGCGGCGCGGCCGTCTCGTCACGTACTCGCCCAAGGTCTTCATCCCGCTCACGACGCTCTGCCGCGACGTGTGCGGCTACTGCACGTTCGCCCGCCCGCCGCGCAGGGGAGAGCGCGCGTACCTGACGGAGGAGGAGGTGCTCGCGATCGCGCGCGCGGGCGCGGCTGCGGGCTGCCGCGAGGCGCTCTTCACCCTCGGGGACAAGCCCGAGCTCCGCTACGCGCTGGCGAGGCGCGAGCTGCGCGCGCTCGGCTGCGAGACGACGCTCGAGTACCTCGCCCGCTGCGCGAAGCTCGTGCTCGAGGAGACGGGCCTGTTGCCTCATCTGAATCCGGGCGTGCTGACGCGCGAGGAGCTCGAGCTGCTGCGCCCCGTCTCGGCCTCGATGGGGATCATGCTCGAGACGACCGCTGACCGGCTCGGCGAGCGCGGCGGCCCGCACTGGGCCTCGCCGGACAAGGTTCCGGCACGCCGTCTCGAGACGATCCGACTCGCGGGCGAGCTCGCGATCCCCTTCACGAGCGGGATCCTGATCGGCATCGGGGAGACGCGCGAGGAGCGGATCGACGCGCTGCTCGCGCTCCGGGCGCTCGGCGAGGAGCACGGGCACGTACAGGAGGTCATCGTCCAGAACTTCCGCGCGAAGCCCGGGACGCGCATGGCGTCGCACCCCGAGCCGCCGCTCGAGGAGCACCTGTGGACGATCGCCGTCGCGCGCATCCTCCTCGGGCCCGACTGGCACGTGCAAGCGCCACCGAACCTCGCCTACGACGACTTCCCGCGCCTCCTCGACGCCGGCATCGACGACTGGGGCGGTGTCTCGCCCGTCACGATCGACCACGTGAACCCGGAGGCGCCCTGGCCCGAGGTCGCGCGGCTCGCGGAGGCGACCCGGAGCCGCGGCCTCGAGCTCGCGCCTCGGCTCGCGCTCTACCCCGAGTTCGTCGCCGACCTCGAGCGCTGGGTCGACCCGGCCGTCGCGCCCTCGGTCCGCCGCGCATCCGACGCGAGCGGACTGGCGCGCGACGACGCCTGGGCGCCGGGGGAGCCTGGCGCGGTTCCGTTCCTCGTGCGGCGCGACGCGGCGCCGCTCCACCTCTCCGGCGACGAGCTCGGGGAGGACGAGGTCACGCGGCTCCTCGAGGCACGAGGCGGGGAGGCGCAGCGCGTCTTCGCCGCCGCCGATCGCCTCCGACGCGAGACCTGCGGCGACGAGGTGACGTACGTGGTCACCCGGAACATCCAGTACACGAACGTCTGCTACTTCCGCTGCGGCTTCTGCGCCTTCTCGAAGGGGAAGCTCGCTGCGAGCCTGCGCGGCTCCCCCTACCTCGTCCCGCTCGAGGAGATCGGCCGCCGGGCGCAGGAGGCGTGGGAGCGAGGCGCGACCGAGGTCTGCCTCCAGGGCGGGATCCACCCGGCCTTCACGGGCGACTACTACGCCGACGTCGTACGAGCGGTAAAGGAGGCCGCGCCCGGGATCCACGTGCACGCGTTCTCTGCGCTCGAGATCTGGCAGGGAGCGGCGACGCTCGGGCTCGGGCTCGAGGAGTACCTGAGCCGACTGCGCGACCTCGGGCTCGGCTCGCTTCCCGGCACCGCGGCCGAAGTCCTCGACGACGACGTGCGGCGGATCATCTGCCCGGACAAGGTGACGACGGAGCAGTGGCTCGCCGTCCACGACGCCGCCCACCGCGTGGGTCTCCGCTCGAACGTGACGCTCATGTTCGGACACGCGGACACCCCGCGGAGCTGGGCGCGCCACCTCCTGCGCGCTCGGGAGCTCGCGCGCCGCACGGGCGGCTTCACCGAGTTCGTGCCTCTGCCCTTCGTGCCCATGGAGGCGCCCATGTACCTCCAGGGACGCGCGCGCCGCGGCCCCACCTTCCGCGAGACGCTCCTCGTCCACGCCGTCGGCCGGCTCGCGCTCCATCCCTGGATCCAGAACGTGCAGGCCTCCTGGGTGAAGCTCGGGCCCGAGGGCGTTCGCGAGGCGCTCGCAGTGGGCGTCAACGATCTCGGCGGGACGCTCATGAACGAGTCGATCTCGCGCTCCGCCGGCGCCGCCTTCGGGCAGGAGCTCTCGCCGGAAGCGATGGAGGGCCTCATCCGCTCTGCCGGCCGGGTGCCGCGTCAGCGCACGACGCTGTACGGCGAGCCGCCGGAGGAGCGCGTGAGAGCCTCGTTCGGCGCGCCGCCGCTCGCCGAGCCGGTGAGCCTGCCCGTCAAGGACGCGGGCCTTGTGGCCCCGCCGCGACTCGTCCGTCCGGGCCTCGCCGCGAGCCTCCCGAGCTAGCCCGAGCGAGCCTCCGCGACGCCGAGCGGCTGGCAGCGGAGCCCCCTGCGCCGTTAAACTCCTTGCGCAGTCAACGAAAGGAGGAGCTGATGGACTGGGTCTTCCTCGTCGGCCGGATCGCGTTCGCGCTCATCTTCATCGCCTCCGGCCTCTTCTTCCACCTCCTCGGTGGCCGCCGGATGGCCGTCGAGTACGCGCGGGCGAACGGCGTTCCCGCGCCCGAGGCCGCCGTTCCCCTGACGGGCGTCCTCATCCTCGTCGCAGGGCTCATGATCGTCGTCGGGCTGTGGATGGACCTGGCAGCGCTCGCGCTCGTCGTCTTCCTCGTCCCCACGATGCTCCTCATGCACGCCTTCTGGAAGGTCGACGACGCCGAGCGGCGGATGCTCGAGCAGGTGCAGTTCCAGAAAGACCTCGCGCTCGCCGGAGCCGCGCTCATTCTCTTCGTCGCGGCCCGCGAGCTCGGGGACGCGATCGGGATCGCGCTCGAGCCCGCGCTCTTCGACTAGCGGAAGGCGAGCGGCAGGCGCAGGAGGAGGCCTGGGAGCCGCCGCCGGCTCTCGGCGAGCGCGCGCGAGAGCGCGGCGGCGGCTTCCGGCCCGTGCAGTCCCTCGCCGTGCCCGACGAGCAGGTGCTCGGGCTCGTAGTCGGCGAGCGCCCGGGGCGGGGTCAGCCGCAGGAGCAGGTGGACGCCGAGCGGCGCCCTCCCGCCGGTGAAGAAGCGGTTCGTGCCGACCGCCTCGGCGACGACGAGCGTCCGTCGCTCCGGCCACCAGAGGGCCGTCTCCTGCCAACGGCGGCGGCGCTCGAGCGCGAGACACTCGAACGGGCTGTCCGGGACCTCGTCGGGCGCCACGAGGTGCGGCACGCCCAGGCGTCCGGCGATCGCGGCGCAGTCGCGGTTGTGGCGGTCGAGGAGCTGGAGGATCGCCGTCGGCCGCCCGAGCTCGAGCGCGCGCTCGATCGCTGCGGGCCAGTCCACGGGGTCGACGAGCCAGATCCGTCCGTCTGCTGCCAGGGCATGCGACGTGCGCGTGAGCGGCTCCTCGACGAGCCAGGAGAAGCCCTCCTCGCCGCGCTCGTCGCAGTACGTGAACGCCCGATCCGTCACGTCTCTGAGCGGAGGAGGTCGTCGACCGTCTCCCGACACCGGACGAGACGAGCCTCGCCGCCGCGCACGAGCACGGCGGCAGGGCGCGGAACGCCGTTGTAGGTCGAGCTCATCGCGAGCGTGTACGCGCCGGTCGCCGGGACGGCGAGCAGGTCGCCGCGGCGCGGGGAGGGCAGCCGGACGTCGTCGATGAGGACGTCGCCGGACTCGCAGTGCATCCCCGCGACGCTGGCGAGCTCGTCGGGTTGCTCGTCGGCGCGGGCGGCCGAGAGGGCCGTGTAGCGGGCGCCGTAGAGCTGCGGGCGCGGGTTGTCGGACATGCCTCCGTCGATCGCGACCCATGTGCGCTCCGGCAGGCGCTTCACCGCGCCGACGCGGTAGAGCGTCACGCCCGCCCGGCCGACGAGGCAGCGACCAGGCTCGAGCCAGATCGCCGGCTGCGGCAGGCCGAGGTCGCGGAAGGCCGCGCGTGCCGTCGAGGCTGCGACCTCCGCGAGCGCGACGGCGTCGGGGACGTCCTCGTCCGGGTGGTGGCGGATGCCGAAGCCGCCGCCGAGGTCGGCGACGCGCGCCTCCCAGCCGAGCTCGTCGCGACAGGAGGCCGCGAACGCAGCGAGTCGTAGGATCGTCTCCGCTTGGGCGGTGAAGTCGGGGAGCTGCGAGCCGACGTGCACGTGGACGCCGAGGACGTCGAGCCCCCGCGCGAGCGCGTCGCGAACTGCCCGCAGCGCCTCGTCGGGCGGCAGCCCGAACTTCGACCCGTGGTGGCCGGTGACGATCGCCTCGTGCGTGTCCGCGTCGACCCCGAGGGTCACGCGCACGAGAGCTCGCTCGACCCCGGCTGCGGCGGCGAGGGCGACCTCGTCGGGGGCGTCCACCACGATGGGCGCGCGCAGGCGGGCCGCCTCGCCGAGGAGGGCTTCGTCCTTGTTGTTACCGTGGATGACGAGCTCGTCGCCGCCGAGCCCGGCCGCGACGGCGAAGGCGAGCTCGCCGGCAGAGGCCACGTCCGCGCCGAGGCCGTCCTCGCGGAGGAGCCGCAAGACGGCGACGTTGGGGAAGGCCTTCGTCCCGTAGAAGACCCTGCCGTCCGTCCCTACCGCGTCTCGAAGCGACCGCGCCCGCTCGCGAACGGTCTCTTCGCAGTAGACGTAGAGCGGCGTCCCGAAGCGGTCGGCGAGCTCGCTCGCTGCGAGGCCGCCGAGCACGAGCTCACCTCCCTCGATCCGAGCCGAGAGCGGGAACAGGTCGAGCATCGCGAGATCTTGCCTGTTACGCTTTCGATCGCATGACGCGGCTTCTTCCGTAGCGTAGGAACCGCAGCGCGGCGCGAGCCGCGACGGTTCCGCCGGGCCTCTCGCGCGAGAGGCTTTTTTGTCCCCCCAGTCGAACAGTGCGAGGCGATGGAGCGGTACGACCCACAGGCGATCGAGGCGAAGTGGCAGGAGGTCTGGGCCCAGGAACGGGCGTTCGAGGTGCCGAACCCGAGCCCTGAGGAGCGCGAGCGGAGCGCGAAGTCGTACGTCCTCGAGATGCTCCCCTACCCCTCGGGGACGCTCCACATGGGGCACATGCTCGTCTACACGATCGGGGACGTCGTCACGCACTTCCGGCGTCGCAACGGGATGCGCGTGCTCCACCCGCAGGGGTTCGACTCGTTCGGGCTGCCGGCGGAGAACGCCGCGATCAAGGAGGGCGCGCATCCGCGGCTGACGACGGAGCGCAACATCGCGCACATCCGCCGCTCGATGCGCCGGATCGGGTGGGCCATCGACTGGTCGCGTGAGCTCTCGACCCACGAGCCCTCCTACTACCGCTGGCAGCAGTGGCAGTTCCTGCGCTTCTACGAGCGCGGGCTCGCGTACCGCAAGGGCGCGCCGGTGAAGTGGTGCCCGGTCGACCAGACGGTCCTCGCGAACGAGCAGGTGCACGACGGGCGCTGCGAGCGCTGTGGCGCGGAGGTCGTCTCCCGCGTGATGGAGCAGTGGTTCTTCCGCATCACCGACTACGCGCAGGCGCTGCTCGACGACCTCGAGACCGTCGACTGGCCGGAGTCGATCAAGGCGCGCCAGCGGAACTGGATCGGGCGCTCGGAGGGGGCGGAGATCCTCTTCCGCATCGAGGAGTGGAACGAGGACGTCGCCGTATTCACCACCCGTCCGGACACGCTCTACGGGGCCACCTTCTTCGTCCTCGCGCCCGAGCACGAGCTCGTACGGCGGATCGACTCCGAAGAGGTGCAGACGTACGTGCAGCGCGCAGCGGCGAAGAAGACCGAGGAGCGGGCGACCGCAGTCGAGAAGACGGGTGTCTTCACCGGCCTGCACGCGGTCAACCCCGTGAACGGGGAGCGGCTGCCCGTCTACGTCGCCGACTACGTCCTCGCCGACTACGGGACGGGCGCGATCATGGCCGTGCCCGCGCACGACCAACGCGACTTCGACTTCGCGCGCGCGTTCGGTCTCCCCGTACGGCAGGTGGTGCGTCCGCGCGCAGGCGCGGTGGACGAGGGTGCCGCCTACCTCGAGCACGGCGAGGACGCGGTGCTCGTGGGCTCCGGTGAGTTCGACGGTCTACCTGCCTCCGAGGGCGGTCGACGGATCGTCGAGAAGCTCGCCGCCGAGGGCCGCGGCCGCTTCGCCGTCAACTACCGGCTTCGTGACTGGGGCTTCTCGCGCCAGCGCTACTGGGGGTGCCCGATCCCGATCGTCTACTGCGGGGCCTGCGGCATCGTGCCGGTACCCGAAGACGAGCTCCCCGTCGTCCTCCCGGAGATCGAGGACTACAAGCCCAAGGGTCGGCCGCCGCTTGCGCAGGTCGAGGAGTGGGTGAACGTGTCCTGTCCGACCTGCGGAGGCCCGGCGCAGCGCGAGACGGAGACGATGGACACCTTCGTCGACTCCTCCTGGTACTTCCTGCGCTACTGCGACGCGCGGAACGACCACGCGCCGTTCGATCGCGAGGCGGTCGACTACTGGAACCCAGTCGACCTCTACATCGGGGGCGTCGACCACGCGACGATGCACATGATCTACGCCCGCTTCTGGGTCAAGGTGCTGAACGACATGGGGCTCGTCGGCTTCCGCGAGCCGTTCGCTCGCTTCTTCTCGAACGGCTGGGTCACGCTCGGCAAGTCGAAGATGTCGAAGCGGGCCGGGAACATCGTCGGCCCGGACGACTTCGTCGAGCGCTACGGCGCCGACGCCTGCCGACTGAACATCCTCTTCCTCGGCCCCGCCGACGAGGACATGGAGTGGACCGAGACGAGCGTCGAGGCGATGGAGCGCTTCTTGCGCCGGCTGTGGCGGATCGTGAACGAGGTGGCCGAGCGCGCGCCGCAGGGCCCGCCAGCCGGCGGGCCGCTCGCGCGCAAGGCGCACTGGGCGATCGCGAAGGCGACCGACGACATCGGGCGTCGCTTCGCTTTCAACACCGCGATCGCCGCGGTCATGGAGCTCGTGAACGAGCTCTCGCACGACCGCGCCGGCCCGGACTCCCGCCTCGCCGCGGAGACGGCCGTCTCGCTGCTCCAGCCGTACGCCCCGCACGTGACCGAGGAGTTGTGGTCGAGGCTCGGGCACGAGCGGCTGTGGGAGACGCCGTGGCCCGTCGCCGACCCGGCGCTCCTCGAGCGGGAGACGGTCGAGGTCGTCGTTCAAGTGAACGGGCGGATTCGCGATCGCCTCCACGTCGCCCCGGGGACGAGCGAGGACGAGCTCGTCGCGCTGGCGCGCGCGTCCGCGCGCGTGCAGGCGTACCTCGACGGGGGAGAGCCGCGCCGGGTCGTCGTCGTGCCCGACAAGCTCGTCAACTTCGTCGTCTGAGCAGCCCGTTGCGCTTCCGGCACGAAGTCGTGTCCCACCGGTAGACGGAGTACGGGCACGCTCGAGGCGTGCCGGAGATCCCGATCTCGCGCGCGAGCGCCCTCGCCCTCGTCGGCCTCCTCCTCGCCGCGCTCGCGCTCGCGGGAAGCCGCCTGGCGGCGACCGGCGCCGCATCGGCGCCCGAGGTCGTAGCACCGCTTCAGACGGTCGCCGAGGGGCCCTCCGGGCGCGCCGCGCTCGTCGTGCACGTGGTCGGAGCGGTGCGACGCCCGGGGCTCTTCCGACTTCCCGACGGATCCCGCGTCGCGGACGCGGTCGCTCGTGCGGGCGGCGCGACGCGGGCTGCCGACCTCGCCGGGCTGAACCTCGCCGCGCCGCTCGTGGACGGAACGCAGGTCCTCGTCCCGTCGCGCGCAGAGGTCCGAGCGGCGGACCTGGGCGGAGCCGGCTCGCGGCCGAGCTCGAGCCCGTCCGGCCCGGTCAGCTTGTCGTCCGCGACGGCCGAGGAGCTCGACGCGCTTCCCGGGGTGGGGCCGATCACCGCGCAGAAGATCCTCGACTACCGGGCCGAGCACGGGCCCTTCGCCTCGGTGGAGGAGCTCGACGCCGTGCCGGGGATCGGCCCGACGAGGATCGAGCAGCTGCGCCCCCTGGTGACCCCGTGAGGAACGACCGTCGAGCTCCTCGCTCCCGCTCCGAGGTGATGGGAGGAGTACAGCTCGATGCGCTCGCGAGGGTCATCGAGCTCCACTGGCCGACGCTCGTCGTCGCGTCCGCCTGCGCGGGTCTCGTCGCCGCGACGGTCGTCGCTCCGGGTTCGTCGGTGTGTGCGGTCCTCGCCGGGCTCGGCCTCGCGGGGGTCGCCCTGACGGACGGGCGGAGTCGCCTGCTGGGGCTCGCCCTGGCGGTCGGTGCAGTGGGGCTCTGGTGGGGGTCGCTCCGGGTCGAGGCGCTCGAGCGGAGCGCCCTCCGCGACCGCGTCGGGCTCGCAGGCTCGGCGGAGGTCGTCGTCACAGGACCCATTCGCCGATCGGAGCGGGGGAGCCGAGCCCTCGCTGAGGTGAGGCGGTTTCGAGGCGTCGAGCTCAGCGAGCGCGTGCTCCTCACGCTCCCCGTCGGCCGCTCGCCGCCGCGTGGCGCAGTCCTGGACGCGGAGGTTCGGATCGCGGCGCCGCGGCCGCGGACGGACGGCTTCGACGAGCGTGCCTGGCTCGCTCGCCAGGGAGCGCACGTCGTCTTGCGCGCGAGCGCGTGGCGGGAGTCCGGGCGTCGCGGCGGTCTCGCCGGGGTGGGCGATCGCCTGCGCGACCGCGTGGCGCGGGCCGTCGCGCGGGGCACGGACGGGACGCGGCGAGCGATCGTTCTCGGGGTCGTCCTCGGGGAGGACGAGGCGCTTCCGCGCGAGGTGCGCGAGGCGTTTCGCGCCTCGGGCCTCTACCACCTGCTCGCGGTCTCGGGCCAGAACGTCGCCTTCATCGCGGGCGGCGTCATCGGCGTGGGCTGGCTCCTTCGCCTTCCGCGTGTCGGGCGGGAGGTCGCGACGCTCCTCGCGATCGCTGCCTACGTCCTCGCCGTCGGCTGGCAGCCCTCTGTCGTGCGGGCGGGGGTGGCGGGGGCGCTCGCGTCGCTCGCCTGGCTCGCTGCGCGCCCGCGCGACAGGTGGCACGTCCTCGCGCTCGGCGCCCTCGTGCTGCTGGCCTGGACGCCGACGACCGCCTACGAGCCGGGGTTCCAGCTCTCGTTCGCGGCCGTCGCGGGCATCTTCCTCGGACTTCCGCGGCTCCGGCGTGTCGCGGAGGGGTTTCCGATCCCGGCGTGGGCGGCGGATGTCCTCGGTGTCTCGTTCGTCTGCGGGCTCATCACGGCGCCGATCGTCCTCTTTCACTTCGACCAGGCACCGGTCTATACCGTCCCTGCCAACGCGCTCGCGTTCGCTGCGATGCCGTGCGTGCTCGGCCTCGGGCTGCTCGCGGCCGCGCTCGACCCCGTCTCCCCGTCCGCAGCCGCCGCGCTCGCATGGCTCGCCGGCTGGGGAGCGGCCTGGCTCGACCTGGTGGCGGCCGCGTTCGCTGCGCTTCCCGGAGCGCAGGTCGGGCGACGCACCGCTGCGCTCCTGGTCGGAGCGGTCGTCGTCGCCTGGGTCTGCGCAGGGTGGGCGCGGGGAGCGAGGTGGAGGCGCTCGGGGCTCGCCGCGCTCCTCGCGGGGGCGGCTCTCGTCGGTGGCGCGCTGGCGCTCGCGACCCACACGGAGCCCCGCTGGACGCCGCCCAGCGGCCTGCGGGCGACGTTCCTCGACGTCGGCCAGGGCGATGCAGCGCTGCTCGAGACGGCGACGGCGCGCATCCTCGTCGACCAAGGGCCGCCAGAGGCCGACGTCGCAGGTCAGCTCCTGCGTTTGGGAGTCCGCTCCCTGACGGCGCTCGTGCTCACGCATCCGGAGCGCGATCACGTGGGCGGGGCGGCGGATGTCCTCCGGCGGCTGCGCGTGGCAACCGTGCTCGACCCGATGCTCGCGGCAACCGGGCCAGAGCGCGAGGAGGCGCTCGCTGCCGCGCGCGCTCGTGGCGTCCCGATCCGCGAGCTTCGTGCCGGAACGGAGCTCCGAGCCGGCGGGCTCGTGCTGCGCGCGCTCTGGCCCCGCGACGCCGGGCTTCCGTCGGAGAATCCGAATCGGAACGCAGTCGTCCTCGTCGTCTCCTTCGGCGAGACCGATCTCTTCCTCCCCGCGGATGCGGAGTCGGAGGTGACGGGCGCCCTCCGGGTCGGGGACGTGGAGGTGCTGAAGGTCGCGCACCACGGCTCGGAGGATCCCGGGCTCGAGCGTCAGCTCCGCTCGCTGCGACCCGAGGTCGCGGTCGTCTCGGTCGGACGCGGCAACTCGTACGGGCACCCCCGCCCGGAGACGCTCGCTGCGCTCGCCACCGTGCCGGGAATCGTCGTGCTGCGCACGGACCTCGACGGTCGGATCGTGGTCGAGTCCGACGGGAGGCGGCTGCGGGTCCGAGCGGGCGGCTAGGGTTGTCCCGTGGCCGAGGCCGGCGACCAGCGCTCCGAGAGGGTCCCCGACCGCCCCGTGTACCTGCTGACCGGCGGCGATCGTCCCAAGGTCGAGCGTGCGTTGGCGCGACTGCGACGGCACTTCGCGGACGAGGCCATCGAGGTCGTGAGCGCGGTCGAGGTCGCCGGTGAGGGCGCCGTGGCTCTCTGCAACGCCGGCAGCTTGTTCGGGGACGCTCGTCTCGTCGTCGTCGCCGACGTGGACGGGCGGCGCGACACCGATGGTCGCCGCAAAGGGGGCTGGAAGAGCGCCGACGTCGAGGCGCTCGGGCGCTACCTGCGCGATCCCGCCCCGGCGACGGTGCTCGCGCTCGTCGCCGAGGACGTGCGAGCGACGAGCGCCCTCTGGAAGCTCTGCGCGAGAGCCGGCCAGGTCCTCGCGTTCGACGTCGACCCGAAGCGGCTCGTCGCTTGGGTCGGCGAGCAGTTCCGCCTGCGGGGTGCGCGCGCCGAGCACGACGCGTGCGCCGCGCTCGTCCAGCTCGTCGGCGACGACGTGCACGCCCTCTCGGCCGAGGTGGACAAGCTCGCGACCTGGGCGGCCGGCGAGGCGATCGGAGAGGACGAGGTGCTCGCGCTCGTCGCACCGCTCCGGGACGACCCGCTGTACGTCCTCGCCGACGCCGTCGGCGCGCGGGACGCCGCTCGAGCGCTTGCGCTCAGCGAGACGAACTTCGAGCGTGATCCGCGGCCGCGCCGCGACGTGGCGCCTCGTCAGGCGGGAGTGATCGCGGCGCACGTGACGCGCCTGGCGGCGCTGAAGCGGTTGGCCGCGCGAGGCGTCGGCCCGAAGGCGGCGGCGGACGAGCTCTCGCTGAACCCGTACCGCGCGAAGAAGCTGCTCGAGCAGGCCGACGGCTACTCGCCCGAGGAGCTCGAGGACGCGATCGTGCGTCTCGCGACGCTCGACGGCGCGCTCAAGGGGCAGAGCAGGCTCCAGCCGGATCTCGAGGTGCAGCGCGCGATCGTCGACCTCGCCCGCCGTCCGCGTCCGGCGCGCCGCGGGTAGCCGTCAGGACGACGCGCCCGCCGCGAGCTTGGCCGCCTTCGACTTCTTCCGTGCCGCTGTGTTGCGGTGGAGCGCGCCGCGTGCCGCCGCCCGGTCGATGAGCTGCACGAGCCGGCGGTGCTCGTTCGCGATCCGCTCGGCGTCGCCGTCGGCGACAGCCTCCCGCAGCCTCCGGGTCAGCGTCTTGATCGTCGAGCGGTAGCGGAGGTTCTCCGCCCGCTGCCGGGCCTGGATCCGAACGCGCTTCTGCTGCTGCTTGATGTTCGCCATCTCGGAGAAGCGCCCGCTCGGAGCGGGCGCGGCGATGGTAGCAGGACCCGCTGGGAGAATCGCGTCCGTGAACCGCCGACGTCGAGGGCGCGCGCGCTCGTGACCGAGCTGCCGGACGGCGCACCGGAGCAGGCCCCTGCCGACCAGCGGCGCCGGATCGCGCGCTCGACCGCCGTCTTCTCGGCGGCCACCGCCGTCTCGCGGGCGCTCGGCCTCGTGCGGGAGATGGTGAGCGCCTACTTCTTCGGCGTCTCGGGGCTGATCAACGCCTTCACGGTCGCGATCCAGATCCCGAACCTCGTGCGCGCGCTCGTCGCGGACGCGGCGCTCTCGGGCGCGTTCGTCCCCGTCTTCAGCGAGCTCCTCGAGCGCGGCGAGCGCCGGCGTGCCTGGCGCGTCGCCTCGACGCTCTTCTGGCTGACGCTCCTCGTCCTCGGCGGTGTCACCGCGCTCTTCATCCTCCTCGCCCCGTTCCTCATGCGCCCGTTCGGGAACCCGGGCGGCGACGTCGAGCTCGCGGTCGGGCTCTCGCGCGTGCTCTTCCCGATCGTCGTCCTGCTCGGCCTCTCCGGGATCGTCGTCGGGATCCTCAACACGTACCACCACTTCGCCCTGCCCGCACTCGCACCGGTGGCGTGGAACCTCGTCATCGTGCTCGGGCTCCTCCTCGGCGTGCCACGAATGTCGGGCGAGAGCGCGGAGCTCTACCTCTACGCCGCGGTGGTCGTGCTCGGGACGCTCGTTCAGCTCCTCCTGCCCGTGCCCTGGCTCCGCCGGCTCGACGGACGCCTGACGATGGTGCTCGATTGGCGCGACCCGGCGGTGAAGCGGGTGCTCGTGCTCATGCTCCCGGTGACGCTCACGATCGGGCTCATCAACGTCAACTTCCTCGTCGACACGCTCTTCGCCTCGCGACTCCTCGACCCGGAGCTCGCCCCGGCCGCGATCGACAAGGCCTTCCGCCTGTACATGCTCCCGCAGGGGATCTTCGCGGTCGCCGTCACGACGGTGCTCTTCCCGACCCTCGCGCGGCTCGCCGCCCGCGACGACGCACCCGGACTGCGCCGTGCGCTCGACGGTGGGCTCCGGCAGATCGCCTTCCTGCTCGTCCCCGCCGGCCTCGTCTCGATCGTCCTCGCTCAACCGATCGTTCGCCTCGTCTACGAGCGTGGGGAGTTCACCGACGAGGACACCGTGATCGTGGCCCAGTGTCTCCAGGCGTTCTCGCTCGGGCTCGTCTTCAACGGCTGGATGCTCATCCTGAACCGCGCCTTCTACGCCGTGCAGACGAACTGGGTGCCGACTGCGGTCGCGCTCGGCGCGGTCGGGCTGAACGCGGCCTTCGACGCCGTCTTCTACCGTCTCGGGATCTGGGGCATCCCCCTCGCGACTGCGACCGTCAACGTCGTCGGCGCCGCTGTCCTGCTCGAGATGATGCGACGGAGGATCGGCCTCGAGCGCCTGGGGCGCACGCTCGCCGTCGTCGGACGGGTCGTCGTAGCGGGCGCGCTGGCGGCCGCAGTCGCCTTCGTCGTGTGGGCAGCCGTCGACGCCGAGGTCGGCCGGTCGCTCGGCGCGCAGATCCTCTCGCTCGGCCTCGCCTTCGTCGCGGGCGGCGCGGCGTATGTGGGTTCCGCGCGTAGCCTCCGCGTCCGCGAGCTCGACGAGCTCCTCGCGCTCCGCCGCCGGTAGCGGAAACGGGGTCGGAAACGGGGTCAGGTCTGAAACGAAATGGGGTCAGGTCTCTTCTGTCGCACGCTACGTGCAACAGAAGAGACCTGACCCCACGCGAGACGCCAACGTGCAACATGGAAGACCTGACCCCGCAAGACCGCATCCGCAACTTCGCGATCATCGCGCACATCGACCACGGCAAGTCGACGCTCGCCGATCGCATCCTCGAGCTCACGGGCGCCGTCTCCGAGCGCGAGATGCGCGAGCAGCTCCTCGACTCCATGGAGCTCGAGCGCGAGCGGGGGATCACGATCAAGGCGCAAGCGGTGCGCGTGCGCTGGAAGGGCTACCAGCTCAACCTCATCGACACCCCGGGCCACGTCGACTTCACGTACGAGGTCTCGCGCTCGCTGCAGGCCTGCGAGGGCGCGCTCCTCGTCGTCGACGCGGCGCAGGGAATCCAGGCGCAGACGCTCGCGAACGCGTACCTCGCTCTCGAGGGGAACCTCGAGATCGTTCCCGTCGTGAACAAGATCGACCTCCCGCAGGCGGATCCAGACCGGGCCGCTGCCGAGCTCGCGGAGCTCCTCGGCGAGACGCCGGACCGCGTGCTGCGCATCTCGGCGAAGACCGGCCAGGGCGTCGAGGACGTCCTCGACGCGATCGTCGAGCGCATTCCGCCTCCGAGCGGAGACCCGGATGCGCCCGCGCGAGCGCTCGTCTTCGACTCGTCGTACGACCAGTACCGCGGCGTAGTCGCGTTCGTGCGGGTCGCGGACGGGAGCTTCGAGACGCGCGAGCCGCTGCGCGCGATGGCGACCGGAACCGAGCTCGTCGCCGAAGAGCTCGGAGTCATGTCGCCCGCCCGCGAGCCGGTCGATCGACTCGGCGCGGGCGAGGTCGGCTACGTCGTGACAGGGCTCAAGGACGTCTCACGGCTGCGGGTCGGGGACACCCTGACCTCGCGGCGCCGACCGGCGAGCGAGCCGCTCCCCGGCTACCGCGACGTGAAGCCGATGGTCTTCGCCGGGATCTTCCCGACCGACTCCGACGAGTACCCGGCGCTCCGGGACGCGCTCGAGCGACTGAAGCTGAACGACGCCTCGCTCACGTACGAGCCGGAGACCTCGCAGGCGCTCGGCTTCGGCTTCCGCTGCGGGTTCCTCGGCCTCCTGCACATGGAGATCGTCCGCGAGCGGCTCGAGCGCGAGTTCGACCTCGACCTCCTCATCACCGCGCCGACCGTCGCCTACCGGGCGACGAAGCGCGACGGGACTGTCGTCGAGGTGCACAACCCGATCGAGCTGCCGCGCGAGGTCGAGCGCGTCGAGGAGCCGTACGTGAAGGCGTCGATCATCGTTCCCAAGGACTACGTCGGTGCCGTCATGGAGCTCGCGAACGAACGCCGCGGGAGCTTCGACCACCTCGAGTACCTGAGCGAGGGGCGCGTCCTGCTCTCGTACGAGCTGCCGCTCGCCGAGATCGTGGTCGACTTCTACGATCAGCTGAAGTCGCGCACCCGTGGCTACGCGAGCTTCGACTACGAGCTCGCGGGGTTCAAGCCCGGGGACCTCACGCGGGTGGACGTGCTCGTCGCCGGCGAGCAGGTCGATGCGCTCTCGCTCATCGTGCACCGCGACGCCGCGTACGAACGGGGACGGCAACTCGTCGAGCGGCTGCGCGAGGAGATCCCGCGACAGCTCTTCGACGTGCCGGTGCAGGCCGCGATCGGCTCGCGGGTGATCGCGCGGGAGACGGTGAAGGCGAAGCGCAAGGACGTGCTCGCGAAGTGCTACGGCGGCGACATCACGCGCAAGCGGAAGCTGCTCGAGCGTCAGAAGCGAGGGAAGAAGCGGATGAAGCAGGTCGGCGGGGTGGAGGTTCCCCAGGAGGCGTTCCTCGCCGTGCTCAACCTCGACGCGGAGCGCAAGCGGTGAGCGGGTCAGGCGCCGTCCGCCACCTCTATGTCCACCTGCCCTTCTGCGCCCATCGCTGCGGGTACTGCGACTTCGTCACTGTCGTCGGACGCCGCGACGAGCACGCGTCCTACGTCGATGCCCTCCTCGCGGAGCTCGCGCTCGAGCGCGAGCTCCTCGCCGAGCAGGTGGAGACGGTCTTCCTCGGCGGAGGGACGCCGACGTTCACCGAGCCGCGAGCACTCGTGCGGCTGCTCGAGGCGTTGCCCGAGGCGGAGGAGGTCACGGTCGAGGCGAACCCGGAGACGGTTACCCCCGAGCTCGCGCGGCGACTCGTCGGGCTCGGCGTGACCCGCGTCTCGCTCGGCGTGCAGAGCTTCCAGCGGCGTCTCTTGTCGGTGCTCCAGCGGCGCGCCGCGCCCGCTGACGTCCGCCGGGCGGTCGACGCGCTCCGAGCGGCCGGGATCGCCAACCTGTCGCTCGATCTCCTCTACGGCGTCCCCGGCCAGAGCGAGGCGGACCTCGACGCGGATCTCGAGGAGGCGATCGCGCTCGCGCCCGAGCACCTCTCCTGCTACGAGCTCGAGGCGAAGCCCGGCACGCGGTTCGCTCACGCGCACGGCGCCGAGCTAGCCCGGCAGGCCGAGCGCATGGAGGGCTACTTCGAGCGCGTCGTGGAGACGCTCGTCGCGGCGGGCTACCGCTGGTACGAGACGGCGAACTTCTGTCGCGCGCCCGCACTCGCGGAGGGACGTGACCTCCGCGCCCGACACAACCTCGGCTACTGGCTCGGGCACGACTACCTCGGTCTCGGGGTCGGCGCGGTTTCGACGATCGCCGGGACTCGGCGTCGCAACCTGCCGAGCCTCGTCGGCTACGTGCGCGCGCTCGCCGCGGGCGAGCCTCCGCCGCGCGCGCTCGAGCCACTCGACGACCGCACGCGTCGCCGTGAGCTCCTCCTCCTCGGCCTGCGGCTCGACGAGCCCGTGCGCCTTGTGGACGTGGGCGACGCCCTGGATCGGGACGCTCTCGACCGCATGGAGTCGCTCGGGCTCGTGGAGCTCCTCGCGAGCGGCCGGGGCGAAGCGCTCCGGCTCACCCGGCGCGGGCGCTTCTTGGGGGGAGCGGTTACGGCCGAGCTCCTGGCCGCGCTCGAGGAGCCCGTGGGCGTCCGGGTCGCTTCGTAGACGACGGAGAGGAGGGGACGTGTGCACGCGAATGGCGTGTTCCCACGGCGGACGACGCGGTCGACGGCTCGAAGCGCTCGACCTCGCGGTTCGGCAGCCTCGCCGCCGGGTACGACGTCGCGACCCGTCGACGGGTTGAAGGAGGCCGGTGTTGCGGGGCGCCTCGGTACACCCGCACCGGGCGACGCGACGGGCTCCGGATCGGAGCTGCCCGAGCGCGCGGCTCGAGGGGCCGTAGCCGCCTGCACACAGGGCCTCGTCGTACCATGACGCCATGGAGTTGACGCCGCGCAAGCGGGAGATCCTCCGCCGCGTCGTGGAGGAACACGTCGCCACGGGGCAGCCCGTGGGCTCGCGCGCGCTCGTCGAGCGCGCCGGGCTGCGCGTGTCGCCGTCGACGGTGCGGGCGGAGCTGGCCGACCTCGAGGCCCTCGGCCTGCTCACCCACCCGCACACGTCCGCAGGGCGCGTGCCGACCGAGCGCGGCTACCAGCTCTACGCCGAGGAGCTCGTCGCGACGCTCGAGGGCCATCCGGGCGGCCTGGGAGTCGATCTGCGGTCGATGCGCGACGAGATCGAGGACGCGCTGCGCCAGACGACGGAGTCGCTCTCGCGCGCGACGCGGCTGCTCGCGCTCGTCTCCGCTCCCTCCCTGGAGACCGCCTCAATCCGCCACGTCGAGGTGCTCGGGCTCCAGCCGACGACGGTCGTGGTCGTCGTCATCACCTCGACGGGGGGCGTCAGCAAGCGCGTCTTCCGGCTCGACGGCCCCGTCGACCCGGGCCTCGTCTCCTGGGCGTCGGCGTACCTGAACGACGAGCTCGAGGGCGAGCGGCTCGGGTCGAGCGCGATCCGTCGGCGGCTAGCGGCTCCCGAGCTCACAGAGACCGAGCGCTCCTTCCTCGCGATCATCGGACCGGCGCTGCTCGAGATCGGCGCCGACGAGGGCCCCGAGGTGTTCGTCGGCGGAACGGCCAGCCTTCTGGAGGAGGCGCGGGCCGAGGAGGTGGAGGCGACGCTGCGCCTGCTCGAGCGGCTCGAGCGGCGCGCGGCTGTGCTCGAGCTCGTGAGCGAGGCGCTCGAGCCGACGCGCGCGGTCGTACACGTCGGGCCCGAGGTCGCGGGCGACCAGGTGCACGACGTCGCGCTCGTCGGCTCGACGTACGGGGTGCGGACGACGCCGCTCGGCGCCGTCGGGCTGATTGGGCCGCTGCGTATGGACTACGAGAAGGCGATCCGCACCGTCCGCGCCGCCGCGTTCGAGCTCTCGCGGTTCGTCGAGGACGTCTACGACGAGGCCTGACGCGACCCGTGGCGACGACGGAGCGCGACTACTACGAGATCCTCGGGGTCGCCCGCGACGCGGACGAGGCCGAGATCAAGCGCGCCTTCCGTCGCCTGGCCCGCGAGCTCCACCCGGACGTCTCGGAGGCGCCGGATGCGGAGCAGCGCTTCCGTGAGCTCGCCGAGGCCTACGAGGTGCTGTCCGACAGCGAGCGGCGGGCGACGTACGACCGCTTCGGCCACGCCGGCCTGCGGCGGGGTGGGTTCGAGCCCACGGTCGCCGACTTCGGCAGCGTCTCGGATCTGTTCGCCGCCTTCTTCGGCGACGACCTCTTCACGGGAAGGACGCGGCGCGCCGACGGCGCGTCGCGGGGCGGAGACGTCCAGGCCGTGGTCGAGATCGACCTCGAGGACGCCCTCACCGGCGTCGCCCTCTCGGTCCCGGTCGAGGTCGCGCTGCCCTGCGAGCGCTGCGACGGGCGTGGAGCGGCGCCCGGGACGGGGCTTCGCACGTGCACGTCCTGTAACGGCGCCGGCGTCCTCCGGCGCGTCTCCCGGAACGTGTTCGGGCAGTTCGTCCAGCAGCGGACGTGCCCCGAGTGCCGCGGCGCGGGCCAGGTCCTCACGTCCCCGTGCGAGAGCTGCGGGGGCGAGGGCCGGCTCGCCGGCACACGCACGCTCGAGATCGAGGTTCCACCCGGCGTCGAGGACGGGCAGCGGATACGGGTGCGCGGCGGCGGACATGCGGGGGTGCGTGGGGGCGCGAGCGGCGACGCGTTCGTCGTCCTCCGCGTTCGTCCCGACCCGCGCTTCGTGCGGGACGGCGACGACCTGCACACCGCGGTGCGCATTCCGATGACGGATGCGGCGCTCGGGACGACCCTGCGCGTCCCGACGCTGGGCGGAGAGCTCGAGCTCGAGATTCCTCCGGGGACGCAACCCGGCGATCTGCGGGTCGTCCGCGGACAGGGCATGCCCTCGCTCCACACAGGCCGGCGCGGCGACCTCTACGTGCGACTCGACGTGGCAATCCCGCGAACGTTGACGGACGAGCAGCGGGAGCTCGTGCGGCGGCTCGCGGCGAGCATCGACCCGGACGCGTATCGGGCCGACGACGAGGAAGGCGACGGCTTCCTCGGCCGGCTCAGGCGCGCCCTGCGCTGACGCTGGGCCTACGACGCGTCTCGGTCCGGGTGCCGGAGGCGGAGGTCGAGCCGACGCTCGCTGCGCTCCTCGCGCTCGTCCCCGAGGGGCTCGAGGAGGTCGACCGCGACGGCGACGTGGAGCTCGCCGTCTACGTGGACGGCGCAGGCGAGCGCCGCGTGCGCGCCGTGTTCCCGGAGGCGGAGTCGTGGCCGGTCGAGCCCGGGTGGGGGGATCGCTGGCGCGCCTTCCACCACGCGATCGTCGCAGGCGGCCTCTGGATCGGCCCGCCGTGGGAGGAGGCTCCCGCCGGGCTCGACGCCGTCGTCGTCGATCCGGGGCGCGCGTTCGGCACCGGCGCCCACCCGACGACGCGGGCCTGCATCGAGCTGCTCGCGCGCGAGAAGCGGAGAGGGAGCGTGCTCGACGCAGGCTGCGGCTCGGGTGTCCTCGCCGTCGCCGCAGCCCGCCTCGGCTACGCTCCGGTCGTTGCCGTCGATCGGGACGAGGTCGCGGTCGAGGTCACGCGGGCGACCTGTCGTCGGAACGGCGTCGCGGTCGAGGCGCGGCTCGCTGACGTGCTCGCGGACGCGCTGCCCTCCGCCGACCTCCTCGTCGCGAACATCGAGCTCGACGTCGTCGAGCGCCTGCTCGCGCGCACCGCCTCGCCGCGGGCGATCACCTCCGGCTATACGAGCGGGAACCGGCTCCGCGCGCCCGGATGGACACTCGTCGACCGGCTCGAGCTCGACGGCTGGGCGGCAGACGCGTGGGTCCGCTCGTAAGCTAGTCCCGTGGCGACGTTCTCGATCCGGTTCCTCGGCTGCAAGGTCTCGTTCGCCGACGCGCAGGCGGTGCGCGAGCGCCTGCTCGCCGTTGGCCACACGGAGGTCGAGCGCGGAGGCGAGTTCGCGGTGGTCAACACGTGCTGCGTCACGCACGAGGCGGTCTCGAAGTCGCGGCAGGCCGTGTCCCGAGCCGCGCGGGAGAGCGGTCGCGTCCTCGTCACGGGCTGCGCCGCGAACCTCGAGGGCGCGTTCGCTCCCGACGACGAGCGCGTGAGCGTCCTCGCGGTGCCGAGCGAGCGCCTGCCCGAGACGGTCGCCGGTCACGTCGGGGCCATCGGCTGCGTCCGCTCGCAGCCGCGGCTCGAACGCACGCGGGCGTTCGTGAAGATCCAGGACGGCTGCTCGTTCGGATGCGCGTTCTGCGTCATCCCGCAGGTTCGGGGCGCCACTCGCAGCCGCCGGGCGGAGGCCGTGCTCGGGGAGATCCGCCGTCGGGTCGCCCAAGGGCATCGGGAGATCGTCCTCACCGGCGTGAACCTCGGCTGCTTCCGCGACCGCGAGGCCGGCGTCACGCTCGCCCAGCTCGTCCGCGAGGCCGGCGCGGTGCCCGGCGTCGAGCGGCTCCGACTGTCGTCGATCGAGGTCAACCACCTCACCGACGAGCTCGTCGCCGCGCTGCGCGAGACTCCGACCGCCGCGAGACACCTGCACGTGCCTCTCCAGTCGGGCGACGACGGCGTGCTGCGCGCGATGCGGCGCCGGTACCGGGTCGACCAGTACCTCGCGAAGGTCGGGCCGCTCGCGGACTTCAACCGGACGACCGACGTCATCGTCGGCTTTCCCGGAGAGGACGAGGCCGCGTTCGAGCGCACGCTCGAGGCCGTCGAGGCCGCGGGCATCAGCGCCGTGCACGTCTTCCCCTACTCGCCCCGCCCGGGGACGGCCACCGCGGCGGAGGACACCGTGCCGGTCGAGGTGAAGCGCGAGCGGAGCGCGAGGCTCCGTGCCCTCTCCGCCATGCTCGCCCGCCGCCGCTGGGAGGCGAAGCTCGGGAGCGTCGAGCGCGTGCTCGTCGATCGGCCGGGTCGCGGGTACGCCGACGACTACACCCCGTGGTTCCTCGACGCGCCCGTCGGCGAGATCGTCCCTGCGCGCGCCATCGGGATCGGAGAGGAGGGGATCCTTGCCGTCGCCGCCTGAGGACTGCCTCTTCTGCCGGCTCGTCGCCGAGGGCGAGCACGTGCACGCCGAGGACGGCTTCGTCGCGATTCGGGACATCGCCCCGATCGCGGACACGCACCTGCTCGTGCTCCCCGAGCGCCACGTCGACACGTTCCGGGAGGTCGACGCCTTCCCGGACGAGGAGGCGGCGCGCATGCTCCGGTTCGTCGCTGCGACCGCACGCGTCGCCGGGCTCGACGACTACCGGATTCTCGTCAACGTCGGCGCCGGCGCGGGGCAGACGATCTTCCACCTCCACTGGCACGTCCTCGGCGGGCGCTACGACCGCGAGCGACTGCGACGTATCCTCGAGGAGACGGCATGACGCTCGTACCCCGCATCGAGGAGGAGCTGAAGGCGGCGCGCCTCGCGCGCGACGACGACCGCCGCGATGCCCTGAGCCTCCTCCTGAACGCGCTCCGCGGCGCGCAGAAGGAGCTCGGTCGGCCCCTCACCGAGGAGGAGACCCTCCAGGTGCTCCAGCGCGAGCGCAAACGGCGTCTCGAGGCGATCGAGGCGTTCCGGGCCGCCGGGCGCGAGGAGCAGGCCGAGGACGAGGAGTTCGAGCTCGAGGTGCTCGAGGAGTTCATGCCGGAGCCGCTCTCCGAGGAGGAGATCGAGGAGATCATCGACGACGTCATCTCCGAGGTCGGCGCCACGAGCATCCGCGACCTCGGCCGCGTCATGGCCGGCGTGATGCACCAGGTGTCCGGCCGTGCCGACGGGTCGCTCGTCTCGCAGCTCGTCAAGGAGAAGCTCGCGTAGGGTCTCCGACGCCCGGCAGCCCTACACTGAGCGTGGTGGCACGGCACGTCCTGGACGTCTCGAACGAGGTCGCGGCGGAGCTGGCCGGCGTCGAGGACGCCGTGCTCGACGCGCTCCGCGAGCGCCTCGAGTGCACGATCTCACTGCGCGGGAACCGACTCACGCTCGGGGGAGACGAGGAGCACGTCGCCGTCGCCCGCGCGGTCGTGGACGAGTTGGCAGAGCTCGTCGAAGGGGGGCACCAGATCGGCCCCGACACCGTCGGCGCGGTCTTGAACGCGCTCGACCAGGCGGAGGACGTACGGGATGTCTTCGAGGACGTCGTCTGGCGGCACCGGGGCAAGAAGATCGCGCCCAAGACGGTCAACCAGAAGCGCTACGTCGACGCGATCCGCTCCTGCACCGTGACCTTCGGCGTCGGACCCGCCGGCACCGGGAAGACGTACCTGGCGATGGCGCTCGCCGTGTCCGCGCTCTCCGAGGGGAGGGTGGGGAGGATCATCCTCACGCGGCCGGCGGTCGAGGCGGGAGAGCGTCTCGGCTTCCTGCCGGGAGACATCCTCGCCAAGGTCGACCCGTACCTGCGGCCACTCTACGACGCCCTCTACGACATGCTCGACGCCGAGCGGCTGACGGGCTACATGGAGCGCGGGACGATCGAGGTGGCGCCGCTCGCCTTCATGCGCGGCCGGACGCTCAACGACTCCTTCGTCGTCTTGGACGAGGCCCAGAACACGACCCCCGAGCAGATGCAGATGTTCCTCACCCGCCTCGGCTTCGGCTCGAAGATGGTGGTCACGGGCGACGTCACGCAGATCGACCTGCCGCGAGAGCAGGCCTCGGGGCTCATCCAGGTGCGGGAGATCCTCGCGGGCATCGACGACATCGGGTTCGTCGAGTTCGGGCACGAGGACGTCGTGCGCCACAAGCTCGTGCAGCGCATCGTCGAGGCCTACAAGCGGCACGCGGAGAAGACGGGAACCGCGCGCAGCCGCTGACCGACGTCGTGATCGTCGTCGAGACCCAGAACCGGAGCGGCGTCGACGTCGACGAGGAGGCCGCGGCCGCGCTCGCGCGCTCCGTCATGGCCGCCGAGGGCGTGGAGGAGGGCGAGCTCGGGATCGTCTTCGTCGGGCCCGACGAGATTCGCGCACTCAAGCGGGATCACCTCGGCGTCGACGAGGCGACGGACGTCCTCTCGTTTCCGATCGACGGCCTCGAGGAGCTTCCGCCGGGGGCGCCGCGCTCGCTCGGCGACGTCGTCCTCTGCCCGCAGGTGGTGGGGGAGGGCTGGCGCGCTCCGCTCGTCCACGGCCTCCTGCACCTCCTCGGCCTCGAGCACGGTGCGGAGATGGAGGCCCGCGAGCGGGCGCACCTCTCCGCATGAGCCGGCGCGTGGAGGGGCGATGAGAGCGCGGCGGAGCGCGTCGCTCTTCGAGAGCTTCAACCACGCTGCCGAGGGCGTGGTTCACGCCCTGCGCACGCAGCGCAACCTGTGGGTGCACTTCACGATCGCCGGGGCGGTGCTCGTGGCGGCGGTCGGATTCGGAGCAACGAAGCTCGAGCTCGCCGTCCTCCTCCTCGCGATCACCTTCGTCTTGGTTGCCGAGCTCGTGAACACCGCCGTCGAGGCGGCGGTCGATGTCGCCTCCACGGCGTTCGACCCCATGGCGAAGCTCGCCAAGGACATCGCCGCCGGCGCCGTGCTCGTCGCCGCGCTCAACGCGGTCGCCGTCGGCTACCTCGTCTTCTCCGGCGAGGTCGCCGCCCGGAGCTCGCGCTTCCTGACCCGCCTGAGCGACGCCCCGGCGGAGCTCACCCTCGTCGCGCTCGCTCTCACCGTCCTCCTCGTGATCGCGGTGAAGGCCTACACCGGCCGCGGGACGCCGCTGCGTGGGGGTCTCCCCTCGGGCCATGCTGCGGTCGCGTTCGCGTGCTGGATGGCGGTGACGCTCGTCCTCGACGACTCCTCCCACCGCTTCCTCGTCTCCTCGGTGACGTTCATCATGGCGGTGCTCGTGGCCCAGACCCGTGTCGAGACCGGCGTGCACTCCGCCTCCGAGGTGGCGAGCGGCGCGCTGCTCGGGGCCCTGACGACGCTGCTCCTCTTCCAGGTCTTCGGATGAGCGCTGCCCGGATGACCGACGCGGAGCTCCTCGCACGGGCGGACGCCGTCGCGGAGCGCGCGTACGCGCCGTATTCGCGGTTCCACGTCGGCTGCGCCGTGCTTACCCGCGACGGGCGGGTCGTGGAGGGCGTCAACGTCGAGAACGCCGCCTACCCCCTCGGCGTCTGCGCGGAGCGGACCGCTCTCGCGCGCGCCGTCGCGGAGGGGTGTCGTCCGGGGGACTTCGCCGCCGCGGCGGTCACCGCTCCCCCGTGCGGCGGCTGCCGACAGTGGCTGCTCGAGCTGGGCGTCGAGCGCGTCGTGTTCCGCAACGCGGGTCGGGTGGTGACGATGACCCCAGCCGAGCTCTTGCCGGAGTCGTTCGAGCTCTCGCATCCCGCGTGACCCGACCTGCGTTTCGTCACGCAATCGACGCGAAGTCGCGTCCCACGCGTACGCCCTTCCGCGGTACGCTGGCAGCGGGTGGTGGGATGGGGTGCCCCACGGGGGCCGCGGCGTGAAGAGCGGCCTCGTCGCGGTCGCCGGTCGTCCGAACGTCGGCAAGTCGACCCTCGTCAACGCGCTCTGCGGCGAGAAGGTCGCGATCACCTCGCGAGTGCCGAACACGACGCGCCGACGGATCTTCGGCGTCGCGAACGGCCCCGACTACCAGCTCGTCCTCGTCGACCTCCCCGGCTTCCAGCGCCCCATGGATCCGCTGACGGAGCGCATGCAGGAGACGGTCGACGCCTCGTTCGAGGACGTCGACGCCGTCCTCTTCGTCGTCAACGCCCGCGAGCGCATCGGGGCCGGCGATCGCTTCGTCGCGCGCCGGGTGTTCGCCCTCGGCAAGCCCGTCGTCATCGCCCTCAACAAGGTCGACCGGCTGAAGCCGGGCCACATCGCCTCGCAGATGAAGGCCGCGGCCGCGCTCGGTGACTTCTACGCTCTCCACCCCGTGAGCGCGCTCACGAAGGAGGGAGTCGACGAGCTGCGCGACGACCTCGTCCACCTGCTGCCCGAGGGGCCGGCGTACTTCGATCGCGGACAGACGACCGACCTCCCGCTCGAGGAGCGCGTCGCCGAGGTGATCCGCGAGAAGGCGCTCCAGCTCACGCGCGAGGAGGTTCCGCACGCCGTCCTCGTCGAGGTCACGGAGCTCGAGGAGCGCGTGGTGCGCGCCACGATCTACGTGGAGACCGAGTCGCAGAAGGGCATCCTCGTCGGGAAGCGCGGCTCGATGGTTCGCGAGATCGGAACGCGGGCGCGGCCGGAGGTGGAGGCTCTGGTCGGCCAGCCGGTGTTCCTCGATCTCACCGTGAAGGTGCGCCCGAAGTGGCGGCGGGACCCGCGCGCCCTCGAGCGCCTCGGGCTCTGACCTCGGCGTCGCTCGGAGCGGGGGATACACTCGGGCGGTGGCGACGACGCCCGCACTCCTCGGGGGGTTCGAGATCCCCGCCGGGCCGAGGCTGCCGCGTGTCGGCGCGGTGGACGCCGTCGCCTTGGAGGAGCGCGCCGCCACGCTCGCGAAACGCTCGATCAAGCGCGAGTCGAAGCTCCAGGCGCTCGACCTCGCGATTCGGATGATGGATTTGACGACGCTCGAGGGTCAAGACACCCCCGGGAAGGTCGAGGCGCTCTGCTCGAAGGCGCTGCGCCCCGACCCGGTCGATCGCTCGGTTCCAGCGGTCGCGGCTGTGTGTGTCTACCCGAGTCTCGTCGAGGTCGCGAAGGCACGTCTCGCCGGGACTGGCGTCAAGGTCGCGTCCGTCGCCACCGCGTTCCCGTCCGGTCAGTCGCCGACGGAGCTCAAGGTCGCCGAGGCACGAGCGGTCGTCGAGCTCGGCGCCGACGAGGTGGACATGGTGATCGACCGCGGCGCGTTCCTCGCCGGGCGCTACGCGAAGGTCTACGACGAGATCGTCGCGGTGAAGGAGGTCTGCGGGAGCGCGCACCTCAAGGTGATCCTCGAGACCGGCGAGCTCGGGACGTACGACAACGTCCGCCGCGCGTCCCTCCTCGCGATCGCCGCCGGAGCGGACTTCATCAAGACGTCCACGGGCAAGGTGAGCCCTGCGGCGACGCTCCCCGTGACGCTCTGCATGATGGAGGTCGTCCGCGACGTCCACGCCGAGACGGGACACGTCGTCGGAGTCAAGCCTGCCGGCGGCATCCGAACCTCGAAGCAGGCGGTGCAGTACCTCGTGGCCCTGTACGAGACGCTCGGGTCGGAGTGGATGACACCGGACCGCTTCCGGTTCGGGGCATCCTCGCTCCTGAACGACGTGCTGATGCAGATCCGCAAGGAGAAGACCGGCCGCTACCAGTCCCCGGACTACTTCACGGTCGACTGATGGGCAGCCTCGAGCAGCGCTCGCCAACGCCGTCGCTCGTCGAGTGGGAGTACGTACCCGCGCCCGAGGCCCGCGACCTCGTCCGCCTGCGCGAGCGCTACGGCCTCTTCATCGGCGGCGAGGAGGTCGAGCCGCTGTCGGACGAGTGGTTCGCATCCATCTCCCCGTCCACGGAAGAGGTGCTGTTCGAGGCGGCGCAGGCCGGACCGGAAGACGTCGATCGGGCCGTGCTCGCGGCCCGGACGGCGTTCGAGGAAGACTGGTCGCGGCGCCCGCCTGCGGAGCGCGCGAAGTTCCTCTTCCGCCTCGCGCGACTGATCCAGGAGCGGTCACGGGAGCTGGCTGTCGCGGAGTCGCTCGACGGCGGCAAGCCGATCCGCGAGTCGCGCGACGTCGACGTCCCGCTCGCGGCTGCCCACTTCTTCTACTACGCGGGGTGGGCCGACAAGCTCGAGTATGCGTTCCCGAACCGCCGGCCGAGCCCGCGCGGGGTCGCCGCCCAGATCATCCCCTGGAACTTCCCGCTCCTCATGCTCGCGTGGAAGATCGCCCCCGCCCTCGCGTGCGGGAACACCGTTGTCCTCAAGCCGGCGGAGACGACGCCGCTGAGCGCCATGCTCTTCGCCGACCTCTGCCGGCAGGCGGAGCTCCCACCGGGCGTCGTCAACATCGTGACCGGAGACGGCCGCACGGGAGCGCACCTCGTCCGCCACGAGGGGATCGACAAGGTCGCGTTCACCGGGTCGACCGAAGTTGGGAAGCTGATCATGAAGGAGCTCGCCGGCCGCGACGTCGGCCTGACGCTCGAGCTCGGGGGCAAGGCGGCGAACATCGTCTTCGACGACGCCGCTCTCGACCAGGCGGTGGAGGGCATCGTCAACGGGATCTACTTCAACCAGGGTCACGTCTGCTGCGCGGGCTCGCGTCTGCTCGTGCAGGAGTCGATCTACGAGCCGCTGCTCGCGAAGCTCAAGCGTCGGCTCTCGACGCTCCGGGTGGGCGACCCGCTGGACAAGAACACCGACGTGGGAGCGATCAACTCGCGCGCCCAGCTCGAGAAGATCCGCGAGCTCGTCGCGAGTGGAAAGGAGGAGGGCGCCGAGATCTTCCAGCCCGAGTGCCGCCTGCCCGAGCGCGGGTTCTGGTTTGCGCCCACGCTCTTCACGAACGTCGCGCAGAGCTACCGGATCGCCCAGGAGGAGATCTTCGGGCCGGTTCTCTCCGTGCTCACCTTCCGCACGCCCGCGGAGGCGGTCGAGAAGGCGAACAACACCCCGTATGGGCTCTCGGCGGGAGTATGGACCGAGAAGGGCTCGCGGATCCTGTGGATGGCCGAGCGGCTGCGGGCCGGCGTCGTGTGGGCGAACACGTACAACCGCTTCGACCCGACGTCCCCGTTCGGCGGCTACAAGGAGTCGGGGTTCGGGCGCGAGGGCGGACGTCAGGGGCTCGCGCCCTACTTGCGGTTCGAGGAGGTCGCATGACGGGTCGAGGAAGACCCATCGCCGCGCTCGACGCTTCGCTTCGGCCTGCGCCGATGCCCACGCCCATCTCGCCCATCACACCGACCTCCCCACCCTGGGTGGGGTGGTGGGCCACCCACCACCCACCCTCGACCCTACCCGCAGAGCGCGCGCGGGAGCGACACCGGTTCGTGCCGATCTCGCGCCGACTCGTCCACAGGGGTCGCCTCTGCCAGGGGCCGTCCGCAGTCGCGCCGTGAGCAGGCTCCCGGTTCGCAAGACGTACAAGCTCTTCGTGAACGGCGCCTTCCCGCGCTCCGAGTCCGGGCGCACGTACGAGGTTGAGGGCCACAACGTCGCACGCGCCTCGCGCAAGGACGCGCGTGACGCGGTGCGTGCCGCGCGCGCTGCCTTCCCCGGCTGGGCGCGCGCGGCCGCGTACAACCGCGGTCAGGTGCTCTACCGGCTAGCCGAAATGATGGAGGCGCGCGCAAGGGATCTCGAGCGCGTCTGCTCGGGTCGCGACGAGGTCGAAGAGGCTATCGACCTCGTCGTCTGGTACGCGGGGTGGGCCGACAAGCTCCCGCAGGTCCTCGGCGGCGCCAACCCGGTCGCGGGGCCGTACTTCGACTTCACCGTCCCGGAGCCAACGGGCGTCGTTGCCGTGCTCGCGCCGCGCGAGCCTGCGCTCCTCGGGCTCGTCTCCCGGCTGCTCCCGCCCCTCGTCGGCGGCAACGTCGTGGTCGCGCTCGCCTCGGAGGAGCACCCGCTCGCCGCGTGCGAGCTCGCTGAGGCGATCGCGACGAGCGATGTGCCGCCCGGCGTCGTGAACGTCCTCACCGGCTTCGCAGACGAGCTCGCACCCTGGCTCGCCGGGCACATGGACGTCGACGCGATCGATCTCACCGGCGTGAGCGGGGACACCGCCGAGCTCGAGCGCCTGGCGGCGGAGAACGTCAAGCGGGTCGTCCGGTCGTCCCCTGCCGCGCGGAGCCCGTGGGAGATCGAGGCCTTCCTCGAGCACAAGACCGTCTGGCACCCCGTCGGCCTCTGAGCGCGCGCCTCAACCGAGCGTCGCGTAGACGGCCTGACGCAGACGTCCGGCGCGCGGCTCCGTCGCGAGCACCCACACGACGAGGGGGCGCGCTCCGGAGTAGTGGACGGAGACGTAGTCGGCGAGCATCCGTCCGGAACGCGTGTCCGGCATCCACTCGGGGCGCATCGTGCGAGCGGAGAGGCGACGCGGCGCCCCCCAGCCGCCGCTCGGCCGGGACTCCACGAGCTCGACGTCCACGCCACCGTCGCGGCCGACGACGTGGTAGACGAGCGCCGTCCGCCCGGTCTCGGGAGAGATGCCGAGCGCGGGGAGGAGCGCGTTTCGCCCGGACGTCGCCGCCTGCGGAGCGCTCCAGACCTGGCCGTCGGAGGACGTCGAGGTCACGATCGCGTTCGCCGAGCAGCCGGCGCTGAAGCGACAGTCGTGCCAGGCGACGACCACGCTGCCGTCGGGTGCAACGTCCGCGGTGGGGAGGGGGAAGAAGCGGAGCCCTCGCGCCGGTCGCACCCGCAGCTCGGCGACCGTGGTCGGAGGCGCGAAGGTCGCCCCGCCGTCGCGCGAGACCGACGCGCCGACGCTCCGCCCACGCCAGAGGAAGACGACGACGAGATCCCCGTTCGGACGCGGCACGGGAATCGCTCCGACTGCGTCCGTGACCGGAATCCGGCCCGCTCGGTCCCACCGCAGCCCCCCGTCCGTCGACACCCAGACGACGAGCGAGTCCCGGACGAGCGCGTCCGTCGCCACGAGGTAGCACGTCCCGAAGCGCGGGCTGGCGGGGCCGTTGTCGCAGACGAGCCACTCCTTGTCGAAGGCGATCCCGTCCGGCGCCGTCGCCTCTGCCGCGACGACCGGCGCGCTCCAGCGGAAGCCATCCGGCGAGCGGCTCACCGTCAGCCGGGTCGTCGCCCCCTCGAGCGCGAGCGCCGCGACGAGCCACGTGCGCGTGGCGGCGTCGTAGCCCACGACCGGGTCGCTCGCCCGCTCGTTCGGGCCCGGTGGCCGGCCCGCCGCGGTCAGCGAGGGGAGGAAGCCGCTACGCCAGGTCAGACCGCCGTCGTTCGTGACGGCGAATCCGATGCCGGTGGCGGCGCCGTCGAAGCGACGGCCGACCTGGAAGGCGGCGACCGTCGTCCGTCCCACGGTCAAGCTGTCCGGCTCGACCTGCGTCTCGTGTTGGCTTGCCGGGTCGTCGAAGGGGTCGCGAGAGAGTCGCCACCCGACGAGCTCGCAGTCGCCGGCGACGAGATCCCGCAGGTCGGCGTTGACCACGTCCCGCCCCGGCCCGCAGCGCAGCACGTCGCGCGCCCCGTCGTAGGACGCGGCCACCCGGTCCGCGCCTGGCCCGGCGTCGAGCGCGTCCGCCCCGGTGCCGCCGTCGAGGAGGTCGTCGCCCGCGAGGCCGAAGAGGCGGTCGCTCCCACCGCCCCCGAGCAGGACGTCGGCTCGCGGGGTGCCGACGAGGCGATCGTCGCCCTCGCCGCCGACGACGCGCGCGGCCTCGGCCAGGCTCGAGAGGAGAAGCACCGAGACGACGGCGGCGGCGAGACGGGACATCACCGAAAGAGACGTCCGAAGCGGCCACCGAGTTGCGGCCGGCGGCGATTAGCATGCGCGCGATGACGAAGCTCAGCCAGGCGATCGCCGAGGGCGATGGGATCTCGGTCCTCGTGGAGGTCGCCGACCCGGACGCCGCGGTGCGGGCCGAGAGCCAGGGCGCGGAGGGTCTCGTCGTCGGCGCACGCGCGAGCGAGATTCGCGCGGCCACGGGGCTGCCGTTGCTCCATCGCGGCACCCCCGCGGACGCGCACGCGGCGGGCGCCCACGCGATCGTCGTCCCGCCCGAGCGGGCCGCTTGGGACGCGGCGTCCGCGCTCGGGCTCGAGTGCGTGGTCCGCGTCGAGAGCGCGGAGCAGCTCGGGGACGCGCTCGAGCAGCTCGATCCCGAGGTCCTCCTGCTCGCCGTCGAGGTCGGCTCCGGCGACGACCCGCTCGAGACGCTGCTCGCGCTCCTCCACGACGTGCCCGCCGGGAAGCTCGCGATCGCGGAGCTTCCGCGCGCGAGCGCCGACGACGTCGCCGAGCTCGAGCGCGCCGGCGTCGACGCCGTGCTCGTCGCCGCTGGCGACATCTCGGCGCTCGTCGCCGACGGGCACCCGGACGTCTGACGAGCGCGGTCCGCTCCGCTACGCCACGATCCGGGCGGCTTCGATCCACTCCGGCGAGAGCCCTCGCCGCTCGCGGGTCGCCTCCTCGAGGGAGACGTCTCCGATCGTGTCGCCGAGCACGGCCGCCATGCGTCCCCACGAGCCCTCGTCGGCGAGGCGGGCCGCGTGCAGGCCGAGGCGCGTCGCGACGAACCGATCGCGCGCGGTCGGCGTGCCTCCGCGCTGGACGTGGCCGAGTACGGTGACGCGCGTCTCGAACCCCGTGCCCGCGCTGATCTCGCGCGCGATCACGTGGCCGATGCCGCCCAGGCGCACGTAGCCGTAGCGGTCGACCTCCTGGATCACGAGCTCCTCCTGCTCGCCGCTCCGCCGCGTGAGCCGGTACCCCTCGGCCGCGACGACGATCGAGAAGTCCTTGCCCTGCTCATGGCGGGCGAGGATGTGCTCGCACGCGTCCTCGATCGGCGTCGGCGCCTCGGGGACGAAGATCACGTCCGCCCCGCCGGCGATCCCGCTCGCGGCCGCGATCCAGCCCGTATGGCGACCCATCACCTCGACCACCATCACGCGGTTGTGCGACTCCGCTGTCGTGTGCAGCCGGTCGATCGCGGCGGTGCAGATGTGGACCGCGGTGTCGAAGCCGATCGTGAGCTCGGTGCCTGCGAGGTCGTTGTCGATCGTCTTCGGGACGCCGACGACCGGGTAGGCGAGCTCCTCGTGCAGGCGGCGGGCGACTCCGAGCGTCCCCTCGCCGCCGATGACGACGACGCCGGCGAGACCGAGGGAGCGGGTCGTCGCCCGGACCGCCTCGACGGTCCCCTCCCGGAACGGGTCGTATCCGGTCGTGCCCAGGATCGTCCCGCCCCGCGGGAGGATGCCGGCGACGGCCGCGCGGTCGAGCGCGACCGTGTCCCCCTCCGCGAGGCCGCGCCAGCCGTGCCGGATCCCGATGACCTCGTAGCCGCGGTCGACGGCGCCGCGCACGACCGCGCGGATGGCGGCGTTCAGGCCCGGGCAGTCGCCACCGCCCGTGAGGACGCCGATCGCGCTCACCGTCGCACCGTCAGTAGAGGAACATCGGCTTGCCGAGGACGTGGCGGACCTTCGGGCGGTACTCCTCGACGTCGTACAGCTCGTCGACGTCGACGCGCTTGACGCCCTCCCGCGTCGCGGAGATCGGCACGGTCGTGTAGCTCCCGTTGCGCAGCGAGACCATGCGGCCCGTGTCGCCCTCCACCGCGAGGTCGCCCGCGATCACGGCGTAGTTCGTCGCGACCATGAGGTCGAGCGAGTCCGGGCTCCCCGAGCGCATGAGGTAGGCGAGCTGCTGGTAGATGACCTCGCCGGCGCGCTCCTTCAGCATCTCGCTCAGGAGCTGACCGACGCCGCCGAGCTTGCGGTGCCCGTACGCGTCCGCCTCGCCCGAGAGGACGAGTTCGCCGCTCGCTGCCGGCTTCGCGCCCTCGGAGATCGTCACCATCGCGTACCGCGACGGGTTCGCGCGCTTGTCGGCGAGGAGCAGCGCGGCGAGCCGATCCGGATCGAACGGAACCTCGGATATGACCGCCCGATCGACACCGGCGAGGTAGGCGGTGATGAGCGACGTCTCTCCCGAGTAGCGGCCGAAGAGCTCGACCACCGCGATGCGCTCGTGGCTTCCGGCGCTCGTGCGCAGGTCGTGGATGAACTGGACGCCGCGGGTGACCGCCGTCGAGAAGCCGATGCAGTAGTCCGTGCCGTGGACGTCGTTGTCCATCGTCTTCGGGATCGCGATCACCGGCACTCCCTCGTCGTGGAGCCGGAGCGCGTACGAGAGCGTATCGTCGCCGCCGATCGCGACGAGCGCGTCGATCTCGAGAGCCTCGAGGACGCGCAGCACGTGGACCGTGAAGTCGAAGGGGCCGTCGCCCTCGAGCCCGCCGGCGAGGAACGCCGGTACCTCCGCACGCTTCACGTTCGCCGGGTTCGTGCGCGAGGTGTGGAGGACCGTGCCTCCCGTCCGGTCGATCGTCCGAACCGTCGCCGGGTCGAGCGCGACGGTGTTCTCGGCGATCGTCTCGTCGTCCTCGGGATCGAGGTAGAGGAGCCCCGCCCAGCCCCGGCGGATGCCGACGACCTCGTGGCCGGAGGCGTGTACGCGCGTCACGAGCGCCTTGATGCAGGGGTTGAGGCCGGGCACGTCGCCGCCGCCGGTGAGGACGCCGAGCTTCACGGGCGTCAGGGTAGTCGCTGCCTCTTCGTGGTCGTCCTCGCAGGGAGAGCCTCGAGAGCTCCGACGCTACGATCGCTCCGAGCCGGAGTGGCGGAACTGGCAGACGCGCACGACTCAAAATCGTGTGTCCCGAGGGACGTGTGGGTTCGACTCCCACCTCCGGCATCGCTCGCGGTCGGGCTCGCTCGGGTGCCGGGACGCCCTGGTGCGGTTGCGTTCGAGCGCGGGAGGGCGGATACTTGCCCTCGAGTCCGGCCGTCGTGCCGGACGCAGGTGGTAATCCGGATCCAACGGACGTGAGGAGGGACAGCTTGACCAGGAAGCGGATCGCCTCCATTGCCCTCGGGATCGTCGTCGTGTCGCTCGCGGTCGTGGCGGCAGGCTGCGGTGGCGGGGGAGATGGGAAGACGCTCAAGATCGTGTCCGACCTCCCGCTGCAGGGCTCCGATCGGGTACAGACGGAGCAGATGAACCGCGCGATCGAGTTCGTGCTCGAGCAGGCGGATTACAAGGCGGGCGACTACACGATCGAGTTCGAGGCCTTCGACGACTCGACCGCGGCCGCCGGGAAGTGGGACGAGGCGAAGTGCGCGGAGAACGCCCGGACGTACGTCGACGAGGAGGTCGCCGGCGTCATCGGGACGTACAACTCGGGGTGCGCTGCGATCATCATCCCGATCCTGAACGAGGTGCCGATCGCAATGGTCAGCCCGGCGAACACGTACGTCGGTCTGACCACCTCGGGGCCCGGCACCGAGGAAGGCGAGCCCGACAAGTACTACCCGACGGGTGAGCGCAACTACGCGCGTGTCGTCGCTCACGACGGCTTCCAGGGCAAGGTCGGGGCCGCCTTCATGAAGGACACCCTCGGGGTGACGAAGGTCTTCATCCTCGACGACAAGGAGCTGTACGGGAAGGGCGTCGCCGACTCGTTCGAGGGCGCGGCGCGCGAGATCGGGCTCGAGGTCGTCGGGCACGAGGGCTGGGACAAGGACGCCCCGAACTACACCGCCCTGATGACGAAGATCAAGGCGAGTGGCGCCGACGGCATCTACATCGGCGGCGTGTCCACGAACAACGGCGGCCAGCTCGTGAAGGACAAGGTCGCTGTGCTCGGGGACAACGAGCAGGTGAAGATGGTCGTCTCCGACGGCTTCGTGCTCTCGTCGCTCTTCGACGAGGCCGGCGCCGAGAACGTCGAAGGCGCGTACGGAACTGCGCCCACGCAGCCGCCGGACAAGCTGACGGGCGCAGGCGCCGAGTTCATCCAGCAGTTCCAGGAGGCCGAGGGCGAGGGTGTGGCCATCGAGGTCTACACGATCTACGCCGCTGCGGCAGCTCAGGTGCTGCTCGATGCGATCGCGCGCTCAGACGGCACGCAGGCCGATATCGTCGCCAAGCTCTTCGAGACGAACCTCGAGGACAGCGTCCTCGGCCCGATCTCGTTCGACCAGAACGGCGATCCGGCTGCAGGGGTGGAGTCGATCTACAAGGCCATCGACGGAGCTTGGGTCTGGCAGGAGGCGAAGTCCGCCTCGTAGCCGGCCTCAGAGGTCGTGAGAGGGCCGCCCGCGAGGGCGGCCCTCTCGTTCACCGCCCGTGACCGACATCCCCGCTCCCGCTCCGCTCCTCGCTCGTCGGCGACCACCGGTCTCCGACCTCCTGCGCTGGATCTTCGGCGCCCTCATCGTCCTCGGGCTGGGGTACTGGCTCGTCGGGGAGGCGGTCGCGAATCCCGAGCGATTCGCCCAGGTCTCGGTGATCGGGCTCTCGAACGGGATGATCTATGCGCTCGTCGCCCTGGGCTACACGCTCGTCTACGGGATCATCGAGCTGATCAACTTCATGCACGGCGACAACTTCATGCTGGGCAGCTTCCAGGCCCAGTCGATGCTCGCCGACGGGTCGTTCCAGCTCCCGCTCCTCTTCTTCACGATCTCGATCCCCCTGGGGACGGCCGTCACGGTGAGCGACTCCGCTGCGCAGAAGGCGTTCGCGATCGGGCTCACCCTGATCGTGGCGATGGCCTTCTGCATGACCATCAACGTGACCATCGAGCGGATCGGCTACAAGCCCCTGCGCGCCCAGCCACGGCTCGCGGCGCTCATCACGGCGATCGGCTTCTCGTTCATCCTCCAGGGGATCGGGCTCTCCTGGAAGGGCGCAGGCCGCGTGCCCGTCCCGGCCATCGTTCCCGACACGCCGCTCATCGAGGCGAACGGGATCGTCTACTACGACCTGCGCGACCTCATGGTCCTCCTCATCACCATCCCCGTTCTCCTCGGCCTCACCTGGCTCGTGCAGCGCACGAAGCAGGGGAAGGCGATGCGCGCCACCGCCCAGGACCGGGACGCCTCCGCGATGATGGGCATCGACGTCGACCGTACGATCTCGTTCACGTTCGCTCTCGGGGGCGCGCTGGCGGGAGCGGGCGGCGTCATCTACGCGCTCTACGTCGGGACGACGTACTTCACCCTCGGCTTCCGGCTCGGGCTCATCGCTTTCACCTCGGCCGTGCTCGGCGGGATCGGCAACCTCACCGGCGCGGTGCTCGGAGGCATCCTCATCGGCCTCGTCGCGGCCTACAACGACGGCTTCGGCGACGCCCGCTGGACGTACAGCATCATCTTCACGATCCTCATCCTCATCCTCGTCTTCCGGCCCTCGGGCCTCCTCGGCGAGCGCGTCCCGGAGGGGCAGTGAGGTGAGCTCGCAGGCCGGGAGCGCACGAGCACGGGCCTTTTTCGGCGCGCCGGAGCGGTGGCTGCCCTGGGCCCTCGTCGTCCTCGCCCTCACGTACCCGTTCTGGTTCGACGTGCCGCCCTTCAGCTACGTGACGCTCGACGTGCTCGGGCTGAAGCAGGACGTGATCATCTCGATGGGTGTCTACGTGATGCTCGCGCTCGGCCTGAACATCGTCGTCGGGTTCGCGGGTCTGCTCGATCTCGGATACGTGGCGTTCTTCGCGCTCGGCGCCTACACCGTCGGCTGGTTCGCCTCTGACAAGTTCTCGGGCGTGAGCTGGCACTTCGCCTCGACGGCCGTCGAGGGCGCAGCCGGCATCCACCTCAACCTCTGGATCGTCATGCTCCTCCTCGCTGCGGTCATCGCGGCGATCGCCGGCGTCATCATCGGCTGGCCGACGCTCAGGCTGCGCGGCGACTACCTCGCGATCGTGACGCTCGGCTTCGGCGAGATCATCCCCGACGTCTTCCGCAACGCCGACAAGCTGCCCGTCCCCACTGGCGTGCAGTGGACGCCGCCGTTCCTCGACTTCTCGAACCTCAACCTGACGAACGGGGTGCGGGGGATCAGGCAGCTCGACCGGCCCGGCTTCGGGGAGCACCTCGACGCCTGGACCGCCGGGAGGCTGCCCGAGCGCTTCGGGCCCACCGACCTCGAGCCCTGGTACTTCACGATCGTCGTCTTCGTCGCGGTCGCGATCTTCGTGATCCGGCGGCTCGAGCACTCGAAGATGGGGCGCGCGTGGGTCGCCGTGCGCGAGGACGAGGTCGCCGCCTCCGCGATGGGGGTTCCGCTCATGCGCACGAAGCTGTGGGCGTACGGGATCGGCGCGGTCTTCGGCGGCGTCGTCGGCGCGTACTACGGCTCCTTCATCGGCTCCGTCTTCCCGACGAGCTTTTTCTTCAACATCTCGATCATCGTCCTCTGCATGGTCATCGTCGGCGGCATGGGGAACGTCTACGGCGTCATTCTCGGTGCGGTCGTGCTCCAGTACCTGAACGTCGCGGGCCTCGACAAGATCGGCCGCGCCTTCAACCAAGCCTTCGGCACGAACGAGACCGTCTTCGCGCAGTACAAGTTCCTCATCTTCGGGGCGCTGCTCGTGACGATGATGCTGCTCCGCCCCGAGGGGATCATCCCGAGCGCGCGCCGCAAGGCGGAGTTCCACGAGGCGGAGGAGGAAGGGGCCCCGCCGGCCGGCGACCTCGCCGACGCCCACCGGGAGGGGTCGTGAGCGAGGGCTCGCACCTCCTCGAGGCCTACCGGGTCCGCAAGGAGTTCGGCGGGCTCGTCGCCGTAAACGATGTCGACTTCACGATCCCGCACGGGAAGATCGTGAGCCTGATCGGGCCGAACGGCGCCGGCAAGACGACCTTCTTCAACATCCTGACGGGCGTCTACAAGCCGACCCGCGGCGAGGTGACCTTCCTCGGCCAGCGGGTAACGGGCCTGCCTCCGCACAAGGTGACACGGCTCGGGATGGCGCGCACCTTCCAGAACATCCGCCTCTTCCACAACATGACGGCGGTCGAGA
The DNA here is from genome assembly GCA_026002995.1 of Gaiellaceae bacterium. Lineage (GTDB taxonomy): Bacteria > Actinomycetota > Thermoleophilia > Gaiellales > Gaiellaceae > GMQP-bins7. The sequence continues at coordinate 1,031,321 of BPGK01000001.1, forward strand.
ACGTGCAGGTCGCGATGCACAGCAAGCTCAAGGGCGGCGTTTGGGCATCCATCTTCCGAACACCCCGGCTCAAGCGGGAAGAGGCCGAGGCGGAGTCGCGCGCCCGCGAGCTCCTCGGCTACTGCGGGCTCGACCGCTCGCAGTTCGACGAGTACGCGAAGAACCTCCCCTACGGCGATCAGCGGCGGCTCGAGGTGGCGCGCGCGCTCGCAGCCGAGCCCGTGCTTCTCCTCCTCGACGAGCCGACCGCCGGCATGAACCCCCAAGAGACGGCCGCGTTCATCGACTTCGTGTACCGGGTGCGCGACGAGAAGGGCCTGACGATCCTCCTTATCGAGCACGACATGAAGCTCGTGATGGGCGTCTCCGATCGCGTGACCGTCCTCGACTACGGAGAGAAGATCGCGGAGGGGTCGCCGGCCGAGGTGCAGCGAGACCCTCGCGTCATCGAGGCCTACCTCGGAAAGGCGGCGACAGCGTGAGCAGCGAGAACGGCGCGGCGCTCCTCGAGGTCGACGACATCCACGTCTACTACGGGACGATCCACGCCCTCAAGGGGATCTCCCTGACCGTCCGAGAGGGGGAGATCGTCACCCTCATCGGCGCGAACGGCGCGGGCAAGTCGACGACGCTGCGGTCGATCAACGGCCTCCACCATCCCCGCAGCGGGACGATCCGCTTCCGGGGCGAGGACATCACGAACCGGCCCGCGCACGAGGTCGTGCGGATGGGGATCTCGCAGTCCCCCGAGGGCCGCCACGTGTTTCCGCGCATGTCCGTGCTCGAGAACCTCGAGATGGGCGCCTACCAGCGCGAGAAGGGGACGCCCGAGTACAAGGAGGATCTCGAGCGCGTGTACACGCTCTTCCCACGACTCCGTGAGCGGGCGAGCCAGAAGGCCGGGACGCTCTCGGGCGGCGAGCAGCAGATGCTCGCGATGGGGCGCGCGCTCATGGCACGACCGCGGCTCCTGCTCCTGGACGAGCCGTCGATGGGCCTCGCGCCGATCTTCGTCGAGCGGATCTTCGAGATCGTCGTCGAGATCAACCGCCAAGGAACCCCCGTGCTCCTCGTCGAGCAGAACGCGCTCATGGCGCTCGAGGTCGCGAGCCGCGGCTACGTCCTCGAGACCGGGACGGTCGCGCTCGCCGACGATGCGGCCGCCCTCCGCCGAAACGAGCAGGTTCGGAAGGCCTACCTGGGCGAGGACTGAGGGGCGGGCACTTGGGCGTTCGTCGCTCGCGCCCTCGCGTCCGGCTCCTCTTCTCCGACGATCAGGGGTGCATAGGGCGGTGCCAGGAGCACGCCGAGCCGGGCTCTGCCGCCGGCGAGGCCGTGTGCCATCTCGAGGGCGCTTCCGACGCCGTGGCTCGGGACGAGTCCGAGGGCGCGAGCGGCGAGCGCGTCACGGCAGCCGGCGACGACGACGGCTCCGAGCCTCGAGAGCGCCGGGACGCACGCCGCCCAGTCGGCGAACGGGAGCAGCGGATGGCACGCCTCGCCCCGGCGGTAGGAGGCGATCGCAGCCGCGTCGGAGGCCACGGCTCGCTCCGCTGCGGCGAGCGCTGCAGGCTCACGCGTCCGGAGCGCCTCGAGCAGAGCGACGTACGGCGTCTCGTGTCGCGCGAACGTCCGCGTCAGTGGGTGGACGAGGACGAGCGTTCCGCCCTCGCGAATCGGGGAGGCGTTCCGGTAGAGCCTCGCCGCGAGACCGAGCGCGAGAGACGCCGCGGTCACCGGGTTCGGCCGCGCGCGCGGCAGGTGCGGGCCGACCCAGGGGACGCCGACCACGAGGGCGTCGACTGGCTGCGCGAGCCGGACGCCGCGGAGCTCGACTCCGCGGACGAGCGCCTCGGCGTGGGCGACCGAAGGCGGGCCGGCGAAGGCGGCGGTCGCGTCGAGGCGACGGCCGAGCCGCCCGAGGATCTCCGCGCGCGCGACACCGGGAAGCCGCGAGAAGATGGCTCGCGATCGCGAGCGGGCCACCCGCTGCACTGTCTCCACGTCGTCGGGGTAGCCGCGGAACGCTCCGACGATCCGCGGCAGGTCGAGGACGAGCGATACCCCGAGGAGCGGCGCCCTCGAGGCGATGGCGCCCTCGAGGCGGGTCGCCGTCGCCCACGCGGGCGCGGTCGCCGCCTCGAGGAGGGAGCGCGCGCCGGTGGCACGACGCACCGTCGCCGTGTCGCACGCGCCGAGGAGCGCGCCCGTGCCGCCGTGCACGACGGTCTCGGCCGCGGTCACCGTCACGACGAAGTCGGTCTCGATCAGCTCCGGGCTCACCCGGACGTCGTCGAAGAGCGGGACGAGGCCGGCGTCCTCCACGTCGTGCACGACGACGCGGCCGTGGAACGACCGAGCCTCGGGGGGTGGCAGCAGCGTCTCGAGCTCGCGCCGCCCGAGCCGACGTCCGAGGCCCCCCGCGACGAGGATCGTGACCCGCTCGCCGCGGACGCCGCAGCGCTCGAGCTCACGGAGCGTCGCGGCGAGCGCGGTGGCTCGCGGATCTCGGCTCCCGCCGGGGACGGGGAGCGCCGGGGGCTCGACGACGATCGTCACGCGGCCGGCGCGCGGTGCAACCCTCTCGAGCGGCGGCCCGGAGAGGGGGAAGCGCAGCGCGTCGCGGACGGCGGCGTCCACGTCGACGACGCGCTCGGGAGGCGGTGGAGGGTGGAGGACGACGTCGTCGTCTGCGACGGGCACGAGCACGACGCGCGTCCCGGCGAGAAGCGGAATGCGGCGCACACGCGTATCCAAGCCGAAGCCTCCGCGAGCGCGGGCGTAGAGTTGCGGAGATGAGCCCGAAGACGTTGACCGGGGAGGAGCTCGAGCTCGACGACGCGCCCGCGCGGCAAGCCGAGCTCTTCCTCGTGGACGGCAACAACCTCGCCTATCGGGCGTTCTACGCGCTCCCCGAGGAGTTGCAGACGACCGAGGGCCAACCCACGAATGCGCTGCTCGGCTTCGCGAACATGCTCTTCAAGCTCCTCACCGACTACCGGCCGCGTGGCGTCGCTGTGGCCTGGGACACGAGACCCGTGCACCGTGAGGAGATCTCCGCCGCGTACAAGGCCGAGCGCCGACCCATGCCCGATCTCCTGCGCGAGCAGTTCCCGCACTTCCGCCCCATCGTCGAGGCGTTCGGCTACGTGAACCTCGAGTTCGAGGGCTGGGAGGCGGACGACGTGATCGCCACGCTCGCGACGCGCGCGGACACCACCGGGATCAAGACGTGCGTCGTGTCGACGGATCGCGACGCCTTCCAGCTCGTGAGCGAGAACGTGTGCCTGATGATGACCCCGCGCGGCGTCGCGGACGTCCAGGTCTACACGCCCGAGCGGGTGGAGCTCCGCTACGGCGTGCGGCCCGATCAGGTGCCCGACTTCATCGGCCTGAAAGGCGACCCGAGCGACAACATCCCCGGAGTTCCCGGGATCGGCGACAAGACCGCGGCGCAGCTGATCGCCCAGTACGGGTCGCTCGAGGCCGTGCTGGAGCACGCGAGCGAGCTCTCCCCGGCGCGCGCCCGCGCGCTCCTCGAGCACGCAGAGCAGGCGCGCGCGTCCAAGGAGCTCGCGACGATGCGCCGCGACCTCGACCTCGGTATCGATCCCGCCGCCCTCGTCTCGAAGCCGCCGGATCGCTCGCGGCTGAAGGAGATCTTTCGCCGCTTCGAGTTCCGCGCGTTGCTCGGGCGCGTGGACGAGCTCGACGAGGCGCTGCCCGCGGCCGAGCGGCCACACGCGGAGTCGCACGCGGTTCCCTGGCGCGAGGGTGACCTCCCGCGTCTGCGGGGGACGGTCGGGGTCGCCGGGGACGAGGACCGCCTCGCCGTTGCCGGTGAGGACGGAGTGGTGACCGTCGTTCCGAGAGAGGCCCGCGACCGCCTGCTCCACGCTCCCGGTGTCCGGATCGCGACGCACGACGCGAAGTCGCTGCGACTCCCGGCTGCCGACGACTCGCTCCTCGCTGCCTACCTGATCGACCCAGGCCGGGCCGAGTACGCGCTCGATGACCTCGCCCACGAGGCCGGCATCGAGCTCGAGCCGGATCCGCCCGCGGAGGAGGAAACAGCTGCTCTCGTCTGCCACGCCGAGGCGGCGCGCAGGCTCGCGCCGCTCCTCCGCCGGCGCCTGCGGGAGCGTGACCTCGAGCGACTCTACGACGCGGTCGAGCTCCCGCTCTCGGGCGTCTTGGCTGCGATGGAGGACGCCGGGGTGCGGATCGACACGTACCGCATGGGGGAGATCACGGCGCGTCTCCGCGACCGCATCGAGGAGCTCGAGGCTCGCGCGTACGAGCTCGCCGGGGAGGAGTTCGTCCTCGGCTCGCCGCAGCAGCTCGGCCGCATCCTGTTCGAGAAGCTCGGCCTCACCCCCGGCCGCAAGGGGAAGACCGGCTACTCGACCGACGCCAAGGTGCTCCGCGCGATCCGCGCGGAGCACCCGATCGTGCCCGTCGTCGAGGAGTGGCGGGAGTTGACGAAGCTCGTCAACACGTACCTCGGCCCTCTTCCCGAGCTCATCGGCCCGGACGGTCGGCTGCATACGACGTTCAACCAACACGTCGCGGCGACCGGACGGCTTTCGACCTCGAACCCGAATCTGCAGTCGATCCCGATCCGGACGGAGCTCGGGCGCGAGATCCGCTCCGCCTTCGTCGCCGAGCCGGGGAACCGGCTCCTCTCGGCCGACTACTCCCAGATCGAGCTCCGCATCCTCGCGCACGTCTCAGGGGAGCCGAAACTCCGGGAGGCATTCCTTCGCGGCGAGGACATCCACACGGCGACCGCGGCCGAGGTGCTCGGGAAGGATCCGGCCACGCTCACGAAGGAGGAGCGCAACGTCGCCAAGATGATCAACTTCGGGATCATCTACGGGATCTCCGCCTTCGGCCTCTCCGAGAACCTCGACATCCCGAAGGAGCAGGCGCAGGCCTACATCGACGCCTACCTGGCGCGCTTCCCGAAGGTGCAGGAGTTCATCGCCCGTACGATCGCGCAGGCGGCGCAGGACGGCTATGCGACGAGCCTCCTCGGGCGTCGCCGTCCGGTGCCCGAGCTGCGCGCCTCCAACCGCCAGACCCGGGGCTTCGGCGAGCGGGTCGCGGTGAACTTCGTCATGCAGGGCTCGAACGCGGACATCATCAAGGTCGCGATGGTGGCCATCCACCGGCGCCTGCGCGCGGAGGGGAGGGGCGCACAGCTCGTGCTCCAGATCCACGACGAGCTCCTGCTCGAGGTGCCGCAGACCGAGGTCTCCGGCGTCCGCGAGCTCGTCCGCGAGGAGATGGAGGGCGCCTACGATCTCGACCCGCCGCTCGCGGTGGACATCGGCGTCGGGGAGGACTGGGCAGAGGCGAAGGCGTGATCGGGCCGTCCCGAGGACGGACGGGTGCGGCCGTCGGGGCGACCACTCGGGTCGCCCTCGTCCCGCCAGCGCGCAATCCCGGGGTCAGGTCCCTGTCGTTGCGCGCGTGCACGGTGCCATCCCTCGCTGCAACACGGGAGACCTGACCCCCCTTGTTGCGCGCGGAGGGGCGGCCTTCGGGTCGCCCTCGCCACGGAAGGCAACGGGCGAGGCAAGCCTCGCCTACGGCGTGAGCGTCTCGCCGTCCTCAGGGACGAGGACGGCGGGGACGGCCGCGCGCAGCTCGGAGCGCGTGAGGAAACAGTGGTTGAGCGCCTCGAGGTGGACGGCGATCACGACCGGCACGCGGGCGGCGACCTCGCGCACGTCCTCGATTCCCATGATGATGAGACCGCCCTCGAGGAACCTCGCCCCACCGGCGTTCACCACCGCGACGCGCGGTCGGTGGCGCGCGATCGTCTCCTCGACGCCGTCGAACCACACCGTGTCCCCCGCGAGGTAGAGATCACCGAGGACGAAGCCGCTGACCGGCGCCAGGAGCTCCGCGATTCGTCCCGAGCCGTGGTGCGCGGGAGTGCGGACGATCCGAAGGCCGTCCCAGTCCGTCGACTCCGCGACCGGCCGTACGTCGAGCCCGAGTGCGCGCAACGGCGTCTCGTCCTCCGGTTGACAGAACACCGGCACGTCGCGCGGCAGGAGCTCCTCGGCGCGGGCGTCGAGGTGGTCGCGGTGCCGGTGCGTCACGAGCACGGCGTCGATCCCGCGGACGACCTCGTGCGCCGGGATCGGCAGCGGCACGGTCGGGTTGGGCACCGGGTTCGCGGTGTTCTCGATCGGCGGCCGCGCCCCCGCGTCGTCGAGCATGGGGTCGACGAGGATCCGCTTGCCCGCGAGCTCGAGGATCACGGTCGCGTTGCGGATCAGCCTCACGCGCACGAGGGGGTTCTAGCGCATCGCCGGCTCTGTCGCGCACAGCGGAACTCCGGCAGAACCTGGCTATACTCCGCGCTCCGATGGCGAACGACACCGTCGAGAAGCCGCTTGCCGCCGAGGAGGGCGTCTGGGTCACCGGCCCGGACGGCGAGCTCGTCCCGGACTACGACGCCTCGATCCCCGAGATCAAGGAGGGCGAGGTCGTCCACGGCACCGTGGTTCGCGTGGATAAGGACGAGGTGCTCGTCGACATCGGCTACAAGTCCGAGGGCGTCATCCCCGTCTCCGAGCTGACGATCCGTCGCTCGGTCGACCCGGCGGACGAGGTCTCGGTGGGAGACGAGATCGACGCGCTCGTCCTCACGAAGGAGGACGCCGAGGGGCGTCTGATCCTCTCGAAGAAGCGCGCCCGCTTCGAGCTCGCCTGGAAGCGGATCGAGCAGGCGGCCGAGTCCGGAGAGCCTGTCGAGGGCAAGGTGATCGAGGTCGTCAAGGGCGGGCTCATCCTCGACCTCGGCGTGCGTGGCTTCCTCCCCGCGTCGCTCGTCGACATCCGCCGCGTGCAGGACCTCGACGAGTTCCTCGGGCGCGAGCTGCGCTGCAAGGTCATCGAGCTGAACCGCTCGCGGAACAACGTCGTCCTCTCCCGCCGCGCCGTCCTCGAGGACGAGCGCAAGGAGATGCGGCAGGCGATCCTCGACCGCCTGAGCCCGGGCGACGTGATCGAGGGGCAGATCTCGAACATCGTCGACTTCGGCGCCTTCGTCGACCTCGATGGCATGGACGGGCTCATCCATATCTCGGAGCTCTCGTGGAGCCACGTCAACCACCCCTCGGAGGTGCTCGAGATCGGGCAGACGGTGAAGGTCAAGGTGCTCGACATCGATCGAGAGCGCCAGCGGATCTCGCTCGGGCTCAAGCAGACGCAGACGGATCCGTGGCAGCAGGTGCTCGACCACTACGCCGAGGGCGACGTCGTCGAGGGCAGGGTGGCGAAGGTCGTCACCTTCGGCGCCTTCGTCGAGATCCTCCCCGGCGTCGAGGGGCTCGTGCACATCTCCGAGCTCGCGCCCCACCACGTCGAGAACCCGCGCGAGGTCGTCTCGCAGGGTCAACCGGTGAACGTGAAGATCCTCGAGATCGACGGCGAAAGGCGGCGCCTGTCGCTCTCGCTCAAGCGCGTCGAGGAGGGAGAGCGGCCCGTCCCGCGCGCGGACGGAGGGGAGTCCGTCCACGTCACGCCCGACCTGCAGCTCTCGGAGGACGCCTTCCCGACGACGCCGGCGCAGGTCGAGGGGGTCGAGGAGCCTGTCGCGGAAGACGCCGAGTCGGTGGAGGCCGTGGGCGCGGCGCTCGTCCCCGGCTCCTCCGAGGTGGACGAGTCGGAGCGGTCCGCGACGGCCGTCACGGACGAGGCCGAGCTCGCGGAAGCACTCGCCGACGACGCCGGCGAGAGCGCCTGACCGGCCGTTGACGCGCCCGATCGCCGTCGCCATCACCGGCGGGATCGGCGCCGGCAAGTCGACCGCACTCGCCTGCTTCCGTCGTCACGGCGCGGCGACGGTCTCGAGCGACGAGATCGTGCACCACCTCCTCGCGACCGATCCCGACGTCAAGGCCGCGCTCGTCGAGCGGTTCGGCGAGGAGATTTTGGGTGAGGACGGTCGCCCCGACCGGGAGCGGATCGCGTTCAAGGTGTTCCGGGATCGCGACGCGCTCGACTTCCTGGAGAAGCTCCTCCACCCGCTCGTCTCGCGCGAGTACCTCGCCTGGCGCGAGCAGCTCGCGGCGCTCCCCGATCCGCCGAAGGTGTGCGTGACAGAGGTGCCGCTGCTCTACGAAGCCGGTGCGGAGGAGCGGTTCGACAAGGTCGTCCTCATCACCGCGCCCGCCAAGCTGCGCGAGGCCCGTCGCGGCGGCCGAAAGGACGACCGCGAATCGCGGCTGATCCCGGACCGCGAGAAGGCGAAGCGCGCCGATTTCGTGTACGTGAACACCGGGACGCCGGAAGAGCTCGACGCGTGGGTCGCGGAGGTGATGGCTACCCTTACGCGCGAGCACCCGCCCGTCGACCCCGTCGCGTAGCCGTCCGCCGTGTCGGCACCGCGGTCCCGCGTCTCTCGTCCGCTCGTGCCGTGCGCCTCCTGACTCTCGCAGCCGCCGCGCTCCTCGCTCTCGCCGGGCTCGCGGCCTGGGTCGTGGAGTCCGAGCCGGAGTTCTACCTGCGCGCGCGCTATCCCCTCGAGTACGAGCACATCATCCGCGGCCACGCGCGCACCTACGACCTCGACCCCGCGCTCCTCGCCGCCGTCATCTACACGGAGAGCCGCTTCGATCCCTCCGCCCGCTCGTCCGCCGGCGCCGTGGGGCTCATGCAGCTCCTCCCCGACACTGCCAAGGGCATCGCGCTCAGGACCGGCGGGAACCGCTTCGTCGTCGCCGACCTGCTCGATCCGGAGATCAACGTCCGCTACGGCTCGTGGTACCTCGATCACCTGCGCGACCGTTACGGGGACACGCGGCTCGCGCTCGCCGCCTACCACGCCGGCCAGGGAAACGTCGACGCGTGGCTGCGGAGCGGGGGCGGGATCCGGTTCCCCGAGACGCGGGCCTACCTCGACGCGGTGACGAGCGTCAGGCGCGTGTACGCGAAGGCGTATCGCTCCGAGCTCGGCCTGTAGCGGGCTCGATCGCCGCGCGGACGAGCTCGACGAGCGTGTCGACGTCGCGGATCGGCTCGCCGCTTCCCGTCTGGGCCGCGACGCCGTTCGCGACGAGGCTGACGAATCCGGCCAGCTTCTCGGGTGCGAGATCGGAGCGGAGCTCGCCCCGCTCTTGCGCGCGGCGTACGTGCTCGACGAGCATGGGGCCGAGCTCCTCTCGGCTCCGCGACGCGTGCCGGGCGCGGAACTCGGGATCGGTGCGCTCTTTGCGGCTGAGCTCCAGGTAGACGCCCATCCAGTCGGGGTCCTCGCGGACGATCTCGCGCAGCGTCTCCTCCCAGCCCTTCTCGATCCAGAGGCGCACGAGGCGTTCGTTGTCGCGCCACGCGAGCTCGAGGAAGAGGTCCTCCTTCGAGCCGAAGTAGTTGAAGATGGCGCCGCGGGAGAGGCCGATCGCCTCCTCCAGGCGTGCGACGGTGGCGCCGTCGTAGCCGTGCTCGGCGAAGCAGCGGCGGGCGCCGGCCAGGATCTGCTCGATCCGCTCGGCCTTCCGTTCCTCGGAGATCTTCGGCATCGCACGTCGTATTTTACAAAACCGTACGTTCGTACTATTATCACGCCATGGAGACGGCCTCGGCACCCGGCGTGAGGTCGAAGGCGGTCGGCGCGCTGGTCGTCGCTGAGGTCGTGTCGGTGCTCGGCACGCGCATGACGTACCTCGCGCTCCCGTGGTTCGTGCTCGTGACGACAGGCTCTGCGGGGAAGATGTCGCTCGTCCTCGCGGCCGAGATCGCGCCCATGGCGATCCTCGGGATCCCGAGCGGGACGCTCGTCCAGAAGATCGGCTCGCGGAGCACGATGCTGCTGGCCGACTTCGCGCGCGCACCCATCCTGGCCTCGATCCCGCTGCTCCACTCGCAGGGGATGCTTGGTTTCCCGCTGCTGCTCGGCCTAGTGGCGCTCCTCGGCTGCTTCATGCCGCCGTACTTCGCGTCGCAGCGGACGATCCTCCCGGAGCTCGTCGGCGAGAACGAGCGGCTCATGTCGCAGGGGAACAGCCTGATCGAGGGTGGCGCGGCGTTCGCCGCGATGATGGGGCCGGCGCTCGCCGGGCTCCTGATCCCGTTTATCGGCGCGTCGAACGTCCTCTACGTGGACGCGGCGACGTACCTCGTCGCGTTCGTCCTCGTGCTCGTGTTCGTCCCGCGCCGCAAACCGCTCATCGGCGCCGTGCAATCCGGCGTGCTCGCGGGCGTCCGCGTCCTCGCGGCGGATCGGTTCCTCGGGCCGGTGGCCGCGGTCGTCGTGGTCACGGGGTTCCTGGGCGCGGGCATGTCCGCCGGTCTGCCGGTGTATGCGTTCGCGGAGTTCGACGGGAGCTCGCGCATCGCCGGGCTCTTCTATGCCGCTCTGGGCGCCGGCGCGCTCGTCGGCAGCCTCGTCGCAGTCGCGGCGGTCAGGAAGGTCGCGCCGCTCCGCCTGGCGGCGTTCGGGATCCTCGCGTTCTCCATCCCGCTCTGGGTCCTGCCCTTCCTGCCGCCGTGGCCGGTGGTGTTCGTCGCGCTCTTCGTCGCGACGCTCTTCACGCCCCTCGTCAACGGCCCGATCATCGCCGTCCTCACGAAGCGGACGCCCGACGACCTTCGCGCGAAGGTGATCACCGCCGTGATCTCGGTGAACACCGTCGCCGCGCCGCTCGGGTTCCTCGTCGCCGGGCAGGTGCTCGAGCACTGGGGCGTCGTGCCGTTGTTCACCGCCGTCGTCCTCGGGATGACCGGGATCGCGATCGTCTTCGCAGCAATCGTGCTGCGCCGTGGCGCCGAGCTCGACGCGGCGACCGAAGCGGCAACTGCCTGAGCCGCGCCCGCGGCTACGCTGGCGCTCGTGCGCCCGTTCAGGACCACCGACGCCTACGCGCCCACCGGCGACCAACCGCGCGCGATCGAGGAGATCGCCTCCTCGGTCGCGGCCGGCAACCGCTTCCAGACGCTCCTCGGGGCGACCGGGACGGGCAAGACGGCGACGATGGCCTGGATCATCGAGCGCCTGCAGCGCCCCGCGCTCGTCATCGCCCACAACAAGACGCTCGCCGCGCAGCTCTGCAACGAGTTCCGGGAGTTCTTCCCCGAGAACGCGGTCGAGTACTTCGTCTCCTACTACGACTACTACCAGCCTGAGGCGTACATCCCGCAGGCCGACCTGTACATCGAGAAGGACTCCTCGCAGAACGACGACATCGCCCGGCTGCGGCTCTCCGCCACCTCGTCGCTTCTGACCCGCCGCGACGTCATCGTCGTCGCCTCCGTCTCCTGTATCTACGGCATCGGGTCGCCGGAGGAGTGGCGCGAGCGCGTGCTCGTCCTCGAAGTGGGCTCCGAGCAGGACCGCGACGAGGTGCTGCGCAAGCTGATCGAGAGCCAGTACGTCCGCAACGACACCGTCCTCGGCCGGGGCCGCTTCCGCGTCAAGGGCGACACCCTGGAGATCCAGCCCGCGAACCTAGAGACCGCCTACCGCGTCTCCTTCTTCGGGGACGAGGTCGAGCAGATCACCCACTTCGACCCGCTCACGGGGGAGGTGTACGCGCGGCTCGACAACCTCGTCGTCTGGCCGGCGACCGAGTACGTCACCTCGAGGCCCACGGTCGAGCGTGCGATCGCGGAGCTGCGCGCCGAGCTGGAGGAGCAGGTCGCGCGCTTCGAGGCCGAGGGACGGATGCTCGAGGCCCACCGGCTCCGCCAGCGCACCGAGTACGACCTGGAGCTGCTGCGCGAGCTCGGCTTCTGCCCGGGGATCGAGAACTACTCACGCGTGCTCGAGGGCCGTCCGCCCGGCTCGCACCCGTTCACGCTCATCGACTACTTCCCCGACGACTTCGTCTGCTTCATCGACGAGTCCCACCAGACGGTGCCCCAGCTCGGGGGGATGTACGAGGGCGACCGCTCCCGCAAGCAGACGCTCGTCGAGTACGGGTTCCGGCTGCCTTCGGCGCTCGACAACCGGCCGCTCCGCTTCGACGAGTTCCTCGCCAAGGTGCCGCAGCTCGTCTTCGTCTCCGCCACGCCGGGCCCGTTCGAGCTCTCGCGCTCCGCCGTCGTCGCCGAGCAGCTCATCCGCCCGACGGGGATCGTCGATCCCGAGGTCGAGGTGCGCCCGACCCGCAACCAGATCGACGACCTCCTGAACGAGATCCGCCGCCGCGAGCAGGCGGGCGAGCGCGTCCTCGTCACCACGCTGACGAAGAAGATGGCCGAGGACCTGACCGACTACCTGCTCGAGGCCGGCGTCCGCGCCCGCTACCTGCACTCGGAGATCGACACGCTCGAGCGCATCGCGATCATCCGCGAGCTGCGCCTGGGCGAGTTCGACGTCCTCGTCGGCGTCAACCTCCTGCGCGAGGGGCTCGACCTGCCCGAGGTGTCGCTCGTCGCCGTCCTCGACGCCGACAAGGAGGGCTTCCTGCGCGGCAAGACGGCGCTCATCCAGACGATCGGCCGGGCGGCGAGGAACACCGCCGGCACCGTCCTCCTCTACGCCGACAAGCGCACGGAGGCGATCGTGGGCGCGCTCGAGGAGACGAACCGCCGCCGCGCCTACCAGCTCGCCTACAACGCCGAGCACGGGATCACGCCGGAGACGATCGTCAAGGGCGTCTCCGACATCGCCGAGCTGCTCGCGCTCGAGTCGCCGCACGTCCCCTCCTCGCGCCGCCGCCGGGGCAAGGCCGAGGTCGAGGGGATGAGCCGAGAGGAGCTCGAGCGCCTCGTCGTCACCCTCGAGGAGGAGATGTCCCTCGCCGCCGAGGAGCTCCGCTTCGAGTACGCGGCGAAGCTCCGGGACGAGATCAAGGAGCTGCGCAGAGAGCTGACCGCGCTCGCCGAGGCGTAAGTCGTACTTCGTCGAGCGGATCTGCACGCTTGGCCCCGAGCGGATGGCGCAGGTGTGCCGGGCGCTCGGGCTCGCCACCGGCTGCCGCGCCGCTTGACATATCGATGTATCGCTGTTACATCACGATGCATGCGAACGACGATCCGCCTCGACGACGAGCTCCTGACGCGGGCGAAGCGGGCTGCTCTCGAACGCGGCACGACGCTCACCGCCGTCATCGAGGATGCGCTTCGGCGAGCGCTCGCCCCCACCGGATCGACACGGCGTGAGCCCTTCCGCATGCGCACGTTCCACGGGGACGGTCTCTTGCCGGGCGTGGATCTCGACGACAGCGCCGCGCTGCTCGACCTGATGGACGAGCACGATGCTCGCGCCTGACGTCAACGTCCTCGTCTACGCGCACCGTGCGGAGTTGCCGGAGCACGAAGCGTGTCGCCTCTGGCTGGAGGGTCTCGTCAACTCCGATGCCGCCTTCGGCCTGGCGGACATCGTGCTGAGCGGCTTTCTCCGAGTCGTCACCCATCCGCGGGTCTTCAACCGCCCGACACCTCTCACCGAGGCGCTGGCCGAGGCGGCGGCGCTGCGCGCGCAGCCGAACCGCGTTCCGCTCGAGCCCGGTCCGCGTCACTGGTCGATCTTCGAGCGGCTGTGTCGCGAGTCGCGTGCGAAGGGGAGTCTGGTCGCCGACGCGTACCTCGCCGCACTCGCGATCGAGTCCGGGTGCGAGTGGGTCACGACCGACCGCGACTACGCAGCGTTCCGCGGTCTCCGCGTTCGCAGCCCGTTCGACGGCTAGCCTCAGGCCTCATGTGCCGGAACATCAAGACGCTCCACAACTTCGAGCCGCCGGCGACGGACGAGGAGATCCACGCGGCCGCACTCCAGTACGTGCGCAAGGTCGTCGGGTCGACGAAGCCGTCGAAGGCGAACGAGGTCGCCTTCGGACGGGCGGTCGACGAGATCGCGCAGGTCACTCGGCGCCTCCTCGGCGAGCTCGTCACGTCGGCGCCCCCGCGAGATCGCGAGGTGGAGGCGGCGAAGGCTCGGGCGCGCGCCGCCAAGCGCTTCGGCGCCGCTGCGTAGAGAGATCCGCGCCGGGTGCTTCCCGGGTGCGCCTACGAGCTCGCGTCGGGGAAGAGGCTCTCGACGCGGCGGCGGAAAGCCGGCGGATCGATCGCCGGGAAGCGGTAGAGCTCGGGCTCGATCTGCTGGAAGGCGGCACGCACGGCGCGCGGGTCGACGAGGCCGAGGTCGACCATCGCCGCGATGTCCTCGAGATCCTGCGCGTGCGCTCGCTCGGCCTTCGCAAGTGCCTGGGAGACGAGGTCGAAGTGGGCGAAGCGCAGGCGACCCTCGCGTCGGATGGAGACGCTGCGCTCCTCCCAGCCCGGGACGACAGGGATGAAGTCGAGGGGAGAGGCGAGCTCGACGTTGATGCGAAGCTCGTCCTTCAGGTCCCGAATCGCGCGGAGGAGAGCGTCGCTCTCGGGCACGAGGAGGACGTCGACGTCGATCGTCGATGCCCGCCAGCCGTGGAGAACGGCGGTCGCTCCCCCTGTCAGGTAGCACGTGCCGTCGCGATCGGCGGATCGACCGAGCGCGCGCATGAAGCGCCCGATCCGCTCGCGATCGGCTAGCGCGCGCACTCAGCCCCGCGCTCGAAGCTCACGAGCCGGCGCAGGAGCGCGTTGTAGCGCGAATGGGCGGCGTCGGGCTCGTCGCGGGCGAGCAGCGCGTAGAGCCGGTGCTCGGCATCGTCGAGCGGCCGGCGCACGTCGATGCCGAGCTCTCGCAGCCGCGGCGCTCCGATGGACACGAGGAGCGCCTCGATCGACTCGATGCCGTTCTCGAGGTCCTCGCAGCCGCGTTCGACGAGGTCTGCTCCCGGAAGGAGCGTCGGCTCGCTCTCGACTCGCGCTCTCATGGCTCGAGGATAGGCGACCGAGGCGACACGAGGGAAACGGCCGCCGGGGGAGTAGAGAGCTTTCATGCCGCGTCGCGGCATGCGCATCTACCCCTCGGAGGCGGTCCGCTTCCGGAGGCTCTTCCTCCTCTGCGCCTCCCTCGCGGCCGTGCTCGCCACCCTCAACGGAGTGGCGCTCGCGCTCGTCTCGGCCGCGCCCGATCGGCGCGAGACGGTCGCGGCGTCGGCCGTCGCGCCGACGTCGAGGCGCGCGCAGTCTGCCCGCTCGACGGCGGTCGTTCCGCCGGCCGGGTTGTGGACCTTCCGCGGCAACCCGGAGCGCTCGCTGTCGGGCGTGGGGCCGATCCCGCGCCGGGAGCCGCGTGTCCTCTGGCGCTACCCGGAGCACGGAGGCCTGTGCGCGCCGTCGAGGGACGAGACCGGCACCTCCACCTGGTGCGGACTCGGCTGGACTGGGCAGCCGAGCGTCGTGCCGCGCGCAGGCGGCCGCCTCGAAGTTCGCTTCGGGGCCTTCGACCGCTCCTACCACTTCCTCGACGGCGAGACCGGGGAGCGCGTCCGTCCGTCGCTTGCGACCGGCGATCTCGCGAAGGGCTCGGCCACGTCCGACCCGGACGGCTTTCCCCTCTACTACGCGGGCTCACGTGACAACAAGCTGCGGATCGTGGCGCTCGACCGCCCGCTCCCGACCGTGCTCTGGGCCCTCGACAGCCGCGACGCGCCGGTGATCTGGAACGACGACTGGGACGGCGCGCCGCTCGTCGTGCGCGGTCACCTCCTCGTCGGCGGCGAGAACGCGTGGTTCTACGTGATCCGGCTGAACCGCTCGTACGGGCCGGACGGGAAGGTGCGCGTGCGGCCGCGCATCGTCGCCCGGGTCGCTGGGTGGGATGAACGCTTGCTCGCCAAGCGACCCGACCGCGCGTTCTCGATCGAGTCGTCCGTCACCTACAGCAAAGGGGTCGCGTACGTCGCGAACTCCGCCGGACTGGTACAGGGGTGGGACCTGCGGAGGACGTTCTCGCACGGGACGAAGCCGCGCCGCGTCTTCCGCTTCTGGATGGGGGACGACACGGACGCGACGGTCGTCGTCGACGACGAGGGCTACCTCTACGCCGCGAGTCAAGTCGAGCGGTTCAGCAAGCGCTCGCGGGAGGTCGGGCAGCTCGTGAAGATCGACCCGCGCCGGCCGCGCAACCCGGTCGTCTGGTCGCTGCCGCTTACGCGCATCGGCTGGCAGGGCAAGGCGGGGGTGTGGTCGACGCCTGCGGTCGACCGGAGCACCGTGTACGTGACGACGAACGCCGGCGAGCTCGTCGCGGTGCACCGGCGCTCCGGGAGGGTGCGGTGGCGGGTCGAGCTCCCCGGCCATCTCTGGAGCTCGCCGGTGGTCGCGAACGGCGTCCTCATCCAGGGCGACTGCGAGGGGACGCTGCACGCGTTCGACGTCCGCGACGAGCGCCGTGTGCCGCGCGAGCTCTGGTCGGTGTACCTCGGCGGCTGTATCGAAGCGACGCCGGCGGTCTGGCGCGGCCGGATCTGGGTCGGGACGCGCGGCGGCGCGCTCTACGCTCTCGGCTGACGGAGTCGGCCGCCGGGTCCCAGCACCGGTACCCCTTCGATGCGCCGGGTCTTGGCTGCGTCATCGCATCCGCACCGCATCGACTGCGAGCTTCCGAGCAAGCGGATCCTCCCGGTCGCGAGGAGCCGGCAGGCCTCGTTGCAGGAGGCGCTCAGGCGCACGGCGCGCTGGCGGCTGACCCGCTGCGGGAGGCTGCCCTGAGCGTGAGCGCGGGAGCGGTCATGTCGGGCGGCGCCGCGACCGTCACGACGAGGTTCGCGCTCACGCTCCCGGCGAGATCGGTCATCGTCACCCGGTGGGTCGTCCGGGCCTGCGCCGTGGTCGGCGTCCCCGTGCCCCTGCAGCCGCAGGCCGCCGAGAAGCGGTGGAGACACCTGGAAGGTCGGCGTGCCGTACGAGCGAGCTGCGTCGGCTCGTGCGGCTCGATCACCTTGCCGACCTGCGCCTGCAGCGGGCGGTAGGCGAGCTGCGGCCTGCCGTAGCCGTCCACGACGTAGGCGGAGCCGGACGCCGTGCGGCCGTTGTTGTCGGCGTTCGGCGCACCTACGAGCACGTCCGGGCGCCTATCGCCGTTGACGTCGCCCGCCGACACGGGTCCACCCGTGGCGAAGAGCTGCACTCCCTGCGTTCAGCGAGGGCATCTCCTCTTGGTGGCCCAGCCGGCCTCCTCGGCGGTGATCACCCGCCCAGCCGCCTGGCGGGCGGAGCATCGCGTGCAAGGTCTCATCACGCGCTTTCACGGCTCTCTCCCGTCGTCGGTGCTGCCAGCGACGGCGATCGAGATCACGTCGATGTCGGCGCGCTCGGCCGCCGCCCTCACCTCGGCGGCCGAGGAGGCTTCGTAGAGCAGGAACCAGCGGTCGTCCTCGGGGACGTAGATCGACCTCAGGAAGCGCGTGCTCCCCGCGCCGCGCCGGGCGCGTCCTCCGAGCGGCGCTTTCCCGGCCTGCGAGCGCGGTGCGACCTCGACCAGGAACGTCCGAGTCTGCGCGTCGTCCACGGTGCTCTCCACGGTCAGCCCTGATGGCGCGCACGAGGAAGTCGGTGCGCAAGCCGCATTGGTTGACGCCGCGCTCGGACGCCCCGACTGCGACGATTCGGCCGTCGAGCTGTACTGAGACGGCCGTCGCGCGTGAGCTCGGTCCGGCCCGGAGGACGCGACCGTCCCCGTCGAAGCTCGGGTCGGGCCGTCCGTCTGCGAGGTAGCGGACGAGAGCGAGCCTGTAGATGCTGCAGCGATGGATGGTCGCGGGGCGGCGCTCGCGAGCCTCCCCGGCCACGACGATCCTCCCATTTGGCGTGAGGGCGACCGCGGTGGCGACGAGGTTCCACGGGCCTGCGCCGGTGATCGCTATGCCGTCGCCGTCGAGGCTCGGATCGAGGCTCCCGTCGGCGCGGTAGCGCGCGAGCGCGAAGCGGTAGCGCGGCGCCGACTCCGTGCCAACGTTCGCGACGCCGGCGACGACGATCTCTCCGTCCGGCTGGATCGCCACCGCGTGTGCGGCCTCGTCGCGCGAGGTCGTGACGTTCGTGAGGACACGGCCGTCGCCGTCGAAGGTCGGATCCAGAGTGCCGTTCGTCCGGTAGCGCACGAGCGCGAGCCTCGCGCTTCCGTCGACGTCGGCGGCTCCCACCACGACGATCCGCCCGTTCGGCTGGATCGTGACCGCGTACGCCTCGGCGTCGTCCGCCGAGGGGAACGACGTCGTGACGACGCCGCTCGAGCCGCCAAACGTCGTGTCCGTCGCTCCGCTCGGCGTGACGCGCACGACGACGAAGACGCGCCGGCAGGAGCCGTCAACCACGGGCTGTGTCCCTTCGCAACCGTGCCCGGCGAGGACGATCCTGTCGTCGGACTGGACGGCCGTTCCGGTCACCTCCTCCCTGTAGACGCCCGGCACGTCGACGAGCGGTCCGCCGCCCCCTTCGAACGACGGGTCGCGGGCGCCCCTCCGTGTGAGCCGGAGGACGCCGAAACGGTTGCTGCCCGATGCCGTCTCGTACGTGCCGGCCACGACGAGCCTGCCGCTCGACTGGCGCTCGATCCCGGCGACGCCCGCGGGCTCGATCTGCTCGCGTCAGGCCGCGGCGAGGGCGCCGAGCTTCTCGCGCAGGTACGCGAGGTACGGCTGCGGGTCGATCGGCCCGCCGACGACCCGCTCGATCGTCTCGAGCGGCGGGAACTTCGACCCGAGCGCGTACAGGTTCTCGCGCAGCCAGGCGTGGAGCTCGCCCAGCTCGCCGCGCTCGATCTGCTCCTCCACGTCGCCGAGCGCGGCCTTCGCGCGCTCCCAGATCTGCACCGAGACGACCGAGCCAAGGAGGTAGGTCGGAAAGTACCCGAAGGAGCCCCCGGACCAGTGCGCGTCCTGGAGGACGCCGTGGCGGTCGTCCGGCACCGGGATCCCCAGGAGCTCCTCGAAGCGCGTGTTCCAGGCATCGGGCACTTCGCGTACCGCGAGACGCCCGTGCACGAGTTCCTGCTCCAGCTCGAAGCGGAGAACGACGTGCAGCCCGTACGTCGTCTCGTCCGCGTCGACGCGGATGTGTGAGCGGCGCGCGCGGTTGATCGCGCGGTGGAAGGCCTCGAGCGAGACGCCGCCGAGCTGGGTCGGGAATGCCTCCTGGAGACGGGGGTAGAACCAGCGCCAGAAGGGAAGGGAGCGCCCGACGACGTTCTCCCACAGCCGGCTCTGGGACTCGTGCAGCGTGGAGGAGCGACAGCCCGCGAGCGGCGTGCGGTCGAGCGTCGGGCTCGAGCCCCACTCGACGAGGCCGTGGCCTCCCTCGTGGAGCGCGGTGAAGAGGGAGAGGACGTCGTCTTCCGTGTAGCGGCTCGTGAGCCGGATGTCGCCGGGGCCGAGGGAGGTGGCGAAGGGGTGAACCGCGAGATCGAGCCTGAACTCGTCCCAGCGCACGCCCATCGCCTCGAGCAGCTCGCGCGCGAGGCGCTCCTGGAGCGGGATCGGAAACGGCCCGCGCCAGGGGTCGTCCTCGTCGGACGCGTGCTCGGCGACGAGCGCGACGAGCTCCGGCGCGAGCGCGTCGAACACCGCCCGCACGTGCTCCGTCGTCAGCCCTTCGTCGTAGTCGTCGAGGAGCACGTCGTAGGGGTCGTCGTAGGGCGCGAAGCACTCGGCGTAGCGAAGCCGCAGCTCGAGCATCCGCTCGAGCCAGGGGCGGAAGGAGGCGAAGTCGTCGTCCTCGCGCGCGCGCACCCACGCCTCGTAGGAGCGCGCCTGTGTCTCGGCGAGCTCGGCCATGAGCGCGGTCGGGACGCGTCGCGCCTTCTCCCAGTCCCGACGCGCGACGCGCAGGAGGCAGGCGTCGTCGGAGTCGGGATCGAGCGAAGCCGCGTATGGCTCGAGCTCGTCGAGGAGCTCGCCGATCCGATCGTCGGTCGACCGCTCGTGGATCACGGACGAGAGCGTCGCGAGCTGCAGCGCCCGCGAGTCCGCTCCTGCGGGGGGCATGCAGACCTCGAGATCCCAGTGCAGGAGGGTTTGCGTGCGGCCGAGGTCGACGATCTCCCCGAGACGCCCCTTCAGCTCGGCCAGCGCGGGCTCCATCGCGCGGAGGACTGTAGCCGTCGCGGAGGGCTCACCGCCGGGCCACGGGGTACACTCGCGCCGTGTCCAGCGACGTCCCCGAGATCTTCGACGACATCTACCTCGGGCTGCAGGCCGGAGGCGCCGCGCGAAAGCGCCGGCGCGGCGAGCCGCTCTCGGACGAGGAGCGCGAGGTGCTCGGCCGCTGGCAGAGCCTCTCGCTCTGGCGCAAGCTCGTCGCCGTGGGCGCGTTCGCGCTCGGCACCTTCGGGCTCGGCTTCACGGTCGGCGGTCTCGTCTTCGGCCGCTGGCGCGCCGCGCGACGGTAGCGCGAAGATCGAACGTCTGTTCGCTCGGGTAGACTGACCGACGCATGTCGGCCGATGAGCTCGTCGTCCACGGTGCCCGCGAGCACAACCTGAAGAACGTCACCGTCCGCATCCCGCGGAACGCGCTCGTGTGCGTGACCGGGCTCTCCGGCTCGGGGAAGTCCTCGCTCGCCTTCGACACGATCTACGCCGAGGGCCAGCGCCGCTACGTCGAGTCGCTCTCCGCCTACGCGCGCCAGTTCCTGCAGATGATGGAGAAGCCCGACGTGGACTCGATCGAGGGGCTCTCGCCGGCGATCTCGATCGACCAGAAGACGACCTCCCGCAACCCGCGCTCGACGGTCGGCACGGTGACCGAGATCTACGACTACCTGCGCCTGCTCTACGCGCGGATCGGCCGGCCGCACTGCCCGGTGTGCGGGCGGCCCATCGCCGGCCAGTCGCTCGACCAGATCGTCGAGCAGGTGCTGCGTCTCCCCGAGGGGACGCGCTTCACCGTCAACGCGCCGGTCGTGCGCGACCGCAAGGGGGAGTTCCGGGACGTGCTCGAGGAGCTCCGCCGCGACGGCTTCACGCGCGTCAAGGTGGACGGCGAGCAGCGACTGCTCGAGGAGGAGATCGCCCTCGACAAGAAGTTCAAGCACACGATCGAGGTCGTCGTCGATCGGCTGGTGCTGAAGCCGGACCTGCGGCAGCGGCTGGCGCAGTCGATCGAGATGGCGACGGCGCTGGCCGAAGGTCTCGTCGTCATCGACGTGCTCGGCGGAGAGCCGCTGACCTTCTCCGAGAACCTCGCCTGCCCGGATCACGGCGTCTCGCTGCCCGAGCTCGAGCCGCGCGTCTTCTCCTTCAACTCCCCGCACGGCGCCTGCCCGCGCTGCACGGGGCTCGGGGCGCAGCTCGAGATCGACCCCGACCTTCTCGTCCCCGACCCCTCGCTCTCGATCGAGGAGGGCGCGCTCGTCCCCTGGACGGTGGGCGGGCAGGGGTTCTACGAGAGCGTGATCGAGGCGATCGCCGAGCGCTACGAGATCCCGCTCGACCGGCCCTGGCGCGAGCTCACGCCCGAGCAGCAGGACAAGTTCCTGTACGGGACGGGCGGCGAGCGGATCTTCGTCACCTACCGCAACCGCATGGGGCGCCGCCGCCAGTACACGCTCGCCTTCGAGGGGCTCGTCGCGAGCCTCCAGCGCCGCTACCGGGAGACGGACTCGACGCAGCAGCGCGAGCGGATTGAGGAGTACATGAGCTTCCGCCCTTGTCCGCAGTGCAACGGCGCGCGCCTGAAGCCGGAGGTGCTTGCGGTCACCGTGGGCGGCAAGTCGATCCACGAGTTCACGCAGCTCTCGGTGACGGCCGCGCTCCGGTTCGTGGACGGGCTCGAGCTGACGAAGACGGAGGAGCTGATCGGGCGGCGGATCCTCAAGGAGGTGCGCGAGCGGCTGACCTTCCTCGAGAACGTCGGCGTCGGCTACCTCCAGCTCGACCGGGCGGCGAAGACGCTCTCCGGTGGCGAAGCGCAGCGGCTGCGGCTCGCGACCCAGATCGGCTCGCAGCTCGTGGGCGTCCTCTACATCCTCGACGAGCCCTCGATCGGGCTCCACCAGCGCGACAACGGCCGCCTGATCGCCACGCTCGAGCGCCTCCGCGACCTCGGCAACACCGTGCTCGTGGTCGAGCACGACGAGCAGACGATGCGGGCGGCGGACTGGATCGTCGACCTCGGCCCGGGCGCCGGCGAGCACGGGGGGGAGGTGATCGCGGAGGGGCCGGCGGAGGCGATCGCGGCCAACCCGGCGTCCGTCACGGGGCAGTTCCTGAGCGGCGCCCGCCGGATCGCGGTGCCCCCGCGGCGCGGGGAGAACGGGCGCGGCTGGTTTGGCGTGCGCGGGGCCTCGATGCACAACCTGAAGGGGATCGACGTCGACTTCCCGGTCGGGCGCTTCATCTGCGTCACCGGCGTCTCCGGCTCGGGCAAGTCCACCCTCGTGAACGAGGTCCTGTACAAGGCGCTCGCCAACCGCCTCAACCGGGCGCGCGTGAAGCCGGGCGACCACCTCGGCGTGGAGGGGATCGAGGCCTTCGACAAGGTGATCGAGATCGACCAGTCCCCGATCGGGCGCACCCCGCGCTCGAACCCGGCCACCTACACCGACCTCTTCACGCACGTGCGCGAGCTCTACTCGCTCACCCCGGAGGCGAAGGTGCGCGGGTACAAGCCCGGCCGCTTCTCCTTCAACGTCCGCGGCGGCCGCTGCGAGGCCTGCAAGGGGGACGGGCAGATCAAGATCGAGATGCACTTCCTGCCCGACGTGTACGTCCCCTGCGAGACCTGCCACGGCCGCCGCTACAACCGCGAGACGCTCGAGGTCCGCTTCAAGGGCCGCTCGATCGCCGACGTGCTCGAGATGTCGGTCGAGGAGGCGCTCGCCTTCTTCGCCAAGATCCCCAAGATCCGCCGCCGCCTGCAGACCCTGCACGACGTCGGCCTCGACTACATCCGCCTCGGGCAGCCGGCGACGACCCTCTCCGGCGGCGAGGCGCAGCGGGTGAAGCTCGCCGCCGAGCTCTCCAAGGTCGCGACCGGCAGGACGCTCTACATCCTCGACGAGCCGACCACCGGCCTCCACTTCGCCGACATCGAGAAGCTGCTCGAGGTCCTGCAGCGGCTCGTCGACTCGGGCAACACCGTGCTCGTGATCGAGCACAACCTGGACGTGATCAAGCAGGCCGACTGGATCGTCGACCTCGGCCCCGAGGGCGGCGACGAGGGGGGCGAGGTGGTCGCGGCCGGGACGCCGGAGCAGGTGGCGCAGGTCGAGGAGAGCCATACGGGGCAGTTCCTGCGGGCGGTGCTGGCGGAGCCGGCGGCGGCGGCCGCCTGACTCCGAGCAGGGTGCACGCGTCGGTGGAGCGGTGGATGCGGGGGGCGGCAAGCACGGGAGGGTGGCGCCACGCTCATCGTCAGCATCCGGCGGACGGCGCTGCGCTTTGCTGCTGCCGGGCCCGGCTTCACGACGGAGGACGGATACGAGGGAGGACGGAGATGAGCAAGATCCCGACGTTCTCAGAGCTCCAGAAGCTCTCCGACGAGAAACTCATCGAGCGCTATGACCAGGCAGCCGAGCGCACGGTCGTCGGAACAGAGTTCTACCTCCGCGAACTCTCGCGCCGAGACACGCGGCGACAGTCGGAGACGCTCCTGAAGTTCACTCAGCAGATTCGCACGTTGACGATCGTCGTCGCTCTCCTGACCTTGGTCAACGTGTTCTTCGTTGGTTACTCGGTCTTGCGATGAGTCGGAGGCTTATCGAGCGTCTGACCTTCGGCGGGCGAGAGGTAGGCCCGCCGACTGGCGTAGACATCGGAGTTCGAGCAATACAGGAGACTCCATGAAGACACTCATCACGGAATTCATAAGCCTCGATGGTGTCGTCCAGGCGCCCGGTGCCTCCACGGAAGACACCGACGGCGGCTTTGCTCACGGTGGCTGGATGACGAAGTACTTCGATCCGGAAGTCGTGGGCGGAGCGTTTGACGAGCTGGCCAAGCAGAGCGACGCGCTCCTGCAAGGACGCCGCACCTACCAGGTGTCGGCCACTGCCTGGCCTAGCCGCTCCGGAGACGACTTCTCCGACTGGATCAACCGCGTGCAGAAGTACGTCGTCTCCGACACGCTCACCGAGGACGCCATCACTTGGCACCCGACCACCATCATCCGCGGCAGAGACTTTCTGAAGACCGTGGCCGACCTGCGGGCGCAGCCGGGCGGCTACATCTACGTGTATGGCAGCCCGACCATGGTGCACTCGCTCCTGGCCGCCGACTTGGTAGACGAACTCGTGCTCACGGTCGTGCCCCTCGTCATCGGGAGCGGCAAGAAGCTCTTCCCAGCGATGGTCGAGCCGCTGCCCTTCGACCTCGTTTCCGCCGTGATGGCGAGCACGGGTGCCCAGGTCTGCCGCTATGTGCGGGCACGGTAGCGCGCTTCGCAACTATGGCGCTGGACTCCAGTAGGGGTCGGCGTAGCGTCCGTCGGGGAATTGGAGTTCCCCGCTTTCGTGGACACCCGAGCGCTCGGTCGCGAGCGGAGGATCGCCCGAAATTCCACCGCGAACGGGACAACCTCCCAGGCACCGGCGGGGGCGTAGTCAGGCGTCCGCGGGCAGGAGCTCGAACGTCCCGCCAGCCAGCGGCTCGAGCGCGCGGAAGTGGCGCTCGTCGAGCGTGAAGATCCGGTTCGTGCGGTAGCGGTCGGCGAGGACGACGAGCGACGCCTCGGTCAGCCCGATCCGGAGGTCGCGGTACCGGGCGATGACCCGTCGAGCTGACATGAGGTCCTGGACATCGAAGCTCGCGAGGAGGTAGCCACCGCTCGAGAGCTCGTCGAGCAGCGCCAGCTCTGCGACGACCCCGGCATCTCGCGTCGTCAGGTAGTCGAGCTCCGCGAGGACGAACGGGGAGAGAACGATAGGGCCGCGCTCAGCGTCGAGGAACGCGCGCGCCGCGGCGTGCTGCAGCTGGCTCTCGTCGAAGGCGCTGAGCAGCCCGCTCGTATCGGCGACGATCAATCCTCGCCGAAGCCTTCCAGCGCGGCGTCCCAGTCCTCGATCGGCTTGCCGCTCGCGAACAGCGGCAGCTTCGGGCGTGGCCGCTCGCGGGCCGTGAACTCCTCCAAGGCGGCGCGGATCAGCTCGGCCTCGGAGCGCCCCTGCTCACGGGCGATCCGCTCGAGCCGGGCCTTGAGCGCCTCTGGGAGGTACACCGTCGTCTTCACCATGCCATACACCGTACCATACGTGAGGCGCGCTCCCGGCTTCCACGACTCCGCCGCCGGTCAGCGCGCTGGCGTCGATGCGTCCGAGGTCGTCCTCATTGACGATGGAGACGCTCCGGCTCGAGACCGATCCACGACGGCCGGCTCGGGCCGCGTCCGGCTGAAGACGCACGCCGCTCGGCCGTGCGACGGCGCTACGCGCGGCTTCGGTCTTCGCAGCTCCACGTCGTCCATCAACGACCGCTGCCCGACGGCGCGCCCCGGACTCCGAGCAGGTGGCGAGGATCGCCCGGAAGGCCTCGAGATCGGGCACGCGGAGCTCGTCCGGGCAGCAAGCTACGAGGTCGCCTGCTCGTCGCTCACGAGCGCGTGCAGACTCTCGTACTCCTCCCGGCAGGCGGGGCAGCCGACGAGGTGCGCCCGCGGGCCGAGGCAGTCGGACTCCCGGTCGCACTCGGCGGGCGTCATGCACCCCGGCAGTGCTCGAAGCGGGTGCCCGGAACTTCCTGCTGGGCACGTCATGCCGAGACCTCGACGCGGCGCGGCGCTGCCTCGAGCCGCTCGAGCCAAGGCCGCGCTTGGAGCCGCTCGAAGATCTCGCGCGCCTCGGCCAGCGACGCGCTGTCACCCGTGAGCTCGCCGCGCTCGAGCAGCGTGACCGCGAGCCAGAACGGGATGCCCAGCTCGCGGAAGCGCTTCGCCGCTGCCTCGTAGCGCTCGCTCGCCTCCTCTGCGGACGCCGTCAGCCGTGCCCGGAAGCGCAGCGCCTGCGCGCCCAGGTAGGGTGAGCGCAGACCCGGCGGGACGGCCTCGATCGACGCGACGAGCTCTTCGGCCTGCCGGCGCTCGCCCAGCGCGATCGCCGCCTCGACCGCCTCGACGATCGAGGTCTTGGTCGACTGGTGCGTCTCGCCCAGCGTCCGTGCGACCTCGGCTGTCTCGGAGCCGAGACGGAGGGCGTCCGCGAGCCGGCCTTCCGCTCGCGCCACCGCTGCCGCCGCAGCGTCGTAGCCGGTCTTGTCCTGCAGGTGGGGCGAGTCCCCGTGCGCCGCGTAGAGATCGAGGAGGCGTCGGGCAGCTGCGACGTCGCCGCGGTGGATGCGGATCTCGGGTATGGAGCTGAGGAAGCTCGTCGTCAGCGCGTCGAGCAGCCGCTCCTCCGGCACCTCGGCGAACGCCGCCAGCGCCTCGTCCCAGCGGCCGAGCATGAAGAGCGGATACGACGTCTCCGCGATCGCGCTCCACTCGGCCCGGCGGTCCCCGCGCCGTCGCATGACGGCGAGCGCGTCGGAGAGGTAGGAGAGCGCTTCCTCGTAGCGGTCGCGTCCGAAGCAGAGGTCGGAGAGGTTGTGTAAGGCGTTGCCTTCGTGCTCCGGCAGATCGTGCTCACGCGCGAGGGAGAGCTGGTGCTTCCGGAGAGCGAGCGCCTCCTCGGGCCTGCGGCCCGAGGAGGCGTACGCCTTGACGCCGAGCGCGCGCGCAAGAGCGTCGCTCGCGCCGAGCGACTCGGCGAGCTCGATCGCGAACTCGGCCTTGGAGAGCGCGTGGTCGGTCTTCCCGAGGAATGCGTAGCAGGCACCGAGGCGAGCCGCCACCTCGGCGAGCTCGGCGCCCGGCTCGAAGGCTTGCAACGCGTCGAACGCGGCCTCTGCCCTGGCGATGGCCTCCTCCCAGCGGCCCTGGTACGCCTCCACCGCCGAGAGCTTTCCGGAGACGCGGGCCGCCGATCGATCGTCTCCTCCGGCCTCGTACAGCGAGATGGACTCGCCGAGCAGCCGTGCCGCCTCGTCGTAGTCGGGCACGTACACCCCGAGCCAACCCGCGCGGTCGAGCAGCGCGGCGCGAGCGAGTGGCTCGTCCGTCAGCTCCGCGGCCTGCGTGAGGTAGCGGAGTGCTTCGCCGGCGGCACCGAGCGACTCGGCTCGGTCGCCCGCGCGGACGAGGGCGTCGCAGGCCTTCGTCTTGACCTCGGACGCGTCGTCGGCATCCGGGAGCGCCGTGTACGCGTCGACGTAGTGCGACGCGAGCACTTCGACGATCTCGTCCTCGTTCGCGTAGCCGCTCGACAGGTAGGCGGCGGCCGCGAGGTGCCTGACACGGCGCTCTCGCTTCGAGAGCGTCTCGTAGGCGACGCGGCGCACCAGGTCCTGGAGGAAGCCGTACTGGCCGTGCTCGGGCGAAGTGGGATCGGCCTGGACGCCGAGGATCTCCTTCCGGGCGAGCGAGGCGAGGAGCGGGTCGAGCTCGGCCTCGGCGAGACCTCCGACGGCTGCCAGCGCCTGGCGCGTAAACGTCTTGCCGAGCACCGCGGCGTCCTGGAGCAGCCGGCGCTCCTCCGGCGGAAGGCTGTCCAGGCGCGAGGCGACGAGCCCGTGCAGGGTCTCCGGGACCTCGAGCGAGGGGATCTCGCCGGTCGGGCGGTAGACGGAGCCCTCCTGGACGAGGAGCCCCCGGTCGAGCAGCATCCGCACCGTCTCGACGGCATACAGCGGCACGCCCTCGGCGCGGGCGAGGATCTGCGCGCGCAGCGCGTCGGGGAGGCCGGGCACGAACCCGTCCAGGAGCTCGCTCATCGCTGCCTCCGAGAGCGGGCCCAGGTTTAGGGAGGTGAAGTTGCGGTGCCCGGCGCCCCAGCTCGGCCGGCGCTCGAGCAGCTCGGGCCGCGCGAGCGTGAGCACGAAGAGCGGGCTCGAGCGCGACCACTCGAGGAGGTACTCGACGAAGTCGAGCAGGCTCGCGTCCGCCCACTGCATGTCCTCGAAGACGAGGACGGTCGGGTACGTGCCCGCGAGCCGCTCGAAGAACAGCCGCCAGCCCGCGAACAGGTCGTGGCGCTCGTGCGAGGAGGCCTCCTGCGCGATCCCGAGCAGGCTCGCGAGCATCGGCTGGACGAACCGACGCTCCTCGGCGTCGAGGAGGTGCTCGTCGAGTGTGGCCTCGAGTTTCGAGCGCGCGGTCGCATCGTCGTCCTCCTCCGAGATCCGGCAGCGCATGCGCACCATGTCCGCGAGCGCCCAGTAGGTCACGCCCTCGCCGTAGGCGAGGCAGCGGCCGCGGTGCCAGTAGACGTTGTCGACGAGGCCGTCGAAGTACTTGTAGAACTCCCACGCGAGCCTCGACTTGCCGATGCCGGCGATACCCATGGCGGAGACGAGGTGAGCCGTCCTGCTCGGCCGCGGAGGCGTGGAAGAGCTCCTTGACGAGCCGCAGCTCGCGGTCGCGGCCGACGAAGGGCGGCTCGAGCCCGCTCGACTTCAGCGCTCCTTGCCTCCCTGAGACGACGCGGATCGCGCGGTAGAGCGTGACGGGCTCTTCCTTGCCCTTGAGCTCGTGTGATCCCGCGTCCTCGTACGCGATGGTGGGCTCGGTCGCGCGCTTCGTCGACTCGCCGACCAGCACCTTGCCCGGCTCGGCCGCCGACTGGATGCGCGCCGCGGTGTTCACGAGGTCTCCGGCGACCATGCCCTGCCCCTCGGCGCCCAGGGTGACCGCGGCCTCGCCGGTCGAGACGCCCGCCCGCGCCTGGAGCTCGGGCGCGCCGACCTCGTCGCCGAGCGCGGAGACGGCGGCGACGAGGTCGAGCGCGGCCCGAACGGCCCGCTCGGCGTCGTCCTCGGTCGCGACCGGCGTCCCCCAGACGGCCATCACCGCATCGCCGATGAACTTCTCCACCGTCCCGCCGTAGAGCTCGATCAGCCGCCGGCAGGTGTCGAAGTAGTGGGAGAGCAGCTCGCGCGTCTCCTCGGGGTCGCGCCCCTCGGAGGCGGCGGTGAAACCGACGAGGTCGGCGAAGAGGACGGAGACGAGGCGGCGCTCGGCGGCGGGCGCCGCCGTCTCCGTCGCCCTCTCTGCCTCTCGGGGCGCGTGCGCGGCGAGCGCCTTCCCGCACTCGCCGCAGAACTTGACGCCGGGCGGGTTCGGCGTCCCGCAGGAGGGGCAGGCGAGCGCCAGGGAGGCGCCGCACTCTCCGCAGAACTTGCGCCCGGCCTCGTTCGCGGTTCCGCAGGCGGGACAGGGCTGGCTCGCCACGGCTGAACTCTAGTGTCGCGACGGCAGCCGCTCAATCGTCGGCGGCTACGCTCCAGGCATGTCGTCGGAAACGGCCGAGACGCGGGGCATCTCGCCCGACCGTGCGTGGTGGCTGCGCGTTCCGGCTGTCTTCCTCTCGCCGCGATCCGTCTTCTTCGCGCTTCGCGAGGACGACCCGGATGACATCGCGGCGCGGTCCGAGCCGGTGCTCTTCCTCGTTCTCCTCTCGGGGATGGCGGCCGTGCTCGCGACTCCGACCGCCGGCGGGCTGCTCGACAACCCGGAGTACGACGCCCTGCTCGTCGCTGTGTGGGCGTTCATCGCGGGCGGGATCTACGGCGCCGTCGGCTACTTCGTCCTCGGCCTGGCCCTCCACTTCGGGACGCGCCTGCTGGGCAGCCAGGGGTCGTTTCGGCGAGAGCGGCAGCTCCTCGCCTTCGCGTCCGCGCCGCTCGCCGTGTCGCTTCTCGTCCTCCTGCCCGCCAGGCTCGCGCTCTACGGCGGCGACACCTTCCGGAAGAGCGGGCCGGACGAGGGCGCGGGGGAGAGCGTGCTGCTCGCGCTCCAGCTCGGCTTCGTGGCGTGGTCGGCCGCGCTGCTCGTCCTGGGCGTGAAGGTCGTCCACGGCTGGGGGTGGCTGCGTGCGCTCGGCTCGCTCGCCGCCGGAGTGGCGCTGCTCGCTGCGTTCGCAGGGGTGTTCCTCACCTTGTAGGCGAGGCTTGTCTCGGTGAGGGCGACCCGAGGGTCGCCCCTGCGACGTACGCAACAAGGGGTTCGCAACAGGGGTCAGGTCTGCCGTGTTGCAGCGAGGAGCGAGAGAAGGTACCGAGCATGCGCGCAACGAAAGGGACCTGACCCCGGTGTTGCGCGGAACGCCCGTCGTGTGCAACAGGGGTCAGGTCTGCCGTGTTGCAGCGAGGAGCGAGAGAAGGTACCGAGCATGCGCGCAACGAAAGGGACCTGACCCCGGTGTTGCGCGGAACGCCCGTCTTGCGCCACGGCCGGCCCCGGAGCACCCGTCGGGTCTTCGCTCGACGCCCGCGCTCCCGCACTCGAGAGGAGGGAGACCCAGGGGTCGCCCCTACGACGGGTACGGAGATGAGGCGGCGGACGCCGCAAGGCCCCGCTCGAAGAGGGCGAGCTCGTCGTCGGGCATCGCATAGGTGTGTTCCTCGGCCGGGAAGCGGCGCTCGCGGACGTCGCGGGTGTAGGCATCGAGCGCGTCGCGGATCGCGTCTCCGATCTCCGCGTAGCGCTTCACGAAGCGTGCTTGGTGTCCGTGCGAGAGGCCGAGCAGGTCGTGCCAGACGAGCACCTGTCCGTCGCAGCCCGGCCCGGCGCCGATCCCGATCGTCGGAATGGCGAGCCGCTCGCTGATCCGGGCTGCGACCGGCGCCGGGACGGCCTCGAGCACGAGCGAGAAGCAGCCGGCCGCCTCGAGCGCGCGCGCATCGGCGAGGAGTTGGAGCGCTCGCTCGGCGGTTCTGCCCTGCGCCTTGAAGCCGCCGAGCATCGTGGCCGACTGTGGGGTGAGCCCGACGTGCCCCATGACCGGGATGCCCGCGCCGACGAGCGCGCGCACGCGGGAGAGCGTCGGGCCGGCACCCTCGAGCTTGACCGCGTCAGCGCCTGCTTCTTTCACGAACCGGATCGCGTTCCGCAGCGCGTCCTCGTCCGAGACCTGGTACGAGCCGAACGGCATGTCGGCGACGACGAGGGGGCGCGGCGCGGCGCGCGCCACCGCGCGGGTGAGCATGAGCATCTCCTCCATCGTCGCCGGGACGGTCGAGTCGTGCCCGAGCACGGTCATCGCCGCCGAGTCGCCGACGAGGAGGATGTCGATCCCTGCCTCCCCCGCGAGCCGTGCCCCGGGGGCGTCGTAGGCCGTCACCATCGCGATCGGGCGACCCTCCGCCGCCATCGCGGCAAGCTCGGGGAGCGTGAGCTTCGCGGACGGGCTCACCGCTCGTCCAAGACGACGTTGTCGATGAGACGCGTTCCGCCGACGCGCACCGCTCCTGCGAGCACAGGTGGCTGGAAGTCCGCGACCTCCACGTAGTCGACTTCGACGCCTTCCGACTCGGCGAGGAGTCGGAGCGCGCTCTCCCGGTCGCGCGTCGCGAGCGCACGCGGCAGCGCGAGCGCCCGCTCGCGCTCCTCTGGCGAGAGGCGGGCGTTGCGCGAGGAGAGCGCGAGCCCGTCGGCGTCCCGCACGGTGGGGCAGACGCGGAGCTCGACCTCGAGCGCGAGATCGGCGATGAGGCGCCGGATCACCTCCACCTGCTGCGCGTCCTTCTGCCCGAAGTACGCGCGGTCGGGGCGCACGATCTCGAAGAGCTTGAGGCAGACCGTCGCGACGCCGCGGAAGTGCCCGGGCCGGAACGCGCCCTCGAGGATGGAGCCGAGCTCGACGACGTCCACCCATGTCTGGAACCCCGGCGGGTACATCTCCTCCGCCGAGGGCGCGAAGACGAGGTCGACGCCTGCCTCCTCGGCGAGCCGGAGATCCCGGCGCTCGTCTCTCGGGTAGCTCGCGAGGTCGCCGCGCTCGTTGAACTGCGCGGGATTGACGAAGAGGCTCATCACCACCGTGTCGTTCTCCGCGCGCGCGGCCGAGAGCAGGGAGAGGTGGCCGTCGTGGAGCGCGCCCATCGTGGGAACGAGCCCGACGCCGCCCGAGCGCCGGGGCTCGAGGGCGCGGCGGGTTTCGGCGATCGTCCTTGCGACTTCCATCTCGAGCCCCGACGCTCAGGCGGGCGCTTCGGAGCGGAGCAGGGCCGCGCTCGGCAGCTCTCGGGCGGCGAGCGTTGCGGTCGCGGCGGCCAGGGCGACGT
The DNA here is from genome assembly GCA_026002995.1 of Gaiellaceae bacterium. Classification (GTDB taxonomy): domain Bacteria; phylum Actinomycetota; class Thermoleophilia; order Gaiellales; family Gaiellaceae; genus GMQP-bins7. The sequence continues at coordinate 1,063,197 of BPGK01000001.1, forward strand.
AGAGCTCCTCGAGCTCGGGCCTGCGCTCGCGGATCGCCTCCAGGTGACGCGCGACGGTCTCCCAGTCGCCGCGCGCGATCGGCCCCGTGAGCTCGAAGCCGTTCTCGAGGACGCCGCGCAGCAGCGGGTCGAGCGCTTCGGGAGGAGCCCCCGCGGCCTCGAGGAGCGACCCCGCGAGGGCGCGGAGCGTGACGAGGTAGTTGGCGGCGAAGGCCGCGCCTGCGTGGTAGACGGCTCGGTCGGCGTCGTCGAGGAGGAAAGGGCGGAGCCCGAGGGTCTGGGCGAGCTCGATGCCGACCGCGCGAGCCTCGGACGACTCTGCGGTCACGGCGCCCCAGGCGCCGTCCAGCTGCTCGGGCCCGCGCGCCTTCGAGAACGACTGGAGGGGGTGCAGGGAGAAGCGACGCACGTGGGGGTCGAGCGCCGCGAGCGGGGTGGCACCGCTGACGTGGGCGATCCACGGCCCGGGGGCGATCTCGGCGGCGACCTCGGCGATGGCGCGGTCGGGAACGCAGAGCAGGACGAGCTGCGGATCGTCGGCGCCGAGCACGACGCCGCGCTCGGCGAGCCGCGCGCTCACGACCGACCCGACACGGCCGCTCGCGCCGATGATCTTGACCCTCTCGATCATGTTCTCGGCTCCAGTTCCCCGTCGGGATACCGGGCTCGACACAGCGTAGCAGGGTGCTCAGCTCCCGGCGAGCCGCGCCTCGAGTCGCGTGCGAACCGCCGGCCACTCGTCGTCGAGGACGCTGTACCAGGCGCTGTCGCGGCTCTCGCCGTCCCGCACGAGCATGTGCTTGCGGTGAATGCCCTCGAAGGTCGTGCCGAGCGCCTCGAGCGCCCCCTTTGCACGCTCGTTCAGCGCGTCGGTCTTGAGCTCGACCCGCCTGCAGCCCCACGTCTCGAACGCGTGCCGGAGCTGCAGGAGCTTCGCCTCGACGTTCACCCCCGTTCCCCAGGCGGAAGGGTGGAGCCACGTCCACCCGATCTCGACGGAGCGGTGCTCGGGCCGCAGGGCGAGGAAGCGCGTCGACCCGACCACCCCCGCCTCGTGACTGATCGTTACAAGGGGGATCTCCACGCCGCGCTCGGCCGCAGCGAGCGCGTCCTCGAGCCAGCGGCGCCACTCCTCGCGCGTCCTCGGCTCGACGATCGGGAGCCAGCGCCAGGTGCGTGCGTCGCGCGACGCGTGCCAGAGGGGCTCCTCGTGCTCCGGGCCGAGCGGCTCGAGCCGCACGATGCGCCCTTCGAGCGTCGGGCAGGTCCACCGCTCCACGGGAGCCGACAGTACACTGGGCTCATGCCGATCTACGAGTACGCCTGTATGGAGTGCGAGACGCACTTCGACGAGCTCGTCCGCTCGCCCGAGCAGGCCGTTACGTGCCCCGAGTGCGGCGCGGCGAAGGTCCTCAAGCAGCTCTCGACCTTCGCCGTGCACGGCGCACAGGCGAAGCCGAGCTTCTCGGGCCCGACCGGAGCCGGGGGTGGCTGCTGCGGCGGCGCGTGCGGCTGCGGGCACTGAGCCTCTGAGGCAAACCGAACGAGGGCGCGGTGAGGGCGAGGCAAGCCTCGCCCCTACGGGCGGACGGTCGGGGCGTACCGCGCAACACCGGGGTCAGGTCTCTTTCGTTGCGCGCGCGCGCGCGCGCTCGGCGCCTTCCCTCGCTGCAACACGGGAGACCTGACCCCGCTGTTGCGCAGGACGCGGGCGAGGCAAGCCTCCCCTACGAGGATGGCGTGCCGACGAGCGCAGCCGCTGCGACCATCGCCGAGAGCCCCGCGGCCGCGAATACGGCAACGAGGACGAGCGCCCGCGCGCGCGGCTCCGGCGGTCCGGCGAGCGTCTCGACCAATCGTCGGAGTCGTCCTGAGAAGTGGATCGCGAAGCCGAGCGCGACGGACGAGACGAGCGCCGCGAAGAGGAGCCAGTTGAACGCCCGGTCGCCGACGCCGAACCACTCCTGGGCGAACGGGAGCACGCTCACGGCCCCGCCGAGGAAGGAGACGACGGCGACGCGCGGCGCATTCACGCGGCTAGCGTGCCGCATCCGGGCGACGTCGTAGACTGGCGAGCGCATGGCGGATGCAGTCGAGCGCGCGGCGGCTCTTCGCGAGTATGCGGAGGCGGTCGCGGGCTGCACGCGCTGCGCGCTCGCCCGGGGGCGTACGCAGGTCGTCTTCGGCGCCGGAAACCCGGACGCCGACCTCATGTTCGTGGGCGAGGCTCCCGGCTTCCACGAGGACCAGCAGGGCGTTCCGTTCGTCGGCCAGGCGGGGAAGCTCCTCGACCGGCTCCTCGCCGGCATCGGGCTCTCGCGAGCGGACGTCTACATCGCGAACACGCTGAAGTGTCGTCCTCCCGGGAACCGCGACCCCCTGCCGGAGGAGATCGCCGCCTGCGAGCCTCACCTCTTCCGCCAGATCGAGCTCATCGAGCCGAAGCTCGTGGCCACCCTCGGGAACTTCGCGACGAAGCTCCTCTCGGGGCGACCGACCGGGATCACGCGCGTGCACGGCCAGGTGCAGGAGGTGACGCTCGGGACGAGGACGGTGCTCCTCTACCCCCTCTACCACCCGGCTGCGGCGCTCTACACGCCGTCGATGCTCGCGGTGCTCGAGGAGGACTTCGCCCGCATCCCCGCGCTGCTCGAGCGAGCCCAGGCCTCGCCCGCCGCGGCGTCGGACACCGAGCAGGACGCGGCGATCGAGCCCGAGGCGGATCCGATCCAACTCGGGCTCTTCTGAACGTGCGCGTAGCCGTGACGACTGCCTCGGCGGAGGAGACCGAGGCGCTCGCGGCGCAGCTCGCCATCCGCCTCGAGCCGGGCGACGTCGTCTTCGTCTCCGGCGAGCTCGGGAGCGGGAAGACGACCTTCGTCCGCGGCGCCTGCCGCGCGCTCGGGATCACCGCTCCCGTCACGAGCCCGACCTTCACCATCGGCCACCGCTACCGGGGCGCGCCGGACGTCTCCCACCTCGACCTGTACCGCTTCGCGGGTCTCTCGCCTGCGGAGTGGGGTGACCTCGAGCCGTACTTCGACGATGCCGTCGTGTTCGTCGAGTGGCCCGAGGCCGGCACCGGCGTGCTCCCCGCTCCGCGTCTCGAGGCACGGCTCCGCCACGCAGGCGGCGACCGTCGGCAGATCGAGCTCTCGACGGAGGAGGGCTCGCTGCTAGAAGGGATCGCGTGACGCTCGTTCTCGGACTGGACACGGCAACCGACGTCGCGACGTGCGCGCTCGCCCGCGACGGGGGCCTCCTCGGAGAGCGGGCGGCCCGGGAGCCGCGGCGCGTGCTCGAGGAGGTCGACGTCCTCCTGCGGGAGGCGGGCGTCGAGCAGGACGACCTCGGTGCGCTCGTCGTCGGGACGGGGCCGGGGAGCTTCACCGCCACCCGCATGGGGATCGCACTCGTGCGCGGCCTCGCCCTCGCGCTCGAGCTGCCGGTCGCAGGCGTCTCGACGCTCGACGCGCTCGCGTCTGCCCGCCCCGGGGTCTACCCGGTGATCGATGCCAAGCGGCGCGAGGTGTTCGTCCCCGGCCCTCGGGTTCTCGCTCCCGACGAGCTCGTGGTCGAACCGGGGACGACGTGCATCGGCAGCGGCGCCGTCCGCTACCGAACGACGCTCGAGGCGAAGGGGGCGACCGTGCCGCCCGACGACGATCCGCTGCACGTTCCCCACGCGCGGCTCCACCTCGCGCTCGCGCGCGACTTCGGCGCCGCGGAGACGGTCGAGCCGGTCTACGTCCGCGCCCCCGACGCGAGGCCCCTGGAGGCTGCGTGAACGTCGAGCTTCGCCGGGTCGAAGCGAGCGACCTGGACGCCGTGCTCGAGATCGAGCGTGCCTCGTACCGCACCCCGTGGTCGCGGGCGATGTTCGCCGCCGAGCTCGCCAAGCCCGGATCGCTCACCCTCGGCGCGTACCTCGAAGGCGGCGAGCTCGTCGGCTACGCAGTCGTCTCGCGGTACGTGGACGCGTGGCACGTGATGAATGTCGCCGTCGCTCCCGCCTTCCGCCGCCGCGGCATCGCGCGCCTCCTCCTCGAGCGGCTCTTCGAGCTCACGGAGAGTGATCCGCGGCGCGGCTACACGCTCGAAGTCCGCGTCTCGAACGCTGCGGCGATCAGGCTGTACGAACGACTCGGGTTCGAGCGGCGCGGCACGCGCCGCGGCTACTACACGGACAACGGCGAGGATGCGCTCATCATGTGGCGGGACGCGCGCGCTCGTGCCCCGGAGGAAGAGCGGTGATTCTCGGGATCGAGACGTCGTGCGACGAGACGGCGGCTGCGGTCCTCACCGCGGACGGGGTGATCCTCTCCTCGATCGTGTCTTCCCAGGCCGACCTCCACGCCCGCTACGGCGGCGTCGTGCCCGAGGTTGCCTCCCGTCGGCACCTCGAGCTCGTCGCGCCGGTCGTGCGCGAGGCACTCTCCGAAGCCGGGATCGCCCTCGACGAGGTCGAGCGGGTCGCCGTGACCCAGGGCCCCGGGCTCGTCGGCGCGCTCCTCGTCGGGCTCTCCTTCGCGAAGGCGCTCGCCTGGGCTCGGAGCCTGCCCCTCGTGCCGACCGACCACCTCGCAGGCCATGTCGCCTCGCTTGCCGTCGCGCCGGATCCGCTCGAGCCGCCGTTCACGTGCCTGCTCGCGAGCGGGGGGCACACGCTGCTGCTCGCGGTGCGCGCCTACGACGACTTCGAGCGCGTCGGGACGACGCTCGACGACGCGGCGGGAGAGGCGTTCGACAAGGGTGCGCGTCTGCTCGGGCTCGGCTACCCAGGAGGCGCGGAGATCGACCGGCTCGCGCGCGAGGGAGACCCCGAGGCCTTCGCCTTCCCGGTCGCGCGCGTCCCCGGCCTCGACTTCTCCTTCTCGGGGCTCAAGACGGCGCTCCTCTACACCGTCCGCGAGCTCGGGGAGGCCGAGACCGCGGCGCGGCGAGCCGACCTCGCCGCCTCGTACCAGCGGGCGATCGTGCGGGCGCTCGTGGAGCGGCTCCGCCGGGCGGTCGACGAGACCGGCTTCGAGCGCATCGCTGTCGTCGGGGGCGTGGCGGCGAACTCGGAGCTCCGCGCCGCCCTGCCGGAGGCACGCTTCGCGCCGCTTGCCCTGTGCACGGACAACGCGGCGATGATCGCCTCGGCGGCTCGCTTCCACGCCGCGATCCCGTGCCCCGAGTACCTTGCGCTCGATGCGTACGCGTCGCTCGCGTAGGTCGTCCACGCTCGCCGCGCTCGCGCTCGCCACGCTCCTCGTCGGTGGGGTCGGTGCGCGCGGGCAGTCGCCGGCCGTCGCGACGATCGACGAGGCCGGCTGGCAGGGCGTCCTCGGGGCGCGGGTCGCGGTCTCTCCGGCGCAGCGTCACGTCGTCGTCCTCCGCTCGCCGTCGGTGGCTGAGCGGGTCCGCCAGGCGGGGGGCCGGGTCAGCGAGCGCCGCATGCGCGCCTGGAACGCGACGGTCGTCCGGCTCCAGGAGCAGTTCCTCGCCCGCTTCGCCGCGACCGGCGTCCGGCTCGACCCCGAGTTCCGCTACTCGCGCGTGCTCAACGGCTTCTCCGCCCGACTCGACGGCACCGCGCTCGCCCGCTTGGACCGCGACCCGGAGGTCGCGGGCGTGTTCCCCGTACGGATCGCGTTTCCGGCTCAGGTCGCGGACACCGCCGCCGTTACGCCGTCCGCCATCGCCGGCATTGGGGTGCCCGGCCTCGACGGCTCCGGCGTCACCGTCGCGGTGCTCGACACCGGAGTGGACGCGACGCATCCCTACCTACAGGGCAACGTGCTTCCGGGCGCCGACCTGCTGAGCCCCGGGAGCGGAGGCATTGCCCAGCCGCATCCCACGATCTCCGGGCGGATCGAGCGGCACGGCACCGAGGTGGCGGGGATCATCGCCGGGTCGGACGGACCGGGCGGGCTCCACGGGGTCGCTCCCGGCGCCTCGATCCTTCCGATCCGGGTCGGTGGCTGGCAGCCGGACGCGGAAGGGGGGTTCAGCGTCTACTCGCGCACGGATCAGCTCCTCGCCGGGCTCGAGATCGCGGTCGATCCCGATGGGGACGGCGACTGCACGGACGCCGCGCGCGTCGCCGTCGTCGGCCTGGTCGAGCCGTATGCGGCGTTCGCGGAAGGCGTGCTCGCGCGCGGCGTCGCGGGCGCGACCACTCTCGACACGCTCGTCGTCGTGCCCGCCGGCAACGACGGTCGCGCCGGCCCGATCTTCGGGAGCATCGGCGGCCCCGCCGGCGCGCCGGCCGCGTTGACGGTCGGAGCGTCTGACGCGCGGCCCGCGACGCCGACGGTTCGCGTCCAGCTCCGCGCCGGCTTGCGCGTGCTCCTCGAGGGCGAGCTCCCGCTCGGAGGTGCGCCGACGGAGACCGTCACCGCACCGGTCGCGATCGTCTCGCGCCGCGCCGCGTCGAGGGGGATCGCCGGCCTCTTCGATGCGGACGGGATCAGCGCCGTCGCCGGGCGGGCCGCGCTGCTGCCTCGCGGAGCGCTCTCGGACGAGGCGGTGACCGACGCCACCGTCGCGGGCGCCTCGATCGTCCTCGTCGACGGGGTGTTGCCGGCCGGCGCGTTCAGCCTCGACGTGCCACGAGGAGTTCCCGTCGTCGGTCTGCCCGCAGCCGTGGCGGGCGAGGTGCGCGCTCTGCTCGCGTCAGGCATCCCCGTCGTCGCCGCAGTCGGGGCCGCATCGCTCGTCGCGAACCCGGCCGGAGGATCGGTCGCCGCGTTCTCGTCCACCGGGCTCGCGTTCGCGGGCGTGCTCAAGCCGGAGCTCGTCGCCTCTGGTGTCGCGCTTCCGACCGCCCTCCCCGGACGGGGGGCGGACGGTGAGGTTCGGTACGGGACCGTGAGCGGGACGAGCGCTGCCGCGGCCGTCGTCGCGGGAGCGGCCGCGGTGCTCGCGCAGGGCCGCCCGGGGCTCGACGCGACGGCTCTGCGCGGCGCGCTCGTCGGCTCGGCCACACGCGCCGACCTCGACGTTCCGGCCTCGGGCGGGGGGCTCCTCGACCTCCGGCGCGCCGTGCAGCAGGAGGTGGTCGCCGACCCGCCAGTCCTCTCGTTCGGAGCGAAGGCCGCCAGCGTACGGTCGCTCGAGCTCCCCCTCCGTGTCCGCAACGTCTCGACGAGGACGCTCGCGGTCGGCGTCGAGCCCGTCGCGATCGCGCCGAAGGGCGTCGAGATCACGGTCGACCCCGCCCGCCTGCGCCTGCGCCCGGGGAGGAGCGGCGTCGTCGTCGTGCGGGCGGAGAGCGCCGAGCTGTCGGCAGAGGCAGGGGTGGCGACCGGAGAGATCGTCCTGCGTCCGGAGGGCTCCGGGGAGACGCGGGTTCCGTGGGCGCTCGTCCATCCCGAGCGGGGCGTTCCGCTGCTCTCGCGGGTCTCGCTCACCTCGACCGGACGCCGCGTCACCGACGCGACTCCCGCGGTGCTCTCGCTCGTCGCCGGCTCGGTCGCGGGCGATCCGAGCCCGCAGATCCGTCCGCTCGAGCTCCTCGAGGTCGAGCTGTGGCAGGACGGTAGAGAGCTCGGGACGCTCCTCCGCAGGCGCGAGCTCCTTCCGGGCCGCTACGCGTTCGGCCTCACCGGCCGGAGCCCCGACGGCCAGCGCCTCCCGTCGGGCGAGTACGTCGTGCGCGTCGTCGCGCGGCCCGGTGACGGGACGCGGAGGCAGGCCGTCGACGTCCCCTATCGCGTCCGCTGACCGGGTATATGCTCGGCTCGGAACCGACGTGCGAGGAGGCGCATCCCGATGTCAGAAGCCGTAGCCACGTCGCATCTTCGTGAGAACCCGTACGAGCTGGCGAGGACGCAGCTCGAGCACGTGGGGGAGGTCTTCGGGATCGAGCCGAACCTGATCCGTGTCCTCTCGCACTGCAAGAAGGTGGTCGAGGTCTCGATCCCGTTCCAGCGCGACGACGGGACGGTGGGCGTGTTCACGGGCTTCCGCGTGACGCACAACGTCGCGCGGGGGCCGTCGAAGGGCGGCATCCGCTACCACCCCGACGTGACGCGCGACGAGGTGAAGGCGCTCGCCATGTGGATGACCTGGAAGTGCGCGCTCATGGCACTGCCGTTCGGCGGCGCCAAGGGCGGCGTCGTGTGCGATCCGAAGAGCCTCTCGGAGAAGGAGCTCGAGCGGATGACGCGCCGCTACACGAGCGAGATCATCAACGAGATCGGCCCGGAGCGCGATATCCCGGCGCCCGACGTCGGCACCGACAGCAGGGTGATGGCCTGGATCTTCGACACGTACTCCATGAACAAGGGGCACTCGGTGCTCGGCGTCGTCACGGGCAAGCCGCTCTCGGTGGGCGGGTCGCTCGGGCGCGAGGAGGCGACCGCGCGGGGGTCCCTCTACTGCATCCAGGCGCTCGCCGGAAAGCGGGGCCAGCGGGTGGACGAGTACACGGTCGCGATCCAGGGCTTCGGCAACGTCGGCTCGAACCTCGCGCGTCTCCTGCACGCCGAGGGGGCGAAGGTCGTCGCCGTCTCCGACTCGCGGGGTGGTGTCTACAACCCCCACGGCATCGACGTGCCCGCGGCCGTCGAGCACAAGCGGGAGACGGGATCGGTCGTCGGCCTCGCCGGCACCGATGCGATCACGAACGAGGAGCTCGTCGAGCTCCCGTGCGACATCTTCGCTCCCTGCGCCCTCGAGCAAGTGGTGCACGCGGAGAACGCCGACCGCGTGCAGGCGTCGGTCATCTGCGAAGGGGCGAACGGGCCGGTCACGCCGGCCGCCGATGCCATCCTGGAGGACCGCGGCATCCTCGTCCTACCCGACGTTCTCGCCAACGCAGGAGGCGTCGTCGTCTCGTACTTCGAGTGGGTGCAGGGCCTGCAGGAGTACTTCTGGCAGGAGGACGAGGTCAACGCGAAGCTCCGCGACATCGTGGCCCGGGCCTTCGAGGAGACGTGGCAGACGCGCGAGCGGTACCAGACCAGCCTGCGCATGGCGGCGTACGGGCTCGCCGTGCAGCGGGTTGCCGAGGCGACGACGACGCGAGGCCTGTACCCGTAGCGCGCGTCGTCTTGTACCGCGGAGCGGGCTGCGCGCTCTGTGACGACGCGCTCGCCGTGCTCGAGACCCTCCGTCGCGAGCTCGCCTTCGAGCTCGCCGTCGTCGAGATCGACGGAGACGAGGCGCTCGAGCGTGCGTACCGCGCGCTCCTCCCGGTCGTCGAGGTCGACGGGGAGGAGGCGTTCGTGTTCGAGGTCGATCCGGACGCCCTCCGCGAGCTCCTCGGCGGCCGACGCTCGGCGGGCGACGGTTCTCGTGCGAGCCGATCAGGGCCGCTGGCAGAATCGTGACACCTTGTCACGAACTCGGGGGTGAAGCACGTGGCCGACCGTCTGACCGTGGGAGTCGCAGCCCGCCTGAGCAGGTACCTACAGGTTCTGACGCAGGCGAAGAAGATGGGCAAGGATCGGATCTCGTCGCAGGAGATCGCGGAGTACACGAACATCAACGCGACGCAGATCCGCCGCGACCTCTCGACGTTCGGCAAGTTCGGCAAGCGCGGCGTTGGCTACCGGACGGAGGCTCTCCTCGAGGAGATCCGCAAGATCCTCCGCACGCAGGGCCAGCACAACATCGCGCTCGTCGGCGCAGGGCGCCTCGGGAGCGCGATCGCGAGCTCGCCGATCTTCGCGGAGCACGGCATCACGATCGCGGCGATCTTCGACAACGACCCGGACAAGATCGGACGCCAGATCGGGAGCTTGACGGTCAGTTCGATCGCCGACGCGACCGAGGTCTGCCGCGACCGCAACATCATCGTCGGCGTCATCGCCGTGCCGGCGAAGAGCGCCCAGAGCGCTGCCGACAGCCTCGTCGCCGCAGGCGTGAAGATCATCTTCAACTACTCGGAGGCGCTCATCGACACGCCTCCGGACGTGCAGGTGCACACGTCGAACCCCGCGGTGGAGCTGCTCTACGCTCTCTACTTCCACCTCACCTGACGCGCCGTCTCGTCGCTCCCCACCGAGCGACCGTCGCCCGCGACGACGAGCTCGATGAAGATCGTCCTCTGGCACGGCTACCTGCTCGGCGGCACCGGCTCGAACGTCTACACCCGACAGCTCGCCCGCGAGTGGAGCCGCGCGGGGCACGAGGTCGTCGTCCTCTCACAGGAGCCGCACCCGGAGCGCTACGACGTGGGAGGCGCGAGGACGCTCCGGCCGGATGTGGGCGGGCTGCTGCCGGTCTTCGTGCTCGACCGCTACGCGGGTTACGACGTGAAGCTGCTCCAGGACTGCACGCGCGCCGAGCTCGAGCGCTGGGTGGAGGCGAATGCGGCGGCGATCCGGGCGGAGCTGCCGGCCGAGCTCGTCTTCTGCAATCACGTCCTCCTCGGAGGCGCGGTGGGCGCGGCGAGCGGCGCTCCCTACGTCGTGAAGGCGCACGGGTCGGAGCTCGAGTACTCGCTGCGAGGGAGGCCGTGGCTCGAGGCCTGGGGGAGGGAGGCGCTCGCCGGGGCGCGAGCCGTCGTCGTCGGCTCCGCGCACATCCGCGAGGTGCTGGCCGAGGTCTGTGGCCACGTCGAGCGCGTGCACGAGGTGCCGCCGGGGGTGGACGTCGAGGCGTGGCGTCCGCGACCGCGCGCGCGGGCTCTCGCGGCGCTCCTCGAGGAGGCGCGGCGTGATCCGCCGAACCCGGGCAACGCGAACGAGCGCCTCCCCGACGAGGGGAACGCGGAACGCCTCGAGGCGTTCCTCGCAACGACGGAGCCCGTCGTCGTCTACTTCGGCAAGCTGCTCGAGAACAAGGGCGTCCAGGTGCTCCTGGAGGCGCTCCCCGGCGTCGGCGCGCGGGCCGTCGTCGTCGGGTTCGGCGACTACCGGGCCGAGCTCGAGCGGCTGGCTGATCCCGAGCGCACCCTCTTCACCGGGCCGTTCGAGCACCGTCACCTCGTCCACCTGCTCGCGCTCGCCGACGCATGCGTCGTGCCGTCGATCTTCCCCGAGGCGTTCGGGATGGTGGCGGCCGAGGCCGCAGCCGCCGGGTGCCCGCCGCTCGTCGCCCGCCACAGCGGTCTCGCCGAGATCGCGGACGGGCTCGAGGCCGAGTACCCGCCACACCTGCGCGACCTTGCGTCGTTCGCGACCGGGGACGCGAACGAGCTGCGAGAGAAGCTGCGGGCTCTCGTCTCGCTGGGAGCCGACGACCGCGCCGAGCTCCGGGCCGCCGCGCGCCGCGCCGCCGTCGAGCGCTGGAGCTGGGCGAGCATCGCGAAGCGCCTCCTAGCCCTGGGCCGCTGACAGCGCTTCAAATACGATAGTGGGCCATGGGCGACGAGCAGCGCCTCCCGCCGGACGAGCTCATCGCGCAGGCTCGCGAGCGCTTCGAGAGCGCGGCGGACTTCACGGTCGCAGTCGAGGAGGAGTTCGCCCTCCTCGATCCCGAGACGCTCGATCTCGTCAACCGTTTCGAGGAGGTGGAGGCGGCCGCGCGGGGCACGCCGCTCGAGGAGCACCTCGTCGGCGAGCTCATCGCCTCGGAGGTCGAGGTTCGCACCGGCCGCCAGGAGACCTTCGCGGACGTGCCCGGGGCGATGGCGACCCGCCGCGCGCACCTCCGCGAGCTCGTCGAGCCGCTCGGCCTCGTGCTCGGAGCGACCGGCACGCACCCCTGGGGCGACTGGAAGAAGCAGCGCATCATCGACACGCCGCACTACCGGCGAAACGACGAGCTCCTGCGCTATGTCGTCTGGCGGAACAACACGTTCGGCCTGCACGTCCACGTTGCGATCCGCGGCACCGACCGCGCGATCGCCGTCAACGACGCGATGCGCAACGTCCTGCCGGAGATCCTCGCCCTCTCGTGCAGCTCGCCGTTCGTCGAGGACGTGAACACCGGGCTGCACTCGGCGCGCACCCAGATCTTCACGCGCTTCTTCCCCCGCTGCGGCGTTCCGGACGCGTTCGGCGACTGGCGCACGTTCGAGAGCTTCGTGCGCTTCTTGTACGACACGGGCTCGGTCACCGAGCACACGCAGCTCTGGTGGAGCGTGCGCCCGCACCTCGCGTTCCCCACCGTCGAGGTGAGGATCGCCGACGGTCAGCCGGAGCTCGCCGAGGCGCAGTCGCTCGCCGCGTTCGCCGCGTCGCTCGTCGTGCGCGCCGCGCGCGCCTACGACGAAGGGCGCCCCGTCTCGCCGCTGCCCCACCGTCTCATCGAGGAGAACCTGTGGCGCGCGATCCGCTGGGGCCTCTCCGGCGAGCTCCTCGACTTCGAGCGCGGCGAGCCGGTGCCCGCCCGCCGACGGATCGAGGAGCTGATCGAGTGGGCGCTCCCCGCGGCCGAGGAGATCGGCGCCGCGCCCTACCTCGCGATCCCCGAGCGAAACGCCGCCGAGCGGCAGATCGCGCGCTTCGAGGAGGGAGCGTCGCTGTACGAGATCTACGCCGAGCAGGTGCTCGCTCCGGAGGCGGCGCGTGGCTGAGGAGCGCCCGCCGCACGAGCGTCCCCCGACCGAGGAGGAGCTGCGCGAAGCGCTCGCGAAGGTCGACGTCGTGCACGTCCTCGCGGAGACGTGCGCCGCCGTCGTCTCCCTCGGCTTTCAGCGCCTGCAATCCGAGACCCGCGACCTTCGCCAGGCACGGGTCGCGATCGAGGCCCTGCGCGCGCTCGAGCCCGTGCTGCGGGAGGGAGAGGTGGACGCGGGGCTCCTCCGCGACCTCGAGCAGGCGCGAGCGAATCTCCAGCTCGCCTACGCGAGCGCCGTCGCGGAGACGCCTCGGGCGGACGCGTCCTGAGGGCGGTGCGTTCGTCGCTCCTCGTGTGACGTGGGCGGACGAGTGGCAGTCGCTCGCTCGAGACGATCGGGCGCGACCGGCGCTTGTGATACATAATCCGGCGCGCCGAGGCCACTCGGCGCTTCAGTTTGTGATGCGCAGAGACCGGAGGACGGATGGACTTCTTCGTTGACAACGCCGTCGGGTTCGCGCTCGCGTGCGCGGCCGTGGCGGTCCTGTACGGGCTGTACCTGACCTGGTGGCTGCTCCGCCAGCCCGCCGGGAACGAGCGGATGCAGGAGATCGCGGGCGCGATCCAGGAGGGAGCCGCCGCCTACCTGCGCAAGCAGTACACGACGATCGCGGTCGTCGCGATCGCCCCCTTCCTGCTCCTTGGGTTCTACGACGAGCTCGGGTGGGGGACGGCGTTCGGCTTCCTCATCGGCGCGGTCTTCTCCGGCGCCGCCGGCTTCATCGGCATGAACGTGGCCGTGCGCTCGAACGTCCGCACCGCAGAAGCGGCGCGGGGCGGCCTCCAGCCTGCGTTCACCGTCGCCTTCCGCGCGGGCTCGGTGACAGGCCTCCTCGTCGTCGGGCTCGGGCTGCTCGGCGTCGCCGGCTACTACTGGATCCTCACGAGCGTGTTCGACAACAGCGCCGAGTCAGCGGTGATCGATCTCGTCGGCCTCGCCTTCGGCGGCTCGCTCATCTCCGTCTTCGCGCGACTCGGCGGCGGGATCTACACGAAGGCAGCGGACGTCGGCGCCGACCTCGTCGGGAAGATCGAGGCCGGCATCCCCGAGGACGACCCGCGGAACCCGGCCGTCATCGCCGATAACGTCGGCGACAACGTCGGCGACTGCGCCGGCATGGCGGCCGACCTGTTCGAGACGTACGCCGTCACGGCGGTCGCGGTCATGCTGCTCGGGATCCAGTTCGAGGCGACCGACCTCTGGCTCTATCCGCTCGCGCTCGGCGGCATCTCCATCCTCGCCTCGGTCATCGGAACGTTCTTCACGAAGGTCGGGTCGGGCTCGAACGCGATCATCAACGCGCTCTACCGCAGCGTCATCGTCGCGACCGTCCTCGCCGCGCTCGGGTTCATCCCGGTCACGATGGCGTACGACAACGGCGAGTTCTCGTTCTGGAACCTCTACGGCTCCGCGCTGATCGGCCTGGCGGTGACCTTCCTGCTCGTCGCGATTACCGAGTACTACACGGGCTCGCGCTGGGGGCCGGTGAAGGAGATCGCGCGGGCGTCGCAGACCGGCCACGCGACGAACATCATCGCCGGGCTCGCGATCGGCATGAAGGCGACGGCGCTGCCCGTGCTCGTCATCGCGGCGGGGGTCGTCGGCGCCTACTACACGGCCGGCGAGGCGCTGTACGGGATCGGGATCGCGGTCATGGCCCAACTCTCGATGACCGGTCTCATCGTCGCGCTCGACGCGTACGGGCCTGTCACCGACAACGCGGGCGGCATCGCCGAGATGGCCGACCTGCCGGAGGGCGTCCGCGGCGTCACCGATCCGCTCGATGCGGTCGGGAACACGACGAAGGCGGTCACGAAGGGGTACGCCATCGGCTCCGCCGGGCTCGCAGCGCTCGTGCTCTTCGACGAGTACGGCCGCGGTCTGCGCGAGCAGGGGCTCGACGTCCTCTTCTCGCTCGACAGCCCATGGGTGGTCGCCGGGCTGTTCGTCGGCGGCCTCATGCCGTTCCTCTTCGCGGCGCTCGCGATGCAGGCGGTCGGGCGCGTTGGTGGCCAGGTGGTCGAGGAGGTGCGCCGGCAGTTCCGCGAGAACCCCGGCATCATGGAGCGCACCGCGCGGCCCGACTACTCGCGCGCGATCTCCATCGTCACGGGCTCGGCGATCCGGGAGATGATGGTGCCGGCGCTCATCCCGGTCGCCATCCCGATCGTGGTCGGGCTCATCAAGCCGGAGATGCTCGGCGGGCTCCTCATCGGGACGATCGTGACCGGCATCTTCCTCGCTATCGCGATGACGTCCGGAGGCGGCGCCTGGGACAACGGCAAGAAGCTGATCGAGGACGGCCTCTACGGCGGCAAGGGCTCCGACGCCCACGCCGCCGCCGTGACCGGCGACACGGTCGGCGACCCGTACAAGGACACCGCCGGCCCCGCGATCAACCCGATGATCAAGATCGCGAACATCGTCGCCATCCTCATGATCCCGGTGATCGCCTCGATCCACGGGTAGCGCGGAGCGGACAGGCGGGGCGCGGCGGCGGGGCGGCGCTCTGCAACGGGCGGGGTCAGGTCCTTTGTGTTGCGCGTGTCGGGTCGGTGGAGTGCGCGCAACACGGGGGACCTGACCCCGGTGTTGCGGTGTTCCGCGCTCGTCGCTCTCTCGCTTGCACGAGTGTCGCTCGCTCTTTTAGCATCCGCCGCGTCACTGGCAGGCCAGGATTCGTCAGCTTCTGCTGACGACGAAAGGGGAGAGTGCATATGAGACTCAGATCTCTTCGCGGGCGAGGTGTGCTCGCGCGCACGCTAGGCCTCGGATCGCTGGCGGCGCTCGTCGTGCTCGGCGCGGGCTCCGCGGTGTCCGCGCAGTCGACTGTTTCGCAGCGCATGCCCGATCGACCTCTGCCGGCGAGCATCGAGAGCATGAGGCTCGACGAGCCTCTGACGATCGCCAACGGGCGCTCGCTGCTCGGCGCCTCGGCAACTGGCACGGGCAAGGTCATCATCCGGCTGTCGGCCGACTCCGGCGCCGACGCTCTCGCCAAGGGCGCCAACACGGCGTCGGCGAAGCGGGCGGCGAAGGCGCAGCAGGACGCGTTCCTCAATCGGGTCAGAAGCATCGACCCGAGCGCCAAGGTGCTCGGGCAGGTGCAGATGGTGATGAACGCCGTCTTCGTCGAGGTTGACGCCTCGAAGCTGGCCGAGATCGCGAAGGACTCGGCCGTGCGGCGTATCGCCCCGCTCGGCACGTACCAGAAGGACCTCTCGGAGACGGTCCCCTACATCGGCGCGAAGGCCGTGCAGGACGCGGGCGTCAAGGGGAAGGGCATCAGAGTCGCCGTCTTCGACAGCGGCATCGACTACACCCACGCCGCGCTCGGCGGCTCGGGTAACCCGGCCGACTACGCGGCGAACAACCCGAACATCGTCGAGCCGGGTACGTTCCCGACCGCGAAGGTGAAGGGCGGGTACGACTTCGTGGGCAGCGTGTGGCCGAACGGGGCCGAGGCTCCCGATCCCGATCCGCTCGACGACGGCCCGCAGGCCGGGCACGGCACGCACGTCGCGCACATCATCGCGGGCAAGGGCGGTGTTGCCCCCGCGGCCGACCTCTACGCGGTGAAGGTCTGCTCGTCAGTCTCGTCGGCCTGCTCGGGCCTCGCCCTCGTTCGAGGCATGGAGTGGGCGGTCGACCCGAACGGCGACGGCAACTTCCGCGACCGGATGCACCTCATCAACATGTCGCTCGGCGCAGCCTATGGGCAACCGTTCGACGACGACCTCTCGTTTGCGATCGAGAACGCGACGAAGGTCGGCATCCTGACCATCGCGTCGGCGGGCAACTCGGCCGACAAACCGTACGCCAACGGCACGCCGTCCTCGACGGACTCCGCGCTCTCGGTCGCGCAGACCTCGGTGCCGAGCGCGTTCCTGCCGCTCATGCAGATCACGGCGCCTGCGAGCATCGTGGGCCAGTTCCCGGCGGTCTTCCAGCCATGGTCTGCGCCGCTGACGAGGGCAATCGAAGCGCCACTGCAGTACGGGAACGGCGCCGGCGGGAACCTCAACGGTTGTGCCGGGTTCGCACCGGGCTCGCTGGCGGGCAAGATCGTGCTCGTCGACCGCGGCGGCTGCAACTTCACGCTCAAGATCAAGAACATCGGAGAGGCCGGCGGGCTGATCGGGATCATTGGACTCATTGCGCCCGGCGACCCGTTCGAGGGTGGCGACGGCGGCGACCGGCCGATCGCGATTCCGGGCTATATGGTGAGTCAGGCGGTCGCGAACCGGCTCCGCTCCGGCCTTCCGAACACGGTCGTCCGCTTCGATCCGGCGGTCGGCGTGCCGCTCGCCGGCTCGATGGTCGGCTCGTCCTCACGTGGGCCGCAGCACGAGTCGACGCACCGGATCAAGCCGGAGATCGGCGCGCCCGGCGCCTCGGTCTCGGCGATCGCGGGCACCGGAACGGGTCAAGGTCCGTTCGGTGGGACCTCCGGCGCTGCCCCGATGGTGACCGGCGCCGCGGCACTCCTCCTGGAGGGCTTCGGCGGCGTGAAGACGACGGCGAAGGGCACGGCCGCCGGCAAGGCGATCGGCCTCGGCCTGCAGCCCGTCGAGGTGAAGGCGCTGCTCATGAACAACGCCGAGACGAACATCGTCTCGAACCCGCTGACGAGAGCTCTCGCCGAGATCACGCGGATCGGCGGCGGTGAGGTCCGGGCGGACAGGGCGCTCGACGCTCCTGTCGCCGCGTGGGACGACTCGACGCCCACCGGCGCGCTCGGGTTCGGCTTCATCGACGTGGCGGAGGACACCGCCGTGCTCAAGAAGAAGGTCCGGATCCGCAACTACGACAACACCCGGCGGACCTACAAGATCACGCCCACGTTCCGCTTCGCGGACGACGTCGCCAACGGCGCCGTGTCCGTTAGCGTTCCGGACAGCGTGACCGTGATGCCGGGCCGGGGGCGCGACACGACCTTCGAGGTCACGCTCCACATCGACGGCGCCAAGCTGCGCGGGAACTTCATGAACTCGGGTAGCCAGGGCGCCAATCCGGCGGCTCTGACGACGAACGAGTACGACGGCTACCTCGTGCTGGACGACGGCAAGGACAAGCTCACGATCCCGTGGCACGTCCTCCCACGGAAGGCGGCAAGGGTCGTGCCGAGCACGACGTCGCTCGTGCCCGGGAGCTTCCCGCAGGTGATCGGGCTGAACAACCAGGGCGTGGGCACGGCGCAGAACGACGCGTACGCGCTCCTCGCCGAGAGCCCGAAGCTGACTCCCGGCGGCCAGGGCCAGCAGTCGCCGACGCCGGACATCCGCGCGGTGGGGATCAACACGTTCCCGGTGCCCGCGGGCTTCTGCTCGGCGAGCCCGTCGTTCCTGTGGGCGTTCGCGATCACCACACACCGTCGGCAGGAGCACCTGCTGCCGGTCTCGCACCAGGTGTGGCTGGACACGAACCAGGACGGGACCGACGACTACGTCGTGCTCAACCGAGACGCATCCGGCCTCGGGACGATCTCCGACGGGCGTCAGCTCTCGTGGGTCGTCAACCTCAACACCGGAGCCGCATCGGCGTTCTTCTTCGCGGAGCACGCGGCGAACACTGCGAACACCGTCCTCTATATCTGCGGCGAGCAGATCGGCATGAACGCTGCCGACCTGCTCGTGAACACGGTCGACATGGACGTGATTGCGCAGGACTTCTACTACGGGGGGCCTGGTGACATCGTCGAGGGTCTCACGGTGACGCCGCTCGGCGAGCGGTTCTACGGTTTGCCGAACGACGTGCCCGGGAAGACCAGCGACGCGAACGGTCTCTCGGTGTACGACTTCGGCCCGTTCCCGGGCAACACGCCCGAGCTCGGGCTGCTGCTCTTCACGAACGGCGACCGCGGCGCAGGTAATCGCGGCGGAGCCACCGACGGCACCGAGGCGCTGCTTTTCAGGGCGCCGTAGGCGCTGTCACCTGCACGACCTGCCGAGGGGCCGGCGAGCACCGGCCCCTCGGCGTTTCTCCGCGCAACGCGGGGTCAGGTCTCTTTCGTTGCGCTGGGGCAGTAGTCGGCTCTGAAGGGGTCGCCCCGTAACAGAAGGGACCTGACCCCGCGTTGCGGCCGGCGCTGTCGGCGGGGCTCAGACCGTGTCGAGTGGGACGAGGCCGACGAGGCGCTCCGCGCGGCGCGCGAGTCTTGCATCGGTCGTCAGGATCGGACACCCGAGCCGCTCGGCGAGGGCGAGGTACTCGGCGTCGTACGTCTTCGCCCAGCCGAGGCGACCCGCGAGCTCGTAGGCCTCGCGCTCGAGGGATCCGAGCGGCTCGAGCTCGATGGGCGCTGTGGCGAGCCTCCCGAGCGCCGTGGCCGCGTGCCGATCCTCGATGTCGCCGCGCCAGGCGAGCTGGCGGAGCGTCGAGGTCGCCTCCGAGCGCAGCGGCGCCAGTGCATGTGCGCCGCGGCCGGCGAGCCGGCCGAGCGCATCGCGGAGAGCGAGGTGAACGGCCGCGCTCGCATGGACGACGAGCACGGCCTCAGTGCTCGTCGCGCTGGCGGCGGACGATCGAGGCGATGCTCGGGAGCGGTCGACCCGTGATCGGTTCACCCCAGCTCTCGGGGATCGGGAGCTCCTCGGGGGCCATGACGAGCTCGAGATCCTCCTCGTCGATCAGGTGCTGCTTCCCGATCTTCCGGGCGGGAAGACGGCCGGAGCGGATCCATCTCCGGATCGTCCCGGGATCTCGCTCCCCGATTCGGGCGGCCTCAGGAACGGTCCGAGTCGTACGTCTGGCGCAACACGGGGTCAGGTCTCTCGTGTTGCGCTACGACCGAGCGCGAGCCCGACCAGGCCGCCATGCAACAGCCGGGACCTGACCCCGGTGTTGCGCTGTTCCGGGAGAGCTCGACGCGTCAGAGTCGCCAGTACTGGCGCGTGAAGAGGAGGACGACCGGGATGATCTCGAGCCGCCCGAGCCACATGAGCCCGACGAGGACGAGCGTCGAGAGGTCGCTGAACTCGTGGAAGGACGCGAACGGCCCCGCATGGCCGAACGCGGGGCCGACGTTGCCGAGCGTCGTCGCTGCCACGGCCATGACGGTGATCGGCTCGAGACTCGGCCCTTGCAGCGCCGTGTCGATCGCGATGATCCCGGCGCCGACGACGAAGAGCCCGACGTAGAGGAGCACGAACGCGATCACGGCGCGGAGCGTCCGCTCGTCGACGGGGGTGCCGCCGAGACGGATCGGCGCGACGAGGTCGGGGTGCACGGTCGTCTGCAGCTCGCGGCGGAGGATGCGCCCGACGAGGAGGTGGCGCACGATCTTGATCGAGCCTCCGGTCGAGCCGGCCGATCCTCCGACGAACATGAGCCCCACGATCGTGAGCAGCGCGAGCGTGGTCCAGCCCGTGAAGTCCACGGTCGCGTAGCCGGTCGTCGTGAGGATCGAGACTGCCTGGAAGACGCCGTTGCGGAGCGGCGCGTCGCTTCCGGAGAGCTCCTGCTCGAGGAGCTGGAGGACGAGGAGGGCTGAGCCGAGGACGATGAAGCCGAGGTAGAGGCGGAGCTCCTCGTCGCGCAGCCCGGAGCGTACGCGCCGCCGCACGAAGACGCGGTAGAGGAGCGCGAAGTTGACGCCGGCGAGGATCATGAAGCAGACGAACACCCACTGCGTGACCGGCTGGAAGGCCGCGATCGAGTCGGGCTCGGTGGAGAACCCGCCCGTGGGCATCGTCGTGAAGGCGTGTGCGAGCGCGCGGTAGGGGGTCATCCGGTCGTCCAGCCCCGTCCAACCGAGCACGGCGAGAGTCCCTGCGAGGAGTGCCGTCAGGACGACGTACAGGCCCCACAGGCGGCGGGCCGTCTGCCGGATGCGCGTACCCAGGTCTTCGATCTCGGGTCCCGGCAGCTCGGACTCCATGAGCTGCCGACCGCCGATCCGCAGCCGAGGCAAGACCGCGAGCGCGAGCACGATGATGCCCATCCCGCCGAGCCACTGGGTGAGCTGTCGCCACATGGCGAGCGAGCGGTCGAGCGCGGGGAGGTCGGTCACGATGGAGGCGCCCGTTGTCGTGAACCCGGACATCGACTCGAAGAGCGCGTCCACAGGTCGATCGAGTTCGGGATTTCCGGAGAGGAGGTAGGGGACAGTGCCGATCCCCGCCGCGACCACCCAGGTCGCGGACACGACGAGGAATCCCTCGCGGAACCCGACCGTCCGGAGCTCGTCGCGGCCGAGCCGCTCGAGCGCGAGTCCGAGCACCCCCGCGACGGCGATCGCGCCCAGGAAGGGCCAGGGCGACTCGCCGTAGCCGAGCGCGAACGCGAGCGGGAGGAGCGGCGCGGCCGCGAGCCACTTCGTCAGCGTCCCGACGAGCGCGAGCGCGCCGCGGACGTTGACACCCAGGCGTCGGGGCGGCCCTACATGTGGGGGCTCGAGGACGCGCATCCCCGTCGTCGGGCTCACGGGCGCCAGTAGCTCCGCGTGAAGAGGACGACGATCGGGAGCACCTCCAGGCGCCCCAGCCACATGAGCGCGACCATGACGAGCGTCGAGAGGTCGCTGAACGGCTCGTAGGAGTCCATCGGCCCGGCCGGTCCGGCCGCCGGCCCGACGTTGCCGAGCGTGGCCGCTGCCGCGGAGATCGCATCGATGGGCAGGAGCGCCGGCCCCTGCAACGAGGCGTCGACCGCGATGACTCCCGCGCCGACGACGAAGAGCCCGAGGTAGAGGAGGATGAAGGCGACGATCGCGCGGAGCGTCTTCTCGTCGACCACCGCACCGCTGAGTCGGATCGGCATGACCACCTCGGGGCGCAGCGTCTGCGTCAGCTCGCGCCGGAGGACGCGTCCGAGGACGAGGTGGCGGACGACCTTGACCGACCCCGTCGTCGAGCCCGCCGAGCCGCCGACGAACATGCACAGGACGAGCGTCATAAGGGCGAGCGTCGGCCAGGCTGCGAAGTCGACGGTGGCGTAGCCGGTACCCGTCATGATCGCGACGGCCTGGAAGACGCCGTTGCGGAGCGGCGCGTCGCTCCCCTCGATCTCGCTCGTCAGGAGCTCCACGAGCAGCACGGCGGACGCGAGCCCGAGGAGCGCGACGTAGAGCCGGGTCTCCTCGTCGCGCAGGAGCGGACGAAGTCGGCCACGGACGAACGCGTAGTAGAGGAGAGCGAGGTTCGTGCCGGCGAGAACCATGAAGACGACGACCACCCACTGCGTGGCGGGCGCGAACGCCCCGATGGAGCGTGCCTCGGTCGAGAAACCGCCGGTCGAGACCGTCGTCAGCGCATGGGCGACGGCCTTGAACGGCGTCATCTTCTCGTCCACGCCCGTCCATCCGAGCGTCGCCAGGATCGACGCCTCGGCGACGGTGAGGCCGACGTAGAGAACCCAGAACCGCTGCACGGCCTGGCGAATGCGAATCCCGAGCTGGTCGACCTCCGGTCCCGGCAGCTCCGCCTCGAAGAGTTGGCGGCCGCCGACCCGCAGCCGGGGTAGGACGGCGAGTGCGAGCACGATGATTCCGAGGCCGCCGAGCCACTGCGTGAGCTGGCGCCAGATGGCGAGCGACCGGGGGAGCGCCTCGAAGTCGGTGACCACCGTCGCGCCCGTCGTCGTGAACCCGGACATCCCTTCGAAGAGGGCGTCGACGGGATCGGCGAACTGCTCGCCGCCGGCGAGCAGGTACGGCACCGCGCCGAAGCAGGCCGCGAGCAGCCAGGTCGCGGCGACGACGAGGAACCCTTCGCGAGCTCCGACGCGCGCGCCCGCGCCGGCGGTCGCCCGCGCGAGCGCGAGCCCGCAGCCGCTCGTGATCCCCCCCGCGAGCAGGAATGGCCACACGGGCTCCCCGTACCAGAGTGCGACTGCGGACGGAACGAGCGCGGCCAGGCCGAGGAAGGCGGTGAGGGCTCCGAGGAGATGGGTTGCGGCGGCGAGGTCGACCGCAATGCGTCGTCTCGGGCCGATCCGCGGGGGCGGGAGAACGACCTCCGACGTCGCTCTCACAGAGCCTCGATCACCCAGGGCGCGTTGGAGGCCTCGGTGAAGACGATGACGCGGTCGCCCGCCTGGAGCACGTCGTCACCGTGTGGGAAGATCGCGGAGCCGTTGCGGACGATCGCGCCGATGAGCGCTCCGTGGACGGGCATGTCGCGGAACTTCGTTCCGATGTAGCGGCTCGTCTCGCGCGTCGTGACGTCGAGCACCTCGTAGCGGTTGCCCTCGAGCATCGCGACCTGCTGAGTGCGCGGGTCGTGCGCGAAGCGGACGATCTCCTCGGCCGTGACCGCGCGCGGGTTGACGGCGACGTCGATCCCGGCCTGGTCGAAGGCTGCGATCGAGACCGCCTCGTGAGCGACTGCAATCGTGAACGGCACGCCGTGCACCTTCGCGAGCGACGCGCCGTAGAGGTTCTTCGTGTCGTCGCGCATGGCGAAGATCGCCGCCTGCGCGAGGCCGATCCGCTCGCGCTCGAGGAAGTCGGGGTCGAAGCCGACTGCGTTGTAGACGCGGACCTTGGGGAACTGCTCGGCCGCTGCCCGCGCACGCTCGCGCGAGGCCTCGATCATGCGGATCGAGATCCCCTGGCCGGAGAGCACGCGCGCGATCGCCGTACCGACGCGGCCGGCTCCGAAGATCACGACGTCCTGCACGCTCGCGCCTCCCGGGGCGAGGAGCGCTCCCCACTCCTTCGCTGCCCTCGGCGAGCCGATGACGACGATCCGCGACCCGGGCTCGATGACGCTGTCTCCGCCCGGGAGCGTGAGCTCGTCGCCGTGGATGATCGCCATCACCTTCGAGTCCCGCGGGAGATCGGCGTCGCGTAGCGGGACGCCGACGACGCTCTTCGGCGCTCCCTCCTCGACGTCGAACTCGACGATCTGAACCTGTCCCTCCGCGAAGACGTCCGTCTGGCGGGCAGCGGGGACGCCGATCGCTCGCGAGATCGCGTGCGCCGTCTCGAGCTCCGGGCAGACGACGAAGTCGACATCGAGCTGGCCCTCGCGCCAGAGCTCGACGTACTCGAGCTCCGAGGTGCGGACGATCGTCTTCGCGTGCGGCGCCTCGCGGCGGCCGAACATGCCGGCGACGAGGTTCGCCTCGTCGCGGGAGGTGCAGGCGATGACGAGGTCGGCGTTCGCGATTCCGGCCTGGCTGAGGTCGCGGCGACTCGTTCCGTCCCCCTCGAACGTCGCGACGTCGTACTTGTAGGCGAGCGCGGACAGGCGAGCCGGCTCCATGTCGAGGACGGTGATGTCGTGATCCGCGTGGAGGGCCTCCACGACCGTCGAGCCGACCTGGCCCGCGCCGATGATGAAGACCTTCACGGGCGCGAAGCGTACTCTCCTTCACGGAGCTCTCACACCGGTGGGCTACGGTGGGGTCGTGCGCGCGCTCGTCGTAGTCGGCGTTGTCCTGACCCTCGCCGCGGTGGTCTCGGGCCCCCGAGCCTCCGAGGGCGGCGCCGACGCTCGCTCACAGTCCGACTCCTCGTTCCGCCTGGCCGTGCTGACGCGCGGCCTCGACTCGCCGGTGGGGCTCGCGGCGACCCCCAGCGAGCCGCGACGACTGTACGTCGTCGAGCAGCGCGGAACGGTGCGCATCGTCCAGAACGGGCGGCTGCGTCCGGGCGTCTTCCTCGACCTCCGCGGACGCGTCGTCAGCGGTGGGGAGCAGGGTCTCCTCGGCCTCGCGTTCGACCCGCGCTACGCGCGGAACCGCTTCGTGTACGTGAACTTCACGGATCGCGACGGACATACGCGGATCGTCCGCTTCAGGACGAACGGCGTCCGCGCTCTCCCCCGTACGGCGCGGCTGCTCCTTCGAGTCGAGCAGCCGTTCGCAAACCACAACGGCGGCCACCTCGCCTTCGGGCCGGACGGCCGACTCTGGATCGGCCTCGGTGACGGGGGCTCGGGCGGCGATCCACGGGGGTACGCGCAGAACATGGGCTCCCCGCTCGGGAAGATGCTCCGGCTCGACGTTCGGCGCCCGGGGTCGGCGCCCGAGATCGTCGGGCTCGGGCTCCGGAACCCGTGGCGCTACTCCTTCGATCGGGCGACGGGACACCTCTACATCGGGGACGTCGGCCAGGGGGCGGTCGAGGAGGTGAACGTCACGCCGCGGTCCGAGCTCTCCCGGCTCCAGAACTACGGGTGGAACCTGTACGAGGGCTCGCGGCGCTACTCGGGCGGCGAGCCGGGGCCGGGGCGGCTCGTCTTTCCCGTGTTCGAGTACGGTCACGACCGCGGGTGCAGCGTGACGGGCGGCGTGGTCTACCGAGGTCGCGCGCGTCCGGGCGAGCGCGGCCGCTACCTCGTCGGCGACTACTGCAGCGGGACGGTGTGGAGCTTGCGCGTCGCCGACGGTCAGGCACGGGACGTCCGCGTCGAGCCGTTCCGCGTCCCGAGCCTGACGTCGTTCGGTGAGGACGCCGCGGGCGAGGTCTACGCGACCTCCCACGACGGTGTCGTCTTCCGGCTGAGCTGAGTCAGGCTCGGCTTCGCGGCCTCACGGGCCCGGGGCCACCCCGCGCCTCCACCCGCTTCGAGCGTATCGAGGCAACGCGCGCAGGTGGGAGACGGAAGCGTGTCGAGTGTGCAACCAGGCGAGCTCGCGACTGGGAGAGGCCCGAGCAGGCAGCAGGGGGCCGAGAGAGCCGAGAGCGAGGCCAAGAGGGTCAACCGAGACCTCGACGGCGCGCTGGCTCCGACCTGCCGCGGCCTCCGTCCCTCCGCCTGCCTCAGCTCGCTCGCCGGCGCTGGATGCGCGGGGGCGCTTGCCCGAGGGCGGCGTAGGCGAGCGCGTTCAGCGACTCGTTCAGGTCGTGCAGCTCGCGGGCGACGAGGAGAAAGCCCTCCTGCTTCTCGGCTGCCCGGTTCATGCGCTCGAGCTCCGTCGTGATCCGGTCGAGGCGTTCGAGGAGCGCGTCGAGCTGGCGGTCGCCGACGTCCTTCTGTTCCATGCGCGAGATTGTAGAAACCGGAGCAGCGGGCACGGCTCCCCTCGCCGGCACGGACGTCGCGGCGGCGACGTCGTCCGCGGCGGACGAGCGGGTCGTCAGCTCGCGCGCACGGCGAGCGCGAGGAGCTCGTCGCGGCGGGTGACGACGACCGGCTCCGACGAGAGCTCCGCGCGGAGACGCTCGACCGCATCGGTCCCCGTCTCGAGGTGGGAGACGCGCCGGTCGGCCCCGATCTGCGCCAGCACGAGCCGCGCGAGCGGCTCGGGGGCGTCGGTGACGATGGCGATCTCCCATCCTCCGGCGGCGAGCGCGCGGAGGGCCTCGCTCGTCGCGGGATCTCGGCGCACGTAGACGGCGACGCGCTCCTCGCAGAAGCGCTCGAGCAGCGCCCGCCAGTTTCCCGCTCTCTCGTCGAGCACCGCAGCTGCCGCCCCACGATCGGTCGGCAGCGCCGCGACGTCGACGTCGAGCACGCTCGCGACCGCGTCGAGCCAGGCCTGCCACAGCGGCCCCGTGTCCGCGAGCGCGCCGTCGAGGTCGACTGCGAGTGTGCGCGTCTCGCTCACGAGGTTCTCTTCTCGGCGACGCGGAGCCAGAGGACGACGCCCACGGCCACACCGGCCGCGTCGATCGCGACGTCGACCGGCGAGCCGAGTCGACCGGGGACGAACGACTGGTGGATCTCGTCGCTCACGGCATAGGTGATGCCGGCCAGGAACGCAGCCCACGGGCGCCCGAGCGCGCGGACGAGGAGCGCACCGAGGATCGCGTACTCGGTGACGTGCGCCAGCTTGCGGACGACGAGATCCCATCCTCCGAGGCCGGTTCCGAGATCGGGGACGGACGACAGGCCGAAGATGACCGCGGCCCAGGCGACGACGGGCAGCCAGAGGCTGAGCGTACGTCGGGGCTCGTGCCCGACGCCGCGCGCCGCCGCGTCCGGGGAGTCGATGTCGGGCACCGCACGATGATAGGCTCGCGGACGACATACGGAGTGCGGTGAGGGAACCCGGTGCGAGTCCGGGACGGTCCCGCCGCTGTGAGGGGAGACGCTCCCCCGCCACGAGGCCACTGGCGCGAGCTGGGAAGGCGGTGGGGGAGGGAGCCCCGAGTCAGAAGACCTGCCGCGCTTCGCGAACCGAACCCCTCGCGGAAGGAGGATTCAGGTGCATCGACTCATCGCTTCGCTGATCGCGGTGACCCTGGCTGTGGTCGCGCTGGTCGCCTCTGGGGCGTCGGCGCAGCGCCCTGCGCAGTCCGGGTTCCCGGTCACGATCGTGACGCCGGCAGGGAGGGTCACGGTTGAGAGGAAGCCGCAGCGGATCGTCTCGCTCTCGCCCACTGCCACGGAGACGCTCTTCGCTATCGGGGCCGGACCACAGGTGATCGCGGTCGACGATCAGTCCGACTACCCGAAGAGCGCCCCGCGTACGTCGCTCTCCGGCTTCACGCCGAACGTCGAGGCGATCGCGTCCTACCGACCCGACCTCGTCGTGATCGCCTACGACCCGAAGGGCCTCTCGAGCGCGCTGCGGCGGCTCGGGATCACGGTCGTCCATCACGACGGCGCGAAGTCGGCCGCCGGCGCCTACCAGCAGATCCGCCAGCTCGGGAAGATCACCGGCAACGAGGCTCGCGCGACGCGGCTCGTCGCGCGCATGAAGGCGCGGATCGCAGCGATCGTCAAGGCGCACCGCCCGACCGGGAGCCGGCTCTCCGTCTACCACGAGCTCTCGCCGGATCTGTACTCGGCGACCTCGAAGACGTTCATCGGGCAGGTGTACTCGAGCCTCGGGCTCAGGAACATCGCCGATGCGGCGGACGCGACCGGCTCCGGCTACCCGCAGCTCTCGTCCGAGTACGTCGTCGCGGCGAACCCCGACCTGATCGTCCTCGCGGACACGGTGTGCTGCGGGCAGAAGCCCTCCACCGTGGCGGCGCGCCCCGGTTGGGATCGGATCAGCGCCGTGCGCACCGGCTCGATCGTGCGGGTACACGACTCGATCGCGTCGCGGTGGGGGCCGCGCCTCGTCGACTTCTACCGCGCGCTCGCCTCGGCGCTCGGCAGGCTTCGATCCTGAGGCGTGGGCGCCGTCGCCGCAGGGAGCGCGGCCGCGGTCCGAGCACGCGGGCTCTCGCCGCTCGTGGCGGCGGGAGCCTGCGTCTTCCTGCTCGCTGCGCTCGCGATCGGGGTCGTCGTCGGTCCGGTCGAGCTCGGTCTCGGGGGCGTGCTCGAGTCCGCGGCCGCGCGGCTCCGGCTTCCGGGCGCGACGACGCCGCTCTCCCCGACGGAGGAGGCGATCCTCTGGGAGATCCGCGTCCCGCGCGTCGTCCTCGCGGCGCTCGTCGGCGCCATGCTCGCGCTCGCGGGCGCTACCTACCAGGGCGTGTTCCGGAACCCGCTCGCCGATCCGTACCTCCTCGGCGTCGCGGCCGGCGCCGGGCTCGGCGCGACCCTCGCGATCGCCTACCTGCCGGACGGCCTTCGCGGCCAGCGCGCGCTTCCCGCCGCGGCCTTCGTCGGCGGCCTGGTCGCCGTCTTGCTGACCTACGCGGTCGGGCGCTCGGCGCGCAGGGAGCGCGACGCCGCGACGCTCGTCCTCGCGGGAGTCACCGTTGCCGCCTTCTTCACCGCGTGGCAGACCTTCGTCCAGCAGCAGAACGCGGAGACGCTCCAGCAGGTCTACGCCTGGATTCTCGGCAACATCCCGTCCACGGGTTGGGGGGACGTGCTGCTCGTCCTGCCGTACGTTGCGGTGGCCGCGGCGGTGGTGCTCGCCCTGCGACGCGTCGTCGACGTCCTCACCCTCGGCGACGAAGAGGCTGCGAGCCTCGGCGTCCACGTCGGCCGCGTCCGTCTCGCGCTCGTCGTGGCCGCGACGCTCGGGACGGCGGCGGCGGTGGCGGTGACGGGCCTGATCGGCTTCGTCGGCATCATCGTCCCGCACGCCATCCGGCTGCTGACGGGGGTCGGGTACCGGGCGCTCCTCCCGCTCTCGATGCTCGTCGGCGCGGGCTTCCTCGTGCTCGCCGACGTGGCGGCACGCTCGCTCCTCGCGCCCGCCGAGATCCCGCTCGGCGTCGTGACCGCATTCCTCGGTGCTCCATTCTTCGCGATCGTCTTGCGCTCGACGCGGGTGGGGCCGTGACCGCCATCGCCCTGCGAGGGGTGACGGTCGCGCTGGGCGGTAGAACCGTCGTCGAGGGAGTCGACGCGGCCGTCGCGAGCGGCGAGTGGCTCGCGCTGATCGGTCCGAACGGGGCCGGAAAGACGACGCTGTTGCGCGCGATCGCAGGTCTCGTTCCCTTCGAGGGCGAGATCGAGCTCGACGGCCGGAGCGTGCGCCTCCTCGGGCGCGGAGAGCTCGCGCGGCTCCTCGCACTCGTGCCACAGGAGCCGTCCACGCCGCCGTGGATGACCGTCGCCGAGTACGTCCTCCTCGGGCGCACGCCGCACCTCGGGATCCTCGCGGCGGAGGGTCGACGGGATCGCGAGGCCGCTGCCGAGGCCCTCGCGCGTCTCGATCTCGTCGGCTACGAGGGGCGTCGGCTGGCCACGCTGAGCGGGGGCGAGAAGCAGCGCGCCGTCGTCGCGCGGGCGCTCGCGCAGGAGGCGCGGATCGTCCTCCTCGACGAGCCCACGGCGTCGCTCGACATCGGTCACGGGCAGCAGGCGCTGGAGCTGCTCGATGCTCTCCGCCTGGAGAGCGGTCTCACCCTCGTCGCCGCCATGCACGATCTCACGCTGGCGGCGCAGTATGCGGATCGCATGCTTCTGCTCGACGGCGGGCGCCTTGTAGCCGAGGGGCGCCCGGAGGACGTGCTCACCGCTGAACGAATCGCGGCGCGTTACGAGGCGGCGGTGGAGGTCGTGCAGGTTGGTGGGAGCGTCGCGGTCGTCCCCCGGCGTGGGGCTCGAGCGAGCGCGAGTGACGCGGCGGACGCAGGTGTCTGACACCGATTGTTAAGCGGGGGATACGAGAGTGATCCGCAGGTGTCTGACACCGAGTGTTAAGCGGGAGATACGAGAGTGTGTCCGACTCCCTGGTGAGTCACCCGTCCCGTCGCCCGCGCTCTGCCGAGCCTACGCACCGCTAGGACGGCACTCGCCCGTCTCGCCCTCGCAGCAGCCGACCTTGAAGCGGCACCGCGGGCACTGCAAGGAACCGTGCCGCCACTCCATCGGCGCGCCGCAGCGCAGGCAGCTCTCGGTTGCCTCGGGGTGGGGCTCGCCGGCCACACGAGCACGGTAGCGCTCGGGGAGGACGGGCTACGATGACCCCGCGGCGCCGTGGCCGAGAGGTTAGGCAGAGGCCTGCAAAGCCTCGTACAGCGGTTCGAGTCCGCTCGGCGCCTTCGTCTCGTCTCGGCAGGAGCTGGAGCACCGGCGCGTCGACGAAGCAGGAGGGGATGGCGAGCGTCTACACGACCCGATCGTGGAGGCCGTTCGAGGGCGAGGACGGTGACTTTGTCCGCGAGTGGCAGGGCTTCATGGGGTGGGCGGCGGCGCTTCCCGGGGCTGGCCGCGGGCTCCTCGCCCGTGACCTCCGCGACCCCGGCCGGTACGTGAGCTTCATGGAGTGGGCGGAGCCGGAGTCGGTTCGCGCGTGGAAGGGATCGACCGAGCTCAGGCCACGCATGGCGCGCGTCCAAGCACACGTGGACCGGTTCGAGCCGACGGAGCTCGAGGTCGTCGCTCTCGTCGGTCACTCCACCGGGTAGTCGCCGAACCAGCGGGCGAGTCGCTCGCGCTCGAAGGCGCGCTTCTCGGCCGCGAGCGCAGGGCTCGGCGCCGCGATCTCGATCCGCGGCCCGGGCTCGGCGAAGAACTCGGCATCGATCCGGGCCGCGACCTCCTGGCCCATCTCCACGAAGCACGTGGCGATGCCTGCGAAGGGCTCGGGCTCCGGCTCGCCGCGCACATCGGCCGCGATTGCGCGAGCCACGCGGAGGCCCTCGAGCTCCGCCGTCACGCCGGCTTTCGGCAGGGGGAGCCCGTTCGCGAGCGGGATGAGCGTCACGTCACCGACGGCGTACACGTTCGCGTACGAGGTCGCGAGCGTGCCGCGGTCGACGGCGATCCAACCGTGCTCACCGGTCAGCCCGCTCGCGGCGACGACGTGCGGGACGCGGTGCGGCGGCACTGCGAGGAGGAGGTCGAAGGGGATCTCGCCGTCCTCGAGCACGACGCGTCCGGCCTCGACGTGGCTGAGCTTCACCGCCGCCCGCTGGGAGATGCCGCGCTCGGCGAGCTTCGCCGCCATCCATGCAGACCCCTCGGGGCCGGCGTTCGGCATGAGGATCGGCTGAACCGTGACGACGTCGATCTCGACTCGGTCGCGGAGCCCACGCGCGCGGAGGTGTTCGTCGACGTGGAAGGCGCACTCGAACGGCGCCGGCGGGCACGGGTAGGGCGCTCCGGCCACGAGGACGACGACGCGTCCCTCCTCGAGCTCTCGAAGCGCCTGCGCGGCCCCCGGAATCCCGCTCGTCGTCCAGATGTCGTGGCCGTGCTCGACGAGCCCGGGGACGAGGTCTCCGCGCGAGACCGCTCCGAGGGCGATCACGAGGTAGTCGCCTCCGAGAGTGACGCCGTCGACGACCGCCTCGCGCTCGGACGGATCGATGGACTCGATCTCCCCTCGGACGACGCGGACGCCGTGCGCGGCGAGGGCCTCGCGGGAGCGGCTCCCCTCGGCGATCGTGGCGTGCCCGACCAGCTCCCAGAGCTTGCGCAGGCCCATCGAGAACCGCTCGGCCCGATCCACGAGCACGACCTCATGCTCCTTGCCGAGGAGACGCTTCAGCTCGGTGGCGGCGGAGATTCCGCCGAAGCCGCCACCGAGCACGAGAGTGGTCCCCATGCCCCTACGCTACTCCGCTGCTGTGGCCGGGCTTGGAGCTGGCGTCGGCGCGGAGGCGGGTGCCGGCTCCGCGTCACCGTGGCCGAAGCGCACGTCCGGGAGGATGCGGTCGAGCCAGGCCGGCAGCGCCCAGGCGGTCTGCCCGAGCAGCCGCAACGCCACGGGCATGAGGACGAGCCGGATGAGCATCGCATCCAGCAGGACGGCGACGCCGAGGATCACGCCCATCTCCTTCGGGGGCAGCGGCCCCGAGAGCGCGAACGTGAAGAACACGGCGATCATCACGGCGGCCGCGGCGAAGATCACGCGGCCCGAGTGCGCGACGCCGCCGATCGTCGCCTCGCGCGCGTCGCCCGAGCGGTCGTAGTGCTCCTTCGCCGAGGAGAGCAGGAACACCGTGTAGTCCATCGCGATCGCGAAGATCATCGCGAAGAAGAACACGGGCCCCCAGGCGTTGAGGAAGCCCTGCGACTCGAACCCGAGGATCGACTCGAGGCGGCCGTCCTGGAAGATCAGCTTCGCGACGCCGAAGGCCGCGGCGACCGCGAGCAGGTTCAGCACGACTCCGACCGCGGCGATCACGGGCGCCTGCAGCGCGACGAGCAGGAGCAGGAAGCCGAGGACGAGGACGACGCCGAACACGGCGAGCGTGCGGCTCGAGAGCGCCTCCTCGAGGTCGTGGTTCTCGGCCGCTGCGCCGCCCACGAGCGCCTCGGCGGGGAGCGTCGCTCGGAGCCGCTCGATCGTCTCGCCGACGGCGGGATCCGAGGGGTCTGCCGCCGGGGTGGCGAGCAGCAAGGCGACGCCGCCCGACGTCACCGGGGGCGCGACGTTCGCGACCCCCGGATCGACTCCCAGTACCGCCGATGCCCGCTCGACCTGCGCTGCGGGCGCGACGACCTGGAGCGTTCCCGGCGCGCCCGGCCCGAAGGCCTCCTGCACCTGCGTGTAGCCGACGCGCGAGCCGTCGTCCTCCGGAACGACCTTGATCGAGGGCATTCCCGTCTCGAGCCCGAGCACGGGAAGCGAGAGGGCGCCGAGGATGGCCGTCGCCACGAGCCCGTAGGCCCAGGGCCGTCTCCACAGCCGCTCGCCCCAGCGCGCGAACGCCGGCGAGCGGTGTTCGCCGGCGTGCACCCACGGGAGCGCGAGCGTGTCCACCCGGTCGCCGAGCCACGAGAGCACGGCCGGGAGGAGGGTCAGCGCGGCGAGGAGCACGAACGCCACCGAGAGCATGATCCCGAGCGCCATGGAGCGGAACGCCGGGCTCGGCACCAGCATCACCGCGGATAGCGAGATGAGGACGGTGAGCCCCGAGAAGAGGACGGCCTTGCCCGCCGTGTCCATCGTCACCGCGACGGCCTCGCGCGTGTCCAGCTCCGAGCCGAAGTGTGCGCCGCGGAACCGCGCGACGATGAAGAGGGCGTAGTCGATCCCGAGCGCGAGAGCGAACATGAGCGCGAAGTTCATCGCCCAGATCGAGACGTCGAACGCCTGGGTGACGAGGAAGAGGCTTCCCGCCGCCGCGAGGAGGCCGAGGATCGTGAGCAGGAGGGGGAGTCCCGCGGCGACGAGCGATCCGAACGCGAGCACGAGGATCGCGAGCGTCACCGGCCAGGAGATGAGCTCCGAGCGGAGCATCGCCTTCTTGTTCGCCTCGTTGAAGTCGGACCACATCCCCGGGGCGCCGGTGAGGCTGACGGTGACGGCGTCGTCTCCCGCTGCCGCGAGGTCGTCCTGCAAGGCTCCGGCTGCGGCGACCATCTCCTTCGGGCTCGCTGCGGCCCCTCCGGCGACGATCGCGGTGCGGCCGTCCCGCGAGAGCTGTGGCTCGGACACGGAGGCGATGCGCGGGTCTGACTCGAGCACCGCTCGCACGCGTGCGAGCGCGGGCGCGAGGTCGCCGTCGCCGGAGACGACGACCATGAGCGCATACGCGCCCTGACCGCCGAAGGACGCGTCGATCCTCTCGCGCGCGGCGACGGACTCGGACCCCGAGGCCTCCCAGCCCGCGCCCGAGAGCGCGTGCTCCGCGCGTGGCGCGAAGACGCCGAACCCGATCGCGATGACGGCCCACGCGATGACGACGTGCTTGACGTGGTCGGCGGTCCACGCGCCGAGCCGGCCGATCGGCCCGATCCGGGTCATGGGGAGACTCCCGCGAGCAGCTCGTCGAGCTCCTGCACCCGGCGGCGGAGGCCGCCGCAGACGGTGTCGCAGAGCTCGAAGACGGACTCGTCGGCGATCGCGTACAGCGCTCGGTTGCCGTCGCGCCGGCGGGAGACGATGCCCGCCGAGTAGAGGACTCCGAGGTGCTTGGAGACGTTCTGCTGTGTCGTGCCGAGCGCGTCCGTCAGCTCGAGCACGCTCGCCTCACCGTCCCGGAGCAAGTCGAGGATCCGGATCCGCATCGGCTCGCCGAGGACGCGGAAGCGCTGCGCGATCTGCTCGACGAGCTCGACCGCGAGTGGGTGGGGAAGGGTCATGGTCGCTCGCTTTCGTCTCTCTACACTACACAACTACACAACTAAGAAAATGTATAGCAGAGACGGGTACCCGTCGCCTCCTCTACCGGCCGTGACTAGGGTATGGCCCCGATGACGGCGATCCGGATCGACGGGAAGGCGCTGGCGGCGAAGGTGCGCGCGCAGGTGGCCGAGGACGTCGAGGCGTTCGGCAAGCCCGTCTGCCTCGCAACGATCCTCGTCGGCGACGATCCGGCGTCGCACGTCTACGTCGGCGCGAAGCACAAGGCATCGCACGAGGCGGGGATCGACTCGCGCGACCACCGCCTCCCCGGGGACACGGCCGAGAGCGTCGTCCTCGACCTGATCGCAGAGCTCAATGCGGACGACGCGGTGGACGGAATCCTCGTCCAACTCCCGCTCCCCGAGCACATGGACGAGCCGAGGGTGCTGCGCGCGGTCGACCCCGCGAAGGACGTGGATGGGTTCCACCCCCTCAATGCGGGCCGGCTCTTCATCGGCGAGCCGTTCCTCGTGCCGGCCACGCCCTCCGGGGTTCTCGTCATGCTCGACGAGTACGGCGTCGCACTCGAGGGAGCGGAGGCCGTCGTCGTCGGCCGAAGCGAGATCGTCGGGAAGCCGATGGCCGCGCTCCTCCTCGGGAGGAACGCGACGGTGACCATCTGCCACTCGCGGACAGCCGACCTCGCCTCCCACACGCGCCGTGCCGACGTCCTCGTCGCGGCGGTCGGCCGCCCAGGGCTCATCACGAAGGAGATGGTCAAGCCGGGCGCCGCGGTCATCGACGTCGGTGTCAACCGGACCGAGGAGGGCCTCGTCGGCGATGTCGACCCCGCCGTGTTCGAGGTGGCGGGGCTCATGACGCCGGTTCCCGGCGGGGTCGGCCCGATGACGATCGCCATGCTCCTGCGCAACACGCTCATCGCCGCGCAGGCGAGGAAGCCGTAGGCTCGGATCGCCGGCATGTCGCCGACGCCGGCGCCGCGCTGCCTCGGCTTGCAGTTTCGGATCCGGAGACGCTACCGTTCGCGCGTTCAGTTCATCGGCGTCGGCCGCGCGATCGGGTCGGCGTCTTCGTTTTCCAGGAGGACGTAGTGGAGCAGGGCACCGTCAAGTGGTTCTCGAACGAGAAGGGGTACGGCTTCATCGAGCGCGAGGGTGGGGACGACGTGTTCGTTCACTTCACCGCGATCGAGATGGACGGCTTCAAGACGCTCACCGAGGGTCAGCGTGTGACCTTCGAGGTCGTCCAGGGCCCAAAGGGTGCCCAGGCCGCGAACGTCACCGCAGCGGCGAGCTGACCGGACTCGGATCGACGTGACGGTGGGCTCCCGGGAGGGAGCCCGCCTCGTCTGAGAGGATCTTCGTCATGCCCATCTCCAGAGACGACGTACTCCACGTCGCGCGCCTCGCCCGGCTCGCGCTCACCGAGGACGAGGTCGAGCGGCTCACGCACGAGCTCGCGGACATCGTCGAGGCCGTGGGGATCGTCGCCGAGCTCGACCTCGAAGGTGTCCCGCCGACCTCGCACCCGCGAGGCCTCGTCAACGTCATGGACGACGACGAGCCGCGGCCGCCGCTCCCCCTCGAGGACGTGCTCGCGAACGCGCCCGACCACGAGGGCAACCTCTTCCGCGTACCGGCGTGGCGCCAGTAGTCGACACCCTCAGGCTCACGGCCGAGCAGGCGGCCGCGCTGCTCGAGCGCCGGGAGATCTCTCCGGCCGAGCTTCGCGAGGCGTACTTCGAGGCGATCGCCGAGCGCGACGGTGAGCTCCACTGCTACCTCCGGACGACGGAGACGGCGGAGGGCGACGGCGTCCCCATCGCGCTCAAGGACGTCATCTCGACGAAGGGCGTCGAGACGACAGCCGGCTCGAGGATCCTCGCCGGCTACGTGCCCGTGTTCGACGCGACCGTCGCGGCGCGGGTGAAGGCGGCCGGCCTCTCGCTCCTCGGTAAGACGAACACGGACGAGTTCGCGATGGGCTCGTCGACCGAGAACTCGGCCTACGGCCCCTCTCGCAACCCGTGGGATCCGACCCGCGTTCCCGGCGGCTCGGGAGGCGGCTCCGCGGCCGCCGTCACGGCGGGGCTCGCACCGTGGGCGCTCGGCTCCGACACCGGCGGCTCCATCAAGCAGCCGTCTGCGCTCTGCGGCAATGTCGGCTTGCGCCCGACGTACGGGAGCGTCTCGCGCTACGGGGTCGTCGCGTTCGCCTCGAGCCTCGACCAGATCGGGCCGGTCGCGAAGACGGTGCGCGACGTCGCGCTCCTGTACTCGATCATCGCTGGCCGTGACCCTCTCGACTCGACCACCGCCGAGCTGCCCGAGCCCGTACGGCTCCCCGAAGACGACTCTCTCGCCGGTCTGCGGATCGGCGTGCCGACGGAGCTGAACGAGGCGGAGGGCATCGAGCCGGGCGTGCGGGACGCGGTTCGGCGCACGCTCGAGCTCGCCGAGGAGCTCGGCGCGGAGGTCGGGGAGTGCTCGCTCCCGCGGTCGGTGCGCTACGGGCTGCCCTGCTACTACCTCATCGCACCAGCCGAGGCGTCCTCGAACCTCGCCCGCTACGACGGCATCCGCTACGGAGCGCGCGCCGAGGGCTCCAGCTACCAGGAGGTGGTCGAGCGGACGCGCGACGAAGGGTTCGGGGACGAGCCCAAGCGGCGGATCATGCTCGGCACGTACGCGCTCTCCGCCGGCTACTACGACGCCTACTACGGGCAGGCGCAGAAGGTGCGCACGCTCATCATCGAGGAGCACCGCGAGGCGCTCGAGCGCTTCGACCTGCTCGCGTGCCCGACCTCGCCCACGGTCGCGTTCCCGCTCGGGGAGCGGGCCGACGATCCGCTCGCCATGTACGCCGCCGACCTCTTGACCATCCCGTCCTGTCTCGCCGGCTTGCCCGGCCTCTCGATCCCGTGCGGGCTCTCGGACGGACTTCCGGTGGGCCTCCAACTCATCGGCCCGCAGTTCGGCGAGAACACGCTGTTCCGCGCCGGGCACGCCCTCGAGCAGGCGCTCGGCTTCGACACGGTCCCGGAGCGCTGGCGGTGAGCTGGGAGCCGGTCATCGGGCTGGAGATCCACGTCCAGCTCAAGACGAAGACGAAGATGTTCTGCCGCTGCCCGGTCGGCTTCGGCGCCGGCGAGAACACCCAGACCTGCCCCGTCTGCCTCGGGTTCCCGGGTGCGCTTCCCGTGACAAACCGCGTGGCGGTCGAGTGGACGATCCTGCTCGGCCTCGCTCTCGACTGCACGATCGCCGAGCGGGCGGTGTTCGCCCGCAAGAACTACTTCTACCCCGACCTGCCGAAGGGCTACCAGATCTCGCAGTACGATCTCCCGCTTTGCAAAGACGGCAAGATGCTCGTACCGACTGCGGATGGCGACCGTGTGATCGGCATCGTGCGGGCGCACCTCGAGGAGGACGCGGCGAAGACAGTGCACGTCGGGGGCAGCACGGGACGGATCGGCGGCGCGGCGTGGTCGCTCGTCGACTACAACCGCGGCGGCACCCCGCTCGTCGAGATCGTCACCGCGCCCGACCTCCACTCGCCGGAGGAGGCGAAGCGCTTCCTCCAGCTCCTGCGCCAGACGATCGTCGAGCTCGGCATCTCGGATGCGGAGATGGAGAAGGGGACGCTCCGTGTCGACGCCAACGTCTCCGTGCGACCCGCGGGCTCCGACGAGCTCAGGACGCGTACCGAGATCAAGAACATGAACTCGTTCACGTTCATCGCGCGCGGGATCGAGGCCGAGGTCGAGCGCCAGATCGCCGTCTGGGAGGCGGGCGAGGAGGTGCGGCAGGAGACGTACGACTTCGACGCGGCGACGGGTCGACTGACGCCACGGCGCGCGAAGGAGGAGGCGGACGACTACCGGTACTTCCCCGAGCCCGATCTCGTCCCCGTGGAGCCTGACCGGCGTCTCGTCGAGCGCCTGCGGGCTGAGCTTCCCGAGCTCCCCGCGGCACGGATCCGGCGAATCGAGGGGGAGCTCGGCCTCGAGCGGGCGATCGTGCTCGTCACGGGCGGGCTCGACCGGCTCTGGCAAGAGACGGTCGAAGCGGGGGCTGACGCGCTCGCGGCGGCGAACGTCGTCGCCAACAACCTCGTCCGCGCGGGCGTCGATCCGGAGCTCGTGTCCCCGAAGGAGCTCGCGAAGCTCGTCGGCGCGCGCGAGCGGATCCCGCGCGTCGCCTTCGACGAGGCGATCGCGCGGCTCGGCGAGCCGGGGTTCTCGGCCGATCCGTACCTCGCGCGGGAGGCGGTCTCCGACGTCGCCGCGCTCGACCCGCTCGTCGACGCCATCCTCGCCGCGCACCCAGAGCAGGTCGCCGCCTACCGCGGCGGCAAGGAGGGGTTGCTCGGCTTCTTCGTCGGTCAGGTGATGCGCGAGACCGATGGAACCGCGAATCCGCGCGTCGTCTCCGACCTCCTGCGCGAGAAGCTCGCCGGCTGACGTCGTTCGACGGGGGCGCAAGCGCCGTCGGCAGCAGGCGGCGCGGGCGGCGGAGAGCTACGAGGGGATCGTGAGCTCGCGGCCGACGTAGAGCCCGGAGCTCTCGGCCTCGACGAACGGAGCCATCGCCCTGCGCCGCTCGGCCTCGACCTCGGACAGGCGGTAGCGCTCGCGCGCCTCCTCGGACGCCCAGATGGAGATCCCGACCACCTCGCTCCGCTCCTCCGAGAAGCACTCGTAGGCGCGAAGCATCCCCTCGGGGAACTCCCTCGGCCTCCAGGCCCGGCGAAACTGCTCGTACGTCCCCGGAGCGATCCGTCGGGTCGTGATCCAGACGACGTACCGGTCGCGCTCCATCGATCGCCTCCTTTCCGCTCGACGGTCTCGCTCCACCGTACAACGGCGCGAAGGCTTGCGCCCGAGCACACGTATCATTTCTCCGTGGACCGCCTCCGGGCGTGGCTCGTCGTCTGCCCCCTCGTCGCCGCCGGGACGCTCGTGGCGCACGCGGGGGCTTACCGGCTCACCGGGACGCCTTCGGGCGCCCTGCACGCCTACCTCGCCCACGCGCCACAGGCCGTCCTCGTCGCCTGTGTGCTGGCGATCGCGCTCGCAGGTCTCGGTGCCCGCCTGCGAGCCCCGAGCCCGTGGACGTTCGCGGCGCTCGCCCCGCTCGCCTTCCTCGTCCAGGAGCACGTCGAGCGCGTCGTCCACACCGGCCATGTGTCGTGGATCCTGACGACGCCGGCTGTGCTCGTCGGCCTCCTCCTCCAGGCGCCGCTCGGCCTCATCTCCTGGCACGTTGCGCGGCGTCTCCTGCGCGCCCTCGCCGTGCCACGGGCGAGACGCGCTCGGCTCGGGCGTCTCCTCGTTCCGCTCGCAGCCCCGCTCGAGCGAGCGGTCGTGCTCGCGCCCGTGGGGACGCCGTCCGCACGCGCGCCACCCTCGTCGCGGCGTCCCTGACCACCGCCGCCCCGGGGCGGCACGACCGCGAAGGAGATGACGATGACGAAGGTGCTTGCCGCGTGCGCTGCGCTGCTCGCAGCAGCGGCGCTCGCGGGCTGCGGCTCGAGCGAGGAGGCGGCCCCGCCGGACACGACCGAGCCGGAGACGACGCACACGACGACGACGGAGACGCCGCCGACCGAGACGGCGCCGACGGCGCCGGCTCCCGTCACGGTCCGCATCGCCGTCAGGAGCGGGCGGCCGGTCGGCGGAATCGCCCGGCCGAAGGTGCGACAGGGCGATCGCGTCGTCCTCGTCGTGAGTGCCGACACGGCCGGCGACGTGCACCTCCACGGGTACGACCTCGAGCGGCGCGTCGCGCCCGGCGCTCCCGCCCGCATCGGCTTCCGGGCGACGATTCCGGGCCGGTTCGAGATCGAGCTCCACGCTCATCCCGAGGTCCACATCGGAGAGCTGACCGTCACGCCATGACGCCGCTCGCGCACGGGATCGGGAGCGTCCGCGACCTCCCGGTCCCGACCTCCTTCTTCTACACGAGCGCGGCGATCGTTCTCGTCGTCTCCTTCACCGCGCTCGGGGCGCTGTGGAGGAGACCGCTCCTCGAGCGGCACGGGTACGGCCGTCCGCTCCCCGGCCGGCTCCAGGCGCTCCTCTTCGCGAAGTGGTTGCGTGTCGCCATCCAGGCGATCGCGATCGGGCTCTTCGCGCTGACCTTCCTCTCGGCGCTCCTCGGGACGACGACCGAGCTCTTGAACTGGGCGCCGACCTTCGTCTACGTCGTCTTCTGGGTGGGCGTCCCGGTGCTCTCCGTGCTCCTCGGGAACGTCTGGCGCGTGCTCAGCCCCTGGCGCGCGCTCGCCGACCTCGCCGTCTGGCTCCTCGAGTGCGGTGGACGGCGGGCGAGACCGATCCTCGGCGAGCCGACGTGGATGGGGCGTTACCCCGCCGCCGCCGCCCTCTTCGCCTTCGTGACCCTCGAGCTCGCGCATCCGAGCCCGGCTGCCCCGCGCACGCTCGCGGTCGCGATCGCCCTCTACACGTACTGGGCACTCGCGGGGATGGCGCTCTACGGGCGTGACGCGTGGATGCGGCACGGGGAGGGGTTCGCTGTCGCCTTCGAGCTCCTGTCGCGGGTCGCTCCCCTCACGCGTAGGAAGGGCGCGCTCGTCCTCCGCTGGCCGCTCACGGGCCTCGCCGGAGCCGATCGCGCCCCCGGCGCGCTCGCCTTCCTCGCCGTGATGATCGGGTCGACGAGCTTCGACGGCTTCAGCCGTACGACCTTCTGGCAAGACCTCGTGGCGGACGTGCGCGGGCGCTACGCGGACGAGTCGATTCGCGTGCTCGACCTCGTCACCATGGCCGTCAACGTCGCCGGGCTGCTCGCGTTCGTTCTCGCCGTCGCCGTCACGTACCTCGTCGCCGTCGAGAGCGCGCGCCTGCTCGTACACGCGCCGCGCTCGCTCGTCGGCGACTTCGTGCTCCCGCTCGTCCCCATCGCCTTCGCCTACCTCGTCGCCCACTACTTCTCACTGCTTCTCATCCAGGGGCAGTTCATCGTCACCCTCGCCTCGGATCCCTTCGGGCGGGGGTGGGATCTCTTCGGCACGGCGGCCTTCTCTCCGAACCTGACCATCGTCTCGCCCGCGACGGTCTGGTACGTCCAGGTCGTCTCCCTCACCCTCGGGCATGTCGCCGGGCTTGCCGTCGCGCACGACCGCGCCGTCGCGCTCTTCCGCGACCGTGCCGACGCGCTTCGCTCGCAGTACCCGATGCTCGCGCTCATGGTCCTGTACACGGTCGGTGGGTTGTGGCTGCTCTCGCGGGGCTAGAGCCGGTCGCGCACGGTGGCCTCGCCGGGGCCGTTGTCGAGAGCCTCGTCGTTCTCGCCGTCGGCGGCGTGTTCGCGGCCATCTGGTTGCGGGAGCGGAGGGCGCGCCGCGCGCGGGGCGGTGCCCGGCGGGGCGAGCTCAGGGACGACGGCTCGGAGCGATGAAGCCCGCGTAGAGGAGGCAAACGGCGGCGAGGAGCACGGGGGCCATCGCGCCGACCCCGTGTCCGGCGAGCCCGCTGCCGACCGCGGCGACGCCGACGCCGGCGAGGACGAGCGCATTGCCGAGCGGCCTGCGGCGAATCGTTACGGCGGCGACCGCGACGACGGCCAGCGTGCCGAGGACGTTTCCGGCGATCGCGAGCGCGCGGGCCGGCCAGAGGTCGAGGACCGTCTGCGCCGCGGGCACGTCCGAGCCTGCTACCTCGCCGAGCGGGACGGCGAGCGCGACGCCGA
The DNA here is from genome assembly GCA_026002995.1 of Gaiellaceae bacterium. Classification (GTDB taxonomy): domain Bacteria; phylum Actinomycetota; class Thermoleophilia; order Gaiellales; family Gaiellaceae; genus GMQP-bins7. The sequence goes on from BPGK01000001.1 coordinate 1,104,693, forward strand.
TCGCGAGCCCGGAGTAGACGAGCGCGACGAGCGCCACTTCCCGTCGTCCGACGAGGAGGAGCGAGCCTGCGCCGAGGAGCGCCGCGGCGAGCAGCGCGCCTCCGAGGTAGTAGACGCGGAAGACCGGCTCGCTCCAGCCGGCCGCCGCACCCCAGGAGAGCGCCCCTGCCGAGAGCGCGAACGCGCCGAGCGCCGCCGCCCAGGCGAGGAACGCCGGCGCGGGCTGCCGGCGGTAGCGACCGACGAGGTCGGCGGCGAGCCGCAGCGAGACGAGCGTCGCGGCGAAGGCGAGGAGCGCGTCCACGGGAGGGACTGTAGGTGGCTGAAGCGCCTCGTCCGACGTGATCTACGCTCTTGCCATGCTCCAGAAGACCTACCTCATGTCTCCCGGTCCGACGACGGTGCCCGCCGAGGTCCTCGCGGCCGGGGCACGCCAGGTGATCCACCACCGCGGGAGCGAGTTCCGCGAGCTCATGGGCCGTTGCCTCGAGCGCCTGCGCGACGTCTTCCGCACGGAGGGCGACGTGCTCGTCTTCACGGCCTCGGGGACCGGCGCTTTCGAGTCGGCGGTCGCGAACCTGTTCTCGCCGGGCGACCGCGTGCTCGCCGTCACGGCGGGCGAGTTCGGCGATCGCTGGATCGCGATGGCGAAGGCGTACGGCCTCGACGTGCACGAGCTCCGCTACGCCTGGGGAGAGACGCCCCGCCCCTCCGACGTCGCCGAGCGCCTGCGCGAGACCGGGGCCGGGACGGCCTTCGTCGTGCACTCGGAGACGTCGACGGGGGTCGTCTGCGACCTCGAGGCCATCGCTGTGGAAGCTCGCTCGGCGGGCGCGCTCCTCGTCGTCGACGCCGTGTCGAGCCTCGGCGCCGTTCCGGTCGAGACCGACGCCTGGGGGCTCGACGTCGTCGTCTCCGGCTCGCAGAAGGCGCTCATGACACCGCCCGGCCTCTCCTTCGCCGCCGTCTCGCAAGCGGGTTGGCAGCGCGCGGCGGAGGCGTCCCTTCCGCGGTTCTACTTCGACTGGGCGAAGCTCAGGAAGGCTCTGGAGCACGGCTCGACGCCGTCGACCCCGGCGGTGTCGGTCGTCGCGCAGCTCGACGTTGCCCTCGGCCTCCTCCTCGACGCCGGTCTCGAGGCCGCCTTCGCGCGGCACGCGGCGCTCGGGCGCGCCTGCCGCGAAGGGGCCAAGGCGATGGGGCTCTCCCTCTTCTCCCCGGACGAGGAGCGCTCGGCGGTGGTCACGGCGATTCGGGTCCCCGAGAGCGTCGATGCTCGCGAGCTCGTACGCTCGTTGCGCGACCGCTTCGGGATCACCGTGGCCGGGGGCCATGGAGAGCTCGCCTCGCGCGTCTTCCGCGTCGGCCACATCGGCCACTACGACATCTTCGACATCACGACGACGCTTGCGGCGGTGGAGGAGCTCCTCGTCGAGGCCGGCGCCGAGATCGAGCGCGGCGTCGCGGTGGCCCGCGCGCTCGAGGCGTACGACCAGCCGGCCCGTGTCTGAGCCCGCCCGCCCACGCGTCCTCGTCCGCGAGCCGATCGCCGAGGCCGGCCTCGAGCTCCTCCGGCGGCAGTTCGACGTCGTCGAGGATCGGACGTCCGACCTCGCATCGATCGTCGCCGACTACGACGCGATCGTGATCCGCTCGGCCACGACGGTCGACGCGGCGCTCATCGATCGGGCGACGCGGCTCAAGGTGATCGGCCGCGCCGGGGTCGGGATCGACAACGTCGACATCGAGGCCGCGACGCGCCGTGGGATCGTCGTCTGCAACGCTCCCGACTCGACCGTCGTCTCCGCCGCCGAGCACACGATCGCTCTCCTCCTCGCGCTCGCCCGCCACATCCCCCAGGCGCACGCGTCGCTGAAGGCGGGCGCGTGGGAGCGATCCCGGTTCGCCGGCGTGGAGCTCGCGGGGAAGACGCTCGGGGTCGTGGGCCTCGGTCGGATCGGCCAGCAGGTCGCGCGTCGCGCCGCCGGCCTCGGCATGCGGGTCGTCGGCTACGACCCGTTCCTCTCGAGTGAGCGCTTCCGGGAGCTCGGCGTCGAGTCACTGGCGCTCGAACGACTCTTCGAGGAGAGCGACGTGATCACGCTCCACGCTCCGCTCACCGACGAGACGCGCGGGCTCGTCTCGGCGGAGGCGATCGCGCGCATGCGGGACGGGGTGCGCATCGTGAACGCCGCCCGCGGGGGGCTCGTGGACGAGGAGGCGCTCGTCGCCGCGATTCGCGCCGGCAAGGTCGCGGGCGCCGCGCTCGACGTCTTCGGAACCGAGCCGTACTCCGGGCCCCTGCTCGAGCTCGACGAGGTGGTGGTCACCCCTCACCTCGCGGCGTCGACCGTCGAGGCGCAGGATCGCGCCGGCATCCTCGTCGCAGAGCAGGTCGCGGCGGCGCTGTCCGGCGAGTTCGTGCAGACCGCGGTGAACATCCCGATCGTCGACCAGTCCGATCTCGAGGTGCTCGGGCCGTACATCCCGCTCGCCGCGCGCCTCGGCCGCCTCGCGATGTCGCTCGCGCGCGGGGCGCCCCGCCGCATCGTCGTCGCCGCCCGGGGGCCGCTCGCGGAGTACGACACGCGGCTCCTCACGGTCGCCGCGCTGAACGGCGCGTTCCAGGACCGCGCGGATCAGTCCGTGAACTACGTGAACGCGCCGGTCATCGCGGCGGACCGCGGCATCGAGGTCTCCGAGGAGCGCGTCGCGACCTCGCAGCACTACACGAACCTCGTCGAGGTGGTCGTGACCGCCGACGGCGAGGAAGTCGCGGTCTCGGGGACGACCGTCGGCCCGGAGGGGCGCCTGTTCCTCGCCGGTGCTCTCGGATTCGCCATCGACATCGAGATCGCGCCGTGGATGGTGCTCCTCGTCTACGACGACGTGCCTGGCGTCATCGGCCGGGTCGGGACGATGTTCGGCGACGCCGGCATCAACATCGCGAACATGGCCGTCTCTCGTCGCAGCGAGGGCGGGAAGGCGCTGATGGCGTTCTCCATCGACACGCCCGCGACACCGGAGCTCGTCGAGAAGCTCCGTGCGTCGGGCTTCGACGACGTCCGCCTGATCGGTGCCTGAGCTCCCGCTCCTCGGGCGGCGAGGAGGAGGCTGGGTCGCGCTTCAGTTCGCGCTCATGGGCGCGATCGTCGTCGCGGCGCTCGTCGGGCCCGGCTGGCCGGAGGCGTTGGCGCTGCCGCTGCGGGCCGTCGGTGCTGCGGCTGCTCTCGCCGGCGTCCTCGTCGGCATTGCGGCTGGGAGGGCGCTCGGCGACGCGCTCACGCCGTTCCCGCGGCCGGCGCGCTCGGCCGCTCTCGTCGAGCGGGGGCCGTACCGCGTCGTCCGTCACCCGATCTACGCGGCGGGCCTGCTCTTCTTCTGCGGCCTCTCGCTCGTCGCCTCGCCGGCCGCGCTCCTCGGGACTGCCGCGCTCGCCGTCCTCTGGGCGCTGAAGGCGGCTGTGGAGGAGCGCTTCCTGCTCGAGCGCTACCCGGGCTACGCGGAGTACGTCCGGCGCGTGCGATACCGGCTCCTGCCGCGCGTCTACTGACGCGCGATCGTTAGGCTTCGTCCGTGCAGACGGCGTGGCCTGCGTCGGTCGAGCGCGTGTCCTCGTTTCTCCGCGACGCCGGTGCCGAGGCCCGCCTCGAGGAGTTCCCGGAGGGGACGGAGAGCGCTGCGGATGCGGCCGAGGCGGTCGGCTGCGCGCTCGGCCAGATCGTGAAGTCGCTCGTCTTCCTCTGCGACGAGCGTCCCGTCCTCGCCCTCGTGCCCGGAGACCGTCGCGGCGATCCCGTGAAGATCGCGCGGGTGGTCGGCGCGACGAGGGCTCGCGTCGCCCCGCCGGACGTCGTAGAGCGCGTGACCGGCTTCGCGCCGGGGGCCGTGGCCCCGTTCGCGCTCGAACGAATCGAGGCCGTCCTCATGGACGAGACGCTGCTCGTCCAACCGCTCGTGTGGGTGGGCGCGGGCTCCGCGCGGCACATGGTCGGCCTCTCCCCGGGCGAGCTGCGGCGCCTGAGCCGAGCGCGTCCCGTGGACGTCGTCCAAGACCCGCCCTACGATTCTCCCCGACGGAAGGAGCGCTGACCGCGATGCAACCCACCGCGAAGATCTGGATGAACGGCGAGCTCGTCGACTGGGACGACGCGAAGGTGCACGTCGCCGTCCACGGCCTCCACTACGGCTCCGGCGTCTTCGAGGGGATCCGCTGCTACGACACGCCGCGAGGGCCCGCGGTCTTCCGCCTCCGCGAGCACCTCGAGCGTCTCCATAACTCCGCGAAGGTCCTGTACATGGAGCTCCCGTTTACCGTCGATGAGCTCCGGCGTGGCGTCCACGACCTCATCGCCGCGAACGGCATCCCGTCCGTGTACGTGCGCCCGATCGCCTTCTACGGGTACGGGGAGCTCGGCGTCGCGACGGCGGGCAACCCCGTCGAGGTGGCCGTCATCAGCTTCCCCTGGGGGGCGTACCTCGGCGAGGAGAGCCAGACGAAGGGGATCACCGCCAAGACCTCTAGCTGGGAGCGGGTCGGCCCGAACGTCATCCCACACGTCGCGAAGGCGACGGGGATCTACCTCAACTCGATGCTCGCGACGACCGAGGCGCGTCGAGCTGGATACGACGAGGCGATCATGCTCTCCCACGACGGGTATGTCGCCGACGGACCGGGGGAGAACATCTTCGTGGTCAAGGGCGGCGTGTTGCGGACGCCGCCGCTCGCGATGTCGATCCTCCCCGGCATCACGCGCGACTCGATCATCCAGATTGCGCAGGACCTCGGCTACCGCGTCGAGGAGTCGCTCCTCATACGCACCGACCTCTACCTCGCGGACGAGGTCTTCATGGTGGGAACCGCGACCGAGGTCGCGCCGGTGCGTGCCGTCGACGACCGGGAGATCGGCGTCGGGCCCGTGACGCTCGAGCTCCAGCGCGCGTACGCGGATACGGTCAACGGCCGGAGCGAGCGCTGGAGCCAGTGGCTCGACGTCGTCGAGATGTCGCCGTCCGCCGCCGAAGCGTAGGGCGTTGACGACGATACGGACGGTCTCGCTCTCGAGCCCGTGGCTCGACGAGGTCGAGGTGGAGCTCGTTGGAGAGGTGCTCCGCTCCGGTCGGCTCTCGCTCGGCCCCACCATCGACCGCTTCGAGGAGGCGTTCGCCGAGGTCGTGGGCGCTCCGTACGCGGCGGCGGTGTCGAGTGGCACCGCGGGCCTCCATCTCCTCTGCGTCGCGGCCGGGATCGGGCCCGGCGACGAGATCGTCACCTCGCCCTACTCGTTCGTCGCCTCCGCCAACTGCGCGATCTACGAGGGCGCGACCCCGGTCTTCGCCGACATCGACCCGCGGACGTGGAACCTCGATCCGGCGGCGGTGGAGGCCTGTGTGAACGAGCGGACGCGAGTCGTCGTCGCGGTCGACATCTTCGGCTACCCGTGCGAGCTGGACGAGCTGCGGGCGATCTGCGATCGCCACGGGCTCGTCTTGATCGAGGACGCCTGCGAAGCGCTCGGCGCCCGCTACCGGGGACGGCCCGTCGGCTCGCACGGGCCGTCGGCCGTCTTCGCCTTCTACCCGAACAAGCAGATCACGACCGGCGAAGGCGGCATGGTCACGACGCACTCGGAGGAGGAGTGGCGCCTCCTGCGCAGCCTCCGTAACCAAGGACGCGCGGACGCGGGCGGTTGGCTCGAGCACGCACGCCTCGGGTTCAACTACCGGCTCGACGACGTGCGCGCCGCGATCGGGCTCGGCCAGCTCGAGAAGCTCGACGCGATCCTCGCGGGCCGCGCTCGTGTGGCGGCGCGCTACGACGAGCTGCTCGCCGATGTCCCCGGGCTCGAGCTGCCGTGCGCCGACGACTCGAGTCACGAGCGCTCTTGGTTCGTCTACGTCGTCGCGCTCCCCGAGGGGGTGGACCGCGAGGCGGTCGTCGCCTCGCTCGAGCGGGCGGGGGTCAAGACCGCGCGCTACCTCCCCTGCATCCACCTCCAGGCCTACATGCGGGAGCGGTACGGATTCCGCGAAGGCCTGTGCCCCGTCGCCGAGTCGCTCAGCGCGAGGACGCTCGCGCTCCCCTTCCACGCGCGGCTCGACGAAGAGGATCAGGACTACGTCGTCGACTGCCTGCGCGCGGCCCTCGCGGTCGGGTGACGCGTTTCACCCGCTTTCCCGCCGCGCCTCTTCGGGGCGTCCGCCGAGCACGTCGTCGGGGAGGTCGTAGCCCCGAAAGGCGAGGAAGCCGGCCAGCACGAGCAGACCCGCGACAGGGCCGGCGAGCCTGACCCCGAGCGGATCGTCCGCCGAGCGCCCCAGCTCGAGCAGGATCCCGAGTACGAGCGGCGCCAGCGCCGAGGTCGTCTTCTCGACGAAGTTCTGGGCGCCGTAGTAGGTCGCCTCGCGCCGCAGACCGGTGCGGAGGCTGTCGTCGTCGATGATGTCCGCGATCAGCGGGGCGGGGAAGAGGTAGTTGCCGGCGATCGGCAGGCCAGCGAGCACCATCGCGCCCACGAGCTGCGCCTCCACCGGGATCCCGGGCAGGAAGCCCGCGAAGGCGAGCAGGGGGAAGAGCAGGGCCGCCGCCAGGAGCGAGACCCGGTAGGCATACCGTTTCGTCGTCCGCTTCGCGACGAGGCCTGCGACCGGGATCAGCACGACCATCGTCCCCACCGCGACCGCGGAGAGCGCCGCGACCCAGGCTCCCTCGTCCTCCGGTCCGAGCACCGCTTCGACGAGGAACGGGAGCGCGCCGAGCAGAACCTGGAAGCCGAGCTGGAAGAGCGCGAACGCGGGCAAAAAGCAGAGGAAGGCGCGGTTGGAGAAGGTCGTGCGCAGGGCCTCGCCGAGGCGGAGCTTGGCCGGAGGCTGCGTGCGGCTCGCGTAGGGCCACGCTCCGGCGAGGCCGAGGTAGCGGAACGTGAGCGCGACGATCGCGACCAGCGCCGCCATGGCCGTGAAGCCGGCGTTGTCCTTGACGATGCTCGTGACCACGAGACCGAACGCGGCGCCGGCGGCACCGAAGTAGACCCGCATGCCGGTGATCGCGACGCGCTCCGCGCTCGAGGGCGCGATCTCGGGGAGGAGCGCCTCGTACGGACCGCCCGAGAGCGTCGAGGCGAGGAAGTAGAGCTCGAGGACGATGAAGAGGTACGCGGCCGTGGCGGCGCCTCCGGAGGTGGGAGGGGTGAAGAGGAGGAAGCCGAAGAGCGCCCAAAACGGCGTCGCCGCGAGGATGAAGGGGATCCGCCTGCCGAGCCGGGAGCGCGTGCGGTCGCTCCAGTAGCCGATCAGGCCGTCGTCCACGGTCTCGAGCAGGCGCGCGACGGTGATGATCGTCCCGACCGCGAAGGGCGACAGGTAGTCGTTCGCCTCGGTGTAGAAGTAGAGAAGCCAGAGGCTCCGGCTCTGGGTCAGCGCCTCCCCGCCGAAGCTCGAGGACGCGTACATGAGCTTGGCCCGCAGGGGGAGGCGGCCCGGCATGCGCCTATTCTCCGCTCCGTGAGCGGACCGTGGCACGCCCGCGCCGCGTTCCTCGAGCAGGGCCGCGTGCTCCTCGCGCTTGCAGCGGCGGCCGGGCCTCCGGCGCTGAGCCGACTCGCCCTTGCCGCGGCGGGCTCCGCCCGGGTGGACGAGCGCACGCTCGGGGGCGCACCAGCGACCGTCTTCTGCCCGATCCGAGGTCGCGGCCGGTGGCCTGCCGCCCTCGTCGTCCCCGGGGTCACGCGCGCCGGCCGCCACCATCCGGCTCTCGTCCGTCTCGGCCGGGGGCTCGCTGCCGCTGGCTACCTCGTCTTCGTCGTCGAGCCGGAGGGTCTGACCAGAGGCGAGCTGACCCCGCTCGTCCTGGAGCGGGTGAAAGCGGCCGCGCTGGCCGCGGCCGAGCACCCTCGCGCGCGCGGCGGTGCCGTCGCCCTCGCTGGAGTCTCGGCCGGCGGCACCCTCGCGCTGCTCGCCGCTGCGCTCCCCGAGGTGCGCGAGAACGTCTCGGCGGTCGTCGCGCTCGCCCCCTGCTGCGACGTGGTGGAAGCGATCCGCCTCGTCTCCACCGGAACCTACCGGGCGGGCGAGGCGGTGACGAGGTACGAGCCGGGCGACTTCTTCAAGCTCGTCATCGCCCGATCCACGGTCGCCTGGTTGGAGGAGGGCCCGGATCGGGAGGCGCTCCGGGACCGGCTGCTCGCGCTGCCCGAGTACGGCCCCGATCCGCTCGGGATCCTGCGCTCATGGCCGCGGGAGCGGCTGGCTCCGCCGGCGCGGGCCGTCGTCGAGCTGCTCGCGAACCGCGATCCCGTCTGCTTCGGCACGCTCTACGCTGCGCTGCCGGCCTCGCTTCGGGAGGCGGCAGAGGCGCTCTCGCCGGTGTGCGCCGCCGACCGGATCGCCGCTCCCGTCGAGCTCGTCGCCGCACGCGCGGACAAGTACCTCCCGCTCGCGGACGCACGCGCCTTTGCCGCGCGCTGCCCGAGGGTGCGACTCACCGTTTTGGACACGCTCGCGCACGCGGTCCCGAGCCTGGACGCGGGCGCAGCTTCCGACCTCCTTCGCCTGGATCGCGCCCTGGTGCGGGCGCTCCTGGCCGTGCGTGCAGCGTCATACTCTGTGCGATGAACGCCCCCCGGATGGTCTTCCTCGGCTTCGGCAAGTACGCGCGCGCCGACAAGATCTACGCGCTCGAGCCGATCACGGGAGACGAGCGGGGAGGCGGTCGCCGCACGCGCGTCTGGGTCGAGGGGGTTCCGGAGCCGCTCGTCGCCTCGCGCACCGAGCGCACGATCCTCCACGATATGGGCCACGAGGCGGGCGACTCGGCGCTCCTCGACGGCGCGCTCGACCTCGCCGAGCGACTCGCCGCGGCCGCCGAGGAGGGTCGCGTCGATCTCGGCGACCTCGGCCGACGCGCACGCCGCCTGCTGGCCGCGACCTCTCGGCCCGCAGAGGCCGAACGGCTCTTCTGAGCGCACTCGCCTCCTCGCCCGCAGCTTTCCTCGGGCGCGACGCCCGCGTCGTCGCGCGCGAGCTCGTCGGCGCAACGCTGCTGAAAGACGGCGTCGGAGGGGTGGTCGTGGAGACCGAGGCGTACGTCGAGGACGATCCGGCCAGCCACTCGCACCGAGGCCGGACGAGGAGGAACGCGTCGATGTTCGGCCCACCCGGTCGTCTCTACGTCTACCGCTCGTACGGCGTCCACTGGTGCGCGAACGTCGTCTGCGACGCCGAGGGAGTCGGAGCGGCCGTCCTGCTCCGTGCGCTCGCGCCGACGCACGGGCTCGACGCGATGCGCTCGCGGCGCGGCGTGGAGGACGAGCTCCTGCTCTGCAGCGGCCCCGGCCGACTGGCCGAGGCGCTCGCTATCACCGGAGCGGACGACGGCGCCTCGCTCGAGGAGCCGCCCTTCACGCTTCGTCTTCCGGCGGCGCCGGCTCCGGTCGTCGTCGGGCCTCGCGTCGGCATCACGCGGGCCCGTGAGCTGCCCTGGCGCTTCAGCCTCCGGGGCTCGCCGTACGTGAGCCGTCCCCGACCACGAGCCTGACTCGCAGGCCGGGAGCCGCGGCGACGCCCGGCTCCGGTCGCTGGCGGAGGATCGTGGCCATCGGGCCGGGGGCCGTCACGACGCGCGCGTCGAGCTGCAAGCGCCGGACGGCCGCGCTCGTGTCGGCGAGGCTCGAGCCGACGAAGTTCGGCACGAGGCCGTACCGTGCTTTCGACACCCAGAGGAGCACGTCGTCGTGCGCCGAGAGGCCTCCGCGGCGCGGCTCCTGCTTCACGACGAGGCCCGGACGGCGGCCGGGCTTCGCGGGAACGTAGGCGACGGAGGCGCCGAGGGGCTGGCGCGCGAGGCGCTCGACGGCAGCTTCCTCGGTCAATCCGATCACGACCGGGACGGAGACCTCGTTCGGCTTGCAGTCGGCCTGCTCATCCGGCTGTTGACCGGGGAAGTACGCGAGCAGCCGTGCGCCCTTGCAGTAGCCGTTGTCGACCTTCCACGTCCCGTCCCGCCTCACGACCCAGGTCGGGGAGGCGCCGAGGTAGGGAGGTGCGTCGAACGTGGCGCCTTCGTCCGGGACGCCTCGGACGAACTCGCGGAAGATCTCGGCCGGGAGCGTTCCGCCGGCAACCGGCTCGCCGCGGAACTCGGTCAGCATCGGGCGCAACCGCTCCGGGTAGCCGACCCAGACCGCGACCGCGAGCTCGGGGGTGTAGCCGACGAACCAGGCGTCTCCGTAGTTGTCGGTCGTCCCCGTCTTCCCGGCGATCGCCCGGCCCGGGATCGCCGCGCGTCGGCCGGTCCCCACCCGCACGACGTCCTCGAGGATGTCGGTCAGGAGCTCCGCCTGCCCGGGCTGGAGCACCTGACGCGGGATCGGCGCGTTCTCCTCGATTCGGCCCGTCCGGATGCGCTCGATCCGCTTGATCACCGCCGGCTCGTTGCCGAGCAGCGAGCTGTCGACCCGGCGCCCGCCGTTCGCGATCGTGGCGTACGCGCGAGCCATCTCGAGTGGGTTTGCGGCGAGGGACCCGAGACCGATCGAGAAGTACGCGTCGAGTGGGCTCGTGATCCCAAGCGCGTGCGCCGTCGCGACGATCGCCTTCGGTCCGACGATGTCGGTGAGCTGTGCGTAGACCGTGTTGTCCGAAGACACCATCGCGCGCGCGAGGCTCACGGCGCCGAGGTACGTCTTGTCGTAGTTCGTGACCGTCCAGACGCGATCGCCGGCATCGATCGAGACCTTCTTCGACTCGAGCTCGGTGGCGGGAGATATGCCCTGCCGCATGGCCGCGGCGAGCACGATGGGCTTGAACGCGGAGCCGGGCTGGCGCTGCGCCTGGGTGGCCAGGTTGAACTGGCTCTTGCGGAAGTTCCGCCCCCCGAACATCGCCTTCACCTCCCCGGTGCGGGGGTCGATTGCGACGAGCGCGGCCGCCGGACCGTCCGGATCGGGGAGCACCTTCTCGATCGCGGCCCGCGCCTGCTCCTGGAGCGCGAGGTCGATCGTCGTCGTCACGCGCAGGCCGCCGCCGAAGACGCGCGCGGCCCCGTAGCGCTCCACGAGCTGCTCTTGGACGTAGCTCACGAAGTAGGGCGCGGGCCCCCGGGTGCCGGGGAGACGAACAGCGTCCGGATTCGGCATCGGCGCGCTCGCGGCCTTGCGGAAGTCCTGCACCGTGATCTTCCCTTGCTCGAGCATCCGCCGCAGCACGTAGCGCCGTCGCTCCTTGGCCGCTCGAGGACGCGTCACCGGGTCGTACCGTGAGGGGTCGGCGGGGATTCCGGCGAGCAGCGCGGCCTCGTGGAGCTCGAGGTCCTTCGCGCTCTTTCGGAAGTAGGCGCGGGAGGCTTGCTGGATGCCGTAGGCGCCGTTCCCGAAGTAGATGGTGTTCAGGTACGCGGTGAGGATCCGGTCCTTGCTCCAGCGCTGCTCGAGCTGCCACGCGAGCGCCGCCTCGCGCACCTTGCGGGCGAGCGTGCGCTCGTCTCGGATGTAGGCGTTCTTCACGAACTGCTGCGTAATCGTCGATCCTCCCTCGACGATCGCCTGGTGGCGGATGTCGGCCCAGAGCGCACGTGCGATGCCGCGGAGGTCGATCCCGCGGTGCTCGAAGAAGCGCTGGTCCTCGATGGACACGATCGCCTGGCGCATGATCGGCGCGATGTCCTCGCTCGCGACGAGCACTCTGCTCTCGGAGCCGCGCAGGACTGCGAGCACGCTCCGGCCGTTCGCCGCGTACACGACGGTGTCGACCTCGGTGCTCTGGCGTGCCGGATCGAGGGAGGGGATCTCGCTCGCGATCGCGCGGACGACGCCGAAGGTGAACGAGACCGCCGCGAGCGCGACGAGGACGCCGCCGAGCGCCGCAAGGCGCAGCTTGCGAACTCGGCGCCGGCGCGGCGTCGGTGCCCTTCCTCTCCGAACCCGCAAGGCCACGAGTGTAGCGCTGTCGGCTCGGGCGCCCCGGCGCGTGGATACGCTCTCGTCCGTGGACGAGCTCCTCACCCTCGACGACGCCGAGCGCTTGGCCGAGGCCGCGCTTCCCCCCGATGCCTGGAGCTACGTCGCGGGCGGAGCAGGTGACGAGCGGACGCTCCGCTGGAACCGCGAGGCCTTCTCCCGCTGCCGCCTCCGCTACCGGGTGCTCGTCGACGTGTCGGAGGTCTCGACCGAGACGACCGTGCTCGGGACCCCAGTCTCGATGCCCGTCCTCGTCGCGCCGATGGCGTTCCAGCAGATCGCGCACGAGGAGGGCGAGGTGGCGACCGCCCGCGGCGCAGCCGCAGCCGGAGCGCTCTTCTGCCTCTCGACGGTCGCGACGGCGACGCCACGGGAGGTCGCGGAGGCGACGCCGGGCGCTCCCAAGTGGCTCCAGATCTACGTCTTCCGCGACCGAGGGGTGAGCGACGCGGTGATCGAGCAGGCGCTCGAAGCGGGGTTCTCGGCGCTCGTGCTGACGGCGGACCTCCCCGTCTACGGGAGGCGCCACCGAGAGGCGAGGACGGGCTTCACCGCGCCGGAGGACGCGGCCCCGGCGCTCATCGCCGCTCGCAAACGCGGAGGTGCGCGCGCAGGGCACCACTCGCTCGATCTCCTCGAGTCGGGCCTCGAGTGGAGCTACGTCACGGAGCTTCGCGAGCGCTACGACGTGCCGGTCATCGTCAAGGGGCTCGTCACCGCCGAAGACGCGCTCCTCGCCTTGGAGCACGGTGCCGCTGGCATCGTCGTGTCGAACCACGGCGGGCGCCAGCTCGACGGCGCGATCGCGTCGCTCGAGGCGCTCCCCGAGGTGGTCGAGGCCGTCGACGGCAGGGCGGAGGTCTACCTCGACGGAGGGGTTCGCAGAGGGACGGATGTGGCGACGGCGCTCGCGCTCGGGGCGCGGGCCGTGCTCGTCGGCCGGCCGGCGCTGTACGGGCTCGCGTTCGGGGGCGCGAAGGGCGTCGAGCAGGTGCTCGGCATCCTCCGCGACGAGCTCGAGAACGCGTTGGCGCTCCTTGGCTGTCGCTCGCCGGCGGATGTCACGCGCGCCCACGTGTCGACGGCGAAGCTGTGAGTCTCGCCGACCTCACGCGGAACGCCGTCCACGTCTTGCCCGAAGGCGGGCTCGAGGCGAAGCTCGCGCTCGGCAGGCCGCTCCGGGTCAAACTCGGGATCGACGTCACCTCACCGGACATCCACGTCGGCCGCGGGATCCCACTCCAGCGCATGCGCGCCTTCCAGGACGAGGGGCACATCGGCGTGCTCATCATCGGTGACTACACCACCCGGATCGGGGATCCGTCCGGACGCTCGAGCGAGCGACCGATCCTCTCCGACGAGGAGATCGAGCGCAACGCGCAGACGTACGTCGAGCAGGCGAGCCGGATCCTCCTCGCCGAGCGCACGGAGATCCGCTTCAACAGTGAGTGGCTCGCGGGTTTGAGCTTCGCGGACGTCATCCGCCTGACGCGGATCATGACCGTCGCCCAGATGCTCGAGCGGGACGACTTCGCGGCGCGCTACGCGGGCGGCCAGCCGATCTCGATCTCGGAGCTCCTGTACCCGCTCATGCAGGCGTACGACTCCGTCGCGGTGAGGGCCGACGTCGAGCTCGGCGGGACCGACCAGCTTTACAACCTCCTCGCCGGGCGCGAGGTGATGGAGGCGTACGGGCTCGAGCCCCAGGTCGTCCTCACCACGCCGCTGCTCGTCTCCTGGGACGGGGAGAAGATGAGCTCGTCGCTCGGCAACAACATCCCGCTGACGGCACCGCCCGAGGAGCAGTTCGGCCGCACGATGCGGATCTCGGACGACCTGCTCCCCGAGTGGTATCGCCTGCTGCGCGAGGTCGAGCTTCCCCCCGACGCCGACCCGCTCGAGGCGAAGCTCGCGCTCGCGCGCTGGATCGTCGCGCGCTCGCACGGGGAGGAGGCGGCGCGCGCGGCGGAGGAGCACTTCACCCGCGTCGTTCGCGAGGGTCGTGCCCCCGACGAGGTGCCCGACAAGCCGCTTCCGGAGTCCGAGGTCGTCCACGTGCCTGCGGTCATCGCCGACGCGTTCGGGCTATCGACGAGCGAGGCGCGGCGGCTCGTCGCGCAGGGCGCAGTCCGCGTGGACGACGCCGTCGTGACCGACCTCGATGTCCCCCGTCGGGAGCTCGCAGGCCGGGTGCTCCGGGCCGGGAAGCGACGCTTCGTGCGGCTCGTCGAGGAGCCCGAGGGAAGGCGTTGACGGCCGGCCGGTGTGTGCTACCATGCTCGGGCCGCCCGGAAGGGAGGCACGAAAAGCCTGTCACTCGACGATCGGAGCGCCTTCGAGCGAACGGAAACGAACTCTGAAGTTCCGTCCCGAGGGCCTCTGACGCGAGTCGAGGCCCTTTTCGTCGCCGAGCTCAGGGCCTGGTCTTTGAAAACTCAACAGCGTGAAACGTCGAGACCCCCGGCTCGGTCCTCGGACCGTGCCTGCGGGGAGCGAACCCGTCGAACCCATCCTTTGGGGAAGACGATCGAGCATCAAGCTCGAACTGAACAGGCTTGCCGGCGGCTTCGGCCGACGGCGACGAGTCTCTTCACGGAGAGTTTGATCCTGGCTCAGGACGAACGCTGGCGGCGCGCTTAACACATGCAAGTCGAGCGAGAACCGGGGCTTCGGCCCCGGGGACAGCGGCGAACGGGTGAGTAACACGTGGATAACCTGCCCTCGGCACCGGGATAGCCCGGGGAAACCCGGATTAATACCGGATGGCCCCTCCGACTCGAGGGTCGGCGGGAAAAGGTAGCTTCGGCCTCCGGCCGAGGATGGGTCCGCGGCGGATTAGCTCGTTGGCGGGGTAATGGCCCACCAAGGCGACGATCCGTAGCTGGTCTGAGAGGACGATCAGCCACACTGGGACTGAGACACGGCCCAGACTCCTACGGGAGGCAGCAGTGGGGAATCTTGCGCAATGGGCGAAAGCCTGACGCAGCGACGCCGCGTGAGGGAAGAAGGCCTTCGGGTTGTAAACCTCTTTCAGGAGGGACGAAGCCACTCGGGTGAACAGCCCAGAGGGTGACGGTACCTCCAGAAGAAGCCCCGGCTAACTACGTGCCAGCAGCCGCGGTAATACGTAGGGGGCGAGCGTTGTCCGGATTTACTGGGCGTAAAGAGCGTGTAGGCGGCCATGCAGGTCCGTTGTGAAAACTGGAGGCTCAACTTCCAGACGTCGACGGAAACCGCATGGCTAGAGTCCGGAAGAGGAGAGTGGAATTCCTGGTGTAGCGGTGAAATGCGCAGATATCAGGAAGAACACCGATGGCGAAGGCAGCTCTCTGGGACGGTACTGACGCTGAGACGCGAAAGCGTGGGGAGCGAACAGGATTAGATACCCTGGTAGTCCACGCCGTAAACGATGGGTGCTAGGTGTGGGAGGTGTCGACTCCTCCCGTGCCGCAGCTAACGCACTAAGCACCCCGCCTGGGGAGTACGGCCGCAAGGCTAAAACTCAAAGGAATTGACGGGGGCCCGCACAAGCAGCGGAGCATGTGGTTTAATTCGATGCAACGCGAAGAACCTTACCAGGGCTTGACATGGTCGGGAAAGCCGTAGAAATACGGCCCTCCTTCGGGACTCGATCACAGGTGGTGCATGGCTGTCGTCAGCTCGTGTCGTGAGATGTTGGGTTAAGTCCCGCAACGAGCGCAACCCCTGTCCCATGTTGCCAGCGAGTCATGTCGGGGACTCATGGGAGACTGCCGGTGACAAATCGGAGGAAGGTGGGGATGACGTCAAGTCATCATGCCCCTTATGTCCTGGGCTACACACGTGCTACATTGGCCGGTACAGAGGGCTGCAAACCCGTGAGGGTGAGCGAATCCCAAAAAGCCGGTCCCGGTTCGGATTGGAGGCTGAAACTCGCCTCCATGAAGGCGGAGTTGCTAGTAATCGCGGATCAGCAACGCCGCGGTGAATACGTACACGGGCCTTGTACACACCGCCCGTCACACCACGAAAGTCGGCAATACCCGAAGCCGGTGGGCTAACCTCTTCGGAGGAGGCAGCCGTCGAAGGTAGGGTCGATGATTGGGGTGAAGTCGTAACAAGGTAGCCGTACCGGAAGGTGCGGCTGGATCACCTCCTTTCTAGGGAATGCGGGAGCTCCAACTCCCGCCGGCGCTCGGGCCCGTCGATGGTCGTTCGCGACCGTCCGGTGTCTCGGGCTCGCCTGGAACAACGTCGACCTCGACACGACCTCCGGGTCGTTCACGCTGTTGAGTTTTGAGAGACCGGCTCTCAAGCCAGTCTTCTCGTGAGCGACCGCTCACGTGCACCTTGAAAACTCCATAGCGGCAGTAAAACGTGTTCTTTCGAGTCAAGAGAACAAGGGCACACGGTGGATGCCTTGGCGCCAAGAGCCGATGAAGGACGTGGGCGGCTGCGATAAGCCCCGGGGAGGAGCTGACCATCCGTTGATCCGGGGATCTCCGAATGGGGAAACCCACGCGTGGTAATGCGCGCGTACTCCCGCCTGAATCCATAGGGCGGGCAGAGGCAAGCCGGGGAACTGAAACATCTAAGTACCCGGAGGAAAGGAAAGAAACCTCGACTCCCTGAGTAGTGGCGAGCGAAACGGGAAGAGCCCAAACCCGTGCGATGCGATAGGCGGCAGCCGTTGTCGCACGGGGGTTGGAGGGCCCGTCATGATCCGTCTGCCGGCGGGTCGGGAAGTTACAAAGTCACGTGTTAGCCGAACCGGCTGGAACGCCGGACCACAGCGGGTAACAGTCCCGTAGGCGAAAATGCGTGGCCTTCCTCGACGGGCTCCTGAGTACGGCCGGGCACGGGAAACCCGGTCGGAACCCGCGGGGACCACCCCGCAAGGCTAAGTACTCCTTGGCGACCGATAGTGAACTAGTACCGTGAGGGAAAGGTGAAAAGTACCCCGGAAGGGGAGTGAAATAGCACCTGAAACCGTGTGCCTACAAGCGGTCGGAGCAGGCCTCGTGCCTGTGACGGCGTGCCTTTTGCATAATGAGCCAGCGAGTTGCTCTTCAACGGCGAGGTTAAGGAAACGGAGCCGTAGCGAAAGCGAGTCTGAACAGGGCGTTCAGTCGTTGGAGGCAGACCCGAAACTGAGTGATCTACCCATGGGCAGGTTGAAGCGGGGGTAAGACCCCGTGGAGGACCGAACCGACGTCGGTTGAAAACGGCGCGGATGACCTGTGGGTCGGAGTGAAAGGCTAATCAAACTCAGAGATATCTGGTTCTCCCCGAAATATATTTAGGTATAGCGTCACGTGTTCACTGCTGGTTGTAGAGCACTGTTTGGTCTAGGGGGCCCACCAGCTTACCGAAATCAGGCAAACTCCGAATGCCGGCAGTCCAGAGCGTGGCAGTCAGACTGTGGGGGATAAGCTCCATGGTCGAGAGGGAAACAGCCCAGACCGTCAGCTAAGGCCCCAAATTCTCGGCTAAGTGGGAAACGATGTTCGATTGCCCAGACAACCAGGATGTTGGCTTAGAAGCAGCCATCATTCAAAGAGTGCGTAACAGCTCACTGGTCAAGTGATCGAGCGCGGACAATGTAACGGGGCTCAAGCCGAGAGCCGAAGCTACGGACTCTCGCATCTGCGGGAGTGGTAGGGGAGCGTTCCCACGCTCGTGAAGCGGCGGCGGAAGCCAGCCGTGGAGGCGTGGGAAGTGAGAATGCTGGCATGAGTAACGAAAGAGGGGTGAGAAACCCCTCCGCCGAATGCCCAAGGGTTCCTGAGTAAAGCTAATCTTCTCAGGGTTAGTCGGGACCTAAGCCGAGGCCGACAGGCGTAGGCGATGGACAACCGGTTGATATTCCGGTACCACGTACCCACCGCTATCACCGATGGCGGGACGGGGTAGGATAGGGGATCCCAGGCGATGGTCGACCTGGGGCAACCGCGTAGGGCGGGCGATAGGCAAATCCGTCGCCCAACGAGCCTGAGACGGGAGGCCCACCCCAGAGATGGGGGAAGTCCCTGAATCCATGCCTCCGAGAAAAGCGTCTAGGGAGGTGGGGCGTGCCCGTACCAAAACCGACACAGGTGGGCAGGTAGAGAATACCAAGGCGATCGGAAGAACCCTCGTTAAGGAACTCGGCAAAATGGCCCCGTAACTTCGGGAGAAGGGGCGCCCCGGTAGAGTGACCGGACTTGCTCCGGGAGCTCGAGGGGGCCGCAGTGAAACGGCCCAAGCGACTGTTTACCAAAAACACAGGTCTCTGCTAAGTCGTAAGACGACGTATAGGGGCTGACGCCTGCCCGGTGCCGGAAGGTCACGAGGAGAGGTTAGCCTTCGGGCGAAGCCTTGAATCCAAGCCCCGGTAAACGGCGGCGGTAACTATAACCGTCCTAAGGTAGCGAAATTCCTTGTCGGGTAAGTTCCGACCTGCACGAATGGCGTAACGACTTGGGCGCTGTCTCAACGAGGGATCCGGTGAAATTGTAGTCTCGGTGAAGATGCCGAGTACCCGTGGCTGGACGGAAAGACCCCGTGAACCTTTACTGCAGCTTTGCGTTGAAGTCTGGGATTCGTTGTCCAGGATAGGTGGGAGACTGCGAAGCGGGAGCGCCAGCTTCCGTGGAGTCGCCCTTGGGATACCACCCTTCGGGTTCTGGGCTTCTAACCCGGTGCCGTGATCCGGGCCGGGGACAGCGTGAGGTGGGCAGTTTGACTGGGGCGGTCGCCTCCTAAAACGTAACGGAGGCGCGCAAAGGTTCCCTCAGCACGGTTGGAAATCGTGCGTAGAGCGCAAAGGCATAAGGGAGCTTGACTGCGAGACTGACAAGTCGAGCAGGGACGAAAGTCGGCCTTAGTGATCCGGCGGTGGAGAGTGGAATCGCCGTCGGTCAACGGATAAAAGGTACTCCGGGGATAACAGGCTTATCCTTCCCAAGAGTCCACATCGACGGAAGGGTTTGGCACCTCGATGTCGGCTCGTCGCATCCTGGGGCTGAAGCAGGTCCCAAGGGTTGGGCTGTCCGCCCATTAAAGCGGCACGCGAGCTGGGTTCAGAACGTCGTGAGACAGTTCGGTCCCTATCCGCCATGGGCGTTGGAGGTTTGAGAGGATTCGTCTCTAGTACGAGAGGACCGAGATGAACAGGCCTCTGGTGTATCAGTTGTCCTGCCAAGGGCATTGCTGACTAGCCACGCCTGGATGGGATAACCGCTGAAAGCATCTAAGCGGGAAGCCCACCTCGAGATGAGACCTCCCATCCCCTTGAGGGAGTAAGGGCCGTGGAAGACCACCACGTCGATAGGCGGGACGTGCAAGCGCGGCAACGCGTTCAGCGGACCCGTACTAATCGCCCGAGGTCTTGACTTCGAACACCGACGACTGTTGCTATGGAGTTTTGAGGGTGAGCGTGAGCGGCCTCCGGGCCCGCGCCCGCGCCTCGACAACTTGGGCGGTCATAGCGGCGGGGATACACCTCTTCCCATTCCGAACAGAGAAGTTAAGCCCGCCAGCGCCGATGGTACTCGGGGCGCGAGCCCCCGGGAGAGTAGGACGCCGCCCACCTCTCTTGCCCGCAGGTCGGGAATCCACCGAGTGGATTCCCGACCGCGAGGATCCCTGAAGCGCGGCAGCTTCGCTGCCGCTGATCGCTCTGCTCGTCCGTCCCGCGTGCACCGCTCGCCGGGGGCTGCCGAGCGTGACTCCCGACCGCGGGCTATGCGCGCGACGACGGAGGGCGTCCGTTCGCGCTCGCGCCGAGCTCGCGGAGGCGGCGGAGCCGCTCCTCGAGCGGCGGGTGCGTCTTGAACATCCGTGCGATCCCCTCGGGCGCGAAGGGGTCGATCGGGTAGAGAGGCTCCGTCGCCGGCGACGCCGCAAACGCGACGAGCTCCGCGGCGCGCTCGAGCCGCGCGAGCGCGTCCGCGAGGTCGTCTGCACGGCCCGTCGCGGTCGCGGCGAGCGCGTCGGCCTGGAGCTCGCGCTTCTGCGAGAGGAGCAGGTGGACGAAGGCGGCGGAGATCGGCGCGAGGACGTACAGGAGCACGCGCGAGAGCCAGCCGCCGATCCGGCTCGCCTCGACGAGCGTCACGGCGAGGAGGACCACGAAGCTGTGCACGAGGACGTCGCGCCGCCGCACGTGCGCGAGCTCGTGCGCGAGCACCGCGTCGAGCTCCTCGTCGCGGAGGGCTCCGAGCGCTCCCGTAGAGACAGCGAGCGCGGAGCTCGCCGGCCCGCGCCCGACGGCGAACGTCCGCGGGAACCCGTCGTCGATGAGGTAGATGGCCGGCGGCCGCACCTCGAGCTTCGATGCCGCCGCGTCGACCGCCGAGCGGAGCCGGGGGCGCTCGGCGAGCGCGTACGGCCGCGCGCCCAGCATCCCGAGCAGCGCGCGGTCGCCGTAACGGTACACGGCCGTGGCGCCGAGGAACGCGCAGAGCACGAACAGGAGCGCGGTCGTCAGCCCGCCGAGAAGCCAGCCGAGCGCGCCGAACGCCGCAGCGAGGACGAGCACGAGCAGCCACGCCTTGGTGAGGTTCAGCGCGACCGCGCGCGCCACGGGCTACGTGTCCCCGGTGTCGTCCTCGATGAACCCGCGAGGCGGCCAGTCGGGCTCGGGCGCGTCGCAGCGGCTCGAGCAGTGGAGCGACGCGACGTTCTGGAGCGGGATGAGGATGTGCCCGTTCAGCTCGACGTGGGGGACGTCCTCGATCGAGCAGTAGGCGGTGAGGACGCCTTCCTGGTAGTCGCCGCCGAAGAGCGCGACCTCCACCTGCTCGCCCTTGTACTTGGACGTGTAGTCCTCCACGAGGCGGTCAGTCTACTCCGCGGAGCGTCGGTAGGCTCAGTCGGCGATGGACCTCCTCCTCGACGACGCGCGCTGCCTCGTCACCGGCTCGACCGCGGGCATCGGGCTCGAGGTCGCGCGCCAGCTCGCAGCCGAGGGCGCCCGCGTCGTGACCTGCGGGCGGCGCGGCGCGCCGGGGGTCGGCGAGGTCGCGCACGTGACGGCAGATCTCTCCCGGGCGGGCGAGCCCGAGCGCGCCGTCGACGAGGCCGTGGCCGCGCTCGGGGGGCTCGACGTGCTCGTGAACAACGTCGGCGTCGCTCGCAGCGCTCGGTTCGAAGAGGTTCCCGACGAGGAGTGGGAGGCGTACTGGCAGCTCAACGTCATGAGCTACGTCCGTGCCACGCGCGCGGCGCTGCCGTACCTGCGCGACGGCGGAGGTTCGATCGTCAACGTCTCCTCGACCGCGGGTAAGCGCCCCTCGACCGGCATGCCCCACTACTCGGTGACGAAGGCAGCGGTGCTCTCGCTCTCGCGGCTCGTCGCCGACCTGTACGCGAAGGACGGGATCCGCTGCAACGCCGTGACGCCCGGGCCGACCGCCACGGACGCGTGGCTCGGTGAGGGCGGGCTCGCCGAGCAGCAGGGCGAGCGCGAGGAGGTGCTCGCGAAGGTCGGCGCGGGTCGTCCCCTCGGTCGCCTCGCCCGACCCGAGGAGATCGCCGCCGTGATCGTGTTCCTTGCCTCCGAGCGCGCCTCGTACGTGACGGGCGCCGCCTGGAGCGTGGACGGAGGAACAGTCCCAATCATCGTCTGATGCGCTCGCCGCGGACGACGGGCGTGACGCTCCTGCTCTGCCTCGCCGCCTCCCAGGCTGCCCTGCTCGTGCTCACGCCGATGCTCGCGCAGGTGGCTGCGGAGCTCGACGTCTCGACCGCAGTCGCAGGGCAGCTGCGGACGGTCTCGGGCATCGCCGCAGGCGTCGCCGCGCTCCTCGCCGGCCTCGCCGCGTCGCGGGTCGGGCTCAGACGCCTCCTCGCGATCGGCCTCGCCTTCGTCGCTGCCGGAGCGACCGTCAGCGGGATCGCTCCCGACTTCACCCTGCTCGCCGGCGCGCAGCTTCTGATCGGCGTCGGCATCGGGCTCTCGTACTCGGCCGCCATCGCCGCCGTCGCGGACTGGAGCGCCCCGTCTGAGCGCTCGCGCGTTCTCGCCCTCGCGCTCCTCGGCCCACCGCTCGCGTGGGTGGTCGGGATGCCGCTCGCCGGCGTCGCCGGGGCGGTGAGCTGGCGTCTCACGTGGATCGTCCCGCTCGCGCTGTCGCTCGTCGCGCTCGGGGCGCTCCACGGCCAGCCCGGGAGTCCGCGCGCCGCTCGCCGCGCCGGCCTCGGACGCGTGCTGCGGCAGCCCGGCGTCCTCCGCTGGTCGCTCGGAGAGTTGCTCGCGTACGCGGGCTGGGCCGGGACGCTCGTGTTCGTCGGGGCCCTGTTCGTCGAGTCCTACGGCCTCTCGGTATCCGCCACCGGACTCGTCCTCGGTGTCGGCGCGCTCGTCTACCTCCCGGGAAACCTCCTCTTCCAGCGGCTCGTCGACGCGCACGAGCGAGCGTTGCTCGTCGGTCTCGCGCTCTCCGCTGCGGGTGGGGTCGCGGTCCTCGGCGTCCTGAGGCCGTCCGTCTGGTTCAGTCTCGCGGTCTTCTCGGCGCTCTCGTTCATCGCCGGAGGGCGCACGCTGGCAGGTGGCTCGAGGGGGCTCTCGCTCGCGCCGGAGCTCCGGCTCGGCGTCACGGGCGTACGGACCGCCGCGATCCAGCTCGGGTACTTCGTCGGCGCCGCCGTCGGAGGCGCCGCGCTGGCTGCCGGCGGCTACGGTGCCCTCGGCAGCGTCTTCGGCCTCCTCTTCGTCGCCGCGGCCGTTCCGCACCTACTCCCGGCGGCAGTGGGGGATCCGCCTGCGCCTCTACGCTGAGTGCGTGAAGGCAGTCGCTCGGGAGCTCGCGTTCGAGGCGCGCATGCGCGCGCTCGAAGAGTCGCTGTCGCCGCATGCCGTGCGCTCGTACGAGACACGCGGGCGCGAGCGTTGGGAGGAGGAGTGCTCCGTGCGGACGCCGTTCCAGCGCGACCGCGACCGGATCGTGCACTCGAAGCCCTTCCGCCGCCTCAAGGGGAAGACGCAGGTCTTCATCGACCCCGCCGGAGACCACGTGCGCACGCGGATGACGCACACGCTCGAGACGACGGCGATCTCGCGCGTCGTCGCGCGGGCGCTACGGCTGAACGAGGACCTGGTGGAGGCGATCGGGCTCGGCCACGACATGGGGCACACGCCCTTCGGGCACGCGGGAGAGGAGGCGCTCGACGATGCGCTCCGGGAGCGCTTCGGACGTCGCTTCCGACACAACGAGCAGTCCTTGCGGATCGCCCGCTCGCTCAACCTCACGCACGAGGTCTGCGACGGGATCCTCACCCACACCGGCGAGCGCGAGCCCGCCACGCTCGAGGGGAAGATCGTGCGGCTCGTCGACCGCGTCGCGTACATCAACCACGACATCGACGACGCCCTCCGCTACGGAATCCTGCGTGAGGACGACCTGCCGCGCGAGGAGATCGCGATCCTCGGCGCGACCGGCTCGAAGCGGATCGACACGCTCGTGCACGACATCGTCGCCGCCTCCGAGGGCGCGGGCGACATCCGGCAGTCGCCGGAGGTGGGGGAGGCGATGCTCTCGCTCAGGGCCTTCATGTTCGAGCGCGTCTACCTGGGGCCGCAGGCGGCGCCGGAGCACGAGCGGGCGCACGAGGTCGTGCGGCGGATCTTCGACCACCTCGTCGATCGCGGCGACGATGTCGACGAGGTCGTGGATTACGTAGCGGGGATGACCGACCGCTTCGCGCTCGCCTACGCGGACTCGCTCTGAGCCTTGGCCAGAGCCGCCTCGGCGAGCGAGACGTAGTACGTCGCGTCGACCGAGCGGTAGAAGCCGAGCGCCTGCTCGAGCGCGGCGCGACCCTCGCCGCGGCGACCTTCCTCGAGGAGCCGCAGGCCCGCGTACAGCCGAAGGTACGCGGGTGGCGCAAGGGCTCCCGAGGTGGCGATCACGTCTGCCGCGCCCCGCAGATCACCGGCGAAGCCGAGCCTCATGGCCTCCCGCCAGCGGGGAGCACCCATCGCGGGCGACTCGCTCATCGCCTCGTCGAGCGCCTGCAGATCGAGCACGTCGGCGAAGGGTATGAGCTGGGTCAGCGCACCGTGCGGGCCGAACACGCGGACGATCGGAACGAGCTCGTCTACGGTTTCGCGCGCGGCGTCGATCTGTCCCTGAGCTGCGAGCCGTGAGCCGAGCGTCGCAAGCGCGCCGAGGAACGATCGACGGTCGACGCGGTCACGGGAGATGTCCACGGCGATCCGCACGTCCTCCAGAGCGCCGGCGGCGTCTCCTCGCGCCTCCCGCATCATCGCCCGGACCGTGCGCACGTTCGACTCCTGCGTGTGCGGCGAGCCGGCCTCGCACTCCGCGACGAACTCGTCTGCGTGCTCGAGCGCCCGATCCCAGCGCCCGAGCATGAAGTCGGCCCAGATCCGGTTGCCCCGGGTGAAGCGGACGATCGCCTTGTTCCCGAAGCGCTCTCCGAGGCGCTGCGCCTCCGCGTAGAGCTCGTCCGCGCGCTGGATGTCGCCTGCGAACATCGCGTAGACGCCCAGGTTGTTGACGATCGCGGCCGCGATCGGCGAGTCGATCTCGAGCGCGAGCTCCAGCGCTTGCTCGATGTCGGCAGTGCCGGAGCCTGGGTCGAGGTCGTTCCTTGCCATCCCCCGCGTCGTGAGCGCGTGGGCGCGGAGCTCGTCGAGCCCGAGCTCGGACGCCATCTCGAGCGCAGCCTGGGCGAGCTCCATCGCCGCCTCGAACTCATCGTCGAGCTCGAGGATCCGCGCCGACGAGGCTAGGACGCGGGCAGCGGATGCCGATACGGAGTCGCCGACGAGCTCTCGTGCCCGGGCGAGGTGGGCGCGGACCTCGTCGTCGTGACCACGATCCCACGCGACGTTCGCGAGGAAGCTCTCCGCCTCGCCGGCGCGGACCGGATCGCCGGCCGCGAGCAGCGCGTCGCGCGCCGCGACGAGCGCCTGCTCGCGGCGGTTCTCGTTGTACGCTGCGAAGAGGGCGCGCGCGAGGCGGAAGAGGAGGTCCGCGCGGTCGGCGTCGCCCTCTGACCAGAGCGCGAGCGCCTCGTCGTAGAACGACGCGGCTGCTGTATGGCTGTTCAACCCGGCGGCGCGGTCGCCCGCGTCCCGAAGGGCCAGCCGTGCCCGTTCGGCGAGGTCGGCGTCCGGTGCTCCTGCCGCTCTCGTCAGGTCGAGCGCAGAGCGCCAGTGGTACGCGCGCATCTCGGCGTGGTCCTCCGGGCGGCCGAGCGACTCGATCCACTCAGCGACGCGGCGGTGCTTCGCAGCGCGCTCGGCGCGAGGGATCTGCCCGTAGGCGACGTCGCGGACGAGCGCGTGCGCGAACGCGATCTCACCCTGTCCCTCGACCGACGAGCGCCGCTGGCGGCGGACGAAGCCCTTGCGCTCGAGCGAGTGCAGCGTCGCGACGACGTCGGCCTCCTCGCGTCCGAGCGCGCCGGCCCAGAAGACCTTGCCCACGACTGCCGCGTCCTGGAGGAGCGCCTTCTCGTCCAACGACAGGCCGTCGAGCCGGGCCGCGATGATGCCCTGCAGCGTCTCGGGCAGGGCGAGCTCGTCCGTCGAGCCGCGCTCGACGTAGAGCTCGGCGAACTGCTCCGCGTAGAGCGGGTTCCCGCCGGCGCGCTCGAGGAGAGTGGCCTGCGTCTCCGCCGGGAGCACCGGCGTCCCGAGGGCGCTTGCGAGGAGCTGCGCGGTCTCCTCGCTCGTGAGCGGGGAGAGGGTGATCGTCGTCGCGTTCAGCTTCCCGCCGCCCCAGCCGGGACGGCGCTCGAGGAGCTCGGGGCGGGCGGTCGCGACGACGAGCAGGGGCACGTCGGCGATCCAGTCGACGAGCTCGTCGACGAAGTCGAGCAGCGTCTCGTCGGCCCAGTGGAGGTCCTCGAAGACGACGACGAGCGGACGCTGCTCGGCGAGGCCCTCGAGGAATGCGCGCCAGGCCGAGAACGCCTCGTTGCGCCGGTCGCTCCCGAGCTCGGCCTCCTCGGCGAGGCCGACGAGCGCCAGGAGGTGGGACTCGACCCAAGAAACGTCCGCCTCCAGCACGGCCTCGACCGTGGCGGCCCGGAGCTTGGCGGCGACGTCGGCGGGCGAGTCCTGCTCCGAGATTCCGGCCTCGGCCTTGACGATCTCCGCGAGCGCCCACAGCGTGACGCCGTCTCCGTAGGCCAGGCAGCGCCCCTGGCGCCAAGTGATGAGCTCCGGGTCGGCGTCGACGATCCGTTGCAGCTCCCACACGAGCCGGCTCTTCCCCATGCCTGGGACGCCGACGATCGTGAGGAGCTGCGGCGTTCGGCCGTGACGTGCCCGCTCGAATGCGTCCTGGACGGCCGCCAGCTCGCGCGCCCGGCCGACGAGCGGCGAGCGCGCGTCGTGCGCGACGTCGACCCCGAGCCGCGCGTGCGCGCGCGTCGCTTGCCAGACCGCGATCGGCTCGGACTTCCCCTTCGCCTCGACCGGCTCGGCGTCCTCGTAGTCGATCGCCTGGCGGGTCGCCCGGTAGGTGGGCTCGTCCACGATCACCCCGTTGACGGGCGCCGCCGCCTGCAGGCGAGCGGCGGTGTTGACGACGTCCCCGGAGGCCATGCCTTCGCCGCCCTCGGGGCGCGCGTCGAGGCGCACGAGCGCCTCGCCGGTCGTGACCCCGACCCGCAGCTCGAGCCCTTCCTCGAGCGCGAACTCGCGGATCGCGAGCGCGGCCCGCACCGCTCGCTCCGGGTCGTCCTCGTGCGCGGTGGGAGCGCCGAAGAGCGCCATCACGGCATCGCCGATGAACTTCTCGACCGTGCCGCCGTGGCGCTCGAGCTCGGAGCGGACGCGTTCGTGGTAGGGGCGGAGGAGCGCCTCCACGTCCTCGGGGTCCATCGACTCGGCGCGTGCGGTGAACCCCACGAGGTCGCAGAAGACCACCGTCACGACCTTGCGCTCGCGTCTCGGGGCGCGCGACATGGGTACGAAGAGTACGGCGTGGACGCCGGTTAGTCTCAAGCCGTGGCGAGAATCCGGGACTCCTCCGTCCGCGACGTCGTGGCCGCGGCGGACATGGTCGAGGTCGTCTCTGGGCGGACGCAGCTCCGGCGCGCCTCCGGGTCGCGCTACATGGGCCGCTGTCCCTTCCACGAGGAGCGCACGCCCAGCTTCTCGGTCAACCCCGTGGACAAGCTCTACTACTGCTTCGGCTGCGGAAAGGGGGGCGACCTCATCTCCTTCGTCCGCGAGACGGAGAACCTCGACTTCGTCGGCGCCGTCGAGTGGCTCGCTGAGCGCTTCCGCGTCCAGCTCGAGTACGAGGAGGCCTCCCCGCGGATCGAGGCCACGCGCCGCCGGCGCGAGCGCCTGTACGCGCTCCTCGAGCAGACGGCGTCCTACTTCGAGCGCCTCCTGTGGGAGGGCGGGGCCGGCGCGCCAGTGCGCGCGTACCTCGCAGGACGGGGGCTCGGGGAGGCGGTTGCGAAGGAGTTCCGGCTCGGGCTCTCGCCCGGGCAGGGCCTCGCGGAGAAGGCGCGCGAGCGCGGCTTCACGCACGACGAGCTGCGCGCGGCGGGGCTCGTGACCGCCCGCGGCACGGACTACTTCCCCTCCCGTCTGATGTTCCCGCTCGCCGACGCCCGCGGTCGCATCGTCGGGTTCCAGGCGCGCAAGCTGCGCGAGGACGACCCGCTGCGCGGCAAGTACGTCAACTCGCCCGAGGGCGAGCTCTTTCACAAGGGCTCGATCCTGTACGGGCTCCACCTCGCCAAGGCGGCGATCACGAAGCGGGGCCTCGCGGCCGTCGTCGAGGGGAACACGGATGTGCTCGCGCTGCGGCAGGCAGGCTTCGAGCCGGTGGTCGCCTCCATGGGCACGGCGCTGACCGAGCGGCAGCTCCGCGAGCTCGGGCGCCTCGCGCGGAAGCTCTACCTCTGCTTCGACGCCGATGCAGCGGGCCAGGAGGCGACGCTGCGCGGAATGGAGCTCGCGGTCGCGCAGGGCTTCGACGTGGAGGTGGTCACGCTGCCGCCGGGGCAGGATCCCGCCGACGACCCGCACGGGTTCGAGGAGCGCCTCTCGAGCGCCGAGAGCTACCTCGTCTACCGTGTCCGACTCGAGCTCGAGCGTGCCGCCGACCGCCAGGAGGGGTTCGTCCGAGCGCGGGAGGTGCTCGCGAGAGCGGAGGACTCGCCGCAGCGCCAGGAGGCGCTCCGGCTCCTCGCCGACCGGCTCGACCTGCCCAAGGAGACGCTCGCGGGTCTTGCCCCGGCGCGGGGTGGGGCGCGCGCCCGTGTGCTCGCGGGCTCGCGCCTACTCGACGCCGGCGAGCGTCTCGAGCGCGACGTTCTCGCCGCCTGCGTCGCCCACCCCTCCCTCGTGCGCGCCCTCGGCGAGCTCGCGCCGGATCACTTCGACGTCGAGGAGCACAGGCGGTTCCGTGAAGCGCTCGTCGGCGGGCGAGAGGAGCCGGAGCTGACGGCGCTCCGCGCCGAGCTCGACGCGCGCGCAGCTCGAGAGGCGATCGACGAGCGCACGGGCACCGAGCTCCTCCTCCGGCTCCGCGAGCGGAAGTTGAAGCGCGACCTCGCCAGCGCCGACCTCGCCCGGACCACCGAGCTCCAGGCGCGCCTCGCGAAGGTGCGTCAGGCGCTCGCCGAGCTCGCGTAGCCGAGCTCGCGGAGGAGGCCGCCCGCTTCCTCGAGGACGTCCGCGAGCTGCTCGCTCGTGAGATCTCGGCGCCAGCGGCCGACCGATGCGCGGTGCGCTCGGCGTAGCGCAGTCGCGAGTGTCGGCTCGGGGACGTCGAGGGCGCGGGCGAGCTCGGCTGCGACGCTGTCTGGATCATCGACGAGACGTTCGTAGCGGACTTCGACGAGCGGAGCTGCCGCGGCGCGAGCCGCGGTCACGTAGCTCCGCCACACCCACGCTGCGCGTCGCGCGTCGCTTGCGGCCTCGAACTCTCCTCGCCGCTCCGGCTCGACCCAGAACCGCGCGTACGCGCCGTAGGCCACGCCCGCGTCGTCTGTGCGGCGCTCGTCGCGCCGCAACCACGGCTTCTCGAGAAGCGAGCAGACGACGTCGCGTCCATCGCGCACGATGTGGACGATCCGAGCCTCGGGGAACGCAAGAGTGACCACGTCGACGAGGTGGGCGAGCTCGGGGGTCTGCTCCACGGCTCGCACCGAGCCGACGAGCCCGAGCCGCCTCGCGACTCCGAGCGTGCGCCGGAGCCGCGCTGCCGCCTCCTCGCGCGGGAGGGCGACGAGGGTCGGCACCTGCGCCTTCACGGCGGCGACCTCGCCGAGATCGACGAAGCCGGAGAGCGATCCGATCGCGCCGGCGAGGAAGGTCGTTCCCGAGCGCGGTGACCCGACGACGAAGACGAGTCGCTCGTCGAGCGGGCCGAAGCGCTCCCGGAGCGAGGCTCCGCGCCGCGGCGCGAGCCGCCTGGCCACGCGCAGGTGGTTGACGATCGGATCGAGTCCGCGCCGCACGACCGCGATTCTCGCAGCAGGCCACCCGAACACGTAGGGTAGGACCCCACCGACCGAGAGGAGAGGACATGGCAGGCGTGACGATCAAGAACGTCGGTTCGCCGGACGAGGTGCGGGCGTTCGCGGGCCACGGGCGCGCCCACGTCGTGAACGTCGGCGGGCACCCGGTGATCTACGGGACCTTCGAGCCGGGCTGGCGCTGGTCCGAGCACCTGAAGCCGATCGCCAACACCGACAGCTGCCAGGCCACGCACCTCCTCTACTGCATCTCGGGGCGGATGGCGGTCCGCATGGACGACGGCAGCGAGGCCGAGCTGGGGCCGGGAGACGTCGCCGCGATCGAGCCCGGTCACGACGCCTGGGTGGTCGGCGACGAGCCGTGCATCGCCGTCGACTTCGGGGGCTACGCGCAGTACGCGAAGGCGTAGCCACACAGGGCGGGCTGCCCGGCGCGACTCGAACGTGCTCCTCGGCTGAGCGGATCGGCACCGTCTCCCAGCGACGGAGTCGTCTCGTAGCGGCGCCGTGCTCCGGCACGGCGACCGAACGGACGCCGTCGGCCGCGGAGTCGGTATCCACGCGCGGACGGGCCCGTAACGTAAGAGATCCGCCCCGTCCCGCTGATTGCCAAGCGTGGGACGGTGCGACAGAATCGGCGCCAAGCCGTGAGAACGCATCACCTGCCGCGAGACGAGGTCGAGCGCCGCGCGCGCGAGCTCGTCCGCTCTGCGGCGCGGACTCCCGACATCGCTTCGCCCCCGGTCGAGGCCTTCCCGCTCGAGCGGCTCCGCAGCGAGGCGCTCCCGTGCTCGGGGGCGGGTGAGCTGCCGGTGCGGCTCGAGTTCCAAGTCGCTGGCGACCACGACGTTCGCCGCGGTTATCCGGACCTCGAGGTCACGATCCGCTCCCTCGACGGCTGCGTGGCGCTCGACGTCGACTGCGCGGATGCCGCGCTCGCCGAGCGGGTGCACGAGGCAGTGGTAGGCGTGCGCGCGGAGGCTGCGCCGTGACCTTCGACGCCTTCTTCCAGAAGGTCACTGGACATGCGCCGCACGAGTGGCAGGCGCGACTTGCGTCTGATCCGGAGTGCAGGGATCGGCTCATCCGGATCCCAACGGGCTTCGGCAAAACCGCCGGGGTCACGATCACGTGGCTCTGGCACCGAGTGCATCGTAGGGATGAAGCCTGGCCCCGCCGCCTCGTTCTCTGCTTCCCGATGCGCACCCTCGTCGAGCAGACGCAGCGGGAGGTCGAGTGCTGGCTCAAGCGTCTGGGCCTTGACCCCCAACAACAGGTTCATGTCCTCCTCGGTGGCCTGTCGCCCTCCGACTGGCACCTCGAGCCGGAGCAGGACTTCGTCCTCATCGGGACGCAGGACATGCTCCTCTCGCGCGCCCTCAACCGGGGCTACGGCGCAGCGCGCGCGAGGTGGCCCATGGAGTACGGGCTGTTGAACGTCGATTGCCTCTGGGTGATGGATGAGGTCCAGCTCATGGGCGTTGGGCTTGCCACAAGCGCACAGCTCCAGGCCTTCGCGCGCCACGACGAGGAGGCAAGGCGGCTCCCTCGTCCGCGCAGGACCTGGTGGATGAGCGCCACGCTCCAGCCTGACTGGCTCCGGCGGGCGCCGGATCTCGACGGCGTCGACGTGCTGCCGATCGTCGAACTCGAGCAAGCTGACCGCAGCGGCGTCCTGTGGGCTGCAAGGAGAAGCCTCCGCTGTGAACAGATCCCCCGGGCCTACGAGGAGCGAGGAAGGCGCTCGGATAGTAAGGCCTTGGTCGAGCGGTGGGCCGAGTTGGTCGCAGCGACGCACAGCGAGACAAAGGGCGGGATCACCCTCGCTATCGTCAACACAGTTAAGAGCGCGGTCGACCTCCACGCGGCGCTCAAAAGGCGCCTTCCAGGAGTAGACCTACGGCTCGTCCACTCCCGGTTCCGTGGCGAGGAACGCAGAGCGTGGACAACTGAGTTCCTTTCGCGCGAGCATTGCGGGCCGGGCAAGAACCGCGTGATCGTCGCGACGCAGGTCGTCGAGGCCGGGGTCGACGTCTCTGCGGACGCGCTCGTCACCGAGATCGCGCCGTGGGCTTCCCTCGTGCAACGCTTCGGACGGTGCGCGCGGTACGGCGGTCAAGGTCGGGTCATCGTCGTCGACCGGCGCCACACGGACGAAAGCGCCCTCAGCATCCCCGCGAAAGACGACGACGAGCGCGCCAAGAAGCGGTGCGATGAGGATGCCAGAACGGCACTGCCGTACGACCTCGCCGAAATCGAAGCGGCGGCTGAGGGGATCAAGCTCCTCGGTTCAGAAGCAGGCCCAGCAGCGCTGGACGCGTTCGAAAGACGCGAGGAACAGCGAGCGTCCGAGAGCCTCCTACCCGAGCTCTACCCGTTCGCGCCGCTCCATGTCCTTTCACGGCGAGAACTGTACGATCTCTTCGATACCACTCCGGATTTGACCGGTGCAGACATCGACATCTCCCGCTTCGTGCGCGAGGGCGACGAGCGAGACGTCACTGTGTGGTGGTGGCCAATCCCGCAGGGTGAGGAGCCGCACCGGCGTCTCCGACCGTCACACGACGCCCTCTGCCGCATCCCGGTCGGTGAGGCTCGCACGTGGCTGCTCCGCGAGCGCCGAGCCCAAGAGGCCGACGAGGAGCCTCTCGGCGAGGGAGCGAGTGAGGGGAGGAAAGCGACTCGCCCGCGCGCCTGGGTTTGGAGCTACGTCGATGGCGAGTGGGAGCGACTCGATGAACGCCATCTCTACCCAGGCCAGACGATCCTGGTCGATTCGCGGGCTGGCGGCTACGACGAGAACGTGGGCTTTACTGGGAAGCAGGGGGCCGCTCCGGACGTTTACGACCACCATGCTGCGCGCGTGATAGAGGCCGTCGATGCGGCCGATGCTGCCGACGAGCAGGACGACCTGAGCGAGGGTATCGGGGATGCCACTCGCCAGTACAAGACGATCGCGACGCACTGCTTCGAGACGGCCCTGTGTGCACGGACTGTGGCGCGAGCCGTCGGAGTGTCGACCGAGGTGAGCGAGACGCTCGAAGTTGCGGCATTGGTACACGACATCGGGAAGGCGCACCCGGCGTTCTCCGCCGCGATCAGGGACCGGAATGCAATCGAAGAGGACGTCTCGCTGGCCAAGGCGCCGAAGGGCCGGTGGCACAGCATCAGCGACCTGTACAACCACAGCCCGCTCGGACGGCGGCCTGGTTTCCGCCACGAGCTCGCAAGCACCCTCGCGCTTCTCGAGCTGGCGTGGCAGGCTCGGCCTGACCATCCGGGCCTACAGGGAGGCCGCGAGGACGTCCTCGAAGCGACGGTCGGTCGGGACCTCCCAGAGCATTTTCGGCCTGCGCAACCCCCCAGCGTCGTCTCGCGCTTCCTCGATCTCGACGAGATCAGGTTCAACCTTGCGCTCTATCTCGTTCTGTCCCATCACGGGAAGGTGCGCGCTACATTGGCGATGAGTCCGCGAGACCAGGACAACCCCGGCCACGACGGAGACCTCCCGATCCGCGGCGTCCGCGATGGGGACATTCTCCCCGTGCTCGCTCTCGTGGACATCGACGGAGGAGCCTCCGAGCTGCCGTCGGTGACGCTTCGTCTCGAACCCGCGAAGATTGGCCTCTCGCGTCGCTACGGGCCGAGCTGGATCGAACGAGTCGTCGCACTGCGCGAGAGCTACGGGGCCTTCCAGCTCGCCTGGCTCGAAGCCCTCTTCCGCGCCGCCGACGTGCGGGCCTCCCGGATCGCCGAGCCGCTCGACCCGAGGCTCCCGGCGCACCTCGCGGAGGTCGCCCATTTGCCGGAGAGCGAGGACAGGGACGCCGAGCTCCGGCGGTGGATCCAGGAGACGCTCGCGCCCGCGACGGGCGCGGACGAGGAGCGAGGAACTGCCCGCGGACGAGGGCGCCGGTCGCCCAAGGGATCTTGAGCACCTGCAGCAGCGAAACGAAAGCGATCTATGTGACGAAAGTTCATGTACACGAGCTGACAGGGCTCACGCCTGACGCGCTGGCTACCTACCTGGCAGCGCTGGGCGTCCTGCGCCTTCTCGCCGAGCAGCGCGACCCCGACGTTCGCGGGTTCTGGCGCGACGAACACTTCGTGCTCGTAACGAAGCTCAGCGAGGATGAGGTGCAAGAATTCTTCCTGAACGAGTACGCACCGAGCCCGATCTTGGCTCCATGGAACGGCGGCGGAGGGTTCCTGGACACCGATGGCGATGCCGACGAAGCCGGTGAAGACGAGAGAGGTGAGGTTTCTACGCTCGAGAAGCTAAAGTCGTATAGGGCGCAACGCTTCGCCGAGATACAACGGGCGATTGAGCAAGCTCAGGAGTTCATTCCTGGGAGCCTCGTGGAGGCTCGCCGTGAGCGAGACCGCCTGACGCGCCAGCTGAGCGATCTCCGTCGCAGGATCAAAGGCCTTACCCCCGATTCCGTAGAACACACGGCGCTAGCCGACACTCTCAGAGCGGTGGAGGCCGACCGTAATCGCGCACGCAAGCGAGTCGACGCCGTCAAGGACCAGGTAAAGGCGAAGTTGCTGCAGCAGGTCGCTAACGCTTGGAGTGGCTCGGCGCGCGACTGGTTTGATTCCTGCATCATTCTCGATCAGAGCGGACTGCCGAACTACGCTTTCCATGTCGGATCAGGTGGGAATGAAGGCAACCAAGACTACACGGCTGGTTTCCAGAGGAACCTCACCCTTGTTTTTGATCCTGACGGATCCCCATCTCAGGGTGCCTTTGAGCGTCTCAAGGCAGCGTTGTTTGGCCATAGCGCCCGCGTTCTTGACCACCAAGCTGCTGGGCAGTTCTTTCCCGGGCGCGCAGGCGGCACGAACATGGGCGCGGGTTTCGGGGGTGGCGCACAAGTCAACCCCTGGGAGTTCATCCTCATGCTCGAAGGAGCGGTCGCGCTCGTCGCCGGGATGAGCCGCCGGGGGCAGGTGGGCTGGGCCCGTGTTGCGTCCCCGTTCTGGGTCGAGGCCGCTGCGGCCGGTTTCGGCAGCGCCTCCGAGCGCGAAGGGTCGCCGCGCGGCGAGCAGTGGTTGCCCCTCTGGTCACAGCCGGTGCGCTACGCGGAGCTCGTGGAGCTGGTTCGCGAGGCGCGCGCGCAGGTGGGCGGGCGGCAGACGACGCGAGCGTCCGACATCGTGCGCGCCACGGCGCGTCTCGGCATCGCTCGCGGCATCGATTCGCTGCAGCGGTTCGCGTATCTCGAGCGGAACGGGCAGTCGAATCTCGCCGTGTTCGCCGGCCGCTTCCACGTGCGCTCCCGACCGCATCAGGGGCTGCTTGAGGAGATCGCGCCCTGGATCGACTCGCTGGTCGCGTACGCGCGACCGACGAAGGACAACAACGTGCCGGCCAGCCTGGGCCGCATCGCTCGGCGAGCTCAGGATGCGCTCTTCTCGGTCTGTCGCCGCGACGCCACAGCGAGGGACTGGCGTGCTCTGCTCGTCACGCTTGGCGAGGCCGAGCTAGCGCTCCTGCGCTCAGGCAAGAGTCCGGCGCGTCGACCGCTTCCGCCGCTCAGCGGAGGCTGGATCGCCGCGGTCGACGATGGCACGCCTCAGGGCCGGCGTGTGCTTCGCCTCGCGCTGGCGTTCGCGTCGCAGCATCGGCCTGTCGAGAGGGAGAACGGCGAGGTGTCGTTCGCCGACTCAATTCGGCGCCACTTCATTCCGCTCGATGAGGGGAACACGCGCCGCCCGCGCTTTAAGCTCGACGACAAGGGACATCCCGAGGCCGACCCCGAGTGCGTCTGCCTAGGCCGCGACCTGGTTGCCGACGCTGTGACACTCGTGAAGCGCCGCTCTATCGGGGCGCGGAGTACGAACAACGAGCGCGTCCGAGCGCCACGGCTGCCCTTGCACGCGTGGCCAGGCTGCGAGGTGACTCTCGAAGAGGTCGGAGCGTGGATTCGCGGCGAGGTGGTGGACAACGAGATTCTGGCACTGGTGCGGCCGTTCCTGGCGCTCGACTTCGAGACAGTGGGCAAGGGAAGCGCCTTGCCTCCGCCGGATGGCAGCGGTGGCATCGAGCCACTGCACCTGCTCTTTCGTCTCGCGCATCTCCCGTTCGACGTGCCCGTCGCAGATCCGGAGAGGCGGAACGAGACCGCTGTCACGGTGCGACTAGACCCCGAGCCAGTTCGACGACTCGCCACAGGCGATCTCGACGGAGCCCTCCGGGTCGTGGTCAGGCGTCTCGAGGCGAGTGGCCTCCGACCCGTGTTCCGGCGCGCCGTCGGCTCGCGCCATGTCGCGCGCCGCTTGGCGGCGAGCCTCGCCTTTCCGATCTCGCAAAACGACGCGGCCCGCGCGGCGCGCCTCGTCTGCAAGCCCTACGCAGTGAAGGACGTCGAGGACGAGCCGGCCGTGCCGGCTTGAGAGGGGGCATCATGGAGATCGATCTCAGCAAGCTCAACGGTTGTCACGACCTGTTGTTCGAGATTCCGCTGAAGGTCCGGCAGGGTTACCGCTTCCAGCCCACGGGATTCCCCGACCTTGGCGCGGCGGAGTTCGAGACTCCAGAGGGCCGCTCCCTGCTCGTGGAATCCGCGCAGAGCATGGCCAACCGCCTCGAGGCGGTCTGCTGGGACGACAGAAACAACGACCTCATCGAGGAGCTGCGCGGACTCAGCTACGTCAAGGTGACGCGCAACGACGGGAGCAAGAGCTTCCTGACGAGTTCCGTCCTCGAGGCCCATCGGCTCAACAGCCCGTACATCGAGAAGTCGTCTGATGGCCTCCACGCGACGATCAAGAAGGAGATTGGGATCGAGCGCAGCGGCCCCCTCGATCGGCCGCAGTTCTTGAAGACGCTCCTCAAGTACGACGTTGGGTCGCTTCTCCATGGCGTCTTTCTCGAGAGCATGGACGGGCGACTCCGCGTGGCGCGCGCGATTTCGACGTTCATCGAAGCAGACGGAGTCAAGGTCGCAGCTTCGGGAGGAGTCAAGAACGACTGGGTTCAGCCTGCCAAGGATGAGGCTGGCGGCCGGACGGCAAGCGAAGGATTCGGAAACCTGCCCTTCCCGCGGGACGAGTACACCGCCGAGGCTATCACCCTCTACGCGAGCATCGACCTCGCCCAGATCCGCGGCTACGGGCTCGGCGACGACGCCACCAAGATGCTGATTCTCCTCGCTTTGTTCAAGCTTCGTGCGTTCATCGACAGCCCGATGCGGCTTCGCACCGCGTGCACGTTCGAGCTGAAGAACGGCGGCGTCATCGAGAGCACGAATGTGAGCGACTTTACGCTGCCGACCAGGGAGGCGCTGGTCGGGACGAAAAACGACGACGGCGAGTGGTCGGGCGAGCTGCCGCCGCTCATCGCGAAACTCGCCGTCGGCCCCAACGACGAGAAGGATAAGACCGACAAGATGCGCGTCACGACGGTGGCGTTCAAGGGGTAACCGGAGTAACGTGCTCTCCATCGTCTTCGAGTTCCCGGCCGGGCGGTACCACGCGACACCGTGGGGCCACCACGTGAACGAAGGGCTCGTTGAGTGGCCGCCAAGCCCGTGGCGCATCCTGCGTGCACTGCTCGCTACCGGCTACGCAAAGCTCGGCTGGCAGAGAGCACCCGCCGTCATGCGGACGCTCGTCGAGACGCTGGCCGCAAGCCCGCCACCAACGTACCGGCTGCCTCGGGCGACGCTCGGCCACACGCGCCACTACATGCCGATCGGGGCATTGGACAAGAAGCGCGGGGTAGAGAAGACGAGCTTGGTGGTCGACGCCTGGGTTCGTCCCTTCGGGGCACTGGGAGTCGTGTGGCCTGCCGAGACAAGTGACGAGCAGCGGGCGCTCGTCGCTCGGTTGCTCGAGCGACTCGGATACCTCGGTCGTGCTGAATCCCGCGTCAGGGCACGGCTGCTGTTGTCGCCGGAAGCTGTTCCGCGGGGTTGGGACGTATCGACGGAGCGTCAACACCGGGACGACGAGCCCGTCCGTTTGCTGGCGCCAGTCCCGACGATGGAGTACGACGCGTGGCGGCGGGAGGTCGCCGAGGCGCCCGAGGACCTGCTTGCAGCGCTTCAGATCGAGACGACCGCGCTGCAGAAGGGCGGATGGAGCAGCCCTCCCGGATCGCGCGAGCTCGTCTACTGGCGGCCCGCCGATGCAATTTCCCTCGCCCTGCCGGCCGGTATGACAGTGGGTGCGAACGTTCGATTCGCGGACACGGCGCTGTTTGCGCTCGCGACCGACCGAAAGCGCGATGTCCTGCCGCTGATGGAGCGCGCGCTCCCGACCATGAGCCTCTTCCGAAGGGCACTGCTCAGCAAGCTCGGTGACGAATCTTGTCCCGAACTGAGCGGCAAGGACGAAAAGGGGCGGCCGCTGCAGGAAGAGCATCGGCATGCGCACTTCATTCCGCTCTCTCTCGACGCGCGAAACCGGGGGCGCATCGACCACGTCCTCGTGTACGCGCCCATGGGTTTCGGG
Organism: Gaiellaceae bacterium; assembly: GCA_026002995.1. GTDB lineage: Bacteria > Actinomycetota > Thermoleophilia > Gaiellales > Gaiellaceae > GMQP-bins7. The sequence continues at coordinate 1,142,546 of BPGK01000001.1, forward strand.
CAGGCCGCCCAGCGCGCGCTTCGTCGTCTTCGCAAGACCTGGACGAAGGGAACCGAAGACATCGCCGTCACACTGGTTGGAATGGGAGAGCTCGCATCGTTCCGTGCCATCGGAGGCGTTTCGCTTCCCGAGCTGGGACGGGGCACGACTTGGGAGAGCCGCACGCCCTTTGTTCCGCCTCGATTCCTCAAGTCTCGCGGCAAGGACTCACTGGATGGGCAGGTGCGTGCGGAGCTTCGGCACCGCGAACTTCCCGACCTCGTCGCTTCGCCTGTGATCACGCCGCCGACTGATGCAAGTGAGGCGGGCCTCCAGGCGCGGTGGTTTCGTCATTTCGTCCGAACGCGCCAAAGCAGAAAAGCGCCGGGGCCGCCACCTGGGCTATTTCGTCTGACCTTGACGTTTGAGAGGCCAGTCGAGGGCCCCCTCTGTCTCGGATGGGGCTGTCACTATGGACTTGGGCTGTTCGTTACGGGCCGTCAACGAACGAAATCTGGAGCCCGACGACTGACCGAAGTGGAGGGAGAAGCAGAGTCCCCGTCCGTCTTGCACGAGGAGCGATAGTACGTCTGCCTGTTCTTGGACGCGATCTACCTCCCCGTCCGTCCCAGTGGGGCGAAGGAGGGCGTGCTCTGCGCCTGGGGGATCAGCGAGGAGGGCGAACGCGTGCTGCTCGAGGTCTGCCTCGGAATGCGCGAGGCAGAGGACGACTGGCTCGAGCTCGGTCGCTCGCTGACCCGGCGCGGGCCTCAGGCCCCACTCATGGTCGTCGCCGACGGGGCGCCCGGCCTCGTGAACGCGATCGAGCAGCTCTGGCGCGAGGCCGACCGCCAGCGCTGCACGGTCCACCGCCTCAGAAACGTCCTCGCCAAGGTCCCCGGCTCTTCCGGCACTCACGTGGGTAGGGAGACGGGGACCTTGCCGCAGACCAGCCGGATCATGGCGAGCAGTGACTTGAGGCGGCGGAAGCCGCGAGTGATCAGCACCTCGGAACACGGTTGCGCGTGCCGATAACTCAGGCCGTGAGTGATGCCGCACAGGGTCCCGTCCCCAAGCTCGTCCCGGCGCGGATGCTGAACGAGTTCGTGTACTGCCCTCGGCTCTTCTACCTCGAGTGGGTGGAGGGACTGTGGGAGGAGAACGCCGACACCGCCGAGGGCGGGCTCGCGCACCGCAGAAGCGACCGCGGCGGCGGTCGCCTCCCGGACGCCGAGGACGCCGGGGAGGAAGCCTGGTCGGGCGAGGCGCGCTCGGTCACGCTCGATGCCCCAAGGCTCGGCATGATCGCCACGATCGATCTCGTCGAGGGCGAGGACGGCACGGTCTCGCCCGTCGACCACAAGAAGGGCCGCCCGCGCGCCGACGGCCGCGCCTGGGAGCCCGAGGAGATCCAGCTCGCGGCTCAGGTGCTCATCCTGCGAGAGAACGGCTACCGCTGCGACCGCGGCTACCTCAGCTATCGCGAGCCGCGCACGCGGGTGGAGCTCGAGGTGAACGACGAGCTCGAGCGTCGCGTCCGCGAGTACCTCGCTCGGCTCCGCGAGACGGCCGCTTCGGAGCGACCGCCGCCGCCGCTCGTGGACAGCCCGAAGTGCCCGCGTTGCTCGCTCGTCTCGATCTGCCTGCCGGACGAGACGAACGCGCTGCGGCTCGTCCGCGAGCGCCGCGCGCGACCGCGGCGCTTGATCGCGAGCCGTCCCGACGCGGTGCCGATGTACGTGCAGGAGGCCGGGTCGTCGGTGCGGCTGTCCGGGGGGCGACTCGAGGTACGCCTGGACGGAGACGTCGTCGGCTCGGCGCGCCTGGTCGACGTGCTCGAGGTGGCGCTCTTCGGCGGCGCCTCGATCTCCGGGCCCGCGTTGCGCGAGCTCGCGGCCGCGGGCATCCCTGTCACGCACTTCTCCTTCGGCGGGCGCTTCCAGGCCATGACCGTGGGTCTCGAGACGAGCAACATCGAGCTCCGCATTGCGCAGTTCCGCCATGCCGACGATCGGGAGTCCGCCCTGCGGCTCGCCCGCGCGTTCGTCAACGCGAAGATCCGCAATGCGCGCGTGCTCCTTCGCCGCAACGGCGGAGACGGCGTCGAGCAGGCAGTCAGCGATCTCCAGCGCCTCGCCCGCCGCGCGCTCGTCGTCCCCGACGCCGATGCGCTGCTCGGGATCGAGGGGGCAGCCGCCCGAACGTACTACCGCACGCTCTCGCTCGCCTTCAGCGAGCGCGCTCGCGCGCGCGGCTTCGAGCTCGGCTTCGAACGGCGCACCCGGCGTCCCCCACGCGATCGCGCGAACGCCGTCCTCTCCTTCCTGTACGCGCTCCTGACTCGGGAGGCCGCGCTCGCGGTCAGGCGGGTCGGCTTCGATCCTCTGCTCGGCTTCTACCATCGACCGCGGTTCGGGCGGCCGGCGCTCGCGCTCGACCTCATGGAGGAGTTCCGCCCCCTGATCGCCGACTCGACGCTGCTGACCCTCGTCAACGGGCTGCAGCTCACTCCCGGCGACTTCTTCGAGCGATCGGGAGCCGTGACGCTCACCTCGCCCGGCCGCCGCGCCGTCATCAGGGCCTACGAGCGGCGCTTGGGCACGGAGGTCGTCCACCCGGCGTTCGGCTACAAGGTTTCCTACCGGCGGGCGCTCGAGCTCCAGGCGCGCCTGCTCGCCGCCTACCTGCTCGGCGACGTTCCCGAGTACCGGCCCTTCGTCACGCGCTGATGCGTACGCGCTATCTCCTCTGCTACGACGTGCGCGACGATCGCCGCCTCCGGCGCACGATCGCCGTCGCCGAGGCCTGGGGGGAGAGGATCCAGTACTCGGTCTTCGTGTGCGACCTTACGGACGTCGAGCGCGCGCGTCTCGAAGGCGCTCTCCGCGATGTCCTCGACGTCGCCGTCGACCGCGCGCTCCTCATCGACCTCGGACCGTCGCAGGGCGGAAGCGCTGATCGCTTTCACTGGATCTCGCGCCCGGAGCGGCTCTATGATCCGAGCCAGCCCTTCGTCGTGTGAGGCGCTGCGAGCGCCGAGGTGCTCGGTCGAGTCCCGGCACTCGCTCGCATCCCGACAAGTGCCTGCATATTGACAATTTCTCCGTGTCCAGGCAGACCAGACTCCCCGCGCCACGACCCAGGTTGTGCCGCCACTGCGAACCCGCTCGCAATCAGGCTCCCGATCCCGCATGGACGCTGGGCTCGCAGGGGAGCTGTTTCCCGGGATTCCTTTCCCGGGCCCCATTGAAGTCCGATCGAGAGGCGTTCTCTCGACTACGCGCGTTTCCCGGGATTCCTTTCCCGGGCCCCATTGAAGTCCTCCTAGGTAGAGCGGGCCGGCTGTGCGCGCAGGGTTTCCCGGGATTCCTTTCCCGGGCCCCATTGAAGTCTCGCCAAGGGCGCGATCACTCGGGCCACGTCCTAGTTTCCCGGGATTCCTTTCCCGGGCCCCATTGAAGTACGTTGAGGGTCGCGATCCTGGCGAGCACGAGCCCGTTTCCCGGGATTCCTTTCCCGGGCCCCATTGAAGTTCCTGGACGTGGGAGCCAGATGCGGAGCTCGCCGAGTTTCCCGGGATTCCTTTCCCGGGCCCCATTGAAGTGTCCTCCACTCTCATCAGCTCACACCCCCAGCTCCTGAGGTTTCCCGGGATTCCTTTCCCGGGCCCCATTGAAGTGCAGTAGCGGATCCGCCCGTTGAGGACACGCTCGCGTTTCCCGGGATTCCTTTCCCGGGCCCCATTGAAGTTCGTATGCGCCCTTCGACGCGATCGTCGCGACCGTCGTTTCCCGGGATTCCTTTCCCGGGCCCCATTGAAGTGCCGGTCTGGCGGCGACGCTCAAGGTCGGGTTCGACGTTTCCCGGGATTCCTTTCCCGGGCCCCATTGAAGTACTCGAGGAGGATCTCGACCTCGACGGGGTGTACGAGTTTCCCGGGATTCCTTTCCCGGGCCCCATTGAAGTGGTCGGGGTGCCGACTGGTACCGGGTCGAGGCGCTCGTTTCCCGGGATTCCTTTCCCGGGCCCCATTGAAGTGCCGAACTCGCCGTTCGCGGGGGCGATGCCCTCCGCTGGTTTCCCGGGATTCCTTTCCCGGGCCCCATTGAAGTAAGAACCTCTTTAGTTACATGTTCAGAATTAGTATCGTTTCCCGGGATTCCTTTCCCGGGCCCCATTGAAGTGACCAGCCGGGGCCTGCCGCCGACCACGGCTCGATGTTTCCCGGGATTCCTTTCCCGGGCCCCATTGAAGTGAGGCGGAGCAGCAAGAGTACGCGCGCATGATCGAGTTTCCCGGGATTCCTTTCCCGGGCCCCATTGAAGTGCAACCTCTTCAACTCGCAAATCGTTGTGCCCACGAACGTTTCCCGGGATTCCTTTCCCGGGCCCCATTGAAGTCAGTCTTCTTTGAGCGCGCCCAAGTGGTCGCACACCTGTTTCCCGGGATTCCTTTCCCGGGCCCCATTGAAGTAGGTCGCGCTCGGTCATCTCGGCTTCCCCGCCCTTGTTTCCCGGGATTCCTTTCCCGGGCCCCATTGAAGTCCAATGTCCTCGAACACGAAGCCGTTGTCGCGGATGTTTCCCGGGATTCCTTTCCCGGGCCCCATTGAAGTACCCGCTAGGAGCCAAGAGGTTCCCGACCAGTGCCCCGTTTCCCGGGATTCCTTTCCCGGGCCCCATTGAAGTGCCTGGTTCACGACGTTCGTGGCCCGGCGCGCCATGTTTCCCGGGATTCCTTTCCCGGGCCCCATTGAAGTTCGAATCCCACCCATTACTATTTTCTACGGCCTGAAGTTTCCCGGGATTCCTTTCCCGGGCCCCATTGAAGTGCCGTCGCCACGTTCGCTGTTGTCACGGCCGAGGACGTTTCCCGGGATTCCTTTCCCGGGCCCCATTGAAGTATCCACAAGGGACCGGTGGCTTCTTCTACAGAAGGTTTCCCGGGATTCCTTTCCCGGGCCCCATTGAAGTTTGACGTGCAGGAACGTCTGGCTGTCGGGGGACGGGGTTTCCCGGGATTCCTTTCCCGGGCCCCATTGAAGTAGGGCGTCGAGCTTATCGTCCATCTCACGCTCCATGTTTCCCGGGATTCCTTTCCCGGGCCCCATTGAAGTAAGGTCAGCTTGGAGGTCACGCGCTGAGCCCGAGCGTTTCCCGGGATTCCTTTCCCGGGCCCCATTGAAGTTGCGCGCTCCTGATCCTCACCGCGCGGCCCGTCGTCGTTTCCCGGGATTCCTTTCCCGGGCCCCATTGAAGTTGCGCGAGGTGGAGACGAAGCTACGGCCGTACTGGGTTTCCCGGGATTCCTTTCCCGGGCCCCATTGAAGTAGCCATAGCGTCCCGTGCGGAGCTAGTACCCGCCGCACGTTTCCCGGGATTCCTTTCCCGGGCCCCATTGAAGTCGCCTTGACGTAGGACGCGCCAGAGAGCCGGACAACATGTTTCCCGGGATTCCTTTCCCGGGCCCCATTGAAGTACGATGAGTGGGATATCCATCGATACCGCCTTTGGTTTCCCGGGATTGCTTTCCCGGGCCCCATTGAAGTAGCGAAGGACACTCACTCCTGCGCTCTCATCTGGGCCACGTTTCCCGGGATTCCTTTCCCGGGCCCCATTGAAGTGCCGCCTCCTCGTCGGTGTAGACCTCGCGCAGCACCGAGTTTCCCGGGATTCCTTTCCCGGGCCCCATTGAAGTGTGAACGCCTCCATGCGGCCTGCGACCTGCGCCCCCGTTTCCCGGGATTCCTTTCCCGGGCCCCATTGAGGTACTAGGGCGGCCAGGAGCACCGTCGCGCCCTGGGAAGCCGTTTCCCGGGATTCCTATCCCGGGCCCCATTGAGGCCCAGGGCACAGAGCGCGACTCTGAGACGGCAGCCAGGGCGTTTCCCGGGATTCCTATCCCGGGCCCCATTGAAGCGGCTCCTCGGTTGTCCGCAGGGTCGCGTCTCCGAAACGCTGTAAATCCCGCCGGAGCTCCGTAAAGGGGCACGGCGTAGGCTCCGACCGTCGCAAGTCAACGACTGGAAGGAGGCCTACGCCGTGAGACGGACACTACTGCCATCGGTGGAGATCGAGAAGGAGATCGAGGCGCTGCTCGCGGGAGAGCGCGTCGACGTGCACCCGCTCGAGATCGTCAGCGAGCTCGGCCGGTTGGGCGCGCGGCTCGTGCTCCAGCGTGCCGTCGAGGAGGAGGTGGAGGCCTGGCTCGGCCGCGCCCGCTACGAGCGCCGACCGGAGGCGGCGCCCGGACTCCGCAACGGCTACCGCCCGCGCCGGCTGAAGACCGGGGAGGGCGAGATCGTGGTCGAGGTGCCGCAGGTGCGGGACGCTTGCGCCCCCTTCACGACGAAGCTCTTCCGCCGGCGCAAGCGCTTCCTCGCCACCGAGCCGCTCAGGCCCTCGTCGTCGGCGCCTTCGTCCGCGGCCTCTCGATGCGCGACGTCGAGTCGCTGTGCGAGGAGGCGGGCCTCGGACAGGTGTCGAAGGCAACGGCCTCCCGGCTCTGCAAGGAGCTACGGGAGCGCTTCCAAGCCTTCCAGGAGCGCGACCTCTCCGGCATCCGGCTCGTCGCCCTCTTGCTCGATGCGATCTCCCTGCCCGTCCGCCCGCACGGGGCGAAGGAGGGCGTGCTTTGCGCCTGGGGGATCACGGAAGAGGGCGAGCGGGTCGTGCTCGACGTCTGCCTGGGGATGCGCGAGGCGGAGGAGGACTGGACCAGCCTCGGCCGCTCCCTCACCCGGCGCGGCCTTCAGGCCCCACTCTTGATCGTCGCCGACGGGGCGCCGGGGCTCACGAACGCGATCGAGCAGCTCTGGCCCCAGGCCGACCGCCAGCGCTGCACGGTCCACCGCCTCCGCAACGTCCTCGCCACGGTGCCCGAGGCCGAGCGCGAACGCGTCAAGGCCGCCTCCTGGCGGGCGCTCGACGAGGCTTCCTCGGCTGAAGACGGGGAGGAGGCTGCGCAAGCTCGTCAGGGAGCTCGCCGACCACGGCTACGCCTCGGCGGCGGCCTGGGCTTGACCCGTTTCCGTTGACAGTCTTGACCTAACACGGGGTCGCGATTTGCGGGTCGTTGCTCTTGCTCTTCCTGATCATTCTCTCGTACTCGTCCGGCGACACGTAGCCGAGCGCTGAGTGGCGCCTCCTCGGGTTGTAGAAGGTCTCGATGTGGGTGAAGACGGCGAGGCGGGCCTCATCACGCGTCTTCCAGGAGCGGCGCTTCAGAAGCTCCTCCTTGAGCGTCGAGACGACGCTCTCGCACATGGCGTTGTCGAACGGGTCTCCGCGCGAGCCCATGCTCGCGAGCAGGCCGGAGTCGCGCAGCGTGCGTCCGAAGAGAAGCGAGGCGTACTGCGATCCGCGGTCGGAGTGGTGGATGACACGCCCGTTCGGCCGCCGCCGGGTGACGGCCATCCCGAGCGCGTCGACGACGAGCTCGGCCCGAAGGTCCTCGCGCATCGACCAGCCGACGATCCGCCGCGTGCACACGTCCATGACAACCGACAGGAAGAACCAGCCCTCCCAGGTGGGCACATGCGTGATGTCGGCGAGCCAGAGCTCGTCGGGACGCGACGCGTGGAAGCGCCGGCGCACGAGGTCGGGCGCCGGCGGCGAAGCGGAACCGCTCAGCGGCTGTACGCGGCGACGCTCTCCGCGCCGTGACACGCCCTGGAGCGAGAGCTCGCGCATCAGCCGCGCGACGCGCTTCCTTGAGACACGGACGCCCTGAGCGCGAAGCTCGGCGTGCAGACGGGGAGCGCCATAGGTCTCGTGCGAGTCGATGAACGCAGCGCGCACGAGCCGCTCGAGCTCGCCGTCGCGCCGCCTGCGAGCAGAAGGCGGCCGGCGCCTCCGGGCGTAGTAGCCCTGCCTGGTCACGCCGAGCACACTGCAGAGCCGGGAGACTCGATGCTCTGCCTTCTCCGCCTCGATCAGCCGGAAGCTCACGGCCGGCGATCGGTCTCCCGCGCGAAGAAAGTCGCTGCCTTCTTCAGGATCTCGCGCTCGTCTTCGAGCACGCGTACGCGCTTTCGGAGCTCTCTGAGCTCGACGAGCTCCTCGCTCGTCAGCCCCTCACGCTCCCCGGCGTCGATCTCTGCCTGCTTGACCCAGCCGCGCAGTGTCCAGGCCGAGACGCCGAGATCGCGTGCGATCTGGGCCAGTGGCTCCTCCTTCGCTGCCACCAGGCGAACGGCCTGCTCCTTGAACTCCGGCGGATACGGGGGATGCGTTCGTGGCACCTTCGACACTCCTTTCCGGGCTTACGCCCGTAAGCGTCAAGGTGTCAACGAGATCGCGTCAACCCCAGCCCGCCTCGCCGACGACCTCGAGGCCCTCTGCCCCCACCTGCGCTACCCGCTCAAGCACCGGCGCGTCTGGCGCTCGACCAACTTGCTCGAGCGCTCGCTCGGGGAGGTCAAGCGCCGAACGAAGGTGATCGGTCGCTTCCCCGGCGAGACGAGCTGCCTCTCGCTCTGCTGGGCAGTGCTCGACCTCGTCATCGCCGGCTCCAACCGCGTCCGCTTCGACAACCTCGACCAGCAGCTCATCGCACGCATCGCAGCCGAGCGCGATCGAAGCCGCGACGGAGAGGAGGTGATCGCCGCATCGAATCCCCGCCGCCGGAGCCTACGCCGGGGCGAAATTACAGCGTTCCGGAGACGTCACCGTCCGCAGCGGGAGGACGTCGAGATGTTTCCCGGGATTCCTTTCCCGGGCCCCATTGAAGCGCGGGGTCGTAGTGCTGAAAGCGTCGCCAGTTCCGGGTTTCCCGGGAGTCGTGTCCCGGGTCTCGTTGAAGCGTTCCTGTCAGCCGAACTGTCCTCGGCGCGGGAGCACTCGGTATCGTGCTCGCGCGGACTCGGGCATGGTGTGCCCTCGCTGTCGCTCCGAGGCGGTCGCCCGTCAGCGCAGGCGGCTCGAGCTGACGCTCGTCGAGAAGGAGAGGTCGGCGCAGGCTGTGCGGCTACGACCGTTCGCCGGCGGCCCTTGTCTTCCACCACGTGGTTCCGGAGACGAAGCGCTTCGGTCTCGCACGTGGCGGCATGACCCGTTCGCTCGCCCGTGCTCGGGAGGAGGCGGCTAAGTGCCTGCTACTCTGCGCGAACTGCCACGCCGAGGTCGAGGCGGGGGTCACGACTCTGTCTCGGTCTCTCGTGCAGGACGGTCCGGGGTAGCTCAACTGGTAGACGCGCTCGGCTGTTAACCGAGAGGTTGTGGGTTCGAGTCCCACCCCCGGAGCTTCGCCCGGCCCGCGTGTTCCGGGGAGGACGGGGCTCCTTGCCGGCGAAGACGCGCACATGCGTCGGTTGGCCGTCGTCGGCGTCGTGCTGCTCCATGGGCGCTCCTGGCGGCGCGCGCCGGAAGCCTTCGCGGCGCACCGCTCGCGTCGCGGCGGCGCAGGTCGCGCTCCGCGCCCACGGGTTCGATCCGGGTCCGATCGACGGTGTGGCTCGGGCCCTCGGACGCCGCGCGGCCCTCGTCGCCTTCCAGCGCGCGAGGGAGCTCGCCGCCGACGGCAGCGCTCGACGCGCGGACGCGGCGCGCCTTCGGCGTGCGCGGACGGCCGCTCCTCGGTCGGCGCGAGCTCGCGGTCGGCGCAGTGGGCTGGGACGTCGCGGTGCTCGAGTTCCGCTTGCGCCGCTTCGGATTGCCGGCACCTGCCGTCGACGGACGGTTCACGGCCGCGACGGCGACGGCCCTCCGGCGCTTCCAGCGCAGTCGCGGCCTCGTCGCCGACGGCATCGCGGGCCCTCGGACGTACCGCGCGCTCTCGCAGCGCGCGTCGGCGCTCGTACACGTCGTCCGGCCCGGCGAGAGCTTCTTCTCGATCTCGGCGCGCTACCGCGTGAGCCCTTGGCAGCTCGCGCGCGTCAACGGGCTCTCGCTCATGCAGGTCATCGTCCCGAGGCAGCGGCTCATGCTGCCGAGGGGCGCGAGGGTGCCCGATGTGGCGCCTGGGGCACAGGCGGCGGACACCGTCTGGAGTCGTGACGCCGTTCGTCGCGAGATCGACCGCTGGTCGCGCGTGTACGGCGTCGACCCGAAGCTGGCGAGGGCGCTCGCCTGGATGGAGTCGGGCTTCCAACAGGACGTCGTCTCGAGCGCGGGCGCGCTCGGCGTCATGCAGCTCTTGCCCGAGACGTGGGAGTTCGTGGACACCGTGCTCCTCGGGTTCCGGACGCCGCGCGACTACCGTGGCAACGTGCGCGCGGGTGTCCGCTATCTGCGCTGGCAGCTCGACGAGTTCGACGGGAACGTGCGGCTCGCGCTGGCGGGCTGGTACCAGGGGGCGAGAGCCGTCCGCGAGCGCGGGGTGTACGACGACACGAAGGAGTTCGTCCGCGTCGTGCTCGCGCTCTACGGGACGGTCTGAGCGAGCGCGGAGGCTGCGGCGTACGCGCGGCGCGCCGCCTCCTCCGGGGCGAGCCCCCAGAAGCCGTCCGGAGTGGAGAAGATCTCGACGTCGAGGGAGCCGTCCCATCCTGCCTCGCGGAGCGCGCGCACGATCTCGAGCGAGCGCGTCCCGCCCTCGCCGGGGAGCGCGCGCCCCTCGACGCCGGGCTCGGAGGGCTCGTCGGCGACGTGGAGACCCGTGACGCGATCGGCGATCGCGGCGATGGCGGCGGGATCCTCGTGCCAGAGGTTGTACGTGTCCACCATGACGCCGACGTTGTCGAGATCGGCCTCGGAGAGGAGCGTCACGGCGTCGGCGACCGTGTGGACGAACGAGACGCCCTCGTCCTGTCCGGGGTGAATCGGCTCGAGCCCGAGCCGCACGCCGGCCTCGCGCGCGGCGGCGGCCACGACGTGTAGACCTTCGACGACGAGCCGGCGGGCCTCGGCGGGGTCGCGGTCGCCGACCGGCCCGGTGATGACGAGCACCGACTCGGGCTCGTACGTGGCGAGGCGCCGAATACTCGCGCAGAGCGCGGCGACACGCTCCTCCACCTCGGGCGGGCCCTCCATCCCGGGCAAGCGGAGCGGGAGGATCGACGGCACCGTGGGCACGCAGTTCGCTACCGCGATTCCGGCGTCGCGGAGGAGGGCGACGTTCGCGGCGTCGTCGTCAGGGAGCTTCATCTCCCAGATCCCGATCGCCTCGAATCCTGCGGCAGTGTAGGCGGTGACGTCCTCCACGAAGGAGGCGTTCACAGTCGAGATCTCGGAGAGCGCGAGCCTCACCGGCCGACGACGGGGACCCTCGCGAGCAGGCGGCGGGGGAGCGGGGGCTTCGTCAGCTCCTTGGAGACGAGGTAGCCGGAGCCCGCGCCGAGGCCCGGACCGGGGTGCGTCGAGGCGCCGATGTGCCACAGCCGTTCCACGGGCGTTCGGTGCCCGGGCGCGTGCGCGAGCGGGCGGAAGAGGAGGTTCTGGTCGAGCGCGCACGACCCCGCGTAGATGTCGCCGCCGACGAGGTTCGGGTTCAATGCCTCGAGGTCCGGCGGAGCGAGCGCGACCCGTTTCAGCGTCGCGCGCTCGAGGTTCCGGATATGGCGGCCGAGGCGCTCGACGATGCGGTCCGCGTACGCCTCGCGGAGCTCCTCGGTCCACGTTCCGTCCCCGACGTCGAGCTCGCCGGCGGCGTCGCCCTTGATGCGCCCGGCGGGGAGCTCCTGGAGCTGGATCCAGACGATCCAGGAGCCCTCGGGGGCGCGCGAGGGATCGACGGCGCAGGGTTGCCCGCAGACGATCGTCGCCTCGGCCGGCAGCAGGCCGCGCTCGGCCTCGTTGACCGCGCGCGAGACGCCGTCGAGACCCGGCGTGACGTGCACGATCGCCGTGCGCGCGAGGCGCTCGTCGCCGTCCCACTCGGGCGGCTCGCCGAGCGCGAGGTGGATCTGCATCGCCCCGCGTCCGTACCGGTAGCGGGCTGCCTCCGCCGCGACGTCGGCCGGGGCCTCGCCGCCGCCGAGGAGCCGCCCGTAGAGCTGCGTCGGCGTGACCGAGGCGACGATTGCCCGCTCGGCCCGGATGACCTCGCCGTCGGCGAGACGCACCGCGGTCGCCCGGCCGTCCGAGACGAGGATGCGTTCGACGTCCGCCTCCGTTCGCAGCTCGCCCCCCGCGTCGCGCACGATGCCCGCGAGCGCGTCGACGAGGACGACGCCGCCTCCGCGGGGGACTGGCATCCCGCCGAGCTGGAGCGCGCAGGCGATGACCTGCGTCATGAAGCCGGACATCGCCTGATCCGGCCCGAGCCCTGTGTGGAGCACCCAGGGGGCAAGGAGGCCGTGCGCCTGCTCGGAGGCGAAGGTCTCGCCGAGCCAGTCGCGGCAGCTCACGAGCGCGTCTGCGAGGTAGGCGAGCGTCCCGCGCCGGCCGAGCCGACGGAGCGCCTTGCGCCCGAGCGCGAGGCCGGCGGGCGACCAGAGCTCGGCGCTCAGCGCTCCGAAGGCGAGGTCGGCGTTCGCCATGAACTCCTCGAACATGCGAGCCCAGGCGGCGCCGTCACCCGTGGCGTGGCGATCGAGCTCGGCGACGTTGTCCTCGAGCGAGGTGGTGAGGAACGCGCTCGTTCCGTCCGGGTAGGCGGAGGCTGTGGGGAGGTCGGTGTTGAGGTACTCGAGGCCACGCCGCTCGAGCTCGTCCTTCAGCTCCGCGTAGGCGGCGGAGCCCGTGAAGAGGGGGTGCCAGGAGGCGAGCACCTCGTGGGTGAACCCGGGAGCGGTGAGATCGGTCGAGGTGCGGATGCAGCCGCCGAGCCGATCCGCGCGCTCGAGGACGCACACGCGCCAGCCGTCGCGGGCGAGGAGGGCCGCTCCCGCGAGCGAGTTGATGCCGGCGCCGACGAAGACTGCGTCGAAGGCTGCCATCGGTGTACGAGCGTACCAGCGTCGGTTCTCGCTTGACATGTCAGGCGTCCATGTGACTGAATCCCGTCGTGCTCCTACGCGAAGTCGAGTACGCCCGTCCCGCCTCCGTCGAGGAGGCCGTCGCCCTGCTCGCCGGCCACGAGGGGGCCCGGGCGCTCGCGGGCGGACAGACGCTCGTGAACGTCATGAAGGCGCGCGCGGCGGCTCCCGAGGTGCTCGTCGACTTGAACGGCCTCGACGAGCTCCGCACGATCCGCTTCTCGGAGGACGGCATGCTCGAGCTCGGCGCGATGGCGACCTACGCGCAGGTCATCGCCTCCTCGGAGGTCGACGTCGCCCGTCCGATCCTCGCCGAGGTCGTCGCGACCATCGGGGACGTCCAGATCCGCAACCGGGGCACGGTCGGCGGCAACGTCTGCGTCGCCGACCCGACGAACCACCTCCCGCCGCTTCTCGTCGCCCTCGACGCTCGGTTCACGATCCGCGGCGCCGGCGGCGAGCGGACCGTCGCGGCGGAGGACTTCTTCCTCGGCGTCTACCTGACGGCCGTCGGCGAAGGAGAGCTCCTGACGAGGATCTCGGTGTCGCCTGCGAGCGGCGCCGGCGACGGGTACGCCGGCGTGACCCTCGGGCGCCACGGCACGTACCTCGCGAACGCCGCGGCGAGCGTCGGCCTGGACGGCTCCGTTCGCGTCGTCCTCGGCTGCGTGGACGCAGTCCCGGTGCGGGCCCGGCAGGTGGAGGAGCGGCTCGCCGGCAGCGACTTCTCCGAGGAAGCCGTGCGTGCCGCCGTCGAGGGACTTGGCGCGACGCTCGACCCGCCGTCCGACGTGCACGGCTCGGCCGACTACCGCCGCAGCCTGGCGGAGGTGGCCGCGGTGCGCGCGGTGCTCGAGGCGGCCTCGCGGAGAAAGGAGGCGGCATGACGGCGGTCGCTGCCAGTCGGTTGATCACGGTCGAGATCAACGGCGTCACCTACGAGCACGAGGTACCCGCTCGGCGCCTGCTCGTCCACTTCCTGCGCGACGACCTCGCGCTGACGGGAACGCACATCGGCTGCGACACCGGCAACTGCGGGGCGTGCACGATCCACCTGAACGGCGAGCCCGTGAAGAGCTGCATGCTCCTCGCCGTCCAGGTCGACGGAGCGTCGATCACCACAGTCGAGGGCCTCGCCCCGGACGGCGAACTCACGCCGCTCCAGCAGGCGTTCTCCGAGGCGCACGCGCTCCAGTGCGGCTACTGCACCCCCGGGATGCTGATGAGCGCGAGCGCGCTGCTCGAGCGGAACCCGCATCCGAGCGAGGAGGAGGTGCGGATCGCGCTGCAGGGGAACATTTGCCGCTGCACCGGGTACTGGAACATCATCGAAGCCGTGCAACGGGCGGCCTTGAGCGGAGGATCGGCATGACGACCGTTGAGACACCCACGACCGAGGCCGCACCAGAGACGACGCTCGAGCGCGGCTACGTCGGGCTGGACTACCCGCGCAAGGAGGATCGACGACTCCTCCAGGGCCAAGGGGTCTTCGTCGACGACATCAAGCGCTGGGGGATGGGGTACGTGCACTTCGTCCGCTCGCCGTACGCGCACGCCAAGATCCTCTCCATCGACGTGTCGAAGGCGCTCGCCGTCAAGGGCGTGTACGGAACCCTGACCGGCGACGAGGTCGCTCTCCAGACCGATCCGTTCTTCCAGATCGCGAGCGAGCCGGGCGCGCACGTCCGCGACTACGCGCTCGCGGTCGGGAAGGCGCGGTACGTCGGCGACCCGGTCGCCGCCGTTGTGGCCGAGACCCGCGAGCTCGCGCGGGACGCGGCGGAGCTCGTCGAGGTCGAGTACGAGCCGCTGCCGGCGATCGTGGACGCTCGCCGCGCCCTCGACGAGGACGCGCCGATCCTCCACGAGGAGTGCGGAGGCAACCTCGCCTGGCAGGGCACGTACGAGTGGGGCGATCTCGACGCCGCGTTCGCCGAGGCCGACCACATCGTTCGAATCTCGGAGCTGCACTTCGACCGCTTCAACTCGACCCCGCTCGAGCTGGACGGCGCGCTCGTCGAGTACAACCGCGGCACCGGGCAGTGGACCCTCCACTGCAACAACCAGTTCCCGGGCTTCGCGATCATCATGATGGGCCCCGCGTTGCGGGTCGGGCTCGACAAGCTCCGCTTCGTCACCCAGGACATCGGGGGCGGGTTCGGGAACAAGATCACCTCGCACCCGCAGCTCGTGGCCTGCTGCCTCCTCGCCCGGAAGCTGAATCGGCCGATCCAGTGGACGGAGTGGAGGACGGAGTTCCACCAGTCGATGTCCCACGGCAACGAGCGCTGGTTCCAGGACATCGAGGTCGCCGTCAAGGCGGACGGCACGCTTCTCGGCTTCCGGTGCAAGGCGCTCGACGACGCCGGGGCCTACCTGCGCTACGAGCCGCTCGGCGGCGTGATCTGGTCGCAGGTCACGCCCGGCATGTACCGCTGGCGGAACATCCGCGTCGACTTCACGCAGGTGATGACGAACAAGGCGCCCGTCTCGCCGAACCGCGGGTACTCGCGCATGCAGCACCTGTGGCTGACGGAGCGGATCATCGACATCGTCGCCCACGAGCTCGGGTTCGACCCGATCGAGATCCGCAAGCGCAACTACATCCAGCCCGAGGACATGCCGTACGAGACCCCGAACGGCTGCGTCTACGACTCCGGCGACTACCCCCGGGCGCTCGATCTCGCGCTCGAGCTCATCGGCTACGACCAGCTCGAGGAGCGACGACGAGACGCCGAGTCGCGAGGCCGCCTGCTCGGCTTCGGGATCGGCTCGACTCTCGACTCGGGGACGAACAACTTCGGACAGTCGCAGCTCATCAATCCCGACCTCCAGTTCTCGGGGAACAACGAGGTCGCGACCGTGAAGCTCGACATCCTCGGCGAGATCGTGGTCACGCTCGGCACGACGCCGCAGGGGCAGGGGCACGAGACGACGGCAGCGCAGGTCGTGGCCGACATCCTCGGCTGCTCGCCCGACGACGTCACCGTGCGCGCGGGGCACGACACGTACTGGAACAGTCACGCCGGCTTCTCCGGGACGTACGCGAGCCAGTTCGCGGTCACTGGGCTCGGCGCCGTGAAGGGCGCGACGGAGGAGCTCGCCCGGCAGATGCGCGTCCTCGCCTCGATGGTCTTCGGCTGCTCGCCCGACGACATCGAGCTCGTCGACAAGCACGCGCGGATCAAGGGCAACCCTGAGGCCGCGCTCCCGTTCCAGGCGCTCGGCGCGATCGTGAACGCGGGGAACGCCGGCTTCCCCGAGGATCCGCCGCCGCTCAACGCGCGCTACGTCTTCCGTCCGAAGTTCGAGGTGCCCGACAAGGAGCGCAAGTTCGGGAACCTGACGCTGACCTACGCGATGCAGATCCACGCCTGCGTCGTCGAGGTCGATCCCGAGACCGGCTACTACGAGGTCGTCGACTACGCGGCCGTCGACGATTGCGGCTCCCGCGTCAACCCGAAGATCGTGGAGGGGCAGGTCATGGGCGCGACCGCGCACGCGCTCGGCGCCGCGATCTGGGAGTCGTTCGTCTACGACGACGAGGGCAACCTCCTGACGCCGAACTTCTACGACTACCACGTCCCGCACGCCCTCGACATGCCGCCGCTTAGGACGGGCGCCCTCGAGTCGCCGTCGCCGTTCACGCCGCTCGGGACGAAGGGCATGGGCGAGGGCGGTGGCGCGGGCATCCACGCCGTGTGCGCGGCGCTCCAGGACGCACTCCGCTCGCGCGGCGGCGCGATCGTCTCCGACAGCCACAACCCGTACCACCGGGTGTGGGCGATGCTGCGCGACCCGGACGCGACCCGTGCCAACGTGGAGGTGGTGTCGAAGTGATCGTGAAGGGGACGAAGGAGCTGCCGGCCTCGCGGGAGGTCGTCTGGGGCGTCATCAACGAGCCGTCCGAGATGGCGAAGCTCATGCCAGGCGTGGAGAGCTTCGAGGTGACGGACGACCGCCACTGGACGGCGAAGGTAAAGGTGCCGCTCGGTCTCGGCGGTCTGAAGATGACGATCGACTTCGAGCGCCTGGAGGAGCGGGAGCTCGAGTTCGCCTCCATGCGCGCGAAGGGCAAGGGCGTCGGGGCGCTCATGGACATGACGACGTCGTTCACCCTCTCCGAGGCCGGGGACGGGAAGACGTCGATGGACTGGGAGGCGGACGTCAAGATCGCGGGCCCGGTGGGCTCTATGGGCCAGCGCGTCCTCCAGCCGATCGTCAACCAGCAGGTCTCGCAGGTTCTGGAAGCGCTCGAGAAGCGCGTCACCGAGGCGTCGGCGAGCTCGTAGGGAAGCCACGTGGCGCAGCCGTTCCGCATCGGAGTGATGCAGCTCACCATGGAGCCGCTCGACGAGATGCTCGAGTCGGCGCGCGTCATGGATCGGGCTGGGATGGACACGATCTGGCTCGCCGAGGCCTACCCGTGGTGGCGCAAGCACGGGATGGAGGCGCGCTCCTCGACCGTCGTCTCGGCGCTCATGGCGCGCGAGACGGAGCGGCTCACGATCGGCTGGGGGATCATCTCGCCCTTCACGCGCCACCCGGTGCAGGTCGCGATGGACGCCCGGGTCGTGCAGGAGGCTGCCGGGCCGGGGCGGTTCCTGCTCGGCTTCGGAACCTCGAAGATCTTCCTCAACAACATCCGCTCGCAGACGCGGAAGACGCTCGGCCCGATGCGGGACGCGATCACGATCGTGCGCGGCGTCCTCGGAGGCGAGCCGTTCGAGTACGAGGGCGACACGTGGAGCGCGTCGGTTCCCGGCTTGCAGCCGGAGGCGCACGCGCCGCGCGAGGTGCCGCCGATCTACGTCGGCGCGACGGCGCCGAAGATGCAGGCGCTCGCCGGCGAGCTCGCGGAGGGCGTGCTCACGCCCTCGATCACGACCCCGGCATTCGTCCGCTACACGCGCGAGAACGTCGGGCCGGAGCTCGACGTCGGGTGCACCATCGTCGCCTCGATCCACGAGTCGGATCGCGACCTCGGCCGCGACGGAGCCCGCGAGATCGCGGGGATGTACCTCGCGAACAAGTTCCAGAACATCAAGGGCGCAGCCGACACGCTGCTCGAGCTCGCGGGGATCGAGATGGAGGAGCTCGCTCCCGTCGCTGAAGCCATGGAGCAGGGAGGCCGTCTGGCGGCGAAGGCGAAGGTCAGCGACTCGCTCCTCGACCGCTGCAAGCCGATCGCCGGCACGCCGGCGGACTGCATCGCGGCGATCGAGGAGTACCGGGAGGCAGGCTGCACGCACGTCATGCTCGAGCTCTGGGGCGACCGCCGCCACGAGCAGATCCGCCTCTTCGGCGAGAAGGTCCTCCCGCACGTCCGTGACTGAGCCGGACCTGCGGATCGACCGCGACCGCCTCGTCGCCTGGGCGAGCGAGGCGATCGGGATCCCCTCGTTCACCGGCTCCGAGCAGGCGCTGGCGGAGTTCGTGCGCGACACGTTCCTCGAGCTCGGGCTCCGGGTGCAGTGGCAGCAGGTCGAGGAGGGGCGCGCGAACGTGCTCGCCATCCGCGAGGGGGTCGGCGGCGGGCCCAGCCTCATGTTCAACGGGCACCTCGACACGTCCTACTCGGGACGGGAGCCGTGGCTTCGTCACGTGCCCGGCTTCCAGCCGAAGGCGTTCGTCGAGGACGGGCGGCTGTACGGGCTCGGGATCTCGAACATGAAGGGCGCGCTCGCCTGCTACGTGGAGGCGCTGCGGGCGCTCGACGACGCAGGCGTCCGCCTGCGCGGGGACGTGCTCGTCGCGGCGGTCGCGGGCGAGATCGAGAAGACGCAGTACGGGGACGCGCAGGGCCCCGAGTACCGCGGCTACGCGACGGGGACGAGCTACCTCGTCCGCCACGGCGGCGTCGCCGACATGTGCATCCTCGGCGAGCCGACGGAGTCGAAGGTCGTGCTCGGGCACTTCGGCTCGCTGTGGGCACGGATCTCCACGGCCGGCCCCTTCGTGCACACGGCCTTCAGCGAGGGCAAGCGCGACCAGAACTCGATCGTCCGCATGCGCGACGTCCTCGACGCGGCGCTCGAGTGGGCGTCGGCCTGGGAGGACGACTCCGAGAACGCGTACCGCGGCGCGAGGGCGATCGTGAACGTCGGCGCGATCCAGGGCGGCTTCGGTTGGCGGGTGTCGCGGACGCCGCATCGCACCGACCTCTTCCTCGACGTGCGCGTTCCCCCGACGAAGGAGATGACGCGCGCCCGCACGCAGGTGCTCGACCTCGTCCGCTCGCTGCGCGAGCGCTTCCCCGAGCACGGGATCGAGGGCGAGGTGTACGTCACCGCGCCCGGGGCGGAGATCACAGAGGACCACCCGCTCGTCGCCGCGCTCGAGAGGGCGCACCGGGACGTGTTCGGATCGCCCCCGGAGCACGACGTGACGCGGTGGTTCTCGGACGCCTCCGTGCTCACGCGCTACGGGATCGCGACGGTGAACTACGGGACCTCGAGCGGTCTCCTCGACACGGTGAAGGGCGAGAACCTCGAGATCGACGGCCTCGTGAAGACGGCCGAGGTGTACGCGCGGGCGGCGATGCAGGTCTGCGGAGTGGCCTCGTGACGGAGAGGAGAGTGGCGACGTGAAACTCGTGACGTTCGGCGAGGGGGAGGGACGGGTTGGCGTGCTCGAGGGCGAGGAGATCGCCGTCCTCGACGTCCCGACGATGCGCGAGTACTTCGAGCGCGGCGGCGCCGACGAGACCGGGGAGCGCGTGGCGCTCGCCGAGACGCGACTGCGGGCGCCGATCGTTCCCAAGAAGTTCTTCCACACCGCGGGCAACTTCCGCGAGCACGAGGAGGAGTCGAAGCAGGTCGGCTGGTCGCACGAGATCGCTCCCTGGATCGTCTTCTTCCAGAACGTGGACGCGATCGTCGGCCCGGACGAGCCCGTCATCTACCCGGAGCACTTGACCGAGGAGCTCGACTACGAGCTCGAGCTCGCCGTCGTGCTGCGGAAGTCCGGGAAGTGGTTCTCGGTCGAGGAGGCGGCCGACTACATCGGGGGCTACGTGATCTTCAACGACATCACAGCGCGCGACATCCAGCGGCGCGAGATGCGCTCCGGTGTCTTCAGCTTCTGCAAGGCGATCGACACCTTCTGCCCGCTCGGGCCGTGGATCGTGACGCCGGACGAGGTGCCCGACCCGCACGACCTCGCGATGGAGCTGCGCGTGAACGGCGAGCGCAGGCAGGTCTCGCACTCGAGCCGGATGAGCGTGACGATCCCGGAGATCCTGAGCCACTACTCGGCGCTCGGCTACTCCGCGGGCGACGTGCTCTCGACGGGCACGGTCTCGGGCGTCGCCGGCTTCTCCCCCGACGCAGCCTCGCTCTACCTCCGGCCGGGAGATGTCATGGAGGCCGAGATCGAGCGGATCGGCGTCTTGCGGAACCCGGTGATCTCGTGGCAGGAGGGGCACGGCGAGCCACCTCCGCGGCGCGTGCGCTGGTAGCGTCGAGGCCGATGGAGGACTTCCGGGTCGAGGCGACGCTTGCCGACGGCGAGCGCGCGCACGCGCTCCAGGACGACCTCCGCGCGGCGACGCTCGGAACGGAAGGGCTCGCGGGCGTCATGGTCACGCGCGACGGCCGGCACGTCTTCCTTTACGCCGACACCGAGGAGCAGGCCCGCCGAGCCGAGGAGCTCGTCCGCCGGCTCGCGCCCGCGGCCGAGGTCGCGCTCACGCGCTGGCACCCGCTCGAGGAGGCATGGAAGGACGCCTCGCTCCCGCTTCCGCGGACGCCCGAGGAGGAGGCGGCAGAGCTCGCCGCGCGCGAGGCCGCCGAGCGCGAGGAGGCCGCCGAGGAGGGCGACTACGACTGGCACGTCGTCGTCCACCTCCCCTCGCGCGCCAGTGCGGTGGAGCTTGCCCGTGCGCTCCGGGACGCGGGTCTCTCGGTCAGGCGTCGCTGGCGCTACCTCGTCGTCGGCGCCCTCACGGAGGAGCGCGCCGAGGAGCTCGCGGAGCGGATCGCGACCGAGCATCCGGAAGCCGACGCTCGGGTGGAGGCGAACCTGTCCGACCTGGAGCGCTCCCCGCTCCAGTTTCTCCCCTTCTGACGTGGGCTGGCCGCGGGACGACGCAAAGCTCGATCGGGTGCGCGCGCTCATGGAGGAGCGCGGCCTCGACGCGCTCGTCGTCCGCGCGCCGGACAACGTCCTCTACCTGACGAACTTCTGGGGCATGAAGGGGTACGACGCGTGCGTCTTCCCGCGCGAGGGCGAGCCGACGCTCATCTGCCTGGAGGCGTCGGAAGAGGACGCTGCGCGGACGGCGTGGACGACTGATGTCCGCCTCTTCCGGGGGTACGACCCGGACGACCCGCGGCCGCCGCTCTCGCGCACGCTCGAGCTCGCACAGGAGGCCGCCCGCGGGTACGAGCGCATCGGGCTCGAGCTCTCGCTCGGCACGCAGGCCTCGGATCGCATGGTCGGGGAGCCGACGACCTTCACGAGCGCCTGGTTCGAGGGCTTCCCGGGCGCCCGGGATGCGACGCCGCTCCTCGCGGAAGCGCGCGCGATCAAGACCGAGCAGGAGCTCGAGCGCATGCGGCTCGCGAACGACATCGCGGCGGCGGCGATGGAGCACTGCAAGCTCGTCATCGAGCCCGGCATGAGCGAGGCGCAGATCGCAGCCGAGTGGGAGGGCTTCGTCCACGGCGAGGGCACGGGCTGGGAGGGCGAGGTCGAGCTCGCGCTCGGCTTCTCGCTCGTCTGGTCCGGACCCGGGATCAAGACCTTCACGGCGACGACGTCACGTCCGGTCGTCGAGGGCGAGCCGACGCTCTTCGAGATCTGGGTCTGCGCCGACGGCTACTGGTGCGACCACACGAAGAACCTCGTCCCCGGCGAGCTCGCGCCGGAGTACGCCGAGCTCGAGCGCGGGCTCATGGCGGTGTACGAGGACGCGCTCGCCTTCGTGCGGCCGGGCGCGAGCCTCGCCGAGCTCGACCGGCGCATCCGCGAGGGGATCGCCGCGCTCGGCTTCCCCGGGCAGCCCTCGCACCCCGTCTGTCACGGCGTCGGCGCGAGAGCGCACGAGCCACCCTACGCCCACCAGGCAGGCGGGGGCGAGATCGCGGAGGGGATGGTTCTTGCAATCGAGCCAGGTTGCTATAGAGCGGGGGGCGGCGGCCTGCGGGTCGAAGACAACTTCCTCGTGACCGCTGCCGGGGTCGAGAAGCTCTCGTCCTTCCCGGACGGGGTGGTGCGGGCGTGACGCTCGACCGCTCTCGCGTCTGGACCGGCGAGCTCAACCGGATCGCACTCGAGCCGCAGCCGCGCGTCACCGTCGGGCTCTACGACACGACGCTCCGCGATGGCGAGCAAACTGTGGGAGTCGTCTTTACACCTGAGCAAAAGCTAGATATTGCAAAGACGCTCTCGGAGGCGGGAGTCGATCGGATCGAGGCCGGCTTCCCGCGCGTGTCCGAGGACGACGCGCGCGCCATCGAGCTCATCCTCGACGCCGGGCTCGAGGCCGAGGTCTGGGGGTTCGCGCGGGCCGTGCGCGCGGACGTCGAGGCGCTCGTCGAGCTCGGCGTGCAGGCGTCCGTGATCGAGAGCCCGCTCTCGGACGGGAAGCTCGACGCGCTCGGGGTCTCGCGCGAGGCGATGCTCGAGCGGATCCGCTCGGCGGTCTCCTTTGCGGCCGAGCAGGGGATGCGGGTCGCGTTCTTCGGCGTCGACTGCTCCCGAGCCGACCTCGAGTTCGCGCGGACGGCGTACGCGAGCGCCGTCGAGGCGGGCGCAGCGGAGGTCGTCGTCGTCGACACGCTCGGCATCGCGACCCCGGAGGGCGCCGCGTTCCTCGTCGGCGCGATCGCGGAGCGCCTGGACGCGACGGTGCCCGTGCACTGGCACGGGCACGACGACTTCGGGCTCGCGACGGCCGCGGCGATCGCTGCCGTTCAGGCCGGCGCGACCTGGGTGCAGGGCACGGTGAACGGGATGGGGGAGCGCGCGGGCAACGCCGACCTGCTCGAGATCGCGCTCGCGCTCGAAGCGCTCTACGGGATCCCGACGCGGCTGCGGCTCGAGCGGGCGCGCGAGCTCTCGCGCCTCGTCCAGGAGTACGCGGGGACGCCGCTTCCCCCGTGGAAGCCGGTCACCGGGGAGAACCTGTTCACGCGCGAGTCGGGGGCCGTCGCCGCGCAGTTCCACGACCCTCCGGCGATCGAGCCCTACGCCTCGGAGCTCGTCGGCGCCACGCGCGGCATCGTCCTCGGGAAGAAGAGCGGCCTCGACTCGATCCGGATCAAGGTGGCCGAGCTGGGCCTCGCCGTCTCCGAGGAGCGCTACCCGGAGCTCCTCGCAGCGGTGAAGCGGATCGCGACCGCCAAGCGCGGGCTCGTCACCGACGCCGAGTTCCGCCGGCTCGTCGACGAGCAGGGCTGACGGCGCGCCGCCACCCGCGTGCGACGCCTCGGGTCGTGCACGTCCGGGTTGACTGACATGTCAGGACGCGGGATACTCGTGCCGTGGCGGTGACACGGAAGCGGTTCTTCGACATCATGGCCTCGTTCCCGTCCGGGGTCGCGGTCGTCACGACGGTCGCCCCCGACGGCAAGCCACGCGGCCTGACGACGACGGCGGTGTGCAGCGTCTCCGCCTCGCCGCCGACGATCCTCGTCTGCGTCGACCTCTCGTCGCGGACGCTCGATGCCTTGCGGCTCCGCAGGCGCTTCGTCGTCAACTTCCTCGGGCACGGACGCAGCCACCTCGGCCTCCTCTTCGCCTCGAAGACGGACGACAAGTTCGCGCACGTGTCCTGGCGCGAGACGAGCTCGGGACTCCCTCTCCTCCACGAGGACAGCCTCGCGTGGGCCGAGTGCTGCACCGTGCACGACCTCGAGGTCGGCGATCACGTCGTGCTCGTCGCGCGAGTCGAGGACGGCGGCGTGGAGCCCGAGCTTGAGCCGCCGCTCATGTACTACCGACGCTCGTGGGGGGTCTGGTCGCCCGTGCACGAGGAGCAGGAGCCCGAGCCGGTCGCCATCGCCGCGCGCGAGATCTCGGCGCGCGACCTGCGCTGGCAGGGCGCCGAGTTCTGAGCGTCGGATCGGACTTGACCGCCGCTGCGAGGGAAGAGATACTGCGCGATCTGACATGTCACGTTGTCGTAGGAGGTGCGCGCCGTGAGGTTCAGTCTCTACTCGGAGCTCCAGCTCCATCCAGGCAAGACGCCCGAGCAGCTCTACGCGGAGGTGCTCGAGCAGATCGAGAACGCCGATCGGCTCGGGTACGACTGCTACGCGGTGATCGAGCACTTCTTCTTCCCGAAGTTCTCGATCTCGGCGAACCCGACCGCCCTCTTCGCAGCCGCCGCGCAGCGGACGCGGAACATCCGCTTCCGGACGATGCTGCACGCCCTGCCCTACCACAACCCGATGGTCCTCGCCTCCGCCATCGCCGTCACCGACATCCTCACGGGCGGCCGCTACGAGTGGGGCGTCGGGCGCGGGCACGGCTGGATTCCCGAGAAGGCCGGCGTGCCCCTCGACGAGCACGCGCGGCCGCGCTACGAGGAGGCGGTCGACCTCCTCTTCGAGGCGCTCGAGAACGAGCGCTTCTCCCACGAGGGCGAGTACTTCCACGTGCGAGACTCGCACATCGTTCCCTTCCCCGAGCGGAAGTTCCGCATCTTCCTCGGTGGAACGTCGGATCGCACGTACGAGCTCGCGGCGGAGCACGGGTGGGGCGTGGCCGTGCCTCCGCTCCTCCCGTACAAGGCGCTCGAGCAGCAGCTCGACCTCTACCGCGCACGCTGCGCCGAGCACGGCACGACGCCCGACATCGTCTGGATCCACGCCTGCCACCTCGACGCCGACCGCGACACCGCGCTTCGAGAGGCGCGCGAGTGGGTCACCGGCTTCATCTACGGGAACAGCTCGCCGCTCCTCGAGTACGAGAAGCCGCCGACGGAGGGGTTGATGAAGGCCGGGTACGGGTTCTATGCGGCCGGGATCATGGAGCAGCTCGCCGAGATCCCCTACGAGCAGCTCGTGGAGGAGGACTACGTCTGGGTGGGAACCCCGGACGACATCGCCGAGCGGATCGAGGAGACGCTCCAGGTGTGCCCGGGCGTGACGGAGATCGGCATCACCGTCAACGCCGGCGGAGCTCCGCACTGGATGGCGATCAAGAACCAGGAGCTCTTCATGGCCGAGGTGGCGCCGCGGTTCCGCGACCGGGTGCCCGGCGAGGTCGCCACGTCCGTCGCGTGATCGAGCGGGTCTGCATCGTCGGCGCCGGGGTGATCGGGAGCCTGTTCGCCGGGCACCTCGCCTCGGTCTGCGAGGTCACGGTGCTCACGCGCCGGCGCGAGCACGCGGAGGCGCTGAACCGGGAGGGGCTCCGGATCACGGGGCGCAGCGAGCGCCAGGCCCGGGTCCGCGCGGCGACCGATCCGTCGGAGCTGCCGGAGCCAGACGTGGTGATCGTCGCCACGAAGGCCAGCGGGCTCCGTCCCGCGCTCGAGGCGCTGTCCGGCCACTACCCGCGGGCCACGGTCGTCACGGTCCTGAACGGGCTCGGTGCCGAGGAGATGGTGCGCGAGCACGGGGACTGGCAGATCGTCTCCGGGGTGACCTTCATGAGCGGCACCCGACACTCGGACACGCACGTCGAGTACATCCTCGACACCGAGACCTGGCTCGGGCCCTACGAGGACATCCCCTTCGAGCGCGTGCGCGAGATCGCCGAGCTGCTCGAGTCGGCGGGGCTGAAGGTCGAGGCGCTGCCCGACCTCCGACCCGCCCAGTGGTCGAAGCTCGTCTTCAACGCGGCGGTCAATCCGGTCGCCGCCCTGACCGGTCTTCCGCACGACTGGCACTTCGCTGCGGAGGAGGACCCCTTCGACCTCGGGCACCTCGTGCACGGGCTGATCGACGAGGGGAAGGCGGTCGCCGCGTCGGCCGGGATCGAGCTCCACGACGACCCCTGGGAGATGAACGTCCTCGCCACGCGACGCGGCTCGGCGCACTACCCCTCGATGCTCGAGGACGTCGAGGCGAGGAGGCCCACGGAGATCGATCTCATCACCGGGTCGCTGCTCCGCGAAGCCGAGCGGCACGGCGTGCCGGTTCCGCTGCACGCGGCCGTGCACGCGCTCGTGAAGGGGAAAGAGGCCTCGTGGTGAGATACGCCGTCAGCAGCTGTCAAGGCAGGCCAACCGACACCAGGAGGGTGTGATGATCGGAGTACGAAAGACGGTGCTCATCGCCGTCGCCGCCGTCGTCGCGGCGGGAGCGGCGGTCGCGGTGAGCGCTGCCGCGCCGAAGCAGGCGCAGACTGTGACCATCGGGTGGGCGTACGATGGAAGCGGCGCCATGGCCCCGTTCGACGGCCCGGCGCTCGCGACCGCGAAGTCCTACGTCGCCACGCTCAACAAGCGCAGCAAGCGCTTCAAGCTGCGCATCGTCACCTGTGACACGCAGGGGAACAAGCCGGCGGTTGCGAAGGCGTGCGCCGCGCGGCTCCTCGGGCAGGGGGCGCAGGTCATCTTCACGACCTGCGACGTCGACTTCGCGGCTCCTGTCGTCCAAGAGTCGATCAACGCGGGCAGGTTGACGATCGCCCCGTGCATCGGCACCGACCAGATGGGCCCGAAGCGCTTCGGCCCGAAGGGACGGCTCGCCTTCTCCTTCGGGAACGTTGCCCAGGACGAGGGCTCGGCGATGGCCGAGTACGCGTGGAGCCGGGGCTGGCGGAGCGCTTCGCTCGCGACCGACACGGTCATCGTCTACTTCCGCAACGTCGTCCAGGCCTTCGAGGCGCGCTGGCGCCAGCTCGGCGGCACGATCGTGACGAAGGAGACGTACCAGTCGCTCGGCGGGAACCAGGCGTCCTGGCAGAACGTCGTCACCCGGCTGAACGCGAGGAAGGCCGACGTCATCGTCACCTCGACCGCTGCGGCCTTCGGCGCGCAGGTGCCGATCATCAACGGCCTGCGGACGCTCGGGAACAACACCCCGATCCTCAACTCGTGGGCCGGGGACGGGAACTACTGGTACCCGGCCAATCCGAAGGTGACGAACTACTACTACGTGACGTATGCGTCCGCCTTCGGCGACGACCCGAACCGGCTCGTCAACCAGATGGTGCAGCGCAACAAGGACGCCATCGCGAAGGC
Source organism: Gaiellaceae bacterium (assembly GCA_026002995.1). GTDB lineage: Bacteria > Actinomycetota > Thermoleophilia > Gaiellales > Gaiellaceae > GMQP-bins7. The sequence continues at coordinate 1,169,521 of BPGK01000001.1, forward strand.
CGGCTCGACCGGCGGGTTCATCACCGGCCCGGCGGCGATCGACGGCCTGCTCGTGGCGCTCCGGCGGACGAACGGGAACACGAGCGGAGCCGCGCTCGCCGCGCAGATGGAGCGCTTCCGCAACGTGCCGACGCTCTCCGGGAAGGTGAGCTTCTCCCGTGCGCTGCACACCGTGTTCGGGCGCCAGTACCGCGTCATGCAGGTGCAGCAGAACCAGCCGAAGTTCCTGCGGCTGATCAAGGCCAAGGTCGTCCCGAAGATCTGACGGGGGCCTGTGGTCGCACTCGAGACCCAGACCGAGTCGAGGCAGCCCGGAGACACGCTCCGGGCTGCCTCCGTCTCGCGCTCGTTCGAGGGGGTCCAGGCGCTCCGCGCCGTCACCCTCGAGCTCCATCGGCACGAGGTCGTCGGGCTGATCGGTCCGAACGGCGCCGGGAAGTCCACGCTCGTCAACATCCTCACCGGCTTCGACGTGCCGGACTCGGGCTCCGTCGAGCTCGGCGACCGCGACATCACCCGCTGGAGCCCGCATCGGCGCGGCCGCCACGGGCTGAGCCGCACGTTCCAGCACAGCCGCTCCTTCCGCAACCTGTCAGTGCGCGAGAACGTCGAGGTCGCCGCGCTCGGCACGGGCGTCTCGCCACGCGTCGCGCGGCGCCGCGCCGAGGGGCTCCTCGAGCGGCTGCACCTCTCTCGCTACGCGGACGCGCCGGCGGGGTCGCTCGCGCACGGCGACGAGCGCCGCCTCGGCGTCGCCCGCGCGCTCGCGACCGACCCGCGGTTCGTCCTCCTGGACGAGCCCGCGGCGGGACTCCCCGAGGCGGAGGTGCCGGAGTTCGCCGCGGTCGTGCGCTCCGTGCGCGACGAGCACGAGGCAGGCGTGCTGCTCATCGACCACAACATGGCGCTCGTGATGGACGTCTGCGACCGGATCCAGGTGCTCGACCACGGCGCGACGCTTGCCGAGGGGACGCCCGACGAGATCCGTGCGAACCTCGACGTCGCCGCGGCGTACCTGGGCGAGAGCGCCGTCCACGAGGGGGCGTCGTGAGCTCCCCGGCGCTCGCCGTTCGCGATCTCACCGTCGCCTACGGCGGGGTGAGCGCGGTGCGTGGGCTCTCGCTGACGGTCGACGCGGGAGAGATCGTCGGCCTCATCGGGCCGAACGGCGCAGGGAAGTCGACCACGCTGCACGCCATCATGGGCGTCGTCCCGCTCGCGGCAGGCGAGGTCTCCCTCGGAGGCAGGCCGCTGACGGGGCTCGCCCCCGAGGAGATCGCCCGTGCCGGGGTCGCGCTCGTCCCCGAAGGGCGACGGCTGTTCGGCGAGCTCACAGTCGAGGAGAACCTCCGCCTCGGGCTCGCGGCGCGGCGCGACGGCGAGGGGGATGGCGACCCGCTCGCGGAGGTGCTCGAGCTCTTCCCCGTCCTCGAGGAGTTCCGAGCGCGCCGTGCGGGCGTCCTCTCCGGCGGCCAGCAGCAGCAGCTCGCCATCGCCCGGGCGCTCGTCGCGAGGCCGTCGGTCCTCCTCCTCGACGAGCCGTCTCTCGGGCTCGCTCCTGCGATCGTCGACCTCGTCTTCTCGACGCTCCGCACGATCCGCGAGCGCGGGCTCGCGATCCTCCTCGTCGAGCAGCGGGCGCAGCGAACGGTGGCGCTCGCCGACCGGACGCACGTCCTCACGAACGGTGAGCTCCGCCTCACGCTGACTGCAAGCGACGCCACCGATACGGAGCGCCTCGTGGCGGCGTACCTGTCATGAGCGGCCCGCTCGCGAGCGGCCTGACCGAGTTCGTCGAGCGGGCGACGGAGCTCCAGGTGCAGGTGGATGCGATCAGCCTGGGGGCGATCTTCGCCCTCATGGCGGTCGGGATCGGTCTCGTCTTCGGGGTGCTGCGCCTGATCAACTTCGCCTACGGGCAGCTCATCATGGCGGGCGGGTTCGCGCTCGCGTTCGCCTCCGAGCAGGGTTGGTCGGTGTGGGTGGGGATCGCGCTCTGCGGCGTGGTCGTGCTCGCGCTCTCGCTCGTCATGGAGCGGGCGGTCTTTCGGCCGCTGCGGGGGCAGTCGCCTGCGGTCATGCTCATCGCGACGTTCGCCGTCGCCTTCCTCCTCCAGAGCATCGCGCTCCTCTGGTTCGGGCCGCTCGGGAAGACCGCCGCCTCGCTCGCGACGCTCAACCAGACCGTGAGCGTCGGCGGGGTCGAGATCCGCAAGATCGCCATCGTCGCGATCGTGGCCGCGGCCGTCTGCCTCGGCCTCCTCCTCCTCTTGCTCGAGCGCACCGCAGTCGGTCTCCACATGCGCGCCGCGGCGATGGACTTCCACACCGCCCGGCTCGTCGGCGTCCGCGCCAACCGCGTGAGTGGCGCCGCGGTGCTCGCCTCGGGCGTGCTCGCGGCCGTCGTCGCCGTGCTCCTGACGGTGCAGTTTCCGACCGTGACGCCGACCTTCGCGCTGCGCGAGACGATCATCGTCCTCGCCGGCGTCGTCGTCGGCGGCATGACGCGGCTCGTCTCGGCCACCCTCGGCGGCTTCGCCATCGGCTACGTCTCGGGCGTGCTCGGCGCCGCGCTGCCCACCGAGCAGAGCCAGTACCTACCGTCCTTCGTCTTCGGGCTCGTGATCCTCGTGCTGCTCCTGCGCCCCGAGGGGCTCTTCGCGCGCGGGCCGCGGACGGTGGAGCGCGTATGAGGGCCTCGCTTCGGCTTGTCGAGCTCGCGGGTCCCGTGGGACTCGTGCTCCTCGCCGCCCTCGTCGGCACGACCGTCTCCCGCTCGAACGAGATCTACTTCATCAACGCGCTCCTCGCCGTCTCGATCGTCGTCGCGCTCTACACGTTCATCGGCAACTCGGGCGTCCTCTCCTTCGGGCACATCAGCTTCGTCGCCGTCGGCGCCTGGACGGCCGGTGTGCTCTCCGTGCCGCAGGATGAGAAGCCTGCGCTCATGCCGTACCTGTTCGGCTTCCTCCGGGATACGACGGTCGGCAACGTCGAGTCGCTCGCGCTCGCCGCCCTCGTCGGCGGGGTCTTCGCGCTCCTCGTCGGGCTCCCGCTCATGCGACTCTCGGGCCTGGCGGCCGGGATCGCGACCTTCGCCGTGCTCGAGATTACGAACAACGTCCTGCGCTACTGGGAGAAGATCGGGCCAGGCTTGACGACGTTCTCGTCCGTCCCCGAGACGACGGACCTCCTCCAGGCGACGGTCGCGGCGCTCGTCGTGATCGGGGCTGCGTTCGCGTACCAGCGCAGCCGCTACGGACGGCAGCTTCGCGCCGCGCGCGAGGATCCCGCGGCGGCGCGCGCCGTCGGCATCTCCATCTACCGCCAGCGGCTCGGCGCCTTCGTGCTCTCGGGAGCTCTCGCCGGTCTCGCGGGCGGTCTCTACGTGCACTTCCTGCCGATCAACGCCGATGTCGTCTACCTCGACCTCACGTTCATCACCCTCGCCATGCTCGTCATCGGCGGCATCACGAGCCTCTGGGGCGCGGTCGTCGGCGCGCTCGCCGTCAGCGCGCTCGACTCGGTGCTCGCGAACGCCGAGAACGGGATCGACCTCTTCGGCACGACGGTCGACCTCCGGCCGGGGACGCGCATCGTCGTCGTCAGCGCGCTCATGGCTCTCGTGCTCATCCTGCGGCCGGGCGGGCTCACCGGTGGCAGGGAGCTCTCGCTCCCGCGCCTGGGGCGCAGCCGGGGGGTGGAGGGGTGAGGATCTGCGTCGTCGGGTGCGGCGCGGTGGGGTCGCTCTTCGCGGCGAACCTCGGCACGCTCGACGACGTCGAGGTGTGGGCGTACGACGTGTCGCAGCTGCACGTGGACGCGATCAATGCGCACGGTCTGCGGCTCGTGGGCGCGGGGGAGGTTGTCGGACGGGTGCGTGCGACGACCGTTGCGGGCGAGCTTCCTCCCTGCACGTTCGGGATCGTCGCGACGAAGGCGATGCACACCGAGGCGGCAATCGCGGCCACCGCGCACGCCTTCCGGGACGGCGCGGTCGCCTCGGTTCAGAATGGCGTCGGGAACGAGGAGGTCATCGCCCGGCACGTTCCGAGGGTGATCCGGGGGACGACGTTTCCCGCCGGGCGGATCCTCGAGCCCGGCGTCGTCCAGTGGGACGTGCGAGGCGACACGACGCTCGGCCCGTTCGAGCCGCAACCGGCGTCCATGGACGAGGTCGAGCGGCTGGCCGCGGCGTGTACGCGGGCCGGGATGCCGACCCACGCCGTGCCCGACGCGCGGCCGGCCCAGTGGCGCAAGGTCATCTTCAACGCGGCGACGAACCCGATCGGCGCCCTCACCGGCCTGACGCACGGCCGCGTCTGCGAGCGTCCCGACCTGCGCGCGCTCGTCAGCGCGCTCGTCGACGAGGGCAAGGCCGTCGCGGCCGCGCAGGGCATCGAGCTCGACGCGGACCCCGAGGAGCTGATCGACCACGCGGCGCGGCCGGACGTGGCCTACGACCACAAGGCGAGCATGCTCCAGGACGTCGAGGCCCGTCGCGCGACCGAGATCGACTTCCTGAACGGAGGAATCGCGCGCTTCGGGCGCGAGCTCGGCGTCCCCACCCCCATGCACGACACCGTCACTCGACTCGTAAAGGCCCTGGAGGACTCGTGGAGATGAACGAGGAGCTGCAACGCCGACATGCCAACGTCCGCGCCGCGATGGCGGAGCACGACCTGGACGCCCTCGTCGTGTCCGGGAGCGAGTACACGGGCTTCGAGGGCGCCGTGACCTACCTCTCGGGCTTCCAGATCGTCCACAGGTACGCGCACGTGGTCGTGCCGGCGGACGGCGAGGCGTTCATCGTCTTCCCGAGCGAGGCCCGCTACGTCGGCGAGCATGCGACGGCGCAGCTCGAGCAGGTCTTCCACGAGCGCCCGGGGACGCTCATCGCCGAGCGCGCACGCGACGCCGGGTGGCGGCGGGTCGGCGTCTACGGGCTCGACTACATCATGCCCGTGCGCGACTACCAGGCCCTCGAGGGGCTCGAGCTCGTTCCCTTCGACGTCGAGTTCGACCTCGCGCGCGCCGTGAAGAGCGAGGCCGAGCTCGCCTCGGTGCGCGACTCGGTGCGCATCAACGAGCGCGGGTTCGAGGTCTTCCTCGAGGCGTACTCGCCGGGGAAGACGGCTGCGGAGGTGATGGCCGCCGCCGAACAGTGGTTCGTCGCGGAGGGCTGCGGTCGCCTGACCATGAACATGGTGCTCACCGGCACCGACGCGTTCGCGCGCCCCGAGTTCAAGATCGCGCGTCGGGAGGAGGTGCTCGGCGCGTTCGTCCTGCCTTCGCTCGAGGTCGCGGGGCCGGGCATGCACTGGGTCGAGGTCTCGCGCGCGATCGCCGCTCCCGGAGCGAGGCTCTCCTCCGACACCGCCCGCATGCTCGACGCGTACCTCGAGTACTACGAGGCGGCGAAGACGGCGATGCGCGCGGGCGCGACCTGCCACGACGTCCACCGCGCCGTCTCGGCCGGGTTCGCGGAGCGCGGCTACCACCTCGGGCACGTAACGGGCCACTCGATCGGGATGACGATGATCGAGTTCCCGAAGGTGGGCGAGGGGGTCGAGACCGAGCTGCGTCCGGGGATGGTGCTCTCCATGCACCCACACGCGATCGCCCCGAACGGGGAGGACTGCCTGTACATGCAGGACACGTGGCTCGTCACCGAGGCAGGCGGCGAGCCGCTCTCGCGGCTCCCGCTGCGGATCTTCTCGCCCGAGTAAGGCGCCGCCCGTCCGGCGCTACGTCCTGCGGTCGCGCTCCTCGATCGTCGGGAGCGCGTCGAGGTCGCGCTGCACGCTCCGGATGAACTCGTCGCTCTCGTCGTCGGGCGTCAGCACGCGGAGTTGCGCCTTGCGACGCCGCCGCTCGCGCTCCCTGCGCGCGTGTGAGCCGAAGCGTCGCTCCAGCCGCGGTCGCTCGGCCGCGACGACGAGCGCGGCCGCGAGGACGAGCAGCACGAGCCACGGCCAGCTCACGGCGTCGATTGTAGCCGCACCCGTCCGTTCGCGACCCGCGCCCCGGAGCGGGTCAGCGCACCGTCAGCACCGTGCGGACGAGGCGCGTGTTCGGGAGGATGCGACGCACGTTCTCGGTGTTCTTCGTCTCCTGGAGGTCGGACACGCGGAGCTCGAGGCGGTGCCGACCGGGGGCGAGCCCGGCCGTCGGGATGCGGATGACGCCCTTTCGAAACGTGTGCCGCAGCGGCACGCCGTCGACGCGGGCCTCGATCGACGGCGCGTACACCCCGGAGCCGGCGTCCCGCACGGCCACCTCGAGTGGCTGTCCCCGCCGAACCGAGCGCGAGCGGAAGCGGAGGGTCGGCGGCGTGACGTCGTCCACCCAGAAGCGGAAGGTGAACGCGCCGGCCGTCGAGCGCGCGCTGCTGTCGAAGACGACTCCGTACTCGCCGGCACGCGGGGAGAGCGCGCCGGCCGCGAGCACGGGGGAGCGGAAGCCGGCGAGGTACGGGTTCATGTGCAGGGGGAGGCCCGCGTACCCGGTCAGGCGGTTCTCGTCGAGGCCGGACACGACCCGCGGCTCGACGCGACTCCCGCGGGCGCGCTGCGTGATCGCGACGCCGAAGTTCACCGCCGGGCGGGCGAGCGTGAAGCGGTACACGAGCTCGGGCCCGCGGAGCACCGTCGTGACGCCGAGCGCGCGCGGATCGTCCGGGTAGCGGTACCGGGAGACGAGGGCCGGACGCCCTCGGGTCGTCGCGCGGTAGACCCCGGGCCGGACGAGCGCCCTGGCAGCGTGCCGGGCGAGCCGAGCGCGCGCCACCCGTCCCCAGAACGGGATCCGCCGCGTCTCCGCTCCGCGCCGCAGGACGATGTACCCGTCGACATCTCCGTCGCTCGCACCGGGCCGCGCGCGGGCCTCCCAGGCGAGCGTCCCGGGAACCTCCACCGACGAGGGGAGAACGAGGTCGGCGCCGCCGGTCGACGATGCGGTTCGGAGCTCCGCGACCTCCCACACGCCGGCTCCGTCGCCCACGGCCTCGAGCCTGACGGCGCCTCGACGCGTCTCCCCCGGCGGAACGAGCCCGAACGAGATGGACGACGGGGTAGCCGTCAGGAGCGGCGTGACGGCGGCCTCGAGCGCCACGAGCCCGCCGCCCTGGAAGGCCGTCCCGAGCAGGGAGCCGGAGCCGTCGCGGATCGGCGTCGCGGTCTGGGTGAGGGCCGACTTCACGCGCTCGGGCGACCAGGCCGGGTAGCGTTGACGCAGGAGCGCCGCGGCTCCCGCCACGTGCGGGGCGGCCATGCTCGTGCCGGAGAAGGACGCCCAGCCTGCACCCGGCGTGGCCGAGGTGACGGCGACGCCCGGGGCGAGGACATCCGGCTTGAGCCGCAGCGAGATGGGCGTCGGCCCGACGGACGAGAACTCTGCGTGCGTCGCGGCCGAGGGAGCGAGTGCAGCAGCGCCCACGGAGATCGCCCGGGCGGACGTGCCGGGTGAGGAGACCGAGCCGGCGCCGAGGTCGTTGAAGTCGTTCCCCGCGGCGACGACGGAGACGATGCCGAGCGCGGCGGCGGCGTCGAGGGCGCGGGCGACGAGGTCGCGGGCGGGCTCGATCTCCGGCTGGCCGATGGAGAGGTTGAGGACGTCCATCCCGTCCCGCACGGCCGCCTCGATCGCGGCGACGATCTCCGGCGAGTTCCCGTTCGGCGAGAGGCCCGAGTCGGTGCGGACGAGCGCCTTGTAGTTCCCGATGTAGGCGCGCGGGGCGACTCCCGAGAGGGTGCGCCCACCCGGGCCGGGGGTTCGCGCATTCCCGGCCGCGATCCCGGCGACGTGCGTGCCGTGCGACGACTGCTGCCCGTCGAACGCGCGCCCGGCACCGGCGCTGCGCGCGCCCGGCGGCGGGAAGGCCCGGGCGACGATCACCTTCGCGCTCGTGAAGCGCGTCTGTCCCTTCGGGAAGCCGGGTGGCATCGTGTACCCCGTCGGGTCGAAGAAGGGGTGGTGCGGGTCGACGCCGGTGTCGATGATCCCGATCTTCACCCCCTGCCCCGCGGTCTCGAGCGAGGCGCCCCAGAGCGCGGTCGCTCCGATCCGCCCGGGAGTGTCGTCGAGTCGGGGGAGGTAAGTCGTCGGCTCGAGCACCTCGCGCACGCCGGGCAGTCCGGCGAGCTCCCGGGCCCGCGCGCTCGGGAGGAGCACGGCCAGGCCGTTCGCGACGAGGCGGTAGCGCCAGCGGACGACGGCTTCCGGAACCCGGCTCGCGAGCGCCTCCTCGAAGCGTCGCTGCTCCGCGGCGACGCGCGCCGCGCCGGAGGGATCGAGCGCGACCGGCGCCCCCGCGAGCGTGACGACGACCTCGGTGAGGTCGTTCGTCGCGTCGGTCGGGAGCGTTCGCGCGCTTGCGAGCAGCGCGACGGCGAGGACGACGGCGAGCGTGGAGGCGACTCGGGTCACTCTCGGATGAGACGACCGGGGGCTAGAATCGGTCGGCAGCGCGGATGTGGCGGAATTGGTAGACGCGCACGGTTCAGGTCCGTGTGCCCGTCAGGGCGTGGAGGTTCGAGTCCTCTCATCCGCATGGTGGCCTGCCGTCCCGAGCGGGCCCGGTCGCGCCGTCGCTAGGGAAGCGCGGCGAGCACCTCGTCGACGTGCGTGTCCGGCTTGACCCTCCGCAGCACGCGGACGACCGTGCCGTCAGGGTCGATGACGAAGGTCGAGCGTTCCATGCCCATGCTCGTCTTGCCGTAGAGCCGCTTCTCGACCCACGTCCCGTAGCGCTCGGCCACCTCGTGGTCTTCGTCCGAGAGCAAGGTGAAGGGGAGGCCGTACTTCTCCTTGAACCGGCGGTGGCGCTCGGGGCTGTCCGGGCTCACGCCGAGGACGACGACGCCTCGCGCCTCGAGCTCGCCCCAGGCGTCGCGGATCCCGCACGCCTGTCGCGTGCACCCAGGCGTGTCGTCGCGGGGGTAGAAGTAGAGGACGACCGTCCGGCCTCTGAAGTCCTCGAGCGACACGTCGTCGCCCGTGTCGCTCGGGAGCGTGAACGTCGGTGCGGGCGTGCCTTCTTCGACCATCTCCGGGTGCCTCCGCTTCCTCCTCGACGGGCCCGCGCGTACGGTCGTGTCGCGCCGCGAGGGTAGGGTGCCGGTCGATGGTATCCGTCCACGAATGGCTCGGCGCGGCGGTCATCGCCGTGTGCGTCGCCTCCGCCGCGGTGGGACTTCTGGCGGCTCGGCGAGGGCACGCAGGCCCGGTCGTCTCGAACCTGCTCGTGCTCGCCCAGACCGTCCTCGTCGCGCAGGCCGCAGCCGGCCTCCTGCTCCTCTCGGACGGGCACCGAGCGCCGGATCGCCTGCACTACGCCTACGGGGCGATCGCGCTCGGGGTCGTGCTCGCCCCCTGGTTCTACGCGCCGCCGGAGGCGCGACGGCGCCTGGTCTGGTTCTCCGGCGCCGCCTTCCTGGCCGGCGCGCTCGCCACGCGCGCGTACCTGACGGGCTCGTGAGCCGGCTCTGGGATCGCACGCCACCGCTCGTCCGCGCCTTCGGCGTCGTCGCGGCGATCGCCCTGGTCGTGGTCGTCCTCTCGCTGGAGCCGGTCCTCGCCGCGATCGGCGGCCTGCTGCGGATCGCCTTCTTCCTCGCGATCGCGTTCTTCCTCTTCCTCGTCTGGCGGGAGCGGCGCGGCGACCTCGAGGCGTGGTCGGAGTGGAACCGCCGGCTCTTCTACCTCGCGATCGCCCTTGCCGTCGTGACGGTGGGGACGTGGATCGGCTACGGCCTCCCCGGCGCGAGGGATGCGCTCGCGCTCGTGCTCGTGCTCGCCGGCTGCGTCTGGGTGGTGGTGCGCGTGTGGCGCCTCGAGCACCGCCTGTGAAGCGGCGCAGCCCGGGACGCGTTGGGGAGCGATCGGCGTGATGTCGGCGCGGTTCCGTCTCCCACACGTACGCCGTTTCGCAGTACGCTGGCAGCGGGTGGTGGGATGGGGTGCCCCACGGGGGCGGTCTCACGGCAGCCGCCACGGACGTCCGACCCGGATCGTCGGTCTCCCTGGATTGACCGGGTGCGTGAGGCGCAGCGTGTACCGGTAGCGACCTCGTCCGAGCTGCCGCCAACCGAGGTCGACGTCGACCTGCTCGTCCGCCGCTGCGACCCCGCTCCGCGCGAGGAGGGTGGCGCCGGTCGTCGCGCGCTCGAGGCGGACTCGGTATGCGCAGTCGAGCGAGCAGCGGAAGGCGACGCGAAACTGCCCGCGTCTGGCCTCGGCACGACTCCCGAAGCGCACGAACGTCGGGCGCACGACGAGCTCGAGTCCGGGGCAGCGGGCGATCGAGCCGCCGGCGGTGCGCGCGAGCGCCCGGGTGACGCGAGGGAGGCTCGCCTTCGGCGTGCCGTCGACGTAGTAGACCCCGGACTGCCACGCCTCGAGCGCGCGCTCGTCCCGCGAGAGGAAGAAGAGGATCCCCTCCACGGTCGGTTGACAGTACGCGAGGGCGAGCGCTTGCTCGTAGAACGCCGCCTGCGTCTCCTCGTCGACGGGCCGGGTTCCCGGCGGTTCCACGCCGGTGTAGAGCGACGCCTTCGTCGGAGGGATCCGGGTCTCGACGCCGTACTCGCCGTAGAGGATGGGAAGCGTCGAGCCCCGTTGCGCGGTGCCGTCGAAGGCCTCCCCGAGCAGGCCGACGAGCTTGTCGTAGTCGGCGATCCCGATCGATGTTCCGGGATGGAGCGTCGCGGGGGGCTGGCTCGAGTGGTCGCCGTAGACGTGGATCGAGAACGCGTCCATGACGGGGCGGGTGCGGCCGCTCGCGCGGTACGCGGCGCCGAGGGCTCGGATGAACGTCGTCGGGGAGTGCGTCGGCCGGAGCCCGGTCGGCCGATCGGTGCCACGCGGCGAGACCGCGCCGCCGTAGACGCGGACACTCGGAGCCGCCGCCTTCACGGCGTCGTAGGTCATCGCGAGCAGGGCGAGGTAGGCGGCGGGCGCAGCGCTCGCTCCGTCGGGCTCGAACTGGGGGAGCCAGAAGCGGTTCAGGTTCGGCTCGTTCCCGACGATGAGGTCGCGGATCGCCGGGACCTCGCGCGCGATCGTGGCCGCGTAGCTCGCGAACTCGGCTCGCGCCTCCTCGGTCAGCGGCGTCGTCGGCGACCCGCGGTGCATGACGGTGACGTAGACGCGAACCCCGTTCCTCCGTGCGGCCGCGGCGACCTCCGTCAAGACCGCGAGCTCCGCTTCCTCCGGCGCGGCCTTCCCCGGCTCCCAGTAGCTCGTGATCCGGGCCGCGCGGAACCCGCTCACGCGGAAGACCTGCATGCGCGCCTCGGCCTCGACGAGCGAGCTCGCCCGGAGGTGGTCCTCGACCGCGCCGATCGCCATCCCCTGGCCGGCGGTCGCGGGAGCGACGCTCGCGAGCGACCACAGTAGACCGGCCGCGACCGAGGCGCCGAGGAGCGCCCGAACCATGGGGATACGCTAGCTGGAGGATGCAGGAAGGCCTCGAGGGGAAGCTGCGAGCGCTGCCGGCGAAGCCCGGCGTGTACCTGTTCCGCGACGCGGACGGCGAGGTGCTCTACGTCGGCAAGGCGAAGTCGCTGCGCGGACGGGTTCGCAGTTACTTCCGCGGCGGCGACGGACGGGTCGGGACGGCACGGCTCGTCGAGCGCGTCGCGGACCTCGAGGTGATCGTCACCCGTACGGAGGCCGAGGCGCTTCACCTCGAGCAGAATCTCGTCAAGCGCTACCGACCGCCCTTCAACATCCGGTTGCGCGACGACAAGTCCTTCCCGTACATCGCGGTGACGCTCGAGGACGAGTACCCGCGCGTGATGTTCACCCGGGAGCGACACCGCCGAGGCACCGTCTACTTCGGGCCCTACGCGAACGCGAAGAAGGTGCGTCAGACGCTCGACGTCTTGAACCGGGCGTTCCGGTTCCGACCCTGTGAAGGCCCGCGCCCGGGAAGGCACTCCGGGGTGCCCTGCCTCGACTTCCACATCGATCGCTGCCTGGGGCCCTGCGTGGGAGCGGTCTCGCGCGAGGAGTACGGTCGCGTCATCGAGGGCGTCGTCGCCTTCCTCTCCGGAGACACGGAGCCGATCCAGCGTGAGCTCGAGCAGCGGATGCGCGATGCGGCCGCAGAGGAGCGCTTCGAGGACGCTGCGCGCTACCGAAACCGTCTCCAGGCGGTGCGGCACCTGGCGGAGCGCCAAGCGGCGGATCGACGCTCGGTCGGGAGCACCGACGTGATCGGAGTCGCCGTCGAAGGAGATCGCGCGGCGGTGCAGGTCTTCCCGCTGCGGGACGGGAAGCTGATCGACCGGTACGGCTTCCACCTGGAGAACGTCGCCGGCGAGGACGAGGCGGCCGTGATCGAGGCGTTCGCGCTCGAGTACTACGGGGCGACGCCGAGCGTCCCGCCCACGGTGCTCGTCCCGCCCGTGCTCGAGGACCCCTCGGCGCTCGAGGAGGTGCTGGCCGAGCGGAGAGGCGGCGCGGTGCGCGTGTCCGCGCCACGACGCGGCGAGAAGCGCCGCCTCGTCGAGCTCGCCGTCGAGAACGCGAAACTCGCGCTCGTCGCCGATGCGGCGGAGCGGGAGGCGTCACGGCTGCGGCGGGTCGCTGCGCTCGAGGAGCTCCGGGAGGCCCTCAACCTCGAGAGCCTGCCGCTTCGGATCGAGTGCTTCGACGTCTCCAACCTCCAGGGAGAGGCGATCGTCGCGTCGCTCGTCGTCTTCGAGGATGCGCGCCCGAAGAAGGCGCACTACCGGACGTTCACGATCCGCGGGCTCGACGGTCAGGACGACGTCGCGGCGATGCGCGAGGCCGTGTCGAGGCGGTTCGCGCGGGCTGCGGAGCTCGCGGGCGATGAGAGCTTCTCGCAGGTCCCAAACCTCGTCGTCGTCGACGGGGGCAAGGGCCAGCTCGGCGCGGCTCTCGCCGCCCTCCACGAGCTCGGCCTCGAGCGGATTGCGGTCATCGCGCTCGCGAAGCGCGCGGAGGAGGTCTTCGTGCCCGGAGAGAGCGCGCCGATCGTGCTCGACCGCCACGGAGCGGGGTTGCAGCTCCTGCAGCGCGTCCGCGACGAAGCGCACCGCGTCGCGCTCCGGCACCACCGCCGCCGGCGAGAGTCGAGGTCGCTGGAGACGATCTTCGAGGGCCTCGTCGGGGTGGGTCCTGCTCGGCGTCGCGCGATCCTCCGTCACTTCGGCTCCGTTGAGCGCTTCCTGGAGGCGTCGCAAGAAGAGCTGGAGGGCGTTCCCGGACTCCCGCAGAAGACCGCCCGCTCGATCTACGCGCAGCTCCACAAGGCCGGCCCGCGCTGAGCGCGTCAGCGAGTGGTCTCGTCGGCCGTGCGCGTCTCGAGCGCGGTCGAGTACCGGAACGTGCGGAGCGTGAGGACAATCGCCGTGAAGCCGGCGGCGACGTTCGTGAGCGTGAGCGTGATCTTCGCCCCGACGCTGAACGCGAGCAGGACGGACGCCGGTGCGGCGCCGCTCAGCACGTACACGAGGAGCGCTTGCTCCGTGCCGATGCCCGCTGGAGTGATGGGGAGGAGCGTGGCCATGCTCTGCGACACCTGGACGAGCGTTGCGCGCTCGAGCGACTGCGGGATGTCGAAGGCGTCGAGCAAGAACCAGATCGTCGCGAGCCGCAAGCCCCAGTCCGCCGCCTGCCAGAGCGCCACGCGGCCGAGGTAGCGCGTCGGTGGACGGAGGACGCGGAAGGCTTGGCCGATCCGCTCCCGGAGGTTCGCGACGTGGCCCCGGACCCAGGCCAAGAGGAGGGCGAGGGCGATGAGCGCGCCTGCGACGAGCAGGTCGAACAGGAGTGGGCGCGCGAGCAGCCAGGCGAAGTCGAAGCTCTCGAGCGACGCGAGCACCTCGAGGCCGGGGAGGGCTCCGATCGCGACGGCCCAGCCGAGGAGGAGGCTCGCGGCGACGACGTCGAAGAGGGCGAGCACGGCCGTGGTGGAGATGACGGTCGTGTAGGTGCTGCCCGCGATCGCGCGGTGCGCGAGCACGATCCGGACGGCATCGCCGGCGCGGGCAGGAGCGATGGCGTTGACCCCGACGCCAGCGAGGTACGCGGCGTAGATCGACCGCCACCGGACGCGGCTCTCAGGGTAGGCAGCGGCGAGCACGTTCCGCCAGGCCATGCTCGTGCAGGCCATCTTCACGAGGTGGCAGCCGATCGCGAGCGAGAGCGGGAGCGGATCGACCGAGCCGAGTCGGTCGAGGAACGACTCCGTCGCATCGAGGATTCGAACGAGCACGGCACCGTCCTTCGCGGGCGCGGCCTCGGGTGCGGCCGCATCTGCGGGATTGTCGCGTCAGTGGTCGCTTCGCCCGCGCCGTCCTACTCGTCCGGGGCGAGGTACGGGTAGCGGTAGTCCGTCGGGGAGAGGAACGTCTCCTTCACCGTCCTCGGCGACACCCAGCGGATGAGGTTCCACATCGAGCCTGCCTTGTCGTTCGTCCCGCTCGCACGCGAGCCGCCGAACGGCTGCTGGCCGACGACGGCGCCCGTCGGCTTGTCGTTGACGTAGAAGTTCCCGGCGGCGTAGAGGAGCGCGTTCTCGGCCTGCTCGATCGCCTGCCGGTCGGTCGCGAAGACGGCGCCGGTGAGGCCGTAGGGCGCCGTCTCGTCGACGAGCTCGAGCGTGTCCTCCCACCGACGCTCGTCGTAGACGTACGTGGTCAGGATCGGGCCGAAGAGCTCGTCACGGAGCAAGCGGAAGCCGGGATCGTCGGTCGCGATCACGGTCGGGGAGACGAAGTAGCCCTCGGAGTCGTCGACCTCCCCGCCCGTCAGGATCTCGGCACCGGCGGCGCGGGCCTCCTCGATCGCCTGCGCATGCGTGCGGAAGGCCGCGGCGTCGATGACCGCGCCCATGAAGTTCTCGAAGTCGCTCACGTCGCCGATCTTGATCGTCGACACGTCTTCGACGATGCGCTCGCGGATCGTCGGCCACAGGTTCGAGGGGACGTATAGTCGCGAGGCGGCCGAGCACTTCTGCCCCTGGTACTCGAACGCTCCGCGCACGATGGCCGTCGTCACCGCGTCCGGGTCGGCGGACGGGTGGACGAGGATGAAGTCCTTCCCGCCCGTCTCGCCGACGATGCGGGGGTAGTTGCGGTACGAACCGATGTTGCGACCGACCGTCTCCCACATCCCGTTGAACACCGCGGTGGAGCCGGTGAAGTGGATCCCGGCGAGCTCCGGGCTCGCGAGCGCGGCGTCGCCGATCGTCGCACCGGATCCGTACACGAGGTTGATCACCCCGTCCGGGAGGCCCGCCGCCTGCAGGAGCCGCATGAGGTAGTAGGCGGAGACCGCTGCCGTCGATGCCGGTTTCCACACGACCGTGTTGCCCATGAGCGCCGGCGTCGAGGAGAGGTTCCCCCCGATGCAGGTGAAGTTGAACGGGCTGACGGCGAAGACGAACCCCTCGAGGGGACGGTACTCCATCCGGTTCCAGGTGCCCGTCGGGGAGTACGGCTGCTCCGCGTAGATGCGGGTGAGGAACTCGACGTTGTACCGCCAGAAGTCGACCATCTCGCAGACGGCGTCGATCTCCGCCTGGTGGATCGTCTTCGACTGATTGAGCATCGTGGCGGCGTTCAGCGTCGAACGCCACGGGCCCGCGAGCAGCTCGGCGGCGCGGAGGAAGATCGACGCGCGCTCGTGCCAGGGCATCCGCGACCAGTCGGCGTGCGCTTCGCGGGCGGCGTCGATCGCCTGCTGGACGTGCTCGGGGCCGCCCTTGGCGACGTCGGCGAGGACGTGCGTACGGCGGTGGGGCATGACGGCCTCGAACGTCTCGCCCGTCTCGACGTCCTTGCCACCGATGACGAGTGGAATGCGTATGCGCTCGCTCTCCATGCGGCGCAGGCGCTCCTTGAGCTCCGCCCGCTCCGGCGAGCCCGGAGCGTACGACTTGGGTGGCTCGTTGACGGGGTGCGGTGGCTTGAAGATCCCGGGTGCGCTCATGCGCCGATTCTAGGGTGCCGCCGACGTGTCCGCGCCGGAGCCGGCGTGCGCGCGAGTAACCGCAGGCAGAGTACAGTCGCGACGTGCCCGTGATCGAGACGCGCTACCGGGTCGAGGGCTGGGGGACGGGGGAGCTGTGGACGCGTGGAGACGCGCTCGTCGCCCACTGGTTCACGTTCGACCCCGTGCCGGCGGAAGGAGCACCGTCGGGGAGGCCCGAGGTGGGCGCCGACCTCGGTGCAGGGGGCCGGCGGGGAGCGCGGTCGCGCCCCCCTCGGGGGGTGTGTGGGCCCCCGACGTCCACGATAGCGACTGCCTCGTCACGGATGGGAGACGACTCCGTCTCGAGGTCGCGACAGCGCTGTGCCGGCGAGCGCGCCGCGGACGGCCCCGCTGAGCGCGCTGCGCGCGACCTCGTGGAGCGTCTGCGGGCGTTCCTCGAAGGCGGGGACGACGGGTTCCGCGACGTCCGGCTCGATCTCGAGGACGCGACGCCGTTCCAGCGCGCCCTCACGACGGCGCTGCGCGCCGTGCCACGGGGCGAGACCGTCACGTACGGTGAGCTCGCAGCGCTCGCCGGCCGTCCCGGAGCACACCGCGCGGCCGGAACGTTCTGCGCCGGGAACCGCTTCGCCTTCGTCGTCCCCTGCCACCGCGTCGTCGCTGCAAACGGCATCGGCGGGTACGGAGCTGCGGGCGTCGCCGTGAAGCGCCGTCTGCTCGCGCTCGAGGGCGTCGCGGCGTGATCTCGTCGGAGGACGTGCGCGAGGAGCTCGCTCGCATCGCCCCGGAGCGCGAGTGCGATCGGCGCGCGGAGCTGTCCGGTCTCTTCCATGGCGCCGGCAGCCTGCACCTCCTCGCGGCGGGGCGCTGGGCGCTCCACCTCGATCTCGGGAGCGGAGCGGCCGCGCGACGGGCCTTCGCGCTCCTCCGCGACGAGGCCGTCCGCTCGGAGATCCGCACGTACCGGCGTTCGGCCTTCGAGCGGGAGACGCGGTACCAGCTCCACATCGCGGGAGACGACGACGCCCTCGCGGCGCTCGTCGCCTCGGGCGTGCTCGACCGGCGCCATGCGCCGCTGGAGCGGCCCCCGGAGAGCGTCGTCGCCCGGCGTTGCTGTCGGGCCGCATACCTGCGGGGGGCGTTCCTCGCGGGCGGAACGCTCTCGATCCGACGCTCGGCCCACCTCGAGTTGCGCACGGCGTCGATCGCGGGGGCGCAGGTCGTGCGCGACCTCGCCCGCCGCACCGGGATCGCACTCTCGACCCTCGAGCGTCCCACGCACGCGCTCGCGTACGCGAAGAGCTGGGACGCGGTGGAGTCGTTCCTCTCTGTCGTCGGCGCCGCCGACGCGGTTCTCGCGCTCGAGGAGCGCGCCGTCGTCGCGTCGACGCGCGATCGCGCGAACCGCCTCGCGAACGCCGATCACGCGAACCTCGTGCGGGCGAGTGTCGCGGCTCGGGAGCAGCTCGAGGCGATCGAGCGCCTGCGCGCCGAGGGCGTCCTCGACGACCTGCCCGACGCGCTCCGGGAGGCCGCCGCGCTGCGGCGACGCCACCCGAGCGCCTCCCTCTCCGAGCTCGCTCGGCGCACGGATCCGCCGGCGAGCCGCGCGGCCGTCCACCGACGCCTGCGCCGGCTCATCGCGCTCGCCGAGCCCGGTTGACCGAGCTCGGGGGATCGGCGGCTCGCGCTCGAGCCCTCGTTAGACTCGGCCCGGATCGGGAAGCGACGGGAGAAGGAGCGTGGCGATGGGTATCCGCGTAGGGATCAACGGCTTCGGGAGGATCGGGCGGAACTTCTTCCGCGCGCAGCACGAGCTCGGCGCCGACCTCGAGGTCGTGGCGCTCAACGACCTCGGTGACGCGAAGACGATGGCGCACCTGCTCCGCTACGACTCGAACCTCGGCCCCTTCCCGGGCGAGGTGGAGCTCGCGGACGGCGTGCTGCGCGCAGCCGGCGAGGAGGTGCGGATGCTGTCCGAGCGCGACCCGGCGGCGCTGCCCTGGGGCGAGCTCGGGGTCGACGTCGTGCTCGAGTCGACGGGCTACTTCACGGACCGCGAGGGAGCGCAGCGACACCTCGACGCCGGTGCGAAGAAGGTCGTCATCTCCGCGCCCGCGACCGATCCCGACCTCACCGTCGTGCTCGGCGTGAACGACGGCGAGTACGACCCCGAGCGCCACCACATCGTCTCGAACGCCTCCTGCACGACGAACTGCGTCGCGCCGCTCGCGAAGGTCCTGCACGAGCTCGCGGGGATCGAGAGCGGCTTCATGACGACGATCCACGCGTACACGAACGACCAGGTGATCCTCGACTTCCCGCACAAGGATCTCCGGCGCGCCCGGGCGGCCGCGATCAACCTCATCCCCACCTCGACCGGCGCGGCGAAGGCGATCGGGCTCGTCCTCCCGGAACTCGCGGGGAAGGTCGACGGCGTCGCCGTCCGTGCGCCCGTCGCCACCGGCTCGCTGACCGACCTCGTCGTGACCGTCGGACGTCCGGTGACCGTGGACGAGGTGAACGAGGCCTTCCGTGCCGCCGCCGAGGGCCCGCTCGCCGGGATCCTCCAGTACTCGACCGATCCGATCGTCTCCACCGACATCAACGGGAGCGGGTACTCGTGCATCTTCGACAGCCCCCTGACGATGGCGCGCGGGACGCAGGTCAAGGTCTTCGGCTGGTACGACAACGAGTGGGGCTACTCGTGTCGGCTCGTCGACCTGATCGGGAAGCTCCTCCCGTAACCGAGACGTGCACCGGCCACGCTCCGTCCGTGCGGCGAACGTCTCCGGCAAGCACGTCCTCGTCCGCGCCGACCTGAACGTGCCGCTCGAGAACGGGCGGGTCGCCGACGACACGCGGATCCGCGCCTCGCTTCCGACGCTTCGCTACTTGCTCGACCACGATGCGGCCGAGGTCGTCGTCTGCTCTCACCTCGGTCGTCCGCAGGGGCCGGACCCTGCGTACTCGCTGGCCCCGGTGGCCGAGCGGCTGCACGAGCTCCTCCCGGACGCGCGCGTGCGCGTCCTCGAGAACACGCGCTTCGATCCCGGGGAGACGCGCAACGACCCGGAGACCGCGCGCCGCCTCGCGGAGGGGAGGGACCTGTACGTCAACGACGCGTTCGGCTCCGCGCACCGGGCACATGCGTCGACCGAGGGCGTCGCGCACATCCTCCCGGCGTACGCGGGCCTGCTGCTCGAGCGCGAGCTCGAGATGCTCGGCCGACTGCTCGAGGAGGACGTGGAGCGGCCGTTCGTGCTCGTCGCGGGGGGAGCCAAGGTCGAGGACAAGCTCGGGGTGCTCCGACACCTGGGTGGTAGGGCGGATCGCGTGCTCGTCGGAGGGAAGATGGCCGAGGAGCTCCGCGCGCGCAACCCGCTTCCGTACGAAGCGCTCCTGCCCGCCGACGTCGTCGCGGCGGCCGCGTTCGACCCGGAGGCCGAGACCCGGGTGACGGCCTTCGACGCCGTTCCCGACGCGTGGCTGGGGCTCGACATCGGCCCCGCGGCGCGGGAGGCGTTTGCCCACGAGATCCGTCGCGCGCGCACCGTGTTCTGGAACGGGCCGATGGGCGTCTTCGAGTGGCCCCGCTTCGCGGAGGGGACGAAGGCGGTCGCGGAGGCGGTCGCCTCGGTGGAGGGGTACACGGTGGTAGGCGGCGGCGACTCGGTACGCGCCGTGACCGAGCTCGGCCTCGCGAGCCGCATCTCCTGGATCTCGACGGGCGGCGGCGCGTCGCTCGAGTTCCTCGAGGGGAAGGAGCTCCCGGGGGTCGTCGCGATCCCCGCGTCCTGAGCGCTACGCGTCGGGCACGCGGACGCCCGGGACGTGCCGGGCGAGGAAGTCGAGGATCGTGGCCACCTGCCGGATGCGCTCTTCCACGTCGAAGGAGGCGTGGCCGGCGTCGAACTCGTACAGCTCGTGCGGATGCCCCCGCGCGCGCAGGCGCTCGACGTAGCGGAGTACCTGGCGGTACGGACAGCGGCTGTCGTTCCGGCCGACGAGGATGAGGACGGGCGCGACGACGCGGTCGACGTGCTCGATCGGGTTCCGCTCGCGCATGAGCTCCGGGACCTCGGCCGGCGTCTTCCCACCGAGGAGGGCGCGGTCGTACGCTTGCAGGAGCGGTGAGAGGTCCTCGTAGGAGGCGACGTAGTCGGCGACAGGGACGCCGGCGACCCCGCAGCGCCAGCGCTCGGGATGCAGGCCGAGCTCGAGGAGCGTGATGTACCCGCCCCAGGAGTGCCCGGCGATGACCGCCCGCTCCGGGTCGGCGATTCCCCGGGCGACGAGGTCGTCGAGCCCCGCGTTCACGTCCTCGAGCTCGGGCCCTCCGATGTTCCCGACGAGGGCGTCCCGCCACGCGCGCCCGTAGCCGAGCGATCCGCGGTAGTTCACCATCCCGACGACGAAGCCGGCGTCGACGTATGCCTGCACCTCGGGCTGCCAGCGGTCGAGGTCGAGCGAGGTGGGGCCACCGTGGACGAGCATGAGCACCGGGAACGGTCCCGTCCCGTCGGGGGTGACGTAGAAGCCGTGCACCTCCTGCCCGTGCGGGTTGCGGAAGCGCCAGGAGACGTACGGGCGCGCGGGGAGCTCCTCGGCGCCACGGAGCGGGAGCACCTCCCGCCCGCGCTCGTCGAGGACGCTGCGAGGCCGATGGCCCTGCTCGTGCAGGTACCAGACGCTCCCGTCGGGGCGGACGCGCGCCTTCAGGATCACCCCGGGCTCGCTTGGGAGCTCGCTCGTCTCGCCGCTCGCGAGGTCGTAGCGGAGGAGGCGGTTGCGCCCGTCGAGGAGCTCGACGAGGAGGAGCGCCGAGGCATCGGGCCACCAGTCGGCCGCCCAGACCGGCCCAGGCGATGCGATGGGCAGCGGCTGGAAGCGTCCGCTCTCCGGCTCCCAGAGGGCGGGCCGCTCCTCGCCCTCGCGCTCGTGGCTCACCGCGATCCGCCCGTCGCCGTGTCGCGGCGACCAGCAGCGGGCCGTCACAGAGAGCCCCTCGTCGCGGAGGTCGGCGACGGTCTCTCCTGTCCGTGCGACGACGACGCGGAGACCCGGATGGAGGAGGTCGTCGTGGAGCGCGTGCTCGAGGCAGAGGAGCCTTCCGTCGGCGGAGAGCCCGGCCCGGAGGTACCCGCCCTCGTCGACGCCTCCGATCCGGAGCGGCTCTGGGGCGCGCAGGAGCTCCCGGGCGGGCTCGCCGTCGCGCGCGACGTGGATCGCGAACCCGTGCTCTCCGCTCAGCGCGGCAGCGACGATCCCTGGCGCCTGCGCGAGCCCCTCGCTCCACCCGACGGGCAGCTCCGGGAGGAACGGTCGTGCCTCGTCGCCCCCCTCGAAGCGGGCGACGAGCCAGCGCCCGGCCTCCGCTCCCGTCTCGTCCTGGAACCAGACGACCCCCTCGCCGCGCAGCGTCGGGAACCCGTCGACGACCCCGATCGGGTGATCGGTGACCTGCCGGCGCTCGCCGCTTCGGACGTCCCAAGCGTGCACCTGCCAGACGCCCGACTCGGTGGAGACGTAGACGGCGCGATCGGGGGCGTGCGGCGACCACTCGGGCAAAAGCGAGACGGGAGCGCGGAAGCGCCGCAGCCAGCGCGCAGGGGCCACGGTGCGCGATCGTACCGCCCGGGGTCGCACTAAGATCGGCCGGGTGCTGATCGCCGGGAACTGGAAGATGTACAAGGGAGCGCATGAGGCACGCCGCTTCGCGGCCCAGATCCGGCACCTCGGCGAGCGCACCCCGGGCGTCGACGTCGTCGTCTGCCCGCCCTTCGCGTCGCTCCAGGCCACGCTCGAGGGGCTCGGCGAGGGGAGTGCCATCCGCGTCTACGCGCAGAACGTGCACTGGGAGCTCGAAGGGGCGTATACCGGCGAGGTCTCTCCCTCGATGCTGCTCGAGCTCGGCGTCGAGGGTGCGATCGTCGGCCATTCCGAGCGTCGCCAGTACTTCGGCGAGACCGACGAGTGGGTGCGGCGACGCGCCGAGGGCGCGCTCGAGGCGGGCCTCTCCGTGATCGCCTGCGTGGGCGAGTCCGAGGAGGAGCGCGAGGCCGGCGAGACGTACGCCGTGCTCGAGCGACAGGTGGCGTCGCTCCCGCGCCACGAGCGGCTCGTCATCGCCTACGAGCCGGTGTGGGCGATCGGCACCGGCAAGACCGCCACCCCGGAGATCGCGCAGGACGCCCACGCCTTCATCAAGACGCTGCACCCGTCGGCGGTGCTGTACGGAGGCTCGGTGAAGCCCGAGAACGCCGCCGTCCTCCTCGCCCAGCCCGACGTCGACGGCGCCCTCGTCGGCGGCGCCTCGCTCGAGCAGCACTCGTTCGAGGCGATCTGCGCCGCCGCCGTCGAGGCCGCAGCCGCCGCGTGAAGCCGGTCGCCCTCGTCATCCTCGACGGCTGGGGGTGCGCGCCGCCCGGCCCCGGAAACGCCGTCGCGCTCGCGGAGACGCCCGTGTTCGACGGGCTCTGGGCTCGCTTCCCGCATACGACGCTGCGCGCGTCGGGCGAGGCCGTCGGGCTCCCGGAAGGCCAGATGGGAAACTCCGAGGTCGGCCACCTGACGATCGGTGCCGGGCGCGTGCGCTACCAGGACCTCGTTCGTGTGACGAGGTCGATCGAGGACGGCTCGTTCTTCGCCAACGAGGCGCTCGTCGGCGCGTTTCGCCGCGCGCGCGAGCGCGGAGGCGACGTGCACCTGCTCGGCCTCGTCTCCTGCGGAGGAGTCCACTCCCACCTCGATCACCTGTGCGCGCTGCTCGAGCTCGCCCGGCGGGAGGGGATGCTCGAGCGCACGTGGATCCACGCGTTCACCGATGGACGCGACGTCTCCCCACGCGCCGCCGTCTCTGATCTCGCCGAGCTCCCGGCGACGCGAGTCGCGACCGTCTGCGGTCGCTACTACGCGATGGATCGGGACGGTCGCTGGGAGCGCACCAACCGGGCGCTCGCGGCCATCGTGGAGGGGGTGGGTCGCGTCGCCGACGACCCTGTCGAGGCGGTTCGGGCGAGCTACGCGGAGGGTGTCACGGACGAGTTCATCGAGCCCGTCGTCCTCGCCGGGCGCCCGCGGCTCGACGTGCGACGAGATGCGGCCATCTTCTTCAACTTCCGTCCCGACCGCGCCCGACAGCTCTCCCAGCGGCTCCTCGAGCTCGGCGCCGACCTCACGACGATGACCCGCTATCGCGACGACTTCCCGTTCCCGGTGGCGTTCGACGACGAGGCGCTCGCAAACACGCTCGCGGAGGTGCTCTCCCGCGCCGGGATCCGCCAGCTCCACGCGGCCGAGACGGAGAAGTACGCGCACGTCACCTACTTCCTGAACGGGGGCGAGGAGCGCGAGTGGGAGGGGGAGACGCGGATCCTCGTCCCCTCGCCGCGGGACGTGCCGAGCTACGACCTGAAGCCCGAGATGGCGGCGCCCGAGCTCGCGACGCGAGTCTGCGAGGAGCTCCCGAACGGGTACGGGTTCTGCGTCGTGAACTTCGCGAACCCGGACATGGTCGGTCACACAGGCTCGATCCCCGCCGTCGTTGCGGCCGTGGAGACGGTCGACCGTTGCCTCGGACAGGTCGTCGACGCCGTCCATGCTCTCGGCGGCGTCTGCCTCGTCACCGCCGACCACGGCAACGCTGAGGTCATGCTCGAGCCGGACGGCGTGAGCCCGCACACGGCCCACACGACGAGCCCGGTCCCGCTCGTCGTGACGCGCGAGGGCCTCTCGCTCCGCGAGGGGGGCGAGCTCGCCGACCTCGCGCCGACCGTGCTCGACCTCCTGGGCCTCGACATCCCGGCTGACATGACTGGGGCTCCGCTCGCAATGCGGAAGTAACGGCGCCCGAACATCTCGCTTACGGGGCCGGTTCTATACTCGCCGCGTCCATGTCGCTGCCGCAGCCCGACCCCGGCGTTCTCCGCAAGGCCCAACGGGGCGACGAGCGGGCCTTCTCGATCATCGTCCGCACGTACGAGCAGCCGGTCTTCAACTACGTCCTGCGGCTGATCGGAGATCGCGCGCTCGCGGAGGACCTCACGCAAGAGGTGTTCCTCCGTGTCTTCCAGGGGCTGCCCGGCTTCTCGCTCCGCTCGCGCTTCACGACGTGGCTCTTCCAGGTGGCGAAGAACCGCGTGCTCGACGAGCTGAGGGCGCTCGAGCGCAGGCCGCGCGCCGTGGTCTGCCTCGACGACATCCCTCCGCTCGAGGTCGTCGACGCGCCGGCCGAGCGCTCGGAGACGATCGACGCCGTGTGGCGCGCCGTCGAGGGCCTGAACCCGGACCTGAAGATGGCCCTCCTCCTGCGCGACGTCGTCGGCCTCTCCTACTCGGAGATCGCCGAGACGCTCGAGATCACGCTCGCGACCGTGAAATGGCGGATCTACAAGGCGCGTGAAGAGGTGCAGGCCTCCCTCCAGCGCGACGGCGTCGTCGTGCCCGTCTCCGCCGAGCTGTCGGCTCGCAGCCTCACCTGATCTCCATCGAGCCGCGCCGGCCGACGCCTACGATTGCGCCGTGGCAGGCTCGGATCCCGTTTCGCGGCTCGAAGGCGCCCTCGCGGAGTTTGTGGGGACTCCGGTCGCGCTCGAGCGACCGTCGGACCCCGCGCACGGCGACTACGCGACGAGCATCGCGTTGAAGCTCGCGGCGGTCGAGAAGCGCCCACCCCGCACCATCGCCGAGCGCATCGCCCGCGAGGCCGTGGAGGCGGGTCTCGTCGAGAGCGCGGAGGTCGCCGGGCCGGGCTTCGTCAACCTGCGCGTCTCCGACGCATGGCTCGCCGCTGCGGCGCACGAAGTCGCGACGGCGGGGAGGAGCTTCGGCTCCGGCTCGGCGGCGCGCCCCGAGCGGGTGCAGGTGGAGATGGTCTCCGCGAACCCGACCGGCCCGCTCACCGTCGCGAGCGCCCGCAACGGAGCCTACGGCGACTCCGTCGCCCGGCTCCTCGAGTTCGCGGGACACGAGGTGGAGCGCGAGTACTACTACAACGATGCGGGAGCCCAGATCGAGCGCTTCCTCGCCTCGGTCGAGGCGGTTCGGCGCGGGGAGGAGCCGCCCGAGGACGGCTACCGGGGGTCGTACATCGAGGAACTGGCCGCGTCGCCGGGCGATCCTCTCCCGGCGATGCTCGAGCGGATCGAGGCGTCGCTCGAGCGCTTCCGCATCCACTTCGACAGCTGGGCGCGCCAGAGCGAGATCGAGGCGGAGATCCCCGAGGCGATCGCGCTCCTCGACACGTACGAGGCCGACGGGGCGCTCTGGGCGCGGACGAGCGCCCACGGCGACGAGAAGGATCGCGTGCTCGTCCGCTCGGACGGGACGCCCACGTACTTCGCCGCGGACGCCGCGTACATCCGCCGGAAGCTCGCGAAGGGGCTCGACCGGCTCATCTACGTGCTCGGCGCGGATCACCACGGCTACGTCGCGCGTCTCCAGGCGCTTGCCGAGATGCTCGGGCATCCGCGCGAGTGCGTGGAGGTTCTCATCTACCAGCTCGTCCACCTCGTCGAAGGCGGGGAGGCGAAGCGAATGTCGAAGCGGCGTGGCGACGTCGTCTTCCTCGACGAGCTCGTGGATGCGATCGGCGTCGACGCGGCGCGCTGGTACCTCGTCTCGAGGGGTCATGACCAGACGATCGAGATCGACGTCGACCTCGCGGCCGAGCGCACCCAGAAGAACCCGGTCTACTACGTGCAGTACGCCCACGCGCGCATCGCGGGGATCCTGCGCAACGCCCGGGGTCAGCGCAACGCCTGGGGTCAGGTCCCGAGTGTTGCGCTTCATGCGCAACACTCGGGACCTGACCCCAACGACCCCGCGCAACACCTCGGGACCTGACCCCAAGCCCGCCGCCTCGCTCGCGGCCGAGGAGCGCGAGCTCGTCAAGCGCCTGCTCGAGTTCCCCTCGCTCGTGGCGGAGGCGACCGAGCGCCGCGCGCCGCACGCGCTCCCGACGTACGCGATCCGCGTCGCCGACGACTTCCACCGCTTCTACCACCACCATCGCGTGCTCGAGTCCGAGCAGCGCGCGTTCCGCCTCGTCCTCTGCTCGGCGACCCAGTCCGTCGTCGCACGGGCGCTCGACCTGATCGGGGTCGAAGCGCCCGAACGCATGTGACAGCCTGTCACGAGCCCGGAACCGCGGCTCGAAGCGCGTTAGCATGAGGGCCGTGGGGGACGCCGATCGCTCCACTCCCGATCGCAACCTCGCGCTCGAGCTCGTCCGCGTGACCGAGTCGGCCGCGACGTTCGCCGCCCGTTGGATCGGGCGCGGAGACAAGGTCGCCGCCGACCAGGCCGCCGTCGACGCCATGCGCTTGCTGCTCGACACGGTGTCGATGCGCGGCGTCGTCGTGATCGGGGAGGGGGAGAAGGACGAGGCGCCGATGCTCTACAACGGCGAGGAGGTAGGCGACGGCACCGGTCCGGAGGTCGACGTCGCCGTCGACCCGCTCGAGGGGACGCGCCTGACGGCCTACGGCATGCCCGGCGCTATCTCGGTCATCGCCGTCTCGGAGCGGGGGACGATGTTCTTCCCCGGAGCCGCTCTCTACATGGACAAGATCGCGGTCGGTCCCGACGCGGCCGACGCGATCGACATCGAGGCTTCGCCGACCGAGAACCTCGAGCGGGTAGCGGAAGCGAAGCGCGTCGACGTCAACGACCTCACCGTCGTCGTCCTGGAGCGCGATCGTCACGAGGCCCTCATCGCCGAGCTCCGCGAGGCCGGCGCGCGCGTCAACCTCATCCGCGACGGGGACGTCGCGCCTTCCATCGCCGCCGCGCAGCCCGGCACCGGTGTGGATCTGCTCATGGGCATCGGCGGAACCCCGGAGGGTGTCATCTCGGCGGCCGCGATCAAGTGCCTGGGCGGCGCGATGCAGGGGAAGCTCTGGCCTCGGAACGACGACGAGCGCCGCCGGCTCGTCGAGGCCGGCTACGACGTCGACGCCGTGCTCACCCACGACGACCTCGTCCGAGGCGACGACGTCTTCGTCGCGGCGACCGGCGTGACCGGCGGGTCGCTCCTCCGCGGCGTGCGCGTCGTCGGCGACCGCGTCGAGACCGAGTCGATCGTCATGCGCTCGCGCTCGGGCACCGTGCGCCGCATCGTCGCCTCCCACCCCCTGACGAAGATCCAGAGCCTGCTGAAAGGAGCACGTTGATGTCGTCCACCGAGCTGCACGAGACCGCACGCGCGATCGTCGCCGACCACAAGGGCATCCTCGCGGCGGACGAGAGCACAGGCACGATGACGAAGCGCCTCGACTCCATCGGAGTCGAGTCGACCCCCGAGAACCGGCGCGCCTTCCGCGGCCTCCTCTTTTCCGCCCCCGGGATGGAGGAGTACATCGGCGGCGTCATCCTCTACGACGAGACGATCCGGCAGTCCGCCGACGACGGGACGCCCTTCCCCGAGCTTCTCGCCGCGAAGGGCGTGATCCCGGGGATCAAGGTCGACACGGGCGCGCACGACCTCGCCGGCTTCCCCGGCGAGAAGGTGACCGAGGGCCTCGACGGCCTCCGTGGGCGGCTCGAGGAGTACCGGAGCCTGGGCGCCCGCTTCGCGAAGTGGCGCGCCGTCATCACGATCGGAGAGGGCATCCCCACGAGCGCCTGCATCGAGGCGAACGCCCACGCGCTCGCCCGCTACGCGGCGCTCTGTCAGGAGCAGGGACTCGTCCCGATCGTCGAGCCCGAGGTCCTCATGGACGGCGACCACACGATCGATCGCTGCTACGAGGTGACCGCGCAGACGCTGCACGCGGTCTACGACCAGCTCTTCCGCTTCGAGGTCGACCTGCGAGGGACGCTCCTCAAGCCGAACATGGTCATCTCGGGGAAGGGTTGTCCGGAGCATGCGTCGGCGGCCGAAATCGCCGAGAAGACGATCCGCTGCTTCCTCGACCACGTTCCGGCCTCGGTGCCCGGGATCGTCTTCCTCTCCGGCGGCCAGTCCGAGCTCGAGGCGACGGAGAACCTGAACGCCATCAACCGCGTCGGCGGCCCCTGGACGCTCTCCTTCTCCTACGGACGGGCGCTCCAGGCCTCGGCCCTCGCGTCGTGGGGTGGCGACCCGTCGAACGCGGAGGCGGCGCAGGCGGCGTTCGTCCACCGGGCGCGCATGAACTCGCTCGCGGTCGCCGGGCAGTGGAGCGCCGAGCTCGAGCAGCCGGTCGCGGCGTAGGGCGAGGCTCGCCTCGCCCGCATGACGTCGTCCGCTCCCGTCTCCGACCTCGACCCGCTCGAGGAGCACCTCCTCGCGTCCCTGCGCGCCCTCGCCCCGCCGCCCGAGCCGCAGCCGGTTCCTCCCGAGGCGGAGGCCATGTGGCGCGCCCAGGTGGCGAGTCGGCAGGCGGACTACGCCGCCCGCTGGCTCGCCGAGCACGGCCGGAGCTTCTACTCGATCGGCTCCGCGGGCCACGAGGCGAACGCTGCGCTCGCCTTCGCGACGCGCCTCGACGATCCCGCGCTCCTCCACTACCGCTCGGGGGCCTTCTACCTCGCGCGCGCCGAGCGGGCGGGGATCGACGGCGTGCTCGACATTCTCCTCGGCGTCGTTGCGGCCGCAGACGAGCCGATCGCAGGCGGTCGCCACAAGGTCTTCGGACGACGAGAGCTCGCGATCATCCCCATGACCTCGACCATCGCCTCGCACCTGCCGCGGGCGGTGGGAATCGCCTTCGCGATCGAGCGCGCTGCTCGCCTCGGCATCGCCTCGGCGTGGCCGAGTGACGCGATCGTGCTGTGCTCGTTCGGCGACGCCTCGGTGAACCACGCGACGGCCCAGGCGGCGCTCAACACCGCCTGCCACGTCGTCTACCAGCGACTCCCGCTTCCGCTCCTCCTCGTCTGCGAGGACAACGGGCTCGGCATCAGCGTTCCCACCCCCGAGGGCTGGGTCGAGCGTGCGCTCCGCGCACGGCCGGAGCTCCGCTACGCGCAGGCCGACGGATCGGATCCCGCCCTCGTCCTCGAGACCGCCCGCGAGCTCGCGCGCGTCGTCCGCGAGGAGCGACGCCCGGCCGTGCTCCATCTCCGCACCGTGCGCTACCTGAGCCACGCGGGAGCGGATGCGGAGATCGCCTACCGCACGCCGCAGGCGATCCGCGCCGACTACGCCCGCGATCCCCTCCTCGGCACCGCCCGCTGGCTCGTCTCCTCCGGCAGGCACACCGGGGAGTCGCTCGCCGCCGACTACCTCGCGGCGCGCGAGGTGGTGCGGGCGAAAGCGCTCGCGGCGGTGGGGCACCCCCAGCTCGCGACGGCGGAGGAGGTGCTGGCGCCCCTCGCGCCGCGGACGCCGACGGCGGTTCGCCGGGCCGCGGAGTCCGTCGCGCTCGAGCCCGGCGAG
This sequence comes from Gaiellaceae bacterium, assembly GCA_026002995.1. Classification (GTDB taxonomy): domain Bacteria; phylum Actinomycetota; class Thermoleophilia; order Gaiellales; family Gaiellaceae; genus GMQP-bins7. Next base: position 1,198,850 of record BPGK01000001.1, read on the forward strand.
CCGCTCACCCTCGCTCAGGCCGTGAACGCCGCCCTCGCGGCGACGCTCGAGGCGGTTCCGGAGGCGCTCGTCTTCGGGGAGGACGTCGCCGTGAAGGGCGGCGTCTACGGCGTCACGCGCGGGCTCCATGCGCGCTTCGGCGCCGCGCGTGTGTTCGACACGCTGCTCGACGAGACCTCCATCCTCGGGCTCGCGCTCGGGACGGCCGTGAGCGGCTTCCTCCCGATCCCCGAGATCCAGTACCTCGCCTACCTCCACAACGCCGAAGACCAACTCCGCGGCGAGGCTGCGACGCTGCAGTTCTTCTCGCAGGGCCAGTACCGCAACGGCATGGTCGTGCGCATTGCGGGCTACGGCTACCAGCGCGGCTTCGGCGGGCACTTCCACAACGACGACGCGGTTGGCGTCCTCCGGGACATCCCGGGCCTCGTCATCGCCTCGCCCGCGCGGCCGGACGATGCTGCCGCGATGCTCGCGACCTGCGTCGCCGCCGCCCGCGTCGACGGCAGCGTCTGCGTCTTCCTCGAGCCGATCGCGCTCTACCACACGCGCGACCTCCTCGAGGAGGGCGACGAGGGCTGGGTCGCGCCGCTTCGTCCCGAGCACCTTCCGATCGGATCGGCGGCGACGTACTTCGAGGGGCGCGACCTCACGATCGTTACCTGGGCGAACGGCCTCCGTCTCTCGCTGCGCGTTGCGCGCAGGCTCGCGGCGCGCGGCATCCACCCGCGGGTCGTCGACCTGCGCTGGCTCGCACCGCTCCCCGTCGAGGACGTGCTCCGCGAGGCCGAGGCCACGGGCCGCGTGCTCGTCGTCGACGAGACGCGTCGGACGGGTGGCGTCTCGGAGGGGATCCTCGCAGCGCTCGTCGATACCGGCTTCGCGGGGCGGATGGCGCGGGTCGCGAGCAAGGACTCGTTCGTGCCGCTCGGGGACGCTGCCGCGCTCGTCCTCGTCTCCGAGGACGAGATCGAGCAGGCCGCGCTCGCGCTCGTCTCCTGAGCCTTCGGGTCCGAGCCGACCGCGGCGAGGCGTCAGCCGCTGCGGCGCCGCAGCTCGTCTTCGACCGCGGCGGGGTCGAGGCCGCGTGCCGCGAGCAGGACGTACGTGTGGAACCAGAGGTCGGCGATCTCGGAGACGAGGCGCTCGTCGTCTTCCCCGACGGCGGCGAGCGCGACTTCGAGAGCCTCCTCGCCGACCTTCCGCGCCGCCGCCTCGACTCCCGCTTCGAGCAGCGAGGCGACGTACGAGCCGGCGGGGCGCGTCGCGGCGCGCTCGGCCACCGTTCGCCAGAGCCACGGCGCGAAGCAGGAGACCGCGCCCGTGTGGCACGCCGGCCCGGCCGGTCGCACGCGCACGAGGATCGCGTCGCCGTCGCAGTCCTCGCGCAGCTCCTCCACCGCGAGCGTGTTTCCCGACGTCTCGCCCTTCCGCCAGAGGCGCTTCCGGGAACGGCTGAAGAAGTGCGCCTCGCCGGTCTCGCGCGTGAGCCGGAGCGCGTCGTCGTCCATCCACGCGAGCATGAGCACGCGTCCGCTCGCCGCGTCCTGGACGATCGCAGCCCGCAGGTCAGGCTGCATCGCGCAGCGGCACCCCGAGGCCGCGGAGCTCGGCTCGGAGCGAGCGCAGCCGCTCCGGATCCTCGTGGACGATGGAGGCGAGGAGCGCGGCCTGGGCGATCTCGAGCGCCTCGGCGACGTGGGTCGCCGTGCCCGCGCCCCCCGAGGCGATGACCGGGATCGAGACGGCGTCCGCGACGGCCCGGGTGAGCTCGAGGTCGTAGCCCGCGCGGGTCCCGTCGGCGTCGATGGAGGTGAGCAGGATCTCACCGGCGCCTCGGCTCTCCGCCTCGCGCGCCCAGGAGACGGCGTCCCGTCCGGTGGGCGTCGTGCCCGCGCGGGAGAAGACCTGTCCACCGGCGGCGTCGATCGCGACGACCACCGCCTGGGAGCCGAGGAGGGAGGCGAGCTCGCCGATCAGCTCCGGTCGCTGGAGAGCCGCGCTGTTGACGGCGATCTTGTCCGCCCCCGCGCGCAGGAGCGCCTCCGCGTCGGCGAGCGAGCGCACGCCGCCCCCGACGGTGAACGGGATCGCGAGGGCGTCGGCGACGCGGGCGACGAGCTCCGCGAGGAGCGGACGCTCCTCCACCGTGGCGGCGACGTCGAGGTAGACGAGCTCGTCGGCGCCCGCATCGGAGTAGGCGCCTCCGAGCTCGACCGGGTCGCCGACCTCGCGGAGGCCCTGGAAGCGAACGCCCTTGACGACGCGGCCGCCCGCGACGTCGAGGCACGGAATCAGGCGCGGGAGAGGCACTGCTCCAGGAAGCGCGCTCCCGCGGGGCCGCTCTTCTCGGGGTGGAACTGGACGCCGAGGAAGCTCCCGGCGCGCGCGATCGCTACGACGCCCTCGGACGTGGCGGTCGCCGCCTCCGTCTCGGCCGCGTACGAGTGGGCGAAGTAGAAGGCGTCGCCGCCGGGCTCGACACGCGCCCAGCCGATGCGAGGGACCCGACCCGAGCGGAGCCGGACGGCGCGTCCGGGAAGGAGGCCGAGCCCGCGCACGCCGCCGTCCTCCTCCGTCTCCTCGAGCGCGAGCTGGAGGCCGAGGCAGATGCCGAGGGTAGGCCCGCCGGCCTCGACCCGCTGCCTGAGCGCCTCGTCGAGCCCGGCGGCGCAGAGCCCTGCGAGCGCGCTCGCGGCGGACCCGACTCCCGGGAGCACCGCGAGGTCGGCGCCGAGCACGTCGGCGGGCTCGCGCGTGGAGGCCACGTCGACCCCGAGCCGCCGGAAGGCAGCGAGCACCGAGCGCACGTTGCCGGCTCCGTAGTCGCAGACCGCGACCTTCACAGGATCCCCTTCGTCGAGGGGACGCCGACGCCCTCGGGCCGAACCGCGGCCCTGAGCGCGCGACCGACCGCCTTGAAGGCCGCCTCGGCGACGTGGTGGGGGTCGCGTCCGCTCGACTCGACGTGGAGTCCGGCGCGCGCGGCCTGGGCGAAGCTGCCCAGGACGTGCTCGGCGAGGCCGGGGTCGAGCGCGAGGGAGAGCTCGCTCCAGGGCCGTCCGCCGAGGTCGATCGTCGCGCGCGCGAGCGCGTCGTCCATGGGCACCGCCGCCTCGCCGTAGCGCGCGATCCCCCGCCGGTCGCCGAGCGCGCGGTCGAGCGCCTGGCCGAGCGCGAGCGCCGCGTCCTCGGCGGTGTGGTGGTCGCCTGTCTCGAGGTCGCCGGCTCCCTCGAGGACGAGGTCGAGGCCGGCGTGGAAGGCGAGTTGCTCGAGGAGGTGGTCGTAGAGGCCGGCCCCGGTCGCGACCCGGACACGCCCGGCGCCGTCGAGCGCGAGCCGCACGCGCAGCGCGGTCTCCGCCGTCGCGCGGAGGTGACGGACACGCCGTCCTCCGGCTGCGGCGACGGGGGCAGGCCGATCGAGCGCGCGCGCGAGCGCCTCGAGCAGGAGGTCGTCGTCCTCGCGATCGCGCACGGTGATCCGGATCGCCTCGGGGAAGAGCCGGACGACGATCCCGTGCCGGAGCAGCTGCTCGGCGAGCGCCTCCGGCTCTGCGACGGGAACGTAGAGGAAGTTCCCGCACGAGGGGAGAGGCGAGAGGCCGAGCGCGCGGAGGGCCTCGGCGAGCCGCTCTCGCTCCGCGATCTCCTCGGTGAGGTCGGGAGGGTCGGCGAGCGCGGCGAGGGCGAGCGCGGCGGAGAGGGTGGAGACGGCGAGCGGCGACTGCCGGAGAGTGAGCTCGGCGGCGATCTCCCGTGAGGCGAGCGCGTACCCGACTCTGGCGCCCGCGAGGCCGAATGCCTTCGAGAAGGTCCGGATGACGACGATCTCCTCCTCCTCGACGAGCGGAACGAGCGTCTCACCCGCGTACTCCCCGTACGCCTCGTCGACGACGAGCGGGCGATCCTCGGGCACCGGCCCGAGCTCACCCGTCGGGTTGTTCGGCCGGCAGCAGAACGTGACCGTCGGACTCTCGTCCCGGACGTCGGCGCCGGCGAGCCCCGCGGCAATGCGGTACAGGGGGTAGGTCGGCTCGCCCACGACCCGCACGCGATCGCCGGGACCGGCGAAGGCGCGGGCGCAGAGGAGGATGAGGTCGTCGGCCCCGGCGCCGAGGACGATGTTCTCGGGCGCCAGTCCGGTATGTCGCGCGAGCGCATGCGTGAGCTCGATGTGCCCTCCGTGCGCGTAGCTGTTCACGTCTGCGAGCGCGCCTGCGATCGTGCCCGGGCGAGCGGCGGGCGGTGGCCAGGGCCGCGTGTTCCCGTCGAAGCGGACGATCTCGAGCGGGTCGAGCCCAGTGCGGCGGGCGAGCTCCTCGGTGGAGGGAGCCCATCGGTAGGGGGCAAAGGAGGGGGGGAGCGGTCTCACCGTCGAGCCGCCTCCGCGTGCGCCGGCATGCCTTCGACGGCAGCCAACGCCTCGATTGTGGGGAGGAGGCGCTCGAGTCCTTCCTGCGTGAGCCGCTGCACGGTGACGGGCTTGAGGAACGTCTCCAGACCGAGACCACCGACCGCCCGCGCCCAGCCGCCCGTCGGGAGGACGTGGTTGCCGCCCGTCGCGTAGTCGCCCGCAGCCACCGGTGACCAGGAGCCGACGAAGACCGCGCCGGCGTTGCGGACGCGGTCTGCCAGGGACTCCGGGCCTTCCCCGAGGAGGACGAGGTGCTCGGGCGCCGTCTGCTCGATCTCCGCGAGGACGGGCCCGAGGTCGCCGTCCGCGCGCACGAGCCGACAGACGCTGTCTTGCCCGTGTTCGGCCTGTGCGGCGAGCTCGAGCTCGGCGACGTGCTCGTCGGCGTCTGCGCCCGCGACGACGAGCACCTCCGAGGGGCCCGCCGGAAGGTCGATCGCGACGTCGCGCGAGACGAGGAGCTTCGCCTCGTTCACGTACGCGCTCCCGGGACCGACGATCTTGTCGACCGCTGCGATCGACTCGGTCCCGTAGGCGAGCGCGGCGATCGCCTGAGGGCCGCCGAGCGCCCACACCTCCTCGATGTCGAGGAGGGTCGCGGCGGCGGCGACCGTCTCGGCGCCGCTCGGCGGCGTGCAGACGACGATCCGCTCGACGCCTGCGACCCGGGCCGGCACCGCGCACATGACCAGGGTCGAGACGAGACCGCGCGGGACGTAGATCCCGACGGAGCGCAGGGGCACCCACCGCCGCTCGAGGCGCACGCCCGGCTCGATCTCGAGCTCGACGTCGACGGGGCGCTGCGCGGCGTGCCAGCGCTCGACCCGGTCGGCGAGCGCGAGGATCGCCTCCTTCGGAACCTCGCCGGCGGCCTGCGCCCGGGTCGGCTCGACCCCATCCAGCCGGCGCGCCCACTCGAGGAGGGCGGCGTCGCCGCGTCGGCGGACGTCCTCGACGATGCGGGCGACGTCACTCACGCGAGCATCCGCTCGACGGGGAGGAGGAGGATGGAGGAGCCGCCGGCCGCCTCGAGCGCAGGGAGCACGCTCCAGACATCTCCGGCCGGCACGAGCGCGTGCACGGCGACCATGCCGGGCTCGGCGAGGGGGAGGACGCTCGGCGCGCGCGAGCCGGGAACGAGCGCGCAGATCTCCTCGAGCGCCGACTCCGGCGCGTTGAGCATGAGGTAGCGCGTCGCGCGCGCGTCGACGACGCTGCGCAGGATGCGAGCGAGGGTGTCCGCACGGCCGTCGCCGTCGGCGCGGCCGACGAGCACCGCCTCGGAGGAGAGGAGGACGCCGACCGAGCGCAGACCGTTCGTCCGGAGCGTGCTCCCGCTCGAGACGAGGTCGACGATGGCGTCTGCGAGCCCGAGACGAGGCGTGACCTCGACCGCGCCCGTGACCTCGACGACCTCGACCGAGATGCCGCGCTCCGCGAGCAGTCGGCGTGTGAGCCGAGGGAAGACCGTGGCGATGCGGAGACCCTGGAGGCCGTCGAGCGCGTCGATGGAGGACTCGGTCGGGACCGCGGCCTCGAGCCGGCAGGAGCCGAACCCGAGCCGCAGGAGCTCGGAGACGGCGGCGCCGCGCTCGTGGACGAGGTCGAGCCCGGTGATCCCGCAGTCGACGACGCCGTCCTGGACGTACTCGGGGATGTCGGCGGCGCGCACGAGGAGGACGTCGACCGGAGCGTTCCGGCAGGGGAAGGCGAGCGCGCGGTCGCCCGGACGCTCAGGACCGAGGCCGGCGTCCTCGAGCAGCGCGACGGCCGGATCGCGCAGGCGACCCGAGGCGGGAACGGCGATCCTCAGGCGCTCGGCGCCGAGCGCGCCCGCCGCCGGTCGAGCGCCAGCCGGTACCCGCCCTCGCCACGGCGCAGCCACTGCGCCACGCGCGTCACCGTCGTCGTCGATGCTCCCGTCCGCCGTGCCACCTCGTGGTAGGGAAGCCCCTCGTCCAGGAGCTGCGCCACCTCCCACCGATGCGTCATCGCCTCGAGCTCTCCGAGCGTGCAGAGGTCGCGCAGGAAGCGCGCCAGCTCGTCCGTCGTCTCGAGCGAGAGGATCGCCTCCATAAGCTCGGTTGTCGCGCTCGTCTGCCATTCGTGTCGGGGCTCGCTCGCCATGTCGTGGTCTACAGTACCGTATTAGCATGGTAACACGCAAGTACGGAGACGAGGTCCGAACCGGCTTCGAGGTCGTCCCCGCAATCGACCTGCTCGGCGACGAGGCGGTTCGGCTCGAGCAGGGCGCGTTCGACCGGGTCGTCGCGCGCGAGAGCGATCCGCGCTCGCTCGCGCGGCGGTTCGTCGCTGCAGGAGCGCGGACGATCCACGTCGTCGACCTCGCTGGAGCACGGGACGGGCGCTGCCGGCCCGAGGTCATCGCCGACCTCGCCCGTGCGGCTGCGCCGGCCGCGGTTCAGGCTTCGGGCGGGGTGCGCGCGCCGGAAGACGCACGCGCGCTCGTCGCTGCCGGGGCCGAGCGCGTCGTCGTCGGAACGGCCGCGTGGGAGACGGCCGACGGAGTCGAGCGCTACGTCGAGGCGCTCGGCGAGCGGCTCGTCGTGGCCATCGACGTCCGCGGCGGGCGCGTCGTCGCGCGGGGGTGGACGGAGGACGCTGGGCTGACGGTCGCCGAGGCGCTCGAGCGGTGCGCGGCGGCGCGAGCCCCGCGGCTTCTCTGCTCCGCGGTCGAGCGCGACGGAACCCTCGCGGGGCCGGATCTCGCGCTGCTCGCCGAGGTGGTACGACGATCCGACGCGCCCGTGCTCGCAGCGGGCGGGATCCGCTCGAGCAGCGACCTCGAGGCGGTCGCGGCGGTTGGCTGCGCGGGCGCGATCGTCGGCCGCGCGCTCCTCGAGGGTGCACTCCCGCTGGCCTCGCTCGCCCGCTGATTCACGCGCGCTCGTCGTCGTTCGCCTGCGAGCGTGCGAGGAGCGCGAGGACGACGACGAGGAGGACGTTGAGCAGGACGAGCGCGCCTGCGGCGAGCCCGAGCCACGTCCACAGAGAGGTGCCGATGGGCACGATCATGGCGGCTCGTCCTCGAGCACCTCGGTAGCGTGCCGCAGACGGCGGATGTCGGCGTCTGCGGTCCGAGGTTGCAGCGAGTGGCCGGTGCTGGGCTCGGCCCTCGACGTCTCGGACAGCGCCTCACGATGCCGGAGCTCGGAGCGGAAAGGGCGAGACCCCCGATCGGCCAGGCGCTTCGTGAAGCGGACGACGGGGCTCGAACCCGCGACACCTGGCTTGGGAAGCCAGTGCTCTACCAACTGAGCTACGTCCGCGCTGGCCCCGATTCTAGCTCGGAGCCGAGCGTGCTTTTGGAGACGCGTAGAGTCCGTCCAGATGCGCATCGCGCTCGCCGCTCTCTCCCTCGGGCTTGTCCTCGCGTGCGCCTCCTCGTCGGTGCCTGCGGCGAGGGGCGCCGACGCCTCCGTCTTCTCCGGTCTCGGGACGTGGGTGGACATCTACGACCGCCCCGTGTACGCGGCTCCCGAGGCGACGGCTGCACGGATCGCCGCTCGGGGCGTGCGGGTCGTCTGGGTCGAGACCGCGAACTACGGCGCGTCGGTCGACGTCGTCGATCCCCTGCGACTCGGCCGGTTCGTGGAGGCGCTCCACGCCCGAGGTCTACGGGTCGTCGGCTGGTACCTCCCCGGCCACGTCCGGCCGGCCCTCGACGTCCGGCGGGCGCTCGCGATGCTCGCGTTCCGGACACCGAAGGGCGAGGCGCTCGACGGCATCGCGCTCGACATCGAGGCGACGACGCTCGCGAACGTCGGGCTCCGCTCACGGCGCGCCGTCGCGCTCACGCAACGCGTCCGGCGCGCGGCGGGCGAGGTCCCGCTCGCGATCGTCCCCTTGAACCCGCGCGGGCTCGAGCGGCGCCCGACGGCGTGGCCGCGCTACCCGTGGCAGGCGCTCGCCGCCTCGTCCGATGCGATCGCGCCGATGGTGTACACGGGCGGTGCGCTCCGGGGCTTCGACGCGACGTACGGGTACGTCACGCGGTCGCTCAGGCTGCTCCGCGAGTACACGGGCGACCCCGAGCTCCCGATCCACGTCGTCGGCGGCGTCGCCGACCGCCTCGGGCCCGCGGAGCTCGCGGGCTTCGTCGAGGCCGTACGCGACGACGGCGGCATCATCGGCGTGAGCCTCTACGACTGGCAGACGACGCCCGCTCGCGCCTGGAAGCGGCTCGCCTCGCTCAGACCGTAGACCAGGCCTCTCGCAGCCGCTCGCGCGTGGCGAGGAGGTGCTCGGGGAGCACCTTCACGTCTGCGAGCACGGGCATGAAGTTCGTGTCGCCGGACCAGCGGGGGACGACGTGCAGGTGGACGTGGTCGTCGATCCCCGCGCCGGCCGGGCGCCCCAGGTTCCAGCCCAGGTTGAACCCGTCGGGGGCGTACGTTCGCGCGAGCGCGTCCATAGCAGCGACGGCGAGCCGATGGATCTCGAGCGCCTCTGCATCCGCGAGTCCGGCGAGCGTCCCGACGTGCCGTGTCGGAGCGACCATCACGTGCCCCGAGGAGTACGGGTACTTGTTGAGGAGAACCGCGGCCTTCTCGCCCCGGTGGACGAGGAGGGTCTCCGTCGCTCCGAGAGCTCCCTCCGCCTCGGCGCAGAAGACGCACCCGTCCCCGTCGCCGGCCTGCTGGACGTACTCGAGGCGCCAGGGCGCCCACAGCGGCTTGGTCATGGTCGGGTTCTACCGCAGTTGCAGGTGCGGTGCGCGCCCTCTACACTCGCGCGGCGATATTCGCGGCACCCGGGATAGTGACCTCCGTCGGAGCGCTCCGGGCCTCCTGATCGACCGCTGTCGGCTCCGGCTCGCGGCCACGCTCGTCGCGCTCGTCGCGCTCACGGGCTGCGCCGAGGCGTCCCTCACTGTCTCGCAGGAGACCCGCCGCGTCGCGCGGATCGTCGACGGCGACACGCTCGTCGTCCAAGGCGGCGAGCGCGTGCGGCTCCTCCAGGTGGACGCGCCCGAGGCGGGCAGCGAGTGCTACGCGGGCGCCGCCGCCCGCGCGCTCGCGCGCCTCACGCCGGTCGGTGCGGAGGTCGTTCTCGAGTCCGACCCGGCGCTCGATCGCGTCGACCGCTTCGGTCGGCTCTTGCGGTACGTGCGCTCCGGCGCGCTGAACGTCAACGTCGAGCTCGTACGCCGTGGCGCGGCGACGCCGTACTTCTACCACGGGGAGCGCGGACGGTACGCCTCCCGCTTGCTCGCCGCCGCACGAGACGCACGCGCGGCGCGGCGAGGCATGTGGGGCGCGTGCGAGGTCTCATGGGCCCCGACGCGGCAGGTCGACACGCGGTTCCCGTGACGCTCCCTCGACCGAGGGACGTGCGTACCCCGCAACCGGACCTTCGGCCCGGCATACCTGGACCTCAAGCAAGCGCCGCCGGACGCCGATCAGGGTGAACTGTGAGCTGCGAACCGAAGCGACGAGGGAGGCGGTCATGACTGCGGCCCAGTTCGAGCTGATCGACGAGACCGAAGCCGAGGCGATCCTTCGCTGGCGCTTCGAGGAGCTCGTCCGAGCGGGCTACGACGTCGGCTCGGCGCTCGTCCTCGCCTCGCACGTCGAGGTCGACCTCCACCAAGCGGCCGACCTCACGCGGCGCGGCTGCTCGCCGGAAACGGCCCTTCGCATCCTCCTCTAACGCGTGCCCTCCACGCCGACGGCCAGGCCCCGATGCGGCGGGGGCCTCGGCCGCGCGCCCGGCCCCTCAGAGCCAGCGCTTCCAGCGGAAGATCCCGACCATCCCGAAGAGGGCGGCGGCCATCACCGCCATGATGACCCAGAACGCGTGCCGCGTCCCTTCGCCCGGGAAGAGGACGTTCATCCCGAAGATGCTCGCGATCACGGTCAGGGGCAGCGCGATCGTCGCGATGACCGTGAGGATGCGGAGGACGTCACCCTGCTCATGGGCGATGACCGACTCGTTCGTGGACTCGAGCGCCTCGATCACCTCCTTGTAGTTGTCGAGGAGGTCCCAGATCCGCTCCGCGGAGTCGACGATGTCGTCGAAGTACTGCTCGAGCTCCTCAGGGAGGAAGGCCTCGACCCGGCGCTCGAGCACGCGCAGGGTCGTGCGCTCGGGCTTGATGATCTTCCGGTAGGAGATGATCTCCTGCTTGACGTTCGAGATGTCGCGAACGACCTCGTAGGAGCGGCCCTCGAACATCTCGTCCTCGATCACGTCGAGCTTGTGCGCGATCTTGTCGAGGATCGGGAAGCAGTAGTCGAAGAGGTCGTCGAGGATCTCGTACAGGAGCCGGCCCGAGCCGCGCGCGAAGAGCTGCTCGCGGAGCTCCTCGTCCTCCTGGCAGCGGTCGAAGAGGCGGGTGACCGGGTGGAGCTGGGGGTGGGGAATGGTGACGACGTAGTCGCGCCCGATGAAGATGTCGAGCTCGGCTGCGTTCAGCCGCTGCACCTGCTTGTCGAAGACCGGGAAGTGGAGAACGGCGAAGAGGTACCCCTCGTCTTCGTAGTCGTCGACCTTCGGGCGCTGCCGCTTCGAGACGATGTCCTCGACGTCGAGCGGGTGCCAGCCGAACCGATCGGCCAGCTCTTGAGCGACCTCGACGTCGGGGGCGACGACGTTGATCCAGGTGAGGCCGCTAGCGGAGAGCTCGTGGACGAGGGGCGCTGGGCGTGCAGTGGCCTGGCCGGCTCCACGGGCCGAGCGTGTGCGCCGGATGCGGGGAAGGCTGGGCACGGCGACTGAGCGGGTCGTCCACGGTCCGATGCATGTTCGCGATTGTAGCCCGCTCGCCTCCCTCGACTACGCGGAGACGGCAGCGGCCGTCGGCGTCCGCCGGGCGCGTTCGGGGAGCTGGGAGTCGACGGCGAACGTCAGCGCGGCGCCGAGCGCGCAGAGCCCGGCCGCCGCGAGCCAGACGCCGGTCGGCGAGAGGGCGAGCCCGGCGCCTCCAAGCGCCGGCCCGAGCGCGAAGCCGATCTGCCAGGAGAGCGCATTCAGCGCCATGTAGCGCCCGAGGAGGTGGGGCGCGGCGAGGTCGGCGACGAGGGGGGCGGCGACGGCGCCATGGAGGCACATGCCGACGGCGAAGATCGCCATCACGAGCGTGAGGACGGCCATTGCCCCTGTCGGGGACAACGCGCCCGCGAGCGGGACGAGGAGCCACGCGGCGGCCCACAGCGCCCCGAACAGCGCGAGCGTCGGCATGCGCCTGCGACCGCGGGCGAGCCGGGCGATCGGGAGCTGCGCGAGGAGGATGACGACCGTGTTGACGAGGAAGAGGAGGCCGATCAGCGTCTCGCTCAGGCCGGCCTCGTTCTTCGCGTAGACGGGGAGGACGTCGAAGCCGGAGTACCCGGCGAAGATGAAGAGCGCGTTCAGCGACACGACCGCGACGACGGGGCGCTGTCGCAGCACCTCCCGGTACGAGCCGACGCGCCGCTCGGCGGCCGGAGCCCGCTCGGGTGCCGGGACGAGGAGCGCCATCACGACGCCGTAGACGGCGAACGAGGCCGAGTCGATGAGGAAGAGCGTCACGAACGAGCGCGGCGAGTCGGCGCTCGCGATCAGCCCGCCGGTCAACGCCCCGAGCCCGAACCCGAGGTTCATCACGACGCGCTGCATGGCGAAGGCGGCCGGCCGTTGCTCGGTCGGCGTCAGGCCCGCGATGAGCGTCGACTGCGCAGGCCAGAAGCCGCCGACGCCGACGCCGCTGAGGGCAGCGACCGCGAAGCCCTGCCAGGGCGTCTCGACGAGCGCGTACAGGGCGTAGCCGACCGTGAGGATCGCGAGCGAGAGCCCGAGCATGGCCTTGCCTCCGAAGCGGTCGATCTGCGAGCCGAAGACGGGGCCGGCCACGATCGAGACCGTCGCGTGCGTCGCGAGGATCAGGCCCGCGGTCGCGAGCCCGATCCCCCGGACGTTGTGCAGGTAGATGAAGAGGAACGGCAGCACGACGCCGTTCCCGAACGCGTTGACGAGCCCGCCGAGCTGGAGCGTCGTCACGGAGCGGGGGAGAGGCGGGACGTACGTGCGGAGCAGTCCGCGCACCTTGGGACCCTAGCCGGGCGGATGCGCCGGCGGATTCTCCTCGTCGAGGACCTGGAACAGGCGACGGCGTGGATGGACTGCGAGGTATCCCCCGCGATGCGCCCGGCAGGATTCGAACCTGCGGCCTATGGCTCCGGAGGCCATCGCTCTATCCCCTGAGCTACGGGCGCGGATGGGTCAGTGTACTCGCCGCGCGCCGTTAGGCTCACTCCCGTGCAGGTCCGCGCGCGCATCGTCCGCCTCGACCTCGCCGAGACGTTCGTCATCTCGCGCGAGGCGTCCGATCACGCGGAGGTCGTCCATGTGGCTCTGAGCCACGAAGGGGTGGTGGGCTACGGCGAGGCGGCCCCGGTCGAGCGCTACGGTGAGTCAGCGGCCTCGGCGCTCCGCTTCCTCGAGGAGCACGGCTCGCTCCTCGGCGACGACCCGTTCGCCCTCGAGGAGATCGGGTCGCGCCTCGCCGAGATCCCCGGCGAGCATGCCGCGAAGGCGGCGCTCGACGCGGCGCTGCACGACCTCCAGGGGAAGCTCCTCGGCGTCCCCGTCTGGAAGCTCCTCGGGCTCCCGCGCGCCGGCCCGCCGACCTCGTGGACGATCTGGCTCGGCGACCCCGACGACATGGCGCGGCGCGCGGAGCGCTCCGCGCCTCGGTTCCGGCGACTCAAGCTCAAGCTCGGCGGAGGGGACGGCCTCGACGTCGAGCGTGTCCGCGCCGTCCGTGGCGTCACCGACCGGCCGCTGCAGGTCGACGTCAACGAGTGGTGGTCGCTCGAGGAGGCGCTCGCCGCGCTCCCGCAGCTCGCCGCGCTCGGCGTGGAGTACTGCGAGCAGCCGCTGCGCGCCGGCGACGAGGGCGGCCGCGTGCTGAAGGAGCGCTCGCCGATCCCGATCTACGTCGACGAGGACTGCCACGTCCTCGCCGACATGGCCCGTTGCGCCGAGATCGCGCACGGTGTCAACCTCAAGCTGGCGAAGTCCGGGGGCATCCGAGAAGCGATCCGCATGGCGCATGCGGCGCGTGCCCTCGGGCTCGGGGTCATGGTGGGCTGCATGCTCGAGTCGGGGCTCGGGATCGCCGCGGGGTGTTGCGTCGCTCCGCTCTGCGACCACGCCGACCTCGACGGGAACTTGTTGCTGGCCGACGATCCATGTCCGGGCGTCGCGCTCGTCGACGGCGTGCAGGTGCCTGCGGCGAGCCCAGGGCTCGGCGTCTCCGTCCCCCATGTCTGAGCGAGCCCGCCGCATCCTGATGCTCGGCGAGGGGTTCTCGCACGACCCCCACTACGGCAAGACGATGAGGGGGATCATCCGCTATGGCCCCGACCCCGTGGTTGCGATCCTCGACTCCCGCCGGGCCGGCGCAGAGCACGAGGGGATCCCCATCGTCGGCACCGTCGCCGAAGCGCTCGTCTACGAGCCGTCGGTTGCGGTCGTTGGCGTCGCCACGCAGGGTGGACGGTTCCCGCCCGCCTGGCGGGAGCTTCTGAAGGCGTGCATCGCGCACGGGCTCTCGATCGAGAGCGGCCTGCACGAGTTCGTCTCCGAGGATCCCGAGCTGACCGAGCTCGCGCGCCGCCACGGCGTCGAGCTCCGCGACCTGCGGAAGCCGCCGGAGGGCCTGAACGTGCCGTCCGGCGCGAATCTCGAGGTGCCTGCGAAGATCGTCTTGACGGTCGGCTCCGACTGCGCGATCGGGAAGAAGACGGTCGCGATCGAGCTCGACCTCGAGGCGCGTCGCCGGGGGCTCCGCTCGGTGTTCGTGCCCACGGGGCAGACGGGGATCGCGATCGCGGGTTGGGGGATCGCCGTCGACGCGGTCGTGGCCGACTTCCTCGCGGGCGCGGCGGAGCGCCTGGTCGTCGAGGGGCACGCCCGCGGCGGCGAGCTCCTCTTCGTCGAGGGGCAGGGCTCGCTCGTCCACCCGCTCTACTCGGGCGTGACGCTCGGGCTCTTCCACGGCTCGGTTCCGCACGCGCTCGTCCTCTGCCATCGCGCCGGGGCGACCGAGATCGAGGGGTGTCCGGGACACCCGATCCCGCCCCTCTCGACCCTCGTCCGACTTCACGAGGAGGTCTCCCTGCCGGCGCGCAGAGCGCGCGTCGCGGGCATCGCGCTCAACACCGCCGACCTCGACGACCGAGACGCCCGTGCCGCCGTCCAGCGAGCCGCAGACGAGACGGGGCTGCCGGCGGACGATCCGGTGCGCTTCGGCGCGGCGCCTCTGCTTGACGCCGTCCTCGCGTCGCTCTAGCGTTCCGGAGCCGCGGGGGAGAGGCCCGCGTAGGTGGATCCGATGCGACTTCTGGCTGCGGCAACCGCTCTCGTGGCAGCGCTCCTCGGCGGCGCGACGTCTGCGCGCGCCCTCGACGTCGGCGCGAACGACGACTCGGCGCGCTACCAGGACGATCGCGGGGCCGCCATGTTCGCGCAGATGCGCGAGCTCGGGCTCACCCGGGTCGTGATCGGCGTGCGGCACACGCCGAGCGACCCGCTCGCGATCCCGGGGCGGGAGGGCCTCGCGGAGGCGGTGGAGGCGGCGTCGGCGGCCGGGCTGCGGGTCGTGCTCGCCGTCTACCCCTACCCACCGCGGGAGCTCGAGGCGGGCGTCGGGTCGCCGGTGCGCTTCGCGGCGTTCGTCGCGGAGGTCGCAAGGACGTTCCCCGCGGTGCGGGCCTTCGTGATCGGCAACGAGCCGAACCAGCCCGCGTTCTGGCGCCCGCAGTTCGACGCGAGCGGCCGGAACGTCTCGGCGGCGGCGTTCGGCGCCTACCTGGCGGCGGCCTACGACGCGCTCGAGGCCGTCGACCCGTCGATCACGGTGATCGGGGTCGGGCTCTCGCCGCGAGGGAACGACAAGCCGAGCGCGAGGAACAACGTCTCCACGTCGCCGATCCGCTTCCTCCGCTCGCTCGGCGCCTGGTACCGGGCGAGTGGGCGGACGCGCCCGCTCATGGACGCGTTCAGCTTCCACCCGTACCCCAGGGAGGCGACCGACCCGCTCGATCGCGGGTACGGATGGCCAAACGCAGGCTTCGTCAACCTCGACCGGGTGAAGCAGGCGCTCTGGGACGCCTTCCACGGAACCCCGCAGCCGACGACCCTGAACGGCCTCGCGATTCACCTCGACGAGGTCGGCTGGCAGGTCGACACTGCCCTGCGCGAGGGCTACCGCGGCGACGAGAACGTGCGTGTTACCGACGAGGCGTCCCAGGCGGAGATCTACGGCGAGCTCGTCCGCCGCGCCGCCTGCGATCCCGACGTCGCCTCGCTCAGCTTCTTCGGGTTCCGCGACGACGGGCTCCGCACCGGCTTCCAGACCGGGCTCCAGCGCGTCGACGGCAGCCCGCGACCCGCCTCGGCGGCGGTCCGCCAGGCTCTGAGCGAGGTAGCGGGCGGCTGCCCGTCGCCGGCCGCGCGCTGGCGGCCGGCTCGCACCGTCCTCGACGCGTCCGTCGCGGTCGAGGCTCGCGGAGCACGCCTGCTGACCCGTATCTCGACAGGAGAGGACGCCCGCGCGACGGTCTGCGTGCGGAGCATCCGCACCGGCAGGATCACCACCTGCCGCACCGTCTCGGTCGTCGGGCTCCGGCCGGCGCTCGTCGCCCTGCCGGCGCGGCGGGCGCTCCGTAGCCGTCTCGAGGTCGCGGTCGACCTCGAGGCCGAGGCGAACGCGGCCCGACGGAGCCGCCAGGTGCTCCGAGCGTACCCGGAAGCCCGGTCTTGACAGCGAACACGTGTTCGCTCATACTGCGAACACGTGTTCGCCAGGATCGTGATCGTCGTCCTCGTCTCCGTCCTCCTCTGGGCCGTCCTCGTACGGGACGGCGACGCGGGCTCGCCGCTCCGCCACCACGTCGTGCAGCCCGGAGACACGCTCTGGTCGATCGCAGCCGAGTCGTACGGCGGGGATCCGCGCGAGGGCGTGTGGAAGATCCAGCAGCGGAACGGTCTCGAGGGGGCGACGATCGTGCCGGGCCAGCGGCTCGTGCTGCCCTGAGTCTCGCCGGGTGGTATGAACCCGCGGACGCCCGCGTGAAAGGAGACGCATGGCCAGCGACCGCATCCTCCAACTCCTCCGCAGTCCGGTCGATCCCGACGAGCTGGCAGAGATCCGAGAGCTCTGGAAGGCGCACTCGATCGCCGAGGACAACCGTGACCTACCGGGCCTGATCGCCACGCTCACCGAGGACTGCGTCTACGAGGTGATGGGCACGGGCGCTCGCTGGGAGGGCCACGCCGGCGCCGAGCGCTTCTACACCGAGCTCCTGACGGCGTTCCCGGACATCCACTTCGAGCTCGAGTACATCGTCATCGGGCCGCAAGGTGTCTGCGAGGACGCACGCGTGACCGCGACGCACGCCGGGCGCTGGCTCGATCTCGAGCCGACGGGCGAGCGGCTCGAGTGGCGGAACGCGATCTTCTTCCCCTGGGACCGGGGTGCCCGCAAGTTCAAGGGCGAGACTGTGTTCACGGACTTCCCGCACCTCGGCGTGCGCTGAGCGCGCGGGGGCGGGAGCCGGCGGGTGCGGGCGCGGTACGCTCGCGCGGTGGACCTCGACGTCGTCTTCCTCGGCACCGCGGGCTCGATGCCGACGGCGGCGCGCGGCCTTCCGGCCACGCTCGTCCGCCGCGGGGGCGAGCGGCTGCTCTTCGACTGCGGCGAGGGCACGCAGCGGCAGCTCCTCCGCTCCGACGTCGGGCTCGTCGAGCTCGAGGAGATCTTCCTCACCCACTTCCACGCCGACCACGTTCTCGGGCTGCCCGGACTGCTGAAGACGTTCGCGCTGAGGGGTCGCGACGTGCCGCTGACGATCTACGGGCCGGTGGGGACCCGTGCGCTCATGGAGACGCTGCGCCGCGTCTACGGGCGACTCGACTACCCACTCGCGATCACCGAGCTCGAGCCCGGGGACGAGCTCGCTCGCGACGGATACGCGCTTCGCGCCTTCGCGGTGAGCCACGGCGTGGCGGCGCTCGGGTACGCGCTCGTTGAGGACGAGCGGCCCGGCCGGTTCGACGTCGAGGCCGCGGACGCGCTCGGCGTCCCGCCGGGGCCTGCCCGCGGCGCGCTCCAGCGGGGCGAGCCGGTGCGACTCGGAAGCGGCGAGGAGGTGCGACCGGAGCAGGTGCTCGGTCCTGCGCGACCCGGCCGGAAGGTCGTCCTGGCGGGAGACACCGCCCCCGCCGCGTCGGTCGTCGAGGCAGCCACAGGCGCCGACCTCCTCGTGCACGAGGCGACCTTCCTCGCGGCCGAGCGCGCGCGCGCCCGGGAGACGTCGCACTCGACGGCCGGGGAGGCGGCGCTCGTCGCCCGCGAAGCGGGCGTCGGGCTCCTCGCGTTGACGCACGTCTCGCCGCGCTACTTCGGCCACGAAGTGGTGGAGGAGGCGCGGGAGCTCTTCCCCCGTACGGTTGTGCCCCGCGACTTCGACCTCGTGGCGATCCCCTTCCCGGAGCGCGGATCGCCGGAGCTCGTCCGCTCGGGGGCGCGCACCGACCGACGTGCGGTAGGGTCCGAGGCATGACGAGGCTCGTGCAGGTAGCGGTCGCGGGCGACGTGGCCGAGGCGGAGCTCATCCAGGAGATGCTCGCCACGGCGGGGATCGAGTCGCGGCTCGAGCCCGCGGTCGAGCACGACGCCGCGGCGCACGACGATCCACCGCTCAAGGTGCTCGTGGCCGAGTCCGAGATCGAGGACGCGCGCGAGGCGATCGAGGCGCTCGCGGAGCCGGACGCCGAGCTGGACGATCTCTAGCGCGACGGCTCGCGCCGACGCATCCGCTACGCTCTCGCCCGACCCTTTAAGCCGGTCCCGTGAGGCCGGGAAGGAGCCCGCTTGACGACGCACGCGCCAGAGCCCGCCACGACGAGGACGCTCCTCGACGGCGAGGCCATCTCGAGGGCGCTGACCCGCATCGCACACGAGATCGCGGAGCGCAACGACGATCTCGCCCGCGTGGCGCTCGTCGGGATCCAGACCCGCGGCGTGCCCCTCGCCTCGCGGCTGCGGCGCCTCCTCGCGGAGCAGACCGGCGTCGAGGTCCCCGTCGGCGCGCTCGACATCACCTTCCACCGCGACGACGTCCACGTTCGCGACGGTGGGCGGCCGCCGGAGCGCCAACCCCTCGTCCGCGACACGAGCATCGGGTTCTCGCTCGAGGGGTCGACGGTCGTCCTCGTCGACGACGTGCTCTACACGGGCCGCACGATCCGCGCTGCGATCGACGCCCTGATGGACTTCGGGCGTCCGGCCCGGGTGCAGCTCGCCGTGCTCGTCGACCGCGGCCACCGCGAGCTCCCCATCCGCCCGGACTACGTGGGCAAGAACCTGCCGACCGCACGCAGCGAGCGGATCCAGGTCGAGCTCCTCGAGGTCGACGAGATCGACCGCGTACAGCTTGTGGGGACGCCGGAGGACGGCGCACGTGTCTGAGGTTCGCGCCCCGGCGCCGCCGCGGCGGCACCTCCTCTCGATCGCCGACCTCACGCGCGCCGACGTCGAGCGCCTCCTCGACACCGCGAGCGGTCTCGCCGGCTCGCTCGACCGCGAGGTGAAGCGGCTCCCGACGCTGCGCGGCCGCACCGTCGTGCACCTCTTCTACGAGTCCTCGACGCGGACGCTCGCGAGCTTCGAGCTCGCCGCCAAGCGCCTCTCCGCGGACACCATGTCGCTGCGCGCGGCCGGGTCCTCGGTCGACAAGGGCGAGTCGCTCAAGGACACCGCGCTCACCCTGGCCGCGTACGGGCCGGACGTCATCGTCGTCCGCCATCCGGCGATCGGCGCCGCCCAGCTCGTGGCGCACGTCACCGACGCGCACGTGGTGAACGCGGGCGACGGGAAGCACCAGCACCCGACGCAGGCACTCCTCGACCTGTACACGGTGCGCGAGGCGCTCGGACGGCTGGACGGCATCCACGTCGCGGTCGTCGGCGACGTCCTCCACTCGCGCGTGGCACGCTCGCTCGTCCAGGCTCTCCGCCTCGTCGGCTCGAGCGCGACGCTCGTCGGGCCGCCGACGCTCGTGCCCCCGGAGCTCGCCGCGCTCGGCTGCTCGATCTCGCACGACCTGCGCGCCATCGCGGACGCCGACGTCGTCTACGTGCTCCGGATGCAGCGCGAGCGGATGGGGCCCGGCGAGACGTTCGTGCCCTCGCTCCGGGAGTACTCCGCCCTCTACGGGATCACCCCGGAGCGCGTCCGTCCCGGCCAGGTCGTGCTGCACCCCGGCCCGATGAACCGCGGGGTGGAGATCGACCCGCGCGTCGCCGACTCCTCGGCGGCGCTCGTGACCGACCAGGTCCGGGCCGGCCTCGTCGTCCGCATGGCCATCCTCTACGACCTGCTCACGGTTCCCGCACCCGTCTCCGAGCCGGCGCGGGTGGAGGTCGCCTGATGCTCGTCTGCCGCAATGGGCGTGCCGACTCGCTCGTGCTCGAGGGGCGTGCGCTCGACCCAGGGCGAGGGATCGACGCCTGTTTGCGCGTCGTGGTCGAGGACGGCATCGTCGCCGCTCTCGAGCCGGGAAGCGACGCTCGGCTCGTTCTCGCGCCGGCCTTCGTCGATCCGCACGTCCACCTGCGCACGCCGGGCCGCGAGGACGAGGAGACGCTCCTCTCGGGAACGTCCGCCGCCGCGGCCGGCGGGTTCTGCGCGATCCTCGCCATGCCCAACACCGAGCCCGTCGTCGACTCCGCAGCAGTGCTCGGGTCGCTCGTCGAGCGTGCGCGCGACGAGGCCCTCGTCCCCACGGGCTTCCTGGCGGCGATCACGAAGGGGCAGCGCGGCGAGGAGCTGACGGAGATGGCCGAGCTTGCCGCGGCCGGCGCTCTGGGTTTCACCGACGACGGGCTGCCCGTCGCCGCGGCCGGCGTGCTCCGCCAAGCGCTGCGCTACGCCGGTCTCACCAGGCTCCCGCTCGCGCTCCACTGCGAGGAGCCCACGCTCTCGCGAGGCGGCCACGCCCACGAGGGTCCCGTCTCCGCGGAGCTCGGCCTCGGCGCGATCCCGTCGCTCGCGGAGAGCCTCATGGTGCGACGCGATCTCGCGCTCGCCGGCCTCGAGGAGTACCCCGTCCACCTCATGCACCTCTCGGCGCGGGAGTCCGTCGAGGCTCTCGAGCAGGCCCTCGCGGAGGGCGTTCCAGCGACCGCCGAGGTGACGCCACACCACCTCGTCCTCACCGACGAGGCCGTTCGCTCGCTCGATCCGAACCTGAAGATGAATCCCCCGCTGCGCTCTGAGGACGACCGCGAGGCGCTCCGAGCGGCGTTGCGCAGCGGAACGATCTCGTGCATCGCGACCGACCACGCGCCGCACGCGCGGCACGAGAAGGACGTCCCCTTCGAAGAGGCGCCCTTCGGCGTCACGGGTCTCGAGACCGCCTTCGCGGCCCTCTACACGCACCTCGTCGTGCCTGGGCTCCTCACGCTCGAGACGCTCCTCGAGCGCATGTCCTCCGGGCCCGCGCGCGTCTTCGGTCTCGACGAGCCGCGCCTCGAGGTCGGTGCGCGCGCGAACCTCGTCGCGCTCGACCTGGAGGCCGAGTGGACGGTCACCGAGGATGGGTTCCGCTCGCGATCTGCGAACTCGTGGTTGCTCGGTCGGCGGCTCCGGGGGCGGGTCGTGCGCACGATCGCCGACGGTCGAGAGGTCTTCGCCGAGTGAGCGGCTACCTGCTCCTCGAGGACGGGACGCTCCTGCGCGGCCGCTCGGTGGGAGCGGACGGCGCCGCCTTCGGCGAGGCGGTCTTCACGACGGCGATGACGGGCTACCAGGAGACCGTGACCGATCCGAGCTACGCCGAGCAGCTCGTCTGTTTCACCGCGCCGATGGTGGGGAACTACGGCGTCGCCGAGGAGCGACTCGAGTCGGACGGGCCGCATGCGAAGGCCGTCCTCATGCGTCGGCTCGGCGGCTCGGAGTGGGCCGAGTGGTTGCGCCGGCACGGCCTCGTCGGCCTCGAGGAGATCGACACGCGAACGCTCGTCCTTCGCCTGCGCGAGGCCGGCGCGATGCGCGGGGTCGCCGTCTCCAGCGAAGACGTACTCTCACCCGACGACGCCCTCGGGCGCGTTCGGGCGACGCCCGTGATGGCAGGGCAGGCGCTCGTCGCGCAGGTCTCGACACCGGCGGCGTACGTGTTCCGCGCGGAGGGCTCTCCCCGCGTCGCCGTGATCGACTATGGGACGAAGCGGTCGATTCTCCGTCGCCTCGCGACGGCGGGCGCGTCGGTGACCGTCTTCCCGCACACGGTGGGTGCGGAGGAGCTCGTCGCCTTCGACGGCGTCGTGCTGTCGAACGGCCCGGGCGATCCGGAGCCGCTCGTGCAGGAGGTCGAGACGGTGCGCGATCTCCTCGGCCGCGTGCCCGTCTTCGGGATCTGCCTCGGGCACCAGCTCCTCGGGCTTGCGACCGGTCACGAGACGTACAAGCTCCCCTTCGGCCACCGGGGCGCGAACCACCCGGTCCTCGACCGCCGCTCCGGACGCGTGCTCGTGACGAGCCAGAACCACGGGTTTGCAGTGGCTCCCTCCGAGGAGGCCGAGGCGACGCACGTCTCGCTCTACGACGGGACGGTGGAGGGCTTCGACTTCCCGGGCCTGCGCGCGCGCTCGGTGCAGTTCCACCCCGAGGCGGGCCCGGGCCCGCACGACGCCTGGCCGCTCCTCGAGGCCTGGGTAGAGGAGCTCCGCGCCTGATGCCGCGCCGAGACGACCTCGAGTCGATCTGCGTGATCGGATCCGGGCCGATCGTCATCGGCCAGGCCTGCGAGTTCGACTACTCGGGCTGCCAGGCGCTCAAGGTGCTCCGCGAAGACGGCTTCCGCACCATCGTCGTGAATTCGAACCCGGCGACGATCATGACCGACCCGGGGTTCGCGGACCGGACGTACATCGAGCCCCTCGACCCCGAGAGCGTCGCCTCCGTGCTCGAGCGCGAGCGCCCGGACGCGCTCTTGCCGACGCTCGGCGGGCAGACGGCTCTCAACATCGCCGTCGCGCTCGCCGAGGCAGGAGTTCTCGACGATCTCGGCGTCGAGCTGATCGGCGCGAAGGTGGACGTGATTCGACGGGCCGAAGACCGCGACGAGTTCCGGAAGGCGGTCGAGAGCTGCGGGCTCCGGGTGCCCTCGTCGCGGATCGTCACCTCGCTCGACCAGCTCGACGGAATCGAGGTGCCGGCGGTCGTCCGGCCCGCCTTCACCCTCGGCGGGCACGGAGGGGGCTTCGTCTGGACGCACGAGGAGCTCCGGCGGCAGGTGGAGATCGGGCTGGCCGAGTCGCCGATCGGGCAGGTGCTCGTCGACGAGTCCCTGCGCGGGTGGGACGAGTTCGAGCTCGAGGTGATCCGAGACCGCGCGGACAACGTCGTCATCGTCTGCTCGATCGAGAACCTCGATCCGATGGGCGTCCACACCGGCGACTCCGTGACGGTCGCGCCCCAGATGACCCTCTCCGACGAGGCCTACCAGGAGCTCCGCGACGCAGCGGCGGCGATCATTCGCGCCGTCGGCGTCGAGACCGGCGGCTCGAACATCCAGTTCGCCCGTTCGCGGGAGACAGGAGAGGTGCGCGTCATCGAGATGAACCCGCGCGTCTCGCGTTCTTCGGCGCTCGCGTCGAAGGCGACCGGCTACCCGATCGCGAAGGTTGCCGCCAAGCTCGCGGTCGGGTACACGCTGGACGAGATCCCGAACGACCTGACGAAGACGACGCCGGCGAGCTTCGAGCCGACGCTCGACTACGTGGTGGTCAAGTTCCCGCGCTTCGCGTTCGAGAAGTTCCCGGGAGCTGACCAGACGCTCGGGACGCAGATGAAGTCGGTTGGAGAGGCCATGGGGATCGGCCGCACGTTCTCGGAGGCGTTCCTGAAGGCCTTCGGCTCGCGCGAGCTCGATCCCGGCGTGCCGACGCCGTGGGCGACGCTCGACGACCTCCCGGACGACCTCCACCCCTGGTTCCGGGCCGAGATCGAGAAGGCAAAGGCCGAGCTGCGGAGCGGCGATCTCGCGCGCGCGAAGCGGGCCGGGTTCGGCGACGACACGATCGGGCAGGTGCTCGGGATGACCGGGCTCGAGGTCCGCCGCCGCCGCCACGAGCTCGGGCTCCGCCCCGCGTTCCGGCGGGTCGACTCGTGCGCCGGGGAGGTCGAGGCGGCGTCGAACTACTACTACTCGACGTGGGGCGAGTCGGACGAGGCGCCGCCCACGGGTGATCGCCCCCGCGTCGTGATCCTCGGCTCCGGCCCGAACCGGATCGGCCAGGGGATCGAGTTCGACTACTGCTGCGTGCACGCGGCACAGACGTTCCGCGCGCTCGGCTACGAGGCGATCATGGTCAACTGCAACCCGGAGACCGTCTCGACCGACTACGACACCTCGGATCGGCTCTACTTCGAGCCGCTCTCGCCCGAGGAGGTGCTCGCCGTCTGCGACCGCGAGCAGCCGGTCGGCGTCGTGACCCAGTTCGGCGGCCAGACACCGCTGCGCCTCGCGCGCGCGATCGAGGAGGGCGGGTACCGCATTCTCGGCACTCCGCACGACGCGATCGACCTCGCGGAGGATCGCGAGCGCTTCGCGCGCTTGGTGGAGGAGCTCGGCGTTCGCTGTCCTCCGTGGGCGATCGTCTCCTCGGCGGAGGAGGCGCTGCGGGCTGCGGCGGAGATCGGCTACCCCGTGCTCGTGCGCCCGTCGTACGTGCTCGGGGGCCGCGCGATGCGCGTCTGCTACGACGACGAGCAGCTCGCGGAGACGATGGCGGCTGCCCGGGGTCAGGTCTTCCATGTTCCAGGCCTGGAACATGGAAGACCTGACCCCGCTGACCCCGCTGTTCTCATCGACCGCTTCATCGAGAACGCGATCGAGCTCGACGTCGATGCTCTCTGCGACGGCGAGGAGGTCTACATCGCCGCCGTCATGCAGCACGTCGAGGAGGCGGGCGTGCACTCGGGCGACTCCGCGTGCGTGCTCCCGGCCCCGTCGCTCACCCTGGCCGCAGCCCTCGAGGTGGAGCACGTCGTGAAGCGGCTCGGCCCCGCGCTCGGTGTCATCGGGCTCCTCAACGTCCAGCTCGCGATCGCCGACAACGTCGTCTACGTCCTCGAGGCGAACCCGCGCGCGTCGCGGACGGTGCCGTTCGCGAGCAAGGCGATCGGCGTCAACCTCGTCGAGGCCGCGTGCAAGCTCGCTGCCGGGTCGACGCTCGCCGAGCTCGCACTGCCGGTTCCGCGCCCGACACAGGTGTCGGTGAAGGCGGCCGTGCTGCCCTTCGCCCGTTTCCCCGGCGCGGATCCCGTGCTCGGGCCCGAGATGCGCTCGACGGGGGAGGTGATGGCGAGCGCCGCCGATCTCCCGACCGCGCTCGCGAAGGCGGAACGCGCCGCGGGGCGCCCGTTGCCGACCTCGGGCACGGCGTTCCTGTCCGTGCGCGACGAGGACAAGCCCGCCGTCGTCGCCGTCGCGGCCGCGCTCGCCGGTCTCGGCTTCCAGCTCGTGGCGACGGAAGGGACGGCGACGACGCTCCGCGCGGCAGGCCTCTCGGTCGAGACCGTGGCGAAGGTCGCCGACGCTCGTCCGGGGGAGGACACGGTGGTCGACCTCGTTCGCCGTGGTCGGTGCGATCTCGTCATCAACACGCCGCAGGGCGGAGGCGCACGCGCGGACGGGTACCTCATCCGGGAGGCGGCGCAGATCGCGCGGATCCCCTGCATCACGACGATCTCGGGAGCCGCCGCCGCGGTGCACGCCATCGGGAACGCGAGGGCCGAGTCGGCGCTGTCGCTCCAGGAGCGCATCGGGATGGGAGCGTGATCGCCCCGAGCGCCCCGAGCGCGACGCTCTCATTCGCCGGTCGGCGGGCGCGCCGTGAGCGCCTCGGCGTACGCCGAGTGGAGCCGGTCGGCCCGTACACGCTCCTTTGCCTCGAGCGGGGCGGGCTCGAGTCAGGGAGGCCGGGGCAGTTCTTCATGCTCGAGGCCCCGGGACGACTCCTGCCGCGGCCGATGAGCCTCTGCCTCGCTCCGCCAGGCGAGCTCGCGTTCCTCGTCGAGCCGATCGGCCCCGGCACGCGCGCGCTCTGCGCTCTCACTCCGGGGGACGCGATCCACGTTCTCGGGCCGCTCGGCAACGGCTTCGACCTCGACGTCGAGCGTCCTCTCCTCGTCGCCGGCGGGATCGGCATCGCACCGATGCCGTACCTGCGAGAGGCTCTCGGTGGGGCGCCCGCGATCCTCGGCTTTCGGAGCGAGCTACACGCCGAGGCTGCGTGCCTCCTCCCGGACGCCGAGGTCGTCGTCGAGCCGGAGCTCGTCACCGACCTCCTCGGGGAGGATCCCGGGGACGTCCTCGCGTGCGGGCCCGAGCCCATGCTCGAAGCGGTGCGGCGCGCCGTGCCGGGCGCCCAGCTCGCCTGGGAGGCGCCGATGGCGTGCGGCTACGGGGCGTGTTTCGGATGCGTCGTCGAGCTCGAGGGGCGCTACGCGCGCCTCTGCGTCGAGGGGCCGGTCCTGCGGTGAGCGTCCCGATCCTCAACGCGTCGGGCTGCCTCGACGCCCTCGTCGCTCCCGATGTCGCGCGGACGCTCGACGCCTTCGTCACGAAGACCGTGACTCTCCTTCCACGGGAAGGCAACCCGCCGCCGCGCATCGCCGAGGTCGAGCACGGGATGCTGAACTCGATCGGCCTCCAGAACCCCGGGATCGACGCCTTCGTCAGCGAGGCGCTCCCGGCGCTCGCCGAGCTCGGTGTCCCGCTCTGGGTGTCGGTTGGC
The DNA here is from genome assembly GCA_026002995.1 of Gaiellaceae bacterium. Lineage (GTDB taxonomy): Bacteria > Actinomycetota > Thermoleophilia > Gaiellales > Gaiellaceae > GMQP-bins7. The sequence continues at coordinate 1,225,080 of BPGK01000001.1, forward strand.
GGCTTCTCTGCCCGCGAGTACGCGCACGTCTGCGAGCGGCTCGACGAGTGCGAGGACGTGACGACGATCGAGCTCAACCTCTCCTGCCCGAACGTCGAGGAGGCGGCGGAGACCGCTGCGGAGATCACGCGCGCCGCCCGCGCGGCGACGTCGAAGCCCCTGTACGCGAAGCTCTCGCCCGCGACCTGGGACCTCGCCGCCCTCGCGCGCGCCGTCGCCGAGGCCGGCGCCGACGGGCTCTCGCTCGTGAACACGATCCGCGGGCTCGCGCTCGATCCGGCAACGGGGCGCCCCGTGCTCGCCCGCGGCGCCGGGGGGTACTCGGGCCCGGCGCTGCTCCCGATCGCCGCAGCGTGCATCCACGCCTGCGCCCACGCCGTCGATCTCCCGATCGTGGGGATGGGCGGCGTCGCATCCGGGGCGGACGCAGCGATGCTCGTCGCGGCGGGAGCGAGCGCGATCGCGATCGGGACGGCGCTCTTCGCCGACCCGCTCGCAGCCGAGCGGATTCGCGCGGAGCTCGCGAGCGCCGTGGGGACGCCGCCGGCGGCCGATCGGGACTCGCGCTCTCTCTCGCAGGCGTCTTCAGCCTAGAGAACGAAAAAATCCCTGCAAATGAGCTAAAACATTGACGCTTGACCACGGTGTGAGTCTTGGTAGACTCGTCCGGCTCATGGTCACCACGAAGTCCTCGGCGCAGGCACCGGCACGGTCGCTCGACCAGCGGATGGAGGCGCTTCAGCGGGCGAACGACGTCCGCGTGCGGCGGGCCCAGCTCAAGCGCGATCTCAAGGCGGGGCGCGCCCACATCGAGGACATCCTGCGCGACCCACCCGACTGGGTCGAGACCGCGAAGGTGTTCGACATGCTGATGGCGGTGCCGAAGTTCGGCCGCGTCAAGGCGGCGCGGCTCCTCAACCAGTGCCGGATCAGCCAGTCGAAGACCGTGGGCGGACTCTCCGAGCGCCAGCGCACCGAGCTCGTCCAGCTCTTCAACCACCGCGGGTAGCCCTGTGGCCGAGTCCGTGCGGCCCGTCTTCGTCGTCACGGGACCGTCGGGCGCGGGGAAGGGCACGCTCATCGCGGGGCTCCTGGAGCGGCTGCCCGAGCTCGAGGTCGCGGTCTCGGCGACGACGCGCTCGCGCCGCCCGGGCGAGGTCGACGGACGCGAGTACTGGTTCCTGTCCGAGGTCGAGTTTCTGCGCCGCGTCGATGCGGGGGAGTTCCTCGAGCACGTCTGCTACGTCTCCGGGCGGCGCTACGGGACGCTTCGCTCGGAGATCGATCGGATCGCAGCCGAGGGTAAGGTATGCGTCCTCGAGCTCGAGCTCGAGGGCGCGCTCAAGGTGCAAAGCGAGGTGCCGGGGAGCGTGACGCTCTTCATCTCCGCCGACGTCTCCGAGCTCGAGCGGCGGCTCCGCGAGCGCGCGACCGAGAGCACGGGCGAGATCGGAGAGCGGATTCGGCTCGCCCGGCAGCAGCTGGAGCAGGCGCACCTCTTCCGGTACATGGTGCGGAACGACGACGTCGAGCGGGCGACCGCGGTTCTCTCGGCCATCGTCGAGCGCGAGCTCGAGCTCGCCGCCGAGCGCGCCTGAGGCATCTCCCGCTACCATGGCGCGGCCATGATCCATCCGCGACTCGACACGCTGCTCGAGAAGACCGGCGGCTCCCGCTACGCGCTCGTCATCGTGGCGGCGAAGCGCGCCCGCCAGATCAACAACTACCACCACCAGCTCGGCGAGGGGTTGGGCTTCGAGGACGCCCCGCCGCCGCTGATCGAGTCCCGCTCGAAGAACTACCTCACGATGGCGATGGAGGAGATCGCGAGCGGGAAGATCACGTACAAGCTGCCGACCGGCTAGGACCACGCGCCCGATGGCACGCGTCCTGCTCGGCGTCACCGGGGGGATCGCGGCCTACAAGGCCTGCACGCTCGTTCGTCTCCTCGTTCGTGCGGGACACGAGGTCACGCCGCTCGTGACCGCCGGCGCGGAGCGATTCGTCTCCGCGGAGACGTTCCACGCGCTCGCGCGGAGAAGCCCGGAGCGGGACGCCTACCCACACCTCGAGCGGGCCGACGTGCTCGTGATCGCGCCCCTCACCGCGAACACCCTGGCGCGACTCGCGCACGGCCTCGCCGACGACGTCCTGACCGAGGCCGCCCTCGCGCACAGGGGCCCCGTCCTCGTCGCGCCCGCGATGAACCCGCGGATGTGGGAGCACCCCGCGACGCAGGCCAACGTCGCGCTCCTTCGCGCGCGGGGCGTCGAGCTCGTCGGCCCCGTCGAGGGCGAGCTCGCCGAGGGCGACGTCGGCGTGGGCAGGATGGCCGAACCGGAGGAGATCGCCGCTCGGCTCGAGGAGCTCCTCGCGGCGGGTAGACCGGAGGGCGCGCTCGCCGGGCGGACGGTGCTCGTCTCGGCCGGCGGGACGCGCGAGCCGATCGACGCCGTCCGCTTCATCGGGAATCGCTCCTCGGGTCGTATGGGCGTCGCGCTCGCGGTCGAGGCGCTCGCGCGCGGAGCCGACGTCACTCTCCTCGGCGCGAACCTCTCCGTCCCGGCGCCGTCCGGCGTTCGCCTCGTCGAGACGCCGACTGCGGCCGAGCTGGAGCGCGAGGCGCTCGCTCGCGCGGACGCCGACGTCGTCGTGATGGCTGCCGCGGTCGCCGACTACCGGCCGGTCGCTCCTTGCGAGGACAAGCGCTCGAAGGACGGGCAGCCCTGGACGCTCGAGCTCGAGCCGACGACCGACGTCCTCGCCGCCTTGGGCGCGCAGAAGCGAAAGGGCCAGGTGCTCGTCGGCTTCGCGGCGGAGCACGGGCCCGGCGGCCTGGAGCGGGCGCGCGAGAAGGCCGTCCGCAAAGGCGCGGACCTCGTCGTCTTCAACGACGTGGCGCGCCCGGACATCGGGTTCGACGCCGAGGAGAACGAGGTGGTGATCCTGTCGCGCTCGGGTGAGCGGGCCGTGCCGAAGGCGCGAAAGCGCGAGGTCGCGGCGGCGATCCTCGACGAGGTGGAGCGGCTACTCTCGGAGGGATGAGGGACGGCGTGACCGCTCGCTCGGCGGTGCCGCCCGCCGCCGCGGCGGAGGTGGTCGCGCGTGTCGTCGACAACCTCGAGTCGGCCGTGCGCGCTCCCCGGGAGACGCTCGAGCTCAGCGTGCTCGTCCTCGTCGCCGAGGGGCACCTCATCGTCGAGGACTTCCCGGGCGTCGGGAAGACCGTCCTCGCGAAGTCGCTTGCTCGCTCGCTCCATCTCTCCTTCTCGCGCGTGCAGTTCACGCCGGATCTCCTCCCGACCGACGTCACGGGCGTGAACGTGTTCAACCAGCAGACGAACGCCTTCGAGTTCCGACCCGGGCCGGTGTTCGCGAACGTCCTCTTGGCCGACGAGATCAACCGTGCGTCGCCGAAGACGCAGTCCGCGCTCCTGGAAGCGATGCAGGAAGCCCAGGTCACGGTCGACGGGGCCACGTACGCGCTCGAGGCGCCGTTCCTCGTCGTGGCGACGCAGAACCCGATCGAGTACGAGGGGACGTACCCGCTCCCCGAGGCGCAGCTCGACCGCTTCACCGCCCGCCTCTCCCTCGGGTACCCGCCGCTCGCCGAGGAGGCCCGGATGCTCCAGGAGCAGACGACGCAGCCTCCGCTCGACCGGCTCGAGCCCGTCGCGGGACGCGCCGACGTCCTGGCTGCGATCGAGGCTGCGAAGAGCGTCTACGTCGAGGAGAGCGTCGGCCGGTACGTCGTCGCGCTTCTCCGGCACACGCGCGCGAGCTCGCTCCTCGCCCTCGGTGCGAGCCCTCGGGCGGGGATCGCCCTCCTGCGGATGGCGAAAGCTCGCGCCGTGGCGGCGGCGCGCGACTACGTCCTGCCCGAGGACGTCCAGGCGGTCGCCGAGGCCGTTCTCGCCCACCGGCTCATCGTCGCGCCGGAGGCGCGTGCAGCCGGCGCGACCGCCGAGGAGGCGGTGCGCGAGGCGCTCGAGCAGACACCCGTCCCGGTATGAGCAGGCTCGCGTGGGCGACGCTGCTCGGAGCGTGCGCGACGACTGCGGCCGTCGCGCTCGGATCTCGTCCGCTCGGCGTGGCCGGAGTGGGCATTCTCCTCGCCGCGCTCGTTGGACGCGCGTGGGCCGGAGCCGTGCGCGGGCCGGCGACCCTCACCGTCTCGATCACCCCGCAGCCGGCGAGCGAAGGCGATCGCATCCGCATCGAGATCGAGGCCCGCCGCTCCTCGCGCGTGCCGGTGGGCGGGGCGACAGTTCGCGGCCGCCTCGGGGGGAGCCGAGCGATCGAGTGTCCGCTCGCAGGGCACGGGAGAACGCTCGTTGGGATCGAGGACCTCGGCCGCCTTCCGCGCGGCCGCTACCCGCTCGAGGAGACGCGGCTCGAGCTCGTCGACCACCTCGGCTTGAGCACGCAGACGGTGGCGGTGCCCGTCCGCGCTGCGATCCTCGTTCGCCCTAGGCTCGTCGAGCTGCGGGCGCTCCCCGGGGACGTCGGACGGCGGGAGCTCGACGGCCGGCGCCTCCTCCTGCGCAGGCCCGTCGGGTTCGATCTGCACTCCGTGCGCGAGTACGAGCAGGGCGAGTCGCTCCGGCGCGTGCACTGGCCGACGACCGCCCGCCGCGGGCGACTCATGGTGAAAGACCTCCAGGACGCGCCCCGAGACGCGGTCGTCGTGCTCCTCGACTGCGATCCGGCGGGCGCCGTCGGGGAGCCGCCGCACTCGAGCTTCGACACTGCCGTGCGCGCCGCCGGCTCGCTCGTGCGGGCGATCGCCCTCCGCGGGCGGCGGGCCGTGCTCGTGACCACGGCGAGCGATGCCAGGGCCCTCACCGTGCGCGGCCTCGGCGGTGACTTCAGCGCTGCGCTCGACGTGCTCGCGGCGGTTCGGCCCGACGCGCGGGCGGGGCTCGCCGCGGCGCTCCGCCGCGGAGAGACTGCCGCCTCCGAGGCCGCCGAGCTCGTGGTCGTGACCGCCGTTCTCTCCGGCGCCACTGTCGACGCGATCCTGCGGTCGGCGAGACGGAGTTCGGTCTCGGTCGTGTGGATCGACGCGGCGAGCTTCGCGGGCCGACCGGCGACGACGTCCCCAGGGGCGCTCAGGCTGGCGCGGGGCGGTATCACCACAGCGGTCGTGCGAGCCGGAGACGACCTCGCGGCCGCGCTCGCGCCGGGGCCCGTCCGGGAGGCCGCGCGTGCGTAGGACGCTCGCCGCCTCGGCTCTGCCTGCACTCGCAATCGCGATCGCCTGGCTTCGCACCGAGGAGCCGCCTGCGCTGACGAGCGCCGCGCTCGTCGCGGCGCTCGCGACGGCCTGCGCGCTCCCGGGCTTGGGGTGGGCTCGCGCCCTCGCGCTTGCTTGCGCCTCCGCCGGCCTCGCCGCAGCCGTCGCGGGCGTGAGACCGTCGGCCGTGCTCGAGCGGGAGGACGTGCTCGAGCCCGTCGTGCGCGTGCTGAGCACCGGGATCGGCGACTTCTACGGCGTTGTCCTTCCGTTCGATCCGGGTCGACACGAGGACATGCACGCCGTCGTGCTCCTCGCCGTGTTCGGGTTCACGGCAGCGGTGACGCAGCTCGTCGCCGCGCGACGGCCGCTCGGAGCCGCGGCGGTGACGATCGTCGCGGTCGGCTGGCCCGCGACGTTGACCGGCGCGGAGACCGTCCTGCTCGGGGCGCTCTCGCTCGCGGCCGCGCTCTCCGTCTTCGTGGCGCTCGGCGTCAGCTCGCTGCGGGGAGTCGCCGTCTCCGCGGTCGCGGGGACGCTCGTCGTCACGACGGCGGCCTCGCTCTCGGCGGCGACGACGCTCCCCGAGCGACCGACGCTCGACTGGCGAGCCTGGGACTTCCGCGGCGTCCCCGCGGCCGCGCTCGGCGTGCGCTTCGTCTGGAACGCGAACTACGACGGCATCAGCTTTCCGCCGACTCGGACGACCGTGCTCGAGATCGAGGGCCCCGAGGAGGCGCAGTACTGGCGCGTCTCGACGCTCGAGCTCTTCACCGCCGACCACTGGTTCGAGGACCACTACCCGCAGGGGATCGCGCCCGAGGACGGCGAGCTGCCGCTCGACGCGCTCATGCCGCCCGACGCGCGGGACCGCTCGCGCTGGCTCGAGCAGCGCGTGTCGGTGAAGGCGCTCGTCGACGATCGGATTGCGGCCGCGGGGACGCCGGTCGCGATCTCGACGGGCTCGCTCGGCACGGTCTTCCGGCTCACGGGAGGCGTCATTCGCGCTCGCCATGCGATTCGCGGCGGCTCCCGCTACCGAGTGTGGAGCTACGTTCCGGATCCGACGCCGAGCGAGCTCGCCGCGGCGGGCACGGCGTACCCGAGCGCGACGCGCAGGTTCCTCGAGGTCTGGGGCCAGGCGATCCAGCCCTTCGGAGCCCCGAATCGGAGCTCCGCGCTCGAGAGCCCGCTCTTCGGCGTGTCCCGCTACCTGCCGCTCCTCCGCGTCGCCGAGCGCGTGACACGGGGGGCCGAGACGCCGTATGAGGCCGTGCTCGCCCTCGAGTCGTGGTTCCGGACACGCGGAGGGTTCCGGTACGACGAGCGGCCCGTTCGGCGGACGGAGCTCCCGCCCCTCGTCGAATTCGTCACTGTCTCGAAAGCGGGGTACTGCCAGCACTACGCGGGCGCGATGGCGGTCATGCTCCGCCTCCTGGGAGTGCCTGCGCGGGTGGCCGTGGGCTTCACGAGCGGGCGACGTGTCGGCGGCGTCTGGCACGTGACCGACCACGATGCCCACGCGTGGGTCGAGGTCTGGTTCCCCGGCGTAGGCTGGGTCGCGTTCGACCCGACACCCGGACGCGGCACGCTCTCCGGCGTCTACTCCTTCGCGTCCGAGAACGCGCAGGCGGTCGCGGCGCTCGGTCGCGGCGACCTCGCCGCTGCGGAGGAGAGCGGCGGCCGCGGCGTCACTACTCGGCGGGGTGGAGGAGAGATCGCCTCGCAGCGCGACGCGCGCCCGACCCTGCCGGGAGCCCTCGCTCTCGCCCTCGTGCTCAGCCTCGCCTCCGTCGGCACCGGCAAGTGGGCCGTGCGTCGCGCCCGCTACCTCTCCCGTGAGCCGCGGGCGCTCGCGACGGCGTCCCGCCGGGAGCTCGAGGGGTTCCTCCGCGATCAAGGGGTCGCGCTCCGACCCGGAGCGACGCTCGAGGACCTCGCGGCCGCGGCTGCGCGCGAGCTCGGCGTCGACGGGGCGCCGTACGTGAAGGCCGCGGGGCGCGCGCGCTTCGGCCCGCCGGAGGGGGCGCGGTGGAGCGCGCACGCCGCCCGCCGGGAGCTGCGAGCGTTGCTCGACGAAGCGAGGCGCGCTCTCTCGCCGTGGAGCCGGCTGCGCGGCTTCGTATCGCTGCGCTCGCTCGTCGGAGGTCGGGGCACGTGAGCGAGACGTACGACCTGTTCCAAGAGGGCCTTGCCCACCTGCGCGCGGGCAGGCCCGAGGAGGCGACGAGCCCGCTCGAGCGGGCCAGGGCGCGCGAGCCGGCTTCGCGCTCGATCCGGGAGGCGCTCGGGCTCGCGTACTTCCGGACACGCCGCTGGATCGAGGCGGAAGCGGAGTTCCGGGTGCTCGCCGAGCTCGCGCCCGACGACGAGTTCGCGCACTACGCGCTCGGCCGCGCCCTCTCGAACCAGGGACGGAGGCGCGAGGCCCAGCGACACCTGAAGCTCGCTACCGTCCTCCGCGGCACGCCCCGCGAGCTCGGCCTGGCGCTCGACGAGCCGACGGACGACGCCGGACGCGAGGAGTCGCGCCCCTAGAACGCGCGCCCGAGCGCACGCTGGATCTCGGCGACCGTCGTCAGCCCCTCGAGGACGAGCCGGACGGCGTCGTCGGCGAGCGTGCGCTTGCCGGCGAGCCGGGCTGCCCGTTCGATCTCCGTCGCCGGCGCGTTTGCCGCGATGAGCGACCGCACCTCGTCGTTCGGCGTGAGCACCTCGTACATCCCGATCGTCCCGGCGAAGCCCGTGTGGCCGCACTCCGCGCAGCCGGCGGCTCGTGCGAGGAGCCGACGGCCGATCTCCTCGTCCGGCCGGCGCAATGCGGCCGCGTCGACCGCCGTCGCGTAGTACCCCTCGCGGCAGTGGTCGCAGAGTCGCCGGACGAGCCGCTGGGCGACCACCAGGGAGAGCGTCGAGGCGAGGAGGTCCGAATCCACGCGGTACAGCGAGAGGCGGTCGATCGCTCCCACTGCGGACTGCGCGAGGACCGCCGTCACGACGAGGTGCCCCGTGGCGGCATCGACGGCGAGGCGCGCGGTCTCCTCGTCCGCGAGCTCCCCGACGAGGATGGCGTCGGGATCGGCGGAGAGGAGCGCGCGCAGGCCGTCCGCGTAGCCGCGGCCCGCGCTCTCGTCGACCGCGACCTGGTCCGCGCCCGGAATGACGTGCAGGATCGGGTCCTCGATCGTCATCACCGCGCCCTCCGTCGACGCGAGCTCGTACAACGCGGCCGACAGCGTGTCCGCCCGGACGCTACTGGACGGCCCGGCGACGAGGACGAGGCCGAAGGGCTGCCGGAGGGCGCGCTCGAGCGCCTCGCGATCCGTCGGCTCCAGGGTGAGCGACTCGAGCGTCGTGGGGGTCGAGCTCGTCCGGAAGCGCACGCTCACCGTCTCGCCGTGTGGAGTCGGCAGCGCGGTGACGTGTCCTCCCGCGAGCCTACCCTCTTGCGCAGCGAGCGAGAGCTCGCGCGCGAGCTCGAAGCGAGCCTGCCCGGTGACGAGCTCGAGCTTGCGCAGGACGCCGTCGATCCGTGCACGCACGACGATGCCGTGCTCCTGCGCGGAGAAGTGGAGCGTGCTCGCGCCGAGCGAGAGCGCGCGCTCGACGAGCGGCGCGAGCGGACTGGCGTCGAGGCTCTCGGGCGCCGCTCTTCCGGAGACGGCGGCGGGGAAGAGAGAGCCCGGCTCGGCCGGCGGCGCGTCCTCGAGCTCCCACGGCGCCGCGACGTCCGCCGGTGAGTCGGGCTCGAGCTCCGCGGGCCACGCAGAGTCGGACTCGCGGGCACCGAGCTCGCTCGCCGCGGCGTGTTCGAGCGGGTGGTCGGCGAGCTCCTGCTCGTCGAGGTCGGCCAGGGCATCCTCGCGCCAGGGGTCGGCAGCGCCGGCAGCGGGCTCCCATGCGCTCCAGCGCGGTCGCTCCACGGCGACGTCGGAGTCGTACGAGGCGGTTGCGGGTTCGTCCGCTGTCGGGGAGGCCTCCGAGAGCGCCGGCTCCTCGAACGCTGCGAGCTCGTCCTCGCCCCCCTGCTCGGGCTCTTGCACGGCGAGCGCGCGGCCGCCGTCCACCTCCGTGGCTGGCTCGTGCTCGGTCGCGTCGGGCGACGTCTCGGACCCTCGCCCGAGGCTCGGGGCGGCCTCGACGGCTGTCTCGGGCGCAGCGATCGCCGCTGCCGGGGCCGGCGCGAAGATGTTCCACTCCGGGGCGACTCCGAGCGCCTCGCCTGCGTCGGAGACGGTGTCGGGCGCGGGCTCTGCGAGCTCCGTGGTGAGCGAAAGGACAGTCTGCTCGTCCCCGACCTCGTCCTCTCCGAGTGCCTCCGGGCGATCGTCCGCCCACGACTCCGAGGCAGCGGCGGCGTGCTCCGCCTCGGTGCGCTCCGCCTCCACCTCGGGCGGCTCCGCCTCGACCTCGGTGGGCGCGGCGAGCCCCTCGTCACCCGCGAGCCAGAGGCGGAGGACCGCCGCTTGCTCGGCGGCCCGAGGGGAGTCGTCCGCAAGCGGATCGTCCGCGTCGTCTTCTGCCTCGCCGGCGAGGAGGAGGTCGGCGAGCGGATCCGCTGGCGGCGCGGGGTCGGCCGGCGTCTCGGCGACGTCGGTGTCAGAGGCGACCTCGAGCTCGGTCTGGTCGTCGGCGACCCCGTCGCGGTTGCGCCTGCGCCAGAACCAGCGGCGACTCTGTCTCGTGCGCTCCGGGCGCCCCTCGGTCTCCGTAGGCGGTGCCGCCGCGTGACCGTCCGGAAGGGCGCTCTCCTCGACGACCTCCGCCTGGGAGGGCGTGCTCCGACGCTCCACGACCTCGTGGACGGGGGCGACCTCCGCGGCGGGGACGACGATCAGGTCCGACGCGTCGACGTGCGCGCGCTCGAGTGGGCGGGTGAGCGGGGGATCGACAGTTGCGAGGCTCGCCCACGACCTCGTCGAGTCGGACTGCTCGCGCAGGCGCTCCAGGGTAGCCTCGATGAGCTCGGGGTCGGCGACGGCGAAGGTCAGGCGCGCGCCGAGCACGGCGAGAATCTCCTCCGGAGCGAGCACCTTCGTCGGGTCGGCGACGGCGACACGGAGCGACCCGTCGGGGAGGAAGTCGAGCGGCAGGGCGCCGTAGCGAGCAGCGACGTTGGACGGGAGGAGGGCCGCAACCCTGGGGTCGACCTCGAGCGCAGCGAGGTCGAGGAACTCGAGCTCGTACTGCTCCGCGACAACCCGCGCGACGTCGGCACGCGTGAGGGCGCCGCGCTCGACCAGGATCTCGCCCAGCCGCTTGCCCGGAGACCGCCGTTGCTCGGCGAGGGCGGCCTCGAGCTCGTCCTCGGACACGAGGCCATCCCGCATGAGCAGCGTCCCGAAGAGCGGGTACGAGCGCTCGTCGGCCCGCTCTGCGCCGCTCGTCGGCTCTTCGCTTCGCGCGTCTGTATCCGCCGCCTCGTCCTCCGGGAAGTGGAAGGACGGCGTGCCGGAGGGCCAGGCGAGTGCGAGGCCCGGTTGCTCGGGCTCGGCCTCGCCGCGGACGACGGCGAGGGTCTCCGCCATCGCGTCCTGCGCGACGACGACGAACCGAAGCGGGCGACCGACTGCGCGGCGGAGCTCGTCGGAGAAGAGGACAGACGCGGGGTCGGCAACCGCGAGGACGAGCGAGCCGTCGGACGCGATCTCGACCGGCAGCGCGGAGAAGCGCTCCGCGAGCTCGGAGGGGAGGAGGTCGACGACGGCGCGGTCGACCGCGGACGCCTCGAGCTCGAGGTACGGGAGCTCGTACTGCTCGGCCACGAGCTGCGCCACCTGGCCCTGCGTCATGATCCCGCGCTCGACGAGGATCTCCCCGAGTCGCCAGCCGGAGAGGCGGTGATCGGGAGAGTCGTGCTGCGCGCGGAGGATCTCCTCGAGCTCCTCCGTGGTGACGTACCCGTCACGGAGCATCAGGGAGCCGATCGCAGGCCACGGGTGCGGGGCCGCTTCCATGAGGAGGGTATCGGTCGAGAGGGCGCCGTCCTTGACCCTCGTCACACTCGTCGCATGCGAGCGGTGCTCCAGCGTGTGCGCGAGGCCTCTGTCGAGGTCGCCGGAGAGCGGGTCTCCGGGTGCGGGGCCGGCCTCCTCGTCCTGCTCGGGGTGGCCGTCGGCGACACGTCGGACATCGCGAGACGCCTCGCGCGGAAGACCGCCGAGTTGCGCGTCTTCGAGGACGAGCGCGGCCGGTTCGACCGCTCGCTCCGCGACGTGGGCGGAGAGGCGCTCGTCGTCAGCCAGTTCACGCTGCTCGCGGACGTCACGAAGGGTCGTCGACCGGGCTTCGCCGACGCGGCGCCGCCGGAGGTCGCGGAGCCGCTCTACGAGGAGTTCTGCCGAGCTCTTTCGGAGCATGGGATCCGCGTCGCGCAGGGCGTCTTCGGAGCCCGCATGCAGGTGTCGCTCGTCAACGACGGCCCTGTGACGATCGTGCTCGACCTCTGAGCGGCAGCCACGAGAGCGCTCAGGGGGTGCTATCCTGGGGGCACGACATTTCACCGGTTTGGAGAAATGGGCGCGCGGCGCCCATTCTTTTTGGAACGAGACATGAGCACGGCCATCTACAGCAAGGAACGCGCCCTCTCGAGCGAGATCGCGCCTGCGGTCGAGCGCAGCGTGCCCGGAGTCGAGGTCCTCGCCGTCGAGCTCCTCTCGCCGAGCCGCTTCTGCGTCTACATCGACCACCCGAACGGGGTGGATCACGCGCTCTGTGAGCGCGTCACGTACGTGCTCGACGCCTACCGCGACGACTACACGATCGACGTCTCCTCACCGGGCCCCGAGCGCCCCCTGCGCACGCGAGCGCACTTCGCCCGCGCGCTCGGGTTGGCGGTGAGCGTGAAGGCGGAGGGCCTCGGCCGGAAGCGCGTCCGCGGGCGCGTCGTCGAGGCGGCCGAGGACGAGGTCGCCATCGCCGTGCCCGGAGCGGCCGAGCCGTTGCACATCCCGTACGACGCGATCGTGCGGGCGAACCTGATCGACGAGGGGTTGACGACATGAGCCAGGAGATCATCGAAGGGATTCGCGCGATCGAGAAGGAGAAGGGGATCGAGGAGGGCGTCCTCGTCGCCGCGCTCGAGGACGCGCTGCTCGCGGCGTACAAGAAGACCCCCGGCGCCGCCCGACATGCCGAGGTTCGTCTCGACGAGGAGGGCGAGTTCCGGGTGTACGCGATCGAGATCCCCGAGGACATCGAGGAGCGGCTGCTCGAGGAGGCGCGTGAGGCGCGCATTGCCGAGCTCGAGCGCATCGAGGAGGAGACTGGCGAGCGGCAGCATACGCTCGTCTCGGACGACGACCTCGACCTCGACTGGTCGCAGGTGCCGCCCGACAAGATCGTCCGCACCGACGTCACGCCCGAGAACTTCGGGCGCATCGCCGCGCAGACCGCGAAGCAGGTGATCCAGCAGCGCATCCGCGAAGCCGAGCGCGCGATCATGTACGAGGAGTACGTCGATCGCCAGGGCGAGGTCGTGACCGGCATCGTCCAGCAGGCGGGCGACCGCCACAACGTCCTCGTCGACCTCGGTCGCGTCGAGGCGCTCCTGCCGCGCTCCGAGCAGGTCGAGGGTGAGCGCTACGAGCAGGGAAGCCGGATCAAGGCCGTCATCGCCGAGGTTCGCTCGGGGACGAAGGGCCCGCAGGTGATCCTCTCGCGCCGCGACCCGGAGCTCATCCGCGCGCTCTTCGAGCTCGAGGTGCCCGAGATCGCCGACGGCATCGTCGAGATCCGCGGCGTCGCTCGCGAGCCCGGCTACCGCTCGAAGATCGCCGTCGAGTCGCACATGCAGGGCGTCGACCCGGTCGGCGCCTGCGTCGGGCCGCGCGGCTCGCGCGTCCGCATGGTCGTCTCGGAGCTCCGCGGCGAGAAGATCGACATCATCCCCTGGAACACGGAGCCGGCCCGCTTCGTCGCCAAGGCGCTCTCGCCCGCACGCGTGCGCGAGGTGTACATCGACGACGAGACGAAAGAGGCGATCGTCGTCGTCCCGGACGACCAGCTCGCGCTCGCAATCGGCAAGGAGGGCCTCAACGCGCGTCTCGCGGCGCGCCTCTCGGGGTGGAAGATCGACATCCAGTCGGAGACGGAGTTCGCGCAGGCGGAGGCCGAGGCCGCGTTCGCCGGCGAGGGAGAGGACGAGGAGGTCTCGGGCCGCTGTGCCGCGATCCTCTCGAACGGCAAGCGCTGCCCGAACGCCGCTCTCCCCGGCTCTCGCTACTGCGGCGTCCCCGCGCACCAGGCGCTCGCCGGAAGCGAGCCCGACGGGCTAGCGGCGGACACGGAGGCGACAGCCGACGAGGCGGCGGCGGACGAGGAGCCGACGAGCGGCGAGCAGACGGCGAGCGCCTCGACCGAGACGGACGAGCCTGCTGTGACGGCCGACGACGGCTCGGAGGAGGAGGCCCCTGCCGTCGGGACGGTGAGGATCCACGAGGAGGGTCGCGGGGCCGGCTCCGAGGAGGAGTGAGCTCGGCCTCTAGACTTGACCTCTGATGGCCGACGGCAGGAAGCGACCCAACCGACCGATCCGCCCGCGCGGGGGGCCCGCGGGGCGAAAGCGCCGCGTCGTCATCGAGGGCGGAGGCGCGCGGACGCACGGGCGCCAGGCGCGCGAGCGCGGCGCCGCGCCGGGTGCTTCCCGCCAGCCCCAGGCCCCCGCTACGCCGACCGGGCCGGTCGCGGTCGAGTCGGGCGTCACCGTGAAGGATCTCTCGCAGGCCCTCGGCGTGCCGATGCCGGAGATCATCAAGATCCTCATGAGCCTCGGCGAGATGCGGACGGCTACGCAGTCGCTCTCCGACGAGGAGGTCGAGGTCATCGGGGCCGAGCTCGGCCGCGAGATCGTCATCAAGCACGCCGCCGAGGAGGAGCTCGCCCCCGTCGAGTTCGAGGACGCGGAAGAGGACCTCGTCCCGCGGCCGCCGGTCGTCACCATCATGGGGCACGTCGACCACGGGAAGACGACGCTCCTCGACGCGATCCGCCGCTCGTCGGTCGTCGAGACCGAGGCGGGGGGGATCACCCAGCACATCGGCGCCTACCAGGCCGAGGTGAACGGACGCAAGATCACCTTCCTCGACACGCCGGGCCACGAGGCCTTCACCGCCATGCGCGCCCGCGGCGCGAAGGTGACCGACATCGCGGTTCTCGTCGTCGCCGCGGACGACGGGGTGATGCCGCAGACGAGGGAGTCGATCTCGCATGCGCGGGCCGCCGGCGTCCCCATCGTCGTCGCCGTGAACAAGATGGACGTCCCGAACGCGAACGCCGACCGCGTCAAGAGCGAGCTCGCGGCGGAGGGTCTCCAGCCCGAGGAGTGGGGTGGGACGACCCAGTTCTCGGAGGTGTCCGCGAAGCAGCGCACGAACCTCGACGACCTCCTCGAGAAGATCCTCCTCGTCGCGGACGCCGAGCTCGACCTGCGCGCGAACCCGAAGGCAGAGGCCTCCGGCGTCGTCATCGAGTCTCGGCTCGACGTGGGGCGCGGGCCGGTGGCGACGGTGCTCGTCCAGCGCGGCACCCTGCGGGTCGGCGACGCCGTCGTCGCCGGGGACGCCTCGGGGAAGGTCCGGGCGCTCTACGACTACCGCGGCGAGCGCGTGCAGGACGCGGGCCCGGGCGTGCCCGTCGAGGTGCTCGGATTCGATCATCCGCCGGCCGCCGGAGAGCTCGTGCGCGTCGTCGAGCACGAGCGTCAGGCGAAGCACCTCGCCAACCTGCGCGCCGAGCGGTTGCGCAGAGAGCAGCTCGCGCAGCGGCCGCGCCGTCGCGTCTCGCTCGAGACGCTGCACGCCGACCTGCGCGCGGGCGAGGTGAAGGACCTAAACATCGTTCTCAAGGGAGACGTGCAGGGCTCCGTCGAGGCGCTCGTGAGCGAGCTCGCGAAGATCCAGCACCCCGAGGTCCGGGTCAACGTCATCCACGCGGGCGTCGGCGGGATCACGGAGAACGACGTCAACCTCGCGTCCGCCTCAGACGCACTCGTCATCGGCTTCAACGTGCGTCCGAGCGCAGACGCCCGGGCGCTCGCGGAGCGCGAGGGGGTGGACATCCGGACGTACCGCGTCATCTACCAGCTCACCGAAGACATCCAGCAGGCGCTCGTCGGCATGCTGTCCCCGGTGGAGACGGAGGAGACGCTCGGCGAGGCCGAGGTGCGCGCGCTCTTCAAGGTCTCGCGCCTCGGCACGATCGCCGGCTGCATGGTCACGAGCGGGGTCGTGCGCCGGGGCGCCAAGGTCCGCGTCGTCCGCGACGGGGCTGTCGTCATCGAGACCTCGATCGCGCAGCTCAAGCGCTTCAAGGACGACGTGCGCGAGGTGAGCGAGGGCTTCGAGTGCGGCATCCTCCTCGACGGCTTCAACGACGTGAAGGAAGGCGACGTCCTCGAGGTGTACGAGACGCGCGCGGTCGAGCGGACGGACCTCGGCACGACGCCGACGCCCGCCGGCGCGCAGACGGCCGACGGGCCCGCGTAGAGCGCGTCGAGCTCCCGCGCGCTCGTCATGCTCGTACCATGCGGACGAGATGGCGAGCGGTTACGTCGGCATCCTCACCGCGGAGCTCCACTTCCCCGACAACGGGTCGCTGAAGGGCAAGCGCCGGCACCTGAAGTCGACGAAGGCGCAGCTCCACGAGCGGTTCGGCGTCGCCGTCGCCGAGGTCGACTACCACGACCTGTGGCAGCGCTCGCGGCTCACCGTCGCGTGCGTGGCCCGCGAGCACCGAGAGCTCGAGGAGCTCCTCGACGCGGTCGAGCGACACCTCGACTCGCAGGGCTTCGAGCTCCTGCGCACCGAGCGGGAGGTGGTCGTCCCTGGCGAGTGAGCGACAGCGGCGGGTGAACGAGTCGATCCGCCAGCTCCTCTCCGACGCGATCCCCACGCTCAAGGACCCGCGGATCGGGTTCGTGACCGTGACCGGGGTCGAGACGTCGCGGGACTACGCGTACGCGACCGTCTACGTGAGCGTCCTCGGCTCCGAGGAGGAGCGAGAGCGGACGCTGGAGGGGCTCGCCGCGGCTCACGGCGTCCTCCAGGCGAGGATCGGTCGGGCGCTCCGGCTTCGGAACACGCCGATCCTCCGCTTCGCGTACGATCCCGCGGTCGAGCGCGGCGTCCGGTTGACGCAGATGATCGACGAGCTCGCGCCCGAGGCTTCCGATGTCGCAGACCCCCATGAGTGACCTCCAGGCCGTGGTCGACGCGCTCCGCGAGCGCGACCGCTTCCTCGTCACCTCCCACGAGGCGCCCGACGGCGACGCGCTCGGGTCGCTCCTCGCCACGCACCTCGCGCTCGAGCAGCTCGGGAAGGACTCCGTCATGTTCCTCGGCGGGCCGGCGCCGCTTCCGGGCGAGTACCGGTTCCTCGACCTCCCCGCCCGCGGTCTCCTGCGCGCGCTCCCCGCGGACGCGGGCGAGCGCACCCTCGTCGCCGTGGACTGCGCGAGCGCCGCGCGGGTCGGGGCCGAGCCCGGCGTCGTCGAGCAGGCTCCCTTCACCGTGAACATCGACCACCACCACGACAACCCGTGCTACGGAGACGTGAACCTCGTCGTCCCCGACGCGTCCTCGACGGGCGAGGTGCTCGCGGACGTCTTCCGGGAGCTCGGTGTCGAGCTCACTCCCGAGATCGCGGAAGGGCTCTACGTCGCGCTCGTCACCGACACCGGACGCTTCCAGTATGCGAACACGACGCCGAAGGCGCTCCGCCTGGCCGCCGACCTCGTCGAGGCGGGCGCCGACGTCCATCGCGTCTTCCAGGGCGTGTACGAGAACGTCCAGCTCGCGAAGCTGAAGCTCCTCGCGCGCGCGCTCGAGCGCGCCCGCGTGCTCGAGGGCGGGGAGATCGTCGTCTCCCATCTCGAGCGTCGCGACTTCGAGGAGGTGGGAGCGACGGAGCCCTACTCCGAGGGGATCATCGACGTGCTCCGTTCGGTCGAGGGCGCGCTCGTCTCGGCGCTCATCCGCGAGCCGCCGCGAGATGGCGGGCCGGCGCGCAAGGTCTCGCTCCGGACCTCCGTCGACGAGATCGACGTCAGCGTCATCGCGCGCAAGTCGGGGGGCGGAGGACACCGCCAGGCCGCGGGCTTCTCGAGCGACCTCTCCGTGGACGAGCTGACGGAGTTCATCGTCCGCGAGGTACGGGCACAGATCGGAGCAGCGGTGGCCCGCTGATGCCTCCGCGCGGCCTCACGCCGAGCGGGATCCTGCTCGTCGACAAGCCGGCCGGGCCGACGTCGTTCGACATCGTCGCGGCTGTCCGACGGCGCACGGGCGCGCGTACGGGTCACGCGGGGACGCTCGACCCCTTCGCAACCGGGCTGCTCCTCCTCCTCTCGGGCGCCGCGACCCGGCTCCAGGGCCGCTTCGTCGGGCTGGACAAGCGCTACGTGGCCGAGATCGACCTCTCCGCGCGCACGACGACGGGCGATCCGGAGGGAGAGACGGTCGAGGAGCGCGAGGCGCCGAGCGCGAGAGAGCTCGCCGCGCTCCTCGAGGGCCTGCGCGGCGAGGTGGAGCTTCGGGTGCCGGCCGCCTCGGCCGTGAAGATCGGCGGCGAGCGCGCTTACCGCCTGCACCGAGCCGGCGTCGCGGTCGAGATGCCCGTTCGACGCAGTGTCGTGCGCGAGCTGCGGCTCCAGTCGTACGAGCCTCCGCTCGCGCGACTCGACCTCCTCGTCTCCTCCGGGACGTACGTGCGCGCGCTCGCGGACGCGCTCGGTGGCCACTGCGTCAGTCTCCGCCGTACCGAGATCGGTCCGTTCTCGGTCGAGGAGGCCGACGAGCTGCGGATCATCCCCCCCGACGAGGCGCTCGCGAGGCTCGCGTGAGGATCGTGCGCGCTCCTGCGCAGGTCGTGCGCCAGCCGCGCGCGGTCGCGATCGGAGCCTTCGACGGCGTCCATCTCGGGCACCGCTCGGTGCTCGATACGGTCGCCGCCACCGGCCTCGCGCCGACGGTCATCACCTTCGACCCGCACCCGCGGATCGCGTTCGGGCACCGCGTCGAGCTGCTGACGACGCTCGAGCGTCGGCTCGAGCTGCTCGCCGAGGCCGGTGTCGAGACGACGCTCGTCGCCGCCTTCGTCCCCGAGCTCCAGCGGCTCACCCCGGAGGAGTTTGCGGCCGAGTACCTGCGCGGCATCGGCGCGGAGGTCGTCGTCGCGGGGGAGGACTTCCGCTTCGGGGTCGAGCGCTCGGGAGACCTCGAGCTCCTCGAACGCCTGGGCTACGAGGTGCGGATCGCGCCCGAGGTGGAAGGCGTGTCCTCGACCGCGATCCGTGCGGCGCTCGCCGAGGGAGACGTCGTGCGAGCCGCGCGCATGCTCGGGCGCCCATTCGAGCTCGACGGCGTCGTCGTCGCCGGTCACCAGCGCGGCGGGAGCCTCGGCTACCCGACGGCGAACCTGCGGCTCGAGCCCGACCTCGCGTGCCCCGCGTACGGGATCTACGCCGGCGCGGCCCGAGGCTACCGGGCGGCCATCTCGATCGGTACGAACCCGCACTACGGAGGCACGGAGCGGCGCATCGAGCCACACCTACTCGACTTCGAGGGCGATCTCTACGGCGAGCGGCTCCTCGTCGAGGTCTGGGAGCGGCTGCGGGACGAGGCGGCGTTCGCGTCGGAGGAGGAGCTCGTGGCGCAGATCGCGCGCGACGTCGAGGCAGCGCGCGCCGCGCGCCGACCGGTATGAACGCCGCCGAGGGAGGAGAGGTGATCCACGCCCGCGGGCTCGTCAAGCGCTTCGGTGACACCGTCGCGGTCGACGGGATCGACTTCGACATCGCGCGCGGGGAGGCGTTCGGCTTCCTCGGGCCGAACGGCGCGGGGAAGACGTCCACGATGCGCATGATCGGCTGCGTCTCGCCGGTGAGCGGTGGGACGCTCCGCGTCTTCGGGCTCGACCCGGCGCGAGACGGGGCGGCGATCCGGGCCCGGCTCGGCGTCGTCCCGCAGCTCGACACCCTCGACCTCGACCTCACTGTGAGGGAGAACATCGTCATCTACGGCCGCTACTTCGGCCTGCCGCGCCGCGAGCTGCGTGCGCGGGCCGACGAGCTCCTCGAGTTCGTCCAGCTCAGCGAGCGCGCCGACGACAAGGTCGAGCCGCTCTCCGGCGGCATGAAGCGGAGGCTCACGATCGCGCGCTCGCTCGTCAACGACCCGGAGGCCTTGCTCCTCGACGAGCCGACCACCGGCCTCGATCCGCAGGCGCGACACGTCGTCTGGGATCGCCTGTACCGGCTCAAGCAGTCGGGCGTGACGCTCGTCCTCACCACCCACTACATGGACGAGGCCGAGCAGCTCTGCGACCGGCTCGTCGTGATGGACAAGGGGCGGATCGCCGCCGCGGGGTCGCCCGCCGAGCTCATCGCTCGCTACTCGACGCGCGAGGTCGTCGAGCTGCGCTTCGCCGACGGACGGCCGGACGACCTCACGCCATGGACGGACGGGCTCGTCGAGCGCGTCGAGCCGCTGCCCGACCGCGTGCTCCTGTACACGGACGACGGCGACGCGGCGGCGCACGGCCTGCACGAGCGCGGGCTCGTTCCGGACAGCGTGCTCGTGCGGCGCTCGACGCTCGAGGACGTGTTCCTCCACCTGACCGGTCGCACGCTCGTGGACTGAGCCGTGGGAAACCTCCTCTTCGCGCTCCGTCCGCTCGAGTTCTTCCTCGTCCAGTACCGACGCGTCTGGCGGGGCACCATCGTCACGAGCGTCGCGAACCCGATCTTCTTCCTGCTCGCACTCGGGGTGGGGCTCGGCGTGTTCGTCGATCGGTCGGCCGACCTCGCGGGCGACGTCTCCTACCTCTCGTTCGTCGCGCCGGGGCTCCTCGCCGGGGCGGCCATGCAGATCGCGACCTTCGAGTCGAGCTGGCCGACGCTCGCCGCGATCAAGTGGTCGCGCCAGTACCACGCCATGCTCGCCTCGCCGCTCCGCGTCGGGGACATTCTCCTCGGCCACCAGGCGTTCATCGCGCTCCGCCTCCTCATGACGACGACGATCTACCTGCTCGTCATCACGGTCTTCGGCGCGGTCGAGTCTCCGCTCGCGGTCTTGACCGTTCCGGTCGGCGTCCTCGTCGGGCTCGCGTTCTCGGCGCCGATGGCGGCATGGGCGGCGCACACCGAGACCGACGCCTCCTTCGTGACCATCTTCCGCTTCGTCATCCTCCCGATGTTCCTCTTCTCCGGGATCTTCTTCCCGGTGACTCAGCTCCCGCGCGTGTTCGAGCTCGTCGCCTACGCGACGCCTCTCTGGAACGGCGTCGCGCTCTCGCGGCAGCTCTCCCTCGGCGAGGCCTGGCACTGGAGCGCCGCCTACCACCTCGGGTTCCTGCTCGTGTGGACCGCCGTCGCGCTCGTGCTCGCGTACGCGAGCTACCGGAGGAGGCTCGTCGTCTGAGCGCGCTCGCCGCCCGTCTGGGCGCCGTGATCCCGGCGCGCCCTCCCATCGCAGGGCTCCTGCTCTTCGAGCGCAACGCGATGGTCTACCGCCGGACGTGGGTGATCCTCTTCTCCGGATTCTTCGAGCCGCTCCTCTACCTGCTCGCGTTCGGCGTCGGGCTCGGCGGCTACGTCGGCACGGTCGCGCTCGACGGCGAGGCGCTCGAGTACGCGGTCTTCATCGCGCCGGGTCTCCTCGCGGTCTCGGCGATGAACGGAGCGTTCTACGACGCGACGAACGTCTTCTGGAAGCTCCGCTACGGGAAGGTGTACGACTCGGTGCTCGCGACGCCCATCAGCCCGCGCGACGTCGCCGTCGGAGAGAGCCTGTGGGCGGTGTTCCGCTCGTTCCTGTACTCCGCGGCCTTCCTCTCCCTCATCACCGCGATGGGGCTCGTCGAGTCGTGGTGGGCGCTCCTCGCGCTGCCGGCGACGCTCGTGATCGGGCTCGCGTTCGCGGGCGCGGGCATCGCAGCGGTGACGTGGATGCGGACGTGGAAGGACTTCGAGCTCGTGAACCTCGTCATGCTCCCGCTCTTCCTCTTCTCGGCCACCTTCTACCCGATCGACGTGTACCCGCAGGCGCTCCAGTGGGTCGTCCAGGCTCTCCCGCTCTACCACGGGGTGGCACTCGTCCGTGCGCTGACGACGGGAGCGGTCGGCCCGGAGCAGCTCCTCAACATCGCCTACCTCGCCGTCCTCGGGCTCGTCGGCGTCCTGCTGGCGGGCCGGCGCATCCACGGCCTCCTGCTGACGTAGGCGAGGGGATCACGGGCGAGGCAAGCCTCGCCCCTACGGGCGGTGGACGGTCGGGGCGTACCGCGCAACACCGGGGTCAGGTCCCTTTCGTTGCGCGCGTGCGCTATGCCTCCCCTGGCTGCAACACGGAAGACCTGACCCTTCTTGTTGCGTAGGCGCGGGGATCACGGGCGAGGCAAGCCTCGCCCTACGGGCGGTGGACGGTCGGGGCGTAACGCGCAACACCGGGGTCAGGTCCCTTTCGTTGCGCGCGTGCGCGATGCCTCTCCTGGCTGCAACACGGAAGACCTGACCCCTTTGTCGCGGGGGTGCGCACGTAGGGGCGACCATTGGGTCGCTCGAATCGGCAAAGCGGTTCGCCGATCGCCGTAGGGGCGACCCTTGGGTCGCCCTCGTCCCGGCAGGACGCTGGCGAGGGCACGGGCGAGGGCGAGGCAGGCCTCGCCTCACAGGAGGATCGCGGCGCCGCCGCGGCGTGGATCCCCCGCTGCGCCTCCGCGCCCGACGCAGCTCACGCCGCCGAAGTAGTGGTGCAGCCGCTCCCACCGGCGCACCGCGCGACCCTGCGCCTCGAGCGCCCGCAGCGCGTCTTCGTCGACGCCCGGCTCGGCGTCGACGAGCGCCGGGGTCGCATGGACGCGGGGGCGAGCGACGGCCTCCTCGGGCGAGAGCCTCTCGTCGAGCACGCCGGCGACCACCGTCGCGAGGGCGCTGCGCAGGCGCGTCGCTCCCGCCGACCCGATGGCGAGGACGAGCCCCTCATCGTCGAAGACGAGCGTCGGCGCCATCCGGCTCTCGAGCCGCTCTCCGGGAGCGGGCTCGCCGACCGCGATGTCGGCTTCGCCGAGGAGGTTGTTGAGCTGGACGTCGAAGCCGGGGAGGTAGACCCCCGCGCCGACGCCGAGCGAGTGCGTGAGCACGCAGGCACGCCCGTGCCCGTCGACCGCCACCATGTTCGTCGTGTGCTCGCCGGCCTCCTCGTCGGTCGCGAGCGCTTCGACGAGAGCGAGCACGCGCTCGGTCTCGCCGAGGCCCGTGAGCACCGGGAAGCGGGAGAGGAGCGTGGGGATCCCGGAGAGCCCGCCGCGCGTCGTCACCCGGCGGCCGTGGAACGTCGCCTGAACGGGATCGCGCCAGATCGCCTCGTACCCGCGGAGGTCATCTGCGGTGAAAACGACGCCCTCGACTGCGAGGAGGGCCTCGGCGAGCGTTCCCCGGTAGACACTCGCGGCGCCCTCCTCCGCGAGCGCCTCGAGGGTGTCGACGAGGCCGGGCTGCACGAGCAGCTCCCCGGCTTGCAGCGTGCGTCCGTGGCGGAGGTAGAGGTCGGCACCGCGACCGAGCCCGATCGCCGGCACGAGCGCTTCGAGCGAGCGGGCGTGCATCTCGGGGAGTGGTACGCCTCGGCGGGCGAGCTCGAGCGCGGGCTCGACCAGGAGCTTCCAGGGCAGTCGCCCCAGTGCCTCCGAGAGCGCTCCGAGCGCGGCCGGCAACCCGGGCACGGCGCAGGACGCAGGGCCGAGCTGGTAGACGACCACCTCAGCGCCGAACGCGACGGGGACGTCGACGAGCTCACCCGATCCCGACGGCACCGCTCCGAAGCCGTCGAGGTTGCGGACGCGGGATCCATCGAACACGATCGCGTGGGCGCCTGCGAGGAGCCCGCTCATGACGGTCTCGGCCACGCAGGAGGCAAGGGCCATCGCAACCACGGCATCGGCGGCCGTCCCGCCCTCGGCGAGGATCGCAGCGCCGGCCTCCGCGGTCGCCGGATGCCCGGCTGCCACTGCGGCGCGCATGGCACCAATCTTGTCACGTGACAGACTGCCACAAGGTGCCGTCCTGCTAGGCTTCGCGCGTCCCCGATCGCGGCTCCGGCGTGTCCTTCCTTCACGCGGAGCTGGGACCGGGGGGACATCCACCGAGGAGGAACGCATGAGCCTCACCAAGGAAGCCAAGCTGGAAGTGATCGGAAAGCACGGGCGCAGCCCAGCGGACACCGGGTCGCCGCAGGTCCAGGTCGCGCTCCTCACCCGCCGGATCGAGGAGCTTACCGAGCACCTGCGCAGGCACCCGAAGGACCACCACTCTCGCCGGGGCCTGCTCAAGCTCGTCGGCCGTCGCCGGCGCTTTCTCGACTACCTGCAGCGCACGGACATCGAGGGCTACCGCGCCCTCATCAAGGAGCTCGGCCTCCGGCGGTAGGGGCTCCGATCGATGGGAGGTGGAAGTTTGAGCGAGTCGCGCTCCGGCGGGACTGGCTCAAACCTCCACCTTCCGAACGCAACGGAAAGGTGAAGGGATACGCATGAGCACGATCACCGGGCACCGCGCCACGGTATCCGTCTCGGTCGGAGGCCAAGACATGGTCTTCGAGACGGGCAGGCTCGCCAAGCAGGCCGACGGCGCCGTCGCCGTCCGCTCGGGCGACACGATGATCCTCGCGACCGCGGTCGGTCGCCGCGACGCGAGGCCCGACTCCGACTTCTTCCCGCTCACGGTTGACGTCGAGGAGCGGATGTACGCCGCCGGGAAGATCCCCGGCGGCTTCTTCAAGCGCGAGGGCCGAGCCTCCGAGCGGGCGACGCTCACGGCGCGCATGATCGACCGGCCGATCCGGCCGCTCTGGCCGAAGGGGTTCCGCAACGAGGTCCACCTCGTCTGCACCGTCCTCTCGGCCGACCTCGTGACGCCACACGACGTCCTCTGCATCAACGGCGCCTCGGCGGCGCTGATGGTGTCGCCGCTCCCGTTCCTCGGGCCCGTCGGCGCCGTCCGCATCGGGCGCCTCGACGGGCAGCTCGTCGTGAGCCCGTCGCTCGAGGATCTCGAGGAGTCGACCCTCGACCTCGTCGTCGTCGGGACACGGGAGGCGCTGACGATGGTCGAGGCCGGTGCGAGCGAGGTGCCCGAGGATGTCGTCCTCGAGGCCTTCGAGCTCGCCCATGCCGAGATCGTGAAGATCTGCGACGCACTCGAGGAGCTGCGCCGCCTGGCCGGCAAGCCGAAGTGGGTGGACCCGGAGTTGACCGCCGAGCTCGAGGCGACGCACGGCGACACCGTGCGTGCGGCGATCGCCGAGCACGGGCTGCGCGAGGCGGGAGCCGTCGTGGACGCGCTCG
Source organism: Gaiellaceae bacterium (assembly GCA_026002995.1). GTDB lineage: Bacteria > Actinomycetota > Thermoleophilia > Gaiellales > Gaiellaceae > GMQP-bins7. The sequence continues at coordinate 1,249,654 of BPGK01000001.1, forward strand.
TCGCCGAGCTCTCGCCGCCGATCTCGATGAGCTCGACGGAGGACGACATCACGCGCGGCACGCAGATCCGCGCTGCCTTCGCGACGATCCTCGAGTCGGCCCGCGTGGCGGCGGTCGAGCGTCCCCTGCGCGAGCAGTTCCTCTCGGAGATCCAGGAGCTCACCGACGCCGAGCAGGACTCGAAGGAGCTCCGCGCAGCCAAGCGCGACCTGCTCCTGGAGCGGATCGTGGAGGGGCTCGAGCTGCCCTTCCCGGTCGGACCTGCCCCTGCCGAGGGCGAGGCTCCGGTCAAGGACGCGACGACCCGGCAGTACGTGAAGCGGGCCTTCGAGTCGGTCTACAAGAGCCTCGTCCGGAGGAAGATCGCTGTCGAGAAGCGGCGTCCGGACGGTCGGGCGACGACGGAGATCCGACCCGTCTCGTGCGAGGTGCAGGTCAGCCCGCGCACGCACGGCTCGGCGCTCTTCACGCGCGGCCAGACGCAGATCATGACCCTCTTGACGCTCGGCACGGTCAAGGAGGGGCAGAAGATCGACGACCTGTCGCGCGAGCAGCAGCGCCGCTTCATCCACCACTACAACTTCCCGCCCTACTCGGTCGGCGAGACCGGCTTCATGCGTGGGCCGAAGCGGCGCGACATCGGGCACGGCGCTCTCGCGCAGCGCGCGCTCGAGGCCGTGATCCCGTCCGTCGAGGAGTTCCCGTACACGATCCGCCTCGTCTCGGAGACGCTCGAGTCGAACGGGTCGTCGTCGATGGGATCCGTCTGCGGATCCACCCTCGCGCTCATGGACGCCGGCGTGCCGATCTCGGCGCCGGTGTCGGGCATCGCGATGGGTCTCGTGAAGGAGGGCGACGACTACGTCATCCTCACGGACATCCAGGGCGCCGAGGATCACTTGGGCGACATGGACTTCAAGGTCGCCGGCACGGCGGAGGGCATCACCGCGCTGCAGATGGACATCAAGATCACCGGCGTGACCCAGGAGATCATGCGCGCCGCCCTCGAGCAGGCGCGGGACGCGCGGATGGCGATCCTCGACGTCATGCTCGCGACGATCCCCGAGCCGCGCGCCGAGATGGCCGGACACGCGCCGCGGATCTCGACGGTCAAGATCGACCCGGAGTTCATCGGCATGGTCATCGGCAAGGGCGGCGAGACGATCCGCGCGCTCGAGGCCGACTACGACGTCCAGATCGACATCGAGGAGGACGGCACGATCCTCGTCTACGCGACCGAGGGCACGAAGGCCGAGGCAGCGATCTCTGCGATCACCGCGCTCACGAAGTCGCCGGAGGTGGGCGACACGTACACCGGCAAGGTCGTGAAGACGACGCAGTTCGGCGCGTTCGTCGAGCTGAAGAAGGGCACCGACGGGCTGCTCCACGTCTCCAACGTCGGGCCGGGCCGCGTCGCGCACATCGAAGACGTGATCACGCGCGGTGACGTGCTGGACGTGCTCGTGCAAGAGGTCGACAAGGAGCGCGGCCGCATCGGGCTCAAGCTGATCGCGAAGCACGAGAACGGCGGGCTCGTCACGCCCGAGGAGCTCATCGAGCGGGCGAAAGCGGCCCCGCCGCGCGAGGACCGCGAGGAGCGCCCGCGCGGCGATCGCGACCGGCGCGGCGGCCGTCGACGCGAGCGCGAGCGCTCGTAGCCTCGTTCCTCGGCGAGCGACCGTCCCCGAGGTTCGCCGAGGGCTTCGCGGACGCTCACTCGGCGAGGCCCGGATCGCCGCGTGCGTGGCGAGCGGGCGGCGGGGACGGACGGCCCCGGTAGCATCGGTCGCATCGCTGTCGCGCCCCCCGACTCGCTCCTCGCCGGCCTGAACGAGGCCCAGGTCGAGGCCGTCACCCACAGCGAGGGACCGCTCCTCGTCGTGGCCGGCGCGGGCTCCGGGAAGACGCGCGTCCTCACGCACCGGGTCGCCTACCTCCTCCAGCAGGGCCTCGCGCGGCCGAGCGAGATCCTCGCGATCACCTTCACGAACAAGGCTGCGGGGGAGATGCGGGAGCGGCTCGAGCGCATGCTCGGCGCGACCGCCCGTGCGATCTGGATCCTCACCTTCCACGCCGCCTGCGGTCGCATACTCCGCCGGGAGGCGGAGCGCCTCGGGTACCGCTCGACCTTCACGATCTACGACGACCAGGATCAGGTACGGCTCGTGAGGGCGTGCCTGGAAGAGCTCGGGAAGGACGTCAAGCGCTTCTCGCCGCGCGGCGTCCACGCGCAGATCTCGCGCGCGAAGAACGAGCTCGTGACCCCCGCCGAGTACGCGAGCCGCGTCGGCTCGTTCTGGGATCAGACGGTCGCCGAGGTCTACGACCTCTACCAGCGTCGCCTGCACGCCTCCAACGCGGTCGACTTCGACGACCTCCTCATGCTCACGGTCGAGGTCTTCGAGCGCTTCCCCGAGGCGCTCGAGCGCTGGCGGACGGCGTTCCGGCACATCCTCGTGGACGAGTACCAGGACACGAACCACGCCCAGTACCGGCTGCTCCAGCTCCTCGGCGGTGAGCACGGGAACGTGTGCGCCGTCGGCGATCCCGACCAGTCGATCTACGCCTTCCGCGGAGCCGACATCCGCAACATCATGGAGTTCGAGCGGGACTTCCCCGGCACCCGGGTGATCGCGCTCGAGCAGAACTACCGCTCGACGAACACGATCCTCCGCGCGGCGAACGCAGTCATCGCGCACAACCGCGAGCGCAAGCCGAAGAGCCTCTTCTCGGAGCTCGGGGAGGGCGAGCCGGTGCGGGTCGTCGAGCTCGAGGACGAGCACGCCGAGGCGCGCTACGTCGCGGCCGAGATCGCCTCGCTCCTCGACCAGGGGCTCGCCGCCAGCGAGATCGCCGTTTTCTACCGGACGAACGCGCAGTCCCGCGTGCTCGAGGACGTGCTCACCCGCCAGGACGTCCCCTACCAGGTGATCGGTGGCCCGCGCTTCTACGAGCGGGCGGAGATCCGCGACGCGCTCGCCTACCTCTCGGTGCTCGTGAACGCGAGCGACGCCGGCGCACTCCTGCGCATCGCGAACCGGCCGCGGCGCGGCATCGGCGCTACGACGCTCGGGCGGCTCGTGACGTACGCCGAGGCGACCGGGCGCACGCTCTTCCAGGCGCTCGCCGATCCGGAGGCGGCGGGCGTGTCGGCCGCGTCGGCGAAGGCCGTGCGCTCGTTCCACGCGACGATGGAGTCGCTCATGGCGCTCGCGCAGGAGCTGCCCGTGGACGAGCTCCTCGAGCGGGTGTTGGAGAAGACGGGAACGCTCGCTGCCCTCGAGGCGGAACGGACGATCGAAGCGCGGGGACGCATCGAGAACCTGCACGAGCTCGTCGGCGTCGCGCGCGAGTATCGGCTCGAGACGGCCGACGCCTCGACCGCCGGCTTCCTCCAGGAGGTCGCACTCGTCTCCGACCAGGACACGATCTCCGACGAGGGAGGGCTCGTGACGCTCATGACCCTGCACAACGCGAAGGGCCTCGAGTTTCGGGCCGTGTTCGTAATCGGGATGGAGGAGGGCGTCTTCCCCCATGCGCGCTCGATCGAGGAGCAGGGGGTCGAGGAGGAGCGACGGCTCTGTTACGTCGGCATGACGCGCGCGATGGAGCGCCTCACGCTCACCCATACGCTCTCGCGCACGCTCTTCGGCCGGCGGGCGAGCAACCTCGCCTCGCGGTTCCTCGACGAGCTGCCCGCCGAGGTCGAGCGCGATCGGCTTCGCCCTGCCTCGTGGTCGAGCTACGGATCGCCGCCCGCCGCCGCTCCCGCGCCGGGCTCCTGCCCGTCGCCGGCGCTCGCGACGGGTGACGCCGTCCGCCACGGCTCGCTCGGCGAGGGGATCGTCACGGCGGTGGAGCCCGGAGGCGTCGTCACGGTGCGGTTCGCCGAGGACGGCTCCGAGCGTCGGCTCATGGTCGAGTACGCGCCGCTCGAGAAGATCGCCTGAGCTGACGACCCAACAGTCCCGGCGGCGCTGACACCAAAACCGGGTTCCCCTACACGGGCGCTGAGCGCGAGTGACTTCCACCGGCCTGCGGGGGGATGACTAGGATCGGCGGATGCCCTACCGCATCCGCCTCTGCCGGTCGATGGAGGAGCTCGGGCGCGCCGTCGGCGCCATCGGCCACTACTTCGGCTGGGTTCCGGCTCCGCAAGACGTCGAGCGCTTCTCCCGCGTCCTTCCGCCGAAGCGGATGCACGCGGCCTTCGACGGCGATGCGATCGTCGGTGGCGCCGGTGTCTTCCCCTTCGAGCTGACGATCCCCGGCGGGCCGATCCGGTGCGCCGGAGTCACCGTCGTCGGAGTCCTGCCGACCCATCGACGGCGAGGACTCCTCTCGCGGCTCATGCGCGCGCAGCTCGACGACGTGCATGAGCGAGGGGAGCCCCTGGCGGCGCTCTTCGCCTCCGAGCCCACGATCTACGGCCGGTTCGGGTACGGGCTCGCGGCGCTCGAGTACCGGATGGCGCTCCCTCGCACGCACGCAGCGCTGCGCCAGGGACTGCCGGCGCGCGTCGGAGGCGTGCGTCTCGTTGATCACGACGAGGCGCTCAGCACGTTCCCGCGCGTGTACGAGCGCGTGCGGCGCGTCAGCCCCGGCTTCCTCTCGCGCTCGAGGACGTGGTGGGAGCTCCGCCGACTCCGCGACGACCACCGCCCTCCCGGCAGCGGCCCGCTCAATCGCGCCCTCTTCGAGCTCGACGGGAGGCCGCGCGGCTACGCGCTCTACCGGATCGCCGATCAGGAGGAGGAGGACGGCTGGACGCGCAGACTTCGTGTCGTCGAGGCGATCGGCGTGGATGCGCTCGCAACCCGGGAGGTGTGGCGCTTCCTCCTCGAGGTGGACTGGATGGAGGACATCCGGGCCTGGCTCCTGCCGATCGACCACCCGCTCATCCACCTCGTCGCCCACCCCGACCGGCTGCGGCTCCGCGCCGACACGGGGCTCTGGACACGACTCGTGGACGTGGGCACAGCGCTCTCCGCCCGGAGCTACGCCTGTGACGGTCGCGTCGCCTTCGCAGTACGGGATGCGTTCTGCCCCTGGAACGACGGCACGTGGGCGCTCGCCGACGGCCTTGCCAAGCGGTCACGACGCTCGGCCGACCTCGCCCTCGACGTTGGCTCGCTGGGGGCGGCGTTCCTCGGCGGCTTCTCCTTCGCGCAGCTCGCGCGGGCGGGGCTCGTCGAGGAGCTCCGTCGCGGGGGCATCGCGCGCGCCGACGCTCTCTTCGCGACAGATCGCCAGCCGTGGTGCCCCGAGATCTTCTGAGCCGCGGTCCGGCGAGAGCGCGATCGTAGGGGCGACCCTCGGTCCGTCCTCGTCCCGGCAGGACGCGGGCGAGGCACGCCTCGCCCGACGGGCGGTGGACAGTCGGTGCGTACTGCGCAACACGGGGTCAGGTCCCTTTCGTTGCGCGCCCGCTCGATGCCTTCCCTCGCCGCAACACGGGAGACCTGACCCCGGTGTTGCACCCGCCGGCTTCCTGATCGCCGTAGGGGCAACCCTCGGGTCGCTCGCGCGGCTGCCTCAGCGGTAGGGGAGCTCGAGTCGGAGGGTGCCGGGAGCCGGGGGAAGCTCGACCGTCTCGCCGTCGGCGAGGACGCGGCCGACCGGCGCCCCGTCGAGGATGGCGGCTGCGACCCGCTTGCCGTCCGGCAGCCGGAGCCGCAGGCGGAGCGAGCCGATGGGCGCTCGCTCCGGGATGTGGAGCGTCACGAGCGCGGAGCTCGCTCCCGCCTCGATCCGGAAGGAGACGCGTCCGAAGCTCGTTCGCATCCGCTCGACCGCGATCGCCTTCCCGGGCTCGAGCCAGGCGCGTGGGGTGGCGTGGGCGAGCTCGAGCGCGACGGGCCGACCCGCGCCGTCGAGGCGCTCGCGCACGAGCATGAGCCGCACCGTCTCCAGGAAGGCGGCGTTGCTCGCCGCGTTCGGCGGGAGGTACGTCGTGCGGTACGGGCCGCCGAGGGGCGTCACCGAGACGCTCTCACCGGAGACGAAGGTGCCACGGGTCATCGCCGCGGCGAGCTGTCCGTACAGCGTGAGGACGAGCGCGTCGGCGCGGTCGTTGTCCGCGAGGAAGCGAGCGAGGTTGAGCCCGTAGACGGGGTTCGAGCCCGTCCCGCGCCGCTTGGCGGGGCCGTACAGGGGATAGGCGCCCGAGCGGACGAGGCCGAGCAGCCGCGAGCCGTGGCGATCGAGGTAGGTCAGGATGCCCTCCGCCCGCCGTCCCCCCGGCGCGAACAGGCCCGAGGCGAGCGCGTACGGCATGACGAGGTTCCAGTAGCTCCCTGCGCGGCTGGCGGGCAGGAGAGCGTACGGCCGCTCGTCGTCGAGCAGCCGCACCGGGACGAAGAGCGCGCCGCCCGGCAGGCGTCGCTCCGAGCGTCGCACCGCGCGCTCGAGGCCGGCGCGCAGGCGCCGCTCGAGCCGTGCGCACTCGGCGGCGAGAGCGCGGTTGCCGGTCGCCTCCCAGACCTGCCCCATCGCGCGCAGGCCCTGCCAGACGACCGCTTGCGAGTGCAGCCCGTACACCCGCTGGGAGACGTCCGAGGAGAAGCGCTCGCGGTGCAGGATCCCGTAGCGAGACGTGTCGAGCTGGCGAGCGAGGCGGCGGACGTAGGCGCGGAGCGTCGGCGTCGCGCGCCGGATCTCCGCGGTGTCGCCGGAGACACGCCAGTAGTACGCGAAGGCGACGAGCCGCGCGCCCATCCGCCAGTTCGTGCTCCGGGTGAGCGCCGTCGGCGGGATCGCCGGTCGCTTGCGGAGCGAGGTGCGCAGGATCGCCCGCGTCACGGGCAGGTGGCCGTACGCCGCGAGGACGCGCGCCACGTCCATCGCCTCGGGCGTCGAGAGCTGCTCGTAGCGGTTGCCCACCGAGTAGCGCCAGGAGAGCCCGATGTTCTGGACGAGGAGGTTGCGGACGGCGTCGTTCACGCGCGGTTCGGGCACCTCGACCGCTGCTCCGGCTGCGAGCTTTCGGCGCCAGAACGCGCGCAGCGACTCTCGGGCCTGCGTCACCCGCTCCTCGTCGAGGACGATGTCGGGCATCCGTCCGGGGACGTGGAGCCACGCCGCGTACACCGTGCGCACGCCTCCCGGTGGCACCGGATAGCGCACCGCGCCGTCCTCGAACGTCCCGCCCTCGCCGAGCACGGCGTACGTCCTCCCGTCGCGGCGCAGGCGGGCCCCGTCGAGCTCGAGGCCCACCACCGACGGCGTGAGACGGATCTCCGTACGGCGCGCCTGCGAGCGGCTCGCGTCGGCCGTCACCGTGACGACGCTCACGAGCGAGCGTGTCTCCGGGATGTGAGCGGCGAACGACTCCTGCTCGTAGCGGACGCCCTGGCGGTCGACGTAGCTCGTCTCGAGGATCGGCAGGTAGCCCTCGGCGAGCGCGGAACTGCGCAGGCGGCGCAGGCAGGAGCCGTACGGCTCGCGACCTCGCTCGCCGACGCTCACCGCGAGCGAGCGGCCGTGGGCGCGTCGCGAGATCACCCGGCTTCCGTCGGCGACGTGGAGGGCGACCGAGGTCGCGCCCTTCGGCGACTCGGGCAACGAGAAGTGCGTGTAGTGAACGCCGGAGGGCGTGAGGAGGCGCCCGTCCTGGGCGCGCGCGAAGAAGAGTGGGCGGAGGAAGCGCTCCGCGCGCTCGAGCGTCGGCCCTTCCGGTGCCGCGAGCAGCTGCTTGCCCCACGTGTCCTGCTGCGCCCGGAGTGCGCGCTCGATGCGCGCGTTCTCCCGGCGGCTCGGCTGCGCCTCGCGGCAGGTCGTCGGCCGCGCCTCGAGCGCCCCCGCTGCGCTCGGCGCGCCGACGCTCGCCCCGGCGGTGGCGGCGACGGGCGCCGTTGCGAGGGCGAGGATCGCGAGGCGGCGAGCGAGAGGCAGCATCTCGGGTGCGTGACATCCTAGGTCGCGAGCGCGGCCGCCACGGCTTGCGGCGGGCACGGCCCACCCGGTAGGCTGGCGCCCGATGACTCCCGCGCGGATCCAGGCCTGGTGGTGGCGATGGATGCGAGGCGGGAGCCTGCGCTGAGAGCGCAGCCGACATCCCGCTTCGCAGCGACGGTCTCGCACGAGGCCGTTTTTCGTTCCATGACTCCGACGCACGCGCTACCGGCCGACCTCCTCACCCCCCTCGGGGCGTACCTGCGCCTGCGCGCTGGCGCGGGCGGGAGCTTCCTCCTCGAGTCGGTCGAGCGCGGCCGCCTCGGCCGCAACTCGTTCGTCGGCTGCGGCTCCCGCCTCGTGAGCCTCGCCGAGGCCGAGTCGCTCGACGCTCCGGTGGTCGGCTACCTCGCATACGACCACGCCGCCGTCCTCGAGCCGACGGTTCCGCTCCCCGCGGACGGCCCGCCGTTCCCCGAGAGCCTCTTCGTGGTCGCCGAGACGCTCCTGCGCTTCGATCACGGGGCCGGCGTCGTCGAGGTGCTCACCGGCGACCCGGATGCGCTCGCGGAGGCGCTCGAGCGCCCGCTCGTGGCTGCGCCGCCCGCTCGGAGCGGCGAGCGCGGCCCGCTTCGGCGCTTCCCGTCCCGTGAGCGCTACGAGGAGATGGTCGCCCGCTGCCAGGAGCACATCCGCGCGGGCGACGCCTACCAGATCGTCCCCTCGCAGCGCGCCCTGCGACCGACCTCCGCCTCCGCGCTCGCCCTCTACCGCGCGCTCCGGCGGGTGAATCCCTCCCCGTACCTCTTCCTCCTCGAGCTCGGCGACCTCGCGCTCGTCGGCTCGTCGCCGGAGCGCCTCGTCGCCTGCGAGGACGGGCGCGCGAGCGTGTGCCCGATCGCGGGCACGACCGCAGTGGGTGCGGGCGACGCCGAGCGGCTCCTCTCGTCGGAGAAGGATCGGGCGGAGCACGTCATGCTCGTCGACCTCGGCCGCAACGACCTCTCGCGGGTCTGCCAGGCAGGGACGGTGCGCGTCGTCCGCTCGCTCGAGGTCGAGCGCTTTTCGCACGTCGCGCACCTCGTCTCGGAGGTCGTCGGGGAGCTGTGCGAGGGGGTGACGCCGTTCGACGTGCTGCGCGCCTGCTTCCCCGCCGGGACGGTCACGGGCGCGCCGAAGGTGCGGGCGATGCAGATCATCTCCGAGCTCGAGGGCTACCGCCGCGGGCCGTACGCCGGCGCCGTCGGCTACGTCCTGCCGGACGGGACGATGGACACCTGCATCGCGCTCCGGACGATCGTCCTCGCCGACGGCGTGGCGCGGCTGCAGGCCGGTGCCGGCGTCGTGGCAGACTCGGATCCCGCGGCCGAGCACCGCGAGTGCCTGGCCAAGCTCGCGGCGCTCGAGGCGGCGATCGAGCTCGCAGAGGAGGAGGCCGGATGAGGCTCCTTATGATCGACAACTACGACTCGTTCACGTACAACCTCGTCCACCTGTTCGAGGAGCTCGGGGCGCAGGTCGTCGTCTACCGCAACGACGCGCTCACAGTGGACGAGGCAGAGGCGCTCCGACCGGATCGGCTCGTCGTCTCGCCGGGACCCGGACGCCCCGAGGACGCGGGGATCTCGGTCGAGGTGATACGCCGGCTCGGGCCGTCGGTTCCCACCCTCGGCGTCTGCCTCGGGCACCAGGCGATCGTCGAGGCGTTCGGCGGCGAGGTCGGCCGCGCGAAGGCCCTCCTGCACGGTAAGTCGAGTCGGATCCGCCACGACGGACGCGGCGTCTACGAGGGCCTGGCGGAGGAGGTCGAGGTGGGGCGCTACCACTCGCTCGCCGCCACGCGCGTTCCCCACGAGCTCGTCGTCAGCGCGCGGACCGCCGACGGCGAGGTGATGGGCGTGCGCCACGCTCGGTACCCGATCGAGGGCGTCCAGTTCCACCCCGAGTCCGTCCTCACCCCCGACGGCCGCACGATGGCGAGGAACTTCCTCTCGTGATCCAGCAGGCGATCGCGACCATGCTCGACGGCGGCGACCTCTCGCGGGAGGACGCGCGCGCGGTCATGCACACCATCATGCGCGGCGAGGCGACGCCCGCGCAGATCGGCGGCTTCCTCGTCGCGCTCCGGGCGAAGGGCGAGACCGTGGACGAGATCGCGGGGTGCGCGGAGGCGATGCGCGAGCACGTGCTGGCGGTGCGCCCGTCGCGGGACGACGTCGTCGACGTCGTGGGGACGGGCGGCGACGGCGCGCGCACCTTCAACATCTCGACGACGGCGGCGCTCGTGGCCGCGGCGGCGGGCGCGGCCGTCGCCAAGCACGGCAATCGCGCAGTCAGCTCGGCCTCCGGCTCCGCGGACCTGCTCGAGGCTCTCGGCCTCCGTCTCGAGCAGCCGCCGGAGCGGATCGCGGAGTCGATCGACCGTTTCGGCTTCGGGTTCATGTTCGCCCCGGCGCACCATCCGGCGATGCGGCACGCCGCGCCCGTGCGCCGCGAGCTCGGGATGCGCACGATCTTCAACGTCCTCGGGCCGCTCACGAACCCCGCCGGCGCGCGGGCGGGGATCTTCGGCGTCTACGCGCTCTCGCTCGTCCGCACGATCGGCGAGGTGCTCGCGTCGACGGGGACACGCCGCGCGTTCGTCGTGCACGGCGCATTCGGGATCGACGAGCTCTCGCCTGCTGGGCCGAACGCGGTGGCCGAGGTCGTCGACGGGCGCGTGCGCGAGCGGACGATCGACGCGCTCGAGCTCGGCCTCGAGCGGTGCGCTCCCGAGGCGCTCGTGGGCGGCACTCCCGAGGAGAACGCGCGCACCGCCCGCGCGATCCTCGCCGGCGCTCGCGGCCCCATGCGCGACGCCGTCCTCCTCAACGCCGCCGGCGCGATCGCGGCGGCCGGCGACGCTGCGGATCTCCGCGAGGGGATCGCGCTCGCGGCCGAGGCGATCGACAGCGGGCGGGCGGGCGAGCGGCTCGAGGAGCTCGTCCGCTTCTCGCGGGAGGTCGCCTGATGGGCCGGTTCCGGGAGGCGCTCGCCGGGCCGGGCCTCGCCGCCATCGCGGAGATCAAGCGTCGCTCGCCCTCCGCCGGCGACCTGCGTCCCGACGCCGACCCCGCCGCCATCGCCGCCGCGTACGAGCGCGCCGGAGCGGCTGCGGTCTCCGTGCTCGTGGACGAGCGCTTCGGCGGCTCCTGGGACGACCTGCGCGCGGCCCGCGCCGCCGCGACGCTGCCGCTCCTCGCGAAGGGCTTCTTCTCGAGCGAGGACGACCTGCGCACCGCGCGGGAGGCGGGCGCGGACGCCGCGCTCCTCCTGCTCAGGGACCTCGACGACGCGATGTGCGCCCGGCTCCTCGGAGCGGCGAGCGCCCTCGGCCTCGACGCGCTCGTCGAGGCGCACGACGCCGCGGAGCTCGAGCGTGCGCTCGCCCTCGAGGCGCCGGTCGTGGGGGTGAACGCCCGCGATCTCTCGACGTTCGCCATCGACCGCGCGGCGCAGCTCGAGCTCGTGGCGCGGGCCCGCCGGCGCGCGCCCGGGCGCGTGCTCGTCGCCGAGAGCGGGATCGAGACGCGCGCCCAGGGCGCCGAGGCCGAGCTCGCCGGCGCGGACGCGATGCTCGTGGGGTCGGCGCTCATGCGGGCGCCCGACCCGGCGGGCCGGCTCGCGGAGCTCCTCGCGCGACCGCTCGTGAAGGTGTGCGGGCTCACGCGCGAGGAGGACGTCGCCGTCGCGGCCGAGGCCGGCGCCGACCTCCTCGGCTTCGTGCTCGTGCCCGCGAGCCCGCGTGCCGCGGCCGAGGTGCTCCCCGTCCCCGAGGGCACGCTGTCCGTGGCCGTCTGGGTGGGCGAGGCGGGCGAGAGCGCTGCCGACCTCGACCAGGTGCACGAGCGTGCGCCCGGGAAGGTGCGCGGCCGCGACGCCGTCCTCCTCCGCCAGGGCGAGCCGGTGGCGACGCACCTCGACCTTCCCTGGGAGGAGGACGATCCGGCGCACTGGGAGCGAGCGGCGACGGTCGAGGGACGGGTCGTGCTCGCGGGCGGGCTCGGCCCGGACAACGTCCGCGAGGCGATCGCGCGCGTCCGGCCGTGGGCGGTCGACGCGAGCTCGCGGCTCGAGGTCGCGCCGGGAGTCAAGGATCACGCGCGCGTCCGTGCGTACGTGGAGGCGGCGCGGAGATGACGGCGAGCTTCGGAGAGTACGGGGGGCGCTACGTCCCCGAGACGCTCGTCCCGGCGCTCGACGAGCTCGAAGCGGCGTGGCGGGCGGCGCGCGACGACGAGGCGTTCTGGGCCGAGGTCGGGGAGCTCGGGCGGACGTACGCCGGCCGGCCGACGCCGCTCACGGTGGCCGAGCGCTTCGCGCCGGGCAAGCGCGTCTCCCTGAAGCGCGAGGACCTCCTGCATACGGGCGCGCACAAGCTGAACAACGCGCTCGGTCAGGCGGTGCTCGCGCGTCGCCTCGGCAAGCGGAGAGTCGTGGCCGAGACGGGCGCCGGCCAGCACGGCGTCGCGACGGCGACGGTGTGCGCACGCTTCGGGCTTCAGTGCGTCGTCTACATGGGCGCCGAGGACATGCGCCGCCAGCGACCCAACGTCGAGCGGATGCGGCTCCTCGGCGCCGAGGTGCGTCCCGTCGAGATCGGGACGCGGACGCTCAAGGAGGCGACGAGCGAAGCGATCCGGGACTGGATCTCGAACGTCGAGACGACGCACTACCTCATCGGCTCCTGCGTCGGCCCGGCACCGTACCCGGAGCTCGTGCGCGAGCTCCAAGCGGTCGTCGGTCGAGAGGCGCGCGCCCAGCACCTCGAGCGCGAGGGTCGGCTCCCGGAGGCGGTGCTCGCGTGCGTGGGCGGCGGGTCGAACGCGATCGGGACGTTCGCGGGGTTCCTCGAGGACGAGGGCGTCGAGCTCGTCGGCGTCGAGGCCGCGGGCGCCGCATCGCTCTCCTCCGGCCGCACGGGTGTCCTGCACGGGGCGCGCTCGTCGATCCTCGCCGACGACGACGGGCAGATCGTCGACGCCCACTCCATCTCCGCCGGCCTCGACTACCCCGGCGTCGGCCCGGAGCACGCGTGGCTTCGCGACACGGGGCGGGTGCGCTACGTCACCGCGACCGACGAGGAGGCGCTGCGCGCCTTCCGCCGCCTGGCCGAGACCGAGGGGATCGTCCCGGCCCTCGAGCCCGCGCACGCGCTCGCGCGGGTCGCCGACCTCGACGCCGAGCTCGTCCTCGTGTGCCTCTCGGGCCGCGGCGACAAGGACCTCGACGAGGCGCTGCGCGCGCTCGCCGCGCTGGAGGCGTAGCGTGGTGCGGAAGGCGCTCGTCGTCTACCTGATGGCGGGAGCGGAGGCGCCCGAGCTCGCGGAGGCGGCGGTCGACGCCGGCGCCGACCTCGTCGAGCTCGGGTTCCCCTTCTCGGACCCGCTCGCGGACGGCCCGGTCGTGCGTCGGGCGGCCGAGCGCGCGCTCGCGAGCGGGATGCGCACCCGCGCCTGTCTCGAGTGCCTCGCGGCGACGCGGGAGCGCGTGGGGGAGACGCCGCTCGTCCCCATGACGTACGCCGCGCTGCTCGAGGCCTACGGGTGGGAGCGCTTCGCGGACGACGCTCGCGCGCACGGGGCGACGAGTCTCATCGTCGCCGACCTGCCCGCGGGCGAGCGGCCGGAGCTGCGCCGTGTCCAGCTCGTGGCCCCGACCTCGACGGACGAGCGTCTCGCGCTCGCCGCGCACGAGACGGACGGGTGGCTCTACCTCGTCACCGTGACTGGCACGACGGGCGTGCGCGACGCGCTCTCGCCCGCCCTCGGGCCCCTCGTCGCGCGCGCGCGCGCCGTGAGCGACGTCCCGCTGTACGCCGGGTTTGGCATCTCCACCCCGGCGCAGGCGGCGGCCGCCGCCGAGCTCGCAGACGGCGTCGTCGTCGGCTCGGCCGCGCTCCTCGCCGCCGAGGAGGGCCCCGGCGCGCTCGCGCGCTTCGTCTCGTCGCTGCGGGCGGCGCTGGACGCCTGAGCGGGCGGGCGTCTCAGCGCAGGTGCAGCTCCCGGTCGATCCCACGCACAGCCTGGCGGATCCGCTGCTCGTTCTCGACGAGCGCGAAGCGGACGTGCCCCTTGCCGCCCGGCCCGAAGCCCTCGCCGGGACTGACGGCGACCCTCGCCCGACGGGCGAGCAGCGAGGCGAACTCGAGCGAGCTCAGGGCGCGGTAGGGCTCGGGGATCTCCGCCCAGACGAACATGGTCGCCTGCGGCTTCGCCACCGGCCAGCCGATGCGCCGGAGCCCCTCGCAGAGCGCGTCGCGGCGCGCCCGGTACACGGCGGAGACCGCGTCCGGATGCTCGGGCGCCTCGCGGAGCGTCGTGATGGCGGCGATCTGGATCGGCTGGAAGGTGCCGTAGTCGAGGTACGACTTGAGCCGTCCGAGCGCGTGCACGACCTCGGCGTTCCCGAGGAGGAAGCCCACCCGCCAGCCCGCGAGCGAGAACCCCTTCGTCAGCGAGTAGAGCTCGACGGCGACCTCCTTCGCGCCGTCCACCTGGAGGATCGAGGGAGGCTCGTACCCGTCGAAGGAGAGGTCGGCGTAGGCGAAGTCGTGGACGACGAGCAGCTCCCGCTCTCGCGCGAACGCGACGAGCTCGCGGAGCAGGTCGAGGTCGGCGACCGCGGTCGTCGGGTTGTGGGGGAAGGAGAGGACGAGCACCCGGGGGCGAGGCGTCGAGCGCTCGTACGCCTCCTCGAGCGCGGAGGGAAGCTCGTGCGCGGGCGCGACCGGAACGCGGACGAGCGAGGCGCCGGCGAACGCGGGCGCGAAGAGGTGGATCGGGTAGCTCGGGCTGGGAACGAGGACCGCGTCGCCGGGCTCGACGAGCACCCAGAAGAGGTGGCAGAAGCCCTCCTTCGCTCCCATCGTCGCGATCGCCTCCGTCTCCGGGTCGAGCTCGACGCCGTAGCGGGTCGCGTACCGCTCGCAGATCGCCGCCCGCAGGTTGGGGAGGCCCCTGCTCGTCGAGTAGCGGTGGTTTCGCGGGTTGCGGGCGGCCTCGCAGAGCTTCTCCACCGCGACCTCCGGGGAGGCGAGGTCGGGATTCCCGAAGCCGAGGTCGACGACGTCCTCGCCCGCGCGGCGCAGCTCGAGCTTCAGGCGGTCGATCTCGGCGAAGACGTACGGGGGAAGGCTCGGAATGCGGCGGAGGTCCATGGCTACCCGGTGTTGCGGAGCGCCGCCGCGATGGAGGCGATCGAGCGCAGGAGCGACGGGCGCACGCGGTCGCGCTCGGCGTCCGAGGCCTCGGGATCGCGGTAGCGGCGCAGCAGCTCGACCTGGATCGCGTTCATCGGGTCGACGTAGGGGTTGCGGAGGCGAATCGAGCGCTGGATGACGGGGTGACGGTCGAGGAGCTCACGGGCGCCGACGATCGCGAGGACGCTCTCGACGGTTCGCTCGTGCTCGGCCGCGATCGCAGCGTACAGGCGCTCGCGGTCCGGGCCTTCGTCGACGAGCTCGAGGTAGCTGGCCGCGATCTCGAGGCTCGACTTCGCGAGCGCCATCTCGAGGTTCTCGACGAGCGAGCGGAAGAACGGCCAGCGCCGGTAGAGACGCCGGAGCTCCTGTCGGCTTGCGGAGGCGAAGGCTGTGCCGCAGCCGTACCAGGCGGGGAGGAGGCAGCGGTTCTGCGTCCAGGCGAAGACCCAGGGGATCGCGCGCAGCGCCGCGATGCCCTCTCCCGACGCCGGCCGTCGAGCGGGGCGCGAGCCGAGCGCGAGCAGGGCCAGCTCGTCGATCGGCGTGAACTGGCGAAAGAAGCCCGGGAACGCCTCGTCTTCCCAGACGAGCGCGCGGTAGGCGCGCTCGGCCTCGAGAGAGAGGGAGTCGAGGAGATCGTCCGCGCCGGTGGGGGGCTCGGCTCCGGTCACCTGCGGGAAGGCCGAGAGCAGCGTCGCCGCGAGGGCGGCCTCGAGGTTCCGGTAGGCGAGCCCCGGGAGCCCGTACTTGAAGGAGACGGTCTCGCCCTGCTCGGTGAGCTTCAACCGCCCCGGCGGGTGGCCGGGAGGCTGGGCGAGGATCGCGGCGTGGGTCGGCCCGCCCCCACGGCCGGTGCTCCCGCCGCGGCCGTGGAAGATCGTCAGCTCGATCCCGCGCCGCGCCGCGAGGGCGGCCAGCGAACGCTGCGCGCGGTAGATCTCCCACTGGGCCGTCAGGTAGCCGCCGTCCTTGCCCGAGTCCGAGTAGCCGACCATCACCTCGAGCCGCCCTTCGCGCCGCTCGACGAGGGAGGAGAAGCGGGGGTCGTCGAGCAGCTCCTCCACGACCTGCGCCGCCGAGCGCAGCGCGGCGATCGTCTCGAAGAGGGGGACGACCGAGAGGCCGGAGCTCTCGCCCGCGAGCAGCTCGACCGCCGCGAGCACATCGGAGGCGGAGGTCGTTCCCGACACGATCACCGTGTCGAGCGCGGCGTCCCCGTGCCGCGCCCTGGCCTGGGCGATGGCCGCGGGGAGCCGAGCGAGCCGGCTCGAGTCTGCGCGGAGCTCGTCGGCGTGGACACGGACGTCGAGCTTTGCGAGGTGGAAGCCGAAGAGCTCCACGCGCCGCCGCAGCGCCGCGAGGCGCCCGTCGGCGACGCGTCCCGCGCGCGCCGCCCGCAGGGCGCGGTCGAGGAGATCGAGGTCCGAGAGGAACGCATCCACGCAGTCGTAGCCCCCGGAGCGACCGGCGAGCGCGTCGAGGAGGCGTCGCCGGACGAACGCGAGCTTGCGCCGGAAGGGCTCGTCCTGGCTCGCCTCGCCGAGCTCGGCCGCGAGCTCCGGGAGGTCGCGCTCGTCGCTCGCGATGGAGGCGGCGAGCTCCGGCGGGGTGGGCACGATCCTGCTCGAGCTCGCGAGCGCGCCGGCGAGCTCGCCGACCTCCGCAGCGTACGCCTGCAGGACGAGCGCCCGCGCCCGCTCGAGCGCCTCGGCGATCGTCTCGGGCCCCGTCGCCGGGTTCCCGTCGAGGTCGCCGCCGATCCAGGAGCCGAACCGGAACGGCGCCGGCGCGCCGGGCAGGAGGCGCCGGTACTCGGCGAGCACGAGCTCCGCGGCGCGCAGGAGGCTCTGCTCGAAGAACCAGAGCCCGTGCCGGATCTCGTCCGTCACCCGCGGCTGCTGCGAGCGCACCTCGTCCGTCTGCCAGAGGAGCGTGATCTCCTCGGCGAGCGCCGCCTCGACGTGGCGCCGTCTGGTCGGGGTCAGGCGCGGGTCGTCGAGCTGCGCGAGGAGCCGGCTCAGCCGGAGGTGCGCGGCGAGGATCGTCCGGCGCGTCGCTTCGGTCGGGTGGGCGGTGAGCACGAGCTCGAGCGAGACGCGGCCGGCCGCGGCTGCGAGCTGCGACTCGTCCACGTGCGCCGCTTCGAGCCGCGCCCGCGCGTCCGCCAACGACTCGCGGGGGATCCGTCCCTCGTGCTCGTACTCCCGGCGCCGACGGAGGCGATGGTGCTGCTCCGCGAGGTTCGCGAGCTGGAAGTAGACCCCGAACGCGCGCAACACGAGCGCCTGGCGGTCGAGCTCGAGCCCCGCCACCGCGTCGCGAAGGCGCGCGCGGAGCGTCGCTCGCCCGGTTCGGCGCGCCTCGCGCGCGAGCAGCCGAATCTGCTCCTCGGCCTCGAGCAGCTCCGGGCCTTCCTGCTCGACGAGGACGCGCCCGAGCGTCTCGCCGAGGAGCCGGACGTCTCGACGCAACGCGGCGTCGGCGCGCTCGCTACCGTTTGGGCTCATGGCAAAGACCCTGTTCGAGCGGATCTGGGAGCGGCACGTCGTGCGCGAGGAGCCGGGCGAGCCCGCGCTCCTGTACATCGACCTGCACCTCATCCACGAGGTCACCTCGCCGCAGGCGTTCGAGTCGCTGCGGCTCGCGGGCCGCCGCGTGCGCCGACCGGATCGCTCGCTCGCGACCATGGATCACAACGTCCCGACCGACGGCCTCCCGGTCAGCGATCCGCTCGCGCGAGCGCAGCTCGACGCGCTCCGCGCGAACTGCGCCGAGTTCGGCATCCCGCTGTACGAGACGGGAAGCGGGCGCGAGGGGATCGTGCACGTCATCGGCCCCGAGCTCGGCGTCACGCAGCCCGGGATGACGATCGTGTGCGGCGACAGCCACACCTCGACGCACGGGGCGTTCGGCGCGCTCGCCTTCGGGATTGGGACGACCGAGGTCGAGCACGTGCTCGCGACGCAGTGCCTGCCCCGGCCACGGCCGAAGACGATGCGCATCCTCTACCGCGGCGAGCTTCCCCTGGGGGTGACGCCGAAGGACGTCATCCTCGGCACCATCGGTCGGATCGGCGTGGACGGCGCGGTCGGGCACGTCCTCGAGTACGCGGGCGAGCCGATCGAGCGGATGTCGATGGAGGGGCGCATGACGATCTGCAACATGTCGATCGAGGCCGGCGCGCGCGCCGGGCTGGTCGCCCCAGACGACACGACCTTCGCCTACCTCGAGGGCCGGCCTGCGGCCCCAAAGGGTGCGGACTGGGAGCGCGCGCTCGACGACTGGCGCACGCTGCGGACCGATCCCGGAGCCACCTTCGACCGGGAGGTCGAGATCGACGTCTCCGAGCTCGAGCCGCAGGTCACCTGGGGTACGACCCCGGCCATGGTCGCGCCGGTCGGCGGCGTCGTCCCCGACCCGTCCTCGTTCGCCGATCCGGATGCGCGGGCGGCCGCGGAGCGCGCGCTCGCGTACATGGGGCTCGAGCCCGGCACGCCGCTCCAGGAGCTGCGGCTCGACCGCGTCTTCATCGGCTCCTGCACGAATGCGCGGATCGAGGACCTCCGCGAGGCCGCCAAGGTCGTGGCCGGCAGGCGCGTGCACCCGAACGTGCGCGCGATGGTCGTCCCCGGCTCGGCGACGGTGAAGCGGCTCGCCGAGGAGGAGGGGCTCGACCGCATCTTCACGGAGGCGGGCTTCGAGTGGCGTCATGCAGGCTGCTCCATGTGTCTCGGGATGAACCCGGACGTCTTGGCGCCGCAGGAGCGCTGCGCGTCCACCTCGAACCGGAACTTCGAGGGTCGGCAGGGGCGTGGGGGACGCACCCACCTCGTCAGTCCGGCGATGGCGGCCGCGGCGGCGATCGCCGGCCGCTTCGTGGACGTCCGCGAGTGGGACGGGGCGCGGGGATGAAGCCGATCCGCTCCGTCACCTCGGTCGCCGCCGTCCTCGATCGGCCGGACGTCGACACGGATCAGATCATCCCCAAGCAGTTCCTCAAGCGCATCGAGCGCAGCGGCTTCGGGGAGTTCCTCTTCTACGACTGGCGCCAGGATCCCGACTTCGAGCTCAACCGCCCCGGGCTCGAGGGCGCGCGCATCCTCCTCGCGGGGCCGAACTTCGGCTGTGGCTCCTCGCGCGAGCACGCCGCTTGGGCGCTCCAGGACTACGGCTTCGACGTCGTCGTCGCGCCCTCGTTCGGGGACATCTTCTTCTCGAACGCGACGCAGATCGGCCTCGCCCCGGTGACGCTCCCGGCGGAGGAGGTGAAGGAGGTCATGCGGGTCGCCGAGACCGGGGCGGAGGTGACGGTCGACCTCGAGGCGCAGGAGATCGTCGCCGGGGGGCGCAGGTGGTCGTTCGAGATGGATCCCTTCGTTCGCCACTGCCTCGTGAACGGGCTCGACACGATCGCATTGACACTCCAGCACGAGGCGGACATCGCTGCCTTCGAGGCGCGGACGCCCGCGCGGGTCGTCACGACCGCTCTCTAGCGACCTCCCGCTTCGTCAGCTCGAGTACGGACGCGACGAGCTCGTGCAGGCCCTCCCGGCTGAGTGGGCCTCGGTTCGCGCGCTCGAGCTCCTCGAGGAGCTGGCGCTCACGGTCGGGGTCGAGGAAGGGGAGTCCGACCTCCTCCTTGTAGCGCTTGAGCTCCGCGACGAGCTCGATGCGCTCGTTCACCGCTTCCACGATTGCGCGGTCGAGCGCCGAGATGCGCGCGCGGAAGTCGCGAAGGGTCCCGTCGCCGCTCACGGGCGCTCCGCCGGGTAGGAGCCGAAGATCCGGAGCACGCGCGTCCTCGCGCGGAGCTCCTCCAGCGACTCGCGCACGACCGGGTCGAGCGGGTGCCCGGTGAGCACCGCGTCGAAGCGGTAGCGCCAGGGCGTCTGCGGAATCGGGCGCGAGACGAGCTGGACGAGGTCGATCGAGTGCCGCGCGAAGGCCTCGAGCGCGCGGTGCAGCGCGCCCGGCTGGTGGTCGGTGACGAACGAGAACGCCGTGCGCCAGGGCGTGCCGTTGCGGTCGAGCCGCATGTGCGGGGCGACGGCAACGAAGCGCGTGTACGCCTCCGGGTGGTCGCCGACGTCGGCCTCGAGCACCGCGAGCCCGTGCAGGGCGGCAGCTCGTTCGCTCGCGATCGCCGCCTCCGTCGGGTCGCCGTGCGCCGCGACCTCCGCGGCGGCGTCTCCCGTCGTCGGCGCCGCGATCGCCGTCGCCTGCGGCATGCGGGCGAGCAGGAGACGGCACTGGTCGAGCGCGACCGGGTGCGAGCGCACGATGCGGATCTCCTCGAGCGGCACGCGCTCGACGCCCACGAGGCAGTGCCGGATCGGGATCGCCGTCTCCCGCGTGATGGCGAGGGGGGCCGTGTACAGGAGGTCGTGGGTCTCGGCGACGGGCCCGACGAGCGAGCTCTCCATCGGGAGCACGCCGTAGTCGACGTCGCAGGCCACGGTGGCCTCGACGACCGCTTGGAAGCTCGGGAGCGGGACGAGCTCCGCGCCGCCGGGGAAGAGGCGGTCGGCCGCAGCGGCGCTATGCGCGCCGTCGCGGCCGGGGTAGGCGACGGTCGGTCTCGTCTCGGTTGTCGTGTGGTCGTGCATGGGAAGGGCTCCGGGTCAGAGGGGCACCCGCCTGGTGGATCGAGCTAGCCGGCGAAGGCGGGGAGCGGAACGCCGGCTAGCGCGCAAAGATGCGCGCGCCGAAGGCGAAGCTGAAAGCGAAGAAGTCGCGTGCGCGCGGCATCGGTCAGAGCCTAGGGATCGCACGGAGCCGCGTCAACCGGAGAGCGCGCGGAGAACCGCAGCGGAGACGTCGGCCGTCGTCGCCGTCCCACCGAGGTCTGGCGTCGGCGTCGACGCGAGCGCCCGCTCGACGGCCACCTCGAGCGCGCGCGCCTCCTCCGGGCGTCCCAGCCCGTGCTCGAGGAGGAGCGCCGTCGAGCGGAGCATCGCCGCCGGGTTCGCGATCCCGCGGCCGGCGATGTCGGGCGCCGAGCCGTGCACCGGCTCGAAGAGCCCGGGCCCGGCATCGCCCAGGCTCGCGGAGGGAGCGAGCCCGAGGCCGCCCGTGACCGCGGCGGCGAGGTCGGAGAGGATGTCGCCGAACATGTTCTCGGTGACGAGGACGTCGAACTGCTCGGGCCGCACGGCGAGTTGCATGGCCGCGTTGTCGACGAGGAGATCCTCGACCTCGACGTCCGGGTAGTCGGCGGCGACCTCGTGCACGACCCGCCGCCACAGGCGCGAGGTCTCGAGCACGTTCGCCTTGTCGACGGAGGTGAGCTTGCCGCGGCGGGCGCGCGCCAGCTCGAACGCCCTGCGCGCGATCCGCTCCACCTCGCGCGGGTGGTACTCGCATGTGTCGAAGACCGTGCCGTCCTCGCGAACGCCCCGCGCGCCGAAGTAGAGCCCCCCGACGAGCTCGCGCACGATGAGCAGGTCGACCGCTCCCTGCCGGGCGGGCCGGAGGTTCGCGTACACGTCGAGCTCCGCGCGCAGCTGGAGCATGCCCTGCTCGGGGCGGACGTCCGCGGCGTCGAACTCGGGGTCGCCGATCGGCGCCTTCAGGACCGCGTCCGCTGTGCGACACGCCTCGAGCGTCTCGGGGGGGAGCGGCGTGCCGACAGCCCGGATGGCCGCGGCTCCGAAGAGCCGCTCCTCGAGCTCGACGTCGGGCGCGAGCGCGCGCAGGGCACGCTGCGCCGCGGCCATCACCTCGGGGCCGATGCCGTCGCCCGCAAGGCAGACCACCCGCGGACGGTCGCTCGCTGCGCGGCCGCTCATGCTCGCGCGAGCCTAGCGACCGTCCCCGGCATGCGGCATCGTCTCAGGCGGCGCTCCCTGCGGGCGCTTCCTTCCGAGGCTGGGGGACGATCCGGATGTACGGCTTCGGCTCCTCCCAGCTCCCGAACAGCTCCCGCGCCTCCTCATTCGAGACCGAGCCGGCGATGATCACGTCCTCGCCCGGGCGCCAGTTCACCGGGGTCGAGACCTTGTGCTCGGCGGTGAGCTGCAGCGAGTCGATCACCCGCAGGACCTCGTCGAAGTTTCGTCCCGTCGTCATCGGGTAGACCATGACGAGCTTGATCTTCTTGTCCGGCCCGATGACGAAGACGTTGCGCACCGTCTGGTTGTCGGCGGGCGTGCGCGAGCGCGCGTCGCCCGAGACCTCGGCGGGGAGCATCCCGTACAGCTTCGAGACGGTGAAGTCGTCGTCGCCGATGATCGGGTAGTTGGGCGCCGCGCCCTGCGTCTCCTCGATGTCGCGCGCCCAGCCCTCGTGGTCGGCTGTCGAGTCGACCGAGAGCCCGATGATCTTCACGTTCCGGCGGTCGAACTCGGGCTTGATCTTCGCCATGTACCCGAGCTCGGTCGTGCACACCGGCGTGAAGTCCTTCGGGTGGGAGAAGAGCACGGCCCACGAGTCGCCGATCCACTCGTGGAACGAGATCTCGCCCTCTGTCGTCTTGGCTCTGAAGTCGGGGGCGGTGTCACCGATGGTCAGGGGCATCTGTTCCTCCTTTCGCCCGGTTGACCGAGTACGTTACTTCATTTCGGAAAGTTTTACCGCAGAGGGTCACCTCGACTCCTCCTCGCCGGATTTCGGGCGCACGCGCCTCATCGCCTCGTCCTCGACCCGACGACCCGCCAGGCCGCGGGAAGCGTCACGGCGGCGAGGTAGAGCTTGAGCACGTCGCCGGGCACGAACGGGTACAAGCCGAGCTCGAGGGTTCGCTCGAGGCTCGTGTCGAGCGAGACGGCGAGCCACGGCAGGCCGATCAGGTAGACGACGACGTTCCCGGTCAGAAGCGCGCCGAGCGAGGACGAGAAGCGGCGATCCCAGCGCCGCTCCGCGAGCCGTCCCGTGAGCGCCGCGGCGACGGGGAAGGCGAGGAGGTAGCCGCCCGTCGGTCCGGTGAGGGCGGCGAGGCCGCCGCTGCCCTCCGCGTACACCGGCGCGCCGAGCGCGCCGGCGAGGACGTAGAGGAGACCGCTCGCTCCGCCTCGGGTCGTCCCGAGCGCGGCGCCGACGAGGAGGACGGAGAAGGTCTGGCCCGTGATCGGGACGGGCGTGAACGGAAGGGGGATGGCGATCTGCGCGGACGCCGCGATGAGGCCTGCGCCCGCGACCACGAGGAGCGCGTCCACGAGCCGGCCTGCGTGCGGGAGCGCGGCGCTCCGGAGCGTCGTCGCCTCGGCGCTCATACCGCGGCCCTCACTGCGTCGACGGTCTGCGGGAGCGCGCCGGCGAGCCTCTCCGCGAGCGCGACCACCTCGCCGATGCCGGACCTCGGGCGCACGCGCCTCATCGCCTCGTCCTCGACCCGACGACCCGCCAGGCCGCGGGAAGCGTCACGGCGGCGAGGTAGAGCTTGAGCACGTCGCCGGGCACGAACGGGTACAAGCCGAGCTCGAGGGTTCGCTCGAGGCTCGTGTCGAGCGAGACGGCGAGCCACGGCAGGCCGATCAGGTAGACGACGACGTTCCCGGTCAGAAGCGCGCCGAGCGAGGACGAGAAGCGGCGATCCCAGCGCCGCTCCGCGAGCCGTCCCGTGAGCGCCGCGGCGACGGGGAAGGCGAGGAGGTAGCCGCCCGTCGGTCCGGTGAGGGCGGCGAGGCCGCCGCTGCCCTCCGCGTACACCGGCGCGCCGAGCGCGCCGGCGAGGACGTAGAGGAGACCGCTCGCTCCGCCTCGGGTCGTCCCGAGCGCGGCGCCGACGAGGAGGACGGAGAAGGTCTGGCCCGTGATCGGGACGGGCGTGAACGGAAGGGGGATGGCGATCTGCGCGGACGCCGCGATGAGGCCTGCGCCCGCGACCACGAGGAGCGCGTCCACGAGCCGGCCTGCGTGCGGGAGCGCGGCGCTCCGGAGCGTCGTCGCCTCGGCGCTCATACCGCGGCCCTCACTGCGTCGACGGTCTGCGGGAGCGCGCCGGCGAGCCTCTCCGCGAGCGCGACCACCTCGCCGATCACGACGAGTGCGGGCTGCTCGAGGCTCTCGGCGGCAGCCGCGATCTCGGCGAGGGGCGCCCGCACGACGGTCTGCGAGGCGGTCGTTCCGCGCGAGACGACCGCCGCGGGCGTCGCGGGTGGCTTGCCGTGGCGCAGCAGGCCGTCGACGAGGGCGCCGAGCGTCCCGAGGCCCATGAAGACGACGAGCGTGCCCGGCGTCCGCGCGAGCTCCGCCGGCGCGAGCGCGTCGGGATCGTGGCCGGAGACGACCGTCACCTGCGAGGAGAGGCCGCGGTGCGTCACCGGGATGCCGGCTGCCGCCGGCACCGCGGCGAGCGACGAGACTCCGGGGACGACCTGGAAGGGCACGCCCGCGGCGGCGAGCGCGAGCGCCTCCTCGCCTCCCCGTCCGAACACGAACGGGTCGCCGCCCTTCAGCCTGACGACGTCGAGGCCGCGGCGCCCGAGGCGGACGAGGAGCTCGGAGATCTCCGCCTGAGAGAGCGTCTCGCGGCAGACCCGCATCGCGCCCTCCGGCGCCTCGGCGACGAGCTCTTCCGCGACGAGGCGGTCGTACACGAGCGCGTCGCAGCGCCGCACGAGCTCGAGGCCGCGCACCGTGATGAGGCCGGGATCGCCGGGCCCGGCGCCGACGAGCGAGACCGTCATCCGAGCTCCTCCGCGACGAGGCTCGCGAAGAACCGGCGTCGCGACTCGTACGTCTTCAGGTTCGTGCGCGCCCACGGCCGCAGGGCGCGGAGCCGCTCCGCGAGGTCTGCGACCTCCGGGCGCAGGAGGCGCTCGGCCGCTTCGTCGCGGAGGCGCTGCGCGAGCGCGGGAGACGCCCCCGAGGTGGAGACGGCGATCGCGAGCGGGCCACGCCGAGCGACGGCGGGGAGGATGAAGGTGCAGCGCTCGGGGTCGTCGGCGACGTTGCAGAAGAGCGAGCGTGCGCGCGCGTCGCGCGACACGCGCGCGTTCACCCCTGCCCGCGAGGTGGCTGCGATGACGAGGAACCGGTTGTCCAGGTCGGTCGGGCGGTACGGCCGTTCGAGGATCTCCACGTCGAGCGCGCGCAGCTCCTCGCACACCTCGGGGGCCACGACGGTGACGTGCGCGCCGCACTCGAGCAGCCCACGCACTTTCTCGAGCGCAACGGAGCCGCCGCCGACGACGAGGCAGCTCCGCCGCTCGAGGTCGAGGCAGGCCATGTAGTAGCGCTTCTCAGCCATGGCCGTTCAGCTCGGCCAGGCGCTCGGCGACCGCCTCCGCTCCGCCCTCGCGCCACGCGGCGTTGACGGCGACGAACGGAAGCCAGCGCTCGGGCAAGGCGTCTTCGGGGTAGATCGCCTCGACTGGGCACTCCGGCTCGCAGGCCGAGCAGTCGATGCACTCGACCGGGTCGATGACGAGCATGCGCTCGGTCTCGTAGATGCAGTCGACCGGGCAGACCTCGATGCACGTCTTGTCCTTGACGTCGATGCAGGGCTCCGCGATCACGTACGCCACGCTCTCTCCTTCCTCACGTTCCCACCGTCGTCAGCCGCGCCCCCTGCCGGTCGAGCCGGACGCTCAGCTCCCGTCCACCCGCGGCGAGCGAGAGCTGGTAGGCGCCTGGCCCGAGCGCCTGGATCGCGATACGCTCGATGCCCCCGTCGGCGAGCGCGGCGAGGGCGGCGGTCACCTCGTCCGCCGAGCGCGTCAGCTCCTGCCCCCGCGGCAGCCGTCGGTACAGGCGCAGCGCGGCCTGCTCGCCACCCGGGCCGTAGAGGGCGCGCAGGCGGCCGGTCTGGAGGCCGAGCTCGAGCAGCTCCTCGAGCGCCTCCGCGTCCTCGTCCGTCACCTCGCCGTCTGCGAGGGCGGCGACGAGCGCGGCGAGCCGTCCGCGCCGGTCCTCGTCGCGCACGAGCGCGAGGACGGCCTGCGCTTCGCCCAGGGCGACCTCCGCCGCCTCGCCCGTCACCGGCACCGCGCTAGCCATGCGTGTCCTCGCCGAGGATCGCGTGGAGCTCGTGCTCGAAGCCACCCGTCTCGATCGCGCAGTGGATGCCGCACTCCTTCGGCGCGTTCGTCTCCCACCACCAGCGGCCGGATCGGCTCGGCGCGCCGGGCGCGACAGGCCGCGTGCACGGCGCGCAGCCGATCGACGTGTAGCCCCGGTCGTAGAGGGCGTTCGTCGGCAGGTCGCGCTCGCGGACGTACGCCCACACCTCGTCCTCCGTCCACTCGGCGAGCGGGTTGAGCTTCACGATCGCGCCGTGGTCGTGGTCGATCTCGACCTTGCGGATGTTCGTGCGGGTCGCCCACTGGTCGCGCCGCAGGCCGGTGATCCAGGCGTCGAGCGTCGCCAGGTGGCGCGTCAGCGGCTGGACTTTGCGGATGTTGCAGCAGAGGAGGCGGTTCTCGACCGACTCGAGGAACAGGTTCGGGCCCTTGCGGGCGACGAGCCGCTGGAGGTGGAGCGGATCCGGGGCGAGGAGCTCGAGCTGCATCCGCGGGTAGCGCTTGCGCAGCCGCTCGATGAGGTCGAACGTCTCCTGCGGCAGCCGCCCGGTGTCCACGCTGAACACGCGGATCTCGGGGTCGATCTCGGCCGCCATGTCGAGCACGACGACGCCGTCGACCTGAAAGGCGGTCGAGATTGCGATGCGCGGCGAGAAGCGCTCGATCGCCCACTCGAGCACGACCTGCGGCTCCTCGCCCTCGAACTCGACGGAGAGCTCGCCGGCCTCCAGCTCGTCGATCAGCTCGACTGCCACTACGCGGCCTCCCGTCGCTCGCGTCGGCGTGCGGGCTCGACGCCGGCGAGGGCGGCGAGCTCGTCGTCGGAGAGGCGCTTCGCGAACGCCGAGAAGGTCTCCCCGTCGCGTCGGGCGGCGAGCCAGCCTCCGACGAGGCCCTCCGCGACGGCGTCGAGGTCGTCCGTGGGGACGCGCCGGAAGAGCGGCTGGCCGATTGCGGCGTCCGGCCCCAGGCCCCCGCGCACGAAGACGTCGTATGCCTGGCGACGTCGGCCCTCGTCGTCGCGCGCGGTCGTCCCCTGGAAGCCGAGGTCGCCGACCCAGTGCTGTCCGCAGGCGTGCGGGCAGCCGTCGAGGTGGAGGCGGAGGTCGGCGATCGCGTCGCCGAAGCGCTCCTCGAGTCGCTCGATCAGACGGCCGAGGCGCGTCTTCGTCTCCGTCACCGAGAAGTTGCAGTGCGGCTCGCCCGTGCACGCGACCGAGCGTCCGCGCACCGGGTTCACGTCGAGCGGGAGACCGATCGCCTCGAGCTCGGAGACGACCTCCTCGACCCGGCCCTCGGGGACGTTCGCGACGACGAGGTTCTGGAGCCGGGTGACGCGGATGTCGCCGCCGACGCGCTCGGCGAGGTCGGCGACGGCGATGAGCTGGTCTCCCGAGACGAGACCGAGGTGGACGGGGACGCCGACGGAGACGAGCCCCGCCTGCTTCTGAGGACGGACGCCGAGGTGATCCGAGGGCGGCCCCGCCACCGGCGGCAGGGAGAAGTCGGGGAGCCGGCGACCGAGCCGCTCCTCGAGGCGGGCGCGCATCCCCTCGGGACCGATGTCGTCGATCATGAACTTGAGCCGCGCCTTCACCCTCGAGACGCGGTAGCGGAGGTCCTCGGACCAGGCGGTCGTGATCGCGGCGAGCACCTCGAGCGCCTCCTCGGCGCGGACGAACACGCCGAGCTCGCGCCCGAGGCGCGGGACCGAGGAGAGGCCCCCGCCCACGAGCACGGCGAAGCCCTCCCGGCCCTCGTGGATCGCGCCGACGAGCGCGATGCAGTTGATCTCCGGCGCGTTGCAGCGGTCGGGGCAGGCCGCGATCGTGATCTTGTGCTTGCGCGGGAGGTCGCAGAAGTCCGGGTTCCCGTAGAAGAAGTCCGCCGCCTCGCGGACGATCCCCGAGCAGTCGAAGAGCTCGTTCGGATCGAGGCCCTGGAGCGGGCAGCCGGTGATGTTGCGCACCGTGTCGCCGCACCCGCCGGCGGTCGTGATCCCGGCGGCGTCGAGGTGTGCGAAGACGTCGGGGAGGCTGCCGAGCTCGAGCCAGTGGAGTTGGATGTTCTGCCGGGTGGCGAGCTCCGCGTCGCCGCGGCCGTAGCGGTTCGACACCTCCCCGATCGCACGGAGCTTCGCGGGCGTGAGGTGGCCGCTCGGCAGCTTGATGCGGAGCATGAAGCGCCCGACCTTCGGCTTGTCGTGGTAGAGACCCCACCACTGCAAGCGGACGATGTCCTCCTCGGGGACGGCCTCGTAGCCGGCCGCGATGAGCGCCGGCAGCTCGTCCCGGATCCCGAGCGGCGCGCGCTCCTTCTTGATGCGCTCGACCGGGTTGCGCTGGAGGACGAGCTCCCAGTCGGGCTCCGGTCTCTGCGATGGGGTGGGTGTGTCGGTCGGTACCGGCATCGTCCTCGCGGGTGGTAGCGGGAGGTCAGCCGGTGGGAAGCGCCGTGCGGCGCATCCCACCGGCACTCAGGCAGGTGGAGCCGGTGGAGGGAGAGTGCGACCGGGCTCCGTGGTGCATGGACGGCGACCTTAGCAGCATTGCTTCCAAAAGTAAAGTGATAACGCTTTCCGAAGTGAAGCGTGCTACAGGACGACGCCCAGGCGTTCGAGGAGCGCGTCGCCGTCAGGCTCGACGACGATCGGCTGCACGGAGTCGGCGACCGGCTGCGGGGTCTTGAGGCCGTCGCCGGTGACGAGGAGCACGACCGTGTCCTGCTCGCCGACCTCGCCGCGCCGAACCGCCTCGCGGAGCGCGCCCAGCGTCACGCCCGCCGCGGTCTCGCCGAAGACGCCCGTCGTCTCCGCGAGGAGCGCCATGTTCGCCCCGATCTCGTCCTCGGCGACGGCGTAGACGGCGCCGCCCGAGGCCTGTGCGGTCGCGACGGCGAGGTCGCCGTCGGCGGGGTTCCCGATCGCGAGGGAGCGCGCCAGCGTGCTCGGTCGCAGCGGCTTCACCGCCCGTCCCTCGGCGAACGCCGCCGCCACCGGCGCGCAACCCTCGGCCTGCCCGCCGTAGAGCCGCGGCGCCGCGTCGTCGAGGAGGCCGAGCGTGCGGAGCTCCGCGAAGCCCTGGTGCACCTTCGAGTAGAGGGCGCCGGAGGCGATCGGCGCGACGACCGCGTCCGGGGCGCGCCAGCCGAGCTGCTCGGCGATCTCGAAGGCGAGCGTCTTCGAGCCCTCCGCGTAGTACGCGCGGAGGCCGACGTTCACGAACGCCCACTCCAGCTCGAAGGAGAGCTCGACCGAGAGCCGGCTACAGTCGTCGTACGTTCCATCGACGGCGTAGATCGTCGCCCCGTACACCGCGGTGGCGGCGAGCTTCTCCGGCTCGAGGTCGGCGGGGCAGAGGATGACCGCCTCGAGCCCCTCCGCGGCCGCTCGTGCGGCGACGGCGTTCGCGAGGTTGCCGGTGGACGAGCAGGAGAGCGTCGTGGCGCCGATCTCGAGCGCCTTCGCCGCCGCGACCGCGACGACGCGATCCTTGAACGAGTGCGTCGGGTTCGCCGTCTCGAGCTTGAGCCAGACCTCGCCGACTCCGAGCGCGGTCGCGAGCCTCGGCGCGCGGACGAGCGGGGTCAGGCCCGGCGCGAGCCGCGGCTCCGCCGGCGCGGCGACGGGCAAGAGGTCGGCGTAGCGCCAGAGCGACGGGGGCCCCGAGGCGATCGTCTCGGCGCTGACGGACTCCCGCAGGGCGTCCCAGTCGTAGACGGGATCGAGGGGTCCGAAGCAGCGGCTACAGACGCCGATCGGCTCGAGCCCGTGCTCCTGCTCGCAGACCCGACATCGAAGGGAGATGGCTGGCACGACGTTCCTCCTTCCTCGCTCGACACATCCGTCCGGGCTTGGCACCGTGCTCGTCGAGCCGGTTGCCGAGGCTTCACAGGGCCGGTCCCTCAGCCTCTCTCGATGCGGAGCGAGGACGCGCCTCGCTGCCGGTCGTCACTATACACAGGGAAGTGGACGCGCTGCAGCGACAGATCGAGCACGAGGCGCTCGAGGCCGGCCGGGCGGCGCCCGCGCTCCGCGACGACCTCGTCGCCGAGGCGCTGCGGAGGGCGGCGGCGCTCGTGCGGGAGCGGCGCTCGGCGATCCTCGCGGCGAACGCCGAGGACTGCGCGCGGGCCGAGGGGACGCTCGACGCCGGCACGCTCGACCGCCTGCGGCTGGACGACGACCGGGTCGAGGCGCTCGCTCGGCAGGTCGCCGCCGTGGCCGAGCTCGAGCCGCTCGAGCGCGAGGTGGCGAGCTGGACGCTCGCGAACGGGCTGCGGGTCAGCGAGCGGCGGATCCCGATCGGCGTCGTCGGCGCGAACTTCGAGGCCCGGCCGAACGTTGCCCTCGACGTCGCAGGCCAGCTCCTCAAGAGCCTCAACACGGCGGTGCTCCGGACGGGTGGGGCGGCGCTCGGCACGGTGACCGTGCTCGTCGACGACGTCCTGCGCCCGGCGCTCGCCGACGCCGGTCTGCCTCCGGGCGCGGTCGGTCTCGTGCGCTCGCCGAAGCGTGAGGGGGCGCGGATCCTCGTCTCGCTCCCGCGGCGGATCCCCCTCGTCATCCTGCGCGGGAGCGGCGAGACGACCGCCGCGCTCGCGCGGCTCGCCGCCGAGAGCGGCGTGCGCGCGCTCGCGCACGCGGAAGGGGGCGGTGTCCTCTACGTGCACGCCTCGGCCGACCCGGTCAAGGCGCGCGCGCTCGTGGACGCCTCACTCGACCGGCTCGGTGTCTGCAACCGGCTGAACCTGCTCCTGGTCGACCGGGCTGCGGAGGAGCTCGTTCCCGAGCTCCTCGCGGTGCTCTCGGAGCGGGGCATCGAGGCGCGCGGGACGGTCGCGGGCACGCTCCCGCTCGACCGCCCGCTCGGCTACGAGTGGGCGAACGACCCGGAGCGCGTCGCGACCGTGACCGTCGCCTCGGTGGAGGGGGTCGACGAGGCTGTGCGCATCGCGAACGAGGAGACGTCGGGTCTCGCGGCGGGGATCGTCGCCGAAGACGAGGCGAGCGCGCAGCGGTTCCTCGACGGCTACCGGGGGACGGCCGCCTTCTGGCATGCGTCGACGCGGTTCGCCGACGGGTACGAGCTCACCGGAGCGCCCGAGACCGGGATCAACGTCGACTGGACACCTGGGCCGCGCGGGCCTGTCACCTACCGCGATCTCTTCCTCCGCCAGTACCGCGTCATCGGGGACGCGACCCAGCGCCGGTGACCGTCGTCGTCAAGCTCGGCACGAGCCTCGTCGTCGGGCCGGGCGGGCGGCCGCGCTCGCGGCTGCTCGCGCAGCGCGCGCGGGAGATCGCGAGCGTCGTCCGCGGAGGCGAGCCGGTGGCCGTCGTCTCGTCGGGCGCGATCGCACTCGGACTGCCGGTGCTCGGACTCGATCGCCGGCCCCGCTCGCTGCCCAAGCTCCAGGCCGCCTCTGCGCTCGGGCAGGCGCGGCTCCAGCGGGCCTGGGAGCGTGCCCTGGCGGGCGAGGGGCTGCACGCGGCGCAGATCCTCCTCACGGCGGGCGACGTGGCGGACCGCTCGGCGTACGTCAACGCGCGGCACGCGCTGCACGCGCTCTTCGCGCTCGGAGCTGTGCCTGTGGTGAACGAGAACGACGCCACGGCGACCGACGAGATCTCGTTCGGCGACAACGACGGCCTCGCCGCGCACGTGGCGATCCTCGTGCGCGCTCGTCTGCTCGTCTTGCTCACCGAGGTCGAGGGCGTCTACACGAGGGCTCCCGGCCTCCCGGGCGCGGAGCTCGTCGGCGACGGGCACGCGATCGACGAGGCCGCGCTCGGGCAGGCGTCCAGGCTCGGGAAGGGCGGCATGCGAAGCAAGGTGCTCGCCGCGGAGATGGCGGCTGCGGCCGGTATTCCGACCGTCATCGCGGGGGGCCGGGGCGCGGACGTCCTCCTGCCCATCCTCGCCGGCGAGCCTCGTGGGACGCGGTTTCGCGGCGCAGAGCGCGCCCTCTCGGCGTACAAGCTGTGGCTCCGCTTCGGGCTTCCGGCCGTCGGGAGGCTGCACGTGGACGCGGGCGCAGAGCGTGCCGTGACGGCCGAGGGTCGCAGCCTCCTCGCGGTCGGGGTCGTGCGCGCCGAGGGCGAGTTCGATGCCGGAGAGGCGGTCGAGCTCGTCGGGCCCGACGGCACCGTCTTCGGCAAGGGGATCGCGACCGCCTCCGCCGCCGAGATCGCCACCCGGCCGCGCGGTCTCGAGGCGGTGCACCGGGATCGGCTCGTCGTGTACTGACGAGGTCGACCCGGTCGCCGGCTGTGCCCCGCCTACGGCGCGTAGCGGTTGCGGAACCGCTTCGACTCGGGGTAGGGAAAGAAGTCGGCGATCTCGCCCGCTGCGACCCGCTCCTGGCACTCGCGCCAGAACTCCGCCCGCAGGAGGTCGGCGTGGTGGCGGAGGAACGCCTCCCGCACGTCCTCCCGTCCGAGCAGGAAGCGTGCGAACTCCTCCGGGAACACGTCGCGGGGCCCGATCGGGTACCAGGGCTCGTCCGCGAGCTCGGCCTCCGGTGTCGGCGGGGGCGGGATCTCGCGGAAGACGCAGTCGGTCAGGTACTCGACCTCGTCGTAGTCGTAGAAGACGACCCGCCCGTAGCGCGTCAGCCCGAAGTTCCGCCACAAGAGATCGCCGGGGAAGATGTTCGCGATCGCGAGCTCGCGCAGCGCGTTCCCGTACTCGAGGACGACGCGCTCGAGCTCCGCTCCGGTGACCGTGGGCAGGTAGAGATCGAGCGGCACGAGGCGGCGTTCGATGTAGCAGTGGTGGAGGACGAGGCTTGAACCGTCGATCTCGACCGCCGACGGCGCGAGCTCGAGGAGCTCCTCGAGGAGGTCGGGCGAGAAGCGCGCGAGGGGGAGCGCGAGCTCCGTGAACTCGAGCGCGTCCGCCATGCGCCCGACGCGATCCGTCTCCTTCACGAGCTGGAACTTGCGCTTCACCGTCTCCCGGTCGACGGTCTTCGTCGGCCCGAAGACGTCCTTGATCACCTTGAACACGTACGGGTAGGAGGCGAGGTTGAAGACGTGCATGACGAGGCCCGGGGTGCCCGGGGCGACGACGAAGGGGTCGCGCGAGTGGTAGAGGTGCTGGCGCAGGTCGCGGGCGAAGAGCGTCTTTCCCTGCTTGCCGAGGCCCACGGCCGTGTACAGCTCCGACCTCGGCTTCGTCGGCATGAGCTCCTGGAGGAACTCGACCGTGCCCGAAGGGACGTCGAGGTCGGCGAGGAAGTAGGCGCGCGAGAGGGAGAAGACGATCGAGAGCTCCTCCGGGTCGCAGATCACCGTGTCGAGGACGAGGCGCCCGTCGTCGTCGTGCAGAACCGGGATGACGAACGCCGTCTCCTCGTGGCCGTTCACGAGCCGGCCGATCACGAACGCGGCCTTGTTGCGGTAGAAGGCCGAGCTCAGGACCTGGACTTGGAAGTTCGGCTGGCGCTCCGGCCAGCGCCCGCCGAGGTGCTCGAGGAGCGCGCGGAGCACGAAGTCGACGTCGCGCTCGAGGTCGGCGAAGGGGCGCCGCCAGCCCATGCTGCGGAGCACCTCCACGAAGGTCGCGTGGAGCTCTCCCTCCTCGGGGTAGTAGCTTCGGTAGACGGGTGGCTCGGCCTCGATGTACTCGGTCGAGATCGCGGCGCGGACGAAGATGAAGTCGTTGTGCCGGTAGGTGCGGCCGAGGATGCGGGTGACGACGGAGTTGAAGAACGTCTCCGCGAGCTCGGGCCGCTTGTGGTCGACGAGGAGCCCGATGTACACGAGCTTCGCCTGCTGCCAGGTCTCGTCGTCGAGCCGGTCGGCGCCGAGCTCCTCCCGCAGCCGGGTCACGCACTCGCGCACGCGCTGGTCGTAGAAGCCGATGCGCTCGCGCACGACGTGCTGCACGCCGACCCAGTCGGCCTCCTCGAAGAGCTCCTTCGCGCGGGCGCTCGCCTCGCGGAAGAGCCGATAGTGCCGGTCGAACCCCTCGACGATGACTCGGGCGATCTGCGCTGCGACGTCGCTCGTCATACGGCGCGAGCGTAGAGGACGAGCGACTAGCCTACGCGCGACATGAGCGAGTCGTTCATCCGCGTCCCCGAGGGAGGCGCGAAGGTCGTCCCCGGCGAGCCGACGCCCGACAACCCGATCATTCCTTTCATCGAGGGTGACGGGATCGGGGTCGACATCACCCCGGTCATGCGCGAGGTCGTGGACGCGGCCGTGGCGCGGTCGTACGAAGGCCGGCGGCAGATCCACTGGCTGGAGATCTACGCGGGTGAGAAGGCGACACGGCTGTACGGGCCCGACGTCTGGCTCCCCCAGGAGACGCTCGCCGCCGTGCGCGAGTACGCGGTCGCGATCAAGGGCCCGCTGACGACTCCGGTCGGTGGCGGCATCCGCTCGCTCAACGTCACCCTCCGCCAGGAGCTCGACCTCTACGTCTGCCTGCGACCCGTGCGCTGGCTCCGGGGAGTGCCGAGCCCGCTCAAGGACCCCTCGCAGACGGACATGGTCATCTTCCGCGAGAACACCGAGGACATCTACGCAGGAATCGAGTGGGAGGCTGAGTCGGAGGGAGCGCGCAAGGTGATCTCCTTCCTGGAGAACGAGATGGGGGTCCGGAAGATCCGTTTCCCCGAGACGTCCGGGGTCGGCGTCAAGCCCGTGTCTCGTGAGGGTACGGAGCGGCTCGTGCGCAAGGCGCTCGAGTACGCGATCGACAACGAGCGCCGCTCGGTGACGCTCGTGCACAAGGGAAACATCATGAAGTTCACGGAGGGCGCGTTCCGCGACTGGGGGTACGCGCTCGCCCGCGCCGAGTTCGGCGCCGAGCCGCTCGACGGCGGGCCGTGGCTCACGTTGGCGAGCCCGCGGACTGGGGAGCCGATCGTCGTGAAGGACGTGATCGCCGACGCCTTTCTCCAGCAGATCCTCCTCCGGCCGGCCGAGTACGACGTGATCGCGACGACGAATCTGAACGGCGACTACATCTCGGACGCCCTCGCGGCGCAGGTCGGTGGGATCGGGATCGCGCCGGGGGCGAACCTCTCGGACGAGGTGGCCATCTTCGAGGCGACGCACGGAACAGCCCCCAAGTATGCGGGGCAGGACAAGGTGAACCCCGGCTCGCTCATCCTTTCCGCGGAGATGATGCTGCGCCACCTCGGCTGGCGAGAGGCAGCCGACCTCATCGTCGCCGCGATGGAGGCGGCGATCTCGGACAAGATCGTCACCTACGACTTCGCGCGCCTCATGGACGGCGCGACCGAGGTCTCCTGCTCGGGGTTCGGCCGGGCAGTGATCGAGCGCATGTAGCTTCGCCGCGCGACCGCCCGACCGGGTCGCGGGCGCATGACCGCGCGCAACGGGGGGTCAGGTCCGCGCCGTTGCACTCGAGCTCGACGTCCATCTCGAGCGCGACAGGGCCGCAACAAGGGGTCAGGTCCGCCCCGTTGCACGGGAGCGGGTGCGTCATCGATCGAGCGTCCGCCCTGGAGCCGTGTGGCTGCGCAACGATGCAGACCTGACCCCTCGTTGCGCAATCTCCCTCTCGTCGGTTGCGCAACGCTAGAGACCTGACCCCGGTGTTGCGTTGGCCGCGCACACTGGAGACCCGACCTCTGCGAGAACGAGGCTGCTTGCGCTCCGACCGAGCGCTCGGCTATCGTGCCGATCTCACGCCGCCGCTGCAGGTGGCGTGGGAAGGCAGTGACGCCTCGGGGCTCGTGGCCCTGGGGCTTTTTTGTTGGTCCGACGAAGGGAGGTCGAGGACGGTGATCAAGGTCGAGGCGGTCGTCCTCCGCGAGCGCGTCGAGACAGTCATCGACGCGGTCGAAGAGGAGACCGGACACGTCGGCGTGACGGTCGTAGAGGCGATCGGCCACGGGCGCCAGCGGGGCATCACGCACGAGTACCGGGGCCGCGTGTTCGAGTCGCGCTTCCTCCCGAAGGCGCTTCTCGCCTTCCTCGTCCGCGACGAGATAGCGGACGACGTGGTGGAGACGATCGTGGACGCGGCGCGGAGCGGGAACCCGTCGGGCGACGGGATCGTCTGGACGGTTCCGGTGGGGCGGGTGCTGCACAACCGAACCGGTCGCACGCTCGAGGAGGTGGAGGTCGCATGACGACGAGGGAGCTCACTGTGGCCGCGAGCACGATCTGGGTCGTCCTCGCGGCGATTCTCGTCATGTTCATGCAGGCTGGCTTTTCCTTCCTCGAGGCGGGGCTGACGCGGATGAAGAACGTCGGTCACGTCGCGGCCAAGAACGTCCTCACGTTCGCCATCGCCTCGGTCGTCTTCTTCTGCGTCGGCTTCGGCATCGCCTTCGGCGACGGCGGGAACGGCGTCGTCGGTGGGTCGGGTTTCTTCCCCTCGGTCGACGACCTGCTCGCGGTCGGGGAGGCGCCGTTCTCGTGGTTCGCGACCGTGCCCGCAGGCGCTGCGTACTTCTTCCAGGCCGTGTTCTGCGGTGTCTCCCTCGCGATCGTGTGGGGCGCGATGGCGGAGCGCACGAAGCTCTGGGTCTACTTCGCCTTCAGCGTCGCGTACGTCCTCGTGTACTCGGTCGTCGCCCACTGGATCTGGGGAGCGAACGGTTGGCTCGCCGGCCTCGGCATGCAGGACTTCGCCGGCTCGACGGTCGTCCACTACCAAGGGGCGCTCGCAGGTCTCGCGGGTGCGCTCCTGCTCGGCCCGCGGATCGGCAAGTTCGACGCGGACGGACGTCCCAATGCGATCCCCGGCCACAACATGGCCTTCGTCACGCTCGGCGTCATCATCCTCTGGTTCGGGTGGTTCGGCTTCAACCCGGGGTCGACGCTCGGAGTCGACGCGCCGGAGGTCGGCTTCTTCGCCTACGTGGCGGTGACGACGAACATCGCCGCAGCCGCCGGTGTGCTCGGTGCCGTGCTCGTCGCGTGGCTCGTGATCGGCAAGCCCGACCTGTCGATGATGCTCAACGGCGCCGTCGGAGCGCTCGTGGCGATCACCGCGGCGTGCGCATTCGTCGCTCCCTGGGCGGCGGTGGTCGTCGGCTTCGTGGCGGGAGCGATCGTCGTGCTCGGCATCCTCCTTGTCGAGCGGATGGGGATCGACGACCCCATCGGCGCGCTCGCGGCGCACGGGCTCTCCGGTGTCTGGGGCACCCTCTCGCTCGGCTTCCTCGCTGCGCCGAGCCTCGTCGAGAAGCTCGGGGTGGGGGAGCCTGGTCTCCTGTACGGCGGTGGGCTCCGTCAGCTCGGCGTGCAGGCGCTCGGGCTCGTCGCGGTGGGTGTGTTCACCTTCGCCGCGTCGTTCCTCGTCCTTGCCGCGTTGAAGACGACGCTCGGGATTCGGGTGGAGCCGGAGGTCGAGACGGCGGGCCTCGACGTCTCCGAGCATGGAATGTGGGGCTACCCCGAGCTCTACATCCCCGTGCCCGGAGGCTACGGGACCGAGGCGCACGGCCACCTCGGCCTTGCCCATGGGGCGCGCCCCGCGGGCGCCGCGGTCCGCGCTGCGGTGCCCGTACCGGATTCCCTGCAGTAACGCAACGGGGGGTCAGGTCCGTGTTGTTGCACGCGAGGGAATGTGCGCCCAGGAGGGAGCGCGCGACCCCGGAGCACTCGCGGGCGCTCGTGCAACGCTGCGGACCTGACCCCGGCGTTGCGCGCAACGCAGGGGTCGGGTCCGCGCCGTTGCATCTGTGGTTGCATCTGTGTCGATTGCGTCACAACCGTGCGCGACGCGCTCGTCCGGCGCTTCGGCGGGGGTAGCCTCGTCGCATCGCGCGACCGCCTCGTTTTGAGATCGCCGGTGGGATCTACCACCTGATCGCGCGCGGGAACGATCGACGACGCATCTACCTCGACGACACGGATCGCTGGCGGTTCCTCGAGCTGCTCCGCGAAGTCAAGGATCGCTACCGCTGGCGAGTCCTCGCCTACTGTCTCATGGGGAACCACTACCACCTGCTCGCGCAGACCCTCGATGGTCAGCTCTCCAGGGGGATGCGACAGCTGAACGGCGTCTACGCGCAGTGGCTCAACCGACGCCACGGTCGGGTCGGCCACGTCTTCCAAGGCCGGTACGTCGGGAGGCTCGTGCAGGCCGACGGCCACGTTCTCGCGAGCGCTCGGTACATCGTCCGGAACCCGGTGGCCGTCGGCCTCTGCGCTCGGCCCTCCGAGTGGCCGTGGTCGAGCTGTCGAGCGACGCTCGGGGTCGAGCCGGATCGTTGCTGCGACGACGTGTTCCTGCTCTCGTTCTACGGCACGACGGAGGAGGGAGCGCGCCGCTTGTACCGCGAGCACGTCGAGCATGGGGACGACCAGGCGGATGCCGGACACCCCCTCGTCGTCGGTGATGACGCCTACATCCGAGGAGTGCTCGAACGGCTCGAGCCGAGGCCCGGCGTGCCCGAGCGCTACCGACGGGCGCTGCGCCCACCGCTCCGCGACGTTCTCGGCGCCAACCCTGACGCAGCGGCGCTCGATCGCGCTCGTGACTGCGGCTACTCCCTGCGCGAGATCGCGCGTGAAGTTGGGGTGGACGCTTCGACGATCAGCCGACGGCTGCGGAGGCAGCGCGCTCTCGCCGGTATCGAGCCCGCCGGCGGCTATGCAACAACGCGGACCTGACCCCCTCCGCGCAACGCTGTGGACCTGACCCCATCTGTTGCGGGACGCCCGCGGCCTCCTCGCTCAGCGAGGAGGCCGCGTCACCGCACCCTCCGACGCCGACGACACGAGCGCCGCGTACTTCGCGAACACGCCGTCCGTGTAGCGCGGGGGAGGGGGAGACCAGTCGCGGAGGCGAGCGGCGAGCTCGTCGTCGGAGAGCTCGACCCGGAGCTCTCGCGCCTCGACGTCCACGACGACGATGTCGCCGTCGCGGAGCGCAGCGAGTGGGCCGCCGCGCGCCGCCTCCGGCGAGACGTGCCCGACCATGAGCCCGTGCGTCGCCCCCGAGAAGCGTCCGTCGGTGACGAGCGCGATCGCGTCGCCGAGCCCTTCGCCGACGATGGCGGCCGTGACGTGCAGCATCTCGCGCATCCCCGGGCCGCCGGCAGGCCCCTCGTAGCGGATGACGACGACGTCGCCCTTGCGTAGGGAGCGCGCCTTCACCGCCGCGAAGCACGCTTCCTCGGAGTCGAAGACGCGCGCTGGGCCTCGGTGCAGCAGCCGCTCGTGTCCCGCGAGCTTGACGACGCACCCCTCCGGTGCGAGGTTGCCGCGGAGGACGGCGAGCCCGCCGGTCGGCTTGAGCGGCGTCTCGACCGGGACAACGACCTCCTGGCCCGGACGCTCGACGACGGCCGTCGCGACCTCGCCGAGCGTCCGCCCGTCGACCGTCCGCGCGTCCGCGTGCACGAGCCCCGCCTTCACGAGCTCGCGCGCGACGAGGGCGACGCCGCCCGCCTCGTACAGGTCGGTGGCGACGAAGCGCCCGCCGGGCTTGAGGCTCGCGACCACGGGCGTCCGGGCGGCGATGCGGTCGAAGTCCTCGAGCTCGAATGGGATGCCGAGCTCGCGCGCGATCGCGAGCAGGTGGAGCACGCCGTTCGTCGAGCCCCCGGTCGCGGCGACCGAGGCCGCCGCGTTCTCGAGCGCCTCGCGGGTGATGATCTGCGACGGGCGCGTCCCTGCGCGGACGAGCTCCATCGCCAGCCGACCCGCCTCCTCGGCGGCCTGCTCCTTCTCCGGGCGTAGTGCGGGGATGCCGTTGAGCCCCGGGGGGCTGATCCCGAGGAACTCGAGCGCGGTGGCCATCGTGTTCGCGGTGAACTGCCCGCCGCAGGCTCCGGCTCCGGGGCAGGCGACGGACTCGAGCTCGTGCAGCTCGTCCGCGCTCATCGTGCCGGCGGCGTGCGCGCCCACCGCCTCGAAGACGTCCTGGATGGTGACGTCGCGTCCGCGGAAGCGGCCGGGAGCGATCGAGCCGTTGTAGAGCACGAGCCCCGGCAGATCGAGCCGGCAGAGCGCCATCACCGCCGCGGGAATGGTCTTGTCGCAGCCGACGAGACAGACGAGGCCGTCGAAGAGGTGGCCGCGGGCGACGAGCTCGATCGAGTCCGCGATCACCTCGCGCGAGACGAGGGAGGCCCGCATGCCCTCCGTGCCCATCGCCACGCCGTCCGACACGGAGACGGTGTTGAACTCGAGCGGCGTACCGCCCGCTGCGCGGATCCCGCGCTTCACGTGCTCCGCGAGCTCGCGTTGGTTCAGGTTGCAGGGCATGGTCTCGATCCAGGTCGTCGAGACGCCGACGAGCGGCTTCGCGAGGTCGTCGTCGGTGAGCCCGATCGCCTTCAGCATCGCCCGTGCAGGCGCGCGGTCGGGACCGTCGGTCAGCGCCGCGCTGACCCGCTTGGCTGCGTCCGACGGCAGCGTGTACGGATTCGTCATCGACGAGCTACGCGGTCGGAGCCTCGGCGCCCTCGCGGCGCATGAGCGCCCGCAGCTCCGGTCCGACCTGCTCGAGCAGCTGCTGCGAGGCCTCTCGGCGGAGCCGATCGAGGTTCGGCTCTCCCGCCTCCATCTCCGCGATCCACTCGCGGGCGAATGCGCCCGAGCGAATGTCGTCGAGCAGTGCGCGCATCGTCTCGCGCACGTGCGCGTCGATGACACGCGGGCCGCGCGTGAGGTCGCCGTACTCGGCGGTGTCAGACACCGAGTAGCGCATCCCCGAGAGGCCGCCCTCCCAGATGAGGTCGACGATGAGCTTGAGCTCGTGCAGGCACTCGTAGTAGGCGATCTCGGGTTGGTAGCCCGCCTCGACGAGGGTCTCGAAACCCGCACGGATGAGCTCCGTCACGCCGCCGCAGAGCACGGCCTGCTCGCCGAAGAGGTCGGTCTCGGTCTCCTCCGCGAACGTCGTCTCGATCATTCCCGCGCGCGCGGCTCCGATCCCCGCCCCGTACGCGAGGGCGAGGTCGAAGGCGCCGCCGCTCGCATCCTGGGCCACTGCGACGATCGCGGGCGTCCCGTACCCCTCCTCGAAGAGGCGGCGGACGATGTGGCCCGGGCCCTTGGGTGCGACCATGATCACGTCGTGCCCCTCCGGCGGCGCGATCCGTCCGTAGTGGACGTTGAACCCGTGGGCGAAGAGGAGCGCCGCTCCCGGCTCGAGGTGCGGGGCCACCTGCTCGGCGTACACCCGCGGCTGCACCTGGTCGGGGAGCAGGAGGGAGACGATCTGCGCCCCCCGTACGGCGTCGGCGACGCTCGCCGTCCGCAGCCCGGCCTCCTCCGCCGCGGCGCGCGAGGGGCTGCCCTCGCGCAGGCCGACCTCGACCTCGACGCCGGAGTCGTGGAGGTTCAGGGCGTGGGCGTGGCCCTGGCTCCCGTAGCCGATAACGGCGACCTTGCCCGTGAGGAGGTCGAGGTTCCCTTCGCGGTAGATCGTTGCCATCGTTCGCTCCTTCCTTGACTTCTAGCGGAGGATGTGTTGGGGGCGGTGGTTCGTCTTCGGCGAGGAGGCTCGTCCGAGGCCAATCCTCCCGGTTCGCACGAGCTCCTTCAACCCGTGGGGGCGGACGAGCTCCTCGAAGGAGTCGATCTCCTCCGGATGCCCGACCACCTCGAACACGATCGCGTCGGGGCCGACGTCGGCGACCTTCGCGTCGAAGGCCTGCGCGAGGGTGATGAGCTCCCCGCGGCGGGACGCGGGGGCCGCGACCTTGAGCAGCGCGAGCTCTCGCTCGACGGCCTCGTCGGGGACGAGCTCGTTCACGCGCAGGACGTTCACGAGCTTGTGCATCTGCTTCTCGATCTGGTCGAGCGGGTGCTGCTCGCAGTCGACGCGCAGGGTGATGCGCGAGACGTCGTGGCGCTCCGTGGGGCCGACGGCGAGGCTCTCGATGTTGTAGCCGCGGCGCGCGAACATGCTCGAGATGCGCATGAGGGCGCCGGGCTTGTTCTCGACGAGCACGCTCAGCGTGTGCTTCATGCTGCCTCCACGCGCTCGCGCTCCTCGTACTCGACGAGGTCGAGGGCGGCGGCGCCGGCGGGGATCATCGGGAAGCAGTGCTCGGCCGGGTCGACGCGGGCGTCCACGACGGCGGTGCGGCCGCAGGAGAGCGCCTCCTCGAGGGCGCCGGCGAGCTCGTCCTCTCGCTCCACGGTGAGCCCGACCGCGCCGTACGCCTCGGCGAGCTTCGCGTAGTCGGGGACGTGGTGCGTGAGATGGATCTCCGAGAAGCGCTCCTCGAAGAACATGTCCTGCCACTGCCGGACCATGCCCAGGTAGCCGTTGTTCACGATCACGACGACGATCGGCAGGCCCTCGAGCACCGAGGTGGCGAGCTCCTGACCCGTCATCTGGAAGCAGCCGTCGCCGTCCACGCAGACGACGGTCGCTTCCGGGCGCGCCGCCTTCGCGCCGATCGCGGCCGGAACGCCGTAGCCCATTGTCCCGAGCCCGCCGGAGGTGATGAACGAGCGCGGGCGGTCGCAGACGAGGTACTGCATGGCCCACATCTGATGCTGGCCGACGCCGGTCGTCCAGATCACGTCGCGCCCCGCCGTCAGCGCCTGCAGCGTCTCGAGCACGCGCTGCGGCTTGAGCATGTCGCCGCCTTGCCCGTAGCGCAGGGGGAACTCCTCGCGCCAGTCGGCGAGCTGGCGCAGCCACGCCTCGGTGCGGGGCACGGCTCCCTCGCTCTGGAGGCGACGGAGCTCCTCGGTGAGACCCGCGAGCACCTGCTTGAGCGGGCCGACCACGGGGATGTCCGCGTGTCGGAGCTTCGAGATCTCGGCCGAATCGATGTCGAGGTGGATGACCGTCGCCCCGGGGGCGAAGGCGGAGAGCTTGCCGGTGACCCGATCGTCGAAGCGCGCCCCGACCGCGATGAGGAGGTCGCACTTGTTCATCCCCCAGTTCGACCACTTCGGCCCGTGCATGCCGGGCCAGCCGAAGTGCAGCTCGTGGCTCTCCGGGAACGCGCTCTTGCCCATGAGCGTCGTCACGACCGGGAGGCGACCCACCTCCGCGAGCTCGAGGAGCTCGGCGCAGGCGTCGGCGTTGAGCGTCCCGCCGCCGACGTACAGCATCGGCTTCTCCGCCTCGGCGATCGCACGTGCGGCCGTGCGGATCTGGAGGGGGTGCCCGCGCTTGGGCGGCTTCCAGCCGGGGAGGTCGACCTCGTCCGGGTAGGCGAAGTCGAGCTCGGCCTCCTGCACGTCGCGTGGGACGTCGACGAGGACCGGCCCGCAGCGGCCCGTCCGGGCGACGTGGAAGGCAGCCTTCAGGACGTGCGGGAGCTCCTCCACGTCCTGCACGAGCCAGGAGTGCTTCACGATGGGGATGGTGATGCCGGTGATGTCGCACTCCTGGAAGGCGTCGGTGCCGATGAGGTGCGTGCGCACCTGGCCGGTGATGGCGACGAGCGGGGTGGAGTCCATCCAGGCGTCCGCGATCGGCGTGACGAGGTTCGTCGCACCGGGGCCGGAGGTCGCGAGGGCGACGCCGACCTTCCCCGTCGCCCGTGCGTAGCCCTCGGCCATGTGGCCGGCGCCCTGCTCGTGCCGCGCGAGCACGTGGCGGACGCTCGTGCCGCGGGCGATGGCGTCGTACGTGGGGAGGATCGCGCCGCCGGGGATTCCGAACATCACCTCGACTCCCTCCGCCTCGAGCGCGCGGAGGATGGCGTCGGCGC
Organism: Gaiellaceae bacterium; assembly: GCA_026002995.1. Classification (GTDB taxonomy): domain Bacteria; phylum Actinomycetota; class Thermoleophilia; order Gaiellales; family Gaiellaceae; genus GMQP-bins7. The sequence continues at coordinate 1,293,376 of BPGK01000001.1, forward strand.
CGAGCATCCGCTGCTTCATGCCACGGCCTCCCGGTAGAACTCGGCGTTCGTCAGCGCATTGGGGAGCTCGGCGAGGACGACGTCCGCGAACTCCCGCGTCGTCGCTCCGACGCCGCTCGAGAGCATGTCCGGTGTCCGCGTCCCCCGTGCGCATGCCGCGAGCACCGCGCCGGTCAACGTCTCCGCGGCGCGCCGCTCGCGGAGGCCCTCACCGAGCAGCAACGCGGCGGCGAGCAGCATCGATGCGGGGTTGGCGACTCCCTGCCCGGCGATGTCCTCGGCTGCGCCGTGCGCCGGGGCGAAGATGCCCGGGCCGGTTCGCGCGAGACGACCCGAGGCGACGACGTGCGGCGTGCTTCCGTGCGCGACGAGGCCCGGGAGCGCCTCCGCGTACGGCGTCGGCGCGAGGACGACGTCGAAGCGTCGAGGCTCGAAGGCAAGCGCGGACACCGCGGCTTTCAGCTCGAGCTCCTCGACGAGCACGCCCGGGTGACGTCTCGCCTCCGCTCGGACGGCGGTGCGCCAGGAGGCGTCGCCTCCGACCGACGCGATCCGGGCGCGGCTCGCGCGCGCGAGCTCGAAGCCGCGGGCGATCGTCCACTCGGGCACAGCTCCGGGGAGCGGACTGAGGACGGTGATGGTGTCACGCACGTCGAAGGCGACACGGTCGACACGCGCGGACAGGTCGAGCTGCGACTCGACCCCCGCGAGCGCCGGCTCGTTCCAGCTCGCGGCGAGGATCGCATCCGCGGCGAGCGTCGCGTCGCGCGTCCCGGGTGGGAGTGCGTGTCCCGACCGCGTGACGGCCTCCGCGCCGAAGGGAGGGTGCGTCTCGGCAACCCGGAACCCGTGCAGGCGAGACACGCGCTCGAGCGCTCGGCTGGCGGCGCCCATCACCTCGGGCCCGATCCCGTGTCCGGAGAGGCAGGCGACGCTGTACGTCCTCATGCCGCCACCCCCTCGAGCACGTCGTGAACGGTAACCGGCGTACGCATGCCCGCGAGCGCCTTGAAGCGCTGGAACGCAGATGCGAGCTCCTCCTCCGAGAGCCGGATGCCGGCCTCCTCGCAGGCCTTGCGGAAGGCGTGCCGGCCGGAGTGCTTGCCGAGCGGAAGCGTCGTCTCGAGCCCGAGCTCCGCGGGGTCGAGGATCTGGTAGGTGGAGGGGTGCTTGAGCATCCCGTCCTGGTGGATGCCCGCTTCGTGCGCGAACGCGCTCGCGCCGACGATCGCCTTGTTCGGCTGGACGACGTAGCCTGTGCGCTCGGAGACGAGGCGCGAGACGTGTCCGATCTCGCCGACGTCGATGCCCGTCTCGTAGCCGAGGCGCTCGTGTACCCGGAGCGCCATGACGACCTCCTCGAGGGCGGCGTTCCCGGCCCGCTCGCCGATCCCGTTGATCGTGCACTCGACCTGCGTCGCCCCGGCCTCGATCCCGGCGAGGGTGTTCGCGACGGCAAGGCCGAGGTCGTCGTGGCAGTGGGCCGAGAGGGTGACGTGGCGGAGCGCGGGGCAGCGCTCCTGCACGTCCCGGAGGAAGGCACCGTACTCGCCGGGAAGCGCGCACCCCACCGTGTCCGGGAGGTTGACGACGCTCGCGCCCGCCTCGATCGCGGCGGTGCAGACCTCGGCGACGAAGGCCGGGTCGGAGCGCGTGGCGTCCTCGCAGCAGAACTCCACCTCGTCGACGCGGTCGACGACGTGCGCGACCGAGGACCGCGCCAGCTCGAGCACCTCGGTCGGCTCGAGCCCGAGCTTGTGCTCCATGTGGATCGGGCTCGTGCCGAGGACGACGTGGATTCGTGTCCTCGAGCGGGCGCCCGCGAGCGCCTCGACGGCTGCGTCGAGATCCTCCTCCCGTGCGCGGGCGAACGATGCGACGGTGGGACGGACGACGGCCTCGCCGACCGCGCGCACGCCCTCGAAGTCGCTGGGCGAGGAGATCGCGAAGCCCGCCTCGATCACGTCGACGCCCAAGCGCTCGAGCGCCAGCGCGATCTCGACCTTCTCGTCGGGCGTCAGCGCGATGCCCGGGGACTGCTCGCCGTCCCTGAGCGTAGTGTCGAAGATCGTGATTCTGCGGCGGTCTGTCACGTACGTTCCTCCTGATCCGGTGGCCCACAGGACGCACTCGTCCTGTACTTCGGTCGGCGTCTGCGCCTGTCTGGCGCGTAGGTCGCGTCTCCCCCTAGAGGGGGAGAATCAGGAGAATCGCGATGCCGACGCCGAAGCCGGCTACGCCGACGTCGGTGGCGGAGGGGCGTACGGATACGAACGCGTGGCTCGGCATCGAGACTCGTAGTGTGCGGACGGCGTCGTGTCGTGTCAAGTCCCGTGCGTCCGTGGCGAGGGCTCGAAGGCCGTCACCGCCGCCTCCTGCGCGGCCCGGAGAGCGTGGGCGCGGTTGACGGCGTTGACGACCGCTCTGAGCGAGGCGGTCACGATCGACGAGTGGATGCCGACACCCCAGACGACCTCGCCGTCCACGTCGGCCTCCACGTAGGCGGCCGCGGTCGCGTCCTCGCCCCGCGCCATCGCGTGCTCGTGGTAGTCGCGGACGTGGATCTCCGTACCGAGCTCCTTCGAGAGCGCGGTCACGAGCGCGTCGATGGGGCCGTTGCCCTCGCCTTCGACGATCCGCTCCTCGCCTTCGACGAGGAGGCTCGCCGCGATGCGGTCGACGCCCCCCTCACTCGAGAGGGAGTGACCGGTGAGCGTGTACGGCTCGGTGTGGTCGAGGTAGTGCTCGCGGAAGGTCTCGAGGAGCTCGCCCGCGGTCAGCTCGCCGCCGCGGGAGTCGGTGATCGCCTGCACCTTCTGCGCGAAGTCCACCTGGAGCCCGCGCGGGAGGTCGAGGTGGTGCTCGGTGAGCATGAGGTAGGCGACGCCGCCCTTGCCCGACTGGGAGTTCACGCGGATGATCGCCTCGTACGTCCGGCCGACGTCCTTCGGGTCGATGGGGAGGTAGGGGACGTCCCAGATCCCGGACTCCGAGCGCTCCTGCGCGTGCATCCCCTTCTTGATCGCGTCCTGATGCGAGCCGGAGAAGGCCGTGTAGACGAGCTCACCCGCGTAGGGATGACGCGGATGGACGGGGAGCTCGTTGCACTCCTCGACCACCGCGCGTACGTCGTCGATCCGCGAGAGGTCGAGCTTCGGATCGACGCCTTGCGAGAGCAGGTTGAGCGCGAGCGTCACGAGGTCGACGTTGCCGGTCCGCTCCCCGTTGCCGAAGAGCGTCCCCTCGACGCGCTCGGCGCCGGCCATGAGCCCGAGCTCGGCGGTCGCGACCGCGGTGCCCCGGTCGTTGTGCGGGTGGACGGAGAGGATCGCAGCGTCGCGCTTCGAGAAGTGCCGCCCGAACCACTCGATCCGGTCCGCGTAGACGTTCGGCGGGAACTGCTCGACGGTCGTCGGGAGGTTCACGATCATCTTCGCCTCCGGCGTCGGGCCCCACTCCTCCGCCACCGCCTCGCAGATCTCGAGCGCGTAGTCGAGCTCGGTGTGGTGGAAGCTCTCCGGCGAGTACTCGAAGACGATCTCCCCGTCGGCGTCGGCGGCGAGCTCCTTGCACATGCGCGTCGCGCGCACAGCGAGGTCGGTGACGCCCGCTCGGTCGAGGCGGAAGACGACGCGCCGCTGCGTGACCGAGGTCGAGTTGTAGAGGTGGACGATCGCTCGTCTCGCGCCTGCGATCGCCTCGAACGTCCGCTCGATGAGCTCGGGTCGCGCCTGCGTGAGCACGGCGATCGTCGTCCCGGCCGGGACGAGGTCCTCCTCGATGAGGAGGCGGGTGAAGTCGAAGTCCGTCTTCGAGGCCGACGGAAAGCCGACCTCGATCTCGCGGATGCCGAGCTCGAGCAGGAGCGAGAAGAACCTGCGCTTGCGGGCGCTGTCCATGGGGTTGACCAGGGCCTGGTTGCCGTCGCGCAGGTCGGTCGAGCACCAGATCGGGGCAGCCTCCAGCACGCGGTCGGGCCACGTGCGGTCGGGGAGGTGGACGGTCTCGTAGGGTCGGTACTTCCAGTAGGGCATCGGCATCGGAGAGCGCTCCTTCGGTCGCGAGGACGCACCGGGGGTGCGAACGAGGGGACGGGTATGTCGACGAGCCGCTTCCCCTAGCGGGGAAGGAGGAGCGCGAGGGGGGTGAGGAGGATGAGCTCTCGCGTACGGCTTCGGTCGGACATGTCGGCGAGGATAACGGACGCACGCGCCGCGCGCCATGGCCGTTGCGCGACGGCCGCGAATCGATTATCGTTCGCCGCTCATGCTGGGCGCCGTAGCAGCCGGAACCATCGCCGCGGGCTTCAAGTCCGCGATTACCGGCTTCGGCCTGCCCAGCTAGCCGGCGCTCACGCTCCCGCCCCCGCCGAGCTAGCTGACACCCCGGCGGGAAGCGCATCACCCTTGGAAGCGAGCGGAGAGGCGGCACCGACCAGTGCGAACCCGTAGCGACTACGACCCAACCGAGCTCCTCTACGACCCCCGCGCCGAGCGCGACGCGTGTGGCATCGGCCTCGTGGCGGACGTCCAGGGACGCGCCTCGCGGGAGGTGCTCGATCGTGCGCTCGCCGGGCTCGCGGCCGTCGGGCACCGTGGCGCCTGGGCCGCCGACGGCGTGACCGGCGACGGCGCAGGGGTTCTGCTCCCGCTGACGGAGAGCCTCGCGAAGGCGCTCGCGGATGCCCCCGGGGCCGGGATCGCCATGTGCTTCCTCCGCGACAGCTGGCTCCGGCCCCACGTCGAGGACGCCTGTCGAGCGGAGGGACTCGTCCCGCTCGGGTGGCGGCCGGTTCCCATCCGTACCTCGTCCCTCGGGATCACCGCCCTCTCCTCGCTCCCGAGGATCGAGCAACTCGTGCTCGCTCCCTCCGAGCACGCGGACGCCGAGCGACGCGCCTACCGCGCGCGCCGCCGGGCGGAGCGCGTCGCCGGCGTCTACGTGGCCTCCCTCTCCTTCCGGACCGTCACCTACAAAGCGCTCTGCGCCGCCGCGCAGCTCGCCCGGATCTACCCCGACCTCGAGGATCCGACGATCGCCGTCCCCTTCGCGATCTTCCACCAGCGGTTCTCGACGAACACGGAGCCGAGCTGGGAGCGTGCGCAGCCCTTCCGCACGCTGTGCCACAACGGTGAGATCAACACGATCGAGGGCAACGCCGCCTGGCTTGAGGCGCGCGAGCGCGCCGCTCCGGACGAGCCCGAGCTGGCGCCGGTTCTCGATCGCGACGGGTCCGACTCCGCGCTCCTCGACAACGCGCTCGAGCACCTCGTGCGCGGGCTCGGCAAGGAGGTCGCGGAGGCCGTCTCCATGCTCGTCCCGCCCGCGTGGCAGAACGACCCGCGACTCGCGCCCGAGGTTCGTGATCTGCACCGCTACCACGCGCTCCTCTGCGAGCCGTGGGACGGTCCCGCCGCGCTCTGCTTCACGGACGGGCGCACGTGCGGCGCAGCGCTCGACCGCAACGGGCTGCGACCCCTGCGGGTCGCGGTGGGATCCGACGGGGTCGTCGCCGTCGCGTCGGAGGCCGGCGCCGTTCCTCTCCCCGACGGCGCCGCCGTCCGACGCGGCCGGCTCGGCCCCGGCGGGATCCTCGTCGTCGACCCGGATCGCGGCCTGCGCCTCGACGCCGAGGTCCGGCTCGATCTCGCGCGCCGACGCCCGTACGGCCGCTGGGTGGCGGAGAGCGTCGAGCGACGCGAGCTCGGCGACCCGCTCGAGCCGCCCGCGGAAGCTCTCGAGCGCCGTCACGTCCTCCATGGCTACACGCGCGAGGAGCTGAACGCCATGCTCAGGCCGATCGCGCAGACCGGCCACGACCCGGTGTACTCGATGGGGGACGACGCGGCGATCGCGCCGCTCGCCGGCCGCGCTCGGCCACTCTCCACGTACCTCCGACAGCGGTTCGCGCAGGTCACGAACCCTGCGATCGACCACCTCCGCGAGCGCCTCGTGATGTCGGTCGCGACCTTCCTCGGCCCGCGACCACCTCTCGAGGTCGAGGGGCCGGTGGAGACGGTGATCGTCCTCCCGAGCTTCCTGCTTCGGCCGTCGGGCCTGGAGGCTCTCGAGCCGCTCCGCCTCGACGCCACCTTCACCGCGGAGGAGGGCCTCGGGCGGGCGCTCGAGCGCCTGCGGCGGGAGGCCGCGGGCGCGGTTGAGGAGGGGGCGACGCTCCTCTGCGTCTCGGATCGCGACGCCGGCGGCGAGCGCGCCCCGGTTCCGGCGCTCCTCGCCCTCTCGGCCGTCCACACGCACCTCGCGCAGCGCGGCCTGCGGACACGGTGCTCGCTCCTCGTCGAGTCGGACGAGCCGCGGGACACGCACGCAGTCGCGTGCCTTCTCGGGTACGGCGCGGATGCGATCTGCCCGCGGCTCGCGCTCGAGACGGTCGCGCAGCTCGCAGCCGACGACAAGGTGGGGGGCGACCGCCCCTCGCCGGCCGAGGCGCAGGCCCGGCTCCTCGGCGCCCTCGAGGAGGGCGTGCTCAAGGTGATGTCCAAGATGGGGATCTCGGACGTCGCGAGCTACCGCGGCGCGCAGCTCTTCGAGGCGGTCGGGCTCGACCGCGTGCTCTGTCGCGACTACTTGGGAGGCACCCGGTCGGCGATCGGCGGCACGGGACTCGAGCGCCTCGAGCGCGAGGCGCTCGAGCGTCTCGCGGCCGCGAGCGAGGATCGCGTCCAGCTCGAGAACCCCGGGTACTACAAGTTCCGCAAAGGCGGCGAGCCGCACGCCACCGACCCGGACGTGGTCGCGGCGCTCCAGGAGGCCGTCTCGGGCGCCCACGCCCTGCGTCGCGCGGTACGCGACGGGCGTTCAGAGGAGTACGAGCGCTTCGCCGAGCTCGTGAACACCCGGACGCCGATCGAGCCGCGTGACCTGCTCGAGCTCGTCCCCGCGGGACCGCCGGTTCCGCTCGAGGAGGTGGAGCCCGCGGAGGCGATCGTGCGCCGCTTCTCGGGCGGGGCGATGTCGCACGGGGCGCTGTCGGCCGAGGCGCACGAGACGATCGCGATCGCCCTCAACCGGCTCGGCGCGCGCGCGAACTCGGGCGAAGGCGGCGAGGACCCGTCCAGGTACCGCGACGAGCGGAACTCGAAGATCAAGCAGATCGCGTCGGGGCGGTTCGGCGTCACCGCCGAGTACGCCGTGTACGCGGAAGAGCTCCAGATCAAGATCGCCCAGGGGTCGAAGCCCGGCGAAGGAGGCCAGATCCCGGCGCACAAGGTGACGGAGGAGATCGCGCGCCTGCGCAAGACGCAGCCCGGCGTCTCGCTCATCTCGCCCCCGCCGCACCACGACATCTACTCGATCGAGGACCTCGCTCAGCTCATCCACGACCTGCGCGAGGTGAACCCCGAGGCCGCGGTGTCGGTCAAGCTCGTGGCCTCCGCCGGCGTCGGCCTCGTCGCCGCGGGCGTCGCGAAGGCGCACGCGGACGTGATCCACGTCGCCGGCGCGGACGGGGGCACCGGTGCGAGCCCGCTGCCCTCGATCAAGCACGCCGGAGCCCCCTGGGAGCTCGGGCTCGCCGAGACGCAGCAGGCGCTCGTCGCCAACCACCTCCGCGGCCGCGTCCGCCTGCGGGTAGACGGCGGCTTCAAGACCGGGCGAGACGTCGTCGTCGCTGCCCTCCTGGGAGCCGACGAGTACTCGTTCGGAACCGCGCTCCTGCTCGCCGAGGGGTGTCTGATGGTGCGCTCCTGCCACCTGGACACGTGCCCGGTCGGCATCGCGACGCAGCGGCCCGAGCTGCGGGCGAAGTTCCACGCGACGCCCGAGATGGTTCAGGCGTACGTCCTGTTCGTCGCCGAGGAGGTGCGCCGACTGCTCGCCTCCCTCGGGCTCCGCTCGCTCGACGAGGCGATCGGCCGCGTCGACTGCCTGCGGCAGCGTCGCACCGGGGATCCCGCTGCGGACGCGCTCGACCTCTCTCCGCTCCTCGCGCGGGCCGGTGAGAGCGCCCGCCGGTTCGCCGGCGCAGCGGAGCCGCCGGCCGGCGACCGCCTCGGGATCCTCGTCCACGCGCAAGGGAAGGCGGCGATCGGTCGGCCGACGCTCGTCGAGCCGCGGCACGTGATCACGAACGCCGACCGTGCCGTCGGCGCGCGCCTCGCGGGCGCGATCGCGAAGGAGGTCGGCTCGGGTCGCCCGCAAGGGCGGGTGCGCGTCCGCTTCGAGGGCTCGGCGGGGCAGAGTTTCGGCGCGTTCCTCACGAACGGCGTCGAGCTCGACCTCGTCGGCGAGGCGAACGACTACGTCGGCAAGTCGATGAGCGGCGGCCGGATCGTGATCTCGCCTCCCCCGAACGACGTCGGCGACCCCTGCCTGATCGGGAACACCGCGCTCTACGGCGCCACCGGCGGCGAGCTCTTCTGCGCCGGCTCGGCCGGCGAGCGCTTCGCCGTGCGCAACTCGGGAGCGGTGGCGGTCGTCGAGGGCGTCGGAGATCACGCCTGCGAGTACATGACGGCCGGAACCGTGGTCGTCCTCGGCGCGACGGGGCTCAACTTCGGAGCCGGCATGACCGGGGGCGAGGCCTACGTGCTCACGGACGAAGGCTCGCTCTCGTACCGCCTCAACGTGGACACGGTGCAGGAGTGCGCGCCCGACGCGGACGAGCTCGCCGTGCTCCGCGAGCTCGTCGAGCGGCACCTCCGGCACACGGGCTCTTCTCGGGCCGCGGCGCTCCTCGAGCGGTGGGAGGACGCGTCGCGCCGGTTCGTGCGCGTCGCCCCCGTGTCGGCGACGACGGTCGAGCACGTGCACGAAGACGCGGCGCTCGGGACGCGCGCGTAAGCGGCCTCAGCTCTCGAGCACGGGCGCGACGACGACGCCGTAGCCCTGGGCCTCGAGGAGCGCGGCTGCCGCTGCGGCGTCGTCCTGCCCCGTGACGAAGATCGTGAGGGTGCCGCCCCGTTCGGGGGAGAGGTGCTCGAGGTCGAAGTCGGAGACGTTGATCCGCGCCGCGCCGAGAGCCTGGAAGATGCCGGCGAGCACCCCCGGCCGATCCGGGACGTGCACGCGGATGCGATGCAGCGCGCCCGCGTCCTCGTACGAGGTCTCGAGCATGCGGCGCCTGGCGCCGCTCGCCTCGCCTATCCAGCGGGCGAGGAAACCGGCGTCACCTTCGGCGAGCGCGGTCTCGAGCTGCTCGACGCGGCGGCGGTGCTCCGCGAGCGCGTCGACGAGCGCCTCCCGGTTCTCGAGGAAGATGTCGACCCAGACACGCGGGTTCGCTCCGGCGATGCGGGTCATGTCACGGAGCGAGCCACCGGCGGTCTGGAGTGGGTCGTGTCCTTCGATACGCGAAGCGCCTGCCTGCGTCACAAGGAGGTTCGCGAGCGCATGGGGGAGGTGGCTCGTAACGGCGACGAGTCGGTCGTGTGCGGCCGGGTCGATCGCCACCGGGCGCGCTCCCAACGTGGTCACGAGGGAGTGGATCGCGCGGTAGCGCTCTGGCTCGGTCGTCCGCAGCGGCGTCAGGAACCAGGTCGCTCCCTCGAAGAGATCTGCGCTCGCCCGTGCGGGGCCGCGCGTCTCGGCGCCGCAGATCGGATGCCCGCCCACGTAGCGAGGGTCGCCCCCGGCCGCAGCGCAGACCGCGGCCTTCGTCGATCCGACGTCCGTCACCGTGCACGCCTCCGGGGCCGTCGCGAGCACCGAGTGGACGACGGTTGGCAGAGACGCGACCGGGACGGCTACGAGGGCGACGTCCGCGCCCGCGAGCGCCCCCGCGAGCGTCGGGGACGGCTCGCAGGCGCCGCGCTCGGCGGCGATGGCGAGCGTGTCGCCGTCCTCGTCCCAGCCGGACACCTCCAGACCGGCCCGGCGCGCGGCCAGCCCGGCCGACGCGCCGATGAGCCCGGTGCCGACGACAGCCAGCCGCACGTCGCCTCAGCGGGCCCGCATGAGCTCGGCGACGAGGAAGGCGAGGTCGAGCGCCTGCCGTCCGTTCAGTCGCGGATCGCAGAGCGTCTCGTACCGGTGGTCGAGCTGATCCTCGCGGACCTCCGTCGACCCACCGAGGCACTCGGTCACGTCCTCGCCCGTGAACTCGAGGTGCACGCCTCCGGGCCACGTCCCGACCTCACGGTGTGCGGCGAAGAAGCCGCGAACCTCCTCGAGGATCGCGTCGAAGTGGCGTGTCTTCGTGCCCGAGGGCGTGCGGAGGAGGTTGCCGTGCATCGGATCGCAGGCCCAGACGACGGGGATGCCGCTCTCCCGCACCGCGCGGAGGAGCGGGGGGAGCGCCTCGCGGATCGTGTCCGCACCGAGGCGTGTGATGAAGGTGAGCCTGCCGGGGATCCGGCGCGGGTTCAGGCGCTCCGCGAGCGCGACGGCGTCCTCGGGGCTCGCGCTCGGCCCGAGCTTCACGGCAACGGGGTTCTGCACGCCGGCGAAGAACTCGACGTGGGCGCCGTCGAGCTGTCGCGTGCGGTCGCCGATCCAGAGCAAGTGCGCCGAGCAGTCGTACGGCTCGCCCGTGAGCGAGTCCGTCCGCGTGAGTGCCTCCTCGTACTCGAGCAGGAGCCCCTCGTGGCTCGTCCAGACGTCGACCTCGTGGAGCGTCGGCTCGTGCTCGAGGTCGATCCCGACCGCCTTCATGAAGCGGAGCGCGCGCTCGATCTCGTCGGCGAGCGCCTCGTAGCGCTGGCCGGCCGGCGAGCTCGCGACGAACTCCCGGTTCCAGAGGTGGACGAGGTTGAGATCCGCGAAGCCGCCCTTCGTGAAGGCACGGAGGAGGTTGAGGGTCGACGCCGCCTGGTAGTAGCCCTGGACGAGGCGCTCCGGATCGGGGATCCGCGCCTCGGGGGTGGGCTCGTCCGAGTGGACGACGTGCCCGCGGAACGACGGGAGCTCGACCCCGTTCACGACCTCGGTCGGGCCGCTCCGCGGCTTCGCGAACTGGCCGGCGATCCTCCCGACCTTGACGACGGGGAGCATCGCCCCGAACGTCAGCACGGCGGACATCTGCAGGAGCACCTTCAGCTTCTCCCGGATGAGCGGAGCCGAGACCTCGCGGAAGGACTCGACGCAGTCGCCCGCCTGGAGCAGGAAGGCGCGCCCCTCGCAGACCTCGCCGAGCGCGGCGCGAAGCGCGCGTGCCTCGCCGGCGAAGACGAGCGGCGGGAGCTGCCGCAGGCGCTCCTCGACGGCGGCGAGCGCCGCCCGGTCGGGCCAGTCCGGCTGCTGCAGCGCGGGGTAGGCCCGCCACGACGACGGCGACCACTCGGGCCGTCCGGGCGTCGGCTCGGGTCGCGGGGCGGCGCTCGTCACGTGGCCCTCGCCTTCGAGCTCGTCCTTCCCGAGTCGCCCGGGAGATTCCGCAGCACCCGCCCTGTCGCTCGTCTGCTAGTCCGGCGGGGGCGGGTCGGAGCGGCGCCGGCTAGCTGCGCGGAGGAAACGCGTAGAAGCCGAGCCAGGTCACGGCCGCGGGCACAGCGCTCTTCGTGGTCGTCGCGCTCGGCATGCGGGCCTCACGATAGACACTCGCGGGCATCCCGGCAAGCGGGAGGCGCGGCTCTCGGACGGAGCCGAGACCGTCGACCACGATCGTCCCGATCGTGAAGCGGATGCCGCAGCTCCAGCCAGTCGCCTTCGTGTTGGTGTGCGCGCCGCTCACCGGCTTCGTGTGCGGAGCGACGAGCTGACCGCGGGACGCGAGTGGCCGTTCGTGCCTGTAGAAGCCGTTCTCCGGCTCAGCTGGCGCGCTCTCCAGCCCAGCGTCTCCGCCATCGCTCGCTCCTCGCACGCGACCGGGCGCGGCATCGCCAGTCGATCTCCAGCGACTCCTCTTCTGAGTCTCGCTCGGCTCGACCGGCCCCAGGCAGGTGTTCCTGGCCATCAGGGGACACGACGTGACGAGTACACGGCAGGCACGAGCGAAGCGCCACGGGGTGGCGCGAGCGAGGCGATGGCCGGGGGTCGGCCACGGACTCTTCGCGCTCGCCGCTGTCGGGGTCATCCTGGTCTCGCTATCGTTCTGGCGCGTCGGGGGGCCCGGAACCGTGGACGCCGATGCCGGGCCGGTTCACGTCCACGGCCTGGGCGTGAACCCGACTGATGGCGCGCTCTTCATCGCGACGCATACCGGTCTCTTCCGCGCGCCGAGCGACGGCCGAGAAGCGGCGCGCGTTGGGGACAGCCACCAGGACACGATGGGACTCACGGTCGTTGGAGCACACCGCTTCCTGGGGTCCGGCCACCCGGACGTGCAAACGGACTGTCCTCCTCTCCTCAGACTCATCGAGTCGACCGACGCCGCCCGCAGTTGGCCCTCGGTGCCCCTTCTCGGCGACGCCGACTTTCACGTTTGGTGCTTCTCGTAAGGACGCGTCGACGGCTACGACGTAACAGGCGATCGCTTGCTCGTCTCGGATGACGAAGGTCGGACGTGGGACGTGGTGAGCCGGCTTGCTTCGCTCCTCGACCTCGCGGTCGACCCGCACGATCGTCGCCGCGTTCTCGCCACCGGCGGGAGCAATCTCGGCTCTGGCCTCTACGAGTCGCGCGACGGTGGAGAGACTCGGGAGCGGGTCAGCGCCTCCTTGGGGCGCCTCGCGTGGCCTGCACACGATCGACTCTGCCTCACCGACGCGAACGGTGACGTCCTCGTCAGCGCCGACGGTGGGCGAAGGTTCGAGGCACGCGGGTCGACTGGCGACGTAGCTGCGTTCCTCGGCACGTCGGCGGCGGAGCTCTACGTCGCGCTGTATGACGGGACGATCAAGCGGTCGCTCGACGGAGGGCGGACGAGGACGATTCGCTCGGCACCGTGAACGGCCGAGCGCATAGGAGGAGGCGGTGAGCATGGACGTCCTCGTGCTCTGCGCACGTGCTCGCTCGCCCGGTCGTCGGTCATCCAGGCGTGTGGGATGACGAGCGCCCTCGAGGTCGGCGATCTCCGCGATCCGCCGGAGGTCGGTCAGGTCGCCAGCGACGGCGGCTGCCACGCACGCGTCTGCTGATCTGCCCAGGGTTCGAGATGCCGCCCTCCGGCAGGATCAAAGCTGCCCCCGAGCTCCTCCTCCTGCGCTGGAGTGCCTCGGCCGACGGGGAGAGCGGCTACAATCGCGGGCCCGGGGCGGTTAGCTCAGTTGGGAGAGCACCAGCTCGACAAGCTGGGGGTCACTGGTTCGAGCCCAGTACCGCCCACTCGACCAGGCCTGCTCGCTCGGCTCTTACCGGCTACCTTGCATCGCGTGCGGTGCAGGTCGTCTCACCGCCGTCACGGCGGAGCCGGACGTTCCCACGCCGCGGGCCCGACCGTATCGCGGGCGACAACGTCGATCACCGCGGCGGGAGGTACGAAAGGCTGGAGGCGGTGCTCCCCGATCTTCGGATCCGCACGGCGGCGGAGCTCGTGAGCGAACTGGCCGTGAAGCGGTGGCACGGAGCTCACGTCTTCCCGCAGGCGAGACCCGATGGTGATCGTCATGTGCCGTCCGTGCGTGCGGTGGTCTCGGCCGCAGACGGTGCCGTCGCGGCGTCGTGTCACATGTGCCCGGGCCGCACTAGCAGCCCGAGCCCGGCCGGCCGGGCGGCCCTCGGCCTCGAACGAGCGCCGCAGTAGCATCGCGGCCGGTGAAGACCGTTCTCGTCATCGGCGCGGGGCGCTACCAGCGCCCCGTCATCCGGCGGGCCAAGGAGCTCGGGCTCCGCGTCGTCGCCGTCGACCGCAACCGCGACGCACCCGCGCTCCACGAGGCCGACGTCGGCCTCGTCGTCGACTTCGCGGACGCCGAGGCGGTGCTCGAGGCCATCGCAGACCTCGAGCTCGACGGCGTCACGACCGTGCAGTCGGACCGGGCGGTGCCGACCGTCGCTCGCGTCGCCGCCGAGCGTGGGCTCCCCGGGATCGGGGTCGAGACGGCGCGGCTGATGACGAACAAGGTTGCGATGCGCCGCCGCCTCGCCGACGCAGGGGTTCCGCAGCCCCGGTTCGCGACCGTGGAGACCCTCGGCGATGCGCGGCCGGCGGTGGCGGCCGTCGGTCTCCCTGCTGTGCTGAAGCCCGGGGCGGGGAGCGGGCAGCACGGCCTCTTCCGGATCGACGCCCCCGAAGAGCTCGACGCATGCCTCCCCGAGGCGCTCGCCGTATCTCCGGGCGAGCCCGCCCTGCTCGAGGAGCTCGTCGACGGCACGGAGCTGAACGGGATCGTCGTCCTCCGCGACGGCGAGGCCCTCTTCGTCGCCCTCTGCGACCGCTTGCGGCCCTCTGGGCGCGGCTTCGGCGTGAGCTGGCTCCACGTCTACCCGCCGCACCTCGAGGGCGACCGGCGCATCGTCGCCGAGCGGGTCGCGACGGAGGCCGCACGTGCGCTCGGCCTGCGCACCGGTATCGCGTTCCCGCAGCTCATGGCTCCTCCCGACGGCCGCATCCTCCTCGTCGAGTGCGCAGCCCGGATCGGCGGGATGATGGCCGAGCACCTCGGGCACGCGCTCGGCGTCGACCTCCTCGAAACGCAACTCCGGCTCGCCCTCGGCGAGGACCTCCCGCCGGAGTTGCTCGTGCCGCGACGCGAGCAGCCGACCGCCATCCGCTTCCTCACCGCCGAGCCCGGGATGCTGCGCACGGGGACGGTGACTCGGGTCGGCTCGCTCGAGCCGGTGCTCGCCTCCCCGGGGGTCGTCGATGCGTCGATCTACGCCGTCCCAGGCGAGACGATCCGGCCGGTCCGGGTGATCTCCGACCGCAGGGGGTACGTCATCGCGGTCGGGACGTCGCGCGAGGAGGCGATCGCTCGGGCGGATGCGGCCGCCGCCCTCGTCGAGATCGAGGTGGAGGGCACGCCGTGACGGACGCTGGCTGTTCGTTCACGCTCGACCACTACCGCGAGCTGCTCGAGGCGGCCAAGGCCGGCGGCTACCGCTTCGCGAGCTTCGACAGGCCGCCGGAGGAAGGAGACCTGATCGTTCGCCACGACGTCGACCTCTCGCTCGAGGCAGCGGTACGGATGGCGGAGCTCGAGGCCGAGCTCGGCGTTCGGTCGACGTGGTTCTTGATGACGCGGTCGGTCTTCTACAACCTCCTCTCCCCCGAGGGAGAGCGAGCGCTCGCGAGGCTGCGCGCGCTCGGCGGCCGCATCGGGCACCACGCCGTCCATCCGCACCTCGATCTCGACGAGCGCTTCGAGCCACTCGTCGCCTGGCACAACCCGGACGCCTCCTACCAGCACGAGCCGATCGCGGGAGCCGTGAACGTCATGAGCCCGCCCTGGTACGACCCCGAGCGCTTCCGCTCGGACGCGAACCAGAGCTGGCGCTTCCGCGACCGCCAGGGGCACTGCCCGCACGCGGAGCTCGCCCGCGGCGAGCTCGACTGGCTGCACCTCAACGTCCACCCGGAGATCTGGGTCTACGAGGGCGGCACGATGCGCGAGACGATGGAGGCGTTCCTGCGCGCCGATCGCGACGCTCGCCTCGGGCACCTGCGGGCGGATCGCATCGACCTCTCGTGAGCGCGTCTTGCGCGCCGGCACGGGCGCGCGTACCCTGACCGCACCGTGCGCCTCCTGACCCGGACCGGGCTCGCGCTCGCCGTCGCCGCCGTCCTCGTCGCGTTGCCGACTGCCGCCTCGGGCGCGCCTGCCGCCAACAGCGTGACGTACACGGACTCGACCGGAGAGAACCCGGACGCCCCGGACATCACCACGATCGTCGTCTCGAACAACGACGCCGGCCTCATCACCTTCCGGATCAACGTCCCGAACCGCCCGACCTTCACGCGGGACGTCCTGGTCGCGCTCGAGGTCGACACCGACAACAACGCGCAGACCGGAAACGACGAGGGAGCGGACTACGCGATCGAGCTCGTCCTCGGCGAGGCCTCTCTCTACCGCTGGGACGGGACGGGCTTCACGCGGCGGCCGGGCGACCCGCCGTTCACATCGCTGCGGTTCTCCTACCAGGGGGGCGCGACGATCACGATCAGCCGCGCCGAGCTCGGGAACACGAGCCGCTTCCGCTTCTCCGTCGTCGTGATCTCCGGCGCGACGTTCGACGAGGAGACCGGGGAGATCGATCTCTCGACTGCCGTCGCGGACTTCGCCCCCGCCGTCGGCGCGGGCCTCTACTCGTACGACGTGAAGCTCGCTCGGCCCACACTCGTCGTGCGGCGCGTCGTGACCGTGCCCGCGGCCGCCAAGGCGGGTCAGGCGCTCACCCTGCGCATGACCGTCGCCCGCTCCGATACGGGCGCGACGATCAAGAGCGGGCGGGTCACCTGCCAGGGTCGCGTGGGGGGCGCCTCGCTGCGAGCGACGTCGGCCCGCGTGCAGGGTGGGGCGGTGGTGTGCGTCTGGCAGATTCCGGGAAACGCGAAGGGGAAGACCTTCACCGGCCGCGCGACCGTCGTCTTCGAGGGTCTCCGCGCGACGCGCACCGTCACGAAGAAGATCGGCTAGCTGCCTCGGGGTGCGCCGGCTCGCTCTCCTCGTCCCGCTGCTCGCCTCGGTGACGCTCTCCGGAGCCGCGGCCGGCTCGCTCGGCCCGACGCCGCAGAGCGTCGTCGAGCGCGCGGAGCGGACGGTGCGCGAAGGTGGCGTCTCGCTCGCGCCGCGCTCCGCGAGCGGCTCTCGCGTCCGTGTCATCGTCACGCTCGACGACCCTCCGCTCGCCGCGGCGGCGAGCGCGCGCAGCATCGGCCCGCTCGGCCCGAACCGGCGTCTCAGCCTCGCCACGCCGTTCGCCCGCTCGTACCTCGCCGGCCTCCAGGCCGCGCAGGCGCGCGCCATCGCTCGCGTCGAGGCCGCGATCCCCGAGGCCATCGTCTCCCGCCGCTACCAGGTGCTCCTGAACGGGTTCGCGGTGAGCGTTCCCTACGAGGATCTCCCCGAGCTCCTCGAGCTCGAGGTCGTGAACCGCGTCTACCCGAGCCGCCGGTACACGCTGTCGCTCAACCGCGGCCCGTCCGTGATCGGCGCGCCGCAGTTCGCCGGCCTGACGGGCGCCACGGGTGCCGGGGTGAAGGTCGCGGTGGTGGACGACGGGGTCGACCACGAGCATCCGTTCCTGCGGCCGGACGGGCTCTCGTACCCGCCCGGATTCCCGAAAGGCCCCGGCGGCTCGACGACGCCGAAGGTGATCGTCGCTCGTGGCTTCGCGGGGCCAGGCGCGAACAGCGCGCCGCTCGACCGCGACCGCTCCTTCCACGGAACGCACGTCGCCGGCGTGATCGCCGGCGTGAAGACGGACGTGCCCGCCGGACGATCCGGGGTCTGCGTCGAGGCCCAGGGCGGCTGTCACCCGGCCGTCCAGGGGCTGGAAGGCGTCGCTCCGCGCGCATACATCGGGAACTACCGCGTCTTCAACGTGCCGCTCCCGCTCGGCGGCTGCTGCTCGGCGAACACGCCGGAGATCGTCGCCGCCTTCGAGGCCGCGGTGCGCGACGGAATGGACGTCATCAACTTCTCCGGCGGCGGCCCGCAGGCCGACCCGCGCACGGACGGGCTCATGGAGGCCGTCGCGAACGTCGTGCGCGCCGGGGTCGTACCCGTCATCTCGGCGGGGAACGATCGCGACTTCTTCGGGCTCGGCACGGCCGGCTCTCCGGCGACGTCGCCCGACGCGATCAGCGTCGGGTCGGTCGTGAACGCGCACGTGTTCAGCCAGTCGTTCACCGTGTCGTCGCCGGCGGGCATCCCGCGCGTCGCCTTCGTGCCGAGCGACCCGATCCCGCCGGCCTGGCTCAGCGCCGACCAGCGGCTCGTCGATGTCGGCTCGATCGGCGGCGCGAGCCGGCTCCTCTGCGGGGAGGGGCCGGCGCTGCCCGCGGGCTCGCTTCGCGGTGCGATCGCGCTCGTCAGTCGTGGAGGCTGTCCGTACGAGGCGAAGGCGCAGCGCGCGCGCCAGGCCGGGGCGATCGGCATGGTGATCGCGGAGAACCGACCGGGCGACCCGACGTTCTCCATCTTCCGCACCCTCCCCGGGGGCACGATCTCCGAAGGCGACGGCGCCCGCCTGCGGGCAGCGATGGCGGCGACCGGCGGCGCTGCGACCGTCCGCTTCACCCGGCAGGTGCTCGAGGTGCCCACGAGCTGGCGCGCGGTGCCCTCGAGCTTCTCGGCGGCCGGCCTGACCCCGTTCGGGCACGCGTTGAAGCCGGACGTGATGGCTCCGGGCTCGCAGATCCTCTCCTCGGTCTTGCCGGAGTTCGCGGGAGACGAGTACGCAGTCCTCGACGGGACGAGCTTCTCGGCGCCACACGTCGCCGGCGCCGTGGCGCTGCTGCTCGAGCGCCACCCGTCCTGGTCGCCGAAGCAGGTGAAGTCGGCGCTCATGTCCACCGCCGGCCCCGCGTACGACGACTCGAGCCAGACGCGCGAGGCCTCGGTGCTCGTCCAGGGCGCCGGGCTCGTGCGTGTCGCCGCGGCCGACCGTCCGCTCGTCTTCACCGATCCGCAGTCGCTCTCCTTCGGGTACCTGAGTGCGCTCCAAGGGGCGACGAGCAAGGCGATTCCCGTCACCGTCGCGGACGCCGGAGACGGGGCGGGGACGTGGACGGTCGAGGTGCAGGCGCAGGCGGCGTCGGCCGGGGCGAGCGTCGAGGCGGCGCCTGTAGTCGTCCCGCCCGGCGGGAGCGCGACCGTCCAGGTGGTCGCGCGCGCAGCCGCCGGCGCGGCGGCAGGCGACAACTTCGGGTTCCTCGTCCTGCGTCGAGGCGCGGACGTGCGCAGGATCCCGTACGCGTTCTCGGTCACTCGCTCGGGCCTCGTGGGAGCGAGCTCGACGCCGCTGCGCGCGACCCAGTCGGGTGACACCCGCTCCGGGGAGGATCGCGCCAGGGTGTACCGCTGGCCGACGTCGCCCTTCGCCGTCCTCGGCGTCTTCGGGGTCGACCCCTCCGTCTCGGACGACGGCCGCGAGAAGGTCTACCACCTCGACCTCGCTCGCCAGGCGGTGAACGCCGGCGTCGTCGTGACGCGACCGGCGACGCGCCTCGGCGCCTCCCTCACCTCGCTCTTCAGCTCGAACGCGCCCATCCACCCCTGGTTCCTCGGCGCGCTGGACGAGAACTACGTGCTCGGGTACGCCGGCATCCCGGTGAACGTCAACTCCCAGATGCCGGACTTCCTCTACTCGATCGGCGCGTCCGGAGGCGTCTTCCTGCCCCCGGGGCGCTACTACGTCGCGGTCGACTCGGGCCGGGATCCGTTCAGCGGCCGCTCCTTGGCGGCGAGGTACACCCTGCGCTCGTGGGTGAACGATGTTCGGCCGCCACGAGTCGAGCTCCTCACGCGCACGGTCTCGTCCGGGAGACCGACGATCGCGGCCCGGATCACCGACGCCAAGTCGGGCGTCGACCCGCACTCGCTCCAGCTCTTCTTCGGCCGGGAGCTCGGCCAGTCGGTAGGCGCGACGACGTTCGATCCGACGAGCGGCATCGCGACCTTCTCCATACCCCGCGAGGCGCGCGCGCTCGAGCCGGGCCCGCAGTTCATGCGAATCGTCGCCTCGGACTGGCAGGAGGCGAAGAACATCGATACGGAGAGCACGAGCCCGATGCCCAACACGCGCTTTCTGGGCATCAGGGTGCAGGCCGTCAACCGACCCGCGGTCACCTGGCTCGCGCCGAGAGCGAACGCCTGCGTGGCGGCCCGGCAGAAGCTCCAGGTGGTCGCCACCTCGAGCGCGGTCGTCTCCTCGGTCGGGTTCTTCGACGGGAACCGCCAGATCGGCCGTGTGCGCCGGAACGTCGCGGGCGTGTACGAGCTCGTGTGGCGCACCGCCTCGGCGAAGAAGGGGCCGCACGTGCTGCGCGCCGTCGCTTCCGACGTTCGCGGACGGGAGTCCGAGGCCTCGCTCGCCGTCCGCGTCTGCCGGTGAGAACGTGATCCGCGCGACTCGCTTCGGACGGCCGTTGCCCGAGGGCGGGACGATCGGCGTCGTCGCCCCGGCCAGCCCCTACGACAGCCGCTCGGAAGTCCTCCGCGGGGTGGACTGGTGGGAGTCGCGCGGCTACCGCGTAAAGCTCGCCGAGGGGATCTGGGAGCGCGACGACTACGTCGCCGGCGACCCGCGCCGTCGCGCGGACGACCTCAATGCGCTCTTCGCCGATCCGGAGGTCGACGTCGTCCAGGCGCTTCAAGGCGGCTTCGGCTCCGCGCAGGTGATCCCCTTCGTCGACTTCGACCTCGTCGCCGAGAACCCGAAGCCGCTCGTCGGCTTCTCGGACGTCACGGCGCTGCACGTCGCGCTCCTGCAACGGGTGGGCCTGGGGACGATCTACGGGAACGGGTTGATCGGCGTCGGGAGCACCGAGGTGTCGTCCTTCTCCAAGGAGCGACTGCTCGAGGTGCTGCGCACGGGAGGCG
The DNA here is from genome assembly GCA_026002995.1 of Gaiellaceae bacterium. Lineage (GTDB taxonomy): Bacteria > Actinomycetota > Thermoleophilia > Gaiellales > Gaiellaceae > GMQP-bins7. The sequence continues at coordinate 1,313,697 of BPGK01000001.1, forward strand.
TCGGTCCCGTTCCCGCGAACCCGGACGATCCGTGGGTGCGCGTCATCCGGGGCGGAACGGTGAGGGCCCCCCTCGTCGGCGGTTGCCTGTGGCTCCTCATGCAGACGATAGGGACGCCGTGGGAGGTCGACCTCGAGGGCGCGATCCTCTTCTTCGAGGACACGCACGCCCCGCCGTACTACATCGACGGGCACCTCCTCCAGCTCCAACAGGCGGGCAAGCTGGACGGGGTCGTCGGCGTCGTCGTGGGGGAGATGCACCGCTGCGACTGGGGAGACCTCCGCCCCGTCTCCGACTGGGCTCGTTCCCGCTCGCTCGAGGACGTCCTCGAGGAGCGGCTCGAGCCGCTCGGCGTGCCCGTCATCTACGGCCTCCCGCTCGGCCACGGGAAGCACCTGGCGGCGCTCCCGCTCGGCGTCGAGTGCACGCTCGACGCCGACGCGCGGACGCTCACGGTCGAGGAGCCCGTCCTCCGCTCGGTCGCGTAGCAGGCTCGTCGTCGTGCACGAACAGGCCGCGGACGAGCGCGCCGACGCGCTCGCGCAGAGGCGGCCCGGGCTCGTCGTCCGGCGGCAGCGACCACGCGTGCGCGAACTCCGCGCCGAAGAGGAGGAGGAGGGCGACGACGTACACGAAGAAGAGGAAGGTCATCACGCCCGCGAGCGACCCGTAGATGAGGTTGTAGCGGGAGAAGTCGCCGAAGACGAACGCGAGGACCTTCGTCGCGCCCCAGATCGAGAGGGCGGTGACGGTCGCGCCGGCAAGCGCGTCGCGCGGTCGGATCCGGCGGGCGGGAACGAAGCGGTAGAGGAGGAGCGCGGTAAGGCCAATGAGCACGATCTGCACGCCGTCTCGGAGCAGCCACCCCGTGTCGACCCCGAGCCTCTGCGAGAGTCGATCGAGGGCGCTGCTCAGGAACGCCCCTGCGGCGGAGAGGCTGACAACGAGGAGGACGAGCGTGCCCGCGGCGAAGACGGCCACGAAGTCGACGAGCTTCGCGTGCACGGGCGGGCGGCCTCGCTCGACCTTCAGCGCCGCCTCGAGGCCGAGTCGGAGTGAGGCCATCATCCCGGAGGCTCCCCAGAGCAGCGCGATAAGCGAGACGAGCCCGATCGCCGAGAGCGGTGTCGCGATGCCCTCGATCGACCGCTCGACTTCGGCCCGTCCCTCCTCCGAGACGGGGAGGATGTCGACGAGGAACTCGACCACTCTGCGACGCAGCTCGTCGTCCTGGAGGACGAGGCCGAAGATCGAGACGAGGAGGATCGTGAGCGGGAAGAGGGAGAAGAGGACGCGGTAGGCGATCGCGGCCGCGAACTGCGCGCAGCGGTCGGCGAAGAGATCCTCGACGGCACGCGGGAAGGCGCGTGCGACGCCGGCGACGAGGCCCGCCACCCACCTCGCGGGGCCACGGACGACGCGGGTGCGCTCGTTCCCGGACTCCGGGAGATCGGCGTCGCTCATCGCAGCGGAGTCTACGGAGCGGGCCTGCCGCGGTAGCAGGCGCTTCCGCGGGCAGAATGCCGCGCGATGAGCAGCGCGCCGTCCGGAAACGCCGCAGCCCGCGTCGTCGCCGCCCCGGCGTTCACGGGACTCGTCGCCGGGGTGATCGTGGTGAACGCGGTCGTCCTCGGGTTGCAGACCTACGCGTCGCTCGAGGCTCGCTGGGGAGACGAGCTCGCGCTCGTCAACGCGCTCTGTCTCGGGGTCTTCGTGGTCGAGCTGGGAGTCCGCATCGCGGCGTACTGGCCTCGGCTCCCTGCCTTCTTCCGGGACGGGTGGAACGTCTTCGACCTCGTGGTGATCGTCGCGGCGTTCGTACCAGGGGTTCGCGAGAACGCGACCCTCCTCCGACTCGCGCGGCTGCTCAGGATCGTGCGCCTGGTGCGGCTGCTCCCCGACGTCCGCGTCCTCCTCCTCGGCGTCTGGCGGAGTATTCCGCCGCTCGCATCGATCGCGGCGGTGACGCTCCTCGTCCTCTTCGTCTACGGCATGGTCGGGTGGATCTTCTTCGCCGACGCGCTCCCCCAGCACTGGGGAAACGTCGGCCGCGCGATGCTGACGCTCTTCGTCATGTTGACCCTCGAGAACTTCCCGGCCTACATGGAGGAGGCGATGGAGGTCGAGCCCTGGGCGTGGATCTACTTCGTCAGCTTCGTGCTCGTCGCCGCGTTCATCGTGCTGAACGTCCTCATCGGAATCGTCCTCAACTCGATGGAGGAGGCGCGGGAGCTCGAGCGGCGGCGGGCGATCCGAGAGGCGCACGGCTCGAGGTCGTCGCCGATCGTCGATCCCGAGGCGCGCGCGCATGTCGTGCAGCGCATCGAGATCCTGCGGCGGGCGCTCGAGGATCTCGAGCTCCAGCTCGCGGTCGGATCCGAAGCGAGTCGTCGGGCGTTCGCGCAGGAGGCGAATGGCGATTCGGCGGAGCCAGCGCTCCAGACCGAGCCGGGAAGGTAGCTCGGGCCGCGCTGGCGGCGACCTCTATCCTCCGCCGTCATGAAGGTGCTCCTCCCCGACGACTCCGAGCTCGAGCTGCCCGAGGGCGCGACGGGGCTCGACGCGGCGCGGGCGATCGGCCCGAGGCTCGCCGAGCAGGCCGTGCTCGTCCTCGCGAACGGGGAGCGCCGAGATCTCCGCCTGCCTCTCCACGACGGGGAGCGGATCCGGATCCTGACGACGCGCGACGCCTCCGACGAGGATGCGCTGTACGTCTTGCGCCACTCGGCGGCCCACCTGCTCGCCGAGGCAGTCATGCGTCTCTACCCGGGCGTGAAGATCGCCATCGGCCCCCCGATCGCGGACGGCTTCTACTACGACTTCGAGTTCCCCGAGCCGATCGGCGAGGGCGACCTCGCGCGCATCGAGGAGGAGCTGCGCCGCGAGATCGCGGAGGGGCGGACGTGGGCTCGGGAGGAGGTCTCGCGCGAAGAGGCGCTCGAGCGGTTCCGAGCGGAGGGCCAGCCGTACAAGGTCGAGCTCGCGGAGGAGGCGGAGGGGCCTATCACCCTGTACACGCAGGGAGACTTCACCGACCTCTGCCGGGGGCCGCACCTCCAGGACACCTCGCCGATCGGTGCCGTGAAGCTGACCGGTCTCGCCGGCGCGTACTGGCGCGGCGACGAGCGCAACCGGCAGCTCACCCGCATCTACGGCACAGCGTTCTTCTCTCAGGACGACCTCGACGCGCACCTCGAGCGGCTCGAGCAGGCGCGCGCTCGGGATCACCGGAGGCTCGGCGCGCAGCTCGACCTCTTCCACCTCTCGGAGCACTCACCGGGCTCGCCGTTCTGGCACCCCAAGGGGATGATCCTCTTCAACGAGCTCGAGGCGATCCGCCGGCGCGAGAACCGCCGCCGCGGCTACCTCGAGGTGAAGACGCCGCTCATCTACGACAAGGCGCTGTGGGTGACCTCGGGCCACTGGGAGAAGTTCCGGGAGAACATGTTTCTCATCCCGGGAGACAGCGAGGACCAGACGTACGGCATCAAGCCGATGAACTGCCCGGGGCACATGCTGCTCTACGCCTCGCAGCTCCGAAGCTACCGTGACCTTCCGATCCGCTATGCGGAGGCGGCGCCGCTCCATCGCAACGAGCTCGCCGGGACGCTGCACGGCCTCACGCGCGTCCGGTACGTGACCCAGGACGACGCCCACATCTTCTGCGCCGAGGAGCAGGTGCCGGGCGAGATCGATGGCGTGATCGCGTACGCGAGCTACCTGTACGGGCTGTTCGGGATGGAGCCGCATGCGGAGCTCTCGACGAGACCCGAGAGCCGGCTCGGCACCGATGAGCAGTGGGATCGCGCGGAGGCTGCTCTCGAGGACGCGTTGCGGGCGCATGGGATGGAGTACGTCGTCTCGCCGGGCGAGGGGACGTTCTACGGGCCGAAGATCGACCTGCACATGACCGATGTGCTCGGGCGCAGCTGGCAGATGGGGACGATCCAGTACGACATGCAGATGCCGGCCCGGTTCGGTCTGACCTACATGGGCGCCGACAACACCGAGCACATGCCGATCGTGATCCACCGTGCGCTCTTCGGCTCCTTCGAGCGCTTCATCGGCATCCTCATCGAGCACTACGCGGGGGCGTTCCCGTTCTGGCTCTCCCCTGTGCAGGCGCGGGTCCTTCCGGTCGGGGAGGCGCATCGCGTCGCCGCCTCCTCGCTCCGCGAGCGTCTCGTCGCGGAGGGGTTCCGTGTGGACGTGGACGAGCGCGACGAGACGCTCGGCAAGCGCATCCGCGATGCGGAGCTCGAGAAGATCCCCTTCGTCGTCGTCTACGGCGACCGGGAGTCCGACGATGCGCTCGCCGTGCGCGAGCGCGGGGGCGGACAGGCGTCGTGGTCTCTCGACACGCTCCTGACGCGCTTCCGTGAGCTCGCTGCCGAATCCGACCCGCGCTAGCTGCTACGATCCGAGTTCTGCAAGCAGGGGCGAACAGCTTCCTCACCTCCCTGGCGTGACCAACGGGGGTTCAACCGAGCCGAGAGCCGGACGGAGACTGGGGCCGCTGCTTGCAGCGGTTTCGTCGTCTGCAAGGAGGAACGAGAGCTTGGTGAACGCCCTTTGAGAGCCCGTCGCCGCCGGCCCACCCTGGATCGGGTCGTCCCGCGCAAGCGGGAAGAACGGATCAACGAGGAGATCCGCGTGCCGCGGGTCCGACTCGTCGACGAGGACGGGACGCAGATCGGCATCACTGACACGAAGCACGCGCTGGACGTCGCGTACAAGCGAGGGCTCGATCTCGTCGAGGTCGCGCCGAATGCGGATCCGCCGGTCGCGCGGATCATGGACTACTCGAAGTACCGCTACGAGCAGGACCAGCGCGCGAAGCAGGCTCGTCGCCACCAGCAACAGATCAACGTCAAGGAGATCAAGCTCAGGCCGAAGATCGGAAGCCACGACTACGAGACGAAGAAGGGGCACGTCGAGCGCTTCCTCAAGCAGCGCGCGAAGGTCAAGGTCACGATCATGTTCCGGGGGCGTGAGACGTTGCACCCGGAACGTGGGCGCGACCTCCTCATGCGGCTGGCGCAGGACGTCTCCGAGCTCGGTCAGATCGAGCAGGAGCCCCTCCTCGACGGCCGCAACATGGTCATGGTTCTCGGGCCCCTGAAGACCGTAGGAGCGAAGACAGATGCCAAAGACAAAGACGTCCTCGAGCGCAAAGAAGCGGTTCAAGGTGACGGGCAGCGGGAGGCTGCTCCGGCGCCACGCGATGCGCAGCCACAACCTCGAGAAGAAGTCGTCGAAGCGTAGGCGCGGGTTCCGGAAGCTCTACGACGTCGCCCCGAGCGACGTGAAGGGCGTGAAGCGCCTCCTGCGGGGTGGGTGAGCGATGCCGCGGGTGAAGAGGGCGGTGCACGCGCGCAAGAAGCGTGCGAAGGTGCTCGAGCAGGCGAAGGGCTACTACGGCCGCAAGAAGTCGAGCTACCGCTTCGCGAAGGAGCAAGTCGAGCACTCGCTGACGTATGCCTACCGCGACCGCCGTGCGCGGAAGCGGACGTTCCGGGCGCTCTGGATCACGCGCATCAACGCCGCGGCGCGACAGCACGGCCTCTCGTACAACCGTTTCATGGCGGGAGTGAAGGCGGCCGGAATCGCGCTCGATCGCAAGTCGCTCGCCGATCTCGCGGTCGCCGACCCGCAGGCGTTCGCAGCGATCGCCGAGCGCGCGAAGTCGGCGCTCGCGGACGGCGCGGGCGAGCGGGACGCCGCCTGACCGCCTCCGTGGCGCGATGGAGGCGCGCCAGGATCGGCGCCGCCTAACCCCCACGTGACCGATCGCCACGTGCGCTCGTCGTGATCACGTCGCGGCGAAACGAGAAGCTCCGGCTCGTCCGGAAGCTCCTCCGCTCTCGCAAGCACCGGGAGGAGACAGGCCTCTTTGCGGTCGAAGGCGAGGATCTCGTCGACGCGGCGCTCGGCGAGGGCATCGAGCCGGTCGAGCTCCTCGTCGCGGGCGAGACGGTGAGAGCCGAGCTCCTGGCCGAGGTCTCCACGCTCGGCCACGCGCCGCGGGTGATCGCGGTCTTCCGCGCGAGCGACCTCCCGCGTGGGAGCTGCGACGTCGTCGTCGGGCTCTGGCGTCTCTCCGATCCGGGGAACGTGGGCGCGATCCTGCGGACGGCGGATGCCTTCGGCGCGGCGGTCGCGCTCTCCGAGGGATGCGCCGATCCGCTCGGGCCGCGAGCCGCACGCGCGTCGGCCGGCGCCGTGTTCCGCATCCCCCTCCTCGGCTGGGAGGCGCTCCCCGAGCGGCAGGTCGCCCTCGTCGCGCACGGGGGCGCAGCGCTCCGCGACGTCGAATTCGAGCCGCCGCTCGGGCTCCTCCTCGGCTCGGAGCGCAGCGGCTTGCCCGACGAGCTCGTGGCGCGCTCCGAGGCCGCGACGATCGAGCTCCCCGGCAAGGCGGAGTCGCTGAACGTCGCTGCTGCCGCCGCGATCGCTCTCTACGAGCTCGAGCGCCGACGCGGTACGTCTCTTTTTTCGCCTTCTTAATCTCAGGTGTCAGACACCGATTGGTAAGGGACTTGCCCGACGAGCTCGTGGCGCGCTGCGGACGCGGCGACGATCGAGCTCACCGGCAAGGCGGAGTCGCTGAACGTCGCCGCCGCCGCGATCGCTCTCTACGAGCTCGAGCGCCGACGCGGTACGTCTTTTGTGACGCCTTCTTAACCTCGGGTGTCAGACACCGATTGGTAAGCGGGGCGTCCCGGCGCTCAGCCGAAGCCGCCGCCCCCCCGCCGCCCCCGCCCCCCCGCCTCCCGAGAATCCGCCCCCGCCGCCGCCCGCGCCTGAGCTCGGCGGCGCCAGGGCGCTCCCGAAGCCCGACGCGAGGTCGCCGATCGAGAGCGCGGACGGCCCCGAGCCGAGGTCGCCGGTAGGTGAGATCCAGTAGATGCGGCTCGCCTCGTGGAGCTCCTCGGGCATGTGGATCTGCGCGCCCTGGAGGACGCGATCCGCGATTCCGAACGCGATCCCGTACACGAGGTAGCGCTCCCAGAGCGCGAGGCTCGCCGGGGGCGCCTCGTGGAGGCGAGGGAAGTCGACGAGGTAACGGCGGAAGGCCTCCCAGCGCTCTGCTTCGAGCTGCGCCGCAGGCGAGCGGCGCCTCCAGGCGCGCCTCCCGAGCGCGAGTGTCGCGACCACGAGCGCGGCGTTCACCAGCAGGCACGCGCCCCCGATGGCGAGGAGGACGTCGCCGTAGCGCGGGAAGACGGGGCGCCAGCCGTCCTGAGCGGCGAAGAGGAGCACGGCGCCGGCCCCCGCGAACCCGATGGCTGCGAGCGCGAGGGGGAGGGCGCCGAGCGAGCGGAACCACGAGCGACGGCGCACCTCGTCGGCGACGTCCTCCCGGAAGCGCTCGAAGCGTTTCGCCATCGACTCCCGCTGCGCCTCGATCCGGTCGCGGAAGCGAGAGAGCCGCTCGCGCCCCCCGTCCAGCACGCCGTCCACGACCTCCGCGGCGGCGCGCTCCCAGGGGCGGAGCTCCTGGGACTCTCCGGCCGAGAGCTCGAGGTCGGCGACCTCTTCGGTGCGGAGACCGCCCCACACGGGGCGCGTCGTCGTCACCGGCTCGGCCGTGTAGACGCCGCGCCGCACGAGGTCGAAGAGCGTCGCGGTGAACTCGTACGAGCCCGCAGTCCCGCCCTGGTGGAGCAGCGTGGGCACGAGCGCGGGCTCGGTGTCGGTCGGCGGCTCTTGCTCGTACTCGCGGTCGTAGCCGGTTCGCCGCTCCCGGCCGAACCTCCAGAACACCGCGAGAACGACGAGGAGCGCGGGGAGCGTCGCGAGCGCGACGACGACGAGCGCGGTGCGGGGCAGGTGGTCGGTCAGCGCAGCGATCCGCTCGCGGTCGCGCTCGAAGCGCTCCGCATCCGCGAGCTCCTCGGCTGCGATCCGCGCGAATGCCCGGCCGCGCGCGACCCGCATCCCCGCCGTCGAGGAGAACGCGTCCCTCGGGAAGAGCGTCCGCAGTTCGACGTACTGCTCGGCCGGAACGTCCACTGCGCGGAGGAGCGCTCGGTTGCCGTCGAGCGTCACGTCGCCGCGCACCCAGACCGGGTGCCCCCAGGCTCGCAGGACGCGGCCGGGGCCCGACATCGTGGCGGTGAGTCGTCCGAGAGGCTGCTGCCACTCGTCTCCCCACACCTGGAGGTCGACGTCGACGACGTCGTCGTAGGCGACGGCGAGCCCGCTGATCCGGTAGCGGATGGTGAACGTCCGCACCTCGTCCGTCGCGCGGAAGCGCCACACGATCCGCAGGCGTCCTCCGAGGTCGCGGATCCCGAACGTGCCGGGTGTGCCGCCCGGCTCGAGGTCGGTCGAGGCGCCCGGGGCGAAGCGCAGGCCCTGCTCGAGGACGGCGATCCCCGAGATCCGCTCGCCGCGGCGGTAGGGGATCTCGCGGAAGCCGTAGGTGAAGCTCCCCGAAAAGGCGACCGTGAGGTCCTCGCGGACGGCGACGGCGCCGCTCGGGGTCACGATCGGGCGCACGTCAGCGGAGACGAGCGCGTACGACTGCGCACGGGCGGGGGACGTCCAGCAGAGAGCGCCGAGGGCGAGGAGAGCGGCGGTGAGGAGCGCGCGCCTCAGCGGGCGAAGTCGACGCGGGGCGGCTCGCGCTGCGCCTCGTCCGCGACCTCGAAGAACTCGCGCGCGGTGAAGCCGAGCGGGCCCGCGAGGACGAGGCCGGGGAACGTCTGGATCGCGTTGTTGTAGGTCAGGACAGCGTCGTTGTAGACCTGTCGGGAGACGGCGACGCGGTTCTCCGTCTCGGCGAGCTCCGTCTGGAGCTGGCGGAAGTTCTCGTCTGCTTGGAGCTCCGGGTACGCCTCCGCGACCGCGAACAGTCGCCCGAGGGCGGCTCCGAGGATGCCCTCCGCCTGCGCCGCTTCGGCGGGGTTGCGCGCCTCCTGCGCGCGCGTCCGGGCCTCGGTGACCGCCTCGAAGGTCTCCCGCTCGTGCGCCGCGTAGCCCTTCACCGTCTCGACGAGGTTGGGGATGAGGTCCCACCGGCGCTTGAGCTGGACCTCGACCTGGGCCCAGGCATTGTCCACGCGGTTGCGGAGTCGGACGAGCCGGTTGTAGAGCCACGCGAGCAGGAGCCCGGCCAGGAGGAGGACGACGACCAGCACGATGAGCACGGTCATGTGCGCCCGACTCTACGGGCCCGGTGCGCTCGTGGCAACCAGCGCTGCGAGCGCGGAGTGCGGACGACGGTCACCTGCGACAGACGAAGACGAGGTCTTCCTCGTCCACGTGGGGGCGGCGGTCGAACCAACCGTAGACGGCCTCGATCTCGAACGCGGCCTCGTCGAGCAGTCGGAGCCACTCGGGACGCGAGAGCCAGTGCAAGCCGAACGTCGTCGCGTCGTCGCCGCAGCGGACGGTGAGCGAGAGCGTCCGGGACGCCTCGTCCCACTCGGCCAGCTCGAAGATGCCCGGCTCGCGCTCGAGCCAGCGGCCGTGCGTCTCCTCGATGTCGTCCCGGCTCGGGCTGAAGACGTCGAAGACGAAGCGGCCGCCGGGAAGGAGGAGAGCGCGCGCGGCGCGGAGTGCCCGGAGCTTCTCGGCCTCTGTCTCGAGGTGCAGGAGCGAGCGGAACGGGCAGATGACGAGCGGGACGCGCTCGGGCACGGGCGGCTCGCGGAGATCGCCGAGGCGCAGGTCGACGAGCCGCTCGAGCCCTGCCTTCGCGACCGCCTCCCGGGCGACGGCGAGCATGGCCGGCGAGGAGTCGACGCCGATCACCCGCACCCCGGAACGGGCGACGGGAATGGCGATCCGACCGGTACCGACGGCGAGCTCGACGACGGGCCCGCCGGAGGCGCGGGCTTCGGCGACGTAGAAGTCGATGTCCTCGACGACGGAGCGACTCCAGGGGTCGTAGAAGCGCGCGACCCGGTCGTAGAGGTCCCTCATCGCGGTTGATTCAACCAGCAGCCTGCGTCGGCTCGGTGCGTCCGCTCTTGCATGTGACGAACCGACGCTCGATTTCGCATAGCGATGCGCGTTTCGGTGTCACAAGCTCGCTGGTATGCTCCGCGCGGATGACGCCGGCCGCCGCTACCTCGCCCCACTCGCTCGCCACCGCCTCGGGCCTCCTCCTGGGCACCCTCGGGATCACGATGGCCGTCGGGGCGCTCGTCGGTTGGGTGCTCGGTGCCTGGGGGATCGGCTTGCTCGTCGGGGCGGTCCTCGGCATCCCGCTCGGCGTCGTCGTGGTCTACTCCGTGTACTCGAGGGCGCGGTGAGCGCCGGGATCTTCTCGACCCCGCGGCCGCTCCCGAGCCGGCTCGCACCGACGCTCGCCGCCGGCGCCGTCGTCGCGCTCGCGCTCCCGCTCTTCCTCGTGGCGGGTTGGCCGCTCCGCGGGTGGGGGTTTGCGGCGGTGCTGTGGGTCGCGGTTCAGGGCTTCGCGCTCCTACTGACGCGCCTTCCCGCGAGCGCCGATACCCTCGCCGCCTCGATGCTGCGCGGTCTCGGATCGACCTCTCGCCTCTTCCTCGCGGGAATCCCCCTCGTCGTCGTGACCGTGTCGGACGAGCGCGTCGGCCTGGCCGCGGCGCTCGTCTTCGCGGCCGCGTATACCGTCGAGCTCCTCGTCGGGCTCGCGAGCTACTTCGGCGGGGAGGCGAAGGCGTGAGGCGTCTCGCCGCACTCGTGTCGCTCGTCGCGCTCGCGCTGCCGGGGAGCGCGCTCGCGGCGGGCGAGAGCGAGTTCGACCCGGCTCACGAGTGGGAGCTCAAGCCGTGGGTCGAGATCCAGCTCGGCCCGCTCGACATGTCGATCAACAAGGCGGTTGCGTACCTCCTGCTCGGGACGGTTGTGTCGATCGCGATCGGCCTCCTGCTCATGCGCGTGAAGACGGGCAGCGAGCCGACCCGCCGACAGGCGCTCGGCGAGACCATCTACGAGATCGCCCAGGTGCAGGTCGCCGAGCAGGGCCTGCCGACGAAGGCGATCGGGCGCTGGTTCCCGTACGTCGCGAGCTTGATGATCTTCATCTGGGTCGTGAACATGCTCGGGTTCATCCCGCTCCCGCTCTCGGACGAGCGGTTCGAGCTCTTCGGCGTCGAGCTGCCGACGCTCGCGATCTTCGCCGCCACCTCGACGCTCTCGGTCACGCTCGCGCTCGCGCTCATGACGTTCGTCTTCACGCACGTCGAGGGAATCCGTCACAACGGGGCGTGGGCGTACTTCCGGAGCTGGATCCCCGAGGTCCCGAAGCCGATGCTGCCGCTGATCGTCCCGCTCGAGATCCTCGGGCAGTTCATGCGGCTGATCAGCCTCTCGATCCGTCTCTACGCGAACATGCTCGCCGGGCACATGCTGATCCTGACCTTCATCGGGCTCATCTTCGTGCTCGAGAGCGTCGTCCTCGCCGTCGTCGCGGTCCCGGCGGCCACGATTTTCTACCTCTTCGAGGTCGTCATCGTCGTCTCGATCCAGGCGTACATCTTCGCTGCGTTGTCTGCCATCTACATCGGCTCGGCCATCGAGCCGGAGCACTAAGGAGGGTCTCCCACATGCTCTCGTCGTTCCTCTTCCTCGCCCAGGCCGATACGGCCGCGGACGCCGGCAAGGCCGTCGCGCTCGCGCTCGGCATCGGGCTCGGGTCGCTCGGTGCCGGTGTCGGCATCGGCATCATCTTCGGCTCGATGATCCAGGCGGTTGCCCGTCAGCCCGAGCTCCGCGGCGAGCTCCAGGGCATCCAGTGGCTCGGGTTCGCCCTCACCGAGGCGGTCGTCTTCTACGGCCTCATCGGCGGTCTCCTCGCCTACGTCCTGATCTGAGCCGTGACGTTCCTCCCACTCGCAGCCGAGGAGACCTCCGGGGGCCTGATCGACGTCGTCCCCGGGCTCATGATCTGGACCCTGATCTGCTTCGGTATCACGTTCTACGTCCTCAAGCGCTTCGCGTTCGGTCCGATCCAGAGGACGATCGACGAGCGCCGCGAGCGGATCCGCAGGGCTGTCGAGGAGGCGGACAACGCGCGCGAAGAGGCCCGCGAGCTGCTCGAGCAGCACCGGCGGCTCCTCGCCAACGCGAAGGGCGAGGCGGCGGAGATCCTCGCCGAAGCGCGGAAGGTCGCCGACGCACAGCTCGAGCGCGTGAAGGAGGAGGCGGAGGCCGAGCGGAAGCGGCGCCTCGAGGAGACCCACCGGCAGATCGAGGCGGAGACGAAGCGTTCCCTCGATCTCATCCGGGCAGAGGTCGCCGAGCTCACGCTCCAGGCGACCGCACGCGTGACGGGAAAGGTGCTCGACGCGGAGGATCAGCGTCGGCTCATCGACGAGGCGATCGCCGAGCTCGACTTCTCGGTGCTCGAGGAGAGCGACTGAGCGCACATGGCCGTCGCACACCGCATCTACGCCAAGGCGCTCTTCGAGGCGGCCCGGGAGCAGGGAACGGTCGACCGGATCGCCGAAGAGGTCTCCTCCCTCGCGCGCGCGCTCGACGACGTGCCCGCGCTCGACCGCTTCCTGCGCAACCCCGAGGTCGACGCGCCGGAGAAGGCGGCGGTGCTCGGGGAGATCGCGAGCGACGCGGACGAGCTGACGCGTAACTTCCTCCGTCTCCTCGTCGAGAAGGGAAGGGCGGGGGAGCTGCGCGAGGTCGCCGCGGAGCTCCAGGCGCTCGTCGCGCGCGCCGAGAACCGGCTCACCGTCGAGCTCGAGACGGCGCAGGAGCTCAGCGAGGAGGAGGCGCGCGCGATCGTCGAGCGCATCGAGCGTGCGACCGGACGGACGGTGGAGGCGACGCGCTCGGTCGACCCGTCGCTCATCGGCGGGGTCGTCCTCCGGATCGGGTCGTTCCGTGCCGACGGCAGCGTCCGTGGGCGACTCGAGCGCCTCAGGCACGAGCTGGCCACCACGACAGGATGAGAGCGAGGAGAGCCTCGCCCCGACACAGGGAGACCAGGTGAAGCTGAGACCAGAAGAGATCACGGCGATCCTCAAGGATCGAATCCAGCACTTCGACGTCGAGACCGACCTCAGTGAGGTCGGCACCGTCCTGCAAGTCGGCGACGGCATCGCGCGGATCCACGGGCTTGAGAACTGCGTGGCGCTGGAGCGCCTCGAGCTCGAGCACGGGGTCGTCGGCATCGCGTTCAACCTCGAGGAGGACAACGTCGGGGCCGCGCTCTTCGGCGAGTGGGACCGGGTCAAGGAGGGCGAGCCCGTGCGGCGCACCGGCGAGGTCATGAGCGTGCCCGTCGGCGAGGCGCTCCTCGGTCGGGTCGTCGACCCGCTCGGCAACCCGCTCGACGGGCTCGGGCCGATCGAGACGAGCGAGCGCCGTCCGCTCGAGTTCAAGGCCCCTGGCGTGATCAGCCGCCAGCCCGTCAAGGAGCCGCTCCAGACCGGGCTCAAGGCGATCGACTCGATGATCCCCATCGGCCGCGGTCAGCGCGAGCTCATCATCGGAGACCGCTCCACGGGCAAGACGGCGATCGCGATCGACACGATCATCAACCAACGCGGCGGCGATGTCGTCTGCATCTACGTCGCCGTCGGCCAGAAGGGCTCCACGGTCGCCCAGGTGGTCGAGCGCCTCCGGGACGCGGGCGCGATGGAGTACACGATCGTCGTCTCCGCCGCTGCGCACGAGGCGGCGCCGATCAAGTGGATGGCTCCCTTCGCCGGCTGCGCGATGGGCGAGTACTTCCTCTACCGGGGCGGCCACTCGCTCCTCATCTACGACGACCTCTCGAAGCACGCGGACGCCTACCGGCAGCTCTCGCTGCTCCTGCGTCGGCCGCCGGGACGCGAGGCGTTCCCCGGCGACGTCTTCTACCTCCACTCGCGCCTGCTCGAGCGGGCGTGCAAGCTCTCCGACGAGCTCGGCGGCGGCTCGCTCACGGCGCTGCCGATCATCGAGACGCAGGCGGGCGACGTCGCCGCGTACATCCCGACGAACGTGATCTCGATCACCGACGGACAGATCTACCTCGAGTCGAACCTCTTCTTCTCGGGCGTGCGACCCGCGATCAACGTCGGCGTCTCGGTCTCGCGGGTGGGGGGGAGCGCGCAGCGCAAGGCGATGCGGCAGGTGGCCGGGCGGCTCCGCCTCGACCTCTCCCAGTACCGGGAGCTCGAGGCGTTCGCCCAGTTCGGCTCTGAGCTCGACCAAGCGACGCAGCGTGCGCTCGGGCGCGGGGAGCGCATGGTCGCGACGCTCAACCAGCCGCAGTACCAGCCGTGGCCCTTCGAGGAGCAGGTGACGGCGATCTACGCGGGAGTGAACGGCTACCTCGACCCGATTCCGGTCGCTCAGGTTCCCCGCTACCACGAGGAGCTCCGGGAGCACCTCCGCGCGGAGGGCTCGATCCTCGCCGCCATCCGCGAGGAAGGGGAGATCTCCGAGGCGACCGAGGAGAAGCTCAAGGCCGAGCTCGAGCGCTTCGGCTCCATGTTCGCGATCGAAGAGGAGAAGGGAATCACGTAGGACGAGGCAGGGCCCCGCCGGCGCTGACAGTCACGCGGCGAGGCACCGTCTACCCCGAACGAACCGATGGCGTCGGTCCAAGACCTCAAGCGCAGGATCCAGTCCGTCCGCAACACGCGCAAGATCACGCGCGCGATGGAGCTCGTCGCGGCCGCGAAGCTGCGGCGCGCCGAGCAGCGCATCACCGCGCTACGGCCGTACGCGGAGACGATGGCGGAGCTCATCGCCGGCGTAGGGAGGGCATCTTCGTCCGTCCGCCTGCCGCTGCTCGAGCAGCGGCAGGCGATCGAGACCGTCGCGCTCGTGCCGCTCACGGGCGATCGCGGCCTGGCGGGCGCGTTCAACGCCCAGATCATGCGTCGCGCGTTCGCGCTCGAGCGCTCGCTGCAGGTGGAGGGAAAGACGGTGCGCTGGGTGGCCGTCGGCAAGAAGGGCCGCTCGACGCTCGTGTTCCGGCGCCGCGACCTCGTGGGGGAGTACCTCGGCTTCACCGATCGGCCGGCGTACGAGGACGCACAGGCGATCGCCCATCGCGTCTCCGAGCTCTTCACCTCGGGCGAGGTCGACCGCGTGACGCTCATCTACAACACGTACGTCTCGGCGCTCACCCAGCGGGTGACGGAGCAGGACGTGCTCCCCATCTCGCCCGACATCCTCGAGACGGACGAGGAGGAGCGTGCCACCGACGCCCTCCGGGGCGACTTCATCTTCGAGCCGGAGCCGGAGGAGATCCTCAGGCGGCTCTTGCCCGTGTACGTGGAGACGCAGATCTACCGGGCGCTGCTCGAGTCGACCGCCTCGGAGCAGGGCGCGCGAATGACCGCGATGCGGAACGCGTCGAAGAACGCCGGCGAGCTCATCGACACGCTCACGCTGCGCATGAACCGCGCCCGCCAGGCCGAGATCACGCAGGAGATCCTCGAGGTCGTTGCCGGCGCCGAGGCTCTGACGTAGCGCGGGCCGGCTCGCGAGCCTGCGCCGAGCTAGTATCGCCGCGGTGGAAGCGGTCACCGCGCGCGGCGACGACCCCGAGCGACTCGCCCGGGCGGCCGAGATCGCAGGTCGTTTCCTCGACAACCTCGAGACCGTCGTCTACGGGAAGCGCACGGAGATCCGTCTCGTCCTCACCGCGCTCATGTGCAGCGGGCACGTGCTCCTCGAGGACGTCCCCGGCACGGCGAAGACCGTGCTCGCGCGCGCGATCGCGGGCTCGATCGAGGGCGCGACGCACGCGCGCATCCAGTGCACGCCCGACCTGCAGCCGACCGACGTCACCGGGCTGGCGGTCTTCGACCAGCGGACGCGGTCCTTCGTGTTCCGGCCGGGGCCGGTGTTCGCCAACGTCGTGCTCGTCGACGAGATCAACCGCGCGACGCCGAAGACGCAGTCGGCGCTCCTCGAGGCGATGGCCGAGCAGCAGGTCACGGTCGACGGGGTCACGCGCGAGCTCCCCTCGCCGTTCCAGCTCCTCGCGACGGAGAACCCGATCGAGTACGAGGGGACGTTCCCGCTGCCGGAGGCCCAGCTCGACCGCTTCTTCCTCCGCACGGCGCTCGGCTACCCGGAGCTCGAGGACGAGCTCCGCATTCTGACCGAGCAGCGCTTCTCGCACCCGCTCGACGACCTCCGCCCGGTGGTGACGATCGAGGAGATCGTCGAGCTGCGTTCCGCTGCCCAGCACGTGTACGTCGACGACGTGCTGCACCGCTGGGTGGTCGAGCTCGTGCGCGCGACCCGCGGGCACGCAGGCGTGGTGATCGGCAGCTCGGTGCGGGGGAGCCTCGCCCTGGAGCGGGCCGCCCGCGCCTGGGCGCTCGTCGAGGGACGAGCGTTCGTCGTCCCGGAGGACATCGAGACGCTCTTCGTCCCGGTCCTCGCGCACCGCGTCGTCTTCACGCCGGCCTTCGTCGCGCACGCGCGCACGACGGGCTGGGAGCCGGCGATCGAGGAGTTCAAGGCTGCCTGCCTCGAGGTCGCGCCGCGACCGGGGTCGGTGGAGGATCCACTCTTCGACGGCCCCCGACCCGCGTAGCCGCGGTGAGCCCGGGGCGCCTCACCTTCCCGCTCGTTCCTCGCCGGGGGGTGATTGGGGTCTCGTATGGGACGATGCGGAGCCTCCGTCCCGGCAGCGGCACGGACGTCGCGGGCTCACGGCCATACCTGCCGGGAGACGACGTGCACGCGATCGACTGGGCCGCGTCGGCGCGGCTCTCGACGGCCCGAGCCGCCGACGAGTTCGTCGTGCGCGAACGGTTCGCCGAAGAGGCTCCGCGGGTGGTCGTCGTCTGCGACCGGCGGCCCACGATGGCGTGCCACGCTGCGCCGTTGCCGTGGCTCGACAAGCCGCGAGCGATGCGCACGGTCTTCGAGATCGTGCTCGCGAGCACGGCCTCCGTGGGGGGCTACGTCGGCTACCTCGACCAGGCGGACGGCGAGCTGTGGTGGCGGCCCCCGCAGGTCGAGCGCAAGCTGCTGAAGCTCCAGAACGAGCGGATCCTCTCGGGCGACTTCCGCGCTCCCGACGACTGGCTCGAGCGCGCGGTCGCACATCTGATCGAGCACGGCCGCTCGGTGAGCGCGGGGACGTTCGTCTTCGTCGTCTCGGACTTCATCCCCGCACCGGCGAAGGACGTCTGGCTCGCCGCCCACGAGCAGCGCTGGGATGTCGTGCCCGTCGTGCTCCAGGACCCGACCTGGGAACAGAGCTTTCCCGACGTGCACGGCATCGTCCTTCCGCTGCGCGATCCGGCGAGCGGCCGCCTCGCCCCGGTGCGCCTGACCCGACGGGAGGCGGCGTCGCGCCGGGCGGCGAACGAGGCTAGGCTCGCGGCCCTCCTCGACGGCCTCCTCGCGCTCGACCTCGAGCCGGTGCTCGTGTCGGCGAACGAGCCAATCGACGTCCTGAAGGCGTTCCTGGCCTGGGCCGACCTGCGGCGGACGCGGAGGGCGCTCCGCCGATGACGGGCCGAGCGCTCACGTTCGTCCTCGTCGCGGCCGCACTCCTCGCGGGGGCACTCGTCGCCACCCGCGGCGGACGGGAGCAGCCGGCTCCGGCATCCCTCGGAGAACGAGGAGTCGCGGTGACGACCGCGCTCGTTCCGCGGCAGCCGCTCTTCGGAGACACGATCCGGGCGGTCGTCGACGTCGTGCTCGATCCCGAGCGTGTCGATCCGAGCTCGGTCCGGATCGCCACGGGCTTCGCGCCGTGGGAGGCGATCGGACCGCCCGAGCGCACCCGTCGCGACGTCGGGGGCGCCACGTACCTGCGGACCGTGGTGGCGCTCCGCTGCACGACGGGCCCCTGTCTCCCGGGAGGCGCGACGCAGGCGCTGACGTTCACGCCGGCACGCGTGTCCTACCGCCCGGCGGCACAGGCTTCCGGGACGGTGCGGGACGTCGTTCGCGCGGAGTGGCCGCTCCTCGTCGTCTCCTCGCGCTACGCGGCGGCTCGTCTCGATGCGAGCGATCCCGCGCCCTTCCGCGTCGACCTCGTCTCTCTGCCCGCAGAGACGTACCGGCTGTCGCCGCCCGTCCTGGCCGGCGGCCTCGGCGTTCTCGCCACGCTCCTCGCGGCGGCGGGCGCTGTCCTGCTGGCGTCGGCGTGGCCGCGGACGGCCCCCGCTGCGGAGCCGGAGCCCGCGCCCGAGGCCTCGCTCTCGCCCCTCCAGCAGGCGCTCGCGCTCCTCGAGGAGTCGGCGCGCGTGGAGGGAGCGAGCGAGCGGCGTCGCGCGCTCGAGCTCGTCGCGGAGGAGCTCGAGCAGTGGGGAGACGAGGAGCTCTCGGGCACGGCGAAGGCGCTCGCGTGGTCTCCCGCCCCGCCTCCGCCGGCGCGAACCGCCGAGCTCGCCGCCCGCGTTCGCGCCGAGCTCGAGAGCGAGCTCCTCGCGCGCGCCGAGCGCGAGCGTAACGGGAGCGGCGATGCCTCGTAGCCGAAGTGCCTGGATCGACAGTCCGGACGTCGCGGCGCTCCGGCGGCCGCGGCTGCGAACGGCGCTGCTACGCGCCGCGCTCACCGCGGTCGTCGTCACGGTGGGCCTCGCGTCCGTCGCGGCTGCTTCGGATCTCGACACACGGGACCCGGGCCTCCTACCCCGAGGCACGACGGGCGTCGTCGTGCTCGATCTCTCGCTCTCGATCACGGACTCGGACTACGCGACCGTTCGGCGGGCTCTCCGCGGAATCGCCGCGGGTGACGCTCGCATCGGGCTCGTGATCTTCTCCGACGTCGCCTACGAGCTCCTCCCGCCGGGTACGCCGGCCGCGGAGCTCCGTCCGGTGCTCCGTCTGCTCGTCCCCCGGGCCGACGGCTCCCCGAACCCGTGGACGCAGTCCTTTCGGGCCGGAACGCGGATCTCGACGGCGCTCGAGCTCGCGGCGCAGATGCTCGAGCGCGACGAGATCGCGCGGCCCTCGATCGTGCTCGTGAGCGATCTCGCGACCGCTCCCGACGACGTCCCCGCCCTGGCGGAGACGATCGCCGGGCTCCGTCTGCGCGGGATCCCGCTCCGGGTCTTCGGCATCGACCCCTCGAGCGACGCGCGTGCGCTCTTCGCAGGGCTGCTCGAGGAGGGTGCTTTGACCGTGGCGGGCGACACCGGGGGGCGCCACCGCCGGGCGGGAGCGCTCGGAGCCGTGCCGTCCGCCCTGCTCGCACTCGCGGCGCTTCTCTTCGCGGCGCTCGCGGCACACGAGCGACTGACGGCGAGGCTCGGGCTTCCGGCTGCGCGAGCGGAGGAGGGGGCATGACGAGGCGCGAGCTCGCCGTGCGTGCGGGGCTCGCCCTCACGGGCCTCGCATGCCTCGCCCTCGCTACTTCGGTGGCCACGCTGGCCTCCGATGTCATGCGCTGGCAGGGGGCGCTCCGAGACGGGGATACGGCGTTTCGGGCGACCGCCGAGGCCACGTGGGCCGCGGACACCGTGCTTCCGGCGTGGATGTCGCGCGCCCTGCTCGGACTCGACGACGACCTCGAGCTCCGCGCGGCGCTTCGATCCGTACGGCTCGCGCGGTTGGAGGACGAGATCGTCTCCGACCCGGAGCTCGCGCTCCTGCGCAACGAGGCTCAGGTGCGGCTCGAGGCGCTCGCGGCCGGCGGACGGGACCCGAGCTGGCGCTCCCGGGCGGCGGGCCTGCTCGGCGTTCTCGGGCTCGTCCGGCTCGTGAGCGAGACGCAGGAGCGCGATGTCCTGCTCGACGCGACGGTGGCGAACCTCCGGCGGGCGATCGCGCTCGATCCCGGAAACGACGAGGCGAAGCTGAACCTCGAGATCGCGCTCCAGCGCGGTCGCGGCGTCCAGCTCCAGGAGAGCGGAGGCGGCAAGAACCCCTCGCCCGGAGGGCGTGGTGCGAAGGGCGCCGGAGCCGGGGAGGCGGGGAGCGGGTACTGATGCGCCTGAGCTTCGTCACGCCGCTCGCGGGGCTCGTCGGCCTCGGGGTGCTCCTGCCCGCGCTCGCGCTCCTCGAGCGGCGAGCCGCCGCCGAGCGGGCGCGGCGCGCGCTCGGGATCTCCGCGGCCGCAGGACGCGCCACGCTCCTCGCCCTAGGCGCGCTCGCGCTTGCGGGCACGCTCGTCGGCCTCGCGGCGGCGCAGCCCGTCCTCGAGCGCTCGGAGAGGCGGCAGGTTCGTACCGACGCCGAGGTCTTCGTCGTCCTCGACGTCTCGCGCTCGATGCTCGCGCAGGCAGGAGAATCCTCGCCGACCCGCCTCGCGCGCGCGAAGGCGGAGGCCGGCGCGCTGCGCGCGGCCCTGCCCGAGGTTCGGGTCGGGCTCGCCTCCCTCACCGATCGGCTCCTGCCGCACCTCTTCCCGAGCGCCGCCGAGGACGTCTTCGCGGCGACGCTCGAGCGCTCGCTCGGCGTCGACCGCCCGCCGCCGCGCTCGAGCCTGTCGACGATCGCGACGGGCCTCGACGCGCTCCGCGCGGCGCGGAGCCTCCGCTTCTTCTCCCCCGAGGCGACGAAGCGCGTGCTCGTCGTCTACACCGATGGCGAGAGTCTCCCCGTCGCGCGTGCCCGGCTCGCCTCGGCGCTCCTTTCGCTGCCGGCGATCGGCCTCGTCCTCGTCCACGTCTGGGGGGCCGAGGAGCGGGTCTACTCCGGGGGCGCGCCCGAGCCGCAGTACGAGCCGGACGCCGGCTCGCGCGCTCTGCTCGAGGGCGTCGCCGCCTCGACCCAGGGGGCGGTTCTCGGGGAAGGCGACCCGGATCGGGTCGCTGCGAAGGTGAAGGCGCTCCTCGGCGACGGGCCGACCGAAGCGGCGGAGGGGGCATCGCGACGGTACCGGCTCGCCCCCTACCTCCTGCTCGCCGCGCTCGCGCCCTGTGGGCTCCTGCTCTGGCGCCGAGAGCGGTAGGCGCGGGCCCGGAGTCGTTCCGGGAGGGCCCCGGCGCGAGGCTCGTGGCTCTACTCGTCTTGGAACCAGGCCTCGACGGCCTCGGGGTAGCCGGACTCGTCCATGTACGAGATCGCGCGGCTCGCGAGCCAGACAAGGGCCGCCTCGCTCACTCCCGAGAGGGCGAGCCGGACGGCCTCGTCGCCCGCCTCGGGCCTTCCCAGCTCGCCCGCGCGGGCGCGCCGCAGGCGGCAGAGCACGAGCGCGGCGCGGTCGGCGCCGTTCCCCGGCTCGTACCAGGGCACGCCGACGGCCCGCTCGACGAGCGCCGGCGCCGCCTCCGCGTAGCGCGCGCCGTCCTCGGCGGCCACGAAGTACCTGCTCTCGGCGCGTCTCTCGTCTCTCCGCGGGATGCGCATTCGTCCTCCTAACGATTTCCAGCGCGCGTCGTCACACAGTATGATCCTGCACTCGTCCACGGCGTACGGAGGGAAGCGGATGACGGAAGTGAGGGCTGGGCACGTGCGCGCTCCGCGGTCCGCCATCTCCTTCGCTTCGGCCCGTGGCGACGTCCGGCAGGACATCACTCGGATGGAGGGAGTACATGCGTAAACGTTCAATCTTGCTCCTCGTGGGAGCACTCGCGATCGCGGCGAGCCTCGTCGTCGGTCCGGCCGCCACGGCCGGCACCTCCGGCGCGTCCGCCGGGACCGTCGTGTTCATCCACGACCAGGAGCCGCCGAACCTCCAGGGTCCCTGGGTCGGCAACAACCTGTACGCCACGAGCCTCGTGCTCAACAACATCTGGTACGGCGGCCAGATCCGCAACGACAAGGGCGACTTCGTGCTCCGCAACTTCGCGGTGAAGCCACGGGTCGTCAAGCAGCGTCCGCTCACCGTCCAGTTCCAGTACTCGAACAACGCGGTCTGGAGCGACGGCAGGCCGGTCGTCTGTCAGGATCTCCGCGCCACCTGGCAGGTCTTCATCAACCCGCAGAACAACGTCGTCTCCAGGACGGGTTGGGAGGACATCCAGAGCTTCACGTGCCAGGGCAAGAAGGGGACGATCGTCTTCAAGACGCTGTACGCGGACTGGGAGTCGCTCGTCTCGGGCGGCCCGTACGCCGCGCACATCATCGCCGGCAAGAACATGAACGAGATGTTCTTGAACTCGGTGCCGATCTCGAGCGGTCCGTGGCGGTTCTCGAGCTGGCAGAAGGGCGTCCAGCTCACCGTGGTGAAGAACCCGCGGTTCAAGGTCGCCCCGCCGATGAAGCTCGACCGGGTCGTCTTCCGGTACATCCTCGACACGAACGCTCGCTTCCAGGCGCTCAAGTCGGGTGAGGGCCAGGTCATGGAGCCGCAGCCGCAGCTCCAGATCGCGGACTTCCTCAACGACCGCAACTTCGTGGTCGACCGGAAGATCGGCTTCGCGTGGGAGCACATCGACATCCAGTTCGGGCCCAAGGGTCACCCGGCCCTGAAGCAGCCGTACGTCCGGCAGGCCCTGATCACGGGCATGAACCGGGCGCAGGTCGCCGCGACCCTGTACAAGGACATTGCCCCCGGCCTGCCGGCTCTCCAGAGCCACATGTTCAAGCCGTTCGAGTCCACGTACAAGCCGAACTGGCAGAAGTGGCGCTTCAACCAGCAGCGGGTGATCGACATCCTGCGGGGCAAGGGCTGCACCGGCGGCCCGAGCCGGCCGAGCGCGGGCAACAACGACATCTACTCGTGCCCGGGCGTTGGCAAGCTGTCGTTCCGCTTCGTCACCACGACGGGCAACCAGCTCCGCGCGCTCACGTTCGAGATCATCCAGCGGCAGCTCAAGTCGGTCGGCATCGAGCTCGTCCCGCGCTTCGGCACGGGCGGCACGGTGTTCGGCACCGTCCTGCCGTCGGGTGACTGGGATCTGTTCATGTTCACGTGGGTCGGCTCGCCCGCGACGCCGATCACGATCAAGGATCTCTACGGCTGCGGTGGTGACCAGAACTACATGAACTACTGCAACCGCAAGTTCTCGAACATCCTGCAGAAGGTGTCCGTCACGCTCAGCGCGTCCGAGCGCGCGAAGCTGCTGAACGACGCCGAGCTCCGCTACATGGTCAACGACATCCCGTCGATCCCCATGTACGCGCGGCCGGTGTTCGTCATCCGCTCCGCGAAGGTGAAGGGCCCGGTCGTGAACCCGACGACCGAGGGCAGCCCCTGGAACGTCAACATCTGGACGACCGCGTAACGAGGGAGTCCAGAGCGTTGCCAGGCTCGACGCCTGCATCGCAAGGCCCCGCCCCCGTCCGAGACGGGGGCGGGGCCTTCACTCTCACGCCCTCCGCGCGAGGCCTTCCGAGCGGGGGCGTCTTCTAAGATCCGGAGACCGAGGTCATGCTCCAGTACGTCGTCCGCAGACTGCTCTACTCCAGCGTCGTCCTCATCGCGGCGAGCTTCCTCGTCTTCGTCTTCGTCGCGAAGGGGGCCGGCGACCCGCTCGCGCCGTACTACCTCGCGCCGAACATCGACAAGGAGGGCCTCGAGCGGATCGCCGAGGCGAAGCACTTGAACGAGAACGTCTTCGTCCGCTACGCGTACTGGGTTCGCGACGCCGTGACGAACCAGTTCGGCACGACGCTCCTCACGAACGAGCCGATTCTCCCCGACCTCTGGCGCGTGATGAAGAACACGCTGCAGCTCGTCGTGGTCGCGGAGCTCCTCGCCATCCTCTTCGCCGTCGCGATCGGGGTGTACTCGGCACTGCGCCAGTACTCGGTGTTCGACTACACGGCGACGACGTTCAGCTTCCTCGGGCTCGCGACGCCGGTCTTCTGGCTCGCGCTCATGCTCCAGGTGGCGGTGGTGCAGATCTACCTGCACACCGGACATCGAATCTTCCCGGTGGCGAACCTCAACTCCGTCGACCCCGGAAGCGGGCTCTCCTTCGTGCTCGACCGCGCGCACCACCTCGTGCTCCCGGTCCTCGTGCTCATGGTCGCGAGCATCGCGTCCTACTCCCGGTACATGCGCGCCTCCATGCTCGAGGTCATCAACTCCGACTACGTGCGCACGGCCCGCGCGAAAGGGCTTCCGGAGTCGAAGGTGACGATGAAGCACGCCTTCCGGAACGCGCTCATCCCGCTCGTCACGCTCGTCGCTCTCAACTTCGGGGCGCTCCTCGGAGGCGCGATCGTGACGGAGACGGTGTTCTCCCTCGACGGGATGGGACTCTACTTCGTGAACGCGCTCAACGTCGCCGACCCCTACCCGGTGATGGCCTGGCTCATGATCACGGCGACGATGATCATCGTCTTCAACCTCATCGCCGACATCGCGTACGGCTTCCTCGACCCGAGAGTCCGCTATGAGTGAGACCCGGCAGGGAGCGGCCGGGGCGACGGCCCACGAGCTCGAGCTCTCCTACGAGTCCGGGGTCGAGGTCGAGGCGCGCAGCCAGTGGGCGTACGCGCGCATGCGCTTCATGCGCCATCGGCTGGCGGTCGTGTCGCTCGTCGTCCTCATCCTCATCGGCCTCGTCGGCGCGTTCGCGCCCTGGATCGCCCCCTACGGGTTCGACGAGCTCGACCTCGACAACACGACCGCGCCGCCGACGCTCGAGGGCTGGCACCTCTTCGGCACCGACCAGCTCGGCCGCGACTACCTGAGCCGTGTCATCTTCGGGATCCGCACCTCGCTCTGGGTCGCCCTCGTCGTCGCGCTCCTCTCGACTGCGATCGGAACCACGATCGGCGCCGTCGCCGGCTACTTCGGCGGGCAGGTGGACAACCTGCTCATGCGCTTCACCGACCTCATCCTGACGCTGCCGGGCCTCGCCGTCCTCCTCACCGCTGCTGTCTACTTCGGCCAGGACGACTCGGTGGTCTTCGGCGTGACGATCCCGCAGCCGCTGAAGATTGGCCTCATCCTCGCCTTCCTCTTCTGGACGTCGGTAGCGCGCATCGTGCGCGGACTCTTCCTGTCGCTGCGGGAGAAGGAGTTCGTCGAGGCGGCGAAGGCGGCCGGCGCGACCGATACGAGGATCATGTTCCGGCACATGCTCCCGAACTGCGTGGGTCCGATCATCGTGAACGCGACGCTCGTCGTCGCGACGGCGATCCTCGTGGAGGCGGCGCTCTCCTTCATCGGGTTCGGGATCCAACCCCCGAACGCCGCGCTCGGGAAGCTCATCTCCGACGGCCAGGGCGAGGGCTTCAACCTCTGGTGGCTCGTGACCTTCCCCGGGCTCGTGATCGTGATCATTGCGCTCGCCATCAACTTCGTCGGCGACGGCCTGCGCGACGCGCTCGACCCGACGCAGAGGAGGGTGCGTGGCTGAGCCGGTTCTCTCGATCCGCGACCTGACGGTCGAGTTCGACACCGAAGACGGCGTCGTCAAGGCGGTCACCGACGTCAGCTACGACCTCTACCCGGGCGAGGTGCTCGGGATCGTCGGCGAGTCCGGCTCGGGGAAGAGCGTCTCGATGCTGACCGTGCTCGGGCTCATCCCGCAGCCGCCCGGCCGCGTCGTGCGCGGCGAGGCGATCTTCGAGGGGGAGGATCTCCTGAAGGCGCCGGCTGGGAGGCTGCGCGAGATCCGGGGCGGGAAGATCGCGATGATCTTCCAGGACCCGATGACGTCGCTGAACCCGGTGTTCACGATCGGCGACCAGATCGCTGAGGCGCTCCTCGTCCACAACCCGGGGATGGAGGAAGAGGAGGCCAGAAGGCGCACGCTCGAGCTCCTCGAGCTCGTCGGCGTCCCCTTCGCCGAGCGGCGCGTCGACCAGTACCCGCACGAGTTCTCCGGCGGGATGCGGCAGCGCGCCATGATCGCGATGGCGATCGCGAACCAGCCCAAGGTGCTCATCGCCGACGAGCCGACGACGGCGCTCGACGTCACGATCCAGGCGCAGATCGTCGAGGTGATCAAGGCGGCGCAGCGGGAGACGAACGCGGCGATCGTGCTCATCACCCACGATCTCGGGCTCATCGCAGAGCTCGCCGACCGCGTCGTCGTCATGTACGCGGGTCGCGTCGTCGAGCTCGCTGACGTGTTCACGATCTTCAACTCGCCTCGGCACCCGTACACGATCGGGCTCATGTCGAGCCTCGCCCGGCTCGACGCAGACCAGGAGCGGCTGGAGCCGATCCCCGGGCAGCCGCCGAGCCTCATCAGCCTGCCCCCGGGCTGCGCGTTCCACCCGCGCTGCATCCACTCGCAGGGCCGCGAGATCTGCCGCACCGAGGTGCCCGTCCTGCGTAGCCTCCCGGGGGAAGGAGACCACGTCTCGGCGTGCCACTTCGCCGAGGAGCTCGTCGCCCGCGACGTGCGCGTCGGCGCGACCTCCGGAGGCGGAGCGTGACCGAGGCGCCGCAGGCGGCCTCCGTTGCGCAGGCGGAGACGCCGAGCGACGAGATCCTTCGCGTCGAGGGCCTCGTCAAGCACTTCCCGATCAAGGCCGGCGTCTTCAAGCGCACAGTCGGCTGGGTGCGGGCGGTCGACGGGGTCGACCTCTCGGTGAAGACGGGGGAGACGTTTGGGATCGTGGGCGAGTCGGGCTGCGGGAAGACGACGCTCGGCCGGACGATCATCAAGCTCATCGAGCCGACCGCCGGGCGGATCATCTTCGAGGGCCGTGACATCACGAACCTCAAGCGCAAGGAGATGCGACCCGTCCGCCGCGACATCCAGATCGTCTTCCAGGATCCGTACGCGTCGCTCAACCCGCGCATGACGGTGCGCGAGATCGTCGGCGAGCCGCTCCACGTGCATGGCCTCTCGAAGGGCGCCGAGCGCCGCCGCCGAGTCGAGGAGCTCCTGCGCACCGTCGGCCTCAGCCCCGAGCACGCGAACCGCTTCCCACACGAGTTCTCGGGTGGCCAGCGACAGCGCATCGGCGTCGCTCGGGCGCTCGCCCTCAACCCGAGGCTGATCGTGCTCGACGAGCCGGTGTCGGCGCTCGATGTGTCGATTCAGGCGCAGGTCGTGAACCTCCTGGACGAGCTCCAGCAGCAGTTCGGCCTCACGTACCTCTTCATCGCGCACGACCTCTCCGTCGTCCGCCACGTGTCCGACCGCGTGGGCGTCATGTACCTGGGGAAGCTGGTCGAGGTGGGGACGCGGGAGGAGATCTACCGCACACCGATGCACCCATATACGCAGGCGCTCCTCTCGGCCGTTCCGATCGACTCCCCGAACCAGCGCGGCAAGCGCGAGCGCATCGTCCTCCAGGGCGACGTCCCGAGCCCCGCGAATCCGCCCTCGGGGTGTCGCTTTCGGACGCGTTGCTGGAAGGCGCAGGAGATCTGCGCGGAGGAGGATCCCGCGCTCGTCCCCCGGGCGGGCGGGGCGCACCCGGTGGCCTGCCACTTCGCCGAGGTGATGGATCCGCTGCGGCTCGCAGAGGCCGCTGCGGCCCAGCGTGCCGCGGCGCAGGCGACCTCGCAGGCGACGTCCTGACGCGTGCCCGCTAACTCTCTGCCGAGGGATCCGTCCAAGAGGACATGAGCGTCGTCCCGACGTCGTTCGCTTGCGAGCGTGCTCGCGAGCAGGTCTCGCTCTCCCTCGACGGCGAGCTCTCGGAGCTCGAGCGCCGGCTCCTGGACGCGCACCTCGCCCGCTGCGGGGCCTGCCAGGCGTTCGCGCAGGAGGTCGTCGCGTTCACGGAGGCCCTGCGCGCGGCGCCGCTCGAGGCGGTGCGCGAGCCGATCGTCGTCGAGCGGCGCCGTCGCCTGCCGCTCGGCCGTGTCCAGGTCGCGGCGGCGGCCGCGCTCGCGTTCCTCGCGGTCGGGCTCGCGGGACAGCTCTCTGCGAGCTCGGAGCAGCGACCGGCGCTCTCGCGGTTCGACGACTCGCCCAACCTCTCTCCGCCCGCGAGCGTCCTCGAGCGCGAGCAGGCGATCCTGAGCGTCGTCCGGCCGGGCACGACGCTGCCGCCGCCCGGCTCCGTCCTCTGATCCGGTTCGTCTACCGTCTCTCCCATGACACGACGTCGTAGCGTCCTCGTGCTCGTCGCTGGAGTCGCCCTGCTCGCGGTGGGTGCCGCCGCCATCGCGGTCCGGGATGGCTCCTCGCGGACGGCGACGAAGGCCGAGACGCAGCAGGCCGTCTCGACCGCGCGCAACCGCGTCGACTTCGCCTTCCAGCGCATGGCTCTGGCGGAAGACCTCGAGAACCTCGCCGAGCGTATGGCCGAGGCGTCGGAGAACGTCGGCGACGCGGCTGACGAGCTCGCCGAGCTGCGGGCGCCGGAGCCGTTCGCGGAGGACGTAGAGAAGCTCGTCGCGGCGCTCGAACAGCTCTCCACCGACCTCGGCGCGACGGCTGCCGACCTCACCCGGCCCGAGCTCCTCGAGAACATCGCGAACGCGCGTGGCATCAACTTCCCGAGCTGGGACCGGGCCGACGCGGCGATCAAGTCGCTGAACCGGCACGGCCTCGCGATCGAGGAGCTCGAGCGCTACTGACCCGGCCACGGCCGCCGGTTCGCCGGCCGCGCGTCGTGACACCTCGGGTAGACTCGCGCGCGGCGCGCGCCCGCTCGCGCCGCACCCGATTCGAGCCAGGAGGCCCATGTCCGACAACGGAACCCCCACGCTGAACACGGGCAGGATCATCGAGATCAAGGGCGTCGTGATCGACGCGGTCTTCTCGGAGCGCTTGCCGGAGATCTACACGGCGCTCGAGATCGAGATCCCGCAGGAGGACGGCTCGGCGAGGACGCTCGTCGCGGAGGTACAACAGCACCTCGGCGACGATCGCGTTCGCGCGGTGGCGATGGACTCGACCGACGGGCTCGCGCGCGGCGCGACGTGCGTCGACACCGGCGCGCCGATCTCCGTCCCTGTCGGCCCACCGACGCTCGGCCGGCTCTGGAACGTCATCGGCGAGCCGATCGACGAGCGCGGCGCTCCGCCCGCGGACGTCGAGCGCTGGCCGATCCACCGCGATCCGCCGGCGTTCCGCGACCTGACGCCGAAGATGGAGATCTTCGAGACCGGGATCAAGGTGATCGACCTCATCGCGCCCTTCGTCCGCGGCGGCAAGGTCGGGCTCTTCGGCGGCGCGGGCACGGGCAAGACCGTGCTCATTCAGGAGCTCATCCACAACGTCGCCATGCAGCACGGCGGCGTCTCCGTGTTCGCGGGGGTCGGCGAGCGCACCCGCGAGGGCAACGACCTCTGGCTCGAGATGACCGAGTCCGGGGTCATCGACAAGGTCGCGCTCGTCTACGGGCAGATGAACGAGCCGCCGGGGGCGAGGCTGCGGGTCGGCCTCTCGGGACTGACCATGGCGGAGTACTTCCGCGACCAGGGCCAGGACGTGCTGCTCTTCATCGACAACATCTTCCGCTTCGTCCAGGCGGGCTCGGAGGTCTCGGCCCTCCTCGGCCGCATGCCGAGCGCGGTCGGCTACCAGCCCACGCTCGCGACGGAGATGGGGCAGCTCCAGGAGCGCATCACCTCGACGACGACCGGCTCGGTGACCTCCGTGCAGGCGATCTACGTCCCCGCCGACGACCTCACCGACCCGGCCCCCGCGGCCTCCTTCGCGCACCTCGACTCGACGACGGTGCTCTCGCGGGCGATCGTCGAGAAGGGGATCTACCCCGCCGTCGACCCGCTCGACTCGACCTCGCGCGCGCTCCAGCCGGGCGTCGTCTCGCCCGAGCACTACGCGACGGCGACCGACGTGCTCCAGATCCTCCAGCGCTACAAGGACCTCCAGGACATCATCGCCATCCTCGGGATGGACGAGCTCACCGACGAGGACAAGCTCGTCGTCGGGCGTGCGCGCCGCATCGAGCGGTTCCTCTCGCAGCCGAACTTCGTCGCCGAGCAGTTCACGGGCACGCCGGGCAAGTACGTCAAGCTGGAAGACACCATCCGCGGCTTCCGCGCGATCATCGACGGCGAGCACGATGAGCTGCCCGAGGCCGCGTTCTACATGGTCGGCACGATCGAGGACGCGGTCGAGAAGGCGCGGCAGCTCGAGGCAGTCGCCGCGTAGCGGGCGGAGCTCGTGGCCGAGGCGCACCCGAAGTTCGACGTCGCGCTCGTCACTCCGGACGGGGCCGTCTTCGACGGTGAGGCGCAGATGGTCGTGGTTCCCGGCGCCGCCGGCGAGATCGGTGTCCTCGCGCGCCACGCGCCGCTCGTCGCGACGCTGAAGGCCGGCTCGACACGCATCCACCTCGACGAGAACGAGATCCTCGAGTTCGCCACCGGCCCCGGCTTCTTCAAGGTCGAGCTCGACCGCGCGCTCGCGCTCGTCGACGACGCGGTGAACGTGAAGGAGATCGACGACGAGCGGGCGCGAGCGCAGCTCGAGGCGGCGAAGGCCGAGCTCGAGCGGGTCGATGCGGGTGAGTCGACGGCCGACCGCTGGCAGCTCGAGCAGCGGATCAAGCACGCCGAGAACCAGCTCGCAGTCTCGGGGCGGACGACGGGGTAGATCGGTTGCGCGAGATCGCCGACGGGATCTGGCACTGGAGCGCCACCCATCCCCGGCTCGGCATCGAGGTGCACTCGACCTACCTTCCCGCCGAGCGCGTGGCGATCGATCCGCTCGCCCCGCCCGACGTGCTCGAGTGGCTCGCCGAACACGGTCCTCCGGAGCACGTGCTCCTCACGAACCGCCACCACTACCGCTCGAGCAGCGAGCTCGTCGAGCGCTGCGGCGCAACGGTGCGCTGCGTACGGCAAGGGCTCCACGAGTTCACGCACGGCGAAGCCGTCGAGCCGTTCGACTTCGGGGACGAGCTCCCGGGCGGCATCGTCGCCTACGAGGTCGATGCCATCTGCCCCGACGAGACGGCGTTCCACATCCCCACGCGCCGGGCGCTCGCGCTCGCCGACGGTGCGGTGCGCCTGGAGCCCGGCGGGCCGCTTGCCTTCGTCCCAGACCACTTGATGCACGACCCCGAGCGGACGAAGGAAGGTCTTCGCGCCGCGTACCGGCGCCTCGCCGCGGAGCTCGACTTCGAGCACCTCCTCCTCGCGCACGGCGAGCCATTCGTCGGCAACGGGCGCGAGGCCCTCGCGGCCTTCGCGGGCTGAGTCTCGCTCGTTCCCCAGAAGAGTCGGTATCCCGGTACGCCCATTCGCTAGCCTGAGCAGGCCCCGGAGAGCTTTGAACGGCAGCTTGGCGACCGGGTCAACAAACGCCTAAAGAGCCAGCGGGCCTTCCGGCTCCCGACTCTCTAGGCGGGAGCCGCTTTCGTGAAGGACACAAGAACGCATCTCCAGGAGCTGATGGCCGAGAGGATCCTCGTCCTCGACGGCTCCTGGGGTGTGCTCATCCATCGCCGCGAGCTCTCCGAGGAGGCCTACCGTGGCGAGCGCTTCCGCGAGCATCCGCAGGACGTCCGGGGTGACCCCGACCTCCTCAACCTGACGCAGCCGAGCATCGTCGCCGAGATCCACGACGCCTACTTCGCGGCGGGGGCGGACATCGCGACCACGAACACCTTCACCGCGACGCGAATTGGGCAGGCGGACTACGGACTCGGCGACGCCGCCGCGGAGATGAGCCTCGCCGGCGCCCGCCTCGCGCGCGCCGCGGCGGACGAGTGGACGCGCCGGACACCCGAGAAGCCACGCTTCGTTGCGGGCTCGGTGGGGCCGCTGAACGTCTCGCTCTCGCTCTCGCCGAAGGTCGAGGAACCGGCCTACCGTGCGGTCTCCTTCGAGGAAGTCCGCGACGCGTACGCGGAGCAGATCGCGGCGCTCCAGGCCGGCGGGGTCGACCTCCTCCTGATCGAGACGATCTTCGACACCCTGAACGCGAAGGCTGCGATCGTCGCTGCGCGGGACGTCGCGCCGGAGCTCCCGCTCTGGCTCTCCTTCACCGCGGTCGACCGTAGCGGCCGCAACCTCTCCGGGCAGACGCCCGAGGCCTTCTGGATCTCGATCGAGCACGCCGAGCCGCTCCTCGTCGGCGTCAACTGCTCGCTCGGCGCGACGGAGATGCGGCCCTTCCTCGAGGAGTTGGCCGCAGTCGCCTCGACGTACGTCGCCTGCTACCCGAACGCGGGACTGCCGAACGAGCTCGGCCTCCACGACGAGCAGCCGGGGGATACGAGCCGGTACCTGCGCGCGTTCGCCGAGGACGGGCTCGTGAACGTCGTCGGCGGCTGCTGCGGGACGACGCCCGAGCACGTTCGCGAGATCGCACGTAGCGTCGAGGGGCTGCCGCCGCGTCGCCCGCCGGAGCGCTCGCGGTTGCCGCGCTTCTCCGGTCTCGAGCCCTTCGTGATCAGTCCCGACACCGGGTTCGTCGTCGTCGGAGAGCGGACGAACGTCACCGGGTCCGCCCGCTTCCGCCGCCTTATCGAGGCCGACGACTTCCAGGGGGCCCTCGACGTTGCGCTCGAACAGGTGCGCGGCGGCGCCAATCTCCTCGACGTGAACATGGACGCAGACCTGCTCGACGCGGAGCGGGCGATGACCACCTTCCTCAACCTCCTCGCCACCGAGCCGGAGGTCGCTCGCCTGCCGATCATGGTGGACAGCTCGCGCTTCTCCGTGCTCGAGGCGGGTCTCAGGTGTCTCCAGGGGAAGGGCGTCGTCAACTCCCTCTCCCTCAAGGAGGGCGAGGAGACGTTCCTCGAGCAGGCGAGGATCGTCCGCCGGTACGGGGCGGCCGTGGTCGTGATGGCGTTCGACGAGCGCGGGCAGGCGGAGACGGTCGAGCGGAAGGTCGAGATCCTCGGACGGGCGTACGACCTCCTCGTCCAGCGAGTCGGCTTCCCTCCGGAGGACGTCATCCTCGACCCGAACGTGCTCGCGGTCGCGACCGGCATCGAGGAGCACCAGGGCTTCGCGAAGGCGTTCCTCGACGCCATTCCCCTCCTCAAGGAGCGGTGCCCGGGCGCGCTCGTCTCCGGTGGCATCTCGAACCTCTCCTTCGCCTTCCGTGGCAACGACGTGGTGCGCGAGGCGATGCACGCGGCCTTCCTCTACCACGCGATCCGTGCCGGTCTCGACCTCGGCATCGTCAACGCCGGTCAGCTCGCAGTGGTCGAGGACATCGAGCCCGAGCTGCTCGAGCGAGTGGAGGACGTGCTCTTCGACCGCCGGCCCGACGCGACCGAGCGGCTCGTCGAGCACGCGCGCTCGGTCACCGGTGCCGCGAGGCAGCGAGAGCTCGACCTCTCCTGGCGGGAGGCGTCGGTCGAGGAGCGGCTCGCGCACGCGCTCGTGCACGGGATCGTCGACTTCATCGAGGAGGACGTCGAGGAGGCGAGGCGCTCGGCTGCGCGCCCGCTCGACGTGATCGAGGGACCGCTCATGGACGGGATGAAGATCGTCGGCGACCTCTTCGGCGCGGGGAAGATGTTCCTCCCGCAGGTGGTGAAGAGCGCGCGGGTGATGAAGCGCGCCGTCGCCTACCTGGAGCCCTTCCTCCAGGCGGAGTCGACCGAGCGGAAGGCCGCCGGCCGCGTCGTGCTCGCGACGGTGAAGGGCGACGTGCACGACATCGGGAAGAACATCGTCGGCGTCGTCCTGGCCTGCAACGGGTACGAGGTCGTCGACCTCGGGGTCATGGCGCCCGCCGATCGCATCCTCGAGGTGGCAGTCGAGGAGGACTGCGACGTGGTCGGGCTCTCGGGCCTCATCACGCCCTCGCTGGACGAGATGGTGCACGTGGCGCGCGAGATGGAGCGCCGGGGGCTCGAGCTGCCGCTCCTGATCGGGGGCGCCACGACGTCGCGCCAGCACACTGCCGTCCGGATCGCCCCGGAGTACTCGGGGCCGACCGTCCACGTCCTCGACGCCTCCCGTGTCACCGGCGTCGTGAGCGCGCTCCTCGACCGAGAACGCCGGATCCTCCTCGACCGCGAGAACCGGGCCGAGCAGGAGCGGCTCCGCGCGCTCCACGCCGAGCGGGGGAGCAAGCCTCTGCTCGCGCTCGCCGAGGCGCGCGCGCGGCGGACGCCGATCGAGTGGCGGGCGGAGGATCTCGCGATCCCGGCCTTCACCGGCGTCCGGCTCGTCGAGCTGGAGGTCGGCGAGCTCCGACGCTACATCGACTGGCAGTTCTTCTTCCACGCCTGGGAGCTCAAGGGGCGGTACCCGGCAATCCTCGACGACCCCGTCAAAGGGGCCGCGGCGCGCGAGCTCCTGGAGGCGGCGAACGCGCTGCTCGACGAGATCGCGACCGAGGGCTCGCTCCGGGCCCGTGGCGTCTACGGCTTCTGGCCCGCGCGAGCGGAGGGCGACGACATCGTGCTCGACGGGGGCCTCCGCTTCCCGATGCTGCGTCAACAAGCCGATCACGGCGACACGCGCCCGAACCGCTCGCTCGCCGACTACGTCGCTCCGGCGGAGACCGGTCTCGCCGATCACGTCGGCGCGTTCGCGGTCGCGATCCACGGGGCCGACGAGCTTGCCGAGCGATTCGTCGCCGAGCGCGACGACTACCGGGCGATCATGGTCAGGGCGCTCGCCGACCGCCTCGCGGAGGCGTTCGCGGAGAAGCTCCACGAGACCGCTCGGCGCGAGTGGTACGCGCCCGACGAGGCGCTGTCGGGGGAGGACCTGATCCGGGAGCGCTTCCGTGGGATCCGCCCGGCGTTCGGCTACCCGGCGTGCCCGGATCACTCCGAGAAGCGGCGACTGCTGACGCTCCTTCGTGCCGAGCGGGTCGGCATCGGGCTCACGGAGTCGTGCGCGACGACGCCGCCGGCGAGCGTCAGCGGGATCTACCTCGCGCATCCGCAGGCGCGGTACTTCTCGGTCGGGCGGATCGACCGCGACCAGGTCGCCGACTACGCCGAGCGGAAGGGGATCGCGATCGACGAGGCCGAGCGCTGGCTCGGGCCCAACCTCGCGTACGAGCCATCGCCGGACGGGCGTCGCGCCGTCTGAACCGGCCGAGGCCGTTCGGGACCTGGCCGAAACGTCCAGTAGAAGCGCGCCGCACGAGGTGCTAGCGTCGGCGGGCAGTGGCGCCTCCGTCTCGCCTCGGCCTCCTGCGTCGCTCGCCGGACTTCGGGCTCCTCTTCCTCGCGACGGCGGGCTCGGCCTTCGGTACGTACGTCGCCGCGATCGCGCTCGTCGTCCACGTCAAGGAGCAGACCGGGTCGGGCCTCTGGGTCGCCGCGCTCCTGATCGCGGAGTTCGCGCCGATCGTC
The DNA here is from genome assembly GCA_026002995.1 of Gaiellaceae bacterium. GTDB lineage: Bacteria > Actinomycetota > Thermoleophilia > Gaiellales > Gaiellaceae > GMQP-bins7. The sequence continues at coordinate 1,348,620 of BPGK01000001.1, forward strand.
GTCATCGGGCTTCTGTTCGGCCCTCTCGTCGACCGTCTGTCGCGGCGCTGGCTGATGGTCGTCTCCGACGGCGTCCGCGTCGCGCTCTTCGTCGCGCTCATCTTCGTCCACGACCCGGTGGCGATCGTGGCCGTCGCCGCGCTCGTCGGCATCGCGACGGGGTTCTTCCGCCCGGCCGTCTACGCCGGCCTCCCGAACCTCGTGGACGACGAGGAGCTCACGAATGCGAACTCGCTGCTCCAGACCGTCGAGACGCTCGCGTGGATGATCGGCCCCATCCTCGCCGGCCTGCTCCTGACCGTGACTTCTCCTTCGATCCCGTACGCGCTGAACGCGGTCACCTTCCTCGTCTCGGCGTACCTCATCTACCGCATCCCCGAAGGCAGGCTCCGCTCGCAGGAGTCGCTCACCGCCGGGCACTGGCGCGACGTCGCCGACGGCCTGCGGTTGGTTGCACTCGCGCCTCCGCTGCGGGCCGTCCTCGTCGTGTGGAGCGCGGTGCTCGTCGGGAGCGCGGCCGTCAACGTCGCCGAGGTCTTCTTCGCCCAAGACGTCCTACGCGCGGGCGACGTCGGCTTCGGCGTCATCGTCGGAGCGTCCGGAGTCGGCCTCGCCATCGGAAGCTACCTCGCCGCTCCCGCGATCGGGCGCGTCGGCCTCCGCCGCCACTACGTCGGATCGATCGCGCTCATGGGCTTCGGCTGGGCCGGCGCGGCGTTCTCGACCTCGATCTACGCCGCGGTCCCATTCGTCGTCGCTGCGACGATCGGGAACGGCGCCGCCATCGTCGCGAACCAGCTCTTCGTCCAGCGGGGCGCCAGCGACCGCTACCGCGGCCGGGCGCTCGCGACGATCATGAGCGCGAACTACGCCGTCCTCGGTGTCGCGATGGCCCTCGCCGGGTTTGCGACGGACGCGTACGGCGCGCGGGCAGTCTGGATAGCCTCGGCCGCGATCTTCTTCGGCGCCTCGCTCGTCGCGCTCGCGATGACGCGCTGGCTGCGCGGCGCTCGCGAGGAGCGCCTGCTCGAGACCTACGCCGAAGCGGCCGAGGCGTCGCTCGCCCGCCGCGGCGAGCGTCGCGCGCCGCGCTCGCTGCCGCTCGCCGAGGATGAGCCGGCCAGCGGGTTGGAGCGCATCGCGGCGCTCCTCGAGGAGATCGAGGAACGGCGGGAGGCCGAGTCGCGGCGGCCTGCGCAGACGGCGACGCAGCGTCTCTCGCAGACGGGCGCGGCGGGTTCAGTGGAGGCCGGCATCGAGCCGTAACCGGACGGCGAGGCGCTGATACCCTCGCCGTCCCATGAACCCGACCGAGCTCGAGCGCCGTGCCCTGAGCGCCGTCTCCGCGGCCGCGACGAGCGACGAGCTCGAGCGGGCGCGAGTCGAGTACCTGGGGCGAAAGAGCGAGCTGAAGCTCGCGCTCCGCCAGGTGCGCGACCGCGAGACCGGGATGACCCTGAACGCGCTCCGGGAGCGGCTCGAGCGCGCGATCGCAGAGCGCGAGGCGGAGCTCGAGCGCGCCGAGCTCGACCGTCGGCTCGCGGAGGAACGGGTAGACGTGACGATGCCCGGCGAGCCCGTGCCTCGCGGCCACCTCCACCTCATCACGCAGATCCGCCGCGAGGTCGAGGACATCTTCCTCGGGCTCGGGTACACGGTTGTCGACGGGCGAGAGGTCGAGACGACGCACTACAACTTCGACGCGCTGAACTTTCCGCCCGGACACCCCTCGCGCTCGCCGCTCATGACGCTCTTCCTCGACGAGGAGACGGTGCTCAGGACCGAGACGTCGCCGTCGCAGATCCGGACGATGGAGGCGCAGGAGCCGCCCGTGTACATGGTCTCGCTCGGCCGCGTGTACCGGCGCGACACGCCGGACGCGACGCACACACCGATCTTTCACCAGGTCGAAGGGCTGGCCGTCGACGAGGGGATCACGCTCGGCGACCTCCTCGGCACGCTCGACTACCTCCTGAAGGCGCTCTTCGGGGAAGACCGCAGCACCGACTTCCGGATCCACCACTTCCCGTTCACCGAGCCGTCCGTGGAGGCGTACGTCTCCTGCCACCTCTGCGACGGCTCCGGGTGTACGGTGTGCCGCCACTCCGGTTGGATCGAGGTGGGCGGGTCGGGGATGGTGGATCCGAACCTGTTCGACGTCGTCGGCTACGACAAGGAGCGCTACACGGGCTTCGCCTTCGGCTGGGGTCTCGAGCGCATCGCCGTCCTCCGCCACGGGATCCCCGACCTGCGCGAGCTGTGGCGCAACGACCCACGGCTCCTGGAGCAGTTCTGAGGCGATGCGCGCACCGCTCTCGTGGCTTCGCGAGTACGTCACGGTCGACGCCTCGACCGAGGAGCTCGCGCGCCGGCTGTCCGTCTCCGCGCTCGAGGTGGACCGGATCATCGATGTGGGCGTTGCCGACATCGACGGTAATCTCGACCGCTTCCTCGTCGGCCGCGTGCTCGAGGTCGTCCCGCACCCCAACGCCGACCGTCTGCGGGTCTGCCAGGTGGACGTGGGGGAGGGCGACGCTCGTCAGATCGTCTGCGGCGCCTGGAACTTCGACGCCGGCGCCACCGTGGCCGTCGCGTTGCCGGGCGCTCTCCTGCCCACGCTCGACGTCCCCCTCGACGAGCGCGAGCTACGCGGCCGGCTCTCGCGCGGGATGATCCTCGCCGAGGACGAGGTCGGCCTCGGCCCGGACCACGCGGGGATCATGCTCCTGCCCGACACGCTCGAGCCCGGGACTCCGCTCGTCGACGTGCTTCCGATCCGCGAGCAGGTGCTCGACGTGACGCCGACGATCAACCGCGTCGACCTGCTCTCGATGGTGGGTCTCGCGCGCGAGGTCGCGGCGCTCCTCGACGGAGAGCTCCATCCTCCCGAGCCGGAGGACCCGGAGGTCGTCGACCGCGAGCCGGTGGAGGTCGTTGTCGAGGACCCGGAGGGCTGTCCTCGGTACATCGGACGCGTGTTCCGCGACGTCTCGGTCGGCCCCTCGCCGCAGTGGCTCCGGTCCCGCCTGCACCTCGCCGGGATGCGCTCGATCTCGAACGTCGTCGACGTCACGAACTACGTCATGCTCGTCTACGGGAGCCCGCTGCACGCGTTCGATCGCTCGAAGCTCTCCGGGGGCAGGATCGTCGTCCGGCGCGCCCGGCCTGGGGAGGCTCTGCGCACGCTCGACGGCGTGCTGCGAGAGCTCGACCCGCGCGACCTCCTCATCACGGACGGCGAACAGCCGGTTGCGCTCGCCGCGATCATGGGCGGAGAGGAGAGCGAAGTCGGTACCGAGACGACCGAGGTCCTGCTCGAGGCGGCGAACTTCGAGCCGCTCGGCATCCTGCGCTCCTCCGAGCGACACGCGCTCCGAACGGAAGGCTCGAACCGCTGGGAGAAGGGCGTCGATCCGCACCTCGCCGAGCCGGCGGCGGTGCTCGCGAGCCGGCTCATCGTCGACCTGTCCGGGGCCAGGCTGACGGGCCATGTCGACGTGCACTCGGGTCTCCCGGAGCGGCCTGTCGTCCGCTTCCGCCCGACGCGGGCGAGTCGGCTGATCGGGATGGAGGTCGCCGAGGCCGAGCAGCGGGCGCTCCTGACCCGCTTCGGGTTCGACGTGTCGCCCGAGTGGGAAGTGACGGTGCCGACCTGGCGGGCACGCGACGTGACGCGCGAGGTGGACGTGATCGAGGAGGTCGCTCGCGCCGTGCTCGATCGCGTCCCTCACACGATGCCGCTTCGCCGCCACGTCCGAGGCCGGCTCACGAAGGAGCAACGCCTGCGTCGCGTCGTCGAGGACGTCCTCGTCGGGGCGGGTCTCTCGGAGGCGTACACGTGGAGCCTCGTCGCCTCGGATCCGAGACCCGACGCGATTCGGCTTCCCGATCCGATGAGCGCGGATCAGGCCGTGCTGCGTACGACGATCGTGCCCGGGCTCGTCGCCGCCGCGCGGACGGCGCTCGACGTCGGGGCCGACGCTGTCCGGCTCTTCGAGATCGCGCGCGTCTACCTCCCGTCGGGCGAGCGGCTTCCGGAGGAGCGCTGGCGGGTCGCGGGCGTCGTCCGCGGCGGCTACGCGACGGTCAAGGGAGTCCTGGAGACGCTCTACGGCGCTCTCCACCTCGAGCTGCGCGTCGAGCGCGGGGAGCATCCGCTCCTCCACCCGGGCAAGGCTGCGGTGACGGCCGCGGGCTGGCTCGGCGAGCTCCATCCGACGCTGCTCGAGGGCACCTGGGGCGCCTTCGAGCTCGATCTCGCCGACCTCTTCGCCGCCGTCCCCGAGCGGGTCGTGTACGAGGACGTGCTCACGTATCCGGCGGTTCGCCAAGACATCGCGGTCGTGGTGGACGAGGAGGTCGAGGTCGGCGCGCTCGTGGACGCGGCGCGCGAGGCGGGAGGGACGCTCGTCCGTGAGGCGCGCGTCTTCGACGTGTACCGGGGCGAGCAGGTCGGCACGGGCCAGAAGTCCGTCGCGATCCACCTCGCCTTCCAGTCTCCCGAGCGGACGCTGACCGACGAGGAGGCGGCGGAGCTCCGGGAACGGATCGTCGCCGCTCTCGCGGAGCGATTCGGCGCTCGGCTTCGTTCTTGACAGCACAAGTACACTCTTGGCGATGGTGCGACGTCCCCTCGCCGCAGCCGTAGTGGCGCTGACGGCGGCGCTCCTCGGCGCGGGGAGCGGCGCGGGCGCGCCGGCGCAGGCGACGAAGCTCGTCGGCACGGTGGGGCCGGGCTTCACGATCACGCTGCGCGACGCGCAGGGCGCAGTCGTTTCGAGGCTCGACCCGGGGACGTACGAGATCGAGGTGCGCGACCTCGCCGAGGAGCACAACTTCCATCTCCGCGGCCCCGGTGTCGACCGCGCGACGTCGGTCGCCGGCACGGGCACGGAGACGTGGACCGTGACACTGCGGGACGGCACGTACACGTTCCTCTGCGATCCCCACTCGACGTCGATGCGCGGGACGTTCACGGTCGGCACGCCGACGAGCAAGCCGCCTCCCCTCGTCGTGACCGCGAAGTCGCGCCTCTTCCTCACTTCCGGGCCCGGCTTCACGATCACCCTGCGCACCGCCGCCGGGGCCGATGTCAAGCAGATGAAGCTCGGGACGTACACGGTGGTCGTGCGCGATCGCTCGCGGATCCACAACGCGCGCATCGTCGCGCCTGGCTTCAACCGCGCGACGACGCTTCCCTTCGTAGGGAATCAGACGTGGAGGGTCAAGCTCGCGAAGCCCGGCACGCTCCGCTTCCTCTGCGACCCGCATGCCCTGACCGGGATGCGCGGCTCGGCGAAGATCGTCCGCTGAAGCGCTGGCGGCGCGCCTCGGCGGCGCACACCGAGCCGTCTGTGGAAACTGTGGAAAAGGTGTCAGACACCGTTCGAGAGAGGCGTGTGGTTGACGGGAAGCATGGCCATGGCAGACATGTCGTTCACGGACGCGGACGCTCGTGCCCGACGCGTGCGCATCAGGCCTGCGGGCTCAGAGCGAGCGGCCCGCCAGGCGCCAGACGGGGCCCTGCGTCGCGACGTTCTCCGTGTCGGAAAGCGCGTGCACGACGCGCACGTGACCGGTGATCCCCTCGGCGTCCATGCGCTCGAGGCAGCGCCGTACCATGGGTGCAGCCGTACCGTAGCCGCCGCCGCTCGACGCCCGGAAGCGGAGCACGCTCGACTCGGGAACCCGGGTCGGGTTGAGCGGCGCTCCGAGCAGCGCGGCGCGGGGTAGGAGCGCACTCGAGTCGAGGTCGAGCTCGCAGAGGAGGTCGCGCCAGCCGGCCGGGAGCAGCGAGACCTCGCGATCCCACTCCTCGGCCAGGCTTCGGCCTGTCCCGGTGGAGACGTCGGCGCGCTCGGACACATCCGCGCCGAGCAGCGTGAGAGCACCCCAGATCCGCTTCTCGTCGAGTCGTCGGAGGAGGTTGCGGAGCAACGCGGTCTCGCCGAGATCCCGGCGCACGTGCACTCGCAGCTCGTCGCCGACGCGGCCCGGACGCAGGCCGAGGAGGACGGCGGCCGCGTCCTCCGGCGCTCCTTCCGGGCGAAACGAGAGCCGAGCCTCGCGCCATCCCGCCGGGAGGTCGGCCTCGATCTGCTCCCACTGGTCGACGGCGCGCATCGGTCGATCAGCATAATGGCCGGTCCATGACCACGGTCGAAGAGCGGACGGAGCCGGGCGGCCGGCCCCTCTCGAGAGACGAGCTCCGCAGCTTCCTCCGGGAGATGCTGCTCATCCGGCGCTTCGAGGAGAAGGTCGAAGAGCGCTTCCGTGCGGGTGAGCTCCCGGGCTTCCTGCACGTGGCGATCGGCCAAGAGGCGGTCGCCACCGGGGTGTGTGCGGCGCTCGCGCGCGAGGACGTCATCGCCTCCACCCACCGGGCCCACGGGCACGCGATCGCGAAGGGCACCCCGGTGGAGCGTCTGATGGCGGAGCTGTACGGGAAGGTGGAGGGCTGCTCGAGGGGGTACGGCGGCTCGATGCATCTGTACGACCTCGAGGTCGGCAACCTCGGCGCGAACGCGGTGGTTGCGGGCGGCATCCCGGGGATCGTCGGCGCTGCGCTCGCGTTCCAGATGCGCGGAGAGGCGCGCGTCGCGGCTGCCTTCTTCGGCGACGGGGCGACGAACACCGGAACCTTCCACGAGTCGCTGAACCTCGCCCAGCTCTGGAAGTTGCCCGCCGTGTTCGTGCTCGAGAACAACGGCTGGGCCGAGTCGACCCCGGCGTCGCAGCACCTTCCGCTGCCGGTCGAGAAGCTCGGCAAGCGCGCGGCGGCGTACGGGATGAAGCTCATCGAAGCCGACGGACAGGACGTCGAGGCCGTCTACCTCGCCGCGCTCGCGGCGCGCGAGCACGCGCTTTCCGGGAAGGGACCGGTGCTCCTCCACCTGCGCACGTACCGGCTGACCGGGCACTACGTCGGCGATCCACAGGTGTACCGCGACAAGGAGGAGCTCGCGCGCGAGCGCGCGACCCGCGATCCGATCGAGCTCCTCAAGGCGCGGCTCGAGCTCCCCGACGACGACTGGGCGGCCCTCGACGCCGAGGTGACCGCCGAGGTCGAGGCCGCCGTCGCCTTCGCGAAGGCGGGCACGGATCCGAAGCCCGAAGACGCGCTGAAGTACGTCTATGCCTGAGCTCACCTACCGGGAGGCCGTTCGGGATGCGCTGCGAAAGGCGCTGCGCGAGGACGAGCGCGTCTTCCTCATGGGCGAGGACATCGCCGAGATGGGAGGCTCGATGGCCGTCACCCAGGGCCTGCTGGAGGAGTTCGGTCCCCAGCGCGTGCGGAACACGCCGATCTCGGAGATGGCGATCGTCGGGAGCGGGATCGGGGCGGCGATCCAGGGCATGCGCCCCGTCGTCGAGATCATGTACGAGGACTTCCTGACGCTCTCCATGGAGCAGCTCGTGAACCAGGCTGCGAAGCACCGGACGATGTCCGGCGGCCAGGTGAGGGTGCCGCTCACCGTGCGGACGCAGGGGGGCGCGGGCTGGTCGCCGGGCGCGCAGCACGCGCAGCAGCTCGAGGCGTGGTTCGTGCACGTCCCCGGGCTGAAGGTTGTCTTCGCATCGACCCCCGAGGACGTGCGCGGGCTCCTCTGGTCGTCGATCTACGACGACAACCCGGTTCTCTTCTTCGAGCACCGCACCCTCTACCCGATCAAGGGCGAGGTTCCCGAGGAGCTCGAGCCCATCCCGCTCGGGAAGGCGAGGGTCCACCGCGAGGGCGAGGACGTCACCGTGGTCGCGACCGGACGGCTCGTCCACGAGGCGCTGCGGGCGGCCGAGGAGGCCGAGCGGGACGGCGTGTCGGTCGAGGTCGTCGATCCGCGAACGCTGCTCCCCCTCGACGAGGAGACGATCATCGCCTCCGTGCGGAAGACGACACGCTGCGTGACCGCGCACGAGGCAGTGACGCGCGGCGGGTTCGGCGCGGAGCTCGCTGCGGTGATCCAGCACGGAGCCTTCGACTGGCTCGACGCCCCGATCGAGCGCGTCGGAGCGAAGTTCGCCCCGCTCCCGTTCGCACCGGTGATGGAGCAGTACGTAGTACCGCACGCCGAGGACGTCTACGAAGCGATCCGGCGCACCGTCGCCCGGGGGTAGCGGATGGCGGTCGAGGTCAGGCTCCCGCGGCTCGGCCAGGGCATGGAGGCCGGGACGATCGTCCGGTGGCTGAAGGCGAAGGGCGACCCGGTGGCGAAGGGTGAACCGCTGTACGAGCTCGACACGGACAAGGTCACCCAAGAGGTGGAGGCCGAGGCAGACGGGGTCCTGCTCGAGATCCTTGTTCCCGAGGGCGAGGCTGCCGTGGGCACGACGGTCGCGATCATCGGAGAGGCGGGCGAGGACGTCTCCGCTCTGCTCGCCGCTCAGACCTCGGTCGGCGACGGAGCGGGGCCCGCATCCACTCCTCGCACCGAGGAGCCGCACGGCGCCGAGGCCGAGAGGGAGCGTGGTGCTCGGGTCGACGAAGAGCCCGGCGCCGGAGCGCGCGGCGGCCCCGAGCTCCGGCCTTCTGTAGCGCCCGAAGCTCGTGGCTCAGAGCCACAAAGACGGACGGAGCCCGCGGCGGCCGCAGCTCGAAGGCCGGGAGAACGTGTGAAGGCGAGCCCGCTCGCCCGGCGGATCGCGCGCGAGCGCGGGATCGACCTCGCGGCCATCGTCGGCACCGGTCCGGAGGGCCGCGTCATCGCCGAGGACGTCGAGCAGGCCGCGGCGGAGAGCGCATGGGCGCCCGCCACGCCGGCGCTCGCGGTACCCGGCGGGGCGACCGAGGTGGAGGTCGTCCCGCTCTCCTCGGTCCGGCGCACGATCGCGCGCCGCCTCAGCGAGGCCTGGGAGGCGCCCGTCTTCCAGCTCACCGTCTCCGCGAACGCCAGCGAGCTCGTGGCTACCCGCGAGCGCATGGTTGCCCTGCTGCGGGAAGGAGAGGTGAGGCCGACCGTCTCGGACGTGCTGACGAAGCTCGTCGCCGTTGCGCTCGTCCGGCACCCGGCTGTCAACGCGCACTTCCTCGACGACGCGATCCATCGCTACTCGACAGCGCGCGTCGGTCTTGCCGTCGCCGCCCCGACCGGACTCGTCGTTCCCGTCATCTGGTCTGCCGAGCGCCGCACGGTGCAGGAGATCGCGGTCGCGCGCGCCGACCTCGTCGAGCGCGCGCGCGAGGGGAAGCTCCAACTCGTCGACCTCGAGGGCGGCACCTTCACCATCTCGAACCTCGGGATGTACGGGATCGAGCAGTTCACCGCAGTGCTCAATCCGCCCCAGGTCGCGATCCTCGCCGTCGGCGCGATCGAGGAGCGCCCGCAGGTTGTCGGCGGTGAGCTCGTCGTGGCGCCGGCGCTGACGATGACGCTCACGTGCGACCACCGTGCTCTCGACGGCTCCGACGGCGCCGATTTCCTGCGCACCGTGAAGGAGTACGTCGAGGCCCCGGCTCTCGCGCTCTGACGATCCCCTGATTCCGGCGAACGTCCCAGCTCTCGTCCGCTCGTGCGCTCGCTCGGCCGCGCGAGTCTGTCCGTCGTCATCCATCCCGAGCTCTCGCCGCAGCGCCGGACTCGCCCCCTCGGATTCGAGCCGCCCGAGCTCCCGTCGCCCAGTCGGACGTCGCTCGAGGGCAGGACGCGGCGCGGCGGGCGGAGGAGGGCGAGGCACGCCTCGCCCCCCCACGGTCTCGTAAGCTGCGGGCATGGTCATCCGCCGCGGCGGTCGGCAGGACGTGAGGTTCCTGCGGGACATGCTCCACCACGCGTACTACTGGCGCGAGCGGGACCCCGACGAGGGCCCCGGGCCGGTCGCGCGCTACGTCAAGGGGTGGGGGAGGCCGGGCGACACTGCGCTCATCGCGATCGAGGACGGGTTCCCGGTCGGGGCGGCCTGGTATCGGCTCTTCCGCCGCGAGCAGCCCGGCTACGGATTCGTCGACGAGGAGACGCCGGAGCTCGCGGTCGCCGTCGTCCCGAGCCGCCGCGGGCGCGGTATCGGCGACGCGCTCCTCGAGGCGCTCGTCGAGCGCGCACGCGCCGACGGCTTCCGCGCCCTGAGCCTGAGCGTCGAGGGCGACAACGAGGCGCTCTGCGGCTTCTACGAGAAGCACGGGTTCGAGCGCGTCTCCGACGACGACGGCGACACCGTCACGATGCTGCGTAGGCTCTGATCCCCCGAGGGGCCGCGCCGGGGCGCTTGGCTAGGATCGGCGGAACCCCGGATCGCACGACCGACGAAAGGACTCGAGGAGATGGACGTCGACGTCGCCGTACTCGGCGGAGGGCCTGCCGGCTACACCGCTGCCATCCGCGCTGCGCAGCTCGGCGCGCGCGTCGCCTGCATCGAGAAGGAGAGCGCGCTCGGCGGGACGTGCCTGCGGGTCGGGTGCATCCCGACGAAGGCGTGGGTGAACACCGCCCACGCTCTGCATGCTGCGCGCGAGATCGACCCGAAGCTCGGAGTCGTCGTGGGCGAGCCTACGCTCGACTTCGCGCGGGCCAACGAGTGGAAGACGGCTGTCGTCTCGCAGATGACGCGCGGTGTCGCCTCGCTCCTGGAGGCCAACGGGGTGACCTGGGTGCAGGGCAGCGGGCGCTTCACCGATGCGCACACGATCGCGGTCGAGGGCCAGGATCGCGTCACCTTCCGCAGCGCCATCGTCGCGACGGGCTCCTACCCGCTGCGCCCGCCGATCCCCGGGCTCGACTCGCCGCGCTGCGTGGACTCGACGGGGCTCCTCTCGCAGACGGAGGTGCCGCGCCGCCTCGTCGTGCTCGGTGGCGGGATCATCGGCTGCGAGTTCGCCTCGATCTTCGACCGCTTCGGCAGCGAGGTGACGATCGTCGAGATGCTCGACTCGCTCATCCCCCAGGAGGACGCCGAGGCGACGAAGGAGCTCCAGCGGGCGTTCCAGCGCCGCGGCATCGCGCTCCACCTCGGCAAGCAGTGCACGCGCGTCGAGGACACGGGCGCGGGGCTCGTCGTCCACTTCGGAGAGGGCGAGACCGTCGAGTGCGACCTCATGCTCGTCTCCGTCGGCCGCGCGCCCCTCGTCGAAGGTCTTGGCCTCGAGGACGCGGGTGTGTCCTTCGACGCGCGCGCCGGGATCGCCACCGACGAGCACCGTCGGACGTCCGTGCCGCACATCTACGCGGCGGGCGACGTCGCCGGCTACTGGCAGCTCGCGCACACGGCCTTCCGCGAGGGAGAGATCGCTGCCGAGAACGCCCTCGGCCACGACACGGCGATCGGCGACCCCGCGGTGCCGCGGCCGATCTACACGGACCCCGAGATCGCGGGGGTCGGGCTCACGGAGGCGGAGGCACGCGAGCGGCACGGCGACGAGAACGTCGCGGTCGGCAAGTTCCCGTGGGTCGCGAACGCGCGCGCCGTGATGTCGGGTGAGGCTACGGGCTGGGTGAAGACGATCCACGAGACGACGTACGGGGAGCTGCTCGGGGTCGTGATGGTCGGCCCGCACGCCACCGACCTGATCAACGCCGCGGTGGTCGCACTCGATGCGGAGTCCACCATCGAGACGGTCGCGGACGGGATCGCCGCGCACCCGACGCTCGGCGAAGGTCTCAAGATCGCCGGGCAGGTGGCGCTCGGCCGAGCGATCGACCTCCCGCCGCGCCGACGCTCGTAGGTCGGTTACGCTCGGGCCATGGTCTTCTCGAAGCGAAACGCGCTCGTCGGCTTCGTCGCGCTGAAGGCCCTCGAGCGAATGCGCGCCCGTCGGCGCCGACGGGGGCGGCGGGCGCTCCGCGCAGCCGGGCTCGTCGCGATCGTGGCGCTCTCGATCGGGGCGATCGCCGGTGTGGCGGCCGCCATTGCGCGCAGGTTCCGCGGTGCGGCTGCGGACGCCGAGGCGGCGCAGCCCGAGCCCTCCCGCGAGGCCGTCGGCGAGGCGACGGCTCCCGCGAACGGCCGCCCGAGCCCCGAGCCTACGTCCGCGGCGTGACCGTCGCGGCCGCGTCGTGGACGTGATCCGGCCCGCGCTCGCCGGGCTCGTCCCGTACGAGCCGGGCAAGCCCGTCGAGGAAGTCCAGCGTGAGCTCGGCCTGGAGCGGGTCGTCAAGCTCGCCTCGAACGAGGGCCCGTTCGGCCCCTTCCCCGCGGCCCAGGAGGCGATCGAGCGCGCGACCGCCGAGCTCAACCGCTACCCCGACGGGGGCGCGTACCGGCTCCGGCAGGCGCTCGCGGAGGCACACGACGTCCGCTTCGAGGAGGTGACGGTCTGTGCCGGGGCGGACGCGGTGATCGGGTACGTCGCGATGGCGACGCTCGACCCGGGAGACGAGGTCGTGACCGGGTGGCCGTCGTTCCCGAGCTACGTGCTCGATCCGCTGAAGCTCGCCGCGAAGCCGATCCGGGTCCCCCTCGCCGAGGACCGCTTCGACCTCGAGGCGCTCCTCGCAGCGGTCACCGAGAGAACGAAGCTCGTCTTCGTGGCTGCGCCGAACAACCCCACGGGCACGACGAACACGCGCGCCGAGCTCGACGCGTACTTCGAGCGCGTCCCCCCGCACGTCCTCACCGTCCTCGACCAGGCGTACCTCGAGTACGTCGACGATCCCGCGTACCCGGAAGGGATCGCCGAGTACTTCCGGACGGGCCACCGGGTGCTCGTGCTCAGGACCTTCTCGAAGCTGTACGGGCTCGCCGGGCTGCGCGTCGGGTACGGCATCGGGCCGGAGGAGGTGATCACGGCGATCGGGAAGGTCCGGCGCGCGTTCGACGTCACCTCGGCCGGCCAGGAGGCCGCGCTCGCGAGCCTCGGCGACGAGGCCGAGATCGCGCGGCGGCGGGAGGCGAACGCCGAGGCCCGCGCGCGGCTCTGGGAGCTCCTCGAGCGGCGCGGGCTCGAGCCGGTCGGGCCGGCGGTCGCGAACTTCCTCTTCGTCCGCTGTGGCGACGCCGACGGGCTCGCGCGCGCGCTCCTCGAGCGCGGCGTGATCGTCCGTCCGATGGCGCCGTTCGGGGCTCCGGACGCGCTGCGCATCACGACGGGCACTCCCGAGGAGATGGCGTTCCTCGAGGAGGCGCTCGACGAGGCGCTCGCCGCGACTCGGTAGGAGGCCCGGAGTCGGCCTCGAAGATCGCTATCCTGCCCCACTGAGCGGGCGCCGGGGGCGGCGCTCGTCGGCTGTATGCGAACGACTCTGAAGAGAGGAATGGGGCGCGCCGCCGCGCCCTCCGGGAACGGGAAGCCCGTCCTCCCGCCTGGCGCGCTCTCGCCGATCAGCGTCTACCGGCAACCCGAAGCGCCCGGGCGCTCGACCCTCGGCCTCCTCGGGCGGGTCGCGCTCTGGCTGGGCGTCGCGGTGGTCGTGCTCGCCGTCGGAATCGCCGGCGGCGCGTACCTCTACTTCCACGAGTCGGTCGCGGCAGTGGCCGCGAGCACGCCCGAGGTGAAGCGGGCTGCGAAGAAGCTCTCGGTGCCGCTTCCGGGCCAGCCCGCGATCGCGCTCGTCATCGGGTACGACCACCGCGCGGAGGACGGCGCCGACGCGCCGAGCCGCTCCGACACCCTCATGCTCGTCCGCGCAGATCCCGGTACCGACTCGATCTCGCTCCTCTCCTTCCCTCGGGACATGAACGTCGCGATCCACTGCCCCGGCCGCACGCCCTTCACGGACAAGATCGCCCACGCCTACTCGTACTGTGGCCCCGAGGGCTCGCTCGAGACGGTGCGGCAGCTCACGGGGCTCCCGATCAACTACCTCGTAACCGTCAACTTCCGCAGCTTCCGACAGATCGTGGATCGCCTGGGCGGCGTCTGGCTCGACATCGACCGCCGCTACTTCAACGACCGCGGGGGCCCGAACGGGTACGCGAAGATCGATCTCCAGCCCGGCTACCAGAAGCTCGATGGCCGGAAGGCGCTCGACTACGTGCGCTTCCGGCACACGGACTCCGACCTCTACCGCGTGGCCAGACAGCAGCAGTTCGTGAAGGCGTTCAAGGGGCAGGTGCAGGCGAGCTTCGCGCCGACGTCGCTCCCCAAGGTCGTGAACACGATCACGAAGAACGTCGAGGTGGCGCAGGGCGGGGGCGCCGACGTCGACGGGCGCACCGTTCTCTCGTATGCGCTCTTCGCCTACGGGCTGCCCAAGGGCCGCGTCTTCCAGACCCGGATCGAGGGGCTCGAGGGCTTCGCCGAGCTGACGACGTCCTCCGAGAACATCGTGCGTGCGGTGGACACGTTTACGCACCCCGATCTCGAGTCGTCGCGCAAGGCGACCGCGTCCGCGCTCGGCGAAAAGCTGAAGACGGCAGTCCCGACGCCGCGTCAGACGACGATCACCGTCTTGAACGGCAACGGCGTCGCCGGCTCCGCGTCCACCGCCGGCTACCTCCTCGGGCAGCGCGGGTACCAGGTGGTCACGCCGCCCAACGGCCTGCCTGCGAACGCCCCGACGTTCGACTACTTCCGCACCGAGGTCTACTACGACCCCTCGCAGCGCGGCTCGCGGCTCGCGGCGGAGAAGGTCGCGAACCTCTTCGGCTCGGCCGAGGTCAAGCCGCTGCCGGCGGCGATCTCCCAGCTCGCGAACGGCGCCATGCTCACCGCCGTCGTCGGCTCGACCTTCCACGGGACGCTCGCGCCCTCGCCGATCGACCAGACGCCGCGGCGGGAGAAGCCCAACGTCACCTCCGGCGCGAGCGCCGCGCTCGAGCTGCTCCGCGAGCGGCGCTCGAAGGTCGACTTCCCTCTCTTCGTGCCAACGGTGATCGAGCGGAGCTCGTGGATCGACCGCGAGCGGCCGGTCCGCGTGTACTGGATCGACGAAGACCGCGAGCACAAGGCGCTCCGACTCGTCTACCGAATGGGCTCGAACGAGTACTGGGGCGTGCAGATGACGACCTGGGAGGACGCTCCCGTCCTCGCCGACAAGAGCCTCACGCGCCGCATCGGAGGCAGGGTCTACGACCTCTACTTCAACGGGCCGAAGCTGCACATGATCGTGCTCAAGACGCCTCGGGCGCAGTACTGGGTCGTCAACACGTTGCTCGACCGGCTCTCGAACGAGACGATGATCGCAATCGCCAAGGGCCTGAAGCCGCTCGGCGAGGTGAAGTAGGGGCCGTGCGCGTCGCCGTCTTCGGCGCCGGCTACGTCGGCCTCGTGACCGGGGCGTGCTTCGCCGATCTCGGGCACGAGGTCGTCGTCCGCGATGTCGACGAGCGCAAGATCGACGCGCTCAGGCGCGGCGAGGTGCCGATCCACGAGCCCGGGCTCGACGAGGTCATCGCCCGCGCGGGAGACAGGCTCCGCTTCACGACCGAGGTGGAGGAGGCGATTGCCGACGCGGAGGTCGTCTACATCGCAGTCGGGACGCCGTCGACCTACTCGGGCGACGCGGACCTGTCCGCGGTCTGGACGGTCGTGGACGAGCTCCCGCGGATCGAGCGCCGCATCGTCCTCGCGATGAAGAGCACCGTCCCCGTCGGCACCGGGCGCGTGATCCGCGACCGCCTCGACGCGCGAGGCCTCCGGAACGTCGGGTACGTCTCGAACCCCGAGTTCACGGCGGAGGGCACGGCCGTCCGGGACTTCATGCAGCCCGATCGGATCGTCGTCGGCGCCTTCGATCCGCTCGACGCGGACGCGATCGCCGAGCTGCACGCGCGGATCGACGCGCCCTTCCTGCGCTGCGACGTCGCTTCCGCGGAGATGATCAAGCTCGCGGCCAACGCGGCCCTCGTCACCCGGATCTCGTTCATCAACGAGATTGCGAACGTCTGCGAGGCCACGGGCGCCGACGTCCAGGTCGTCGCCGAAGGCATCGGGCTCGACCGCCGGATCGGGCCCGCCTTCCTGCGTGCGGGGATCGGGTTCGGTGGGAGCTGCTTCCCGAAGGACTCGCTCGCGCTCAAGCAGCTCGCGGCGAACTCCGGTTACCACTTCCAACTCCTGAACGCCGTCATCGAGGTCAACGAGCTCCAGAAGCGCCGAGTGGTCGGGAAGCTCGAGCGCATGCTCGGCTCCCTCCGCGGCGCGACCATCGCGCTGCTCGGCCTCGCGTTCAAGCCAGGTACCGACGACATGCGGGAGGCGCCGAGCCTCGTGCTCGCCGGACGCCTGCTCGCCGAGGGAGCGCACGTGAGAGCGTGGGACCCGGTCGCGGACGGCTCTCGCTACCTGGAGGGGGTCGAGATCGCGCCCACCGCGCTCGCTGCGCTCGAGGGGGCGGACGCGGCGGTCGTCGTGACCGAGTGGCCCGAGATCGCCGAGCTCGACTGGGGCGAGGTGGCGAAGCGGATGGCGCGGCCTGTCGTCGTGGACGGGAGGAACCTCCTCGATCCCGCTGCGATGCGCGCCGCAGGGTTCGAGTACGAGGGGATCGGGCGCGCGGCCGAATGAGTCTTCCCGCGGTCATCCTCGTCGGCGGGCAGGGCACGCGGCTGCGGCCGCTGACCGATCGCACGCGGAAGGACATGCTCCCCCTCGTCGACCGTCCCCTGCTCGCGTACACCTTCGAGCACCTCGCTCGCTACGGCGTCCGCCGGGCGATCGTCTCGTGCGGCTACCTCCCGCACCAGGTACGCGAGACCTTCGGCGACGCGTACGGCGACCTCGCTCTCGAGTACGCGGTCGAGCCGGAGCCGCTCGGGACGGGTGGGGCGATCGGATTCGCGGGACGGCGGCTCGACGAGACGTTCTTCGCGCTGAACGGCGACTCGCTTCGCGAGGCCGATCTCGGCGAGCTCGTCCGCTTCCATCGCTCCACGGGCGCGAAGGCGACGATCCTCCTCACGCCCGTGGCCGATCCGAGCCGGTACGGGCTCGTGCGTCTCGCCGCCGACGGGCGGGTCGTCTCCTTCCTCGAGAAGCCCCGACCCGAGGAGATCGACACCGACCTCATCAATGCGGGCCTGTACGTCCTCGAGCCCGAGGTGCTCGAGCTCGTGCCCGAGGGACGGCCGGTCTCGATCGAGCGTGAGGTCTTCCCGCAGCTCGCCGCCGAGGGGTCGGTGTTCGGGATCGCCCTCCCCGGCTACTGGCTCGACGTCGGCACGCCCGAGTCGTACCTGCAAGCGCACCGGGACGTCCTCGAGCGGACGTTCGAGACCGAGGTCGGCAAGGCGCTCGGCGCCGACTTCACGCTCGTCGATCCCGAGGCGGACGTGCACCCGGAGGCCCGGCTCGTACCGCCGGTGTACGTCGGCCCCGGCGCCGTCCTCGCAGCCCGCTGCCGCGTCGGCAGTCTCGCGGTCGTCGGCTCCGGGTCGCGGGTCGGTGTCGGTGCGGTTGTGGAGAACGCCGTTGTCGGCTCGCAGGCGGAGATCGGGGAGGAGTCCGTCGTCGTCGGCTCGATCGTCGGGGCCGGCGCCGCCCTCGGCCCCGAGTGCGAGGTGCGGAACCTCGCCGTCGTAGGCCCCGGGGCGAGCCTCGGGGCCGGGAACGAGCTCGACCATGGCCTCCGGATCGCCGCCGGGCAGTCGATCCCCGAACGGGCTCTGCGGTTCACGTGAGCGAGGGCGATCGGTTTCGGTCGCAGCCGCGGCGCGTGGAGAAGCCGTGGGGCTGGGAGCTCGTGTGGGCGGAAGCGGAGCAGTACGTCGGAAAGCTCTTGTTCGTGCGGGCGGGGCAGGCGCTCAGCCTCCAGTACCACCGGCTCAAAGACGAGTCCTGGCTCGTTCAGGAGGGGCGAGCGCGCCTCGAGCTGGGCGACGTCGGCGGCGCCCTCGAGGAGACGGAGATCGGCCCCGGGGACGCGTTCCGCTTCCGGCCGGGCACCGTGCACCGCGTCACGGCGCTCGAGGACACGCTCGTGCTCGAGGTCTCGACCCCGCACCTCGACGACGTCGTCCGCCTCGAAGACCGGTACGGCCGCGAGGGCACCTCGGCTCCCTGAGGCACGGAGGTGCGGCCGTCGCTGGCGCCCGACCTTGACAAGAACGTGGTAGGGTTCGGCGGTGCGCGAGGTCACGATCGGCGAGGCGAGTCGGCGGACGGGATGGTCTCCGCGCATGCTCCGGTACCTCGAGGAAGCCGGGCTCGTCGTTCCCGGACGGAGCGCCTCGGGCTACCGGCGCTACGGGCTCCGAGAGCTCAACCAGCTCCACGGGCTGAGAGAGCTCCGTACCCGGTTCGGCCTCGAGCTCGCGGAGGTCGAGTTCGCGCTCCGTCTCCGCAGGGAGCCGGCGCTGAGAGCCGCCGTGGAGACCTGGCTCGCGGGCACGACGGTCCCCGGGCCCGAGCAGACGACGCCGGCCTGGGTGGAGTGGGAGCAGCGAAAGCACGAGCGCCTGCTCGCAACGCCCGCTGCCGCCTGAGAGCGATTCCACCACGAGACCCGACGACCACGCAGAGAGAGGACGCATGGCAACGACGCAGCGCTACGACGTGAAAGACCTCGGACTCGCCCCCGAAGGGGTTCGGCGGATCGCCTGGGCCGACCGGCAGATGCCGGTGCTCGCCGCGATCCGGGAGCGCTTCGAGCGCGAGCGACCGCTCGCCGGCTACCGGATCTCCGCCTGCCTGCACGTCACAACCGAGACCGCGAACCTCATGCGCACGCTCGCGGCGGGCGGGGCCGACGTCGTGCTCTGCGCATCGAATCCGCTCTCGACGCAGGACGACGTCGCGGCCGCGCTCGTCGAGGAGTACGGGATCGGCGTGTTCGCGATCAAGGGCGAGGACAACGACACGTACTACGCCCACATCGAGGCCGCCGTCGATCACCGCCCGCACCTGACGATGGACGACGGCGCCGATGTGATCGGCGTCCTCCACTCGGCTCGCCGCGAGCAGCTCGGGGACGTCATCGCCGGGACGGAGGAGACGACGACGGGCGTCATCCGCCTCAGGGCGCTCGAGCGCGAGGGCAAGCTCGGGTTCCCGGTGATCGCCGTGAACGAGGCACAGACGAAGCACATGTTCGACAACCGGTACGGCACCGGCCAGTCCACGATCGACGGCATCGTCCGCGCTACGAACGTCCTCCTCGCCGGCAAGCGCTTCGTCGTCGCGGGCTACGGCTGGACGGGCCGCGGGGTGGCGATGCGCGCGCGCGGGATGGGCGCGCACGTGATCGTCACCGAGGTCGATCCCCTACGCGCGCTCGAGGCCGTGATGGACGGGTACGAGGTACTCCCCATGGCTGCTGCAGCCGAGGTCGGAGACGTCTTCTGCACGGCGACCGGCAACAAGAACGTCATCGCGCGCGAGCACCTGGAGCGCATGAAGGACGGGGCGATCCTCTCGAACACGGGCCACTTCAACGTCGAGATCGAGATCGGGGCGCTTCGTGACCTCGCGGTGGAGACACGGGAGGCCCGCGCATTCGTGGACGAGTTCACCCTCGCCGACGGCCGCCGTCTGTACCTCATCGGCGAGGGGCGGCTCGTCAATCTCGCCGCCGCCGAGGGGCACCCCGCACTCGTGATGGACATGTCCTTCGCCAACCAGGCGCTCTCGGCCGAGTGGGTGATCCGGAACGCGGCGTCGCTCGAGCGGCGCGTCTACGACGTACCGCGCGAGATCGACTCCGAGATCGCGCGCCTCAAGCTCGCCACGATGGGAATCGCGATCGACGAGCTCACCGAGGAGCAGCGTCGCTACCTCGAGTCCTGGGACGAGGGGACGTAAGCACCTGCAACCGGGTTGGGGTGCAACGGCCTGGGGTCAGGTCTCTCGTGTTGCATCAGGATGCAACACGAGAGACCTGACCCCGTTCCTGCGAGAGACCTGACCCCGTTCCTGCATCCTGATGCAACACGAGAGACCTGACCCCGTTCCTGACCCTGACCCCGTTCCTGACCCATGCCAGACCTGACCCCGGAGCGCATCATTCGACTCGAGGACGACGCCGTCGTCATCCTCGACCAGCGGCGTCTCCCCGACGCCGAGGTGGAGCTGCGCGCGGGCTCGGCGACCGAGGTCGCCGAGGCCATCGCAGTGCTGGCGATCCGCGGGGCGCCGGCGATCGGCGTCGCGGCAGCGTACGGACTAGCGCTCGCGGCACGGCGCGGGGAGGATCTCGACGCAGCCGCCGCGGCACTCGCTGCTTCGAGGCCGACCGCGGTCAACCTCCGCTGGGCGCTAGAGGCAATGCGCGAGGATCCGAGCCCGGAGCGCGCGCGGGCGCTCCACGAGCGCGAGATCGAGCGCTGCCGGCTCATGGCGGAGCACGGGGCCGATCTGCTCGAGGAGAGCGCTCGGGACGGCGCTCGCGTCCGAGTCCTGACGCACTGCAATACCGGGGTGCTCGCCACCGGCGGGGTCGGAACCGCGCTCGGCGCGATTCGGGAAGCCTGGGAGCGTGGGCTCGTGGAGCACGTCTGGGTCGACGAGACCCGGCCGCTCCTCCAGGGGGCGCGCCTCACGGCCTGGGAGCTGGAGACGCTCGGCATTCCCTTCTCGGTGGTGGTGGACGCCGCTGCCGCGTCGCTCATGGCCGGTGGCGAGGCGGACGTCGTCCTCACGGGTGCCGATCGGATTGCAGCCAACGGGGACGTTGCCAACAAGATCGGGACGTATGGTCTCGCCATCACCGCCGCGCACCACAGCCTCCCGTTCGTCGTCGTCGCTCCCACATCTACCCTCGACCCGCGGACGCGCACCGGCGAGGAGATCCCGATCGAGGAGCGCGATCCGAGCGAAGTGTCGACGCGATTCGCCGCCCGCAACCCGGCGTTCGACGTCACGCCGAGCGAGCTCATCCGAGCGATCGTCACCGAGGAGGGCGTGCACCGACCGCCCTACACGGCGTCTCTGCCCGTCTCCAGCGGAGCGGCCGCGCCATGACGCTGGCCGGCGTCGACGCCGACACCCGGCGCATCCTCGACGAGTACGGCTTCGACGAGGCCGCGTTCGAGGCTCTCCGACGACGCGTCGCCGACGGCAGGCTCTCGCCGGAGTCGAACGTCGTCCGGGGCAGGGTGGAGCCGCCGCGCGACGGCGACGTGACGCCGCTTCCGGCGCCCGGCGATCCGCTCTACGACGAGGCTCGGACGAGAGGGCTCGCTGCGCTCGGCCGCGGGGAGGTCGCGCAAGTCATCCTCGCCGGGGGGATGGCCACGCGCTTCGGTGGCGTCGTGAAGGCAATCCTCGACGTCGTCGACGGTCTCAGCTTCCTGGAGGCGAAGCTCCGCCAGACGCGCGATCTCGAGCGCGCGCTCGGCGCGTCCGTTCCGGTCGCGCTGATGACGAGCTTCGCGACCGACGCGGCGATCCGAGCCCACGTGGCAGAGCGCGCACTCGGCGAGCCGCTCGTCTTCCACCAGTTCGTGTCGCTCCGGCTGGAGCGGGACGGCGGGCTCTTCTACGGCGCGGACGGGCGCCCGTCGCCGTACGCCCCCGGGCACGGAGACCTCCTCGAGGCGATTCGCTCCTCGGGAGTCCTCGCAGCGTTCCAAGAGCGCGGCGTGCGCGTCGTCACCGTCTCGAACGTCGACAACCTGGGAGCCCGCGTCGACCCGGTGGTCGTCGGGATGCACCTCCTCGCCGGTCGTCCGCTGACGTGCGAAGTGGCGCGGAAGGAAGGAGACATGGGAGGCGCGCCGGTGCGTGTCGACGGCCGGCTGCGGATCGTCGAGGGGCTCTGCTTCCCGCCCGAGTTCGACCACGACCTCGTCCCGGTGTTCAACACGAACACGGCCCTCTTCGACGTCGCCGCGCTCGACCGCGAGTACGACCTGACCTGGCTCTACGTCGAGAAAGAGGTGGAGGGTCGAGTCGCTGTGCAGCTCGAGCGGCTCTACCACGAGGTCTCTGCGTGGCTTCCGACGACGTACCTCGAGGTGCCGCGCCGCGGACCGCGCGGTCGGTTTCTCCCGATCAAGACCCCCGACGACCTCGAGCGCGCGCGGGACGACCTGCGGGAGCTCCTCAGCGCCTCGCCGATCTGAGTCGTCTCGAAGTCGTCGCGGACTCGGCGCTCATCGGACACGGAGCCGCGCGCGCTCGTAGCTCGCTGCCGCCTACCGTCAGCGCGTGCGCCTGCTCGACGTCCTGCTGCCCGACCGCTGCCTTGCGTGTGGCCGGGTCGGGGCCCCGCTGTGCGACCGCTGCCGAGCCGGGCTCGTCCGGCTCGCGCCGCCGGTCTGCGAGCTCTGCGGCGCGCCAGGCCCGTGGCCCGTGCGGCGGTGCGCGGAGTGCTCGGGTCGCCGGCTCGCCTTCGCGCGCGCCCGTGCGGCCATCGTCTACGACGAGCGCGCGCGCACGGTGGTACGAGGCTGGAAGGAGGGGGGACGACGGGGAGTAGCCGAGGTCGCCGCCTCCCTCGTCGTCGACGTCGTTCCGAAGCCCGAGGTGGACGCGCTCGTTCCCGCGCCGGGCGACCCGGAGCGGACGCTCGCGCGTGGTCGGTCGAGCCCGACGGCACTCGCGACGGCACTCGCGGCATCGTGGGGGCTGCCCGTGCTCGACCTCCTCCGCCGGACGCGCCCGCTTCCGCCGCAGCGAGGGCTCGCGCTCGCCGAGCGCCGGCGAAACGTGCGTGGGAGCGTCGTGGCGCTGCGCGCCGCTCCCGAGCGCCTCTGTCTCGTCGACGACGTCTACACGTCCGGAGCGACGGCCGATGCGTGCGCGGCGGCGCTGCGGCAGGCCGGCGCCCGCCGGGTCGAGGTCGTGACCCTGGCGCGGGCCGTGCGCTAGATTGCAGCGGCTCTCCGCTCGTCGACTCTCTCGAACCCGAAGGAGCACCGATGCGTCTCGAGGTGAAGGCCCTCCACGACACGCTCACGGACCCCGTGCGCGCCTACGCCGAGAAGCGACTCGGCAAGCTCGCGCGACGGCTGCACCCCGACACGCTCGTCGAGCTGACGCTGTTCAAGGAGGGCAACCCGGCGATCCGCGACGGGCACGGGGCCGAGGCGATCGTGTACACGAAGGGCCCGAACGTCGTCGCCCGCGAGTCGGCGCCGACGTACGAGGCTGCGATCGACCGCCTCGTGGAGAAGCTCGAGCGGCAGATCGAGCGTCAGCGCGACAAGCGCGTCCTCGAGCCGCGGCGCCGGGCGCCGAAGCCGGCCGCTGCCGCCGAAGGAGCGGTCGGGCCGACCGAGCCGAGCGAGTCCGGCGAGGCGGCCGTCTAGCAGATGTCGTCGCTCGACCCCGCCCGCGCGTGGCTCGCGGCCGGGATCACCGGGCTCGCCCGCGGGAAGGAGTGGGACGTGGTCGCGACCGCGGAGGCGCCCGGCGCCCCCGGCGACGAGGTCGTCTTCCTCGCCCTTCCGGACGGGCGGCTGCGCGCCGAGACGGAGTGGGACGGGGACCTCCGGCCGCTCGCGGACGCGCTCGCGGGCGAGATCGAGCCGCCGTTTCGCGCCCTCGCCCGGCGACTCGCGGATCTCTGGGCTGTCGGGGCGGTCGCCATCGACATCCGCGAGCTGAGCGAGGATCCCGATGGAGACGCAGTGGAGATCGCTCGAACCGAGGAGGGAGTGAGCGTGCGCATCGACGACGTCCCGACGGCGAGGCCGCTGCCGGAGCTCGAGCGCCTCGGAGAGGCGAGGGCGGCGACGTACGTCGTGCGCGCGACCCGCGTCGAGGGACGCCTCTTCGAGGTCGAGGTCGAGCCGCTCTAGCGCGCAAGCCCGGCATCGCTCCGGCGCGCGGCCCGGCCGCGACCACCGAAGCCGCTACCCTTGACCCGTGCCGACGCAGTCGTTCGGGAAGTTCGAGCGCGTCCTGCGCGTGGGCGAGGGCCGCCGGCTCAAGCGTCTCCGCAGCCAGGCGGAGTACATCGGCACGCTCGAGCCCGAGTTCGAGGCGCTCTCCGACGCCGAGCTGCGCGCGAAGACCGCCGAGTTCAAGCAGCGGCTGGAGAACGGGGAGTCGCTCGAAGACCTTCTCTTCGAAGCCTTCGCCGCCGTGCGCGAGGCCTTCAAGCGCACGCTCGGCGTCCGCCTCTTCGACGTCCAGCTCATGGGCGGCATCGTCCTCCACGAGGGCGACATCGCGGAGATGAAGACCGGCGAGGGGAAGACGTTCGTCGCCGTCCAGCCGCTCTACCTGAACGCGCTGACCGGCCGAGGCGTCCACCTCGTCACCGTCAACGACTACCTCGCGAAGCGCGACGCCGAGTGGACGCGCCCGGTGTACGAGGCGCTTGGCATGTCGGTGGGCTACATCCAGAACCTCATGCCCTTCGCCGAGCGACGCGCCGCGTACGCCTGTGACGTGACCTACGGCACGAACTCGGAGTTCGGCTTCGACTACCTGCGCGACAACATGGCGGTCTCGCTCGACGGCGTCGTGCAGCGGAGCCACGCGTACGCGATCGTGGACGAGGTCGACTCGATCCTCATCGACGAGGCGCGCACGCCGCTCATCATCTCGGGCGAGCCCGAGACAGCTGCCGCCACGTACTACCAGTTCGCGCGCGTCGCGAAGGAGCTCGTCGGCGTGCCGCGCGACATCACGGCGGCGAAGGGCATGGACGAGACCGAGATGTCCGGCGCCGACTACACGTACGACGAGAAGTTCAAGACGGTGTCGCCGGCGCAGTCCGCGATCGACAAGTTCGAGCGGGCGCTCGGGATCGACGACCTGTACGACCCGAAGAACGTCGTCCTCGTCAACCACCTCATCCAGGCGCTGAAGGCGCAGTCCCTCTACAAGCGTGACGTCCACTACGTCGTGCAGGACGGCGAGGTGAAGATCGTCGACGAGTTCACGGGGCGGATCATGGAGGGGAGGCGCTGGAGCGAGGGTCTCCACCAGGCGATCGAGGCCAAGGAGGGCGTGCGCATCCGCGAGGAGAACGTCACGCTCGCGACGATCACGCTCCAGAACTACTTCCGTCTGTACGAGAAGCTCGCGGGGATGACGGGGACGGCGAAGACGGAGGAGAAGGAGTTCGTCGAGATCTACGGCCTCCACGTCGTCGAGATCCCGACGAACGCCCCGATCGCGCGCATCGACCGAAACGACTTCATCTTCAAGACGAAGGACGCGAAGTTCCAGGCGGTGGTCGAGGACATCGTGCAGCGGCACGAGAAGGGGCAGCCCGTCCTCGTCGGCACCATCTCGGTCGAGACCTCCGAGTACCTCTCCGAGCTCTTGAAGCGCCGTGGCATCCCGCACAACGTCCTGAACGCGAAGGAGCACGAGCGGGAGGGCGAGATCATCAAGGACGCCGGGCAGCGAGGCGCGGTGACGATCGCGACGAACATGGCGGGCCGAGGTGTCGACATCAAGCTCGGCGAGGGCGTCCGCGAGCTCGGCGGCCTGTACGTGCTCGGGACGGAGCGGCACGAGTCGCGGCGCATCGACAACCAGCTCCGCGGCCGCTCGGGTCGTCAGGGCGACCCCGGAGAGACCCGCTTCTACCTCTCCGGTCAGGACGACCTCGTGCGCCTGTTCGCCGGCGACCGGATCTACAACATCATGAACCGGTTCAAGATCCCGGACGACCAGCCCATGGAGGCGAAGGTCCTCTCGAACCAGATCGAGAACGCGCAGAAGAAGGTCGAGGAGCAGAACTTCGTCGCGCGCAAGAACGTCCTCCGCTACGACGACGTCTTGAACACGCAGCGGATGGTGATCTACGAGCAGCGACGGCGCGTGCTCGAGGGCGAAGATCTCTCCGAGGAGATTCGGGAGTGGATCCGCGAGACGGTCGAGCGGGCCGTTCGTCAGGCCACCGACGCCGAGTTCCCCGAGGACTGGGATCTCGCCGGGCTCGTCGCGCAGATGCAGTCGCTGTACGGCACCGACATCACGGTCGAGGAGCTGCGCGAGGAGGTCGACGTCGCCGACCGCGAGGCGCTCGTCGAGGAGTTCGTCGAAGACGCGCTCGAGACGTACGACGAGCGCGAGCAGGCGTTGGGGTCGGAGCTCGCCAGGGAGGTGGAGCGCTACGTCGTCCTGCAGACCGTCGACCAGCGCTGGCGCGAGCACCTCGAGGCGATGGACTACCTCCGCGAAGGTGTGCACCTGCGCGCCTTCGCGCAGAAGGATCCGCTCGTCGAGTACCGCGCGGAGGGCCACCTCCTCTTCGAGGAGCTCGGCAAGACGATCCGTGAGGAGGTCGTCTTCACCCTCTTCCACGTCGCCGTCACGGTCGAGGAGCCGGTCCTCGAGCCGATGCAAGAGCGCTCGGGCGCTCTTCGCTACGAGCACGAGACGGCCGCCGGCGCCGAGGTCATCGCTGCCGCCGGAGGCGCGGCGACCGCGCTCGCGGCGCCGCCCGCTCCGTCGCCCGGCGCCATCCCGGTGCAGCAGCAGGTGATCAACGAGCACCGCGACATCGGCCGGAACGACCCCTGCTGGTGCGGATCGGGCAAGAAGTTCAAGCGCTGTCACGGCGCCTGAGGACGCTCGCGGGCGGCCCCTGGCTGCGGCGCTCGGGCGTGTCCTCCTCAGATCTGTCCGAGTGACGGTCGCCCGCCTTCGGGCATGCGATAGACGAGGGGCGGGCGCGCTGCGATGAGCCGGCTCCTCTCCGTCCTGCTCGTCGCAGGGCTCGCTGCCTTCGTCGGGCTCGCCCTCGCGCACGAGCATCCTCCCGTCTCGACGATCGACGAGGAGACTGCCCGCTGGATCGCGCGCGAGCTCCCAGCTCCGTTCGCATGGGTTGCGCGGCCGTTCTCCTGGATCGGTGGCTGGATCGGGCTCACGGCCCTCGGCCTCGTCGCAGCCGTCGTCCTCGTACGCGAGCGGGCGTGGCTCGACCTCGGCTTCTTCCTCGCCGCGTTCGTCGCCTCCCAGCTCGCCGTGGCGGCGCTGAAGGACGTCATCGATCGCCCGCGCCCGAGCGCCGGCTCCGCCGTTCCGCTCCCGGACTCGTACGCGTTCCCCTCGGGTCACGCAACGGCAGCCGCGGCGAGTTTCGGGGCGCTCGCGGTCCTCGCTTGCGAGCGGCTCGGGAGTCGGCGGGCGAGGACTTGGGTGTGGTCTGGGGTCGTCGTCCTCGGTCTCGGGATCGGGCTGTCGAGGATCGCGCTGAACGTGCACTATGTCAGCGACGTCGTCGCAGGGTGGTCTCTGGGGCTCTCTTGGCTCGCCGCCTGCCTCCTCGCGAGAGATCGTCTCCGACGCGCGGGCTAAGGTGTGACTCGTGGCCGAGACGACGCTGACGCTCGACCAGCGGCTCGAGGAGATCGGGGCCCAGCTCGCCTGGGTCCGTGATTACCTTTGACCCGGAGGCGCTCGCCCGGCGTCGCGCGGAGCTCGAGGAGGAGATGGGAGCGCCCGGCTTCTGGGACGACCAGGCGAGAGCCGCGGCCCTCGCGACCGAGCACGCTCGGATAACGCGCAAGCTCGAGCGCTACGAGCGCCTGCAACGGGAGTACGAGGACGCGCGAGAGCTCGTCGCGCTGGGCGACGAGGAGCTCGGCGCGGAGATCTCCGAGGCGATCGAGCCGCTCGAGCGCGAGCTCGAGCGGCTCCAGGAAGAGGCGCTCTTCACCGGCCAGTACGACGCCGGCGACGCCCTGCTCGAGATCCATGCGGGCACCGGGGGCACCGACGCCCAGGACTGGGCGGAGATGCTCTTGCGCATGTACCTACGGTGGGCGGCGGAGCGGGGATTCGAGACGGAGATCCTGGAGGCGAGCCCCGGGGAGGAGGCGGGCCTGAAGTCGGCGACGGTGGCCGTGCGCGGCGAGAACGCCTACGGGGTGCTCCGCGCGGAGCGCGGCGTGCACCGGCTCGTCCGCCTCTCGCCGTTCGACGCCGCCCACCGGCGGCACACCGCGTTCGCGCAGGTCGTCGTCTCCCCGCTCCTGCCCGAGGATGCCCCGGTCGAGATCGACGAGTCCGAGCTTCGCATCGACACCTACCGCGCGAGCGGCGCCGGCGGACAGCACGTGAACAAGACCGACTCCGCGGTCCGGATCACGCACCTTCCGACCGGCATCGTCGTCCAGTGCCAGAACGAGCGCTCGCAGAGCTCGAACAAGCAGACCGCCCTCCGGCTCCTGAAGTCGCGCTTGACCGAGCTCGAGGAAGAGCGACGGGAGGCCGAGCTCGCCAAGGAGCGTGGCGAGGCGCAGGACATCGGCTTCGGGAGTCAAATTCGGTCCTACGTGCTCCACCCCTATCAGCTCGTGAAGGACCACCGGACGGACGTCGAGGTCGGGAACGCGCAAGCCGTGCTCGACGGCGCAATCGACGAGTTCGTGCGCGCGTACCTGCTCGCCCGCTCCGCCGGGAAGGTCGCGTAGCCATGCCCACGGACGCGCGTGCACGGTCTCCGGTAGACTCCTCCCGTCCGACAGACCGGAGCGGCCGAGGGGGGCTGCAGCGGGAATGCGCCCGGTGGTGGAAGACGCTCAGGAGCAGACGATGACGGCGATCGCCGAGGAAGAGAAGCACACCACCGACGTCGGAGAGCGCTCCCGCGGCGAGTCGAGCTCCGCGGCGATGATCGTCTTCGAGGACGTCCGGAAGGTCTACGAGCCCGGCGTCGTCGCGCTCGACGGCGTCTCCTTCGTGATCGAGAAGGGCGAGTTCGTCTTCATCGTCGGAGCGTCCGGGTCGGGCAAGTCCACCGTGATCCGGCTCCTCCTCAAGGAGATCGAGCCGACCGACGGCCGGGTCATCGTCGGCGGGCGCGACCTCGGCCGGCTCAAGCGCTCGAAGGTGCCGCTGCTGCGCCGCAACCTCGGGTGCGTCTTCCAGGACTTCAAGCTCCTCCCCAACCGGACCGCGTACGAGAACATCGCCTACGCGCTCCGCGTGCAGGGCGAGTCGAACGCGCAGATCCGGAAGAAGGTGCCCGAGGTGCTGAACCTCGTCGGGCTCGCCCACAAGATGAACTCGCGGCCGCACGAGCTCTCCGGCGGCGAGCAGCAGCGTGTCTCGATCGCGCGCGCCTTCGTGAACCACCCGCCGCTCCTCGTCTGCGACGAGCCCACGGGGAACCTCGACCCCGACACGTCGGTCGGGATCATGCAGCTCCTCTACCGGATCAACCGTACGGGGACGACGATCCTCATGGTCACCCACGACCGCGAGATGGTGGACAAGATGCGCAAGCGCGTCATCGCGCTCGAGGAGGGCAAGCTCGTGCGGGACGAGCGCCGCGGCGGGTACGCGGAGGCGTGATGCGGGTCAGGCTCCTCTTCGCCGAAGCGTTTCGCTCGATCGCCGCCAACGTCTCGACGACGGTCGCCTCCACGCTCTCGGTTCTCATCGGGATGTTCCTCGTCGGCGTCTTCATCGGGCTCGGCACGTGGCTCGTCTCCTGGTCGGACGACAAGAAGCGAGAGCTCGCCGTCCACGTCTACCTCAAAGACGAGGCGACGCCGAAGCAGATCAACGCCGTCCGCATCGCGCTCGAGTCCGACCCGCGGATCAAGGAGGGCGGAATCGAGTTCGTCTCGAAGGAGAAGGCGCTCGCGATCATGCGCAAGAAGGCGCCCGAGCTGACGGCGAACCTCGCCTCCAACCCGCTCCCCGCGTCCTTCGACGTCGTGCCGGTGCGTGGCGAGGACACGGAGGAGATCGCGCTCGCCATCCAGGCCCAGAACCTGCCCGCGGTCGATCAGGTTCGGCACGGCAAGGAGGTCTCGAAGCGGATCCTCGCGATCGCCCGCGCGATCCAGGTTGTCTTCCTCATCGTCGTCGTCGTGCTGCTCGCGGCATCGACGATCCTCATCTCGAACACGATCCGCCTCTCGATCTTCGCGCGGCGGCGCGAGATCGAGGTGATGAAGCTCGTCGGCGCGACGAACTGGTTCGTTCGTGGGCCGTTCATGCTCGAGGGCCTCCTGACTGGGCTCGCCGGGTCTCTCGCAGCGGTCTTCTTGCTTTTCCTGGGGCGGAGCATCGCCATCCCACGGGTGCTCGGGAACATCCAGGACGATCCCGACGTCCGCGCCCTCGCGTTCGGGTACACGGCCGCGATCCTCGTGCTGATCGGACTCGCGATCGGCGCGCTCGGCTCCGGCCTCACCATCCGCCGCTTCCTGCGCGTCTGACCTCCACCCTGCCCAAGGGCTACGGTTCGTCGATGCGGAGCCGACGCGCACCGAGGGCGCGGGAGAAGCGGCCGAGCCGCTCCGAGCGCGCGCGACGGAGGCGGCCCGAGCGCACGATCCGGGCGGCCGAGCGCGCCATCGAGATCACCCTACCCGCTCGCGAGACGCCGCCCGAGCGCGTGCTCGCGTACCTGGGGCCGACGAACTCGGGGAAGACCCACGCCGCGCTCGAGGATCTCGTCGCCGCCGGCTCCGGCGTCTACGCCGGGCCGCTGCGGATGCTCGCTCAGGAAGTGCACCGCAGGCTCTCGGCTCGGCTCGGCCACGAGCGCGTCGGCCTCGTCACCGGGGAGGAACGCGTCAACGAAGGCGCGCCGATCCTCTGCTGCACGGTGGAGATGGCTCCGCAGCAGGGGAACCTGCTCGTCCTCGACGAAGTGCAGTGGGCCGACGACGAGGAGCGCGGGTCGGCCTGGACGCAGCTCATGCTGGCCGGCGAGTACCGGGAGATTCGACTCCTCGGCGCGCTCGACGCGCTCCCGCTCGTCAGGCGAGCCTTCCCCGAGGTCGAGCTCCGGGTGTTCGAGCGCAAGGTTCCGCTGGAGTGGATCGGCGCGCGGTCGCTGCGCTCGCTGACGAGCGGGACGGTCGTGGTCGCCTTCAGCCGGCGCGCCGTGCTCGCCCTCGCGGGGGAGGTGAATCGTCTCCACCCGGGGCGAGTCGCCGTTCTCTACGGTGCGATGCCTCTCGCGTCGCGTCGCGAGGAGAGCGAGCGGTTCCTCTCCGGCGCGGCCGACGTGTGCGTGGCGACGGACGTGCTCGGGCACGGCGTGAACCTCCCCTGCGAGACCCTGCTCTTCGCGGAGACGACGAAGTTCGACGGCGAGGAGCGCCGCGAGCTCCATCCGTGGGAGATCGCGCAGATCGCCGGCCGTGCAGGACGGTACGGGCTCGTCGAGCGGGGGCACGTCGGCGTCCTCACCGGGCTCGCCTGGGGGTCGGCGGACCCGTCGCTCGTCGAGTCGGCGCTCGAGCCGCACGTGCTCCTCGAAGACGGGTACCGCGCCTACCGCGTCGTGGACGAGGCGCGGATCCGCCCACGCCTCGCCGACCTCGGCGTCGACGACCCACGCGACCTCGACGCCGCGCTCGAGGCCTGGCATCGCGTGGCGCTCCGGGCGTGGGCGCACGAGAGCTGGCTGGCCGTCGAGTCGCTGCAGCCGCTCCGCCAACGGCTCCGGGCCGTGCAGAAGCGGCTGCGCGAGCGCGGGAGGCGGCTCTCGCTCGGTGACACGTGGAAGCTCGTCAACGCGCCCGTGGACGAGGACAACCTCGAGCTCCTCGCGACCCTCGCGCTCGCGATCGCGGGCGACCGCATCGCCCGACCCCACCTCACCTACCTGCTCGACCCGACGCGCCTCCACGACGCCTCGCTCGAGGAGGCCGAGCAGGCGGGGCGCGAGGCGAGCATCCTCCGCTGGTTCGCCCTCCAGTACCCCGGTGTCGCCGGGGTCACGATCGAGCGTGCGGCCGCGTTGGAGGAGGCGGCGGCCGAGCGCGTCGTCGCGCGCCTGCGGGTCGAGGTCGAGTCGCCCACGATCGGGCGCTGCCGCTCGTGCGGCCGCTCATGTCCTCCCTGGTTCCCCCTCTGCGACCGCTGCGCGGGCATCGCGCGTCGCTCGTGATATGAAGTCGCCGTGACCCCCGACGAGCTCCGTGCGATCCCGCTCTTCTCGCGCGCCAGCTACGAGTCCCTCGAGCGGCTCGCGCAGCGTGGGGGCGAGCTCGAGTGCGAGGCGGGTCAGCTCCTCGCGCTGCACGGCGACCGAGGCTCGGGGATGTTCGTCGTCCTCGAAGGGAACGTCTCGGTCGAGTGGCCGGGCGGCGCGGTCGAGCTCGGCCCCGGCGCCTTCGTCGGCGAGCTCACCGTTCTCGTGCCCGACGTGCGGCGGGTGGCGCGCGTCCGCGCGGCGACCCCGGTGCGCTGTCTGGCGATCGCGCGCGAGGATGCGACCGAGCTCATCGAGTCGGAGCCCACCGTCGCGCTCGCGATGCTCCGAGAGCTCGCTCGCAGGCTCGCCACGACGCTCCCGGGCGACTGACCTGCTCGGAGGTGCGCCCCGGTCGACGGGCGGGCGACCCAAGGGTCGCCCCTACGGTCTTACCCTGAACGACCTCGTAGGGGCGAGGCTTGCCCCGCCCGTGTCCTGCAACAGGGGGTCAGGTCTCCCGTGTTGCAGCGATGGCAGGCGCCGAGCACGCGCGCAACGATAGGGACCTGACCCCGGTGTTGCGCGGTAGAGCGACCCGAGGGTCGCCCCTACACTGCCCCCGTGTCGCGGGAGACCGGAACGAAGACGATCGCGGAGAACCGCCGTGCGCGGCGCGACTACGACCTGCTCGAGCGCTACGAGGCAGGGATCGCGCTCACCGGCAGCGAGGTGAAGTCCGTGCGCGCGGGGAAGGTGCAGCTCGGCCAGGCGTTCGCCGACATCCGTGGCGGCGAGGCGTGGCTCGTCGGAGCGTCCATCGCCGAGTACGCGCAGGGAGGCCGCTTCGGCCACGAGCCTGACCGCGACCGCAAGCTCCTCCTCCACCGGCGGGAGATCGACTCGCTCCTCGGCAAGGTGCGCGAGAAGGGTCTCACCCTCGTTCCGACGCGGATGTACCTCCGAGACGGAAAGGTGAAGGTGGAGATCGCGCTCGCCCGCGGTCGCGAGAAGGCCGACAAGCGTCGCGCTATCGCCGAGCGCGACGCACGTCGCCAGATGGAGCGCGCGCTCAAGCGGCGCCGCTGATCCGCGCGTTGCCGACCGGGCGCACGCCCTTCCCGGATGCCAGAGATGGAGCGCGCACGCGCACGGCAGCCCCGGAAGGTCGTGGCTCAGAGCCACGAGCTCGAGGCTCACCCGCAAGCGGTGCGGGTGACCGTGTGGCTCTGCGCCACACGCCCTGACTCCGTCTGGAAACTCAGCCCGCCACGCGATACGCTCGGACTCGCCCTACGAGGAGAGGAGGGAGCGTTGCGACACGTAGCGTTGACCGTCAACGGCGTGCGCCACGAGCTCGAGCTCGAGCCGCGGGAGCTCCTCGCGTACGTCCTGCGCGAACGGCTTGGCTTGACGGGCACGAACATCGGCTGCGACACCTCGTCCTGCGGTGCCTGCACCGTGCTCGTGAACGGCGAGTCGGTGAAGTCGTGCACGATGCTCGGCGTCCAGGCCGACGGCCTCGAGATCACCACCATCGAGGGCCTCGCGCGTGACGGAGAGCTCCACCCGGTGCAACAGGCCTTCCACGAGCATCACGCGCTCCAGTGCGGGTACTGCACGCCGGGGATGGTGCTGGCCGCGGTGAGCCTGATCGAGGCCGGGGCGGCGACCGACGAGCAGGCGATCCGCCTGGGGCTCGAGGGAAACCTCTGCCGCTGCACGGGGTACCACAACATCGTCAAGGCAGTTGCGGCCGCCGCGGGGGTGAGCTAGATGACCGTAGTCGGAACGCCGATCAAGCGCCGGGAGGACGAGGCGCTGCTGCGCGGGCGCGGGTCGTTCGTCGACAACCTCACGTTGCCGGGCACGGCCTACATGGCCGTCGTCCGCAGTCCCTACCCCGCGGCGCGGATCGTGAGCGTCAACCTCGACGCGGCGCGCGCGGCCGAGGGCGTCATCGCCGCCTTCTCCGGCGCCGACCTGGCGGACGAGTGGGCCGGGCCGCTTCCTTGCGCCTGGCTCGTCACCGAGGACACGAAGAATCCGCCGCACTACCCGGTCGCGATCGACGTCGCCCGCTACCAGGGCGACCCCGTCGCCGTGGTTGTCGCCGAGAGCCGCGCGCTCGCGAAGGACGCCGCGGAGCTCGTCGAGGTCGAGTACGAGCCGCTCCCGGCGGTCGCTGACGTCGAGCAAGCGCTCTCCGACGGCGCCCCGCTCGTCCATGAGGAGCTCGGCACGAACGAGTGCTACGTCTGGAAGCTCGAGACCGACGGCATACAGGCTGCGATCGATGCGGCGGACGTCGTCGTCACGCGTCGCTACCGGCAGCCGCGCCTCATCCCGAACGCGATCGAGCCGCGCGGGGTGCTCGCCCAGGTCGGTCCGACCGGGGACGTCACGCTCTGGTCGGCGACCCAGACGCCCCACATCCAGCGCTTCGTGCTCC
Source organism: Gaiellaceae bacterium (assembly GCA_026002995.1). Classification (GTDB taxonomy): domain Bacteria; phylum Actinomycetota; class Thermoleophilia; order Gaiellales; family Gaiellaceae; genus GMQP-bins7. Next base: position 1,382,670 of record BPGK01000001.1, read on the forward strand.
AGCTCGTCCTCGGCATTCCCGAAGCGAAGATCCGGGTGATCGCTCCCGACGTCGGAGGCGGATTCGGCTCGAAGATCCAGGTCTACGGGGAGGGGCCGCTCGCGATCGTGCTCGCCCGGAGATTGGGGAGGCCGGTGAAGTGGACGGAGGAGCGGTCCGAGAACTACCTGGGGACGATCCACGGCCGCGACGTCGTCCACGAGGTCACCTTCGCCGCGACGAAGGAGGGGAAGATCACCGCTGTCCGCTCCGAGGCCTGGTGCGCGATGGGCGCGTACCTCGAGCTCGTGACACCGGGCATCCCGCTGCTCGGGGCCTGGCTCTACTCGGGGCCGTACGAGATCCCCAACTACAGCGTCACCTTTACCGGCGTGTTCACGAACACGACGCCGACCGACGCGTACCGCGGCGCGGGCCGGCCGGAGGCGACCTACGTGCTCGAGCGGACGATGGACGCGCTCGCGCGCGAGCTCGGCATGGATCCCGTCGAGCTGCGGCGGAAGAACCTCATCCGCGAGTTCCCGCACACGATGGCCTCCGGGCTGACCATCGACTCGGGCGACTACCACGCGTCGCTCGACCGGCTGCTCGAGGTGCTCGACCTCGACGCGGTGCGAGCCGAGCAAGCGGCACGCCGGGAGCGCGGCGACGTCAAGCAGCTCGGCGTCGGCTTCTCGACCTACAACGAGATGTGCGGCCTCGCGCCGTCGCGGATCCTCGGCGCGATCCGGTACGCGGTCGGAGGCTGGGACTCGGCGACCGTCCGCTTCCAGCCGCTCGGCTCCGTGCAGGTCGTGGTCGGCACCTCGCCACACGGGCAAGGCCACGAGACGACGTTTGCGCAGATCGTGGCCGACCGGCTGGGCGTCGGGGTGGACGAGGTCGAGGTGCTCCACGGTGACACCGCCATCTCCCAACTCGGGATGGACACCTACGGAAGCCGGTCGCTCGCGGTGGGTGGGATCGCCCTCTGGCAGGCGACGGAGAAGGTGATCGCCAAGGCACGGGCGATCGTCGCCCATCAGCTCGAGGTCTCCGAGGACGATCTCGAGTTCGCCGACGGGACCTTCCGCGTGAAGGGCTCGCCCGACCGCTCGATGGACATCAAGGCCGCCGCCTTCGCCGCGCACGCGGCGCACAACCTCCCCGACGGGATGGAGCCCGGCCTGGAGGAGACGGCGACCTACGACCCGGCGAACTTCTCGTGGCCGGGCGGTGCCCACGCGGCGGTGGTCGAGGTCGACACCGAGACCGGAGACACGCGGCTCGTGCGCTACGTGGCGGTCGACGACGTGGGGCGCGCGATCAACCCGATGATCGTCGACGGCCAAGTGCACGGGGGCCTCGCACAGGGCATCGCCGCCGCGCTGTACGAGGAGGGCGTCTACGACGCCGAGGGGAACCTCCTCACGACGACGATGGCGACGTACCTCGTGCCATCCGCTGCCGAGCTGCCGTCCTTCGAGACCGATCGGACGGAGACGGCGGCCGACAACCCGCTCGGCGTGAAGGGCGTGGGGGAGACCGGGACGATCGCCTCGGCGCCGGCAGTGGTGAACGCGGTCGTCGATGCGCTCTCGCACCTCGGTGTCACCGATGTGCCGCTCCCCGCCACGCCGGAGCGAGTCTGGAACGCGATTCAGGAGGTGAGGTCGTGATCCCGGCACCGTTCGACTACGAGGTCGCCGAGTCCCCGGAGCACGCGGTCGGGCTGCTTCGCGAGCGCGAGGACGCGAAGCTCCTCGCCGGCGGGCACTCGCTCTTGCCGGCGATGCGGCTCCGGCTCGCCCGGCCCGCCTGCCTGATCGACATCGGACGCCTCTCCGACCTCTCGTACGTCCGCGACGTGGGCGACGAGATCGCCATCGGCGCCCTCACCCGCCACAAGGACGTCGCCGGCGCTCCGCTTCTCCAGGAGCACTGCGGGATCGTCGCGTACGCGGCGGGTCAGGTCGGCGATCCCCAGGTCCGACATCGGGGAACGATCGGCGGCTCGCTCTCCCACGGCGACCCGGCCTCCGATCTCCCGGCGGTCGTGCTCGCGCTCGGGGGGACGCTCGTCGCGAGGGGGCCGTCCGGCGAGCGCTCGATCGCGGCCTCCGACTTCTTCACGGGCGTCTTCGAGACGGCGCTCGCGCCGGACGAGATGCTGGTGGAAGTGCGTGTGCCGAAACTCGGCCCGGCGAGCGGCTGGGCGTACGAGAAGCTGAGCAGGCGCGCGCAGGACTGGGCCACCGTCGCCGTCGCGGCTGTCGTCGAGCGCTCGAACGGGGGTGCCTCGAAGGCGGCAGTCGGGCTCACGAACATGGGCGGGACGCCTCTGCGCGCGACCGCAGTCGAGGAGGCGATCGCGGGCGGTGCCCCGATCGCGGAGGCCGCAGCACATGCGGCCGAGGGGACCGATCCGCCTTCCGACCTCGCAGCCAGCGCCGACTTTCGCCGCCATCTCGCGCGCGTGCTCACGCGGCGCGCGCTCGAGCGCGCGGTCGCCGGCTGAGGGAGGGCCGGTGCCAGGCACCCGCTGCCTGGCACTGGTCTCTCTCAGTACGAGTCCGCGACCGTCGGCGCCGGCACGCGCTCGAAGGCGAGTCGGAGCGCCTCCTCCGGCGTCATGCCGTCCTCGCAGATGATGCGGTGCCGCAGGACGTTCGGCGCGATCTCCCGCACGTCGTCCGGGGTCACGTAGTCGCGTCCCGCGAGCCGCGCGACGGCCTTCGCCGCACCTGCGAGGTGCATGATCCCGCGCGAGCTGACCCCGAGCTCCACCCCGGGGAGCTCCCGCGTCGTCCGCGCGACCGAGACGATGTAGCGCGCGACCTCCTCCGGCACCTCGGTCGCGTCGAGCTCCTGCCGTGCGTGGTCGAGCCCGACGACGCCGAGGAGCGGGCGCACCTCGCCGAGCATGTCCGGCGCCACGCCTTGGTGCGGGAGGTGGAGCATCCGGAGCTCGCTCTCCTCGTCGGCGAAGTCGAGCTCGATCTTGAACAGGAAGCGGTCGAGTTGCGACTCGGGAAGCTCGAAGACGTCTCGGTGCTCGTACGGGTTCTGCGTCGCGATGACGAGGAAGGGATCGGGGAGGCGGTGAGCCTTCCCCTCGACCGTCACCTGCCGCTCCTGCATGGCCTCGAGCAACGCCGCCTGCGTGCGCGGAGGCGTGCGGTTGATCTCGTCGGCGAGGAGGACGTTCGTGAACACGACGCCCGGGACGAACACCTTCTCACCGGCGCGGACGACGTTCACGCCGACGAGCTCGGACGGTGTCGTGTCGGGCGTGAACTGGATCCGCTTGAAGCTCGCTCCGAGCATGTGCGCGGTCGCCCGCCCGAGGAGGGTCTTCGCGCTCCCCGGGGGCCCTTCGAGCAAGACGTGTCCCCGTGCGAGCGCGGCGACGAGCAGGAGCTCGACCGCGCGATCCTGGCCGAGCACGACCTTCGACACCTCGGCTCTTGCCCGCCTGCGGAGATCCGCGAGGCTCGAGTACGGCGCTTCGACGATGACGGCCACGAGCTCTCCCTGTCCCGATTCCTCTCCAGCGACCGCAGCCCCCGAGAGGGCAGCCTGCGGTCTCCCGTCCGCATGATCGGGGAGCGCGGCGCCGAGGTCAACCCCAGCCGGGGCCGAGGCTCAGGCGAGCTCGAGCGAAGGCGAGACGGGAACCGGCACGGACGAGAGCGCCTCCAGGAGCACCTCGTCCGTCGATGTGCCCGGGGAGACGATGAGACGATGCCGGAGCACGTACGGCGCCATCTCCCGCACGTCTTCGATCGTGACCGCGCTGCGTCCGTTGAGCCGCGCGTTCGCCTTGGCCGCGCTGACGAGGTGGATCATCGCCCGCGAGCTGACCCCGAGCTCCACCCCGGGGAGTTCGCGCGTGCGGCGCCCCACAGCGACGATGTAGCGCCCGACGTACTCAGGCACCTCGGTGGACTCGAGCTCCTGGCGCGCCTTGTCCAGGCCGACGACACCGAGCAAGGGCCGCACCTCGCCGAGCATGTCGGGGGCGATGCCCTTGTGCGGCAGGTTCAGCATCGCGAGCTCCGACTCGGCGTCCGCGTAGTCGAGCTCGATCTTGAACAGGAACCGGTCGAGCTGGCCCTCCGGGAGCGGGAAGACGCCCTCGTGCTCGTACGGGTTCTGCGTCGCGATGACGAGGAAGGGGTCCGGCAGCTTGTGCGCCTTGCCGTCGATCGTCACCTGCCGCTCGCCCATCGGCTCGAAGAGCGCGGCCTGCGTGCGCGGCGGTGTGCGGTTGATCTCGTCGGCGAGGAGGACGTTCGTGAACACGGCACCCGGGAGGAAGACGTGCTCGCCGGCGCGGATCGTGTTCTGGCCGTTGAGCTCGGTCGGCGTCGTGTCGGGGGTGAACTGGATGCGCTTGAACGACGCGCCGAGCATGTGCGCCACGGCGCGACCGAGGAGCGTCTTCGCGCTTCCCGGCGGGCCCTCGAGGAGGACGTGCCCGTGCGCCAATGCGGCGATGAGCATGAGCTCGACGGTGCGATCCTGTCCGACCACCACCTTCGAGACCTCGTGCTTCGCTCGCTCGCGCAAGCCGGCGAGATCGTCGTAGGACTCCTCCATCATGAGCGCCACAGCCGTGTCCTTTCGCTCGGTGTCGGGTGCCTCGATCGAAGCCCGCGTACCGTCCAGCCGCAGGCGGGCCGTCCGGCTTATCGGCAGCTATCCTGAGAACCTGAATCACACATACGGGGGCGACCAGGTCTCGACGTGGTCGGTTCTCCGGCAGAGCTGCGAGCCGAGGTCGCCGGTTGGCCTCGTAAATCAACCGGCACGAACGCAAGTGCGAAGAGCGATCTCGCACTCGCCGCCTAGTCGAAGCTAGGTCAGGCGACGCCGACCCGGGCTGGGCCCGAGGCCCGGGAGCCGGCGCCAACGATCGGGCTCGGCGCGGAGGGAGAGCCACTCGCCCGAAGCGCGACACGCTAGGAGGGCTGGCCCGCCGGTGGGTCGTCCGCGAACCGGCCGGCGGGTGAGAGGAAGCGCGGACTACGCTCGTAGACGCTCTGACCGGTGCGGCCGCGGACGCGGGTTCGATTCCCGCCGCCTCCACTTCATGAAAATGCCTGCAAAGAGCCACTTTTCGAGGAGACGGTGAGCAGGCCGAATCGGCAGGTTTCGGCAGTAATCGAAGTTGACAGTCCGCGTTGGCATCATCCACTCGGACCCCCGACCGTGCGGAGGTGACTGTGCGCCACTCCGGGTTCTCGCGCCACGCCTGATGCTGACGCTCGATCTCGCGCAGCACCGCCGCCCACTTCTTTAGGCGGGAAGTCCTCGCTGATCCGGTGCGTATTCGCGTTGGAGAAGAACGCCTCCTGCGGCGTCACGAGCGGCCTGCGGCCGCCGGTGGGTTCTCGCACCACGGGTCGGTGTCAAGTTCGGCCTTGCCGGGGACGTGCTGCTCGTCGGGCCCGAGCCTCCGCATCCACTGGCGTCCCGTTCTCGTCGAGCAGGCGTGGCACGAGCCCTCACCTTTGACACCGACTGCGGCAGAACTCGGGCAGCACGCGGTCGAGGCGGCGGGCGGTGACCTGAACGTGTGCCCGGGGGACGGCGTCCTCAGCCCCGGGACAGCACACTTTCGGTTCGTGTTCCCAGACGTACCCAGCGGTGCCGAGGTCCTTCTCCGTTCTTGGGCAGCGAACCGCGGCCTCGAGTTCGACATCGGGTCACTCGCTGATGCCTGGCGCGGCGAGTCAGGCGTTCCCGAGCCTGCGAGGTGAGCGGTGTCCGAAGTGACCCTCTCGCAGATCGTCGCCGATATTCGAGTGAGGGAGGCCCTCGAGGCGCCGGTCATCACCGCCCTCTATGCGTCTGCCGGCTCGGATACGAAGCCCCTGACCTTCACGCATCCGCGGCACCTCGCCGACTGCGGCGTTAGCTCCGTCCCCTCGCCGAACCTCTTTGTCTACGTCGATCGCGGGGACGACTCGGCGCTGAGCTTCGGCGATGCATTGACGTCGATCGCCACCGTGACCGAGGAGCCGATCGAGCTCGCCGGCATCTCTGGTCGTCTGCTCCTCGTTCATTGGCGCAGCGAGACGCACGACGACCGTACGCTCGCGGTCGTGCGGCTGCGCACTGAGAACGAGACCCTTGCCCGCCACGCTTGGCAGGAAGGATGGGTGCCCGACCTCTTCATCGGAGTCTGTGACGGATGCCGGTTCGGCGGGAATCAGCACTGCGTCAACAAGCTCGCCCTCCCGCGGGGGATGCCGGAGTCACTCGCATCACGTGTGCCGACGCCTCGTTGGTGGATCACTGACCACTTCCAGGGTGCTCGTCCTTACGGACGGCTCGAGCCAGGGGATCTGGTGGAGGCGGAAGACCGGCGCTTCCCGTTTCGCTTCAAGATGCTCGCGCTCCTCTCGCAGACGTGGGGCCACTACCGGAGTCACGGGATTCCGGGAGCGACGCTGTTCGAGGTCGAGAGGGTCTGACCGGCCCGCGTCAACCGGTCTGCGTACCCTGTGCCAGCCGTCTTATCGCCGCGATCCCGCGCTCCATGCGCTCGGCGCCTGCGGGATTCGAGGAGTGCACGCGGATCTCGGCCGGTGGAACGAAGCCTCGTGTCGCGACCGCCTCCTCGAGCCAGAGCACGACGTCGTAGCCCGTCACCTCGCGCTCGCCGTCGAGGAGCCCGAGGTCGTGGTCGAGCGAGAGCTCGGTCACCGCGGCCGTCTCGAGCAGCGCGATCGCCTCCGCCGGCGTTCGCACCCAGACCCACGTCTGCGGGTCCGGGGGCGGTGGACGCCGGTCGTCGAGCCAGACCTTCACGAGCGGAGTATCAGCGCCTGCTGCTCGGCCGCGCGATCCGACCGAAGGGCCTGCGTCCCCCGTCCTCGCTCGTGAACGCCGAGAGTTGGATGACCTCGCCCTCGAGCTCGAGCCCGGAGCCGATGACGCGCTCTCCCCGCAGGCGCACGTCCTCGCCGAGCCCGGCCGAGGGCTGCCGGGTCGTGAGCGCCGCGCGGACGCCCTCGAGGAAGGACTCGATCGCCGACGGGGTCATCGCCGGACGGTCGAGCCGCTCGATCGAGCGCGTCGAGCAGGTAGCCGGCGCGGAGCTTCGGCCACAGCCGCGCGAAGGCGTCCGGCCGCGAGACGAGGTCGAGGCAGAGGTCCTCGTCGAGCCCCAGGATCGCCCCGCACTGGCCCGGCTCCGCCGGGAACGCGTCCTCGAGCGCGCGCACGTCGTGAGCGTGAGCCCGGTGGACGTCGGCGGCCGCGCCGGTCGGTGAGTCCACGCTCATCCGCATGCTCAGCTGCCGCACCTCGTCCCAGACCTCGCCCTGCGCGACCCCGCGCGCGAGCGGGCGGGCGGCAAGCGCCTCGGCCTTCCGGTGCCGGAGCCTGCTGTTCGAGATGTGCGGCGCGGCCTCGAAGTCGCGCGTATCGCGCCGCCAGCGTCCCTGCTCGACGCAGGAGACGGGGATGCGGAGCGTCGTCTTCTGCTCAACGAGCACGCTCACGTTGAGAGTGCGGTTCTGCTTCGCGCCGACGAGCTCCTCGCCGTCGTACAGCAGGACGCGCTCGTCGAGCGGGTTTCGGACGACGAGCTCGGGGACGGTGGCCGCCTCGTCCACCTCGGTCGCGCGGAGGCCGCGGCCGGGCGCCTCGTCGAGCGTGAGGTAGGCCGCGACCGGGTCGCGGCGGGGGAAGAGCGGGGTGACGACGATCCCTCGGTGCTCGAGGGCATCGTCGAGCTGAACGAGCTCCTCGAGATTCACTGCGCCTCCTTCCGTTTCCAGGCGAGTCGCGCCGGGAGCGCACGGCGCTTACGTCCACGTCCATCCCGTAAGAACGCGTCTCCGCGAGCCGGATTTCGTCTCGACTGCGAGACGACGGAGGGATCGCCAATGAAGGCAATGCTCGCCATCCTCGCCCTCGCCGCGCTCCTGGGCGCGACCGCGGCGCAGGGCTACGACCGCACGCCGATCCGGCTCTCGGGGCTCACCCCCGACGGCTGGGGGTACACGAACCTCGGCGCCGAGGACGACCTCCTCGACCGCTACCCCGGCTTGCGGAGCGCCTGGTGCACGGGCGTGATCATGGTCGGCTGGCCGCGCCGCGACTCCACCTGGATCCACGGCCAGACCCGCTACTGGGACAAGAGCGCCTGCGCCGGCACGACCTGGAGCGGCAAGCGGTACGCCCTCGTCTACGACGCCAAGGGCAAGTGCCGCATCTGCTTCAGGATCTACCGCCTGCGCGGCATCGGCCCGCGCGAGCTTCGTCGATGAGCGGGGTCTGCACGCGCTGCGAGGCGCCACTCGAGGCGGGGGAGCGCTTCTGCACCCAGTGCGGCGCAGAGGTTCCGCGCGAGCCCGAGGTCGCTGCGCCCGTGCCCGAGCCCTCGCCAATGCCTCCGTGGCCGCGGCGGGCGAAGGTCGCGCTCGCCGCGCTCACCGCCGTGCTCGCGCTGGCGGCGGGAGCCACCGTCTTCCTCGGGCTCGAGCTCTCCGCGACGATCGACGAGAAGGAGCAGGTCGAGGCCTGGCTTGCGACGACCGAAGCCGAGCTCGAGGGCACGAAGGAGCGCCTGCGCGAGTCGGAGAGCCTCTCCTCCCGGCGCAAGACGGTGCTCCAGCAGACGGATCGCGTCCTCTCGCAGGTCGATCCGCTGCTCACCGCGGTCGACCGGATGAAGCAGATCACGAACCGGATGACCGACACGCAGGAGAGCTTCGCCTCGAACGCCACGCTCGTCATCTCGAGCCTCGCCACGCTCCTCGACTACGTCGTCGACGTCGACCCCCTCTACTGGGACGTCTCCTACATCTACTCGCTGCTCGACGACGTGCGGTCGGGAGCATCGGCGGCGAGCTCCGACCAGGACCGCTTCGGAAGCCTCGAGCGCCAGTACAGGACGGCCTCGCAAGCGTTCGGCAACCGGGCGACGCGCTACGTACGGGCGGTCGAACGCCTGCAGCGGCAGCTGACGCGGGTCACGGAGTAGGCCGTGGCGGCGCCGACCTGCCCACGCTGCGGAGCGGCGAGCCGGCCGGGGGCGCGCTTCTGTGCCGCCTGCGGCTCGGCGCTCGAGGTCCGTGCGCCGGGAATGCCGTCCGGCGAGCGCCAGCCGAGCCGCCTCGCACTCGGGCTCGTCGCCGCGCTCGTGCTCCTCGCAGGCGCGCTCGTCGCCTCCTTCCTCGTCCAGCGAAGCGCGACCCGGGCGAACGAGCAGGCGCTCGCAAGCGTCGCCGAGCGGCTCGAGGGCATCGACCAGAGGATCGGGAAGCTGGACGTGAGCGTCGGCGAGCTCGAGGAGCGGCTCGGGCTCGCCGAGCAGCGCACCAAGGCAACTGGCGCGCTCGCGGCCCGCGTGCTGCCGAGCGTCTTCTCTATCGACACCCCCGACGGCGGCGGCACCGGCTTCGCCGCCTGGCGGGAGGGCGCCGCCACGATCCTGCTTACTGCCGCCCACGTGGTCTCCGGCTTCGACGAGGTCACGGTCCGCCGGCAAGACCGCTCGTGGAAAGGTGAGGTAGTGGAGGTGGACGCGACGAACGACCTCGCCACCGTGCGCGTCCCTCGCCTGATCGGGCGCGCGCTCTGGCAGCAGCCGGTGACGACGCTCCCGCGGATCGGAGCGACGCTCGTCCTCTTCGGCTCCCCGCTCGGCTACGAGGGGACGCTGACGCGCGGGGTCGTCTCCCGGGTCGCCTACGACGAGATCCAGACGGACGCGCCCGCGAATCCCGGGAGCTCCGGCGGGCCCGCGCTCACTGAGGACGGCCACGTAGTGGGCGTCGTGGTCTCCGGGTACGAGGGCCGGGACATCAACTTCCTCGTCCCGATCCGGCGGGTCTGCGTGAAGCTCCGTGCCTGCTGAGGGCACAGTCGTAAGATCAAGCGGTGGCCGAGACGACCATGTCCTCGATGCACGATGGGTGGCCGGCTACTACCACCGGCTGGAGACCGGGCTTCTCGATCCCGAGCCCGTCGACGCGAGCGTGTGGGACGCGCTCTCCGAGGTCCTGCGGGCGAACGCGCGTGCGCTCGCGGCGGCGTTCCAGCCCCCGCCGCCCACCGCCGCGCCCGCCCACCGCCGCGCCGATGAGGGCTTCGCGCTCGCCACGCGCCGGGGGGCCGTTGCTGCGGACCAGCCGGACTTGGGGCCGGACGAGGTGGACAGGCTCTTTACAGGCAGCGCCTGAACGGAGAAGATGCGCATGCCTGTGGCGACATACGAGGATCCGCGCGCGCACGCCGTCCGCGAGCGCTACCTCGCCACCTTCGGCGGCCCCGAGCTGCCGGTGCCGGTGGAGGCGATCGCGGAGGACCTCCTCGGCCTCCGCGTCGAGGAGGCCTGGGACCTCGACTGCTCGGGGATGCTCCTGCCCGCCGAGCGGCGGATCGTCCTGAACGCGCGCGAGAAGGCGATCGGCCGCGACACGCCGCCGCTTCGCCGCTTCCGCTTCACGATCGCGCACGAGATCGGCCACTGGGTCTGCCACTGCCTCGAGGGCCGCGCGCCTCGCCCGCGCCCTCCTACTGCCGCCCGGTCGACCTGACCGACGCGTCGGATCGTGTGCTCGAGCGCGAGGCGAACGTCTTCGCCGCCGAGCTCCTCATGCCGGAGCCCGCTGTGCGGGAGGCGTGGGCGGAGCTCGTCGCCCAGAGCCACACGCCCGCCGAGGCGGTCGCCGCCTGCGCCCGCCGCTTCGACGTCTCCCCGACGGCGATGCAGTGGCGGCTGTACGCCTTCGCGTTAGCCGCCGAGCCCGCTCGCGGGGTGGGCTGACGTGGCAAGGCTCAACTGGGACAGAGAGTCGCGCGAAGCGAGGAAGCGGAAGCATGGAGCAGTGCCGGTGTGGGCAGATCCCGCTGCCATCTCTCACGTGGACAGCCTCCGGATCCATGAGCTTCTCCGACCGCTCGTGGAGACGGTTGACGAGTTCGAAGGCCTCTCGCGCACGCAGCAACGGCAGCGCGGTAGCGAGTTCGGCTACCGGCTGAGACGTCAGGCAAAGGAAGCCCGCGAAGGGTGTTCGTTCGATGACGCTGCTGTTCGAGCCGTTCTCATGACGAGACTCGATCATCTGGTCGAGCGTCTGCGGAGACTGGAGTCGGAGGCTCGGTCTTGAAGAGTGGCTTCGAGCCGGTACCGACTACCCTCGAAGACCTCACTCCCGGCGCCCGCGTCGCCGGTGTCCTCCCCGACCGTGCCGTGACCGTGGTCGCGACCGAGTGGCACGGAACGCAGGCGCTCACGCTCACCTACCGCGACGACGAGGGCCGCGTGGATCACGAGCTCCTCTACCGCCCCGACGAAGCGCGCCTCGAGATCGAGGAGCCGGGCCGTGCCTGGAGCTTCGACGCGGACGCCAAGCTCTTCCGCCTCGCCTCGGAGGCGCTGCGCATCCGTCTCGCGCACCTGTTCGACCCCTACCTCGCGGTGCACACGTCGAACCTCGAGCCGCTGCCGCACCAGATCCGCGCCGTGTACGGGGAGATGCTGCCGCGCCAGCCGCTGCGCTTCCTGCTCGCCGATGACCCCGGAGCGGGCAAGACGATCATGGCCGGCCTCCTGATCAAGGAGCTGATGATTCGCGGCGACGTCCGCCGCTGCCTGATCGTCCCGCCGGGCAGCCTCGTGGAGCAGTGGCAGGACGAGCTCGCGCTCAAGCTCGGCCTCGACTTCGACATCGTCACCCGCCACGAGATCGAGGCGTCGCGCAGTGGTAACCCGTTCGCAGAGCGCAACCTCGTCATCGCCCGCCTCGATCAGCTCTCGCGCAACGACGACATCCAGGCCAAGCTCGAGCAGACCGACTGGGACCTGATCGTCGTGGACGAGGCGCACAAGATGTCGGCCCACTTCTTCGGCTACGAGGTGAAGAAGACGCGCCGCTACCAGCTCGGCGAGCTGCTGGGGAGGATCACGCGGCATCTCCTACTGATGACGGCGACGCCTCACTCCGGCAAGCCGGAGGACTTCCAGCTCTTCATGGCTCTGATCGACCCGGATCGCTTCGAGGGCAAGCCGCGCAAGGGCGGCCGGCCGCTCGATGCCCAGGGTCTCATGCGGCGCATGGTCAAAGAGGAGCTGCTCACGTTCGAGGGCAAGCCGCTCTTCCCCGAGCGCCGCGCCTACACCGTGCAGTACTCGCTGTCGCCGCTCGAGGCTCGCCTCTACCACGCCGTCACCGAGTACGTGCGCGAGGAGATGAACCGCGCCGACCGGCTGAAGGCAGAAGGCGAGGGGCGCCGCGGCAACGTCGTCGGTTTCGCGCTCACCGTGCTCCAGCGCCGGCTTGCATCCTCGCCGGAGGCGATCTACCAGTCGCTTCGCCGTCGCCGCGAGCGCCTGGAGACTCGTCTCAATGAGGAGCGCCTGGGGCGGCGGGGTCAGAAGGCAGAGCTCGATTTGACCGAAGGCCTGGAGGCGCCGGAGGACATCGACGACCTTCCCGAAGGCGAGCTCGAGGAGCTCGAGGAAGAAGTCGTCGATCTCGCCTCGGCCGCGAAGACGATCGCCGAGCTCGAGCGGGAGATCGAGACCCTGCGCGACCTCGAGGCGCTGGCCAAAGAGGTGCGGCTGTCGGGGACGGATACGAAGTGGACCCGGCTCGCCGAGCTGCTCCAGGACGGCGAGGCGGAGATGTTCGACGAGTCGGGCGTGCGCCGTAAGCTCATCGTCTTCTCCGAGCACCGAGACACCCTCAACTACCTGGCGGAGAGGATCCGCACGCTGCTCGGGAGATCCGAGGCCGTCGTCGAGATCCACGGCGGCCTGCGCCGCGAGCTGCGCCGCGAGGCGCAGGAGGCGTTCCTCCAGCAGCCGGATGTCTTCGTGCTCGTCGCCACCGACGCCGCCGGCGAGGGCGTCAACCTCCAGCGCGCCCACCTGCTCGTCAACTACGACCTGCCCTGGAACCCGAACCGCATCGAGCAGCGCTTCGGGCGTATCCACCGCATCGGCCAGACCGAGGTCTGCCACATGTGGAACCTCGTCGCCCACGAGACCCGTGAAGGGCTCGTCTTCCAGCGGCTGCTCGAGAAGCTCGGCGAGCAGTCGAGAGAGCTCGGCGGCCGGGTCTTCGACGTCATCGGCGACCAGCTCTTCGAGGACCCCCTCCGCGACCTCCTGATCGAGGCCGTCCGCTACGGCGACCAGCCGGAGGTGCGGGCGCGCCTGGAGCAGGTCGTCGACGAAGCCGTCGGTGAGAAGCTCAAGGCGGCGCTCAAGGAGCGGGCCCTGCTCTCGGAGATGATGAGCGCCACCGACGTCGACGAGATCCGCCGACAGATGGAGGAGGCCGAGGCGCGGAAGCTCCAGCCGCACTACATCCGCTCCTTCTTCCTCGAGGCCTTCAGGCTGCTGGGTGGGCAGATCTCCAAGCGCGAGCCCGGTCGCTACGAGATCACGAACGTCCCGGCGGAGATTCGAAACCGTGGCAAGACGCTCGGCGCGGGAACACCTATCGTCCCTCGCTACACGAGGGTGACGTTCGAGAAGTCGCTGCTGGCGCCCCCGGGCGAGACCCAGGCGCAGCTCATCGCTCCCGGCCATCCGCTGCTCGACGCCACCGTCGACCTCGTGCTCGAGCGCTACCGGCCGCTGCTCAAGCAGGGGACGATCCTGGTCGCGGAGGCAGACGAGAGCGAGGAGCCGAGGGCGCTCGTCTACGTCGAGCACGCGATCCAGAACGCGCGCGAGCTCGCTGGCGGCAGCCGCCAGGTCGTCTCCAAGCGGCTCCAGTTCGTGGAGCTGACGCAGGACTGGGAGCCGCGGCTTGCGGGCTACGCGCCGTACCTCGACTACCGACCGCTCGAGCCGGAGGAGGCAGAGCTCGTCCGCGGCCTCGTCGAGGAGGAGTGGCTCTCGCGGGGCGTCGAGGCGGCTGGGCTCGACTATGCCATCACCCACGCCGTCCCCGAGCATCTCGAGGAGGTGCGCAGACTCACCGAGACCCGCGTCGATCTGACGAAGGAAGCCGTGCACCGCCGCCTGACGCAGGAGATCCAGTACTGGGACAACCGCGCGAACGAGCTGAAGGAGCAGGAGCTCGCCGGCAAGCAGCCGCGCGGAGGCCTCAACTCGGGCCGTGCCCGCCAGCGCGCGGACGAGCTCGAGGCCCGGCTCAAGCGGCGGATGACCGAGCTCGACCAGGAGCGCCAGCTCTCGCCGCTGCCGCCCGTGATCGTCGGCGGCGCGCTCGTCATCCCGCGTGGCCTGCTCGAGCGCCTGCGCGGCGAGCGCACGGTCCAGCCGGGAGTGCACGCCCGCGAGACCGAGCGGGTCGAGCGCCTCGCCGTCGAGGCGGTGCTCGCGGCCGAGCGTGCGCTCGGCCGCCATCCGGTCGAGATGCCCCGCACCAACCCGGGCTACGACATCCTCTCACGCGCCGACGGCTACGGCGGCCCGCTCTTCTTCATCGAGGTCAAGGGGCGCATCGCGGGCGCGAAGGAGTTCACGATCACGAAGAGCGAGATCCTCACCTCGCTCAACAAGCCCGACCACTTCATCCTCGCGCTCGTCGAGGTAGGCGAGGATGATGCGAGACGGAGGTCCGCTACCTGCGGCAGCCGTTCCTCGGCCCCGAGGAGACCTACTTCGACATGACGTGCGCGAGCTACCGCTGGGACGAGCTGTTCGCGCGTGGAGCTCCGCCCGCATGACGCCGGAGCGGTTGCGAGAGCTGATCGAGGGAGGCGAGAGCCTCGACGTCGAGTTCAAGGGCGAGCGCAGCGGAATGCTCAGCGACAGCGACTTGATCGACGAGGCCGTCTGCATGGCGAACCGCCCCGGGACCGACTCCGGCTGGATCCTCGTCGGTGTCGAGGACGACGGAACGGTGAGCGGCGCGCGAGCTCGGCATGGGGGCCGCACCGACCCGCTTCGCGTGCAGGCGGTGATCGCGAACAACACGGTCCCCTCGCTCGCGTGCCGCGCCGAGCTGATCCCGCTCGACTCCTTGGAAGTCCTCGTCATCGAGGTGCCCGCATCGACGGCGCCGGTGGGAACCCGCAGCGGCGTCTACAAGCGGCGGGCGATCGGCGGTCGCGGGACGCCCGAGTGTCTGCCCTTCCACTTCCACGAGATGCAGGCGCGCATCGCCGACCGCGGAGCGCTCGACTACTCCGCTGTCGTCGTTCCCGACGCGCGCTGGGAGGATCTCGATCCGCTCGAGTTCGAGCGCTATCGGCGCGCGATCAGGGAGAGTCGGGGGCGGGGAGACGCGGACCTGGTCGACCTTCCCGACGTCGAGCTTGCGAAGGCGCTTGGCGCAGTCGAGGCGAATCACGAGGTGCAGGGGATCAGGATCCTCGGACTTTTGCTCTTCGGCCGCGAGGAGGCCCTCTTTCGGCTGCTTCCGACGCACGAGGTCGCGTTCCAAGTCTTCGACGGGACGCGAGTCTCGACGAACGACATCTTCCGGTGGCCGCTCCTCCGCGTGATGGAGGAGTTGCTTCAGCGCTTCCGCGCGCGGAACCGCGAGCAGGAGGTGCTCGTCGGGCTCCTGCGGGTGGGCGTCCCCGACTACCCGGAGCCGGCCTTTCGGGAGGCGGTCGCGAACGCGCTCATCCACCGGGACTTCACGCGCCTCGGAGCTGTCCACGTCCAGTGGCACTCGGACCGGATCGAGATCTCGAATCCGGGCGGACTGCCCGAGGGTGTGCGCCTCGACAACCTGCTCGTGACGCCCCCGCGTCCGCGAAACCCGCTGCTTGCCGAGAGCTTCAAGCGTGCCGGTCTCGTCGAGCGCACGGCTCGCGGCGTCGACACGATCTTCGTCGAGCAGCTCCGGAACGGTCGGCCCGCTCCCTCGTACGAGCGGAGCACTCCGACCGATGTCGTGCTCGTCCTCCACGGAGGACCGGCGAGCCTCGAGTTCGTCCGGCTGGTCGCCGAGGAGAGCCAAGCGGGGCGTCCTCTGGACCTCGACGAGCTCCTCGTCCTGAACGCGGTGCGCATCGAGCGTCAGCTCACGACCGCCGACGCCGCAGCTCTCGTCCAGAAGCCCCCGAGTGACGCTCGCGCGACGCTCAACCGCCTCGTCGAAGCCGGTCTCGTCGAGGCGCGGGGAGAGCGGAAAGGCCGCTCGTACCAGCTCTCGGCGTCGACCTACCAGCGTCTCGGAGAGCGAGCCGCGTACGTGCGACTGCGGGGCTTCGAGCCACTTCGGCAGGAGCAGATGATCCTCCAGTACGTGGACGCGCACGGCAGAATCACGCGCCGCGAGGTGGTCGAGCTGTGCAAGCTGAGCCCCCAGCAGGCATCCCGGCTCCTGGCCGCGCTCGTCGAGAAGGGGTCACTCACGCGCCATGGACGGGGGAAGGGCTCGTGGTATGACCGCGAGCAGTAAATATGATCGAGAGCGAAAAAGTTATGATCGCGATCGTATATATGTCTCAGCGGCTTCGCGGTCGTCGTGGACGTGAGGAGATCGTCGATGCTAGGGATGGAGACGCATGAGTGAGCCGTATCGGAAGAAGCCGATCGAGGTCGTGCTGCCGCTCGAGGCGATCGACCGCGCGTCGGCACGCGGGAAGCCCGCTGCGCACAAGGCTAGGGTCTCTGCGTGAGCGCCGTTTCCCGTCAGAACCTCCGCTTCACGCGCGTGCGCCTCGAGAACTGGAGGAACTTCAAGGCTGTGGAGGTGGAGCTCGCGCAACGCGTGTTCCTCGTCGGCCCGAACGCGTCCGGGAAGTCGAACTTCCTCGACGTGTTCCGGTTCCTCCGCGATCTCGGCGCTATCGGAGGAGGTCTTCAGGCGGCGGTCGACCGGCGCGGCGGAGTCTCCCGCATCCGCTCGCTCGCGGCCCGGAGGCAGCCGGACGTCTCGATCGCCGTCAGCGTCGGCTCGGACGACGATCCCGACCGCTGGACCTACGAGCTCAGCTTCACCCAGGATGCGAAGAGGCGGGCGCTTCTCAAACGCGAGCGGGTGACCCACAGGGGACGGGAGATCCACGCGAGACCCCGTGACGAAGACGAGTCCGACCCCGAGCGGCGAACGCAGACCTCCCTCGAGCAGGTCAACGTCAACCGCGAGTTCCGCGAGCTCGCCGACTTCTTCGCCTCCGTCCGCTACCTGCACATCGTCCCCCAGCTCATCCGCGAGCCCGATCGCTCGGCCGGGCGCCCGAAGGACCCCTTCGGCGGCGACTTCCTGGAGCAGGTGGGGACGACGCCGAAGAAGAAGCGGGACAGCTACCTCCGCCAGATTCTCAAGGTGGCGAAGGTGGCTGTGCCCCAGCTCCAGGAGCTTCGCCCCGAGCCGGACAATCGCGGAGCCTGGCACTTGAAGGGTCGCTACCAGCACTGGCGGCCGCAGGGCGCCTGGCAGACCGAGCAGGATCTTTCCGACGGTACCCTCCGCCTCTTCGGCCTTCTCTGGGCGGTGCTCGAGGAAGGCGGGCCGCTCCTGCTCGAGGAGCCGGAGCTGTCGCTCCATCCGGAGGTCGTGCGCCGGATTCCGGAGATGCTCTTCCGCCTGCAACGCCGGTCCGGACGCCAGATCCTGATCTCGACCCACTCACCCGAGCTGCTTGCCGGCGAGGGCATTGGCCTCCACGAGACGCTGCTCCTGATCACGGAGGCCGAGGGCACGAGCGTCAAGCCTGCTTCTGCATTCGAGGAGATCCGGCTCCTGCTCGCAGGGGGCCTCACCCTGCCGGAGGCCGTGATTCCGAAGACGAGCCCGCGCAATCTCGAGCAGCTTGCGCTGTTTCCGGGATAGGTCGATGAGCCTCGTGATGACGGGAGCGGTCGAGGGGATCTTCGACGAGGCCGTAGCGAGGCGTCTAGTCGCCGAGGTGGGCGCCGAGCTGGCCGACGTCTACGGGAAGGCAGGCAAGGCGGCGCTGCTCCGCAAGCTCCGCGGCTACAACGCGGCAGCGGAGCACTCGCCGTGGTTCGTCCTAGTCGATCTCGACCGCGACGCCGATTGCGCTCCGCCGGCTCGTGCGCGCTGGCTTCCGCAGCCGGCATCGTCCATGTGCTTTCGGATCGCGGTGCGAGCCGCTGAGACCTGGCTGCTCGCCGACCGCGAGCGCTTCGCGCGGTTCCTCGGCGTTCGTGTAGCCTCGCTCCCCCGCTCTCCGGAAGACGTGGACGACCCGAAACAGCTCGTGGTCGATCTGGCACGCACGTCCGCCAAGAGCGACATCCGTTCCGACCTCGTGCCGCTCCCGCGCTCGGGCCGGCGAGTGGGCGGTGCATACGTCGCTCGTCTCACCGAGTTCGTGCTCGGACCGTGGAGGCCACAAGAAGCCGCGGCGAACGCGGACAGCCTCCGGCGCTGTCTGCACCGCCTCTCCAAGCTCGCCGAGGCTCGCGCATGACGGATCGCAAGAAGCTGATCGAGGTCGCGCTGCCGCTCGAGGCGATCAACCGCGAGTCGGCGCGCGAGAAGTCGATCCGCCACGGACACCCCTCGACGCTCCACCTGTGGTGGGCGCGGCGGCCGCTCGCGGCCTGCCGGGCCGTGCTGTTCGCCTCGATCGTGGACGACCCCTCGTCGCGGCCCGACCTCTTTCCCACCGAGGCGGAGCAGGAGGCAGAGCGCCAGCGGCTCTTCCGGCTGATCGAGGAGCTCGTCAAGTGGGAGAACACCACCAACGAGACCGTGCTCGAGGCGGCGCGCGAGGAGATCCGCAAGGCGACGGGCGGCAACCCGCCACCCGTGCTCGACCCCTTCTGCGGCGGGGGCTCGATCCCCCTGGAGGCGCAGCGGCTCGGTTTGGAGGCGCACGCGAGCGACCTCAACCCCGTGGCCGTGCTGATCACGAAGGCGCTGATCGAGATCCCGCCGAAGTTCGCCGGCAAGCCGCCGGTCAACCCGGAGGCGCGGGCGAAGCTCGGGCACGGGGCGAGCTGGACGGGCGCGCAGGGGCTCGCCGAGGACATCCGCTACTACGGCCGCTGGATGCGCGACCGCGCCTTCGAGCGCATCGGCCACCTGTACCCGAAGGCGAAGCTTCCCGACGGCGGCGAGGCGACCGTGATCGCCTGGCTGTGGGCGCGCACGGTGAGATGCCCCAACCCGGCCTGCGGCGCCGAGATGCCGCTCGTCCGCTCGTTCGCGCTGTCGACGAAGAAGGGCAAGGAGTGGCACGTCGAGCCGATCGTCGAGGACGGGCGCGTGCGGTTCGAGGTGCGCCAGGGGAAGGACGCGCCGGAGGCGCCGAAGGTCGGGCGCGGAGCGACGTTTCGCTGCCTCGTCTGCGGTCAGACGGCGAGCGACGACTACATCAAAGGCGAAGGCATGGCCGGGCACATGGGCGCTCAGCTCATGGCAGTTGTCGCGGAAGGTGATCGTCAGCGCGTCTATCTCCCTCCGGACGTGGAGCACGTTGAGGTAGCTGAGTCGGCGGAACCGCAATGGGGACCCGAGGAAGAGCTTCCGTACGAGCCTCGTGCGATCTGGTGCACGCTGTACGGGCTCAAGAGGTATCGCGATCTCTTCACGCCGCGGCAGCTCGTGGCGCTGACGACGTTCAGCGACCTCGTCGGCGAGGCCCGCGAGCGCGTGCTCGCCGACGGCGGCGACGAGGCGTACGCGGACGCGGTCGCGACGTACCTCGCATTCGCGCTCGACAAGTGCGCCGACTACTGGAGCACCATCGCGACATGGCAGCCAGGGGGCTTCATTGCCCACGCCTTCGCCCGTCAGGCGATTCCGATGACGTGGGACTACGCCGAGGGGAATGTCTTCAGCGAGTCGACGGCCAACGTCGGAGCCGCCGTCGAGTGGGTCGCGAGGGTTCTCGATGCGCATCCGGCTTTGGGTGATGGTCGGGCGCAGCAGCTCGACGCAACAGCGGCTGTGAACGGGGTCGGCCGTCCGCTGGTTGCTACCGATCCGCCCTACTACGACAACATCGGCTACGCCGACCTGTCGGACTTCTTCTACGTCTGGCTGCGGCGCTCGCTCGGCTCGATCTACCCCGATCTCTTCAGCACCCTGCTGACGCCGAAGAGCCAGGAGCTCGTCGCGACCCCGTACCGCTTCGACGGCGACCGCGAGCGCGCGGAACGCTTCTTCGAGGAGGGCTTGCGGCGGGCGTTCGAGCGGATGCGCGAGGCGCACCATCTCCAGTACCCGCTGACGCTCTTCTACGCCTTCAAGCAGGCGGAGTCCCGCGACGGGGCGCTCACCTCGACGGGCTGGGAGACGATGCTCACCGGGCTCCTCGAGACCGGCTTCGCGGTCACGGGCACCTGGCCGATGCGCACGGAGCGGACAAGCAGGGTCACGATGGGGACGAACATCCTCGCCTCCTCGATCGTGCTCGCCTGCCGCCCGCGGCCCGCCGACGCGCCGATCGCCACCCGCCGCGAGCTCGTGAACGCGCTCCGGGCCGAGCTTCCCGCAGCGCTCAGCAGCTCCAGCACGGGAACATCGCCCCCGTCGACCTCGCGCAGGCGGCGATCGGGCCGGGGATGGCGGTCTTCTCCCGTTACGCGAAGGTGCTCGAGGCGGACGGCTCGCAGATGACCGTCAGAAGCGCGCTCGCGCTCATCAACCAGACGCTCGACGAGATCCTCGCCGAGCAGGAGGGCGACTTCGACGCGGACACGCGCTTCGCCGTCGCCTGGTTCGAGCAGCGGGGCTTCGCGGAGGGGCCGTACGGCGAGGCGGACGTGCTCGCCCGCGCCAAGGACACCTCCACGGGCGGGCTCGAGGAGGCGGGCATCCTCGTCGCGCGGGCGGGCAAGGTGCGCCTCCTGCGCCGCGACGAGCTTCCCGAGGGCTGGGACCCGGCCGCCGACCGCCGCCCGACCGTGTGGGAGGCGACGCACCACCTCGCCCGCCGGCTGGAGACGGGCGGGGAGGCGGCGGCGGCGGAGCTCCTGCGCCGGCTCGGTGGCCTCGGCGAGGTCGCGCGCGAGCTCGCCTACCGCCTGTACACGACCTCGCGAGCGCAAGGGCTTCGCGCAGGAGGCGCTCGCCTACAACGCGCTCGTCGTCGCCTGGCCGGAGATCGCCCGGCTCGCGAGCGGCGCGCCCGCGCAGGAGACGATGCTCTGATGGCGACCCCGCATCAGGTCGTCTACGAGGTCGCGGACGGCACGGCGCGCTACGACGGGCGCACGCTCGCCGAGTGGCTGCCCCAGGTGATCGAGGAGGTCGTCCGCGCCTGCGACCCGCTCCAGATCATCCTCTTCGGCTCGCTCGCCCGCTGCGAGGAGGGGCCGGACTCGGACATCGACCTGCTCGTCGTGCTCCCGCACGTCGATCCGGCCGAGAAGCGGGCGCTGATGGGATCGATCCGTTTCTCGATCGACGCGCCCGTGCCGATCGATGTCTTCGTCACCGATCCCGACGAGATCGAGCGGCGCAAGGACGTCGTCGGCTCGTTCCACTACTGGCCGCTGCGGGAGGGCAAGGTGGTGTATGAGCGGGCAGCGTGAGGCTGGGCCCGCGCCTGGCCGCTGGCTGCGGGAGGCCAGAGCATGGGCGATCACCGGACGCTACGTCGGCGATCTGGCGGATGCAGACGCGACGACTGCTCGCTCGCCCGTCGAGATCGCCGCCCGGGTCGCCCGTGTCGCCGGGGAGGCGCTTCGCTGATGGCCGACACGAACAACGAGCGGGTCGGCAAGGCGCTCGCCCTCCTCGCGCAGGGGCTCGCCCCGTTCGTCGAGCGCGAGTGCGGCCTCAGGTACGGCGCGGACTGGGAGAACGCGGTGCCCGGCGACGGGACAAGGTCGAAGAGCGACGTCCAGTTTCTGCTTCGGACGATGGCGGCGACCTGGCGCGACGTCTTCGAGCGGACGCTCGGGCGCATGGAGCGAAACTACGTCTCGGAGCTGATCGACGCGCGCAACCGGTGGGCGCACCAGGAGCTCTTCTCCTCCGACGACGCCTACCGCGCGCTCGACAGCGCCGAGCGGCTGCTGCTCGCCGTGAACGCCGGCGAGGAGGCGAGCGAGATCGGCCGCATGAAGCACGACCTCCAGCGGCGCCGGTACGCGGAGGAGGCCCGGCGCGTGGTCCGCCGCAAGGCGGCGCAGCCGCTCGAGGGGATGCCGAGCGGGAACCTCAAGCCCTGGCGGGAGGTCGTCACGCCCCATCCCGACGTCGCCTCCGGGCCGCTACCAGCAGGCGGAGTTCGCCGCCGACCTGCACCAGGTGTGGCGCGACGAGGCAGAAGACGAGTACGGCCGCCCGGAGGAGTTCTTCCGCCGCACCTTCCTCACCGAGGGCTGCGCGACCTGCTCCTGAACGCCACCCGCCGGCTGCGCGGGGAGGGCGGCGACCCGGTCGTCCAGCTCCAGACGAACTTCGGCGGCGGCAAGACGCACTCGCTGATCGCGCTCCTCCACCTCGCCGGCGGCTACGACCCGGCGACGCTGCCCGGCGTCGAGGAGATGCTGGCCGAAGCCGGCCTGGGCGCGCCGCCTCAGGCGCGCAGCGCGGTCCTCGTCGGCACGATGCTCGACCCCGGCACGCCCAGGCGCAAGGACGACGGCACGCTCGTGCGCACGCTCTGGGGCGAGCTCGCCTGGCAGCTCGGCGGCGCCGAGGGCTACGCGCTCGTGGCGCAGGCCGACGAGGCGAGCACGAACCCGGGCGAGCGCCTGATCGCGCTGCTCGAGCGGCACGCACCGTGCCTCGTGCTCATCGACGAGTGGGTGGCGTACGCCCGCCAGCTCTACGGCCGCGACGACCTCCCCGCCGGCAGCTTCGACACGCAGATGACCTTCGCCCAGGCGCTCTCGGACGCCGTCAAGAGCGTCAAGAACGCGATGCTCGTCGTCTCCATCCCCGCCTCGGACATCGAGGTGGGCGGCGAGGCGGGGAAGGCGGCGCTCGACCGGCTCTCGAACGTCATCTTCCGCCAGGAGGCATCGTGGAAGCCGGCCTCACCGGAGGAGGGCTTCGAGATCGTCCGTCGGCGGCTCTTCGAGGAGGTGCCCGCCGAGCTCGCCCGCGAGCGCGACGCCGTCGTCAACGCGTTCGCCGAGCTGTACCTCAAGCACGCGGCCGAGTTCCCGCTGGGGGTGAAGGAGGGCGACTACCGGCGGCGGCTCGCGTCCGCCTACCCGATCCACCCGGAGCTCTTCGACAAGCTCTTCACCGACTGGTCGACGCTCGAGAAGTTCCAGCGCACGCGCGGGGTGCTGCGGCTGATGGCGGCGGTGATCCACGAGCTCTGGGAGCGCGGCGACAGCTCGCTCATGATCATGCCCGCCTCGGTGCCGATGGACGCCTCGGCGGTGGTCGCCGAGCTCACGCGCTACCTCGAGGAGGGGTGGACACCGGTCATCGCAGCAGACGTCGACGGGGAGAACGCGCTGCCGCTTCAGCTCGACCGCGAGAACCCGGGCTTCGGGCGCCTGAGCGCGGCCCGGCGCGTCGCCCGCACGATCTACCTCGGCTCGGCGCCGACGCTCCACCTCCAGAACAAGGGCATCGACGACCGCACGATCAAGCTCGGCTGCGTCCAGCCGGGCGAGTCGCCGGCGGTGTTCGGCGACGCCCTGCGGCGCCTCGCGACGCGCGCGATGTACCTCGTCGAGGACAAGGGCCAGTACTGGTACTCGCTCGGCCAGACGATCAGCCGCACCGCGACCGACCGCGCTCAGTCCCGCTTCCTCGAAGAGCACGCGGACGAGGAGATCCGGCGCCGGCTGGGCGCGGTCAGGGAGCGCGGCGACTTCGCGGGCGTCCACTGGGCGCCGCGCGGGCCGACCGAGGTGCCCGACGAGCCGGTCGCGCGCCTCGTCGTCCTCGGGCCGGAGTTCCCGCACGCCTCGGGAACGGAGCAGACGCCGGCGCGCGAGCTGGCGGAGCGCATCCTGGCCGAGCGCGCCGGCGGGACGCGGACGAACCGCAACATGCTCGTCTTCGTCGCGCCGGACAAGACACGCTTGGAGGAGCTGCGCGAGGCCGCCCGCTTCTACCTCGCGTGGAAGTCGGTGAGCGACGAGGCCGCCGAGCTCAACCTCGACGAGCTCGGTCGCCGCCAGGCCCGTAGCCAGGTCGAGCACTTCGACCTCACCGTTGCCCAGCGGATCGACGAGACCTTCGTGTGGACGCTCGTGCCGACGCAGAAGGCCGGCTCGCCCGAGGTCGAGTGGGAGGCGATCCGCGTGACGGGCTCCGATCCCATTCCGGTGCGGGTCTCGCGGAAGCTCGGGGGCGAGGAGGCGCTGATCGTCGAGTACTCGGGCGTGCGGCTGCGCATGAACCTCGACGGGGTGCCGCTGTGGCAGGGAGACCACGTCTCGACCCTCAAGCTCTGGTCGTACTTCGCGCAGTACCTCTACCTGCCGCGCCTGCGTGACAGCACGGTGCTGGCGCGCGCGATCGAGAACGGCGTCGCCTCGACGACCTGGGAGCAGGAGACGTTCGCCTACGCCGACGCCTTTGACGAGGCGAAGGGCCGGTACGTAGGGCTGCGCGCCGGCGAGCAGGTCGTCGTGCGGATCGACGGCGCGAGCGTGGTCGTCAAGCCCGAGGTTGCGCGCGAGCAGCTGCGGCAGGTCGTGACCGGCGCCGGAGGGATCGCAAGCGCCGAGTCGATGGGCGTGCCCACGGTCGAGGTCGGCGAGGCTCCGGCCGAGGCCGGCCCGGCTCCTCCGGGTCGCTTCTACGGCGCCGTCTCTATCGATCCCGTGCGGATGAGTCGCGACGCCGGACAGGTGGCCGACGAGGTGGTGAAGCACCTCGTGGGGCTCGCCGACGCCGAGGTCGAGGTGCGGATCGAGATCACCGCGACGCGCGAGGGGGGCTTCCCCGACGACGTCGTGCGCACGGTGACCGAGAACGCACGAACGCTGAAGTTCGACCAGCACGGCTTCGAGGAGGTGTAGGCCAGATCCACTGGCTGACGATCGTTACGGGCATCGCTGCAGGCGCCGCTGCGGTGACGGCAGTCGGCGTGCTCGCGTTGGAGCGCGCCAGGTCGCGCTGACGAAGCAGCGGCTCGAATACGTCAAGCAGCAGCACGGAGCCCGCGACCGAACCACCTCATCCTCCACCGCGCGACCTGCCGCACGATCACCGGGCAGCCGACGCGAGGAGGACCCTGGACGGGCCCGGATATCAAAGTGTGCGCCGACGACGAGCTCAAGATCGCAGCCTGGGCGGGGCAGGCGGTTGGCGCCGAGCCGACACGTTGTCTCGTGTGTCTGAGCTGAGGTGACGCCGACCGCCCGGACTTGCTCCAACGAGCCGACGTGGGCGCTCAAAGCTGCGCTCCGCTCGTGATCGTCCTCAGGAGGCAGAGGCGCTCGAGATCGACGACGTCCGCGGCTCGGACCGCTTCCGGACTTGTAGAACCACACTTCGCCCCGCTCGCGGCCCCGAGCGCGCCGATGCGGAGACGTGTCCGGAGGGTCGTCGACCACTCCGCCTCTCCGGGGCTGCCCGCCGGGCCGGGCGGCGTCCGGGCGATCCTCGGCGCGATCCGCGAGGCGCTCCCCGACCACGACGCGAAGATCGTGCACATGGTCGCCGAGGGCGACCTCGTCGCCACGTACAAGACCTTCGCCGGCACGCGCGTGCGCGAGCTCTTCGGCATCCCGCCGAGCGGCAGGACCGGGACGATCCGCGTCATGGACTTCGTGCGCTACGCCGACGGCAAGATCGTCGAGCACTGGAACGCCGTCGACCTCTCCGACCTGACGGCGAGCTGACGGGAGGCCCGGCGCCGCCCTCGCGGCGACGACCGGCGCTCCGGCGGCGCAGAATGCGGCCGTGGCCGAGGACCAGCTCGCTCGCTACCTCGAGTCGCTCGACCGGGCGGAGCTCGCTCGGCGCCTCACCGCGCTCGCGCGCCGCGATCCGCAGCTCCGCCTCGCGCTGAGGCCGAGGCCGAGGCCGCGTCGGGCGCGCTCGACGTCAAGAAGCTGAAGAAGGAGCTGACCGCGCAGCTCCGCGTCACCAAGCGCAGCTACGACCGGCGCTATGCTCGCCGGTACGCCCAGCAGGCGGACGCGGCGCTCGACCTGCTCGAGGCGCTGCTCGAGGCGGGTCACGCCGAGGCGGTCGTCGCGCTGGCGGAGCACTGCATGAAGCGGATCGACACCGCCGACCGGGCGATCGACGACTCGGGCGGGTACGTGGCGACGGTCGCCGACCGCCTCAAGGCGCTCCACCACGACGCCTGCCTCGCCGCGCGCCCCGACGCCCGCGCGCTGGGCGCGCGCCTCGGCGAGTGGGCGCTCACCGACGACTCGGATCGGAAATGGTTCCTCCACGCGCGGATGCGCTACGCCGACGTCCTCGGGGACGAGGGGCTCGCCGCGTTCCGGGAGCGCGTCGCGCCCGAGTGGGACGCGCTCCCGTCGCTGCCTCCTACCCGCACTCCCTTCGGGAGGTCGTGGGATTCCCGTCGCTTCCGGGTCACGTTCCTGCGCGAGGGGCTCGCGCGCGCCGGTGGGAGCGTCGACGAGCTGGTGGAGGTGCTCTCGCGCGACCTGTCGTCACCGCATCAGTTCGAGCGGATCGCAGAGGCGCTGGAGCAGGCCGGGCGCGAGCGCGAGGCGCTCGCCTGGCTCGAGCGCGGCAACCGCGCGTACGCGCCCGCCGGCGACCCGGGGGTGCGGTCGCGCCTCCTGGCCGCATACTTGCGCGACGGGCAGGTCGAGGACGCGCTCGAGCTCGCCGCACGCGCGCATGCGCAGGCTCCGTCGGTGCGGACGTACGCGGAGCTGAGGGCGGCCGCCGAGGCGGCGGGGGAGTGGCCAGAGCGCCGCGAGGAGGCACTCGAGCGGCTGCGCCGCGCCGATCGCTACGGCGGCCGCTCGTCGGCGGTCCGGGCCCAGCTCGCCGAGGCCGATCTCGACGGGGCGTGGGCCGATGCGACCGTAGGGGGCTGCGACGACGCCACCTGGCTCGAGCTCGCCGATGCCAGCCGCGAGCATCGTCCCGACGATGCGGCCCGCGTGTACGGCCGACTCCTGGAGGACGCGCTCGAGATCGCCGACGACCGGCACTACGCCCGCGTGGTCGATCTCCTCGCCCGTTGGCGCGACACCCTGCGCCTCCACGGCCGGGCGCGGGAGCTCGACCTCCAGGTCGCTGCGATCCGGGAGCTCTACGCGCGCCGCCCCCGGCTCCTGAAGCGGCTGGACGGCGCGGGTTTCGTCTAGGACGGGCTTCCTCGCGCCCGCGCCGGTGGCCGGGTGGGCGTCGCCCCGTGCTCGTTCCGTGACCGCGTGCGTGTCCGTCCGGCTGGGCTGCTAGCCTCTGTTGGCAGTGGAGGCAACGAAGTTGGAGAGCGCGAACGCACGGGCGGAGGAGCGCTTCCGCGCGCAGGTGCGCCTGGAGGAGGAGCTGGCGACGCTCTTCGCGCACGTGAGCGCCGCGATCGCCCGCTGGCTCGAGCTCGCCCGGGAGCTCGACGAGCAGGGCGGCTGCGAGGATCTCGCCCGCTTCCTCGCCTACCGCTGCGGGATCACGGTCCGCGAGGCTGGCGAGTACGTGCGGGTCGCCGCGGCGCTGCGCGAGCTGCCCGCGATCCGGGCCGCCTTCGCCCGCGGCGAGCTGACCTTCACCAAGGTGCGCGCGTTGACCAGGGTCGCGACCCCGACCTGCGAGCAGGGCCTGCTCGAGCTCGCCCGGGTCTTGACCGCCTCCCAGCTCGAGCGCGCGCTCCGCGCCTACCGGCGGCTCGCGGCGGCCGAGGCCCGCGAGACGCACGAGCTCGAGTTCGTCGACTACTACTTCGAGGAGGACGGCTCGCTCTACCTGCGCGCGCGCCTGCCGGCCGAGGACGGGACGCTCCTGGTCAAGGCGCTCGAGGCGGCCCGGGAGCGGGTGCTCGAGCGCCGACGCGCGGAGCGGGCCGCCGCCGCACGCGCTGCTGCGCGGGCCGCTGAACCGGCCGCTGCCTCCGCCGCTGGACCCGCGCCGGAGGCAGCCGACTCCCTCGCCGCCGCTTCTGCCGCCGCGCCCGCGCCGGAGGCAGCCGACGCCCTCGCGGCCGCTTCTGCCTCTCTCGTCCCCGCCGCCGAGCCCGAGCGCCCGCTGGGGGTGGAGGCGCTGCTCGAGCTCGCCCGAGCGTCCCTCGCCTCTCCCTCCGACGAGCGCCCGAGCGAGCGCGCGCGGGTGGTCGTCCACGTCGATGCCGCTGCGCTCGCCGCCGACGGCAACGGCCGCTGCGAGCTCGAGGACGGCCCGGTCATCTCCTCCGAGACGGCGCGGCGGCTCGGCTGCGACGCCGAGCTCCTTGCCCAGGTGGAGCGGGACGGCCTCCCGCTGAGCGTCGGGCGCCGCCGGCGCACGGTGCCGCCCGCGCTCCGTCGAGCGCTCGAGGCCCGCGACGACGGCGCCTGCCGCTTCCCCGGCTGCGAACGGCGCCGCCACCTGCAGGCACACCACCGCCGGCACTGGGCCGACGGTGGGGAGACGAGCGTCGACAACCTCGTCCTGCTCTGCTTCCACCACCACCGGCTCGTCCACGAGGGCGGGTACACGCTCGAGGACGACGGCGCCGGCGGCCTTCGCTTCCGCAACCGCTACGGCGTGCTCGCCGCCACCGTCCCGCCGCGGCCTCCGCCCGCGAGCGCGGACGCGCTCCTCGCGGAGAACGAGCGGGCGGGGCTCGTGCTCGGCCCAGGGACGAACTGTGTCGGCGGCGACGGCCCCTTCGACCTCGCGCTCGCCGTGGCTGCGGTTGTGCAGGCAGCCGCCTGAGACGCGGCCGTGCGGTAGGCGAGCGCGCGCCCCCCACCCGCGCCGCCGCGGATCGACCCGGCTGAAGGCCGCCCGCTCGCGACGACCGCCGGGGCGTGCTCGAGACCGGCGCGTAAGGCGCAGCCGCTCCAGCGCTGATACTCCGGGTGATGCGCCTCGCCGACGACGGCACGCTGCTCCTCTCTCCCTCCGACCTCTCGGCCCATCTCGCCTGCCCGCACCTGACGAACCTCGAGCTCCGCGTCGCGCGCGGGGAGCTCGAGCGGCCGCGGGTCGACGACACGCACGGCGAGCTCCTGCGGCGGAAGGGCGACGAGCACGAGGCCGCGTACCTCGCGCGGCTCGTCGCCGAGGGGCGCTCGATCGTCCGCATCCCGACCTACGACGACGCAGGCTTCGACGCCGACGAGGCGCGGCGGCTGACCGAGGAGGCGATCCGCGCGGGCGAGGCGGACGTGATCTACCAGCCGTACCTCACGGACGGGACGTGGCGCGGGTTCGCCGACTTCCTCGAGCGCCAGCCCGACGCCACCTACGAGGCCGTGGACACGAAGCTCGCGCGCTCGGCGAAGCCCGCGCACGTGCTCCAGCTCTGCTTCTACTCGGAGCAGCTCGCGCGGGTGCAGGGACGGATGCCGGAGCGCTGCCACCTCGAGCTCGGGACGGGGCGGCGGGAGACCTTTCGCACCGCCGACTACCTCGCCTTCTACCGCCGCGCGCGGAAGCGGCTGCTCGAGGCGCTCGCGAGCGAACCGGAGACGTACCCGTGGCCGTGCGAGCGCTGCGGGCTCTGCGACTTCCGCCACCTCTGCAGGGACCGCCTTCGCGCGGACGACAACCTCGTCCTCGTCGCCGGCCTGCGCCGGAGCCAGGCCGAGCACCTCGCAGGTCACGGCATCCCGACCCTCGAGGCGCTCGGCCGCCAGGCGCCGGGGCTCGAGGTGGACGGCATGCGGCCGGAGACGCTCGAGGCGCTCCGCCACCAGGCCGAGCTCCAGCTCCACTTCCGTGCGACGGGCGAGCATCGCGTCGACGACCTGCCGCTCGAGGAAGGGCGCGGTTACGCACTCCTGCCCGAGCCGTCCTTCGGCGACGTCTGGCTCGATCTCGAGGGCCATCCCTACTACGAGCCCGCGCGCGGGCTCGAGTACCTGTTCGGGTGGTGCTACCGCGACGAGAGCGGCACCATTCGCTACGAGGCCGCCTGGGCGCGCGATCGTGACGAGGAGCGGGCGGTGTTCGAGCGCTTCGTCGACTTCGTCGTCGAGCGCCGGCGCCGCTACCCGGGCGCGCACGTCTACCACTACGCCGCCTACGAGCGGAGCGCGCTCCGGCGGCTCATGGGCGAGCACGCGACGCGCGAGCAGGAGGTAGACGCCTTCCTCCGCCAGGACGTGCTCGTCGACCTCTATCGCGTCGTCAAGCAGGCGCTGCGCGCCTCGGTCGAGAGCTACTCGATCAAGGCGCTCGAGGAGCTGTACGGGTTCGAGCGGACGGCCGAGGTGAAGGGCGGCGACGAGTCGACCGTCCTCTTCGAGCGCTACCTCGAGACCGGCGACGAGTCGCTCCTGCGCGAGATCGAGGCCTACAACGAGGAGGACTGTCGCTCGGCGGTCGAGCTCCACGAGTGGCTCATCCGCCGGCGTCCGCTGGACCTTCCCTGGCGCCCGACCGTCGAGCCCGAGCCGCCCGAGGAGGAGATGCCGCAGGAGCGGGCGCTCCTCCGCGACGCGCTCCTCGCGCGTTCGACCGAGGAGGGCGATCCGCCCTGGCTCCTCGCGCAGCTCCTCGACTACCACCGCCGCGAGGCGAAGCCGCAGTGGTGGGAGTGGTTCCTCCACCTGGAGCTCGACGAGGAGGAGCTGATCGCCGACACGGACACGCTCGGCGGCCTCGAGCTCGTCGGCGAGCCCGTCCCCGACAAGGGCTCCTTCGTCTACACGTTCTCGTTCCCCGAGCAGGAGCACAAGATCTCCGGCGAGGCAGTCGATCCGGCAACAGGGAAGAAGTACGCCGTGACAGTCGACGACGAGCGCGGTCTCCTGCGGCTCCGGCGCGGGAAGAAGCGGGCCGGCGAGCCGCTCCCGCGCGCGCTCGTCCCTCCGGAGCCGATCCACGACCGGGAACAGCGCGCCGCGCTCGCGCGGCTCGCCCGAGCCTACCTCGACGGGCGCGCGCATCCGGCGGCGGTCGCCGTGCTCGAGCGCGAGCCGCCGCGGGCTCGGCTCGACGTGCCGCCGGTGGAGGCCGTCGCGACGCTCGATCGGAGCTACCTCTTCATTCAGGGGCCGCCCGGCTCCGGGAAGACCTGGCAGGGCGCGAAGATGGCGGTCGCGCTCATGCGGGCGGGGAAGCGGGTCGGCGTCACCTCCCTCAGCCACAAGGCGATCCACAAGCTGCTCGAGGAGATCGAGCGCGAGGCGCGCGAGCAGGACCCGCCCTTCTCGTTCCGCGGCCGGAAGAAGTCAACCGCCGGGAACGAGGAGTCGCGCTTCACGGGCGCCTTCATCGACTCGGCCGACGGCTGGAAGGAGATGCTGGACCCGGCGCTCCAGCTCCTCGCGGGCACGGCCTGGCTCTTCGCGCGCGAGTGCTTCGAGGGCCTTCTCGACACGCTGTTCGTGGACGAGGCGGGCCAGGTCGCGCTCGCAGACGTGCTCGCAGTGGCTCCCGCCGCCCGCAACCTCGTCCTGCTCGGCGACCCGAACCAGCTGCCGCAGGTCTCGCAGGGTGCGCAGCCGGAGCAGGCGAAGGTGTCCGTGCTCCAACACCTCCTCGGCGAGGACGAGACGGTGCCGCCCGAGCGCGGCATCTTCCTCGACCGCACCTGGCGCCTGCGGCCGGAGATCTGCGCGTTCACGTCGGACGCCTACTACGAGGGCCGGCTCGCGCCGGCCGAGGTCGCGAAGCGCCGCTCCCTCGCCGCGGGCAACGGGCTCGTCTCGGTCGGGATCGAGCACGCCGGGCGGAGCCAGTCCTCGTGGGAGGAGGTGGACGCGGTCGCGAAGGCGATCGACGGACTCCTCGGGACCTCGTACGTCGACGCGGACGGCGTCGCGCGCCCGGTGGGGGAGGCAGACGTCCTCGTCGTCGCGCCCTACAACGCGCAGGTGCGGCGGCTGCGGCAGCGCCTCCCAGACGGCGTTCGCGTCGGGACCGTGGACAAGTTCCAGGGGCAGGAGGCGCCTGTCGTCTTCGTCTCGATGGCGAGCTCGAGCGCCGAGGACGCCCCACGAGGGATCGGGTTCGCCTTCGACCGCCACCGCGTGAACGTCGCCACCTCGCGGGCGCAGTGCCGGGTCGAGCTCGTGTGCGCGCCGCGGCTCCT
The DNA here is from genome assembly GCA_026002995.1 of Gaiellaceae bacterium. Classification (GTDB taxonomy): domain Bacteria; phylum Actinomycetota; class Thermoleophilia; order Gaiellales; family Gaiellaceae; genus GMQP-bins7. The sequence continues at coordinate 1,414,626 of BPGK01000001.1, forward strand.
GGACGCCGACTGCAAGACGGTCGAGCAGATGCGGCTCGTGAATGCGGTCTGTCGCTTCCTCGAGCTCGCCCAGCCCGGAGGGACGACCTCGTAGCCCTCGGCGCCGGTGGCGACGGTCTCGTGCCGTAAGACGGCGCCCCGCTCGCGCTGACTCCCAGGCATGACGACCTCTCTGCCTGTGACCGTTCGCTGCGCGCTCTGCGGGGAGCTCTCCGCGCAGATGTCGCTCGCCTCCACCTCGACCTTCGGCCCGCCCGACCTCGATCTCCGCCCGAGCGGGCCCGCCCGCTGGGCGCTGCAGTTCCGCGTCCAGCACTGCGCCGCGTGTGGCTACTGCGCTCCCCGCATCGGCGAGTGCGACCCGAGCGCGGCGCGCACCGTCTCCTCCGTTCTCTACCGCGAGGTGTACGAGCGCGCGAGGATGCCCACGCTCGCCCGCCGCCTCTTCTGCGCTGCGCTCGTCGCCGAGGGAGCCGAGGAGCGCCAGCAGGCCGCCTGGCACTTCGTCGAGGCCGCGTGGGCGTGTGACGATGCGGGAGCAACCGCGCAGGCTCGCATCTGTCGCGAGCGCGCCGCCGAGATGTTCGCCGCCGCGCTCGCCTGGGGAGACATCCCGGTCGAGAGCACGGTCGTGCACGGCGTGCGCGCAGACCTCCTGCGCCGCGCCGGCCGGTACGAGGACGCGCTCTCGGCGATCGAGGCCGCCGAGGCGACGATCGACGCAGACGACGAGGGCGCAGAGCACGCCGTGTGCGTCCTCGCCTACCTGCGAGAGCTCGTGGAGGCGGAAGACGACACGTGCCACAACGCCGCCGAGGCCTTCGCCAGGGAGGAGTGAGCCCGGCGCCGGGACTTCCGCGCGGACGCGGCTCCTCGAGCTCGCGCAGCGCGGCCGAGCTCGCAGAGCCTTGACGTTCCCCCGCACGAGGAGTAGCGTCTCGCCGTGGCGTCGCCCGGCGCCACTGAGAGGGGAGGCCTCAATGTCGAAATCGTTGCTCGTGGCGACGCTCGCCGCCGCCGTCCTCGCTGCGGTAGCTGCCGCTCCGGCGCTCGCGGGCGAGGTGACCGGGAACGGCAAGCCGACGGCGATGAGAGGACACGCGAAGTCCGAGTGCGGCTTCTCGGGACGGGAAGACGAGACTGAAGCCGGGTCGCCGCTCCGGACGCAGACGCCGCACCAGGTGTGGTTGAGTCCGGAGTTCTCGGGCGTGGCCGGCGGTGTCGTCGTCACCCCGCAGCCCGGCACTCCAGGCATTGCCTGCAACGGCCACCTGAGCCCGGCGAAGTAGCGTCCGTGAGTCCGCGTGAGCCGGCTCCGCCTCGCGCGGGGGCGGCTCACGACCCGCGCGCTCGAGTCGTGGCGCGCTTCCTAGTAGCCTCTGAGACTCGGAAACCGGCCCCGGGAGGGCGGCCTGACAGGAGTCCGGCCGACCCCGGTGAGAGGAGGGAAGATGTCGAAGAGACTCTCGGTCCTTGCCCTACTCGCCGCCGTGCTCGCGCTCGTCGCGGTCGGCTGTGGCGGAGGTGACGAAGACGATCTGCTCGCGCAGATCGAGGAGGAGGGCGTCATCACCGTGTCGACCGATCCGGCGTACCCGCCGCAGTCGCAGCTCAACCAGGAGACGGGAGAGTACGAGGGGTTCGACATCGATGTCGCAAAGGAGATCGCGGAGCGCCTCGGTGTCGACATCGCGTGGGAGACGCCCTCGTGGGAGACGATCACCGGCGGCAACTGGGCCGGACGCTGGGACATCTCGGTCGGCTCGATGACGATCACGCCCGAGCGCGCCGAGGTGCTCCACTTCACGCCGCCCTACTACTACACGCCCGCTGCGATCGCGGTGCACGAGGACAACACGACGATCGACGGGGTCGAGGATCTGGACGGCAAGCGCATCGGCGTCTGCGGGGGTTGCACCTACCAGACGTACCTCGAGGGGACGCTCGAGATCGCGCAGGATCCATCCGGCGAGGCCGTGCCGATCGAGTCACCGATCCAGAACCCGAACATCCAGACGAAGGAGACCGACATCGTCGCGATCGACGACCTCGCCCTCGGCGACGGAGTCCGGCTCGACGCGGTGATCTCCGCGCTTCCGACGCTGCAGGAGGCGATCGACAGCGGCAAGCCGATCAAGATCGTCGGCGAGCCGCTCTACTACGAGCCGCTCTCGGTCGCGCTCGACCGCAACTCGCAGCTCGACCCGACGCGCCTGCTCGAGCGGATCTCCGAGATCATCGAGGAGATGCACGCGGACGGGACGCTGTCGGCGCTGTCCGAGAAGTGGTACGGCGTCGACCTGACGCAAGGCCCGGAGAGCTGAGCGGGGGCGGCGAGGGATGACGGAGCTCGAGGGCGGCGGCGCGGGGGGTGCGTCGCCGCCTTCGCCGTCGTCCACCATCGGGCGCCGCGAGCGGCTCGAGCTCCTCTCGGCGCGGATCCCCTTCCGGCTCAAGCTCGCCCTCGTCTGGGCTGCGATCGTAGCGATCTTCGCCACGCTCTTCGCCGCCGCCGGCTTCGACACGCAGTGGATGCGCGAGCACGTGCGCTTCATCGCCGGTGGCCTGACGTGGACGGCGATCATCGCCGTCGCGTCGATCGCGCTCGCGTGCGTCCTCGCGCTCTTCGGCGCTCTCGGCCGGCTGAGCCGCAACCCGATCGCGATCGGCGTCACGAGCTTCTACACCTCGTTCTTCCGGGGCACGCCGCTGATCGTGCAGCTCTTCCTCATCTACCTCGCGCTGCCGCAGATCGGGATCGGGCTCGGCCCTCCGTGGAACGAGTGGCTCACGCTCGACGTCTTCACGGCCGGGATCATCGCGCTCGGCCTCAACTACGGGGCCTACATGACGGAGATCTTCCGCGCCGGCATCCAGTCCGTCGGTCATGGGCAGTCGGAGGCGGCCGAGGCGCTCGGGATGACGTACGCGCAGAAGATGCGCCGCGTCGTGCTCCCGCAGGCGGTGCGCGTGATCATCCCGCCCACCGGGAACGAGTTCATCGCCATGCTCAAGGACACCGCCCTCGTGAGCCTCCTCGGGGCGAGCGTCGAGCAGATGGAGATCTTCCGGCGAGCCCAGCTCGCCGGCCGGGCGGACTTCCGCTACCTCGAGGCGCTCCTCATCGCGGCGCTCATGTACTGGGCGCTGACGACGATCTTCCAGTACTTCCAGCTCCGGCTCGAGCGTCGCCTGAGCAAGGGGTACGTCCGCGGGACCGCGGGCGTCGCCGTCGCCGGCGAGCGGGGAGGCTCGCGGTGAGCGAGGTGCGCATCGAAGGCCTCGTGAAGTCGTTCGGTGGTCACGTCGTGCTGAAGGGCATCGATCTCGACGTGGCCCGCGGCGAGGTCGTCGTCATCTTCGGCCGCTCCGGGTCGGGGAAGAGCACGCTCCTTCGCTGCATCAACTTCCTCGAGGAGCCGACGGTGGGGACGATCGAGGTCGCAGGGATCCGGATCGAGGGGGGAGGGCACCGGACGCGCGCGAAGCGCGAGCGGATCCGCCAGCTCCGGATCCGGACCGGGATGGTCTTTCAGGACTTCAACCTCTTCCCGCACCGGACCGCGCTCGAGAACGTGCTCGAGGGCCCGGTGACGGTGCTCGGCAGGCCGCGGGAAGAAGCCGCGCGCCGCGCGCGCGAGCTCCTCGCCATGGTCGGGCTCCCCGACAAGGCCGACCACTTCCCGATCCAGCTCTCGGGAGGTCAGCAACAGCGTGTCGCGATCGCGCGGGCGCTCGCGATGAATCCGAGCGTCATGCTCTTCGACGAGCCCACCTCGGCTCTCGACCCCGAGTTGACCGGCGAGGTGCTCGCCGTCATGCGCCGCCTCGCCACGGAGCTGCACATGACGATGCTCGTCGTGACGCACGAGATGGGCTTCGCCCGCGAAGTCGCGTCGCGCATGGTGTTCCTCCACGAGGGCGAGATCATCGAGGAGGGGCCCCCGTCGAGGGTGCTGACGCGTCCCGAGCGGCCCGAGACGCGTCGCTTCCTCGACGCCGTGCTGTAGGGGCGGGGCGTGCCTCTTCCTCGTCCGTCGCCTGCCCGGTAACCGGCCACGGAACGCCCGCGTACGATCTCGGCCCATGGAGCCGCTCGTCCCACCGCCGCGAGAGGGGAGGACGTTCGCGGGCCGGCGGCGGATCCGACTCGCCGACCGCGACCCTCGAGCGCGCCTGCGACTCGATGCCGTCGCGCGCTTCCTCCAGGACGTAGCGACCGACGACGTCGACGAGACCGGCTGGGGGGCGCCCGACCACCTGTGGGTCGTGCGCTCGCTGAGGATTGACGTCCTCTCGCCGCCGGTTGCCGACGACTACGTCGAGCTTCTCACCTGGTGCAGTGGGACGGGGACGGTGGCCGCCGGCCGCAGGATGTCGCTCATCGGCGACCGGGGCGGCCGCGTCGAGGTCGACGGGGTCTGGATCCACCTCGGCCCCGACGCCAGACCACAGCGCATCGAGGACTTCGACGTGTACGCGGGAGCGACCGAGGGCCGGGTCGTCACGACGAAGCTCGAGCTCGCTGAGCCGAAGCGTGCGATGGGGCGCTTCCCCTGGCACGTGCGGGTCTCGGATCTCGACCTGATGGGACACGTGAACAACGCGATCCACCTCGCTGCGGTGGAGGAGTGCCTGGCGAGGGGTGGTCCCGATCCGCGCGCGCCCCTGCGGGCGCGCGTCGACTACCGACACCCGATCGACCTCAGTGAGCCGGTCGAGCTCGTCGTGGAGGTGAGCGACGATGTCCTCGCGGTTGCCTTTCGAGTCGACGGCGTCACGAAGGCCGTCGCCCGCGTCGAGTCCGCGTAGCTACGGCGTCCGGAGGTCTCGGCGCTCGACGAGCACGGCTCCGCCGGCGAGGGCGACGGCGCCCGCGAGCACGACGATGAGGGCTCCGAGCCAGTCGATTCCCGTCTGGAGCGGCGACGACCCGACGAGCCAGAACGGCGAGAGGACGCGGAAGGGATCGAGCCAGCCGGCGACGGCGTGGAGGCCGTTGACGAGGTACGCCGTCGCGGCGACGCCCGCGGGGATCCCGATCGCGACCGCTCGGCTCGGCACCGCCGCGCCGAGCCCGAGGGCCAGCCACCCGTGGAAGAGCCCGATCGCGGCGAGCCCGGAGACAGCGGCGAGGACGTTCTCCCGTGCGAGCCCGAGCCCGAGGAAGGGATCGAGGACGAGCATGGCGGCGCCGGCGGCGACGCAGAGAACGAGGACCTGCGCAGCGACGGCGATCCCCCGTGCGAGGACGGCGTCCCGGCGCCGGACGGGGTAGGCGAGGACGAGCTCGAGCCTGCCTGCGTCCTCTTCTCCAGCGAAGGTGCCGGCACCCGCGCCGATCGCCTGGACGAGCACGAGGAGCGGCAGCATGAAGCTGAAGAGCTCGACGTCGAGGAAGCCCGGCCCGGAGGTGATGTCGGTCCCTTCGGAGAGGCCGAAGAGGGAGCGGAGCACCTCGGGGTAGCTCTCGAGGAGCTGGTTGAAGTCGGGCGAGCCCTCGATCGAGGGGAAGATCGCAGCGATCAGCGCGATGTACCCGACGATGCCGAGTGACCAGGCGAGGAGGCCCCGGCGGTGATCGCCGATGCCCGTCCGGACGAGCTCAGTCGGCACCGTCCGCCTCCCGGTAGAGCTCGAGAAAGATCTCCTCGAGGTCGGCAGGCTCGGAGACGAGGTCGACGACCGTGTGCCGCGCGAGCTCCTTGACGAGCGCGTCCATCGCGGTCTCGGGGGCGTTGAGGCGAACCGTGGCGCCCTCGCGCGCGACGACGCGCACGCCGTCGAGCCGCCCGAGCGCATCGACGTCGACGCTGTCGCCGAACGTCACCCGCACGTGTCGCAGCGACCGCGTCCGGAGCCCCTCGACGGTGTCGACGTCGACGAGGCGGCCGGAGCGGATGACGCCGACCCGGTCGGCCGTGTGCTGCACCTCGTCGAGCGAGTGCGAGGAGAGGAACACGGTGCCGCCCTCGGCGGCGGTCTCGCGCATGACGGCGCGGACCTCCGCCTGCAGGAGCGGGTCGAGCCCGGCCGTCGGCTCGTCGAGGACGACGAGGTCGGGTCGGTGCATGAACGCCTGGACGAGCCCGACCTTCTGGCGGTTCCCCTTCGAGAGCTGACGCAGTGGCCGGTCGAGCACGACGCCGAGCCGCTCGCAGAGCTCGTCTCGCCGTGTCACGTCGACCGTGCCGCGGAGGCGAGAGAGCGACGCGAGGTACTCGGCGGCCGTCGGGCGGTCGGGGAGCCGGAGGTCGCCCGGGAGGTACCCGATGCGACGCCTGGCCTCGACGCCGTCCGCGCGCGAGTGCAAGCCGAAGATCCGCACGTGCCCGGCCGTCGGGTGGACGAGATCGAGGAGGAGGCGGATCGTCGTCGTCTTGCCCGCGCCGTTCGGCCCCAGGTAGCCGAAGACCTCGCCTCGCTCCACGCGCAGGGAGAGGTCGACGAGGGCCCGCACGCCGCCGCGATACGTCTTCGAGAGCTCGACGGCCTCGATCGCTGGAACCTCTCCCACGCCCCGATCGTACGCGCCGAGCCTCCTGCCCTGGAACGGAGGCTATCCTCGAGGCATGGCGAACGGGCGTGAGCCCGGGCTCGACCGGCGGCGGGCGCTGCTCGAGCTCGGTGGACTCGCCGCAGGAGCGCTCGGAGCGGGCCTCGCGGGGCGGACGCTGCTGGGGGCGCGCGATGCGGCGGCGTCGTCGAGCGGGCCGGCGGCGGTCGCCTCGGGGCTCGTGCGGTGCGTGCTCACCCCCGAGCAGACGGAGGGGCCCTTCTACGTCGAGAACGCGCTCGTCCGTCGCGATATCAGAGAGGGCAGGCGCGGGGTACCGCTCGAGCTCCGGCTCACCGTCCTCGACGTCTCCACGTGCAGGCCGATCCCCGGTGCCGTCGTCGACGTCTGGCACTGCGACGCGGCCGGCGTCTACTCGGGGGTGCAGGGGGCGAGCGGCACGTTCCTGCGCGGAATCCAGCGCACGAACGCGAAGGGCGTCGCGACCTTCCGCACGATCTACCCGGGCTGGTACCCGGGCCGGACGCCGCACATCCACGTCAAGGTCGCGCTCGGGGGAGACGTCGTGCATACCGGCCAGCTCTACTTCCCCGATCGGGTCACCGACGCGGTCTACCGCCGTCCTCCGTACAGCCGACGCCCGGGGCGGACGACACGGAACGGCGACGACTGGATCTACCGTAACGGCGGGCGACGCTCGCTCCTGCGCCTCACGCGGCGGGGAGCCGGGTACGTAGGAGCGATCGCGATGGGCGTGCTTCGGAGGTAGCGCTGCTTCCTCTCAGCCTCCTCTCACGTTCCTCTGCTTCCCTCGGGCCACCCCCTGAGCGAAAGGAGTCGATGTGACCGACGAGACGCCGGATCGGCCGGCCCCGACGCCGGAGGAGGCGCAGGCCGTTCTCGAGCAGGCGCTGTTCGAGATCCGCCGCGTCATCGCCGGGCAGGACGCGATGCTCGAGCGCGTGCTCGTGTGCCTGCTCGCCCACGGACACCTCCTGATCGAAGGGGTTCCGGGACTGGCGAAGACCTTGACCATCAAGACGACGGCCGGCGTGCTCGGAGGATCGTTCTCGCGGATCCAGTTCACGCCCGACCTCGTGCCCTCGGATCTCGTCGGGACGCGTGTCTACCGGCCGGGGGAGGGCGTGTTCGAGACCGAGCTCGGGCCCGTCTTCTGCAACTTCCTGCTCGCCGACGAGATCAACCGCGCGCCGGCCAAGGTGCAGTCCGCGCTCCTCGAGGTGATGCAGGAACGCCAGGTGACGATCGGCCACGAGACCTTCCCGGTGCCCGACCCGTTCCTCGTCATGGCGACCCAGAATCCGATCGAGTCGGAGGGCACCTACCCGCTGCCGGAGGCCCAGGTTGACCGCTTCCTGCTCAAGGTCGTCATCGGGTACCCGAGCCACGACGAGGAGCTGACCGTCGTCCAGCGCCAGCTCGTCGATCCCCCCGTGCTCCGGCAGGCGCTGTCGCTCGACGAGCTGAGGGCGCTCCAGCGAGCGGTCATGGGCGTGTACGTGGATCCCTCGCTCGTGAGCTACGCCGTCGATCTCGCCACGGCGACGCGCGATCCCGCCGCCCGCGGCCTGGACGAGCTCGCGCCCTACATCTCGTTCGGCGCGAGCCCGCGCGGGCCGATCAGCCTCGTGCAAGGCGCACGCGCGCTCGCCCTCCTTCGGGGGCGCGACTACGTGCTCGTGGAGGACGTCCAGGCCCTCGCGCTCGACGCGCTGCGCCACCGGCTCGTCCTCTCCTACCAGGCGCTCGCCGAGGAGGTGACCGCGGACGCGATCCTCGCGCGCGTGCTCGAGGCCGTGCCCGCGCCGCAGCTCGACCTCGCGCGGACGACCGCCGCCTGAGGCGATGGGGAGCGTCGCCGCTCTCGTCCGCCGCCCGACTCCGGCACGCCCGGGCCCGGGCGCGATGCCGGAGCCCCTCTTGCGCGCCCTCGACGTCTCGATCGGCCGCACGGTGCACGGGCTCCTGGCCGGCGACTTCCGCTCGACGCTCCACGGCCCCGGCACCGAGCTCGCGCTCGTCCGGCCGTACGTGCCCGGGGACGATGTCCGCCGGATCGACTGGAACGTCACCGCGCGAACCACCGTGCCGCACGTGCGCGTCGACCAGGCGGAACGGGTTCTCGTGACCTGGCTCGTCCTCGACGCGTCCGCGTCGATGCAGTTCGGAACGGCGGAGCGGAGGAAGGCGGACGTGGCAGAGGGGGTTGCGATCGCGGTCGGGCACCTCGCGACCCGACGTGGGAACCGGCTCGGAGTCGTCGCCTACGGCGGGACGGCGCCGCGCTCGCTGCGCCCGCTGCCGGGGCGCGCCGGGCTGCTCGGGCTCCTCGCCGAGCTGCGCAAAGAGGCCGAGGAGGAGCCACCGGCGCGACCCGCCTCGCTCGGCGCGGCGCTCGCGCACACCGCCTCGCTCGCCCGCCAGCGCTCGCTCGTCGTCGTCGTCTCGGACTTCCGAGGCGCGCGCGACTGGCGCCGAGCGCTGCTCGATCTCGCCGGGCGGCACGACGTCGTCGCGGTCGAGGTGCGCGACCCGCGCGAGGAGGAGCTCCCCGACGTCGGGCTCCTCTGGCTCGTCGATCCCGAGACCGGGAGGCAGCTGCGGGTGGACACGCGGAGCCGCCGGTTGCGCGAGCGGTTCGCCGCCGCCGCGGCCGCGGAGCGGGCGGAGGTCGCGCGAGCGCTCGCCTCCGTCGGGGCGCGCCACCTCGTCCTCTCGACGCGAGGGGAGTGGTTGCGTCCGCTCGTCGCCTTCCTGCGGAGGCGGAGACGGTGAGCTTCCAGTGGCCGGCCGCTCTCGTCGGGCTCGTCGCCCTCCCTCTGCTCGGGGGCGGCTGGCTCTGGTGGGAGCGCCGGCGGAAGGCGTCGCGTGCAGCGTTCGCGAATCCGGATCTCCTGCCGAACGTCGTCGACCGCGACCCCGGCCGAGCGCGCCTGCTCCCGCCGGCGGTGCTCCTTCTCGCGCTCGGGACGATGATCGTCGGCGTCGCGCGCCCGCAGGCGACGGTGACGGTGCCACGGGAGGAGGCGATCGTCGTGCTCGCGATCGACGTCTCCCGCTCGATGAAGGCCGCCGACGTCGAGCCGACGCGGCTCGACGCTGCCCGCGCGCTCGCGAAGGCGTTCGTCGCGGAGCTGCCCGAGGCGTTTCGCGTCGGCATCGTCAGCTTCGCCTCGAGCGCGGTCGTTGCGCTCCCACCGACGCAGGATCGGGTGCTCGTGAACGACGCCCTCGACACGCTCGCGCCCGGCGAGGGGACGGCTATCGGCGACGCCGTCGCACTCGCGTTGCGAGTGGGAGCCCCGCAGGCGGTTCCGGGAGGGGCCGAGCCCGAGGAAGAGCCGCCGCCCCGGACGATCGTCGTCGTCTCCGACGGCGCGCCCGACGGGGGCTCCATCGAGCCCGCCGACGCTGCCGAGCAGGCTCACGAGCAGGGCGTTCCCGTTCACGCGGTGCTCGTCGGCACCTCCGACGGCGTCGTCGAAGAGACGCTCCCCGGCGGCTTCACGCAGGTGCTCCGCGTCCCCCCGAGCCCGGAGACGCTCGAAGAGCTGAGCGAGACGACGGGCGGGCGGCTCGTCCGCTCGCTCGACGTCGACGAGCTGCGCGTCGTCTGGGAGGAGCTCGGCTCCCGACTCGGGACGCGGCAGGAGGTGCGGGAGATCACCGACTGGCTCGCGGCGGGCGCGGCCAGTCTCGTCCTCCTCGGCACCGCTCTCTCGGCCTTCCTCTTCCGAAGGGTGCCGTGAGGCGGGCGCTGCTCCTCGTGGCACTCGTGGGCGTGGCTTCCGTCCTCGTCCCGTCGGCGGCGAGCGCGACGCGCGAGTGCGACGGTCACCAGGTCTGCGTGCCGATCGCCGGCCCCTGGGTCGTCGTCTCGACGAGCTCGAGCGCCGAGAGGCCGGCGGTCGAGTACCAGCTCACGTGCCCGCGGGGATACGTCGTCGGTGGGCTCGATGCCGAGCTCTCGCACCGGGCAATCGACCTCGCCTTCCTCGGGCTCTTGGGGAGCCCGGTCAATCCCGGGATCTCGACCACGCGCTCGGTGGTCTTCCGGGCTTCGTTCGTCGGTCGCGGCGCCTCGGTCGCGAGCTTCCGCCCGCGCGCCGGTTGCATCCCGGCCGCGGGCGCAGGCACCCGGATCCCGACCGCGGCGAGCGTGTTCCCACCGGGGCAGCCGGCGATCCGGCGCGTGCGCACCGTGCGCGTGCGGCCGGGAACCGCCACCGTCGCGCAGGCATGCCGCGCCGGCGAGCGGCTCGTCGGCGCGTCCCATGCCGTGGGGTTCGAGCGGCGTCGTCCGCCGAGCGCGAGCCTCGCGCGAACCGTCTCGGCGTCGCTCTCGATCCGCGGCAACCGCGTCGTCGTGGTCGTCCGTGCGGACGCGGAGCTCGGCGGCGTGCGCGCGCTCGTCCAGGTGCACGCGCTCTGTGAGGTGCGCCGATGAGGTTCGAGAGCCCGTGGCTCCTGCTCACGCTGCTCGTGCTCGTCGGAGCCGTGGCGCTCTGGCGCCTCGCCGAGCGACGGCGGCAGCGCTACGCAGTCCGCTACCCCGCGCTCGACGTCCTCGCAACCGTCGCCGAGGAGCGGGCCTGGCGGCGTCTCGTTCCGCCCGCGCTCGTCCTCCTCTCGCTCGCCGCCCTCCTCCTCGCGCTCGCTCGCCCGCACGTCGAGCGTACGTTCACCGTCGAGCGGGCGACCGTCGTCCTCGTCCTCGACATCTCGCGCTCGATGCAGGCCGAGGACGTCGAGCCGACGCGCCTCGGTGCCGCGCAGGAGGCCGTGCGGACGTTTCTGGAAGGCGTTCCCGACGAACTCCGGGTCGGGCTCGTGGTCTTCGCGGGCGAGGCGCAGGTGGCGACGCCCCCGACGACCGACCACGAGACCGTGAGGGCGGCCGTTGACAGCATCGACTCGTTCTTCGTCTTCGGCGGCACGGCGATCGGCGACGCCCTCGCGCGCGCCGTCGACGTCGCACGCAGGGCAGTCGACGAACCGCCGCGCTCCGGGGAGGAGATCTCGCTCGTCCGTAGCGAGCCCGAGCGGATGCTCGCGCAGGCGGCCGGGTGTGCGGAGGAGTCCCCGGCGTCGATCCTCTTCCTCTCGGACGGCGCCCAGACCCGCGGCGTGCTCCAGCCGCTCGAGGGCGCCGAGCTCGCCGCGTCGGCCTGCATTCCCGTCTACACGGTCGCGCTCGGCACCCCGGAGGGGACGATCGATCGCGGCGCCTTCGGCTTCGGCTTCGTCGACCCGACGCAACTCCCTCAGCGCATCCCGGTGCCGCCGGATCCCGAGACGCTCCGGCAGATCGCCGAGCGCACCGGCGGCGAGTTCGCGGAGGCCCGCACCGCCGAGGCGCTCGAGAGCGCGTACGCGCGCCTCGGTTCGAGGCTCGGACGGGAGCCCGGCGAGAGCGAGGTCACGTTCCTCCTCGTCGCGCTCGCAGCCGCGCTCCTCGTCGCCGCGGGTGTCGCCTCCGCGCTCGTCCAGCCGCGGCTTCCGTAGAGCCCTCTACACGACGACGACCGTGAACGGGCGATCTTCGTTGTCGCGGATCCCGAGTGCGTGGAGCGAGACTCGGATGACGCCATCCGGCAGCACCTCCGCAGACATCTGCGGAGCCCCCGACGAGGCGAGGATGGTCGGTGTCGCGATGCCGGGGAAGCGAACCTCGTAGACGCCCAGGCCTGCGCGACGCACCTGGACACCCTTGCCCGTGCAGTTGAACCGACGCGAGAACAGGACAGGCGCGCTCGTGAAGGTGCCGGGGATGTTCGCGATGCCCTCTCTCGGGTTGCCGGTGACGGCCGCGATGCCGCGGACGGCTCCGGTCGCGCAGCGCTTCTGGGGAGCGAGGGTGGCGTGCACGCGCTCGCCGATCGCGAAGGCGGATCCGCCGAGCGCGAAGAACAACGCGGCGAGCGAGATCGCGGTGGCGGGCGTAGCAAAGAGCTTCTTGGTCGTCATCTGATCCTCCGGATTCGGAATCTGCCTGTAGCTTCCACCCGCTGTCGGACGGTGCCGTCCCTCGAGGGCGGGGTTCTCCAGTCGCGCTTCGGCCGGGAGAGCAGGTACCGTTACGCAGTGATCTCTCGGCAGGGCGTCGGCTCGCCCGCGCGACGGGTAGGTGTCGTTGTGTGCACGGCGATCGCAGCCGTCGCTTTGCTCGTCGCGCCGGCGGCCGCGGGCGAGGGCGACTGGCGCTCCTACCTCGCTCCGGCGGACGCGTGCCGCGGAGCTCGGGATCCGTCTGCCGTCCCGTCCGTGCAACGACGAGCGATCCGCTGTCTCGTCAACTGGGCTCGTGCGCGCGCCGGGCTTCCACGCCTCGCTCCCTCTCGTGCGCTCTGGCGTGCGGCGGTGTTGAAGGGGGAGCATGTCGCTGCGTGCCAGCGGCTCTCGCACACGCCGTGCCAGGAGGATCTCACAGCGGCGGTTCGCGCCTCGGGCTATCGGTTCACCGTGTTCGGTGAGAACCTCTTCGCCACGACGCGGCCGGCCACGTCGGCTCGCTCGGTCGTCGCTGCTTGGCTTCGCTCGGAGACACACCGCCGCACGCTCCTGCACGGCGCGTTCCGGGAGCTCGGCGCTGCCCGCGTCGATGCTCCTCGCCTCCTCGAGGATCGGCCCGGTATCGTCTGGGTAACCACGTTCGCGGCGCCTCGGTGAGGGAGAGCGGAAGGAGTCCCGGGGTGGGCGCTGAACGACGCCCAACGTGGGCGAGCAGAGCCACGTCGAGGCGATGCGGGCCGCGATCCGCGGCGACTTCGAGCGGCTGGAGCGACGGCGCGGCACGCAGGAGCTGATGCGCATCTCGCCCACTCCCACGGGCACGACCGAGCGCGACGTCGAGGCGCCAGAGTCGCCAGCTCCGACAGCGTCGTCTCCGGCGCCCGCTCGGCAAAGCTGGCTCGACAGACTGCTCTCTCGCTGAGCTTCCGAGCGTCGGCTTCAATGAAGCCGTGGCGCGAGGGGAGCCAGAGCGGATCCTGCGGCAGGGTGTCGTCCTGCCCGAGACACCGCGCGAGCGACGGGAGCGCGCGACTCTCGACGACGACCTCCGGCAGATCGCCTCGGGGGGTCGTGTCCGCCTCCGCCTGCGGAGCTTCCGGCCGAGCGCGGACACCTACCTCGCAGCCTCGCGCGGCCCCCTCCCGTACATGGTGCGGCTGCACGAGATCGAGCGACGGCTGGAGGCGCTCGAGGAGCGGCTGGGAGAGGAGTGGCGAGGGCTCGCGCTCGCCGAGCCCGATTCCGAGCGTTTCCGCCAGGCATGGTCGGCGTACGCGGCGTCTCTCGAGCTCGACGAGCTGAACGATCTCATCGAGCGCCACAACCGCTGGTACCCGATCGAGGCTCGTCTCCCGATGGATCCGGCGACGGGTGACTTCGTGCTCGTCAACGGGCGTGACTACCGGCTGCGCCCGCTCGATGCGAGCTGGGTCTTCGAGCGGTTTCCGCCCCGCCGCTCCGCTGCCCTCCCCTAGTTAGCGCTCCGCGGGCCGGACGGCACGGACGAGCGCGTCGACCGCAGGTCGTTCCGCGCCATCGAGCTCTCGCCGGACCCGCTCGGCCTTCTCGACGACGAGACCGGGAAGCTCCGCGGCGATCTCGTCCGGGGTGTAGAGGACGGCCGGGTCGCTCGGGCCGCCCGTTCCCTCGGAGAGGTTCAGGCTGTCGTGGCCGACGAGGAGGAGCCTCCCGCCCGGGACGAGGGCGTCGGCGGCGCGATCGAGCACGACACGTCGGGCCGGAGCGGGGAGGTGGAGGTAGAAGACGAGCACGAGATCGAACGAGCGGTGCGGCGGCCGGTAGTCGAGCAGGTCGGCCAAGACGAGCTCGAGCCCGACGCCCTCGTGCTCCGCGCGCCTGCGCGCCTTCTCGAGGGCGACCGCGGAGAAGTCGACCCCGACGACGTCCCAGCCCCGGCGGGCAAGCCAGATAGCGTTGCGACCCTCGCCGCAGGCGAGGTCGAGCGCGCGACCCGGCGGGAGGCCCTCGACCTCGGCAACGAGGAACCGGTTCGGCTCCGCGCTCCAGACGAGCTCGGCCTCGCGGTAGCGCGCGTCCCAGTCCTCACGCCTCACGGGGGCCCATTCTCCCCGGTACGAGCCGGAAGGAGGCGAGGAGGGTGAGGAGACAGAGGCCCGCGCCGGCGAGGTAGGGGAGCTCGTCCCCGTACGGCTCGGCGAGGATCCCCGCGAGGCCCGGGCCGACCATGTGCCCGAGCGCCCACGCGCTGTTCATGATCCCGAAGGCCAGGCCCTGAGCGATTCCGGCGGCGTCGGCTCGATGCGACGTGAGCACCATGCCGGGCGTGTAGAGCGCCCCGAAGGTGATCGCTGCAGCGCAGACGAGCGCCGCGATGGCGGCTCCGCTCCGGACGCCGGCGAGGAGGACTGCCACGACGATCGAGCCTCCGAGCGCTGCCCGGATGGGGAGCAGTCGACCGACGCGGTCGGTCGCGCGCCCGAGGAGGGGGTTGATGACGACCTCTGCGAGCCCGGAGACGAAGAAGAGGCCCGCGATCGCAAGCGTCGTCCATCCTGCGGCGGCGAGGGCGAGTGGAGCGAGCACGATGAGCACGCCGAACAGCCCCGCCGGGAGCGTGTTGAGCCAGAGGCCCCCGAGGAACCGCGGGTCGCGGAGCGCACGCCGGAGGCCCCCTGGAGCGGCGCGCGGACTCGGCGCGGGAGAGGCAGTAGCGACTGCGAGCCCCGCGAAGGCGAACGCGACGAGGCCGACCGCGAGAAACGCCGAAGCGACGCCCACGATCTCCGCGACCCCACCCAGCAGGGGGCCGAGCACCGCCCCCGCGACCGCGAAGCCGAACACCGTCCCGATCACCTCGCCGCGCCGACCGGTGGGAGCCGCCTCCGCGATCCAGGCGAGCGCCCCGGCCCACGTGACGGTGCTCGCGAACCCTTGTAGGAAGCGTGCAGCCCCGAGCTCGAGTGCGTCGCCAGCGAGCGCGAAGGCGATGCTCGCGACTCCCAGCACGATGAGCCCACCGATGACCGCGGGCCGAGAGCCGAGCCGCGCCGCGAGGAGCCCGCCGGGAACACCCCCCACGAGCGCCCCTGCTCCAAAGGCGGCGACGAGCAAGCCGGCGCCCGTCTTCGTCAGGTCGAGCTCGCGGGCGTAGTCGGGCACGAGTGGCGTGAGAGCGCCGAAGAGCATCGCGTCCACGAACACGATCGAGCAGATGAGAGCGAGGAGTCGGCGCACTCCGCTGAGCATACGGGCCGGCGGGAACGGCCTCTTCGAGGAGAGGCGGCTGCGGCAGCCGTCGTCATCCGGGGCTCGTCAGCGCCTCGCCGCTTCCCACGCGCGCGCCATCGCCACGCGGTCGACGAGCGGGGGGTGCGTTCCGAGGACGAGCTGCGCCCAGAGCGGCGGATCGGGGTCGCCGAGCGACGTCTCGGCGAACCCGACCATGAGCCGCTCGAGGGAGGCAGGGTCGCGAGTCACCTCGAGGGCCACCCAGTCGGCCTCAGCCTCCATTCGCCGGGAGACGAGATTCGCAGCGGGGGCGAGCGCGAGTTGCAGGCACGCCGCGACGAGAAGCGCGAGCGGCACCGCCTCGGGCGTCCCCAGCCCTCCTCGCCGTCGGGTCGCCCGCATGAGGATCCACGCCCCTGGAACCGCGAAGAGCGCGAACCAGCCGAGGCCCTCGGGGAGGTGGCGCTGCGAGTGGTGCGCGAGCTCGTGCGCGAGGACGACGCGCTGCTCGCCCTCGTCGAAGGGCGCCTCCAGGATCGTGTCCCAGAAGACGACCCGCCGCGACGGCCCGATCCCGTACGCGTAGGCGTTCGCCTGTTGCGAGTCGTCGCTCACCTCGAGCACGCGCAACGGGATCTCGCCCAGGCCGAGCTCCCGCCGGTACTCCTCGCTCGCCGCGAGGAGCTCTCCGTCGCGGAGCGGCTCCGTCTCGAAGTCGAGGTACGGAGCGACGAACGCGAACGCCCCCGCGAGGGCGACGAAGACCGCTGCGCCCGGCAGCCACCAGCGCTCGCCGAGCCCTCTGGCGAGCGCCATGACGACGAGGAGCGCGAGCGAGATTGCGAGGAACTGCGCCCCGAGCACGGCCCACTCGTCCAGTACGCGGGAGAGGTACCCGGCCTCCGTCAAGTCGTGCCTGCGCTCCCACCAGTGCGCCGCGAGGCGGAACGGGAGGCCGACGAGCCAGGCGATCCCGAGCCCGAGCATGCCGAGGAGCATCCCCGTGCCGATCGGGCCCGCCGAGGACTCGCGGGCCAACGCCGCTCCCCGCCGGGCGTAGAGCCCGAGCGTCGCGAGAAGCGAGAGCTGAGCGAGCGCCCAGATCGCGTACAGGACGCGCTCGTAACGCTTCGCGTCCGCGACGTGCTCGGCTCCGAACACCTCCCGAGCGTCGACGCTCGGAATGTCGAGGTCGGCGGGGACCGCCGTCGGCGAGAGGACGATCGCGCCCAGGCCGAGCCCGAGGACGGCAAGGGCGGCGAGAAGGAGCCTCGGACGGGGTCTCAGAAGGCGTCTCCGGGGAGAAGGAGCGGCTGCGGCTCTGCCCGCGCCCGGGCGTGGAGCGTGGGCGACGCCGAGGGATAGCGGCCCGTGACGAGCAGCAGGTAGGCGTACGTCTGGGCGCCGTAGCGCACGCAGATCGCTCCCAGGTTGCGGAGTCCCTCCGGCACGCGTCCGCAGACGAGCGCGTACCACCACGAGAGCGCCGCGACGACCCAGAGCACGGTTCCGAGCGCGTTCGCGAGCAGGAGCGCCGGAACGACGAGCAGGAGGCGCGCGAGCACCGAGAGCCGGCGCTGCCGCACGGGCCCCGGGAGGTCGACGTCGACCTCGTACGAGCTCGCCCGACCCGTGAACCCGGGGAACGTCCGTCCGACGAGGCTCAGGAACCCGCTGACGTGTGTCGCATAGCGGACGTAGGCGGCGAGGAAACGGTGGAGCGGCTGCGGCACACGACCCGTCGCGAGGGCAGCGAGCCAGGCGGCGATGACCACGAGCAGCACTCCGAGGCCCCACAGCACGAGCCAGACGAGGTGGGGGAGCGCGAGCAGCCAGCGGAAGAGGACGAGCAGGCGCGGGCGCATGAGGTCGCCGCCCACCGCGAGGTGGATCGGGTGCTCGGAGAGCTCGGCGAACGGCTCGGCGACGGTGGGGTCGGCGGTCGGGTAGCGGCCCGTGAGCAGGAGAGCGTAGCCCGCGGACTGCGCGCTGTAGCCGAGCGCGTACGCGATCAGGTCGCGGAGGTCCCGCGGCGCGCGCCCGGTCGCGAGGGCGGCAAACCAGACGAGGAGCGCGGCTGTGCCCGCTGCTCCCCCGCCGCTCACGAGGGTCGCCGCGAGCGCGTACGGCCCGATCAGCGCCGTCCAGGCGAGGCCACCGCCGAGCGCCGCGGCGAGGAGCGCCGCGGGAAGGGCCAAGACGAGCCGGACGAGCGCCGACCAGCGGCTTTGGCGGGCGGGCGGGTCGACGGCGACGTCCAGCGGGTAGCCGGGGGCGCCGCGGAAGCCGGGGTACGGGTCGGCTGCGAGGAAGAGGTAGGCGGCGACGTGCGTCGCATAGCGGAGGTAGCCGGCCACGAAGTCGTGGACGCTCGAGGGAGCCCTCCCCTCGATCAGGACGCCGAGCCAGAGCACGACGGCAGCGACCGAGGCCGCGAGCCCCCACAGGCCGAGCCAGACGAGGTGGGGGAGCGCGAGCAGGAGCCGGAGGAAGACGGTGAGCCGCCGCCGGCGGAGCGACGCGTCGCCGACGACGAGGCGGATCGGGCGAGAGCCGTGCGCGTCCATCGGCGCATTGTCGTGGACGCATACGATCGCGGCATGGCGATCGCACGCGACGAGATCCTCCGCGCCCGGGAGCTGATCGGGAGCCGCCTCCATCGCACGCCGACGCTCTCCTGTCGCTCGCTAGGCGCGCACGTCTTCCTCAAGGCCGAGCTCTTCCAGCGCACCGGCTCGTTCAAGCCGCGGGGAATGCTCGTCGCGTTCGCCTCGCTCTCGCCGGAGCAGCGCTCGCGGGGCGTCGTCACCTGGTCGGCGGGCAACGCGGCGCAGGGCGCGGCGCTCGCGGCTGCGCAGGAAGGCGTCGCCTGCCGGGTGTTCATGTGGCGGAGGGCCAACCCGACCAAGGTCGCGGCCACGCGCGCCTACGGCGCGGAGGTCGATCTCGAGGCCGAGGGGCCCGCCCAGGCGCACGAACGGCTCCTCGCCTACGTCGCGAAGACCGGCGCCACCTTCGTCCACCCCTTCGACGACCCGGCGCTGCAAGCGGGGCACGCGACTCTCGGGCTCGAGGTCGTCGAGGACGTCCCGGACGTCCACACGGTCGTCGTCCCCGTCGGCGGGGGCGGCCTCATTGCCGGGGTGGCCTCGGCTGTCGGCTGCCGCGTCGTCGGGGTCGAGCCGGAGGGCGCCGCGACGCTCACCGCAGCGCTCGCCGCCGGCGCGCCCGTCCCGATCGAGCCGCGCACGATGGCCGACGGGCTCGGCGCTCCTATCACGGGGGAGGGGACGCTCGAGATCGTCCGCGAGCGGGTGGACGAGATCGTGCTCGTGGACGAGGAGGAGATCGCAGAAGGCGTCCGGTTCCTGTACGGGCGCGCGAAGCTCGCCTGCGAGCCCGCCGGCGCGGCTGCCGTCGCGGCGCTCCTCGCGGGCAAGGTGACGTCGCCTGCCGGGGCACCTGTCGTCGCCGTCGTCTCCGGCGGAAACGCGGATCTGCGGAGCGTGGCTGGTATCCTGGCGGGCCGATGAAGGCCGACATCCACCCCGACTACGTCTTCGCCCACGTCACCTGCTCGTGCGGCAACGAGTTCTGGACGCGTTCCACGAAGCCGGAGCTGCACGTCGAGATCTGCGCGGCCTGCCACCCCTTCTACACGGGAAAGCAGAAGCTCGTCGACACGGGCGGCCGGGTGGAGCGGTTCCAGCGCCGGCTCGAGAAAGCCGGCGGCGCCCGCCGAGGCTAGCTCCCAATGCGCGTCACCTTCGGCGGGCAGGCCGTGCTCGAAGGCGTGATGATGCGCAGCCCCTCGAGCTGGGCCGTGGCCGTGCGCACGCCCGAGGGCGAGATCACCGAGGTGGTGCGGGAGATCGAGTCGCCGATGCAGAGACGCAAGCTGTGGCGTCTCCCGGTCATCCGCGGTGTCGTCGCGCTCGGAGAGTCGCTTGCGATCGGCTTCAAGGCGCTCGCCATCTCCGCGAACGTCGCCTCGCAGGAGCGCGACGAGCACGGAGAGCTCCAAACACAGATCACGCGCGGCCAGATCATCTTCTCCTTCGCGATCGCGATCGGGTTCGCGCTCATGCTGTTCAAGGTCGGGCCCGCCCTGCTCACGAGCTGGCTCCCGATCGAGGGAACGACGCTCTTCGTGATCGTCGAGGGGCTTGTCCGGGTGAGCGTCTTCATCGGCTACATCCTCGTCATCTCCCTGCTCCCCGACCTCAAGCGCGTCTTCCAGTACCACGGCGCCGAGCACAAGACGATCAACGCGCTCGAGGCAGGGGCCGAGCTCACGCCGCAGAACGTGCAGCGCTTCAGTGTGATTCACCCGCGTTGCGGAACTGCTTTTTTGCTCTGGGTGATGGTGATCGCGATCTTCGTCTTCGCGTTCGTCGGGCGCCCGGAGTGGTACTACCTCGTCCTGAGCCGCATCCTCCTCCTGCCGGTGATCGCGGGCCTCGCCTACGAGGTGATCCGCTACGCGGGCATGCACCAGGACAACCGCCTCCTGATGACGCTCCTCGCGCCGGGCCTCTGGCTCCAGCGGCTGACGACGCGCGAGCCGACGGACGACCAAGTCGAGGTGTCGATCCGCGCGCTCGAGCGCGTGCTCGAGCGCGAGGAGCAGGAGACGCCCGAGCGGCGAGCGCTCGAGTCGCGCGTGGAGGTGATGGCCTAGTGCCGCGCATCGTCCGCGAGGCCGAGGTCGCCTGGGAGGGCACAGTCGCGCGAGGCTCCGGGGTGGTCTCCGCTGCGAGCTCGGGCGCGTTCGCGCTCCCGGTGACGATCGCCTCGCGCGTAGGAGACCCGGAGGGCAAGACGAGCCCGGAGGAGCTCCTCGCCGCGGCCCACGCGACCTGCTTCGTCACCTCGCTCGGAAGCGAGCTCGCCCGGGCGGGGACGCCGCCCGAGCGCCTGGACGTCCACTGCCTGATCACGATGGACGAGGTCGAGGGTGTCGGACACCGCATCGTCTCCTCGACGATCACCGCCCGGGGCGTCGTTCCGGGCGCCGATGCGGCCTCGTTCGCTCAGGCGGCGGAGGCGGCCGACGCCGGCTGTCCGTTCTCGGCGCTCATCAAGGCGAGCGCGACGGTGTCCATCGAAGCCACTCTCGAGGAAGGAGCCTCGCGATGACGGAACGCACGGCGAACGTGACCTGGACCGGCTCGCTCATGGAGGGCGGCGGCACGATCGAGAGCGTCTCGAGCGGCGCCTTCGGGCCGCTTGACGTCACCTGGGCCTCGCGCGCGGAGGAGCCTGCCGGGCGGACGAGCCCGGAGGAGCTCATCGCGGCAGCACACGCCGCGTGCTTCTCGATGGCGCTCTCGCACGGGCTGGCGCAGGCGGGCTCGCCGCCGGACCGGCTCGAGACCTCCGCCACCGTCACCTTCGTCCCCGGCACCGGGATTACGAAGGTCGCCCTCCGGGTCCGCGGATCGGTGCCCGGTCTCGACGAGGCGGCGTTCGTGGAGGCGGCCGAGGCCGCGAAGGCGGGCTGCCCGGTGTCGAAGGCGCTCGCGGGCGTCCCGGAGATCACGCTCGACGCCGCGCTCGCCTGAGCCCCGAGCGGGCGCGGCCGTACGCGCCTCTACCATCACGGGGATGAGCGCGATCGAGCAGCTGATCGACGAGCTGGATCGTTCGTACGAAGAGGCGCAGGAGCGTCTGTCCGACCCTGCCGTCTACAACGATCGGCGTCGCGCGGCGGAGGCCGGACGGCGACTGAAGGAGCTCGAGGGGCCGAAGCGGCTGGCCGACGCCTGGCGGCGGGCGCACGAGGATCTCGAGGCGGCCCGATCGGATCCCGAGCTCGCCTCGCTCGCCGACGACCTCGAGGCCGAGGTGGCGCGGCTCGAGGAGGAGCTCCGACTCGCGCTTGTCGAGAGAGACCCGGCGGACGCGAAGGACGTGATCGTCGAGATCCGTCAGGGCGTGGGGGGTGACGAGGCCGCGCTCTGGGCGGCCGACCTCTACCGCATGCTCACGCGCTACGCGGAGCGCAGGGGGTTCCGCACGGAGACGCTCTCCACGAGCGAGAACGAGGGCGGCGGCGTGAAGGAGGTCGTCTTCGCGGTCAAGGGCGAGGGTGCGTACTCGGTCTTCAAGTACGAGGGCGGAACGCACCGCGTGCAGCGCGTCCCCGAGACGGAGTCGCAGGGGCGGATCCACACGTCCACCGCGACCGTCGCCGTCGTGCCGGAGGTCGAGGAGATCGAGGTCGAGATCGCCGACAAGGACCTGAAGATCGACGTCTTTCGCTCGACTGGACCGGGGGGGCAGAGCGTGAACACGACCGACTCGGCGGTGCGCATCACGCACCTGCCCACCGGCATCGTCGTCGCCATGCAGGACGAGAAGTCGCAGCTCCAGAACAAGCAGAAGGCGCTGCGCGTCCTCCGGGCGCGGCTGTACGAGGCCGAGCGCGCGCGCCAGCAGGCCGAGCTCGCGGCCGCGCGCCGCTCGCAGATCGGAGGCGGCGAGCGGGCCGAGAAGATCCGCACCTACAACTTCCCCGAGAACCGCGTCACCGACCACCGGATCAAGCTCACCCTCCATCGCCTCGACCAGGTGCTCGAGGGCGACCTCCACGAGCTCACCGAGGCGCTGCAGGCCGAAGAGCGTCGGCGGGCGCTCGCCGCCGTCTCGGCGTGACTCGCGTCCTCGACGTGGCACGCCGGGTCGCGCGGCCTCTGCGGCGTCGCCTGCGGCCGACGGCTAGCGAACGGCGTCTCGCCGATCTCGGCATTCGTCCGGGTGACCTCGCCCTCGACTGTGGCGCGAACGTGGGGACGGTGACAGAAGCACTCGCTCGCCTCGGTGCGGAAGTTCATGCCTTCGAGCCGAACCCCCACGCGTACGAGGAGCTCGAGCGTCGTGTCGGATCTCTGCCGAACGTGCACCTCCACCCGGTCGCAGTTCTCGACCGCGACGAAGGCGTCCGGCTGTACTTCCACCGGAACTCGGCCTCCGACGAGGTTGCCTGGTCGGTCGGTTCGAGTCTCGTGCCGACGAAAGGAAACGTCGATCCCGACCGGTACATCGAGGTGCGGGGCATCGATCTGGGCCGCTTCGTGCTCGATCTCGAGTGCTCGGTGAAGGTGGCGAAGATCGACGTCGAGGGCGTCGAGCACATCGTCGTGCACCGGCTGATCGACAGCGGTGCCATCGACCGCATCGAGACCGTGCTCGTCGAGGTTCACGACGCGCATATGCCGATGCTCCGAGAGGACACGAGACGTCTCGTCGAGAGGCTGCGCGCCGAGGGTCTCGAGCGGAAGGTGCGCCTGGACTGGAGCTAGCGAGGTGCGCGTCGACAGTCTGCTTCGAGAGGCCGTTCGGGTTCTCGACGTCGCCGGGTGCGAGACGCCTCGGGTGGATGCCGAGCTCATCCTCGCGCACGTCCTTCGCACGACGCGCTCCGCCGTCGTCGCGCAGGGCGAGGCGAGACTCGACGATCGCGCGTCGCAAGAGGTCGAGCGGCTCGTCTCGCGACGCGCGCGCCGCGAGCCGCTCGCGTACGTGCTCGGGGAGTGGGGCTTCCGGCGGCTCGTGCTCCGCGTCGACCGGCGCGTCCTCGTCCCGCGACCGGAGACCGAGGTCGTCGTCGAGCGATGCCTCGCACGCCTGTCCGGCCAGGACCGACCCCGCGTGCTCGACGTCGGAACCGGGAGCGGAGCGATCGCACTCGCGATCGCCGACGAGCACCCGGGCGCCCGCGTCAGCGCCCTCGATGCCTCGGCGGGCGCGCTCGAGGTCGCACGGGAGAACGTCGCGCGCACCCGGCTCGCGGTCGAGCTCCTTCACCACGACCTCTTCAACGGCCTCCCGGCGGGGCCTTGGGATCTCGTCGTGTCGAACCCGCCGTACGTATCGCCGGCGGAGCTCGAGGGCCTCGAGCCCGAGGTGCGCGAGTGGGAGCCGCGGGAGGCGCTCGTCGCGGAGGGGGCGACCGAGGCCGTGGTGCGCTTCGCGCTCTCCGTGCTCCGGCCCGGCGGCGCGCTCGTGCTCGAGAGCGCCGCGAACGGCGCCGAGCGGGTGGCTCGCCTCCTCGGCGAGCTCGGCTATGCGGAGGTCCGCGTGAGCGCCGACCTCGCCGGGCGGCCACGTGTCGTCGAGGGCGTGGTTCCGGCCCCGGGTCAGCCGCTCGGCGCGGAGGTGTCGCCCCCGTGAGCGCGCTCGAGAAGACCGTCGCGGCCGTCTCGGCCGGTGAGCTCGTCGTCATCCCGACGGACACGGTCTACGGGCTCGCCTGCACTCCGTACGGCGAGGAGCCCGTCCGCCGCCTGTCGGAGCTCAAGGGCCGCTCGCCCGAGCAACCGATCGCGCTCGTGGCGGCGAGCGTCGACCGACTCCTCGAGCTCGTCCCGGAGCTGCGCGGCCGCAGCGCGGCGGCCGCGCGCGCGCTCCTACCCGGCCCCTACACCCTCGTCCTCCCGAACCCGGCCCGCCGGTTCCGCTGGCTCGCCGGCGCGCGACCCCAGACCCTCGGAGTACGAGTGCCGACGCTCGCTGGCGTCACGGCGACCTTCTTCGAGCGGGTCGGCGCCGTCGCCGCGACGAGCGCGAACCTCCACGGGGGAGCGGATCCTCGCTCCGTGGACGACCTCCCCGAGGAGATTCGCGAGGGGGTCGCGGCGATCCTCGACGCCGGAGAGCTCCCGGGCACGCCGTCCACGGTGGTCGATCTCACGGAAGACGAGCCTGTCGTGCTCCGCGAAGGCGCCGTCTCGGCGCGCGAGACGCTCGCCCGCGTGCGCGAGGCGCTCGGGGAGTAGCATCCCGGCGATGGCCGTGGCGCCGCTGACGCTCGACGACCTGCGCACCGCGGGTCTCGCCCAGATCGATCCCGAGGTCGCTGACCTCCTCGGGCTGGAGCTCGAGCGCCAACGGGGCGAGATCGAGCTCATCGCCTCGGAGAACTTCACCTGGCCGGCGATGCTCGAGGCTGTAGGGAGCGTGCCCACGAACAAGTACTCCGAGGGCTACCCGGGCCGGCGCTACTACGGCGGCTGCGAGGTCGTGGACGAGATCGAGCGCCTCGCGATCGAGCGGGCGAAGGCGCTCTTCGGCGCTGAGCATGCGAACGTCCAGCCGCACGCCGGGGCGCAGACGAACATGGCCGTCTACTTCGCCTGCCTCGAGCCCGGCGACACGATCCTCTCGCTCTCGCTCTCGCACGGCGGCCACCTCACGCACGGCCTCGGGGCGAACTTCTCCGGGCGCCTGTACACGATCGTCCACTACGGCGTCTCGCGCGAGACGAGCCTCGTCGACTACGACGAGGTCCGCGAGCTCGCGCACGAGCACCGGCCGCGGCTCATCGTCTGCGGCGGCTCCGCGTACCCGAGGGTCGTCGAGGCGGAGCGCTTCCGCGAGATCGCCGACGAGGTCGGCGCGTACCTCCTGTGCGACATGGCGCACTTCTCGGGGCTCGTCGCCGCCGGCCTCGTCCCGAGCCCCGTCCCGCACTGCGACTTCGTGACCTCGACGACGCACAAGACGCTCGCAGGCCCACGCTCGGGGTTCATCCTCTGCAAAGAGGAGCACGCGCAGGCGCTCGATCGCGCCGTGTTCCCCGGGATGCAGGGAGGGCCGCTCAACCACGTCATCGCCGCGAAGGCGACGTGCTTCCGGATCGCCGCCTCGGAGCCGTTCCGCGAGTACCAGCGCGCGATTCGCGCGAACGCGGACACGCTCGCAGCGACTCTCGAGGAGGGAGGACTCGACGTCCTCACGGGCGGGACGGACACGCACCTGCTCCTCGTCGACCTCCGCGCCACCGCGTGGACCGGCAAGGAGGCGGAGGAGCGCCTGGCAGAGGTCGCCGTCACCGTGAACCGAAACACCGTGCCCTACGACGAGCGCCCGCCGACGGTCGCGTCCGGGCTGCGCCTGGGGACGCCTGCGGTCACGATGCGCGGCTTCGACGAGGACGACGTTCGCGAGGTCGGGCGGATCATCTGCGAGGCCCTCGGCCCGAGCCCGGACCTCGACGCGCTGCGCGCACGCTCCCGGGCGCTCTGCGAGCGCCGCCCGCTGTACCCGGGGCGGCCTGCGTTCGCCACATTGCCGTCGGCGGGATCCGAGGGATGACCGGGGCCGAGCTGACGATGTCGGGAACGGTCGTCGTCGTCAGGCATCCGCTCGTGCAGCACAAGCTCGGGCTCCTGCGCGACGTCACGACGACGACGCAGATGTTCCGGCAGCTCGTGAACGAGCTGACCCTCCTCCTCACGTACGAGGCGACGAAGGACCTCGCCGACGAGGAGGTCGAGATCGAGACCCCGCTCGAGCGCACGACCGCGCGCCGCATCTCGGGGAAGAAGGTGGCGGTCTGCCCGATCCTGCGAGCCGGGGTCGGGATGCTCGACGGCGTCCTCTCGCTCGTGCCCGGCGCACGGGTCGGGTTCATCGGGCTCTTCCGGGACGAGGAGACCCTCGAGCCGGTCGAGTACTACGTCAAGCTGCCCGGGGACATCGCCGACCGCGACGTCATCCTGCTCGACCCCATGCTCGCGACGGGCAACTCGACAGCGGCCGCGATCGAGATCGTGAAGCGCGCGGGGGCGACGTCGGTGCGGCTCATCGCCCTCATCGCCGCACCTGAGGGCATCGCGCGCGTCCACCGCGACCACCCCGAGGTCACGATCGTCGTCGCCGCCGTCGACCGTGGTCTGAACGAGGTCGGCTACATCCTCCCGGGGCTCGGCGACGCGGGAGACCGGCTCTACGGGACGAAGTAGCTGCCCGGGCGCACGGAGGCCATGTCCCCTGGCACGCCCATAATCCCGGGACGATGAGCGTGCCGGATCGGTTGAGCGCCCGCGCGCCGTGAGTGTCTGGGATCAGCTCCGACTGACTCCAGAGGTTCTCTACGGAGCCGGGATCGCGTTCGCCATCGTCGTGCTCCTCACTCCGGCCGTCGGTGGCATGGCGCGGCTCCTCGGCGTCGTCGACGAGCCGGACGCGCGCCGCGTCCACCGGCGGCCGATCCCGCGGCTCGGCGGCCTCGCCATCTTCCTCGGCATCCTCGTCCCGTCGCTCGCCTTCCTCGACCTCACGGGCCCGATGCGCGGGATCCTCCTCGGCGCCGCCGTCGCGACCGTCGTCGGCGCGATCGACGACTTCCGCGGGCTCTCGCCGCCGGTGAAGCTCCTCGGGCAGGTCGTCGCCGCGTCGATCCCGGCGCTCTTCGGCGTCTGGATCGACCGCTTCACGTTCCCTTTCCTCGGACGTGTCGAGCTGCCGGCGTGGCTCGGGATCGCGATCTCGGTGTTCTTCATCGTCGCCGTCATGAACATGGTCAACTTCCTCGACGGCCTCGACGGGCTCGCAGCGGGTGTGTGCGCGATCGCGGGGGCGACGTACGCCGTCCTCGCCCTCTCGCTCGGACGCCCGAACCCGGCGATCCTGTCGGCGGTCGTCGCCGGCGCCTGCCTCGGCTTCCTCCGCCACAACTTCTTCCCGGCGAGGATCTTCATGGGCGACTCCGGCGCGCTCTGTCTCGGGTTCGTGCTCGCCGCCGTCTCGATCCAGGGGCTCCTGAAGACCGCCTCGACCGTCGTGCTCGTGCTCCCGCTCCTCGTGCTCGCCGTGCCGATCCTCGACACGTCGTTCGTCGTCGCGCGCCGCCTGAAGTACTCGCAGCCGATCTACGCCGCCGACCGCAGCCACCTCCACCATCGGTTCCTGAACATCGGCTTCTCGCAGCGCCGCGCGGCGCTGACGATGTGGCTGTGGTGTGCGAGCCTCGCCGCCGCCGCGCTCGCGACGCGGTTCGTCTCCCCGCGCCCGAGCGGGGAGTGGGACCTCGTCGGGACGCTCGTGGTCACGGCGATCGCGCTCGTCGCGCTCGGCTTCTCCGTCTACATCGTCTACCTGCTCGAGATCGTGAAGCTCGCGAACCCCCGCGCGCGCCGCCGGGAGCGCGAGCTCCGTGACGGCGCGAGCGACGTCCAACGGCAGAGTGCGTAGATGACGGCCCGAGCCGACGCACCGAGCCTCTAAGGTCTCGCCGTGGCGCGCAGGGAGTGGTCGCTCGGGGAGCTGACGTCCGGCGTTCGCGCGTGCGACGCCCGCGCGCTCGCCCGCGCGATCTCGCTCGTCGAGAACGGAGACCCGCTCGCGTACCCGCTCGTCCGCGAGCTCTACCCGGAGACGGGGGCGGCGGCCGTGATCGGCGTCACCGGCCCTCCGGGTGTAGGCAAGTCGTCGCTGATCGGGGCGCTCGTGGGGCTGCTCCGCGGCGAGAGCCGTGCGGTCGGCGTCGTCTCCGTCGACCCCTCGAGCCCCTTCTCCCGCGGGGCGCTCCTCGGGGACCGCATCCGCCTCGCGGAGCACTTCCTCGACGAGGGCGTCTTCATCCGCTCGATGGGGACCCGCGGCCACCTCGGCGGCCTCGCCGAAGCCACGCTCCAGACGGTGCTGCTGCTCGACGCGGCCGGCAAAGAGGTCGTGTTCGTCGAGACCGTCGGCGCCGGGCAGAACGAGGTCGAGGTGACGGGAATCGCGGACACAGTGCTGCTCGTGCTCATGCCGGGCTCGGGAGACTCGGTGCAGGCGCTCAAGGCGGGCATCATGGAGATCCCAGACGTCATCGCGATCAACAAGGCCGATCACCCGTCCGCGAAGACGATGCTCGGCGAGGTGCGCGCAATCATCGGCTTGGCCGAGCCAGAGCGTCGCCCGACGATCGTTCTCACCGACGCGCTGCGGGGAGAGGGCGTCCCGGAGCTCTGGCAGGCGCTCTCCGAGCACCGCGCTCGGCTCGAGTCGGAGGGCCGCCTCGAGGAGCGGCGACGGGAGAACCTCGCGCGCGAGGTGTTCGCGGTCGCCTCCAGCCGAGCGAAGGCGCGGCTCGAGGCTGCGGTCGCAGACGATCCCGAGCTTCGTCGGCTGCTGGACGCCGTGCAGCGCCGCGAGCTCGACCCGCTGAGCGCCGTGCGCGAGATCATGGAGAAGGTGTTCGGGATGCGAGACGATGCCCTCGCTCGCTGACGTCCGGCTTGCGCGGGAGCGTCTCGCCGGCGTTGCCCGCGTCACCCCCCTCTACCCGACGGAGACGTTCACGCGCCTGTGCGGACGCCCCGTGCTCCTGAAGGCGGAGAACCTCCAGCGCACGGGCTCGTTCAAGATTCGCGGCGCGTACAACACGATCGCGACGCTCGGCGAGGCGGAACGCCGGGCGGGTGTCGTCGCCGCAAGCGCGGGGAACCACGGACAGGCGGTGGCGTGGGCAGCTCGGGAGGCGGGGATCGCGGCGACCGTCTTCATGCCGCAGGACGCGCCGATGGCGAAGGTCGAGGCGACGCGCTCGTACGGGGGCCACACCGAGCTCGTCGGCGAGGGCTTCGAAGAGGCGGTGGCAGCGGCGCGGGCTTACGCCGAGGAGACGGGGGCGACGCTCGTGCATGCCTTCGAGGACGAGCGGGTCATCGCCGGCCAGGGCACGATCGGGCTCGAGCTCGCCGAGCAGGCGGCCGAGGCCGAGACCGTCCTCATCCCGGTCGGTGGCGGCGGCTTGGCGGCGGGCATCTCGCTCGCTCTCCGCGAGCTCGGCCTGCGGGCGCGGATCTTCGGTGTGGTCTGCCAACCGGGCCTGACGATCGCCGACGGCATCGCGGTCAAGCATCGCGGCGAACTCGCCGGGGCGATCTTGGAGCGGACGCTCGAAGGCACGATCGAGGTCTCGGACGAGGAGATCTCCGAGGCGCTCACGCTCTGCCTCGAGCGGACGAAGCTCCTCGTCGAGGGCGCCGGGGCGGTGGGGCTCGCGGCGCTCCTCGCGGGCCGCGTCCCGGGCTCCGGCTCGGTCGCGGTCGTCCTCTCGGGCGGGAACATCGACGCGACGACGCTCATCTCCGTCGTGCGCCACGGGCTGACGCGATCGGGGCGCTTCCTCGCCGTGCGCATGCTCATCCCCGATCGGCCGGGCGAGCTGCGGAACGTCCTCGACATCGTCGCCGCCCGGCGAGGGAACGTCGTCAGCGTCGATCACCGACGCGAGGGCACGACGACGACGGCGCTCCAGACCGAGGTCGAGATCGTCGTCTCGACTCGGGACGAGGCGCACTGCCGCGAGCTGCTCGAGGCGCTGCGAGCGACAGGGCACGCAGTCGAGCGCCTCGGCCCGCCGGCGTCGCGGGTCTCCCGAAGCGAGTGACCGTCACTTGCGCAGATCCGAGTGAGGCATCCGCTCAGCATCCGGGCGCGCGATCGCGGAGGTCGTCGCTGCCGCCCGGCCAGACCGCACGGGCGTCGTAGCCGCGGGCGGCGAGCACGCTCGCGGCGACCACCGCACGCGGGCCGGACTCGCAGATCGTGACGAGGGGGCGGTCGCGAGGAAGCGGGAGCACGCCGTGCGCGAGCTCGCGGTAGGGGAGGACGAGGCTGCCCGGGAGCGGGGCGAGCGCAGCCTCGTCGGGCTCGCGCACGTCGACGAGCTGCGCGCCGCTCGAGAGGTGCTCGCGGAGCGCGGCCGGAGGGATGAGCTCGAGCCGTTCCGGCCCCTCCGCAGAGACGGTGCCCGCGAGCTCGAGGAAGCCGACCGCGCGGAGACCGCGCGTCGCCTCCGCGATCTCGGCCTCGCTCGCGGCTGCGACGACGAGCGGCCGCTCCGCGTCGAGAACGAAGGCCGCCTTCGTCGGGAAGCGACTGCCGGCGACGGGGACGTTGATCGCGCCGGGGAGGTGCCCTCGAGCGAACTCCTCGACGCCTCGCACGTCGAGGACCTGGGCTCCCGGAGGCGGAGCGACGAGAGGTGCGGGGTCCGCCGGAGCGCCGACGAACGGCCCGCGATTGAGCTCCACTATCCGCTCCATGTTAGGCGGCCGGGGGGTCGTGACGGCCGCGGTGTCGGCGACGAACACCGCGACGTCGGAGGCCGCGAGGGCCGGGTTGAACCGTCGCTCGAAGCCGATCGTCGTCGATGCCTTCGAGCTCATCGCCTTCCCGCACAGGGAGCCGGCGACGTGACCCGGGAACACCTCGACGCCGTCACCGAGCGCGAGGAGCCTGCGCAGCGAGGAAAAGAGCGCCTCGGCGCCTGCCCGTGCCTCGACGGCGAGGTCCGGCCGGGCGACGTCGCCGACGAAGAGCGAGTCGCCGGTGAGGATGAGCCACGGCTCGTCCGCGCGCGTCCGGTCGAGCACGGCGAGACACGTGTGCTCGGGCCGGTGGCCGGGGGTGTGCAGGGCGCGGAGCGCAACAGCGCCGAGCGCCACCTCCGTACCGTCCTCGAGCGGGTCGAAGGGGAACTCGGGCGCCGCGAGCGGGTGGATGGAGACGGGGAGCCCGTGCTCGAGCGCGAGCCGTCCGTGGCCGGAGAGGTGGTCGGCGTGCGTGTGGGTCTCGAGCACGCGAACGAGCCGAACGCCTCGCCGCCTCGCCTCCTCGAGAACCGGCTCGATCGCAAACGGGGGATCGACGACGACCGCGTCCCCCGAGTCCTCGTCTCCGATGAGGTAGGAGGCGCATCCGAGGGCGTCGTCGACGAACTGGGAGAAGATCATCGACTGCGACGCTAGCAGCGAGTCACCCGTCCGCTCCTCCCTGGGCGCGGACCCCGCGGCGCCAGGCGATGGAGACGACGAGCGCGATCACGAGCAGACCGACGAGCCCGACGACGAGCGCCGCTCCGAGGTTCTGGTCGGCCGTGCCAGAACCGGGGACGACGGTGAGCGGAACCTGCCAGCGCACGATCTCTCCTTCCGGGTAGCGCTGCTCGGCCTCGAGCGCGACGGGGCCGGGAGCGGCGGTCGCCTCGAGCTCGACGCGGAAGGAGACCTCCTCGTTTGGCGGCAGCGAACCACCGACCCAGACCGTCTGTGTGGCGGTGCGCTCGACGACGCGCCAGGTGCCGGTCGGCTCGGCGTCGACGATGCGGATGCCCTCGGGCGCGCGGATCGCGAAGCCGGTCATCGGCCCAGCTCGCTCGTTCGGGCCCGCGAGCTCGACGACGGTGACCGCCCCGGACTCGACGAACGAGGGAGAGGGGACGACGTGCGCGGACGAGGCGTCGGCGCGGAGCGCCACGAGCGTGACCGCGAGAAGCAGCGAAGCGCCGAGTCGGAGTACGGGACGGGGCACGCTGCGGCCTACGGGAGGCCGAGGTGGCGGGCGATCACCATCCTCTGCACCTCGTTCGTCCCCTCGCCGATCTCGAGCACCTTCTGGTCGCGGTAGAGCCGCGAGATCGCCGACTCCTCCATGAATCCGTACCCCCCGTGGATCAGGAGCGCAGCCGAGGCGACGCGTGCGGAGAGCTCGCCCGTGTAGAGCTTCGCCATGGCCGCTTCGCGCGCGAAGGGACGGCCTTGGTCTTTGAGCCACGCAGCCCGATACACCATCCCGCGCGCCGCCTCGATCTCGGTTGCCATGTCGGCGAGCCGGAACTGCACGGCCTGGAACGACGAGATGGGCCTTCCGAACTGCTCGCGCTCGCGCGCATACGCGAAGGCGAGCTCGTAGGCGCCCTCGGCGAGCCCGAGACCCATGGCGGCGACGGAGATCCGACCGCCGTCGAGGATCTCGAGGAACTGCCGAAAGCCGGCGCCGCGCTCACCGAGCAGGTTCCCCTCGGGGACGACGCAGTTCTCGAACGAGAGCTCGCGCGTGTCCGAGGCGCGCCAGCCGAGCTTCTTCATCGGGGGGGAGATCCCGTACCCCGGCGTGCCGGTCTCGACGACGAGACTCGAGATCTCGTCCTCGCCGGTGCGTGCGGTGATCGTGACGCCCCACGTGATGTCGGTGCCGGCGTTCGTGATGAAGATCTTCGAGCCGTTCACGACCCAGGTGCCGTCGCGGAGCTCGGCTGTGGTGCGGGTGTTGCCGGCGTCGGAGCCGGCGCCCGGCTCGGTGAGCCCGAAGGCCGCCAGGCGCCGTCCCGCCGCGAGGTCGGGGAGCCAGCGCTCCCGCTGCTCGTCGGTGCCGAAGAGGAGGATCGGCATCGTGCCGAGCGAGGTGTGGGCCGCGACCGTGATCGCGAGCGACGAGTCGACGCGCGCGAGCTCCTCGATCGCGAGCGCGTACGAGACCGTGTCTCCCCCGGCGCCGCCGAAGCGCTCCGGAATCGGGATCCCCATCAACCCGAGCTCGCCGAGCTCGGCGACGAGCTCGTAGGGGAAGCGTCCCTCCCGGTCGAGCTCGGCCGCGACGGGCTGCACCCGGTCGCGCGCGAAGGTGCGCACGGTGTCGCGGATCAGCTCCTGCTCGGGGGTGAGGTCGAAATCCACGCGCCGCCGCGGATCGTATCGGCGCGGTAGGCTCCGCTCGTTCCGCAAGCGAGCGAGGGAGAGAGCGAGACCATGGGCAGCGTGCAGGAGTTCTTCGAGGGGCTTCCCGGGCGGGTCGATGCCGACCGGATCGCCGGCATGAACAACACGTACGTCTTCGAGATCGACGGCGCGGGCACGTGGACGGTGGCCATCGCCGACGGGCAGATCACGGTGAGCGAGGGCGCCGGGGACGCGGACTGCACGTTCTCGGCGAGCGCGGAGAGCTTCGAGAAGATCGTCTCGGGCGAGCAAAACCCGACGACCGCGTACATGACCGGCAAGCTGAAGATCAAGGGCGACATGGGCGCGGCCATGAAGCTCCAGAAGCTGTTCTGATCTCGGACGGGGGGCTCGGGCGCGTCGTCGCGGCGCCGTCTCGCTGCGGACGGTAGGCTGCGCCGATGCCGATCGTGGTCCGGCTCCTCGTCCTCTGGGGGATCAACACCCTCGCGCTCATCGTCGTCGACTGGCTCTTCGGCGGCGTCGAGATCGGCGGCTGGGGCCCGCTCCTCCTGGGCGCGGCGGTGCTGACGATCGGCAACGCGATCGTGAAGCCCGTCCTCGCGCTGCTCACGCTCCCGCTCATCGTCGTGACCTTCGGGCTTGCGTACTTCGCGATCAACGTCGCGATGCTCGCCCTCGCCGAGTGGGTTGCACCCGACTTCTCGATCGACGGGTTCTGGACGTACGTCGGGGCGACGATCGCCGTCTGGGTCGTGAACGTGCTCGTCGGCTGGCTGCTCGAGCGGGTGCAGCGCGTGACCGCCTGACGAGCTACGGGGTCTGACCCACCTCCACCTCGTCGTCCTTCAGGCCTCGAGCTCGACGAGCACCGTCCCGCCGGCGACCCGGTCACCAGGGGCGACGTGCACCGCGCGCACCGTCCCCTCGAACGGCGAGTGCACGGGGATCTCCATCTTCATGGCTTCGAGCACGACGAGCGGCGCGCGCGCCCGAACAGCGTCCCCAGGGCGTACGTGAACCCCGATCACCGTCCCCGGCATGGGGGCGGCAACGGCGCTCTCCGCGTGCCCGGGCCCGTGGCGGTGGAGCTCTGCGTCGGCGTCCGGCGGCGCGGAGGGCGCAGGAGGTGGCAGGTTGAGGCGCCACGGCTCCCGCCAGGGCGACGCGGGCAGGCGAAGGGGAACCTGCGAGAGCGGGGGGTGCTCGACGAGAAAGGCGGTCGTCGCCTCGCCTGCCCGGACGACCGGGTGCGAGACGAGCCAGCGGAGGAAGGGGAGGTTCGTCGTCACCCCCGACACCTCTGTCTGCGCGAGCGCGCTCGCGAGCAGCGCGAGCGCCTCGTCGCGGTCGCGGCCGTGAGCGATGAGCTTCGCCAGGAGCGGGTCGTAGGCGAGACCGATCGTGTCGCCTTCCGCGACGCCCGCGTCGACGCGCACGCCGCTTTCGGCTCGTGGAAGGTCGTCACCCGGGAGCACGAGGCGCTCGATCGTTCCGGTCTGCGGGAGGAACGTTCGTGGATCCTCGGCGTACAGACGCGCCTCGACCGCGTGACCCACCACCGGGGGGCGATCCGGCAGGAGCGGCTCCCCAGCGGCGATGCGGAGCTGCTCGGCGACGAGGTCGAGCCCCGTGACGGCCTCCGTCACCGGGTGCTCGACTTGGATGCGACCGTTCAGCTCGAGGAAGTACGCCTCCTCGCCGTCCACGACGAACTCGACGGTGCCCGCGTTCCGGTAGCCGATCGCCCGCGCGAACGCGACCGCGGACTCGAGGAGACGCTCGCGCAGCCGATCCGGGAGGCGCGGGGCAGGGGCCTCCTCGAGCACCTTCTGATGGCGGCGCTGAACCGAGCAGTCACGCTCGCCGAGCGCGACGACCGCCCCGTGCGCGTCGGCGAGGATCTGCACCTCGACGTGGCGCGGCCGTTCGAGGTAGCGCTCGCAGTAGAGCGTTCCGTCTCCGAACGCGCCCTTCGCCTCGCGCTCGGCGGCGGCAAGCGCCTCTGGGAGCTCGGCGCGAGAGCGGACGACCCGCATCCCCCGGCCGCCGCCACCGGCCGCCGCCTTCACGACGAGCGGGAACCCGACCTCCTCTGGCGCCCCGTCGGGGAGAACCGGAACGTTTGCCTCCCGTGCGATGCGCTTCGCGGCGAGCTTGTCTCCGCCGAGCTCGAGAGCGGAGGCCGGCGGGCCGACCCAGGCGAGCCCGGCCGCGGTGACCGCTTCGGCGAAGTCGGCGCGCTCGGCGAGGAACCCGTAGCCGGGATGGATCGCGTCGGCGCGGGCCTCCCTCGCGGCCCGGACGTGCTCGTCGGCGTGCAGGTAGCTCGAGATCTCGATCGCGGCGTCCGCGCTCCTGGCGTGGAGGGAGCCGGCGTCGTCGGGCGCGAAGACGGCGACAGTCTCCACTCCCAGCTCACGGCAGGTGCGGAAGACGCGGAGCGCGATCTCGCCCCGATTCGCCACGAGGACGCGCTCGAAGGGCACGGGGGCACTCTACGCGGGGAGTGGCCGCATGCGGTAGGGTCGCCTGGTGGTTCGTCTGCTCGTCCGCACCGCGATCGCGTTGCTCGCGAATGCGATCGGCCTGATCGTCGCGGCGGCGCTCCTCGACGGGTTGCGGCTCGACGTCTCGGGCTTCGTCGTCGCGGTCGTGGTCTTCACGGTCGTCTTCGCGTTCGTCCAGCCGTTCCTCGTCAGCCAGCTCCGGCGAAGCGACGCCGCGGCGAAGCTCCTCGGCGGGGTCGCGCTCCTCGCTACCCTCGCCTCCCTCGTCGTGACGACGCTCGTCACCGACGGGCTCTCGATCAGTGGCGGCGGCACGTGGATCGCAGCGACGGTGATCGTCTGGCTCGCCGCGGTTCTCGCGACCTTCCTCCTCCCGCTCCTCGGGCTCAAGAAGTTCCTGGAGGAGCGGAGCGGGTAGATCCGAGAGGCGGGCGACTCGCGGGTCGCCCTACGGCCCTCCCTCGATCGCTTCGTAGGGACGAGGCGTGACTCGCCCTCGTGTCAGTCGCGCTCGAGCCAGCCCGGGGCTCGACGCTCGAGGAAGGCACGCAAGCCGTCCTGGCCCTCGTCGCTCGCTCGACGGGCGGCCGCGATCCGCGCGGTCGCCTCGCCCCCAGGCCGCTCGCGCACGAGCCGCTTGGCCTCGCGGACGGCGATCGGGCCACCGCGGAGGAGGTCTTCCACGACCCCTTCGCACGCGCTCCCCGCGTCCTCGGAGACCGCGGAGACGAGCCCGATGCGGAGCGCCGTCTCCGCGCCGAAGCGCTCGCCCGTGAGGAAGTAGCGGCGCGCGTGGGCCCCGATGCGGGCAAGGACGAACGGGGAGATGACCGCGGGGACGATCCCGAGCCGCACCTCGGTGAAGCCGAAGACCGCGTCAGGCCACGCGATGGCGATGTCGGCGCAGGCCACGAGGCCCGATCCCCCGCCGAGGGCGTAGCCGTGAACGCAGCAGACGACGGGCGCCGGGCACGAGTCGATCGCCTCGAGCATCCGGTAGAGCGCCATCGCGTCGGCGACGTTCTCCTCGTAGGAGAGGTCGATGGAGGAGCGCTGCCATTCGACATCCGCGCCCGCGCAGAAGCTCGGCCCCTCGCCGGAGAGCACGACGGCTCGTGCGTCCCCGACGTCCGAGAACGTCTCGTGCAGCTCGTCGATGAGCGCAGCGTCGAAGGCGTTCCGGCGCTCCGGACGAGCGAGGGTCACGCGGAGGACGTGGCCGTCCCGCTCGACCTTCAGCGCGCTCACGGAGAGGGAGACTAGTGTCTCGCCATGCTCCATGGCGCTCTCGCCGCCTCCGTGACCCCGCTCGCCGCCGGCGGCGGGCAGCTCGACGAGGACGCGTTCACGCCCCTCGTCGACTTCTACGTCGAGGCCGGTCTCGATGGCGTCCTCGCCCTCGGGACGGCGGGGGAGGGAATCCTGCTCTCGGCGACGGAGCGACGGCTCGTCGCCGACCTCTTCCTCCAGGCTGCGGACAACCGGCTCGACGTCGCCGTCCACTGCGGCGCGCAGACCACCGCGGACACGGTCGCGCTTGCAGCCCACGCGGCCGAGGTGGGCGCCGACGCAGTGGTCGTCATCGGCCCTCCGTACTTCAAGCTCGACGAGCGCGCGCAGTACGCTCACTTCTACGCCGCCGCCTGCGCGTGCGCGCCGCTCCCGTTCTACGTGTACGAGTTCGCGACAACGACCGGGTACCCGGTCGCGCCGACGGTCGTGGAGCGGCTGCGCGACGAGCTCGACAACGTCGTCGGGCTGAAAGTCTCGGACACGCCATTCGAGGCATTCCGCCGGTACCTGCTCCCCGGGCTCGACGTCTTCGTCGGGCCGGAGGCGCTCATCCACGACGGAATGGCGAACGGCGCGATCGGGGCTGTCTCGGCGCTCGCCTCGGCGCTGCCGGGCGAGGTCGCAGCGGTCGTGCGAGACCCGACCGCCGACGGTGCGGCGCGACTGGGCGAGCTGCGCTCGGCGGTCGAGCGCTTCCCGCGGCAGGCGGCGTTGAAGCGACTGCTCGCTCGGCAGGGAGTTCCCGTTCGCGAGGACGTGCGCCCGCCGCTCCGCGTCCTCACGGCGGAGGAGCGCGCCGAGCTCGACGCCTGGCACGACACGCTCCTCGCTCAGAGCGAGAGCACGTCGAACTCCTCGTAGACGGCGGGCTCGGCGCCGATGAGGTCGGCTGCGTCGCCGACCGCCTCGGGCAACTCGTCGCCGAAGGCAACGAGACCGAAGCGCTCGCTCGCCTCGCTCCAGATCCAGGCGCTCGGCGGCTCGAGGTCGGGGAGCGCATCTCGGAGCTCGTCGATCGTCGTCTTCGAGTCGAAGAGGCTCCAGATGAGGATGCGGACGACCACGCCTACATACGGAACACGCCGAACGTCGTCTCGGGAACGGGGGCGTTCGCGGCCGCAGCGAGCCCGAGCGCGAGGACGCGACGCGTGTCGAGCGGGTCGATGATGCCGTCGTCCCACAGACGCGCGGTCGAGTAGTAGGGGCTCCCCTCTCGCTCGTAGGTCGCGCGGATCTCGTCGGGATCGGCATCGCCCACCATCGTCAGCACCGTCGCCGCCTGGTCGCCGCCCATGACGGAGATGCGCGCGTTCGGCCACATCCAGAGCTGCCGGGGCTCGTACGCGCGTCCGCACATGGCGTAGTTACCGGCGCCGAAGGAGCCGCCGATCACGACCGTGAACTTCGGCACGTCCGCGCACGCGACGGCCGTCACGAGCTTGGCGCCGTCGCGCGCGATCCCGCCCTCCTCGTACTCCTTGCCGACCATGAAGCCGGTGATGTTCTGGAGGAAGACGAGCGGGATCCGGCGCTTACAGGCGAGCTCGACGAAGTGCGCCCCCTTCCGTGCCGACTCGGCGAAGAGTACTCCCTGGTTGGCGAGGATCCCGACCGGGTAGCCCTCGATCCTCGCGAAGCCGCAGACGAGGGTCTCGCCGTAGAGCGCCTTGAACTCGTGGAACCGGGAGCCGTCCACGATCCGGCCGATCACCTCTCGCGCGTCGAGCTCGTGGCGGAAGTCCTCGGGGACGAGCCCGTACAGATCGGCGGGGTCGAGCGCGGGGGGCTCGGGAGGCGTGAGCTCCCAGGGTGGAGGCGGAGGGGGGTCGAGGTTGCGGACGATCTCGCGAGCGATCGCGAGCGCGTGCTCGTCGGAGGTCGCGTAGTGGTCGGCGACGCCCGAGCGCCGGGCATGGACGTCCGCGCCGCCGAGCTCTTCCGCCGTCACATCCTGGCCGGTCGCCGCCTTCACGAGCGGTGGCCCGCCGATGAAGATCGTCCCCGTGCCGCGGACGATCACCGTCTCGTCGGACATCGCCGGCACGTACGCGCCGCCGGCCGTGCACGAGCCCATGACGACCGCGATCTGCGGGATGCCGAGAGCAGAGAGACGCGCCTGGTTGAAGAAGATGCGGCCGAAGTGGTCGCGGTCCGGGAAGACCTCGGCCTGGAGCGGGAGGAACGCACCGCCCGAGTCGACGAGGTAGATGCAGGGGAGCCGGTTCTGACGGGCGACGTCCTGGGCCCGCAGGTGCTTTTTTACGGTCAGCGGGTAGTACGAGCCTCCCTTCACGGTCGCGTCGTTCGCGACGATCACGCACTGCCTGCCCTCGATCACCCCGATGCCGGTGACGATCCCCGCGGACGGCGCGTCTCCGTCGTACAGATCCCAGGCCGCGAGCGCGTTCAGCTCGAGGAACGCGGTACCCGGGTCGCACAGACGGTCGATCCGCTCGCGGGCCGGGAGCTTCCCTCGCGAGCGGTGGCGCTCGAGCGCCTTCTCGCCGCCGCCCCGCGCGACGAGCGCGGTGCGCTCGCGGAGCTCGTCCACGAGCGCCTCCATGTGCGCGCGCCGGCGCTCGAAGGTCTCGTCCCGGACGAGCTGGGTCGTGAGCACCCCCACGCCGCGGGAGCCTAGCTCGCCTACCCGCTCGCCAGGTAGGAGGCCGGATCGCGCTCGAAGCGGGCCTTGCAGCTCGAACGGCGACCCTGGCCGCGATCGGGCCCAGGCGACGAGCTCGGCAAGGACGGCGACCGCGATCTCGCGTTGCGGGAGCGGACCGAGGTCGAGGCGAAGCGGAGCTTGAGGAGCGGGAGCAGGCTCTGGCCGCCCGCGAGCACCTTGGCCTCGTCTCCGTGCTCGACCAGTGTCGCGAGCGCCTCCTCGAGCGTCGTGGGTGCGGTGTCGGCGAATCGTGCGGGGTACAACGATGGTCCCTCCTCTCGCCGGTTGTCGTGCCACCCGAGGCGTGCCTTCAATCATAGGACACCCCGGTCTCTCGCGCCTCTGCGGTTCCGGGTTGCCGATTGCCGGGGCGTGGGGGAGACTCCCGGTGCGACCCAACGTAAGGAGAGGGAGATGAGCGACACGGTCAAGTACGTCCTCGACGAGAGCCGTCTGCCGGAGGCCTGGTACAACATCGCCGCCGACCTGCCGGAGCCGCCGCCGCCGGTGCTCCACCCGGGAACGGGTCAGCCCGTCGGCCCCGACGACCTCGCGCCGCTCTTCCCGATGCAGATCATCCTGCAGGAGGTCTCGACCGACCGCTTCATCGCGATCCCCGAGGAGGTGCGATCCGTCTACCGGCAGTGGCGGCCGACGCCGCTCTTCCGCGCCCGTCGGCTGGAGGCGGCGCTCGAGACCCCGGCGCGCATCTACTACAAGTACGAAGGCGTCTCGCCGACGGGCTCGCACAAGCCGAACACCGCCGTCGCCCAGGCCTACTACAACAAGGCCGAGGGCGTGAAGCGTCTCACCACCGAGACGGGAGCCGGGCAGTGGGGCTCCGCGCTCGCGTTCGCGGGCCGCATCTTCGGCCTCGAGGTCGACGTCTGGATGGTGAAGGTCTCCTACGAGCAGAAGCCGTACCGCCGGGCCCTCATGGAGACGTTCGGCGCCCGCGTCGTGGCGAGCCCCTCGGGGGAGACGGCAGCAGGCCGCGCGATCCTCGCCGAGCACCCCGACTCGACCGGCAGCCTCGGGATCGCGATCTCCGAGGCCGTCGAGGCCGCGGCGCCGCGCGAGGACACGAAGTACTCGCTCGGCTCGGTGCTCAACCACGTGCTCATGCACCAGAGCGTCATCGGCGAGGAGGCCATCCTGCAGCTCGAGCTGGCGGAGGACTACCCGGACATCGTCATCGGCTGCACGGGCGGTGGCTCGAACTTCGCGGGACTGTCCTTCCCGTTCATCGGCCGAGCCCTGCGCGAGGGCTCGTCGATCCGCGTGATCGCGGTCGAGCCCGCTGCCTGCCCGAGCCTGACGAAGGGCACGTACGCCTTCGACTTCGGCGACACGGCCCACCTGACGCCGCTCGTGAAGATGCACACCCTCGGCTCCACCTTCGTGCCCCCGCCGTTCCATGCCGGCGGGCTGCGCTACCACGGCATGGCGCCGATGGTGAGCCACCTCAAGGAGCTCGGCCTCATCGAGGCGCGCGCGTACACGCAGACCGAAGTCTTCGCCGCGGGCGTCGAGTTCGCGCGCTGCGAGGGAATCGTGCCGGCGCCCGAGGCAAACCACGCCGTCAAGGCGACGATCGACGAGGCCGTCCGCTGCCGCGAGGAAGGCGTCTCGCAGTCGATCCTCTTCAACCTCTGCGGCCATGGCCACTTCGACATGCAGGCCTACAGCGACTACTTCGCCGGCAACCTCGTCGACCACGAGTACTCGGAGGACGAGGTCGCGATGGCGCTCGCCGGGCTCCCGAGCGTCGCCGCGTGAGAGACCGCGGTGCCCAGGCGCCTTCCCGCGCCTGGGCACCTCCTGCTGCGACTAGGGCGGCGAAGCCGCCCGCTTCAGGGCTCTTCCGCGCGCAAAGCAGGGGCGACAGGACTCGAACCTGCAACCCCCGGTTTTGGAGACCGGTGCTCTACCAATTGAGCTACGCCCCTGGGCTGCGGGGCGAATGGTACCCCCGTCCGGACCGAGCCTCTCTCGCTGGCATGATCGAGCGATGCACCGGCGGGCGCTCGGGCTCCTCTTCCTCGTGCTCGCGGGCGGGCTCGCGCTGATCGCGCTGCTCTCGGCGCGTCAGGGGGGCGGGGCGTGGGTGATCGCGTTCGCTGCGGCGGCGCTGGCCCTCTGGATGGGCGACCTCGCGCGTCGCATCCTCGTTCGGCGGCGCTGAGGAGTTCGGGCCCGCGCAGCGTATTCTCCCGTCGTGGCTGCGGTGGACGAGACGCAGGCGTTGTGGCAGGCCTACCGCGCGTCGGGTGATCAGGAGGCTCGGGATCGACTGATCCTGACGTACGCGCCGCTCGTGAAGTTCGTCGCCGGGCGCGTCGGGGCCTCGCTTCCCTCGCACGTCGACGAGCAGGACCTCGTCTCGTACGGCTTGCTCGGCTTGATCGGCGCGATCGAGCGCTTCGATCCAGACCGCGAGATCAAGTTCGAGACCTTCGCCATTGCCCGCATCCGCGGCGCCATCATCGACGAGCTCCGCTCGCTCGACTGGGTGCCGCGCTCCGTACGCACTCGCGCGCGCCAGATCGAGCAGGCGATCGCAGCTCTCGAGAAGGAGCTCCTCCGTGCTCCAACGGACGAGGAGATCGCGAAGAAGCTCGGCATCTCGTTGGCCGAGCTCGAAGAGAGCCTGCGCGAGATCTCACGGACGTCCGTGGCTGCGCTCGACGAGCTCTGGTCCCCGTCCGGGACGGGAGACCAGGTCTCGCTCATCGACACGATCGAGGACGAGTCGGGCCCCGATCCCGAGCTCTCGCTCGAGCAGACCGAGGTGAGGGAAGCCCTCGCGGAGGCGATCTCCGGTCTCCCGGAGCGCGAGAAGCTCGTCGTGACGCTCTACTACTACGAGGAGCTCACCCTGCGCGAGATCGGGGAGGTGCTCGGCGTCACCGAGTCGCGCGTCTCGCAACTCCACACGAAGGCGATCCTGCGCATGAAGGCGCACCTCTCCGGCGTCCAGCGCGAGCACTCGGACGCGTAGACGCTCGTCGCAAGCGACCGGCTCCCCCAGGGCGCCGACTAAGCTTCTCGCCCGGAGTTTCGCCCGCAACGCCGAGGAGGAGACCGAGCCCATGCCCGAGCCCGCCAGGATCCGCAACGTCGCCGTCGTCGGCCACCGCGGGACGGGAAAGACGTCGCTCGTCGAAGCGCTCCTCTACCAGTCGGGCGCGATCAACCGACTCGGGACGGTCGAGGCGGGCACCACGGTGACCGACTCCGACGACGACGAGCACGAGCGCCAGCTCTCGATCTCGCTCGCGCTCGCGCACGCGAGCTGGCAAGAGCGGAAGCTGAACCTGATCGACGTCCCTGGTGACCCGAGCTTCCAGGGCGAGCTCCGCACCGCTGCGCGGGTCGTCGAAGGGATGCTGGTGACGGTCTCGGGCGTGATGGGCGTCGAGGTCGGCACCTCGCGCGCATGGAAGCTCGGCGACGAGCTCGGGCTCGCGCGGGTCGTCTTCGTCAACATGCTCGACCGGGAGCGCGCCGACTTCTTCCGAACCCTCGAGCACTTGCGCGCGCAGCTCGACTCGAACTGTGTCGCCGTCCACCTCCCGATCGGCTCGGAGCACGAGCTCACCGGGATCGTCGATGTCCTCCACATGTGCGCCTACACGAGCCCGGAAGGTGCCCGTGAGGCCGACCCCGCGCCGATTCCCGACGAGATGTCCGAGCTTGTGGCCGAGTACCGCGAGAAGCTCCTCGACTCCGTGGTCGAAACAGACGAGGGGCTCATGGAGCGCTACCTCGAGGGCCAAGAGCTTGGCGCCGACGAGGTCGCGCATGCCCTCAAGGAGGCCGTGACGCGCGGCGAGATCTTCCCCGTCGCCTGCGGCGTCGCGACGAAAAACCTCGGCACGCACGCGCTCCTCGACCTGCTCGTCGAGGGCGTGCCTTCGCCGGCGAAGAAGGGCTCGCCGATCGACGTCGACGGCGCCTCGACGGCGGCGTTCGTCTTCAAGACGCTCGCCGATCCCTTCGCCGGGCGGATCAACCTCTTCCGCGTCCTGAAGGGGAGAGTCTCCGCCGACACCACGCTCGTGAATCTGCGCTCCAAGGCGAAGGAGCGGATGGGGACGCTCCTCGAGGTGCAGGGCAAGGAGCACAAGCCGGCGCTCGACTTCGCCGAGGGCGACCTCGGCGCCGTCGCGAAGCTGAAGGAGGCGCAGACCGGAGACCTGCTCGCCGACAAGGAGATCGAGGTCGAGGTGCCCGACTTCGGGTTCCCCGAGCCGGTGATGAGCTTCGCCATCACCCCGAAGGCGAAGGGCGACGAGGAGAAGATGGCGAACGCGATCCGTCGGCTCGCCGAAGAAGATCCGACGCTTCGCCTCCGACGCGACCCGCAGACGGGCGAGGAGATTCTCTCGGGGATGAGCCAGATGCACGTCGAGGTCGCCCTCGAGCGGGCGAAGAGACGGTTCGGCGTCGACATCGAGCTCCATCCCCCGCGGGTGCCGTACCGCGAGACCATCCGCGCCCAGGCGCGTGCGCGGCACCGCTACAAGAAGCAGACGGGTGGCCGCGGCCAGTTCGGCGACTGCGAGATCGTCATCGAGCCGCTCCCCGACGGCGTCGGCTACGAGTTCGTGGACGAGATCGTCGGCGGCGTCATCTCGCAGGGCTATCGACCCGCCGTCGACAAGGGCATCCAGGAGGCGATGCAGCACGGCGAGCTCGCGGGCGCGCCGGTCGTTGGGGTGCGTGTGCGGCTCGTGGACGGGCAGGAGCACTCCGTCGACTCGTCCGAGATGGCGTTCAAGATCGCCGGCTCGATGGCCTTCAAGGAGGCCTACGCGAAAGCGCAGCCGACGCTGCTCGAGCCGATCATGGAGCTCGAGGTCACCGTTCCCGATGAGGCGGTGGGAGCCGTCAACGGCGACCTCAACGCGCGTCGCGGCCGGCTCCAGGGGATGGAGCCGCTCGGCGGGATGACGACGATCAAGGCGGAGGTTCCGCTTGCGGAGCTCCTGACCTACGCCCAGTCCTTGACCTCGATGACCGGTGGACGCGGTGAGTACACGATGCACTTCCTCCGCTACGAGGAGGTGCCGGCGCACGTCGCGCAGAAGGTGATCGAGGAGGCAAGGCGCGAGCGGGAGGCGACGTAGCTGGGGTCAGGTCTTCCACGTTCCGCTCTGAAAGCGGAACGCGTAGCTGGGGTCAGGTCTTCCACGTTCCGCTCTGAAGGCGGAACGTGGAAGACCTGACCCCAGTCTCCGACGTTCCGCTCTCAAGAGCGGAACGTGGAAGACCTGACCCCAAAAAATCCCTGCTAGGGTCCGGTTCATGCGCGTGACGAAGGTGAGCGTGCGCCGGACCTGCGCCGTCTGCGAGCGTACGCTGCTCCAGGGCGAGCACGCATACCGCTTCTCGCCGGACGGTGTCGAGTTCGTGGACGTCTGCCCGCTCTGCCAGGAGGTCGCGCTCGACTACGGCTGGGCGCGTGAAGGTGGGCCGATGTCGCCAGTACTCACGCCGC
Organism: Gaiellaceae bacterium; assembly: GCA_026002995.1. Taxonomy (GTDB): domain Bacteria; phylum Actinomycetota; class Thermoleophilia; order Gaiellales; family Gaiellaceae; genus GMQP-bins7. The sequence continues at coordinate 1,459,597 of BPGK01000001.1, forward strand.
GCGGCCGGCGTAGGCGATCTCGCTGGGCACAGCTCCTCGGCGGTGGGAACGGCGAGACGAAGCCGGTCGTCCCCGAGCCCGTCCTCCGGCGGCTGTCGGAGTCCGAGGCCGCGCTCGTCGAGGCAGCCGACCTCTTCAACGCAAGCCTGTTCACGCGCACTGTTCAGGGCGTCGCGCGTGCGCTCGGCTCGCCGCTCGTCTCCATCGTGCCGCTCTCAGGCGTCACCGGCGAGGTCGTGCTCACCTTCGCCTGGGAGATCACCTGGTACCAGTACCGCATCGTCCCGGAGGCGCCGCAGCCGGTTCGGCTCGAGGAGCGTGGAAGCGATCTCTCCGAGATCGAGGCCGCGTTCACGAGCTGGAACGCGCAGCTCGACGAGTCGGGACGCGTCGTTCCCGACGTCGCCAGGTAGTCCGCAGCCGCCGGGGCGCGGGCTGCGCCCGGCGCTCCGGAGAGAAGCACGCGACGTCGGGCGTATGATCGGACCCATGGCTACCACGCTGACACACCACCGGAACTACATCGACGGGGAGTGGGTCGTCGCCGCCTCCGGCGAGACCTTCGACTCCACGAGCCCTGCCGACGGCGAACACATCGGAACGTTCCCGCGCTCGGGTGCCGAGGACGTCGACCGTGCTGTCGCGGCTGCGAAGGCGGCATTCGACGAGTGGCGTCTCGTGCCGGCCCCGAAGCGTGGGGAGATCCTCTTCCGCTTCGCGCAGCTCCTCGTCGAGCAGAAGGACGCCCTCGCCGATCTCATGACCCACGAGATGGGGAAGGTGAAGGCCGAAGCCGGCGGCGATGTCCAGGAAGCGATCGACATGAGCTACTACATGGGCGGAGAGGGCCGTCGCCTGTTCGGGCAGACGACGCCGTCCGAGCTGCGCGACAAGTTCCAGATGTCGGTGCGGATGCCCATCGGGGTGATCGGCGCGATCACGCCGTGGAACTTCCCGATTGCGATCCCGTCGTGGAAGATCGCGCCGGCCCTCGTCGCCGGGAACACCGTCGTCTTCAAGCCCGCTACGGACACACCTGCGCTCGGCCAGCGCTTCGTCGAGCTGCTCGTCGAGGCTGGCGTCCCGAAGGGAGTCGTGAACATCGTGCACGGCGGAGGCGGCGCGGTCGGTGAGCGTCTCGTCCGACATCCGGACGTGCGGGTGATCTCCTTGACCGGATCGCGGGAGACCGGGGTAAAGGTGCTCCACGCCGCGGCAGACAGTCTCAAGCACGTGCACCTCGAGCTCGGCGGCAAGAACGCGGTCATCGTCATGGAGGACGCCGACCTCGATCTGGCCGTCGACGGGATCATCTGGTCGGCGTTCGGGACGTCTGGGCAGCGCTGCACGGCGGCGAGCCGCGTCATCGCGCACGAGTCCGTCTACGATGCGCTCGCGTCCCGACTCGTCGCGCGCGCGGAGTCGCTCCGACTCGGGGTCGGCTGGGACGACGCGACCGACGTCGGCCCGGTGATCAACCGCGCCGCGCTCGAGAAGATCCACTCGTACACGCAGATCGGTATCGACGAGGGCGCCACGCTCCTGACGGGCGGCGAGATCGCGACCGAAGGCGACCTCGCCAAGGGCTTCTACTACCGACCGACGATCTTCGGCGACGTCGACCCACAGATGCGGATCGCACAGGAGGAGATCTTCGGGCCGGTGCTCTCGCTGATCAGGGCACGCGACGAGGCCGACGCGATCCGCATCTCGAACGGGGTGCGGTACGGCCTCTCGTCCTCGATCTTCACCCGCGACGTGAACCGTGCCTTCCGTGCGATGCGCGACCTCGAGGCAGGGATCACGTACATCAACGCGGGAACGATCGGCGCCGAGGTGCATCTGCCCTTCGGTGGCGTCAAGGAGACCGGCAACGGCCACCGCGAGGCCGGTCAGGCCGCACTCGACGTGTTCACCGAGTGGAAGTCGGTCTACGTCGACTACTCGGGGATGTTGCAACGCGCCCAGATCGACACGTAGAGGCGAAGCGTGCCTCGCCCCCGTCCGCCGACACGGTGCAAGCTCGTCTGGTTCGTGCCCGAGGACGCGCTCGACGCGACGCGCGATGCCGTCTTCGCCGCGGGCGCCGGGCGGATCGGCGACTACGCGCGTTGCTCCTGGTACGCGGCGGGCACAGGGACATTCCTCGGCGGCGAGAGCACCGCGCCCGCTGTCGGAGAGCGGGGGAGGGAGGAGCGGGTTGCCGAGCTCCGCGTCGAGACCGTCGTTCCCGCCGACCGGCTTGCGGCGGTCGTGGCCGCGCTGCGCGCAGCGCACCCGTACGAGGAGCCGGCCTACGACATCTACCCGCTTCTCGACGTGTGACCACGACAAGCGCCCCAGCGTGTTGCAGGGTCGCCTCGTGCCGGCCGCTAAGCGCTCTAGTACGTCCCCGGTACAGCCTGTTGTAGGGCGGGGATACCTGGTGAAGGCGAAGCTCTACACAGATGGTGGCTCCCGCGGAAACCCCGGGCCCGCGGCGTACGCGTACGTGCTCGAGACCGAGGACGGCGCCGTGCTGGATGCGCGCAGTGAAGCGATCGGCGTCGCCACGAACAACGTCGCCGAGTACCGTGGGCTCGTCGCCGGTCTGGAGCGAGCCGTGGAGGCAGGGGTGGACGAGCTCGAGGTGGTCTCCGACTCGGAGCTGCTCGTGAAGCAGATGCGGGGCGAGTACCGAGTCAGGAACCGCGGACTCCACCCGCTCTTCCTCCAAGCCTCGCGGCTCGCGCGCCAGATCCAACGGGTCACCTACACGGCCGTGCGCCGCGAGCACAACGAGCTCGCAGACCGCCTCGTGAACGAGGCGCTGAATCGCGCCGCGTCCTGAGGACGTGTCCAGACTGGACGCGTCCGAACCCGGCGCGAAGCCAGCCAGCGAGCGACCTGCGACGAGAGGTGTCTGACACCTTGTCCACAGCGGAGCGACCACGAGGAGCGCGTGCGTACGGTGGCCCCCCAACGCCGTGTCGGAACGCCCCCTCTGGCGTCGGATCTCGGGCGGAACCCCGGCTATACTGGCTAGCGCGTGCGGATGTAGCTCAGTTGGCTAGAGCGTCTGCTTGCCATGCAGAAGGTCGTGGGTTCGAGTCCCATCATCCGCTCTCAGGGAGGATCTGGCGGAGATCGGGCCGTTTATCAGGGGGTAACGTCCTCTCTGTGACAGGCATTTTCGCCCGTCCGCCACCCAATCGTTGCGCGATCCGATCGCCGGCCCCGGAGCCGTTGACACCCGGGTGTTCGCGGGGCTTGCGCGGCCGCACGGGCAGAGGCAGAGGCAGGGTAGATCCCGCAGCTGGGGCAGCCTCCGTACGAGACCACACTCGCAGCGGTCGAGCTCGGCATCGGGGTGCTCCGCTCGACGAGCAGGCGCCGGCTAGCGTGAGGGCTACGATCCTGCCGCATGGCGAAGCATCGCCTCTCCGAGCTTCCGACCGGCGAGCGCGTGGTCAGCGAGCGCCTGCCGGGCGTCCGCTCCGTTGCGCTCGGGCTCTGGGTCGGAACCGGCTCGCGGGACGAGCCGGAGGCACGCGCGGGCGTCGCGCACTTCATCGAGCACCTGCTCTTCCGCGGCTCATCCCGCTACTCCGCCCTCGAGATCGCGGAGATCTTCGACGCGCTCGGCGGGGAGCTGAACGCGGCCACCTCCCGCGAGACGACCGCCGTCTACGCGCGCGTCGCCGACAGTCATCTCGAGACCGCCCTCGACGTGATGGCGGACATGGTCTACCGGCCGACGTTCGCAGACGTCGATCTCGAGCGGGAGGTGGTTCTCGAGGAGATCGCGATGGTGGACGACACCCCGCACGACCTCGTCCACGACCTGGCCGCGGAGGCGGTGTTCGGAGGCCACCCGCTCGGCCGCCCCGTGATCGGACGAGCCGAGGTCATCGCGTCGGTGTCGCGCCGCGCGCTCAGCGCATACCACAAACGGGCATATGCCGGTCCTCGGGTCGTACTCGCAGCGGCTGGGAGCGTCGCGCACGAGCGGCTCCTCGAGCTCTTCGCGGCGCGGATCGCAGGGCGCGCGAGCGTCGACGGCCTCCGCCGGAAGCCGCTGCGTCGGCTGCCGGCGCCGAGCACGCGCTTCCTGCGGAAGGACACCGAGCAGTACCACGTCTGCCTCGCCGGGCCCGGACTCGCGCGGAACGACGAGCGCCGCTTCGCTGCTGCGTTGCTCGACGCGATCGTCGGTGGGTCTGCGTCCTCCCGCCTCTTCCAGGAGATTCGCGAGAAGCGAGGCCTCGCGTACTCCGTCTATAGCTACACCTCGCAGTACGAGGAGACGGGGCAGATCGGACTCTACGTCGGCACGCGTGAGGAGCACCTCGCCGAGTGCCTCGCCATCGTCGTGGAGTGCCTAGCCGATGTCGCCGCCGGCAACGTCTCGGCAGCCGAGCTCTCCCGGGCGAAGGAGAACGTCAAGGGGCGGCTGCTCCTTTCCCTCGAGTCGACCTCGAACCGGATGACGCGGCTCGGCCAGGCAGTCGTCACAGGGGTGCCCATCCTCGGTGTCCCGGAAGTCGTTCGCCGCACCGAGGCCGTGACAGGCGCGGACGTCGCCGACCTCGCAAGCGAGCTCTTCGACCCCGAGCGGCTGTCCGTCGCGGGCATCGGCCCGAGCGAGGAGGCGTTCGAGGCCGCTGTCGCCGGCATCAGCTCGGCGCTCATCCCGAGGGCGGCGTGATGCGCGTCGCGTTGTACGGCGCGGGAGGCAAGGTCGGGTCGCTCCTCGTCCCTGCGCTCGAAGCTGCGGGCCACGACGTCGTCGACGCGCGCGCGTCGGGCCCGAGCGGCTGTGGCGCAGCGATCGACTTCACGCGCCCAGACGCCGTCGTCGCGAACGTCCACGCATGCCTCGCGGCTGGCGTGCCCGTCGTCGTAGGAACGACGGGGTTCGATCTCGACGAGCTCGACCGTGCGGCGCGCGCCGCCGGCATCCCGTGCTTCCATGCGCCGAACTTCGCGCTCGGCGCCGTGCTGATGATGCGCTTCGCCGAGGAGGCTGCCCGCACCTTTCCGCGGGCGGAGATCGTCGAGCTCCACTTCGAGGGCAAGCGCGACGCACCCTCGGGCACGGCGAAGGCGACGGCGGCGCGTATGGGCACGAATCCCGTCATCCACTCCGTCCGGCTCCCTGGGCTCGTCGCCCACCAGGAGGTCATCTTCGGCGGCCGAGGCGAGACACTGACGATCCGGCACGACACGACATCCCGGGAGGCCTTCGTCCCAGGCGTCCTGCTCGCCCTCGAGCGGGTGCGCGACCTGCCCGCTGGCCTGACCGTCGGACTCGAGGAGCTCCTGTGATCACCTTCGTCGTCGGCGACCTCACCGAGCAGCGCGTGGACGCGATCGTCAATGCAGCCAACGAGCAGCTCGCTCCGGGAGGGGGCGTCTGCGGGGCGATCCGACGTGCGGGCGGCGACGAGATCTTCGAGGAGTGCGCGCGGCTCGGCGGCTGCGCGACCGGGGATGCGAAGGCGACCGGGGCGGGGCGTCTTCCCGCGACGTACGTCATCCACGCCGTCGGGCCCGTGTGGCGGGACGGCTTGAGCGGCGAGCCGCAGCTTCTCGCCTCCGCGTACCGGCGCTCGCTCGAGGTGGCCGCCGAGCTCGGCTGCCGCACGATCGCCTTCCCGGCCCTCTCGACGGGAATCTACGGCTATCCGCCCGAGCTCGCGGCGCCGATCGCGGTCGCGGCCGCACGAGAGCTCGAGGATCGCTTCGACGAGATCCGCTTCGTCTTCCTCGACGAGGCGACGAGGGACCTCTACGCGAGCTCGTAGGATCGGAGCCGCTGGCAGGTACATGACGAGCTCTCAGCGAGCGGGACTGCGCCTCTCCCTCCCGTGACGTAGGATCGAGGGTCGTGCTGGGCGAGATCCTGACGGCGATCGTCACGCCCTTCCGGGCCGACGGGTCGGTAGACCTCGGCCGCTTCCGTGCGCTCGCCTCCTACCTCGTCGACAACGGCTCGGATGGCCTCGTCGTCACAGGGACGACCGGCGAGTCACCCACCCTCTCCGACGCCGAGCGCTTGGCGCTGTACGAGGCGGCGCTCGACGAGGTCGGCGACCGGGCGAGCGTGGTCGCGGGCACCGGCACGTACTCGACTGACCATTCAGTCGACCTCACGGAGCGCGCCCATGAGCTCGGCGTGCACGGCTTCCTCGTCGTCACGCCCTACTACTCGAAGCCACCCGCGCGGGGGATCGTCCGCCACTTCGAAGCGATCGCCTCGGTGACTGACCGTTCAGTCATCGTCTACAACATCCCCGGCCGCGTCGTCCTGAACCTCGACACCGAGACGATCGCGCGTCTCGCGGAGATCCCGAACGTGACCGCGGTGAAGCAGGCCAACCCCGATCTCGACCAGGCGCGAGCGATCGTCGAGCTCGGGCTCGACCTCTACGCGGGTGACGACGATCTCGTCTTCCCGTTCCTCGAGCTCGGTGGCGTGGGGGGAATCTGCGTCCACACCCACGTGGTCGGCCCACGCGTGAAGGAGATGGTGCGGCGCTACCGGACAGGCGACGTCGACGGCGCTCGGGCGCTCGACCGCGAGCTCGCGCCGGCGATCGACCTCCTGCGCGTGGTCGTGAACCCGATCGCGATCAAGTGCGCCCTGAACCTCCTCGGCCACGAGGTCGGTGGCCTGCGCCTCCCGCTCGTCGAGGCGACGGAGGAGGAACGCGCGGAGGTGCGCGCGTGCCTCGAGCGCCTAGGCCTGCTCGCGCCGGCGACGGTCTGAGGCGGCGCGGTCGTCCGGCATCCGTAGACTCGACGCGACATGAGCGATGCGCTCCGGATCATCCCGCTCGGCGGGCTCGGCGAGGTCGGGAAGAACATGACCGTGTACGAGACGGGTGGCGAGCTACTCGTCGTCGACGCAGGGATCGCCTTTCCGCGCGACGAGCATCTCGGCGTCGACCTGCTCCTCCCCGACATCGGCTACCTGCGGGGGCGCACGGTTCGCGCCGTCGTGCTCACGCACGGTCACGAGGATCACGTCGGCGGCCTGCCCTACCTCCTGCGGGAGGTCACCGTCCAGGCAGTGATCGCCACGCGGCTCACGCTCGCGCTCGTCAAGGCCAAGCTCGACGAGCACCGAGTCGGTGACACGACCGACCTCATCGAGGCCGCTCCCGGGGACGAGCCGCTCGAGCTCGGACCCTTCCGCCTCGAGCTCGTCCGGGTCGCGCACTCGATCCCCGACTCCGCCGCGCTCGTGATCGAGACCGCTGCCGGACGCGTCGTGCACACGGGCGACTGGAAGCTCGACCATACGCCGGTCGACGGCCTCAAGACGGACGTCGGCCGACTCGCCGAGATCGGCAACCGCGGCGTCGACCTCCTCCTCGGCGACTCGACGAACGCCGAGCGGCCCGGACACACCGGGTCGGAGCGCCTCGTGGGCGAGGCCTTTCGGACGATCTTCCCGCTGCGCCGGGGCAAGATCCTCGTCGCCTCCTTCGCATCGAACGTCCACCGGATGCAGCAGGCGGCCGAGGTCGCGATCGAGTACGGCCGCAAGGTGACCGTCGTGGGCCGCTCGATGCGCAGGAACATGAACATCGCGCGCAGCCTCGGCTACGTCTCGTTTCCCGACGAGGCGCTCGTCGGCGCCGACGTCGCCGCGCAGCTCCCGCCCGACGAGGTCCTCGTCCTCTGCACGGGGAGCCAGGGGGAGCCGATGTCCGCGCTCACGCGCATCGCCTACGGCGACCACCGGGCCGTCTCGGTCGAGCCCGGCGACACGGTGATCATCTCCGCGAAGCCGGTGCCGGGCAACGAGCTGCGCGTCCACGACTCGATCAACCAGCTCGCCAAGGCGGGCGCGGAGGTGCTGCACGAGGAGATCGCGCCCGTGCACGTGTCGGGCCACGCGCACGAGGAGGAGCTGCGCACCATGCTCTCCTTGCTGCGACCCCGTCATGTGATGCCGATCCACGGCGAGTACCGGATGCTGGCGGCCCACGCGAAGCTGGCGCGCGAGGCGGGCGTGCCCGAAGACCGGATCCTGCTCGCGGAGAACGGCGCCGTGGTCGAGCTCGCCCGCGGAAGCGCGCGGATCGTCGACCACGTCGCGGCGGGTGTGACGTTCGTCGACGGCCTCCGCGTGGGAGACGTCGCCGACGTCGCCCTTCGTGACCGCCGCAAGCTTTCGGAGGACGGCGTCCTCATCGTCGTGACGACGCTGACGCTCGCCAACGGCGGAGAGATCTCCCCGCCCGAGCTCATCGCGCGCGGGCTCGGGGACGACCCGGCGCTCCTCGACGAGCTTCGGGACGAGGCGGGCCGGGTCGTGCGCGAGCTGGGAGAGCAACACGTCACGGAGATCAAGCTCCTCCAAGAGCACATCCACGATGCGGTGGGGCAGGTCGTGTACGACCGCACGCGACGGCGGCCGATGATCTTGCCCGTCGTCATCGAGGTATGACCGACCCGAGCTGGGAGGGCGTGCTCCGCGGGCACGCCGCGAGCAACAGAACCGCGGAGCGCTTGGTGACGCAGCTCCGGGGCTGCGAGGCGGCGGCGCTCGCGTTCTGCCGGCTGCTCGAGCGCTGGGGTCGAGGAGAGGCGGTGCCGGCGACGGCCGGCGGTCGCGCCGCCGCCCTGCGCCGTGCCGCAGACCGCGTCGAGACGGCGCTCGCCGGCCTCGAAGTACCGCTCACGCGATACCTGCTCGAGCTCGATGCGGACCGGGCCGAAGGTCGCTCGTGGTACCTCGGGGCGGGCGCTGCGGAGCTCGTCGAGTGGCGCCCGGTGCTCGACCGCGCGGGCGTCCGCGCCTGTCCCGACCGCGTCGCCGCCGTCTACCTCGAGCTCGCGGTGCTCCTGCGCGCGCTCGAGGGCCTCTCGACCGCCGCACGCCTGGAGACCCTGCCCGACCGCTCGTCGCTCTGGGCGGGCCTCTTCGACCTCCGCGACACGCTCCTCGGCTCGACGGTCGACGACCTCCGCGCCCTCGCCTCCTGACCCACGAGTCGGCGCTCGCGCGCCGGCTCCGGTGGAGCCCGTCCGCGCAGAGCCCACGGCCGGAGCGTGCGAGGATGCCGGCGTGCCGAGAACCGGAGCACCCCGCCGCCCTCGGATCGTCGTCGTCGGCTCGATCAACCTCGACCTCGTCGCGCGCTGCGAGCGACTCCCGCGACCGGGCGAGACCGTCGGCGGCGCGACGCTCTCGAGGTTCCCGGGCGGGAAGGGCGCGAACCAGGCTGTCGCGTGCGCCCGGCTCGGCGCCGAGGTGACGCTCATCGGCGCCGTTGGACGGGATGTGCTCGCCTCCGAGGCGCTCGTGGGCCTCGTCGAGGCGGGTGTCGAGCTGCGCCTCGAGGAGGTGGACGCGCCGACGGGGGTCGCGCTCGTCGCGATCGACTCGACCGGCGAGACGGCGATCGTCGTCTCGCCCGGCGCGAACGCAGCGCTCCGCGTCGCCGAGCTCCCCCCGCACGATGCGGTGCTCTGCCAGCTCGAAGTCCCCGACGAGGCCGTCCTCGGAGCGTGGGAGCTGTGCGAGGGGCTCTTCTGCCTGAACGCAGCCCCGGCGCGCCCGCTCTCGGTCGACGCGGACCTGACCGTGGTCAATCGGCACGAGCTCGAGTCCCTCGCGCGCCGCGACGGCCTCGTCGCGCTCACCCTCGGAGAAGAAGGCGCACTCGTGCTCGACGACGGGGAGGAGATCGCGCGTGCCACGCCGCCGCGCGTCCAGGCCGTCGACGGGACAGCCGCCGGAGACGCCTTCACCGCCTGTCTCGTCGTCTCGCTTCTCGAAGGGCGAAAGCTCGACGAGTCGCTCGCGCGCGCCTGCGCTGCGGGCGCCCTGGCCGCGTCTCGTCTCGGCGCGCAGCCGTCGCTGCCCACCGCCGACGAGGTGGACGCCCTCGTCCCGTAGCGCCGTGTCGATTCCTGTCCTCCTCGACTGCGACCCCGGGCACGACGACGCGATCGCTCTCCTGCTCGCGCTCGCGAGCCCCGAGGTCGACCTGCTCGGCGTGACGACGACCTACGGCAACCAGACGCTCGAGAAGACGACGGCGAACGCGCTGCGGGTGCTCGAGCTCGTCGGGCGAGAGGACGTCCCGGTGGCCGCAGGCGCCGCGGCCCCGCTCAGGCGGCAGCTCGTCGTCGCGGCGCACGTGCACGGCGAGAGCGGGCTCGACGGACCGGCGCTGCCGCCGCCGCGCACGGCCCCGGTGTCCGACGACGCCGTCACCTTCCTCGCCGACCGAATCGCAGCCGCGCGGCGGCCGGTGACGCTCGTGCCGACGGGGCCGCTGACGAACGTCGCTCGCTTCCTCCGCGCCCACGGTGGCGACGGCGTCGACCGAATCGTCCTCATGGGCGGCGCCATCGCGGAGGGCAACATGACCCCGGCTGCCGAGTTCAACATCTGGGCGGACCCGGAAGCCGCGGCGATCGTCTTCGCGAGCGGCCTCGAGATTCACATGCTCGGCCTCGACGTCACGCACCAGGCTCTCCTCGGGCGCGCCGAGGAGGAGCGACTCCGGCAGGCCGGCCGGGTGGGCTGCTTCGTCGCCGACCTGAACGTCTTCTTCACGCGCTACCACCGCGAGACGTACGGCTGGGACGGCGCGCCGATCCACGATGCGGTCGCGCTCGCACACGCGATCGTGCCCGGTCTCGTGGAGACGGTGCACTGCAACGTCGAGATCGAGCGCGAGTCGGAGCTCTGCCGTGGGCGCACCGTGGTGGACCGCTGGCATCGAACCGAGCGACCGGCGAACGCCCACGTCGGGGTGGCGCTCGACCGCGAGCGCTTCTTCGGTCTCCTCATCGAGCGCGTCGGCTCGCTCGGCTAGTCTCGCGCCGTGTCCGGCCATGTCGTCGCGCCCGTCGAGGTCACGGGGTCGTGACGATCGCGGTGGACATCCCCGGGCGAGGAGCGCTCCGCCTCGAGCACCTCCTCCTCGACGTCAACGGCACGCTCACGCAGCGTGGGAAGCTCGTCGACGGGGTCGTCGAGCGGATCGCCCGCCTCCGTGGGGCGCTCGACGTGCGGCTCCTCTCCGCCGACACGTTCGGGTCGCTCGCCGAGGTCGCAGCGACCCTCGGCACGGAGGCCGAGCGGGTCGTTTCCGGCGACGACAAGGCCGCAGTCGCGGCGGCGCTCGGACTGGAGCGCTGTGCGGCGATCGGAAACGGCGTGAACGACGCCGCACTGCTCGCGTCCGTGGCGCTCGGCATCGCCGTCATCGGCGGGGAGGGGGCGTCGGGAGTCGCCGTCCGAGCGGCCGACATCGTGTGCGCGTCGGTCGTCGAGGCACTCGACCTCCTGCTCGACGATCGAGCGCTCGTCGCGACGCTCCGCTCGTAGCCGGGGACCGTCGCAGCGAGGCGCCAGAGAGGAGCCTGCCGCCGCGCGGCGAAACGTGCCGTCGTGGCAGCCCGCCGGAAGAAGCGGCCGCTTCGTCCGCGCGTCCCCGCGCGCGTCCGGAAGCGACGGAAGCGGCACGCGTCGCACCACGAGAACGAGCTCCTCGGGCTCGGCCTCGCCGCGCTCGGGCTCGTCCTCGCAGCGATCCTCTACGCGGGGCTCGACGGTGGCGCCGTCGGCTCGTGGCTCGCGCGGACGCTGGACGACGCCATCGGCGACGCCGCGTACGCGGTCCCGCTCGCTCTCGTCGCGGTCGGAGGGCTCCTGCTCGCGAAGAGCGACCTGCTCGACGTGCGGCCGTTTCGGCTCGGCCTCGGCGTCGGCTTCCTCGGGCTCATGACCCTCCTCGGCAGGGACTCCGGCGGCTGGCTCGGACTCGCGCTCGGCGGGACGCTCGCCGCCCTCATCGGCCAGACCGGCGCCGCGATCGTCGGCGGCGCCCTCGTGCTCGCCGGCCTCCTCCTCGTGAGCGGCGCCTCGACGGGTGCGATCGTGCGTCGCACGGGCCACGTCGTGCGACGGGCGGGCTCGGAGGCGCGGCGTGCGCTCGAGTGGACCTCGGGAGAAGCGCCGTTCGAACCGGTGGAGGCCGGACGAGCCTCTCTCGACCCCGAGCCGCAGCGGGTCGAGCCGGCACGGCTCCTCGACGGAGCCGAAGCCTACCCCGACCTCGTCGGCGCCGAGATCTCGGGCGATCCCGCGCCCGTGCTCGTCCCGGAGCCGGAGCCGGAGACGGCCGAGAACGTGTTCGAGACAAGCTCCGAGCACGCCGACTACCGGCTTCCCGACCGCTCACTCCTCAAGACCTCGCCCGCGGTCGCGGCGACGAGCGCAGACAGCGGAGCGCGAACTGCGGAGCTCCTCGTCCGCACGCTCTCCGAGTTCGGGGTCGAGGCCACCGTCGTCGGCCAGATCGCCGGGCCGCGCGTCACGCGGTACGAGCTCCAGCTCGCGCCGGGCACGAAGGTCTCGAAGGTCGCCGGGCTCCGAGACGACCTCTCGTACGCCCTCGCGACGACCGAGATCCGGATCCTCGCTCCGATCCCGGGCAAGCAGGCGGTCGGCGTCGAGGTTCCGAACCTCTCGCCGAGGCTCGTGACACTCGGCGACATCTACGACGACCTTCCCGCATCCGCGAGCCCGCTCGCGGTCTGGCTTGGCAAGGACATCTCCGGGAACGCCGTCTGGACCGACCTCGCCCGCATGCCGCACCTCCTGATCGCGGGCACGACCGGATCCGGGAAGTCCGGCTGCATCAACACGATCCTCGTCTCGACCCTCCTCCGCGCCACGCCGGACGAGGTGCGCATGATCCTCATCGACCCGAAGCGCATCGAGCTCGGGTACTACGAGTCGATCCCGCACCTCCTCACCCCGGTCGTGTCGAGCCCGAAGGACGCGGCGACGGTGCTCATGAACGTCGTCGCCGAGATGGAGCGCCGCTACGAGCGCCTCTCGCTCGTGCGTGCCCGCAACCTCCCCGAGGCGAACCGCGCCTTCCGCGCCCGGGGGGAGGCGCCGCTCCCCTACCTCCTCGTCGTCATCGACGAGCTCGCCGACCTCATGATGGTCTCCCCGCAGGCGGTCGAGGACTGCGTCATCCGGCTCGCTCAGAAGTCGCGCGCGGTCGGAATCCACCTCGTGCTTGCGACGCAGCGTCCGTCTGTCGACGTCATCACCGGGATGATCAAGGCGAACGTCCCCTCGCGGATCGCGTTCGCGGTCTCGAGCCAGACCGACTCGCGCGTCATCCTCGACACCGCCGGAGCCGAGAGCCTCCTCGGTCAGGGCGACATGCTGTTCAAGCCGCTCGGCACCTCTCGGCTCCAGCGCGTGCAGGGGGCGTACGTCTCCGAGGAGGAGATCGCCCTCATCGTCGAGCAGTGTCGGACGCAGCGTGAGCAGGAGCTCGACGAGTCCCTGCTCGAGGCCCGCGAGCTCGAGGGCGCGGAGCTCGAGGACGGCGACGAAGGATTCGACCCGGACGAGGACCCGCTGCTCGACAGCGCGATCGAGATCGTCGTGCAGACGCAGACCGCGTCCGTCTCGCTCCTTCAGCGCCGGCTCCGCGTCGGGTACACGCGCGCGGGACGCCTCATCGACATGCTCGAGCGCCGCGGCATCATCTCCGGCTACGAGGGGTCGAAGCCCCGTCGCGTGCTCGTGTCCGAGGCCGAGCTCGAGCGCGTCGTCTCGCGCTGATGCGTCACGTCGGCGTCCGCGCCGTCGACCGGGTTAGTATCAGCGCGCAGGGATGGTGCGGTCGATTCGGAGAGGAGGGAACGTGAACAGGAGCGGGTGGCTCGTCCGCATGACGGTGTTCGGAGTGGTACTCGCACTCGCCGCCGTCGCCGCAGGGTGTGGCGGTGGCGACGAGGGTGGCGGTGGCGAGGGCATTCGCGTCGGGCTCGTGACGGACATCGGCGGGCTCGACGACAAGAGCTTCAACATGCTCGCGAATCAGGGCCTCGAGCGCGCGCGCGACGAGCTGGGGGTCGAGATCCGCGTCCTCCAGTCGCAGTCGGACGCGGACTACGTGCCGAACTTGTCGACGCTCGCGGAGGAGGGGTACGACCTCGTCATCTCCGTCGGCTTCCTCATGGGCGAGGTCACCGAGCAGGTCGCGAAGGAGTACCCGGACACGAACTTCGCGATCATCGACTACGCGTACGAGAGTCCGCCGTCCAACCTCCAGGGGCTCGTGTTCAAGGAACAGGAGACGGGCTACCTGGCCGGGTACCTCGCCGGGCTCATGACCACCTCCGATCTCGAGCGGACGAATCCGGAGGCGGTCGTCTCGACGGTCGGCGGCCAGAAGATCCCTCCCGTCGACCGGTTCATCGCGGGCTTTCAGGCGGGCGCCAAGGCAGCGAATCCCGACGTGGAGACGCTGAACGCGTACTCACAGGACTTCGTCGATCAAGCGAAGTGCAAGGAGGTCGCGCTCGACCAGATCTCGAAGGGGTCGGACGTCGTGTTCCAGGTCGCGGGTGGCTGCGGCCTCGGCGCCCTCGATGCTGCAAACGAGCGCGGCGTGTGGGGGATCGGCGTCGACGCCGACCAGTCCCACCTCGGCGAGCACATCCTCACAAGCGCGATGAAGCGCGTCGATCAGGCGGTCTTCGCGACCATCGAGGCGGTCGTGAACGGCGAGTTCACCGGGGGCGGGGTCACCGTCTTCGGCCTCGCCGAGGACGGCGTGGGGCTGGGCGAGATCAGCCCGGTCGTCCCGCAGGAGATGCTCGACCAGGTCGACGACGTCCGGCAGCAGATCGTCGACGGCGAGATCGAGATCCCGGAGACCGTCTCGTAAAGGCGCCTCGCAGGGTCGGGCTTCGCGGAGGGCGGGGGTTGTAGCCCGCCCTCCGCCGCCCGCTGCCAGGGACGCTCCCCACCGTCGAACGCCGATGACCGAGGCTCCTGTCCTCGAGTTGCGCGGAATCACGAAGCGCTTCCCCGGCGTCCTCGCGAACGACGACATCCACTTCGACCTCCGCCGGGGGGAAGTCCACGCCCTCCTCGGGGAGAACGGCGCCGGCAAGTCGACCCTCATGAACATCCTGTACGGGCTCTACCGTCCCGACGCCGGACAGATCCTCTTGAACGGGAGTCCGGTCGAGATCGACTCGCCGCGTGCGGCCATCGACCACGGGATCGGGATGGTGCACCAGCACTTCATGCTCATTCCCGTGATGACGGTGGCGGAGAACATCGTCCTCGCCGCCGAGCCGACCGTGGGAGGGGTGTTCCTCGACACCGCAGCCGCGCGCTCCAGGGTCGAGCAGCTCGCCGACCGCTTCTCGTTCGCGATCGACCCGGATGCCCGCGTCGAGAACATCTCGGTCGGGCAGCAACAACGGGTGGAGATCCTCAAGGCGCTCTACCGACGAGCGGACATCCTCATCCTCGACGAGCCCACCGCAGTGCTCACTCCTCAGGAGTCACAGGAGCTGTTCGCGATTCTCCAGGAGCTGCGGAAGGAGGGGATGTCCATCATCTTCATCTCGCACAAGCTGAACGAGGTTCTCGAGATCGCGGATCGGATCACGGTGCTCAGGCGCGGGAGGAGGATCGACACGCTCGCCGCCTCGGGTGCGACGGAGACCGAGCTCGCACGCCTCATGGTAGGACGCGAGGTCCTGCTCGAGGTGGAGAAAGCGCCCGCGAGCCCAGGCGAGGTCCTGCTCGAGGCCGAGGGCCTTCGCGTCCTCGACGATCGCGGCCTCGAGGCCGTCCGCGGCCTCTCGCTCGCGATCCGAGCCGGGGAGATCCTCGGCGTGGCGGGAGTCGACGGCAACGGGCAGAGCGAGCTCATCGACGCGCTCTCCGGTCTGCGGAAGACGGTCGCCGGGCGGGTGCGGCTCCTCGGGCGCGACGTCACGGACGCGAGCGCCGATGAGCGCCTCGAACGCGGCCTCGGTCACATCCCAGAGGACCGCCAACGACGGGGGCTCGTGCTCGACTTCACGATCGCCGAGAACGTCGTCCTCCACGACTACGACAAGCCGCCGTTCGCGCGAGCCGGATGGACGTTCCCTCGACAGATGACCGAGCGCGCGAGGGCGCTCATCGAGGAGTTCGACGTCCGTGGCGGGGGGCCCGAGACGCTCGCGCGCTCTCTCTCGGGCGGGAACCAGCAGAAGGTGATCCTCGCTCGCGAGGTCGCGCGGGAGCCGTCCGTGCTCCTCGCTGCTCAGCCGACTCGTGGGCTCGACGTCGGCGCGATCGAGTTCATCCATCGGCGGCTCGTCCGCGAGCGGGATGCTGGGCGGGCGATCCTGCTCGTCTCCTTCGAGCTGGACGAGATCCTGTCGCTCGCGGACCGGATCGTCGTCCTCTATGAGGGGCGCATCGTCGGGGAGTACGGGCCAAACGTCTCCGAGCATGAGCTCGGCATCGCGATGACGGGCGGACGGGCGGCGTGAGCAGGCCAGGCGCAGAGGGCGGGGACGGCCGCCCGCGCACCGTCGAGGTGCTGACCGCCTGGTTCGAGACGCGGGCGGGCGGCCTCCTCGTGCCGCTCGCGGCGGCGATCCTCGCCTTCCTCGCTGGCGGCCTCGTCGTTCTCTTCACCGGGAACAACCCGCTCGGTGTGTACAAGGCGATCTTCGACGGTACAGGACTCACCTACCTCTTCCCGTGGGTGCAGGGCAGCGAGCGGGCGACGGCGGCCCGGAACCTCCAGCAGACGCTCCTGGTGGCGACGCCACTCATGCTGACGGCGATCGCCGTCGCCTTCGCCTTCCGCTGCGGGATGTTCAACATCGGCGGACAGGGTCAGTACTGGATCGGGTTGATCGCGGCTCTCGTCGTCGGCACCCACGTGGACCTGCCACCGGCGCTGCACGTCCCGGCGTGCATCCTCGCGGCGATCGTCGCCGGCGCGATCTGGGGCGGAGTCGCCGGGGTACTGAAGGCGACAGTCGGCGCCCACGAGGTCATCTCGACGATCATGCTCAACTGGATCGCGATCTTCGGCGGGAAGTACCTCTTCGAGCTCGGCGGCCCGTTGCAGGGCGAGGAGGAGTTCATCCCCCGCTCGAACGACGTCACCGCGTCGGCGAAGCTCCCGGCGATCTGGGGCACGCTCCAGCCCTTGCACGCGGGGATCTTCGTCGCGCTCGCGGCGCTCGTCGTCTACCACCTACTCCTCAACCGGACGACGCTCGGCTACGAGGTGCGCGCGGTCGGGTTCAATCCGGAGGCCGCCCGCTACGGCGGGATCTCGGTCTCGCGGAACTACTTCCTGGCCATGGCCATCGCGGGGACGTTCGCCGGCCTGGCCGGGGCGCTCGATCTCCTCGGCTGGAAGTTCCGCGTGGCGACGAACGACTTCGACGTCGGCATGCTGGGATTCATCGGTATCGCCGTCGCCCTCCTCGGTCGGAACAAGGCCGTCGGGATCCTGTTCGCTGCGCTCTTCTTCGCGGCGCTCCAAGTCGGCACTTCCACGCGCCAGCTCGATCCCACGGTCTTCCCGCCGGCGCTCGCGGTCAACCTCGCGACGATCATCCAGGCCCTCATCATCCTCTTCGTGGGCGCGGAGATCCTCATCGTCTCGCTCTGGGGCGCTCGGCGGTACGTGCGACGCGGCCGACGCGTGCGCGCGCAGCCCGCGGGAGGATCGGGAGGGGCCGCGTGAGCACGGGGCGAACGATGCTCGCTCACGGACGGACGGCTCTCGAGCCGCGTCGGCTCGCGATCATCGGAATCGCGCTCGCGGCTCTCGCCGTGTGGACGGCGCTCCCGCCTTGGATGATCCGCTGGGAGGGAGTCCCGGTGGCGCTCGGCCTCCTCGCCGCGGCCGCCGGTCTTGCGGCCGTCACGCGCGGCGAGCGACGACTCGGATCGTGGGCGCTGGCCCTCGCCGGCGTCGCGACCGTAGCCGCGATCTGGGCGCAGACGAAAGACGAGTCGAGCCTCGGTGCCGTTCTCAACACCGGCCTCCTCGCTGCCACCCTCCGCTTTGCGACTCCGCTCGCGTTCGCCGCCCTCGGCGGGCTCTTCTCCGAGCGGAGCGGCGTCGTGAACATCGGTCTCGAGGGGATGATGCTCATGGGCGCCTTCTTCGGAATCTGGGCAACGATCTGGAGCGGGTCATGGGTCGTCGGCGTCCTCTGCGCGATGGTCTTCGGTGGACTCCTCGCAGCCGTCCATGCGGTCTTCTCGATCCACCTCCGCGCCGACCAGATCGTGAGCGGCTTTGCGATGAACTTCCTCGCACTCGGGCTCACCGGGTACCTGTTCATCTCCATCTACGGGCTCCAGGGAACACCGCCCGGCGTCGACCGCATCCCGGACGTCCACCTCGGCTTCCTCCACGACCTTCCGGCGCTCGGCGGACTCCTCGGCCCGGTCTTCGGACAGCTCAACCTCCTCATCTGGGTCGTGCTCGCGCTCGTCGTCATCGTTCACGTCGTCATCTTCAGGACCGCCATCGGGCTCCGGATCCGCGCCGTCGGCGAGCACCCGCGGGCCGCAGACACCGTCGGCATCTCCGTGTCTCGCGTTCGCTACGGGGCGGTCATCCTCTCGGGGATGCTCGCCGCGCTCGGCGGCGCCTACCTGTCGGTGGGCTTCGTCGGCTCTTTTGGCCAGAACATGACCGCCGGACGTGGGTTCATCGCCCTCGCCGCCCTCATCTTCGGGAAGTGGAAGCCCATTCCCACGTTCGGGGCCTGCCTCCTGTTCGGCTTCGCGAGCGGCCTCGCGCAGCGCCTGCAAGCCGAGGCCGACATCTCGGCGAACCTCATCTCCACGCTGCCGTACATCCTCGTCCTCGCGGCGCTGGTCGGCGTCGTCGGCCGATCCGTGCCTCCCGCCGCCGTCGGGCGGCCGTACGTGAAGCAGTAGCGTGGCGCGGGACGGACGGATCGCCTGGGGGGCGCTCGCGGCCGGCATCGCCTCCGTCCTCGCACTTCCGATCGCGATCTACCTCACGCGCTTCAGCGACGCGTACGAGCTTCTCCACGCGAGTGTTGCGATCCCTGTTGCCGGGCTCCTGGGGGTAGCCGCCATCTCGCTCGCGGCCCGCGCGCAGCGCCGATCGCCCGCACTGCTGCGCACTCGCGCCGGTGTGCGCGGGGCGATGCTCGCACGCGTGCTGGGCGTCGTCGGCGTCTGCCTGGCGGCGTCGGCGCTCGTCGCTCTCGGCGTGTACGGGCTCCTCGAGTACGCCGGGACGCGGTAGGCCCACCGAGGCTGGGAGCCTGGGGTCAGGTCCCTCGGGGAGCCTGGGGTCAGGTCCCTCGTGTTGCACGCGGCGCGTGCAACACGAGGGACCTGACCCCACCGTTGACGCGGCGCGTGCAACGCGAGGGACCTGACCCCATCGTTGACCCCAACGTCGACGGAAGAACCGACCCCAAGCGTCTACACTTCGCGCGCGTGTTCGACATCGGCTCCAGCCTGCGCGATGCCCGCCTGCGGCAGGGCCTCGACTTCCCCGAGCTCGAGGAGCGGACGAAGATCCGCCCGAAGTACCTGCGCGCGCTCGAGGACGAGCGGTTCGACATCCTGCCCGCCCCGACGTACGTCCGGGGGTTCCTGCGCTCGTACGCGGAGGCGCTCGGGCTCGAGGGACAGCCGTTCGTCGACGAGTACAACTCCCGCTTCGCAGTCGGCGAGGACGAGACGCTCATCCGGACGCGGCGTACGCCGACCCGCGCAACACGACGGGAGCCTCGCCAGTCTCGACTCGCCGTGCTCGTCGTCCTCGCGATCGCGGTCGTCACCGCGCTCGTCATCGCCGCCTGGCGCTTCGGAGGCCCGGAGGACGAGAGCGTCCCCGGGCTCGCGACACCGTCGCAGCCGACGGCGCCCGTCGCGGCCGGGATGCGCGGGGTCGCGCGGCTGACCGTCTCGGCGCGCGCTGGCGCGTCCTGGATGGAGGTGCGGGCGGGGCTCGCGGATGGGCGGCTGCTGTACAGCGGAACGCTCGAGCGCGGGCAGACGATCGTCTTCCAGGGCAAACGCCTGCGGCTCGCCCTCGCCGAGCCAGAGAACGTCGTCGTGCGCCTGAACGGCTCGCGCGTCGACCTCCCCGCGGGAACGACGTTCTCCGTGACCCCGACGCGGATCGTCCGCTCGTCGCCTTGAGCCGCCCCCGCGCGGCGATCGTCGCGACGGGCAGCGAGCTCGTGCGTGGCGAGCGGCAGGATCGGAACGGCCCGTTCCTCGCCGCCGAGGTGGTACGCCTCGGCCTCGAGCCGTGGCGCATCACCATCGTCGGGGACGTGCCCGATGCGCTCGAGCAGGCCCTTCGCGAGGCGTTTTTCGCCGATCTCTGCCTCGTCTCCGGAGGACTCGGGCCGACGCACGACGATCGCACGGTCGAGCTCGTCGCCCGGGTCGCCGGCCGTGAGCTCATCGTCGACCCCGTGCTCGAGAGGAAGATCGGCGAGATCTCCCGGGGCATCGCCGAGCGCCTCGGTCGTCCGTACGCGGACTTCGCAGCCGGTGTCCGCAAGCAGGCGACGCTGCCCGCGGGAGCGATCTCGCTCGGTCTCGCCGGGACCGCGCCCGGGCTCGTGCTCGACACCGGCTCCTGCGTGGCCGTCGTGCTCCCGGGCCCACCGCGGGAGCTCCAGCGGCTGTGGCCGCGCGCGCTCGAGACGGCACCGGTGCGGCGCGTGCTCGAGCGGGCGCCGGCGCTGCGCCGGAGGACGCTCCGCTTCTTCGGTACGCCGGAGTCCGCGGTCGCGCAGGCGCTCGAGCGCGCGGGCGGAGACGGCGATGGGGTGGAGGTCACGATCTGCGCTCGCGAGTTCGAGATCCACGTCGACCTCCTCGCCGAACCGGCCGCCGATGCGCGCGCCGGCGCACTCGCGGAGGCGCTGCGCAGCGAGCTTGCGGACTACCTGTTCAGCGAGGACGAGCGACCCGTCGCCGAGCTCGTGCTCGAGCTGTGCGAGGAGCGCGGGTACACGCTCGCCACTGCGGAGTCCTGCACCGGCGGCCTCGTCTCCGGGCGCCTGACGAGCGTCCCGGGTGCGAGCCGCACGTTCCTCGGCGGCGTCGTCGCGTACGGAAACGACGTCAAGGCTTCCGAGCTCGGCGTGCCCCAGGACGTGCTCGAGCGCCACGGCGCGGTCTCGGCCGAGGCCGCCGCAGCGATGGCGCACGGCGTGCGGGAGCGACTCGGCGCAGATGTGGCGGTCGCCGTCACCGGGATCGCCGGGCCGACCGGAGGCACCCCGGAGAAGCCGGTTGGCCTCGTGTTCGTGCATGCGTGCACGCCGGATGACGAGAGCGGGATCCGGAGCGAGTTGCCGGGAGACCGCGAGCTCGTGCGGGGACGCGCGACCGCGCTCGCCCTCCACACCACGCGCGCTCTTCTGGCACGCACCCGTCACACACCCGTGTGAGTACCGCGGCTACCGTCGCAGGAGATGAGCGGCTCAGGCTCTTCCTCGCTCTCGAGCTCCCCGCCGACGTCGTCGCAGCGCTCGCGACCTGGGGAGAGCGTCACCTGTCGGGAGGGCGGCGCGTCAGCGTACCGCACATCACCCTCGCCTTCCTCGGCACGCAGCCGAGGACGGCGCTCGACGATGTCCTGCGCACGCTGCGCGCCTGCGCTGCGGAGGCCGTGCCGTTCACGCTCGAGGCGATCCGCTACCGGGAGACGCGGTCGGTGGGAATGCTCGTTCTCGACGATCCGAGCGGGGAGGCGACGCGCTTGGCCACGGCGCTGCACGAACGGCTCGAGGCGCTCGGCCTCTACCGACGGGAGCGGCGACCGTGGCTTCCGCACGTCACGGTGCTCCGGTTTCGCGAGCCGCCTCGGCTCCGGCCGCCGCTGCCCGAGATCGGCCCGTTCGTGCCGTCCGGAGCGGCTGCTTTCCTATCTCGTCTGTCCCCGTCCGGGGCGCGGTACGAGGTCCTCGAGTCGTGTGCGCTAGGAGTGCCAGAGTCGGAAGGTTCGAAGTCGGGAGGATGAGCGGATGAAGCGGGAAGAAGCGCTCGACGTCGCGCTCGGACAGATCGAGCGTCAGTTCGGGAAGGGTGCAGTCATGCGGATGAGCGACCGCCCGCAGGTCGCGGTCGGAGCGATCTCGACGGGCTCGCTCGCGCTCGACCTCGCGCTCGGCATCGGCGGGCTCCCGCGCGGCCGGATCGTCGAGATCTTCGGCCCCGAGTCCTCGGGCAAGACGACGCTCGTCTACCACGTCATGGCCGAGGCACAGCGGCGTGGTGGCATCTGCGCGTTCATCGACGCCGAGCACGCCATGGACCCGGCGTACGCGCGCCGCATCGGCGTTGACATCGACCAGCTCCTCGTCTCGCAGCCGGACACGGGTGAGCAGGCGCTCGAGATCGTCGAGCTGCTCATCCGCTCGGGCGCGCTCGACGTCGTCGCCGTCGACTCGGTCGCCGCGCTCGTCCCGAAGGCCGAGATCGAGGGCGAGATGGGCGACTCCCACGTCGGCCTGCAAGCGCGACTCATGAGCCAGGCGCTCCGGAAGCTCGCCGGCACGCTCAATCGTACGGACACGATCGCGATCTTCACGAACCAGCTGCGCGAGAAGATCGGCGTCATGTTCGGGAATCCCGAGACGACGCCAGGAGGGCGCGCGCTGAAGTTCTACTCCTCGGTCCGGCTCGACATCCGGCGTATCGAGACGCTCAAGGACGGCGCCGAGGCCATCGGCAACCGCGTGCGCGTGAAGGTCGTGAAGAACAAGGTAGCGCCGCCTTTCAAGCAGGCCGAGTTCGACATCGTCTACGGGTCCGGGATCCCCTGGGAGGGCACGGTGCTCGACGTCGCACTGGAGAAGAAGATCGTGCAGAAGGCAGGCTCCTACTTCAGCTTCGGTGACGAGCGACTCGGACAAGGACGCCAGAACGCCACCGCCTACCTCGCCGAGAACCCGGACGTCGTCCAGCAGATCCTCCAGCGCATCCAGGCCGACGCCCCCGAGGACCAGATCATCTCGGCGCGTCTACTCCCTGCCAGCGCCGGAAGCTTGTCGACGTCACAGGCGCCGGAGGCCCAGGAGCCCGTCGGGGAGGCCGTACCGGTCGACGGCTGAGGACGTGTACGACGCGTACGAGCTCGCGCTTCGCCTCCTCCGCCACCGCGACTACGCGGCCCGTGAGCTCGCACGGCGGCTCGCCGAGCGGGGCATCGCGGAGGAGAGCGTCACGAGCGCGCTCGAGCGCCTGCGCGCGGCCGGGCTCGTCGACGACGCGCGGTACGCCCGAGCGCGGGCCCGGTCGCTCGCGGAGCGAGGAGCAGGCGACGCGCTCATTCGGCACGATCTGGAGCGGGCCGGCGTCTCCGCGGAGGATGCCGGCGGGGCGCTCGCGAGCATCCCCGCAGAGGTGGAGCGCGCCTCCGCCATCGTCCGGCGGCGTGGCGACGGGCCCCGTACCGCGCGCTACCTGCGCGCGAAGGGGTTCGACGCCGAGGTCGTGGCGGGCCTCGTTGCGGGAGGCCGCGAGACCGAGCTAGGATAGTCGAGCTTCACCCGTACGTTTTTCCTGCACGAACACGCATTTCCGAAACGATGACCCCGCGTCCCATCCCGATCCGAGCAGCTGTCCCCGAGTCGAGACGAGAGGAGCTCGAGACCTCCCGAGCGCGGATGGGGTCGTCGTAGGTTCCGCGCGCGGCCGTGCAGGCCGGGCGGACGGGTGTGAGCGACCGCGGCGCGTGCCGCGGCCAATCGAACCTCTACGGAGGCTCCCATGCCCACCGCCGCTGCGGCGCTGATCGGAATTCTCGTCGGTTTCCTCGGGGCCTTCCTGGTGCTGACCGCCTTCTCCCGGTCGCGCGTGCGCGCAGCCGCGGACGAGCGGGCGCGCATCCTCTCCGACGCCCAGCGCGAGGCCGACGCGATCCGACGGGAGGCGCACGTCGAGGCCCGGGAGCAGGCGCTCCAACTGCGGGCCGAAATCGAGGCCGACGTGCGCGAGCGGCAACTCCAGGTCATGAAGATCGAGGAGCGCGTCCTCGCCCGTGAAGAGGAGATCCAGGCGAAGCTCGACGAGCTCGACCGCCGCGAGCAGGGGCTCGGCGATCGCGAGACCCACGTGCGAGCGCTCCAGGAGGAGCTCAAGGAAGCCCACCGCAAGGCCGTGGCAGCGCTCGAGCGCATCTCCGGCATGACGGCACACGAGGCGCGCCAGCAGCTCATCGAGCGCTCGAGGGATCTCATCCGCCATGAGCTCGAGCGCGAGGCGCGACGGATGGAGGAGGAGGCGCGAGCCGACTCCCGCCGCCGCGCGCGCGCGCTCGTCGCCGACGCGCTCCAGCGGGTCGCCGCGAGCCACACCGCCGAGGTCACGGTGTCCGTCGTCGAGCTCGCCTCGGACGACCTCAAGGGCCGGATCATCGGGCGCGAGGGCCGGAACATCCGCGCCCTCGAGCACCTCACCGGGGTCGACTTCATCATCGACGACACACCGCACGCGGTCGTGCTCTCCTCGTTCGACCCCTTGCGACGAGAGGTGGCTCGCCTGACGCTCGACAAGCTGATCGAGGACGGGCGGATCCATCCCGCTCGGATCGAGGAGATGTACTACCAGTCGAAGGCGGAGCTCGAGGATCACATCAAGCTCGCAGGCGAGCAGGCCGTCTACGAGGCGAACTGCGGCACGTTCCACGAGGAGCTCGTGAAGATCCTCGGACGGCTGAAGTTCCGGACGAGCTACGGGCAGAACGTCCTCAAGCACACGCTCGAGGTCGTACACCTCGGGGGCATCATGGCCGCCGAGCTCGAGGCCGGGGTGAAGACGACGAAGCGCGCTGCGCTCCTGCACGACATCGGGAAGGCCGTGAGCCACGAGGTCGAGGGCTCGCACGCGCTGATCTCCGCCCAGCTCGCGCGCCGGTACGGCGAGTCCGAGGGGGTCGTCCACGCCATCGAGGCGCACCACTACGAGGTGCAACCCCAGACCGTGGAGGCTGTGCTCGTGATCGCCGCCGACGCGATCTCGGCCTCGCGCCCGGGCGCGCGCGGAGAGAGCTTGGAGAACTACATCAAGCGGCTCGAGTCCCTCGAGGAGATCGCGACGAGCAAGCCGGGGGTCGCCAAGGCGTACGCGCTCCAGGCCGGCCGGGAGATCCGCGTCATCGTCGAGCCGAGCCAGGTGGACGACAACGGCGCCGTGCTGCTCTCGCACGAGATCGCCCGCGAGATCGAAGACCAGCTCGAGTACCCGGGCCAGGTGAAGGTCATCGTCATCCGCGAGTCGAGAGCGGTCGAGGTCGCGAAGTGATGAAGCGCTACTACGTGACGACCTTCGGTTGCCAGATGAACGCGCACGACTCCGAGCGCATCAAAGGAATGCTCGAGTCGCTCGGGCTCGGCGAGGCGACGTCGCCCGAGAGTGCAGACGTGCTCGTCTACAACACGTGCACGATCCGGGAGAAGCCCGACACCCGGCTCGCGGCGTACCTGGGCAACGCAGCCGCTTGGAAGCGGGAGCGCCCCGATCTCGTCATCGCCGTCGGCGGCTGCTACGCGGAGGCGCAACGCGAGGCCCTCTTCGAGCGCTACCCGTTCGTGGACGTCGCCTTCGGACCCGGGTCGATCCCGCACCTCGCCGAGTGGATCGGCGCGGGGGGAGTGGGGGTCGCGAGGGGCCGCTTCGGCTCGCACGACTCGTTCGCAGCCGAGCTCCCGGCGCGCCGAGAGCGACGGTTCCAGGCCTGGGTGCAGGTCTCGATGGGCTGCAACTCGGCGTGCGCGTACTGCATCGTGCCCGCCGTCCGCGGGCGCGAGCAGAGTCGGCGGCCGGGGGAGATCGTGGCCGAAGTGAGCGCGCTCGCCGCGCAGGGCGTCAAGGAGATTACCCTTCTCGGGCAGAACGTGAACTCGTGGGGGCGCGACCTCGCTCCGGCCGTGCGGACCGACTTCGGCGAGCTCCTGCGGGCCTGCGACGCGGTGGAGGGCATCGAGCGCATCCGCTTCACGAGCCCGCATCCGAAGGACTTCCGCGAGCCGGTCATCGCAGCGATCGCCGAGTGCGCCGCCGTCTGTGAGCACGTCCACCTCCCGCTCCAGTCGGGCTCGTCCCGCATCCTCAAACGCATGCGGCGCACCTACGACCGTGACCGCTACCTGGCGCTCGTCGAGCGACTGCGCGACGCCGTGCCCGACCTCGCGCTCGGCACGGACATCATCGTCGGCTTCCCAGGCGAGAGCGACGAGGACTTCCTCGCCACTCTCGAGGTCGTCGAGCTCGTGCGCTTCGAGAGCGCATTTACGTTCATCTACTCGCCTCGTGCGGGGACCGAAGCGGCGGCGATGGCAGACCAGGTGCCCGAACACGTCAAGCACGAGCGGCTGGAAGCGCTCGTCGAGGTCGTACAGCGCATCGCGCGCGAGCGAAACGAGGAGCGAATCGGTCGCGTGGAGGAGGTGCTCGTCGAGGGCGTCAGTCGAACCGATCCCGGTCGGCTGCGCGGTCGCACCAGGCGGAACACCACCGTGAACTTCGTGGGCACAGCTCGCCCGGGAGATCTCGTCGATGTCGTCGTGGAGGCGGCGTCCTCTACGACCCTGTCGGGTCGGGAGGCCGCGCTCGCCGTCGTGTGAGCGCTTCGGCACGGTCTCGGCACGCCTCTGGGAACCACACGTATGCACTTCCTCGGTACGCTTGCAGCGGGTGGTGGGCCGGGGTGCCCCACGGGAGATGTCGCGAACCCCTGAGGTCGTCGCGCTCTTCGGCCCCACCGGCTCAGGGAAGACCGCGATCGCCGAGTCGGTCGCGGATGCCCTCGGCACCGAGGTCGTGTCCGCCGACGCGCTCCAGGTGTACCGCGGGCTTCCGATCCTTACGAACCAGCCTCACCGTCCGACCCACCTCGTCGCGATTCGCGACCTCGCCGACGAGATGTCGGTCGGAGAGTACGCCGAGCTCGCCCACGCCGCGATCGATGCGCTCGTCGCGGCGACCGGACGCGCCGTGCTCGCCGGCGGCACGGGGCTCTACCTCCGTGCCGCGCTGTGCGACCTCCACGTCCCGCCCGCGGTCGACCGAGACCTGCGGGTCCGGCTGGAGCAGGAGTACGACACGGGGCCTCTTGCCATGTACGAGCGGTTGCGCGCGCTCGACCCCGTCGCGGCCTCCAGAGTGCACCCGAACGATCGACGGCGCGTTGTCCGCGCCCTCGAGCTCGCGACGGTCGGACGCTCGCTGGCTCCGGAACGCGATCGCCTGTGGTCGGCCGAGACTCGGCGGCCGACGCTCCTCGTCGGCCTCGAGCTCCCGCGCAGCCGCCTCGAGGAGCGCATCCGCAAGCGGACGCGAGCGATGTTCGAGCGGGGCGTCGAGGCCGAGGTGGCTCGCGCGCTCCGCAGCCGCATCTCCCGAACTGCAGCGAGTGCGCTCGGCCTCCGGGAGCTCGCGGAGCTTCCCGCCGAGGCCGCGTTCGAGGCCATCGTCACGCGGACCCTCCGCTACGCCTCGTACCAGCGGAAGTGGATGCGTCGTATTCCCGGCATCGTGCTCCTCGATGCCGATCGCCCGGCCGGGGAGGTGAGCCGTGAGATCGTCGACCTGGCAGGCGCTCGGTAACGTCTACGTGCTCGTCGAGCCGCGAGCATCGCGTCTGGATGCAGAGGCTGTCCGGTCGCTCGTCGGCGAGGCGGACGGCGTCCTGGAGGTGGTCGCGCACGACGACGAGGGCCTCGAGGTCGTGATCTGGAACCCGGACGGGTCGCGCGCGGAGCTCTCCGGCAACGGGACGCGGATCGCCGCGAGCTGGCACTTCGAGCAGACGGGGACGCAGAGCGTCCGTGTGCTCGTTGCCGGCCGCAGTGTCGCGGCGCGCCGCCTCGACGACGGGCTGGTCGAGCAGGAGCTCGGCCCCGTGCAGGTCGCCCCGCCCGAGGTGATCGGTCGCTGGACGGTCACTCCCGTCTCGGTCGGGAACCCGCACGCGGTCGTCCTCGGCGACCCCGCTGAGATCGCCACCGTCGGTCCGGCGCTCGAGCGGCACGAGCGGTTTCCCGAGCGCACGAACGTCCAGGTCGCGCGTATCGACGGACCCGGCGTCGTGACCGCGCGCGTCTGGGAGCGCGGAGTGGGGGAGACCGCTTCGTCCGGGACGAGCGCGGTCGCCGTCGCCGCCGCCACCCACGGCGAGGGGGAGGTGCTCGTGCGTTTCCCCGGCGGCGACCTGCGCGTGCGCATCCACGGCGGACGGGCGTTCCTCATCGCTCCCCTGGCGACGAGAGTCGCGTGAGCTCTGTGCGTTGGCGCCCGGTCGCCCCGCGCGCTCTCAGGTCGCGATCTCGAACTCGCGCAGGACGTCGTTGAGAGACGTCTTGAGGTCGGTCGACGCGCTCCGCTCGCCGACGATGAGGGCGCACGGGAGCTCGTACGTCCCGGCCGGGTAGGTCTTCGGCCGCGTTCCCGGGAGGACGACAGCTCGCGGCGGCACGACGCCGCGGTGCTCCACGGGTGTGCTCCCCGTGACGTCGATGATGGGCACGGACGCGGAGAGGACGACGTTGGGCGCGATGACCGCGCCCTCGCCGACGAGAACGCCTTCGACGATCACCGCGCGGGAGCCGATGAACGCCCCGTCCTCGACGATCACCGGCCGCGCCTGCGGCGGCTCGAGCACGCCGCCGATCCCCACACCCCCGGACAGGTGCACGTCGGCGCCGATCTGGGCGCACGACCCGACCGTCGCCCAGGTATCGACCATCGTGCGTGGGCCGACCCAGGCGCCGATGTTCACGTACCCGGGCATGAGCACCACGCCCTCCGAGAGGAAGGAGCCGTACCGCGCGACACCCGGAGGAACGACGCGAACGCCGCGCGCCGCGTAGTCGGTCTTGACCGGGATCTTGTCGAGGAAGTGCAGCCCGCCCACCTCCATGGGCTCGACCTTGCGGAGCCGGAAGTAGAGGAGGATCGCCATCTTCACCCACTCGTTCACCTGCCACTCGCCGTCACGCCGCTCGGCGACGCGGAGCTCGCCCGCATCGAGGAGGCGCACGGCCTCCTCGATCGGGGCAGGGTCGAGGATCCCGGTCTCCCACGAGCGCTCGATCGCGGCCCGAAGCTCCATCAGCCTCCATCCTCGCCGATCGGGGCGGACGCCGTCACGAGCTCTCGCAACACCTCGTAGCAGCGGACGAGCGCGGCGACCTCGACCTGCTCGTCGCGACGGTGTGCGAACGCGGGGTCTCCGGGCCCGAAGTTGACCGCGTCGATCCCGTGCGCCGTGAAGTCGGCGACGTTCGTCCACGCCTGCTTCGGCTCGACCTCGGCGAGGCCGGCCGCGGCCCGTAGAGCCAGGACGAGGGGGGAGGCGACGGTCACCCGTCCCGCCGGCGCGTGGCTTGCCACCTCGACCTCCACACCGTCCGGGAGGAGCGCCCGGAGCGCCGCTTCGGCCTCCGTCGGGGAGCGATTCGGCGCGTACCGGAAGTTCACGGTCGCGCTCGCCTCCCCCGGGATGACGTTGTCTGCGATTCCCGCCTGCAGGCGAGTGACGGCGAGCACCTCCACGAAGGTCAGGCCCTCGACGACCACCTCTCGCGAGGGGTGCGCGAGGAGCGGCCGGATCCCCTCGACCGCACGGGCGAGCGCGCTGTCTGCGAGCCACGGCCGTGCGGAGTGGCCGCTCCTGCCGTGGAAGACGAGACGGGCGATGAGGTTGCCGAGGCACCCTGCCTGGATGCGGCCGGCGGTGGGCTCGAGCACGATCGCGAGCGCGGTCTCGTGGATCGCCCGGGAGCGCGCGAAGAGCTCGGGAAGCGGATCGTGCTCGTACGGGAGCTCTTCCTTGCCGAAGAGAAGCAGCGCGACGTCGGCTCGCCCGTGGGGCACCTCCGCGAGGTCGCGGACGAGCTCGAGCGCGACGGCGAGTCCGCCCTTCATGTCGCTCGCGCCGAGCCCGTGCACACGCCCGTCGGCGATGCGTCCGGGGAGGTTGCCCTGCGCCGGCACCGTGTCGTAGTGCCCGACGAGCGTCACGAGGGGGGCGTCGGTTCGCCTCGCCGGGACGAAGAAGGCCGCGTCGTCCGAGCGGTACTCGAGGGCGAGCGAGGGCGGGACGAGCTCGAGGAGCCGTTCGCGAATCCGGGCTTCGTCGCCGCTCTCGGAGGGGATGTCGACGAGCTCGAGCGTTCGCGCGGCAAGACGGTCGGCGAGCGCACGCACCCCGGCAGCCTACCCGCGGCATAATCCGCCGGTGACCGCGCGCCAGCCCGATCCCATGCCCGGGGCGGAGCCGGAACGCGGTTTCGTGCTCGGGGTCTTTCCGAAGGGTGTCGACGGCGCAGCCGAGCTCGCCGAGCTGCGCGAGCTCGCGCGGACGGCCGGTGTCGAGACGGTCGGCGAGCTCGTCCAGCACCGCTCCCGCCCCGATCCGAAGACGTTCGTCGGGAAGGGGAAGCTCGCGGAGCTCGAGGCGGCCTACGCGGCCGCAGGCGCCGAGGTGCTGCTGGTCGACGACGAGCTCACGCCCACGCAGCAGCGCGCGCTCGAGGACGCGCTCCAAGCCCGGGTGGTCGACCGGACGCAGCTCATCCTCGACATCTTCGCCCAGCACGCTCGCAGCGCGGAGGGAAAGCTCCAGGTCGAGCTCGCGCAGCTCGAGTACAACCTCCCCCGCATGCGCGGACTCTGGAAGCACCTGGAGCGCCTCGGCGGCGGCGTCGGGACGCGAGGTCCCGGGGAGAGCCAGCTCGAGACGGATCGGCGACTCGCGCGGACGCGCATCGCGCTCGTGAAACGTCGTCTCCGCGAGCTCGAGCGGCAGCGGGCGACCCGGCGCAAGGAACGACGCCGCGCCTCCGTGCCGACGATCGCGCTCGCCGGTTACACGAACGTCGGGAAGTCGACGCTCCTCAACGCGCTCACCGGCGCCGACGCCTCCGTCGACGACCGCCTCTTCGAGACGCTCGACCCGACGACGCGCTCCTTCGTCCACGAGGGCAAGCGCTACCTCGTCACCGACACGGTCGGTTTCATTCGGCGGTTGCCGACGCCCCTCGTCGAGGGCTTCGCGGCGACGCTGGAGGAGACGTTGCTCGCCGACCTCGTGCTGCACGTGGCCGATGCCTCGCTTCCCGAGCATGAGCTCCGCGAGACGATCGCGGCGGTCGAGGAGGTACTCCGCGAGATCGGCGCGGACGAGGTACCGGTCGAGCTCGTCCTGAACAAGGTCGACCTCCTCGACGAGCTCGGGCGTCACCGGATCGAGAACGCGTACCCGCGCGCTCTGCTCGTGTCCGCGCAGACCGGGGAGGGGCTCGCCGAGCTCCGAGCGCGGCTCGCAGCCCGCTTCTCCGATCGGTTCGAGGACGTTCGGTTGCTCGTTCCGTACACCGACGGCGGGGTGCTGGCCGAGCTCTACGGGCTCGGCGCGCCGATCGCTGAGAGGCGCGATACGCCCGAAGGAGTGTACGTTCGGGCCCGTCTGCCGCGACGCGAGGTGCAGCGCTTCGCGGCCTACCTCGTTGCGGGCGACGCGGTCGCCGAGGCGTCGCAACCGTGATCGACGTCGTCGTCCGGCGCCTGCACCCCGACGCGACGCTCCCGCTGCGGGCGTACGAGGACGATGCGGGGCTCGACCTCGCGGCCTGCGAGGAGCACGTGCTCGCGCCCGGGGAGCGCGCTGTCGTCGGCACGGGGCTCGCGGTCGAGATCCCGCCGGGATACGCGGGCTTCGTGCAGCCGCGGTCTGGCCTCGCAGCGCGCCACGGGATCACCGTAGTCAACTCGCCCGGCCTGATCGACGCCGGCTACCGGGGAGAGGTGCGCGTCGTGCTCTTGAACACAGACCGTCGAGCGAGCTTCAGGGTGACACCGGGCATGCGCATCGCCCAGCTCGTGATCGCTCCGGTGCCGAGCGTTCGGATCGTCGAGGCCGACGAGCCGACCGCGAGCGAGCGTGGCGCGCGGGGGTTCGGATCGTCGGCGCTGTGAGCGTGGACGCGCCACGGATCCGTGTCTCGGCGATCCTGCGGTGGCGCGACCGCCTGCTGCTTCTCCGGCACGAGAAGCCAGACGGCGCGGAGGTATGGCTGCTCCCCGGGGGTGGCGTGCAACTCGGCGAGAGCCTCCTGGCGGCGCTCCGCCGCGAGCTCTGGGAGGAGACGGGGCTCTTCCCACCCGATGTCGAGCTCCCTCTCGAGGGTCCGGTGGCACTCGTCGACTCGATCGCCCCCGTGTCTTCGCCCCGGCGCAAGCACGTTCTCCACATCCTCTTCGCGGCGGACGTGTCCGGCTCGCTCGAGGGGGTCGCGAGCGCGGATGCGGCCGTCGGCGGCCACCGAGCGTTCGCGCTCTCGGAGCTCGACGGGATCACGCTCCACCCTCCGATTCAGCGCTTCCTCCAGCGCTGGCGTCCGGGCGACCCGGCGGTCTACCTGGGCGAGCTGTGGGTACCCTGACGCGCCGCACGCCGACACGTTCTCGGCGCACTCCCGCATCCCACCCGTAGACGTTTCCTCGATAGGATCGCAGCGGGTGGTGGGCTGGGGTGCCCCGTGGGGCCAGGCATCGGAGCGGCTCACCGTCTCCCGCCGCGCTCGCGCGCACGGCTCGCGGCGACCCGGAACGCCTCCCGCTCGAGCGTGTCGTCGAGCGGCTCGAGCGCAGGCGGCGGTCCGCCGCTCGCATGCGCGAGGGCGCGCGCGAGCAGCCAGTCCGCGAGCCACGGGTTTCGCGGCAGGAGCGGTCCGTGGAGGTACGTGCCGATGGCGGCGCCAACCCGGCAGCCTTCGAAGCCGGACACGCCGTCGTTCCCGAATCCGTAGAGCACCCGGCCGAGCGGCTGCGCGCCCTCGTCGAGGAGCGTCCGGCCGGCGTGGTTCTCGAACCCGGCAAGCTGCCGCGGCTCGCCGCCGTCCAGCCTGCACTCGAGGAGCACGTCGCCGATCATTCGCGTCTCACCCGCCACCGTCTCGAGCGGGAACAGACCGGCTCCCGGCATGAGCGAGCCGTCTTGGCCACGGTAGGAGCGTCCAAGGAGCTGGTAGCCCCCGCAGACCGCGAGGAGAGCGGCGCCGCCGGCCACCGCCTCTGCGAGCGCGGGCCCCTTCTCGGCGAGGTCGGGCGCGACGAGGGCCTGCTCGCGGTCCTGCCCGCCGCCGATGTAGAGGAGATCGAGCTCACCTGGGCGGAGCTCGTCCCCCCGGGAGATCGCTCGCACGGAGAGCTCGTGCCCGCGCAGCGCGGCCCGGCGCGCGAGCACCGCGATGTTGCCGCGGTCGGCGTAGATGTTGAGGTACTCGGGGTATAGGTGGCCCACGCGGATCCTCATCTCCCGCCGCCCTCCCAGTAGGGGGCGACGTGCCCACGGGCGGTCAGGACGCCGCGCAGCGCCAGCATCGCGGTGTACGTGGGCAGCACGACGAGGTCGTCGCCCGCCTCGGTCAGCTCGAGGCCTCGATCGAGAGCCCGCTCCAGGTCAGGGATCACCTCGAGCCGCCCGTCGGGGAGCCCGCCATAGACGAGCCGAAGGCCGAGCTCGGCCGCGCGCGCCCCGGTCACGACAGCACGCTCGACGTGGGGGAGGAGCGGCTCGAAGTCGACGTCCCAGATCCAGGAGACGTCCCGACCGTCGGCGATCGCGTCGTTGAGCGCGAGCACGAGGACTCTCGGAACCCCTGTCTCGAGGGTGCGCAGCGCCTCGTTCGCGCCGGCCGGGTTCTTCACGAGGAGCACGACGACGCGTTTTCCGCCGACCGGGATCCGCTCGAAGCGCCCGAACGCGCCGCCGAACCCGTCGAGCCGTGACCGGAGCACGGGTGCGGCGACGCCGAGCGCCGAGCTCAGCGCGGCCGCGGCGAGTGCGTTGTACACGTTGTAGAGGCCCGGCAGCGGGAGCTCGACTGTGCCCTCGCCGTCGGGCGTGACGAGGCGGAAGCGCACCCCGGTCGTCCCGCGCAGCTCGACGTCGCGCGCGGCCACGTCGAGCTCGGGGCGCGCGTGCCCACACTCGGGACACCGGTAGTCGCCGAGGTGGCCGACGTAGACAGCTTCGTACACGTACGGCGCTCCGCAGCGGACGCAGTACTTCGAGTCCGCGGCGTGCTGGAGACCCTCGCGCGCGTGTCGGGGGTCGTCGAGCCCGAAGCGGACGACGCGCTCGCGACCTCGCCCGAGCTCGGCGACGACGGGATCGTCCGCGTTCACGACGAGCGTCGCGCGCTCGTCGAGCGACGCTGTCGCGGTCCGCCAGCGGGCAGCGAGCGCCTCGAGCTCGCCGTAGCGGTCGAGCTGGTCTCGGAAGAGGTTCGAGAGCAGCACCACCCGGGGACGGGTCCGCGCGATGGCCTCGGGGAGCGCGGCCTCGTCGACCTCGAAGAGGCCGAGCTCGGCCTTCCGCGCACCCACGAGGGCGGAGGCGACCCCCGAGAGGAGGTTCGCGCCGGCGCGATTCCAGGCGAGACGGCGGTCGGCGCCGAGCACGCGTGCGCACATCGCCGCGGTCGTCGTCTTGCCGTTCGTCGCCGAGAGGAGGACCACTCCCTCCGGGAGCCGAGCAGCGAGCGCGTCGACGGCGGAGGGGTCGAGTCGCCAGAGGAGCTTGCCGGGAAGCGTCGTGCCGCCTCCACGGCCGAGCCCGCGCGAGAGCCTCGCGACGGCGCGGGCGGCGGCAGTCTCGAGCGCGAGTCGAACGGGTAACACGACGGCGAGGGTACCGCGCGATGCGGGCGCGGACGCTCTGGCGCTTTTGCAAAGTCTTTACTTTGCTCTAAGCTCACTGCAGGATGACAGAGAAGGGCACACCGCGAGCGCGTCGCCTCCAGATCGACGAGCGCGAGCTCGCCGCGTTCCGGGCAGGACTGCGCCGCCGGTACACCGACGACGAGATCCTCGACGAGCTCCGGCGCGCCGCCGCGCGCCTCGGACGGTCGCCGACGATGCGCGAGTTCGCCGCCGATCCCGAGGCGTCGGTGCACCCGCAGACGGTGATCGAGCACTTCGGCACGTGGAACGCAGCCAAGCGCGCGGCGGGTCTCTTCCCGCGCCGCTTCCTGACCCGTGAGGAGCTGCTCGAGCAGCTCCGACGGCTCGGCGAGGAGCTCGGGCGAGCGCCGACCGCTCGCGACCTCGCCGCGCGCAGGCGCACGGTGCCGTCGGCGTCGCTCTACGCTCACACGTTCGGGTCGCTCGCCGAGGCGCTCCGCGAGGCGGGGTTCGAGGTCCTGCGCGGCGAGGAGCGTCTCGAGCGCGCCATCGAGCAGGGCGTCGCGCTCGCTCGGGAGCTCGGACGTCTCCCGAAGATGGCGGACTGGGCCGCCGCACGGCGACGCGATCCCTCGCTCCTCTCGGAGTGGCAGGTGTACCGCCTGGTGGACGCGCCGCGGGGAGCCTGGACGGCCTTCCAGTACCTCGTGCGCGAGGCGCTCCGCGAGGAGGGCGTCGAGGTTCGCCGAGACGGATCGCTCGCGGAGGCGCTACCCGACCGCTGACACGATGAGCGCGAAGCGAGCAAGCGTGGAGACGCCCTCGTGCGGCGCGCGGACCGGTGGCAGGGCCTCGGTCTCCCGGTAGCGGGGATCCGGGCGGAAGCGGCGCTCGCGGACGACCTCTCCCCGGACGACCCGGAGCAGGCGGCCCTCGCGAACCTCACAGACCTCGAGCCGAACCCCGAGCGCAGCCTCGGCGATCCGGAGCGCCCTCCGCGTGGAGGCGAAGAAGAGCTCGCACGCCCCGCGACCGAGCCAGAGCGGACGAGCGAGACCCCGCGCGAGGTACAGCGTCTCCGCGTCTCGCTCGTCGAGCCAGGCCGCCGCCATGGCGCCGCGAATCTCGCCGAGGGCGCGCGCATCGTGCTGGCGCAGCTCCATGAGGGCGAAGATCGCCTCCGAGTCGACCGTCATCGCATCCTCGTGGCGGCGCAGACCGTAGCGGGCGAGGAGGGCGTCGTCGTTCTCGACGACCCCGTTGTGCACGCCGACGACCGAGCCGTGCCGGATGGGGTGGTTGTTCGCCTCGATGTCGGGATGCCCCTTCGTGTAGTCGCGGACGTGGAGCAGCGCCTGCGAGGTGTCCTCCGGCAGCGCGAGCTCCTCGAGCAGCCGGCTCGCGCCGCCGCGGAGCTTGCGCACGCCGATCTCCGGCCCGCCGTTCCGCCACGCGTACCCGACGGCGTCGGCGCCTCGCTCGGCGATCCCCGCGAGCAGGGCTTGCGCAGCGAGCGTCCGCGAGACCGGAGAGGAGGCGCTCAGGCTGAAGCCGGCGATACCGCACATGGGGTTCGGAGCCGCGGGAGTGTGGGGAGCGGGGTCGAGGTCACGACACCGTAGACGACAGTCGGGACGACAAGGTTGGTCGGGCTTCTCCGTCGCCCGCTCGATCCCTCGTCCGCAGGCAATCCCTCAAGGGGGGCAGGGAACGCGCCGATAGACCGGCCGTGGATCCGAACGCGGCCGAGCACCTCTTCGACTACCCCGAGGACGAGCCCGTGGCCTCCGAGGACGAGGTGGCCGAGAGCCCGAACCTCGCCGGCCCCGACGCTGACGATCCGTTGAAGCTGTACGTGCGCCAGATCGGCGACGGACGCCTGCTCACGCCGGCCGAGGAGCGCGAGCTCGCCCGGCTGAAGGACGAGGGCGACGAAGAAGCGAAGCGAAAGCTCATCGAGTCGAACCTCCGTCTCGTCATGTCGATCACCCGGAACTACACGCGCGCCGACGTGCCGCTCCTCGACCTCATCCAGGAGGGGAACCTCGGGCTCATCCGCGCGGTCGAGAAGTTCGACTACCGGCTCGGGTTCAAGCTCTCGACGTACGCGACCTGGTGGATCCGCCAGGCGATCTCCCGCGCGCTCGCAGAGCAGGGTCGCGTCATCCGACTTCCGGTGCACGTCGCCGACCAGGTCCGCAAGGTGACGAAGACGCGCCGGCTGCTCGGGCAGAAGCTGAACCGCGACCCCTCGCTCGAGGAGATCGCAGCCGAGCTCGACCTCTCGCCGGAGCGGGTGCAGGAGCTCCTCGACCTCGTCGTCGATCCCGTCAGCCTCGAGACCCCGATCGGCGAAGGCGACTCGAGCGTCGCCGACCTCATTCCCGACGCGAGCTCGAAACAGCCGGACGCCGAGACGGCCGATCGGGCACGCGCGAGCGAGCTCCTCGAGGCCCTGAGCAAGCTGCAGCCGCGCCAGCGGCGCGTCCTCGTCGAGCGCTTCGGGCTCGACGGCGTCAAGCCGCGCACGCTCGAGGAGGTCGGAGCGAACCTCGGGATCACGCGGGAGCGGGTGCGGCAGCTCGAGGCGCGGGCGCTCCGCGAGCTCCGCGCAGTCGCGCCGGGCCTCGAGCTCTACCTGCGCTCGTAGCCCGCGCAGAACGGCGCGTCAGGTCGCGTCGACCGCCTCCAGCTCCCGCAGGCTCGAGAGCCTGCGCAGCGACTCGAGCTCGATCTGCCGCACCCGCTCGCGGGTGAGGCCGAGTCGGCGTCCGATCTCCTCGAGGGTCTGCGGCTCGGAGCCGGCGAGCCCGTAGCGCATGACGACGACCGAGCGCTCCCGCTCCGGGAGCGCCGCGAGGGCGGAGCGGAGCGCCTCGCTGCGCAGGTGGAGCTCGACCGCCTCCTCAGGGAGGAGGTCGTCCCCGGCGACGAAGTCGCCGAAGACCGCGTCCTCGCCGTCGCCGACTGGCGCGTCGAGGCTCGTCGAGGCGCGCGCGGCGGCGCGCACCTCGAGCACCTGCTGGACGGTGAGGGAGGCCTCCTCCGCGATCTCCTCGACTGTCGGCTCTCTCCCGAGCTGCGTCCAGAGGGTGCGATCGGCGCGGTTGATCTTCTGCATCCGCTCGACGATGTGCACGGGCATCCGAATCGTGCGCGCCTTGTCCGCGAGCGCACGGGCGACTGCCTGCCGGATCCACCAGGTCGCGTACGTCGAGAACTTGAATCCGCGCCGCCAGTCGAACTTCTCGACCGCGCGGATGAGCCCCAGCGTCCCCTCCTGGATCAGGTCGAGGAACGGCAGGCCCTGGTTGCGGTAGTTCTTCGCGATCGAGACGACGAGCCGCAGGTTCGACTGGATCATCCGCTCCTTCGCCGCGAGGTCGCCCCGCTCGATGCGCTTCGCGAGCTCGACCTCCTGCGCGGCGGTGAGGAGCTGGTGGCGACCCGCCTCGCGGAGGAAGAGCTGGAGCGCGTCCGTCGTCGTCTCGACCGGGGCCGTCATGGCGGCGACGACCTCGGAGTGGGGGGTCTGCTCGACGATCTCGATCGACCGCTGATCGAGCTCGCGGAGGAGCGCATCGTGCTCGAGCTCGGTCAGCTCGTAGGCTTCCGCGAGCTCGACGAGCTCGGACGCGCGGATCGTCCCGCTCTGCTCTGCCTGCTCGAGCAGCTGGCGGATCTCCTCGACGACGAGGATGCTCTCGATGTCGACCTGACTCACGCGCGGCGTTCGGAAACCGGAGTACGTGCCAGGTGACACTCTCTCGCATCTCAAGCCTCGTGTCTAGGGGCCGACGAGCGAATCACCGATGCGGGTGGCGTCGGTGGGGGAGGCTACGCTTCTCGCCGCGATGCCCCTCGTCCCGCGCCAGGATCCCGAGTTCACGCCGACGTTCGCGAAGGACCCCGCCGACGAGGAGCTCCTCGGCATCCTCAACCAGGCGCTCGCGCAGGCGGAGGACGACGCGCTGCTCGACCTGCCCGAGACGTACCCGACCCTCCATGTCGTCGGCGTGCCGCGGTCGGGGACGACGCTCCTCTACCAGGTCGTGGCCGCGGGGCTCGAGGTCGGCTACGTGAACAACCTCGTCGCCGCCTTCTGGCGTGCTCCCGTGCTCGGGCTCCGGTTGTCGCGGAAGCTCGGTCTCCATCGCTTCGAGTCGACCTTCGGGTCGCGGTTCGGCCGCACCGAGGGCGTGGGGGAGCCGCACGAGTTCGGCTACTTCTGGAACCACCACCTCCGCTACCCGGGCCTGTACGCGCTGCCGGCCTCGCACGAGGAGGAGATCGACTGGGCGCGCCTGCGCGCCGAGATCGTGAACATGGCCCACTGGAACCGCGGGCCGATGGCCTTCAAGCCCATGCTGCTCGTCTGGCATCTCGTCCGCATGGCGCGCGAGATGCCCCGCTCCTGCTTCGTCTGGATCCGTCGCGATCCGCGCGCCACCGCGCTCTCGCTCCTCGAGATGCGCCGCTCGCTCTTCGGCTCCCTCGAGGCGTGGGCGTCGCTGCGGCCGTACGGAGCGGACTGGCTCGCCGGCGAGCCACCCTGGCGCCAGGTCGCGGGGCAGGTCGTCGCGCTCGAGCGCACGCTGCGAGCCGCAGCGGACGTCCTCGGCCCGGAGACGGTTCTCGAGCTCGGCTACGAGGAGCTCTGCTCGGATCCCCGTGGAGCGCTCGAGCGCGTTGCTAGCCTGCTCGCCGGAAAGGGCTTCGAGCCCGCGCTGCGCGAGCTCCCGGTCGCGAGCTTCGAGCCGCGCCGGCGCGACCCGCTCGCAGAGGAGTTCGGCGCGCTCGTGGACGAGGCGTTGGAGGAGTTCCTCGCGGCCTCGACGGTGGGGCCGTGAGCGCAACCCCGATCGCGCGGGTCGAGATCCCGCTCGTCAACCCGAACGAGCCCGAGGTGCAGGTCATCGAGGTCGCGGTCGAGCCCTTCACCGAGGTCGCGCCCGGGGATCTTCTGTGCGTGGTCGAGACGAGCAAGGCGACGGCCGACGTGGAGGCGGAGGTCGGCGGCTGGATCGGCCCGGTGCACGTCGTCGCGGGCGAGCGGGCGAGCGCCGGCGACCTCGTCTGCGAGATCTTCGCCGAGCGCCCGGACCCGGCGCAGGCGGAAGCCGCGCCGGTCGCTCCCGAGCGCCCGGCCGGACTTCGGCTCACGCGCAAGGCCGAGCGGCTCGCGCTCGAGGCCGGGCTCGACCTCTCGACCCTCCCGACGGGCCGGTTCCTAACAGAAGGCGACATCGAGGCGATCCTCGGGCGCGGCCGAACCGCCGGCGAGATCCCCTCCGCGATCCGGGAGCGCGCGAGCGACAGGGCCGCAGTCGTCTTCGGCGCCGGTGGGCTCGCCAAGTCGCTCGTCGAGCTCATGCGCGCTCGCGGCGACATCGATCCCATCTGCGTCCTCAACGACCGGCCGGAGAGCGTCTCCGACGTCCTCGGAGTGCCCGTGCTCGGCGGGCGCGAGTATCTCGAGCCCCTGCGCGAGCTCGGCGTGCGCTACGCCGTGAACGCCGTCGGGGCCGTGCGCCGGATCGAGGATCGCATCGGCATCTTCGAGCTCCTCGCCGCCGCCGGGTTCGAGCAGCCCGCGCTCGTCGACCCAGCCGCCTTCGTCGCGCCGTCCGCCACGCTCGCGGAGGGGGCGCAGGTCTTCGCCGGCGCAGCGGTCTGCTCGGCGGCCTCGATCGGGCGAGGAGCGATCGTGAACACGAACGCGGTCGTCTCCCACGACTGCGTCATCGGGGACTTCGCGCACATCGCTCCGGGCGCGCTCCTGGCGGGCGAGGTGTCCGTCGGACGAGGAACGCTCATCGGCATGGGCGCGACTGCGGTCGTCTACCTCACGATCGGCGCGCGCGTCATCGTCGGAAACGGCGCGGTGCTGAACGAGGACGTGCCCGACGGGACGATCGTCCACGCCGGCGGCGTCTGGCCGCGGCCCGAGCACCACCGCTGAGCAAACGCACGATAACGTGCGTTATGTCAAGCTGACAGCAGAACGCTCGTCGCGGCGCCGAGATGCGTGAACGACGAACTCCCTCCCGCACCCCGTGCAGACCGCCTCGGCGTCGAGCGCGGCACCGCTGATCCGGGTCCCGCTGCTTTCGGGGTGGTCATGATCGTGCTCGCAGCCTTCGTGGTGACGATCCCGGTCCTGCACTGGGTCGACCGTCGTGAGCTGGCCGCTCTGGAGCGTCGCGAACATCGTCGCGCCGGAAGCGAGCAGGACGTACGTGCTCCGCTCGAGCCAGGCCCGCCGCGGCGGGTGCGCCGCGTCGGGCTCGGCGCGTTCTTCGCAAGCGTCGCGAGCGAGAGCAGGCTTGCGACGACGCAGGCGCCGGCGACGGCGAGCACAGAGCCCTAGATGCGCCCGTAGATGTTGCCGGTCGGCTCGGCCCAGATGCCGCCGATCGCGAGCGCGAAGCCCGCTGCCCCGAGCAGCGGCTGCGATGCCGAGGATCGCGTTGACGGCCTCCGGCCGACCGGACGTGGCTGCGGAGCTCTCGCCTGCATGTCGGGCCCCCGCCCGAACGCCGGTCGACATCGCCGATCACCTCCTCTCGATCCGAGGATCCTCCGCGCGGCCGCCATCGGCATCGGGGAGATCCCCGAAGGGCTCTAGAACGTGGCAGAGCGCACGCCGGTGAGAATCACGACGAGCACCGCCGAGGCGAGCACGAGGCGGTACACGACGAAGATCCCGTACGTGTGACGTCGCACGTACCCGAGGAGCCAGTCGATCGCGAGCAACCCGGCGCCGAGCGCCGCGAGCGTCCCCACGAGGAACGGGCCTTGCCAGCCGCTCGGGAGGTCTCCGAGGAGCACGTCCCCCACTCCCTTGAGGACGACGGCGCCGAGCACGGTCGGAACGAGCAGCAGGAACGAGAAGCGCGCAGCGCTGTCGCGGTCGAGGCCGAGGAGCCGCCCCGCCGTGATCGTGATCCCCGAGCGCGAGACGCCGGGCGCGAGCGCGAGGGCCTGAGCGAGCCCCATCGCGACCGCGTGCCCCAGCCCGAGATCCCCCATCGCGCGCCGCTGCGGGAAGCGGTCGGCCCACCAGAGCAGCAGCGCCCCCGCGGCGAGGAGGACGAGGATCTGCCACGGCTCGCCGAGGTTGTCCGCGATCGCGTCTTCGCCGAGAAGGCCGACGATTCCGGCCGGGATCGTGGCGACGAAGACGAACCAGGCGATGCGCTCGTCGGGCGTCTCGACCCGGCGGCGGCCGAGCGTGCGAAGCCACGCCCGGAGGAGCCGCACGATGTCCGTCCAGAAGTAGGCGCCGACGGCGATGAGCGTCCCGAGGTGGAGAGAGACGTCGAACGTCTGGTGGAAGCGGTCGTTCTCCTCGAGGTACGTCCAGTCGGCCGCCCAGGGCACGAGGATGAGGTGCCCGGAGGAGGAGATCGGCAGGAGCTCCGTCGCTCCCTGGACGACGCCGAGAACGAGCGCCTGCGCGTTCGTGAGCTTCGCCGGATCGTCCCCGATGCCGAGGAGCGTGACGAGGGCGGCGAGGACGAGGGCGGCTCCCGCGACGCCGTAGACGAGGGAGCGACGCACAGACGGGATCCTAGCCGCCCCCGCGACGGTCGGGGCAGACGACGAACTTCGCGCAAATTGCGGCAATTCGGTGAACGAGGACCTTGACCCGCTCGGCCGTGTCCCATAGGTTCCCTCCTGCACCGAGCACGGAGCGCAAGTAGGTCGAAGCCCAGCTCGAAGGCTCTACGCGGAAGCGGACGGTCGGCGGGCTGTGTGGACGAAAGCGCCACCGGCTCGGTGAACTTTTTTGGTCCGATCCGTGGCCCGAAATGGAACGCGCCTGCAACCCGGGCACGATAGGATCGTGCACGTGCACCTGCGGATTCCCTCGGTCGACCCCGGCGTCAAGGCGTTCCTCTGGGCGTGCCTGTTCTTCCTCGTTCTCTGGCTCGGTGCGCTCGCGCTCGGCTACCCGAACGGCACGTCCTTCGTCCTCTCGGCCGTCGTCGCCGCAGGCATCTTCCTGCTCGTCCGTCTGCGCGGAGCGAGGTAGCGCGCCGCTACCGACGGCGGTCGGCGTCGCTGAGTGCGGAGACGAGGCGGTCGGCGAAGTCGCGACCGATCTTCGTCTCGAGCCGGACGAGCGCGGGCTGCCTCGACAGGGCGCTCCCGCGACCAGGGAGCGCGGCGATATGGACGAGGAGGCGGCGCGACGCGGCGGCTGTCGTGAGGACGGCGGCCGTCATGCCAGGGTGATCGGCGTGCCCGCTCCCGGCCGGAATCCCTGGCGGGAGGGAACCGTCGTCAGTAGGTGACGAGCGAGTGTACGTCGTACCCGGCGAGCCGCGAGCGGCCGCCGAGGAACGTGAGCTCGATGACGAAGAGCAGACCGACGACCCGACCCCCGAGGCTCTCGACGAGCTCGACCTTCGCCTTCGCCGTCCCGCCGGTTGCGAGGACGTCGTCGATGATCACGACCCGGGCGCCCTCCGGGATCGCGTCGCGGTGGAGGTGGAGACTGTCCGTGCCGTACTCGAGCGCGTAGCTCGCTTCGACCGTCTCGCGCGGCAACTTCCCCGGCTTGCGCGCGGCGACGAAGCCCGCGCCTAGCGCGTACGCGAGGGCACCCCCGAAGATGAAGCCGCGAGCCTCGGCGCCGAGCACGAGGTCGGGCTCGCGGGGCGCCGCCCAGGCCGCGAGTCGCCGAATCGTCTCGGCGAAGTACTCGGCGTCCGCGATGAGCGGCATGAGGTCCTTGAAGACCACGCCCTTCGTCGGGAAGTCGGGGACATCCCGGATCCGGTCGCGGAGATCGAGCGTCACGACATACGCTCCACGCCCGCACGCACCTCTCGCAGGAAGAGGAGGTGCGAGAGCTCCTGCGCGGCGCGGACGAGCACCTCGAGATCGTCGAAGGCCCCTTTGCGTCGCTCGGGATTGCGCGAGCGCATCGCCGGAGCGACGAGCTGCTCGACGAGCGTCGCCTGTCTCGCAGCTTGGGTCACGAACGTCCGCAGGTGCCGGGCGTCGACGCCGAAGCGCGCGAGCCGCGCGCACGCGGCGGCGATGTCGGCCTCGCTCTCCCGGTAGAGCCGCGTTCCCGCTTCGGTACGCGAGCGCACGATCCCGTACTCCTCGAGCTCCCGGAGGAAGTCCGGCGTCACCGCCGCACGCTCGCACAGCTCGCCGGCGTCGATCTCGTCCTCGCGGCCGGTCAGACCGACGCTCCGCCGCTTCGCTCGGTCGCCCCCCGCACCTGGGCCGTCGAGCTCCTCACGGATCACCCGCAGCGGGAGGAACTCGTCGCGCTGCAACCGGAGAATGGTCGTCAGACGCGCGACATCCTCCGGCGCGAAGAGTCGGTACCCGCCGCGCGTTCGTCGC
Organism: Gaiellaceae bacterium; assembly: GCA_026002995.1. Lineage (GTDB taxonomy): Bacteria > Actinomycetota > Thermoleophilia > Gaiellales > Gaiellaceae > GMQP-bins7. Next base: position 1,503,473 of record BPGK01000001.1, read on the forward strand.
GGGGAGATCAGGCCCTGATCCTCGAGGTAGCGGATCTTCGAGACCGAGATGTCCGGGAACTCCTCCCGGAGAGCCTCGCAGACGGCGCCGATGGTCTGGAGCCGCGGCTCGGCGTCGCCCGTCCCACGGCGTCGTGCGGCGACGGTGCTCATCGCAGCAGGAAGGTCAGTCGGTACTTGCCGATCTGCACCTCGTCATCCTCCTCGAGGACGGCGGAGTCGATGCGACGGCGGTTGACGTAGGTGCCGTTCAGGCTCCCGAGGTCGCGGATGGTGAAGCGGTCGCCCTCCCGCACGAGCTCGGCGTGGCGTCGCGACACGGTCACGTCGTCGAGGAAGATGTCGCACTCCGGCGAGCGACCGATGAGCGTCCGTCCCTCGGGAGGCTGGAACGACTGCCCGGCCATCCCTCCCCCCGAACGGACGACGAGCGCCGGCCCCGCGATCCCGAGTGAGGCGAGGAGCGACTCGCCCTCCTCCCCCGCCCCCTCGACGTCGAAGCTCAGGGTCGTCTCGCCCCCGGCGTCCTTCGTGAGCAGGGCGCCGCAGCGGGAGCAGTAGTTCGAGGCCTCCGGATTCTGGAAGCCGCACTCCGGGCAGTAGACGCGGCTCACTCGTCTGCCTTGGGGGCTGCCTTCGTCGCGAGGATCTCGGTCAGGCGCTCGACGTCGGCGAGCTGCGCCTCCCCGGCGCTCACCTGCTCGCGCAGCCGAGCGACGAGCTCCGCGCGCAGGATGTCGATCCGACCGTGCAGGACCCTGCGCCTGAAGGAGATCTCGTCCTCCTCGCGCTCCAGGTCGCGGATCATCGAGCGGAGATCGTCGTCGCTCAACGTGGAGAGATCCGGAAGTGGTTCCACCGCTCACCTTTCCTCGTGGGTCACCTGAGTAAAGCAGCAGCCGATCCGAGGGGTCAACCTCAGCTTGAGGCTTTTGTCTCCGATTCGGCGTGTGCCGCGCGCTCCCTCCCCGCTCGGCGCAGGACGTCGAGCGCCTGCGCCGCGTACTGGGCTCCGGCTGCGAGCGCGAGCGCGATGCCGACCCAGAGCAGCGCGAGCGCCCACGTCGTCCCCTCGGGCGTCACGAGCACGAAGCCGAGTGCCGCGTAGAGGACCCAGGTCGCGAGCTTTCCGAGCTGCGTGACGTCGAGGACGAGCCCGCGGGGCGCGAGCACCTTGTACCCCACGACGAGCGTGAGGTCGCGGGCGACCACGACGAGCGCGGCGAGGAGTGGGATCCGACCGCTCGCCCACATGAGGAGGACCGCGGTGTCGATCATCAGCCGGTCGGCGAGGGGGTCGGCGACCTTCCCGAACGCCGACTCGACTCGCCAGCGCCTCGCGAGCCACCCGTCGAGCTGATCGGTCGCAGCGGCGGCGGCGAAGAACACGCCCGCCCCCCACGCCGGCCCGTCTCCCGCGCGCAGGAAGAGCCAGGCGAAGATCGGGATCGCAACGAAGCGGGCGACCGTCAGGCTGTTCGGGATCCGGCGCCGTGTCCGTTCCCAGCTCACGACCGAACCCTACGCGCTGCTAGCGTCGCGCATCGTGGCCGACACGCTCTCGCTGCCGGGCTTCGTCAACGCCCACACCCACACCTTCCAACGCGCGCTGCGCGGGCGCGCCGCCGGCGCCGACTTCTGGGCCTGGCGGGAGACGATGCTGGCGGAAGCCGAGCGGCAGACCGTCGAGACGGTGCGAAGCGGCTACGAGGCCGGCTTCCGCGAGATGCGCGCGGCGGGCTACACGGCGGTCGGCGAGTTCCACTACCTGGGAGCCGACGTCGCCCCGGCGGTCGTCGAGGCGGCCGCCGCCGCCGAGGTCGAGTTGACTCTCCTCCACGTCGCCTACGCCCGCGGGGGCCTCCCGCGCTTCCGACAGGCCTCGGTCGCGGCGTACCTCGCGGAGGTGGAGGATCTCCGCGCGCGGGGGATCCGCGTCGGGCTCGCCCCCCACTCCGTGCGGGCATGCCCGGCGGACTGGTTGCGCGAGATCGGACGCTACGCCGCACGCGAGGGGCTTCCGCTCCACGTCCACGCCGACGAGCAGCCGCGTGAGATCGAGGAGTGCCTGGCCGAGCACGGCTGTCGCCCGATTGAGCTCCTCGCGCGCACGGACTGCCTCGGACCGCACGTCACCATCGTCCATGCCACGCATGCGGACGGCGCGGAGCTCGACCTCCTCGCCTCCACGGGCGCGTCGGTGTGCGTCTGTCCGACGACGGAAGCCGACCTCGCCGACGGCTTCGTTCCGGCCGCGCGGATGCGAGCTCGCCGAATCCCGCTCTGCATCGGCTCCGACTCGAACGTGCGGATCGACCCGCTCGAGGAGCTTCGAGAGCTCGAGGGGATCGCGCGCCGACAGACGGGAACGCGTGGCGTGTTCTCCACCGACGACCTCCTCTCCATCGGCTCCGAGCGAGGCGCGCGGGCGCTCGGCATCGACGCCTGGCCCGGGGTTGCCGTCGAGCTGACTCATTCCGTCCTGACCGACGTCGCCGTCGAGCGGGTTCCCGCCGTCCTGATCTCGAGCTGCTCTGCCGACGTCTTCGCGCCCCCGACCTGAGCGCCGAGGGGCTCGCGGGACGGAGGAGCGCAGCCCTCAGCCGCCGCGAAGCCGCAGCGCTTCAGGCATCTCCCTTCGCGGAGGGGGGATCGGCTCCTGCCGATCCCCCCTCCTGAGCATCGGCCTAGCGCCTACGTGAAGATGATCTGCGCGCCGGCGCTGCGCTCGTAGAACTCGCCGACCGTGAGGATGCCGTCGAGCTCGGGGACGAAGTCGTCCTCAGTCAGGCCGAACATCTCGACGGTCGCTTGGCAGGCGTAGATCCCGCCACCCGAGTCGTGGATCAGCTCGATGAACTCGCCGACCGGCGGAATGTCGAGCTTCTCCATCTGGCGGCTCATCATCTTCGTCGCAAGCCAAGACATGCCTGGGATCGCGCCGACGAGCGTCGGCAGGTGCATCCCCGGGTTACCCACGGTCGCGACCTTGATCTTCGCCTGCCGATCCTTGCGGATGGCGTCGAGCCCGAAGAAGGTGAAGAAGAGGTCGGCTTCGATCCCCTCCATGCGGGCGCCGTTGGCCATGATCAGCCCCGGGTAGATGCCCTCGAGCGAGCCGTGCGAGACGACGATGCTCACCTTCTCGATCGGCTCACGCCCCACCTTCTCCTCTTGCTCGGGCGCTTGCAGCAGCTCCACCATGGTCGACCTCCCTCGACTACTCGATCTAGATGCACCCGCGGGGCTTCGGGATCCCGCCGATCTTCGCGGCGAGCTTCGCAGGCCCCTTCGGAAACAACTGGTACAGCTCCTTGATCGGGACCCCCGACTCCTTGCCGAGGGAGCGGATGGAGGGCGCACTCCCGGTCTCCAGGTAGCGGTTGCGCATGAACTGTACGACCTGCCAGTGCGCGGGCGTCAGCTCGATGCCGTTCTCGCGCGCGATCTCCTCGGCGACCTCACGCGTCCACTGCGACGGGTCGACGAGGAAGCCTTCGGCGTCCCGCTCGACGGGCGTGCCTGCGATCTCGGTCGTTGTCATCGTCGTCTCCTCTCACACGTGCTCTGGGTGGTGTTCTTTGCCGTGGCTCGGCATCTGCGCCGAGATCCCCGGGAGGTCGCGCCCGGGCAGGAGCGCGTGCCAGTAGAGCCACTGGAACATGAGCTTCCCGAGGTGGTTCAGCCTCGACTCCTTCAGGAGCGGGAGCGGGCCGACCGCGCTCGGGAACCGCCCGGGAAGCGGCTCGGTCTCGTAGTTGAAGTCGATCAAGAGCGCCTTGCCGAAGCCGGTTTCGATGAAGCAGTTCGCGTGCCCGTCGTAGCTCGCGTCGAGCTCCTCGCCGGCGAGGAAGCGACGAACGTTCTCGGTCAGGACCTCGCCCTCGAAGTGCGTCACCGAGCCGGCCTTCGAGATCGGGACGCCGGCCGCGTCACCGAGCGCGAAGACGTTCGGCCGCACGCGCGATTGCAGCGTGTGCGGGTCGACGGGAACGAAGCCGAGGTCGTCGCCGAGCCCCTCCGTTCGCGACACGTACCCCGCCCCGGCGTGGAGGGGCACCGTGACGAGCAGGTCGAACGGCTCCTCCCGCTCGTCCCAGCTCACGATCTTCCCACCTGCGCCGTCGACCTCCCCCACCGAGAACTCGGTGACGAGCTCGATGTGCTTCTCCTCGAGCAGGCCGGCGAGCCGCTCGGCGGCGACAGGCTTCGTGAACGCGGCGTCGAGCGGCGTGACGTAGGCGATGTCGACGTCTGCTCGGATCCCGCGCTCCGTGAAGTAGGCATCCGCGAGGAAGGCGAACTCGAGCGGCGCGACCGGGCACTTGATGGGGAGGTCGACGATGTTGACCACGAGGCGTCCGCCGTCGAAGCGCTCGAGCGCCGCGGCGAGCTGCTCCGCGCCTGGGACGTCGTAGAAGGTAAACATGCGCTCGCGCCAGCCGTCCCCGGTCAGCCCCTCCGTCTCCTCGGGCTGCAAACGGACGCCCGTCGCGACGATCAGCACGTCGTACGGGAGGCGGGTCCCGTCCGCCAGCTCGACCCGGTGCTCGTCGAGGTCCACCTGCTCCACCTCGGACTCGTAGAAGTTGACGTCCCTGCGGAACTGACGCCGCCTCGGACGGACGATGTCCTCCACCCGAGCGAGGCCGAACGGCACGAACAGGAGTCCAGGCTGGTAGACGTGGCGATCGTCGCGATCGACGACCGAGATCGTCGCCTCCGACGCCGAATACACACGCCGTAAGCGGTTCGCGACCATCGTGCCGCCGGTTCCGCCGCCGAGGATGACGATGCGCTGGGGCATGGCCACTTCTTAGCACGCGCACCTCGTCGTCGAAGCGGGGGATCTCCGGACCGCCCTGCGGCGTTCTACGGGGCGACGCCGGGGATGAAGCGTCTACAGTCGAGCCGGATGTACCGCTTCGTGGAGCACACAGCGGAGCTCGAGCTCGAGCTCGAGGAGGAGTCGGCGGAGGGCGTCCTCCTGGAGGCGCTCCGCGCCTTCGCCGAGCTCACCGGCCGGGGCCGCGGCGCGCTCGTCGAACGGCCCGTCGACGTCGAGGCGCCCGATCTCCCCATGCTCCTCGCGGCGTGGCTCGAGGAGCTCCTGTTCCTGGCCGAGACGGAGCGGCTCCTGCCCGAGGACGCCGAGCTCTCGGTGCGCGGGGCCCGCGCGACCGGCATCGTGCGCGGCCGGCGAGGATCGCCTCGCCCGCTCGTCAAGGCGGTCACGCTCCACCGGCTCCGGCTCCGTCCGGACAACGGCGTCTGGCGCGGACGGGTGGTGCTCGATGTCTGAGCTCGTTCGAGTCGACGAGTGGACGTGGGAGATCCCGGCCTCGGCGCGGGACGACATGCGCGTCCCGGCGCGGATCTTCGCCGACGAGGAGATTCTCGCAGAGATCGCCGGCGACCTCTCACTCGACCAGCTCCAGAACGTCGCGACGCTGCCCGGCGTGACGGGGGCCGCGATCGCGATGCCCGACATCCATCAGGGGTACGGCTTCCCGGTCGGCGGGGTAGCAGCCACCGAGCTCCCGGACGGCGTCGTCTCGCCCGGCGGGGTCGGATACGACATCAACTGCGGCGTCCGGCTGCTCGCGCTCCCGATCTCGGAGCGCGAGCTCGGTCCGCGGCGTGAGGCCCTCGTCCACGAGATCTCGCGGGCGATCCCGGCCGGCGCCGGCAAGCACGGTGGCGTCCGGCTCTCGGACGAGCACCTCGACGCGGTGCTCCGCGACGGCCCACGGGCGCTCCCCGACGTGCGTCCTGACGACATCGAGCGAACGGAGTCGGAGGGACGACTCGACGGCGCGGAGCCTGCCGCCGTCTCCGAGCGGGCGCGGCTGCGCGGCCGCGACCAGCTCGGCACGATGGGCTCGGGGAACCACTTCGTCGAGCTGCAAGAGGTCGCGGAGGTGCTCGATCCCGTGGCTGCGCGCGCCTTCGGGCTCGCGGCGGGACAGGTGACGGTTCTCATCCACTCCGGCTCGCGCGGCCTCGGCCACCAGGTGTGCACCGACTACGTGAAGCTCATGGACGCGCGTCTGGCCGCGTACCGCATCCACCTCCCGGATCGGCAGCTCGCGTGCGCGCCGGCGTCGTCGCCCGAGGGCCGACGCTACCTCGGCGCGATGGCGGCGGCAGCGAACTTCGCCTGGGCGAACCGTCAGGCGATTGCGGACAGCGTCCGGCGGGCGGTTCGCACCGTGCTCGGCGACGCGGTCGCTGCTGGCACGGAGCAGGTCTACGACGTCGCCCACAACGTCGCCAAGGTCGAGGTCCACGGCGGAAAGCGGGTGTGCGTCCACCGCAAGGGCGCCACGCGGGCGTTCCCGGCGGGCTCGGAGGAGATCCCGGAGCGCTACCGCGATGTCGGACAGCCCGTCTTCATCCCCGGCTCGATGGGCACGGCGAGCTTCGTCCTCGTCGGCCAGCCGGGCGCCCTCGAGCGCTCGTTCGGGACGACCTGCCACGGGGCCGGCCGCCGTCTCTCGAGGACGGCTGCGCGCCGGCGAGTACACGGCAGCGAGCTTCGTCGCGAGCTCGAGGCGCGCGGGATCGTCGTGCGCTGCCCGTCACCGAAGGGGCTCGCCGAGGAGGCGCCGTTGGCGTACAAGGACGTCGATCGTGTCGTTCGGGTCGTCGAGAGAGCCGGGCTCGCCCGCCGCGTCGCCCGCCTCGTCCCGCTCGGCGTCGTCAAGGGATGATCTCGTGGAAGGAGGACGTTGACATGGCCGTGGACGTGACCGAAGAGACCTTCGCCGACGCCGTCGTGGAGCGGTCGAAGTCGGTCCCGGTCGTCGTCGACTTCTGGGCGAACTGGTGCGGCCCCTGCCATGCGCTCGCACCCGTGCTCGAGCGCGCAGTCGCGGCGCGGGACGGCGCAGTCGAGCTCGCGAAGGTGGACGTGGACGCGAACCCGCGGCTCGCTGCGACGTTCGGCGTCCGCGGCATACCGGCGGTGAAGGCGTTCAAGGACGGGCGCGTCGTGGCTGAGTTCGTCGGAGCGCAGCCGGCCGCCGCGGTGGAGGCCTTCCTCGACGCCCTGCTCGCGCCCCCGCGCCTCGCCGGAATCATCGAGGAGCTTCGCGCGTCCGGCGAGCTGCCGGAGGTGCTCGCCGCCCTCGAGCGTGACGACCCCGAAGGCGCCCTCGAGCTCGTCGTCGGCGCAGTCCCGGACGCGGCTCCGGACGAGCGCGACCGCCTGCGCGAGATCGCGGTCGCGATCTTCGAGCAGCTCGGTCAGGACGACCCCGTGGCGTCTACCTACCGTCGGCGGCTCTCGGCCGCGCTCTACTGAGCGACCGCGCGGCGGTAGCGCGTCGCCCAGCGGGCGGTGGCATCGAGGTACGCGCGCTGCGCGCCGAGACCGTACCGGCCCCACGCGCCGTCGTACGAAAGTCGTCCGACCTGCGGGAGCGCGGGCTCGATCTGCGTGCCCTCCTGCCACTCGTTGTAGCTCGTGATCGTGATCACGTCGGCACCCGCCTCGATGGCGGCTCTCCACATGCGGTCGTAGGTCGCACCGTGGAGCCGAGGCCGCACCTGACGGAGCTCCGTCGCGAGGCGCGCGTCGAAGCCCGGGCCCACGGAGGGCGCGCAGAGGAGCTCGAGGCGCCGCGCTTGGGCGCAGATGCGCCTGAACGAGGCACCGCGCCAGGTGACGATGTCGTACGTGTAGAGGCCGTCGAACCCGGACGCCTTCGCACGGCCGGCGAGACGCGTGTGTCCGAAAACACGGGCGTCGCCGTGGTCGGCCAACGCCTCGGCCCAGGCAGTGGCCGGGTCCCGCTCCGCGTCGTAGACGTAGAACTCGTCGTAGCCCTCCGAACGCAGGCGGGCGATGTCGTGCGCCGCCCGAGCCGGCGTACGTCCCCCGTAGGGCTCGAGGTGGATCGCGACCCGAAGCCCGTACCGTCGAGCCGCGTCGCGAACGAGCGGTAGCCGCTCCGCCTCGGGCGAGCCGAAGCCCCACCAGGAGATGACAACCGTGTCGACGCCGGCGGCGCTGATCTCGCGCATCTGCGCGTCGACAACCCGCGGGCTCGACGACGAGTACAGCCCCCGCTTCGGGTAGTAGGGCGTCGCGAGGATCTGCCGGCCCTCCCGCTCGACGTACCAGTGCGCCCAGACGCCGTCGCGCCCAGGGTTCGAGTACCAGGGGTAGTAGAAGATCGCGACCTCCCCGGGCGTCCGTACCGAGATCGAGCCGGCGGCCGAGGGCAGGACGCACGCGGCCGCGAGCGCAGCGACGAGCAGAGCGAGAGCACGGACCGAGGGCATCGCGCCGCCGGATGCTACCGACCAGGCTCGCTAGGATCGCCTCGTGGCGCGGTACCGGTACCTCATCGTCGGCGGTGGCATGGCCGGCGACGCGGCCGCACGCGGGATCAGGGATCACGACCAAGACGGGACGATCGGCCTCGTCGCGGCCGAGAGAGACCCGCCCTACTCCCGTCCTCCGCTCTCCAAAGGCCTGTGGGCCGGAGGTGACGAGGCCAAGATCTGGCGCGACACGGCGAACCTCGGAGTCGACGTCCACCTCGGCCGACGGGTCACGTCGATCGACCTCTCTGCGCGCACGGCACTCGACGACGCGGGCACGACACACTCCTTCGAGCGCCTCCTCCTCGCGACAGGCGGCGAGGCGCGACGCCTCCCCGGCGCCCCACCCGCCGTCGTCGCCTTCCGAACGCTCGAGGACTACCGGAGGCTGCGCGCGGCCGCGGTTCCGGGAGCGAAGATCGCGGTCGTCGGAGGTGGGTTCATCGGCTCCGAGATCGCAGCCGCGCTCGCGACCGCGCGCTGCCGGGTCACGATGCTCTTCCCCGAGGATGGGATCGGCGCGCGGCTCTTCCCCTCCGCGCTCTCGGCGTTCGTGAACGACGTCTACCGGGAACGCGGGGTCGAGGTTCGCCCCAACGAGCTCGTTACCGCGATCGAGACCTCCGGAGACGGCTTCCGCGTCGTCAGCGAGGACGGGGTCGCGATCGAGGCCGATGCAGTGGTGACCGGCCTCGGAATCACTCCTGCAACCGAGCTCGCGGAGGCGCTAGGCCTCCCGGTCGACGACGGGATCGTCGTCGACGCGTACGGCCGCGTGGGCGGCCGCGACGACGTCTTCGCCGCCGGCGACGTGGCGCGGTTCCCGGTGGCCGCGCTCGGCCGGACGATGCGCGTCGAGCACGAGGACCACGCCAACACGCACGGGCGCGTCGTCGGCGCCAACATGGCGGGCGCGGGTATCGCGTACGACCACCTCCCCTTCTTCTACTCCGACCTCTTCGACCTCGGCTACGAGGCCGTCGGCGAGCTCGACGCCCGCCTCGCGACGCTCGAGGAGTGGGTCGAGCCCTACCGGAAGGGCGTCGTCGCATACGTGGACGCCGATGGGCGCCCACGCGGCTTCCTGCTCTGGGACGTGTGGGGAAAGGTCGATCCCGCGCGTGCGCTGATCCAAGCGGGCGAGCCGCTCGCCGTCGAGTCGCTGCGCGCGCTCCTCGACTAACGAGCGGCTCCGAGCCGCGGCTCAGTCGTCGAGCACGAACGTCACGAGCATGTTCACCTGGTACTCGGTGATCGCGCCCTCCTCCACGCGCACCGTCTGCTCCTTGATCCAGGCGCTCTTGACGTTCCGGAGCGTCTTGTTCGCCCGCTCGAGGCCTGCCTTGATGGCGTCCTCGAAGCTCGTGCTGGACGTCGCGCTGATCTCGGTGACACGAGCGACGGACATGGTCTGCCTCCTTCGTCGCTGACCGTCTCTGCTCGATTCTGACGCGTCGCCGCGCCCGGCGCTCTCGAACGTGATCCGAGCTCGCACCACTCGCGTATGTCCAGATACACCTGGACACTCTCTGGACAAGGAGGACGATGCGATGAAGCTCCGCATGAGGCTCGTGCTCGGCGCGCTCGTGGCTCTCGCATTCGCGAGCGTGGCGCCCAACGCGCTCGCAGCCGCGAAGCTGCGCGTGCTGCACAGCGCACCCGATGTTCCGGCAGTCACGATCTACGTCAACGGGCAGGCGGCGGTGTCGAGCCTCGCACCGCTCGAGTCGACGCCGTACCTCGACCTCCCGGCCGGCACCTACCAGGTCGCCGTCGCGCTCGCCGGACAGCCCGAGTCGGCCGCCGTCCTGCGCACGAGCGTCACGCTCGAGAACAACAAGCGCTACACGAGCTACGCGACAGGACTGCTCGCGAGCGGAACTGTTCGGCTCGGCGCCACCGAGGACGCCTGGCGTGCACCCTTCCAGCGCAGCGCGCTCCGCGTCTGGCACAACTCGCCCGACGCCCCGGCCGTCGACGTGATCGTGAACGGGCAGACGGCGCTCGCCGGCGTCCCGTTTGGAACGATCTCGCAGTACCTCCCGCTCCCGGCGGGCAGCTACGACGTCCGGATCAACGTCGCCGGCACGTCGACGACGGTCTTCACCGGCACGGTGAACCTCGCTCGCGGTGAGGCGTACACTGCCGTCGCGCTCGGCAGCGTGGCGGGCACGGGCGCGCCCTTCGGCGTGCAGGTGCTTCGCGACGCGACCTCCGGCGCGCTCGTCCGCGTCCTCCACGCGTCGCCGAACGTGCCTGCGGTGACTGTGTACGTCAACGGGCAGCGGGCGATCCAGCGCCTCGGCACGCTCCAGTCGAGCGGCTACCTCCCGCTCGACCCAGGCACCTACAACATCGCCGTCTCGCTCGCCGGCCGCCCGGCGTCGCAGGCGGCACTGCGGGCCCGCATCACGGTGCCGGACAAGACCCGCGTCACCGCCCTCGCGCGGGGCCTGCTCAACGGCAGGGGCGTCGCTCGCCTGCAGCTCGCCACGCAGCGTGACATCGACGTCGCGCCGCAGGGCAAGTCGGCGCTCCGCGTCTGGCACCTCTCGCCCGACGCACCCCGCGTGGACGTGTTCGTGAACGGCAAGCGCGTCCTCGCCGGCCTGCGCTACACGGCAGCGTCCGCGTACCTGACCCTCGATCCCGGCACGTACCGCGTGCAGGTCCGGGTCGCCGGCACGCGCACGGTCGTGTTCAACGGCCGCGTCACGACGCGGGCGAACCGCGCCTACAGCGCAACCGCTCTCGGCTCCGTGACGGGACGGGGCGCGAGCTTCCGCGTCTCGGTCCTTGCCGACGCTTAGCCTCGAAGTACCGGGGAGGCCCGTCTCGACGGGCCTCCCCACCCCGGTTCCGTGCCACAATCTCCGTGTGGCGGTCGAGACGGGCATCACCGAGGGTGCCGACGACTCGGTGCTCGTCCGCCGCGTCGCCGCGGGCGACGCGGACGCGCTCCGCATCCTCTACGACCGGTTCGGGCGGATCGTGTACGCCTTCGCGCTTCGCCTCACGCGCGATCCCGGCCTCGCGGAGGAGTGCACGCAGGACGCCTTCGTCGCGCTCTGGCGCCGTGCGAGCTCGTTCGACCCAGCGCGGGCCAAGCTCTCGACCTGGCTCCTCGCGGTCACCCGGAACAAGGCGATCGAGCTGCTCCGGGCCCGCGGCCGCCGTCCGGAGGCGCCCCTCGACATCGACTTCGAGGGAACTCTCGAGGACGCCGTGGACGCTCCGTCCGACGCGATCGAGCAGAAGGACCTCGCAGGACGCGTCGCCGAAGCCCTCGCCGAGCTGCCGCACGAGCAGCGCGAGGTCGTCTCGCTCGCCTACTTCGACGGCCTCAGCCACAGCGAGATCGCCGAGGTGATCGGAGCCCCGCTCGGAACCGTAAAAGGGAGGATGAGGCTCGCCCTCGAGCGACTGCGTGGAGTCGTCGACACGTACGACCTGTACCCCGAGAGAACGTGAACGAGACGGACATCGAGAGAGACGAGCAGGAGATCTTCGCCCGCATGGAGGCCGCCCTCCCGCGCGCGACTCCCCCGGACGACCTGTTCGACCGCATCCTCACCGAGGTCGAGGCCGAGGCAGCCGTCCTCCCGCTCCCTCGGCGCGGGCGACGACGGTTCGGGTGGAGGGTCGGAGCGGTCGTGGCGGCGGCGGCGCTGCTCGTCGTCTCGGCGGGGATCGCCCTCCGGGACGCGGCCGAGCCCCCAGTCGTGCGCGCAACGCTCGAGGCACGCACGGAGGCCCGGGTCACGGGCGAGGCTGCGCTCGTCGCGCCCGACTCTTCCGAGGGGCGCCTCGAGCTCACGCTGCTGGGCGTACCACCTGCGCCGACCGGGCACCACTACGAGGTCTGGGTGCTCCCAGAGGGATCCGACGAGATGATCTCGGTCGGCACGTTCGACACCGAGGCGACGCGAGACGTGACGCTCGACTTCGCGCTCCCCGTGCGTGGGCCGTTTGCCGCGGTCGACGTCTCCGTCGAGGAGGACGACGGGCCCGCAGAGCACTCGGACACGAGCCTCGCGACCGGCACCTTCTCGTAGCCGGCGTCGGCTCGGTCCGCGCGCTACGCCGCGAGCGCCAGGAAGAGGAGGACGACGACGGCGGCGATCGCGATCGCTGCGAAGAAGAGCCTCGCTGCGAGGATCACGGGTCCCACCCCCTCTGGTCGTTCTGCTCTCCTACGAACGCCGATCGTAGCGAGTGGCGGACGCGGCCACCATGACGCGAGTGAGGGAACGACGCGCCGTCGTCTTGGGTGGCCGCCGCGCAAGTTTCGGCTCTCCTGCGCATCCTCGTCCACGGATGACGAGAGCGTTCGAGATCCGGTCGGGACGGCGGACGGTCAGCGTGCAGCACTCCGTGAGCGCGCTCCAGGCGGCGGTCGACTACGTCAAGTCGCTCGGGTGCAGCGACCACGAGATCGTGCGACTCGGTCTCGACAGCGTCTCCTGGCGCGGAGCGCGGTTCAGCGCTGTCCCGGTCGCGGCCGACGGGGCCGACGCCGGCCGCGGCTAGCGTCTTCCCGGTCGCGTTTAACCACGGCGGCGCGCGCCGGCGAATCCTCAGTCGGGGCGCCCGGATTTGAACCGGGGACCTCTAGTCCCCCAGACTAGCGCGCTAACCAGGCTGCGCCACGCCCCGTGGTGTCAGACACCTTACCGCCTCTCCGACTTCCCCCCACAGGCAGAAGAGGCCGAGCTTGAGGGCGCCGCGCGAGCTCGCGCTCGACGATCGGGCCGGCGCCGAGCGTCACCCGGTGCCGTTCCGCCGGAGCTGGATCGACATCTCACCGCCCGGGCGCTCATCGAGGATCCCGGCGTCGGAGCCAGGCGTCAGGCGAGCCGACGGAAGAGCCGATCGATGAGCTCGGGCATCTGCTCGAGCTTCTCGGTGATGACGCGGATGCGGTACTCGCGGAAGTGCTCGGGCTCGACCCCGAGCGCATCGGCGATCCGCGCGATGACGTCGTTCGAGGGCACGGGGCGATTGCCGTGGACGATGTGGTTGAGGTACCCCGCCGAGAGGCCGGCCCGGCTCGCGAGGCCGCGGTAGGTCGTCCCGGTCTCCGCCATCAGTCGCTCGATGGTGGGCCCGAACGCCTCGTCCGAGTATCTCCGCCGCTTCGCCATCACAGGCTCGTCGCCCATTTCACCACGTTTGCGATCTCCATGCGCTCGTCGACGACGCCGTCGCGAGAGCGGACGTCGACGCGCCCGTCGGAGAGCGTCTTGCGGCCGACGATCACCCGCATCGGGCAGCCGATCAGGTCCGCGTCGGCGAACTTCTCCCCGGGACGCTCCTCGCGGTCGTCGAGGAGGACGTCGAGCCCTTCGGCGCCGAGGAGCGCAGCGACGTGCTCGGCCTGCTCGAGCACCTCCCCGGCGCCGCCGTATAGAGCGAGAACGTGGACGTCGTAGGGCGCGATCGTCCGCGGCCAGACGATGCCGTGCTCGTCGTGGCCCTGCTCCACCGCGGCGGCGAGCACGCGTCCCGGGCCGATGCCGTAGCTCCCACCGACGAGGGGCTTCTCCCGGCCGTCCTCGTCGAGGAACGTCGCCCGGAGCGGCTCGGAGTAGCGGGTTCCGAACTTGAAGATGTGACCGACCTCGATCGCGACCTGGAACCCGAGCACGCCGCCACACCGGGCGCACGTGTCTCCTTCTCGGGGCTCGCGGATGTCGGCGAACCGCGGCTCGTAGTCGCGCCCGGCCTCGACTCCGAGGAGGTGCCAGCCATCACGGTTCGCGCCCGCGACGAACTGGCCCTCGCGCAGCGCCTCGTCGGCGATCACCTCGACCGTCACTCCGACGGGGCCGAGCGAGCCGCCGCGCGCGCCGAAGGTCGCTCGGATCTCGTCCTCGCTCGCCGGTCGAAAGTCGCGCCCCAGGACGCCGAGCAGCTTCGACTCCGAGAGCCGGTCGTCGCCGCGGACGAGCCCGAGGACGAGCGTGCCATCGGCCATCACCACGGGCATCGCCTTCGAGGTCGCGGCCTCGTCGATCCCGAGGAACTCGGCGAGCGCCTCGATCGTCGTCACGCCCGGCGTCGCGACCTCCGCGGGCGCGTCGAGCGGCTCCGGGAGCTCCGGTGCACGAGGCACTCCACGCGCGATCTCGAGGTCGGCCGCGTAGCCGCAGCTCGCGCACGTCACGAGCGTGTTCTCCCCCGCTCCCGCCGGTGCGAGGAAGTCGACGGACTCCTTGCCGCCCATGATCCCGGACTCCGCCTGGACCGCGTGCACCGTGAGCCCACAGCGCTCGAAGATGCGGTGGTAGGCCTCCTCGTGTTTGCGGAAGGAGAGGTCGAGCCCCGCTTCGTCGCGGTCGAAGGAGTACGAGTCCTTCATGATGAACTCGCGGACGCGAAGGAGCCCTCCACGTGGTCGCGGCTCGTCGCGGTCCTTCACTGAGAAGTGGTAGAGGATCTGCGGGAGCTGCCGGTAGCTCTGGATCTCGCGCGCGTGGAAGGTGACGGTCTCCTCGTGGGTCATCGGCAGGACGAACTTCCGGCCGGTGCGATCCTCGAGGTGGAACACCTCGGGTACCGCGATGCGCCCGGTCGCCTCCCAGAGCTCGGCGGGCGTGAGGACGGGCATCAGCATCTCCTGGCCGCCGATCGCGTCCATCTCCTCGCGAATGATCTGGACGACCTTCTGGTGCACCCGCCAGCCGAGCGGGAGGTAGGTCCACACGCCCGCGCTCACCTGCCGGATGTAGCCGCCGCGGACGAGGAGCTTGTGCGAGACCGCCTCCGCGTCCGCGGGGTCCTCGCGCAGGGTTGGAATGAACAGCCGTGACTGCCGGACGACCATGTGGCGACGCATTCTAGGGACGCGGCTCGCCCCGCCCCCTCGCCTCTCGCCCCGACGCCCGCCCTCGACCGGCGTCGGGGCGAGGCATGCCTCGCCCGCCTCCCTCCGCCTACTCCCCGCCGAGCGGGATGAGGGACGCCTCGGCCATGGCAAGCGCGGCCGGCTTCGCCATCTTCAGGCGCTTCGGGCGGACCATCCCGCCGGCGATCCAGGCGTCGATCTCCCGGAAGAGCTCGTCGATGAGCGTCTGGGCGGGCACCTTCTTGAGCACGCGCCCGTGCGCGTAGATGAAGCCGACGTCGCGTCCTCCGGCGATCCCGAAGTCGGCGTCGCCCGCCTCCCCGGGCCCGTTCACGGCGCAGCCCATGACGGCGACCTCGAATGCCTGCGAGTACGAGCGGAGGCGCTCCTCGACGGCCCGTGCGAGCGTCTCGACTCCGACGTTGTCGCGACCGCACGACGGACAGGCGATCATCACCGGCCCGCGCTCGCGCAGGCCGAGCGCCTTGAGGATCTCCCACGCGACCTCGACCTCCTTCACGGGGTCGGCGGTGAGAGAGACGCGCAGCGTGTCTCCGATGCCGTCGGCGAGGAGCGAGCCGATGCCGACCGCGCTCTTGATCGCGCCCGCGAACTCGGTCCCCGCCTCCGTGACGCCGAGGTGGAGCGGATAGGGCACCTTCGCGGCGAGCATCCGGTACGCGCGGATCATCGTCGGCACGTGCGTCGCCTTCACCGAGATCTTGAAGCTCCGGTAGTCGAGCTTCTCCAGCAGCTCGACCTCCTCGAGCGCTGCGGCGACGAGCGCCTCGGCCTGGTCGCGCTGGGCGAGCGCATGGAGATGCTTGGGGAGCGAGCCCGAGTTCGCCCCGATCCGCATGGGGATCCCGGCCTTCTTCGCAGCCTCTACAACCTGCGCGACCTTGTCCGGACCGCCGATGTTGCCCGGGTTGATCCGGACGGCGGCGACACCTGCCTCGATCGCCTTCAGCGCGAGGGAGGCGTTGAAGTGGATGTCGGCGATGACGGGAATCGGCGACAGCTTCACGATGAGCGGCAGCGCGGCCGCGTCCTCGTTCTTCGGTACCGCGACGCGCACGATCTCGCAACCGGCAGACGCGAGCGCGGCGATCTGCGCCGTCGTCGCGGAGACGTCGTGCGTCTTCGTGAGCGTCATCGACTGGACGGCGACGGGCGCGCCGCCGCCGACGGGTACGGATCCGACCCTGATCTGGAGCTCGCTCGCCATCGCCGAGAGCGTAGCGCCCGCCCGACCACGCTCCGCGAGCGTGGGTCGCGAGGCGAGCCGCCTACGACAGCCGACCGATGTCGTTCGTGATCCCGACGAAGAAGAGGAGGAGGACGAGCGCGAGCCCGATCACCGACACGCGCTCGTACACCTCGCGCCTGACGAAGCGACCGCGGGCCCCCTCGATGACGGTGAAGAGGATGTGCCCGCCGTCGAGCGGCAGGAGCGGAAGGAGGTTCAGGAGGGCGAGCGAGAGCGAGATGAGGCCGAGCACCCAGAGGTAGTTCTCGGCGCCGCGTTCGATCGCGTCGGACGAGGCCTGCGTGATGCCGATGGGGCTGGACACGTTCTCGCGGCCGTCGCCAATGGCGAGCGAGCCGATCGACTTCACGATCTCCCAGCTCACGAGGCCCGTGACGCGGACTCCTTCCCGGATCGCAGGCAGGAGACCGAGCCCCTCGCCCCGCAGCGTGAACCCGAGGCGATACCGGCCGTCGACGTCGGCAGGCGAGACCGGACCGAGGTCGAGCTCCTCGCCGTCTCGGACGACGGTGATGACGATCGGCCTGCCCTCCGAGCTCGCGATCGTGTCGGCGATCTCGTCGGGCTCGACGCGCGTCCCGCCGATCGAGACGATGCGATCTCCGGGCTCGAGCCCGATCGACGCCGCGGGCGAGGTCACGCCAGGCGAGAGCTCCGGCGCGACCGCGGCGACGATCCGCGTCGGCTGCCCGGCGACGGTCATGAAGAGAACGCTGAAGAGGACGACGGCCAAGACGACGTTCGCCGCCGGACCGGCGCCGATGGCGACGAGCCGCTTCCACGTCGCCGCCTTCCAGTACGCCTCGGGCCCGAGCGCGTCCCGGAGCTCGGCGATGCCCTTCTCCGCCCGCGCCCGAGCCGCCGAGGAGAGCGGCTGGCGGCGCAGGTCGCGCTCGAGCTCCTCGAGCGCCTCGAGCGCGCCGTCGAGATCGTCGTCGGCGAGGCGGCGCTCGACGCGATCGACCGGACCGGCCAGCGTCGGTGCCTCGGAGACGGCCTGGGAGAAGCGTCGCTCGGCAT
Source organism: Gaiellaceae bacterium (assembly GCA_026002995.1). Lineage (GTDB taxonomy): Bacteria > Actinomycetota > Thermoleophilia > Gaiellales > Gaiellaceae > GMQP-bins7. The sequence continues at coordinate 1,520,940 of BPGK01000001.1, forward strand.
CGTGCGGGACCGGGCGGTGCATGCCCGGGATCGAGACGAATCCGCCGAGCGGGATCATCCCGATCCCGTACTCGATCCCGCCGCGACGCGTTCGCACGAGCGGCGGCGGAAAGCCGATGTAGAACTTCCGCGGGCGGAGCCCGACCGCGAGCGAGGCGAAGAAGTGACCCGCCTCGTGGACGAGGACGAGGAAGCCGAGACCGAGGATCGCGATCGCGAGGCTCACGTCGGGGTCAGCCTCCCAGCCGCGTGCCGCCTGGCCTCCTCGTCGGCCTCGACGAGCTCGTCCAGGTCGCGAGCCGGAGCCCCGTCGACGGCCCCGAGGGCGTCCTCGACGACGGTGGCGATGTCGGTGAACCGCACGAGCCCGCGCAGGAACGCCTCCACGGCCACCTCGTTCGCCGCGTTGAAGGCGCACGGGTACGTGCCTCCACGCTCGCCGGCCTCCCGCGCGAGACGGAGCAGCGGGAAGCGCTCCGTGTCGGGCGGCTCGAACTCCAGCGTGAGGCCGGCGCGGAAGTCGAGCGGCGCGACCGGCGTCTCCCTCCGCTCGGGGTAGGTGAGAGCGAACGAGATCGGGACGCGCATGTCCGGGTAGCCGAGGTGCGCCAGCGCGGCGCCGTCCCGGAGACGGACGATCGCGTGGACCACGGAGCTCGGATGGACGACGACCTCGATCCGGTCGTAGGGAAGCCCGAACAGGAAGTGGGCCTCGATCACCTCGAGGCCCTTGTTCGCGAGCGTCGCCGAGTCGATCGTGATCTTCGGCCCCATCGACCAGGTCGGGTGCGCGAGCGCCTCCTCCACCGTGACCGCGTCGAGCTCGTGGAGCGGCCGCTCGCGGAACGGGCCGCCAGAGGCCGTCAGGACGATCGAGTCGACGGTCTCGGGCGCGCGCCCCTCGCAGCACTGGAAGACGGCCGAGTGCTCGCTGTCGACGGGGAGCAGGAGCCCTCCCCCCCGCTTCCAGGCGTCGAGCGCAAGATCGCCGGCTGCGACGAGGCTCTCCTTGTTCGCGAGCGCGAGCGTCACCCCGTGCTCGAGCGCCCACAGCGTCGCCCGCACGCCCGCGAAGCCGACGACGGCGTTGAGGACGATGTCGGGCTCGGCCGCCTCGAGCAGCGCGACGGGATCGCCGCCGACCTGCACGTGCGACACGCCGTAGGCGGATGCGAGCGCTTCGAGGTCGGTCGAGCCGGATGCGAGCGCGCACACGTCGAGCTCGGGGCGCGCGGAGACGACCTCGAGCGCCTGACGCCCGATCGATCCCGTCGCGCCGAGAATCGCGACTCGCCTGCGGTCTGCGGCCACCGTGGAAGGCTAACGCCCCGACCGTTCAGAACAGGCTACGCCTGGCCGAACGCGAGGATGACGAGGTACGCGACGGGCCCCGCCCAGAGCAGCGAGTCGAGCCGGTCGAGCATGCCGCCGTGCCCAGCGAGGACGCGTCCCGAGTCCTTCGTCCGCAGATCGCGCTTGATCGCGGACTCGAAGAGGTCGCCCGCCACGGAGGCGACGGCGATCGCGGCCCCGAGGGCGAGCATCTCCGCAGGCGCGAGGAACTCCCCGCGATCGCGGTAGAGGATGAGGAACGAGACGAGCATCGCCGCGAAGACGCCCCCGACGAGCCCCTCCCACGACTTCCCAGGGGAGATCGCAGGAGCGAGCTTGTGCCGTCCGAGGGCTCTGCCGACGAAGAACGCCGCCGTGTCGGCGGCGAAGACCGTGAACAGGACTGCCATGAGGGCCCAGAAGCCGTGCTCCGGAATCGCGCGGACGAGGAGCAGCATCCCGAGCCCCCCGCCGACCCATGCCACCCCGAGCAAGGTCACGCCGAAAGAGGCGGTCGCCGAAGGCCTGACGTCGGCGAGGCCGAAGGCGAGGAACGCGACGAGGAGCGTGGACAGGAGCCCGCCGAGCATCCAGGCGAGGCCTCCGAGCTCGAGCCCGAGGAGCGTGAGGACGAAGCCGGCGTAGCCGCCGATCACGAGCGGTCTCAGCTCGCGGGCCATCCGGTACAGCTCATGGAGGCAGACCAGGCCAGCCGCGAGCGCGAGCGCAACGAGCCACCAACCGCCGAGGTAGGCGACTCCGATTACGGCCGGCAGCAGGACCGCCGCGACGAGGATGCGGGAGCCGAGACCGCTCACCGGCGCGCGCCGAATCGCCGTACTCGCGTCTGGAACTCCTCGAGCGCGGCACGCAGATCGTCCTCGCCGAAGTCGGGCCAGAGGGTGTCGGTGAACACGAGCTCGGCGTACGCCGACTGCCAGAGCAGGAAGTTCGAGAGGCGCTTCTCGCCGGAGGTGCGGATCACGAGGTCGGGCTCGGGGAGGTCCGGCGCGAAGAGGCGCGCTTGGATGGCCTCCTCCGTGACTGCCTCCGCTGCGATGCCGTCGGCGACGATGCGCCGCGCAGCGGCGACGAGCTCAGCCCGGCTCCCGTAGTCGAACGCGATCCAGAGCGAAAGTCGCGTATTGCCGTCCGTCTCGCGCTCGAGCAGCTCCATCTTCTCCTGGAGCTCGACGGGTATGCGATCGCGACGCCCGACGAAGCGCGTGCAGACGCCCTGGCGGGCGAGGTCCGGCAGCTCCCGATCGATCGTCTCGGACATGAGCTCGAGGATCGACTCGACCTCGTCCGGGGGGCGCGCCCAGTTCTCGGTCGAGAACGCGTACACCGCGAGCGAGCGGACACCGAGCGCGATCGCCGCCTCGACCGTGCGCCGGAGCGCACGAGCGCCCTCGCGATGCCCTGCTTCGACGGGAAGCCCCCGCGCGGCCGCCCAGCGCCCGTTGCCGTCCATGATGATCGCGACGCTGCGCGCCGTGGCGACGCCCGCGTCCGTCGCGGCGGGCGCGTGGCCGATCGCCGGCGGCGCGGGCCGACTCGAGTCCGGGCCTCGGCTCACACCTCCATGATCTCGGCCTCTTTCGCCTTCAAGAGGTCGTCGATCGTCCTCGTGTGCTCGTCGGTGATCTTCTGCACCTGCTGCTCGGCGCGCCGCTCCTCGTCGTCGCCGACCTCACCGTTGACGACGAGCTCGCGCAGGTGTTGGAGCACGTCGCGGCGGACGTTTCGGATCGCGACCTTGCCGTCCTCGGCGACCCGGCGAACGACCTTCACGAGCTCCTTGCGACGCTCCTCGGTCAAGGGCGGGATCGGAAGCCTGATCACCTTCCCGTCATTCGAGGGCGTGAGGCCGAGATCCGACTCCTGGATCGCGCGCTCGATCGTCTTCATCGCCCCCGGATCGAACGGCTGCACGGTGAGGAGCCGCGGCTCGGGGGCCGAGATCGAGGCCAGGCTCTTGAGCGGGGTCGGCGTCCCGTAGTAGTCGATGGTGATCCGATCGAGGAGCGCGGGAGAGGCGCGGCCGGTCCGGATGGAGTTGAACTCCTGGTGCGTCGCCTCGATCGACCTGTCCATCCGGCGCCTCGCATCGGCCAGGAACTCCTCGATCGCTGCCATGCGTCCTCCTCTCTCGATCAGGTGACCGGGGTCTCGATGATCGTCCCGACGCGCTCTCCGGCCGCGACGCGGCGGATGTTCCCCTCCGCGAGCTCGAAGACGTAGATGGGGAGCCGGTTGTCCATGCAGAGCGAGAGCGCCGTCGTGTCCATCACCTTCAGGCCGCGCTCGATCGCCTCGAGGTGCGTGAGCTCCGGGATGAAGCGCGCGTCCGGATCGACGCGCGGATCGCCGTCGTAGACGCCAGCGACCCGGTTCTTCGCCATGAGGATCGCCTCGGCCCCGATCTCGAGCGCCCGGAGCGCCGCGGCGGTGTCCGTCGTGAAGAACGGGTTGCCGGTCCCCGCCGCGAAGATGACGACCCGCCCCTTCTCGAGGTGGCGGATTGCGCGGCGGCGGATGTACGGCTCGGCGACCTCGGAGACCGTGATCGCCGACTGCACGCGCGTCTGCGCACCGGCGCGCTCGAGGGCGTCCTGGAGCGTGAGGGCGTTCAGGAGGGTGGCGAGCATGCCCGCATAGTCGGCCGTCGCCCGATCCATCCCTTCTGCCGCGGCGGACATGCCGCGGTAGATGTTCCCGGCGCCGACCACGATCGCGAGCTCGGTCCCCGCCTCTTGCACCGCGAGCACCTCGCGGGCGATCGACTCGACGGTCACCGGGTCGATCCCGTACTCCCGCGAGCCGAGGAGCGCCTCGCCGGAGAGCTTGAGCAGGGCGCGCCGGAAGGCCGTCCTCGTCCGCCCGGCGGGTGGCTGCGCGACGACCTCGCGGGCGCCCGTGCTCACGACCCCGCAACCGAGACGCGCGCGAATCGCTCGACCGCCGCCCCTGCCTCTTGGAGCGCCTCGCCGACCGACTTCGAGGCGTCGTGGATCCACGCCTGGTCGACGAGGACGCCGCCGGGCGTCGCTGCGAAGAAGCGCTTTGCGAGCATGCCGTCCACGATCTTCTCACGTGCGGCCTCGGGCTTCGACTGCACCTCGTCCGAGTTGGCGAAGATCGACCGCTCGGACTCGACGACGTCCGCCGGCACGTCCTCGCGAACGCGCCACTCGGGCGCCGCGAAGGCGATGTGCATGGCGACCTGCCGCGCGAGCGCGGCCGTGCCGCCGCGGAGCTCGACGAGGACGCCGATCTTGTGCGCAGGCGGGTGCACGTACCCGGCGAGCACGTTCCCGGGAGCCGCCTCGAAGCGCGCCGCGCCGACGACGACCACGTTCTCGCCGAGCTTCCCGATGAGCTCCAGGCGCTCGGCCTCGAGGGACTCGACGGCTTCGGGGCCCTCGGCGTGAACCGTCTGCAGGACGCGCTCCACGAAGGCCTGGAACTCGTCGTTACGAGACACGGGCTCGGTCTCGCAGCCGACACCTACGATCGAGCCCACACCGTCCTCCACGAGGAAGCGGACGAGGCCCTCGGTCGTCTCGCGGCCGGCACGCTTGCCGGCGGACGCCACTCCGCGCTCCCGCAGGAGCGTGCGTGCGGCCTCGAGGTCGCCCCCCGTCTCCTCGAGCGCGCGCTTGCAGTCCATCATCCCCGCGCCGGTCGCCTCGCGGAGCTCCTTCACGAGCGCCGCGCTGATCGTCGTGCTCACTCGCTCTCCCCTTCCTCCGCGGCCACGGCCGCCACGGTCTCGACGGGCTCGGACGCCTCGTCCGAGACTGCCGCCGTCTCGGACTCCTCCGGGGCGGGCTCGGACGCCTCGACAGGTGGCGCTGCGCTCTCGATCTCCTCGACCGTGACCTTCGCTCGCCCCGCGGCGATGCCATCGGCGATGACGCGCGCCACGAGCGTGCACGAGCGGATCGCGTCGTCGTTCCCAGGGATGACGAAGTCCGCCTCGTCGGGGTCGCAGTTCGTGTCGACGAGCCCGATGACCGGGATTCCGAGACGGCGCGCCTCGCGCACGGCGAGCTGTTCCTTCTTCAGGTCGATGACGAAGACCGCGTCCGGTTGGCGCTTCATGTCGGCGACGCCGCCGAGGTTCGCCTCGAGCTTCTCGAGGTCGGCCTCCATCGCGATGCGCTCCTTGGGCGGGAGCAGGTCGAGCTGCCCGCTCTCCTTGAGCCGCCGGAGGTCGTGCAGGTACGCGATGCGCTCCGCGATCGTGCGCCAGTTCGTCAGGAGGCCGCCGAGCCAACGGTGGTTGACGTACGGCATGCCGACGCGGCCGGCGTGCTCGGCCACGGCATCCTGGGCCTGCTTCTTCGTGCCGACGAAGAGGATGGTTCCCCCGCGCTCGGCGACGTTGCGGGCGAAGGCGTACGCCTCCTCGAGCAGCGCCTGCGTCTGCGTCAGGTCGATGATGTAGATGCCGCCGCGCTCGCCGAAGATGTAGCGGCGCATCTTCGGGTTCCAGCGACGGGTCTGGTGCCCGAAGTGGACGCCCGCCTCGAGCAGCTCGCGCATGGTCACGACTGACACGTGATCAGCCCCTTTCGTGGGTTGGGTTCGGTGCACCGACGGGCCGGACGGAACCGAGCGCAGAGCTTCGGCACCCCCGCCACGGCTGGTCGCCGGGTAGTGGGACACGACGCGCGACAGTGTAGCCACGACCGTCACCCCGCTCGGGCTCGCTCGAGCGCCGCCTCGAGATCGGCCGGGAGCGGCGACTCGAAGGAGAGCTCCTCGCCCGTCACCGGATGCAGGAAGCGGAGGCGGTAGGCGTGCAGGAACTGGCGCTCGAGGCCGAGGTCGCCGCGAGCGCCGTACAGCGGATCGCCGGCGACGGGGAGGCCGATCGCCTGGAGGTGGACACGGATCTGGTGTGTCCTCCCCGTCTCGAGGCGCACGTCGAGCAACGCGTGCTCGGGCATCGCCTCCACCACCTCGAAGAACGACACCGCGTCCCGCGGCTCGTCGCTGTCGAGCGAGCGCCGGGTCGGATCGCGCCGGTCGCGTCCCAGCGGCGCGTCGATTCGGCCCGTGCGCGAGCGCGGCCTGCCTCGCACGAGAGCGAGGTAGCGGCGCTCGACCTCCCGACGCCGGATCGCGTCCGTGAGCGCACGCCACGCCTCCTCCGAGCGCGTGGCGACGAGGAGCCCCGACGTCCCCTTGTCGAGGCGGTGCACGATGCCCGGTCGGTTCGGATCCGGACCTCCCGCTGCGCCGAGCGCGAGGAGCTGCGAGGCCAGGGTCGGCTCGCGCGTCCCGGCTCCGGGGTGCACGACGAGCCCGGCCGGCTTGTCCACGACCACGAGGTCGTCGTCCTCGAAGACGACGCGGACCGCGACGGGCCTCGGCTCGAGGACGGAGGGCTCCTCGGGCAGAACGACCTCCACGACGGCGCCCGGGCGAAGCCGATGGCTCTTGGGTCGGGGCGCCCCGTCGACGAGCACCGCGCCGTCCGCGAGGAGCCGCTCGGCGTGCGACCGTGACCCGATCTCGGGGCGCGCGGCGAGGACTGCGTCGAGCCGGAAGCCGCCCTCGTGCTCAGCGACGCTGAAGCGAAGCGACCGCATCGCGCCTGGCCGGTGCGGGACGCGGCCGGTCGGAGAGGACGAGCGCGCCGAAGACGAGGGCGACACCCACGACGATGAAGGTGTCGGCGAGGTTGAACGCCGGCCAGACGGAGATGTCGAGGAAGTCCGTCACGTGACCGAGCCGGATCCGATCGACGAGGTTGGCGAGGCTTCCGCCCAGGACGAGCCCGAGCGCGACCGGGAGCAGCGGATGCCGCCGTCCGGAGCGTGCGAAGAACCAGAGCATGCCGAGCACCGCCAGCACGGTGATCCCGATCACGAAGGACGTCCGGCTCGCGAAGAGGCCGAAGGCGATGCCCGAGTTCTGGACGTGGTGGATGGCGATCGGACCGACGAGCGTTACGCTCTCTCCCAGGTCGAGAGTCCGCGCGATGATCGTCTTCGTGAGCTGGTCGGCTGTCACAGCCGCCGCGGCGACCGCCGCTAGGGCGAGCCACTGCGCCCGGCCGGGCGCGAGCGAGCGTTCGGCGGACGAGATGGGCTGCAACGCGTTCGCAGTGGAGCCGACACGCACCTCCGTCCGGAGGGCGTCGCCCCGGGCAGGCTCGCTCACCGGCCTTCCTGCGCGCGCTTGTCGTCGAGACAGAGCGTCGCGTAGGGGACGGCTGCGAGCCGCTCCTCGGATATCGGACGGCCGCAGACGACGCAGGTCCCGTACGTGCCCTCGTCGATCCGGCGAAGCGCGGCCTCGATCTCGGCGAGGAGGTGCTCGGCGTTCTCCTCGAGCCCGCCGTCCAGCTCGCGCATGAAGGTGTCGGTGGCGTGGTCGGCGAGCCCGTCTCCCGGCCCGCTTGCGAGGTCACCGGTCTCGTCGCTGATCGAGCCGTCGTGGTTGACCGTCGCGAGCGCGGCGCTCAAGCGTCGCCGCTCCTCCTCCAGCATCGCTCGGATGCGAGCGAGGTCGAGCGTCATCGCGTACCTGCCTCGGCCCGTGCGGGGCGCGCCCGACGACGGAAACGTGTCGTTCGCTCGTCCACGGCGCAAGGATATCCCGCGCGGGACGACCCTCGGCCGCGACCGGAGCTCAGCCGGCGATACGGCGGATGCCGGTGTCCGATTGCTCTTCGACGCGGGCTGTCTCCTCCGCGGGCGCCTCGCTCTCGGGGGCGCCGGGCCAGCCCTCGAGCACGCCGAGCGCCGTCCGGAGCTGCTCGCGAATGCGGATCGACTCCTCCTCGAGGCGTCGCTTCTCGGCGGCCGCCTCGCGCGTCACCCTCCGCCCTTCCGCGTGCGCCTCTTGGACGATGAGGTCGGCCTCGCGACGCGCCTGCTCCTTCATCTCCTGCGCGGCGCGCTCCGCAGACACGAGCGTCGAGCGAAGGAGCGCCTCGAGCTCGCGGTGTTTCGCGATCTCGGCCTCCAGCTCCTCGACGCGGTCCGCGAGGTCTGCGCGCTCCCGCCAGACCTGCTCGAAGCTGTCGGCGATGTCGGTGAGGAGCTGCTCGACGACGGACTTCCGGTACCCGCGCAGCCAGGCGCGACGGAGTTGGACGTGGCGTATCTCCACGGGTGAGAGCGACATGCGACCTCCTTACAGGAGCGCCTCGATGAGGCGGTTGGCGAGCTCGGCCGCGACGAGCAGGACGACGACGGCGACGACCGGCGACAGGTCGAGCGGGCCCAGGGTGGGGATCCGTCCGCGGAAGAGACCGATGTACGGGCCGACGACTTCGTCCAGGAAGCGTTGCACAGCGGCGGCCGTGCGGGAGTAGGGCAACCGAACCCAGGAGAGGATGACCCACGCGAGGATCAGCAGCACGTAGATCGAGACGAACGCCCGCACGAAGCTCTGCAGCGACGAGGCCGCATCGGCGAGCACGGGCGAAGCGACGACGCCCATGACACCCATGTTCGCCGCCGGGATCACCGATCCCTGCTTCGGGCTACGCCTGGTTGAAGAAGCCGCCCCGCTCGAGGGCCCGCGCGCGCTCCTCCGCGGAGAGCTCCACGTTGCGCGGGGTGAGCAGGAAGACCTTGTCGGCGACGCGCTGCATGCTTCCGTCGAGCGCGTACGTGAGCCCGCTCGCGAAGTCGATGAGTCGCTTCGAGAGGTCGGTGTCGGCCCCTTGCAGGTTCACGATAACCGGGATCTGGGCCTTGAAGCGATCGGCGATCTGCTGCGCGTCGTTGAAGCTCCGCGGGATGACGAGGTGCACCTTCGCGGGCGGCCCGGGCTCGACGCTCCGCAGCCGAGGAGGGCTGCGGCGCGCCCGCGCCTGCACGGGCGCTTCTTCCGACGGCCACTCGTCGACCTCGGGCGCGCTCGGCAACCTGCGGACGTTCTGCCGGTCCCGCCGTCGGTAGCTCTCCTCGAGGTGCTCGTTCGTGACGTAGCCGTCCTCGTCCCACTCGTCGTCCTCGGCGATCCCGAAGTAGACGAGCGTGCGGTTCCAGAGCTCTCCCAGCCCCATGACCACGCGATTCTAGGTGCTACGCGCTCTCAGTGGCGACGAGGCGCGAGCCGATGCGGACGATCGTCGCACCCTCTTCGACCGCGACCTTGTAGTCCTGCGAGGTGCCCATGCTGAGCTCGGCGAGGCCGTGCTCCTCGGCGAGCTCGCGCAGCCGGCGGAAGTACGGCCGCGAGGCCTCGGGATCGTCGGTCAGGGGCGGCATGGTCATGAGGCCGCGGACGAGCGGATACCGCTCGACGTAGCCGCCGATCTCCTCCGGGCGGACACCCGCCTTCGACGCCTCGCCCGAGAGGTTGACCTCGAGCAGGGCTGGGATCGCGAGACGGCGGGCCGCCGACTCCGAGTCGAGCGAGTGCACGAGCTCGCACATCCGGTTGACGACCTTGACCTTGTTCGACTGGAGGTGGCCGATGAAGTGCCAGTGGAAGAGGTCTCCGTGCGCGGCATGCTTGGCTTGGAGATCCTGGGCGCGGTTCTCGCCGACGACCTCGACCCCGGCTTCGGCGAGCGTCGGCAGCTCGTCGAGCGCGACGTACTTCGTCGCGACGACGATGGTGACCTCCGAGCCGACTTCCTCGCGCAGCGCTCGGTAGCGCTCCGCGATCACTTCCGGAGGAGCGATCGTCACGACTCGGCGCCCGCCTCGACGAGCTCTCGCGCCGCCGCGAGCTCCGCGTCTCTCCCGGCGAGCTCTCCGTCGAGCTTCCGCCGCCGAAGCTCCGCGAGCACCTTCCCGACGCGCGGCGACTCCGTGAGCCCGAGCTCGGCGAGGTCCGAGCCGTCGATCTCGAGCCGCACGTCGCGGAGGCGCGTGAAGTACTCGCGCAGCGCCGGGTGGTCGGTGCGGGCGAGCGCGAGGAGCGGCGCGTCGGGGGCGTACGCCTCCGCGAGGGCGACCACCTGCGACGGAGCGAGCTCCTCCGTCTCGACCCGCTCGGCGATACGCGGGGCGACCGTGATCGCCCCGACGATCAGCGCGACGTCGCGGCGCCTCACGCGCAGTCGCTCGAGCCAGTCGAAGGCCTCCTCGGTGCTGAGCTCCCGGCCAAGCACGGCGAGCCCGATCCGCCAAGGCGGGACGTCGAGGCCGAGCTCCGAGCGCAGCTCGAGCGCCCGCTCGAAGAGCGCTGCGGCTTCGGCGTCCGCTCGCAGGCGCGGGTGCACGGCGCGGTCGGCACCGAGCTCGCCGAGCCGGAGGATCCCGCCCACCGCCCCGGGATCGTCGAGGAGCGCGGTCAGCTCGTCGCGCAGTCGCGCCGAGGAGAGATCGCCGACGAGGCCCATCTCGATGCACGCGCGCGCGAGGCGTGCCGAGTGCTCTTCGAGCCGGAAGCCGTACCGCGCCTCGTAGCGGATCGCGCGGAAGATCCGCGTCGGATCGTCGATGAACGAGAGGTTGTGCAGGACGCGGAGGACGCCGGCCGCGAGGTCGGCTCGGCCGCCGAAGGGATCGACCAGACGCCCGAGGTCGTCGGGAGCGAGCGACGCGGCCATCGCGTTGATCGTGAAGTCCCGGCGGAAGAGGTCATCGCGGAGGCTCGCCCGCTCGACTGCGGGCAGCGCCGCGGGGGCGTCGTAGAACTCGGTGCGCGTCGTGACGACGTCGACGCGCTCCCCCTCCCCGTACTGCACGACCGCCGTCCCGAACTTCTCGTGCGTCGTGACGCGACCGCCCAAGGTGCGCGCGAGCGCGCGAGCGAACGCGATCGCGTCCCCTTCGACGGCGATGTCGATGTCGAAGCTCTCCTCGCCGAGCAAGAGGTCGCGGATCGTCCCGCCGACGAGGTAGACCCCCTCCGCCTCGGCTCCGAGCGCCGCGACCGCGTCGATCAACGGCCGCAGCGCCGGGACGCGCTCGAGCTCCGCAGCGAGGCTCTCCACGGGCTCCTCGTGCTCCGGCGGGACGCGCTCGAGCGCACGCAGGAGGTCAGCGCGTGTGACGACGCCGACGAGCGCACCGTCCCGCACGATCGCCACGCGACCGTCCTCGGCGCGCGTGACCAGCGACTGGAGCTCGGTCAACGGGGTGTCCTCCGTCGCCGTCAGGACGCGTCCGCTCATGATGCCGCGCACCGGCGCGTGCGCGAGCCCGTGGCTGATCGCCTTGTCCAAGTCCTCTCGGCGAACGGAGCCGACCGGGCGACCGTCCTCGGCAACGAAGACCCCGCTCTGCTTGTACCGACGACAGAGCGCCATCGCGGCGCCGACGGTGTCCTCGGGCCGGACGGTGCGCGCCGGAGCGGACATGACGTCGCGAGCGCGCCGCGTCTCCCGCTGCGCGGCGGCGAGCGCCTGCTCGACCGCAGCGCGCGCCTCGTCGAGCGAGAGGCGAGCGATGGCGGAGGCGGCGTGTGCATGTCCTCCGCCACCGAGGGCGGCGGCGACGACGGCGGCATCGATCCGGTCGGTGCGGCTGCGTATCACCGCGAACACGCGCCCCTCCATCTCGACCAAGACCACGAGCGCCCGCGCGTCCGTGAGATCGACGACCTTGTGCGCGAGGTTGGACACGCCGTCGACGTACGTCGGCCAGTGGACCGCCGCAACGAGCACCTCGTCCCCCCCGACGTCCACGGGCTCGAGCGCCTCGAGCAGCGCCTGCAAGAGGTCGCGCTCGCCGACCGTTAGGGGAGTGTGCAGGTACTCGGCGACGAGCTCTTGCCGAGCCCCGTGTCGCAGGCACCAGGCCAGTGCGTCGACGTCACGCTGGGTCGTGGAGGCGTACGTGAGCGAGCCGGTGTCCTCGTGGATCCCGAGGGCGAAGGCCGTCGCCTCCAGCGGCGTGGGCTCGATCTCCCGCTCGGCGAGGATGCCGACGATGGTGGTCGTGAGGGCGCCGTCCTCGGAGAGCACAGCCGCGTCCGGTGACACCCACTCGGGCAGGTCGCCCGCGCCGTGGTGGTCGAACAGCACCTTCTCGACCGCCGGATCGCGCGCGACCAGCTCGAGCTCGCCGAGCCGCGTCGCGCTCCTGGCCTCGACGACGACGAGGCGGCGGATGGCCGAGAGATCGAGGTCGCCGATCGACGCGATCGGCCCGAGCTCCTCCGCGTGCAGGCGGTAGAAGTCACGGACGTTGCGGTTCAGCGAGCCGAGCGCGACGACCGCGCCGGGATAGAGGCGGCGCGCGCCGAGCATCGCCGCGAACGCGTCGAAGTCGGTGTTCCCGTGGCTGGCGATGACCTCTTCTGCCCGCACGGAGTCATTCTGCGCGAGATCGAGCGGCGGCCGGGGCGAGCGGGCGCCTGCCCCCTCAGACGTGGGCGATAGCCTCGATCTCGACTCGACCCCCGACGGGGAGCTGCGCGATGCCGACCGTCGAGCGCGCGGGCGGGCGGTCACCGACGAAACGCGCGTACACCTCGTTCATCTCGGCGAAGTCCGCGAGGTGCACCAGGAAGACCGTGGTCTTCACGAGCTTGTCCAGGCCGCTGCCCGCGGCCTCGAGAATCGCGGCCAGGTTGCGCAGCGCCTGCTCGGTCTGCTCCGCGATGCCGGGGCCGACGAGCTCTCCCGTCTCCAGGGAGACGCCGAGTTGGCCCGCGACGAACACGAAGTCCCCGCAGCGGATCGCCTGGTTGTAGGGGGCTCCCTGGAAGGGGCCCGGCGCACGGTCGGTGCGCACGACGTGCTTCTCTGCCATCGAGCTTCTCCTTTCAGCTCCTCGCTCCCACGGGTGCGAGCGCCTCGGCGAGCGCCTCGCCGAGCGCCTTGAAAATCGCGAGCAGAACGTGCTCCGAGCTCTCCCCCTCGAGCAGGCGGACGTGGATGGTGAGCCCCGCCGCGTCGGCGAAGGAGCCGAGGAAGGCGGCCACGAGATCCCGCCGCAGACCGCCCGCCCGAGACGCCGTCAGGTCGGCGTTCGAGACGACGAGCGCGCGAGCGGACGCCTCGAGGACGACCATCGCGAGCGCCTCGTCCGCGGGCACGATCCCGACGCCGCGCCCGCGCGCTCCGTCGGCCCGCAGGAGCGGCCGACACGCCTCTCCGAGCGCCGTCCCCGCCGCTTCCACCTCGGCCTCGGGAGCGTCGGGCGCGAGCTCGAGGGAGAGCCCGAGGCGCCCGCTGCGAGCGAGCTCGCCGAGGAGGTGGTCGAGGATGGCGATGCCGGTCGCAACGGCCGCCTCGTCCGTGCCGAGTGCGATGCGGGCGGTCCCGGCGCCCATCACAGGTCCGCGCGCTCGATGGCGGCGCCGAGCGCCCGCAGCCGCTCGTCGATCCGCTCGTAGCCGCGATCGATCTGCCGGATATTCCCGATCGTGGACGTGCCCTCGGCACACAGCGCGGCGATCACCATCGCCATGCCGGCGCGGATGTCGGGGCTCTCGAGCCGCTCCCCGTAGAGGGTCGCAGGCCCCGTCACGACGACGCGGTGCGGGTCGCAGAGGATGATCCTCGCCCCCATCGAGACGAGCTTGTCGACGAAGAAGAGGCGACTCTCGAACATCTTCTCGAAGATGAGCACCGTCCCGTGCGCCTGCGTTGCCACCGTGACCGCGATCGAGGTCAGGTCGGCGGGAAAGGCCGGCCAGACCCCGCTCTCGATCTTCGGGATCTGACCTCCGAAGTCGTCCTCGATCGTCAGCCGCTGGCCGGCCGGGACCCGCACGCGCGTGTCGGAGATCTCCATCTCGATCCCGAGCTTCCGGAACGCGGGCACGATCGAGATGAGGTCGTCCGGCTCGACGTCCTCGACGACCACCTCACCGCCGGTCGCCGCCGCCAGCCCGACGAAGCTCGCGACCTCGATGTGGTCGGGGCCGATACGGTGCTCCCCGCCGCCGAGCGACTCGACGCCGCGGATGTGGAGGACGTTCGAGCCGATCCCGCGAATGTCCGCGCCGAGTGAGACGAGGAAGCGACAGAGATCTTGGATGTGCGGCTCGCACGCAGCGTGGCCGAGAACCGTCTCCCCGCGCGCGAGGACGGCGGCCATGATCGCGTTCTCGGTTCCCATCACCGATGCCTCGTCGAGGTACAGCCGTGTCCCGGTCAGCGAGTCCGCGGTGAGCGAGTACACGCCGTCGATCTGGAAGTCGGCGCCGAGGGCGGCGAAGGCGTGGACGTGCGTGTCGAGGCGGCGGCGACCGATGACGTCGCCGCCCGGTGGAGGCACGGTCACGCGGCCGAAGCGCGCGAGCAGCGGTCCCGCGAGGAGGAAGGACGCTCGGATCTCCCTCGCGAGGAGAGGGTCGAGCTCCGTCTTGTGCACCCCACGGCTGTCGACGCGGAGGTCGTTGTCCCCCGTCCACTCGACGTCCGCGCCGAGGTCGGCGAGCAGCTCCACCATCGTCTCGACATCGCGGATCCGGGGGACGTTGGAGAGCCGAACCTCGTCCCCAGCGAGGATGCAGGCAGCGAGAATCGGCAGAGCGCCGTTCTTGTTCCCCGCGGCGCGGACGGTGCCGTGGAGCGGCCGGCCGCCTTCGATCACGAAGGACTGCATGGCGCGGGCAATGGTACTCGGCACGTCGTACCGGCCCGGTTAGGCGGAGAGGTTCGTGATCTCGAGCTTGGGGATAGAGGGGTCGTGCTCGATCCCGAGCACCTGGAGGTAGAAGGAGAGCTCGGCCTCGAGCGAGCGCACGATGGTCTCGGCCTTGCGGAACCCGTGCCCTTCGCCCTCGAACAGGAGGTACGCGTACGGGACCTTCCGCTGCCGGAGAGCGGCGACGATGAGCTCGGCTTGCGATGGTGGGACGATCGCGTCGTCCGCGCCTTGGAGAACGAGCAGCGGCGTTCTGATCCTGTCGCGGTAGTGGATCGGGCTCCGCTCCCGATAGAGCTCCCTCGCCTCGGGGTAGGGACCGACGAGCGTGTGCTCGTAGCGGAGCTCGAACTTGTGCGTGTTGCCGTCGCCGAACTGCTCGAGATCGGCCAGCCCGAAGTAGGAGGTGCCGGCCGCGAACACGTCGGTGAAGGTCAAGGCGCAGATCGTCGTGTACCCGCCTGCGCTTCCGCCCGTGATGAGGAGACGATCCGGGTCGGCCTCGCCCTGAGCGACGAGGTAGCGCGCGGCGTTCACGCAGTCCTGCAGATCGACGACGCCCCAGTTCCCGTACAGCCGCTCACGGTACGCGCGGCCGTACCCGGTCGAGCCCCCGTAGTTCACGTCCACGATCGCGAACCCGCGGCTCGTCCAGAACTGCTTCTCGAGACTGAACAGCGAGGTCGCGCTCCCCGTCGGGCCGCCGTGGCACATCACGATGAGCGGCGGGAGCTCTCCCTCGGGCGCGACGACCTCCGGGTTCGTCGGCCGGTAGTGGAGCGCGTGCGCGGTGAGCCCGCCCTCGGTCGGGAACTCGATTGCGCGCGGGATCGAGAAGAACTCGCGCGCGACCGGGACGCTCTCCCCGGCCCGGAGAACCTCCCGCTCGCCCGTGGTGACGTCGATCCGTGCGACCTCGGCTGGCAGCGTCGCCGAGCCGGCGATCACCACCGCAGCGGTGCCCTCGGCCACGAGGTAGGGGGAGCGCCAGGCGTCGTAGGGAAGGTCGAGCGGCGTGAGCTCGCCCGTCTCGGGGTCGAGAACGGCGAAGTGCGTGCGACCGCCGGACTCGTACGCGCAGACGATGCGGCCATCGTCCAGGAAGCCGTACGAGGAGAGCCCGAATGTCCAGGCGGGGTACCCGAACTCCGCCTCCGCTGCATGGAGGACGGTGCGCTCGCCCTCGCGGTCGCGCTCGAGGTTCCACCACCCGCTCCGGTCGCTGGCGAACACGAGGTCGCCCGACGGGCTCCACTCCGGCTGCCAGATCGACTCCTCGCCGTCGATCCCCGCGACGTGCCGGACGCCGGAGAGCGCGTCGTAGGGCTCGATCCTCCCGACGTAGAGCTCGCAGCCGTCCCAGGGCATCCAGGGGAGGTTCCAGGCGAGGTAGCTCACGCGCGTCCCGTCGGGCGACACGCGCGGGGCGGCGTAGAAGTCGCGGCCCGCCGTCAGCTCGCGAATCTCGCAACTGCCGTCGAGCGGGACGCCGACGAGGTCGTTCACGACCTCGGCGGCTCGGTCCGAAAACGGGTGCCGCTCGCGAACGCCGATCCACAGCGCTCCGTCGGGGGTGACGCGTCCGTCCGCGTAGCGATGGCGTCCGTCCGTGTCGGGCGTGAGCGCCACGGGCTCGGCGCCGGGATCCTGCCGGTACAGCCGCTGGTCCTCGAAGTTCGTGAACACGACCGTCTCGCCGTGGAGGCAGTACGCACCGCCTCCGTACTCGTGCACCGTCGTCCGGACGCTGAACCCGGGCGGGGTGACGTCGACCGGCGCGCTGCCCTCGTCCTTCCGAACGAGGACGACGCGCCCGCCCTCGAGCGGTCGCCCCTCGAGCCACCAGGCCGTGCCCCCCGCGAGCCACGGCGCGCTGAGACGCACGCCTGCACGGGCGACCAGCTCGGCGCTGATGGGAGAGGGCCAGGCCCCGTAGGGCACGACCCGAGGCTGGGTTCGGGTGAGATCCAACGGCGCGGGCTATCGTACTCCTCCGTGCGGCCGACGCGCGACCGAGCCTGGCAGACGCTGACGCGCTACACGACGAGCGAGGCGCTCTTGCGGCATGCGCTCGCCGTCGAGGCGTCCGTCGGCTACTACGCGCGACTCTACGGCGAGGACGAGGAGTACTGGCGCGCGACGGCGCTGCTCCACGACTTCGACTACGAGATGCATCCCACCCTCGACCAGCATCCGCAGGACGGCGCGCCGATCCTCCGGGAGGAGGGCTACCCCGAAGAGCTCATCGAGGCCGTCCTCTCGCACGCCGAGCACCTCGGGCTGCCGCGCGACACGCCGCTGAAGAAGGTGCTCTTCGCCTGCGACGAGCTCTCCGGGTTCGTCCACGCCTGCGGCCTCGTCCGGCCCACCGGCCTCGACGGGCTGGAGCCGAAGTCGGTACGCAAGAAGCTGAAGCAGCCCTCCTTCGCCGCCGGCGTGCACCGCGACGAGGTGTACGCGGGCGCGGAGCTCCTCGGCCTGGAGCTCGACGAGCACATCGCGAACGTCGTCGCCGCGATGCGGCCGATCGCGCGCGAGCTCGGGCTCCGCACCGCCGCGGACGCCGCCTGATCCGTACGCGCCGGGTCCCGCGGCGACCGGCGGTCGCGGCACTCACCCCCAGGAGAGCGGCGGCGCAGCGGCCGGGTACCCGTGCGGGTAGGCGGGCATCCCCGGCGGCGGCGGATCCCAGGGCGTCGCCTGGGAGACCCAGATGTGCGCGGCGACCCGGAGTCCTGCGGTGTCGTCGAGCGAGCCCGCGGCGACGGCGACGGTCTCTGATCCGGGAGCGCGCCACAGGAGGCTCGAGCCACACGACCGGCAGAACCCACGCTCTGCGCGACGGGCCGAGCGCGGGCTCCGCACCCACGCGAGCCCGTCCGAGCAGTCGATCTCGAGCTCCGCGGCACGTGCGGCGGTTGCCGCCCACGCGCGCCCAGCCCAGCGCCGGCACTCGAGGCAGTGGCAGACGAGGATCTCGCGGAGCCGGCCGAGGACCGCGTACCGCACGGCGCCGCAGAGGCAGCCGCCCTCGCGTCTCACGGCAGGGCGGCGACGAGGCGGTCGAGGTCGTCGTCGCTCGTCCACCAGCCGACCGAGGCGCGGACGAGCCCGCGGCCGGGGAGGTCGCGCACGATGACGCCGGCCTCGGCGAGCTGGGCGACGATCCCGGCCGACGCCTCCGCAGGGACGCGCCAGGAGACGAGCGTCGCCCGCTCCCGCGGCTCGACCACGTCGCACCCGGCCTCCCGGAGCGCCTGCCGGAAGGTGTCCGCGGTGACACGCGCCCGCTCGAAGCCCCACTCCGGCATCGCCGCGAGCGCCGCGCGCAGCCCGGCGACGTGGGCGGCAGGGGTCAGGGTGGGGTCGAAGCGCGCGGCTCCCTCCCGCGGGACGAAGGCCCCGTCGGGCTCGTAGGCCTGCTGCGAGAGGTAGCTCGGTCGCGCGACCCGCAGTCGCTCGGGATCGGCGACGACGAGCGCGCCCGTTCCCTCCGGGCCGCATAGCCACTTCTGACCGGAGACGGTGTAGAAGTCGAGCCCGGCGGCATCCACGGGGATGGCGCCGACCGACTGGGCGCCGTCGACGAGGATCGGAATGCCGGTGCGCTCCCTCAGCTCGCGGACGGGGAGGATCTGGCCGGTCGTCCAGAGCACGTGCGAGAGCGCGAGCAGCCGTGTCCGCGGCGTGACCGCAGCCGCGATGCGATCGGCGTCCGGCTCGACGACGACGACGCGGGCGCCGGAGGCGTGGAGCGGCCCGAGGAGGCCGAAGTGCTCGTCCGTCGTCGTGATCACCTCGTCCCCCGGGCCAAGGCCGAGCCCCGCGAGCACGACGTTGCACCCGTCGGTCGTTGACGCCGTGAGCGCCACCTGCGACGGGTCGACCCCGACGAGCCGTGCGATGTCGGCGCGCAGCGCCTCACGCTCCTCGAGGAGCCGCGCGAACGCCGCGGCGCCCCCTCGGCCTTCGCGCAGCGCGCGCTCCTCACAGGCCTGCATCGCCTGCAACGTCGCGCGCGAGAGCGGCCCGACGCTCCCCGCTTGCAGGTACACGTAGCGCTCGAGCACTGGAAACTGCGCGCGAGCCTCGTCGAAGGTCATGGGCGGGATCCTACGGACACGGGCTCTACGCTAGTCCTGTATGCGCGTCGTCCTCGCCGACCCCCCCGCCTACACGCCCCCGTACGACCGCTCGCTCGCAGCGGCGCTCGCCCGCGCCGGCGTCGACGTCGAGCTCGTGACCTCGCGCTTCCGCTTCGGAGAGGTCGAGCGCGCCGAGGGCTACCGGGCGAGCGAGTGGTTCTACCCGCTCTCCTCGCGCATGGGGTCGTCCCGACTCCGACTCGCCGTGAAGGCGCTCGAGCATCCCTTCGGCATGGCTCGACTGGCCGCCCTCGGGCCCGACGTCCTCCACGTGCAGTGGCTCGTTCCCGAGCTCGATCGCTGGCTCCTCCGCTCGAGGGCTCCGCTCGTCTTCACCGCGCACGACATCGTCCCCCGGCGGACGGCCCGCTACACGGGCCTCTGGAGGCGGCTCTTCGAGCGCTTCGAACGGATCGTCGTCCACTCTGAGCGCGGGCGCGACGCGCTCGTTGCGTTCGGCGTCGCACCGGAGAAGCTGCGCGTCATCCCGCACCCGGTCTTCCGCTCGGAGATCCCGCGTCGGGACGACGGCCGCACCGCGCTCGCCCTCGGCCTCATCCGCCCCTACAAGGGAACCGAGGACGCGGTGGACGCCGTCCTGCGGGTGGACGGCGCGAGGCTCCTCGTCGCGGGCGACCCGCGCATCCCGCTCGACGAGCTCCGCGCCCGAGCGGGAGACCGCGCCGAATGGCGACTCGGCTTCCTGCCACGCTCCGAGCTCGAGCGCGCGCTCGCCGAGGCGACGGTCGGGCTCTTCCCCTACCGCCCCGAGATCGACCTCTCGGGAGCGCTCCTCCAGACCCTCGGCGCGGGCGTCCCCGCGATCGTCTACGACATCGGTGGGCTCGGGGAGCTCGTCGGTCGCTACGGCGCCGGCGTGGTGGTCGCGCCGGGCGACGTCGAGGGTATGGCGAGCGCGCTGCGCCGCTTGCTCGAGGATCCCGAGGCGCTCGAGGCCGCGCGGGCCGGCGCCGAGCGCGCACGGGCAGAGCTCACCTGGGATGCGTCGGCCCGTGCGCACCTCGAGCTCTACCGGGAGCTCGCGTGAGGATTCGTCGCGATCGCCGCTTCCGCGAGCTCGTGGAGCGTCAACTCGACCTCTTTGCGACCGACGAGGCGAGCCTCCTCGCCGAGGCGGAGGCCGCGGATCGTGCCTGGACGAACGCCGACCGCGAGGAGGCCGAGGAGCGCTACGGCGACTACCAGCTCCTGGTGGACGCGATCGGGGAGGCGCTCTACGACCTGCGCGAGGCGTACGCGGCGACGCTCGAGGAACGCACCGCGGACGAGTACCGCGCGGCGTTCGACCGCGCGGCGCGCAAGCGCTTCGGCCGACTGGCGTCGTTTCTCGCGGAGTGAGAGCTCACCTGCGCCCGAACGAGTGCGGGCGCGGGAGCGACTCCCAGACGCCGTCGCTCTCGGCCATGCGGCGGGCGAGCGGGACGAGCGACTCGAGCTCGGAGACGACGACGTTGCGGTTCTCTCCCAGGCGCTCGTAGCGCCCACGGGCGAGCACGAGCGGCTCCCCGCGCACGATGGCTCGGTGCCGGTCGTACACCTGCGGTGGGACGACGAGGTTCACCTGGCCGTGCTCGTCCTCGAGCAGCATGAAGACGATCCCGTTCGCAGTCGACGGCCGCTGGCGAGCAACCGTCATGCCGGCGACGGAGACTCGCCGGCCGTGCGGCTCGCCGTGGAGCTCCCGGCTCGAGAGCGTTCCCGCCGGGAGGTGCGGCCGCAGGAGCGCTAGCGGGTGCGCTCCCACCGAGAGCCCCGTGTGCCGATAGTCGGCGAGCATCCGCTCCCAGCGCGTGAGCTCGCGGAGCGCGGGCGTCTCCACGGTGGGCGCGAGAGGGAGCGGGAGTTGCTTCGCCTCGCCCTCGGTGCCCGGAACCGACTGCGGGCGGAGGGCGAGCCCGAGCTCCCAGAGGAGGTCGCGGCGCCGCCCGAAGCCGTCGCAGGCCCCTCCCCGGACGAGCGCCTCGAGGCCTTCTCGAGGAAGTGGCGCCCGCCGCGCGAGGTCGGCGATCCCCAGGAACGGGCCGTTTGCCTCGCGCTCGGCGACGAGCGCGTCTGCCTCCTCGGCCCCGATCGACGCCACGTAGCGCAGCCCTATCCGGACCGCAACGGCGGGGTCAGGTCTCAACTGTTGCGTCTTGGACGCAACAGTTGGGACCTGACCCCGTTCGATAGAGCACTTCGCGCTGCTCAGGTTGACGTCGGCGGGACGCACCTCCACCCCGCGGCGCTGCGCGTCGCGGACGAGCGTCGCGGGCGGGTAGAAGCCCATCGGCTGCGCGTTCAGGAGCGCGCACAGGAACTCCGCCGGGTAGTAGTGGCGGAGCCACTGCGACTGGTACGCGAGCAGCCCGAAGGCGGCCGCGTGCGCCTTCGGGAAGCCGAACCCCGAGAAGCCGACGAGCTTGTCGAAGACCGTGTTGGCCACGTCGGCGGAGACCCCTCTCTCCGCCGCTCCGGCGACGAAGCGGCCGCGATACGCCTCGAGCGCGTCGTGGCTCCGCTTGCGGCTCATCGCCCGGCGCAGCCCTTCGGCCTCCCCCACCGTGAAGCCCGCGAGCGCGATCGCGACCTCGAGCACCTGATCCTGGAAGACGACGACGCCGTACGTCGAGCGCAGCGGCTCGCGCAGGAGCTCGTGGTCGACCGGCCAGACGTAGCCGGGATCGCGGCGGAGTCGCTCGCGCGCGTCGATGTACGGGTGCACGGCCTTCCCCTGGATCGGCCCGGGCCGCACGAGCGCCACCTGGACTGTGAGGTCGTCGAGGCTCTCGGGCTTCGTCCGCAGGAGGCTCTGCATCTGCGCCCGGCTCTCGATCTGGAACGTGCCGACCGTGTCCGCCCGCTGGATCTCCGCGAAGACCTCCGGGTCGTCGAAGGGGATGCGGGAGAGGTCGATCACCTCGCCCCGCGTGCGCGCGATCTGCTCGACGCAGTCCTCGACCGCCGAGAGCATCCCCAGGCCGAGGAGGTCGATCTTGAGGAAGCCGGCGTCGGCGCAGGAGTCCTTGTCCCACTGGCAGAGCTGACGCCCCGCCATCGCCGCCGGCTGCACGGGGACGAGCTCGACGAGCGGACGCGTGGAGACGATCATCCCGCCCGGGTGCTGGGAGACGTGCCGGGGCAGGCCGGCGATCTCCCCCGTGAGCCAGGCAAAGGCGCGCCAGCGGCGGGAGCCGAGCTTGCGCTCGGCGTCGGGGAGCCGCGCGAGCTCCTCCCCCACCCGGCGCGCGTCCCAGCCGTCGGAGAGACGCGCGAGGCGCTCAAGGTCGGCGTACGGGAGCCCGAGCGCCTTCCCGACGTCGCGGATAGCGCCCCGCGAGCGGTAGGTAGCGAAGCTCGCGACGAGCGCCGCGTGCTCGTGCCCGTAGCGCTCGGTGACGCGGACGATGAGCTTCTCGCGGATGTCGCGTGGGAAGTCGAGGTCGATGTCCGGCACGGCAGCCAGCTCACGGTTCAGGAAGCGCCCGAGCGAGAGCTCGTTCGCGACCGGGTCGACGTGCGAGAGCCCGGTGAGGTAGCAGACGATCGAGCCGACCGAGCTGCCCCGTCCGCGACCCGGCGGGAGGAAGGCGCGCGGCGAGTCGGCCCCGCGCACCTCCCGCGCGCACTCGCGCGCGAGCTCGAGCACCTCATGGTGGAGGAGGAAGAACCCGGCGAGGCCGAGCTCGTCGATCAGCCGCAGCTCCTCCTCGAGCCGGCGCTGCGCGTCCCGGCGGAGCCGCGCGTCCGCCTCCCGGTAGCGCTCGGCGAAGGCGGCCCGGCAGACGGCGGCGAGCCGGCGGATCGCCGGCTCGCCGCCGTCCGAGAAGTCGGGGTAGCGGTAGCCGAGCTCCTCGGTCAGGTCGAATGCGAGCCGCTCGGCGACGCGCACCGTTCGCCCGGCGGCGGCGCGGTCGAGCGGGAATCGCTCGAGCATCTCCTCGGGCGGGCGCAGGAAGCTCTCGCGGTTCCCGCGTCGCTCCGGCTCGCACCCTTCGAGCGAGGTTCGGCAGCGGATCGCGACGAGCACGTCCTGGAGGAGCGTGCGCCGCGGATGGTGCGCGTGCACGTCCCCGGTCGCCACCGTCTCCACACCGAGGTGCTCGGCGAGGTCGCGCAGTAGCGCGAGCCGGCGCGCGTCGCCGCGTTCGAACGGCCGCTGGAGCTCGACGTAGAAGCGGTCACGGCCGAACGCCTGCGCGAGGCGGACAGCCGCGTTCGGATCGATCACGCCGAGGCCGCGACGCGCGCAGCCCGACAGGCAGACGAGCCCCTCGGAGAGCTCCGCGACGAGCTCGAGCGGCACGGAGGGTTGAGAGGGCCGGCGCGACAGCGAGGGCGAGGCTTGCGTCGCCCGCTGGTTCGGCAAGCCGCGACCTCGTACGGGGTCGTTGCGCATCCCTGCATGGGCGGCGGTGAGGAGCCGACAGAGGTTCGCGTAGCCCTGCCGCGACTCGACGAGCAGCGTCACGTGCGCCCCACCGTCGAGCGTCACCTCGGCGCCCGTGATCGGCCGCACCCCGAGCGAGCGCGCCGCGTGCGCGAACTCGAGCGAGCCGTAGAGCCCGTCGTGGTCGGTGAGCGCGAGCGCCTCGTACCCGAGCTCGGCGGCCCGCGCGGCGAGCTCCTCCGGCTGCGAGGCGCCGTCGAGGAACGAGTACGCGGAGTGGCAGTGGAGCTCGACGTACATCGCCTGCATCCCCGACCACGGCGTGCTCTACGCCGCCTGGGTGAACCAGCACCGCGCCTCGCGGTCGCGGTAGACGCACACGTTGCGGCCGCTCTCGAGCACGACCTCGAAGTAGCGACGGTCGATCGGCTCCTCCGTCCACCAGCGATCGACGACGATCCACTCCTCCCGCACGAGCGTGACGAGCTCGCGGTTGACGAGCCTCGGCGTACCGCCCGGCCCCGTCTCGACGAGCGCCGGACGAGGAGCATTGAGGCGCCCCGACCTCGTCGAGACGAGGCTTGCCTCGCTCCGGCTCCCGCGGTGGCCCCGCGAGGGCGACCCAAGGGTCGCCCCTACGGATCGCGCGGGACGACGATCGCTCGCGCTTCCGGAACCCTCGACCACGGCGCCACCTCCACCACGGCGCACACCGATCCTGCCCCGGTGCTCGCGCGCACCTGACGCAGGCCCTCCCGCAGCCGCACTGCCGTTTCCTCTCCCGCCGGCGCGACGAGCGCGAGCTGCTGCCCCGTGTGCTCCGCGAGCTCGACCGCCTCCAGCCGCAGCTCGACGACCGGCGCCGGCAGCTCGGCCAGCTTCGGCCCGAGCGCCGCTCGCAGCCGATCCGGCTCGGCGGTGGCGTCGCGAAGCGTCAGCGTGCGGCGCCACGAGCCTCCGTTCGCGAGCCGAGCGCCCAGCGCGAGCTTGCGGAAGGGCCGTCCGGCCCGTTCGGGGCGCGCGAGCAGGCGCTCGAGGAGGGAGCCGAGCGCCCGCCGCAGGGTGAGCTCATTCGCGACCGCGTCGGGGAATGCAAGCGCCTCGGCGAGCTCGACCGCGGGCGCGCGGCCACGCACCCTCGCCCTGCCGCCCCCGCGCGCGAGCCGCCAGGCCTTCCTCCCCTCCACCCCCAGCCGCTCCGCGACCGCGCCGCCCGGGAGGGCAGCCAGCTCACCGAGCGAGCGCAGCCCGAGCCCTTCGAGCTCGGCGTACCGTTCCGGCGAGAGCGGGAGCAGCGAGAGCGGGAGCGGCTCGAGGAACGACTCCTCGTCGCTCGCCGCGACGACGAGGATCTGCCCCGGTCGCGCGACGCTCGCCGCTGCAAGCGCCGTGAAGCGCCGCGCCGCCGCGCCGATCCGGGGATCCCAGCCCGACCCGACGGCTGCGAGCGCGCGGCGAAGGGCAGGCTCGACGCCGCCGTAGAGCCGCTCGACGCCCCTCGTCTCGAAGACGACGGCGCCCCGCTCGACCGGTTCGACCGCGAAGCCCGAGTCCTCGAGCCGGCGCAGGACGCCCTCCCACTCCCGCTCGACAGCAGCGGGGTCGCGCTCGACGAGGACGAGCGCGGGGCACGTGGCGAGCGCTTCGCCGAGGCGCATTCCCGGCTTCACTCCTGCAGCCTCCGCAGCGGCGGTCACCGGCCCGAGGAGCGGCTCCGCCCCGGGCTCGGGCGCGAGCGCCGCGGGCTCCAGCGCGAGCCGCGGCGTAGCTCTGAGCGCCGCTCGCAGCTCGAAGCCCGGGATGACGAGACAGGCGATCATGGGAACACATGTTCTAGCGAACACGTGTTCGCCTGTCAAGGGGCGGGTGTCAGGGCGCTTCGATCTTCTCCGCCCGGAAGCACTCGACCCGGTACGCCAGTCGGACGCCGTCCGGCCCGGCAGTCTCGTCGTAGAGTGCGCCCACGGCCTCGAGGACGGGCTGCCGATCCGCCCACGGCAGCTTCGCGACGTAGCTCCGCGACAACACGAGGTCGAGGAGGCCGTCGCGGTCGAGCGCCTGCTCGAACGAGAACGTCGCGGTCTCCACCGGCCCGAAGAGGCCGCTCGCCGCGAGCACGGGGAACACGTCGTCCTCCTGCACGGTCTCGTTGCCGACGATCGCGGAGAGCCTCGCCGTCCACGGGTCGCGGTCGTCGCGGGCGTTCCAGACGAGCGCGAGCCGCCCGCCGGGCCGGAGCACGCGTGCGATCTCGGGGAGCGCGACGGCGTGGTCGAACCAGTGGAAGGACTGCGCGCACGTCACGACGTCCGCGAACGCGTCCGGCAGCGGGATCACCTCGGCGCTCCCGAGCAGGGCGAACGCGCCGGGCGCCGCCTCGGGCAGGAGCTCGAGCATCTCCACGAGCGGCTCGACCGCGGTCACTCGGTGCCCGAGCGCGACGAGCGAGCGGGTCAGCTTGCCCGTGCCGGCGCCGAGGTCGACGACGTCACGCGGCTCGTCGCCGACGAGCCAGCGCACCGCCTCGTCCGGATAGCCCGGACGCCCGCGCTCGTAGGCGTCGGCGACCTCCGCGAACGCCGTGTACGGCCCGCGCACGAGGTGGTCGCGATTCACGATCACGCGGCGATCTCGGCCGCGCCGTCCCGCAGGGCGACGAGCTGCGGAACGACGTCGAGGACGCTCTCGCGGGCGCAGAAGGGGATGTCCGGCTCGAGCTCGGGCGCGTTCTCGAGGAGGTTCCGGCCGCTGCGCGAGACGCGGAGCGCCTCCTCCGCCCCGCCCCACGTCGGCACGAGCCGCGCGGCCGCCTCGGCCGCATCCGTTCGCTTCCAGCCGAGGCTCTCGACGATGCGGCCGGCGACGTACGTGTCGTCGAGGTTCGGCCTCCCTTCGACGCCCGCGCACACGACGAGCACATCCTCTCCGTATTCCCGTGCGGCCTCGACGAGCGCCGCGAGGTTGAGGAGGGACGCGATCAGCACGCGCTCGCAGCGGGAGGCGGCGGCGACAACCGCCCGTGTCCCGTTCGTCGTCGAGAGGATGAGCGTGTCGCCTGCGGGCTCGAGGTACTCGCGTGGCGAGTTCCCGAGGTCGAAGCCGGGGATGCGGACGGCGTTCCGCTCGCCGCCGAGAACGCCACCGCCGAGCGCGTCGCGGAGCGTCCGCGCCTCCTCCACCTCTGCGGCGCAGAACACGGCCGCGTAGCCGGACGCGAGCGCCTGGCAGATCGTCGAGGTCGCGCGGATGACGTCGATGACGATCCCGGTCGGAGCCGAGCCGGCCTCGTCGGGAGTGAACGCGACGTCCACGAGCACGTCGGTACGCTAGCCCGACCGTGAGCGCGCCCGAGCAGCCCATGCGGTGCTACCGGCACCCGGATCGCGAGACGATGGTCACGTGCTCGGAGTGCGGGCGGCCGATCTGCCCCGACTGCATGACCTTCGGGCCGGTCGGGATCCGCTGTCCCGAGCACGCGAGCGCGTCCGGGCGGCCCTCCGCGCCGCACCGACAAGCGAGGAGCGCCGTCCTCCAGCTCTCGAGCCGAGGACCGATCGTCACGCAGGCGCTCGTCGCGCTCAACGTCCTCGTCTTCCTCGCCGAGCTCGCTCTCGGCGGCACCCTGAACGGGACGGGCAACTGGATCTACGAGCACGGCGTCCTCGTCTCGAGCACGGTGAACTCGTCGGGACAGCTCGTGGGCGTCGCCGAAGGGGAGTGGTGGCGCCTGCTCACCGCAGCGTTCCTCCACTATGGGCCGCTCCACCTGGGGATGAACATGCTCGTGCTCTGGCTCCTCGGACAAGGGGTCGAGGACTACTTCGGCCACGCGCGCTTCGCCCTCCTCTACGTCGTCGCCGGCCTCGCCGGCTCGGCGGGGGCACTGCTCTGGAGCCCGAACGCGCTCACCGTCGGCGCGTCGGGTGCGATCTGGGGGATCATGGGCGCGGCCATCGTGCTCGAGCGCCGCCGGATCTACGTCTTCGGCGGGCAAGCGATGGCGCTCCTGCTCCTCAACGTCGCGATCACGCTGTTCCTCCCCGGGATCTCGATCGGCGGGCACTTCGGCGGCCTCGTCGGCGGCACGCTCGCGGCGCTCGTGTTCACGGGCCTCCGGCGGGCCCCTGCGCTCGCGACCCTCGCCGTCGCGGGCATCGGCGTCGCCGCCGTCGCCGTCGCGGCCGGCAGCGTCGCCTGAGCGTCAGCCGCCGATCGCGACTGCGGTGACGCCGGCGTCGGCCAACGCCGCCTGCGCCGCAGCGAGTCGGGCGATCGGGACGCGGTACGGCGAACACGACACGTAGTCGAGCGCGAGCCCGTGGCAGAACGCGACGGAGCGCGGCTCGCCGCCGTGCTCGCCGCAGATGCCGAGCTTGATCTCGGGCTTCGTCGAGCGGCCACGCTCGACGGCGATCCGCATGAGGTCGCCTACCCCGTCCACGTCGAGCACCTCGAACGGGTTCCGCTCGAGGATCCCGTGCTCGAGGTAGTACGTGAGGAACTTCCCCTCCGCGTCGTCGCGCGAGAAGCCGAGCGTCGTCTGCGTGAGGTCGTTCGTTCCGAAGGAGAAGAAGTCTGCCTCCTCGGCGATCTCGTCCGCGCGGAGCGCCGCCCGGGGCAACTCGATCATCGTCCCGCAGCGGAATGCGACCGACGGCTCCTCCGCCGCGACGCGCTCGGTGAGCTCGCGCAGGCGCCGGAGCTCCTCGCGAAAGCCCACCAGGGGGTGCATGATCTCGACGAGGGGGGCATCGCCGGTCCGCTCTTCGACCGCCCGCGCCGCGCGCACGATCGCTCGCACCTGCATCTCGTAGATCTCGGGGTACTGGAGCCCGAGACGACAGCCTCGCGTGCCGAGCATCGGGTTCGCCTCGCGGAGCTGACGGATGCGATCACGCATCGCGTCCGAGGTCGCCTCCTCGAGCGGCGGCAGGAACTCGTGGAGCGGCGGGTCGAGGAGCCGAATCGTCACCGGCAGCCCGGCCATGGCCTCGAAGATCGCCTCGAAGTCGCCCTGCTGCATCGGCAGGAGCTTGTCGAGCGCCGCCCGCCGCTCCTCCTCGTCGCGCGCGAGGATCATCTCCCGCACGATCGGGAGCCGGTCTTCCGCCATGAACATGTGCTCGGTGCGACAGAGGCCGATGCCCTCGGCCCCGAGCTCGCGGGCCTTCGCCGCGTCCTCGGGCGTGTCCGCGTTGGCGCGGACGCGCAGCCGGCGCAGCACGTCCGCCCACTCGAGGATCGTCCCGAAGTTCTCGTCGATCGCAGGGGGTACGAGCGGGACCGCGCCGAGGATGACGTGGCCCTCCGCGCCGTCGATCGTGATCACGTCGCCCTCGTGGAGCACGTGCTCGCCGATCGTCACCGTCCCCGTCGCCTGGTCGATCGAGAGCGCCTCACAGCCTGCGACGCACGGCTTCCCCATGCCGCGGGCGACGACGGCGGCATGCGAGGTCATCCCGCCGTGCGCGGTGAGGACGCCGCGCGCCTTGATCAGGCCGTGGATGTCATCCGGCGTGGTCTCCCAGCGCACGAGGATGACGTCCTCGCCGGCGCTCCCCCGCTCCGCCGCACGGTCGGCGTCGAGGACAATCGCGCCGACTGCGGCGCCGGGCGATGCGTTCAGACCCTTTGCGACGACCTCGTACTCCGCGTCGGGGTCGATGCGCGGGTGCAGGAGCTGATCGAGCTGACCGGGGTCGATCCGCGCGACCGCCTCCTCACGCGAGATGAGCTCCTCCTCGACCATCTCCACGGCGATGCGGAGCGCCGCGGTCGCGGTGCGCTTCCCGGTACGAGTCTGGAGGAGGTAGAGCTTTCCCTCCTCCACCGTGAACTCGATGTCCTGCATGTCCCGGTAGTGGGCCTCGAGCCGATCGAGCGTCTCGACGAGCTCCTCGTAGGCCTCCGGGAGGAGCTCGCGCATGCGCGAGATCGGCTCCGGCGTCCGGATCCCCGCGACGACGTCCTCGCCCTGGGCGTTGAGCAGGAACTCCCCGAACAGGGCCTTCTCTCCGGTAGCCGGGTTCCGCGTGAAGCAGACGCCCGTGCCCGAGCGCTCGCCGCGGTTCCCGAAGACCATCTGCACGACGTTCACGGCCGTCCCCAGATCGTCCGGGATCTCGTACGTCCGCCGGTACACCTGCGCCCGCGGCGCGTCCCAGGAGTCGAACACCGCCCGGTAGGCCCGGCGCAGCTGCTCGCGCGGATCCTGGGGGAACCCCGTCCCCGTCGCCTCCTCGTAGATCGTCTCGAAGGACGCGACGAGCTCGCGCAGGTCGTGGGCGGTTAAGTCGACGTCCTGGGAGACTCCGCGCGCGGCCTTCAGATCGCTGAGCGCCTGCTCGAAGCGGTGCCCGTCGACGCCGTCCACGACCTCGCCGTACATCTGGATCAGACGTCGGTAGGAGTCGTAGGCGAAGCGCGGGTTGCGGGTCGACGCCGCGAGCCCCTCGACCGCGACGTCGTTGAGCCCGAGGTTGAGGATCGTGTCCATCATCCCGGGCATCGAGATCGCCGCGCCGGAGCGCACCGAGACGAGGAGTGGGTTCTCCGGATCCCCGAAGCGCTTGCCCGTGCGCTCCTCGAGCCGGGCGATGTGCTCGTCGACCTCCGCGTCGAGCCCCTCCGGCACCCGATGTCCCGCCGCCATGTACGCGCGACAGGCATCGGTCGTGATCGTGAACCCGGCCGGCACCGGAAGACCGAGCTGCGTCATCTCGGCGAGGCCGATCCCCTTGCCGCCGAGGAGCTCTCTCCCGCCGGGCGCCTGCTCGTCGAAGTCGTAGACGTAGCGCATCAGCGAGAGGAATCTACACACGCCTCGGTCTAAGGGTTCTGGAAGGGTTCCACCGCCCCACCGCAGCCGGATCGTACTCTGGCGCCGTGCGCGTCGCGCTCGCGCACCTCACGCTCGTCGCCCTCGTTGCCGCGGTGACCTTCGCCCTCGGCGCGGGAGCCGTCCGCGCTCGACCCGAAGCGACCATCACCGTGCGCATCGAGGCGCGCGAGTTCTCGTTCGCTCGCTCGCGCGAGACGGTCCCGGCGGGAACCAGCGTCCGCTTCGTCGTGCGAAACACCGGCGCCTCCTGCACCGCCGGAGCCGCCTCCTCCCGTCACCGGCTCCCTGGTCGCGACCGTCGTCGCGACCGTCGTCGGGACGTTCGAGCGTCCGGTGCTCGTGACGGCTCTTCCCGGCGAGAGCAGCGACGTGTTCGTCGTCGAGCAGCGCAGGACGATTCGCATCGTTCGCAACGGAGCCACGCTCCGGGAGCCGTTCCTCGACATTCGCGACCGCGCGTACGAGTCGAGCGAGTCCGGGCTCCTCTCGCTCGCGTTCTCGCCCGACTACGCCGTGACCGGTCTCTTCTACGTCTTCTACAACCGCAACGCTGGAAATGGCGACATCACGATCTCGGAGTGGAGACCACACCCCATCGACACGGATCGCGCCGATCCGTTCTCCGAGCGGGTTCTCCTGACGATCGAGAAGCCGTGGGAGAACCACAACGGCGGGATGCTCCAGTTCGGACCCGACGGTCTGCTCTATGCCTCGGCCGGCGATGGAGACAGCGGCGTCTACAACAACCCGGCGCCTTCGTGCGCGACAAGCGTCTGCGCGCGCTCCAGGGAAGGTACCTCTACGGCGACTTCTGTCTGGGCGGAGTCACGGCCCTCGCGATCGACGGCGGCGAGATCCGGGCGACGGACGATCTCGGAGTCGACGTCCCCAGGCTCTCGTCGTTCGGCGTCGACGGGCTCGGCCGCGTCTACCTGACCTCGGTCGAGGGAGAGGTCTGGCGCCTCGACCCCGTGTCCTGAGCCGCTCACGCGCGCCGAGCGCGTGCTCGGAGCTCCGCCGCCCACGCCGCCGCCCGCAGCCCGAGCCAGACGGGGGTCAGGAGGACGTAGAAGACGAGGTCTCCGAGGAGGAGGAGGAACCACCAGAGGAGGAATCGCCCGGGCGGCGCCCACCCCTTCTCGCGCAGGTCGCCACGACCCCCGGGAGGAGGTCGGAACGGGTGTCGGAGAGGCGGCTCGCCCGGCGCGCCGTACGGCCGGTGCTCGCTCACGTCTTCGCGCCGCGCCGTCGGCGCTCCACGAGCCTGATGATCCGCATCGCGGTCTCCTCGACCGAGAGATCGGAGACGTCGATGACCGGGCAGCCCAGCTTGCGGTGCAGCTCGCGCGCCTGCGCGAGCTCGTCGTAGATCGAGTCGAGCTCCGCGTAGCGACGACGGGGAGCCCCCATGCTGCGGACGCGCACCGTGCGGATCTCGAGGAGACGCTCGGGGTCGATCGTGAGCCCGACGATCTTGGCGGGATCGATCTCGAAGAGCTCCTTCGGAGGCTCGATGCCCGCGACGACGGGCACGTTGGCCGCTTTGTGGCCCAAGTACCCGAGGTAGATCGAGAGCGGGGTCTTCGAGGTACGCGAAACGCCGACGAGCACGATGTCGGCCTCGTCGAGCGCCTTGCCGGCTCCGTCGTCGTAGCGCACCGCGAACTCGATCGCCTCGATCCGCTTGAAGTACGACGAGTCGAGCGGCGCCCGGACACCGGGCTTCATCTTCGCGGCGACGCCTGCGACGCGCGAGATCGAGTCGATCGGGTGACCGAGCAGGTCGCAGTAGTGGACGCGCGCCCGGCGACAGAGCTGGCGCATCGCCTCCCGCAGCTCGGGCTCGACGAGCGTGTACACCATCACCGCGGGCCGTCCCCGAGCCTGCTGGACGGCGAGGTGGAGGTCCTCGACGTCCTCGACGCGCGGGTGGCGGATCTCGACGAACTCCTGGTCCGGGAACTGCGCCTCGAGCGCGAGCACGAGGCGTGCGGCCGTCTCCCCCGTCGCATCCGAGACGATGTGCAGCTCGACGGCCCCGTGGTCGGAGTCGGTCGCCTTCATCGGCGGCAGGCTAGCGAGGCGTCCACGGTCGGTAGGGTCTGCCCCGATGGCCGACGTCGTGACCATGGACAAGATCGTGTCGCTCTCGCGGCGGCGCGGCTTCGTCTTCCCGTCCTCCGAGATCTACGGCGGCCTCGCCTCCGCCTACGACTACGGCCACTACGGCGTCCTCCTGAAGGAGAACGTCAAGGCGCGCTGGTTCGAGGCCATGGTGCGCGAGCGCGACGACATCGTCGCGCTCGACTCGTCGATCATCCTCCACCCCAAGGTGTGGGAGGCGTCCGGGCACGTCGAGGGCTTCCACGACCCCTTGGTCGACTGCCGCACCTGCAAGCTCCGCTTCCGCGCCGACCAGCTCGAGCACTCCCGGTGCGGACGCAAGCCGAGCAAGCACCCGGGCGAGACGGATGAGTGCGACCTCACCGAGCCGCGGCACTTCAACCTCATGTTCAAGACGCGGATCGGCCCGGTCGAGGAGACCGGTATGGACGCCTACCTGCGTCCCGAGACCGCGCAGGGCATCTTCATCAACTTCAAGAACGTCGCCCAGATCGCCCGGCGCAAGCCGCCCTTCGGCATCGCGCAGATCGGGAAGGCGTTCCGCAACGAGGTCACGACCGGGCACTTCATCTTCCGCACGCTCGAGTTCGAGCAGATGGAGATGGAGTACTTCGTGCCGCCGGCGGAGGCCGAGGAGTGGTTCCGCTACTGGGTCGAGGAGCGCTTCCGCTGGTACGTGCGCCTCGGCCTGCGCGAGAGCCACCTGCGCGTGCGGCCGCACGGCCCGGACGAGCTCTCCCACTACTCTCGCCAGACGAGCGACATCGAGTACCTGTACCCCATCGGCTGGTCCGAGCTCGAGGGGATCGCGCACCGCGGCGACTACGATCTCACCGCGCACTCACGGACGTCGGGGACGAAGCTCGAGTGGGTCGACGGCGAGGAGCGCTATACGCCGCACGTCGTCGAGCCGGCGGCTGGCGTGAACCGCTCCATGCTCGCGTTCATGGTCGACGCCTACGACGAGGAGGAGGTCGCCGGCCGGCTGCGTGTCGTTCTCCGCCTCCACCCCGCGCTCGCTCCGGTGAAGGTCGCGGTGCTCCCCCTGATCCCGCGCAACGCCGAGATCGCGACGAAAGCGCGAGCGCTCTACGAGGAGCTCCGTCGGAGCGTCGTCGCCGAGTACGACGACTCCGGCCAGATCGGCCGCCGCTACCGCCGCCAGGACGAGATCGGCACTCCCTGGGCGCTCACGATCGACGAGCAGACGCTCGTCGACGACACGGTGACGATCCGCGACCGCGACTCGCTCGCGCAAGAGCGGATCCCGATCTCGGCCGCCCGGGCCGTGGTCGAGGACCGGCTCGCGGCGGACTGGACGAGCCCGAAGGCCGACTGAGAGACGTGCGCCCCGGATCACCGGTGTCTGCGCCGTGCTCAGAGACGTCCGTGCCGCTCGAGCTCGGATGCGGCCCAGACTCCGGCCGCGACTCCGAGCCACCCCACGCCGGCCGCGACCGCTCCGGCGCGCACGACCTGCCCGGCGAAGGGCGCGTCTTCGCCGACCGCGAGCACGGAGAGCAGATACGCGGACGCGACCCCTAGCGAACCTCCGGCGAGGGCGACCCGCGGCCGTCGCACGAGCAGAGCGCCGACGAAGCCGAGTCCGAACCCAAGCGAGCCGAGCCGGACGAGTACGACGAGGAGGTTCACGCGGGCGCGCGGATGCCTCTCATGCCGAGAGCGTCCGCAGGCGGAAGCCGCCGTGGGCTTCGTACGCGGCGACCACGACGGCGAGCGCGTCGCGCACAGCGCGCTCTCCCAGGCCGAGCCCGCGGGCGTCCGCGAGCGGGCTCCGGAGGAGCGCGTGGATGCCGCGAAGACCCTCGGGCGAGAGCGACACCGTCTCCGGCGGCGAGCACGCCGCGCACACGGCACCGCCGGCGCGCGGAAGGTAGCCCACGAGCCCCGTCACCTCCCCGCACTCGACGCAGGCCTCGAGGTGCGGGTCGTACCCGGAGAGCCAGAGCAGCTTGAGCTGGAAGCCGAGCGCGAGGGGGTCGAGAGCGGCGCGCCCTCGCGCACCGGGCTCGATCGCGTCCACCGCGGAGAGGAAGCGCGTGATCGCCTCGAACGCGCGCTCGTTCCGCTCCTCCTCGACGAAGAGCCGGAGCATGGCCTCCGCCCCGACGAGCGCCACGGAGAGACGGTAGGGATCCTCACGGGCCGGTCGGTGCGCGTCGACGAGCGAGGCGCCGGTGACCGTGGAGAGCTCTCCGGAGCCCTGGTGGAGGAGGAGCTCGACGTGCGAGAGCGGCTCGAGCCGAGCGCCGAACCGGGACGTCGTCTTCCGCACGCCCTTCGCGAGCGCGCCGATGCGTCCGCGGTCGCGCGTGTACACGTGCAGGACACGGTCAGCCTCGCCGAACCGGAACGAGCGCAGCACCACCCCCTCTGTCTTCACCGTCCGCCCCACGGGGACAAGTCTAGGAGGGACGGGTGTCGGCCGACTCGCTCGAGCTCGTGGCTCTGAGCCACGAGCTTCCGGGGGCCGGCTCGCTCAGCGCTGGCAGCGAGGGCAGTACCACGTGCCGCGACCGCCGACACGCGTCTTTGCGATGGACACCCCGCAGCGGTCGCACGGCTCGTCCTCGCGGCCGTAGGCGCGGAACTCCCGCTGCATCGCGCCCGAGGTGCCGTCCGGGGCCGCGTAATCGCGGAGCGTCGAGCCCTGTCGAGCGATCCCGGTGCGAAGCGCCGTGCGGATCGCACGATGGAGGCGCCCGACCTCGTCCGCGGCGAGCTCGCTCGCTGGACGCACCGGGCCGATGCGCGCCCGCCAGAGCGCCTCGTCGGCATAGATGTTCCCCAGACCGGCGACCACCCTCTGGTCGAGGACGACCGCCTTGATCGGCGCTCGTCGCCGGGCGAGCTGCGCGGCGAGCCAGGCGGAGGTGAAGCGCGGGCCGAGCGGCTCCGGCCCGTTCTTCGCCGCCAGGTATCCCTCGAGCTCGTCCTCGTCGAGCAGGAGCCAGGTGCCGAATCGCCGCACGTCGCGATAGACGAGGCGCGACCCGTCGTCGAGCTCGAGCACGGCGCGCTCGTGTGTCGTCTCGGAGAAGCCGAAGCTCCCGGTCATGCGCAAGTGCACGAGGAGGGCGAGCCCACCCGAGAGGAGGAAGACGAGGTACTTCCCGCGCCGCTCGACTGCGACGATGCGCGCGCCTCGAAGCTGCGCCGCGACGACGAGGCGATCGTGGGGGCGCGTGAGGCGTGGATCGAGGATGTCGACGCGCCGCACGGTCGCCCCCTCGAGGCGCGGCGCGAGCTGCGCCCTGATCGTCTCGACCTCCGGGAGCTCCGGCATCGCCCGGGCTACTCGATGACGTCGAGCAGGATCCCGTGCCCGCGAGGCGCCTCGTCGCCGAGCACGTACGCGCTCCGCACCGTCTCGGCGGCGCGGGCAGCGCTCTCGTCGTCACGGGCGTGGACCTCGGCGAGGACGTCTCCCGCCGCGACCGCCGAGCCGCGCTTCGCGTGGCAGACGACGCCGACGGCGTGGTCGATGGCATCGTCCTTCGTTCTCCTGCCGCCGCCGAGCCCAAGCGTCGCGATGCCGATCGGGAGCGCGTGGAGGCGAGCGACGATCCCCTCCCGCTCGGCCACGACCGGGCGGACGACCGGGGCGGTCGGGAGCACGTCGGGATCGGGGTCGCCGCCCTGCGCGCGGATCCAGCGCTCGTAGGCGGCGGTCGCAGCTCCTTCGGCGATCGCGGCCTCCGCTCGCCGACGGCCCTCCTCGACGTCGACCCCCAGGTCCGAGAGCGCGAGGAGGCGCGCCGACGCGTGCAGGACGAGCTCGGTGAAGTCCGTCGGGCCCCGGCCGGCGAGCGTCTCGAGCGCCTCGCGCACCTCGAGCGCGTGGCCGACGGCGTGGCCGAGCGGCTGATCCATGTCCGAGAGGAGACAGACGACGTCCCGGCCAGCGCGCCGCCCGAGGTCGACCATCTGCTCGGCGAGGATCCGTGCGTCCTCGAGCGTCTTCATGAAGGCGCCGTCGCCGACCTTCACGTCGAGCACGATCGCGTCGGCTCCCGCGGCGAGCTTCTTCGACATGATCGACGAGGCGATGAGCGGCACGATGTCCACCGTCGCGGTGACGTCCCGCAGCGCGTACAGCTTCTTGTCGGCGGGGACGAGGTCGCCCGTCTGGCCGACGATCGCGAGGCCGACCTCGCGCACCTGCTCGACGAGCTCGTCGAGCGTGAGCTCGACTCGGTAGCCGGGGATCGACTCGAGCTTGTCGAGCGTGCCTCCGGTATGACCCAGGCCGCGCCCGGACATCTTCGCGAGCGGCACGCCGCAGGCGGCGACGATCGGGCCGACCGCGAGCGACGTCTTGTCGCCGACGCCACCCGTCGAGTGCTTGTCCACGACCCGGCGCCCGAGGGCGGATCCGAGAGCGAGCGTCTCTCCGGAGCGGATCATCGCGTCGGTCAGCGCATGCGTCTCGCGACCGTTGAGCCCCCGGAAGTAGACGGCCATGCACCAGGCGGCGAGCTGGTAGTCGGGGATCTCGCCGCGCGTGAAGCCGAGGATGAGCTCGGAGATCTCCTCGTCGGAGAGCTCGCCGCCGTTGCGCTTGCGCTCGATCAGCTCGGGAACGCGAATCACGTGTCTCAGGCTACTCGCCGCCGAGCAGCCGCCCCGGGCGAGCCGTCAGCCGAGGGGGCTCGCGACGATCGCCGCGATCACGCCGACGAGGCCGACGATGACCCCGCCGCCGACTCGGAGGAGCGTCGACCGGAGCCCGCCGATCTCGGAGCGGAGCTCACCTCTCAGGCCGCCGATCTCGGAGCGGAGCTCGGAGCCGAGCTCGCGGAGGTCGGCATCGATCCGCGCGAACCCCGCATCCATCCGATTCGCGAGGTCGTCGAGCCGCTCGTCCGTCCAGGCGACGCGATCCACGGCCGCAGCGTACCGCGCAGCGCACGGAACGAGCGTCGCGGGACTGCGTCCAAACGATGCCGAAGCGCCACGGAGGGCGCTGCCTGCTCAGAGCTCGATCGTGCGACCCGGGAGCTTGCGCCCGGGAACCTTGCCGCCGAGCCACGCGCTCGCCGTCGCCCCGACGTCCGAGAACTCACCGTCCTCGTGGATCCGGCCAGAGGCATTGCGACCGGCGGCGTACGCGAGCAGCAGCGCGTGCTCGCGCGAGTGGTCGGTCGAGGGCGTCGTCGGGTCGCAGCCGTGGTCGGAGGTGAGGATGAGGAGGTCCCCCTCCCGCAGCGCCTCGAGGATGTCCGGCAGCCGGCGATCGAAGTCCTGGAGGCAGCGGTGGAAGTTGACCGGGTCGTTGCGGTGCCCCCAGAGCATGTCCGTCTCGACGAGGTTGACGAAGACGAGCCCCTCCTCGAGCTCCCGGAGCAGCTCGATCGTCGCCTGGATGCCCTCGACGTTCGACTTCGTGGGCCGCGACTCGTCGACATCCTGCCCGGCGAAGATGTCCCAGATCTTCCCCACCCCGACGACCGTCCCGCCCGCGGCGCGGATCGCGCTCAGGTAGTTGGGCTGTGGCGGCGACAGCGAGAAGTCGCGTCGGTTCGGCGTCCGCTCGTAGTGGCCGGGCTCGCCCGTGAACGGGCGAGCGATCACGCGTCCGACCGCGTGCCGCCCGGTCAGGATCTCGCGCGCGATGCGACACGCCTCGTACAGCTCCTCGAGCGGAACCGTCTCCTCGTGGGCGGCGAGCTGGAAGACGGAGTCCGCCGAGGTGTAGACGATCCACTTCCCCGTGCGCTGGTGCTCCTCGCCGAGCTCCTGGATGATCTCCGTCCCCGAAGCCGGCTTGTTGCCGAGCACGCCGCGTCCGGTGCGATTCATGAACGGATCGATCACCTCGTCGGGGAACCCGTGCGGGTACGTGGGAAAGGCCGTCGGCGTGACGATCCCCATCAGCTCCCAGTGCCCGGTCGTCGTGTCCTTGCCCTTCGAGCGCTCGACGAGACGGCCCGCGACAGCCGGCGCCCCGGGCTGCGGAGGAGCGCCTTCGAGCGGCATGACGTTGCCGAGGCCGAGCGCCTCGAGGTTCGGCAGGTCGAGGCCGCCGACGGCGCGGGCCACGTTCCCGAGCGTGTTGGAGCCTTCGTCCCCGTACTCCGCGGCGTCCGGCAACGCACCTGCGCCGACGGCGTCGAGCACGATCACGCACGCCCGCGGCACGGGGGTATTGTACGACGGCTGTGGACCGCGCCCTCGGCCTCCTCCTGCTCGCCGTGTACATCGTCGCGATCGTCGGGCTCGCCGCGCTCGTCACCTTCGTCGTGATCAAGCTCTTCCCCACCGAGCGCACGCCCCGGAAGCCTCGCGAGCCCGAGGCGAGCGAACGGCCGTCGTCGGGCGGCGCCGACCGCGGCGCGACAGGAGGCGGGCGGCTCTACCGCCGGGCCAAGCGCGGCGCCGCCTGACCCGAGCCAGCGCCGAGTGCCGCTCAGCCGACGCGCGCGGCGAGGGCTTGCTCGAGCGGCGTGTACTCGAGCCCGTGCGCGTCGGCGACCGCCTCGTACGTGATCTTCCCGTCGATGACGTTCACTCCGAGCGAGAGCTCCGGGCTCTCCGTCACCGCCCGGATGACGCCTCGGTCCGCGAGCTGCTCCACGTAGGGCAACGTGACGTTCGTGAGCGCCCGCGTCGAGGTGATGGGGACGGCGCCCGGCATGTTCGCCACGCAGTAGTGGATGACGTCCTCGACGACGTAGACCGGATCGTCGTGGGTCGTGGGACGCGACGTCTCGGCACAACCGCCCTGGTCGATCGCCACGTCCACGAGGACGCTCCCGGGCTTCATGCCCGCAAGCATCTCGCGCGTGACGAGCTTGGGCGCGAGCGCGCCGGGGATGAGGACGGCGCCGATCACGAGGTCGGCCTCCTTCAGCGACTCCTCGATCTGGAGACTCGAGGACATGAGCAGCGTCACCCGCCCGCTCAGGATCTCCTCCAGGTGGCGCATCCGGTCGGCGGAGCGCTCGAGGATGGTCACCTGCGCCCCCATGCCGATGGCGATGACGGCGGCATTGTAGCCGACCATCCCCCCGCCGATGATCAGCACGCGGGCGGGCGCGACCCCGGCGACGCCGCCCAGCAGGATGCCCCGGCCGCCCTTCGGCTTCTCGAGGTAGTGGGCGCCTGCCTGCGGCGCGAGCCGACCCGCGATCTCGCTCATCGGCGCGAGCAGCGGCAGCGCTCCCGACGCCGTCTCCACGGTCTCGTACGCGATCGCGGTGACTCCCGACTCGACGAGCGCGCGCGTGAGGGGCTCGTCGGCGGCGATGTGCAGGTACGTGAAGAGGGTGAGGCCCTCACGTAGGCGCGGGTACTCGGGCGCGATCGGCTCCTTGACCTTGAGCAGGAGCTCGGCGGACGCCCAGACCTCGTCCACCGACACGATGCGGGCCCCCGCGCGCTCGTACGCCTCGTCGGGGAAGGCGCTGCCGACACCGGCCCCCGTCTCGACGAGCACTTCGTGGCCACGCTGCACGAGCTCGCGCGCCCCCGCCGGAGTCAGGGCGACGCGGTACTCCTGCGGCTTGGTCTCCTTCGCGACCCCGACGCGCATGGCGGCGAGAATCTACCCTCTCGAGGCGCAATCGTGCGTTCACCGGAAGGAGGAAGCCGTGTACGCCTCAGGAGTCTGGGTTGTGAGAGAAGGACACGAGCAGGAGTTCGCCCGTTCCTGGCAGGCGGCCGCCGACGAGGCCGCGCTGCGCTTCCCGGGCGTGACGTTCCGGCTCCTCCGGGACATCGCGAGCCCCACGCGCTTCGTCGCCTTCAGCGGACCGTGGCGGAGCGCCGAGCAGATCGCGGCGGCCCGGGAGCTGCCGGCGTTCCAGGCGCTCGCCGAGGCGAGCGACGGTGTCGTCGAGAGCGCGGAGCTCTCGGTGTTCGAGCTGGCGGCCGAGATCAGCTGACGTGGCCGCGTACACGCTCGTCAACCTCGAGGAGGTCGACGACTCCGCCCGCGCGTACGGCTTGTCGCCACAGCTCGAGGCGCGCTTCGCGCGCGAGCCGCTCGGCCTCGAGCAGGCGGGCGTGAGCCTGCAGCGGCTCGCCCCGGGCTACCGCATACCCTTCGGCCACCGGCACCGCACGCAGGAGGAGCTGTACGTGATCCTCGCAGGCGGCGGCCGGATCAAGCTCGACGACGAGGTCGTGGAGCTCCGGCGCTGGGACGCGGTGCGGATCCCGCCCCAGACGATGCGCTGTATCGAGGCCGGGCCGGAGGGGCTCGAGCTCCTCGCCTTCGGCACGCCCTCCACGGGCCCCGGCGATGCCGAGATCGTCCAGGGCTGGTGGGCCGAGTAGATGGAGCAGCGCCTCGGCGTGGTCGCGCTCGGCGACGGCGAGCTCGCCCCCCACGCACGCAGGGCCGACGCCGCTACCTGCGCCGCACGACGGTGACGCCGTCGCGCACGGTGAGGAGGACGCACGCGACGCGCGGGTCGTCCCGGAGCTTGCGGTTGAGGGCGACGATGGCGCGCGTGCCCTCGCCCTCCTCGGGGGCGTCGACGACGCGGCCGCTTTGGAGCGTGTTGTCGAAGACGATCAGGCCCCTCGGAGCGAGCTTGGGCAAGACGGCTTCGTAGTAGGCGTCGTAGCCCGTCTTGTCCGCGTCGATGAAGACGAAGTCGAATGGGCCCTCCAGGCGGGCGAGCGTCTCCTGCGCCGGGCCGACGTGCACCCTGATCCGATCGCGGTAGGGGCTGCGCGCGATGTAGCGGCGCGCGACCTCGGCGCGTCGCTCCTCGAGCTCGCACGTGTCGATGCGGCCGTCCGGAGGCAGCCCGCGCGCCATCGAGAGCGCGGAGTAGCCGCTGTAGGTGCCGATCTCGAGCACGCGGCGGGCGCCGCTCGCGAAGACGAGCAGCTCGAGGAGGCGGCCGAGCACCGGCCCGGAGAGCATCTCCGGGTCGGGAAGGGTCGCTCGGGTCTCGGCCGCGAGCTCCTCGAGCAGCGGCTCGTGCGGCGTCGTGTGCGCCTCCGCGTACTGCTCGATCTCGGGCCGGACGATCATCGCCGTAGGGGCGGAGCCTAGCGCGCACTCGACTCGGGCCTCCCCGAGCGCGAGCATGCGGTGCTCGCTCGCCCGCTCTCCTGGAAGGGCCTCGGCAAGCGCACGGATCCTCGCTCCCGGCCGGAGCCGAGCCTAGAGCGCGCGCTCGCGGGCGCAGTCGACGAGCGCGAGCGTGACCTCGACCATCGCCTCCAGGTCGGCGACGGCGATGCGCTCGTCGGGCGTGTGGATGTCCAGCATCCCGTTCGCGAGGTTGACGCAGGCGAGGCCGCGCGCGTTGAAGACGTTCGCGTCGGCGCCGCCGCCCGAGAGGACGTAGCTCGGCTCGAAGCCTGCGCGCCGCAGGGCCTCGGCGGCGAGCTGCACCGGCGGGTCGCTCTCCCGGAAGCGGTAGCCCGGGAAGCTCGAGCGCACCTCCGTCTCGAGCTCGCATTCGCCGAGCGTCGCCGCGAAGGCCGCGGTCTCGAGCATCTCCCGGACGAGCTCGATCGCCTTGCGCTCGTCGTGCGAGCGCACCTCCGCGCTGAAGGAGCACCGCTCCGGGACGACGTTCCGCGCGGTGCCCCCCTCGATCCGGCCGACGTTCGCGCTCGTCTCCTCGTCGATTCGGCCGAGGCGGAAGTCCGCGATCGCGCGCGCGGCGGCGGCGATGGCCGAGCGGCCGTCCTCCGGGTACATGCCCGCGTGCGCCGCCTCGCCGTGGAAGCGGAAGTCGAGCAGCCGCCCGTGTGGCGAGCCGAGCACGATCTCGCCGATCGGCCCGCCCTGGTCGTACACGAAGCCGGTTCGCGCGTGGAGCCGGGTGTGGTCGAAGGCCTCCGCCCCGCGCAGCGAGACCTCCTCCTGTGCGGTGAAGACGAGCTCGATCCCGGCGTGCGGCCTACCCTCCTCGAGCACGCGCCGGACGGCGTCGAGCATGACGGCGAGCGCGGCTTTGTTGTCCGAGCCGAGGATCGTGCCGGCGGCGTTGCGCACGATCCCGTCCTCGCCGACCACCGGCTCGATCGGCCCCTCGGGGGGCACCGTGTCCGTGTGCGCGCAGAGGAAGAGCGGCGTGCCGCCTCCGCCGTTCGTGGCGGGGAGGCGGCAGTAGAGGTTGCCGGCGTCGCCCCCGAGGCGCGTAGCGGCATCGTCCTCGGCCCACGCGAGCCCCAGACCAGTGAGGTAGGCGCCCACGCGGTCCGCCACCGCCCGCTCGCGGCCGGAGGGACTCGGCAGCGCGCAGAGCTCGACGAAGAGGTCGAGGAGCGGTGGAACGGACACGGCGGGAGCGATCCTACGCGGCGGGAGCCGTGCAGACCGAGCCTGGGCAGCTCCGGATGATGCGGAGTATGATGATCGCTGATGCGAACGACGCTGAACCTCGACGACGACGTCGCTCGTGCGCTCGCCGAGCGGGCCCGCAAGGAGGCACGGTCGCTCTCTCGCGTCGCCAACGACGCCATCCGCGCTGGGCTCCGCGCCGAGCGGGAGCCGCGGAGGCAGCGTCGGTACGAGCCCCGCGTCTTCGACAGCGGCGAGGCTCTGATCGACGTGCGCGACGTCGCGGCGGCACTCGACCTGCTCGACCGTGAGAACTGAGTCTCCGGCGATCCTCGTCGACGCGAATCTCATCCTCTGGGCGCACCACCGGCCCTTCCCCGAGCACGAGGCGGCGCGTACGTGGTGGGCTGCAACTCTCTCCGACACGCCCTTCGTAGGGATTGCGTGGCCCACGATCCTCGCGTTCCTTCGCCTCAGCACCCATCCCCGCGTGCTTCGCAAGCCCGTCGGCATACGCGATGCCTGGCACGAGGTCACGAGGTGGCTCGATCTCGACAACGTCCACCTGTCGGTCCCAGGTGAGCGGCATGCGGCGATTCTCGGAAGCCTTCTCGTCGAGACGCACGCTGCCGGAAACC
Source organism: Gaiellaceae bacterium (assembly GCA_026002995.1). Classification (GTDB taxonomy): domain Bacteria; phylum Actinomycetota; class Thermoleophilia; order Gaiellales; family Gaiellaceae; genus GMQP-bins7. Next base: position 1,564,209 of record BPGK01000001.1, read on the forward strand.
ACACGAACGACGCCCACCTCGCGGCGCTCGCGATCGAGTGGGGTCTCGAGCTCGTCTCGGCCGATCGGGACTTCGCCCGCTACCCCGGCCTGCGCTGGCGCGACCCACTCGCCGGCGGGTAGCGCGGACCTCAGCTTGCCGCGGCGCGGACGGCGTCTCGCGAGCGCGCGCGCTCGAGGGCGGCGCCCACGAAGTCGCGGAAGAGCGGCGCCGGCCGGATCGGCCGCGACTTGAACTCGGGGTGGAACTGGCTCGCGACGAACCAGGGGTGGTCGGGGAGCTCGACGATCTCGACCAGCCGCCCCCGGTCGAACGTGCCGGAGACGACGAGCCCCGCCTCGACGAGCCGCTGCCTGAGCTCGTTGTTCACCTCGTAGCGGTGCCGGTGGCGCTCGTAGACGACGGGCTCGCCGTAGCTCTCCGCCGCGCGCGTTCCCTCCTCGAGCTCGACGGGCTGCGCGCCGAGGCGCATCGTGCCGCCGAGGTCCTCGATCTCCTTCTGCTCGGGAAGGAGGTCGATGACGGGGAAGGGCGTCTCCGGATCCATCTCGGTCGAGTTCGCGCCCTCGAGCCCGCACACGTTCCGCGCGAACTCGGAAACCGCAACGTGCATCCCGAGGCAGATGCCGAGGTACGGGATCTCGTGCTCGCGCGCCACTTGACAGGCGAGGATCTTGCCCTCCCAGCCGCGTGACCCGAAGCCGCCGGGGACGAGCACGCCGTCGGCCTGCTCGAGCTCGCGCACGGCCTCCTCGTACGACATGTTCTCGGCGTCGACCCAGCGCACGCGCACGCGCGCGCCGTGGTGGACGCCTGCGTGCTTCAGCGCCTCGTGCACCGAGAGGTAGGCGTCGTGGAGCTTCACGTACTTCCCGACGAGCGCGATCTCGACCTCCTCGCGGAGCTCGCCCAGGCGCTGCACGAGCTCGGCCCACTCGCCGAGCTCCGCCGAGCGGCAGTCGAGCGCGAGCTTCTCGCAGACGAGCGCGTCGAGGCCTTCGGCTCGCAGGATCTCCGGGACGACGTACACGTCGCGCACGTCGGGACAGCCGACGACCGCGTCGGTGTCGACGTCGGCGAAGAGCGCAATCTTCTCGCGGATGTCGTCGGACAGCGGCTCGGTCGAGCGACAGACGACGACGTCCGGGTGGATGCCGATGCGCCGGAGCTCGTTCACCGAGTGCTGCGTCGGCTTCGTCTTGAGCTCCCCTGCCGCCGGGATGAACGGCACGAGCGTGACGTGCAGGTAGAGGACGTTCTCCGGGCCCACCTCGCGCCGGAACTGCCGGATCGCCTCGAGGAACGGCAGCGACTCGATGTCGCCGACGGTACCGCCGATCTCGGAGATGACGACGTCGCTGCCCGAGACCTGCTCGGCGCGCCGGATGCGGGCCTTGATCTCGTTCGTGATGTGCGGGATCACCTGCACCGTCGCACCCAGGAACTCGCCCTTGCGCTCCTTGCGCAGGATCGTGTCCCAGATCGCCCCCGCGGTGTGGCTCGCATCGCGGGAGAGGTTCTCGTCGATGAAGCGCTCGTAGTGGCCGATGTCGAGGTCGGTCTCCGCGCCGTCCTCGGTGACGAACACCTCGCCGTGCTGGAAGGGGCTCATCGTGCCCGGGTCGACGTTGAGGTAGGGGTCGAACTTCTGGGCCGAGACCGAGAGGCCGCGGGACTTCAGCAGGCGCCCCAGCGACGCCGCGACGATCCCCTTGCCGAGCGCCGAGACGACTCCGCCCGTGACGAACACGTACTTGGCCACGGGGTCTCACCGTAGCAGCAGGCGAGGTCGGACGGCCGTCCTCGCAGCCGGTCAGGAAGCGGCGGTTTGGACGAGGTCGTAGAGGCGCGCGAGCGCATCGTGCGCGAGCCGGCCACGGGTGAACGAGAGACGGAACGGCTCGCTGACGGTCAGCGTCGCCCGCGTCCGCTCGTCACCCACGGCTGCGAGTGAGAGGTCCGCGCGCACCCTCGCGCGCACGATCTCGAAGCGGAGGCGATGCGGGGGCTCGACCTCATGCACGACGAGCACGTCCTCCGCCTCCGGCCCCCGGAAGAGGCTCGCCTCGCGCGAGCGCACCGTCCAGCGCGCGCCGGCCGCCAGGCCGCGCCGATCGGGCCGTACCGTCGCAACAGGCGGCCACCAGTCCGGGAAGTGGTAGGGCTCGGAGACGTATCGCCACGCGTCGTCGAGCGTCGCGAGCAGCTCGACCGAGGCCCTCCGCGTCGCCACTCAGCGCTCGCTGAGCGAGGACAGGAACTCAGCGCCGCCGAGCATCCGCTCGAGCTCCTCGCGGCGCAGGAGCTCGTCGAGCTCCTCGATCCTCGTGTGCGTCGGATCGCCCGGGATCTTCTCGACCCGGAAGTGGCGGTCGGCGACGCTCGCGATCTGCGGCAGGTGCGTGATCGTCAGCACCTGCGCGCGCTCCGCGAGCCGCTTGAGCGTGGCCGCGACCGCGTGTGCGGTCACGCCGCCGACGCCCGCGTCGATCTCGTCGAAGACGAGCGTCTCCCCGCCCGCGACCGCAGCCAGGGCGAGGGCGACCCTCGAGAGCTCGCCTCCGGAGGCCGTCTCCGCGACGGGCGCGAAGGGAAGGCCCGGGTTCGCTCGCAGGAGGAAGACGGCGCGGTCGGCGCCCGTCGGGCCCGGCTCCGCCTCCTCGAGCTCGCACAGGAACTCGCCGTCGCCCAGGCCGAGCCCTGCGAGCTCCGCCGCCACCGCCTCGGCGAAGGGCCGCGCGTGCGCCCGGCGCACGGTGCGGAGCTCCTCGGCCAGTGCGCCGACGCGCTCCTCGGCGCGCGCCACAGCCCGGGCCGCGGCCTCGACCGGGTCGTGGCCGGCCGCCGCCTCGGCGAGCTCGCGGCGAGCCTCCTCGGCGCGCTCGAGCAGCTCTTCGTACGAGCCGCCGAAGCGGCGACGGAGGTCGGCGATCCGGGCGAGTCGCCCCTCGACCTCCTCGAGCTCGTCCGGATCGGCCTCGAGCGAGGCGAGGAACCGATGCAGGTCTCCCCCGACCTCCCGCAGGCGGATGGCGACGTCGCGCAGCTCCTGCGCCGCGGCCGCGAGCTCGGGCGCGAGGCGCTCGAGGGGAGCGAGCGCCCGCTCGGCGCGGCCTGCGAGCTCGGCCGCCCCTTCCCCGTCGTCGGGCGCGACGGCGGCGATCGCGGCGGCGGCCGCGGCGCCGAGCTCCACCACGTGCAGGAGTCGCTCGCGACGGGCGCGCAGCTCGTCTTCCTCTCCGGGCGCGAGGCCCTCCACCCCCTCGACGAGCGCCTCGAGCTCGGCCAGCCGAGCCGCGACCGCCCCCGCGTCGCGCGTCAGCTCGTCGTAGGAGCGCCGAGCCGCTCGCAGCTCGCGCCAGGCGGCGGCGGCTTCCCGACGTCGCTCGAGCTGTTCCTCGCCGCAGAACGCGTCGAGCAGGTCGAGCTGGTAGGAGGGACGCGCGAGCCGTCGCTGCTCGAACTGGCCGGACATCGCGATCAGGCGCTCGACGGCGGCTGCGACGTCCTCGCGAGCGACTGCCCGCCCCCAGGCGTAGGAGCGCGTCCTCCCGTCGCGGAAGACACGGCGCGCGACGACGAGATCCCTCTCACCCTCGGGGCGGAGCTCCGCGAGCGGGCCCGCGCTCTCGTCCTCGAAGAACTCCTCCGGGACATCGAGCTCGGCTTCGACGTACGCCTCGTCGCCCGCCGACCCGACCGCCGACGCGTCGGCCCTCGCGCCGAGGAGGAGCCCGATCGCCTGCGCGAAGATCGTCTTGCCGGCGCCGGTCTCCCCGGTGACCGCGTTCAGGCCGGGCGCGAAGACGAGCTCCGCCTCGCGGATCAGCACGAGGTTCTCGATGCGGAGCCTACGAAGCAAAGCTCTGGCGGTAGCGACGGACGAAGGTCGCCTCGGGAAGCGTCGCGAGGAGCGACCGCTCGGCGCCGATGCGAACCACCGCGCGCTCGGCCTTTCCGAGCGTCGACACCCGATGCCCGTCCACGAGGACGCCGGCCTCGACCCCCACTGTCCGGTTCCAGACGATGACGTCGGCGCCGGGAGGGAGGACGAGCGGTCGGGCGCGCAGGGAGTGCGCGGCGACGTACGTGAGCGCCATCGCCTCGAGCCCCCAGAAGAGCACCGGGCCGCCGTTCGAGAGGTTGTACGCCGTCGACCCCGAGGGAGTCGAGCAGATGATCCCGTCGCAGGGCTGGCGCCCGAGCTCCTCCCCGCCGACGACGAGCTCGAGCTCGATCATGCGGCCGAGCTCGGCGCTCGCGACGACGACGTCGTTGACGGCGCGGCTCCCGCCATCCGGGTGCTCGAGCTCGAGCGTCGGCAACGCGACGACGTCGTACTCGCCCGCGAACACGCGCCCCATCCCTTCCTCCAGCTCGCGCCGGCCCATCGAGCTGAGGAAGCCGACCCGTCCGAAGTTCACCCCGATCACGGGAACGCCCGTCCCGAGGAAGCGCGCGAGCGCCCGCAGCACGGTCCCGTCGCCTCCGAGCACGACGGCGATGTCGGCGCGGGTCGGATCGGCCGCCGGCTCGACGCCGTGCTTCTCGGCCTCGTCCGCTGGGAAGAGGAGCTTGACGCCGTGCTCCTGCGCCACCGCCTGTAGCCGTGCCAGCCCGGCGCCGATGCGCCCGGGTTGCCCGTGCGTGAGGACTGCTGCGCGGCGAACGCGCTCAGGCGCCGCCGACGGCGTCGCGGATCCAGCGGTCGATGTCATCGGGGACGGTCGCGTCGCGGTCGTGGACGAGGTGGACGAAGAACTCCCGGTTGCCCTTCAGTCCGGGCAGCCCGGAGTCTACGACCCCGGCCGTCCTCCCCTCCCAGGCGAGCGCGGCGTCGACGACGCTCTCGATCGCCTTTCGTTGCACTTCCGGGTCACGGACGACGCCCTTGCGGACGTCCGCGGGCCCAGCCTCGAACTGCGGCTTCACGAGGACGAGCGCCTCCCAACCCGGCTTCGCGAGAGCGAGCACCGCAGGGAGCGCCTTCCGCACCGAGATGAAGGAGACGTCGCAGACGACGAGGTCGGGGGCAAACGGGAGCGCGCGGAGGTCGCGGACGTTCGTCCGCTCGAGCACCGTCACGCGCGGGTCGGCACGGAGCCGGGGGTGGAGCTGCCCGTAGCCGACGTCGATCGCGACGACGCGCGCCGCGCCCGCCTGGAGCAGGCAGTCGGTGAACCCCCCGGTCGCTGCGCCGACGTCGACGCAGTCGCGTCCGGCGACGTCGACGGCGAAGGCGTCGAGGGCGTTCCGGAGCTTCACGCCCCCGCGCGAGACGTACGGAGGCGGGCTTGCGACCTCGAGCTCCGCGTCCTCGGGAACCTGCTCGCCGGGCTTCGTGTGGCCGGGAACGAGCCCGGCCAGGACGAGCGCCTGCGCCTGCGAACGGGACTCCGCCAGACCCCGCTCCACGAGCAGCGTGTCGAGTCGCTTCTTCACCGCGAAACGAGGCTAGACGATCGCCGTCTCCGGCTCGGGCGCTCAGGAGGCGCGCACGGCGAGGTCGTCCACGAGCGCCTCCAGCACCGAGGTGTCCGCCGGCACCTCGGCGAGGCGCTCCCGCGCCCGCTCGGCCGCCTCGTCGGCGAGGCGACGCGCGCCGTCGGCGCCGAGTCGCTCGGCGAGACCGTCGCCGTCCAGGAGGTCGTCGACTGCTTGGAAGAGGAGGCCGAGCTCTTCCGCAAACGCCCGCCAGGGCGCCTGCGCATCCTCGGGCACCGCCGCCGCGCGGAGCCCGAGCCCGACTGCAGCCGCGAAGAGACGGCCCGTCTTCAGGCGGTCGAGCTCGACGAGGTCGTCGTCGGCGCCGGTGATGTCGAGGTACTGGCCGCCGATCATCCCGAGCGTCGCTTCCGCGAGCTCGCGAGCGATGCCGACGTCGTCGTAGGAGAGCGCGAGTCGAAAGGCTTCGACCAGGAGCGCGTCCCCGGCGAGCAGCGCGACACCTTCGCCGAAGGCGACGTGCGCACTCGGCCGTCCACGGCGCTCGGCATCGTCGTCCAGGGAGGGGAGGTCGTCGTGGACGAGCGAGAAGGTGTGCACGAGCTCGACCGCGGCCGCGGCCGGCAGGGCGTCCTCGACCGTCCCGCCGGCGGCCTCGGCGACGGCCAGGCAGAGCACGGGCCGGATCCGCTTCCCGCCCGGCTCGAGCGCGTAGCGCACGGCGGCCTCGAGACGGCCGAGGTCGGTCGCGAGGCGCAGGTCGGCGAGGTAGGCCTCGACGAGGCGTCGCAGCTCGTCAGCCGGACGCATCCGCGATCGCGCGGGCGCGCGTCAGCTCGGCCTCGATCTCCTTCGCGAGCTCGGCGAGCTCGCCGACGAGCTCGACCGCGGCCTCCCCGTCGAGCTCCTCGGCAGAGGCGACGCGTTCGAGCTCCGCGCGGCGCTCGTTCAGGCGCTCGAGGAGCTCCGTGGCCCGCGCCAGCTCCTGCTCGACGTCGCTCATGCTCCACCTCGGGCGAGCGCGAGCTCGCGCGCGACGGTGCCGAGGATGCCGTTCACGAGCCGCGCGGCGTCCTCGGACGCGTACCGCTTCGCGAGCACGACCGCCTCGTTGATCGCCACCTCCGTGGGAACCGTCTCCTCCTCGAGCTCGTAGATCCCGATCCGCAGGACGTTCCGCTCGAGCGTACCCAGACGATCGGCGGGCCACTCCGGCGAGGCCGCGCTGATGCGCGCGTCGAGCGCCTCGGCGCGCGCGGCCACCGCCTCCGCGAGCGACCGCGCGAAGCCGTCGGGCTCCTCCCCGAAGAGCGACGCGAGGGGCTGCCCGGTGAGATCCCACTGGTAGAGGAGGAAGAGCGCCTGCCGGCGCCCGGCGCGACGGCTCGTCGTCATGCCGAAGCGAGCGACGGGACGCGCCCCTCGAGCGCGGCGAGCGTCGACGTCGAGTACTCGCCGGAGGCGAACTCGGGCGCCGCGAGGACGTCGAGCAGGACCTCCCGCGTCGTCGGGATACCGACCACCTCGAGCTCCCCGAGCGCACGACGCATCCTGGCGATCGCCGCGGGCCGCTCGTCGTCCCAAACGATGACCTTCGCGACCAGCGAGTCGTAGAAGGGCGGGACCGCGAGCCCCTCCACGAGCCCGGTGTCCACGCGCACGCCCGGCCCGAGCGGCGGTCGGAAGCGCGTGACCGTCCCCGGCGCGGGAGCGAAGTCGCGCAGAGGGTCCTCGGCGTTGATCCGCACCTCGATCGCGTGACCTCGGCGCGGCGCGCGACCCGTGCGCTCAAGCGGCTCGCCGGCCGCCACCCGCACCTGCTCGCGGACGATGTCGATCCCGGAGACGAGCTCCGTCACCGGGTGCTCGACCTGGAGCCGGCAGTTGACCTCGATGAAGTGGAACGAGCCGTCCGGCCCGAGGAGGAACTCGAAGGTGCCTGCGTTGCGGTAGCCGATGACGCGGCACGCCCGCTCGACCGCGCTCTCCATCTCCTCCCGGAGCGCGTCGTCGAGCGCCGGTGAGGGCGACTCCTCGACGAGCTTCTGGTGGCGACGCTGGATCGAGCACTCGCGCTCGCCCATCGTGAGCACCCCGCCATGCTGGTCGCAGAGCACCTGGATCTCGACGTGGCGCGCCGGCGAAAGCGCCTTCTCCAGGTACAGCGAGGGGTCGCCGAACGCCGACTCCGCCTCGGCGCGCGCTGCCCCGTACGCGCTCTCGAGCTCGTCCTCGGAGGAGACGAGGCGCATCCCCTTGCCCCCACCCCCGGCCGAGGCCTTGAGCAGCACGGGGTAGCCGGCCTCGCGCGCGACGCGCCGGAGCTCGTCGAGGGAGCCGGCCCCGTCGCTCCCGGGGACGAGCGGGACACCGGCTTCCCGCATCGCCTCCTTCGCTCGCACCTTGTCGCCCATGCGCTCCATCACGTCCGCCGTCGGGCCGATGAACACGAGGTCGTTCTCCTCGCAGGCCCGCACGAGGGCCGGGTTCTCGGCGAGGAATCCGTAGCCGGGATGTACCGCCTCGCAGCCGGTGGTCTCCGCGGCGGCGACGACGGCGGGAATCGAGAGGTAGCTCTCGGAGGCGGGGGGTGGGCCGATGCACACCGCCCGGTCGGCGAGCGCGACGTGGAGGGCGTCGCGATCGGCCGTCGAGTAGACCGCGACCGCTTCCACGCCGAGCTCGTGCAGGGCGCGGATCACCCGCACGGCGATCTCGCCTCGGTTCGCGACGAGGACGCGCGAGAACACCGCTCTAGAGCGCCGGCGGGGCGAGCACGGGCTCGATCTCGAACAGGAGCTGCCCGTACTCGACCGGCTCGCCGTTCTCGACGTGGATCGCGCGCACGACGCCCTCGACCTCGGCCTTGAGCTCGTTGAAGAGCTTCATCGCCTCGAGCAGGCAGAGCGTCTGCCCGACCGTGACGGTGTCGCCGACGTCGACGAAGGCCGGCGCGCCGGGTCCGGGAGCACGGTAGAAGACACCGACCATCGGGGACTCGACGCGGATCACGTCCGCGAGCGCCGGCTCGCCATCCGGAGCGCTCTCGGAGACCGCAGTCGCGGCGGCGACCGGCTGGAGCACCGGCTCGTCCGCGCGGCGCACGGAGACGCGCATGCCGCCGTCCTCGATCTCGATCTCGCCGACGCCGCTCTCCTGGACGATCTTCACGAGCTCGCGGATCCGCTCGCCCCGCTCGGCCTCGGCGTCCTCGGCGATGAGCGCCCGGTCGCGGGAGTGGCGCGCGCGCACCGTGCGCAGGAGCTCCTCGGCGTCGGCTCCGAACATCGCGATCAGCACGAGCTCCTCCTCGCTCGCGGCGAGGCCCTCGGCTCGCTCGCGGACGTCGTCGGCGGTGGGCGGGTCGTCGACGAGCGCCGCCCGCGGCGCGAGCAGCTCGACCGCCCGCGCGACGACCGGATCGATCGGCTCCGGCGTCGAGCCGTACCCGCCCTGCACGAGGGTCCGGAACTCGTCGACCACCGTCCCGTAGCGGCGCGCCTCGAGGACGTGCAGGAGCGCCTGCGAGGCGAGGATCTGGCCGATCGGCGCCGCGAGGGGCGGCCAGCCCGCCTCTGCACGGACGCGCCCCACCTCTTCCAGGACCTCGAGCAGGCGGTCGGAAGCGGCGTGCGCACGCAGGTGGACGTCGAGCGCCGCCACGAGACCGGCGGGCAGGTCGTACTCGGCTGCCCGCACCGCGATCCGCGGGACGACCGGAGCCACGGGCTCGTCGCCGATGTGCTCGTCGATCGCGTCGGCGGCCTCCCACAGCTTCGAGACGTCGACGCCCGTCGGCGCGCCCAGCCCCGCGAGCGACTCCGCGAGCGACTCGCCCGAGACCCGGTGGAGCGTGAGCGCGAGCGGGTAGACGGTCGTCGCAACGAGGTCCGCCCCCGCCTCCACGGCCGCGAGCGCCGCCGCGAGCCCCACGCCTGCCGCGCCCTGGACGTAGAAGCCGACGGGGAGCCCGCTCGCCTCCGCGATCCGGGCGACGAGCTCATGGGCGCGGTGCGGGACGAGCGCGCCGGTCGGGTCGTTGACGATGACGCGGGTCGCCCCGAGCTCGGGGAGCTTGCGCGCTTGCTCGACGAGGGTGTCGGTCTCGCCCGTGCGGCCCGGGCTGTACACGAGGCCGGCGTGGAAGGCCCCGCCTGCGCTCGTGATCGCGAGCCCCGCCTCGCGGAGGTTGGAGACGTCGTTCAGCGGATCGTGCAAGCGGAAGACCTCGATCCCGTTCTCCGCGGCGCAGGCGACGAAGCGGGTCACGATGTCCCCGGAGACCGGACGCGAGCCGACGAGGAAGCGGCCACGGAGCGCGATCCCGAGCGGCGTCTCGACGCGGGAGTCGATCGCTCGAATCCGCTCCCAGGGGGTCTCCACGCCGCGCCGCACGGCGGCGTCGAACACCCCGCCGCCGGAGACCTCGAGGCAGGCGAAGCCGGCCCGGTCGAGGATCTCGGCGATGCGGAGCACCTCGGCGGTCGGCAGCTTGCCGGCGAGCGGCTCCTGGGAGAGCAGGCGGATCGTCGTGTCGACGAGCTTCGGCACGGCAGCACCTTAGCGACCCTCCCCCGGTCCGGCGCGATTGCCGGCCGGTCGGGTCAGGCGCGGGAGATGTAGCGCCCCTCGCGCGGGTCGACCTTGATCCGGTCGCCCGTGTCGACGAACAGGGGAACCGTCACCACGGCGCCCGTCTCGAGCGTCGCCGGCTTCGTGACGTTCGTGACCGTGTCTCCCCGCACCGCGGGCTCCGTCGCCGTGACCGTCAGCTCGACCGAGGCGGGAAGCTGCAACCCGGCCGGCCTGCCGTCGACCGTGAGCATCTGCACCGAGCTCGAGGGCGCGAGGTAGGCGAGCTCGGCCGCGACCTCGGAGCGCGGGAGCCCGAACTGCTCGAACGTCTCCTCGTCCATGAAGTGCGCCTCGTTGCCGTCGTCGTACAGGAACTGGACGTTCTTCACCTCGGTGTGGACGCGGGGGAACTTCTCGCCGGCCCGGAACGTGCGGTCGACCACGGCGCCGGACTCGAGCGCCTTCAGCTTCGTGCGGACGAACGCGCCACCCTTGCCGGGCTTCACGTGCTGGAACTCGACGATCCGCCACACGGATCCGTCGACCTCGATGTGCATCCCGTTGCGGAACTGGTTGGTGGAGACGGTCTCGGCCATCGCGGGCGTCAGTCTAGATCGTGACCACCCGCAGCCTGCCCGTCGAGACGTCGTAGACGTAACCCGACGCCCCGAAGGCGTCGGGCAGGAGCGGGGACTCGCGGATGCGGCGCACGCCCTCGCGCACGCTCTCGTCGAGATCGGCGAAGGGGAGGAAGTCGACGGCGCTGACGCCGACGGCGGCGCAGAGCTCCTCGTTCGAGGCGCCGTGCAGACCGCAGCCCGTATGTCCGACGACGAGCGCTTCGCGGGTGCCGAGCACCGCGTGGGAGAGCGCGAGCGAGCGGAGGACGTCGTCCGTGACGATCGCGCCCGCGTTCCGCAGGACGTGCGCGTCGCCGAGCTCGAGCCCGAGGGCGGCAAGCGGGTCGATCCTCGCGTCCATGCACGTCACGACGGCGAGCCGGCGCCGCGGCTCTCGCGGAAGCTCGGGGTGCGCGAACGTCGCCGCATAGCGCGCGTTCGCTTCCAGGATGTCGTCGCGTGCGCTCACGCGACCGTGAGGAGCTCCTTCGGGAACCGCGTCAGGCGCTCGCAGCCGTCCTCGGTGACGAGGACGAGGTCTTCGATGCGGAGGCCGATGCCTTCCTCCGGAAGGTAGAGCCCCGGCTCGACGGTGACGACGTTCCCGGGCTCGAGGACGTCGCTGGACTCGGGTCTCAGCACGGGCGCCTCGTGCACCTGGAGGCCGACGCCGTGGCCGAGCCCGTGCCCGTAGGCGGAGCCGAGACCCACGACCTCGATCGGCGCCCGCGAGGCGGCATCGACGTCTCGGCCGTGGGCGCCCGGCGCGACGGCGGCGAGCCCGGCGAGCTGCGCATCGAGGCAGAGGGCGTACAGCTCGCGCAAGCGCTCGGAGACCTCTCCGACGGCGAACGTCCGCGTGCAATCCGAGCAGTAGCCGTCGACGACGCAGCCGGCATCTACGGTGACGAGGACGCCGGGCTCGATCGTCCGCTCGCCGGGCTCGGCGTGCGGCGAGGCGCCCGTCGGGCCCGCTGCGACGATCGTCCCGAAGGCGATCCCCGCGCCCGCCTCGCGGAAGCTCCGCTCGACCCACCAGACGAGCTCGAGCTCGCTGCGGCCGCTGAATCGCTCCCGCGAGAGCGCGGCGAAGACCTCGTCCGAGAGCGCCGCCGCACGCCGGATGGCCGCGAGCTCGTCCTCGTCCTTGACGGCGCGAAGCGACTCGACGAGTCCGGTACGGGGGACGACGTCGACGCCGGCCTCCTCGAGGGTGCGAACCGCTGCGTACGGAACGTGCTCGGCCTCGACTCCGATCCGTCGACCGCGCAGGATCTCTCCGAGCGCCCCGACGAGCCCACGCGGCGTCTCGACGACGTCGGCGACGCCGAGCGCGCGTGCCCGGTGCAGATATCGGAAGTCCGTGTACAGCGTCGCCTGGCCGTCGGGCTCGACGAGAACGGCACTGTTCGAGCTCGCGAGGCCGGTGAGGTAGCGCACGCCGGCCTGCCCTGCCTCGATCCCGGGCAGCCCGATCACGAGGAGCGGCTCCTCGAGGAGCGCTGCGAGGCGCGCGACTCTGCTCACGGCCTCCCCTGGACGAGGAGCTCGAGGGCCTCGCGGTAGCCCTCGGGACCCTTGCCGACGATGCGGCCCGCGACGAGCCCCTCGAGGACGGAGCGCCTGCGCCACTCCTCCCGCTCGTCGACGTTCGAGAGGTGCACCTCGATCACGGGAACGCTGAGGAGCTCGACCGCATCCCGAATCGCCCACGAGTAGTGCGTCCAGGCGCCCGGGTTGACGATCACCCCGTCGGCCCAGTCGAGCGCGTCGTGGCACCACTCCACGAACTCGCCCTCGTGGTTCGTCTGCCGGCAGCGCACGGTGCACTCGAGCCGTGCCGCCCACTCGTAGATCCGCGTCTCGAGCTCGGACAGCGTGATCCCGCCGTAGAGCGTCGGATCGCGACGTCCGAGCACGTTCAAGTTGACGCCGTTGAGGACGACGATGCGCACGCCGCGACCCTAGTCGATGAGCGCGTCGAGAGCCGCGCGGACCTCCGCCGGCGGCAGCGGCACGCCGATCCGCGGCTCGCCGGGCCGTGCGAGCAGTACGAGACGCACCTCGCCGCCGACCGCCTTCTTGTCGCGCTGCAGCGCCTCCCAGGCCGCCTCGCGATCGACGCGCACGGGCCTGACGTCGAGCAGGCGCGCTGTCTCCTCGGCGAGCTCGCCGAGCCCGGAGAGGCGCAGGGCGGCGACGAGGCCGAGCGCGACGGCACGACCGTGCGCGAGCTCGTAGCCGGACGCCGCCTCGAGCGCGTGCGCGAAGGTGTGTCCGAGGTTGAGCTGCGCCCGCTCGCCGCGGTCGTGGGGGTCACGGAGGCAGATCGCAGCCTTAAAGGCGGCGCACCGGCGCACCTGCTCGACCGGGTCGAGCTCCCAGAGCGGGGCGTCCGCGAGCAGGCCGGTCTTGACGACCTCCGCGAGGCCGTTCGCGCGCTCCGCCTCGGACAGAGTCGCGAGCAGGCCGGGGTCGATGACGGCGCGCGCGGGCCAGTGGAACGCCCCCACGAGGTTCTTGCCGCGCTCGAGGTCGATCCCGACCTTGCCGCCGATGCCGGCGTCCACCTGCCCGACGAGAGTCGACGGCACGGGCACCCAGGCGATGCCCCGGAGGTAGGTGGCGGCAACGAACCCGGCCACGTCGGTCGTCGCGCCGCCGCCGAGCGCGACGAGCGTTCCACCGCGATCGACCCGGAGGCTCGACCAGAGCCGCTCCACCACCGCCGCGGTCTTCGCGCGCTCGCCGGCGGGGACGACGTGCCGCCCGCGAAGCCGCTCCCCGAGCGCGGTGCTCGCGCGCGCACCGTGGAGCCGATCGACCGTCTCGTCGACGACGAGCTCGACCGGCCCGTCGCCGGGGACGCAGGCGGCGAGCCGCTCGAGCGATCCCTCCTCGACGTGCGCCCCCGCGGCCGCGAGCACGACGCCGTCGGCGTCTTGCGCCCGTGCATCCGCGACCTCCTCGTAGACGTTCACGCGGCGCGCATGGAGCTCGACGAACGCCTCACGCTCCCGGGCGAGAGGGCGGTTCGAGCCGGCCACCCGCTTCCACGACTCGGCGACCGGAACGTCGAGGAAGACGGTGAACGCGCTCTCCGCGAGCGCGGCGCGCGTCCGCGCGGACAGCACGGCTCCCCCGCCGAGGTCGAGCACCGAGAGACGACCGCGCGCGAGCGCCTCGAGCGCGTGCGACTCCTCGAGAGCGCGGAACGCCTCCTCGCCGCGCTCGGCGAAGAGGCGCTCGATGCTCGTGCCGGCGGCCTCCTCCACGAGAGCGTCGGTGGAGACGAGCGGGCGTCCGAGGCGGCGCGCGACCTCCGCGCCGATTGTCGACTTCCCTGCCCCCATGAACCCGACGAGGGCGAGGTGCCGCTGGAGGGCGTTCAGCGCGCGGGGGGCCAGCCGATCCGCTCCCTGTACGCACGGTAGGCGGCGACGAGATCCACGAGCGCGTCCCCGCCGAACTTCTCGCGCACGGCGCGCGCGAGCTCCCAGGCGACCGCGGCCTCGGCGACGACGGCGAGCGCCTCCACCGCCTGGACGTCGCTCCGCTCGACGAGCGCCGTCGCCGGCTCGCCGCTCGCCAGGTCGACCGAGCGCAGTGGGCGCATAAGGGTCGGTAGCGGCTTCATCGCCGCGCGCACGACGAGCGGTTCGCCGTTCGTCACCCCGGCTTCGAGGCCCCCGGCCCGGTTCGTGGCGCGGCGGCCGTCGGGCTCGATCTCGTCGTGCGCCTCGGAACCACGGCGGCGCGCGAGCGCGAACCCGTCCCCGATCTCGACGCCCTTCACCGCCTGGACGCCCATGAGCGCGGCCGCGAGCCGCGCATCGAGGCGATCCGGCTTGTCCGCGTACGATCCGAGCCCCGGAGGGACGCCCTCGGCGACGACCTCGACGACCCCTCCGAGCGTGTCGCGCGCCTTGCGCGCGGCGTCGGTCGCCCGTCGCCAGCCCTCCTCGTCTCGCTCACCACCGATCTCGAGCACGCGGCCGGTCACGATCACTCCGATCTCCGCGAGGAGCGCCTTCGCAACCGCGCCCGCGGCGACGTGCACGGCGGTCTGGCGCGCGCTCGCGCGCTCGAGCGCGTTGCGGACGTCGTCGTGGCCGTACTTGAGCGTTCCGGCGAGGTCCGCGTGTCCCGGGCGCGGCAACGTCACGGGCGACGTCCCTTTGCCGACGGGCTCGCCCTCCGGCGGCCACGGGCTCATCCCCCAGCTCCAACTCTGGTGATCCCGGTTGCGGACGAGGAGCGCGAGCGGCGTGCCGAGCGTCACGCCGTGACGGAGACCGGCGAGGACCTCCACCTCGTCGCGCTCGATCCGCTGGCGCGGGCTGCGGCCGTAGCCCTGCCGCCGCCGACGGAGGTCGTCGTCGATCGCGGCGCGGTCGAGGCGGAGGCCGGCGGGCAGGCCGCTGAGGACGGCGACGAGAGCCGGGCCGTGCGACTCGCCGGCGGTGACGAGCGAGAGCGTCATAGCGCGAAGCGTAGATGTCGTCGCCGTTGCGCTCTCAGGGGAGCCCGACGGCGCGGCGCATGACGTCGATCGGCGCCGGCACCCCTGTCCAGAGCTCGAACGCAGCCGCACCCTGCGCGACGAGGGCCTCGAGGCCGGAGACGACGCGGGCGCCCGCCGCCCGAGCCGCCCGAGCGGTCGCCGTCTCCGGGTAGGGAAGGTCGACGAGCACCTGCCAAGACGCGAGCTCGACGAGGACGTCGTCGCGCTCGGAGGTGGCATTCACGACGAGGTCGGCGTCCGCCACGTCCGGGGGCCAAGCCGTCCGCCGAGAGAAGACCCGCGCGTGGGGCAGGGCCTCCCGGAATGCCGCGGCCACGCCTCCGTCGCCGAGGACGACCGGGCGCTCCGCGGGCAGGCCGGCGAGGATGGCGGCGTCCGTGCTCCGCCCTTCGATGCGCCCGTCGCGCACGATGAGCGTGTTGACCGAGGAGAGCTCCGTCTCGACGAGCATCGCCGCGGCGAGCTTGTGCGGGGCGGTGACGTTCGCGCCGACGAAGCCGAGCGCCCCCAGCCCCGCGATCGCCTCGCGGAGGCGCTCGGGCGGGGTCGGGAGCGGAACGTACGCCCACTCGAGGCCGAGCGCGGCGAACGCCGCGTTGTGCATCCGCGGCGAGAGCGAGTGCTCAACGGGCCAGCCGAGGATCCCGACGAGGCGCGTGCTGCCCGAGATCTCGATCACGCGGGGAGTATCGCGGGTGACTCTCGACCGCTGCGCCCGCGTCGTTGCCGGTGCTCCTGCACGCGCTCGGCGCACTTGTCCCCCACGCGCCCCCAGGGGAACTCCCGTTCCCTGCGGTCAGCGTAGCGACCATCCTGCGACGGATGGGTCACGGCTCCGTGTCGAGTCGTCGCCGAAGACGACGCCCGAGGAGCTCCGCCGGTCCCTCTGGCGAGCCCGGCCCGAGCAAGATCGTCGCTCGGGGCCGCCGGGCTCGCCCTGTCGAGGGTCGGCGCGCCTCAGCAGCCGAACCCGTACTCGCACTTCTTGCGGAAGAACTCGGCCTCGCTCGCGGTGAAGAAGTGCCGGACGCTGTTCGGCTTGCGGACGAAGTAGAGGTAGTCGACCCGGGCGGGGTTCGCCGCAGCGCGCAGCGACGCGAGCCCCGGATTCGCGATCGGGGTCGGCGGCAGCCCGAGGCGGTTGCGCGTGTTGTACGGGTCGTCGCTCTCGAGGTCGGAGCGCTTCAGCGACTCGGTTCCGGGGACGTTCCGCCCGTACCGGATGGTCGCGTCGATCCCGAGCGGCATCCCGGCGCGGAGGCGGTTGTAGATGACCGCGCTCACGAGACGCCGCTCCTCGGCGACCGCGGCCTCCTTCTCGATCATCGAGGCGATGATCAGGACGTCGTACGGCGTCAGGTTCTTCGAGCGCGCGTAGCGGAGGTCGAGGGTCGCCCAGACACGCCGGAACGCGCGCAACTGGTCGGCGACGAGCTCTCGCGAGGAGGTGTGCCGGTTGAACTCGTACGTCGCCGGGAAGAGGAAGCCCTCGATCGAGCGTCCCGCCCAGTCGCGCCGGAACTGCTGTGGCGGGACGGCGACGGCGCTCGCGCGCAGGTACCCGCTCTTCGTCAGCCGCGGGGTCACGCCGCGGCGCTCGATCGCGATCTCCCGGACCGCCTCCACGCGGTCGGCCATCTCCCGCCGCGTGAAGCCCTCGGGGAAGATGATGCGCAGCCGCTCGAGCGGCTGCGACCGGGTCTCGGCGGGCGGGGGCGCCGGGTCGTCTCGCCCGAGGAGCGCCGCGCTGGCGAAGCCGACGAGCCCGAGCGCGACGAGCCCGAGCGCGAGCGCGCCGAGACGGCGCGCACGGGCGCGGCCGCCTGCGCTCGTCCGCCCCCCGCTCATCGGGCGCGATCCAGCCTGCGCAGGTAGCCCTCGAGGAGGTGAGCTGCGGCCCGCGCGTCCTCCGGTGCCGACGTCGAGACGTCGGCGCCGGCGAGCGCGGTGGTGAACCGCTCGTCGTAGGTCTCGACCGGCACGTCGACGCTCGCACGGAGCGCCCGGACGAACTCCTCTGTCGCGCGCGCCTGCGCTCCGCGCTCCCCGCGAAGCGTGAGCGGAAGTCCGACGACGACGCGCTCGACCCCCTCCTCGTGGACGAGCTCGGCGATCCGCGCGAGCCCGGGCGGCGACGCGGCCCGCTCGACCACGCCGAGCGGGCGCGCGATCGTGCCGGTAGCGTCGCTCACCGCGACGCCCGTCCGCGCGGCGCCGTAGTCGAGCGCGAGCACCTTCACAGGGCCGCGACGATGAGGCGCTCGGCCTCCGCGAGCGCGTCGTCGAGCTTCTCGGGATCGCGCCCGCCTGCGCGCGCCATCGTCGGCCGCCCTCCCCCACCGCCGCCGACGATCGCGGCGATCCGCTTCACGACCTCCGAGGCGCTGACCTTCTCGGCGACCGCCGGATCGAAGTTCGCGACGAGGTGCACGGTGCCGTTCTCCCGCGAGCCGAGCACGACCGCCGCCGGGGCATGGCGCTGCTTGAAGCGGTCGGAGAGCGAGAGGAGCTCGTCGGAGTCGAGGCCGTCGACCGACTGCACGATCACGTTGACGTCCCCTGCGACGCGGATCTCGGGAACCGCCTCGACCTCGGCCGCGCGCGCCTTCGCCTTCGGCGCCCGCTTCGCCTCGCGCCGGGCCGCTTCGAGCTCGGCGCGGAGCTCGTCGAGCTCGCGCGAGCGGGCCTCGAGGTACGCCCAGGCGTCCCCAGAGGTGAGCGCCTCGATCCGGCGCACCCCCGCCCCGACCGACGCCTCGGAGAGGACGACGAACGCCCCGACCTCCGCCGTCGTGCGCACGTGGGTCCCGCCGCAGAGCTCGAGCGAGAACCCGGGAACCTCGACCACCCGCACGACGTCTCCGTACTTCTCGCCGAAGAGCATCATCGCGCCGAGCCGGCGCGCCTCGTCGATCGGGGTCTCGAACACGTGCACGGGGAGCGCCTCGAAGATCACCTCGTTCACGCGCCGCTCGATCGCGTCTCGCTCCTCCGCCGTGAGCGCGCTCGGGTGCGTGAAGTCGAACCGGAGCTTGTCGGGACGCACGGACGAGCCCGCCTGCCGCACGTGCTCGCCGAGCGTCTCGCGCAGAGCCGCGTGCAGGAGGTGGGTCGCGGTGTGGTTCGCCATCGTCGGGAACCGCACGTTCCAGGGGACGGTCGCGCGCACGCGCTCGCCCTCCTCGAACGCGGCGCCGCGGAAGAGGAGCACCTGGTCCTGGTCGAGGCGGTACGCGTCGACGAGCTCGGCGCGCCGCCCGGAGCCGTCGTCCGCCTCGATCACCCCCTGATCCGTGACCTGGCCGCCGCCTGCAGGGTAGAACGGCGACTCCCGGAGCTTCACGAGGAAGAGGTCGTCCTCGAGCCGCTCGAGAGCGCCGATCTGCGTCAGCACCTCGGTCTTCCGGTCGCCGACGAACTCGGTCACGAACCCGGCTCGGCGGGCGAGCTCGACGGCGCGTTGGAGCTCGCTGCCACCCGGCGCGCGGGAGATCTCGCGGTGGCGCTCCATGGCGGCGGCGTAGCCGTCCACGTCGACGGCCTGACCACGCTCCTCGGCGAGCTCGACGGTGAGCTCGAGCGGGAACCCATACGTCGCCGCGAGCGTGAACGCCTGCTCGCCCGAGATCGTCTCCTCGCCGGCGAGCTCCTCGAACAGGCGCATGCCGCGCTCGAGCGTCTCCTGGAAGCGCTCCTCCTCCTGACGGATCACGCGCTCGATCTCGGACGCGCGCTCGCCGAGCTCCGGGTAGGCGTCAGCCATCTGCTCGACCACGACGGCCGGTAGTCGGTAGACCTCGCCGAGCCCGATGCGACGGGCCTGCTGGACGGCGCGCCGAATGATCCGCCGCAGCACGTACCCGCGTCCCTCGTTCGACGGCACGACGCCGTCGCCGACGAGGAACGTCATGCCGCGGCCGTGGTCGGCGAGGACGCGGTGGGCCTTCGTCGCCTGCGGAGAGTCGCCGTAGGCGACCCCCGACTCGGCGGCGATCCACTCCATGATCTGGCGGTAGCCGTCAGTCTCGTAGACCGACCGGACGCCCTGGAGGATGGCAGCGCCCCGCTCGAGCCCGAGCCCGGTGTCGATGTTCTGCTTCGGGAGCGGCGTGAGCGTCCCGTCCGCGTGCAGCTCGTACTCCATGAAGACGAGGTTCCAGAACTCGAGGAACCGCTCGCAGCGCGTGCAGGCCGGCGCGCAGTCCGGCGCGCCGCAGCCGTACTCCGGCCCCCAGTCGTAGTAGAGCTCCGAGTCCGGCCCGCACGGCCCGGGGCCGCCCACTGACCAGAAGTTCTCCGAGGTCGGCAGCGGCACGATCCGCGCCGCCGGCAGGCCGATCTCCTCCCAGAGATCGATCGCGACCTGGTCCGGGCCGAGGCCGAGCTGGGGGTCGCCGGCGTGGACGCTGACCCAGATCCGATCCCAGTCGAGCTTCATGCGCTCGCGCACGAACTCGGTCGCGTACGCGATGGCGCCCTCCTTGAAGTACTGGCCGAACGAGAAGTTCCCGAGCATCTCGAAGAACGTCAGGTGGTGCCCGTCGAGGCCGACCTCGTCGATGTCCGGTGTGCGGAAGCACTTCTGGACTGTCGTCGTCATCGGCGCCGGCGGCTCCTCCCGGCCGAGGAAGTACGGCATCTGCGGCTGCATCCCCGCCGTCGTGAGGAGCGTCGAGTGGTCGTCCGCACGCGGGACGAGCGACGCCGACGGCACGCGCAGGTGCCCCTTCTCCTCGAAGAACGCGAGGAATCCCTCGCGCAGCTCGGCGGTCGTCCGCATGCCTGGATTCTACGAACGGACGGCGGCGGCTCTACGCGCCCGCGACGGGCTCGTCCGTCGCTCGGTGGCCGGTGGCGCGCAGCTCCTCCTCGAGCTCCGCCTCGCGCCTCGCAGCCGCCTCGCGAGCCACTCTCGCAGCCTCTCGGACATCGCGGCGGGCGCGGAGGGCGGCGAGCCCGTGCGAGACGGCGGCCGAGAGGCCGGTCACCTTCTTCACCGGAGTGGTGACCGCGGTCGAGACGGCGCGCACGGCCGTGTCGGCGCTCTCGGCCATCGCCACCGCGCTGTCCGTCACGACGTCGAGCTTGTCGAGCTGGTCGTTCACGCGATCGACCGTCCCCCCAGCCTTGACGAGCACGGGGAGGAAGTCGCGCTCGGTGCCCGCGATCAGCGAGGTGAGGCGTCTGAACGTCCCGCCCATGCGGACGAGCATGTACGCGAGGCCGGCCCCGCACGCGAGGAAGAAGACCGCGAGCGCGTAGTTCAGGACGTCGCCCGAGCTGAGTGCGAGAGGCATGGCCGGGATCCTAGTCGGGGCGAGAGGCGCTCGTGATGACGGCGGCCCCGACGACCGCGTCGTCGTCGTAGAGCACGGCGACCTGGCCCGGGGCGACCGCCTCGGCCGGGCGCTCGAGGTCGAGGACGATCCTCCCACCCGCCTCGAGGACGCGGGCCGGCACGGGCTCCGACCGGTAGCGCAGCTTCGCCTCGACCCGCTCGACAGGGACGTACAGGCGCCCTTCCCCCTCGACGCGCGTCGCGGCGAGCGCCTCGCGCGGCGCGACGACGACGGTGTTCGAGGCAGGCTCCGTTCGCAGCACATAGAGCGGCCGCGCGGTCGCGAGACCGAGCCCCCGGCGCTGCCCCGGGGTGAAGCGCCAGTACCCGTCGTGGTCTCCGAGGACCCGGCCCTCGAGATCGACGACGTGCCCTCGCCGCGGCGCCAAGCCCTCGCGCGCGAGGAACGCCCGGTAGTCGTCTCCCGCGAGGAAGCAGGCCTCCTGGCTCTCGGGCCGCCCGGCGGCCGCGAGGCCCGCGCGCGCGGCCTCCGCGCGCGTCTCGGTCTTCGTCTGCTCGCCGAGGGGGAACCGGATGCGAGCGAGCGCCCGCGGGTCGACCGTGGCGAGCATGTACGACTGATCCTTCCGGCGATCCGCCGCCCGGGCCACGAGGAGCCGGCCGTCCCGCTCGACGATCCTCGCGTAGTGGCCCGTCCACACCTGCGAGGCGCCGGCGCGCTCGGCGAAGGCGAGGAGGGCGTCGAAGCGGAAGGCCCCGTTGCAGCGCACGCACGGGTTCGGGGTCGTCCCGTCCTCGTAGGCCCGCCGGAACGGCTCGACCACGGCCGCGCGAAAGGCGTCACGGAGGTCGAGCGTCACGTGTGGCAGGCCCAGGCGATGGCAGGTCGCCCGGGCCTGCGCGACCGAGCGTGGCGAGCAGCAGACGCGCTCGGCCGCGCGCCCGCGCGGGTCCTGCCAGAGGCGCAAGGTGACCCCGAGCGCATGCGGGCCGGCCCGGAGGAGCGCGACCGCGCTGTCGACGCCTCCGCTCATCGCGACGACGACCCGTCGCGGGTCGGGGGCGGCGACGAAGACCTGACTGAGCGCCGCCGCGAGCGCCTCCACCGCGAGCGGCTCGCCCCCGACGGCGGCCGCCTCGAGCAGGGTCAGCCCCGCAAGGGGGCGCTCGACACCGGGCGCGTCCGCGGCGACGATGCGCTCGCCGTCGACGGCGAGACGCACGAGCGCCCACGCGCCGTCGCGCGTCGCATCGCCGACGACTTCCTGAACCGGCACAGCTCCCACGCTACCCGCGTCGCGCGGTCGCGTCGGAGAGACGCTCGACCCCACTGCCGACACTCCGGCCGGTGCGAACCTGGACGTGCCAGGTGGGTGCCGTGCGGGACGCGACCGTGGCCGGGCCCCGACGCCGACTCCCTTCGCGTGTGTGTTGGTTCACGTATGGGCCGAAGCCGCGAGCGGGGTCGAGCACCTCCACTCTAGCCGCTCTCCTCCGTCGCGAAGCGCCACTCGAGCTCAACGGTGCCCTCGATCCCGAGCAGCTCGGCGAGCGCCTCGGTCACCTCGAGCTGCCGCCCCGGCTCGACGAGCGCGTTGTCGATCACTTCGGTCAGCACCTGCTTCCCCCGGTACCGGAGCACGAGCTTCGCGCCGCAGGGAAGCACCGCGTGGGAGACGCCGAGCGACTCCGGGCCGAGCACCTGGCCGCACGTCGTCCGCAGCGCGTCGCCGGCCGGCCCGCGCGAGCCGGCGAAGGCGGTCGTCCACGCCACCGGCGCCCGGAGACCCGCGAGGATCTCGGACGTTGACGGCTCGGACCGTCGCTCGACGACGGCGAGCGCCGCGGTCGCGGCGACGAGCGCGGCGGCGGCGAGCAGGAGGAGACGCTGCGCGAGGAGCTCCATCGTCTCTCACGACTCCTCGACGAGCCGGAGCCCGAGCTCGTCGAGCTGCTCCCGCGAGATCGGAGACGGGGCCCCGCTCATCGGGTCGACCCCGGCCTGGTTCTTCGGGAAGGCGATCACGTCGCGCAGGTTCGGCTCCCCCGCGAGCACCATGGTCATCCGGTCGATCCCGAGCGCGATGCCGCCGTGGGGAGGCGCGCCCATCGCGAGCGCGTCGAGCAGGAAGCCGAACTTCGCGCGCTGCTCCTCGGGCGAGAGCGCGAGCAGGTCGAAGACCCGAGCCTGGAGCTCCGGCTCATGGATCCGGAACGAGCCGCCGCCGAGCTCGTGGCCGTTCACGACCAGGTCGTAGGCGTACGCGAGCGCGTGCTCGGGATCCTCGTGGAAGCGATCGCGCCACTCGTCGGTAGGGCGCGTGAACGGGTGGTGTACCGCCGTCCAGCGCTGCTCCTCCTCGTCCCACTCGAAGAGCGGGAAGTCCGTCACCCAGAGAAACGTGAAGGCGTCGTCGTCGATGAGCCCGAGCTCGCGCCCGAGGTGCGAGCGCAGCGGCCCGAGCACGCGCGAGGTCTCTCCCCAGCGACCGGCCGCGAAGAGGAGCGTCTCGCCCGGCGCGGGCGCGAGGCCGGCGAGCTCCGCCTCCGACAGGAACTTCGCGATCGGCGAGCGAATCTCTCCGCTGCCGGCGTCGCGCGCGAGGTAGGCGAGCCCCTTCGCCCCGTACACCTTCGCGAGCTCCTCGAGCTCGGCGAGCTCCCCGCGCGAGAACGTCCGCGGCACGCGCAGGAAGCGCACGACCTCCGCATCCGCGAACACGCCGAAGCGCGAGCCGCGAGTCAACGCCGTCGCGTCCTCGAGCTCGAGGCCGAACCGCGTGTCGGGCTTGTCGGTCCCGAACCGCCGGTCCGCCTCGGCGAACGTCATCCGCGGCCATGGCGTGGGGATCTCGATCCCGAGGCACTCGCGCCAGATTGCCGCGAACGTCCTCTCGATCAGGGCGAACAGCTCGTCGCGATCGGGGAAGGAGAGCTCGACGTCGAGCTGCGTGATCTCCTGGACGCGATCGGCGCGCAGGTCTTCGTCCCGGAAGCAGATCGCGATCTGGTAGTAGCGATCGAAGCCCGCGACCATCGTCAGCTGCTTCAGGAGCTGGGGGCTCTGCGGAAGCGCGAAGAACTTGCCCCGGTGCAGGCGGCTCGGCACGACGAAGTCGCGCGCGCCCTCCGGCGTCGGCTTGAAGAGGATCGGCGTCTGGATGTCGAGGAACCCGGCCGCCTCCATCTCGCGCCGGATCACCCCCACCATCTGCGCGCGCAGGCGCAGGTTGCGCTGGAGCTTCTCCCGTCGCAGGTCGAGCCAGCGGTAGCGCAGACGCAGGGTCTCGTCGACGCCCTCCTCGTCGAGCTGGAAGGGGAGCGGCGTCGAGCGAGAGACGATCTCGAGCTCGTCGACCGCGAGCTCGACCTCGCCCGTCGCCAGCTTCGGGTTCACCGTCTCCGGAGACCGCGCGACGACCTCGCCCCGAGCCCGCAGGACGAACTCGTTCCGCACCTCCTTCGCCACCTCGGCCGCCGCGGGCGAGCGCTCCGGGTTGATGACGAGCTGCATGAGCCCTGTGCGGTCGCGCAAGTCGACGAAGACGAGCCCGCCGTGGTCGCGGCGCCGCGCGGCCCAGCCGGCGAGCGTGAGCGTGCGCCCGACGTCGCCCGGCCGCGGGTCGCCGCACATGGCGTCGCGCCACGTCACGGCGCGAGCCTCCCGAGCACCGCGTCGAGCACGACGTCCTCGTCGGGCGAGCCGGCCCGGCGGATCGAGGCACCGTCGGCGCGGACGACGACGACGACCGACGCGCCGAGTCGCCGCGCCTGCGTGAGCTGCCCCTTGAGCGAGCGACCCGCGTAGTCCGTGTCGCAGGAGACGCCGCGCGCGCGGAGCGCGGCGAGCCACCCCGGGAGCCGGTCGCGAGCTGCGCCCTCGTCGAGCGCGAAGAAGACGTCGAGCGGAGCCTCGCGCTCCTCGACTCCCGCTTGCTCGAGCGCGAGGAGCAGGCGCTCGATCCCGGCGCCGAACCCGACCCCGGGAACGGGCGGCCCGCCGATCTCCTCGATCAGGCCGTCGTAGCGCCCGCCGCCGGAGAGCGTGCTCTGCGCGCCCTCGTCGGGGCCGACGAACTCCCACGTCGTGCGCGTGTAGTAGTCGAGGCCGCGGACGAGGGTCGGAACGAGCACGTAGGGCACACCGTACGCGTCGAGGTCGCGACGAACCGCCTCGAAGTGCTCGCGGCAGGCGGCGCAGAGCGACTCCCCGATCACCGGCGCCTCGCGGAGGGCCTCCTGCGTCTCCGTGGGCTTCGCGGCGAGGTTGTCGAAGACGCGCAGCGGGCTCGTCGCCGCCTTCTCGCAAGTCGCCTGGTCGAGCCGCCCGATGTTCTCGTCGAGCCAGCGGCGCAGCCGCTCGAGGTACGCGGGCCGACACTCGCGGCAGCCGATCGAGTTGAGCTCGAGCCGGAACTCGTCGACGCCGAGCCGGTCGAGGAGAGCGCGGTAGAGGTGGATGACCTCGGCGTCGAGCGACGGGTGCCCCGAGCCGAGCGCCTCGACGGAGAGCTGCCAGTGCTCGCGGTAGCGCCCGCGCTGCGGCGCCGAGTAGCGGTACATGGGGCCGACCGTGTACACCTTGACGGGCTGGGCCAGACGGTGCAGGCCGTGCTCGACGTACGCGCGGCAGATCGGCGCCGTCGCCTCCGGGCGGAGCGTGAGCGATCGGCCCGCTCGGTCGACGAACGTGTACATCTCCTTCTGCACGACGTCGGACCCGGCACCCGAGGTGCGCTCGAAGAGGGCGGTGTCCTCGAACGCGGGGGTCGTGATCGGCCGGTAGCCGTAGAGCGCGCAGAGGCGCTCCGCCTCCTCGACCACCCGCCGCCAGGCCGGCTGCTCGGAGGGAAGGACGTCGTGGGTGCCGCGCGGGCGCTCGATCCGCCGAGCGCGGCTCACGGAGCGCGCTCCGCGCGCAGCTCGGCGAGGAACGGGTTGCGCTCGAGCTCGGCGCCGAGGGTCGTAGCGGGCCCGTGCCCCGGGTACACGACCGTCTCGGGCGGGAGCCGGTCGACGAGCGTGCGAATGGAGCCGAGGAGCGTCTCCCAGTCGCCGCCCGGGAGGTCGACGCGTCCCACCGAGCCGGCGAAGAGCACGTCTCCGGAGAAGAGGCACCCGTCCGCGAGGTACGCGAGGTGCGCGGGCGAGTGCCCCGGCACGGACAGGACCTCGAACGAGACGCCTCCGACCTCGAGCGTCTCCCCGCCCCGGAGGAGCACGTCGGGCGTGTAGGCGCGCACCTCGTGCCCCGGCGGCGTGAACGCCCCGACCGGGCTCTCGAGGAGGACGCGCTCGCCCTCCGGCATGTACACGGGCGCACCCGTTCCCTCGGCGAGGTCGGCGACGCCGAGGAGGTGGTCGTAGTGCCCGTGGGTGACGAGGATCCCGACACAGCGCGCCCCGAGGCGTGCGAGCGTGAGCCGCAGCTCCGTCGCAGCGCCGCTCGGGTCGATCACGACCGCCTCGTCCGCGGCGAGATCGCGTCGGACGATGTAGCAGTTCGTCCCGATCGGACCGAGCGAGAGCTGTTCGACGCGCGGCGACATCCTGCCGGCCGTCAGCTCCCGCGGTCGCCCGCTGCCCGCTCGGCCCTCGCCAGACGGCGCTGGTAGCTCCGCCAGAAGAACTTGTCGAGCACGTAGCTGAAGGGGATGAAGACGGCGACGATGAGGGCCGTCTGCGCGACCTGCTGCGCGAGCGTGAGCTCGCTCGACAGGAGCATGACGGTCACGAACATGATCGGCGCGAAGATCGCGCCCCGCTTGAGCGTGCGCCGCCACGAGGGCGCGAGCGGCTCGCGCCCGCGGCGCGTGCCGGCGTCTCCGCGGCGCTTGGCGCGAGCGGACTCGCCCCGCACCTCCTCGGGCGAGAGCTCGTTGCCCTCCTCGTCCTGCCACACGTACTCGTGCCGCTGCTCTTTCGCGCGGCGGCGGCGCTGCTTGCGGGTCGCCATGCGGCGATTATGCCGAGCGGCTCCACGCGACCTCGCCACCTCGGATCACGGTCTCGACCACGGGGCCGGCGAGGTGGTAGGCGACGTGCCGCCAGTCTTCGGCGGCGAGCAGGACGAGGTCGGCGTCGTACCCGCGCGCGATCCGCCCCTTGCGGTCCGCGCGCCCGAGGACGTGCGCCGCGTTCACGGTGCACGCCGCAAGCGCCTCCTCGGGGGTGAGCCGAAGCTGCGTGCACGCGAGCGACATGACGAGCGGCAGGCTCTCGCAGAAGGCGCTGCCGGGGTTGAAGTCGGTCGCGAGGGCGACCGCCGCGCCGGCGTCGACGAGCGCACGGGCCGGCGGCATCGGCCGACCCAGGAAGAGCGCACTCGCGGGCAGCAGCACGGCCGTCACGTCGCTCGCCGCGAGGAGCGCGACGCCGCTCGCGCCCGTCACCTCGAGGTGGTCGACCGAGCGCGCGCCGAGCTCGACCGCGAGTGGGACCGCTCCGGCCTCGGTGAACTGGTCGCCGTGGAGGCGCAGCGCGAGCCCGGCCTCGCGGCAGGCCTCGAGGTAGCGGCGCGCCTGCGCGACGTCGAACGCCCCTCGCTCGAGGAAGACGTCCGCGGCCTCCGCAAGCGAGGCCGCCTCGGGGAGCACCTCGGCGAGCAGGAAGTCGAGGTACGCGTCCGCGTCGGCGTGCTCGGGCGGGACGGCGTGCGCGCCGAGCCAGGTCGGGACTCCCCCCGCGCGGGCCACGGCGCGGAGCTGCGCGAGCTCCGTGTCGCGGTCGAGGCCGTAGCCCGACTTCGCCTCGAACGTCGTCGTCCCCGCCTGGAGCATCCACCTCCGGTGGCGCTCGAGGGCGGCCGCGAGCCCCTCCTCGCCCGCGGCGCGGGTCGCCCGCACGGTCGCGAGGATCCCTCCACCGGCCGCGTGCAGCTCCTCGTAGCTCGCCCCTGCCGCCCGGAGCGCGAACTCGTGGACGCGGTCGCCCGCGAAGCACGCGTGCGTGTGGCAGTCGACGAGCCCCGGGATGGCGCTGAGACCACGTCCGTCGACCTCCTCGACCTCGCCCGCAATCGCCCCGAGCGCGTCCATCGGCCCGAGCGCCGCGATCCGTCCCTCCTCGCAGAGGACGAACGCGCGCTCGATGACCTCTGCCTCCCGGAGCGCCACCCCGCGCAGCGGCGCGCGCGTCCGGGCCGGGCTCACGACCGACGCGAGATCCCGGACGAGGAGCCGCCGCACGGGGCTCACGCGGACGGGAGATCGAGCCCGGTCGCGCGGGCGAGCTCGAGCGCGTCCTCGTACCCCGCGTCGGCGTGCCGCATCACCCCGGTGCCAGGGTCGGTCGTGAGCACGCGCTCGAGCCGCTCCGCGGCTGCGTCCGTCCCGTCCGCGACGACGACCATGCCCGCGTGGAGCGAGTTTCCGATCCCGACCCCGCCGCCGTGGTGCACGCTCACCCACGTCGCCCCGGCGGCGACGTTGACGAGGGCGTTGAGGATCGGCCAGTCCGCGATCGCGTCCGAGCCGTCCCGCATCGCCTCGGTCTCCCGGAAGGGCGAGGCGACCGACCCGGAGTCGAGGTGGTCGCGGCCGATCACGACGGGAGCCGCGACGCGCCCGCTCCGCACGAGGTCGTTGATCGCGAGCCCGGCACGGGCTCGGTCGCCGTAGCCGAGCCAGCAGATCCGAGCCGGGAGGCCCTGAAACGCGACCCGCGCCGGCGCGAGCTCGAGCCAGCGCTGGAGGAGCGCATCGTCCGGGAAGAGGCGCCGAAGCTCGAGGTCGATCGCAGCGATGTCCTCCGGGTCCCCCGACAGCGCCGCCCAACGGAACGGCCCGATCCCGCGACAGAAGAGCGGCCGGATGTAGGCGGGGACGAAGCCCGGGTAGGCGAACGCGTCCGCGACCCCGGCCTCGAACGCCTCTCCGCGCAGGTTGTTCCCGTAGTCGAAGACGTGGCAGCCCGCCCGGGCGAGCTCGAGCAGACCCTGAACGTGGGCGACGATGGAGGCGCGCGCCCGGCGCAGGTACTCGTCCGGATCGCGCGCCCGCAGGGCCGCGGCCTCCACGACGTCGAGCCCCTGCGGGACGTAGCCGTTCAACGGGTCGTGCGCCGCCGTCTGGTCGGTGACGAGGTCGAAGCGCTCGCCGCGGGCGGCGAGCTCGGGCACGACGTCCGCCGCGTTCGCGAGCAGGCCGACCGAGAGCGCCCTCCTCTCCGCGGCCGCCGCCCGCACGCGGGCGAGCGCGTCCTCGAGCGAGTCGGTCGCCTCGTCGAGGTAGCGCATCTCGAGCCGACGCTCGATCCGGGAGGGGTCGACCTCGACGCAGAGGATCGCGGCGCCCGCCATCGTCGCCGCGAGCGGCTGCGCGCCCCCCATCCCTCCGAGACCGGCGGTGAGAATCGTACGGCCCGTGAGGTCGGGCGAGGAGAAGTGCGTCTCGCCCGCGGCGGCGAAGGTCTGGTACGTGCCCTGGAGGATCCCCTGCGTGCCGATGTAGATCCAGCTCCCGGCGGTCATCTGGCCGTACATCGTCAAGCCGGCCGCCTCGAGGCGGCGGAACTCGTCCCACGTCGCCCAGCGCGGGACGAGGAGCGCGTTCGCGATGAGCACGCGCGGCGCCTGCTCGGTCGTACGGAAGACGCCGACCGCCTTTCCCGACTGCACGAGCAGGGTCTCGTCGTCTCGGAGCCGCAGGAGGGTGGCGACGATCGTCTTGAGCGCCTCGTGACTCCGTGCGGCGCGACCGGTGCCCCCGTAGACGACGAGGCGTTCGGGGTGCTCGGCCACCTCCGGGTCGAGGTTGTTGAGGAGCATGCGGAGGGGCGCCTCGGTCTGCCACGAGCGAGCGCTGAGCGTCGTGCCCCGCGGCGCGCGGATCCGGGTCAGGTCGCCGCAGAGCGCCTCGACGAGCGCCTCGTCCGCACGCACCGCGGTCATGCCAGCGCTCCCACCTCGCGCTCGGCCGCAGCGAGGATCTCCCCGGAGCGGATCGCGGCCGCGACGCGGGCGATGTCGGCGGCGAGCGAGCGATCCTCCTCGAGTCGAGGCGAGAGCTCGCGCACCGCGTCGTGGACCGCGCGCACCCCTTCGCCCGGCTCGAGCGGCGCGAGGAACTCGATCGCCTGGGCCCCGGCGAGGAGCTCGATCGCGAGCGCGTGCTCGGCGTTCTCGAGCACGCGGAGCGCTTTCAGGCCCGCTGCGTTGCCCATCGACACGTGGTCTTCCTGCCCCGCGCTCGTCGGGATCGAGTCCACGCTCGCGGGGTGTGCGAGCACCTTG
Organism: Gaiellaceae bacterium; assembly: GCA_026002995.1. Taxonomy (GTDB): domain Bacteria; phylum Actinomycetota; class Thermoleophilia; order Gaiellales; family Gaiellaceae; genus GMQP-bins7. The sequence continues at coordinate 1,593,905 of BPGK01000001.1, forward strand.
TTCTCGGAGACGAGCGCGGCGGCGACGTACTGGGGGATCATGAAGCCGGAGTTGAGCCCTCCCTCCTCGACGAGGAACGGGGGCAGTCCCTCGGACAGGCTCGGGTTGACGAGCCGCTCGACCCGCCGCTCCGAGATGCTCGCGAGCTCGGCGACGGCCATCGCGAGCGCGTCGAGGGCGAAGGCGAGCGGCTGACCGTGGAAGTTGCCGGCAGAGACGATCGCGCGCTCCTCGAGCAGGACGAGCGGGTTGTCGGTCGCGGCGTTCAGCTCGACCGCGACCGTGGCCGCGACGTAGTCGAGCAGGTCGCGACAGGCGCCGTGCACCTGCGGCGCGCAGCGGAGCGCGTACGCGTCCTGCACCTTGTCGCACCAGCGGTGCGACTCGATGATCGCCGACCCCTCGAGCAGCCGCCAGACGTTCGCAGCCGCGTCCTGCTGGCCCTTCAGCGGCCGGGCGCGGTGGACGGCCGGCGTGAAGCTCGTCCGCGAGCCCTGGAGCGCCTCGAGCGAGAGCGCGCACGCGAGGTCGGCGGTCGCGGCGAGACGGCGGGCGCGGACGACGCCGAGCGCGGCCATCGCCAGCATGAACTGCGTCCCGTTCACGAGCGAGAGGCCTTCCTTGCTCGCGAGCCGGATCGGCTCCAGCCCGACGCGCCGCAGCGCCTCGGCGCCGGGGAGGCGCTCCCCGTCCACGACTGCCTCTCCTTCTCCGACGAGCGGGAGCGCGAGGTGCGCGAGCGGCGCGAGGTCTCCGCTCGCCCCCACCGAGCCCTGCGAGGGCACGACGGGGAGCACCCCGCGGTTCACGCACTCGACGAGGAGCCGGACGGTCTCCACGCGCGCGCCCGAGTAGCCCTTCGCGAGCGCGTTCGCGCGCAGGAGCATGGCCGCCCGGACGACCTCGTCCGGGTAGGGCGCGCCGACGCCGCAGGCGTGACTGCGGAGCAGGCGGAGCTGGAGTTCCTCGGAGAGCTCGTCGGGGACGTGCTCGGAGACGAAGCGTCCGAAGCCCGTGTTGACCCCGTAGGTGTGCTCGCCGTGCATCGACTCGAGGAGCGCGCGCGACGCGCGCATGCGCTCGAGCGCCTCCGGAGCGAGCTCGACCGGCGCGCCGTGCACGGAGACCTCCCAGACCTCGGAGATCGTCAGGGCCTCGCCCGAGAGCACGACCGTGTCCGGCACGGACACGAGTCTAGAGCCGCCGCTCGAGCACGCGGGTCTCGTCGACGCCGGGGATCGTGACCCCGGCCTCACGGGCGGCGAGGAGAACGGCTTCGGGAACGAGGCCGACGAGCTCGTAGCCGCCGATCCGCGCCCCGCGTTGCGCCGCCTCCTCCTCGACCCGGCGTACCACCTCGTGCAGGGGGGCGCGATCGAGGTCGACGATGTTCATGCTCACCTGGACGCGGCGGGAGCGCGGGAGGACGAGGCCGATGGCCTGAACGCCGGGCATGCCCCCGCTCGACTCCCGCACGGCCGCAGCGATCTCGCGCGCGATCGCCACGTCCGCCTCCGCCAGCTCGACGTTGTAGGCGACGAGGGGCTTTCGCGCTCCCACGAGCACCGCGCCGGAGCGAGCGGAGACGCGAGACGGGCCCGCGAAGGGGGTCAGCTCGCCCGCCTCGACCCGGCGGGCGAGCTCCTCGAGCCCGCCACGCCGAAAGAAGGCCGGCCGGCGACCCTCTCCCACCTCCCCGTACAGGAGCACCGGCACGTCGAGCTCGCGGCCGATCCGCTCGGCGACTGCGAGCGCGAGCTCGCAGGCGAGCGTCATCGGCGCTCCGAGGATCGGCACGACGGGCACGACGTCGATGGCGCCGACCCGCGGGTGCACGCCGTCGTGGCGACGGAGGTCGATCGCCTCGAGCGCGGCGGCCGCACCCGCGACGAGCGAGTCGGCGAGCTCCTCGGGCTCTCCGGCGAGCGTGAGCACGGAGCGGTGGTGGTCGGCGTCCACGTGGACGTCGAGCAGGCGGGCGGCACGCGAGAAGGCCTCGGCGATCCGGTCGATCGCCGCCCGATCCCGTCCTTCGGAGACGTTCGGCACCGCCTCGAGCACGATCCGTACCCTACGTTCGCGTGGCGGGCGACGACGCGGTGAGGGATCTCGAGGCGAGCCGGGGACGGACGTTCATCCGCCTGCTTGGCTTCCTCGCGCCCTACCGCACCTCGCTCCTCGTCTCGAGCGTCCTCGCGATCGCTGCCCAGCTCGCGGGCATCCTCGTCCCGGTCGCCTCGGGGCGGATCATCGACGAGCTCTCGAGCGCCGAGCCCGAGACGGGGGCGATCGCCATCGGCGTGGCCGCGATCGTCCTCCTCGGGGTCGTGCGCGCGCTGCTCATGTTCGGCCGCCGGCTCATCTCGGGCAGGCAGGCCCTCGGGGTCGAGTACGACCTCCGCGACGCCCTCTACTCGCACTTCCTCCGGCTCTCTTTCCGCTTCTACGACCGGAGCCAGACGGGCCAACTCATGTCGCGAGCGACGATCGACCTCCAGGCGGTGCGCTTCTTCCTCGGCTACGGGCTCGTCTTCTTCGCGCAACACGTCGTGACCGTCGTCGTCGTCGCCGTCGTCCTCGTCGTCTACTCGTGGCAGCTCGCGCTCGTGGCGCTCGCGATCACCCCCGCGATCGTGGCGACGGCGTACCGCTATAGCCGGGTCTCCCACCCGGTGCTGCGCGAGGTGCAGCAGAAGCTCGCGGACGTCGCGACCGCCGCCGAGGAGTCGATCTCGGGCGTCCACGTCGTCAAGGCCTTCTCTCAGGAGGAGCGGACGAGCGCGCGGTTCCGGCGAGCCGCGGACGCGGTCTTCGAGCGGACGCTCGCCGCCAACCGGCAGCGCGCGCTGTACGTCCCGCTGCTCGGGTTCCTGCCGCTCGTCGCGCAGGCGCTCGTCCTGCTCGCCGCCGGCTGGATGGTGGTGGAGGGGACGATCACGCTAGGGACGTTCTTCGCCTTCAACCTCCTGCTCGCCATGCTCGTCCTGCCGCTGCGGATGCTCGGGATGTGGATCGGGCAGGCCCAGCGGGCGACCGCGGCCGGGGAGCGGATCTTCGAGATCCTCGACGAGCCTGAGGAGATCGCCGACCGTCCCGGCTCCGTCCGCCTCCCCGACGGGCCGGGCGAGGTGCGCTTCGAGGGCGTCTGGTTCGCGTACGAGCCGGGGCGGCCCGTGCTCCGGGACGTGAGCCTGACCGTTCCGGCGGGACGAACCGTGGCGCTGATCGGCAGGACGGGGTCGGGGAAGACGACGCTGGCCGCTCTCGTGCCGCGCTTCTACGACGTGACGGCGGGACGGGTGCTCGTCGACGGCGTCGATGTCCGGAACGTCGAACGCAGGTCCCTGCGGAGCGCCATCGGCGTCATCTCCCAGGATCCGTTCCTCTTCTCGGCCTCGATCCGGGACAACATCGCCTTCGGCCTGCCGGATGCGCCGCAGGAGGCGGTAGAGGCGGCGGCGCGCGCGGCCCAGGCGCACGACTTCATCCTCGAGCTCGCGCAGGGGTACGACACCGTGGTCGGCGAGCGCGGGATCACGCTCTCGGGAGGCCAGCGGCAGCGGATCGCGATCGCGCGGGCGCTCCTCATCGATCCGCGGGTGCTCATCCTCGACGACGCGACGGCCTCTGTGGACGCGACGACCGAGGCGCGCATCCGCTCCGCGCTGCGCGAGGTCATGCGCGGCCGGACGACGATCATCATCGCCCATCGCCTCTCGACGATCGCACTCGCCGACGAGATCGTCGTCCTCGACGAGGGACGCATCACCGCCCGCGGCACGCAGGCGGAGCTGCTCGAGGAGAGCCCGCTCTTCCGGGAGATCCACGAGCACGGACTCCTCCAGCAGGTGGTCGCGGGATGAGGGCGCCGCGGCGGCAGGCGCTCGAGAGGCGCTCCTCCTCGTCACACATTCGGCGCACTCCCGCCTCCCACCCGTACGGGGTTCGGCGATACGCTGGAAGCGGGTGGTGGGATGGGGTGCCCCACAGGGAGGGCGCTCGCTCGTGAAGATCTGGCAGGCGGGTACCCACCTCAGCGAGCAGCGCGGAGCGAGGGTCGACGACTGGTCGTGGCGCGCGACGCGCCGCCGCCTCGGCGTGCTCGTCCGCCTGGCCGCACCCTACCGTGGGCGCGCCGCGCTCGCGATCGTCACCCTCGTCGCGTTCACGGCCGTCGCCCTGCTCCCGCCGTACCTCGCCAAGCTCGCGGTCGACGACGGGATCGCGAAGGGTGAGCTCGCCACTCTCGGCGCGATCGTCGCCGCCTTTCTCGCGGCCGGAGTCGCGACGTTCGCGCTCTCCGCGGCGCAGACGTACTACACGGGCTGGGTCGGGGAGCGCGCGCTCGCGGATCTCCGGAGCGAGCTCTTCGAGCACCTCCAGCGACTGTCGCTCGGGTACTACGAGCGGAACCGCCGCGGCGCGATCATCAGCCGCATCACGAACGACGTCGAGGCGCTCGACCAGCTCGTCACGGACGGTCTCTCGAGCCTCGTGCAGAACGGCCTCCTGCTCGCCGGCACGACGGTCGTCCTCTTCGCCCTCGACTGGAGGCTCGCCCTCGCGACGTTCGTCGTGCTCCCGCTCATGGCCGCCGCGACCGCGTGGTTCCGGCGGCGCTCCAACCGCGCCTACCGGCGCGTGCGCGAGCGGCTCGGGCTCGTGACAGCCAGCCTGGCCGAGGATCTCTCAGGCATGCGGGTCGTCCAGTCGTTCACCCGCGAGCCGACGAGCCACGCGGCCTTCCGTGGCGTGAACGAGCGCTACCGGAGCGCGAACTACGAGACGGTCGTCCTGAACGGGCTCTATTTCCCGGCCGTCGACGTCCTCTCCGCGACGGCGACGGCCATCGTGCTCGGCTTCGGCGGCGCGCTCGTCGTAGACGGGAGTCTGACCGTGGGCACGCTGCTCGCGTTCTCGCTCTACCTCGCGAACTTCTTCGACCCCGTGCAGCAGCTCTCCCAGCTCTACAACACCTTCCTGTCCGCGACCGCGGCGCTCGACCGCATCACTGCCGTCCTCGACGAGGAGCCCGAGGTGCGCGACGCTCCCGACGCGGTCGAGCTCGGTCGCACGCGGGGCGACGTGCGCTTCGAGCGCGTGCGCTTCGGGTACGGCGACCACCCCGACGTCCTCCACGACCTCGACCTCGAGGTGCCGCACGGCACCACCGTCGCGCTCGTCGGCCACACGGGCGCCGGGAAGTCGACGATCGCCAAGCTGCTCGCGCGCTTCTACGACCCGCGCGCGGGGCGGATCCTCCTCGACGGGCACGACCTGCGCCACGTGACGCAGACATCGCTCCGGCGCCAGCTCGGGATCGTCCCGCAGGAGGGATTCCTCTTCGCGGGGACGGTCGCCGAGAACATCGCCTTCGGCCGGCCGGAGGCGACGCGCGCCGAGATCGAGCGGGCGGCCGAGCTCGTCGGCGCGGCCGCGTTCATCCGCGAGCTCCCGTACGGCTTCGACACCGAGCTCGGCGAGCGCGGCTTCCGCCTCTCGCTCGGGCAGCGCCAGCTCGTCGCCTTCGCGCGCGCCCTCCTCGCAGACCCACGCATCCTCATCCTCGACGAGGCGACCTCGTCCGTCGACATCGGGACGGAGCGCGCGATCGAGCTCGGGCTCCGGACGCTCCTCGCGGGCCGCACCGCCTTCGTCATCGCCCACCGGCTGTCGACGATCCGCGGCGCGGACCTGATCGTCGTCCTCGACCACGGGCGCGTCGTCGAGCAGGGCACCCACGAGGAGCTCCTCGCCGCTCGCGGGACGTACATGCGCCTGTACGGCGACTGGGCGGCGGACGCCGCGTAGCGCTCTCCGGTCGCGCGCTGGACACGTTCTCGCGGCCCGAGTAGCGTTCGGCGCGAACCGCGATCAGGAGGACAACCATGAGCGATCCGCACGCACCGAGTCAGCCCGGAACGCCCGCGACCGAACCCGCGTCACCCAGCCTCTCGGTCGGGGGAGTGCTGAGCGAGGCCTTCTCGCTCTACACCCGCTTCTTCACGCGCTTCTTCGTGCTGGCGCTCGTCGTGTTCCTCGTCCTCAACCTCGTGACGGCGCTCGCTGCGGTCGGCCTCCAAGACGGCGGCGGAGGAGGGTTCTTCGTCAGCGTCGTCTCGCTGGCGATCGCGGTCATCGGCACGTACTGGCTGCAGGGTGCGCTCGTCTTCGCGGTGCAGGACGTCCGCGACGGACAGGTCGACTCCTCGATCTCGGAGCTGCTTCGGAAGGTCACCCCGTTCCTCGGCACGCTCGTCGTCGCCGGGCTCCTCGCCGGCATCGGCATCGGCGTCGGCCTCGTGCTCCTCATCGTCCCGGGCGTCTACCTGCTCACGATCTGGGCGCTGATCGTCCCGGCGATCGTGCTCGAGCGAGCGGGAGTGACGGAGGCCTTCGGACGCTCGCGCGCCCTCGTCAGCGGCCGCTTCTGGCCCGTCCTCGGGATCGTCGTCGTCGCGGCCGTCGTCTCCGCAGTCGCGCAGGGCATCGTCTCCGCGGTCCTCGCCTTCCTCCCGCTCTTCCTCCAGTACTGGATCGGCGCGGCCGTGGCCGGCGCGGTCGCGGTGCCCTTCATGGCGCTCGCGATCACGCTCACCTACTTCGCGCTCCGCGCGGAGAAGGACGGCGCGGCATCCGCCTGACGGCTCGAGCGAGCGGGCCCGTATGCTCACGGGCATGGAGCCCGACTCCGACGAGATCGCCGCTCCCGAGCCCATTCCGGCAACCGCCGCCGAGCCGACGCGCCTGACGCCGAGCGAGGCGGTCGCGACCATGCGACTGCGCGTGCCCGCCCGAGGGAATCGCACGCTGCGGCGCCTCCTCGACGCCGTCGACGCCGACCTCGAGGTGAAGGCGTGGTGGCACGTCGCGAACGTCAACGCCGTGACGCGGCTGCAGATCAACGATCACTCGTGGGTGCACGTCCAGATCGTCACGAACATCGCGCTCAAGCTGCTGCGGCAACTCGTCCGCCACGGCGTCGAGCCCTCGATCGTCGCGGACTACGGCCTCCGGCGCGACGACGCGGAGGTCGTCGTCGTGCTCGCCGCGCTGCTCCACGACGCGGGCATGTCCGTGCATCGGCGAAGCCACGAGGACTGGAGCCTCTTCCTCGCCGAGCCGAAGGCGCGGGAGCTGCTCACGCCGCTCTACGAGGAGCCCGACCGAACCGTGCTCGTCTCCGAGGTGCTCCAAGCGATCACGAGCCACCGCGCGGACGGCGAGCCGCTGTCGCTCGAGGCCGGCGTCCTCCGCGTCGCCGATGCGCTCGACATGGCGAAGGGGCGCTCGCGGATCCCCTTCGAGCGAGGGTCGGTCTCGATCCACTCGCTCTCGGCCGCGGCGATCGACGAGGTACGGATCGGCGACGGCGACGAAAGGCCGGTGCGAGTCGAGATCGTCATGAACAACTCCTCGGGCATCTACCAGGTCGACGGCCTCTTGAAGGCGAAGCTGCGCGGATCGGGCCTCGAGCCGTACGTCGAGGTGGTGGCACGCATCGACACCGAGGCCGAGAAGCGGCTCGTCCCCGTCTACCGACTCGACCTCGGCGAGGCGCGAAGCTCGCGGGGCTGATTCGTCTACACTCCTCTGCGCCTGTTGCGGGGTCGTCTAACGGTAGGACGCCTGGCTCTGGACCAGGAAGTTGGGGTTCGAATCCCTGCCCCGCAGCCTCGCGACCACCTCGCTCCGGAGTCCACGCGCGACCGGTAGCCGTTGTCAGTCAAGTCCCAGGACGTGGTGTAACTCGCCGGCATCGTCGGCTGCTCAGGCCGCGGTGAGCGCCAGCACCTCCTCCGGGTCTTCTTGCTCTTTCTCTCTGTCCAGGACGGTCTCCAGGGAGTGAGCGCTGAGATAGCGTCGCCCGACCAGCCATTCGTCGTTCTGCTCGATGACGACGCTCACGGCCAGGCGGATCAGTGCCTTGTCCTTCGGGAAGATGCCAACGACGTCGGTGCGGCGCCCCATCTCGCGGTTGACCCGCTCGAGCGGGTTGGTGGAGCGCAGCTTCGCCCAGTGGTCGGCCGGGAAGGGCATAGAAGGCAAGCAGGTCCTCCTCGGCCTCTTCGAGCATGGCAGCCACCTTGGGCAGCGGCTTTGCGAGCCACTCGAGAGCCTCGCTCAGGAGCGCTCGTGCGTGGGCGCCGTCTTCGGCATCGAACAGTGGACGCAGGAGCGCCGCGAGCATCGGCTGCTGCTCGCGGCGGGCGTAGCCGAGCGCCTCGCGCAGGACGTGCACCGAGCAGCGCCGCCAGGGACAGCCGAGCACCTGCGCGATCGCCTTCTTCAGCCCCGCGTGCGCGTCGGACACGACCAGCTCGACGCCCTGAAGGCCGCTCTCGACGAGCGAGCGCAGGAAGCTCCGCCGGAAGGCCTCGGCCTCGCACTCGCCCACATCCAGACCGATCACCTCCCGGTAGCCCGACTCGTGCACTGCGTAGGCGAGCACGAGGCACTTGCGGACGACCCGGAATCTGAAGCTTGAGCTCCCCGGCCCACGTCTGCCAGGGACGCAGCCAGTGGCCGTTTCGGTGCGTGAGCCGCTCGTCGGGTGCACGCTCGCCGCGGCTGGCGCCGACGAGCTCCGACACCTCCGCCTCCATCAGCTGCTGGCAGACCCAGAGCAGGCTCTCGCGTAGGACGTCGACGCCTTCCCCCTCGAGGAAGTAGCTGACGACCTCGTCGGCCGTCATCCTTGTCACCTCGGCCATCGTGGTGCTCCTTTCGTCGATCCGTGGTAGGAACCGACGAGTCTGAGCGCCACGCTGGCCGGACTCACCCAGCTCCGTCCGGTGCGCTCCTAACCACGCTACGGGACGTGACCCCGTTGTCCGATGAGCGGACGCTCGTAGCGACGTTCTTGATGATTTTCTAACGATTTGCAGCACAGTTCGTGCTGCGTCGTGTACTCTCCCGCGATCGAGCGACACGAGCGGCGCCCGTGCGTGCGCCGCGCCCCTGTCCCCGACCAGGAGGTACCACGCTGAGAGCCTTCCTCGTCTCCCTGTGCGCGATCGCCGTTCTCACCTCAGCGGGAGCGGCGTCCGCGCAACCGCGCGAGCACACGAAGCCCGCGCGCCCCGAAGCCGGAACGACCCGGCCCTCCGCCACCGTCGAGGCCCGGCTCGCCGCTCACCTCGACGCGATCCGCCGCTACCGCGGGACGATTCGCTTCTTCGAGCGGCGCCCGGGGCTCCTTCGCTCAGTGCGCCATCGCGCGAGCGCACGCGCTGCGCTTCGCCGAGCGCAGCGGGGGCTCGCGCTGGCGGAGCGCAGAGTGGCCCGCTTACGAGCAGCCATCGCCGCTCGCGCGGCGAAGCGGCTCGCGACGCTGCCGCCGAGGAAGGCGATCTGCGTCGTCTTCGGCCGCTACTGCGCCCAGGCTCTCGAGGTCGCGTGGTGCGAGTCGCGCTTCCAGACGACCGCACGGAACGGGCAGTACCTCGGCCTCTTCCAGATGGGGTCGTCCGAGCGGCGCCTGTTCGGCCACGGGCCGAGCGCGTACGAGCAGTCGCGAGCCGCGCACCGCTACTTCGTCCGCTCCGGACGAGACTGGAGCCCGTGGGGCTGTCGCTGGGCAGCCCTCTGAAGAGATCGCACTTTTCGTCGCAAAGTGCGGCCCGAACCCTCGCGCGGGGGTTCCCCTCGCGCGTCGCTTCTGCTACCTGTGAGCGAGCATGTGGAGGCAGCGCAAGCGCGAGCGCCTGCGGCCGCTCGACGAGGCGGCGGCGTACGCGCGCTGTCACGGGGAGCGCGACGACAACGTCCGACTCGTGAAGCTCCCGCCCCGACGCGCCCGCTACGAGTCGGTGCTCCGGAGCGGCGAGACGATCCGCCTCGACTTCGAGCAGCGTCTCGAGACGCGAGACCCCGAGCCCAGCACCTAACGGCCGCAGGCCCTGCACGTAGAGGCCGAAGCGCTCGTCCGCTTTCGCTACCCTGTGGGCCTCGGCCCATTCGTCTAGCGGCCTAGGACACCGCCCTCTCACGGCGGCGGCACGGGTTCGAATCCCGTATGGGCCTTCGCCTCCAGCTCGAGAGACCCACGCTCGTCGACGGGCGCCCTACCGCGGCGCCCGTCCGCTCTGTGGACGCGACCTAACGGTTCGCCGATCGCTTGGGCGCGACGACGAGCCGGTACGACCGCTTCGCGACGACCCCGAGCTCATCCGTGACCCCGACGACGACCCGAAAACGACCCGGCTGACGAGGGACGCCCGAGAGCGTCGCGGTCTGGGTGTCGAAGCGAACACCTCGGGGAAGCCTGCCCACAACGACCCACGACGTCGGCGCGACGCCTCCGGTCGTCACGATTCGGACTCGATACAAGCGGCCGACCCTCGCGGGCCGAAGCGCCAAGGGGCGTGCGATGGTGAGCCGTGGAGCGACACGGAGCACGCCTGAGTACGTCGCGACCTGGCCGCCCGCGTCTGCCACCGAGACGGAGAAGCGGAAGATCCCCGATGTCGAGGGGCGTCCCGTGATCAGCCCGCTTGCAGTCAAGGCAACGCCATCCGGCAGAGCGCCCGAGGCGAGCGACCACGTGTACCCCGGCATCCCGCCGGTCGCGGCGAGCTGAACGCGCAGCAGCACACCGACCTCCGCTGCTGGAGTCACCTCGGGTGGGACGAGCACGAGAGGCGTCTTGACCTCGATCGACAGCGCCTTCGTCGCGGATCGGCCGTCGACGAGCCTCGCGCGGACGACGAAGGAAAACGTCCCGTCCGCGGTCGGCGTTCCCGCGATCACGCCAGTTGCCGGATCGAGCGTCAGCCCCGGGGGCAGTTGTCCTTCGTCGATCCCCCACGATGGCTCACTCGGGAGCGGTCCCGTCGAGTCGGGGCCGGCCTTCGTCGCGGCAGTGAGGGTCAGGGTGTAGGGAGCACCCGTCGTCGCCCCCGGTGCGCTCTGCGTCGTGATCACGAGCCCCGCGAGGATCGCGATGCGGAACTCCCGCTCGCTCTTCTTGACGACCGTGCACCACTCGGGGCCTCCATCCTCGGGACCTATGTCCGAGACCTCCAGGTAGAACGCGTACTCCCCGGCTGTCGTCGGCGTGCCACTGATGAGCCCGTTCGAGCTGATGCTCAGGCCGGGCGGCATGCTCCCGCTCAGGAGCCGGAACGAGTGGAACGGTTCGCATCCCGCGCGCGCGGTGATCTGCAACGTGTAGGGGGTATCGACGGCGCCCGGCGGGCAGATTCGAGGTCCGCTCGGACCGGACTCGATGCACGGAGTGTCGTTGAATGCGAGCGACGCGGCGCCCGGGACGACGGCGAGGGCTGCTCCCACCGCCACGGCGAGAACGACGAGGAGACGCAGCGGGGACAGAGGGCGGCGCGTCACGGGCTTGGCACGGTAGCAGAGCGATCCGCGGGATCCTTTGAGGGATCCGTAAGGATCGCTTAGGGCACGCGCAGGACGACGAGCTCGGCGACGCAGACAGGCTTTTCGAAGCCCTCCCGCTCGACCGTCGCCTCGATCGTCGCCCGCTCCCCGAGAGGGATCTCCTCCACTGAGAGCACGCGGAACCGTCCGCGAATCCGACTGCCGGACGGCACGGGCGCAGGGAAGCGCACACGGTTCGTGCCGTAGTTCACAGCCATCGCAGCCTCGCCAGGGAGCACCTCGTAGAGCATCGGCACGCAGAGGGAGAGCGTCAGGAACCCGTGCGCGATCGTCGTCCCGAAGGGGCCCTCGGCGGCACGCGCCGGGTCGGTGTGGATCCACTGCGGGTCGTCGGTGGCGGCGGCGAAGGCGTCGATCCGCTCTTGGGTGACCTCGAGCCACGAAGTCGGCCCGAGCTCGCACCCGACGAGGTCTGCAAACGACCTCACGCTGCCACGCTCGCGGCGGCGCGGATGCGCGAGAGGGCGGTCTCGCGGCCGAGGAGCTCGAGCGACTCGTACAGCCCCGGCGAGACGCGCGAGCCGGTCACCGCGACCCGGATCGAGGGGTAGACGGAGCGCGGCTTCTCGCCGAGCTCGTCGCAGAGCGCCTTCAGAGCCTGCTCAATCGCGTCGGCACGCCAGGGCTCGACCCGCTCGAGCGCTCGCTCGGCCTCGCGCAGGATGCGAGAGTCGAGCAGGCTCGGGTCCGGCTCCACGTCGCCGAACAGGAACCCGGCGAAGGCCGGGAACTCGCCGAGACGCGTGATCTTCTCCTGGACGAGCGGAGCGGCCGCTCGGATCCGCTCCTCGGGCCAGTCGTAGCCCTGCTCGCGCAGGTACGCGACGAGCCGGTCCGCGTACTCCTCGGGCGGGAAGGAGCGCAGGTAGACGCCGTTCATCCAGTCGAGCTTCGCGTAGTCGAACGTCGCCGGGCTCGAGCCGACGCGCTCGAGCGAGAAGCGCTCGATCAGCTCCTCGCGGGACATGATCGTCGTCTCCCCGTCCGGCGCCCAGCCGAGGAGCGCGAGGAAGTTCATGAGCGCCTCGGGGACGTAGCCTGCGGCGCGGAACTCGTCGACGGAGACCGCGCCGTGGCGCTTGGACAGCTTTTTGCCGTCCCCCCCGAAGACGTTCGGCACGTGCGCATAGACCGGGGGCTCGGCGCCGAGCGCGCGCAGGACGACGAGCTGCTTCGGCGTGTTCGAGACGTGGTCGTCGCCCCGGATCACGTGCGTGATGCCGTCGAGCCAGTCCTCGAGCGGCGAGGCGAAGTTGTACGTCGGCCGGCCATCGGAGCGGACGAGCACGAGGTCCTCGAGCTCGGCGGCGGGGAACTCGATCCGACCCTTGATCGCGTCCTCCCAGCCGACGACGCCCTCGTCGGGCATGCGGATCCGGATCGCCCCCTCGTCTTCGTAGGCCTTGCCCTCGGCCACGAGCCGTCGCGCCTCCTCCTGCGCCCGCCCCATACGGTCGAGCTGGAACGTCGTCTCGCCGTCCCAGTCGATCCCGAGCCAGCGCAGCGAACGCTCGATCTGCGCCACCGACTCGGCAACCTCGCGGCTCGTGTCGGTGTTCTCGATCCGCAGGAGGCACTCGCCGCCACGCCCGCGGGCGAAGAGCCAGTTGAAGAGGAACGTGCGAACGCCGCCGATGTGGAGGAAGCCGGTGGGCGAGGGCGCCATGCGGACGCGGACGGACACGACGGGAGTGTAGGGGCGCGGGTGCCTCGCCCCCTCGTCGTTCCTCCACGCGGGCGGCTCGAGGGTCGCCCCGACGGCCTCGCCCCCAACCGCTTGCTCCGCCCCTACGATCCCACCCGTGCTCTTCGGCGCCCACGTGTCCGCCGCGGGCGGGATCTCGAACGCGATCGACCGGATCGCGGAGGTCGGCGGCGACGCCGTCCAGGTCTTCACCCAGAGCCCGCGCATGTGGAAGCCAACCACGTACTCGGTAGAGGAGCTCGCGCGCTTCCGCGAGCGCCGCGAGGCGGCCGGCGTGGGCCACGTCTCATGCCACGCGCTCTACCTCGTGAACCTCGCGAGCCGCGACCCCGAGATCCGCGAGAAGTCCGTCGTCGCCTTGCGGGCAACCTTGGAGACCGCCCGGGCGATCGAGGCGGACGCCGTCGTCTTCCACGTCGGCTCCCACCTCGGGTACGGCTTCGAGGAGGCCGTCGCGGTCGTCGCGGGCGCGCTCCGCGACCTGCTCGAGCTGACGAGCGAGCGCCTCTGGCTCTGCGTGGAGAACACCGCCGGTGCGGGTGGGACGATCGGGCGCTCCCTCGACGAGCTGGCGGCGCTCTGCGATGCGGTCGATCGTCATCCCCGCCTCGGGCTCTGCCTCGACTCGTGCCACCTGTGGGCGTCGGGAGTCGACGTCTCCGACGCCGCGGCGCTCGAGGCCACGCTCGGCGAGCTCGATACTCGGATCGGGCTCGACCGAGTGCGCGCGCTCCACGTCAACGACTCGCAGACTCCGCTCGGCTCGAACCGCGACCGCCACGATCGCGTCGGCCACGGCCTCCTCGGAGACGGGCTCGCGACCTTCCTCGGCCACCCGGCGTTCGCCGACCTGCCAGCGATTACGGAGACGTGGGAGGACGCGACCGACCTCGCGCGCATGCGCGACCTCCACCGTCGCGGGAGGCGGCGCTGGGCGCGCCGCCTGCGCCTCAGTCGCTGAGCGTCGCGAACACGCGGAACGTCGCGCGCTCGGCGGGGAGCTCGTGGAACTCCGGATTCCGGCAGCCGAGCTCGTCCGCGCGCTGGGGGTACGTCTCGAGCACCTCGGTCTCGCACATCGGGAGCGGCGCCCGCCGCGCCCGAACGGCGCCGAACCCTGTGCGGCTGCGCTCGGCGCGCTGGAGGAGCTCGAGGTCGATCTCGACGTCGAAGACCTTCTGCAGGCACCCCATGTACGTATGCCCCCAGGCCTCGTACGAGTAGACGAACGGGCACCCCGTCCGCAGGCACGCGCCCGGGTGGACCACCTTCTCGCAGTGCACGTCGCAGTGACGGCACTCGACCTCGTCCTGGACGCGGAGGGGGATCGACGTCTCGACTGTCGCGTTGTCCACGAGCCGATTGTGTGCGCCGCGGGCAAGCGTGCGCAAGACTTGACAAACCGCGTGTTTTCAGGCAGTGGCGGCGAGGGCGTGTCCGCGGCGCCCGCGTCGGACGGTGTGATCAGGCAAGAAGCGTCTCCCCGATCAGACGCGAGGCGTCCGCGATGTCGGCGTCGCTCACCTGGAGGTGCGTCACGGCACGGATCACGGTCGGGTGGATCGTCGCCGAGAGACCGACCCCCGCCTCCCGGAGCCGCGCGAGCGCCTCGTCCCTCCCCAGCCCGAGCGGGGCAAGGTCGATCTGGACGAAGTTCGTCTCCACACGCTCGAGGTCGATCGGCACGCCCGCGGCGTGGAGTGCCTCCGCTAGCCGCCGCGCTCTCACGTGGTCGTCGGCGAGCCGCCCGACGTGGTGGTCGAGCGCGTACAGGCCCCCGGCCGCGACGATGCCCGCCTGACGCATGGCGCCGCCGAAGAGGTGCTTCTCGCGCCAGGCTCGCCCCAGGAGCTCCTCCGAGCCCGCGAGCAGCGCGCCGAGCGGGCAGCCGAGGCCCTTGGAGAGGCAGAGCGTCACCGTGTCGAAGCGGGAGGCGATACGTGCGGGCTCGACCCCCTGCGCCGTCGCCGCGTTCAGCAGGCGCGCCCCGTCGAGGTGGAGCGCGAGCCCGAGCTCGCGGGCGGCCTCGACGACCGCGTCGAGCTCGTCGAGCGGCCACACCCGTCCGCCCGCGTTGTTGTGCGTGTCCTCGAGCGAGAGCACAGTCGCGCGCTGGTCGGCCGCCTTCGTGCTCGGCGCCGCAGCCGCCCGCACCTGCTCCGCGCGCAGCCGGCCCCCCTCGCCGGGCAGCCCCCGCGTGAGGAGCCCGGCGTGGGCCGCGACGCCGCCGTACTCGTAGACGAGAACGTGCGACGTCTCCTCGGCGAGCAGCACGTCGCCGGGCCGGCCGTGGAGCTTGAGGGCGATCTGGTTCGCCATCGTCGCCGTGGGCAGGAAGAGGGCTGCCTCGTGGCCGAGGAGCGCGGCGACACGGTCCTGTAAGGCGGTCACCGTCGGGTCCTCGCGCTTCTGCTCGTCGCCGACCGCCGCGGCCGCGATCGCCGCGCGCATCCCCTCCGTCGGGGTCGTGACGGTGTCCGAGCGGAGGTCGATCACGGTCCCGACGCTACCGTGCGGACGTGGATCTCGCGCTCTTGGAACGGACGCTCGCCGAGCGCGGCGAGCCCGCCTATCGCGCCCGTCAGGTGTGGGAGTGGACCTCGCGCGGAGCCGCCTCCTACGGGGAGATGACGACGCTCCCGCAGAGGCTCCGTCGATCCCTCGAGGAGGAGGTGCCGTTCTCGACGCTCGAGGTCGTCGCCGAGCGCGTCTCGCGCGACGGCACCGTGAAGACGCTCTTCCGCACGCACGACGGCCACCCCGTCGAGGCCGTGCTGATGCGTTACCGAGACGGGCGCCGCTCGCTCTGCCTCTCCTCGCAGTCGGGCTGCCCGCTCACCTGCACGTTCTGTGCCACCGGGCGGATGCGCTTCGGGCGCAACCTCACGGCCTCCGAGATCCTCGACCAGGCGCTCCACTTCCGCCGCCGCGAGCCCGTGAGCCACGCCGTCTACATGGGGATGGGCGAGCCGTTCCTGAACGTCGAGAACGTGCTCGCTTCGGCCCATCGCCTGCCCGACCTCGGGATCACGCACCGGCGGACGACGATCTCCACCGTCGGCTGGCTGCCCGGGCTGCGACGGTTCGTGGACGAGGTCGCGCACCCGATCCGCCTCGCCCTCTCGCTCCACGCGGCAGACCCGGCGAAGCGCTCGGAGCTCATGCCGGTGAACGACCGCTACCCGCTCGCCGACGTGCTCGCAGAATGCCGCCGCTACGTCGCGCTCCGCCGGAGGAAGGTCTTCGTGGAGGTCGTGATGCTCGCCGGCGTGAACGACTCCGAGGAGGACGCGCGCGCCCTCGCCGCGCTCCTGGACGGCCGCTCGTTCAAGGTCAACCTCATCCCCTACAACCCGACCGGACGCTACGAGGGCTCCTCGCGCGATGCGATCGAGCGCTTCAAGCGCGTCCTCGAGCGCGCGCGCATTCCGGCGACGGTGCGGCTCACCCGCGGCCGCGACATCGAGGCCGCCTGCGGCCAGCTCGCGGTCACGGTGCGAGGGCGTCAGCTCCGCGCGGCCCGCTCCACCGCGGGCTCCTCGAACGCGTAGCGCAGGATCGGCTCCTTCGCCGCCCGCACCTCGTCCAGGCGCCGGACCGGGCGGCCGTGCGGCGCCTCGTGCAGCACCTCCGGCGACTCGGCCGCCTCGCGGGCGATCGCACGCATCGCTTCGACGAACCCGTCCAGCCGCTCCTTCGGCTCCGTCTCGGTCGGCTCGATCATGAGCGCCTCGGGGACGACGAGCGGGAAGTAGATCGTCGGCGGATGGATCCCGTAGTCCATGAGCCGCTTCGCGACGTCGAGCGCGGTGACGCCGTGGTCGCGCTTCAGCCCCCGCGCGGAGAGGACGAACTCGTGCATGCAGTGGCGGTCGTAGGGGAGCTCGTAGACGTCGCGCAGACGCGCGAGCAGGTAGTTCGCGTTCAGCACCGCGACCTCCGACATCTCCCGCAGGGCAGGCCCGTACGCCCGGATGAAGGCGTACGCGCGCACGAAGACGCCGAAGGGCCCCGCGAACCCGCGTACGCGCCCGATCGACTTCGGCGCCTCGTGGTCGAGCCGGTAGCGGTCGCCGTCGCGGACGACTCTCGGCACGGGCAGGTACGGCTCGATCGTGTCGCGCACTGCGACCGGCCCGGCTCCCGGCCCGCCCCCGCCGTGCGGCTGCGAGAACGTCTTGTGGAGGTTGTAGTGGACGATGTCGAAGCCCATGTCGCCGGGCCGGGAGATGCCGACGACGGCGTTCAGGTTCGCCCCGTCGTAGTAGAGGAGCGCGCCCGCGTCGTGGAAGATCTCCGCGACCTCTTCGATCCCCTCGTCGAAGAGGCCGAGCGTCGAGGGGTTCGTGAGCATGAGCCCGGCGGTGCGCTCGTTCACGAGCCGGCGGAGATCGTCGAGGTCGAGGTTCCCGCGCGCGTCCGTCGCGACCTTCTGGAGCTTGTAGCCCGACATCGTCACGCTGGCGGGGTTCGTGCCGTGCGCCGTGTCGGCGGTGATGATCGTGTCGCGGCTCTCCCCCTCTCCCCGGTCGGCGAAGTACGCGCGCATGAGCATGAGGCCCGTGAGCTCCCCCTGCGAGCCGGCTGCCGGTTGCAGCGTCACGGCCGGCAGGCCGGCGATCTCGGCGAGCATCTCCTGGAGGCGCCACATGAGCTCGAGCGCGCCCTGAGCACCGTCGTCCTCCTGGTGGGGGTGCAGGTCGCGGAAGCCAGGGAGCGCGGCGAGCCGCTCGTGGACGCGGGGGTTGTGCTTCATCGTGCAGGAGCCGAGCGGGTAGAAGCCAGTATCGACGCCGAAGGTGCGGTCGGCGAGCGCCGTGAAGTGGCGGACGAGCTCGGGCTCGGCGAGCTCCGGCAGCCGCGGCGGCCGCGCCCGGCGCAGGCTCTCGGGGATCTCCGGAACGGGCAGGTCCGTCCGGGGCGGTCGTCCGGCACGGCGCCCGGGCTGCGACCGCTCGAAGAGGAGCGGAACGTCTTGCCACGCGCGTCCCGGCTCGGTGGTCACGCGCACACCTCTTCGAGCACCTCCGCGAGACGGTCGACGTCCTCGCGTGTGCGCTTCTCAGTCAGGGCGACGAGGAGCACGTCGTCCATCCCCTCGTAGTCGCGCCCGAGGACGTAGCCGGGGTGCACGCCGCGCTCGCGCGCGCGGCGGACGACCTCGCGCGCGGGGATGGGCGTGCGGAACGCGACCTCCTTGAAGGATGGCGCCTCGAAGGCCGGCTCGAGCGGCAGCCGCTCGCGCGCGTAGGCCGCGAGCGCAAGGCACGTCTCCCCCACCTCGCGCAACCCCTGCGGGCCGAGCCAGGAGAGGGTCGCGAGACCGGCGAGCGCGAGGAGCGTCTGGTTCGTCGTCATGTTCGAGGTCGCCTTCTCGCGCCGGATGTGCTGCTCGCGCGTCTGGAGCGCGAGGACGAACCCGCGCCGACCGTCCACATCGACGGTCTGGCCGACAATCCGCCCCGGCATCCGCCGGAGGAACTCGTCCCGTGCGGCGAAGAAGCCGTAGTGCGGGCCGCCGTACGACTGCCAGTTCCCGGCCGACTGACCCTCGCCGATCGCAAGCGCGCAGCCGTACGCGCCGGGGGCTTCGAGCACGCCGAGCGAGAGGAGGTCGATGTGCGCAATCGGGAGTGCGCCCGCCTCCGCCGCGGCCGCCGCCAGCTCGGGCGCCGGCTCGAGGCAGCCGAGGAAGCTCGGCTGCTGGAAGAGCACCGCCGCAGCGCCGTACGCCGCCGCTCGTACCTCGTCGGGGTCGGTGAGGCCTCCGCGGTGCGGTACCTCGACGACCTCGAGGCCG
This sequence comes from Gaiellaceae bacterium, assembly GCA_026002995.1. Classification (GTDB taxonomy): domain Bacteria; phylum Actinomycetota; class Thermoleophilia; order Gaiellales; family Gaiellaceae; genus GMQP-bins7. The sequence continues at coordinate 1,612,822 of BPGK01000001.1, forward strand.
AAGCCGGGCGCGTACGTCTTCACGACCTGGCGCACCTGGGGCGAGAGGGTCTCCGCGAGGACGACCTTCGGCCGGTCGGGCCGCGCGTGCTTCGCGACGAAGCACGCATCGGCCGCCACCGTGCAGCCGTCGTAGCCGGACGCGTTCGAGACGTCCATCCCGGTCAGCTCGCAGATCACCGTCTGGTACTCGAAGATCGCCTGTAGCACGCCCTGGCTCATCTCCGGCTGGTAGGGCGTGTACGCGGTCAGGAACTCCCCGCGGGAGAGGACGACGTCGACGACGGCTGGGACGTAGTGATCGTAGATGCCGGCGCCGAGAAAGGAGAGCTCCGCGCCCGTGTGCACGTTCCGGGCGGCGAGCTGCTCGAGGTGTCGCGCGAGCTCGGCCTCCCCGAGCGCCGGCGGCAGGTCGAGCTCCCGTCCGAGCCGAACACCCGGCGGAACCTGCTCGAAGAGCTCGTCGACGGACGCGACGCCGATCGCGGCGAGCATCGCTTCGCGGTCGGCGTCGGTGAGCGAGAGGTAGCTCACTGCTCCGCGACGAGGGCGCGGTAGGCATCCGCGTCGAGGAGGTCGTCCGCCTCGTCCGGATCGGAGATGCGGATGCGGATCAGCCACCCCTCGCCGTAGGGGTCGTCGTTGACGATCTCGGGCTCCTCGACCGCCTTCGCGTTCACCTCGAGCACCTCGCCCGAGAGCGGCGCGATCACGTCCGAGACCGCCTTCACGGACTCGATCTCGCCGTAGGGAGCGTCCTTGGCGACGGTCGTTCCGACCTCCGGCGGCTCGTAGTGGACGAGCTCACCGAGGGAGTCCTGGGCGAACCAGGTGATGCCGAGCACGGCTTCGTCGTCCTCGATCCGGGCCCAGTCGTGCTCGGGGTGGTAGAGGAGGTCGTCGGGGTAGCTCTCGCTCGCTGGCACGTAACTCACGCTCCCTTCCGGTAGATCGGCTTGGACACGACGCGGGCACGACGTGGCTTCCCGCGCACGTCGATCACGAGCTCCGCCCCTTCGCGGGCCGAGGCGGCCGGGACGTACCCGAGCCCGATTCCGCGGTCGAGCATCGGGGAGTGCGTCCCCGAGGTGACCTCCCCGCCTCCGAAGATCGCCATGCCTTTGCGGGGAATCGCCTTCTCTTCCATGACGAAGGGGACGAGCCTCCGCTCGGGCCCGTGCTCGGCGATCCGGCGGAGCTCGGCGACACCCGTGAAGTCCGTATGGAGCGCGCACGCCCACTCGAGCCCGGCCGAGATCGCGTCGGTCTCGGGGGTGATGTCCGCGCCGTGCAGCGGATAGCACACCTCGAGGCGGAGGCTGTCACGGGCACCGAGCCCGCACGGGACGGCGCCCCGCTCGAGCACCCGGTCCCAGAGCGCCGCGGCGTCCTCGACGGCGCAGCAGAGCTCGACGCCTCGCTCGCCCGTATACCCCGTGTACGAGACGAGCACTTCGATGCCGTCGAGCTCGCCCATCCGGTGGGTAAACGGCTTCGCGTCGGGAAGACCGAGCCGCTCGAGGGAGCGAGGGCCCTGGACGGCGACGAGCGCGTACTCGTCGGAGGCGTCGCGCACCTCCGTCCCGCGCGGCTCGCGCTCCTTCAGCCACGCGTAGGCGGTCGCCCGATTGGACGCGTTCGCGATGACGAGGTACTGCCCGTAGGCGAAGCGGTAGAGGATCACGTCGTCGACGATCCCGCCCCGCTCGTTCGTGATGAGCGTGTACTGCGCCCGGCCGTCCTCGAGCCGGTCGACGTCGTTCGAGAGGACGGACTGGAGGAAGGCGCCGGCGGTGGGTCCGTCGACGTGCAGCTCGGCCATGTGCGAGACGTCGAAGGCGCCGCAGTCGGCGCGCACGGCCCGGTGCTCGGCGATGACGCCCTCGTACTGCACGGGCATCTCGTAGCCTGCGAACGGCACCATGCGCGCCCCGAGCTCGAGGTGCCGCGCGTAGAGCGGCGTGCGCGAGAGGGTCGCCTCCACGGACGCGACTCTAGCCCCTTCGGGGCACTCGAGCGCGCCTACCGCGGCGACCCGCCGCGACTCGGCTCAGCTCGACCAACACGCTCAGGTCTGTCCGACGCGGAAACTAAGGTACGAACGTATGTTCCCATCATCATCCGCGCCCTCTACGATCACTTCGTGCTCTCCGGCCTAGCACATACCCGATCGTCTGCCGGGCGGGAGCAGGGCCTCTCCGTTGTCGGGTTGTTCGCCGGCATCGGCGGCATCGAGGTCGGCCTCCATCAGGCGGGACATCGAACGGAACTCCTGTGTGAGATCGATCCAGCGGCGCAGCGGGTGCTGCGCACGCACTTTCCGGGGGTCCCTCTCATCGCCGACATTCGCGAACTGGAATCGATCCCCGACGCTGGGATCTGCGCCGCGGGATTCCCGTGCCAAGACCTGAGTCAGGCGGGGCGCACGGCGGGCATTCGGGGTGCCAACTCCGGTCTCGTAGCCGAGGTCTTCCGTCTCGTCGAACGAGCAGATCCTCTCTGGCTCATCCTCGAGAACGTCCCCTTCATGTTGAGGCTCGATCGCGGCGAAGCGATGCGATTCTTAACCCGCTCCCTCGAGAGACTCGGCTTCAGCTGGGCGTACAGAGTTGTCGACACACGCGCGTTCGGACTCCCGCAGCGGCGACAGCGTGTGGTTCTCCTTGCCTCTCGCTCTCAGGATCCTCGACAAGTGCTCTTCGTGGGGAATGAGCCCGAACCCGTGTGGCCACACCACTCGGAAGTCGCATGTGGCTTCTACTGGACAGAGGGAATCCGCGGCCTCGGATGGGCTGTGGACGCCATCCCGACTCTCAAGGGCGGTTCGACGATCGGGATCCCGTCCGCACCGGCGATCAGGTTCCCGGACGGCCTGATAGCGACGCCGGATCTCCGCGATGCCGAAAGACTTCAGGGCTTCGAGGCCGACTGGACTGCGCCCGCCTCCGACAATCAACGCAGGGAGGGCTCTCGGTGGAGGTTGGTCGGGAACGCTGTCAGCGTGCCCGTCGCGTACTGGCTGGGCACCCGGCTGCGAGATCCTCAGCCGTACGACGGATCGCAAGACGAATCACTCCCTCCGGGAGCGCCCTGGCCCAAGGCAGCCTGGGGCGCAAACGGCGTCGTTTGTCGAGCGAACCTGTCCGCGTGGCCCGTCTGCCATGAGTATCACCACCTTGCAGAGTTCCTTCGCTTCGACCCACTGCCTCTCTCGGAACGCGCGACCCTGGGATTCCTTCGACGCACCCGGCGGTCATCACTCAACTTCCCTGCAGGATTCCTAGACGACGTCGCCGCCCATCTGGCAACGGTTCAACCGGAGCCGCTCTTCGCATAGCAGCGGCGCTCAGCGCGCGAGGGGCAGGAGCACGAGGCTCCGAGTCGTAGAGAGTTAGGGCCGTGGACGGGCCGGATATCATCGTGTCGAGCCTGTCCGTCCCGCAGCCGCGCGGGCCGTCGAAGACGCCGTGGCAGTACCACTCCCGTTCCGACCTCCACAGCAAGGTCGCGTGCTGGGCGGTTCTGTTCGACCTCCTGCAGCACAGCGCGCTCATGCGCAGTCACGCCAGGAGCGGCAAGATCGTCTTCGGTATCAACCACGAGTTGCGCGACTTCGCAACCGCAAGAAAGAAGGTGCTCGACCTCGTAGTCGCACGACCCTCGGGGCCGACTACGAAGGAAACGCTCGCCGATCTCGCTCGGCGCTACCGTGTCGTCCTCGACAGCGCACAGGCGGCGAGACTAGCGACCTTGCCAGAGCTGCGGCGCGCGCCGGTCGGCGCGGTGCTCATGGCTCTCGAAGCCAAAGCGGCGATGACCGAACACGTCAAGGCGCTCCCTCGCCTGTACGACGAGCTCAACTCAAGTCACCAGACAATCCATGGAGCGTCACGGCAGGCGCTCGCCGTCGGACTGGTGATGATCAACGCCGCGTCGACGTTCGTGAGCCCTGATCTCAACAAGGTTCCTGGAGCGGAGGTCGTGCTGTCGAAGCACTCACAACCGGCTGCGGCCGCTGCGGTTGTTGCGAAAGTCCGCGAGATCCCTCGCCGCACAGCGAGCGCGACGGAGGGCTACGACGGCCTCGGCATCATCGTGATCTCCGCGATCAACGATGGCACGACTCCGGTATCCCTCGTCACGGCGCCACCGGCGCCACCGCCCGGCGACATCTTCTACTACGACAACATGATCACGCGCGTCGCAAACGAGTACGACACGACGTTCAAGTCGATCTGAGGTAGATCGTCCTAGACTGGCGACGTGGCCGAAGGAGGCACGCCAGCCGCTTCCTCGCCGGACGCACTGCGGCGGATGAAGTCGCAGCGTCAACGCGATACCGCCTCCGAGGTTGCTCTTCGATCCCTGCTTCATCGCCGTGGGTTGCGCTTTCGGGTTCACTATCCGTTACCAGGCCTGCGACGCCGCGCCGACATTGCGTTCCCGCGACTTCGAATCGCCGTCTTCGTCGACGGGTGCTTCTGGCACGGCTGCCCTCACCACGGCACCTGGCCCAAGCGGAACGCGAACTGGTGGCGCGAGAAGATCGCAGCCAACCGCCAACGAGACGCTGACACCAACGCACGACTGGCAGAGCAGGGATGGATTGTCATTCGCGTGTGGGAGCACGAAGCGACGGAAACGGCTGTCTGCGCGATCACGGAGGCTGTTCGAGAGCGCGCGCTCCGAGAACGCCCCTGACCGCCGTGTCCCACAACCTCCTCCGCCCGGCAACAGGCGACGCGGTGCGACGCTGAGGTCGGTGTCGTCGATCGTGCGTCATCGACGACCGTAGTCCTGTCATACGACGGCGATTCAGCTCAAACCGGGTCCGCTCCGTCAGGATCGGGGTGCCGTCCGATCACCTTTCGAAAAGGCCTCCGCGTTCGGCGCATCGCTGCACGCGGGTGGCTGCTAGGCATTAGTCCCGGCTCCTGACGACCTTCCCAGGGGCGACCCGCCGCGACTCGGCTCAGTCGTCGTCCTTGAGGAAGCTCGGGATGTCGATGTCGACGTCGGAGACGCTCGGGGCGGCGAAGGCGGGCGCCCGCTCGCGCTCGCCCCCCGCAGCCGACTCGACCCGCTTCCGGCGGGGACGGCCGCCGAAGCCCGTCGCGATCGCGGTCACGCGCACGTCGTCGCCCATCGCCTCGTCGATGACGGCTCCGAAGATCACGTTCGCGTTCGGATCGGCGGCGCTCGTGACGACCTGGGCGGCCTCGTCGACCTCGGCGAGACCGAGGTCGGGGCCCCCGGTGATGTTGATGAGGATCCCCGTCGCGCCGTCGAGCGTCGTCTCGAGGAGCGGCGACGAGATGGCCATCCTCGCCGCCTCGACGGCGCGGTTCTCGCCGTGCGAGACGCCGATGCCCATGAGCGCCGATCCGGCGTCGCGCATGATCGTGCGCACGTCGGCGAAGTCGAGGTTGATGAGCCCGGGCACCGTGATCAGGTCGGTGATGCCCTGGACACCCTGGCGCAGGATGTCGTCGACCATGCGGAAGGCGTCGGTCACCGGCGTCGAGCGCTCCACGACCTGGAGCAGGCGGTCGTTCTCGATGACGATGAGCGTGTCGACGCTCTCGCGCAGCGCCTGGATTCCCTGCTCGGCCTGGTCGGCGCGAAGCTTCCCCTCGAACGCGAACGGCCGGGTCACCACCCCGACCGTGAGCGCGCCGAGCTCGCGGCCGATCTCCGCGACGACCGGAGCAGCCCCCGTCCCGGTTCCTCCACCCTCGCCCGCGGTGACGAAGACCATGTCCGCGCCCTTGAGAGCCTCCTTCAACTCGTCCCGACTCTCTTGTGCCGCGGCGAGCCCGAGCCGCGGGTCCGCGCCCGCGCCGAGCCCGCGCGTCGCCTGGGAGCCGATGTGGATCTTGACGTCGGCGTCCGCCATGACGAGCGCCTGAGCGTCGGTGTTGACCGCGATGAACTCGACCCCGGCCACGCCGGCGTCGACCATCCGGCTCACGGCGTTCGAGCCGCCCCCGCCGACGCCGACCACCTTGATGACGGCGAGGTAGCTCCCTAGCTGATTGCTCATGTCTCGACTCACCTCAGGTTGAAGCTCGCATCGAGCGTCCGACTGTCTCGCTGCCCATTCGCCACCGAGAGTAGGCGTCCTCCTCGGTCTTGTCAATCGTGTTGCGAGCCATGAGTCTAAACCTCAACTTAAGAGTTGAAGGTGCTCGAAACCGGCCGCTCGGGAACGCTGAGGTCGAGGTAGAGGGTTCCGGGATCGAGGAGCGGGATCACCTTCGCGGCGACCGCGAGCTTGAGCATGACGTCGCTCGCCTCCCCCAGGCGCAGCTCGAGCCCGTTTCCGAGCACGAGCGTGAGCTGCTCGTCGACGATTCGCGCAGAAGCGATCTCCCGCCGCAGGCCCACCTCGCGCGCGAGCACGAGCGCGCGCGCCGCCGGCAGCGCCTCCGCCGGGAGCAGACGCCCGGCGGCGACGGGGACGTCCTTCGCGAGCCACAGCCGCGGCAACGAGCGCGCGGTCCCGCGCTCGAGCTCCCGAATGACCATTCCCGACGCCGCCACGAGCCACGCCGAGAGCCCCGTTCGGGCGACCGCGACGGGGCGCTCCGCGGCCACCTTGACGACGAGCGTGTGCGGAAAGGCGCGGTCGACCGCGACCCCGGCGACCGCCGGCAGCGCGCGGACATCCCGCTCGACGGCGGCGGGATCGAGAGAGACGAGGCTCGTGCCGACGAGATCGGCGGTCAGCCGCTCGACGTCACGGATGACCGGCTCGGGCGCCGTGCCCTCGACGCGCACGGTCTCGACGGCGAAGAGCGAGGACGCGAGCGCGAGCCAGTAGACGCCCAGCGCGGCGACGAGCACTGCGAGCCCGAGCAGGAGCGAGCGGCCGGAGGGGACGACCCGTGCGAGAGCCTGGCGAGCTCCGGCGTCACGGGGAAGCGGGACGACGACGCTTCCCGTCTGTCCGCGCCGGCGCGCCCCGCGCTCGGATCGTCCCCCGGCCATGCGACCCGTTTCGCCACCCGACGCGTCGATCCTGCGATCGGCCCCGGGTGGAGCACGTCAACTCTCGAGCGTGAGCTCACCGACGAAGACGACCTCCTGCTCGAGCTCGACCCCGAACTGCTCGCGAGCCCGACGCCGCGCCTCGCGCATGAGCCAGACGCAATCCGCGCTCGTGGCGCCCCCCGCGTTCTCGATGAAGTTCGCATGCTTGGGCGAGACGACCGCCCCGCCGTGCCGGTAGCCCTTGAGGCCGCAAAGGTCGAGTATCCTCCCCGCTCCGAGCTCGCCTGGCGGGTTCTTGAACACGCTGCCGAACGTTCGCGCGCTCGTCGGCTGCGTCGCCTTCCGCGCCGCGACGAGCTCGGCGACGGTCGCCTTGATCTCGGCCTCCGGGCGAGGCTCGAGTCGGTACTCGACGCTCGCGACGACCTCTCCCGGCCGGAGCGCGGACGTGCGATACGCGAGGCCGAGCTCGGCGGGCGAGCGCCACTCGGCGCCGTCCGCGCTCACGACGAGCGCCCCCTCCAGCACATCCGCCCACTCGCGGCCGTACGCGCCGGCGTTCATGCGCACGCCGCCCCCCGCGGTGCCGGGGATCGCGCAGGCGAACTCGAGGCCCCCGAGCTCTGCGCGCCGCGCGGCGTGGAGGCAGACCGCGTTCGCCGCGCCGCCTCCTGCGACGAGACGCTCGCCGCGAACCTCGACGCGGGCGAGGTCGCCCGTCAAGCGCAGGACGAGAGCGTCGACACCCGGATCGGCTGCGAGCACGTTCGAGCCCAATCCCAGCACCACCACCTCGAGCTCGTTCGCCCGCGCGAAGCGGAGCGCCTCTTCGAGCTCCGCCAGCGTGCGCGGCCTCGCGAAGGCTGCCGCCGGGCCGCCGGTGCCGATGGTCGTCAGCCGCGACAGGGGCACGCCGCGCTCGACGAGGCCGCTCGACGCGCGGCTCACCGTGCCAGCCCCTCAACGACGGCGCGAGCGACCCGCCAGGGCTCCCCGACGCCGAGGGTCACCACGACGTCTCCCTCGCGCGCCCAGCCGAGGACGATGCGCGCTGCATCCTCGAGCGTCGGCGACCAGGCCGCACGCACGCGCCGCGGCAGGGCGTCGAGGACGAGCTTCCCGGTGACGCCGGGCCGCGGCGCATCGCGCGCGCCGACGAGGTCGGTGACCACGACCGCATCGGCGAGGCCGAGGGCCTCGCCGAGCTCCCGGTGGAGGTGCCGCGTTCGCTCGTAGACGTGGGGCTGGTAGACAGCGACGAGCCGAGCCGGCGCCAGCGAGCGGGCGGTGCGGAGCGCGGCCTCGATCTCTCCCGGGTTGTGCGCGTAGTCGTCGTACACCCGGACTCCGCAGACGTCGCCGACGAGCTCGAAACGGCGCCCCACGCCCGTGAACCGCGCGAGCGCCCGGGCAGCCTCTTCTCGCGGCACGCCCGCGAGCTCGAGCGCCGCGAGCGCGGCAGCGGCGTTCAGGCGGTTGTGCTCCCCCGGTACGGCGAGCTCGACGTCTGCCGGCTCGAGCTCCCACCCACGAACGGCGTGCGGCGCGCGCGCGAGCCAGTCGCGGAAGAAAGCGTCGAGCTCGGCTCGGGACGCGTACACGGCGTGGTGGTCGAGGTCGACGTTCGTGACGACGGCGATGCGGGGACGGAGGGCTGCGATCGATCGATCGGACTCGTCCCCCTCGACGACGAGCCAGCCCGCACCCGCGCCCGCGTTCCCTCCGAGCTGAGGGACGACGCCTCCCACGATCCACGAGGGATCGTTCCCCACCTCGCGGAGCACGAATGCGATCATCGCCGTCGTCGTCGTCTTGCCGTGGGCGCCGCCGACGACGATCGACGGCCGGAGCGCAACGAGCTCCGCGAGGAAGTCCGCGCGCGAGCGTCCGTCGGCGCGGCCGACGTGCGCGGCGGAGACGACGACCTCGAACCCGGGCGGGGGCGTGGGCACGGGGCCGAGGTCGATGGTGACACCTCCGAGCGTCTCCATGAAGATCGTCTCCCGGAGATCCCAGCCGGCGACCTCGGCCCCCCACGCGCGGGCGATGTTCGCGTACGCCGAGAGCCCAGCCCCTCCGATGCCGACGAAGTAGATGCGGCGGCCGGCGAGCGGCCCCGCGCCCCCAGGCGCGTCGCTACCGCGCTCAGGCGCGGGCACGGCGCCTCGCCTTCCTCGAGCGCGCGAGCGCGACGAGCTCGTCTGCGATCTCCTCCGCCGCTTCCGGACGCGCGAGCGCGCGCATCGCATCGCTCATCGCCCGAAGTCGCTCCGGGTCGGCGAGGAGCCCGGCCACGACCTCGGGCACGCGGGGAAGCTCGGACTGCGGGACGACGACCGCGCCCCCTCCTCGCTCGAAGACGCGCGCGTTGAGCATCTGGTGGTCGGCGGTCGCATGTGGGTAGGGGACGAGAACCGCAGGCGTTCCCGCCGCGGCGAGCTCCCAGACGGTTCCTCCCGCACGCGAGATCGCGAGGTCCGCCGCGGCAAGCACGTCGCCGAAGCGATCGGTGCTCGCGAGGAGCACGTACTCGGGCCGTGAGACGCGGGCTCGGAGCTCTTCGTAGTCACGCTCGCCAGCGATGTGGAGCACGGCCGGCCCCGCCTCCCCCCAGGCCTCGACGGCGAGGTCGTTCAGCGCCCGCGCGCCGGCGAGGCCACCGAAGACCGCGAGCACCGGGGCACCCTCCGGCAGGCCCAGCGCCTGTCGCGCGCTCGTGCGGTCCGCGCCGAGGTGGGCGCGCGGGATCGGTCGGCCGACGACGCGGTACTTCGGGGGCCGTCGGCCCTCGATCTCGTAGGCGAGGAAGACCCGGTCAGCGAGCGGCGCGGCGAGACGGTTGGCGAGACCGAGGTGGGCGTCCGCCTCGGTGAGCGCCGCCGGAATCCCCCGCAGCCGGGCCGCGAGAACCATCGGCCCGGCGACGTAGCCGCCTCCACCGAGAACGACGTCCGGCCGACGCCGCGCGAGGATCCTCGCGCAGGCGAACGGGGCCCGCAGGGCGCGCAGGAGCGCCCGTGCGAGCTCGAGCCCCGGACGCCGCGGGAGCCCAGAGATGGGAAACGTGTCGAGCTCGAGCCCCGCCTCAGGCACCAGACGCGACTCGACGCGTCCGGTCGACCCGGCGAACGTCACCGTGACGCCCCGCTCCCGGAGCGCCTCGGCGACCGCGAGCGCGGGTCGGACGTGCCCCGCGGTCCCTCCCGCCGCGATGAGGCACACGAGCTCGGACGACCGTTCCATTGCCGGCGATGTTAAGGAGAACCCCCACCCCGGCGAGGAGCACGACGAGGCTCGATCCGCCGTAGGAGACGAAGGGGAGCGGGATCCCGGTCAGCGGAGCGATCCCGAGGACCGCCGCGAGATTGACCGTCGCCTGACCGCAGACGAGCGCGGTGATCCCGGTGGCCAAGAGCTTCCCGAACGGGTCGCGACAGCGGAGCGCGATGCGAAAGCCCATGCTGGCGAAGGTGGCGAAGGCTCCGATGACGAGCAGCGAGCCGACGAGCCCGAGCTCTTCGCCGACGACTGCGAAGATCATGTCCGTGTGCGCCTCCGGGAGGTAGAGGACCTTCTGCACCCCCTCTCCGAGCCCGCTCCCGGTGACGCCTCCCGAGCCGATTCCGATCATCGCCTGCACGATCTGGAAGCCCGCGCCCTGCGCGTCGCTCCACGGGTCGAGGAAGCTGAAGAAGCGCGCCCGCCGGTACGGCTCGGCCCAGATCGCGGCAGCGGCGGCAACGAGAGCGAACGCGGACACGAGCGCGAGCAGGCGGAGGGACGTGCCCGCCACGAGGAGGATCGCGAGCACCATCCCGAACAGGGTGATCGTCGTGCCGAGGTCGGGCTCGAGCAGGATCAGCCCGGAGAGGAGGAGCGTGAGGAGGCCAAGCGGCTTGACGAGCTCCCCCACCGTCCGCGGCGCGCGACGCCTCGCCAGGTAGGCGGCGGCAAAGAGGCAGAGCGCGAGCTTCGAGAGCTCCGAAGGTTGGAAGCTCGCCGGGCCGAGCAGGAACCAGCGCCGCGCGCCGTTGATCTCGGGCGCGACGACGAGCACGGCGGCGCAGAGCCCGAGCGCGACGAGGAGGAGCGGGAGGGCGAGGTAGCGCAGGCGGTGGTAGTCGATGCGCGAGGCGACCGCCATGAGAGCGACTCCGAGCACCGCGTACACGGCCTGGCGCTGGAGGTACTCCATCGGGTTCCCGTTCCCGAGCGCGGCTGCTGCTGACGTCGCGCTGAACACCATCACGAGCCCGAAGGCGACGAGCCCGAGCGTCACGAGCACGAGGATCCGCTGCTCGAGGTGCCCGCTCGAGCTCACGCCAGCGCCTCCACGAGGCGACGGAACTCGTCACCTCGCTGCTCGAAGTCCCGGAACTGGTCGAAGCTCGCGCAGGCGGGCGAGAGGAGCACGACGTCGCCTGGCCGCGCCGCCTGCGCAGCCGCGGCGAGTGCGCGTTCGAGGTCGCCCGCGTGCTCGTAGGAGCGACCTGCCGCCTCGAGCGCCTCTGCCAGCTCGCCCGCCGCCTCGCCAATGAGGTATGCGCGGTCGTCCGGCCCGAGAGCCGCGGCGAGCGGCTCGTACGGCTCGCGCTTCCCGCGCCCCCCGAGGATGACGTGGCGGCGCGCGCGGGGGAACGCGGCAAGCGCCCGCAGAGCGGCGGCGACGTTCGTCGCCTTCGAGTCGTTGACGTAGCGAACGCCCCGCAGCTCGCGCACGGTCTCGATGCGATGGGGCACCCCCGGGAACGAGCGCAATCCCTCGGCGATGGCAGCGTCGGAGATCCCTGCGGCACGTGCCGCCGCGGTCGCGGCGGCCGCGTTCTCGCGGTTGTGCGGGCCCGGAATGCGCGGCTCCGCCGGAAGCGGGTCGTCACCCCCGAACTCGATCCGGCGCGCTCCGCCCGGAACCGCGCCGAAGCCCCTCGGGACGACGGCCACGTCGTCCTCGGTCTGCTGCTCGAAGATGCGGAGCTTGCAGTCCACGTACCACTCGAAGGTGCCGTGGCGGTCGAGGTGGTCGGGCTCGAGGTTGAGGAGGACGGCGACCCGCGGACGCAGCGTCTCGACGTCCTCGAGCTGGAACGACGACAGCTCGCACACGATCCACGCGTTGCGCTCGATCGCGCCGACGAGGGAGGTGAGCGGCCGCCCGACGTTCCCGGCGACCTCCACCGGCCTGCCGGCGGCGCGGAAGATCGCCCCCAGGAGCTCGCTCGTCGTCGTCTTCCCGTTCGTGCCCGTGACGCCGAGCAGCGGGTTCGCGAGGAGCTTCGCGCCGAGCTCGACCTCGCTCCACACGGGGATCTCGCGCTCGCGCGCGCCGCGCACGAGCGGTGTCTCCCCGGGCACTCCCGGGCTCTTCACGACGAGATCGATCCCCTGGAGCAGCGTCTCCTCCTCCTTCTCGACGTGCACTTCGACGCCGAGCTCCCCGAGCCTCCCCGCGTCGACGGCCGGATCGCGATCGAACCCGACGACGGAGGCTCCGGCGCCGACGAGCGCCTCCGCGGCCGCTCGCCCGCTTCGGGCGAGCCCGACGACGAGCACGCGCGCGCCCCGGAGCCCGCTCGATCCGCTCACGTGCCGACGAACCGGAGGAAGTCCCGGTAGAAGAGCGCGAACCCGCAGGCGCAGAAGATGGCGCACACGACCCAGAAGCGCACCATCACCTTCGTCTCCGACCACGCCTTCATCTCGAAGTGGTGGTGAATGGGAGCCATGAGGAAGACGCGCCTCCCGGTCCGCTTGAAGCTGACGACCTGGATGATGAGCGAGAGCACCTCGATCACGAAGATCCCCCCGATGACGAGGAGCAGGATCTCCGTGCCCGTCACCACGGCGAACCCGGCGATCGCCCCGCCGAGCGCCATCGAGCCCGTGTCCCCCATGAAGACCTCCGCGGGGAAGGCGTTGTACCAGAGGAAGCCGATCGTCCCCCCCATCAGGGCGGCGACGAGGATCGCGATGTCGAGGTACACCTCGCTGCGCTCGCCCGGGACGCCGGAGCGGAGCCAGGAGATGCCCGCGATGGCCAGGAAGGTCAGGAGCATGATGGTCGCGACCCCGGAGGCGAGACCGTCGATGCCGTCCGTGAGGTTCGCGCCGTTCACGGTGCCCGCGATGACGAGGAAGAGGAAGGGGTAGTAGAAGACACCGAGGTCGATGTCGAGCCCGACGAGCGGCACGTAGAGCGAGGTGTCGAAGGTCTCCGCTTCCTGGAGCAAGAGCGCCGTCACCACCGTCACGACAACGAGACCTGCCATCTTCCACCGTCCGGGGAGCCCGAGCGAGTGACGCCGGCGGAGCTTGAGGTAGTCGTCGGCGAACCCGATCGCAGCGCACGAGAGCATGAGGAAGAGCACGGTCAGCGCCTCCGCCGTGTAGCGGGAGAGAACGAGGAAGGGGAGGGTCGCGGTGGCGACGATGAGGAGCCCGCCCATCGTGGGCGTGCCCTGCTTGACGACGTGGGCTGCGGGCCCCTCGGCCCGGATCTGCTGGCCCAGGTTGCGCGCGCGCAGCGTCTCGATGAACGTCGGGCCGATCACGATGGCGGCGACCATCGCGATCAGCCCCGCGATCAGGACCGGGACCATGCTCCCGCGATGTTCGCGATCTCCTCTGCGATGCCTTCGAGCCCGACGACGCGTGAGGCCTTCACCAAGATCGCGTCTCCCGGGCGCACGACCTCCCGGAGCACGGCGAGCGCGGACTCCGCGTCCGGCGCCCACGCGACCGGAGCGTACGCCCGTGCCGCCTCTCCTACCCCGACGACCGCGATCCCGAGCGCGCTCGCGAGCTCGCCGATCGAGCGGTGGTAGGACTCCGAGGCGGCGCCGAGCTCGGCCATCTCGCCGAGCACGGCGAGCGTGCGCCTGCCGCCGGCGCGCTCGACGAGGTCTTCGAGAGCCGCCCGCATCGAGTCGGGGTTCGCGTTGTAGGCGTCGTTCACGACGACGCCCCCGCCCGGGAGCGGGAGCTCCTCGCCTCGCCACGGCGAGAGTCGGATCGCACCCACACCCTCTGCGGCTCGCTCGAGCGGGAGCCCGAGGGCGGCGTACGCGTGCAGCGCAGCGAGCGTGTTCCACGCGAGGTGGCGCTGCGTGAAGGGAAGCTCGAGCTCGAGCTCGCGGCCGTCGATCCGAAAGCGCCCCCGCGCGCCCTCGAGCTCGACGTCCGCGCGGTCGAACCGACGCAACGTGATGTCTCGCCGATCGAGGAACGGCTCGAGCGCCGGCGCGTGCGCCGGCACCACCGCCGTCCCCCCGGAGGGGAGGGCGGCGATCGCCTCGGCGTTCGCTTCGGCGACCCGCTCGATGCTCCCGAGGAGCTCGAGATGCTCGGGGCCGACGTGCGTCACGACGGCGACCTCCGGCCGCGCGACCTCGCAGAGCTCGGCGATCTGGCCGACGCCGCGCATCCCCATCTCCGTCACGAGCACCTCGGTGTCCGGCTCCAGGCGGAGCACGGTCAACGGAAGCCCGATCTCGTTGTTCGCGCTCCGTTCCGCCCACACGGTGCGGGCGTGCGGCGCGGCGAGGGCGCCGAGGATGTCCTTCGTCGTCGTCTTCCCCACCGAGCCGACGATCGCGACCACCCGTGCGCGGCTACGCGAGCGGACGAGTCGCGCGAGCGTGAAGAGCGCCTCCTGCTGGTCGCTCGGGACGAGCGTCGCCGCCCCGCGAGCCGCGGCCTCGTCGACGTAGCGCACGCCGGTGTTCAGCGCAACGAAGAGGTCGCCTGGCGCGGCGACCCGCGAGTCGGAGACCACACGCTGGATCGTCTCGGAGGCCCCGGGACGGAGCTCGCCCAACGAGAGCGCCTCGACCTCGGCGAGCGCGAGCGGGATCACGAGGTGCCCCCGGCCAGCTCGCGCAGCGCCTCTCGAACGACCAAGCGGTCGTCGAACGGATGGGTCACGCCAGCGACCTCCTGTCCCTGCTCATGCCCCTTCCCGGCGACGACGACCACGTCACCCGGGGCCGCGAGGCCGAGGGCGCGGCGGATCGCAGCGCGCCGGTCGGGCTCGACCTCGACCTCGCCCCCTGCCCCTTGGAGCACGTCCTCGATGATCGCGACCGCGTCCTCGGACCGCGGGTTGTCCGAGGTCACGATCACGACGTCCGCGAGCTCGCGGGCGACCTCTCCCATCGGCGCGCGCTTCGACGGGTCGCGGTCGCCGCCGGCTCCGAAGACGAGGAGCACGCGCCCCTCCGCGAAGCCGCGCGCTGCCTCCAGGACGGAGCGGAGCGAGCTCGGCGTGTGCGCGTAGTCGACGACGACGGTGAACGGCTGCCCCTCGTCCACGACCTCGAACCGACCGGGTACCTCCTCGACCGCCGCGATGCCCGCGGCGATCTCGTCCTCGGCGAGGTCGAGGAGCAGCCCCGCCGCGACCGCGCCGAGCGCGTTCTCCGCGTTGAAGCGCCCGCGGAGCGGCGTCACGATCTCGATCCCCGCCGCCCGGAAGCGGCTTCCCTGCGGGGTGAGCTCGAGCCCCTCCGCCCGCACGTCGGCGTCGGCGTCGGCGTCGAGGGCGAAGGTGACGAGCGGCGCGCGGTGCGCGTCCGCGAGGTCCCGAGCCAGTCGCCTCCCCCACTCGTCGCCCACGTTGACGGCCGCAGGCGGCGGCTTCGCTCCGACGAAGAGCCGACGCTTCGCCTGGAAGTAGCTCTCGAGGGAGCCGTGGAAGTCGAGGTGATCCTGCGAGAGGTTCGTGAAGACGAGCACGTCGAAGCGGACGCGGTCGAGACGCCGGAGCGCCGAGCCGTGCGAGGAGGCCTCGAGAGCGACGCTGCGGTTGCCTGCGGCGAGCATCTCGCGGAGCAGGCGCTGGAGGTCGATCGCCTCGGGCGTGGTGAAGGGCGCTGGACGCGCCTCGCCCCCCACGATCCACTCGACCGTGCCGACGAGCCCCGGCGAGCGGCCCGCCGCCAGGAGCATCGAGTGCAGGAGGAAGGCGGTTGTCGTCTTCCCGTTCGTCCCCGTCACCCCCGCGACCTCGAGCTCGCGGGTCGGCTCCCCGAAGAACACGTCCGCGGCGACGGCCATCGCCGCCCGGGCGTCCGGAACGACGAGCTGCGGGACGGGGACGGCCAGCGCGCGCTCCACGACGAGCGCGACGGCCCCGCGCTCCACAGCGGTCTGCGCGTGCTCGTGACCGTCGGCTCGAGCCCCCGGGACGCAGAAGAAGAGCGCGCCCGGAAACACCCGGCGGGTGTCGTAGGCGAGGTCGGTGACCTCGACCGGCGCCTCGCCGACTACCTCGCTCGGAGCGAGCGCGCGGATGAGCGCGTCGAGCTCCACGAGGGCAGGCTAGACGAACGGCCTCCGCGCTCAGCGACGGGAGCGACGCTCGGGCAGCGCGTCCGGTGGCACCTCGAGGTACTGCATGGCGAAGCGTGCGATCTCCCGGAAGGCGGGCGCTGCGACCACGCCTCCGTAGATCGACGCGCTCGGCTCGTCCACCATGACCATGATTACGAGCCGAGGCTTCGTCGCCGGCACGAGGCCGACGAACGAGGCGACGTAGCGGGAGGTGGAGTAGCCCCCGTTCGGGTCGATCTTCGCCGCCGTGCCCGTCTTCCCCGCGACGGTGTATCCCGGGATCGCAGCCTCCGTGCCCGTTCCCTCGAGGACGACCCCGCGGAGCATCGCGAGCAGCTCTCTCGCGACCGCGCGGGAGACGACGCGCCGGCCCCGCTTCATCTCGACCGGCCGTCCGGCGATCCGGTCGACGAGGTGCGGGCGGACGAGGACACCGCCGTTCGCGATCGCCGCGTACGCGCGCGCCATCTGGATCGGCGTGACCGCGATCCCGTGCCCGATCGGAACCGTGCCGATCGTCGACCCCGACCACTCCTCGAGCGGGAGCACGAGACCCGCCGACTCGCCGGGGAAGTCGATTCCGGTGGGCTTCCCGAAGCCGAACCGGTCGATCCAGGAGGCGAGGTTTCCTTCCCCGAGCCGTTGCGCGATGGTGATCGTCCCGACGTTCGAGGAGTACTCGACGATCTCGCGCACCGACCAGCGCTTCGTCGGCCGAGGGTGGGCCTCGCGGATCACGCGATCGGCGACCCTGATCGTCGGCGGGAGCCGGAAGGTGGTCTCCGGGGAGACGATCCCCTCCTCGAGCGCCGCAGCGATCGTCACGAGCTTGAAGGTCGACCCCGGCTCGTACGTGTCCGTGACGGCCCGATTCCGCCGCCGCTCGGCGGGTGTCTGCGGAAAGCGATTGGCGTCGAACCCCGGGGCGACGGCCATCGCGAGGATCGAGCCGTCGTGAGGGTCCATCACGATCGCCGAGGCGCCGCGCGCGCCGAAGCGCCGCACGGTGTCGCGCAGGACACCCTCGGCGCTCGCCTGGAGTTGGTGGTCGATGGTGAGGCGCACGGCGCGCCCGGGCGTCTCGGGCACGCTCGAGACGACGTCGAGCGCCCGTCCGAACGGGTCCTTCACGATCGTGCGCGAGCCCGGCTTCCCGGCGAGGACCTTCTCCAACGAGCGCTCGAGCCCCTCGAGCCCCACGTTGTCGAGGCCCGCGTACCCGAGGACGTGCGCTGCAACCGACCGCTGTGGGTACGTGCGAAGCTCCTCCGGGTACGAGCCGATCCCCGAGAAGCCGAGCTCCTGGAGCGCGAGCGCCGCATGGGGGTCTGCCTTCCGAGCGACGTACACGAACCCGCGCGAGCGGTCGACGAGCTGCGGGTAGAGGGTCGCCGGATCGACGCCGAGCTTCTCCGCCGCAGCGAGGGTCAGGTCCCGAGGCCGGTCGACCTGCCGGGGGTTCGCGTACACCGTCAGCGCCTGGCGGCCGATCGCGAGCGGCTCGCCGTTGCGGTCGAGGATCGTTCCCCGCGCCGCCGGCACGACGACGGTCTCGCGGTGCTGGCGAACCGCGAGCGCGGCGTACGCGTCGCCGTTGACGACCTGGAGCCAGAAGGCCCGGCCGAGGGCGACGGCGAGCACCGCCAGCACCAGGGCCGCGAGGACGACGATGCGCCGGTTCGAGGCCGAAGCTCTCCTCACCGGGCGAGCTCGACGTAGGAGATCGAGTCGGGATCGGCGGGTACGAGCCCGAGGTCCCTGCGTGCACGGCTCTCGATCCGCGCGCTCGCGGACACGCTCGACAGCTCGGAGCGGAGCGTCGCGATGTCTGCCTCGAGCTGGGAGCGGTCGCGCCCCGCCTGGTCGAGCTGGACGTTCAGTCGGAGAACCGCGACGTTGACCGCAACGACCCCGGCGAGCAGGACGGCGAAGACGACGATCCAGAGGATCCCGCCACCGAGCGCGAGCCGCGGGCGAGCGCGCCGGCGCGCCGCGCTCCGTCGCTCCGTCGCCTGCCGACGCGCGCCGTGGGCGAGGGTCGTCATCGGATCCTGACCGCCGCGCGCAGGCGCGCCGACGCGGCGCGCGGGTTCTCGGCGACCTCGTCCGCGGACGGACGGATCGGCTTCGGCGTGAGCATCCTCGCCTCGGGCTCGTGGCCGCAGACGCAGACCGGGAGCTCGGGCGGACAGATGCAGCCACGGGCCCGCTCGCGCAGGAACCGTTTGACGATGCGGTCCTCGAGCGAGTGGAAGGAGATCACCGCGAGACGGCCGCCGGGGCGCAGGAGCTCGAAGGCCGCGGGCAGCCCGGCTTGAAGCGACTCGAGCTCGTCGTTGACGGCGATGCGCAGCGCCTGGAACACGCGCTTTGCCGGGTGCCCCTCGCCGAAGCGGGCAGGCGTCGGGATGGACGAGCGCACGACGTCCACGAGCTCGCCGGTCCGCTCGAGCGGCTTGTGACGACGTCGCCGGACGATCCCCCGTGCGATCTGGCGCGCGTAGCGCTCCTCGCCGAACCGTCGGAAGATCGTCTCGAGCTCCCGCTCGTCCCGGGTGTTGACGACGTCGGCCGCCGTCTCCTCCTGGGAGGGATCCATTCGCATGTCGAGCGGGGCATCCGTCGCGTAGGAGAAGCCGCGCTCCGGACGATCGACCTGCATCGAGCTGATGCCGAGATCGAGCAGGACTGCATCCGCCCGCACGCCGTTCGCCGCGAGCTGCGCGAGGACGACGGCGTAGTCGCCGCGCAGGAAGCGGAGCTGGAGACCTCCAGCGTGGGCTCGCAGCCGGTCGACGTACGGCTTCACGGTCGGATCGCGATCGATCGCGATCAGCTTCCCCTGCCCATCCAGGTCGGCCGCGAGCAGCCGTGCGTGCCCACCGGCGCCGAAGGTCGCGTCGACCACCGTCTTCCCGGGATGGACGGCGAGGAGCTCGCGGACCTCGGCCGCGAGGACGGGAACGTGGTCAGCGGCCCGTGTTCGCGAGACGTTCGGCAACATCGGCCGCGCTCCCTTCGTTCGCGCTGGCGCGGGCCGCCCACTCGGCCCGATCCCAGATCTCGATGCGGTCGTGCACGCCTGCGACGACGACGTCCTTGCTGAGACCGGCGTGCGCGACGAGGTGAGGAGGCACGAGGATCCGCCCCTGCCGGTCGAGCTCGGCCGGCGAGGCCCCGGCGAAGACGTGACGCTTCATCTCCCGCGCCTCCCGGGAGAGCGAGTCGAGCTCGGCGATGCGAGCGACGCTCGCGTCCCAGCTCTCGCGCGGGAAGACGTCGATGTTCCGCTCGAGGCCGCGGGTGAGGACGACGCCGCCCGCGAGCGCATGCCGAAACCGAGCCGGAAGCGTGAGCCGGCTCTTCTCGTCGAGGGTGTGCTCGTACTCGCCGTAGAACATCGGGTGTCGTGGGCACCTCCCACGATGCCCCACCTTACTCCACTATCTTCCACTTTGCAACCCCAGCGCCCCAGCACGGACCACGCAGCCTCTGAACCCCGAGCGGCCGCCGCGGTGCGCGCTCGTCGCAGGTCAGCCGAGGGCCGGCGGCGGGCTCGCCGGCGGCGAGAGCTCGACGCGCTCCGCGTGGACGCCTCGACCGACGAGCGCCCCCGCCCCGCAGCGCGCGGCGAACTCGATCGCGCGAGGGCGGTCGGCTCCGGCGGCGAGCGCGAAGGCGAGCCCGGCCGCGAAGCAGTCGCCAGCGCCGTAGGCGTCGACCACCGGGCCCGGCGGCGTCGCAGCGGTGTAGGGGCCTCCCGGCTGCGCCCAGCCGCCGAGCGCGCCGGAGGTGCTCACGACGAGGAGGGGCTCCGGCTCGAGCTCGCCCGCCCGGTAGAGCTCGGCCTCGTCTTTCGCGCTCGCGACGAGCGCGTCGAGCTCCACGGCGCCGAGACGCAGCGTCCCGAGCTCGCGAGCGGTCGCGACGAGCACGCGCCCCCGCCGCGCCGCGTACAGCGCGTCCACGTCGCCTGCGCAGAAGTACACGGCGTCGCAGCGAGCGAGCTCGTGCCAGGGAAGGACGACGTCGTGCCCTCGGGGGTGGAGCTTCGGGCCGATCGTGGCGATCGTGCGCTCGCCGGTCGCGTCGACGAAGGTGACCGCACGCCGCTGGGGTCGCTCGACGAACGACGCGCGCACGTCGATCCCCCGCTCCTCGAGCTCCCGCTTCGCCCTCCGCCCGAGCTCGTCGTCGCCGAGCGCCGTGTAGAACGCGACGGAGTCGGCGAGGAGCGAGAGCTGGAGCGCCGCGACCGCGCCTCCGCCCCCCGCCTGCTCCCACGACTCGGTCACGCCCACGATCTCGCCGGGGCGCGGTACGGCCTCGACGGCCAGGAACTCGACCCACTCGACGTGACCGACGACCGCCGCGCGCACGCACCCATGCTCACAGATCGCGTGGCCGGCGCGTTGACCGCGATGATGGCGGGCGTGCAGATCCCCCCGTTCGAGCGCTTCTACGCCGAGCACCGATCCGAGGTCCTGCGCTTCCTTCGCCGTCGGGTCGGCCCCGATCGCGCCGAGGACGCCTTCCAGGAGACCTTCCTCCGCGCGCTCCAGGCCTACCCGCGGCTCGACCACGCCGAGCACCTGCGCGCGTGGGTGTTGACGATCGCGCGCCACGTCGCGATCGACGTCGCCCGCAGGGCGCGCCCGTCGGGCGAGCTGCCCGAGGACGGAGCGGAGGACGTCCGGCCGGCGTACGAGGAGCTCGCCGAGCTCACGGACGGCCTCTCTCCTCGGGAGCGAGCCGCCATCGTGCTCCGCTACGGCTACGACCTCGGCTACGACCAGATCGCGGCCGTGCTCGCCTCGAGCCCGGAGGCGGCCCGTCAGGCCGCCTCGTCGGGCGTACGCACGCTCCGAAGGAGGATGGCCCGATGACGTTCTCTGCGGATCTCGACCGGCGCTTCCGCGAGGCGGCGCACGCGCTCCGACTCCTCGACGTCGGCTTCGACGTGCTCGCGTCGCCGGTTGGCGATCTCCTCGTCGCCGCCTCCGAGAGCGGTCTGGCCTGGATCACGTTCGACCCCGAGCCGGAGCGCGACCTCGAGCGGCTGGCCCGCATCGCGGGGCCGCGGGTGCTCCGCTCGCCCCGCAGCGTGAGCGTCGTCCACCGCGAGCTCGACGAGTACTTCGCACGCAGCCGGCGGTCGTTCGATCTCCCTCTCGACCTCCGCGCCCTGCCCCCGTTCACGGTCTCCGTGCTCCGCGAGCTCGCCCGTGTGCCCTACGGGCAGACGGTGACCTATGCCGAGCTCGCAGCCCGCGTCGGTCGGCCGCGGGCGGCCCGTGCCGTGGGGACGGTGCTGAACCGCAACCGGATGCCGATCGTGCTCCCCTGCCACCGTGTCGTCGGCTCCTCGGGAGGCCTCGTCGGCTACGCCGGCGGGCTCGAGCGCAAGGTCGCGCTCCTCGAGCTCGAGGGCGCCCTCGACGCCGGCGACCGGCTACTCGAGTAGGCGATAGCCGACACCCCAGACGTTGACGACGAACGAGTCGGCCGGATCGAGCCGCAGCTTGCGGCGAATGCGGGACGCGTGCGACTCGAGCGTCCTCGTCCGCCCTCTCGAGCGGAACCCCCACACGTCGCGCAGGAGCTCCTCCTTCGTGAACACGCGGTGGGGGTCGGTCGCGAGCTGTGCGACGAGCTCGAACTCGCGGGCCGAGAGGGCGACCGCCTTCCCTCGCACGGTGACCCGTCGCGTACGGCGGTCGACGACGATGTCACCGGCGGACAGGAGCTCCGCGCCGGCTCGCGACCGCCGCAGGATCGCGCGGATGCGCGCGAGGAGCTCCTCGTAGGCGAAGGGGCGCCCGACGACGTCGTCGGCGCCCCGGTCGAGCGCCCGCACGCGCTCGACGGGGTCGGACGAGCCGGCGAGCACGATCACAGGGACGTTGCGATCCCAGGTGCGTCCCGGCTCCCCGCTCCGGAGCCGCTGGCAGAGGTCGACCTCGCCGAGGAGGACGAGGTCGGGGCGGAACCGCTCGACGATCTCGAGCGTCTCGCTGCGACGCGCCGAGTCGAGCACCTCGAACCCGTCCTCGCGCAGGTGGTACCCGAGGTAGGCCCGCGTCTCGGGCTCGGGCTCGGCGACGAGGACGGCGTTCGGCACGACTCCGACGCTAGCCTCGTCGTCTGCGGCGCGCCAGGTGTCCTTTGCGGCGAATCGCCGACAACCGTTCCTCAGCCGCCAGGTCCGAACGGGCCCGTCCGGGCTCGCCGCGAGACGTCAGAGCCGGCCGTGGCGAGCGATGCCCCAGACGAGCCAGAGCCCGAACGCTCCCGAGAGCACGAAGCCGAGGAAGGAGAGGAAGTGCAGGCCGGCGACGTGCGGCCCCTCGTCGGCGAAGACGCCGATGATCGCCGACCCGACGAGCCCGCCGGCGACGACGAGCGCGACCGAGAGGCGGTTCGAGGCCTGGTCGAGATGCTCGTCGATCTCGTCGATCCCGGGGTTCTCGATCCGCACCTGCAGCGTCCCCTCCCGCATGCGCTCGAGGACGTCCGACAGCTGGTAGGGGAGGTCTCGGGCGACCGAGGCGAGGGCGAGCGCCTCGTCGCGGGTCCGTCCCGCGACGACCCGCGGCCGGAAGCGGTCGGCCAGCAGCCGACGCGCGTACGGGCGCGCGACCTCGAACACGTTGAAGTCCGGGTACACCTCCTGCGTGACCGACGCGAGCGTGGCGATGGCCTTGTCGAGCATCACGAACCGCGACGGCAGCTTCAGGTTCAGCGCGTAGATGAGCTGGAAGACGTCGCGGATCACCTGCACCGGATCGACGTCGGAGAGCCGAGCTCCGTAGTAGCGGTCGAAGAGCATCTGCAGCTCGGCCCGGAGCTCGGGCTCGCGCTCCGGCGCGTAGCGGACGCCGAGCTCGCGCAGACGGCGCGGGAGCGCCTCGACGTTCTCCGTCGCGACGTCGACGAAGAGCCGCGTCGCTCGCGCCACGTCCTCGTGGGTGAGCTTCCCGGCCTGGCCGAAGTCGACGAGGCCGAGCGCCCCCGTCGGAAGGACGAAGACGTTCGCGGGGTGTGGGTCGGAGTGGAAGAACCCGTGCCGGAAGACCATCGTCATCCATGTCTCGGCCATCCGCTGCGCGATCGTCCGGCGCTCCTCGGCGCTCAGCGCCTCGAGCTCGAGGTCGGCGACCTTCGTCCCCTCGAGGTACTCGAGCGTCAGCACCCGCGCGCTCGAATACGCGCGCACGACCTTCGGAATGACGACCTCCTCGTCGGCGGCGAAGTTGCGCCGGAACGCCTCCGCGTTCCGCGCCTCGTGCGCGTAGTCGAGCTCGAGGCGGATCGAGCGGGCGAACTCGTCGACGATCTCGCGGGGATCCATGAACTCGAGCGCCCTCACGCGCTCGCGGAGCAGCTTCGCCGCCTGGTAGAGGAGCCCGAGGTCGGAGTCGATCCGCTCCCGAGCCCCCGGCCGCTGAACCTTGACCGCGACGACGCGGCCGTCCGGAAGGAGCGCCCGGTGAACCTGCCCGATCGACGCGGCGGCCACCGGAGTCTCTTCGATCTCGAGGAAGGCCCGCTCCAGCGTCAGGTCGAGCTCGTTCTCGATCACCTCGCGGACGGACGCGAACGCGATCGGGCTCACGTCGTCCTGGAGACGTCGGAGCTCGGCGACGATGTCCGGCGGCACGACGTCCGGCCGCGTCGAGAGGAGCTGGCCGAACTTGACGAAGGTCGGCCCGAGCTCCTCGAGCATCTCTCGGAGCCGGCGTCCGCGATCCGAGGGCGACGTGTCATCCGCTCCCCGGCCGTTGCGGCCGAGCAGGTCGCCGAGGCGGTTCCGGTTGAAGACGTAGCCGAAGCCGTGACGCGTCGCGACCTGCGCGATCTCGGACAGGCGGCCGAGGCTCCCGGACGCGCGCTGCTCGATGGGCATAGAGGCAGTGTGGCACGGCCGGCGCGCCCGCGGAGCTTGCCTCGCAGCGGTCAGCCCGAGGAGCGCTCGAGGAGCCGTACGCGATGCTCGAGCTGCGCGACGCGCAGCTCGAGCTCCTCGAGCTCGCGTCGCCCGCCGCCGAGCGCCTCGCGGAGGGCGGCCAGGACGTCCTCGCGGTCGGCGCCGAGCCTCGCCGCGATCTCCTCGGCCAGCTCGTCGATCCGGTCGGCGGCGAGCACAAGGGCCCCGATCCCAGCGAGCGCGAGCGTCCCGAGCGGTCCCCGCTCAGGGTCGCTAGCGCGGTCGGCCATGCGGCCTCGCGGCGCGGCGCTGTCGCCGGCGCTCGCGTTTCGACGTCGTCGCAGCGGGGCCGGGCGAGGCGGGCACAGGCGCAGGCGCCGTCTCCGGAGCCGGCTCGTCCGCCGGCTCGGTTTGCTCGACCACGGCCTGCGAGCGCTCGGCGACGGTTCCTCCGACCGTAGTCACGCCCTCGAGGACGCCGAGATCGTCGCGACGACGGGCGAACTCGGGCTCGCGCTCCTTGATCCAGGCGAGCAGCGGCGCAGCGACGAAGACCGAGGAGTACGACCCGGCCGCGATCCCGACGAGGAGCGCGAACGCGAAGTCGCGCAGCGTCGCACCTCCGAAGAAGTAGAGCGCCGCGACCGGGAGCAGCGTCGACAGCGTCGTCGCGAGCGAGCGTGGCAGCACCTCCCACAGCGACACGTTCCCGATCACACGGAAGGACGCGCGCCGCATGAGCGGGATGTTCTCGCGTATGCGGTCGTAGATGATGATCGTGTCGTAGATCGAGTATCCGAGCACTGTGAGCACGGCGGCGATCGTCGCCGTCGTCACCTCGCGGAAGGTGAGCGCGTACACGCCGACCGTGATCACGATGTCGTGCGCGAGCGCGACGACGACGCCGATCGAGAACTTCCACTGGAAGCGGAAGGAGATGTACGCGACGATCAGCAGGAGGCTCACGAAGATCGCGAGCAGCGCGGCGTTCAAGATCTGACGGCCGAAGCTCTCGGAGACGCTCGTGGCTCCGAACGAGCGCGCCTCGACCGTGCGCGCGAGCTCGCGCTGGAGCTCGTTCTGCTCGGACTGGGTCAGGGTCTCCGTGCGGATGGAGAAGCTCGTGTAGCGACCGTTCACGGCCTCGCCGCGACCCTGGATGACGGCGCCCGCCTGCCCGATCTTCGCCGCCTCGGCCCGCACCTCCTCGAGAGCCGCCGGCCGCGGCGTCTCGAAGGTGATCTGCGTGCCGCCCTTGAAGTCGATCCCGAGGTTGAGGCCGTTCACGGCGAGCGCGCCGACGGAGATCGCGACCACCGCGCCCGAGACCGCGAACCAGAGCCGGCGGCGGCCGATGAAGTCGATGCGCGCCCAGCGCGGGAGGCCCTTGCCCGTGGCGCCCATCAGCTTCGGGTTCTCGATCCACCCCATTCCGGCGAGCAGGCCGAGGATCGCGCGCGTCGCGAGGATCGCGGTGAGCATCGAGAGCGCGATGCCGAGGAGCAGCATGAGGGCGAAGCCGCGCACGCTCGCCGTCGCGACGGCGAAGAGCACCATCGCCGTGATCGCCGTCACGACGTTCGCGTCGAGGATGGTGGCGAAGCCCTTCCGATAGCCCTGAGTGATGGCCGCGCGCACGGATCGCCCCGCGCGCACCTCTTCCTTGATGCGCTCGAAGATGACGATGTTCGCGTCCGCCGCAACGCCGAACGTGAGGACGAGGCCGGCGAACCCGGGCAGAGTGAGCGTGACGTTGAAGACGAGGATGGTCGCGTAGAGGAGCGCCGCGTAGATCACGAGGCCGGCGACGGCGACGAGCCCAAGGAAGCGGTAGAGGACGAGCAGGAAGATCGCGACCGCGACGAGACCGCCGAGCGCCGCCCGCCACGCCTCGGCGAGCGAGTCCTTCCCGAGCGTAGCCGAGATGTCCGTTCGCTGGAGGACTTCGAACTCGACCGGCAGGGCGCCCGTCTGGAGGACGAGCGCGATGTCGCGCGCCTCCTGATAGGACTCGAGTCCCTGGATCTGCGCGCGACCGCCCCCGATGCCGCCGGAGAGCGAGTTGTCCGTGAAGTCGATCTGCGGGAACGTCTTGATCTCGCGGTCGAGGACGATCGCGAAGTGCTGCGGCACCTGCCGGAGCTTCCCGCGGATCCAGAGGTTGCGGGTGATCTCCTCGAACTTCTTCCCGCCGGCGTCCGTGAACTCCATCGTCACGATCGGGCGGTTGCCGCCACCCGGGCTCGTGTCGAAGTCGGCCCGAGTTCCGTCGAGCTTCAGATCCTCGCCGGTCAGCTGCGGGACGTCCGGTGGCTTGTACGTGAAGAGGTAGTAGTACGTCTCGGTCGGGGGTAGTCCGCTCCCCTGCGGACCGCCGGGGCAGACGACGGCACCCTCACCGCAGGTGATGACGACTGTGCCCTCGGGAACGGCGAAGAGCTCGCGGCCCGCGGGCAGCGTGCCGCCGTACTGCTCGAGGGCGGCCTTCTCGGTCGGATGAGGACCGCTGACAACGCGCTTCGCCTTCGGGTTGACGACGTAGAACGCGGACGGCTTGCCCTCCCTCGCTCGGGACTGCACCCGCGAGAGCAGCTCGTACAGCGACCGGTGCTCGACCGGGAACCCTCGCGCGGAGATCGACGGCCCGGTCAACGACGTCTCGAGGTCGTAGAGCTCGAGCTGGGCGGTCGTGCCGATGATCTCCGCGGCCGTCTCCGGGTCCTTCACCCCGGGGAGCTGGATGACGATCTGATCCGAGCCCTGCTTGCGGATCTCCGGTTCGGTGACGCCGAGCTTGTCGACCCGGTTCCGCATGATGTCGACGGAGCGGTCGAGGTCCTCCTCGGTCAGCTCCCGGTCGGCGGGCGGGACTGCCTGGAGCGTGACCTCGAGCCCGCCCTGGAGGTCGAGGCCGAGCGTCGGCGAGCGGTGGAACGGCGACGACGGGAGCGCGACGAGCGCCACCGCGACGAGCGCTGCGAGGAGTGCGAGGACGACGACGAGGGAGGTGCGACGGTTCACGGTCGGCGCCTCAGAGTACCCGCGGCGAGCGGCGCCCCTCCGGGCCGCGACCGGCCCCTAACTCGATCTTCGCGGCGCGCAACGCACGCTTCATCCGCTGCGGGCGGCCTCGTGGCCCTCGTGGTCGACGCGCTCCGCCTCACCGGGGAGAACTTCGACCTCCTCGGCGTTCTCCTCCTCGGGCGCACCCGCCCCGAGCGCGGCCGGCTCTTCCCGCTCCTCCTCCTCTTCCTCTTCGGGCGGGAGGACAGCGGCGATCGCCCGGCGCGTCATGTGCACCGAGAGCCCCTCCGCGATCTCGACGACGAGGTCGTCGCCCTCCGCCTCGGTGATCGTCCCGTAGATCCCGCCAGTGGTGAGGATGTCGTCTCCCACCGAGGCGCCCTCGATCATGAGCTGTTGCTCGCGCTGGCGCTGGCGCTGCGGACGGATCATCAGCACGTACATGACGACGAGGATCAGCAGCATCACGATCAGGAAGCCCACGGTTCCTCCTTCCGCGCGTCGGCCAGCCGTGCGAGCGCGTCCCGCTTGAACGCCGCGAACGTCCGTTGCTCGATCGCCGCCCGCGCGCGTGCGGTCAGGTCGAGTACGAACCGCAGATTATGCAGGCTCAGGAGTCGCAGTCCCAGGATCTCGTCTTGGGCGACGAGGTGTCGGAGGTACGCGCGGGAGAAGCGCGCGCACGTCGGGCAGTCGCAGGAGGCGTCGAGCGGTCGGGAGTCGCGCGCGTGGACGGCGTTGCGGAGGTTGAGCCTCCCGGCCCACGTGAGCGCGGAGCCGGTGCGCGCCGTCCGCGTCGGGAGCACGCAGTCGAACAGGTCGATGCCGCGCTCGATCACCTCGAGGATGCCGACGGGGTCGCCGATCCCCATGAAGTACCGCGGACGATCGGCGGGGAGGCAGGGCGCGGCCCACTCGACGCAGGCGAGCATCTCCTCTCGTGACTCTCCGACGGCGAGCCCGCCGAGCGCGAACCCGTCGAACGCGAGCGCCGTGATTTCGGCGATCGACCGTTCGCGAAGCTCGCGATCCGTCCCCCCCTGGGCGATGCCGAAGCGGAGCTGCCCCGGCGCGCGCTCCGCATCAAGCTGGCGGCGCGCCCAGCGCGTGGTGAGAGCCACCGCACGCTCGAGCTCTTCCCGCGGCGCCCCGGCCGGGAGACACACGTCCAGGCACATGGCGATGTCCGAGCCGAGGCGACGCTGGATCTCGGCCGCACCCTCAGGCGTGAAGCGCTCGGCCGCGCCGTCGTAGACGGAGCGAAAGACGACCCCGTCCTCGTCGAGCGCGAGGATCGTGTCACGGAGCGAGAAGATCTGGAAGCCGCCCGAGTCGGTGAGGATCGGCCCACTCCAGGACGAGAAGGCGTGCAGGCCTCCGAGCTCCTCGATCACGTGCTCGCCCGGACGGAAGTGGAGGTGGTAGGCGTTCGCGAGAACGATGCTCGCCCCGAGGGCGCGCACCTCGTCCGGGTGCAGAGTCTTGACGGTGGCCTTCGTGCCGACGGGCATGAAGGCGGGGGTCGGGACGTCACCGCGCGCCGTCGCGAGGACACCTGCCCGTGCCGCGCCGTCTGTGGCGCTGACGCGAAAGACGTCACGAGCGCCGTCAGGCACGCTCACCCCGGCGTCGCCGCGCCGACCGCGTCCCGGGGCCACCCCGCGCCTCCACCCGCGTCGAGCGTATCGCGGAGAGGCGGACGCAGGAGACACGAACCCGTGCCGACTTCGCAACGGCGCATGTTCCCCGGGCACGTCGTCGCCGCATCAGAGCGCGAGCATCGCATCGCCGAAGGAGTAGAAGCGGTACCGCTCGGCAATCGCGAGCCGGTAGAGCTCCCGCGTCTCCTCGATCCCTACGAAGGCCATCACGAGGGCGAGGAGCGTCGAGCGCGGCAGGTGGAAGTTCGTGAGCAACGCGTCAACGCGCCGGAACTCGAACCCGGGGGTGACGAAGAGCTCGGTTCGCCCGGTGAGCTCGCCCGTCCGCGCCACCGTCTCGAGCACCCGCACCGTCGTCGTCCCGACCGCGAGGACGCGCTCGGCCGCCTCGATTCGTCGCCACTCTCCCGGCTCGACGCGGTAGCGCTCGCCGTGGAGCTCGTGCTCCTCGACCCGCTCGGCCTGCACGGGGCGGAAGGTGTCCAGGCCCACGTGCAGCGTGACCCGCGCCGGAGCCAGACGAGCGAATAGCTCCGGGGTGAAGTGGAGACCGGCTGTCGGCGCGGCGGCGGAGCCCGGCTCGTCCGCGTACACGGTCTGGTAGCGCTCCGGGTCGCCGAGCGGCCTGTGAATGTAGGGCGGCAACGGGAGCTCGCCGTCCGGCTCGCCGACGAGCCGCACGAGCCAACGCCCTCCGCCGAGCGCCCGCACGAGCTCGACAGCGCCGACCCGCTCCCCCGCTCGTAGCCGGCGGCTCGGCCGGACGAGCGCCTCCCACGTCTGCGGGTGGTCCGTGCGCTCGACGAGGAGCACCTCGACGGCCCCGCCAGTCGCACGCGTCGCCCGCAGTCGCGCGGGGACGACGCGCGTGTCGTTGACGACGACGAGCTCTCCGTCGAGGAGCTCGGGGAGCTCCGAGAAGCGACGGTGCTCGACCCGACCGGCGGCGCGGCGGTACACGAGGAGCCGCGACTCGTCGCGTCGTGGCAGCGGCTCCTGCGCGATGAGCTCCTCGGGGAGCTCGTAGTCGAGGAGCGCCGTGTCCATCCGGCGCGCAGAGTAGCCTCGCTTCCCATGGACGAGACGGCCCTCGAGCGCGCGGCGCAGCGGATCGCCGCCGCCCGCTCTGGACGAGTGGAGTACGGGCGCGTGGAGGCGGCGCTCGAGCGCTCCCGCGCGCAGATCGAGTCCCTCGCGGCGGCGGCGGCGGAGCTCGAGGCCTCGATCCCGGCTCAGGTCGGCGCAGCCGTTCGCGACGGACTGCGAGCCGAAGTGCTCCCCGTGGGGCGTCACATCGCCGAGATCCGCGGGCTCCTGAACCACGTCATTCGGCGGCTCGAGCGCATCGAGAGCGAGCTCCTGGCGGAGCGCCGGGCGCGCGTCGAGGACCTCGCGCTGCTCGTCGACCTCGTCAGCTCGGGCTGGCACGGCGTCGATCTTCGACTCCGGAGCCTCGAGAGTGCGCAGCGCGGGACGGCGCCGGCGGTCGAGATGGCACCGGTGGACGACGAGGACGGAGCCCCCGTCGAGCACGCGGCCGCGGCCTGAGGCCGCTCAGGCCGCGCGCTCGAGCGGGAGCACGAGCCGGAAGCGACTCCCGCTCCCGTGGGAGTGAACCTCGACGCGACCGCCGAGCGCCCGCGCGAGCTCGCTCGCGATCGGCAAGCCGAGACCCGTGCCGTCCGCGTCCTGCGAGACGAAGGGCTCGAAGATCCGCGCCTGCCGCTCCGGCGGGATGCCGGGCCCGCTGTCCACGACGTCCACGTGGAGCTGCCCGTTCTCCACGCCAAGCCTCAAGGCGACGCGCCCGCCGTCGGGGGTCCAGCGAAACGCGTTCGAGAGCAGGTTCGAGATGACCTGTAGCACGCGATCGCCGTCCGAGACGACGACCGGCGGGTCGTCGACCGACTCGAGCGCGTAGTCGATCGCGCGTCGCCTCGCCTCCTCGGCGAAGGCCCCGTACGCCTGGTCGAGGAGCCGACCGACGTCGACCTCCTCGCTTCGCACCGTGAAGCGATGAGCCTGGAGCTTCGCGAGGTCGAGCACGTCCCCGACGAGCCGCTCGAGCCGTCCGGCCTCCGCGGCGATGACGTCGAGCGAGGTCCGAACCTGCTCCGGCTCGGTCACGACCCCCTCGCGCAGCGCCTCGACGTGCCCCCGGATCGCGGTGAGCGGCGTGCGGAGCTCGTGCGAGACCGACATGAGGAAGGAGCGCTTCAGCTCCTCGGCCTCCGCCAGCCGCTCGACCATCACCTTGAAGCGATCGCTGAGGAGCGAGATCTCGTCACTGCCTCGCGCCTCGGGAACCGCGATGTCGTACCGGCCGGCGGCGACCTCCTGCGCGGCCCGTGTTAGCGCGAGGA
This sequence comes from Gaiellaceae bacterium, assembly GCA_026002995.1. Lineage (GTDB taxonomy): Bacteria > Actinomycetota > Thermoleophilia > Gaiellales > Gaiellaceae > GMQP-bins7. Next base: position 1,644,116 of record BPGK01000001.1, read on the forward strand.
CCGGCTCGGTCAAGCGCCGGGAGAGCCAGAAGAAGAGCAGCCCGGCGAGCAAAAGGCCGACTGCGAGCGCGAGCGCCAGTCGGCGGAGGAGGGTCAGCACCTGCGCGCGCAGCTCCGCCGCCGGCTTCGCGACCACGAGCCACCCGAACGGCTCGGTCCCGGGCTCGAGCTGCACGGGTTGAGCGGCGGCGACGAGCCGTCGGTCTTCTCCCGGCGGCGTGAACTCGAAGGTCACGAGCTGATCGCGGTCGAGCTCGACCGCGCCCAGGTCGGCGCGAGAGAGGCGGCGGATCCCGAACTGCTCGCCGGGGAAGAGCGAGGCTCCGACGTAGAACAGCTCGTCGCCCGTCGCGAGCTCGAGCGTCTCCGCGGCGAACTCGGGTGCCGGTCGATCCTCGTCCGTCGAGCGGAGCGCCGCGGCCACGTACAGGGCGGTGATCCCTCGGGCCTCGCGGCGCAGCTCCTCCAACGACTGCGTCCGCGTGACGTCCTGGAACAGGCGAACCGCGAGGGCGATCGAGACGAGCCCGAAGACGAGCACCGCGAGCAGGAAGAGCGCCGTGAAACGGAACCGGAGCGTCCCGAGCATGGGGCTCCAGCGTAGACCGCTACGAGGTCGGAGCCGGAGCCCGCTCGGAGGCGACCTTGTAGCCGACGCCCCACACGGTGACGATCGGCGACGCGTCGCCGAGCTTGCGCCGAATCTGGCGCACGTGGACGTCGACGGTTCGCGTGTCTCCCGCGAACGTGTACCCCCACACCCGCTCGAGGAGCTGGTCTCGCGTGAGGACGATCCCGCGGTGGTCGAGGAGCTCCCACAGGAGGTCGAACTCCTTCGGAGCGAGACGGATTTCCTCGTCGCCGACGTGCACCTCCCGCTTGCCGGCGTTGATCACGAGGTCGCCGTGGCGCAGCTCCTCGGACGCGCGCACGCGCCGATCGGGAACCGCGCGCCGGAGGACGCTCTTCACGCGAGCGACGAGCTCGCGCGGGTTGAACGGCTTCGTCATGTAGTCGTCGGCCCCGACCTCGAGGCCGATGATCTTGTCCACGTCGTCGTCGCGGGCGGTGAGCATGAGTATGGGGACGTCGGAGGTCTTGCGGATGCGCCGGCAGAGCTCGACGCCATCGCCGTCGGGGAGGTTCAGGTCGAGGACGACGAGCGCGGGCTGCGCCGCCGCGAGCTCGTTCACGGCATCCCGCACGCTCGCGGCTGTGCGGACGGCGTACCCCGCGTTGCGCAGGTAGGCCGCGATGAAGGTGGCGATCGAGGTCTCGTCCTCGACGACGAGGATCGTGTGCTGGTCCGGTCTCATCGCGTGAGCTCGTCCCCCTCATTCTGACGCGGCCGAATCGGATACCGCTCGGGCGTGCTCGGCAGCGGCAGACAGAGCTCGCTCTGCTCGCTGCAGTCGGCCTCGAGCGAGTAGACGCCGGCGTCGTCCGTGGGAAGCCGTCGGTCGCCGACGAGGACGACGCTCCCGCGTCCGACGGCGGAGAGCGAGAGTCCCTCGCCGCGGATGACGACGCGATAGCCGCCTCCCACGAGTCGGAAGCGGAGCCCGAAGCCCCGGTACACGACCTGGCTCGGGCCGATGCGCTCCTGCGTCAGCTTCCGGCCGAGCACGATCGGCTGGAAGCGGTCCCGAGGAGTCGTATCGACGACGCGGACCGTGCCGCTCGCGAGCCGCCCGAGCACCGACCCCCGGAGCTCGAGCACGACGAGACCCCTTCCCCGCTCGATGGAGAGCGTTCCGGTGCTCGGCTCAGCGGCAACGACCGCACCGCCGAGCACCGCGGCGAGGGCGAGCGCGCAGCCGACGAGCGCGAGAGTCCGCATGGCTCTCAGTATCGGCCCCCGGGGTGTGCCGAGGGTGAGAAGCCTGTAAGGAGACCGTTAGCTCGGCGTGTCGCGGGAGGATAGGCTCGCGCTTCATGGAGGCGGTTGCGACTCTCGTCTTCGTCGTCGCGCTCATCGCGATCGCCTTCGACTGGGCTCACCGGACGAAGATCGCGCTCGGCGGGGCCGCGATCATGGTCGTGGTCGGGATCATCGACGAGGAGCACGCGATCGAGGCGATCGACTGGCCGACGATCGGCCTCCTGACGGGGATGATGATCATCGTCGCGCTCTCCGAGCCAACGGGGATCTTCACCTACCTCGCGCTCCGGGCGACGCAGCTCTCGCGCGGGAACCCGGTGGCGCTCGTCCTCCTGCTCGCCTTCGTGACGGGCTTCCTCTCGGCATTCCTGGACAACCTGACGTCGATCTTGCTCGTCGTCCCGATCACGCTCCTCATCGCGGACATCCTCCGGCTCCCGCCCGTCCCGCTCGTCATCGTCCAAATCCTCGCGAGCAACATCGGCGGCACGGCGACGCTCATCGGCGACCCGCCCAACATCCTCATCGGCGCATCGCAGCCCGAGCTCTCGTTCATGGACTTCATCGTCAACCTCGCGCCCGTCTCGTTCGTGACGCTGCTCGTCGTCTCCGGTCTCCTCGCCTTCATCCACCGGGGGTCTCTGCGCGCGGATCCCGAGCGACGCAAGGAGATCGCGAGCCTCGACCCCGCACGCGACATGCGCGAGGCGAAGAACGTGAAGCGCATCCTCGCCGTCCTCGTGGGGACGATCGTCGCCTTCTTCGCCCACTCGGCGATCGGCGTCGAGCCCGCCGTCGTCGCGATGGTCGGGGCGACTGTCATGCTCTTCGTCGCCGCCGACGACATCGACGACGCGCTCGGACGCGTGCAGTGGGCGACGCTTCTCTTCTTCATCGGCCTCTTCGTCATGGTCGGTGGGCTCGTCGAGCAGGGGGTCATCGCGGACATCGCCGACCGGCTCGCGTCCGTGACCGAAGGCTCTGCGACGGCGGAGGCGATGGTCGTGCTCTGGAGCGCCGCCGCGGGCTCCGCGCTCGTCGACAACATCCCCTTCACGACGGCCATGATCCCCGTCGTGGAGGAGATCCAAGGGGGCGAGTTCGACGACGGCCTCTGGTGGGCGCTCGCGCTCGGCGCGTGCTACGGAGGCAACGCGACGATGATCGCCGCGGCCGCCAACGTCGCCGCCACCGGTATCCTCGACCGAACCGGGAATCCGGTCTCCTTCCTCCGCTTCCTCGCGATCGGGCTGCCGATGACCATCGTCTCGCTCCTCATCGCGACCGTCTACATCCTCCTCTTCCACGTCTGATGCCGCTGCGAGAAGTCACCCTCATCGATGCCTCCGTACCGGAGACGGCGACGTTCGCCGAGGCGGTCGAGGCACTCTCAGCCACGAGAGCCCCCGCGCTCGCAGTGCTCGACGACGAAGGCCACGTGCTCGGGGTGTTCTCCGAGGGTGACGTCCTGCGGGCGATCTTCCCCGGCTACCTCGACGAGCTCAGGCACACGGCCTTCCTCCCCGACGACGCCGCCTCGCTCGACCGCCTGGCGAGCGAGGTTCGTGACCGGCCCGTGCGGGAGTTCGCCCGCGCCACGGAGACGCTCTCGATCGACGACAGCCAGATCCATGCCGCCGAGCGCTTTCTGCACAGCGGTGGCGAAGACGCGCTCCCGGTCGTCGAAGACGGTCGCTTCCGCGGGATGCTCACGGTGTCGGAGCTGTGCCGGGCGCGCCTCGCACGCGTCGCCGAGGGCTCTCAGTCGTAGCGGTAGAAGCCGCGTCCGCTCTTGCGACCCAAGAGCCCCGCGTTCCGCATCGCGACGATCCGCGGCGGTGGCGCCATGCGGGGCTCGCGCAGCTTTTCGTAGAGCGCCTCCGAGGCGTGGACGTGCACGTCGATGCCGACGAGGTCGACGAGGGTGCAGGGCCCCATCGGCCACCCGGCCCCGGCGGTCATGGCCGTATCGAGCACCTCGGGGGTGACGCGCGCCTCGTCGAGCGCGCGGATGCAGTCGTTGAGGAGCGGGATGAGGATCCGGTTGACGACGAAGCCCGGGGTGTCGTGGCAGCGAATCGGCCGCTTCCCCATCCGCTCGGCCACGCCGTACGCTGTCTCCACCGCCTCCTCCGCGGACAGCTCGGCCCGCACGATCTCGACGAGCGGCATGAGCGGCGCCGGGTTGAAGAAGTGCATGCCGACGACGCGCTCGGGCGTCGAGGTCGCGGCCGCGATCTCGGTCACCGAGAGGGCCGAGGTGTTCGTCGCGAGGATCGCCTCGGGCCGGACGATCCGCTCGAGCTCACGGAAGAGCTCGAGCTTCGCCCCGAGATCCTCGACGATCGCCTCGATCACGAGGTCGCAGTCGGCGAGGGCCGAGAGGTCTGTCGTGAGCGTGAGCCTGGCGAGCGCGTCCTCGCGCTCCTCGGCGGCGAGCTGATCCTTCTCGACCTTGCGCTCGAGGAAGTGCGCGATCCGCTCGCGCGCGCGCTCGCCGAGATCCGCCGAGATCTCGCGGCCGACGACCGCATAGCCGGCCTCGATTCCGAGCTGCGCGATGCCGGCGCCCATCGCGCCGAGCCCGACCACGCCGATGCGCCGGATCTCCACGGCGCGGATCCTACTGGGGTCGCCTCGACGGCGTCGCCGGCTTCGGAGATCCGCGCGTCAGCGGCCGAGCCGTCGGCGCTCGCGCTCGTCGAAGCGCGAGTCGACCCCTGCGATCGCCGCGAGCGGGCCGCTGACGGCGAGGAGGGTGAGCAGGACGAATCCGATCATGCGCCCATGATGGCGTCGCCATCGTGATCAGCACAAGTCGTGTTAATCGTGGAATCGATGCACAAGACTTATCGACTCGCTCGACGCAGGAGCCGTGTTCGAGGAGCCGCTGAGCCCGGCAGTCGCCCGCTCAGAGACGCTCGACGACGCCGGCGATCGCCTGACCCTGGCCGATGCACATCGTCGCGATCCCGTAGCGAGCGCCTCGCCGCTCGAGCTCGTTGAGCAAGGTCGCCGTGATCCGCGCGCCGGTCGCGCCGAGCGGATGGCCCAGCGAGATGCCGCCTCCGTTCGGGTTCACGTCGCCGGCCTCCCAGCGCTCGTGGAGCCCGGTGTCGGCGAGGAACTGCAGCACGACCGACGCGAAGGCCTCGTTCACCTCGATCACCGCCACGTCGTCCCAGCGGAGCCCGGCCTTCGCGAGCGCGCGCTCGCACGCCTGTGGATTGCCGTGCAGCATCCGGTACGGGTCGACTCCCGAGAGGCCGAACGAGACGAAGCGCGCGCGCGGCGTGAGCCCGAGACGCTCGACCGCGGCCTCGCTCGCGAGCAGCATCGCCGCCGAACCGTCCACGATCGAGCTCGAGTTGCCCGCGGTCACGACGCCGTCCGGCTTGAAGGCCGGCGCGAGCGACGCCATCTTCTCGAGCGAGGTATCGCGACGCGGCGTCTCGTCGACGGCGAAGAGCACGGCCGCGCCGGCGGCGCCCACCTCGACGGGCACGATCTCGTTCTCGAAGCGGCCCTCGTCGATCGCGGCGACCGCCCGGCGGTGCGACTCGAGCGAGTACGCGTCGAGCTCCTCGCGCGTCAGCCCCCACTCCTCCGCGATCACCTCGGCCGAGATGCCCTGGGGGACGATCGGCCAGCGCTCGCCGATCTTCGGGTTGACCGCGCCCCAGCCTGCCTCGCCGAGGTTGGAGCCCATCGGCACGCGCGTCATGTGCTCGACCCCGGCGGCGACGACGAGGTCGAGGTGGCCGGCCTGGATGGCCGCGGCGCCGTTGAACGCCGCCTGGAACGACGATCCGCACTGCCGGTCGACCGTGGTCGCGCACACGGTCTCGGGCCAGCCCGCGACGAGCACGGCGACCCGGCCGACGTTGAGCGCCTGCTCTCCGACCTGCGTGACGCAGCCCATCTGCACGTCCTCGATCTCGCCCGGCTCGAGCCCGATCCGGGCAACGAGCCCGTTCAGCACCTGCGCTGCGAGCTCGTCAGCGCGGAGCTCGGCGAGCGACCCCCCGCGCTTGCCGATCGGCGAGCGGACGGCGTCGACGATGTACGCCTGTGAGGCCATGTCTCCCCGCAATCTACACTGACGCCGTGGCGACGACGGCGGTCGAGCGCAGGCTCCTCATCGGAGGCGAGTGGGTCGAGACCGGCGCGTGGATCGACGTCCGCTCGCCGTACGACGGGACGCTCGTCGGCCGCGTGCCGAAAGCGGGGGCGGTCGAGACGCGTCGCGCCCTCGACGCCGCCGAGGCGGCGATGCGCGAGCCGCTGCCGGCACACCGGCGCGCGGCGATCTTGGATCGGGTCGCCGCAGCGCTCGGTGAGCGCCAGGACGAGGTCGCCAGGACGATCTGTGCGGAAGCGGGGAAGCCGCTGAAGGCCGCGCGCGTCGAGGCCTCGCGTGCCGTCTCGACCTTCACCATGGCAGCTGTCGAGGCGCGCAAGCTCGCCGGCGAGACCGTGCCCATGGACGCGACGCCGGCCGGAGAGGGGAAGCTCGCCCTCACGCTCCGCCTGCCGATCGGGATCGTCGGCGCGATCTCGCCCTTCAACTTCCCCCTCAACCTCGTCGCGCACAAGGTCGCGCCCGCGCTCGCCGCCGGCTGCGCCGTCGTCCTCAAGCCCGCGTCGCAGACGCCGCTGTCGGCGCTCCTCCTCGCGGAGATCGAGTCCGAAGCCGGGCTCCCTGCTGGATGGCTCAACGTCGTCTGCGGCCCCGCAGCCGAGATCGGCGACGTCCTCGTCGAGGACGCGCGTGTCAAGCTCATCACCTTCACCGGCTCATCCGGCGTCGGCTGGGCGCTCCGCGAGCGCGCCGCGCGCAAGCGGGTGAGCCTCGAGCTCGGGAACGCGACTCCCGTGATCGTGGCCGCCGACGCCGACCTCGACGACGCGGCCGCGCGCCTGGCGGCGAACGCCTTCTCCTTCGCCGGCCAGAGCTGCATCTCGGTGCAGCGGATCTACGTCGAGCGCGACGCGTACGACGGCTTCCTCGAGCGCTTCCTCCCGCTCGTCGAGTCGCTCGTGGTCGGCGATCCCGCGGACGAGGCGACCGACGTCGGGCCGCTCATCACGCGCGGGGAGCGGGATCGCGTCCTGGCCTGGATCGAGGAAGCTCGGGCCGGCGGCGCGGAGATCCTGGCTGGAGGGACGCTCGAGGGCGACCTGCTCCGGCCGACCGTCGTCGCGCGTGCTCCCGCGGACAGCAAGCTGTCGTGCGAGGAGGTCTTCGGCCCGGTCTGCACGGTCGCCCCGTACGACACGCTCGAGGAGGCGATCGCGCTCTGCAACGCAACGCGCTTCGGGCTCCAGGCAGGCGTATTCACGACGAGCACGGCAACCGCCTTCGCTGCCGCGCGCGCCCTCGAGTTCGGCGGCGTGACGGTGAACGAGGCGCCGACGTTCCGAGCCGACCAGATGCCCTACGGGGGAGTGAAAGACTCCGGAAACACGCGCGAGGGGCCCGCGTACGCCGTCCGCGAGATGACCGAGGACCGCCTCGTCGTCCTCCACGTCTAGCCTGACGCCGTGGCGACGTCGGACGACACTGCCGCGCCAGAGCCCGCGAGGTACGTCGCCCCACCGCCGAGGGAGCTCAAGCGCGAGCGCAAGGCGCTCCTCGCCGTGCGCGAGGAGCGGCTGCGCGACCTCGGCGGCCTCACCCTCGAGATGTACAAGCGGGACCGGTTCGTCGCGGAGCTCGTCGTCGAGCGGTGCGCCGAGCTCGTCGCGATCGAAGCCCGCGTCCAGGAGATCGACGCCCTGCTCGCCGGCACGGCGGGGCTCCGCGGCGGCGCGACCTGCATCTGCGGGGCACCGCTCCTCCTCGGAGCGCGGTTCTGCGCGACCTGCGGGCGCTCGGTCGACGGCTCCCGGCCGGCAGAGGCCCGCGCGTGAGCGCCTGCCCACGGTGCGGAACGCACGTCGAGCCGGGCCAGGAGTACTGCCTCGGGTGCGGCTCCCGGCTGCCGGGCCCCGGCCTGCCACCGGGTCGGCGCGACTCCACCGGCTGGGCGCTCCGCGCGCTCGTCGCCCTCCTGGTCGCGGCGGTCGGCGCCGCGGTTGCGGTCGCGACCGGTGGTCGCTCGGCCGGAAGCGATCGGCTCGTGACCGCGACGGGGGGCTTCGTCACCGTGCCGACGACCACGACCCTGCCGTCCGACGTGCCGGCCGCGGAGAGCGCGGGCTGGCCGGGCGCCGAGGACGGGTGGACGATCGTCCTCGCCTCGTTCCCACAAGCAGAGGGTCGCCGCGGCGCGGCGCTGAAGGCCCGAGAGGCGAGGCGTCGGGGCCTCCGCCGTGTCGGCGTCCTCGACTCCTCGGGCTACGCGAGCCTCCACCCCGGCTACTGGGTCGTCTTCACCGGCATCTACGGCTCCGAGGCCGAGGCGAGGAGCGAGCTCGCGCGCGCGCGGCAGGTCGTGCGCACCGCGACGGTGCGTCGCATCGTCCGCTGACGTTGTCTTTCGAGACGACGATCGTCCAGACTTTGTAACACGCTGGGAAAGTCGCTACACTGAGTGGGTACAGCGTCGTCTTCACGCACTTTTTCGGCCCGGCGAGAGGATCTCGACAGGAGAGACGAGAGACGGAATGGACGATCACGCCGCGCAGCTACGCTCCTGCATGTATCAATACTCGCGAGCGATCTACCGCTCGATCAAGGACCTCGTCGACCCGTACGCGGACGCAGCGACCCGGCTTTCGTACCGACGGGCGATCCTCGCCGAGTGCGAGCGCACGATGGAGCGCCTCGCCGACGACCCGCACTACTTCGCCCAGCCGGACCGCACGCTCTTCGCGGACATTCGCCGCTACTTCCCGATCACCGCGCAGGCGCAGGTCGCGTGGGCCGTGCGTGAGGGGGTCGGCGCTGCGATCGCGTTCATCGAGCAGCAGATCGAGGCGGGGCTCCTCGACGGCGGCGTCTCCCGCTGCCACGCGACGACGCGCAAGGGGAAGGCGTGCCAGCGGACGCCCCTCCCCGGCCGCGACTACTGTCCGTCGCACCAGCACCTCGAGCGCGCGACGATCGCCGCCGCCTGAGGCGCCCGCGCCCTCTCGCTCGAGCCACGGCCGCTAAGCTCGCGGACGGATGTCGCACGACGCCGACAAGCTGATCCGGCAGCTCTCGCTCGTTGCGTACCTCATGGCGGAGCGACGTCCGCTCACCGCCCGCGACGTGAAGTCGAACGTCGAGGGCTACAGCGAGATGTCGGACGAGGCGTTCGCGCGCCGCTTCTACAGCGACCGGGCGGAGTTGACCGCGCTCGGCGTGCCGCTCTCCTCCCAGCGCGACGAGTTCACCGGCGAAGAGCTCTACACGCTCCGCTCCGAGCACTACTTCCTCGACCGCCTCGACCTGGACGACGACGAGCTCGCCGCTCTGCAGACGGCGCTCTACTACCTCGAGGGCAAGTTCGCGTACGCCGAGCCGCTCCGGCTCGCGCTCCAGAACCTCGCGCTCGGCCGTTCCGGGTTCAGCGAGCCCCCGACGGCGACCGCCGAGCGCGTGCGCGTGAGCGCGCCCGACTACTCGCCCGAGCTCGCGGGCCGTCTCTCGAAGCTCGAATCGGCGATCTCGAAGCAGCGAACAGTCCGATTCGGCTACTGGAGCCCGAGTAGACCGCGTCCGACCGAGCGGGTGTTGAACCCCTACGCGCTCCGCCTCGACGACGGCAACTGGTACGTCATCGGCCACGACCTCGAGCGCGATCTCGTACGTACGTTCAAGGTCTCCCGCATCCGCGGGGACATCCGCTTCGCGACGCGCCGCGAGCGGGACTTCCGAACGCCCCCCGACTTCGATGTGGAGGAGCATCGCGTCCCGCGCCCCTGGCAGATCGGCGAGATCGTCGGGACGGCGCGCATCGCGGTCTCGGAGGACACCGCGTGGTGGGTCGCTCGAACCCTCGCCGACGCCGGCACCGTCGAGGACGGCGTCTTCGAGACCGACTACGCGTCCGTCGAGCTCCTCGCAGGCTGGGTGCTCCGCCAGAACGGCCGAGCGACCGTCCTCGAGCCCGACGAGCTGCGGACGGCGGTCACGGACGCGCTCACGCGCCTTGAGGAGACGCATACGGGCCCGGCCCCGGAGCCGGCCGGCCCGAAGCGCCGCGATCCGCGCCAGCCGCTCCCGGAGCGGCCGGCCGGCCCGGTGGCGCCCGAGCGCTTCGGCGTGCTGCAAGCGCTGCTCGCGCACCTGCTGGCTGCGTGCGGCGACGAGCGCACGGCCGTCCTCGACGCGGCCGAGCTGGCGACACGCTTCTCCATCCCGCTCGAGGAGCTTGGAGAGCACCTCTCGCTCCTCAACCTCGTGAACTTCGGCGGCGGCTGCTACGCGGTCTACGCCGAGCTCGACGGAGACGTCGTGCGGGTCGAGAAGGAGCTCTACGGCGACGTCTTCCGGCGCCCCCCGAAGCTCACCCCGCTCGAGGCCCGTGCGATCCGGCTCGCGATCGCGTACGTCGGCCCGACGATCGCGGCCGAGGCGCACACGCCGCTCGAGCGGGTGCGCAAGAAGCTCGAGGAGACGTTCGGCCGCTTCGACCTCGCCGGCACGCCCGAGCCTCGGGTCGCCTCGGACGAGGAGGCGCTCGTCAAGATCCTGAGCGAGGGGGCCGAGCGTCACCTGCTCGTCGAGCTCGAGTACCTCAAGGAGGGCGACGAGCGCCCGACGCGAAGGCTGGTCGAGCCGTATACGATCGAGCGCGAGCTCCCCGTCTGGCGCGTGCACACCTGGGATCGCACGGTCGACGGCGCGCGCACGTTCCGCCTCGATCGCATGCGCTCCGCCCGCCTCACGGACGAGCCGTTCGAGCCCCGGGACGGCTTCGATCCCTCGTACCTCCGAGACCCGAGGGTCGCCCGGCTCCTGCACTCCCCCGCGATCGCGCGCTGGAAGCTCGAGCGCGGCGCGCAGCCCCTCACCGACGGCTCGGCGCTCGCCGACGTGCCGTACAAGACCGAGGAGTGGCTCCTCTCCGAGGTCTTCGCCGACCGCGGAGAGACGGTCGTGCTCGGGCCTGCCCGGCTCCGCGACCTCGTCGCGCGCCGTGCCCGGCGGCTCCTGCGGGAGGTCGGGGGCGTGCCCGCTCGTCGCTGACGTCGCCGAGACTGCAACGACTTCGAGACAAGTCAGCGCCGGGGACGCCTCGCGCCGCCGCATCGCGCTACCGTTGTCGTATCCGACAACGAAGGAGACGAGATGCGCTCACGACCCCGCTCGATGCCCGCCCGTCCACCTCTCCCCCCGCTGCTCGCCGTCGTCCTCGGAGTGCTCTCCGGAGCGCTCCTCGTCGCGCTCGTGGGCGCGCCCATCTCCCGCTCGGACGGGCCCGACAACGCACGAGCGGCATCGAGCGTCGAGGTCACGCACGTGCCGCCGCTCCTGACGGCCCCCGGGGAGACCGTCGAGCTCGCCTACGACGCGTACTGCCTCCCCGCTGAGACAGACGACGACCTGCCCTGCCACGCCACGGGCTCCGTCCACGCTCGGACGGGCGGCCAGGGTGCGTTCATCGAGATACCGCTCCGCCGCGATCGCTTCGCGCCGGAGAGCCGGCTCGTCGCGATCCTGCCCGAGCGCATCGCGCGCTCCCCGCTCGGCTTCGAGTACTACGCCGTGATCGCGGATCCGGCCACCGGCGCCACGACGACGCTGCCCAGCGGAGGGCCGTCGAGCCCGCAGCGCAGCATCCCGCTCGGGAAGCCGATCGAGGTCGAGCTCGGACACCACTCGTTCGGTGCAACGCGGCGGGCGGACGCTCGCGTCGCCTGGGCCCACTGGGGTGACGGGCCCTTCGACGCGGGTCTCGAGCAGGGACGCAACCTGCCCCCCATCGGAGGAGCGTCGTTCGACGTCGCCTCGGAGGGCACGGTCGTCGTCCTCGACGAGGCCAACCGTCGGGCGCTGCGCTTCGAGCCCGGGCAGTCCAGGCCCAGCGCGATCCCGCTCGATATCAGCGGCACCATCGCCGATCTCGCGCTCGCGCCCGAGCGCTTGTACGTCCTCGAGACGGTTGGCGGCCGCGGGCACGAGGGGGCGCTCCGCGCCTTCACGGCGAGCGGGCGGCCTCTGAGCCTCGCACGACTGCCGGAGCGCGCCTACCGCGTTCGCATCGGGCCAGACCGTGCTCCTGTGCTCCTCTCGCAAGGCTCGAGCCAGTGGGTGCGCGCAGAGCTCCCTCGCACCGGATCCGTGGCTCGACTCCGAGGTGGGAGGGCGGGTCGCCCACTTCCCGACGGGCGCGAGGTCGTCGTCTTGCGCACGGGCGACGAGATCCGGGTCGCGCTGCTCTCCCCCGGCGGCACCGCGCGCACGTGGCGGATCCGGAGCGCGACCTCCGTGGCGGAGGTGCAGCTCGCGGAACCGCTGGGAAGCCGGCTCGTGCTCGTCGCCCGCCTGTACACCGACACCCGAGACGAGTTCCTCGTCCTCGTCCTCGGACCGACCGGAGTCGTCGAGCGCTTCACGGTTCCCGCTCGGGAGTGGGCGGAGACGGCTCCCCTCTCCCGGTTCAGACTCGCGGGCTCGTCGCTCTACCAGCTCGGCTCGATGCCGGAGGGGCTGTTCGTCGATCGCTACGACCTGGAGGTGAAGTGATGCGATTCACGACCACGTTCGTCGCCACGCTCGCCGCAGTCTCCTGTCTCGGCTTCGTCGGCGCCGCGAGCGGGTATCACACGCGCTTCGTCGCCGACAACTGCAACTACGCCGCGCCGACGCCCTCCTCGCACATCACGCGCGCTGGCTCGACGACGGTGGCGTTGCGAGCGCGTTGGGAGGGCTACCAGTGGGCAGGTGGGTGCTGGAACGACAACGACGTCGACGACTCTCCGGGCGATCCGCCGGGAACCGCGGGCACGGGCGGCGAGGGCGGAGACTGCTCCGGCTTCACCTTCAAGGTGTGGCGCGAGCCCGAAGACACCTCGAGCGCGGCGTTCCACCAGTGGGGCAGGCTGCGCTTCGTCCACGGCCCCTACACAGCGCTCAGCTTCAAGAATGGCGTCGGTGCTCCGAACGCGACGAAGGCGAAGTCCGCCTTGATCACCATGGACGCGCTCGCGAGCGACGGCCACATCGGCCTCGTGTACGTCACGAACGCAGACGGGTCGGATCAGATCATCGAGGCGAAGGGCGAGGCGTACGGGACGAACGTCTGGACGCGGACGTACCGCGGGAGCTCGAGCTACAGCGGCGTCCAACGGCTCGGCTGGAGCTCGTGAGCCACGGTGCCGAGACGAACGCTCATCGGCGCCCGACCGATGTTCGTGGCTGTGCTCCTCCTGGCCGCGAGCGGTTGTGCGAGCGAGCCGGTCGTTGCGCCCGACACTCTCGTCGACGGCACGCCGGCGGCTGCCGCGACAGTCGCGCTCGAAGGCGTCGAGTCTCCTACGATCCTGACGAGGGTCGTCGTCGAGGATCGCATCGGCCCTCGGCAACGCTCGTGTCTCGACGAGTGGGCGCACGAGGAGCCGGTTCGACGCTCAGTCGTGCGCATGAGCGTCTACGGAGAGAGCGTCACGCTCCTCGGTCGCTCCGGTCGGACGCTCTTCGCCTGCGACAACGCGCCGGAGCGGCGGATGGACGACCGTCGCTGGTGCGGAGCCGCCTACGGGGTCCTCCGCCATGGGCGGCTCGTCGATCCGAGGCTCGACCTCCTCTGCTCGACGGCAGATCGGCCTCTCGCGTTTGCGTGGATCACGCCTGCTCCGCGAGCGCGGCTCGTCGTCGTCCGACAGGACGGCTGGGCGGAGCTGTACCCGGCCGTCGGCGGCGCGCCCATCCGCGTGGCATCGACGAAGGCGGTCGATCCGGTTGCGGGCAGCGCGTCCTTCGAGGTCTCCGAGCACGCTGCGGGCGGCGCGCTCGTCCGCCGCTACGTTCTCGAGGCTCGCGTCGCCGGCTAGGTACGACGAGCTAGTTACGACGGGCGCGGCAGCGTCACGACGAACGTCGAGCCGCCGCCGAGGGCCGACGACTCGACGCGCACCGTGCCGCCGTGGGCCTCGACGATGGCACGGGCGATCGGGAGCCCGAGCCCAGAGCCCGGACGGTCGGAGCCGAGCCGGACGCCGGGCTCGAAGATCCGCTCGCGCTCGCGCTCTGGAATCCCGGGCCCGCTGTCGGAGACGGCGATCCACACCGACTGCCGATCTCCACCCACGGCGACGGCGACCTCGCCGTCGGCGGGCGTCACGGCGAGCGCGTTGCGAACGAGGTTGTCGAGCGCCTGACGCAGACGAATCGGGTCTGCGCGGACGACGACCGGAGCCTCGGGAGTCGAGACCGTCACCGCCGCCTGCCCCACGAGCTCCGCCGCAGCGCACACATCGCGGGCGAGACGACCGACGTCCACGAGCTCGGAAGCGGCGGGCGCGACTGCGCCGTCGCGCACCAGTCGATCGATCGCCGCGCACGCGTCGAGCGCGAGCGCGACGAGGCGCGCGCGAGCCGCGGAGTCGAGAGTACGGTCGCGAAGCGCTCCGGCGAGAGCGGCGAGCGCGGCGACGGGACTCCGAACCTCGTGGACGAGCCCCGGAAGCCGTTCGTGGTCGCCGCTCACCCCGCGCGCTCCGCCGAGCGCTCGAGCGCCCAGGCCGCGTGCTCGGCAAGGAGCTCGTCGTCGGACTCCGCGTAGCGTCGAAGGAGGGGCTGGAGGCTCGGATCCCCGTCGTTGCCGGCGGCGACGAGCGCGTTTCGACGGAGCCAGCGCGGATCCTTGCGCGGCACGTAGAGCCGATCGAGCTCGGCGACGAGCTCCCTGCCGTCTCGCTCGAGCCACTCGCGCAGAGAGACGACCGGCGTCGCGTCCGCGGGCGGCTCGACACCTCTCCGGCGTCGTTCGACCCCCCGGTTCCAGGGGCAGACGTCCTGGCAGATGTCGCACCCGTACACCATGTTCTCGAGCTCTGGACGAAGCTCCACGGGGATCGGCTCGGGCGCTTGCGTCCAGTACGAGAGGCAGCGACTGGCGTCGAGAGTCCCGGGCTCGACGAGCGCCCCGGTCGGGCACGCATCGATGCAGAGCGAGCAGGAGCCGCAGTCGAGCTCGAGCGGCGGGGTCGGCTCGACCTCCGCGGTCGTCACGAGCGTCCCGAGCACGACCCAGCTCCCGTGGCGGCGCGTGATGGCCATCGTGTTCTTACCGTAGAAGGCGACGCCTGCCCGCACAGCCGCCTCCCGATCGACGTGGTCGTTGTCGTCGACGAGGACGCGGTAGAAGCCGCCGAGCAGGCGTCCGAGCTCGTCGAGACTCGCTCGGAGCTGCGCGTACTCGTCTCGCCAGGTGTAGCGCGCGAGCCGCCCCTCTCCCGCACTCGGCGAGGGGCCGGGCGTGTAGTAGCAGCGCGCCGCGCTGATCACGGTGCGAGCGCCGTCGAGGAGCCGCTCCGGGTGACAGGAGACGTCGGGCCGCGCCATCGTGAAGCGCATCCCCGCGAAGAGGCCGCGCGCGCGACGCTCGACGATGTGCCGCTCGGTGCTCTCGTACGGCTCCACGCGCGCCGCCCCGACGACGTCGAGCCCGACCCGCTCCGCTAGTCGGGACAGCTCCAGGCCCGTCATGAGAGGATTCTGCCCGTGAAGGCGATCCGCATCCACGAGGACGGTGGGCCGGAGGTGCTCCGCTACGAAGACGTCGACGATCCCGTGCCCGGGCCGGGCGAGGTGCTCGTCGAGCTTCGGGCGGCGAGCCTGAACCACCTCGACGTCTGGGTGCGGAGGGGCCTCCCCTCGGTGCCGAAGCCGCGCATCCTGGGCGCGGACGGCGCCGGGGTCGTCGCGGCGCTCGGGGACGGAGTCGAGGGCTTCGCAGTCGGCGACCGGGTCGTGATCAACCCCGGGATCCCGCACGGCGACCGGATCAGCGTGATCGGAGAGCACACGGACGGGACGCACTGCGAGCTCAAGGCGATCCCCGCGACGCAGCTCTACGCGCTCCACGAGTCGCTCGACTTCGTCCACGGCGCGGCGTTCCCGCTCGTCTTCGAGACCGCCTACCGCATGCTGGTGACGAAGGCGAAGCTCCAAGAGGGCGAGTGGGTGCTCATCTGGGGGATCGGTGGCGGCGTCGCGCTCGCCGCATTCGAGATCTGCCGTGCCCTCGGCGCGCACACGGTCGTGACCTCGTCGAGCGCCGAGAAGCTCGCGAGGGCTCGAGCGCTCGGAGCCGACGTCGCCGTGAACCACGCGAGCGGCGACGTCGTGCAAGCGGTGAAGGACGCGACCGGCGGTCGCGGCGTGGACGTCGTCGTGGAGACCGTCGGTGAGGCGACCTGGGAGCGCTCGCTCGCGGCGGCGGCGACGGAGGGCCGGATCGTCGTCTGCGGCGCGACCTCGGGCCACAGCCCGCCTGCACGCCTCTACCGACTCTGGTGGAAGCAGCTCGTCGTGATGGGCTCGACGATGGGGCTACCGTCGGACTTCGAGGGCGCCTACGAACTGATCGCCTCCGGCCGGGCGCGGGTGCACGTCGACAGCGTCTTCCCACTCGCCGAGGCGCGGAAGGCCCACGAGCGCCTCGAGTCGGGCGCCCAGTTCGGGAAGATCGTGCTCTCGATCCCCGACTGAGGAGCGGAGGTCTACGACGTCGTCGCGAGCGGCGTGAAGCTGAAGCTTTCGAGCACGATCTCCACCTCTCTCCCGTCCGACGGAGCGAGACCCCGGAAGAGCCAGAGGTTCATGCGCGCGTTCTCGTCACCGGGTTCTGGCACGTCCGGACCCGTGTAGGTCCATTCAGGAACGTCCGCGTTCGTGCTCGTGAACGTGACGGAACCCGGTCGCCAAGTGAAGGACTGAGTCGAGCGCTCCGCGCCGCCGAACGTCACCCGCTGCAGGTTTCCGGGCCGGTCGTAGGGCTGCACGACGTACTGGCCGTTCGTGGGATCGCTCGCGACTCCCCAGCGCGCCGCTTCCCAGTCGATCTCGCGGTGCGCGAACGCAGGATCGTCGCTCCACGTGAAGAGCCCGAGGACGACGTTGCGGTCGAGGCCGTCGACGGGGGACGCGAGCGTCCAACTGTAGGTGCCGTAGCCGAGGCTCCGCGTGTTGATCACCTCCGCGCACGTCCACCCCTTCCTCGTCCGCGAGATGCGCAGGTGGAGACGTCCCTCCTCGTCGACCCGGACGTTCGCGGCGGAGAAGATGTTCGGGCCGGGACCGAGCTTGCGCGTGTACTCCTTCACGACCCACTCGTACCCCGAGAAGGAGACCCGTGGTGGCTGCCCGGGGCTCGGCCTGGCTCCCTCCGCGCTCACGGGCGCGACGAGGAGCACGAGCGATCCCAACGAGAGCATGCAGCGCAGCCTCCTCCTCCCCATTGGGGGAAGAGGATCCTCCACGCCGCGTCCGGCGTCAAGCGCCTAGCCGAAGCCGAGGATGAACTTCGCGTCGTCCGACATCCGGTCCGGCGTCCACGGCGGGTCGAAGGTCAGCTCCGCCTCGACCGACTCGACCCCCGGGACCGACCGCGCGGCGTCGATGATCCCCTCCTGGATGATGGGGCCCGCGGGGCAGCCCATGGAGGTGAGGCTGTACGTGACCTTCACGCTCGAGCCGTCGACCTCGACGTCGTACATGAGGCCGAGCTCGACGATGTCCATCCCGAGCTCCGGGTCCTCGACTGCGTGGAGCGCTTCGATCACGTCCTCTCGCGTCACCATGGCAAGCGACAGTCTAGACCCGGGTCAGGCGGTAGCGACGAGCTGGTCGGCCCGTCGCAGCACGAGGTCGAGCACCTCGCCGATCGCCCGTTCGAGCGAGTTGTTGACGATGACGGGGACGTCGTGCCGATGCGCGCGCTCCACGAGGTAGTCCTGGATCTGCCGGATCTGGGGAAGAGCGTCGAGGTACTTCTCGAGCGGGCGAAGCCCGTCGGTCGCGTAGTCGCGGACCCAGAAGTGGCTCCGGTGCAGGCTCTCGTCCTCGATCGCGACGAGGCACTGGACGACGAAGGCGCCCGGCACGTCGACCGCGACCATGCCAGGCACGAGGTGGACGCCCTCGAGGACGAGCGACCAGTGCTCGGTCGCCGCGCGCTCGAGCGCAGCGTGGACGCCCGTGAGGACGTTCCGGGTCTGGTCGAGGAAGCCGAGGATCGCTGCGTCGCCCGACTCCTCCTCCTCCGCCCGCGTGAGCGCGAGACGGGCCTCGAAGCTCGAGTAGTGGACGGAGGGCATGAACTCCTCGGAGAAGAAGGCGCGCATCGTCTGCCGGATGAAGTCGGTCGACGTCACGCGCGTGATCCCCAGGCGGTACGCGGCCTCGGTCGCGATGGTCGACTTCCCGGTGCCGGTCGCGCCGCCAATAAGCAGGAGCAACGGCTCGTCGAGCTTCTGGAGGGCATCGAGCCGACGCAGGCGTCGGACGGTCGTCGCCGCTTCCTCCTCTCCGACGATCTCGGCCGCGAGCTCGCCCAGACGTTCGAGGTCGAGCGAGGTGGCACCGCGCTCGACGAGATCGCGGTCCGCGCGGCGGGCCACGAGGTACGCGCGCTCCGGGTCGAGCCCGGCCACGACGAGCGCCCGCGCCATGAGCCCCTTCGAGAAGGGCACGGCGTCCCCGAGGGGGAGCGGGATCGCGTGCCGGCGCTCGCTCACGGGAGAATTCGTGCCATGTCCAGGAGCATCCCGTCAAGGTCCGGCTCTCCGGGCAGCGCGACGACGTCGTTCGCGGCGAGGACGACCTCGACGCCCCGAGCCTGGCCGGTCTCGGCGACGACGTCGACGGCCGCCGCCTTGAGCTCGACGAGGAACGCCTCAGCGTCGATCGCCTCGAGCTCGCGACGCAAGGTCTCGCGGTCGGCGAGGCTGCCCGAGACGTGCGCGACGCTCAAGCCGTGCCGCTCCTCGAGGTGCGCCGCCAGCACGGCGTGGGCGCTCGGCGGAGCGGTGCAGAAGTACGCCACCCGGCGTCCACGGAGATCGCGCAACGGGCGCGGCCGGAGGACGGTCGCGACCACCTCGACGCCGGGTCGGACGACGGCGCGAGCGGCCTCGCGCACCGCCTCCCACGGGGCCTCGGCCTCGGCCATCGTCACGACGACGAGGTCTGCGATGAGGAGCCGGTACGTGTTCAAGTAGCCGGCCGCAACCGCCGGGCTCTGTGTCCCACCGACGACGAGCAGCCGCTTCCGGACGTCCACGGGCGGGATTGCTGCTCCGCTCCCGTCGAATACGACGAGCTCGGGCTCGAGCGCAACCGCCGCACGGGCCCCCGCCTCGACGTTCGACACGAACACGTCGCCGGCGAGACCGCCGCCGCAGCGTCGGCAGCCGATGGTGGCGACGCCCGTCAGCGCGGCGGTCTCGAGGTGATCGGACGCGGCGTGACGCCCAGCGCGCGAGAGCTCGACGAGCGCCTCGACGGTGGGAGGGACGAGGATCGTCTCCGGCTCGCGTGGGCCCCCGCGACCCATCGCGACCACGACGAGCCGACGCTCCGCCGAGGCGAGCCGGGCGAGGTGTCCGGTGACCGCCGTCTTGCCCACCCGCTTCCCGGTTCCGATGACCGCGATCGAGGGAAGCTCGAAGGGCGCGAAGGTAGGCGGATCGAGCCGGAAGTCGGCGCCGACGTACGGCAGGCCGTGCGCGAGCACGCGACTCGCGAGCGCGAGCCGATCTACCGGCCCCAGGACGGGCTCGTCGGAGAGGTCGACGACGACCTCGGGCGCGAACCGGGCGAGCGCATCCTCGAGCTCCGCGTGCACCGGGACGCCGTAGTGCGCGCCGCCCCGGAGCTTCTCGATGCCGCCGACGAGGACCGCGGCGACCACATCGTACGGGAGCTCGGCGATTGCGTCTGCGACGACGGGCGGGTAGTGCTCCCCGTCGACGATGGCGACGGCCCTCACGTCCGCGCGGTGACCTCGTCCTCGATCGCGCCCGTGTACTTGCGGTACTCGAGCGTGTCCAGGGAGAAGCTCGCCAGCCGTACCTGGCCGTGGAAGGGGTGACGCCGCCAGATGTCCACAGTCCGGTCGGCGACCTCGATCACGTTGTAACAGGGCCGTGTGTTGCCGCGGAGGCGCAGCGAGGAGACCGTGCCGGCGTTCACGACGAAGAGGTCCTCGAGTCGCCACACGTAGGGGACGTGCTTGTGCCCGGAGAGGACGAGTCGAACACCTGCGCGCTGGAGGCACTCGATAGCGTCGCCGGCGTCGTAGACGACGTTGCGCTCGCGGCCGGTACCGGGCACCGGCAGGAGGTGGTGGTGGAGGACGAAGATGCGCAGGTCGGCCGGCTCCTCCGCGAACTGCTCCTCGATCCAGCGGTAGCGCCCACGCCCGATCTGTCCGTGGTCGAGGTCGGGCTCGCTCGAGTCGATTGCGACGATCGCGCAACCGCCCTTCCGGAGGACCGAGTTGCGGTCGCCGAAGAGCTCCTCGAAGTGGACGTAGCCGACGTTCCGCGAGTCGTGGTTCCCGGGGACGACCACGATCGAGTCGCACTGGATCCGGTCGAGGTACTCGCGCGCGGTCAGGTACTCGTGCCGGAATCCGAACGTCGTCAGATCGCCCGAGCAGACGACGACGTCGGGCTCGAGCTCGTTGATCTCGCCGATCGCGCGCTCGAGCAGGCTCGCCTCGAAGTACGGGCCGCCGCAGTGGAGGTCGGAGATCTGCGCGATCCGAAAGACGCCGTTCGACGCGGCCACGCCGACAGTCTAGAGGCGTCATCGCCGTCCGAGCCTGCTGCTACCGTGGCGCCGGTGCGGGTCGAAAGCCCCGTTTTCCAGGCATATCGTGGATCCGAGCCCCCGCGCTTCGTCAACCGAAGCGAGCTCGAGTGCGCGAAGATCCTCGACTTCTACGGGATCCCCTGGGAGTACGAGCCACGCTCGTTCGTCCTCGAGCGCGACGAGGACGGGCGCGTGGTGAGCGCGTTCACGCCCGACTTCTACCTCCCCGAGCAGGATCTCTACATCGAGGTCACCGTGATGAAGCAGTCGCTCGTGACCCGCAAGAACCGGAAGATCCGAGAGGTGCAGCGCCTCTACCCGGACGTTCGGGTGAAGCTCTTCAACCGGCGGGACATCGAGCGGCTCGCCCAGCGGCTCCGTCTCCGGCTCGCCTCGTAGCTGTGGATCGACACGCGACGTCCTCGGAGTACGGCGAGGTCGGTGAGGTCTACCTCTCGCGCGCGGAGATCGCCGCCCGCGTCGCGGAGCTCGGCGCCGAGCTCGCTGCCGACTACGAGGGGCTCGACCCGCTCCTCGTTGCGCCTCTCAAGTCGAGCGTCGTCTTCCTCGCCGACCTGAGCCGGGCGCTCCGGATCCCGCACGCGTTCGACGTCATCGAGATCGCCCCGTACACCGGGGGCGGCGAAGGGATCCGACTCTTGAAGGACGTCGACGTGCCGCTCGCCGGCCGGCACGTCCTCGTCGTCGAGGATGTCGTGGACACCGGCCTCACGCTCCACTTCCTGCGGCGGACGTTCGCGGTCCGGGAGCCGGCGAGCCTCGCCGCCGTGACGCTCCTCGACCGCCCGTACCGGAGGCTCGTGGAGGACGTTCCCCTCCGCTACGTGGGATTCACGGTGCCGGACGAGCTCTTCGCCGGGTACGGCCTCGGGCTCGACGAGCGGTGGCGGTCGTTCCCCGATCTCCGGCTCGTGCGCGGGAACTCCCTGCCCGACGCCGTCGGCGAAGCGGCGTAAGGCTCGGCTCAGAGGTAGAGGAGCGGATCGACCGCAGCGCCGTTGATCCGCACCTCGAAGTGCAGGTGCGGCCCGGAGGAGTTCCCGGTCGAGCCGACGAGCGCGATAACCTCGCCCTGGGCGACCCGCTGCCCCTGGCGCGCGATGAGGGCGGAGGCGTGCGCGTAGACGGTCGAGAGGCCCCCTCCGTGATCGATGATGACCGCGTTCCCGTAGCCGCCTCGCCACCCCGACCAGATCACGGTCCCGGCTGCGGCGGCGCGGATCGGCGTGCCCGTCGAGGCGGAGATGTCGATCCCCTCGTGCATGCGTCCCCACCGCATACCGAAACCGCTCACGACGACCCCGCTCACGGGCCAGACGAACCCCGTGGCGGACGGGGCGGACCCCGTCGAGCCCGCCGAGCCAGCGTCCGACGAGCCCGCCGACGACCCTGCCTGCGCAGCGCGGATCGCCTCCGCCAGGGCAGCGCTCTCGGCAGCGAGCGCCTCGACCTCCGCCAGGTACTCCTCCCGGGAGTGGCGCGCGTCCGCGAGCGCCTGCTGCTTGAGGCTCTGCGCCGCGGCGAGCGTGTCGCGGCTCGCGGCGAGCCGGTCGCGCACCGTCCGCGCCTCGGCCGTCCGTGCTGCGATGACGGACACCGTCGCCGCCTGCAGCACCCGCGTGCGCTTCGTCGCCTCGCGCTCCTTCGCCGCGCGAGCTCGCGCGGCCTCGACCTGCGCTGCGATGCGCTTGTCCTGGAGGCCGATGCGCTTCATGAGGTCGAACGTATCGACGAGCTCGTCGAAGCTCGACGCCTCGACGAGGAACGAGAGGAGATCCGGCGTCTCCTCGATGTAGATCTGACGGACGCGCCGCTCGAGGATCGACACCGCGCGCCGGTGCTCCGCCTCGAGCCGCTCGAGCCTCCGGGTCTGCTCGGCGAGGAGGGACGTGAGCTCGTCGAGCCGGCTCCGCTCGGCGGCGAGCTGTCCCTCGAGCGCGGAGAGGCGCCCCTGCGCCTCGTCGACCGCGGACTGGGCCTCGCGAAGCTCGGCTGCGACAGCAGAGAGCTGCGAGGTGAGGACGCCTTCCTGCTCCTTCGCCTTCGCGATCGCCGCCTGGAGCAAGGCGATGCGCTTGTCCACCGCGGCCTTCTCCTCCTCTGGGCTCTGGGCGGCCGCCGGCGCCGCCAGCGAGAGCACGAGCGCGAGCGCGCCGACGATCGGAGCTCGGCGTCCCATCAGGTGGAGGTTCGCGCGCGCACCGGCTGTCCCTCCTCCTCGGGCGGACGAGGCACGTCCTCGGTCGTGATCTCCTCGAGCGCCTGGAGCGCGCTCGCAACGTCGCGGCGCAACGGGCCCACGAGGGAACGATAGTCCTCATCGGTCAACGCGCCAGTGCGATGGTCGAACTCGACCTCCTTGAGCGCGGCGAGCGCCCGGTCGCGGCGCTCGAGGAGCTCGAGCCGCCTGCGTTCCCGCTCGTCGAGCTCGACGAGGGCGTCCGACTCCGGCTCGGGCTCGCGCAGGAACGGGAGCGCGACGTACACCACCACCGCGACGGCGAGGAAGACTGCGATCGCGAGCGCAACCGCCGTCACCGCGCCGCGGGAACGCCGATCTCGTAGGCGCGCGCGGCGAGACGCCTCTGCTCGCGAGCGTCCGGCCAGAGGGCGATGACCGACCCGAGGACGAAGACGCCTCCCGCGATCCAGATCAGGTTCACGAGCGGCTTGACGAAGACGCGGAACTGGACGGATCCGTCGGGATCGATCTGCTCCGCGATCACGAACAGGTCCTCCCCGGTCAGGGGGTCGCTCCGAATGCCGACCTCGTTCGAGACCTGCGCCTCCACCGTGTACGCGTTCTTCCCGGCCTCGAGCGTGCCGAGCTCGCGCCCGCCGCGCTGGACGTCGAGAACGGCGCGCTGCTCGGTCGCGTTCTGCGTCTGGCGCTCCTCGAGCGAGCGGTAGGTGAGCGTGTACGCGCCGATCGTCATGGACTCCCCCGGCGCGAGCCGAGCCTCGGCGACGGAGTCGAACGCGCTCGACCCGGCGATCCCGATCGCGAGCAGGACGATCGCAGCGTGGACGACGTAGCCTCCATACCGGCGACGGTTCCGCGCGACGAGAGACGCGAACGCGCCGGGCCAGCTCGTCGCACCGAGGGCCTTGCGCGCACGGGTCCCGCGGACGAACTCGAGGACGATGGTCGTCGCCACGAACGCCGAGAAGGTGTACGCGACGAGACCCGGGATGGACGAGCCCGCACCGAGGGCGAGGAGGATCACGCCCGAGGCGAGAGCGACGAGCGTCGGCCAGCGGAAGGTCGTGACGAGGCTCCGAAGCGACGCGCGTCGCCAGGCGACGAGGGGCCCGATCCCCATCAAGAGCAGGAGCGGCAGGCCGAAGACGCGGAGGAAGAAGTCGTAGTACTCCCGCCCGAGCACGACCGCCTCGCCGCGGAGCGCCTCCGAGACGAGCGGGTAGACGACGCCCCAGAGGATCGTCAGGCAGAGAGCGAGGAGGAGGAGGTTGTTGTAGAGGAACGCTGCCTCCCGCGAGACGACGGACTCGAGCTTCGTCGGCGAGCGGAGCAGGGGCAGCCTCCAGAAGACGAGCGCGAGGGAGACGGCGACGACGAGCACGATGAACCCGAGGAACCAGGGCCCGATCGCGCCCTGCGTGAACGAGTGGATCGAGTTCACGACTCCCGAGCGGGTGAGGAAGGTCCCGAACAACGAGAGAGAGAAGGCGAGGATGACGAGGAGGACGTTCCAGATGCGGAGCATTCCTCGCTTCTCCTGGATCATCACCGAGTGGAGGAACGCAGTCGCGGCGAGCCAGGGCATGAGCGCCGCGTTCTCGACCGGGTCCCAGGCGTAGTAGCCGCCCCAGCCCACCTCGACGTACGCCCAGTGCGCGCCGAGGAGCTGGCCGACGCCGAGCGCGGCCCAGGCGAACAGCGTCCAGCGCCGAGTCGCGACGAGCCAGCGCTCGTCCGTACGACCGGAGAGGAGCGCAGCGAGCGCGAACGCGAACGGGATCGCGAGGCCCACGTAGCCGAGGTAGAGCGTCGGCGGGTGCGCGAGCATGTAGGGGTTCTGGAGGCTTGGCGTCATCCCGGCGCCGTCCGCCGGCGCGACCTGCGTCGCGAACGGCGAGGCGACCGCGACGAGGAGGAACGCGAAGAACGCGCAGATCGCACCGAGCACAGGGGTGACCCAGGCGACGAGCTCGCGCTCCCACCTGCGCTTCGTCGCGACTGCGAAGGCGGCGAACCCGGTGAGCACGAGCAGCCAGAGGAGGAGCGAGCCCTCCTGACCACCCCAGAAGGCGGAGATCGTGTACGGGGTCGGGAGCGCGCGGCTCGTCGTCTTCGCGACGTACGTGAACGAGAAGTCGTTCCGGAGCAGCGCGACGAGGAGGACGACGGACGCGACCAGGGTCGTGCCGAACGCAGCGACGAGCGCGTTCTGCGCCGACTGTGCGAGGCGCCGCTTTCCCTGCGCGGCTGCCGCCCAGCCCGCGCCGAGCGCGTACAACGACAGGCCGAAGGTGACGAGGAGGGCTGCGCTACCCAGCTCGGGCATGCGTGCGACCTACGAGCGGACGTCGCTCTCGGCGGGCGCGTACTTCGAGGGGCACTTCGTGATCATCGAGCCGGGCTCGGCCACGAAGACGCCGTCCACGAGCCGCCCTTGCACGACGATGTGCCGCCCGACCTTGAACAGGTCGGGCACCGACCCCGTGTAGCTAACCGGGACGCGCGCTGTGGCGGGACCGTCGATGTCCTTCAGCGCGAACCGCAAGCCGCCGGCGTGGGCGTCGCCGCGGACGGGGCCGACCACGAGCCCCGCCAGGTGCACCTTCTCCGTGCGGCCGCCGAGCTCGCTCGGCGAGATCGACGGGTTCCCGCCTCCCGCGATGGAGGTGTACAGGAGGAACACAGCGAGGACCGCGGCCACCGAGAGGGCGATCACGAGACGGGCGGGGCTCGCCTTCCGGGCCACGCGGACAGTGTAGACGGGCGCGACGTCCCGAGAGGGCCCTAGGCGGCGTCGCGCTCGGGGACGCGCTCCGGCATGCGGTAGCCGTGCTCGACGCACAGCGAGCCCGGCGACTCCTCGGTCAGGGCGTCGCAGTACCCCTTGCCGTAGGCGGCGCGGATGAAGGCGGCGACGACGTCGAGGCTCCACTCCTCGACGTCCACGGCCTCACGCCAGAGGTCGGCGAGGCGGAGGTCGATGTCGAGCTCGAGGAGCTCGATCCGGGAGGGGTCTCGGCGCATGACCCGAGGGTACGCAGCGAGCCGGACGGACTCCGGTCGGCGCGGCCCCACGTCGCACGTGACGGGCCGCTCAGGCCTCGTCGCCGCGCACCGTGAAGGGCAGCGTCCAGTCCTCGCGGCCCTGCCCGTCGATCGTCAGCCTCCACTCGTAGCGGCCGGGAGCGAGCGGCAGCGGCGTCGAGTTCACGGCGACGGGAAAGTCGAGGGGTGTGCCGGGCTTGAGCCCCGGCGGGCGACCGACTTCGAACTCGCCGCCGAAGGCGACGGGTTGCTGCTCCCCCTCCTCGGTCTCGAAGGCCACGGGGTTGCCGTCCGCGTCGAGCAGCTCGACCGAGAACGTGTGCCGGGTGTTCGCCTGGTCCCACGGAACCTGGATGAGCAGCCCGATCCCGAACGCGGACGGGTCGGGTCCCGTCTGTGACCACCCTCCTCCCACCACCGTCAGCTTGCCGTCCGAGACGACGGCGTAGTCCGCGAGGATGAGCGTCGCCTTCACGCCGAGAGCCAATCACATCCGCCACTAGCATGCGGACGTGGCGCCCCGGATCCGCGTCGGCCCGGCTCGCCTCCCCTCGCGCGAGTCGCCGGAGGAGGCGGTCGAGCTCCTCCTCGAGCGCGGCTACACGGCCTGCGAGATCGACTTCGAGAGCGGCTTCTGGATGGACTACCCGTTCGCGGAGCGACTCGGCGAGCTCGCGCGGGAGCACGACATCGCGCTCTCCGTCCACGCCCCGCTCTTCGGATTCATGGGCCACCTCGAGCCGAGCGGCCGGAAGTTCACCTCGGCGGTCGGGGCGCTCGACCGCAGCGCCGGAATCGCCGCCGCGAGCGGAGCGGCCCTCGTCGTCTTCCATCCGGGCTTCTTGCTCGGGCGCGAGCGGGAGGAAGCGCTCGACGCGGTCGTCGAGCAGCTCGGCCTGCTGCGCGAGCGACTCGAGCGCAAGGGACGCGCCGTTCCGTTCGGTGTGGAGGTGATGGGACGCGTACGCGACCTCGGGTCGCTCGACGACGTCGTCGAGATCTCGCGTCGCACGCGCTGGGTGCGGCCCGTGCTCGACTTCGCACACCTGCACGCGACGAGCGACGGGGCGTTCGTCGTGGTCGACCCGTTCGTCGAGGCGCTCTCGCTCGTCGACGGAGTCCTCGAGCCGGGCGCTCCCTTCCACATCCACTTCTCGGACATCGCGTTCGCGAACCGCAACGAGACGAAGCACCTGCCCTACGGCGAGGGGACGCTGCGCGCCGAGCCGCTGCGCGAGGCGCTCGCGCGCTTCGAGCGTCCCGCGACGGTCATCTCCGAGTCCCCGGACGAAGCGTCTTCTCAGGCGATTCGCGCGGTGCTCGAGGCGAGCGCCGCGAGCTCGTCGAGCCGCGCGACGTAGGGCGTCGCGTCGCCCTCGCGTCCGTGAGCCCGGAGGAAGCCCACGTAGCGCTCGAGCGGCTCGAGCTCGAGCACCGGGAGACGGCTCGCGCGCGCGCTCCCGACGGCCACGCGGAAGAGCTCGTCGGCCTCGTCCATGCGCCCCTGCGCGGCTCGGACGACCGCGAGAGCCTCTATCGCCTCCACCGCGCTCGCGACGTCGTGCGGGCCCGTGTTCGCGCGCGCCTCGAGAGCCAGCCGCTCCGCGTCGTCTACCTTGCCGGCGTCGGCGAGGGTCGTCGCCAGCGCCGCCTGTAGATCGGGCAGCAGGCCGCGATCGCCGCGCGCCTCGACGATTCGGAGGGCCTCGCGGAGGAGCTTCTCGGCATGCTGTCCGTCTCCGCGGCGGCGGGCGATCCAGCCGAGCTTCGCGAGCGCCGTAGCGGTCACGGGCTCGATTCCGAGATCCGACCCCATCTTGCGGACCTCCTCGAGCAGTGTCTCGGCGGCCTCGAGCTCGCCCTCGACGATCAGTAGCCACGAGTACGCGAGCGCGGCGCCGGCGCGAGCCCGAAGACTGCCGCTCTCGCCGGCGAGCTCGAGGGCGCGCGCGAGGAGACGGCGCGCCTCGTCGAGCTCGAGTCGGACGATGTGGGTCTGCGCGAGCGCCTGCGCCCCGAGCGTCTGGAGATCTTTGCGCTGAGCATCGACCGCGCTCGCGAGCCCCTGCTCCATGAACGTCACCATCTCGTCGATGTCGCTCTCCCACGCGGCGATCGTCGCCCTGACCGCGAGCGCGTCGAACCGGGCGACCGGCTCGTCGAGCTCCTCGAGCAGCGCGAGGGCCTCGTCGACGAGGCCCTTCGCCGTGGCCGAGTCACCGTCGCGCTTGAGCCTCGCCTCGCCGAGTCCGGTGAGGGCGAGCGCCTCGAGGACGCGCTCGCCGTCACGACGTGCGAGATCCCGGATCATCGCCATCTCCTGCTCGACGGCAGACCAGTCCTGAAGCCGCCAGGCAGCGCGGGCAGTGACCCAGCGGGCAGCGAGCGTGGGACGGAGCTCGACCGCGCGCACGCCGAGCGCTCGTGCGCTCGCGTAGGCCTCGCGTGCGATCGCGCGCTTCGCCGCTGTGACGAGCGCCGCGCCCGTCTCGTCCGCCAGCGCCACCGGAGGCGCGCCGTCGAGCTCCGTCAAGTAGTCGACGGCCCGCTCGAGATGGTAGGCACGGATCTCGACGAGCTCGTCGCCGGTACGGTCGGCCAGCCACTCCGCGAACCGCGCGTGGTGCTGCGCGCGAGCTGCCTTCGCGAGCCCGCCGTACGCGACCTCGCGGATGAGGAGGTGCTTGAAGCGATAGGCGGTCTCGCCCGAGATCGACGAGCGCGCCTCCCGGAGGACGAGATCGCGAAGGAGGAGGTCGTCGAGAAGGGCATCGGTGTCCCCGAGGTCGGGCGCCAGGTGCTCGAGCGCTCCCTTCCAGAAGACCCTGCCGATGACCGATGCGCGTTGGAGCAGGGCCTTGCCATCGGGGGCGAGCTGGTCGATGCGCGCCGCGATGAGCGCATGCAGCGTGTCCGGGACCCGATCCGAGGCGGCGTCGGGAGTGCCCGTCTCCACGAGCATGCGGATCGTCTCCTCGACGAAGAGCGGGTTCCCCTCGGCCCGCGCGAGGAGATCCTCGGGGAGCTCCGGGGTAGGCTCGTCCCCGCTCGTCGCGAGCTGGGAGACGAGCGTCCGGACGAGGAGCTCGCTCTCGTCGCGCGAGAGCGGCTCGAGCTCGATCGCGGTCGAGCGGACCCGCCCACCGCCCCAACCGGGACGGGTGTCGAGGAGCTCGGGACGCGCGAGGCAGAGCACGAAGAGCGGAGCGCGGACGCGGTCGGCGAGGAGCTCGACGAGGTCGAGCAGGGGGGCTTCGGCCCAGTGCACGTCCTCGAAGACGAGCACGAGCGGCTGGACGTCGGCGATCCGCTCGAAGACCTCCGCGGCCGCCCAGGCGATCTCCTGCGCGCCCCGCTCACCCTCGAGCGCCTCCATGAGTCCGGCCGCGAGCGCCAGCACGTCGGCGACCGACTCCTCCGCACAACACTCGCGCAGCTTGGCGAACGCTTCCTCCAGGGGATCGTCGTCCGAGATCCCGGCGGCGGCCTTGACCATCTCCCCGAGCGGCCAGTAGGTCACCCCCTCGCCGTAGGGAAGCGCTCGGCCGATGAGCGAGCTCGCGCGCTCGAGGCCGTCGACGAACTCCCGCGCCAGGCGGCTCTTGCCGACCCCGGGCTCCCCGAAGATCGTGAAGAGGTGCGCGCGGCGGTCGCGAACCAGCCGGCTAAAGGTGGCGTGGAGCAGCTCGAGCTCGACCTCCCGCCCCACGAGCGGAGCGCGAAGCCCTGGCGAGCGGATCGACTCGACGGCGATGTCCACCACGCGCCAGGCGCGGAGGGGCGCCTCCACGCCCTTCAGCTCGAGCGGCCCCGCTTCTTCGGCCACGAGGCTCGCGCCCGCGAGCCGATGCGCCGTCGGCCCGACGAGGATCTCGCCCGGCCGCGCTGCCTGCTGGAGCCGCGCCGCGAGGTTCACGGCCTCGCCGGTCGCGAACGTCGACTCCGAGCTCTCGACCACGAGCTCGCCCGCCTCGATCCCGATGCGGGCCTCGAGCTCGAGCCCGGCGACCTCCTCCCGCATCGCGAGCGCCGCCCGCACCGCTCGCTGCGCGTCATCCTCGTGCGTCTGCGGGACGCCAAAGGCGGCCATCACGGCGTCCCCTGCGAACTTCTCGACGATCCCTCCGTGGAGCTCGACGCAGCGCGCCACGCGCTCGAAGAACGCGCTCACGCGCCGGCGCACGACCTCCGGATCGGCCGCGGCCACGAGCCCCGTCGAGTCGACGAGGTCGACGAAGAGGACGGTTGCGAGCTTCCGCTCCATCGGTCAAGTGTAGAAACGTGGATCCCCAGGCCCGTCGTCCCGTCGCGTAGCATCGGCGCTGTGCTCGAGCCGTCCGTGTTCAAGGCGTACGACGTCCGCGGGATCTACCCCACCGAGCTCGACGAGGAGGGCGCGTACCGGATCGGCCGCGCGACGGTCGAGCACTTCGAGCCGCGCTCGATCGCCGTCGGCCGCGACATGCGCCTCTCCTCGCCGGCGATGGCGCAGGCGGTGATCGAGGGCGCCGCCGACGGCGGGGCGGACGTCGTGGACATCGGCCTCGTCGGAACGGAGATGCTCTACCACGCCGTCGCCTCGCTCGAGCTCGAGGGCGGCATCTGCGTGACGGCCTCCCACAACCCGGCCGCGTACACGGGCATGAAGATCGTGCGCCGGGGAGCGCTGCCGGTCGGCGGCGACTCCGGCCTCGGCGACATCCGGACGCGCGCGCTCGCGGAGCTCGGCCCTCCCGCTTCCGCTCGCGGGACGATCCGGGAGGCCGACGTCTGGCCGAGCTTCATCGAGAAGGTGCTCTCATTCGTCGACCCGTCCGCGATCCGGCCGCTGCGGGTCGTCGTCGACGCCGCGAACGGGATGGCCGGGGTGATGCTGCCGCCGATCCTCGAGCGGCTGCCGCAGCTCGACGTCAGGCGCTACTTCTTCGAGCCCGACGGGAGCTTCCCGAACCACGAGCCAAACCCGCTCCTTCCCGAGAACCGCGAGTTCATCGTCCGCGCGACGCGCGAGGAGGGCGCCGACCTCGGCGTCGCGTTCGACGGCGACGCCGACCGCTGCTTCTTCGTCGACGACGCGGGCGAATTCGTCCCCGGCGACTTCGTCACCGCGCTGCTGGCTGAAGCGATGCTCGAGCGGGAGCCGGGCGGGAAGGTCGTCTACGACGTTCGGGCGAGCTGGGCCGTGCCCGAGACGATCGAGCGGGCGGGCGGCGTTCCCCTCGTCAACCGCGTCGGGCACGCCTTCATCAAGCACCGCATGCGCAAGGAGGACGCGGTCTTCGCCGGCGAGGTCTCGGCGCACTACTACTTCCGCGACTTCTCGTACGCGGACTCTGGCGTCATCCCGTTCCTCCTCATGCTCGAGCTCCTCTCCCGGCGCGGGGAGAGGCTCTCGTCGATCCTCGAGCCCTACCGCTCGCGCTTCTTCCTCACCGGCGAGATCAACACGCCGGTCGCCGACGTGCCGCTCACGCTCCAGGAGCTCAAGGAGCGCTACGCCGCCAAGGGCGGACGGATCTCCCATCTCGACGGCCTCTCCGTCGACTTCGACGACTGGCACTTCAACGCACGCCCGTCGAACACCGAGCCGCTCCTCCGACTCAACCTCGAGGCGCTCTCCCCCGAGCTCATGGAGCGCAAACGAGACGAGGTGCTCGCGCTCATCCGCTCCTGAGCGACGCGCCGACAGGGGCTCGCTAGCATCGCGTGAGCCGAGCACGCTTGGAGGATGACGATGCCGACACTGCTGCAGATCGACTTCCCGCTCTCCGGCCCCTGGGGAGAGGAGATGGCCGAGGCGTTCGCCGACCTCGCGCGCCTCATCGCCGACACTCCGGGGCTTCGCTGGAAGGTGTGGACCGAGAACGAGGCGACGGGAGAGAGCGGTGGCATCTACCTCTTCGACGACGAGGCGTCTGCGCGCGCCTACCTCGACGAGCACACACGCCGACTCGAGGGCTTCGGGATCACCGGCATCCGGGCGCGCATCTTCGACGTCAACGAGCCGCTCACCGCGATCACGCGCGGCCCGCTCTCGTGAGCGTGGAGCCGCCCGCTCCGAGCGTCGCGATCGAAGCCCCGGAGCTCGGCCGCGTCACCTCGCGCAGGCCACCGTTCAAGTACTCGGCGCTCTCGCGGGTGTGGTTCTCGGACACTGACGCCCAGGGCGTCGTCTACTACGGCCGCTACCTCCCGTACTTCGACCACGCGCGCACCGAGTACCACCGCCACCTCGGCGGCCCGCCGATCGAGGGCGCCGAGTTCGTCATGCGCGCTCTCGAGGTCGAGTACCACGCCCCCGCCCGCTTCGACGACCTGATCGAGTCCTTCGTGCGCGTTCGGCGCATCGGCAGGACGAGCGTGACCTACGAGTGCGCCGCGTACAGGCTCCCCGACGACACGCTGATGGTCACCGCGAGCCAGACCCTCGTGCTCGTCGAGCTCGGCACGCGACGGCCCACGCCGGTGCCCGACGCGCTGCGCGAGCGGGTGCGGGCCTTCGAGGGTGCCGATCTCGAGGAGTGAGCACCGAGACGCTCGAGCGGCTCGACGCGCTCCTCGCCGAAGCCGGCGAGGCGGACGACGCGTTGCGCGCCGTCGTCGAGTTGCTCGCGAGCGAGCCCGAGATCGAGTGGGCGGGGATTGCGTTCCTGGAAGAGGGTGAGCTCGTGCTCGGACCGGCCGCTGGCGTGCCGGACGAGACCGCGCGTCAGAGCGCGGTCGTCGCCTTCCACGGCGAGCCGGTCGGCGAGCTCCGCATCGACGGACGGACGGACGCTGTCTTCCTGGAGCAGGTCGCCGCTCGGATCGCCGAGCTCGTCCTCGTCGGCTGGGACACGCGCGGGGAGGCTTGGGAGCCGTAGGCGGACCGCGCGCCCGCCCGAGGCAGGCGCGCGGCTCCCCTCCCCTCCCCTCCTCTCGTTGTAGTGACCCCTCCGGGGGATGCAATCCCTCGTTCGAGGTACCCCTGCCGAAACGGGGGATGTCCCCCATTCGAGGGAGGCGCGGGATCCAGCGCGGGGCCGGGCGGCGCTGCCCCGGCCCCGCGGGCCTCGAGACGAGTCAGTCGCCCGGTCGGTCTCCGTGCCAGGGGCGACCGCGGAATCCGGGCCAAGCCTCGCGCCAGCGGCCGAAGCCGGGAGGTCGGAGCTCGCCGTTCACGAGCGCGCTGACACGGTCGCTCACGCGCTCTTTCGCCTCCGCCCCCTGCTCCTCGGTCAGCCGCCCGTCGGCGACCGCCTCGTCGATCTTCGACTCGACATCGCGCACGAGCGCGGCGACGAGACCGTCCACGGACTTCCCTTCCTCCTTCGCGACGTCCGCCAGCGTCGCGCCCTGCGCGAGTCGTGAGCGGAGCTCCGCCTCGCTCAGCCCGAGGAACGTGACGGCAGTCGCGAGGTGCTCTCGGCCGCGGTGACCGAAGCGCAGGCCGAAGCCGAAGCCCTTGTGGCCGAAGCCCCCGAAGAAGGGGAGCTCGGCGGAGCGGATCCGCTCCTTCAGGGCTGCCCCCTGCTCCTCGCTGAGGCGGCCCGCCTCCACCGCCTCGTCGATCCGGTTCTCGAGCGCCCGCTTCAACGCGCTCGAGAGCGCAGAGGGCTCGACTCCGAGCTGCCGGGCGGCGTCATCGATCACGGCCTTGCTCTCGTCGCTCGGCGAGAACGCCCTCGAGGCGGCGATCGCCCCGGTTGCCCCGATGGCGATCAGCGCTGCGATCGCGGCTATGGCGCCGGCGACGAGCTTGAAACGTGCCGTTGGGTGTCTCGTATCCATGGCCGAATCACACCACGGCTACCTGAGACGAGTCTGAGAGCCTCCTAAGATCTCCCTCGCTGACGACCGGCACCGTCAGCTCGGAGCGACGACGAGCGGCGCTTCGCGGAAGGTGATGGTGAAAACCGTGCCGCCGTCGGTGGCACGCTCGGCGTGCACCGTTCCCCCGTGGGACTCCGCCACCTGGCGGACGATCGCGAGCCCGAGCCCCGACCCCGGGAGCCCACGGGCGGAGCGCGCGCGGTAGAAGCGGTCGAAGATGTACGGGAGATCCTCGTCGGCGATGCCGGGCCCGTGATCGCGGACCCTGACCGTGCCGCCGCGTACCTCCACCTCGACCGGCGCCGCGTCGGGGCTCCACTTCGCCGCGTTGTCGAGGAGGTTCCCCACCGCCCGCTCGACGGCGGTCGGGACCCCGAGGACGTACGACTCCGCGAGCTCGGTCGAGAACGACACGTTCGGGCGGTTGCGTCGGGCGCGCTCGACGGCTTCGGCGACGACGAGGTCGAGGCGCATCGTCTCGGGCTCCGCTGTCTGTTGCTCGGCGCGCGCGAGCTCGATGAGCTCGGAGATCAGGGTCGTCATCTCCCCGAGCTGCTCGACCACGTCCGAGAGGAGTCGGCCCCGCTCCTCGGCCGGCAGCGCTCGGTCGCTCGCCAGTACCTCGATGTTGGTGCGCAGGCTCGTGAGCGGCGTCCGCAGCTCGTGAGAGGCGTCGGCGACGAGCTGTCGCTGCGCGCGGGTCGACTCCTCGAGCGCCTCGAGCATCGTGTTGAAGCTCGCCGCGAGCCTGCTCAGCTCGTCGCTCCCCGTGACCTCGATCCGCTCGGAGAGGTCACGGGTCGCCGTCACCCGCTCCGCCGCCTGCGTCAGACGCCGCACCGGCGCGAGCGCGGCGCCGGAGACGACGAGCCCGAGGAGAGCGGCGAAGGCGACTCCGCCCGCCGCGATGACGAGGAGGAAGAGCCCGAGCCGCTCGAGCGACGCATCGACCTCGCTGAGCGGACGTGCGACTTGGACGGCGGCATCCGGGCCGTACGCAAATGCGAGCACCCGCACGTGCTCGCCGTCGACGCGCACGTCACTCCACGAGGTGCCCTCGACCCCGCCGCGTGCGAGGGCGAGCACGTCCTCTCCCACGGGAAGTCGCGTCTGCTGGCGCGGCGGGACGAGGACGCTCCCGTCGGCCCTGACGAGCTGGACGTACCCGCGTGCCTCGCCGAACTCGGGACGCACCGCGAGGTACTGCGCGCCGCCGATCGTGTAGATGCCGAGGGGACGAGCGGCGATCTCGGAGGCGCGCCGCTCGAGTGCCTCGTCGACGGGCGCGCGGAGCTCCGCGCGTGCGATCACGTAGACGAGCGCGGAGGCGACGACGACGGCGAGCGCGACGGCGATCGCCGACGCGACGGCGATGCGCGCGCGGAAGCTCATCCCTCGCGCAGCGCGTAGCCGACCCCGCGCACGGTGTGGATGAGGCGGCTCTTCCCGCCCGCCTCCGTCTTCCGGCGCAGGTAGCCGATGTAGACGTCGAGGGAGTTCGAGCTCGGCCCGAAGTCGTACCCCCATACGCGCTCGAAGATGAGCGAGCGCGTGAGCACTTGCCGCGGGTTGCGCAGGAAGAGCTCGAGGAGCGCGAACTCGGTCCGGGTGAGCTCGATCCGGTCTCCGGCGCGGGCGACCTCGCGCGTGCCGGGATCGAGCTCGAGGTCCGCGAAGCGCAGCACCTCGCTCCCCGTGTCGACGCCGTTGCCTGCACGCCGCAGGAGCGCCCGCACACGGGCGAGGAGCTCCTGGAGCGCGAACGGCTTCGGCAGGTAGTCGTCTGCCCCGGCGTCGAGACCGGCGACGCGGCTATCTACCTCGGCACGGGCAGTGAGCATGAGGATGGGGACGCCGACTCCGTCCGCGCGCAGCCTCCTGCACACCTCGAGCCCATCGACGCCGGGCAGGAGGACGTCGAGGACGACGAGGTCCGGCAGCGCCTCCTGGCGTAGCCGGGCGAGCGCCTGCTCTCCGTCCACCGCGAGCTCGACGCGATAGCCCTCGAGCTCGAGTGCGCGGCGCAGCGACTCGCGCACCGCGCGCTCGTCGTCGACGACGAGGATGTCCATGCGCCCATTCTGCGACCTCGATCGCGCCCCACGCCGGAGTCTTAGCGACTTCTTAGCGGCGTCTCAGCGCTCGCTTAGCCGTCGCGGGTCAGATGGTCGGCGGCTCACGGAAAGGATGCACATGACTGCTCTTCGCTCTCCTCTCGTGCTCGCTTCGCTCGGCGTCGCGCTCGCGCTCGGGGCAGGAACAGGCGCCACGACGTACGCCCTCCTCGCCGACCGCGCGACGGCCGTCGTCCGCGAGGTGGCGGCCTCCGCGACGGAGCCCGTCGCGCAGTCGGCTGCGCTCTCGATCGGCGAGCTCTACGAGCGCGCCGCCCCGTCCGTCGTGGAGATCGCCGTCGGCGGCGTCGGGGCGACGCTCGGCGAGCCGCAGCGCGGCGCGGTCGGGTCCGGGTTCGTCTTCGACCGGGAGGGCCACATCGTGACGAACGAGCACGTCGTCGACGGAGGCGGCGCCATCTCCGTGCTCTTCTCCGACGGCACGAGGGCCTCGGCCGAGCTCGTCGGGAGCGACCGCTCGACTGACCTCGCGGTCCTCGACGTGGATGTCCCGGAAGAAAAGCTCCGACCTCTCACGCTCGCCGACTCGAGCGCCGTGGAGGTCGGCGATCCCGTCGTCGCGCTCGGCAGCCCGTTCGGGCTCGAGGGCACGATCACGCGCGGAATCGTGAGCGCGCTCCACCGCCAGATGACGGCGCCGAACGGGTTCACGATCAACGACGCGATCCAGACCGACGCGGCGATCAACCATGGCAACTCCGGCGGGCCGCTGCTCGACGACCGCGGACGCGTGATCGGCGTCGCAGCGCAGATCGAGAGCGACTCCGGCGGCAACGACGGAGTCGGCTTCGCCATCCCCTCGAACACCGTCCGCACGATCGTGCGTGAGCTCGTCGAGAGCGGGCACGTCGAGCACGCCTACCTCGGGGTCGGGCTTGTGGAGACGGACGCCGGCCTGGCGATCACCGAGGTTCGTCCCGGCAGTCCCGCCGACCGAGCGGGGCTCCGCGCGGCGACCGGAGCGAGCGCGGACGGGACGCCGACCGGTGGGGACGTCATCGTCGCCTTCGACGGCACGCCGGTTACGACGACCGCCGAGCTCCAGCGGGCCGTCGACGCGAAGCGGCCGGGCGACGTCGTCTCGCTCACCGTGCTCCGAGACGGGCGCCGCGTGCAGGTTCGCGCCACCCTCGGCGTGAGGGACTCGTAGCGTGCTGGAGGCGGCAGCCGCGCGTCAGGAGGGCGTGACGCGGTAGGCGTCGAAGACGGCGTCGAGGTTGCGCAGTGCAGTGAGCAGCGAGCGGAGCTCCTTCACGTCCCCGACCTCGGCCGTGTACCAGTTCCGCGCCATCCCGTCCTCGACGACGCCGCCGTAGGAGACGATGTTCGCCCCGTGCTCGGCGAACGTCCGGGCGACGTCCTCGAGCAGCCGAGGGCGATCCCACGCGTCGACCGCAACCTGCACGAGGAAGCCCGCCGTCGCGCCGCCCTCCCACTCGACGGATGTGAAGCGCTCCGGGTTCCGCTGGAGCGCACGCACGTTCGGACAGTCGTCACGATGCACGGTGATCCCGCGCCCGAGCGAGATGTACCCGACGATGGGGTCGCCGGGCACCGGTGTGCAGCACTTCGCGAGCCGGACGAGCACGTCCTCGACGCCGGGCACGGTGATCCCCACGCGCTCGCTCGAGACCGCCGTCCGCGCCCGCGCAGGCTTCGTCGAGACCGGCGGCTCTTCGGCGACCTCCTCGGTCTTGAGCCGCTGGATGACCTTGTTCACGATCTGGCCGGGCTGCAGCTTCCCGGATCCGAGCGCGACGTAGAAGTCCTCGGCCTTCTTGTAGCCCGCCTCGCGGATCACCTGCGCGAGCAGGCTCGAGCCCTGGAGCTTGCGGTAGGGGAGCTTCTGCGCCTTCAGCGCCTGGTCGAGGAGCTCGCGCCCCTTCGCCTCGGTCTCTCCGCGCGTCTCCCGCTGGAACCACTGTCGGATGCGGTTCCGCGCCCGCGAGGAGGTGACGAGCGCGAGCCAGTCGCGCGATGGCCCGCGACCGGACTTCGAGGTCAGGATCTCGACGAAGTCTCCGCTCCGCAGCCGATAGTGGAGCGGGACGATCCGGCCGTTGACCTTCGCCCCCACCGTCCGGTGGCCGACGTCCGTGTGCACCGCGTACGCGAAGTCGATCGGGGTCGCCCCCGACGGGAGCACCTTGACTTCGCCCTTCGGCGTGAAGACGTACACCTCGTCGGAGAAGAGGTCGGTACGCAGGCTCCGCATGTACTCGCCGGGGTCTTGCTCGTCGGCCTGCCAGTCCATGAGCGACTTCACCCACTGGAGCCACTCGTCGTCTGCCTTCGCCCTGCGGCCGCGCTTGTACAGCCAGTGCGCCGCGACGCCGTACTCGGCCTCCTCGTGCATCTCGCGCGTGCGGACCTGGATCTCGAGCGGCTTGCCTTCCGGTCCGATCACGGTCGTGTGCAGCGAGCGGTAGCGGTTCAGCTTCGGCATCGCGATGAAGTCCTTGAACCGACCGGGCATGGGCTTCCAGAGCGAGTGCGCGATCCCGAGCGCCGCGTAGCAGTCGCGCGTCCCGTCCTCTCCCGACCGCTCGCAGATGACGCGCATGGCGGTGAGGTCGTAGATCTCGTTGAACTCCCGGCCTCGCTTGGCCATCTTGTCGTAGATCGAGTACAGGTGCTTGGCGCGGCCGGTGATCTCGGCCGGAATGTCCGCCTTCGCGAGCTCGTCGCCGAGGATCTCCGCGGCCTTCGCGACCTGGGCCTCGCGGTCGGCACGCTGATCGGCGACCATCGCCTTCAACTCCGCGTACTTCCGCGGGTGGAGCGTTTGGAACGCGAGGTCCTCGAGCTCCCACTTGAGCGCGTGGATCCCGAGTCGATGCGCGAGCGGCGCGTACACCTCGAGCGTCTCGCGCGCCTTCTGCGCCTGCTTCTGGCGGCCGAGGTACTCGATCGTCCGCATGTTGTGCAGCCGGTCCGCAAGCTTGATGAGGATGACGCGGACGTCCTGGGCCATCGCGACGATCATCTTCCGGTAGTTCTCGGCCTCCGCCTGCTCGCGGCTCTGGAAGCTGATGCGCGTCAGCTTCGTAACCCCCTCCACGAGCTGGGCGACCTCCGGCCCGAACTCCGCGCGGAGGGTCTCCACGTCCATGCCCGTGTCCTCGAGCACGTCGTGGAGGAGCGCGGCAGCGATCGTCTGCTCGTCGAGATGGAGCTCGGCGCAGATGCGGGCGACGCCGAGCGGGTGGTGGATGAACTCCTCGCCCGACCGCCGCGTCTGGCCCTCGTGCGCCCGTTCCGCGACCTCGAACGCGCTCCGGATCAGCGCCTTGTCGACGTCCGGGTTGTACGCCTCGACCTCGGCGATGAGCTCGTCGACGAGGTCTTGGTGCTGGCTGCGAGCGTCGACGACCGTCATGGGCTCAGTGTACTGAGCGCCTCTCCCGCGCCCACGCGCGCAGGATCGGGCACCGCTCCGTCGAACCCAGACCGCCCATGCGCCTGCTCCACGAGCGACTGCGCCGGCGCTCCGCGCGTAGGCTCGCGCTCGCCTT
Organism: Gaiellaceae bacterium; assembly: GCA_026002995.1. GTDB lineage: Bacteria > Actinomycetota > Thermoleophilia > Gaiellales > Gaiellaceae > GMQP-bins7. The sequence continues at coordinate 1,683,426 of BPGK01000001.1, forward strand.
GCGCGACGCGCTCCTGCCGCCGAGCGGCGTCACGCGGCGCGCCGAAGCGACTCGCGCTCGAGCAGCGAGCGGAACGTCTCCGACTCGAGGAGCTGCCGGCGCCCGACCGCGCCTCCGGTCAGACCGAGCTCCTCGAAGACGCGTCGCGCCTCCGGCGTCCACGCCTCCTCGCCCGCGCGCCAGAGGGTGACGAAGCGGTCGCGCAGGGCCTCGTAGCGCTCGTCGGTCTCGAACAGGCGGCGCACGACGAGTTGAGGCGCGACCGTGCCGTTCCACCGGTTCTCCTTCAACCGGAACGCGATGTCGAAGAGCGCGTCCGCTCGCACCCGATCGAGCTGGCCGCCCTGCCCGAACGCGATCGCCGTGCCCGCGTCACGGTCGCGCTGACGGACGCGGAAGCGCAGATGCCTCCCGTCCCCCACGGCGCTCGGCGCGACGACGCGGGCCGCGGGGACGAGGAGCGTGACGTCGGGGTTGCCGAGCCCGAACGGCCCGAGGCGCTCGAGCTCGTGGGCGAGGTCGAGCGTGAGGTCGCTTCCGGAGACGACCGCGTCGATCGTCGTCACCGGGCGCAGGTCGTCGTCCGTGAGCGCCGCATCCGCGTGCGCCCCGAAGGCATGGGCGAAGGCCTCGAGCCGCGAGGGGTCGATCGAGAGCCCGGCCGCCGCGCGATGGCCGCCGAACCGCTCGAGGTGCTCCGAGCAGGCGGCGAGCGCGCCGTGGAGGTCGAAGGGCGGAATCGAGCGCCCCGACCCCTTCCAGGCCTCGTGCGAGGAGGCGACGAGGACGACCGGCCGCTGGAACCGTTCGACGAGCCGCGAGGCGACGATGCCGATCACCCCCTCGTGCCAGTCCTCGCTCCAGAGGACGTACCCGCGCCGTCGACGCTCGCGGGGTGGGAGCGCCTCGACGAGCGCCAGGGCCTCGCCGAGGATGCGGTCCTCGACTCCTTGGCGCTCACGGTTCAGCTCCTCGAGCTGCGCCGCGAGCTCCCGCGCCTCCGCAGCGTCCTCCGTCAGGATGAGCTCGAGGGCGACGTCCGGCCGGCACAGACGACCAGCCGCGTTGATGCGGGGCGCGAGGCGGAAGCCGACCGCTGCCGCGTCGACCGTCGCGGGATCGACGCGGGCGTTCCGCATGAGCTCCCGCAACCCGACCCGCCGCGTCGCCGCGAGCGCCCGGAGCCCGGCGACGGCGAGTGCGCGGTTCTCGTCCACGAGCGGAACGACGTCGGCGATGGTCGCGAGCGCAACGAGGTCGAGGTGGCGGCGGAGCGCAGGGTGGTCTGCGCCGAGGAGCGCCTCGCCGAGCTTGTGGACGACCCCGGTCCCGCAGAGCTCCGGGAACGGGTACCGCGACGGCCGGGTGGCGACCACGGGGCAGTCGGGGAGCGCGTCGTCCGGTCGATGGTGGTCGGTCACGACGACTTCGAGCCCGCGAGCCCGCGCTTCCGCGACCTCCTCGCGAGCCGTGATCCCGCAGTCCACCGTAAGCACGAGCCCGACGCCCTCGTCGCTGAGCCGAGCGAGCGTGTCCCGCGAGACGCCGTAGCCCTCCTCGAATCGGCTCGGCAGGTGCCACGTCACGTCGGCGCCGAGCTCTCTGAGGTACAAGATCCCGAGAGCCGTCGCACAGATGCCGTCCACGTCGTAGTCGCCGTGGACGCAGATGCGCTCGCCGCGCGCGACCGCCCCACGGATCCGCTCGACGGCGTCGGCCACGTCGCCGAGGAGGAACGGGTCGTACCCGGGCAGGTCGGCTGCGAGGAAGCGCCGGGCGGCCTCCGGATCGGCGTACCCCCGTCGCGCGAGCACCGACGCCGTCACCTCGGTCACCCCCAACTCGCTCACGAGCCGAGAGACGACGGAGGGGTCGACCGGCCCGATTCTCCACGCGTCGCTCACGTCGTGGACGGTACGGGCGCCGTCGGATGGCGCTCGGGACGCGGTCAGCCGCCGCGGCGGGCGCGGATCGAGTCGAGGACGATCTTCACCCAGAGGAGGACGAGCCCCACGGTGAGACCGACCACGACGACCGCGATCGGCGCGTAGTACGCCATCTGGACGAGCGAGTAGCGCGTCACCGCGGCCCCGACGAGCCAGATCGCGAGCACCGCGAGCGACATCGCGATCCACAGACGGCGGCTTCCCACGTCCGGGAGCGTAGCCCGCACAGCCACAGACGACCGCGGTGAGGCGCAGCGTCGCCCCATTCTCTCCGGCCAGACAGCTCGCTACCCTGAGATACGTGTTGACGGCCAACTACCGCTCGGGGGACGACTTCGTCGTCGAGTTCCTCGGCCACCGCTTCGAGTTCAACGCGGAGGACTTCGAGGAGCGCGTGACCGCGGCGGCGGTCAAGCTCGGCCTCGTCGTCTCGAACGACCTCGACGACGACGAGCGGGCGGACTTGGTCGAGCTCGTCGCCGACGGGCGGATCGCCGAGCCCGCGAGCGGTCTCGGCGCATACCTCGTTCGGCACTGGGAGCGGGTCGCGCTCGTCGAGGGCGAGTCGCTCGTCTACTGGCTCCGCAAGCTCGTCTTCCGCGGTGCCTGGCTCGACCACCGCGTCAAGGAGGGCCTCCTCGACGTGTCCTGGATCGAGGGGACGAGCGAGTTCGGCTACGCCGAGCCCCGGGGCGGGAGGACGCTCCTCGAGCTCGCCCCGGTGCCGTCCTGGCACGAGTACCAGTACCGCGGGTAGCGTCAGAAGAGACCGGCAGGAGCCGCCGGAGCTCCCAGGTGCTCGCGTCCGAGGGACGTGATCACCCGACCACGAGGGGTGCGCTGGAGGAAGCCGAGCTGGAGCAGGAAGGGCTCGTAGACGTCCTCGATCGTGTCCGGCTCCTCCCCGAGCGACACGGCGAGCGTCGAGAGCCCGACGGGGCCGCCGTCGAACTTGTGCAGGATCGTCGCGAGGAGCTCACGGTCGGTTCGCTCGAGCCCGCGCTCGTCGACCTCGAGCAGCTCGAGCGCCTCGCGCGCGACCTCGAGCGTTACGGCGCCGGCGTGCCTGACCTCGGCGACATCCCGCACGCGCCGCAGGATCCGGTTCGCGACCCGCGGAGTCCCCCGGGCCCGGCGGGCGATCTCGTCCGCCGCCGCGTCGTCGAGCGCGACGCCGAGGATGCGTGCCGAGCGCCGGACGATCGACGCCAGCTCGGGCGGCTCGTAGTAGCCGAGGCGGAAGGTCATCCCGAAGCGGTCCCGGAGCGGCGTCGTCAAGAGCCCTGTGCGCGTCGTGGCTCCGACGAGCGTGAACGGCGGCAGGTCGAGCGTCAGCGTCCGCGCGCCGGCGCCCTGCCCGACGACGATGTCGAGCCGGAAGTCTTCGAGCGCCGGGTACAGGATCTCCTCGATCGCGCGGTTCACCCGGTGGATCTCGTCGACGAAGAGGACGTCACGCGCTTCGAGCCCGGTGAGGATGGCCGCCATGTCACCCTTGCGCTCGAGCGCAGGCCCGGCGATCGTGCGGAGCCCGACGCCGAGCTCCTCGCGGATGATGGTCGCGAGCGTCGTCTTGCCCAGTCCCGGCGGCCCGACGAGGAGGACGTGGTCGAGCGCGTCGCCGCGACCACGGGCGGCGTCGAGCGCGATCTGGAGCTGCTCGCGGATCCGCTCCTGGCCGACGAACTCGTCCAGGCGACGCGGCCGCAGGGTCTGCTCGACCTCCTCGTCACCGTCGCGGAGCACCGGTGCGAGAAAGTGGCCGGTCACGCCGCCGCTCCCCGAAGCGCCTCGCGGACTCGTTCCTCCGGCGGGAGGCCGGGATCGACGCGTGCGAGCGCCTGCTCGGCTTCGGTCACCGAGAAGCCGAGCTCGACGAGCGCATCGCGGGCGACGACGTGCGCCGGCGGCGCAGCAGCGCCGGTCGGGAGGACGACGACATCGTCCGCCTCGGAGAGCCTCTCCTTCAGCTCGAGGACGATGCGCTCCGCCGTCTTCTTGCCGATTCCGGGGATCGCCTGGAAGCGAGCGGCATCGCCGAGAGCGATGGCGCGGCGGAGCTCTGCGGGCTGCGCGCTCGAGACGGCCGCGAGCGCGACCTTGGGCCCGACGCCGCTCACGGAGAGGAGCTGGATGAACAGGTCCCGCTCGGAGACGTCCGCGAAGCCGTAGAGCTGGAGCGTGTCCTCACGGACGTGCAGGTACGTCTCCACCGTCACCTCACGCGCCCCGTCGGCGCGCGCGAGGACGCTCGGAGTCGCTGCGACGAGGTAGCCGACGCCGCCCACGTCGAGGACGATCCCCTCCGCCCCACGGCCGACGACCGCGCCGCGCAGCCGCGCGATCACCGGAGCACTCCCCTCCGCTTGGGAGCGAGCGCGTGGCAGATCGCGACGGCGAGCGCATCCGCCTCGTGCGAGGTGCCGGGCTCGACATCGAGCGCCAAGACGATGCGCACCATGCGCTGCACCTGCGCCTTGTCTGCGCGCCCGTAGCCACAGAGCGCTTGCTTTACGTGTGCAGGCGCGTACTCCGCGCACTCGACCCCGGCGGCCGCGGCCGCGACGAGCACGGCGCCGCGCGCCTGCCCGACGGAGAGCGCGGTACGGGCGTCGGCACCCACGTACGACTCCTCGAGCGCGACGGCGTCCGGCTCGTGCTCCGCAACGAGCTCCTGCACGCCCTCGAAGATCGTGAGCAGCCTGACGTCGAGCCGCTCCCGCGCGGACGTCCTCCAGACGCCGGACAGCACCTCCCGGAGGCGCCCGTCGCTTTCGTGGACGATCCCGTACCCGCACGCAGCCGTCCCTGGGTCGATGCCGAGGACCTTCACGTGGAGAAGGTACGCGCCGGTGCGGACGGCGAAGGCTGCGCACGGCTCCGGCGCGGGACGGACGAGCGGCGCGACGAGGGCGGCGCAGCCGCCCGCTTCAGGGGTGTTCCTGCGCGCTCCCGATCCGCGGAGGCGGATCGGGCGGGAGGCCTCCGGCGCGGGACGGACGAGCGGCGCGACGAGGGCGGCGCAGCCGCCCGCTTCAGGGGTGTTCCTGCGCGCTCCCGATCCGCGGAGGCGGATCGGGCGGGAGGCCTCCGGCGCGGGACGGACGAGCGGCGCGACGAGGGCGGCGCAGCCGCCCGCTTCAGGGGTGTTCCTGCGCGCTCCCGATCCGCGGAGGCGGATCGGGCGGGAGGCCTCCGGCGCGGGACGGACGAGCGGCGCGACGAGGGCGGCGCAGCCGCCCGCTTCAGGGGTGTTCCTGCGCGCTCCCGATCCGCGGAGGCGGATCGGGCGGGAGGCCTCCGGCGCGGGACGGACGAGCGGCGCGACGAGGGCGGCGCAGCCGCCCGCTTCAGGGGTGTTCCTGCGCGCTCCCGATCCGCGGAGGCGGATCGGGAGCTTGCGCACTCAGCTTGCGCGCTAGCAGTTCTCCTCCGCCCACGCGGAGAGGCGCTCGGCCGCCGCCTGCACCTCGGCCTGGTCGATCGAGCCGATCGCAGCCTGGATCTTCTGGAGGTCGTCGGCGCTCGGAACCTCCCCTGCTTTCAGGTCGAGGTCGGCGAGCGCATCAGCGTACTCGGCGTATGCGCCCGCGACCGTTTCGAGGTCGTCCTTGATCTCCTCGGGCGCCTTGGCGACGAGCTTCTGGAAGAGCTCGGACGTCTCGTCGTCCGCCATGCCCGCGCCGCTGAACGCCTGCGAGATCGCGGCGCCGATCGAGACGAGCTGGAGGCACTCCTCGGAGGCGAGCCCCTCGAGCTCCGACGTCTCGGTCGTGGTCTCGTCCGTCGCGGTCTCGGTCGTCGTCGTCTCCGTGGCGACGACGTCCGGCTCCTCGGCCGCCTCGTCGCCACCACCACAGCCCGCACCCACGAGCGCGAGCACGAGGACGAACACGACGAGCGACGCGAGCCGCACGGGCATGAAGGTACACGATTTCACGCGAGGTGCCTCTCGAAGAAGCCGACGATCTCGTCGTAGCAGCGCACCCGGTTCTCGAGCTTGAGCACGTCGTGCCCCTCGTCCGGGAATACGAGGTACTCGACGTCGCGGCCCGCCACGCGCAGCTCCTCCACGAGGTCGCGCGACTCCTGCTCGACAACCCGAGGGTCGTTCTGGCCCTGGATGACGAGGAGCGGGCAGGTGAGGTCGTGGATCCAGGTTCGGGGCGAGCGCTCGACGAGGAAGTCACGGTCGCGCTCCGGGTCGCCGACCGTGAGCGCGAAGAGCGGCTTCCACGTCTCCGGCAAGCGCTCCATGAACGTGAGCAGGTCGTAGGGCCCGAACATGTCGACCGCCGCCCGCCACAGCTCCGGGTGTCGGCTCGCGAGCATGAGCGTCATGTAGCCGCCGTAGGAGCGCCCAACCACGCCGGCCCGCGAGACGTCGATGCGCGGGTCGCGCGGGAGCACCTCGGTCATGGCATGCACGTGGTCGAGCCGATCCTGGCCGCCCCAGTCGCGGTCGACGCGCTTCATGTACGCCTGCCCGTACCCCGTCGACCCACGCACGTTGGGGACGAAGACGGCGAACCCCTCGAGCGTGAGCGCCTGGATGAGCGGCATGGAGAACCAGGCGAAGTCCGGACGCTCCTGGCTCTGCGGCCCGCCGTGCACGTAGTAGACGAGCGGCCGGGGCCCCTGGTACCCGAGCTCGTCGGGGGGCAGGTAGAGGCGCGCCGAGACGCGCAAGCCGTCGTGTGAGGTAAACGACGCATCCTCGCCGGCCGAGAGGAGCGTCGGCGAGAGACCGAGCGCACGCTCGCGCGTCCGTGGGACGGGCCGTGCATCGGGCTCCGACTCGACGACGTAGAGCTGGGTCGGCATCGTGGCCGAGCAGAAGGCGAAGGCGAAGCGGCCGCTCTCCTCGTCGAACTCGAGCCCGTGCAGGACGCCGCCGGCAAACTCGCCTTCGCCGACGAGCGTCCGCTCCACGTCGAGCTGGAGCGCGTCCTCGTCGAAACGGGCGTCGTACGCCCACGAGCAGCCGTCGATGGTGAAGACGAGCGCGTACCGATCCCCCGCCAGGTGCTGGATCGCCTCGAGCTCGCCGAGGCCCTCGTGGACGAGCCCGCGAACCGAGACCGGCTCGATCTCGCCGGGCCGCTCGAGGGAGAGGTAGGCAGGCGTGCCGGCGTCGTCGAAGAGCGTCGTCGCGAGCAGCAGGCCACCTCGATCGGTGAGGTGCGGCGAGCGGACGCCGGTGAGCGGCACCTCGCGGCCGTCTTCCCGCTCCTCGAGCGGCGTCCCGAGGAGGACGCGTCGCCGGCCGTCCGGGAGCGGCTCGTAGAGAACGATGTCCCCAGCCGCGTACCCGTCGGCGAGGACGACCCGCGTGTGATCTCGGCTCCAGGCGACGGGAAAGGCCCCGAACGGGCTCCGAGCGAGCTCCGTGACCTCGCCGGACGCGAGATCGACGCGGAGGGCGTGCACGAGGCTCTCCGTCCGCGACTCGGCCGCGAGGTACGCGATGCCGACGCGACGGTCGACCTCGTTGAGGTGCGAGCGGTAGGCGGAGAAGACCTCGGACACCGGCTCGGGGAAGCCTCCGTCGAGCGGGACGGTCACGGGCTCGTAGTTCTCGTCGCCGTCCCGGTCGAGCATGAGCAGGATCCGGTCGAGCTCCGGGAGGACGGCGAACGAGTGCCCGCCGACGAGGTCGGGGTTCTGAAGGGCGATCCGGGGCGGGAGGAGCGGCTCCGGCACGCCACCGGAGACGTCCATGGCGTACAGGCTCAGGCGTCCCGAGAGGTTCGAGAGGAAGACGAGGCGTTCGCCGACGAGCTGCGGCCGCACGAAGAGTCGCGCCGTGAGCAGCGACTCGATTCGCTGGGTTGTGAGCCCGGAGGGCACGGGTCAGGAGGCTACAGCCTCGAGCACCTCTTCCGGGATGTCGAAGTTCGCGTACACGTCCTGGACGTCGTCGACGTCCTCGAGGCCCTCCACGAGGCGCACGAGCTTCCGCGCGGTGCTCTCGTCGGTGACGGCGACCGTCGAGCTCGGCACCATCGAGAGCTCCGCCGAGTCGATCGCGAAGCCGGCAGCCTCCAGCGCTTCGCGAACGGCGGCGAGGTCGGCCGGCGCGGTCGTCACCTGGAAGACGGAGCCGTCGCGCTCCACGTCCTCGGCGCCGGCATCGGCGGCGGCGAGCACGAGCTCGTCCTCGTCCACGCCCTCCGCCGGGACGACGACGATCCCCTTGCGCTCGAACTGCCAGGCGACCGCGCCCGTCGTTCCGAGGTTGCCGCCGTGCTTGGAGAAGAGGTGGCGGACCTCGGAGGCCGTGCGGTTCCGGTTGTCCGTGAGCGCCTCGACGAGCACGGCGACGCCCTCAGGCCCGTACCCCTCGTACACGATCGTCTCGAAGGAGGCGCCCTCCGCGTCCGTGCCCGCTCCCTTGGCGATCGCCCGCTCGATGTTCTCCTTCGGCATCGAGTACGAGCGAGCCTTCTCGATCGCGTTCTGGAGGGCCAGGTTGTTCGCCGGATCCGGCCCGCCCTCGCGCACGGCGACGATGATCGCTCGCGAGAGCTTCGAGAAGAGCTTCCCGCGCTTCGCATCCGTCGCCTTCTTCTTGTGCTTGATCTGCGCCCACTTCGAGTGGCCGGCTATCGGGATCTCACCTCCTCCGGGGTGCGAGCGACTACTCGCTCGCGAACGAGCGAGAGGAAGCGCTCGTGCACGCGGGTGTCGTCGGTCAGCTCGGGGTGGAACGAGGCGAGGAGGAGCGGTCCGTCGCGCACGAGCACCGGGTCGCCGTCGAGGCGGCCGAGCACCTCCACTTGCGGCCCGAGCTCCCGGATTCGCGGCGCGCGGATGAAGACCCCGCGGAGCGGGCGCGGGTCGTCGACGAGCTCGACGTCCGCCTCGAAGCTCGCGACCTGGCGCCCGTATGCGTTCCGCTCGACCACGAGGTCGGCGAGGTCGAGGTGCTCGCGGTCGAGCACGATCATGCCGGCGCACGTCCCGAGGATCGGGCCCGCGAACGCACGGATCGCCTCGTCGAGCCCGTACAGCTCGGCGAGCCGCATGATCGTCGTCGACTCCCCGCCCGGGATGACGAGCGCGTCGAGGCCATCGAGGTCGCCGGGAAGCCGCACCTCGCTCACGGCGACGTCGAGGCGCTCGAGCACGCGCGCGTGCTCCCGGAACGCGCCCTGCAGCGCGAGGACCCCGATGCGCGTCCACCGCTCCATCGGCGCGGGAGCTACCAGCCGCGGGCTTCGAGCCGCTCCGACTCGGGGAGCGTGCTCGCGGAGATCCCGACCATGGGCTCCCCGAGACCGCTGGAGACGTCCGCGAGGATCTTCGCGTCCAGGTAGTGCGTCGTCGCCTGGACGATCGCGCGCGCTCGCCGCTCCGGGTCGCCGGACTTGAAAATCCCGGAGCCGACGAACACCCCGTCCGCGCCGAGTTGCATGCAGAGCGACGCGTCCGCGGGGGTGGCGATGCCTCCCGCGGTGAAGGTGACGACGGGGAGGCGACCGTGCTCGGCGACCCAGCGTACGAGCTCGATCGGCGCTTGCAGCTCCTTCGCCGCTGCGTACAGCTCGTCCTCCCGCATCGCCTGGAGACGCCGGATGGCGCCGAAGACGGCGCGCATGTGCGTCACCGCGTTGACGATGTCGCCCGTTCCGGCCTCCCCCTTCGTCCGGATCATGGCCGCGCCCTCGGAGATGCGGCGCAGCGCCTCGCCGAGGTTCGTCGCGCCGCAGACGAAGGGCACGTCGAACGCCCACTTGTCGACGTGGTGCTCGAGGTCGGCCGGAGTGAGCACCTCCGACTCGTCGATGTAGTCGACCTCGAGCGCCTGCAGGATCTGCGCCTCGGCGAAGTGCCCGATGCGGCACTTCGCCATCACCGGAATCGTCACGGCCTCCTGGATCTCGCGGATCTTCTCGGGGTCGGACATGCGGGCGACGCCGCCGTCGCGGCGGATGTCGGCCGGGACGCGCTCGAGCGCCATGACCGCGCACGCTCCTGCCTCCTCCGCGATCCGTGCCTGCTCGGCGTTGACGACGTCCATGATGACGCCGCCCTTCAGCATCTCCGCCAGTCCGGCTTTGACTCGCAGCGTTCCGCGCTCCACCACGAGGGGAGTGTAGCCGCGTCGCCTCGCACGCACGCGGAAGCGCGGTTTCCCCAGGGCTTGTGGACGACAGGAACGAACTCCCCGCAAAGTGCGGCGCGACGCTGTGGAAATCGCCGGGGAAATCGCCTGTCGTCCGGCGGATGTGCAATCGATACGGCCCTCGGCGCGACTCCTCTCCCCTCAGGCGATCCGCCTGGCCCGAAGTTGCGCCACGACCGCAAGAGGCCCGCCCACCCGGGCCTCTTGCTGCGTCGAGCGCCCGGCCGAGATATGCGCATGGGCCCGCCTGGACTCGAACCAGGCCGCCGCCGGAAGTCCAGGTGGCTTACGCCGTGGACTTCCGGCGGAGTTCTCCATGGGCCCGCCTGGACTCGAACCAGGGACCAACCGATTATGAGTCGGCTGCTCTGACCAGCTGAGCTACGGGCCCGCTCGGTCGAGAGCGTACTCCCACCCGAACGTACGCCAGCACGTTCGGGCAGAACCGATTATGAGTCGGCTGCTCTGACCAGCTGAGCTACGGGCCCGCTCGGTCGAGAGCGTACTCCCACCGGGACGGTTCCATCTCGCCGACCGCGGGCGCGGCTGACACAATGTCCGAGTCGTGAAGACGTTCCAGGTCGAGCACCAGCTCCGAACGGCCGGGGGGCTCACGGTCACCGACATCACCGACGACGTGCGGGAGGCCGTGCGCCAGAGCGGGATCACCGACGGCATCTGTGCCGTGTACTCGCCGCACACGACCTGCTCGGTCCGCGTGAACGAGTGGGAGCGCGGGTTCCTCGAGGACTTCGCTGTCCTCCTCAAGCGCCTCGTCCCGACCGAGCACTACTACGCGCACGACGACTGGGATCGCCGCACCGAGAACGTGTGTGCGGAGGACATGGAGGTCGGCAACGGGCACGCGCACTGCATGTCCATGCTCCTCGGCCCCGCCGGCGAGTCGATTCCCGTGCGCGACGGCGACCTCTGCCTCGGTCAGTGGCAGCGCGTCCTCTTCCTCGAGCTCGACCGCGAGCGCGACCGGCGCTGGCTCGTCCAGGTCGTCGGCGTCTGACGCTACGCGAGGCGCCGCTCGCGCAGCCAGTCCTCGAACGCCGCCCAGGCCGCGAGGTAGCCGGCGAGCCGCCGCAGACCCTCGACGATCTCGATCCGCGTATGCATCGCGCACGGCGCGCACAACCCGAGCGGCTCCGGGGCTTCCGCCTGGCGGCAGCGAACGCACATGAACCGACAGTAACGCACGGCGGCCGGATCTCCTTCCCGCCCTGCAGCTCTTGGTGGCACTTGGTACGATGTCGGCGGCTCGCCGCTCCGCGTGCCCGACCTGCGCGATCCGAAAGGAGGCGACATGTCGAGAGCCGACGTCGAGGCCGACATCCGCGAGACGCTCGGGCTCGTCCCGGAGTTCTTCGCGGAGGTCCCCGACCGCCTGATCGAGACCGAGTGGGCGAGCTTCAAGTCCCTGATGCTCTCCGAGACCGCGATCCCGAACAAGTACAAGGAGCTGATCGGGCTCGGGGTGTCGGGCGCCACCCGCTGCCGGTACTGCGTCTACTACCACACCGAGGCCGCGCGCCTCTTCGGCGCCACCGACGAGGAGATCAACGAGGCCGCGCTCGTCGCCAAGAACACGATGGGCTGGAGCACGTACCTCAACGCGCGCGCCTTCGACTTCGACCGCTTCAAGAAGGAGTTCGACCAGATCGCCGAGCACGTGCGGGCGCAGATGGCCGTCTCCGCCTGACGAGCGGAGGCGAGCGGCGAGCCGGGGGCGGGCGCGGGAGCGCCCGCCTTCCCTACTCCGGGCGAGCCGTGCGCCCGAGGGCGGCGTCGTAGTCGGCGAGGACGCGCTCGAGGATCGCGCGGGCCTCGGCGGGCGCCTGCGGGTCGGCGCGGAGCGCGTCCAGGGCCATGCGCGCGGCCGCGACGAGCGCCGACAGCTCCTGGCTCGTGGCCGTGACCGCGAAGACGTTCTCGCGGAGGCGCTCGACCTTCACGTCCGGCTACTCGGGCGTGACGTAGGCGGCGGTGATGCCGCCGTCGACGACGAACGTGGCCGCGTTCACGAAGGACGACTCGTCGCTCGCCAAGAAGAGCGCGGCGTTCACGATCTCGCGGGGCTTGCCGAGGCGGCCCGTGGGCCAATGCACCTGCCGGCGGGCGAACGCCGCGGGATCGTCGCCGTAGATGGCGAGCAGGAGCGGGGTCTCCACCGGCCCTGGACAGAGCGCGTTGACGCGCACGCCCTGGCGCGCGAACTGGACGCCGAGCTCGCGGGACATCGCGAGCACCGCCCCCTTCGAGGCCGTGTACGAGATCTGCGACGTCGCCGCGCCCATGAGCGCGACGAAGGAGGCGACGTTGATCACCGACCCTCCCCCGCGCTCGAGCAGGTACGGGATCCCGTGCTTGCAGCAGAGGAAGACGCCCTTCGTGTTCACGTCCTGCACGCGCTGCCAGGCCTCCACGCTCGTATCCAACACCGAGGCGTCGTCGCCCGGAGAGATGCCCGCGTTGTTGTAGAGGACGTCGATCCCGCCGAAGCGCTCGGCGACGGCCGCGTACATCGCCGCGACACCCGCCTCGTCGGCGACGTCGACGGCGAACGCCATCGCCTCTCCCGGGCACGACGACACGGTCTCCTCAGCCAGCGCGCCGTCCACGTCGGCGACGCACACCTTCGCGCCCTCACCGCTGAAGACGATCGCCGCTTCGCGTCCCATTCCGCCGCCGGCGCCGGTGATAACGCACACCTTCCCGTCGAGCCTGCCCATCCTCACACCTCCGTCGAGATGAAGACGCTCTTGACCTCGGAGTAGCCGTCGAGCGCATGCATGCCGAGCTCGCGCCCGAACCCCGACTGCTTGAAGCCGCCGAACGGTGTCTGCACGCGCACCGAGGAGTTCGAGTTGACCGAGAGCACGCCGGTCTCGATCGCGCGCACGACCCGGAGCGCCCGCGCGCCGTCGCGCGTCCACACGGACCCCGAGAGGCCGTACGGCGTGTCGTTGGCGATTCGAATCGCGTCCGCCTCGTCCTCGAACGGAATCACGGCGGCGACCGGGCCGAAGACCTCCTCGCGGGCGACGCGGTCCTCGTTCGTCGCCTCGACGAGCGTGCACGGAAACCAGAACCCCGGCCCTTCCGGAGCCTCGCCCTGGAAGAGCGGCTCGCCCTCGACGAAGGAGGCGACCTTGGCCCGGTGCTCGGCCGAGATGAGCGGCCCCATCTCGGTGGACTCGTCGGCCGGGTCGCCGACCTTGACGCGCCTCGTCGCCTCGACCAAGAGGTCGAGGAAGCGGTCGTAGACGGACCGCTGGACCAAGATGCGCGAGCGGGCGCAGCAGTCCTGGCCGGCGTTGTCGAAGACGGCGTACGGCGCCGATGCGGCCGCCCGCTCCAGGTCGGCGTCGGCGAAGACGACGTTCGCCGACTTCCCTCCCAGCTCGAGCGTCACGCGCTTGATGGTGGAGGCGGCGCCTTGCATGACCAACCGGCCCACCTCGGTCGAGCCCGTGAACCCGATCTTCGCGACGTCCGGGTGCTCGATGAGGCGCTGCCCGACGACCGACCCCTTTCCGACGAGCACGTTCACGACCCCCTCCGGGATCCCGCCTCGAGGCAGAGCTCGCCCAGCCGCAGCGCCGAGAGGGGCGTCAGCTCGGCCGGCTTCAGGACGACCGTGTTGCCGCACGCGAGCGCAGGCCCGAGCTTCCAGCTCGCGATGTTGAGCGGGAAGTTCCAGGGGACGATGAGCCCGACGACGCCGAGCGGCTCGCGGAAGGTGGCGGCCACGCCGCCTGCCACCGGGATCGTCTCCCCGTGGTGTTTGTCGACGGCGCCCGCGTAGAAGTGGAACACGCGGGCCACCATCGCCACCTCCCCCCGCGCGCCGGAGATCGGCTTCCCCACGTTCTCCGACTCGATGCGGGCGAGCTCCTCCCCGTGCTCCTCGACGAGCGTCGCCAGGCGGCGCAGGAGCCGGGAGCGGTCCTCCGGGGAGAGAGCCCGCCAGGCCGGAAGGGCCGCCTTCGCGCGTGCGACGGCGGCATCGGTCTCCTCAACGCCGGCCTGCTCGAGCTCGGCGATCGGCTCGGCGGTCGCGGGGTTGAGGACGGTGAGCGTCATGCGCGTGATTCAAACACGCCGCGCCCCGTCCGGGGACGGGATGCGCAGCCTACGACCGGCGCGCTTCCCGGTAGGCGCGAGCCTCCTTGACGAGCGCCTCGAACAGGACCGCGTCCTCCCCGGCCTCCGGATGCCACTGGACGCCGACGACGAAACGCCGCTCCGGGTCCTCGACGGCCTCGAGCGTGCCATCGGCCGCCCACGCGACCTCGACGAGGCCCTCGCCGACCCGCCCGAGCGCCTGGTGGTGGTGCGAGGTGACGTCTGCCCGCACGCCGACGATCGAGGCGAGTCGCGTCCCCGCCTCCACCTCGACCGGATGGACGGCGAACTCGCCCGGCACGCGCCTGTGCTCGTCGTGCCCGACTGCCTCGGGGAGGTGCTGGATGAGATCTCCTCCCCGAGCGACGTTCAGGAGCTGGAAGCCCCGGCAGACGGCGAGAACCGGCATGTCGCGCTCGAGCGCGCCGCGAAGGAGCGCGAGCTCGCCCGCGTCCCGGCGGGTCTGGGGCACGTCGGTCTCGGGGTGAGGCTCGGCGCCGTACAGGCGCGGATCGACGTCGGCGCCACCCGAGAACACGATCGCGTCGAGCGTCTCGAGCGTCTCCTCCACCCCCGTCTCACTCGGCGGGATCAGAACCGGCCGCCCGCCCGCGCGCTCCACCGCGTCGACGTAGTCGAGCGGGATGAGCGCAGCGGGCAGCTTCCAGACGCCCCAGCTCGCCTCCTGCGCGTAGGTCGTGATCCCGATGACGGGCCGGCGCTCGCTCATCCGACGATGGCTCGCAGGCGCCCGAGTGCCCCCAGCGCTTGTGGCTCAGAGCCACGAAGTCGATGTCCGTTCACACCCAGACGGTAGCCGGAGGCGTCCCGTCGAGACGGCGCCTACCAGGAACGCACGAACGATCGTGGCTCTGAGCCACAAAGCGGTCGACGCCTGCGCTCCGCGTGCGGCGACGCGGGACACGCGGCGCGCAGACGGCTCTCGAGCCGTCTTTGAGGACACGGGCGGCGGCGCGCCGAGGCTTCGCGCTACCCGCGCTCGAAGTAGCGCACGCGCTCCCAGTCCGTCACCGTCTTGTCGAAGAGCGCCTGCTCCGTCCTCGCGTAGTTCAGGTAGTGGTCGACGACCTGGTCGCCGAACGCGGCCCGAGCCATCGAGCCGGACTCGAGCGCCGCGATCGCCTCGCGCATCGTCGACGGGAACCGCCGCGCGTCGGACTCGTAGGCGTTCCCCTCGAGCGGCGGCGGAAGCGGGAGCTCGTGCTCGATCCCGTGCAGACCGGCCGCGACGATCGCCGCGAACGCGAGGTACGGGTTGACGTCACCGCCCGGAATGCGCGTCTCAACACGCTTGGACGCGCCGTGCCCGACGATGCGGAAGCCGCACGTCCGGTTGTCGTGGCCCCAGGCGAGCGTCGTCGGCGCCCAGCTCCCCGCCGCGTAGCGCTTGTACGAGTTGATCGTCGGCGCGAAGAAGATCGCGAGCTCCTCGGCGCAGGCGATCTGGCCGGCGAGGAAGCGCTCGAAGAGCGTCTCGTCGTCGCGGAAGGCCGGCTCGCCGTCGCGGAAGAGGGAGGCGTGGATGTGGCACGAGTTGCCGATCCACGACTCGAAGGGCTTCGCCATGAACGTGATCGCGCAGCCGTTCGCGTGCGCGATCTCCTTCGCCCCGTTCTTGTACACGACGTGGTTGTCCGCCATCGTCAACGCGTCCGCGAAGCGGAAGTTGATCTCATGCTGGCCAGGCCAAGCCTCGCCCTTCGACGTCTCGACCTTGATGCCGGCGCCGTGCATCCCGTTTCTGATCTGCCGGATGAGGCCTTCGTCGAAGGTGGAGGCGAGGATGTGGTAGTCGAGGATGTACGGGACGGAGGGAGTGAGCTCCGCGTAGCGCTTCGCCCAGGCCTCCTCGTAGGTCTCGCGCAGGAGGTAGAACTCGAGCTCGGAGCCGGTCATCGGCACGAGCCCGAGGGCCGCTGCGCGCTCCATCTGCGCCTTGAGCACCTGGCGCGGGGACGGCTGCACCGGCGAGCCGTCGTGCCAGGTGACATCGGCGAGGACGAGCGCCGTCGCCTCGAGCCACGGGATCCGCCGCAGGGTGGCGAGGTCGGGCTGGAGCGCGAAGTCGCCGTACCCCTGCTCCCAGCTCGCGATCTCGTAGCCCGGGATCGGCTCCATCTCCATGTCGAGCGCGAGGAGGTAGTTGCACCCCTCGACGCTGTGGCCGGCGCCGATCTCCTCGCAGAAGAACTCCGCGTGCAGGCGCTTGCCGAGCAGTCGGCCCTGCATGTCCGTGAACGCGACGATGACCGTGTCGACCTCCCCGCGCTCGACCTGTTCCTTCAGCTCCTCGAAGCTCAGCATCGTTCCTCCTCGCGGACGGGGCCGGCGCTCGACGCCGGCCCCGTCCTCGATCCGATCCCGGCGGACGTCCTTACGACTCCGCCCGGATGTCCTCCACTCGCGTGACGCCGTACCCCTCGGTCTCGGGATGGCCGTGCTCACCCTTCGTGAGGGCGAACTCCTCCTCCGGCGAGAGGATCAGCCGGTGGCGACCGATGAGCGCGAAGTACGCGAGCGCGACGACGTAGAACACGGCGACGCCGTAGACGCCGGCCCGATAGTCGCTGTTCCAGAACATCGCGACGAGCGTGACGAGCGCGATGACCGCCGCGATGGCCGCTCCCCACTCGCCGACGGGGCTCCGGTACGGGCGCTCGATGTGCGGGAATCGCCGCCGCAGGAGGATGAAGGAGAAGCACTGCATGGCATACGAGATGACGGCGCCGAACACCGCCATGTACAGCAGCGCCGCCCCGACGTTCCCACCGAGCCAGCCGTGCTTGCCGGCCTGGTCGAGCAGGAGGGCGAGGCCGTAGCCGACGACGCCGCCGAGAATGAGGGCGACGTACGGCGTCTGGCGCGTCCCGTGCGTGAGAGAGAGGAAGTGCGGGTAGTAGCCGGCACGGGAGAGCGAGTAGATGTTCCGCCCGTAGGCGAAGATGATCGTGTGGAAGCTCGCGACCAGGCCGGCAACCGCGACGAGCCCGAGGATCGAGGCCGACGTGCCCTCGCCGAAGATGGTCTTCAGGCCCTCGAGCAACGGCTCGCCCGACTCGCCGATCACCGCCGCGCCGGGTGCGATGCCGGTGTTGAGGAAGAGGACGAGGAACCCCGTCACGACGAGCGTGAGGAGGCCGTAGATCGTTCCCCGCGGGATGTCGCGCTTCGGGTCGTGTGACTCCTCGGCCGCGAGCGGAAGCTCCTCGATCGCCAAGTAGAACCAGATCGCGAACGGGAGCGCGAAGAAGATGCCGTCGACGCCGAAGGGCAGCCACTTCGAGTTCGAGCCCTCCGGCTCGATGTTCGTGAGGAAGTCGACGTCGAAGTTCGGGATGGCTCCGATGTAGAAGACGGCCAGGATCCCGAGCGAGAGGAGACAGATGAAGACGGCGAACTTCATCGTTGCCTCGATCCCCCAGATGTTGAGGGCGAGGAAGATCGCGTAGAAGATCGCCCACCAAATCCAGGTCGCGATCGAGACCCCGAACAGGTCATCGACGATCGTCTGCATGTAGAACCCGATCCCGGTGACGATGACCGCCGGGGTCACGACGTACTCGATGGTCTCGGCCACTCCGGTGGCGAAGCCGCCCCAGGGGCCCATCGCCGACCTCGAGAACGAGTACGCGCCGCCCGTGTGCGGGAGGGCCGGAGACATCTCGGCGATCGACCAGCAGAGCCCGAAGTACATGACCGTGATGACGAGGGTCGCGATCAGGAGCCCGCCGAACCCGGCTTGACCGAGCCCGAAGTTCCAGCCGAAGAAGTCTCCGGAGATGACGGCGGCGACACCGAGAGCCCAGAGCGACCAGACTCCGGCGAAGCGGCGAAGCCGACGCTGCTCGAAGTAGCCCGCCTCGGCTTCGCGGTAGGTGACGGCACCGATGGTTCGTTGCTGTTCTGCCACGCCTGCCTCCTTGAGGACCGTCGATGCGAGGGGCCGATCCTACGACGGTTGGGGGCGGTGGTCAACCGACATCCGAAGGGAACGCGTCCTATGGTTGCGCCATGCCCCCCGCGCACGAGACGCTCGCCGAGATCACGGGCTTCCTCGTCGCCTACCCCCCGTTCTCGAGCATGCGCTCCGAGGCGCTCGAGGCGCTCGCCGCGCAGGTTGAGATCGAGTACTTCCCGGCCGGGACGGAGATCCTGAGCCAGGAGGGAGAGCCCGCCGAGTACCTCTACGTCGTCCGCAAGGGGGCGGTCGAGCTGCTCGACGAGGGCGAGCTCGTCGACGTCCTCGAGGAGGGAGAGTCGTTCGGGCACTCGTCGCTCCTCGCGGGGCTGCCGCCCTCGTTCACGGCCCGCGCCCGGGAGGACACGCTCTGCTACCTCGTTCCTGCCGACGTTGCCCGCGCTGCGCTGGCCGAGGCCGACGGAGTACGGTTCGTGGCGGCGACCCTACGCTCGCGACTCGCCCACGCGACCGCCCGCTCGCATCGCGTGACGCCGTGGGGAACGGCACACGTGGGCGAGAAGGCGCAGCCCGTGCTCGTGGTGCCGCCGGAGACGCCGATCCGCGAGGCGGCGCGGAGGATGACCGAGGGCGGGAGGTCCGCCGTCGTCGTCTCGCTGGAGGACGGCTTCGCCCTCGTCACCGATCACGACCTGCGCGCCCAGGTTCTCGCCGGCGACCTCTCCCCGGACGACCCGGTCGCCGCCGTGCGCACGCGGAGAGCGCCCGTCGTCGAGCCTACGCGGCTCGCGCTCGAGGCGCTCGTCGAGCTGCTCGAGAGCGACGTGGAGGCCCTCCTCGTCGTCGACGACGGCGCGCTCGTCGGCATCGTCGACCAGGCCGCGCTGCTCGAGCTCGACGGCCCGAGCCCGTTCCTGCTCCGCCAGCGGATTCTCCGCGCGGACGGCGTCGAGAGCGTCGCCGCCGCCGTAGCCGATGCTCCGCTCCTCGTCGTGCGGCTCCTCGACGCGAACGTCGCCGCGCTCGACGTCCTCGAGATCCTCACGACGGTGACCGACGCCGCGACCCGGCGCCTCGCCGAGCTGACCGTCGCCGAGCTCGGCGAGCCGCCGGCCCGGTGGGCATGGCTGACGCTCGGGAGCGCCGCCCGCCGCGAGCAGACGCTCGCCACCGACCAGGACAACGGGCTCGTGTACGAGGCGGACGACGAGGCGAGCGAGCCGTACTTCCGGTCGTTCGCGGAGCGGATGAACGAGCGCCTCGCGCGCTGCGGCTACACCGAGTGCCGAGCTGGCGTGATGGCGCGAAACGCCGGCTGGCGCCTCTCCGTGCGCGGGTGGCGCGAGCTCTACGAGTCCTGGTGTCGGCTTCCGAGCAGGCACAACGTGCAGCTCGCGATGATCGGGATCGACGTGCGCGACGGGATCGGCCCGCTCGACTTCCGGGCGACGCTCCACCCGCTGCTCGAGGAGATGCCCCGCCGCCACGAGTTCCTCGACGCACTCGCCCGCGCAGCCGTCGTCGAGAGGCCGCCGCTCGGCTTCCTGCGCGACTTCGTCGTCGAGCGCTCGGGCGAGCACGTCGGCCGCCTGGACGTGAAGGCGGGCGGCGTTCTGCCCCTCGTCAACCTGGCGCGGCTCCACGCGCTGGCGGTCGGCTCCACGGCGACGCGCACGGTCGACCGCCTGCGGGCCGCCGCGGCGCGCGAGCGCATCCCCGGCGAGACCGCAGCCGAGCTCGAGCAGGCGTTCGCGACGCTCTGTCGCGTCCGCCTCGAGCACCAGGCGGCGCAGGTCGTGCGCGGGATCGCGCCCGACAACCACATCGACCCCGCCGAGCTCCCGCCGGCGGAGCGGCGCGAGCTGAAGGACGCGTTCCGGGCGATCGCACGCGCACAGAAGGCGATCGCCACGCACCCCGCCACGCGCATCCCGTGATCCGGCTCGGAGGCGGAGCTCGCAGCTGGCGCGAGGTGCGCTTCGCCGTCCTCGACTTCGAGGCGACGGGGCTCGACCTCGAGCGTGACCACGTGCTCTCGTTCGGTGTCGTCCCGGTGGAGCGTGGACGCGTCCGGCTCGCCGACGCCGTCTACCGGGTCGTTCGTCCCCCGATCACGGTGCCCGCAGCCTCGATCCGGGTGCACGGGATCCGCCCCTCGGAGCTCGAGAGGGCACCGCGGCTCGAGGACGTGCTCGACGAGCTCGTGGAGGCTCTGCGCGACCGCGTTCTCGTCGCGCATGCGGCAGGCGTCGAGCTCGGGTTCCTCCGGCGCATCCGCCGGCAGTACGGTCGCCCGCGGGTTCGGCGCGCGATCGACGTCCTCGACCTCGCCGACGAGCTCGCCCGCCGCAAGCCGACGTCGCCGGCGCCGCCCTCCGAGCGGCTCGCCGTACTCGCCGCCGCGCACGGGGTTCCGGTCGCACGGACACACCACGCGTTCTCCGATGCGCTCACGACCGCCCAACTCTTCCTGGTGCTCGCCACGCGACTCGAGCACCTGGGTGCCGGGCGCGTGCGCGATCTCCGCCGGGCGGGGCGACTCCGTGCGAGAGGAGCGCTCCGGGCAGCGCACGGACGGTCGGAGTCCGGGTCGTAGACTCCCGGCCTGCGCCGTTCTCGAGGGAGAACGACGGCGCTCTCCTCCGACGGCGAGAGGACGGCCGATGCTGCCGCAGCCGAACCCTGCCGAGCGGAATTGGTCGCAAATTGCGTCCGTGCCGTCGTTCGGGCTCTTGACGCCGGCCGACGCTCATCGTAGGGTCGCCACTGCACCGAGCACGGAGCGTCCGAGGTTGATGGTTCTCCGAGCGGCAGTCGCTTCGGCGGAGGTCGGTCGGGAAGCCGGACGAAGGCGACACCGGCTCGGTGCATTTCTCTTACCCCGACTCCGCAGCTCGACCCGCGCACCGGGTCGGCCGAGTCCGTGCCTCTACCTCCTCGTCACGGAAGCGAGCTCGGCGCGGTCGCCCGCGCGCTCTTCCCGCAATTTGCGCGAAACGCGTTCGCGATCCTCTTGACCGGAGCCTCTCCGCACCCTAGAGTCGCGACTGCACCGAGCAGGGAGCGCCCGAGGTTGATGGCTCTCCGAGCGGCAGTCGCTTCGGCGGAGGTCGGTCGGGAAGCCGGACGAAGGCGACACCGGCTCGGTGCATTTTTGTCCGTTGTCTCGCGCCCTCGTCTGGCGCGGGCGCGATGGCGAGTCAGCGCCCTACGTCCGAGTCAGGGCCCTACGTCAGGGTGTACTCGGGGCCGGACCCGCCCTCGGGCGGCGTCAGGCGTCCTCCCTTGGCCGTGATCGCGCCGCACTGGACGCAGTTCGACGGGGTCACCTCGACCTCCACGAGGCCGTCGCCGAGGTCGGCGCCGACCTCGTAGACCTGCGCCGGGCACATCGCCGCCCACGCCTCGGCGACGGGTCGGCGCACGCGCGTCGCGACCCGGATGTGGCTCGGCTGGTCGTCGCGGGTCCGGTTCCCCGACGCGAACACCGAGGAGAGCTTGTCGAAGATGTACGTGCCGTCGGGGGTCGGATAGCTCGCCGCGCGGCCCGTCTTCATGAGCGGGGCGGCCGCGTTCGGATGGGTCGGAAGGCGCCGACGCGGGACGTGCCCCTTCGTGACCGTCATCAGGCTCGCGAGCGCGCCCCCGACGACGAAGCCCCTGTCGAAGGCCTGGCGCATGTTCCGCACCTCGTACAGCTCCCTCCAGAGCCGGCTGCGCCGCAGCGAGGCGTCGTAGGAGTCGAGCGCTCCGACGCGCCAGGGAACTTCGCCGCGCCGGAGCGCGCGGAACGCCGCCTCCGCGGCGAGCCGACCCGACTCGATCGCGTAGTGGATGCCCTTCAGCCGGGGAACGTTGACGAGCCCGGCGCCCTCCCCGACGAGCAGGAGGCCCGGTGCGTTGAAGCGCGACGGCAGCGAGTAGTAGCCGCCTTCGGTGATCGTCTTCGCGCCCCAGGCGACGCGCTCCCCGCCGCCCAGGATCTTCCAGATCAGGCGATGCGTCTTCAGCTCCTGGAGCAGGTCGTGCACGGAGAAGTCCACGTCGCGCGCCTCGAGCCCGGCCACGAAACCGATCGACACGAGCTCCTCGCCCATGGGGTAGACGAACGAGCCACCGAACTCGCCGAAGCTCGCCGACGCGCGCAGGGGCCACCCCATCGTGTGCACGATCCTCCGCAGCGGCCGCGGCACGCGCCAGACCTCCTTCACCCCGAGCGCCCAGATCTGGGGGTTCTCGCCGTGGAGCCCGAAGCGCTCGACCGCAGCCTCCGTCAGGTAGCCCTGCGTCCCCTCCGCGAGCACGGTGATCCGGGCCATGACGTCGGAGCCCGGCTCGAAGGTCGAAAGCTCCTCCCCGTTCCGGCCGCGACCGCGATCGCCGGTGCGCACGCCGAGCACGCGGCCGTGGTCGACGAGGAGCTTCGTCGCAGCGGTCTCCGGGAGCACGGCGACTCCAAGCTCCTCCGCCTGCTCGGCGAGAAAGCGTCCGAGCTGGGAGAGCGACACGATCACGTTGCCGTGGTTGCGCATCGTCGGCGGCGGTGGGATCCGGAACGCCGAGCGGCGCGTGAGGACGTACACGGCCTCGCCAGGCACCTCACCGTAGGTGGGCAGATCCGAGACCTTCAGGCGACCACGGAAGAGCTCGCGGATCGGCCCCGGATCCATGACCGCGCCCGAGAGGAGGTGGGAGCCCGGCTGCTTCCCTTTCTCGAGGAGCGCGACCGGCACCTCGCCGAGCCGCTCGCGCACGTCGGGGTGCTCTTCGAGGAGCTGCCCCAGCCGAATCGCGCATGCGAGGCCACCGGGGCCCCCGCCGACGATGAGCACGCCCACCTCGATGCGCTCCTCGGGGGGGTCGGTCGGGACGCCGATCGCATCGAGCGGGCCGAACGGCGGCGGGAAGTCGATCGGGCGGGCCACGCGGGCGGGCTCCCGCTAGCTCCCGCGATGCACGCGCACGAGCTCGGTCAGCTTGGGCACGATCTCGTGCAAGTCACCCACGACGCCGAGGTCGGCGAAGTCGAAGATCGGAGCGTTCGGGTCCTTGTTGATCGCGACGATCGTCCCCGATCCCTGCATGCCGACCTTGTGCTGGATCGCGCCCGAGATGCCGCAGGCGATGTAGAGCTTCGGCGCGACCGTCTTACCCGTCTGGCCGACCTGCGTGGAGTACGGGTACCAGCCGGCGTCGACCACCGCCCGCGTCGCGGCAACCGCGCCCCCGAGCGCCGCCGCGAGCTCCTCGAGCTGCGTGAAGCCCTCCGGGGAGCCGAGCCCGCGGCCCCCGGCAACGATGACGTCTGCGTCCTCGATCGAGGGGCCGGTCGCCTCCTCCTGCGTCTGCTCGACGAGCGTCGCCTGCGTAGAGAAGTCGGAGAACGACGATTCGAAGACCTCCACGGGAGCCGAGCCGCCGGTCTCCGTCGCGTCGAGCGCGCCGGAGCGCACGAGGCCGAGGCGCGGTGTCCCCTTCCAGCCCACGTCGACGAGAACCGTGTCGCCAAGGGCCGGCCGCTTGCCGACGAGCTCGCCGTCGCGGAGCTCGAGGTCGGCCAGGTCCCAGTTCAGCCCCGCGCCCAGGCGGGCGGCGAGCCCGGCGGCGATGTCGGCCGCGAGGACGGATGCTCCGAAGAGCACGGTGTCGGCGCCCGTCGCCTCGACGAGCGACGCGAGCGCGTCCACGCGCGGCTGCGGGAGGGGCGCCGTGAGCTCCGGCGTGTCGAGAGCGAACGCCTTGGTCGCCCCGAATGCGCCCGCCGTCGTGGCGACCTCCTCGGCGCCGGGCCCGAGGACGACGCCTGCCGCCTCGCCGAGCGACGCCGCCTTCGAGAGCACGCCGAGGCTGCCCTTCTCGATCCGGCCGTCGTGGTGCTCGAGGTAGACAAGGATCACAGGAGCCTCCGCTCGACGAGGTAGTCGAGGATCTTCTGCGCCGCGCTCCCGTCGTCTTCGATCTTCAGCGACTCCCCGCGCGCGGGCGGCGGGCCGAGCGCGAGCACGGTCGTTCGCGAGCCCGCCTCTCCGGCCTCCGCCGCATCCACGCCGAGGTCGGCGAGCGAGAGCGTCTCCTGCGGCTTGGACTTCGCGCCCATGATCCCCTTCAGCGAGGGGTAGCGCGGCTCGTTGATCGCGTCCGAGACGGCGACGACCGCGGGGAGCGGCGCCGAGATCGTGTCGTAGCCGTGCTCGGTCTGACGCTTGCCCGTGACGGTCGAGCCGTCGGTCGTCAGCGCGGCGACCTGCGAGATGAGCGGTCGTCGCAGGCGGTCGGCCACGGCGGCCCACAGCACCGCGCCGTCACCGTCGCTCGAGGCCTGTCCGAAGAGGACGAGATCGGCCTGCTCGCGCTCGAGCGCCGCAGCGAGGATCCGGCTCGTGGCGACGAGGTCCGAGCCAGCCGCCGCCTCGTCGGCGACGAGCACCGCGCGGTCGGCGCCCATGGCGAGCGCCTTCCGCAGCGACTCGAGAGCCCGCTCGGGCCCGAGCGAGACGAGCACGACCTCGCCTCCCTGGGCCTCCTTGAGGCGAATCGCCTCCTCGACTGCGTTCAGGTCGGTCGCGTTGAGGGCGGCCTCGCCGGAGCGGTCGAGCCGCTTCGTCTCCGGATCGATCCGCTTGGCGGCGGTCGCGTCGGGCACCTGCTTCACGCAGACGGCGATCTTCATCGGCCGAGACTCTATCCGCACTCGTCGGAAGGTCTCCGACGAACCGTCGGGAGTCATCCCCGACGACGATCCGCGGGGGAACGGGCTGGCACCCGGGGATCGAGCTCGCGAACCCGGCGCGCCCCGATCGTCGCCATCGAGCCCGGCACCGTGAGGTATGCGACGTCACGGCTCGGCGGCTGCATGCACTCTCGAGCTGGCGCGGCCGGGACGGGCTGCATCGACATCGAGCCGAACAACGGCCTGAGCCGGCGGAACGAGGCTCGCGGCAGGTGCAGGCCGGACGTCGCGTTCGCCGTTCTGAATAGAGCGAAGGTCGGAGCCGCGAGCAGATCGCCGGCGACAGAGACTCGGGAGCGCGGCCGGTCACCCGTTCCACGTTCGAGACTCACTCGGGAGGAGAGCGCCTGCCGTCGACCCGACCGCCACCTGCAGCCCGCGCGCAGCTCACGCGCTCATGTCGAGTCGCGTCGTGACGATCCCGTAACACGCTCGAACCTCTCATGCCACATGGTGACGGAGGTCGGGCGGCGCTTGCTGTTCTCGTAGGTGCGCCAGACGTACGAGCCGACGATCCCGAGCGCGATCAGGATGCACGAGGCGAGGAAGAGAAGAGCGAGCATCAGCGGGGTGTACCCCGCGACGTCGATACGGCCAGCCGACCAGTAGCCGAGGACGACAGCGCCGTAGGAGAGGCTCGCGAGGACGCCCACAACCCCTACCACGGTGATCGCCGCGATGGGAAGGCTCGTGAACGAGAAGATGCTGTCCTGGAGGTAGCGGACGCGTTTTCGAAACGTCCATGCGCTCTTGCCGGCTGGCCGTCGTGCTCTCTCGTACGGGACCTCCGCTCTCCTGAAGCCGAGCCAGTAGAGGAGACCGACGAGACTCGTATGGGACTCCTCGAGCGACGCGAGGCGTCGCGCGACGGCGCGCGTGCAGGCGAAGACGTCCACGCCGCCGGGGGGGATCTCGGGCTGGACGAGCTTTCGGTACGACCACCAGAAGAGTCGCGAGAAGACGACCGATGCCCCTGGGTCGTCGCGCGCGGAACGCACGCCCACCGCAATGTCGTGCTCGCCGCGCTCCAACACGGCGACGAAGTCCACAATGAGCGACTCGGGCTCCTGGAGATCGGCCGCCATGACCGCCACGACGTCTCCGCGTGCGACCTCGAGCCCCTTCTTGACAGCGCTGAAAGAGCCGAAGTTCCTCGACAACACCACGAGTTGGGCGGAGAACGCGGAGCCTCCTGCGAGCCGGCTACGGAGACGTTCGAGCGAGTCGTCGGGGGATCCGTCGACGACGAACACCACCTCGAGATCGCCGAGCTCGCTCGCCACACGGTCGAGGCGCTCGACGAGCGCGGGGATCGTCTCCTCGTTCCGGTAGACGGGAACGACGACCGAGCAGCGCGGGCTGTCAGAGGCGGGCGAGGGCATCGCAGACACGTTCGACCTCGGTATCGGTCAGCTCGGGAAAGCACGGGAGAGTCAGGACGTGCTCGCACGCGTACTCAGTCGCTGGAAGCCGCACCTCGCCATACGATCCGCGCCAGACCGGCTGTCGATGATCGGGGATTGGGTAGTGGACCGCGGTCGCAACACCGGCGTCGTGGAGCTGCGCGCGCACGGCAGCGCGGTCATTGACCAGGGCGACCGCGAGGTGACCCACGTATCCCTCGTCCGCGTCGCCGTCACCCGAGACGAACGAACCCACGGCCGAGCGCAATGCTCGGCGGTACCGCCCGACGATCTCTCGCCGGCGCGCGTTCCAGCCGTCTAGGTGTGGGAGTCGGGATCGCAGGACGGCAGCCTGGAGCTCGTCGAGCCTGGAGTTCCTCCCACCCGAGACCTCCACGCTGTACTTCTCCTTCCACCCGTACTGCCGGAGCGCGCGTATGCGTTCCGCGACCTCGTCATCGTCGGTCGCCACGGCGCCTCCGTCTCCGAGGGCTGCGAGGTTCTTCGTCGGGTAGAAGCTGAACGCCGCGGCGCGACCCCACGACCCGGCCGCGCAACCGTCGCGCCTGGCCCCGAGAGCTTGGGCGCAGTCCTCTACGAGGGCGACGCCACGATCGTGACACAGGTCGACGATCGGCTCGAGATCCGCCATGAGCCCGTACAGGTGCGTAACGACGACCGCCTTAGTCACTGCGGTCACCACCGGAGCGAGAGTCTCTGCGGAGAGCGTGAGGGTGTCGGGGTCGACGTCGGCGTACCGCAGACGACACCCCACCGCCAAGGCAGCTGCGCTCGCATAGAACCCGGCGTTCGCGCTGACGACCACCTCGTCTCCCTCGCTACAACCGACCGCACGGAGCGCGAACTCCAGCGCGTCGGTACCCGATGCGACCCCGATGCAGTGCTCGACCCCGAGGTACGAGGCAAGCTCGAGCTCGAAAGCGTCGTGCTCGGGACCGAGCACGTAGCAGCCGCTCTCGAGGACGCGCTCGAGCGCCTCGTCGAGCTCCCTTCTGCTCTCCTCGAGGGCGCGGCGCGGATCGGCGACAGGGATCACGACACGCTACCGCCCAGCGACGAGCGCGAGGAACTCCTCGTAGTCCCGGATGTAGTCATCGGGGTCATACGGAAGCTCTGCGAGCACGATCAGCACGGCATCGTGCGTGTACCGGTACTGCATTCCCCACACGAGTGGCGGTATGAGCACTCCAACGTCCGGGCTCGCCAGGCGAAAGCCCTGGCGGTTCGTTCCATCGTCCGCGACGCAGCTGAGCGCCCCGGAGACGCACACGAGGAGCTGTGCGCACGACCGATGGGCATGCGCGCCGCGCACGGACTCGCTGGGAACGTCGTACACGGCGAAGAGTCGTCGGGGTACGAAGGGAAGCTCCGACAGCTCGAGCGCGGCCAAGCTCCCCCGCAGGTCCCGCGCCCGCCGAAGGGGGTGGAGAGTGACGCCGGGCACGCTCGTCGGGGTCACCTCAGAGACAGATGCGACGTCGAGCTCCGCGAGCTCGGCCCCCGGCATCGAGTCGACGTAGCCTTCGATCCTCGCTGGATTCCCGCGAACGACGGCGTAGGGCGGCACGTTCGAGGCCACGACTGACCCGGGCTCGACGACAGCGCCTCTGGCCACGACCGTGGACTCGCAGATCGTTGCGTTCGCGCCGACGCGCGCACCGCGCTCGATGCGTGAATCCGAGAGCACACGCGCGCCGGGCCCCACGGTCACGCCAGCCGCCAGCCTGGCGCCCGGAGCGACGCTCGCGTACTCCAGCACCTCGCATCCGGGATCGAGAACAGCGCCGGTCACGACTGCCGTCGGATGGATCGACGCGGATCCTCGCTCGAACTCGGGGGGCTCGCGCTGTCCCGGCACGGGGCTATAGTCGCAGAGTGTCCGGCCGGCTCCCGGTGCGAGGCGGCGCCCACTCTCGACCATGACGCGTCACGGCCCAGCGGTGCATCCGACGAGCGTCGTCAGCCTCGATGCGGAGCTCGGAGACGGCGTCCGGATCGGCCCGTTCTGCGTCGTGCATCCCGGTGTGGTCGTGGGTGACGGGTGCATCGTGGACTCCCACTGCGTACTCGGGGCGCCGACCTCCTCGTTCTACGAGGCTCCCGCTGCGTACGAGCCACCTGCGTGTCGCGTCGAAGCCGGCTCGCTCATCCGCAGCCACACCGTCGTCTACGCCGGCGCCGAGATCGGAGAACAGTTCGAGTGCGGCCATCACGTCACCATCCGCGAACGAACCCGCATCGGCACGGGCGTGCGCGTCGGAACCCGCTCCGACGTCCAGGGAGACGTAACCGTCGGCGACTTCTGCCGTCTGCACAGCAACGTCTTCGTCGCCAAGCACAGCACCATCGAAGACTTCGTCTGGCTGCTTCCGAACGTCACGCTCGCGAACGACCCGCATCCCCCGTCCGACACGTGCACGCGAGGGCCCACCATCAGGCGCTACGCCGTCGTCTCGGCCAACGCGATGGTCTTTCCCGGCGTCGAGATCGGAGAGGGCGCGCTGGTCGGAGCGATGGCGCTCGTTCGACACGACATTCCGGCACGCTCGGTCGCCGTGGGAGCGCCGGCGCAGATCGTCGGCTCGACCGCCGACGTGCGGTGCCGCGACGGCAGGCTGGGGCGCGTCTACCCGTGGTGGACGCACTTCCGTCGGGGCTACCCCGACGGCGTGTTGCCGCCCGCCGACGCGGGTCTCGACTGAGTGGCGTGCGTCGAACCGACCGTTCGGCACATCTCGTCCGCTTGCCGAAGCTCACGCTCTGCGCGCGATGGCGTCCTCGCGTCCGTCGTGGCAGCGCAACGGCTGCTCAGTCACGGGCGTAGACCGAGACGAGCCCCGCGCGAGCGATCTCACGGAACCCTCCATGCACGAGCAGGCGGTCGATCTCGCCGTCCTCGCCGGGGAACTCCTCCGGGAGATCGCCACGCAAGAACGCGACGTAGCGAACGCGTTCTGCACGCTCGGCGAACGCCTCCGCGGAGAGCGGGCTGCCCGTGTCGAGCGGGATGAACGGCTCCGGGAGCACGTATATCTCGGTTCTCCGACTCAAGGACGGCAGGAGATGCGGCGAGGCGGACACCGCTGCCTCCGGAGGAATCACGTCGAGCGCACGGCGCGTTTGCTCTCCCGGGAGTCGGACGCCTTCCGTCCACCGGCCGTGCGCCCAGAGCCCGCCGACGAAGGCGAGCGCAAGCGCGACTCCGAGCCCGGCTGCCAGCGCGAGACGCGACAGCCGCTCGAGCTCGCGCGCGCGACAGACGCCGACAGCAGCCGCGATGAAGAGCGCGCTCAGCGTCGTCTGGTGGTAGTGGAAGGTCAGCAGATGCTGCGGCTCGTAGGCGGAGAGCGCGTTGTGGAGCGCCGTCGGAGCCGCGAGGAGGATCCACGCTGGCGCGAGAAGAGCCAAGCCAGCCGTGGAGACGAGGAGGAGCATGAGGCCGGCAAGGCTCTCGCGCACGAGGTCGCCAGCCGTTTCGAGAGGGTGCAGGGCCATCCAGAGGATGGCCTCGAGCATGTCGTCTCCCCTCTCGCCCGCGAAGCGTCGTCCGAACGCCTCGAGCGAGTCGCCACCCGCACGCATGACGACCGTGGCGAGGACGAGCCAGGCGGCAGAGATGCCGACCACTGCCGCGCCGAGCCGACGGCGACCGAACCAGGCGAGGAGCAGTCCGAGCATCACATAGGTCGCCGCGACGTCTTCCTTGAGGCTCAAGGCGATGAGCGTGGTCGTCCAGAAGAGGACGAGCCGCCCCTGGGTTGCGGCGAGCACGGCGAGAACGAGCAGCGCCGGCAGGAGCGCGGTCGGCCGAAACTCCCAGAGGTTGATCCGTGCGACGAAGGGACAGACGAGCCAGAGGAGCGCGGGGAGCGCTGCGAGCGCGGGGAGGGCACCGAAGCTGCGGGCGAGTGTGTAGAGCGCCGGCGCGGCCAGTGCGAGAGCGAGGGTCTGCACGAGCAGGAGCGCCTCGATGCCGCCCCCGAGCCAGTAGAGCGGCACGAACGCAACGAGGCCCGGCTGGAAGTGGTCGGCGAGCATCGGCCGGGAGACGATCGTCGAGAACGGCTCGTGACCGTTTGCGATGAGCCAGAGCAGTTGGTCGTAGATCGCGGTGTCGAAACCGGTCCCGAACTGTCGGTGCGCCGATATCGACTCGGCGAGCAACGCCGCGGCGTAGACCGCGGCGCCGGCCCAGACGGCCGCGGGCCATACCCGGTCGAGCCGCCCCGAGACGGGAGACGAAGACGCCGACTCGGTCACGCCGTCGCCCACCCGGCCCCGTTCGACGGCCCGGGGGCGAGTCCTAGACGGGCACCGCGCCGCGCAGGAAGTCGACGATCTCGGCGGTCGACGCGCCGGGGCCGAAGACCTCGGCGACGCCCTGCGCCTTCAGCTCCTCCGCGTCGTCCGCCGGGATCGTCCCGCCGACGACGACGAGCACGTCGTCTGCGCCCCGCTCGCGCAGGCCCTCGACGATGCGGGGAACGAGCGTCATGTGCGCGCCCGAGAGAATGGACACCCCGACCGCGTCCGCGTCCTCCTGGATCGCCGTCTCGACGATCTGCTCCGGGGTCTGGTGGAGGCCCGTGTAGATGACCTCCATCCCGGCGTCCCGCAGGGCGCGCGCGATGATCTTCGCCCCCCGGTCGTGGCCGTCGAGACCGGGCTTCGCGATCACGACTCGGATCTTCCGCTGCACATCGGCAGAATACCGCGGTGCGCCTGACCGTCATCGGCTCCTCGCCGGCCTGGCCGAACCCGGGCGGCGCCCACTCCGGCTACCTCGTCGAGGACTCGAAGCGGCTCCTGCTGGACTGCGGCCCGGGCGTTCTGCCGCGCCTGCGCGAGCTCGAGGACTGGCCGAAGGTGGACGCGATCGCGATCACCCACTTCCACCTCGACCACTGGGGTGACCTCGTCCCCTGGGTGTGGGGCTCGATGTACCGCAACGACGAGTACGCCTCGCAGCCCGCGCTCCTCGTCCCCCCGAACGGACGCGCGCACCTCGAGGACATCGGAGCACGCCTAGGGTTCCCCGACATGTTCGAGCGCACCTTCCACATGAGCGAGTACCGGCCGGGGATCCCGTTCACGGTGGGCGACCTCGAGGTGACCGCGACCCGCGTGCCGCACTACACCCTCGAGACGTACGCGTTCCGGGTCGAGGGCCACGGCCGCGTGCTCGCCTACTCGGGCGACTCGGGCCCGTCCGACCACCTCGCCGAGGCGGCGCGCGACGCCGACCTCTTCGTCTGCGAGGCGACGCTCCTGCACGGCGACCTCGACGGCGAGCCCCGTGGCCACCTCTCGCTCGACGAGGCGGTCGCGATCTTCGAGGCCTCCGGCGCGAAGCGGCTCCTCGTCACGCACCGCCCGTGCGAGCTCCCGAAGCCGGAGGGCTACGAGCTCGCCCACGACGGGCTCGTGCTCGATGTCTGAGCCCCGGACTGCGCCGGCCGCCTGCCGCGGCCGCGTCGAGTCAGAACACCGGCGTCTCGCGCCACACGCCCCACACCTCGCGCAGGGCGTCGCACATCTCGCCGAGGGTGACGTCGTCGCGGGCAGCCTCGATGATGAGCGGCATGAGGTTGACGTCCTCGCGCGCGGCGGCCTCCTTGAGCGCCACGAGCCGGCGCTCGACCGCGGCCGCGTCGCGCCGCGCGCGCACGCCCCGCAGGCGCTCGATCTGCTTTTGCTCGAGAGCGGGGTCGATCTTCAAGATCGGGATCGGCCGCTCCTCCTCGAGCTGGTAGCGGTTGACGCCGACGATCACGCGCTTGCCCGACTCGACCTCGGACTGGTAGCGGTAGGAGGCCTCGGCGATCTCGCGCTGGAAGAAGTTCTGCTCGATCGCGGGGATCACCCCGCCGAGGGCGTCGATGCGCTCGAAGTAGGCGTAGGCCTGCGCCTCGAGCTCGTTCGTCAGGTGCTCGAGGTACCAGGAGCCGCCGAGGGGGTCGATCGTGTTCACGACGCCGGACTCGTGGGCGATCACCTGCTGGGTGCGAAGCGCGATCCGGACGGCGTCCTCGGTCGGCAGGGCGAGCGCCTCGTCGTAGGAGTTCGTATGCAGGCTCTGGGTGCCGCCGAGGACGGCGGCGAGCGCCTCGATCGTCGTGCGGACGATGTTCACCTCCGGCTGCTGGGCGGTGAGGGAGACGCCGGCCGTCTGGGTGTGGAAGCGCATGAGGAGCGAGCGCTCCGAGCGGGCGCCGTAGCGCTCCCTGAGCTCGCGCGCCCAGATCCGGCGGGCGGCGCGGTACTTCGCGATCTCCTCGAAGAAGTCGAGGTGGGCGTTGAAGAAGAAGCTGAGCCGGGGCGCGAAGTCGTCGACCGCGAGGCCGCGCTCGATCGCGGCCTCGACGTAGGCGAAGCCGTCGGCGAGGGTGAAGGCGAGCTCCTGGGCGGCGGTCGAGCCCGCTTCGCGGATGTGGTAGCCCGAGATCGAGATCGGGTGGAAGAGCGGCATCTCGCGCGCGCAGAACTCGACCATGTCGGTGACGAGCCGCAGCGAGGGCTCGGGCGGGAAGATCCACTCCTTCTGGGCGATGTACTCCTTCAAGATGTCCGTCTGCGCCGTGCCGCGCAGGCGCTCGCGCGGGACGCCCTGGCGCTCGCCGACGCAGACGTAGTAGGCGAGGAGGATCGCCGCCGGGGAGTTGATCGTCATCGAGGTCGAGACCTCTCCGAGCGGGATGCCCCGAAAGAGCGTCTCCACGTCGGCGAGCGAGTCGATCGCGACCCCCTCGCGGCCGACCTCGCCCTCCGCACGGGGGTGGTCGGAGTCGTAGCCCATCAAGGTGGGCATGTCGAAGGCGGTCGAGAGGCCCGTCTGCCCGTGCGCGAGCAGGTAGCGGAAGCGCTCGTTCGTCTCCTCGGCGGTGCCGAAGCCCGCGAACTGGCGCATCGTCCACAGCCGCCCGCGGTACATCGAGGCATAGACGCCGCGGGTGAACGGGTACTCGCCCGGGTAGCCGAGGTCGCGCTCGTAGTCGATCGGGACGTTCTCGGGCGTGTACAGGGGCTCGGGCTCGATCCCCGAGATCGTCGTCAGCAGCTCGTCGGTGCGCTCGGGCGTCGCCGCGTAGGCGCGCTCGCGCCAATGACGCACCGTGGTGATCGATGCGTCAGCGAGTGTCATCGCTTCGAGGGTGGAGGGGTACGCACGCGGCCCCCGGGCACCCGATCCCGGCACGCGCTAGGTGGAGCCAACCGAATCGGGCCATTCCTAGAAGCTCGCTGTCTCACGAACGGCATCGACGATGTCGACGACGCCTGGGAGGGTCTCCTGCTCGAGGGGGGGACTGAACGGTATCGGCCAGAACCTCGCGCCAACCCTGCGCACGGGGGCATCGAGGTCGGTGAACAGCTCTCCGACGAGCCGGGCGGCGAGTTCGGCTCCGACGCCGTAGTTCTCGTAGTCCTCGTGTGCGATTACGCAGCGCGACGTCTTCTGTACGGATCGCACCACGGTTGGGAAGTCGAGCGGGCAGAGGACACGGAGATCGACGACCTCGCACTCGATCCCGTCATCCGCGAGCAGGGTGGCTGCCTCGAGCGCCAGATGCAGAGCCGCGCCATAGGAGACGATCGTGACGTCGCCACCCTCGCGGCGCACGACGGCGCCCTGAAGCGGCGCCTCGGGGTCGTAGAGGAAGCTGCCTTTGACGCGCGTATAGAGGCTCTTCTGCTCGAAGAAGAGCACTGGGTTCGGATCGCTGATCGCGGCCGCGAGGAGCGTGCAAGCGTCCTCCGCGGTCGCAGGACAGGCGACCTTCAGCCCCGGCGTCCTCAGGAACCAGACCTCCGGGTTCTGTGAGTGAAACGGTCCACCCGAGAACCCGCCCGCTGCGGGTGCTCGGATCACCAATGGCACTGCGAGCCTGTGCCTGAAGTACATCTTGGCGGCGGTGTTGACGATCGCGTTCATTCCACTCGTCAGGAAGTCGGCGAACTGGAACTCAACAACCGGCCTCAGACCGTCCAGCGCCATCCCGACTGCAGCTCCCGTGAACGCTGCCTCGGAGATCGGAGTGTCGATCACCCGCTCCGGGCCGAACTCCGCCTGGAGCCCTGCGGTCGCACGGAACGCACCGCCGCCGAGACCGACGTCCTCGCCGAGCACGAGAACCCGTTCATCGCGAAGGAGCGCCTCGCGCAAGCTCAATCGGATGGCCTCCACGTACGTGACCCCTTCGGAGCTCATGCGAACACCGACGAAGCGAGGTGCCGGACGTCGGGGTACGGAGCCGAGAGCGCGTCGTCCAATGCCACCGCCACCTCTCCTGCGACCCGGTGTTCGAGCATCTCCTGATCTCTTGGCGACCAACCGAGCTCGCTCTCGGCCCGTGCCCTCCAGATAAGCAAGGGATCGTGCGCCTTCCAGAGCTCGAGCTCGTCGGTCGGCACGTAGGTCTGGGCATCGTGCGCTCCGTGCCCGTGCATGCGGTACGTGAACGCCTCGATCAACCCCGGTCCTTCGTCGCGGCGTGCGGCTGCAGTTGCCTCTCCTACGACCTCGGCGACCTCGATCACGTCGTTCCCGTCCACCGACCACGCGCGGATGCCGTAGCCCGCCGCTCGCGCCGCGATCTTGGGGGTAGGCAGGTAGCGATCCTCCGGAGTCATGTACGCGTAGCGGTTCCGCTCGA
Organism: Gaiellaceae bacterium; assembly: GCA_026002995.1. GTDB lineage: Bacteria > Actinomycetota > Thermoleophilia > Gaiellales > Gaiellaceae > GMQP-bins7. The sequence continues at coordinate 1,718,379 of BPGK01000001.1, forward strand.
CGATCACGACGAGGGGTGCTCGCCACACCGCAGCCAGATTCAGGGTCTCGTGGAAAACACCGCCGCACGACGCACCATCCCCACAGAAGCCGATCGCCACCGCCTCCAATCCTCGCCGGCGGCGGGCCAGCGCCACCCCCATCCCCACCGGAAGCATCTCCGGCAAGTGGCTGATCATCGGGACGGTTCCGCGGTCGAACGCGCCGAGGTGGATGTTCCCGTCGCGGCCCTCCATCGGCGCTCCGGCCTTACCGAGGTAGTGCCGGAGCATCTCGGCCGGCGTCACACCGCGAACGAGATGCACACCCATGTCCCGGATCAGCGGACAAGCCACGTCGTCGGGACCCATTGCGAGCGCGGCACCGACGGCTGTGGCCTCCTGGCCCCGGCCGTCATAGAAGGAGCCCGGGATCTTCCCCTGCAAGTAGAGGTTCCTCCCAGCCTCCTCGATGGCGCGGATCAGATGTAGCCAGTAGCCCGCGTCAGCAAGCAGAGACGCTCGCTGCGGGCGGGACTCGTCGACGACCGTTGGAGGTGGTGCTGGCGGTTCTGGATCCGACATTTGGATAAGGACAGCCCTCCTCCGGCGAGCTTCAAGCCAGGCGTTACCCGGTGCCGCTGCGCATCGCCCACGCGTAGTGGCCGCCGAGAAGGCGGTAGTCGCGCTCGATCGCCTCGAGCGTCGGCTCGTCGAAGTCGATCGTCAGGAACCTGCGCGGGTTCTCGACCAAAATCGCGTAGATCGTCTCCTCGTCGATTCCACGCATTCGCATTCGATCCACGATTGCGGTCGGGATGTGCGCATATCCGTTGCCTCCATATGCAACGAGATCCATCTTCATACAGACGTCGTGGCCGACGAGGATCCTCTGGCTGAACCCCGCCTCCGCGAGTTGCGCGATCAAGTCGATGCGCGCGCGGTCATTGCTCCAGGAGATGCCGGAGAGATCCTGGTAGTACTCGCGCCCGAAGCTGTCGAAGCCGACGTACGCTCCACGCTCGGCGAGCTCGCGATGGTACGAGGGGTCCTCGACGAAGTCCATGTGACAGAGGTGAACCCGGTCGGGAGGAAGTCCCTCCTCTCCGAGGACGTCGAGCGCCTCGTGGCCTCCCCTGCTCCGTAGATCGACATGTACGGAAACGCCGCAGCCGACGCTCGCCGCTGCGCGTCCAGCCGCCCGGAGCACACGCCGCTCGGCTTCAGTCATGTGACCGTCTTTCGTGGTCGTGCCCTTGCGGATCCCGCTGAGCCCGATCTCCCCGATGACGCCCGACCGGATCCTCGTGCCCTCGGCTCCGACGAGCACGTCATCCGCGAAGCGCCGCGCGAGCTCATCGATCTCGGCCGTCCCGACCCAATCCGGATGCGCTCGCTCGACGTAGCAACCTCCTCCCATGACGATGTGGAGCCCTGTCGCGCGGGCCGTCCGGTAGAGCCCGAGCGGCTCTCGTTTCAGCCCGATGCTCGTGAGGTCGACGACCGCCGACCCGCCTACGCGAGCGAATCGCGCAAGCTCGGCAACGGCAAGGTCTTCGTCCACGAGCGCGAGGTTGTCTCGCGTCGTCGAGAAAGGGAACCGCCGCAGGGTCGCGAGCAGGTCCGTCGTGACCGGGGCGTCTGCCGCGCCTGCCGCAAGAGCCGTGTTGGGCTCGACCCAGTGCTCGCGGAGGTCGGCGAACACGTGCTCGTGCGCCGAGGTGACGCCGAGCGCCGCCGGGTCGATCGGCCCGCACACGGTCAGGATCTTCTCCACTCACTCTCCCAGCGGTCTCGCAAGACGGATAGTGGAGAGGTACCAAATCCGTCTCGGGCTGAACAGGCAACGGTTGCGGTATCGCTCGGCGGCCGAAAACCGCAGTCGACTCGAGATCCCGCATGGGCCGCCAAGCCGTCAATTCGATCCCTGCGCGTGACCGTAAAGGATGACGAGCGCGACCGATGCCCGTACCGTCGGGGCCTCAGATCGAGAAGGCGGCGGGGCGAGACGACTGAGTCGAGGCTCGGGGACGAACGAAGGACGGGAAGGAGACGAGGATGGTGATCCCGCACTCAGGCCAACGCCGGGCGGAACGACAGAGGTTCCGATCCGTGAGACGAGACTGACGGGGAGAAGAGTCTTGTACGAGGCATTCCCGGACAACTACGGATGGTCGCTGACGACGATGGCGGCCCTGAACATGGGGGCGGCGATTGGCGAGGTCGATGAAGTGTGCCGTGCGCTCCGACCCGTCTCGGCTCGTCGCGATAGCGTCGCGGCAGAGCACTGGTACGAGTCCTGGACGCGGATGGGCGAACGACTCGAGCGGCTGGCGAGAGTGGATGACGATCGAGGCTACGAAGTAAGCGCCTGTCGCAAGTGGCTACGGGCAGCGATCTACTTCTTCCTCGCGGAGCGACATATCAGTCGAAGGTCTGCGCGGCGTATGCAGGCGTACCGCCGGGCGCTGAAGGCGTTCAGGCGACACGTCGACCTGTCGGACGTCCCGGTCGAGTTTGTCGAGGTGCCCTACGGAGAATCCGCCCTCCCTTCGCTCTTCGTTCCGGCACTCGGGGAGGCCGAGAAGGCACCGTGCATGATCCACTTCAACGGCCTCGACTTCACGAAAGAGTTCGTCTACCTGCATCAGGGCTTCGACCTCCGGAAGCGAGGCGTGTCGCTTCTCATCTGCGATCATCCGGGTGTCGGCGAGGCGCTTCGGCTCAGGAACTTGACCGCCTCTCCCGAGACGGAGGTGCCTGCGGCCGCTTGCGTCGACTATCTCGAGCAGCGCGGCGATGTCGATCCCGATCGCATCGGGATCATGGCGTTGAGCATGGGCGGCTACTACGCGCCGCGTGCGGCCGCCTTCGAGAAGCGGCTCAAGTGCTGCGTGGTGTGGGGCGCGATCTGGGACCTCGAAGCCTGCCTCGTCAACTGCACGACCGAAGGAACCGAGTCCGTCTCGTTCGACGACCAGCTGTCGTGGGTCTTCGGCATCGCTGACCGCGATCAGCTCTGGGACATGATCAGGAGGTTCAACCTCGACGGGATCGCTGAGCGGATCGAGTGCCCGCTCCTCGTCGTCCACGGAGAGAACGACCGCCAGGCGCCCCTTTGGACCGCGGAGCTCACCTACGACCGCGCTGTCAACAGCACCCGTCGGGAGCTGAAGGTCTTCACGCTCGACGAGGGCGGAGCAGAGCACTGCAGCCTCGACAACAGCTCGATCTGCGTCGACTACATGCACGACTGGATCGCAGACATCCTCTCGTCCCCCGTCGCGACGGAGCAGGAGGAAGTCGCCGAGCCGGCCTAGGCAGGCCTGTCACTCTTATCGGAGGTGATGACGGTGAAAGCGTTGAAGCTACTGGGCACGACCGCGCTAGGCGTCGTTGTCGTCGCCCTCGCAGGAACGGCGGCCGCGGGACCGACGCGCCCGACGGGCGAGAACGCGAGCTCGCTCGTTCGCATCCGGCTTGCCGACGACCCGAACTCTCTGGATCCGGCAACGATGAGCAACGGGGCCGCGTATCAGCTCGCGCAGTTCACCTACAACACGCTCGTGACCTTCCGGGCCGGACAGATCGTGCCCATGCTCGCCGAGAAGTGGATCGCCACTCCCCAAGCGATCACCTTCACGCTGAAGCGGGGAATCACCTGCAGCAACGGCACGAAGCTCACGGCCTCGATGGTTCAGCAGTCCGTGCAACGTGCAGTCGATCCGGCAACCAAGTCGACGCTAGCCCAGCAGTACATCGGCGCAGGAGCCACGTTCTCGTCCAACAACTCGCGGCGCACGTTTACCGTACGGGTGCCAAAGCCGAACTCGGATCTTCTCGCCAACTTCGCGACGCCGCCGCTCTCCATCATCTGTCCCGCGGGGCTCGCGGACCCAGAGGCGCTCCAGCGGCAGAGCTTCGGTACCGGCCCGTACGTGCTGACGAGTGCCGTACGCGGCAGTGGATACACGCTGAGGCTCCGGCCGAGCTATGCGTGGGGGCCGAACGGCGCCACGGCCAAGGGCCTTCCGGCCCGTGTTCAGCTACAGGTACTGGCAGACGACACCACTGCGACGAACGTGTTCCTCACCGGCGGGCTGGACATCACGTTCGCGCGGTCGGATTCGTCGGCTCAGCGCCTGCTCGACAGAGGCTACGTACAGCGTGGCTACACGAACCACATCAACTTCGTCGCGTTCAACATGGGCCGTGGTCGTCCGACCGCCGACAGGACGGTGCGGCGCGCGGTCATCCAAGCACTCGATCCCAAGGTCTACGCCGGTGCCGCCGCCGGGTCGCTCGGCGTACCCTCCAAGGGCAATCTCTTCCCAACGACGACGACCTGCGCGTCCACCGACGGCGCGAGTCTGCGTCCGCCCTTCGACACCTCGGCGGCACGCCGGACGCTGGAGTCTGACGGCTGGCGGCGCGGGAGCAACGGGGTCTATGAGAAGGGTGGCGAGCAGCTTCAGTTGTCGATTCTCGGCAACGACGCAGGCGGTAACGCCCCTGCGTACGTCGCCCAGACGCTTCAGGACCTCGGGGTGAAGGCACAGCTGCGAGTCGTACCCATCAGCCAGGGTGTCGCACCGTACGGAAGGAACGACTGGGACGTTCTGACTGGAACGCTGCTCGCCCCGATCACGCCGTCGATCCTGAGCATCGTCTTCGGTGGCGGGCTCGATTGGGGCCAGATCCGCGACAGCGACTTCTCCGCAGGCGTTGCGCGAGCGGCTACTGCATCCGACGCTAAGGGCGTCTGTGCCGGCTGGCGTCAGGCGCAGAATGCGCTGATCGGGAAGCTTCTGGTCGTTCCCATGGCGTTCACCAACCGCGCGGCGTTCGGGAACAAAGTTGCGTTCACGATCGCGTTCAGCGGCCTGATCGATCCGACCAGCATCCGCCTCTTGAAAGGGAAGTGAGGACGGAGACCCCCGGGACCGAGGGATGACATCCGATGCGACGTCATGAGCGAGCCGGCGCCGCTGTGCGCCGGCTCGCCGCCATGCTTATCGCGGCGGTCGTCGTTCTCGTTGCGTCGTTCTTGCTCGTCCACCTGATCCCCGGGGATCCAGCGACACAGATCGCCGGCTACTACGCGACCCCGGAGGTGCGAGCCGAGATAAACCGGCAGCTGGGCCTCAACAGACCGCTTCTCCATCAGTTCGTGGACTACGTGAACGATGTCGTTCACCTCCGCTTCGGAACCTCGTTCACGCAGCACCAGCCTGTGACGACGCTGATTGGATCGCGATTAGCCAAGACGCTCGAACTCGCCTTCGCCAGCTTCGCGCTGACCATGCTGATCGGGGTTCCCGTGGGTCTCGTGGTCGGAGCGCTCACGCGAGAGGGTCGCCGACGTCATCTCGACCACGCGTTCACCGCCACGACCAGCCTCGTGCACTCGATCCCCGACTACCTGATCGCGACCTTCCTCGTCTTCGCATTCGCGGTGACCTGGAGCCTCTTTCCGGTCGCCGGAGCCGACGGGCCGTTGTCGCTCGTTCTCCCTGCCGTCGCGGTGGCGGCCGTGCCTGCAACGGTGATCGCGCGTCTCACCCGAGTCGAGACACTCAGGGTGCTCGATCTCGACTATGTGCGTACGGCGCGTGCAAAACGGCTGTCGTCGTTCCGGATCTACCTCGTCCACATTCTCCCGAACGTCCTGACCGGAACGCTCACCCTTGGGGGACTCGTCTTGACCGGGCTGATCGGCGGGACGGTCGTCGTCGAGAACGTCTTCGCGTGGCCCGGGCTCGGAACCGCGATCGTTCGCGCGATCACCGATCGCGACTTCCCAATGATCCAGGCCATCATCCTCTTCTTGGGACTGATCGTGGTCGTCGTGAATGCCGCGGTCGACTTGCTTCTAATCCTGCTCGATCCTCGCTCGTCTCTGAGGGAGGCCTGAGCTTGCGCCTATACCTCCGCGTCCTGCTCCGAGAGCCCGCGAACATCGTCGTCATCGGCGCCGTGCTCGGACTCGTCGTCCTCGCCGCTGTCGCGCCGTCCATCTGGGGCGAGCAAGCGTCCCGCTTGGATCCGCTCGCGGCCTCCCAAGGCAGCTCGTGGGAGCATCCGTTCGGAACGGATTCGCTCGGCCGCGACATCTTTGCGAGGACGCTGACGGCGACGCGGTTGTCTCTCGAGCTCGCCGTACTCTCGACCGGAGTCGCGGCTGGAGCCGGAGTGCTGATCGGTCTCCTGCTCGCCGCGGTCAGCTCGCCTGCCGTCCGGCAGTTCGGAGCGCGCTTGCTCGACGCGGCGCTCGCGTTTCCGCCGATCATCCTCGCGCTCTTCTTCGCTGCGATCTTCGACGTCGGTGGCACAGGGGCGGCGCTGGCGGTCGGGATCGCTGCAGCCCCCCGCTTCGCCCGCTTCGCTCACACGCTCGGCTCGTCGATCGGAGGCCAGGACTACATCGCGGCTGCGCGGCTCCTCGGGCTCCCTCGCCGGACACTCATGTTCAGACACGTGCTGCCGAACATGGCCGAGCCGCTCCTGGTCACCACGTTCCTCGCCGTCGGCTTCGCCATCATGGCCGTCTCAGCATTGAGCTTCCTCGGGCTCGGCGTTCAGCCCCTCCAGTACGACTGGGGCAGCCTGCTGGCCGAGGGGATTGCATCGATCTATACGACTCCCATGGCTGCGATCGGACCGGCCCTCGCCATCGCGATCGCGGGCACCGCCTTCGGGTTCTTCGGTGAGTGCCTCGCGCTTGCTGCCGATCCGCGCCGGTTGGCGAGCCCGCGAAGGCGTCGGCGCCCACGCGCTCCGGAGAAGGTGGCACGGCCTGTGAGTGCCGAGGCGACGCTCCAAGCCCCGCACACCGACAACGAGGAAACCCACAACGAGGACGCCGTGCTCGCGGTTGAGGATCTCCGCGTCACCATCCCGACGCAGGGTCGAACGATCGTGCCCGTCGATGGAGTGTCGCTGACGGTGCGTCGCGGGGAAGTCGTGGGTATCGTCGGCGAGTCCGGAAGCGGAAAGTCTCTGACGCTCCTCGCGATCGCCGGCCTCGCGCCATACCCAGCGGTCGTGACCGCGCGACGACTCGAGGTCGCCGGAGCCCCTGTGCGCGGGGTACCGGAATCCCTTGCGATCGTCTTTCAAGATCCGACGTCCGCGCTCAATCCGGCGCTACGGATTCGGACGCAGATGACGGAGGCGCTGCGCACGAACGGGAAGCTCTCTCGGCGCGCCGCCTATGAGCACGCCTTGGACGCCTTGAGGCAGGTTCACCTCAGTTCGCCCGAACTCCGCATGCGCCAGTACGCACATCAACTCTCCGGTGGCATGCGTCAGCGCGTTGCCATCGCGATGGGACTCGCCACCGAGCCCGCGCTCCTGCTCGCCGACGAGCCGACGACTGCCCTCGACGTTACGGTTCAAGCCCAGGTCATCTCGGTACTTCGCTCCTTGGCGTCCCAGGGAATGGGCATCATCCTCGTCTCGCACGATCTCGGAGTGGCAGCGGAGATCTGTGACCGTATCGTCGTGATGTATCGCGGCGCGGTCGTCGAGGAAGGTCGGTGCGAGAGGGTTCTCGAGTCGCCCCTCCACCCGTACACGAGAGCTCTTCTCTCCTCGATCCCGAACCCAGCCGCTGGCCGGACTGAGCCGTTGTCGGCCATTCCAACCGTCCAGGAGGAAGGCGACGTAATGGGCTGTACGTTCGCTCCGCGCTGCCCGCTGGCGATTGCGCGCTGTCGCTCCGAACGACCGTCGCTGAGACCGGTGCGGGAGAGTCAGCGCGTGGCGTGCCTAGTCGTTGCAGCCGAGAGCGAGCTGGCACTCGAGTCGGAGCCCGTGTCGTGACGTCGGCACTCGAAGTACAGGGACTGACCGTGCGGTTCCGCACGCCCGGTGGCTGGCTCACAGCCGTCGAGGACGTCAGCCTGGTCGTTCCGACAGGCGGGACCCTCGGTCTCGTGGGCGAGTCAGGCTGCGGGAAGTCGACTGCCGCACGCGCCATCGTGGGCCTCGCCCGAGCCACAGCGGGCCACGTTCGCCTGCACGGGAAGACTCTCGAGCTCGATCGCCAAGGGATCGCCGCGATCCGCCGGGAGGTTCAGCTCGTCTTCCAGAATCCCTATGGATCGCTGAACCCCCGAAGTACGGTGCAGCGAATGCTCTCGGAGGCCGTGGCAACCGTGGCGGACGAAGCCGATCGATACTCGCCGGCAGACCTCCTCGACTTGGTGAGCCTTCCTCGGCGTTTCGCCGACTGCTTCCCGCACCAGCTCTCGGGCGGAGAGCGTCAGCGCGTGGCGATCGCGCGAGCGCTCGCGGTTCGCCCCTCGGTCGTCATCGCCGACGAGATCACCTCGGCGCTGGACGTTTCCGTGCAAGCCAGCATCCTCAATCTGCTCATCGAGCTCCAGGAGACGATCGGGCTCTCCTACCTGCTGATCTCGCACAACCTCGGCGTTGTTAGCTACCTCAGCGACCGGATCACCGTGATGTACCTGGGACGAGTCCTCGAGGAGGGGCCGGCCAGGCAACTCCTCCTCGCCCCCTCCCATCCGTACACTAAGGCGCTGCTGGAGGCGGCGCCCACGCGCCTATCGAGACGAGAGTCGCCACTGTCTCTCCTGGATGGCGAGTTGCCCGACCCTCGTCATCCGCCAGCGGGCTGTGTCTTCCATACGCGGTGTCCGATCGGCCCGCGGAAGTACCCCGGCCGAGAGCGGTGTGCGGAGGAAGCGCCGACGCTGCAGGTGCCTGGCCGCGGGGGGCGTGACCAGCGAACGCGGTGTCACTTTCCCCTCGAGGCGCCTGCGACGACACTGTCTGCGACCCGGGCCCGGAGTTGACGAGCCACGTCCCGTCACGCTGAGAGAGGGCGATGCTCCGGGCGCATCGAACGCTCCCGGGCAGGATCTCGTCCTCGCTCGCCACGAGCGGGAGACAACGCGAGCGGAACGCGCCGGAGGAGCAGATCCGCCGGTTGCGGGCCGCTGCGTCCGAGCAGGTAGCCTCAAGACCGGGGAACAGGGGGCACCCTCTCCGGCGCCCACGCGGCCGCGCCGCTCGGACCCAAGCTCGCCGATCGAGAGTCCGGCCGACTGCACGACGGGCTCTGTCGAGGAGGCCAGCACCTCGCGGACGACGGGCTTGGCGCGGTCGTCGAGGAGGGCGTACGTCGTGGCGCCGGTTCCCGCGCCGAGCGCGAGCGCGACGCCGAGCGAAGCGAGTACGAGAGGGGAGCTGACCGGACCCCGTTCGTCGGTCCACCCGCCATGAGAGTCGGCTTACCTCAGGTACTCCAGTCTGCCGCATTGGCGGCGGGGGTCTTCCAGCCGAGGCTCGAGTGCGGCCTCAGGTGGTTGTAGGTGTTTCGCCATTCTTCAATCACGACCTTCGCCTCGGGCAGCGAGTCGAGTGCTTCCACGGAGAGCTCCTCGTCGCGGAAGCGCGATTAGCGTCCCCGCTCGTCGTGTGCGAGCAACCTGAGGTGAGCTCCGTCGCCGGCTCGCCGCCCTCCACTGAGGCGAGCGAGCAGGCGACGGCGGGCGCGAAGCGCCCGACATAGCTGACCACCGCGTCATCCTCGCGAAGTCCGGTCAAAGACAAGCGAGGAGGAGCACGGTGGTCGAGACTTCGATGGACGTTCAGAGCTGGTTGCGCAAGCAGCTGGAGGAGGCGAGCCCGGATCTGCTGCGGGCGATGGTGTAGGAGTTCGCGCAGGCGCTGATGGGCGCGGAGGCGGACGCGCTCTGCGGCGCGGCCTACGGCGAGCGCTCGCCCGAGCGGGTCAACATCCGCAACGGCTACCGCGAGCGGGCCTGGGACACGCGGGTCGGGACAATCGAGCTTGCGATCCCGAAGCTCAGGCAGGGCTCGTACGTTCCCGACTGGCTGCTGCGCCCCCGCCGACGGGCCGAGCAGGCGCTCGTGTCGGTGATCGCCGATGCCTACCTGGCCGGCGTCTCCACGCGGCGGGTGGACAAGCTCGTCCGCCAGCTCGGCGTCGAGGGCATGTCGCAAGAGCCAGGTCTCGCGACCGGCGAAGTCGCTCGACTCCATCGTCGAGGACTTCCGCACCCGGCCGCTCGACGGAGCCCCTACCCCTACCGTGCCTCGACGCGCTGGTCGTCAAGTGCCGCGAGGGCGGCCGGACCGTGAATGCCGCGTCGTGCACGCCGTCGCCGTCAATCGCGAGGGCTTCCGCTGCTCGCTCGGGCTCGACGTCGTCACGCAAGAGGACGGCGCGGCCTGGCTCGCCTTCCTCAGGAGCCTCGTCGCCCGCGGCCTGAGCGGAGTGAAGCTCGTCACCTCGGACGCGCATCCGGGGCTCGTCGACGCGATCGCGGCCACGCTTCCGGGAGCGAGCTGGCAGCGCTGCCGCACCCACTTCATGCGCAACCTGCTGACCCGCGTCCCCAAGGCCACGCTGACCTTCGTCGCGACCATGGTGCGTTCGATCTTCGCCCAGCCCGACCAAGACACCGTGCTCGAGCAGCACGCCCGCGTCTGCGCGCAGCTCGAGGAGCGCTTCCCCGCTGCGGCCGAGCTCCTCGCCGAGGCCGCGCCCGATCTCCTCGCCTTCACGCACTTCCCGAAGGAGCACTGGCGCCAGCTGTGGTCGAACAACTCGCTCGAGCGGCTGAACAAGGAGATCCGCCGGCGGACCGACGTCGTCGGGATCTCCCCCGACCGCGCCTCGATCATCCGCCTCGTCGGTGCGGTGCTGGCCGAGCAGCACGACGAATGGGCCGTCGCCCGCCGCTACCTGAGCGCCGAGTCGATCGCGAAGGCGCTCGCCGAAGCTCCCGTCGACGAGCCCGAGGAGGTGATGGCCATCGCCGAGGCCGCGTGAGAGTCAAGCGAGGATGGCGCCCTTCGCGTCACACACCACTTGACGGGACGTGGCCGTAGTGGGGCCACATCAGACCGGCGAGCTCAAAGCCCGACCTCTGATCAGCCGCGTCTCACAGGTCTGTGGGTACGACAGCTAGGGAACTCATCTGGCCGCCCAACCTCCGTCGACGAGCAGGCTCGCGCCATGCACGTAGTCGGACTCGGGGGAGGCGAGATAGACAACGGCCGGTGAGATGTCGGCAACGAGCCCGATCCGGCCTGCGGGCGTCGCATCGAGCATTCGGCGCTCATACTCAGGATCGGCGAAGAGATGGGCGTTCATCTTCGTGTGAACGTTTCCCGGCGCAACGGCGTTCACTCGGATACCACGAGGGGCGAGTTCCATCGCGAGGGCCTTCACCATGAGCTCGACTGCGCCTTTCGTGGCGCAGTAGGCGCTCGAGTTCGGGAAGCCGACATGTCCGGCAATCGAGGAGATGAAGATCACCGCGCTACCCACTGGGAGGTATGAACTCGCTTCTCGCGTCAACCGGAACGGAGCGCGGACATTGACGGCCCATTGGCGATCGAGGATGTCGTCAGTGGTTTGTTCGAACGGGGTAGGCTCGAACACCCCGGCGGCGTGCACGATGACGTCGATGCGTCCGAGGAGAGCGATGGATTCCTGAACAATGCGTTCGGGCCCATCCTCGGAGCAGACGTCGACTTGCAAGGTCTCGGTCGATCCTCCGCCTGCCGCAATCTCGGCGTGTACCGCATCAAGGCGAGCTTTGTCTCTACCGACGAGAACGACCGCTGCGCCTGCCGCGGCAAGCGCCTTGGCTGCATCGGCGCCGATACCGGAACTCCCCCCGGTGACGATCGCTGTCTTGCCGTCGAGCCTGAAGGGTTCACGCATGCCACTCGCCTCCTAATCGCTGTAGACAGTCACCGTCGGCGCGCTTGCTGTTGCCGCGCACGCCTGGAAGCGCGGCGCGCCGATTCCAGTGCGAGACCTATGACCCCGCACGCCCACCGAAGCTCGTGCTCGTCCGCGACGAGGGGCGGCGAGAGGTGAAGGGTGTCGCCGGCGCCTATGCGACGAGTGAGGACCCCCCGCTGCCAGCAGCGATCGACAACGTCCGCTGCGAGCTCGGGACTCGGGAGCACAACTCCGGCGAGCAGCCCCTTTCCCATCCGCACCTCGACCACCCACGGGTCGGCGCGTAGCGGCGCAAGGGCATCCGCCAGAACGGACTCGAGCTCGACCGCCCTGGCTACCAGCCCCTCCCGCTCGAGGATGTCGAGATTCGCATGGGCAGCCGCGCACGCCGCAGCGTGACCCTGGTACGTGAGACCGTGTCTGAAGATGTGTGGGGAGCCATCGGCCCAGAACGGCTCCGCAACCCTGCCTGAGATCAGTGCGCCACCAAGAGGCATGTAACCGGAGGTCACGCCTTTCGCGAAGAGGAGGATGTCTGGCTCGATGTGAAAGCGCTCGGACGCGAACATCCGCCCCGTTCGTCCGAACCCGGTGACCACTTCGTCGACCACGAGCAGGACGTCGTGCGTGCGGCAGAGCCCCTTGAGGGACTCGAGGTATCCGGGGGCCGGATTGATCAACCCGCCGGTGCCGATGATCGGCTCGCAGAAGACAGCGGCGACACGAGCGCCTTCCGGTCCGACGAGGAGGCGCTCGAGCGTCGTCAGGTCGTCGTGGGGCACGCGGACGACATCCGGCAGGAGCGCGCCGTAGCCCTCACGGTTCTGCTGCATGCCCGCGATGCTCGTCCCGAAGCCGTGCAGCCCGTGGTAGCAGTGCTCCCGCGAGACGAGAACGGTCTTCTCGGGACGTCCGAGGATCCTCCAGTACGCGCGCACAAGCTTTGCGGCCAACTCGACGGCGTCCGATCCCCCGTTCGTGAAGAAGACCCTCGCCCCGGCCATGGGAGCGACGGCGGCAAGCCTCTCGGCGAGCTCGACGGCCGGCGGCGTCGCGTACTCCTGGAAGTTCGAGTACGCGGCGATTCGGTTCATCTGGGTCGCGACAGCCGTCGCGATCTCCGTGCGGCCATGGCCGACATTGCAGTACCAGAGGCTCGCCGGGAAGTCGAAGACACGATGACCGGCGGCGTCCCAGACGTACGCGCCCTCCCCGCGAACGATGAGCCGCTCTGCCCGCTTCACCTCCGGCATGTGCGCTTGGCCGTGCCAGAGCTTCGTCTCGACCCCGTGCTCGCGCTCGGTCACGGCTCGCCACGCTCCTCCAGTCCGGCGTTCGCGCGAAGCCGCGCCGTCTCCGCCCGGTCGAGCGCGCCAGTCGCATCGACGGCCACCTTGTAGACGGACCTCGCTCGAGCAGGCGTGATCCAGCCTTCGCGAACGTCGCGGGCGACAAGCTCGACCTCGCGCTCGAAGGGCGAGCCATAGCCACCTCCGGCCGCCGTCTTGCAGACGATTGCCTCTCCTGGAGCCAGAACGATCTCTCCCCAGCCTGCAAGTGGGTGGAGCACGCCATCGAGATCGCGGCGGTATTGCTCGGCAGTCGATCCCGCCAGGCCGCCGGCCGCGCCCTTGGCCGCGTTGACGTGCCCGTCACCGGCGTAGATCACAGTGAGGTCGTCAGCCAACGGGCCATACTCGACGCGCACCGACGGAGCGCCCCGCCGCCGGCCCGCGCCTTCCGTGTCGGGCTCGACACGCTGGGTCCGAATGAGGATGGGGAACATGAGCTCGTCGAGCTCGACGCTGTCGACGTAGAGCATTCCGCCGTTGCCCGCATGGCAGAACGTGAGCCAGCCGTCCTGGTGTGGATTTCCTGGACCGCCGCTGAGGACGAGGAAGAGCTGGTTCACGAACGGCCTCGCATCGGCCCGGCTGTCCCGCCCCGAGATGACGGCCGCTGACGGCGCCCCGAATCCTCCCGCCTCGGCGAGGCCGTGTCCGAATCCCAGCTTCGCTATCGCGAGCTGGACAGCGGCGGTCACCCGATCGGCGACATTGGTGGTCGCGACCGAGGTGCTCGTCGGATGCTCGGGAATCCCGACCACGCAGCCAGGACGGAGCAAGGTCGTGATACGCCGGAAGCTGCCCGCGTTGGTCGGGATCGGAGCTGGAAGGCTGTTGAAGAGCCCGATCATGGCTGCAGTCCGGGCGCATGCCTCGCTCAGGTTGAGCCCACACGGGAAGCTGTCCGGATTGTCCCGGAGGTCGATCTCGACCCTGGCCTCGTCCGGCATGAACGAAACAGTCGCCGTGACGGGGATACCGTCGGGGGCCCCGGGATAGGGGTCGTGCGTCGTCGTCTCAGTCGCCTGACCGGCGGGCATCGCCGAGAGGGCGTTGATCATTCGACGCTCGGAGTAGTCGAACCACTCCTCCGTGCGTTCGTGGAGCACCGGAAAGGTGAACTCCTCCCCGAGGGCGAGCAGCTCGCGCTCGCCGATTCGTGCCGCAGCAAGCATGGCCAGGTAGTCACCGCGCCACTGTTCCGGGACACGGATTCGCATCTCGCACATGCGGATGACATCCGCGTTGTCCCGGTAGTCGGACTGAACGCGGACTACAGGGAAGATCAGCGCCCCTTCGGAGTAGACATCGACGGCCGCCCCCATGTAGGTGGTGGGAAGCGCGTTTCCGCAGTCGGCCTGATGCGCCTTGACGAGAATCGTGAACTCGTGCCTGCCGTCGGGAGCGACGACGGGGACGAGCAGCGAGTGATCGGCTGGATGCGAGTTCCCGTGATACGGCGAGTTGTGCAGAAACGCGTCTCCCGCACGGAGCTCCGGGTGGAACCGGCGCATCGCAGCTGACATGAGATCCGGCCCGCTGAGCACGTGGATCGGCAGGCTGTCCGCAGCCATCAGCAGGCGATCGTCGTTCGTCACGATCGCGCAGGAGAAGTCACGAGCAGTGTTCAGCACACCCGACCTCCCCGTCCGGTAGAGCGTGTTGCTCATCTTCTGGACGATGGAGCGCAGTCGGTTCGCATAGACGGCGAGCCGGACGGCGCTCGGCGCTTCGAGAGCCGACTGCGCGCTCACGCCGCGGTCTCCAGATCGATGACGAGATTCCCGCTTCGGCTCTTCCACGCGACGGTCGCTCTGGTCAGGACGACCGTGGTGAACGACGACTCGGCCACCGCCGGACCGAACACCTGATCGCCCTCGGGGAGCGCGTCGAAATCGACGACGCTGGCCGGAGCCCAACCTTCGCCAGCGAGCCAGATCTGCCGTCGCCTCGTCGCCGGCCCCGAACGGACGTCGCGCGCCAGCCTCCTCTCGCGCAGGCGCATCTGCGCTCGCGCTCGAGCGCGCCAGGAGACGAACTCCACAGGAGCTAGCTCGTCGGCAAGGGCGAACACGCGACGGTGGGCATCGTGGAACGATGCGACGAGCACATCGGGCTCGGGCGCCGCGAGGTCGGCGGTGCTCGGAAGCTGAACCTCGATCTCCCAGTTCTGCCTCGGGTAGCGCCCCTCGTACGAGAAGTCGACCGTGCGAACAGTCTCCGCTGGGAACCGAGCGAAGAACGCGTCACACCTCTCCTGAAGTGTCGCGTAGGCTCGCGCCACGCTCGCGCGGTCGAAGTCCAGCGAGGACGTGAAGCAGGTGACTGCGAACTCTGCTGTCAGCTCGGAGAGGAGTGCGCCGCTTGCGCTCAGCGCCGCTCCCGTCTCCGGAATGAGGATCCTCGGACACCCCAATCGCGAGGCGATCGCGACGATGTTCAGACCCGCCGCGCCGCCAGCTCCAACGAGCACCGTGGAGCGAGGATCGAGACCCTGGTGCACCGTGATCTCCTCGATCGCTCCTACCATCTCTTCGGTCGCCAACTCGACGATCGCCGCGGCGGCCTCTTCGACGCCGAGACCGAGTGGCTCTGCGATGTGACGCGAGATGGCGTCTCGCGCAGCGGCTTCGTCCAAGGACATGGCGCCCCCGAGGAAGAAATCACGGTCGAGATACCCCAGGACGAGACAGGCGTCCGTGAACGTGGGCTCCTGACCCCCAAGCCCGTAACAGGCAGGACCAGGGTTGGCCCCGGCGCTCCGAGGGCCGACGTGGAGAAGCCCGCCGTCGTCGAGCCATGCCACGCTGCCGCCACCGGCACCGATGCTCTTCACATCGACGGAGGGGAAGCCCGTGATGTGCCCGAGCTGAGGCAGGCCGATCCACGTCTCCCTCGTCCGCGGGATGACCCCGTCCCGGACGAGGCTCACGTCGAAGGTCGTACCCCCGCTGTCCGCGACGATCACGGCTCGGACCTCGCCCTCTGCCGCGGCGTACTTCCTACCGGCGACAGGAGCCATGGAGGGCCCTGAGTTGATCGTATGGATCGGCGCGCGCCCGGCCTCCTCGGCGGTGATCACTCCGCCCTGCGACGTGACGATCAGCAACTCGCCACGGAAGCCGGCGCATCCCAGGCGCCGCTCGAGCGTCCGCAGGTAGTCCGCCATGAGCGGCTTGAGCGACGCATCGATGCACGCTGACGACGCGCGCCGATACTCGCGCAGCGTCGGGTTGAGCTGGTGCGAGAGCGTGAAGGGCGTGCCGGGAAGATGTCGCTCGAGCATCTCGCCGACGTGACGCTCGTGCTCGGGGTTGATGATTGACCAGAGGAGCGCGACTCCGACCGCCTCCACCTCGAGCTCGGCGAGGCGACCGATGATCTCCAGGACCGCTCCCTCGTCGAGCTCGCGGACGATCGTGCCGTCCGCAGCCACCCGGCCCGGCACCTCGAAGGTGAGCGAGCGAGGGACGAATGGCTCGGGGTACGGCTGTGAGAAGTCGAATGGATTCGCTCTTCCACCCTCCCGGAAGAGGAGGATGTCGGGGTGCCCTTCCGAGGTCAGGAACGCGGTTCGGGCAGTGCCCCCGGTCAGAAGAGCGTTGATCGCGCGCGTCGTCCCGTGGATGAAGACGTCTGCCCGTCCGAGCAGGTCGGCGGTCTCGATGCCGTAGGCCGCGGCGGCAAGCTCGACGGCATCGAGGACACCGCTCGTCGGGTCGGCGGGCGTCGACAACGCCTTGAAGATGTGGAGCTCGCCCTCCGTGTCCACGATGAGATCCGTGAACGTCCCACCGGTGTCGGCGGAGAGCGTCACGGAGGCGCCAACTGATCTCATCCCGGGTGCTGCCATGCTCGTGGATACTGCTCCGGCTTCCGAAGCCGCCGGTCGGATGATCGGCGAGCCTAGATCGGGCACGGCAGCAGGTCACGTGTTGCGGTCCCGCCGCATGGCCAATTCCGTCTCCGTAGGGGAGACTGCTGCGTCCACGGTGCTAGCGTGCCGCTGCCATGACCTCCGATGCAGTCCGACGAGGGAGCTCGGTGCGCTCGGACGACCTCTGGCGGGTGCTGATTATCGAGGACGACCAGGCGGTCGCCGACGTCCACCGCCAGCTCGTGGGACGCGTTGCCGGCTTCGCGGTGGTCGGATGCGTGGCGAGCGCCGAGGACGCGTTGCGGCTGATCAACGAACGTCGGCCGCACTTGCTGTTGCTCGACCTCGAGCTCCGCGGCGCGAAGGGTCTGCTCCTCCTCCGGCGGCTGCGAGCCGCGGCGTGCAACGTTGAGGTGATCGTCGTCACCGCAAGTCGAGAGGCCGACGTCGTCCGATCGCTGGCCCACCTCGGAGCACTCGACTACATCGTCAAGCCGTTCGCTCCCGAGCGGCTCCTTCGGGCGCTCGCGGATTTCCGCAGGATCAGCGCGCTCGAGCGGCGTCCCCTGACGCAGGAGGAGATCGACCGCGTCAGCCACGGCGGGAGACTGTCAAGGAGGCTTCTGCCAAAGGGCCTGAGTCCAGACACGCTCGACCTGGTTCGCCAAGCGCTCACGTGCGCACACGGAGGGCTCACCGCATCTCAGGTCGCGTTGGAGACCGGCTTGGCTCGCGTCACGGCGCGCCGATACCTCGAGTATCTGGTCGCCACACATCAGGCGAGCGAGAGCTGCGTCGCGGAAGGCCCCGGACGGCCACCGAAGCGCTACAGCCTGTGGGCATGACCGCCACTCCCCCACCCAGCTCGGCCCAAGATGGCGACTTCACGGTCGGGGCGAGCCGCGCCATGGCTGCGCTGCTCGAGGTTGGCCGAGCAGTTGCCGAGGGACGCGAAGTCGGGCAGATCCTGGACTTGGTAGCGAAAGAAGGAGTCGAAGTCGCGGGCGCCACTTCCGCGGACATCCTGCTCTGGCTGAACGGCCGACCGAAGCTCATCGGCTCGCACGGGCTCAGCGACGAGTACAAGAAGCTCTACGAACATCCGCCCGCAGCTCTCGTTCGCCGGCGAGGCGCGAGCTCGATCGCAGTCGAGACGGGAACGGTTGTCGTTGTCGAGGACACCGAGAGGGAGCGTCAGCCCGCGATCTTCCGCAACGTCGCGCGCGAAGAGGGGTATCGCTCATACATCAACGTCCCACTGATCGCCAGGGGAACCACGCTCGGCGTCTTCCGGCTCTATCGGAAGCGGGCGGGCCCGTGGAGCGAGGAGGACGTCGAGCTCCTTCGCTGCCTCGCGACGCAAGCGGCCAATGCAGTGGAAACCGCACGGACACTGGAGAGCCGCGCTGCCGAGGTGAATGCCCTGTCTCGGCTCGTTCGGGCCATGCGTGAGCAGAACCACGAGCATGCGAACCGTCTGCACGTCATCGGCGTGCTCCTGGCACTCGGCCAGTACGACGAAGCTGAGCGATTCGCTGCCAGCATCACGAGTCTCCATGCAGCGTCCCACGCGGTGGTGGTCGAAGCCATTCGCCACCCCGCGCTCGCGGCACTCGTGCTCGCGGAGACGACAGTCGCCCAGCAGCGCGGCATCACACTTGTCCTCGATCGTAGGAGCCGGCTGAACGCGCTTCCTGCGCAACTCCCCGACGCAGCCGCGGTCACGATCGTCGGCAACTTGGTGCAGAACGCGTTCGATGCGGTCGCCGAGGTTCGGAGAGGTCGCCGCCGCGTCCGCCTCGGCCTGTTCGAGAGCGTGCGAGAGATGAAGGTCTCCGTCCGAGACTGGGGAGCCGGCATTCCCGAGGGTGCCGAACAGCAGCTCTTCGAACCGGGATTCACGACCAAACCGGGCCATGACGGGCTTGGCCTTGCGCTCGTTCTCGCTGCCGTCGAAGCCGCGAACGGAACGATCACGTGGAAACGCCTGGCGGAAGGCACTCAGTTCGACCTCCGCTTCCCGAAGCCGTAGCTCGGACTCTTCTCCCCGCCCTCGTGAACGCCTGAGTGTCGAGCACGCGGAGCCTGAGCGCTCAGAAGACCGGCGTCTCGCGCCACACGCCCCACACCTCGCGCAGGGCGTCGCACATCTCGCCGAGGGTGACGTCGTCGCGGGCAGCCTCGATGATGAGCGGCATGAGGTTGACGTCCTCGCGCGCGGCGGCCTCCTTGAGCGCCACGAGCCGGCGCTCGACCGCGGCCGCGTCGCGCCGCGCGCGCACGCCCCGCAGGCGCTCGATCTGCTTTTGCTCGAGAGCGGGGTCGATCTTCAAGATCGGGATCGGCCGCTCCTCCTCGAGCTGGTAGCGGTTGACGCCGACGATCACGCGCTTGCCCGACTCGACCTCGGACTGGTAGCGGTAGGAGGCCTCGGCGATCTCGCGCTGGAAGAAGTTCTGCTCGATCGCGGGGATCACCCCGCCGAGGGCGTCGATGCGCTCGAAGTAGGCGTAGGCCTGCGCCTCGAGCTCGTTCGTCAGGTGCTCGAGGTACCAGGAGCCGCCGAGGGGGTCGATCGTGTTCACGACGCCGGACTCGTGGGCGATCACCTGCTGGGTGCGAAGCGCGATCCGGACGGCGTCCTCGGTCGGCAGGGCGAGCGCCTCGTCGTAGGAGTTCGTATGCAGGCTCTGGGTGCCGCCGAGGACGGCGGCGAGCGCCTCGATCGTCGTGCGGACGATGTTCACCTCCGGCTGCTGGGCGGTGAGGGAGACGCCGGCCGTCTGGGTGTGGAAGCGCATGAGGAGCGAGCGCTCCGAGCGGGCGCCGTAGCGCTCCCTGAGCTCGCGCGCCCAGATCCGGCGGGCGGCGCGGTACTTCGCGATCTCCTCGAAGAAGTCGAGGTGGGCGTTGAAGAAGAAGCTGAGCCGGGGCGCGAAGTCGTCGACCGCGAGGCCGCGCTCGATCGCGGCCTCGACGTAGGCGAAGCCGTCGGCGAGGGTGAAGGCGAGCTCCTGGGCGGCGGTCGAGCCCGCTTCGCGGATGTGGTAGCCCGAGATCGAGATCGGGTGGAAGAGCGGCATCTCGCGCGCGCAGAACTCGACCATGTCGGTGACGAGCCGCAGCGAGGGCTCGGGCGGGAAGATCCACTCCTTCTGGGCGATGTACTCCTTCAAGATGTCCGTCTGCGCCGTGCCGCGCAGGCGCTCGCGCGGGACGCCCTGGCGCTCGCCGACGCAGACGTAGTAGGCGAGGAGGATCGCCGCCGGGGAGTTGATCGTCATCGAGGTCGAGACCTCTCCGAGCGGGATGCCCCGAAAGAGCGTCTCCACGTCGGCGAGCGAGTCGATCGCGACCCCCTCGCGGCCGACCTCGCCCTCCGCACGGGGGTGGTCGGAGTCGTAGCCCATCAAGGTGGGCATGTCGAAGGCGGTCGAGAGGCCCGTCTGCCCGTGCGCGAGCAGGTAGCGGAAGCGCTCGTTCGTCTCCTCGGCGGTGCCGAAGCCCGCGAACTGGCGCATCGTCCACAGTCGCCCGCGGTACATCGAGGCATAGACGCCGCGGGTGAACGGGTACTCGCCCGGGTAGCCGAGGTCGCGCTCGTAGTCGATCGGGACGTTCTCGGGCGTGTACAGGGGCTCGGGCTCGATCCCCGAGATCGTCGTCAGCAGCTCGTCGGTGCGCTCGGGCGTCGCCGCGTAGGCGCGCTCGCGCCAGGCCTCGACCGAGCTGGTGACGCGCGGGTCCTCGGTCGTCGCCACGCGACGCATTCTAGGTGCAGCGGGCTCGGGGAGCCAACGTCCCTGATCGCGCGAACGAGGGATGGCTCACGGGTCGGGATCGGCCGACCTCGCACGTGTGAGCCTGCGGCAGTTCTCCTTCGCAGCGGTGGTCGGCGCGCTCGCCCTCGCGGCCCTCGGCGCCACGGGCTCGAGCGCGACCGCGGGACGCGCGTCGTCCTGCCTCGGCGCGAACGGCTCGGGCTACAGCTACGCCGGGCACCAGGCGACGTACAAGGGCCACGGCGTGCGGGCGACGATCACGGCGCAGACGGCGCCCCGCGTCAAGGCAGGGCACGTCGCCGGTTGGGTCGGCGTCGGCGGCCCCGGACAGGGCCCGAACGGCGAGGACGTCTGGCTCCAGGCCGGAATCGCCTCGGTCAACGGGGTCGCCCCGTTCAGCTACGTCGAGATCACCCGGCCCGGCCGCGACCCGGAGTTCATGCTCGTCGAGGAGGGGCTCGCCCCCGGGCGGCCGCACCGGTTCGCCGTTCTCGAGATGGGCCGGAGGCCCGGTTGGTGGCGCGTGTGGGTGGACGGCCAGGCGGTGACGGAGCCCGTCCACCTCCCCGGCTCGAGCGGCCGCTGGGCGCCCATCGCCACGGCCGAGAGCTACGCCGAGAGCCCCTCGCTCTGCAACTCGTTCTCCTTCCGCTTCGAGGGCGTCGCAGTCTCCTACGGCGGCGGCGGCTCCTGGCGGCCATTCGTCTCCGGCTACCGCTTCCTCGACGGCGGCAACGACCTCCGCCAGCTCGCCGCCGCCGACTCGCGCCCCGGGATGTACGCGCGGAAGCTCTCGAGCGCCGGTGCGACCGGCGCGCCGCTCCCGTACGCGTTCGTCGCCCGCTCGGGCTC
Source organism: Gaiellaceae bacterium (assembly GCA_026002995.1). Classification (GTDB taxonomy): domain Bacteria; phylum Actinomycetota; class Thermoleophilia; order Gaiellales; family Gaiellaceae; genus GMQP-bins7. The sequence goes on from BPGK01000001.1 coordinate 1,739,965, forward strand.
GTAGCGGGTCTCGAGTCGACTCCGCCTCTCAGCCGAGAGGCCGGTTGGTGACGGTCACCCGTTCGAAGTGCGCGAGGTCGGGGGGCAGTCCCATAACGGCCGGCCAGGCGAAGCGGAGCCTCGGACGTCGGCATGCGTCTGGAAGCCCGACCCCGCGGGATGGATCAGAGGAATAGATCGCCCGCAGGGAGTCGTCACCAGCACAGGCAAACGCGAGCACGGACGGCGACGGAATCCGAACCATGACGCCAGCCGTCGTCCGTCCGACAACCTGAACCCGGCAGACGGATCCGGAACAGTGCGACGCGTACGTGATGGCGGCGAGGTGCTTGCTCTCGAACCGAGGAAGTCCCGTGCTCAAAGCGACGGACACTGCCAGCGCGAGAAGCGCGACGAGCCCGAGCGCCGCCAGGGGCACGCGTACGTCACCCACTCCGCCCGGGTCGCCGCCACGAGATCGACGCTCATCCAGCCGAGCAAGGGCGTCCCGAGTCGCACGTACCGCCAGAACGGCTACCAGGATCGCGACGAGTAACGCCGGGAGGAGGAAATCGCGGGCGAGCCCGAACTTCAGATGCGGGGATCCCGCCATCGTGCTCGCCACATACCCGAGTACGAGCCCCGACGCCGCGATCGCCATCTCGAGCATCAGTCGCAGCTCCCCAGTCCGACCCGACGTGTACCTGGGATGCACGGCGCGAAGCGAGAGCCATCCGAGAGCCAGAACCACGGCCGGAAGGAAGAGCAGAGCGGGAACCTGCAGGAGCAGCGGCTGCCGCCAGAACGCAACGCCGCTGTTGTCGGCGAGCTGGCAGAGCGAGAGGTAGCACGGATCGACGAAGAGCTGGACGAGCTTTGACGGGATGAAGCCGAAAGAGAACGTCGGAGACTCGGCTACTGCGGCGTGCAGCACATCCTGCTGGTCGGGGTGCGGGTGGTACCCGTAGACGAACGGCGCCCGCTTGGCGGCCGCGAGGTGAACGACCGCCGCGGTGGCGACGAACGAGCCGACGAACGCCGCCATCGTCGGAAGGCGAACTCGGCTACGTTCGAACGCCGGGAGAGCGACTGAGAGAGCGAGAGCGAGCGCCCAGGCGAGCACGACGGCGGCGAGCTCGAACGTCCTCGTCGTCGCCAGGAGTCCGAGCAGCGCTCCTGCCGCGGCAGCGCCTGCTGAGCCGGGCAACACACGCCGCACCACGTAGAACGAGACAACGAGGGCGGCAGCGAAGAAGTGACTCCATGGGACGTCCGACCAGTACCAGAAGGCCGTCACCAGCATGAGCCCGAGGAAGAGAATCTGGCCGGACAGAGAGACGAGCGGAGCACCGGCCGCGGTCCGGCGGAGGAGCAGCCGCACCATCACGAGACCCATCGCCACGGAAACGGCGTACGAGGCTCGAGCGAGAGCGACGAGTGCGCTCTCCGGACTCAGTCCGAAGACCCAGTGGATCGACGCGGCGGCAAGCAGGTACGCAGGGCCGATGACGTTGTCGTCGATCGCGCTCGACGACCCCTGCTCGAGGAGCTCTCGCAGGGCGGCGAGATCTCGTGCCTGGTCGTGCCAGAAGGTGAACATCAGGTCGGGAAGCCCGCTGACGGGAAGCAGGGCGTAGAGGCCGAGCCACGCGAGCGGCAGCAGCCGATCGACACGCTCGATCAAACGGCTCGGGCGCCCGGTTGCGATGAGCGGAGCGTCGGTCACGTCGCCTCTGCCGAGACGACTTCGACGAGAGCCGTGAGATCCCGCCTCAGGGGACGATCTTCACCGGGGTTCCGAGCGGCACGCGCGACTTCAGGAAGAGGATGTCGCGGTTGTGCATGCGGATGCAGCCGTGCGAGACGGCCTGGCCGAGCAGCTCGGGCCACGGCGTCCCGTGCACACCCACGATCCCGCCGCCGGGCCAGTCGGTGAGCTTCGAGTAGGCGCTCGTCTCGAACGCGTACTCTCCGAGGATCGCCCAGTTCGGGTCGATCTTCGGGCTGAACTTCCAGGTCACGTAGAAGAGTCCGGTCGGCGTCTCCGCGCCCGGCTTGCCGACCGCGACCTTGCCCTTGCGGACGAGCCGATCGCCCTCCCAGTACTCGAAGCGTCGCGCCCCACGGAAGACGACGAGCCGCTTCTTCACGGGCCGGAGCTCCACGGCGCTTGCCCGGACCCAGCCTGTCCTGCCGTTCGGTCGGCCCGGCACGGCGATCCGGTACCAGCTCGGCGCACCCGACTTCGAGCGGAGTGCGTCGAGCGCGAGCACGACTTGCGGCCGGAAGTCCGGACGGAACTGCCGCATCACTGCGACTCTCCTCGCACCGGCCTTCGGCGCGGCGAGCACCGAGACCTTCGCGCGCGTGAGCGTGCCCGAGCCGACGACGCTGACGCTCGAGGCCCGCGTCGACTCGGCTCCCGCCGTCGGAGCGAGCGCGGCGAGGAGCGCGAGCACGAGCGCCGCCGAGAGCGCGCCGACGGCGAGCAGCCGTCTTGGGTCTAGTGAGCCCCACGACATGGCTCGTGAAAGGGTAGTCGGCCGGCGTGGAGGGAGCGATCGCCGCATCGAGGGATCTCCGCTCATCTCCGTCGCTTCGTCTCTCACGCCTCCACCGCGTGCCCGGGGGCCGGGAGGCGACCGCAGCCACCTCCCGGCCCGCTGTGCGTAGCGCCCCCCTCCTCCGCTAGCCCGTCAGCGGCGGGAGGAAGACTCCGACGACGCCGACCCGGGCCGGCCCGCAGGCCTTCCGGTTGCGCTCCTGCACGGTGACCGTGAGGAGGCCGGCCTTCTTCGGATTGATCGTGAGCACGGCCACGCCGTTCTTAGCGGTGCGACCGGTCTTGCTCACGCCGGCGCCCTTGACCACGACCTTGACGCCCGGCTGGCGCTTCTTGGCCGCCGTCACGAGCACGCGCACCTTGTCCGGCTTGCCGTCGGCGGTGATCGTCTTCGGCGTCACCGTCAGCGTCAGGCAGATCGCCGGCTCGGGCTTCGGCTTCTCGGGCGTCGGCGGCTGGATCGGCCGCGGCACCACCGTCTGCGCTGAGTCGACGTTGTCCGCGGGATTCGTCTCGCGGCCGCCCTGGCCGCTGACTGTCACCGTGTTGACGTGCGTCCCGACCGCGGTCGCCCGCCCGGTCGCGTTCACCGTCACCGTCTGCCCGGGAGCAATCGTGCCCAGGTTGCAGGTGATGAGCGCAGCGCTCACCGTGCACGTCCCCTGCGATGCCGTCGCCGTCAGGAGCGTGATCCCCGCGGGCGCCGGATCCGCGAGCTGGACGTTCGTCGCCGTGTCCGGCCCCTTGTTCGTAACGGTCATCGTGTAGTTGACCGTCCCGTTCAGCGGGGTCGGCGAGCTCGCCGTCTTGTCGACGACGAGGTCGATGAGCAGCGGCGTGATGTCCACCCTCGCGTCGTCCGAGTCGCTGACCCGATTGCCGAACTCGTCCGTGCCGGTCGCGGTCACGACGTTGACGTGCGAGGTCCCGGCCGCCCCGGTCACGTTGCCGGTGAACTGGCAGAAGGTGGAGGCACCCGCCGCCAAGTTGATCGGCACGTCGAAGCAGCCGTTCCCGCCCGAGTCGTCGAGGTCGCCGAAGCGGTCGTCGACGACGTTCTCGATCGTCACGAGCACGTTGGACGTGTTCGTGATCGTCACCGTGTACGTGACCGGGCCGCCCGGCTCCTTCACCGACGACTGGTTCGCGGACTTCGACACGCGGATCGCGCCGACGCCCCTCACGATGTCGTCGTTGGTGATCGTGCAGGTGGCGGACTCACCGAGCCCGAGGGTGATCGAGGCGCCGTCCTGCGAGCCGCCCTCGCACACCCACTCGCCCGCGTCGTAGCCGGCGGGGCCGGACTCGGAGAGCGTGTACGTGCCGGCCGAGACGTCGCCCTCGGCGCCGCCCGCTCCGGAGAGCGGGGTCGGGCCGTCGGCCGACAGCGTCCACTCCTCGGCCGTCGCCGTGCCGCCGTTGTCGTTCTTCACGACCTTGACGAGCGTCAGGTGCGCCGCCTGGTCGTCGTTGGTGATCGTGCAGGTGGCGGACTCACCGAGCCCGAGGGTGATCGAGGCGCCGTCCTGCGAGCCGCCCTCGCACACCCACTCGCCCGCGTCGTAGCCGGCGGGGCCGGACTCGGAGAGCGTGTACGTGCCGGCCGAGACGTCGCCCTCGGCGCCGCCCGCTCCGGAGAGCGGGGTCGGGCCGTCGGCCGACAGCGTCCACTCCTCGGCCGTCGCCGTGCCGCCGTTGTCGTTCTTCACGACCTTGACGAGCGTCAGGTGCGCCGCCTGGTCGTCGTTGGTGATCGTGCAGGTGGCGGACTCACCGAGCCCGAGGGTGATCGAGGCGCCGTCCTGCGAGCCGCCCTCGCACACCCACTCGCCCGCGTCGTAGCCGGCGGGGCCGGACTCGGAGAGCGTGTACGTGCCGGCCGAGACGTCGCCCTCGGCGCCGCCCGCTCCGGAGAGCGGGGTCGGGCCGTCGGCCGACAGCGTCCACTCCTCGGCCGTCGCCGTGCCGCCGTTGTCGTTCTTCACGACCTTGACGAGCGTCAGGTGCGCCGCCTGGTCGTCGTTGGTGATCGTGCAGGTGGCCGAGCCGCCGTTCGGGATGACGAGGTTGGAGCAGTTGTCGTAGCTCGTCTCGTAGCCGTCGACAGCGACCTCGGTGACCGAGTAGGTGCCCGCGCTCACGGCCAGCTCGTTCTCGCCGTCGGCCTCGAAGGCCTGCGCGGCACCGCCGTTGACCTGGAAGGAGAAGTCGCTCGCGACCTTCGTCCCGCCGTTGTCGTTGACGACGACCTTCTTGACGATGAGGGTCGCCGGGCGATCGTCGTTGGTGATCGTGCAGGTGGCCGAGCCGCCGTTCGGGATGACGAGGTTGGAGCAGTTGTCGTAGCTCGTCTCGTAGCCGTCGACAGCGACCTCGGTGACCGAGTAGGTGCCCGCGCTCACGGCCAGCTCGTTCTCGCCGTCGGCCTCGAAGGCCTGCGCGGCACCGCCGTTGACCTGGAAGGAGAAGTCGCTCGCGACCTTCGTCCCGCCGTTGTCGTTGACGACGACCTTCTTGACGATGAGGGTCGCCGGGCGATCGTCGTTGGTGATCGTGCAGGTGGCGGACTCACCGAGCCCGAGGGTGATCGAGGCGCCGTCCTGCGAGCCGCCCTCGCACACCCACTCGCCCGCGTCGTAGCCGGCGGGGCCCGACTCGGACAGGTTGTAGGTGCCGGCCTGGAAGCTGGCGCCGCTCGACACGGACGGGCCCTGGCCCGAGAAGCCGTTCGGGCTTGCCGTCAGCGTCCAGTCACTCGCCGACGCAGTACCGCCGTTGTCGTTCACGACCTGCTTGACGAGCGTCAGCTTGGGCGCCTTGTCGTCGTTCGTGATCGTGCAGGTCTTCGTCTGCCCGAGCGCAATCGAGCCGGAGCAGTCCGCCGAGTAGCTGGCGGCGTAGCTCGGATCCTCGGTCTCGGTGACGCTGTAGGAGCCGGGGCCGATCGCGACCTCCTGGCCGGGAGCGCCCTGGCCGGCGAAGGTCGCCGGGCTCGGGTTGTTCCCGGAGACCTGGATCGGGAAGTCGCCGGCGACCTTGGTGCCGCCGTTGTCGTTCACGACGTTCTTGATCACGATCAGCTTGGCCGGCTTGTCGTCGTTCGTGATCGTGCAGGTCTTCGTCCCGCCTGCGGGCATCGTCCCCGAGCAGTCGCTCGAGTACGTCACGGCGTAGCCCGGATCCTCGGTCTCGGTCACCGAGTAGCTGCCGGGGCCGATCGTGACCTCTTGGCCGGGAGCGCCCTGGCCGGCGAAGCTCGCCGGGCTCGGGTTGTTCCCGGAGACCTCGATGGCGAAGTCACCGGCGACCTTCGTCCCGCCGTCGTCGTTGACGACGTTCTTGATCACGATCAGCTTCCCGGGCTTCGGCTTGTTGACGTACGTGCACGTCACGTCCTCGAGGAAGCCGAGCGTGATCGTCGCCGTGCGTCCGGAGACCGAGACGTTCGCACCACCTGTGCAGGAGAGGCTGTCGAACTCCCAGCCGCCCGTCGGCTCGACCTCGGTTACCGAGTAGACGCCGGGGCCGAGCTTGTCGAAGGTGCGGCTCTCGCCCGCCGCGAGCTGGAACGCGGCCGGGCTGAGATTCGAGGCCGTGTAGTCGAACTTCGTGCCGTCGGCAGGCGTCGCCTGCTTGCGGACCGTGATCGAACCGCACGTGTCGAAGGTGCCGAAGGCGAAGTCCTTGAGCTCGGCGGTGGTCGACTGCGACGTCCGCGTGTTCATGAGGACGGTGCTGAAGCAGGGAGCTCCGTTCGGGAAGAGCGCGCTCAGGTTGAGCCCGCCCTCGAAGAAGTACGGGCTCGGGATGTTCCCGGCCCACGACGTGGAGATCGTCACCGTGTTCGCGATGCCGCAGGCGTCCTTCGTGCCGAGCTTGCCGTCTGCACACTCGGCGGCGCTGTTGGCGAGGAACTGCAGTGACCCGCCCGTCCACTTGCCGATGCGGATGCCCGCGATCGAGCCGCCGTTCGTTAGCTCAGCCTGGACGAGGACGTCGCCCTCGGCGTGGCTGCCCGTGAACTTGCCGTTCGCGCCGAGCCCGACCGGGTTCTGCAGGAACCAGACGCCGACGTTCGCGTTCCCCTGCTGCTCGACCTGCCGGTTCTGGCCGAAGTAGAGGACGAGGTCGCCCTTCTCCTCGTAGACGGCCGCGTACGCGTGGGCGATGTTGTCCTTGGCGGGCGTGACCTGGCCGGTCTTCCACGACCAGTCGCTGATCTGGTCGGTGTCCTTGTTCGACCCGGTGCCGTACCCGGTGTCGGAGGCGCCCGTGCCGTCCTCGATGAAGCCGGTGAAGAAGAGTGGGGCGCCGATGGTGTTCCGAGCGTCCCAGTCGTCTCGCCCGGCGCCCGCGGCGTTGCCGTCCAGCTCGAAGTTGCCGATGTCGTTGGTCGCAGACGCGCCGAGCGGAACTCCTACGAGCACCGCCGCGCCGATTGCGAGCGTGGCGGCCAGCAAGAGCCGCCTCAGCTTCCCCACGGTTCCCATCTCCCAAATCTCTCCCTTCGCTGCTCGACTTGCCCGAAATCCCATCGCTCTCCCCCTCGAGGAACAGACAGATCGGGCCGAAGTTTCGTGTCCGAATCTGAGGGTATCCCCCTCCAGGGGCACGGTAAATCCCTCGTCCGAGTGTCTGGACTCATGACTAGGCGCGCCCTGGCTACCCCTTCAGGGGCCCTGCTCGCACCGCATAGGGTGAGACACATCACCCCCTGTCCAGGGGCCCCGGTTTAGCCGCCCGCTCTGCCACACTGACGGACGTGCGAGTCGTGATCGCCGACGACCATCGCCTCGTCCTCGACGGCATCCGCCGCGCACTCGAGGCCGACGGGGGGTTCGAGATCGTCGGCGAGACGCAATCGGGGACGCAGGTCCTACCGCTCGTCGCTCGCGAGAAGCCCGACCTCGTGCTTCTCGATGTCCGCATGCCACACATGGACGGTCTCGCCTGCCTCGACCAGATCCGCGCGCGCCATCCCGAGGTCAAGGTCGTGATGCTGTCGGCGTCGTCGAGCCCGGAGCTCGTCGAGGCCGCCCTGCGGCGTGGCGCGTCCGCCTACGTGATCAAGACCGTCGAACCGAACGACCTCCCCGCGACCCTCCGCCAGGCCCTCGAGGGGAACGTGCGCACGCCCGTCGGCGGCACGGAGAGCGAGCCTCCGCAGGTGAAGTCACTCGGCCTGACCGAGCGCGAGCTCACCATCCTCGGCGCGCTCGCGCGTGGGCTCTCGAACGACGAGATCGCGAAGGAGCTCTGGGTGGCGCCGCAGACGGTGAAGTTCCACCTCACGAACATCTACCGCAAGCTCGGGGTGAAGAACCGCACCGAGGCAACGAGGCTCGCCTACCAGCACGGGCTCGTGGAGAGCCCGCTCTACGCCGACGACTAGCGCGTGAGCCGCGTTCGGCGAATCGCCGAGGAGGAGTACGTCGTCCTCGTCCTCCTGGCCGGGTTCGGTCTCATCTTCCTGCTCGTGTTCCCGCCCTTCCTGCTCGTCAACGACAGCTGGCTCAACCTCATGGCGGGCAGGGAGATCTGGCAGAACGGATTGCCGAGCGTCGATGAGCTGACCGTCTATGGGAAGGGACGCACCTGGACGGCGCAACAGTGGCTCGCGCACCTGTTCTTCTACGGGACGCACGCGCTCGGCGGGCACGCCCTCCTCGCGGTCGCGACAGGTGTCGTCGTGGTCGGTGCCTTCGGGATCGCCGCAGCGGGGGCGCGCTCGCTCGGCGCAGGCCCTCGCGCGATCTGGGCGCTCCTGCTCCCCGTGCTCATGGCGGCGCCCTGGGCCTGGACGATCCGCGCCCAGATGCTCGCGCTCCCGCTCTACACGGGGCTCCTGTGGATCCTCGCTTCGCAGGCTCGCAATCCGACGCGACGCGTGTGGCTCGCGATTCCGATTCTCGTGCTCTGGGCGAACCTCCACGGCAGCGTCGCCCTCGGCGCGCTCCTAGTCATGCTCCTCGCGGTGCACGAGCTCGTGCGGAGCCGAGGCGCGTCGTACCGCCGGAGCGGCCCCCTCCTCCTCTTGGCTCCCCTCGCAACCCTCGTCACGCCGTACGGGCCCGCCGCTGCGGCGCTCTACTACCACCTCCTCCTCATCGACCCGCCCTTCGCCGGGAGGGTGACCGAGTGGAACTGGTCTGCTCCGACGGTCAACACGATGTTCTTCTACGTCCTCGTTGCGATCGCAGTTGCGCTCGTCTGGCTCGGGCGACGCCGGCTGACCGCCTTCGACGTCGCCGTGCTGGCGCTCACGCTCGTAGGCGCGGTGACCGCGATCCGCGGGATCGCCTGGTTCGCGCTCGCCTGCATGGTGCTGCTCCCCGTCGCGATCGGGCGGAGCCTGGAGAGCCGCCGGCCTGCCCAGCCGCTCCGTCGCCTCAACAGGGCGATCGCCGTCGGATGCACAGCGCTGCTCGTCGGCACCGTCGCCTACTTGCTCGCCCGCGATGAGGCCTGGTACGAGTCCGAGTGGCCGCGGGGTCCCCTCGAGGCGGTTCGCGAAGAGCTCGGTGAGGGCGATCTCGTCTACGCCCCCGACCGCTTTTCGGATTGGCTCCTCTGGAAGATCCCGGAGCTCCGCGGCCGCGTCGCCTATGACGTGCGCTTCGAGATCTACGATCGCGCGTTCTTCGAGCGCCTCGGTCGATACGCCGTGCAAGAAGGCCGTGATTGGAAGGAAATCGCAGAGCCGTTCCGCATCGTTCTCGTGGACGAGACGATGGGCTCGCAGACCGACGACTTCCTCGCCGAGCCCGGCGCGCGGGCGGTCTACCGAGACGACGAGGTGACGGTGATCGTGCGCCGCCCGCCCTCGTAAGCACCGGATGGTCGCAGCCAGACCGAGAGCGCGACCGTGGCCGCGCAGAGAGGAAGGCCACGGCGGAGCGGGTCACACGAAACTGATACGACCCAGTCTGCGAAGCCGGCGGCTGCGGTCGCACTCCCGACCACGATCGCGGCGGTCGACGCGAGCCGTTGCCAACCGAGCCTCCGATCGGGACACTCGAAGCTCACGCCGGCGCTGTCCCGCGCTCGCCATCACGTCGGGGCGCGACGAGCACGAACCCGACGAGGATCGCCGCCGCGATCGCTGGCAGGAACGTCTTGAACCCCTCGGCATACCCCGGCCGGGGGCTGATCCAGAGGAGCACCGGCAGGAGCCAGATCGGCGAGAACCGCGGACGTGCGATCGCGAGCGGCACGATCAGCACGAAGAGGTAGTGCAGCCAGACGATCGGCGAGAGCGCGAGCGTCGCCGCCACGGCACACGTGAACGCACGGAACTCCTCGCCACGACGAGCGAGCACGACGCACGAGGCGAGGAGCGCACCTCCGACGAGAAGCGCGACGGCACGCCCGAACGTCTCACCCAGGCCGAGCGTCGCCGCCATGCCGACGAAGGAGTAGCTGTTCGCGGCCTGGATCTCGTCGAGACGGCGCAGGAGATCCGGGTACCCGCTCAGGCCCGCGAAGCCGATCACAGCCCAGGCCGAGAGCGTCAGGGCCGCCGCGACGGCGAGCGCGCGAACCGTGAGCCGCACGCGTCCCGTGACCGCCGTCCAGACGAGGAGCGGCCACAGGACGAGCTTCGCGGACACCGCGAGCCCGAGCGCGGCGGCGCCGGGCCAGAGGCGGTCGCGATACACCCAAAGCAGCGCGGTCGCGAACGCGAGCGGGATCGACACGTTGGCGAGCAGGACGCCGCTCGCGGTCGGCATCCACAAGAACGAGGCGGCGTAGACGGCCACGTCGCGGACACCGAGGACGTAGAGCGTCGCGACCACCAGCGCGAGCAGCCCGAGGCCCACGAGCAGCGCGACGACGTCGATCGGCAGCGCGGTGAGCGGCACGAGCAGGAGGACGAGCTGCGGTGGGTACACGTACCCTTTCTGTTCCTCGAGGATCGGATCATTGAGCGCCGGGTACGGCGAGTCGCCATCGAGCACCTGCTCAGCCGCCGGGAGGTAGGCGAACCGCACATCCCACGCGAGGAGGCCCTCGCTCAGCCCGAATACGAGGAGGGCGAGCGTCCAAATGGTCGCAACCACGACGAGCGCCGGGGCGACGAGGCCCGGCCGCCCGTGTACGGAGGGCCGAGACGGCCTCTCCTGCGAGACAGCGGAGGACCTCACGTCATTGATCATCGTCCCTCGACCGGAGGACTCCGAGTAGACGAAGGTCTGGTTCAAACCACCCGACGGACCAGACAGCGGAAGAGGAGAAGAGCCGATTTCAGACGAAACTGCTTCTCCAGCACGGCAGCGTCCGCAACGGGACGCTGCGCCTCTGAGAAGAGATGAAGAGAAAGGAGCGTTCCACACGATGGCCGAGCTCATGCTTCGCCCGATCGTCGCCCTCCAGGTCGGCGTGCACCAGCTGCGCCACCGCGAGGACGGCCAGACGACGACGGAGTACGCGATCCTCGTCGGCTTCCTGGCGGTCGCGATCATCATCGCGCTGTTCTTCCTGCGCAACCAGATCCGGCAGCTCTTCTCGAACGCCGGCAGCTCGATCCAGAACGCGCCCGGAAGCTAAGCGGAAGACGCCCGCGTGTCTCGCCGGCACCGGCCCGTCGCCAGGCGGGCCGGTGCCGGAGCGAACCTCCTCACGACGGCCCGGACCTGAGAGAGCCGAGCGTCTGGGCCGCAACCGATCCATCGGCCAGTTGCAGTCGGGTGGCCCCGAGCCAATCCTGAGATCCCGACCCTACGCAATCCGTCGGGCTACGCACACCGAGGACCCTCGCGTCCTCCGATCGAAGGGGAGGTCCACCCGCATGACCGAGCTCATGCTTCGCCCGATCGTCGCCCTCCAGGTCGGCGTGCACCAGCTGCGCCACCGCGAGGACGGCCAGACGACGACGGAGTACGCGATCCTCGTCGGCTTCCTGGCGATCGCGATCATCATCGCGCTGTTCTTCCTGCGCGACCAGATCCGGCAGCTCTTCTCGAACGCCGGCAGCAGCCTGCAGAACGCGCCGAACTAGGCCCTCGGACCCCGTCGGGCCTCCGACGGCCGACGAGCGACGCCGGCCCGGCTACCCCCTCGACCGGGCCGGCGTCGCTCGTCGGCCTCGGGAAGAGCCGCAGGACCGAGCGACCATGGTCTAGTCGAAACCGGCCGAACGACTGGTTGTCGATCCGTGGTCTCGCTCCCACGCTGAGACGCGGTCGGCATCCGCCGGCCCAGAGAGAGCAATCAGAGGGAGGTCCACCCGCATGACCGAGCTCATGCTTCGCCCGATCGTCGCCCTCCAGGTCGGCGTGCACCAGCTGCGCCACCGCGAGGACGGCCAGACGACGACGGAGTACGCGATCCTCGTCGGCTTCCTGGCGATCGCGATCATCATCGCGCTGTTCTTCCTGCGCAACCAGATCCGGCAGCTCTTCTCGAACGCCGGCAGCTCGATCCAGAACGCGCCCGGCAGCTAGCGAGCGCGCCGCGTCCCAGGGACGACGGAGGCCCCGGCCCGGTACTCCCCTCGACCGGGTCGGGGCCTACGCTTTCGGGTATCACCCTTTCGGAGCTTTCGGGAATCACCCTTTCGGAATCGAGGGGACGGGTGCACAATGAGTCTCTCGGAGGGTCTCTCAGAGTCGAGCGACTCGAGGCCGCAGCCGGGGGAGGGAGTGACAGCTCATGCGCGAGCGGTTCGTGGTCGATAAGAGGAGGGACAGAATCGTGCGGAGACGAGACGACACACACGGACCCGACTGCTCGGATCGCGAGAGCGGCCAGGCGATGGTCGAGTTCGCCCTCGTCCTCTTCCCCCTCCTCCTGCTCGTCGCCGGGATCCTCCACTTCGGCATCGGCCTCAACTACTGGCTCGACATGAATCGGCTCTCGAACCAGGGAGCGCGCTGGGCGGCAGTGAACCGCTGGCCCGGGTGCCCGGCCGATCAGAGCCAAGCCTGCCCGACGACGCTCCAGGCGTACATCAGGAACGCGGCGGTTTCGCAGGGCCTGCGCGATTCGTCCACGGTGACGATCTGCTTCCCGCAGGACTCCGCGTACACCGCCGGCAGCGTTGGCGGCCCGGTGAAGGTGCGAATCACCTCGCCCTTCCGCCTCGTCCGACTCTTCCCCTCGTTCACCCTGACCGCGAGGACGACGATGCGACTCGAGCAAAAGGCCACGAGGTACACCGCCGACGTCCCACAAAACCAGTGTGGCACGTGAGAGGGGGACCCACCATGCGAGGTCTGAGCGGTCGTTCACGCGAGAGCGGCCAAATCGTCGTCCTGTTCGCGCTCCTCCTCCCCGTGCTGCTCGGGACCGGCGCGATCGTGATCGGCATCGGCAACTGGTACACGCACGGGAAGAACCTGCAGACGAAGGCGGATGCGGGCGCGCTCGCGGGTGGAGGCTCCTGGCAGTTCCCCTGCGGACCGCAGATCGACGCGCGGATCGAGGCTGACGCACGGAAGTTCGTCGGGCCTCACACGCGGGCTGACGGCACCGTCTACAGCGGCCAGGCATTCAATCCGCAGGTCGGTGGCGTCGGCGAGACCCAGATCCACGCGGTCTTGAACGGAGTCGACTGGTACGACGACGACTCGAATACGAGCCCGTCTGAGCGCACGAGCCCGGCGAATCCCTCCATCTGCGCGAGCATGACGCTCGACGTCAAGCTCACCGAAGACAACTCGTTCCCGCTCTTCAGCCTCATCCCCTTCTACCCGGACATCAAGCGCAAGGCCCGCGTCGAGATCCAGGAGGCGGAGGGCCTCACCGGGCTCCTCCCGATCGCCGTGCGCGCCCCCGAGCCGCTCTCGGCGGCAGCCGTCTTCTACAACGAGGACACAGGCCAGATCCGCGCGGTTCGCTACCTCGTGAAGAACTCCGCGATCGCCGGCCTCCCGGGCGGGCTCCAGGGGTGGACGACCTTGAACCCCGAAGACGCGAACGCGTGGGCGAGCTTCACCCCCACCTCGGAGACAGGCGTCGTCATCGCGACGAGCTTCCGAGGCGCCTGCGCGACGAACCTGCCCCCTGGAAACACGCTCATCGCGACGACTGCTGCTCCCTGCTTCGAGGACGAGGGCTTTGCCACCGCAAACGCGCTCTGCAACCAGGGCTCCTCGACGCAGATCGTGACCTGCTACGCGGCGAGCGGCGCCTGGCCGAGCCAGGCAGTCGCCTCCGGCCTCCACTTCATCCGCGGCTACCCGAACACGGATCCGGGGACGGGCCCGCCCGGTCTCGAAGGGGCGCACCTCGAGTACGTCTCCTGCTCGTACTTCTCGTACCACCCGACGAACGACTGCCAGGCGCGGCTCCGCGTCACGCTCGACCTCGGAACGCTCGTCGGTCAGTACACGAACCCGACCCCCCCGCCTAGCCAGATCACCGCTCCGCTGCGCGCGTCCGACGTCGAGGTGCGCTTCCGCCTCGTGCGCGACGACGGAAGCTCGCAGTGCGACTTCGGGACGAACTGCGACCTCCTCCCCGACAACGCAAACGGGACGGGAACGGTGACGTTCGCCACGACGGGCTCGAACAACTCGCCTCACCTCCGGTTCACACCGAAATCGGGGCGGAACGCGGTCGCGATCCAGGTGCGGCTGCGCAACGCGCGGAACCACACGAACGCCAACTGTAGAAACGCGAACTTCAACAACAACTGCCGCTGGTACTACCTCGGAAGCGACGGCGTCTCCACCCGAACGACGCAGCCGACCGACGCGGCCATCCTCGCCTCGCCCGTACAGCGCTCCTTCCGCAGCGCGAACAACCCCGCCCAGCGACGAGCCGGATCCGTCCAGTGGCTCCGACTCACCGCGAACGACTGCGGAGCGGGGACGACTTACATCGACAACGAGGCGGCGAGCCGACCCTCCGGCGCGTCGAGCTGCTTCCTCGTCGATCTCGGGCTCAAGGGCGGGATTGCGCAGGACGCGGACGAGCCCGCGCTCCTCTTCGACGACGGGACGGGCTCGAGCCAGGTCGGGACTCTCGACTGCGATCCGTCGATCCCGCAGGGACAGGAGCTCATCCAGGGCATCAGGGACGGCTGCAACGTCTGGTACGGACGCCACCCCTTCGACTGGAACCCGCTCTGCCCGTCGCAGAACAGCCTCTTCAACCAGCCGAACCCCGGACCTCCCTGGAACGACGGACGCTGGCCGCCGCTTCGCTGCGTGAAGACAAGGCCGACGAGCTCGGCGAACCAGATGGAGCGCGGGTTCAAGGAGCGCCTCTTCGGCAACGGAAACCAGAACTCGTGCCCCGCCGACCAGAACGCGTTCGTGAAGGGCCGGAACTACTGGAAGGTCGGCACGAACATGGATACGACCTGGGGCTACCGCGACGACAGCCCCGCGCGCGACACGAACTTCCACCCCTCCGACCCCAGGCTCGTCACCATCTTCCTCACGACGCCCGAGGCGTTCGGTGGCAGCGGCCAGGAAGTCTTCCCGATCACGGGCTTCATCGCCGTCTACGTCACCGGCTTCGGCAGGGTGTCCGGGAACGGCAGCCTCCAGATCGACGACCCGTGCCCGGGGAACACGCCGCCCCCAGACCTCGACCTCTCGGGCGGGAGCGCAAGCGGCTACGTCGTGTGGGGCCACGTCCTCAACTACGTCGTCCCGAGCGCGCAGGCGACGCCGAGCGGGCGCCTCTGCACGCCGGGTGCAAGCCCTCAGCCGTGCGTGGCGACCCTCGTCGAATGAGCCCGGGACTCCCAGCGGAAGTGAACTCCGGAAGAAAGAACTCACGGAATCGTGTCGAAGTGCCGACATAGGAGCAGCAAGGAGAGGAAGCCATGTCCAATACGTTGACCGGAAGAGTCTCGAGCAGGATGTCGTCTCGCGGGTGGGCGATCGCCCTCGGGATCGGCGCGATCGTGCTCGCCGCGATCCTGCTCATCGTCTACCTCGACCGCTACCGCTCACGGGTAGCGGGCGAGAACGCCCCCACCCCGGCGCTCGTCGCCAAGCAGCTCATCCCGAAGGGAACACCCGGAACGCTGGTCGCGGCGAACCAGATGTACACCGCGACCACGCTCCCGCGGAAGGACGTCGTCGTCGGCGCGATCTCCGATCCGAGCTACCTCGCCGGCCGTGCCGCAGCCGTAGACATCTTCCCCGGCGCCCAGCTCACGGCGGCAGACTTCGCCGCAAGCGACACCCAGTACGTGAAGTCGCAGATCACCGGCGAGCAGCGGGCGATCTCGGTCGCGATCGACCAGGTGCGCGGGAGCCTCTCGCAACTGCAAGCGGGCGACTTCGTCGACGTCTACGTCGGAACCGCCGGTGCCGTGAGGCTCTTCCGCGAGAACGTGAAGGTGCTCGCGGTGCCGACCCCGGAGGGCGCAGGCAACATCATCCTCCGCGTGCGCGCCGCCGACGCGGCTGACTTCGCCTACGCCGTGGACAATGCGCAGCTCTGGTTCGTGATCCGGCCGGTCGTCGGCGCGAAGCCGACGCCGCGCGACACGGCCACTGCGTCTACCGTCCTGAGCGGAAGGTAAGTACGAGGTCAGCCTGATGCCGAGCCGCCCGGTCAAGGCACTCCTCAGCGTCGAGCCCGGCGTCGATCCGGTCGAGGTCCGGGACGCACTGCCGTCCGACGAGAACTTCACGGTCGTCGCAGTTGCCTCGAGCGCCGAGGAGACACTCAGTTGGCTGCGCGACGGCATCGTCGACCTCCTCCTCGTCGCCTGCGCCGGCTACTCGGATCGCGCGCTCCTGCTGCTCGACTCGGTGCACCGCCAGCACCCCGATCTCAACGTCATGGTTCTGGGTCAGGGGTCGCCGAACGGCTTCCTCACGCGCGCGTTCGAGGCCGGCGCAGACGACATCGTCATGCTCCCGGCGACGCCGGAGCAGATTCGGTTCGAGATCCACAAGCTCCTTGCTCGCAAGCGAAAGTCGGAGCAACCGTCGCTCGGTGAGGGTGCGAGGCTCGTCTGCGTCCTCGGACCGAAGGGCGGCACGGGCAAGACGCTGACGTCGACGAACGTCGCCGTCGCGCTCGCGCAGCGAGGCCACAGCGTGGCGCTCATCGACCTCGACCTCCAGTTCGGCGACGTCGCCCTCTGCCTCGGGCTCCCGCCCGAGAGGACGGTCTACGACCTCGCTCAGTCCCCGGGGGCCCTCGACTGGGACAAGCTCCAGGCGTTCCTCCCGCAGCACTCCTCGGGGGTGCGCACACTCATCGCCCCGCGGCGACCCGATCAGGCGAGCGCCGTCGGGGCGGAGCTCCTGCGCGAGGTCTACGCGATCATGCGGGCGAACTTCGAATGGGTGCTCGTGGACACCCCACCCGGCTTCACGGCCGAGGTCATCACCTCGATCGACTCCTCGACCGACATCGTGATGGTCGGGATGCTCGACTCACTCTCGCTCAAGAACACGAAGCTCGGGCTCGAGACGCTCGAGCTCATGAAGTACGACCCGGACGACATCTACCTCGTGCTCAACCGCGCCCACAGCCGGGTCGGGATCAGCCAGTCCGACGTCGAGGCGGTGCTCGGACGCGCCCCCGACATCCTGATCCCCTCGGATCGCGAGATTCCGCGCACGGTCAACGAGGGAATTCCCATCGTCATCGCTCGGCCCCAGTCGGAGCCCGCTGAGGCCTTCTCCAGGCTAGCCGAGCTCCTCGCGGGCCCAACGGCAGAGGCGGCAACCGAGCCGGCTCTCGCGGCGGCGGCGCCCGAGCCGAAGCGCCGCCGATTCGGAAGAAAGGCGTAGACCATGGAACTCCACGAGCGTCTCAACCCCTCCCAGCGGCCGACTCTCGAGTCGGAGCCGTTCGCCGAGCTCAAGAACCGAATCCACATGACGGTCATCTCCGAGCTTGGTCCGCAGCTCTTCAACGTCGCCGTCGATCCGCGAGAGCTTCGCGACCGCGTCACCGCGGACGTCCGCCGGCACCTGAACGACGAGCCGGGCCTGGCGCGCGAGGATCGCGAGCGTCTCACCTCCGAGATCCTCGACGACATCTTGGGATACGGCCCGCTCGAGCGCCTGATCGCGGACGACTCGATCACGGAGATCATGTGCAACGGGCCCGACGACATCTGGATCGAGCGCGGGGGCAAGCTGTACGAGACGACGGTGCGCTTCACCGACGATTCGCACCTGCGCCGCATCATCAACAAGATCGTCTCCCAAGTCGGGCGCCGCATCGACGAGTCCTCGCCGATGGTCGACGCCCGTCTCCCCGACGGGAGCCGCGTCAACGCGATCATCCCGCCGCTTTCGCTGTCTGGACCGCTGCTCACGATCCGGAAGTTCTCGCGTCGCCGGCTCACGCTCGAGGACCTGATCAACATCGGCTCCCTCTCCGAGGAGGCGGTCGAGTTCCTTTGTCGCTGCGTCGAGGCTCAGCTCAACCTCCTCGTCTCGGGCGGCACCGGCTCGGGGAAGACGACGCTCCTGAACGCCCTCTCGGCCGCGATTCCGAACAACGAGAGGATCATCACCATCGAGGATGCCGCCGAGCTCCAGCTCCACCAACGACACGTGCTGCGACTCGAGGCCCGGCCGCCGAACATCGAAGGCGAGGGGCAGGTCCCCATCCGCGAGCTCGTGCGGAACTCGCTGCGCATGCGCCCCGATCGGATCGTGGTCGGGGAGGTGCGCGGCGCCGAGGCGCTCGACATGCTCCAGGCGATGAACACGGGGCACGACGGGTCGCTCTCGACCATCCACGCGAACTCGCCTCGCGACGCGCTCCACCGCCTCGAGACGATGGTGATGATGGCCGGGTTCGACCTCCCGCTCCGCGCGATCCGACAGCACGTCTCCTCGGCGCTCGACCTCCTCGTTCATGTCGATCGCCTCGAGGACGGATCGCGACGCGTCGTCGCCATCACGGAGGTTCTGCGCATGGAGTCCGACGTCATCCAGCTCCAGGACATCTTCGAGTTCGAGATCGACTCCGTCGCTCCCGACCGCACGATCAACGGTGCGCTCCGACCCACGGGGCTCCGTCCCGTTTTCCTCGAGAAGTTCCGCAAGCGCGGCATCGAGCTACCGCAGAGCATGTTCGGCGAGCGACTCGCCTCGCTCGACGAGCGAAGGGGCGCGACGGCGTGAGGGGTGCTCTGCGCATGGCGGCGACGAGCGTGGCTCTCGCCGCGCTGTTCGCCACGCCCGCCGCGGCGCTCGGCCAGGCAAGCCAGCCGACGCTGAAGGAGGAGCGGGGATCGAGCTTCCCCGATCGCACGTACATCCTCGAGCTCCCACAGCGCAAGACGTTGACCGCGGGACAGCTCGAGGTCACCGAGAACGGCGGCGCGGTGCTCTCTCTGTCCGTCGAGGCGCCGGGCACGACGACAGGCGCGATCCTCCTCATCGACGCGTCGAACAGCATGCGGGGGGCGCCGATCGAAGGGGCGATGGAAGCCGCTCGCGCGTTCATGGAGGTCCGAGCCCCGGATCTTCCGGTCGCAGTCATCGCCTACAACCCGCAGATCACGGTCCTGACGGACTTCACGACTGACCAGAACGCGCTGGAAGCCGCTATCGCAACGACGCCGGAGACGCGCGAAGGAACGGCGATCTACGACGCACTGATCAAGGCGGCGGAGCTTGCGCGAGCGGAGGGTCTCCCTCGCGCGACCGCCGTCCTCCTCTCGGACGGACACCGGCGAGGCATCCAAGCGACGCTCGACGAGACGCTCGCGGCGCTCAGCGAGGCGAACGTGCGCGTGCTCTCCGTCGGCCTGAAGTCGCCGGAGTACGACGAGGCGACCCTCAAGACGCTGGCGCAGCGCACGGGTGGCACGTACGTCGTCAGCCCGACCCCCGCAGCCCTCGAGCCGATCTTCGCCGACATCAGCGCGCAGCTCTCGAACGAGTACATCCTCCGCTACCGTTCGCTCTTGCCGGCTGACGTCAAGGCCACGGTCAAGGTCGTCGTCCCCGGGCTCGGGCCGGCGACCGCGACCTACACGACTCCGGCGCTCGAGATCCAGCCGGGAGGGACGTTCGAGCAGACATGGATCGACCGCGTCATCCTCTCGCCGTGGCTCATGATCTTCGTTGTCGCTTCGGTCGTCGCCCTGCTCGCGTTCGCAGTGCTCACCGCCGTCGACGTCCGGAGGCGCTCGCTCCGACGGCGCATGGCGCCCTACGTCGGGGTTCCCACCGAAGAAGAGTCTCGCGCGCGGCGCGCCGAGGTTGCTGCCTTCCTCGCCCAGAAGGCGCAGAGCAAAGTCGGCGGCCAGCGCTGGTGGCAGCGTTTCGAACACGACGTCGACTTGGCCGGATTCACGCTGACGCCACTCGCGATCGCCGGCTGGACGCTCGTCGGAGGGATCGCCGCATCGCTCGTCAGTGCCATCGTCCTCGAGTCGGGATGGGGGTTGCTCGTGGGGCTCGGTGCACCGTTCGTGACCCGTGCAATCGTGTCGCGCCGCGTTCGCAAGACGCGGGCCGCGTTCGACGAGCAGCTCCCCGACAACCTGGATGTGCTCGCCGGAGCGCTCCGCACCGGGCACGCGATGATGGGCGCTCTCTCCGTCATGGTCGAGAGCGCGCAAGAGCCGTCGAAGTCGGAGTTCCGCCGCGTCCTCCAAGACGAGCAACTCGGCGTTCCTCTCGACGACGCGATCATGGTGATGGCCCGCCGGATGAACAGCCCCGACGCCGAGCAGGTCGCAATCGTCATGCGGCTGCAGCGCGAGGCGGGCGGCAACACCGCAGAGGTGCTCGACCGCGTCGCCGAGACCGTGCGCGGACGGATGGAGCTCCGTCGGCTCGTGAACGTCCTCACCGCGCAAGCGAGGATCTCGCGCTGGATCCTCACGGGGCTCCCGATCTTCCTGCTCGTGGCCCTCATCTTCACGGGAGGCGACTACCTCGATCCACTCCTGAACACGACCGTGGGGTGGGTCGCGCTCGGCGTCGGCGTCGTCCTCATCGTCATCGGGTCGTTCTGGATCAAGCGAATCGCGAAGATCGAGGTGTGACGTGGACCTGAACCTCATGGCCTTCGCTGGCGTCCTCCTGCTCGGTGGAGGAATCGCAGTCCTCGTCGTCAACCTCGGCCGCAGCCGAGCGTCAGCGGGAACCCTCGACCAGATTCAGACGTACGGCTATGTCGCCGAGGTCGCCGGCGGCTCCGAGGTCGAGACACCCGCGAGCCGTCCGATCGACTCGATCGCAGGCCGCCTCGGCGACTTCGCCGCTCGGCGCACCACGCGCTTCAGCGAAGCGCGGATCCGAGAGCGGCTCGTGTCCGCGGGGATGTACGGGACGACCCCGCGGAAGATCCTCGGATACCAGGTGCTCTGCGCGATCGCGTTCGCGCTTCTCACCTTCTGGCTCGTTCCTGCGCTCGGCGGCTCGCTCGTCCTCGCGATACTGGCCGCCGCCGGCGTCGGCGCGGTCATGTGGTTCGCACCGCTCTACTACATCACCCTCCAGAAGCGGAAGCGCTTCGAGCGCATCGACAAGCAGATGCCCGACATGATCGATCTGCTCGTCGTGACCATCGAGGCCGGCCTCGGGATCCTGGCGTCGATGCGCGTCGCAGCGGAGACGATGTCCGAGCCGCTGGGCCAAGAGCTGAGACTGACGCTGCAAGAGCAGCGGATGGGCCTGACGGTTCAGCAGGCCATCGAGAGCTTTGCCCGTCGCGCCGACACGCCGAACGTCCGGATCTTCGCGCGCGCGCTGATCCAGGGTGAGCGACTCGGCGTGTCGATCGGCCAGACAATGCGCAATCTCTCGCTCGAGATGCGGAAGCGACGGCGAGCGATGGCCGAGGAGAAGGCGCAGAAGATGCCCGTCAAGATGCTCTTCCCGCTCATCTTCTTCATCTTCCCGTCGATGTTCATCGTCCTGCTCGTCCCGATGGCTATCACCATCATGGACGCCCTGGGCTAGATGGCAACCCTGACGCTCCGGCGGGAAGACGGTCGGATCGTCTGCGAACGAGTGGTCGTCGCCGACCGCGCCCACCGGCGGATGCGCGGCCTCCTCGGAAGACGGCACCTGCGGCAGGGCGAGGGTATGGTGCTCCGCCCCGGGTGGAGCATCCACACCGCGTTCATGCGCTTCCCGATCGACGTCGTCTTCCTCGACGCCGACCAGGTGGTGATGAAGATCGAGCCGAACGTCGGACCCTGGCGAACGGTCTCCTGCCGCGGTGCCCGCGAGGTCGTCGAGCTCGCTGCTGGCGAGTGCCGGCGGCGCGGGCTCGAGGTCGGCGATCGCGTCGCCTGGGCCTCGCGGAGCAGCGGCGACGCGCGCGTCTCCCGGCACACCCGCGCACACGAGGGGCCGGGAGAGCCCGCCGAGCTCCGGGGGACGGTTCTCGTCGCGAGCTCCGACCAGCGGTTCGTGCGCCTCGCCCGCTACCTCCTAGGTGAGCGCGAGCTCGAGGCGCGCGAGACGACCGTCGACCGGCTCGTCGAGGCGATTCGCGAGCCGGATCTCGACGTCGTCGTCGTCGACGGCGCAGGCGACGTCGCGCAGGCTCTCCGAGTCTCGAACCGCGCTCGCGCGGCTCGTCCCGAGGTACCGATCGTCGTCGCCGCCGACACGGGCGGCCGCAGCCCGGGTGGCCTCCGCGTCTTCGACCGCTGGAACGAGACCGAGGAGCTGCTCGCCGACATCGAACGGCTGCTCGCGGAGCGGAGCGCGGCCGCATCGGGCCTTGAGTGAGGAGCGAGAGGATGCGTTCTTCCCGCGCGATCCGTCCATGACGAAACACCAAACGGAGTGATAGGCGACTCGACAACCCCCGCTGGCCTCGGCTCCTCGTTCCCGCTCGCGCATCCCGGGACGCCCCCGGCGTCGCCGAGTGAGCGACTGGCCCGCCTGCACGCCTACTTTCTCGAGGGTGCGCCTGCTCGACTCCGCCCCGCGCTCGAGCACGCGCTCGAGGACGCGCGTCGTGTCCGCGAAGGCTACGGCGATGCGGAGGTTGGGGACAGCCTGGCGTCCGTCTGGTACGCGGCGGCGGTGATCGTGGAGCTCGCCGGAGCGCTCGAGCTCGACGACAGCGACGTTCGTACCGCCACGGCTGCGGTAGCCGAGGCCTGTGCGCTCCCGCTCGCCTCGGCGCGCTTCCTGCTCTTCTCCCGGGTCGCGGGCAGTCCGCGCCTCCTCGAGTTCCCGCCGCTCCTCGCCGCCGAGACGCAGCTCGGACTCCTCCTCGCCTGCGACATCCTTCTCGACGCTTCCCTCTGGCGACGGACGGCGAGGGGGCCCGAGTGCATCCTCTCGGTCGGAACCGCCGGCCCCCCGAGCCGGCGCATGCGGGCCGAGGCGAAGGCAGCGCTGCGCGGGCGCACGCGCCTCTCGCTGCTCGGCGGGGGCCAGCTCCGCTCGGTCGCGGTCGAGCGCTTCGGAGAGCCGTACGCGGTCGTGGTCGGCCGCACGGGTGGCGCCCCCGCGGAGGTGGCACGTGCCTACCTCGGCGAGCTCGCCGCAGCACTCGGGCCGGTGCTCGAGCGCGAGCACCTCCTCGAGCGCTCGGCGAGCCGGGAGCAGATGCTCGTCGCGTCCGCCGAGCGCCGCCTGATGCGCCTGGGCTTCGACCTCCACGATGGCCCGATCCAGGACGTCCTCGCGCTCGCCGCGGACGTGAAGCTCCTCCAAGAGCAGGTGTATCCGTTTGTTCTCGAACCGCACCGCGAGCTGGCGAACGGCCGCTTCGACGACCTCCTCGCGCGGCTCGTCGAGCTCGACCGCCAGCTCCGGGAGCTCGCCCATTCGCTCGAGACGAAGAGCGTTCTCAGTCGCCCACTCGGCGAGATCCTCCACCGCGAAGTCGACGCGTTCGCCCAACGGAGCGACATCGAGACGACGCTCACGATCCAGGGGGAGGCGGACTCGCTCTCCTCCCAGCAGCGGATCACCGTCTTCCGAGCGATCCAGGAAGCGCTCGCGAACATTCGCGAGCATTCCGGCGCATCGAAGGTTGAGATCCGCGTTCGTGCCCGACGGAGCGCGATCGAGGTGCGGATCGTCGACGATGGAACGGGCTTCGAGGTCGAGCGCGCGCTCGCCAAGGCTGCCCAGCGCGGCCGGCTCGGGCTCGTCGGGATCGCGGAGCGGGTGCGCATGCTCGGCGGCACGTTCGAGATCGACAGCCGTCCCGGCGGCCCCACGAGCCTCGCGATCACACTCCCGCGCTGGGAGCCGCTCTCCACCGAGCTGTAGCCCGACGGCACAGAGCACCCGATACAGAGCACCCGATGCGGCTGAGACAGAGCCGTCGTCGCACGAAGGGCGAGGGGCCCCTCGACCCCTCGCCCTCTTCCCCCTACGCCCGCCCGGACGGGCGGTTCGCGGCGCTACGCACGCCGGGTCTCCCGGTCAGTCATCGGACGACCGGAGAGCCTTCGCCATTGCCGACACGCACTTGCCGAAGGCGTTCGCCTTGTTCGGGTTCGTCCCGTACTTGTTCCTGAAGGCTTCGACGCCCATCGACGCGAGCTCGGCCTTGCACTTCTTCGCAGCGTTCTCCTTTGCCTCTCGCGCCTTGCGCTGCTCCTTGGACTTGGCCGACACGCACTTGCCGAAGGCGTTCGCCTTGTTCGGGTTCGTCCCGTACTTGTTCCTGAAGGCTTCGACGCCCATGGACTGGCGCTCGGCGCGGCACGCGATGTCCGGGCTCACGCCCGTCCCTTGTTGCTGGCTCTGCGCCGTCTGGCCGGCGCCGGTGGTGTTGGGCGCCCCCTTGCCCTCCGGCGGGGCCGCATAGGCCGCCGGACTGGAGAAGGCGACGAGCACCGCAATGACGACGAGCTTCTTCATGATCGGTCTCCTTACGAGGAGCGTGCTGTGAGGAGGTGGTGTGTGACGTTCGGTCGTACGGGAGGATGCCTCCGCGGGCGACCTCTTGCGTAGTGCGATGTTAGGAGTCTGTAAGGGGGGTTGCGTATCGTCACCTCCTCGGGAACCGTGAGCGCATGGCATCCACCGAGACCGAGCGGGACGCCGCACACGCCCTCGACAACCTCTTCCGGGCACACGGCGCGCGGGTCTACCGCTACTCACTCGCCGTGCTCGGAAACCACGCGGACGCAGAGGACGTCACGCAGACGACGTTCCTCAGCGCCTACCGCGCGCTCGAGCGAGGCGTCCGCCCGCGGAAGCCCGAGAGCTGGCTGCTCACGATCGCGAGCAACGCCATCAAGCAGCGGTACCGTCAGGAGAGCGCCCGCCCCCGCCAGGTCGAGCTCGACGACGAGGTCGCCGGAGTCGCACCCGAGGAGGACGGGCCGACGGTGGGTGAGCTGCTCGCGGCGCTCGCGAAGATCCCGCCGCAGCAGCGCCAGGCGATCGTGCTCCGCGAGTTCGAGGGCCGCTCGTACGCCGAGATCGCCGAGATCCTCGGGGTGACACACTCCGCGCTCGAGACGCTCCTCTTCCGTGCGCGGCGATCGCTCGCCGAAGAGCTGGAGGCGCAGCTCACCTGCACGGAGGCTCAGCTCGCGATCTCTCGCGCCGCCGACGAGCGGCTCGGACGCAAGGAGCGCAGGCGCCTCCGCGAGCACCTGGGCGAGTGTCCGGACTGCGCCCGCTTCGCGCGCCTCCAGCAGCGACACCGCCGTGCGCTGAAAGGCCTGCTCCTCCTCCCCGTGCCCGTTTCGCTGAGCCTCGTGCGCGGGATCGAAGGCAGCGCTGCCGCCGCGACGGTGCCTGCCACGGCGACCGCCGCCGCGACCGCCTCCACCGCGAGCGTCGTCGCCGTCGGCGTCGGCACGGTCTCGACCGGGACGGGCGCGGGCGCGGCGGGCAGCAGCCTCTTCGCGGGGGGCCTCGCGCTGAAGGCGGCCGCCGTGGTGAGCGCGGCCGCCGTGACTGGCGGGGTCGCAGTCACCGGCTCCACCGAGAGAGTCGCGCCGGGGCGACGCGCACCCGTTCCGACGGTGCAGACGCCGAAGGCGACCCTCGGCACGGTGTCGTCGACGGCGAGGGCGAACGGCTCGGCTCGCTCCGCGGCGAGCACGCGGGGGGCTGAGAGGCGCCTCGTCGAGCGACCGCCGAGGGCAACCCCGCCCTCCCACTCGCGGGGAGACGCCGCCGGGACTCGCTCGCAGGGAGCGGGGCGCGCGGGAGCGCCCGCCGCTGCGACTCGTTCGGAGACGCGTCCGCGCACAAACGCGGGCTCCTCCGGGCCGGCAGCGACGGCCCGGTCGCGCGCGAGGTCGGAGACGCCCGCGGCGACAGCGCAGTCGAAGTGGCCGACACGTGACCCGAAGGCGACCCGAGGTGTGTCCGAGCGAAGGTCGGCCGGACGGGCACAACAGCGCGTTCGAGCCGGTCGCGACGAGTCCGGCGCGTAAGAACTCGCATCGGAATGACGCTTCGCTGCCGGGGCGCTCCGGACGAGTGCGAAGCGAGGACGCAGGGAGCCCCGATCTGAGACATATCGGGGCGACCGAGGACGAGGCAGCGTGCCGTCCGGTGCGTTCCGGCGGCACACGGCTTCATCTAGATCCGAGCTCTGAGCCTGCGGCGC
Source organism: Gaiellaceae bacterium (assembly GCA_026002995.1). GTDB lineage: Bacteria > Actinomycetota > Thermoleophilia > Gaiellales > Gaiellaceae > GMQP-bins7. The sequence goes on from BPGK01000001.1 coordinate 1,765,955, forward strand.
TCACCTTGACGGTGCGCCACCCGACCCTCGTTCGAGGGACGCCTCGCCGAGTGGTACTGCCGATTCAGTACGCGAGATGCGGCTCGTCCTGCTCGCCTTCGCCCTCGCGCTCCTCGCCTGGCTTCCCGCGGCCGCCCAGGCACGGTCCGGGGAGCGGCCACGCGACGTCGAGCGGCGAGCGGAGCTCGAGCGTGAGGTTCTCCAGGAGCTCAACCGGGTTCGCTCGGCGCGGGGCCTGACACCGCTCCGCGTGGCGGCGGGGCTGCGCGCCGCCGCGTTCGCGCACTCCGAGACGATGGTCGTCGAGGGCTTCTTCTCGCACACGAGGCCGGATGGCACGCCGTTCCACGAGCGGATTCGACGCTTCTACACGAGACGGGGCTGGAGTTCCTGGTCGGTCGGAGAGACCCTCTACGCAGCGAGCGGCACGCAACACGCTCGCGCGATCGTCGCCTCGTGGCTCGCATCTCCCCCGCACCGCGAGATCATCCTCGCGCCAGGCTGGCGCGACGCGGGCATCGGCGTCGCCTACCGGTCGTCGGCACCGGGAGTGTTCGGGGGTAGGGAGACGCTCGTCGTCACGGCTGCCTTCGGGATCCGCGAGAGCCGTGTCCCGGTCGCCCGGCTGAACTCCTGACGCGTCGCCTGCGAGGCGGCGCTATGCAGCCAGACGCTGGAACGGAGTCGAGTCGGGATCGATCGCAACCGTCAGGCCGCGATCCCATTCGACGATGATCTGACCGTGCTCGCCGATGGCGTTGACGACGCCGCGGTCGCCCGCGCGCAGCCCGTGCTCTCCGGCGAGGTCGCCGATGAGCTCGATTCTCGACCCGATCGACACGCCCGCGCGGATGCGGGCGGCGAGGAGACGTGCACCGTTGGCGTCCATGGGACGAGGTATCGGCTTCGCCGGAGCCCGCCGCATCCCTCCTCCGGAGGAGTCGGGCAGGATACGGAGATGCGCCGGAGAATTCAGCCGGTGCCGGCGGGGCGCTCCGAATTCGACGGCTTAGGAACGGCCCGCCGGCCCCGTCGACGTCGAGGATCGGCACCGTGACGCGTCCAGAGCGGCTCTCCTACGACGACCCGGCCCCGCGCCGAGCGGGCTTCGTCGGGGGAATCGTACGGAGGCTCCGAGGCATGCGCCCCGACCCGGAGGAGCGCCTCCACGAGCTCGTCGAAGAGCACCGCCGCGAGCTCGCCGAGCGCACGCGTCGGTTCGAGGAGACGCTCACCGAGCTCGAGCGGCGGGAGCGGCTGCTCGCAGACTCGCGCGCGTCGGTGGAGCGGATGCTCAGGCTCGGCACGAGAGAGCTCGACGCCCGTGAAGAGGATCTCGCGCGGCTCCTTCGCGAGCTGGCAGAGCGCGAGGAGCGCGTCCGGGCGCAGGAGGACGAGCTCACCCGACGGCGCAGCGAGCTCGGCGCGGTCGAGCTCAGACAGCTCCGGCTCGAGCAGCGCGAGCGCGCGCTCGTCGAGCGCGAGCGGCGGCTCGAGGAGGCGGAGCGGCGCGCGGAGAGCTCCGCCCGGCAGGGGGCGGACGAGACGCCGACGTCGGTGACGCTCGCCTTTCTCCCCGGTCGCCGCTACGAGCTCCGCGAGATCGAGCCGACCGAGGTCGTGGCCGGCGAAGCGCTCGTCCTCGATGGCGCATCGTATGCGGTCGCTCGGGTCGGCCCGTCGCCGCTCCCCGGAGATCGGCGGCGCTGCGCCTACCTCCTTCCCTGAGCTCGCCGAGTGGCCGACTCAGCGCGTCCGCGGCGCGACCGCGTCCGGCGGGAGCTCGTAGCGCGGCGGCAGGCGGTCGGCGGGAGCGTCGGGCCCGAGCTCGCCGAGCCGGCGCTCCGCGCTCTCGACGAGGAAGCGAGCGAGCGCGACGTCGTCGTCCGTGAAGCGCCGCAGCCGCATCTCGTAGACCTCGACGAGGCCCCACGGCTCACCGCCGACGCGCAACGGCAGCATGAGCAGCGCGTTCATGCTCAGCTCGCGCAGGATGAACGCCTCCGCGGGGTCGACCTCGGCGTCGACGAGCGACATCGCCCGAGGCTCGCCGGTGCGGAGCACCTCCTCGGTCAGCGGGAAGTCGGCGATGCGGTAGGCGGCTTGCGGCCCGAGGCTGACGTCTCGGAGCGCGTGGCCCGAGGCGTCCACGAGGTACTCGCCCTCGATCCGCGAAGCGAGACACCCGGTCGCGCCGACGACGAACACGAGTGACTTGCAGAGCCGCTTGCAGACCCCCTCCGAGGTCTGCTCGCCCGCGATCGCGCGCGTCGCTTCGAGCGCCTCGGCGAGCACGGAGCCATCGCTGCGCAACCTGCTCGCCCGCCGGTCGCGACCCGCGCGCGCCGGCGTCGGCGCCGCGGCCACGATCGTCGCGCCGAGGACGTCGCGGAACGACGCGATCCGGCCTTTTCCCTGGTTCTTGGCCGCGTAGAGAGCTTGGTCGGCGGCCCGGATGAGCTCCGTCGCGCCACCCCCGTCGAACGGGAAGGACGAGATGCCGGCGCTGATCTCGAGCGGGAAGCCGGCGTCCGTCATGCCCTCCACGAGCGACTGGCGCAGGCGACCTCCGACCGTCTGCGCCGCGTCCGCCCCGATCTCCGGAAACATGACGACGAACTCGTCGCCGCCGAGGCGGGCGGCGACAGCGCCTGCAGGCAGCCCGCGCGCGAGCTGCTCCGCGAGCTCGACGAGGAGGGCGTCGCCGAACTCGTGACCGGCGCGGTCGTTGATCTGCTTGAAGTCGTCGCAGTCGATGACCATGAGGCTGAGCGGCATCCGCCGCCCGGACATCTCGGCAAGCGCGGCGTCGAGCCGCTCCTCGAAGCCGCGCCGGTTGAGGATGCCGGTGAGGGGATCCGTCTCGGCGCTCTCGCGCTCGCGGCGCAGCGTGAGGGCTGCGTCGAGCGTGGCGGCGACGTGAGCTGCGAGCAGCGTCGCGGTGTCGAGCTGGGTCGTCGCCACCTCGAGGTCGGAGGAGCCGAGCCCGACGAGCGCGCCGAGATCCTCCCCGTTCGCCCGCAGCGGCAGCCAGACGATCGATCCCGCCCGCCCCCGCGGTCCGCCGCCGAGCACATGGCAGACGACGGAGCGGTCGACGAGCGAGCGAGCGCCCTCGAGCTCGGCGCTCGAGAGTGGCGGCCGCCCGCCTGCGGCCCGCCAGGACGCGCGCTCCACGGGATGATCGTTCTCGTCCCAGAGGACGACTTGGCTGGCCTCGAGCGGCACCACGCGGGCGAGTGTCGCCGCGGCGAGCGCCGCTATCTCGTCGGGGTCGCGGAGGCCGCTGATGTAGACGAAGAGACGAGTGAGGGCGGCGAGATCGAGCAAACGGGCGGCCGCCAGCCCAGCGACGCGGGGCGCGAGCGCCACCGCCAGCGGCTCGAGCCGCGTCGGCGCGTCGGGGGGAAGGACGTGCTCCGACTCGAGGTTGAGCGCCCCAATCACCGCGCCGCCCACCTCGAGCGGGAGCGTGACCTCGGAGACGAGCCCCGGCACCGCCTCGATGTAGTCTGGATCCGCGCGAACGTCCGTTACGAACTGCGCCTCGCCGAGCCGCAATGCCCGGCCGACGACACCCGTCTCGACGCTGATCCCGTCGGGGATGGTCGTGTACCCACGCTGCGCGACGAGCCAGAGCCGTCCGTGCTCGAGCACGAACGCCGAGACGTAGCTCCCTGGCAGCGCCTGCCAGAGCGTCCGCGCCGCGATCTCGAGCGCGAGCGCGTGATCCGGCTCCGCGGCGGCCGCCGCGGCCGCCTCCCGCGCCGCAGCCGCGAGGAGGCCCGAGTCGAGCGGGGCCGCGAGGGCGGGAGCCGATCGAAGCGCATCGGCCATGCTCGAAGCATCGGCTCGCCAGGGCGTGCCCTTGAGGACTCAGCAGGCCTCAGAACTCGAATCGGAATGACGATTCGTTGCCGGTCCGGCGGCACACGGCTTCATTTCGATTCGAGTTCTTAGACGCCGAGATCCGTGTACCAGTCCCAGATCTCGGCGCCGAAGAAGAGGGCGAGCAGCGCGCCGAGCGCGAGGAAGGGCCCGAGCGGGATCGCCTGTCTGCGCGCCGCCCCGCCGTGTCGGAGCAGGAGCGCGAGCGCGGGGACGAACGCCGCGAAGAATCCGAGGAAGAGCGCGATCGCGACATGCGCTCCCAGACCCGCGCCGAGAAGCGCCGCGAGCTTGACGTCCCCCATCCCCATCCCCTTCGGGTAGACGAGGACGATGAGAAAGAGCACGAGGCCTGCGCCGAGCGCGCTCGCAACCCACTCGAGGCTCGGATCGTCGAGCGTCCGGAGCCCGAGGAGGAGCACGGTGCCGGGAAGGACGATGCGATCCGGGAGCAGGCGGTGCTCGAGATCCGTGCGGGTGAGGATCACGAGTAACCAGCAGAGCATCGCGGCCGCGAGGCCTTCGAGACCCAGGCCGAAGGCGAGCCCGCATGCCGCTCCGAAGCCGGCGGTGCCGAGAGCGACGAGCGGGAAGGCTCTCGAGAGGCCGGCGCGTCTCTGAAGGGGTGCCCCGATCGGGGCGTTCGTGGCGAGCTGGTCTGCGACCGGCGCGAGCACGAGCCCGGCGGCCAGAAAGACGAATCCCCCGCCGACGTCCACAGCACAGGATTCACGGGCGGGTCGGCTCCTCCTCCCCGGCGGCAGCGGAGGCGGACGTCGAACCTTCCCTCGATCGAGAGTGGACGCTCACCCGAACGGGGGGCGACCGGGATCAACCACCTCCGTACCGTCGGAGCACTGCGGCAATGCGGTCGAGAGCGAAGGAGGCAGGGGCCAGGTGAGGAGACAATCGAGGCGTGGCGTCGGGGTCACGCTCGCGTGGGCGACGCTGCTCGCCGGGCTCGTCCTCGCCGCCGGGATCCTCGTCGCGGCGCTCCGTGCAGCCCCGGATCGCGCGCTCGCGGCGCTCGCGTCGTTGGCCTTCCTGGCCGCGTGCGCAGGCGTCGTGCTCAGCGCACGCGCAACGCGCGCGCGCGCCAGCTCCCTCCACGACCCGCTCACCGGGCTCCCGAACCGCGTCCTCCTGGAAGACCGGATCGAGCAGGCGCTCCGCCATGCGCAACGCACCGGCGAGCCGTTCACCGTCGTCCTCCTCGACCTGGACGGCTTCAAGAACGTCAACGACCTCTACGGCCACCGAGCGGGCGACTCGGCGCTCCGGCTGCTCGCCCGTCGGCTCGAGGGCGCGCTACGGACGAGCGACACCGTGGCGAGGATCGGCGGGGACGAGTTCGTCGTCGTGTCGCGCGGCGCCGGCGACGACGAGGAGGCCGCACTCCTGGCGTCGCGCCTGCGCGGGGTCGTCCGGGAGCCCCTGCCCGTGGGCGACGCCACGGTCGAGGTCGATGCGAGTATCGGCTGGGCGATTCACCCGGCCGACGGCGAGACGCCATCGGAGCTCCTCGAGCGGGCGGACATCCAGATGTACGAGACGAAGCACGACGACGGCGCTGAGGTCACGCCGCTTCGGCGTCGGGTGGACGCGCGGATCGTCCGCGACCTCGAGAAGGCCGTCGAGCGGAGCGAGCTCCTCGTCGTCTACCAGCCGATCCTCGACCTGCAGACCGGAAGCGTGGTCGCCGCCGAGGCGCTCGTACGCAGGCTCCTGCCGAACCGCACCGTGGTTCCACCGGCGGAGTTCGTTCCGCACGTCGAGCGCACGACGCTCGTGCGGGATCTCACACTGCTCGTGGTCGACGACGCGCTCCGGGCGCGCGAGCTGTGGTCGGAGACGAGCAGCGACCTCGCAGTGGCGGTGAACGTCCCCTTCCGGCTGCTCGGCGATCGGATGTTCGTGGACGGGCTCGCCGCGCTCCTCCGCACGTTCGACGCCCCCTCCGAGCGACTGACGCTCGAGGTCGGCCCCGCGAGCGTCGGCTCGCTCTCCGATCTCGATCACTTCGCCCTCGACCGCCTCACCAAGCTCGGCGTGCGCCTCTCGCTCGACGACGGTGGCCGCCCCGGCTCGATCGCGGCGTTGCGCGCGATGCCCTTCGACGAGCTGAAGATCGACGCCGCGCTCGTCCACGGCATCGGGCGCAACGAGGTCGACGCTGCCGTCGTTCACGGACTCGTCGGCATCGGCCATGCCCTCGGGCTGCCGGTCGTCGCAGAAGGAGTGGAGACACGGGATGCCTGGCGGGCCCTCGCGGCTTGGGGCTGCGACCGCGCGCAGGGCTTCTTCGTCGCCGAGCCCCGCCCTGCGACAGAGGTTGGAGACTGGCTCTGCCGCCGCTGGCCGGCGGTTGCGTAGGGCCTGAACCCCTGGTGCGAGCCCCGGTGTCTGACACCGGAAATCCGGTGTCAGACACCGGGGGGTTCGGACCGAGATCGGCCATGGCCGAAGTGGCCCTACGGAGTTCGCGTCTCGCCCGGGCGCCAGAGAGGCTCCGGCCGCCCGTCGGCGACGTTCGCCGCACGAGCGAGGACGAAGAGCAGGTCCGAGAGCCGGTTGAGGTAGATGAGCGCGAGTGGGTTGAGGTCGTGCTCGCGCGCCGCTCGGAGCGCCGCCCGCTCGGCACGCCGGCACACGGTGCGCGCGACGTGGAGCGCCGCGGCGGTCGGACTCCCGCCGGGGAGAACGAAGCTCCGGAGCTCCGGCAGGTCGGCGTTGAACCGGTCGCAATCCCGCTCGAGAGCGTCCACCTGCTCGTGCGCGATCCTCAGCCGACCCTCGTGCTCGAGGGGAACCGAGAGATCGGCACCGAGATCGAAGAGCTCGTTCTGGACGCGCGCGAGCACCGGCCGCATGCTCTCCGGGCAGGCTCCGGCGAGCACGACCCCGAGCGCGGCGTTCAGCTCGTCCACCGCGCCGAAGGCCGCGATCCGCTCGTCGAGCTTCGACACGCGAGAGCCGTCGCCAAGCGAGGTCTCGCCGGCGTCGCCGCCGCGCGTGTAGATCCGCGTTAGCCGAACCGGCTCGTCGCGCCGGCGCGTCACGAGCAACCCGCCTCGACCCGAGAACGACGTCTCGCGCCGCCCCATGCCTCAACGCCTACCGTATCTCCACCCCTGCGCATTCAGCTCGACCTCGGAGCAGCGGTCACCCGATCTTCGCGCAAACCCCGCCCGAGGATGCTCCGGGCGATGACGAGGCGCTGGATCTCGCTCGTTCCCTCGTAGATCTCGGTGATCTTCGCATCGCGGTAGTACCGCTCGACGGGGAACTCCTTCGTGTAGCCGTAGCCGCCGAGGACCTGGATGGCCTCGGCCGTCTGCCGGCGCGCCATCTCGGAGGCGAAGAGCTTCGCCTTCGCGCCCTCGACCGCGTGCGGCCGCCCCTCCTGCTTCAGCCAGGCGGCACGGTAGGTGAGGAGTCGGGCCGCATCGATCTCGACGGCCATGTTCGCGAGCTTCGTCTGGATCGCCTGGAAGTCGCCGATCCGACGGCCGAACTGCTCCCGCTCACGCGCGTACCGGCTGGCGACGTCGAATGCGGCCTGGGCGATCCCGACCGCCTGGGCGGCGATGCCGATGCGGCCGCCGTCGAGGGTCGCCATCGCGACGGTGAACCCGCGCCCCTCCTCGTGCAAGAGCCGATCCCGCTCGACGCGCGCGCCCTCGAGCACGAGATCCGAGGTCGTCGAGGAGTTGAGACCGAGCTTCTCCTCCTCGCGCGTGATCCGCACGTGCTCCGCGTCGAGCACGAAGCACGAGATCCCGCGCGCGCCCGCGGTGGTCGGGTCGGTGCGCGCAAAGAGGACGAAGGTGCCCGCGCGCGAGCCGTTCGTGATCCACTGCTTGGCGCCGTTCAGCACCCAGCCGTCCCCGTCGCGCGCAGCGGAGGTGCGCAGCGAGCCGGCGTCCGAGCCGGAGCCGGGCTCGGTCAACGCGAACGCGCCGAGCTGCTCGCCGCGCGCGAGCGGCGGGACGAAGCGGGCGCGCTGCTCCTCCGTCCCGAAGGCGAGGATCGGGAGCGTCGCGGCGCTCGTGTGCACGGCGACCGTCACGCCGACGCCCGCGTCCGCGCGCGACAGCTCCTCGAGGACGAGGACGTACGAGAGGAAGTCGCCGCCGGCGCCCCCGTACTCCTCCGGAACGCAGACACCGAGCAGGCCGAGCTCCGCGAGCTTCGGGTAGAGCTCGTCCGGGAAGCGATGCTCGCGATCCCAGGCCCCCGCGTGCGGCGCGATCTCGGCCTCGGCGACCTCGCGGGCGAGCGTCTGGATCGCTCGCTGCTCCGGGGTGAGCTCGAGATCCATCGTCGCTGACTATAGGCGCCGACGCGCCCTGCGATACGCGCGCCGCGCGCGGCGGCGGGCGACCGTCCGCAGGCCACCGGCGGAGAGGAGGCGCCGCGTCCGCCCGGGGAGCAGCTCCGCGCAGAGGACGGCCGAGGCCGCAGGGCCTCGGTCGCCGTAGCGGACACCCGCCGTGTCGAGGTCCGGCGACGCCCGCCAGCCCTCGGGTGTCAGCTCGTAGAGCTCGAGCTCGTGAACGAAGAGGCCGGCGCGCGCGAAGAGCCGCATCCAGCCTCGTTCGTCCTCCTGCCGGAACCAGCCGTAGTCCTTTGGCTCGCCGAGCGGCACGGTGACGAGGAGGCTTCCGCCGGGGCGGAGGACGCGGCCGAGCTCGCGCAAGGCCGCGAGCCGCGGCTCGCCGTCCGTCCCCTCGGCGGCGGCGATCCCGTACACGGCGTTATCGGCGCCGACGTGCTCGAGCGTCGAGACGAGCAGCGCCTGGTCGACCGAGTCGTCCCCGAGCGGGAGCGCGCGGACGTCGGCCCGCACCGTCTCCATACCGTCGACGTCCCGAGTCGCGAGATCGACTCCCACGAGCTCGACCCCGGAGCGCAGGAGACCGGCGAGGTACGCCGGCTCCGCGAACGCGTAGCCGACCTCGAGGACGCGTCCGCTCGGCACGAGCCGGGAGAGCACCCACGGCACCTCGACGACGCGCTCGTCCGTCGCCGGCGCCTGTAGCCAGCGGATCCGCTCGCCCCGCGCACGCGCCCCGAGCCCGAGCGCAACGGCGTCGTCGAGCTCCCGCACGCGGGCGTGCTCCGGACTCGCGGCGAGCTCGTAGAGCAGGGTCGCTCGCGAGAGCGTCCCCTCGGCGAGCTTCCGCAACGCCCGCTCCCGTGCCTCGTCGTCGGGCGGTCGGCGGAGCACGAGCCGGAAGAGGCGCTCGACGAGCTCCTCGTCCGAGCCCGCGTGCGCATCGAGCTCAGCCTCGAGGCGAGGATCCACGCTCCCCGTCGTACTCGTAGAAGCCGCGACCCGCCTTGCGCCCGAGCCTGCCCGCGGCGACGTACTGCCGCAGGAGCGGGCAGGGCGCGTACTTCGGGTCGCCGAGGCCCTCGTGCAGCACCTCCATGATCGCGACGCACGTATCGAGCCCGATGAGGTCGGCGAGGGCGAGCGGCCCCATGGGGTGCGCGAACCCGAGCTTCGCGATCGTGTCGATCGCCTCCGCCTCGGCGACGCCCTCCATGAGCGCGTACGCCGCCTCGTTCACGAACGGCATGAGGATCCGGTTCGAGACGAACCCAGGGAAGTCGCGCGCCCGCGCCGGCACCTTCCCGAGGTCTTCGGCGAGCGCGACGATCGCGGCTTCGGTCTCGTCCGAGGTCTGTAGCGCGCGGACGACCTCGACGAGCTTCAGCACGGGCACGGGGTTGAAGAAGTGCATGCCGATCACCCGATCCGGACGCCGGGTCGCCGCGGCGAGCGTCGTGATCGGGATCGAGGACGTGTTCGAGGCGAGAATCGCCTCGGGCGGGAGGATCGTGTCTGCGCCGGCGAAGAGCTCCCGCTTCACCGCGGCGTCCTCGACCACCGCCTCGATCATGAGGTCGGCGGCGACGAGGCTCTCGACCGGCTCGATCCGGGCGAGGACGCTCGCTGGATCCGGCCCACCCTTCTCGGCGAGCTTGGCGAGGCTCCGCTCCATCGCGTCGAGCGCGCGCTCGACCGCGCCGGGCGCAGCGTCGTGCAGCGAGACGCGCCGGCCGGAGGCGGCGACGACCTGCGCAATCCCTCCACCCATCTGGCCTGCGCCGACGACGAGGACGTGCTCGAACCTCATGGCCCGGAGTATCCCCTACTCACGGGCCAGGGGCGCCCGGGAGCTCGGGGCGCGAGCCCCGCCGGAGCCGCCAGAAGGAGAGAGCGAGGACGAGTGCGAGGATGACGACGCCGACCGCGACCTTGATCGCGCCCCCGCGCGGCTCCCCGCCGACGACGACGAGCGGCCCCGGCTCGACGACGCTGCACGCCGTCGCGAGCCAGGCGTCGTCCTCCCCGCGGGTCAGCAGGAGCCCCACCGCACGATCGAGCTCGAGCCGGACGTCGCACGTCGTTCCGGAAGGGCTGCGAACGAGGAGCGTCCGCTCGACTGCCCCCTTCACACGCTGGTCGACTTCGACGGTGAGGAGACGCTGCGGCGCGCCGTTCAGGTCGCCTTCCTCGATCCGGACGATGCGGCCGACGACGGCGGCGTCCGCGCGCTCGAGGCGATCCTCGAGCGGCGCGTCGCCACAGACGCACGCGAGCGCGTCGCCGGCCATCGTCAGGGAGACGACCGTCGCTGCGACGAGCGCGAGAGTTCGCCTCCTCACACCTCGATGAGCAGCGCGTCGCCCTGGCCACCGCCGGAGCAGATGGCGGCGAGGCCGAGTCCTCCCCCCTCGCGACGCAGCTCGTGCACGAGCGTCGCGACGATGCGTCCACCGGAGGCGCCGATCGGGTGGCCGAGCGCGACTGCCCCGCCGTTCACGTTCACGATCTCCTCGTCGACGCCGAGCATCCGCGTCGAGCTCTTCGCGACCGAGGCGAACGCCTCGTTGATCTCGACGCGCCGGACGTCGTCGATCGTCTTCCCCGCCTTCGCGAGCGCCTGCTCACCGGCGAGCGCGGGCGTCCGAGCGAGGTAGGCGAAGTCGTCGGCGACGTAGCCCTGCGAGACGATGCGCGCGAGCGGCTCGAGCCCCCGGCGCTCGGCGAGCTCTTCCGAGCAGACGACCACGCACGAGGCGCCGTCGTTCACCCCCGGCGCGTTGCCGGCGGTCGTCGTGCCCTCGGGGTCGAAGACCGGCGCGAGCGAGGCGAGCTTCTCGAGCGTCGTGTCGCGGCGCACGCTCTCGTCCGCCGTCACGTCTCCGACGGGGACGATCTCGTCGTCGAAGCGCCCGGCGTCCTGCGCGGCGGCGGCGCGCTGGTGGGAGCGGTAGGCCCACTCGTCCTGCTCCTCGCGCGAGATGCCGAGCTCGCGCGCGACCTTCGAGGCCTGCTGCACCATGTGCAGTCCGTCGAAGGTCGACGTCAGCCCGTCGAAGACCATGTGGTCGAGCACCTCCCCGTGCCCGAGGCGGTACCCGAACCGCCCTCGTGGAAGGAGGTATGGCGCCTTCGACATGGACTCCATCCCGCCCGTCACGACGAGGTGGTGGCCGCCCGCGCGGATCATGAGGTCGGCGATCTCGAGGGCGCGGATCGAGGACGCGCAGACCTTGTTGATCGTGTCTGCAGGGACCTCCTTCGGGATCCCGGCCGCGATCGCCGCCTGCCTCGCAGGCGCCTGCCCGACGCCCGCCTGGAGCACCTGGCCCATGATCACGTACTCGACCTCGCCGGGCTCGAGGCCGGCTCGTTCGAGAGCAGCGCGAATCGCGATCGCGCCGAGCTCGGTCGCGGAGTACTCCGCAAGGGCGCCGCCGAGCCGCCCGAAGGGCGTTCGCACAGCAGCGACGATGACCGAGCGGGTCACGAGCGTGAGGCTACCGATCGCGGATCCGCACGCGCTTCCCACAGCGCTCGCAACGCTGGTAGCGCTCGGTGAGGAAGAAGGGGCGCTTGCGGCGCGGCAGCCGATGCCCGAAGAGGCGGCAGCGGAGCTTCACGACGGCCCCGGACCGACCTGCACGAGCATCTTCCCGATGTTCTCGCCGGTGAAGAGGCCGATGAACGCGCGCGGAGCGTTCTCGATCCCCTCGACGATCGTCTCGCGGTAGCGGAGCCGCCCCTCGCGCACCCACTCCCCCGCCCGCGCCAGGAACTCGGGGAACTCGGCGAAGTGGTCGCTGATGATGAAGCCCTGCATCAGCAGTCGCTTCGTCACGACCTGGAACAGGTTCCGAGGGCCGGGCGGCGGCTCGGTCTCGTTGTAGAGCGCAATCGAGCCGCAGGCGACGATCCGACCGTACGTGCGGAGCGCCCCGATCGCGGCCTCGAGGTGGTCGCCACCGACGTTGTCGAAGTAGATGTCGATCCCCTCCGGGGCGAGCTCGCGGAGGGCGTCGCGTGGGGATCGCTCGTGGTAGTCGAAGGCGGCGTCGAAGCCGAGCTCGGAAAGCCAGGCCACCTTCTCCGGCGAGCCGGCGCTCCCGAGCACGCGGCAGCCGGCGATCTTCGCCATCTGCCCGGCTGCGCTCCCCACCGCGCCGGCGGCCCCAGACACGAAGACCGTCTCGCCCTCCTTCGGCCGGCCGATCTCGAACAGGCCGTGGTAGGCCGTCAAGCCGGGCATGCCGAGCACGCCGAGCGCCGTCGTGACCGGCGCGAGCGACAGGTCGAGCACGCGGACGGCGCTCCCGTCGGAGAGCGCCCACTCCCGCCAACCGAGGCCGTGGAGCACCCAGTCGCCGGCCGAGAACGCGGGGTGCCGCGACTCCTCGACGCGACCGACGGCGCCGCCTTCCAGCGGCTCGCCGAGCTCGAACGGCGGGACGTACGAGCGGGTCTCGTTCATCCGCGGTCGCATGTACGGGTCGACCGAGAAGTACGCGTTCCGGATGAGGAGCTCGCCCTCGCCAGGGCTTTGGATCGGCGTCTCGGCGAGCTCGAAGTCCTCCTCGCGGGGGAGGCCGCGCGGTCGCGCCGCGAGACGGATCTCCCGTGAGACGCCTTCCATTCGAGGCGATGATATGCGGGTGGAGTCGCTCAAGGGACACCTCCTCGTCGCCGGCCCGCAGCTCGTCGACCCGAACTTCCGGCGCACGGTCGTCCTCGTCGGCGAGCACACCGAGGACGGCGCGCTCGGCGTCGTGCTGAACCGCGTGTCGGACACGACCGTGGCCGAGGCGGTGCCCGAGCTCGCCGCCGTCGTGGACGAGGAGTCGGTGCTCCACGTCGGCGGTCCCGTCCAGCGCTCGGCCATCGTCGTCGTCGCCGACTTCGAGGAGCCCGAGCGCGCTGCGATGCTCGTCGTCGGGTCGGTGGGCTTCCTCCCCGCCGAGGTCGACCCCGACGAGCTCGGCGAGCTGCGGAGAGCCCGCGTCTTCGCCGGCTACTCGGGCTGGGGGTCGGGCCAGCTCGAGGCGGAGCTCGCAGAAGGCTCGTGGATCGTCGAGCCGGCGCTCCCGGACGACGTCTTCACGCCGAGCCCGGAGACGCTCTGGAGCGAGGTGCTGCGCCGCAAGGGCGGGCCCTACGCCGTGCTCGCGGCGATGCCGCCCGATCCGAGTCTGAACTAAGGGAAGAGACGACGGGCGAGGCACGCCTCGCCCTGCGGGAAACTACCGAGCTCCCTGCGGAGCACCGCCGATGCCGGCCACTCGCCGCGCGCGGAGGCTTCTACCCGATGGACGCGGGGCTCTCCCGTCGCGATCTCCTCCGGCGCGCGCTTCTCGCCGGCTCGAGCGCGGCGCTCGCGGATCTCTTCCTGCCTGCGCAGTTCCTCGCTCCCGCCTCAGCGCAGGTCGGGGGCCCCCGCGTCGTGTCGGTCGGGAACCCGCTGGCGAAGACGCCCGACCGCAGTTGGGAGCAGATCTACCGCGACCAGTTCGCCGAGGACGACTCGTTCGTCTTCACCTGCGCGCCGAACGACACGCACAACTGCCTCCTCCGCGCGCACGTGAAGAACGGGGTCATCGTCCGCATCAGCCCGACGTACGGATACGGGAAGGCGAAGGACCTGTACGGAAACCGGGCCTCCCACCGCTGGGATCCGCGGATCTGCCAGAAGGGCCTCATCCTCGGGCGCCGCATCTACGGCGACCGGCGGGTGAAGGCCCCTTCGATCCGCAAGGGGTTCAAGGAGTGGGCGGACGCCGGCTTCCCGCGCCACGACGACGGCACCCCGAAGATGGACACGACGAAGCGCGGCTACGACGAGTGGCTCCAGATCTCGTGGGAGGAGGCCTTCGCGATCGCCGCAGCCACGATCCGAAACGTCGCGGAGACGTACTCGGGCGAGGCGGGCGCCGAGAAGCTCCTCGAGCAGGGCTACGAGCCGGCGATGGTCGAGGCGATGCACGGCGCCGGGGTGCAGACCATCAAGATGCGCGGCGGCATGCCGCTCCTCGGGGTCGGCCGCGTGTTCGGCTTCTACCGCTTCGCCAACATGCTCGCGCTCCTCGACGCGAAGGTCCGGCCGGGAACGCCACCGGAGGAGATCGTCGGCAGCCGGGCGTTCGACAACTACGCATGGCACACCGACCTCCCGCCCGGGCACCCGATGGTGACCGGCAGCCAGACCGTGGACTTCGACCTCTTCGCCGCCGAGCACGCGAAGCTCGTCGTGCTCATCGGGATGAACTGGATCTGCACGAAGATGCCCGACGGACACTGGCTCGGAGACGCTCGCCTGAAGGGGACGCGGGTGATCGTCGTCTCGGCCGACTACATGCCGACGGCGAACAAGGCCGACGAGATCGTCATCCTCCGGCCCGGCACCGACGCCGCGTTCTTCCTCGGCGTCGCCCGCGAGCTCATCTCGAAGGGCCTCTACGACCGCGACGCGGTCGTGGAGCGCACCGACCTGCCGCTCCTCGTCCGCCTCGACACGGGCGAGCGGCTCCAGGCGAAGGACGTCTTCCGCGGCTACCGCCAAGCCGAGCTCTCGAACTACGTGACCGTGAAGCCCGCCGCGGAGCTCGCCGGCCCGCCCCCGCCGCCGTTCACCGTCGGCACGCAGGTGGTCGCGGAGGAGCTGCGCGAGGAGTGGGGCGACTTCGTCTACTGGGATCGTCGCGCCGACGCCCCGCGCGCCGTGAGCCGCGACGAGGTCGGCGGGCGCTTCCGCGGGGACCCGGCTTTGCGCGGCACCTTCGAGGTGGAGCTCGTCGACGGATCGACGGTCACCGTCCGTCCCGCTTTCGACCTACTCGCGGAGTACCTGGACGAGAACTTCGACCTCGCCACCACGGCCGAGATCTGCAACGTCGACCCGCGGGCCGTTCGGAGCATGGCTCGTCAGCTCGCGGCGAACAGGCGATCCACCCTCCTTGCCGCGGGAATGGGGCCGAACCACTACTTCAATGCCGACCTCTTCGGCCGCGTCCACTTCCTCGTCGCCGCGCTCACCGACAACATCGGGCACTTCTCGGGGAACGTGGGGAGCTACGCGGGCAACTACCGCGGATCCCTCTTCCAGGCGATGGGCCAGTGGATCGCCGAGGATCCGTTCGACCAGGAGCTCGACCTCACGAAACCGGCGCGGGTGAAGCGCTACTACAAGGCCGAGTCCGCGCACTACTGGAACTACGGCGATCGGCCCCTGCGCTCCCCGAGGGAGATCATCACGGGACCGAGCCACATGCCGACGCCGACGAAGCTCATCTGGTTCGGCAACTCGAACTCGCTCCTCGGCAACGCGAAGTGGTCGTACGACGTCGTCAAGAACACGCTGCCGCGTCAGGACGCGATCTTCTGCAACGAGTGGCACTGGACGAGCTCGTGCGAGTACTCGGATCTCGTCTTCCCCGCCGACTCGTGGGCGGAGTTCGAGCTCCCGGATCTGACCGCGAGCTGCACGAACCCGTTCCTGCTCGCGTTCCCGAAGACGCCGATGGCGCGCATCTTCGATACCCGCTCCGACTACGAGATCCTCGCCGGAGTCGCCGCCGAGCTCGCCGACGAGGTCGGAGAGCCGGCCATGCGCTCCTACTGGCAGGGGATCCTCGACGGCGACCCGACCCCGTACCTCCAGCGCGTGCTCTCCGGCTCGAACGCGACCCGCGGCGTCCTCTACGAGGAGCTCCACGAGAGCTGCGCGAAGGGCGTCCCCTTCCTCATCAACGCGCGCACGTACCCGCGCCACGGCGGCTGGGAGCAGCGCCAGGAGGACAAGCCGTGGTACACGCCGACCGGGCGGCTCGAGTTCTACCGCCCGGAGCCGGAGTGGCGGGCGGCGGGCGAGTCGCTCCCTGTCTGGCGCGAGCCGGTCGACGCGACGTTCTACGAGCCGAACGCGATCCTCGCGAACAAGCCCCATCCGTCCATCGTCCCCCGCTCGCCCGAGGACTACGGCGTTCCCGAGTCGCAGCTCGACGTCGAGACGCGCCAGTACCGCAACGTCGTCCGGACGTGGCAGGACCTCAAGCTCTCGAAGCACCCGCTGAACGAGAAGGATCCCGCCTACCGCTTCGTGTTCCAGACGCCGAAGTACCGCTGGGGCGCGCACTCCACGGCGGTCGACTCGGACTGGATCGCCATGCTCTTCGGGCCGTTCGGCGACCCGTACCGACGCGATCCACGCACGCCGTGGACGGGCGAGGCCTACGTCGAGATCAACCCGCGCGACGCCGCCGAGCTCGGCCTGAAGGACGGCGACTACGTCTGGCTCGACGCCGACCCGGACGATCGCCCCTACCGGGGCGCGTCGAGCTCGGACGCCTTCCACGACGTGGCTCGCGTGATGCTGCGGGTCCGCGTCTACTCGGGGATGCCGCGGAATGTCCTCCGAACGTGGTTCAACATGTACGCGGCGACGCCCGGAACCGTGCGCAACCAGCGTGAGGTCGAGGGCGGCCCGGCGCGCAACCCCGACACGCACTACGTCGCGCTCTTCCGCCACGGCTCGCACCAGTCGGGCACGCGCGCCTACCTGCGACCGACGCAGATGACCGAGTCGCTGAACCGGAAGGCGTACTTCGGGCACGTGATCGGCAAGGGCTTCGAGGCCGACGTCCACTCCCCCTCCGGGGCGCCGAAGGAGGCGTTCGTCAAGGTCGAGAAGGCCGAGGACGGGTCGCCCGACGGGGGCGAGTGGCGCCCGGTGACGCTTGGCCTGCGCCCCGAGGCGCCCTCCGAGGCGATGCGGGCCTATCTCGCGGGCGAGTTCGTCAAGAGGAAGGGATCCTGAGCGATGGCGAGGGTGCGCAACTGGCAGCTCGGACGGGACATGGAGTACCCGTACGAGGCGGAGCGGCCGAAACGGCAGTTCACGATGATCATGGACACGAACAAGTGCATCGCCTGCCAGAGCTGCACGATCGCCTGCAAGAGCACGTGGACGTGGGGCAAGGGCCAGGAGTTCATGCTCTGGAACAACATCGAGACGAAGCCGTTCGGCTTCTACCCGACGGGCTGGGACGTGAACATCCTCGCGAAGCTCGGCGAGCAGTCCTGGGACGGCGACACGTACACGGGTCAGACGATCTTCGAAGCGGCCCCCGAGGGCGAGCGCGTGCTCGGCTGGACGGCCGCCGAGGAGGACTGGTCGCACCCGAACATCGGCGAGGACGAGCCGACCGGGAACGCGATCGAGACGACGTACGTCCCCGACCGGCCGCACTCCCTCATGTGGATGTACTACCTCCAGCGGATCTGCAACCACTGCACGTACCCCGCCTGCGTCGCAGCCTGCCCGCGCGAGGCCATCTACAAGCGGCCCGAGGACGGGATCGTGCTCGTCGACCAGACGCGCTGCCGCGGCTACCAGGAGTGTCTCACCGCCTGCCCCTACAAGAAGACGATGTTCAACCTCGAGACCCGGGTCTCCGAGAAGTGCATCGGCTGCTACCCGAAGATCGAGCAGGGGCTCCAGACGCAATGCACGACCGCGTGCATCGGACGCCTGCGCTTGACCAACTTCCTCTCCCCGCCGGAGGAGGCCGACCCGCGCAAGCCTGCCGACTTCCTCGTCCACATCCGGAAGATCGCGCTCCCGCTCTACCCGCAGCTCGGGCTCGAGCCGAACGTCTACTACATCCCGCCGACGCACGTCCCGACCGACTTCCTCACACAGATGTTCGGGCCCGGCGTCGAGGAGGCGGTGAAGATGTACGAGAACGCGAAGGACGATCCCGAGCTGCTCGGCCTCCTCATGCTCTTCGGGGCGACCGAGCGCATCTTCGAGACCTGGGACGTGTCGGGCGGGGTGGCGCGCGCCTACGACGAGCAGGGCGAGGAGATCGTGGCCGTGCCGCTCCGAGAGCCGACGTTCGTTCGGCCGTTCGAGTTCGCAACCGAGGTGGCCGGCGAGCCGGTGACCGGCTACCGCCACAACACGTGAGGGCGAGATGAGCGCTTCCAAGGTCACGAGGCAGGACGCGCTGCTCTACGGGGGAGCCGCGGTCGGCGGCCTCGTGGTCGGCGGCGCGGCCGTCGTCGGGATCGCCGCAGCGGTCGAGAACCGGAAGGGCGCCGAGACGGCCGAGGGCGAGCCGATCGTCGCGCGCTACCACGACGGCGAACTCCCCGCGGAGGACCCGGGCTCGGGGACGTGGAGCAAGGCGACGCGCGTCAGGGTGCCGATCGCCGCACAGCGGATCGTGCAGCCGTACCTCGAGCGGGAGGGCGTCACCGAGCTCGGCGTGCGTGCGCTAGCGAGCGCGACCGAGGTCGCGTTGCTCCTTGACTGGGAGGACGACGCGATCGACGACCTCGACGGGATCCGCCGCTACCACGACGCGGTGGCCGTACAGCTCCCGACGCGGGCCGGTGCGCCACCCCCGCCCCTCACCATGGGAGCCCCGGGAAACCCCGTCCACATCCTCCAGTGGCGGGCCACGTGGCAACGAGACATCGACTCGGGCGGCAAGACGGGCGTCGACCAGATCTACCCGGAGGTCGTGCACGACGTCATGCCCGACGACGTCCTCCCACCCGAGGCGGCCCAGCTCTACTGGGTCGGTCGCGAAGCCGGAAACCCGCTCTCGAAGATCGACCGCTCGACGCCGGTGGAGGAGGTTGCTGCGGAGGGGTTCGGAACCGTCACGCACCTCCCGAACCAGCTTGCACGTGGCCGTGGGGTTCACGAGGACGGGCGTTGGAAGGTCGTGATCGCACTCCCGTCCGCGCGCGCGGGCGTCGGGGAGGCGCTCGCTCCCGGGACGAGCTGGCCGATTGCCTTCGCGGTCTGGCTCGGCTCCGACGAGAACCGCGGCGGTCGCAAGCACATCTCGACCTGGCAGACGCTCGCGCTCGAGGAGCGGCCGGCGTGACCGTCGCCGCCGCGTCCGGAGTCGGCCAGGCGGCTGCCTGGCGTCTCCTCTCCCTCGGCTTTACCCCGCCAACGCGCGAGACCCTGGACGAGGTCGCGGGGCTCGCCGAAGCGCTCCTCGGGCTCGAGTGGGATCGACGCGTCGAGAGCACGCTGCGCGTGATCGTGTCCGAGGCGGAGAGCGTCGACCGCGATGCGCTCGCCGCGCAGTACCAGCATCTCTTCGGCGGCACCGTGCGCGTCGCTCCCTACGAAGGCAGCTACGAGCTCGACCCGATCAGGCAGGGTCGTCAGATGGCGGACGTCGCCGGCTTCTACCGCGCCTTCGGCGCCGAGGCGCGCGGACAGGTCGCCGAGCGACCGGACCACGTCGGCTGCGAGCTCGAG
The DNA here is from genome assembly GCA_026002995.1 of Gaiellaceae bacterium. GTDB lineage: Bacteria > Actinomycetota > Thermoleophilia > Gaiellales > Gaiellaceae > GMQP-bins7. The sequence continues at coordinate 1,785,454 of BPGK01000001.1, forward strand.
TTCCTCTCCTTCCTCGAGCTCCGTCGGCTCGAGGCGCTCGAGAGCGAGCGCGAGGCCGACGCAGCCGTGCTCGACGACGTCGCGGCGAGCTTCCTCCGCGATCACGCAGGACGGTGGCTGCCGACGTTCTTCGGCGAGGTGTACGCCGCGGCCGGGAACGCGCAGCTCTACCGCGGCCTCGCAGCGTTCGGCATGCACGTCGTGCGGGCCGAGCTCGAGCGTCGCGCCCTCGACCCGGAGCCGCTTCCTCGCCGCCACCCCGTCTCCGCCGTCGAGCGCGACGCCTTCGACTGTGGCTGACCCGGTGTCAGACACCGGTGTCTGACACCCGTCGTCCACGTTGGACCTGTCCCGGTAACGGTCACCGCCGATGCTCTAGCGTGTAGCCGTGCGAATCGTCTACGTCGTCGACGTCCACGACCGCTTCGACCGGGTCGTCGAGGTCGTACGCCCGCTCGGAGCCGTAGACGCCCTCGTCGTCGGGGGCGACCTCACGAACGCGGGCTCGCCGGAGGACGCCGAGCGCGCGCTCGAGCTCTGGCGTCCGCTCGCCCCGACCCTCGTCGCGGTCGCGGGAAACATGGACTCGCCGGCGATCGACCGCCGTCTCGCCGAGCTCGGGGTCTCGCTCGACGGGAGGGGTGTCGTGCTCGACGACGTCGGCCTGCACGGGGTCTCCGCGTCTGGGCCCACCCCGCTGTCGACGCCATACGAGCTCCCCGACGACGAGCTCGGGCGGCGTGCGCAAGCCGGACACGCGGACGTCGCCGGCTGCCGGATCCGCATCTTCTGCCCGCACTCACCGCCACGGGGGACCGCCTGCGACCGCCTCGCCTCGGGCGCCCACGTCGGAAGCCCGTCGCTGCGCGCCTTCGTCGAGCGGGAGCAGCCCGACCTCGTCCTCTGCGGCCACATCCACGAGTCGCGCGGGGAGGACGTGATCGGGCGAACGAAGGTCGTCAACCCCGGTCCTGTCGCCTCCGGCCACTGCGCGCTCGTCGAGGTCGACGGCGGGGTCTCGGTCACGCTCCGCTGAGTGGCGGTGAGCCTCTCCTCCCTCCCGCGCTCCGTGATCTTGCGCGCCGCCGAGAGCGCCTGGCTCCGGCGCCTGGTCGAGCGCCACGGGATGCGCCTCGGGGCGGCGCGCTTCGTCGCCGGCACGACGCTCGACGAGTGCGTCGCCGTCCTCCGGAAGCTGAACGAGTCCGGCCTGTACGCGAACACGACTCTCCTCGGCGAGGCGATCGCCGACCGGGCGGCGGTCGAGGCGATCGCAGCGGAGTACGAGCACATCCTGGAGCGGCTCGTCGCCGAGCGCCTGCGCGCGAACGTCGCGGTCAAGCTCACCCAGCTCGGCCTCTCCATCGACCCTGAGCTCGCGTACGGGAACGTCGAGCGCCTCGTGCGGAGCGCCGAGGAGCGCGGGACGTTCGTCCGCATCGACATGGAGCAGTCCGAGCACGTGGACGCGACGCTCGAGATCTACGAGCGACTGCGCGCGGCCGGCCACGACGCCGTCGGGACAGTGCTCCAGTCGTACCTCTACCGCTCGCCCGCGGACCTCGAGCGCCTCCTCCCGCTGCGCCCGAACCTGCGGATCGTGAAAGGCGCCTACCTCGAGCCGCCGGATGTCGCGTACCCCGACAAGCGCGACGTCGATGCCGCCTACCTACGACTCGTCGAGAACGGTCTCCGCGGCGGCGCGACCATCGCGGTCGCGACGCACGACGAGCGGATCATCGAGCACGTGAAGGCATTCGTCGCGCGAGAGGGGATCGGCAGCGACCGCTTCGAGTTCCAGATGCTGTACGGCGTGCGCCCGGCTCTCCAGCGGGCGCTCGCCGCCGAGGGGTACAAGGTGCTCGTCGCGACGCCCTTCGGGCCGGACTGGTTCCCCTACCTCATGCGCCGGCTCGCCGAGCGTCCCGCGAACCTCCTGTTCCTGCTCCGCAACCTCGTTCGCCGATGAGCGGGTTGCCGAGGAGCGCGGACGTCGTCGTGGTCGGCGGTGGCGCGATCGGGACGAGCATCGCCTTCCACCTCGCCGAGGCCGGGGTGGCTGTCTGCCTGCTCGAGCGGGACGCGCTCGCGTCGGGGTCGACCAGCCGCGCGGCCGGCGGCGTCCGGGCGCAGTTCTCGGACCCGCTCAACGTCGCGATCGGGCTGCGCGGGATCGAGGCGTTCGCCCGCTTCTCGGAGCGCCCCGGCGGCGCGATCGACTTCCGCCAGGTCGGCTACCTGTTCCTGCTCGACCGGCCCGAGGACGTCGTAATCTTCGAGCGGAGCGTGGAGCTCCAGAACGAGCTCGGCGTGCCGAGCCGCCTCGTCGGACCGGAGGAGGCGGCTCGCCTGTCGCCGCTTGCCGGGCTCGAGGGCGTCCTCGCCGCGACCTTCTGTCCAATCGACGGGCACGCGAGCCCGGAGGCGGTCACCCAGGGCTACGCGGCGGGTGCGCGCCGCCACGGCGCCGCAATCGTCGTCGGCGTCGAGGCTCTCGCGATCGACGTCGCCGCTGGCAGGGTGCGCGGGGTAGCGACCGACCACGGGACCGTGTCCGCCGAGGCGGTCGTGTGCGCCGCCGGGGTCTGGTCGCCCGCGCTCGCTCGGACGGCCGGGGTCGAGCTCCCGGTCGAGCCTGTCCTGCGCGAGGTCTACACGACCGAGCCGATCCCGGACCTGCGCTCCGAGATCCCGCTGACCGTGGACTTCACGACGGGCTTCTACTTCCACCGCGAAGGGCCGGGCTTGCTCTTCGGGATGGCCGACCGATCTCAAGCTCCGGGGTTCGATCGGCCAACGGATCCCACCTGGCTCGAGCGCGTGTCCGAGGTCGCGGGGCGGAGAGCGCCGATGCTCCTCGACGTGGGCGTCGCGCACACGTGGAAGGGGTACTACGAGGTGACTCCCGACCACAACGGCCTCGTCGGCGAGGCGCGACAGGTCGAGCGCCTCTACTACGCAACCGGCTTCTCGGGGCACGGGTTCATGCAGGCGCCTGCGGTCGGGGAGATCATCCGTGACCTCGTCCTCGGCCGCGAGCCGTTTCTCGACGTCTCGCCCCTGTCCGTCGAGCGGTTCGCGATGGCGACCCAGCGCCCGGAGCACAACGTGATCTAACGGGTGATCCGGTGCCCCATCGTCGAGCCTGCCGTCTTCGAGTGGCAGGACGAGGCACGCGCTTTGCCCGGTGAGCGTACCCTCTCACCGCGAAGCCGGTGTAGAGCGCCGCTCGGACGAGGGTCACCCGGAGACGAAGACCCCTTGTGGCTCTGAGCCACGAGCTCGGCGTGCTCGCCAGCGCCCGCACGTCGTCTCGAGAGAGCCTCCTCGTGGCTCTGAGCCACAAGGTCGGCGTCCGACTCCCGCTGCTGAGCCCGCGAGGAGAACCTCCTCGTGGCTCTGAGTCACAAAGTCGGGGTCACCCGTACGATTCGGCGATGGCCGCGTCCGACACGCTCGTGTTCATCCCCGCGTGGAATGAAGAGCAGAACCTCCCGGCCGTCCTCGGGGAGCTCCACGCGGAGCTTCCGGACGTGGACGTGCTCGTCGTCGACGACGGCTCGACCGACCGCACGGCCGCGGTCGCGCGCGAGCTCGGCGCCGACGTGCTCTCCTTCCCCGAGAACCGGGGCCTGCGGGCGGGCATCGCGGCCGGGTATGCGCAGGCGCACGAGCGCGGGTACGCGTTCTGCGGCCGCGTCGACGCAGACGGCCAGCACCCGCCCCGTGAGCTCGCGAAGCTCCTCGCCATCGTGCGCTCGGGAGAGGTGGACGTCGCCGTCGGCTCGCGGTTCGCCACCGGCGAAGGCTGCGAGGCATTCCGCTACGAGCCGAGCCCGAGCAGACGCCTCGGGACAGCGCTGCTTCGGCGCGGAATGCGCGCCGCGCTTGGACACCCGTTCCACGACGCGACGAGCGGCATGTACGCGGCGAGCGCCGCAGCGCTGCCGATCCTCGCCGAGCCGTACGAGAGCGGCGCGCCCGAGGTCGAGTCCCTGCTCCGTCTCCGCGAAGCGGGTCTCCGCGTGCGCGAAGTCCCCGTCCACATGCGCGAGCGCGCAAGCGGCGAGTCGAAGCTGCGCGGGCGGCGCGCCGTCGAGCTCGTCGTCACCGTCGTCGGGACGCTCCTCCTGTACGGCGTGTGGCGTCGGTATCGGGGAGGCCGCTCGTGAGGCGCCTCGTCGCGGTGCTCGGCTACTCCAATGGCAGCGGAAGCCTGCACCCGATCTGCGCGACGCGACTCGAGCTTGCCGCCGAGGTAGCCTGACCCGACGACGTCGTCCTCCTCTCGGGCTGGGCCCGGCGACCCTGGCGCCCAGCTCATGGCACGCGCCTGGAGAGGAGTCGCGAGCGAGGTGCTCCTCGACGGCAACGCACGCTCCACGCTCGGCAACGTCGTCCGAGCCGTCGGAGTCGCTCTGGAACTGGGAGTGCGCGAGATCGTGCTCGTCACCTCCGGTTGGCACGCGCGCCGGGCGGCCGCTCTCGTGCCCGCTGCCGCCCGCGGAACCGGGGTGCGCGTCGAGGTCGAACCGACCGGGGAGCGGGGATCGCTCCGAGCGCGGGTGCGCGAGCTCGTCTGTTGAAGCCTCGTTCCGGCACAGGCCGCGCTCGCGACGCGCCGCCGGTAGGCTGCGACCGTGCACCGCGCGCTCCTCGCCGTTTTGCTCTCCGGCGCGCTCGCCGTCCTCGCGGCCGGGTGCGGCGGAGGCGACGAGCGCGAAGCCTCCTCGGCCGTCGACTGGGCAGACGGCGTCTGCGCAGCCACTGCGGAGTGGACGGACGCGCTGAAAGCGATCGGCGAGCGGTTCACCGACCTCTCGAACCTCAGTCGGAACAGCCTCGAGGAAGCGACGAGCGACGCACGCCAGGCGACCGAGGACTTCATCGCCACGCTCCGGGAGCTCGGCGCGCCCGAGACCGACTCCGGCCAGGAAGCCAAACGGGCTCTCGACAGCCTGGCGAGCGAGCTCGAGACCGGCGTGGCCGAGATTCAAGAGACGGTCGAGGGTATCGAGGGCATCACGGGCATCCCCTCGGCGATCGCCTCCATCGGCGGCACGCTGACAACCCTCTCGCAGGAGGCCTCCTCCACGCTCCAAACGCTCACGAGCGGCGATCTGGGAGACGAGCTCGAGACCGCGTTCACGCAGGCGCCCGCCTGCGACGAGCTCACGGCGGCGTCGAGCTGAGCCTCGTCGAGCCGCGCGAGCCCCTCCTCTGCCCTGCCCAGCAGCGCGACCTCCGCGAGCCCGAACTGCGCCAGAGCCCGCAGCTCGAGGTCGGCGTCGCTCACGTACTACCGGGAGAGCCAGAGCGCGACCCGAGCCGCGCGGGCGCGGTCGCCCTCGCGCCGGAAGGCCGCGTACGCGCGCTCCCGCGCCACCACGGCCTCGCGCTCCTCCCGCAGCCACCAGAGCGCCCGCCCGAGTCCGTCGAGCGCTTCGGCCGAATCGGCCCTCGCGAGCTCCTGCTCGAAGGCGGCGCGCGCTGCCTCCCACTCACCCGCAGCGAGGGCCTCGTGGCCTCGAGCGAGGCTGCCGTCGGAGACCGCGACCGGCTCCCTGGTCACGTTCCAACCGAGCTCGCGGCCTGCGATGCCAGGTAGGCGTGCACCTGCTGGATCACGACCGAGCCCTCGCCGACGGCGGAGGCCACGCGTTTTACCGAGCCCGCCCGCACGTCGCCGATGGCGAACACTCCGGGCAGCGACGTCTCGTACCCCCGCTCGCCGCCGCCGGTGACCACGAACCCGCGCTCGTCGCGAACGACCTCCGGCGGGAGCCACCCGGTGCGCGGCTGCGCGCCGATGAGCAGGAAGAGGGCATCCGCGGGAACAGTCCTCTCGGTCCCGGCCCCGTCCCGGAGCGTGAGCCGCTCGAGCTCTGAACCTCCCTCGACGCCCACGACCTGCGTCTGCAGGAGCACGTCGATGCTCTCGGCGGCCGCGATCTCGTCCTGCAGGTACTGCGACATCGTCGCCGCGAGGCTCGAGCCTCGGACGACCAGCGTCACCCTGGAGGCGTAGCGGCTCAGGAGCACGGCGGCCTGTCCCGCGGAGTTGGCGCCGCCGACGACGAAGACCTCGCCCCCGCTGCAGAGCTGCGCGTCCGAGCGCGACGCGCCGTAGAAGACGCCCGCGCCTTCGAGCCGCTGCAGGTCGGGGATGTCGAGTCGGCGGTACTCGACGCCCATGGCGAGGACCACGCTCCGCGTCTCCACCTCGAGGCCGCCTGAGAGCGAGACGACGTGCCCGCGCCCCGAAGAGCGCAGCCCCTCAGCCTCCCGCAGGAGCAGGAACTCGGCGCCGAAGATCCAGGCCTGCTGGTAGGCGCGCTGCGCCAGCTCCGCGCCCGTGACCCCGCGCGGGAAACCGAGGTAGTTCCGGATCCGCGCGCTCGAGGTCGACTGCCCGCCGATCGAGCGCTGCTCGACGACGAGCGCGCGCAGCCCCTCGGACGAGGCGTAGACGGCGGCGGCGAGCCCCGCCGGTCCGGCGCCGACCACGACCACGTCGAACTCGCCCTGCTCCTGCAGCTCGGTCGGGAGCCGGTAGCCCTCGCGGGCCAGGATCTCGTCCGAGGGGTTCTCGAGCACCGTGTCGTCGGGAAGGAGCACCACCGGGACGCGCGAGCCCTCCCGCCCGCACCACTCGAGCAGGCGCTTGCCCTCCTGCGAGTCGCACGAGTGGAAAGCGTGCGGGACGCCGTTCCGGGCCAGCAGGTTCCGGATCTCGTAGCCGCGGGTCGAGCGAGGATCCGCGACGACGGTCAGCTCCCGCCGCCCGCTCGCGCTCGCCCGGCGCCACTCGAACAGGAGCTCGGAGACCGTGCGCTGGAAGAGCTCGTCCGGCTCCGCCCACGGCTTCAGGACGTAGGTGTCGATGTGCCCGCGGGTCATCGCGTCCCGGATGCAGTCGGCGGTCTCGGGGTCGGTCCAGCCTCCCCACTCGATGAGCAGGCCGCGCTTCGCGTGCGGGTGCAGCCGGTGGACGCGTGCGAGCAGGTCCTCGCCCCTGAGCATCCCCGAGCCCCGGGCGGCGAGCACGAGCGCGACCTGCGCGCCGTCGCGCTGCCCTTCGAGCTGCGTGAGCGCGTCCTCGGGGGAGGACCCGCAGACGACCCGGTAGTCCCGCGCGTATCGCTCGAGCGCGCCCGTGATCCGCCGCAGCGCCGGCGGGTCGTCGTCCACGGCGAAGACGAGCGGTCTCTCGTCGGGCGCGTCCGTCACCGCGCGGCGGCCTCCTCCTCCGAGACGTACGCCGCCAGGCGGCGCTCGCCCTCGAGCCCCTTGAGCACGTGCGCGCCCCGGTCCTCGAACTCGAGCCCGGAGGCGAGCGCGAGCGCCCGGGTCAGCTCCGAGACGAGGATCTCGCCCGGGCCGGCGGCGGCCATGATCCGCTGCGCCTCGTGCACCGCGACTCCGCGCAGGTCCTCCCCGACGATCTCCACCTCGCCCACGTGCACGCCGGCGCGGACCGCGAGACCGTCCCTGCTCGCGATCCTCCCGATCGCGGCCGCGCAGCGCAGCGCCTGGCCCGGGCCGTCGAAGGTGGCGAGCAGCCCGTCGCCTGTGGTCTTGACCTCGCGCCCTCCATACCGCTCCAGCTCGGCCCGGACGCCCTGGAAGTGCCGCGCCAGGAGCTCCCGCCAGCGCAGGTCGCCGAGCCTGGCCGCGGTCGCGGTCGAGTCGACGAGGTCGGTGAAGAGGAGCGTCGCGAGGACGCGGCTCGCGCTCCCGAGCAGGAAGCTGGCGAAGAACGGGCGGTTCCCCGCCCAGGTGAGCTGCGCGCACGGCTCGTCGCCGACCGTGTAGCCGTCGTGCCCGGGCGGGACGTCGAAGACGTCCTCGGGCCCGTAGACGACCTCCGTTCCGTCCGGGAAGCGGATCCCGAGCCGGCCCGAGAGGACGACCCCGACGTGGTGGACCCGGCACCACTCGCCGCCGACCTGCGGGCGCACGTGCTCGGACCAGCGCCAGCCCGGCTCCACGACCTCGATCGCGAGCGTGAGCTCGCCGAGCTCGACGAGCCGGGCCCTCAGCAGGGGCAGCTCGACGACCTGGTCCGGCGCCCGGAAGCTCTTGCGCGCGCGCTCCGCCATCGGCTTAGCGAGCGCTCACCGTCTCGCCCACGTCCGCGAGCGCCCGGAGCGCCTGCGCGAGCGCGAGCGGCAGGGAACCGAGAGTGAGCGTCGCGGCGGCGCCAAGGAGCAGGATCCTGATCGTGGCCTCCGAGCCCTCGACCTCGACCGCCCAGACGATCGTCCCCGCGGCCGCCAGCGCAGCCGCGAGGGTGCCCGCGAGCGTGAGCACCGCGGCCGTCGTCCGAAGCCTCCCGTACTGCGCCATCTCCGGCCTCCCTCTGGTCGTTCGCGTCCCGGCGAGATTACTCCCCCCGCGCATGCAGGGCACGCACGGCGTCGATCGTGTCGGCCTCCTCGGGCCGCTTGTCGGGCCGGTAGCCCGTGACGCGGGCGAAGCGGAGCGCGACCCCGCCGGGGTAGCGCGAGCTCGCCTGCACGCCGTCGAAGGCCACCTCGACCACCAGCTCCGGCGCACGTACACCGTGTGCGGGTCGCTGTGGGTCTCCAGGGCGAGCAGGCGCTCGGTCTGCCAGGCGAGCATGGTGTCGGTCAGGCCCTTGAAGGTCTTGCCGAGCATGACGAAGCCGCCGCTCGCCGGGTCGCGCGCTCCCAGGTGGAGGTTGGAGAGCTTCCCTCGACGGCGCCCGTGCCCCCACTCCGCGGCGAGCACGACGAGGTCGAGGGTGTGTGCGACCTTCACCTTGAGCCAGCTCGACCCGCGGCGACCGGCCTCGTAGGGCGCGTCGAGGGCCTTCACCATCACCCCTTCGTGGCCTCGCTCCAGCGCGCCGGCGAGGAAGCCGCGCGCCTCCTCGAGGTCATCCGTCTCGACGCGCGGCACCCGCAGCTCTCCGGGCAACCGTTCCTCGAGCGCGGCCAGACGCTCGCGCGCAGACCGGTCGAGGAAATCCTCCCCGTCCACGTGGAGCAGGTCGAAGAAGAAGACCGAAAGGGGCAGCGCCGCTCGCGCCTCCCCCACGTTCACCCGGCTGCCGAAGCGGCTCATCGTTTCCTGGAACGGCCGCGGCCGGCCAGCGCCGTCGAGCGCGATCGCCTCGCCGTCGAGGATCGCGGCCTCGAGCGGAAGGGCGCGCGCGGCCTCCACGAGCTCGGGCACGCGCTCGGTGATGTCGGCGAGGTTACGGGTGAACGCGCGTACCTCCCGCCCCAGCCGGTGTACCTGAACCCGCGCCCCGTCGAGCTTCCACTCGAGCCCGGCCGGCGAGATGCGCGCGAACGCCTCGCCGAGATCGGCCGCGCTCTGCGCGAGCATGGGCTCGAGCGGGCGGAGCACGGTGAGGCGGAAGCGGGCGAGCCCGGCCTCCCCGTCCGCGAGCGCGGCCTCCGCCACCGACCCGAGATCGCCCGCGAGCATGAGCGCGCGCCGCACGGCCGCGGCCGGGACGCGCGCCGCCTCCGCCGCCGCCTCCACCATCACCCCCTAGAGCGCGCCCTGGCGGAGCTCGCTGGCGAGGAGCGCGACCAGGAAGCGCTGCTCGGGCTCGGTGGCGCGGGCGAGCAGGCTCCCGAGCGTCTCCCGGCGGGCGGCCTGCGAGCCCGGGCCGGCGAGGGCGGCCACCTCCGCGAGCGCGGCCTCGACCTCTGCGAGCTCGAGCGACGGCGGCGGCGGAGCGGGCGGCGGCAGCTCGCGCAGCGACGCCCACCCGACGCCGATCCGCCCCTGCGGGAGCGTGCCCGCGAGGTACGCGGTCGCGATCGCTGCCTCCCCCGGGCGAGCACGCCGGAGACACTCCCCGAGCGCCGCCACCTTCCCGCGCCGGGAGGAGGTCGCCGCGACGCGGGCCGAGGTGTCGGCGAGGTCCGCGAGCAGCACGGACGAACTCTGCCCGCTTCACCCGTTCGGCGCGGCGCCTACTCCGGGAGCAGCGTCAGGGCCTCGCAGTGAGCCGGCCGGACGGCGGCGAAGTCGCGGCGGTCCAGGGTCGCGACCTTCGTCTCGCGGAGCCGCTCACAGGTCACGATCACCGAGGCATCGACGAAACCGAGGTCGAGCTCGGCGTACGCTCGCTCCAGCTCGGCGACCCGGACGAGGTCCTTCTCGTCGAGGTGATGGAGACGGTAGCCGCCCTCGACCACGTCCTCGACGAACACCTGCCAGACGGCAGGGCCGAGACGCTTCAGGATCCAGTAGTCGAGCTCGACCAGCACCGGCGCGGGAACCACCAGATCTTCTCGGACGTTTCGCACCATCGCGAGACAGGCCGCGTGGTGGCGGTCGTCGGCATCGAGCAGCGCAAGGACTGGTCCCGTGTCGAGGACGAGCGGCACTCAGGTCCCGCCGCGTTCGCGCACCGGGGCGTTTTCGTCCTCGACGGAGGCCCAAGCCGCGCCACCGCCATGTGCGAGCCCGAAGCGCGGGCGCCGGCGCGCGCGAATCTCATCAGCCTCGCGCGCGACGACCTCGCGAAGCACCTGCGCGAGCGAGACACCGCGGCGGCGCGCCTCGCCTTCGAGGACTGCGAGGTCGGCACCGTCTGCTGCGAGCGTCGTCCGTCGGGTTGGCATGCATCAGATGCTAGCATCACATCGCCTGACGCGAACGGTTCCGCGCCGCTCGGCGCGCGGTCCCGAGCCGTGCTCAGACCGTGATTCATGGATAAGCGCGATCTGAGCGTTGTTTGCTGCGGCGAGGCTGGTGGGCGGTGGCGTGGCAGCGGCTGGACAGGTCGCGAGCAGTCAAGTCCCAGGACGTGGTGTAACTCGCCGGCATCGTTGGCTGCTCAGGCCGCGGTGAGCTCGCGCACCTCCTCTTGGTGCTCTTGCTCTTGTCTATCTCCCTCGAGGACGGCCTCCAGGGAGTGAGCGCTGAGATAGCGCCGCCCTACCAGCCATTCGTCGTTCTGCTCGATCACGACCGAGGCGGCGAGGCGGATGAGCGAGCGGTCGTTGGGGAGGATGCCGACGACGTCCGTGCGTCGTCCGATCTCGCGGTTGACACGCTCGAGCGGGTTCGTGGAGCGCAGCTTCGTCCAGTGCTCAGCGGGAAAGCCGTAGAAGGCGAGCAGGTCCTCCTCTGCGGCCTCGAGCATGGCGGCGACCTTCGGCAGCGGACCTCGTAGTCGCTCCAAGGCATCGCCGACGAGCTCGCGGGCGGCTTCGCCCGAGGAGGCGTTGAAGAGTGGTCGCAGGAGCGCGGCGAGCATGCCCTGCTGCTCTTTGCGCGCGTGTCCGAGCGCCTCGCGCAGGAAGTGCACGCTGCAGCGCTGCCAGGGACAGCCGAGCACCTGCGCGATCGCGGCCTTGAGCCCGGCGTGCGCATCGGAGACGACGAGCTCCACTCCGCCGAGGCCGCGCTCGACGAGCGAGCGCAGGAAGCTGCGCCAGAAGGCCTCCGTCTCGGCCTCTCCGACGTCGAGGCCGATCACCTCCCGGTAGCCCGACTCATGCACGCCATAGGCGAGGACGAGACACTTCCTGACGACACGTCCGCCGTCTCTGACCTTCTCCACCTTGGCGTCGAGCCAGAGATATGGGTAGCGACCCTCGAGCGGCCGGTTGCGGAAAGCGTCGACCTGTTCGTCGAGGCCCTGGCAGATCCTCGAGACCTCCGACTTGGAGATGCGAAGGCCGAGCGACTCGACGACCTGATCCATCTTGCGCGTCGACACACCCGCCACGTACGCCTCCTGGATCACGGCCACGAGCGCTTGCTCGGAGCGGCGTCTGGGCTCGAGGAAGCTCGGGAAGTAGCTCCCGCGACGGATCTTCGGGATGGCGAGCTCGAGCTCGCCGGCGCGGGTGTGCCACGGCCGCGGCCGGTAGCCGTTTCGGTGCGTGAGCCGCTCCTCGGGTGCGCGCTCGCCGCGCTCGGCGCCGACGAGCTCGGACACCTCGGCCTCCATCAGCTGCTGACACACCCACAGCAGGCTCTCGCGCAGGACGTCGACTCCCTCTCCTTCGAGGAAGTAGCTGACGACCTCGTCGACCGTCATCCTTGTGACCTCGGCCATCGTGGTGCTCCTTTCGTCGAACTCTTGGCAGAGCCGACGATGATGAGCGCCGCGGTGGCCGGACTCTCGTCCGGCTCCGTCCGACGCTCAGTTACACCACGCTAAGGGACGTGACCTCCGGACGGCGATCTCGGACTCAGCTTCAACGAGTTCACCGGCGGACCGGACTGTCCAAGCAGCGACCGAACCGCCACGAACAAGATGAAGCTGACCTCAACCGGGAGCAGCGCAAGTGCGGGTGCGGGAGAGGGACAGCCGTTCCGAGATGCACTAGAAACCGAGGAGGAGAAGGCCCTGTATGACGAGGCCTTTGCGGGCTGCGATCCCACGTCGAGCGGCAAGAGCCCGGCGGAGTACGTACACGAAGTGGGGCCGCTCCTCAACATCTATGCGTCGGACGTCGAGGACTACGCTAATCAGCTCGCAGCCGCGTACGTAGCGCAGGCCGAGACCGAATTCGAGCGCAGTACTCGTGCTCGCGCGATCCTCTCTCAGGGATGCGAGGACGCGCTGAGCCAATGAGCACGAGCAAGACACCTGACACTGATCGCACCCCACCCACAGACGACGCCGTCCTCGGAGTCGTTCTAGTCGCGATCCTGTTCGTCCTCGCCCTCGCGTCCGGCTGGATCGTCGTGTCGATCGTCACCGGGCTCGTGCTCCTAGCTGTCGTGCTCGCGCTGATCCCGGCGTGATGGCGTCCCCAAGCGCGCCTGGGCAACTGACCGACGCGGACGAGGTCTCGCTCGCCCTTGCCCGTGTCGTCGAGCTCCTAGAGCAGATCGCCGCCGCGCTCGCCCGAATCGAGGAGCGGCAGGAGCGAGCGAACGAGTTGCTCGACCGGATCGACCGGACGCAGTGGTCGTAGGCCAGGAGGCGGTCACGCCTTCTCGCAGGCGATCCCGTCCTTGTCGCGATCGAGGCCACGGTTGTAAGACATCGCGAGCTTGTAGAGCCTCGTGCTGCGCTTGAAGTTCGTCACCGGAGTGCCGCTCGTGTGATCCCTCGCCCCGAGCTTGCCGAGTCCGTGGGGATACTTCTTATTGAGGTTGGTGCAGTTCTTGTAGAGCGGCGGTGCGGCAACGACGGTTGCCAACGCTGAGCTCACCGGAGCCATGAGAACCAGCGCGGCGACTGCGAGCGCAGCAAGGCGGTTCACGGGACGCAGCGTACAACGGTTGCGTTCAGCGAGCACGTCGCCGAGGATGCGCCAGGATGGTACGCCAAGGGCGGCTCTCCAAGATCGTGCTCGTCGTCGCGGTAATAGGCCTTGCCGTGTTTGCAATCGGGGAGCTCGCAGGCGGATCCGACGACGAGGTCGATGTGGCGGTGGAGGAGACGACGACGACAAGTGCGACCTCCGACGACCCGCTGGCTTGCCTCGATGACCTCGGGCTCTCGAACATCGAGAAGCGAAGCGACGACTTGTGGCGCGCCTTCTACAGCCCGCCCTGGGCCCCTTCTACGGGATCCGCGTGACGCTTCTCCCGTCCGAGGCTGAAGCTCGTCAGGCTGTGGCAGACGCGGTCGACGTATACGCCGCGCAAGCGGGCCAGTACGCAGTCTTCGGCCCGTTCAAGCCGAGCGCGGGCGGCCAGCTCTCTCCCGATGACGCGGCACTCGCCGAGCAGCAAGTAGAAGCAGTCGCAGTGTGTCTGGGCGGCTAGCAAGTCTCGCCGGAGTCGCACTCCTCCTCGGGTTGCTGGCGGCTAGTACCACAGGCGGCGGGCATGTGTCCGCCGCGCAGACCGTCTACCGCATCGACCACGTCACCGACGGCGACACGGTCGTGCTCCGCAACGGCCAGCGTGTTCGCCTCGTCCAGATCGACACGCCCGAGGTCTACTTCGGCACCGAGTGCTACGGGCCGCAGGCGTCCGCGACGACGAAGCGGCTCCTGCCCGTGGGGACGAAGGTGCATCTCGCGCCGGAACCTGCGACCGATCTCGTGGACGACTACGGGAGGCTCCTGCGCTACGTCATCCGCGCGGACGGGGTGAACGTGAACCTCCGCCTTGTCGCCGTGGGGGCCGGAGCGCCGTATTTCTACGACGGTCGCCGCGGTCGCTATGCGAACCGACTGGAGACACTCGCGAAGCGGGCGCGGGCGAAGAAGCTCGGCCTCTGGAGGGCGTGCCCGCGGACGGTGTACGACCCGTATCGAGGGATAGAGACGCAGCGCTGACGCCCTGGCCCGTTTAGAGTCCACTCCAACGAGAAGGGAGCAAGCGTGCGGGTCATCTTGAACATCCTCTGGCTCGTCCTCTCGGGGATCTGGGTGGCGATCGCCTACGTCATCGCCGGGGTGATCTTGTGCATCACCATCATCGGGATCCCTTTCGGAAAGCAGGCGTTCAAGCTCGCGGGGTACGCGCTCTGGCCGTTCGGTCGGGCACTCGTCCCCAGCAGCACGCGCAACGTCGGGCTGAGCGTGATCGGGAACATCCTCTGGCTCATTCTCGCCGGGTGGTGGCTCGCACTCGGGCACCTCATAACCGGCATTGCACTCTGCATCACGATCATCGGAATCCCGCTCGGGGTCGCGAGCTTCAAGATGGCCGGGGCTGCGCTCGTGCCGTTCGGCAAGGAGATCGTTGACCTTCGCTCGCTTGCGCAACCACCGCCAGGTGCGGTTGTCGTGCCCGCGAGGAGTGCGAGCGCCTGACGGGATCCGCGATTCCTCGCGATCCGCAGGGGAACGCGCGGGATCGAGCGACACGTCCCGAACGGCCATCTACCCATCCGCTCGCGAGTCTGTCAGCGTTCAGGTCGGGGCCGGGTGCGTAGGAGAGATCCGGCGCGTGACGGAGTCCGAGACGCCGCCCGGCCCCTCCGTATCCCCCCCTGGCTTGTTAGGGAAGGGGTCACGTCTTCCATGTTCCGGTCGCGGCCTCGCGGAAAAGGGTATCGCCCCCCACCCCCGGCGACGGGCAGACGAGCTACGGCTACGACCGCGCCAACCGCGCGGACTCCACTCCGGATGTCACCTTCACCTACGACGCGGTCGGAAACCGTCTGACGATGACGGACGGGCAGGGAACCGAGACCCGCACCTACGACGACCTCGACCGCCTGCTCACGGTGACGCGCGGGCAGAACACCTTCTCCTACCTCTACGACCCGGCCGGGAACGTCACCCGCCGCAGCTACCCCGCGGCGCCGCCAGCGACTACGCCTACGACCCGCTCGACCGCCTGACCGCCGTCACAAGCTCGGGGCAGACGACGAGCTACGCCTACGACGCCGCCTCCAACCGTCGAGGCGCTGCCCGACAGGAGCTCGCTACAGAGCGTCCTGCCCCGCTCCGCCCAGGAGCAGACGAGCGGCTGGTAGGCGAGCTCGCCCTTGTAGTTGACACGCGCGCCCGGCTTGCGGCGCCGGTACACCTCCACCTGGGTGGAGTCGAGTCGAGCGTGACCGGCCGCGCCGGGTCGCGCTCGAGCTGACGGTCGAAGTTGGCGACGCGGGCGAATGCCTCCTCGGCGGCGCGCAGGTGCGTGCGCCGGAAGCGGCGGGCAAGCTGGGCGGCGGTCGAGGCGGCCGGAATCTCCTCGACCGCGCGCACCTCGGCGCCGGCCGCGTCGGCGCGCAGGAGCTCCAGGTCCTGCATCGCGTCGCCGCCGAGCAAGAGCGAGTCGGCGAGCGCGACGAGCAACGCGCCCGGCGAAGCCCCACGCTGCCGCTCCTTGATCGGCTTCAGCCCACCGATGCGGGGCGCCTCGGCGATCGCCCGGTCGAGCGCGGGGATGAGCCCGAGCCTCCGCACCAGCTCGCCGACGACGGCCGAGCCGCCGAACGGCGTCAGCGTCTCCTCGTCGGCGACGATCTCGAGCCTGGGCAGATGCCGCACCCCGCTCGTCGGCCGCCGCTGCGAGCGGCGCTTCTGCTTCACCGCCACGGTGAACCTCCCGCGTCGCGTGCCCCCAACCGCAAAGCACGCTGGCATCCGGATCGGACGGATCGAGGGCGCCCGCGGGAGCCGGCTTACTCAGGAATCACGGTCAGAGCGCCGCGAGCGCGACCAGCTCCTCGGCGCTCAGGCGCCAGCCCGCCGCCGCTGCGTTCGCCCGCACCTGCTCGGGCCTCGTCGCGCCCGCGATGACGGAGCCGATCTCCGGGGTCGAGACCAGGGCCGAGATCGCCAGCTCGAGCAGCGTGTGGCCGCGCTCGGCGGCGAACCGCTCCAGCCGCTCGACCCGGGCCAAGCGCTCCTCCTCGAGCTCCCGCCCGGCCAGGCGCGAGCCCTCGGGCGCCGGCTGGCCGCGACGGTACTTGCCGGTCAGGAGGCCGCTCGCGAGCGGGAAGTAGGGGATGTAGGCCACGCCCAGCTCGCGGCAGAGCGGGAGGACGTCGGCGTCGTCGCCGCGCTCGAGCAGGTTGTAGTGGTTCTGGAGCACGGTGAAGCGGGTGACGCCGAGCTCGCGGGCGACCTGGTCGGCCTCCGCAAGCTGCACGGCGGAGAAGTTCGAGCAGCCGATCGCGCGCACCGTCCCCTCGCGCACGAGCTCGTCGAGGGCCGTTAGCGTCTCCGCGATCGGCGTCTCCGGATCGGGCTTGTGCAGGTAGTAGAGGTCGACGTACTCGGTACGGAGCCGCTCGAGCGACCCCTCGATCGACGTGCGCACGACCGCCGCCGAGCCGCGCCCGTGCTCCGACCCCCAGCCGAACTTCGTCGCGAGCACGACCTCGTCGCGGCGGCCCTCCAGGATCTCCCCCAACAGGCGCTCGCTCTCCCCGCCGCCGTAGAGCTCGGCCGTGTCGAAGAACGTGATCCCGCACTCGAGCGCGGCCTCGACCACGGCCCGGGTCTCGGCGCGACCGATGCGAGCTCCGACGTTGTTGCACCCGAGGCCGATCCGCGAGACGACGAGGTCACTCGAGCCGAGCTGCAGGTACTCCATGGTCGAGACGCTACCCGCATGCCGAGCCCCGTGCGTGGATCCCGCGAGGGCGATCCGCGTCCTCGCGGATGCCCTCGGCCGCGCTCGGGGCTAGCGTGGAGCCGGAGAACGGAAGGAGGCCACATGTCCGGAACGACCTCGCCGGAACGGAAGCCCCCCCGGCTGCGCTTGCCGCTCTCGTCCGAGCGCCTGATGTGGATCGAGGTCGTGGTGCTCGCGCCGCTCGCCGCGATCCTTGTGCTCCTCGCGTTCCCGTCCTGGTTCGAGATCGACTGGGGTTGCGTCAGCACGACCACGGGCGTCATGCGAACGGCCGGCGACGCGTACATCGCGACCTTCGGCGTCCTTGGGACGCTCGGTTGGCTACTCGTCGTCATGGCCGCGCTCTTCGCGAACGTGACCGGCTCGAGCCGATTCGCGGCCTACCTGCCCGTCGCGTGGTTCACGGCCCTCGTGACGAGCGCGCTGATCGCCGCGGCGGCGATCGGCCCGCAGATCTGCAGCTGATCGGTGGCCGTCGGGGATAATGAGCCGATGGGCGACGCGGTCTCTCGCCTCTTCGAGCGCGTCGTGTGCGCGGTCGCCGGCGACGGCCGCGGCCTGGAAGGCGTCCGCCAGGTCGAGCGACTGCGCGCGGGCGAGGGCTCCGTCGTGCTCGCGTCGATCGCCGAGACGCAGGTCGCGGCGCGGACGGGCCTGCACGCGCCCGAGTGGCGCAAGGAGCTCCGTGCGGAGGCGCAGCGCGCAATCGACCGGGCGCGCGAGCTGGCGCCCGACGCGGATGCCCGGATCGTCGACGGCGACGCCGCCCGGGCGCTCCGCTGGATCCTCGAGGACGAGGGCGCCACCCTCGTGGCGGTCGAGGACGGACGCAGCCGCGCAGCCGGGATCCTCCTGGGGAGCGTCGCCACCTCCCTGCTCCACGATGCGCCCTGCTCGGTCCTCATCGCCCGCCGCCGCGCCGACCTGGAGCGCTTTCCGTCCGAGATCGCGGTCGGCGTCGACGGCTCCCCCGAGTCGCTTCGCGCCGCCGCGGTGGCAAAGGAGCTCGGCGAGCGCGTCGGCGCGCGCGTGCGGGCGCTCGTGGCGACCGGGGGCAAAGAGATCCGGCCCGACGAGATCGACGTCGGCCTGCCGCTCGAGTGCGACGAGCGCCCGCCGGTGGACGCGCTCGTCGCCGCGTCGGAGACGGCGGACCTCGTCGTCGTGGGGAGCCGCGGCCTGCACGGGATCCGAGTGCTCGGGAGCGTGAGCGAGCGCGTCGCACACAGGACGGCGTGCTCGGTGCTGGTCGTCCGCCTCCCGGCTCCGGCCGCGACCGGCGAGCACCTCGTCGTCCGCGACGTGATGTCTCGGCCGGCGGTCACGGCGACGCCGAACACGCCCGTCCGGGACATCGCCCGGCTCATGCTCGAGCGCGGCATGGGCTCGGTCGTCATCGTCGACGAGGAGGGCCGGATCGCGGGGATCGTCACGGAGACCGACTTCGAGATCACCGACGAGCCGGTCGCGGACACGGCGTTCCGCTGGCCCCGCGTCCTCGGCCGCCACGTCTGGTCCGAGAGCTCGCTCAAGGAGGTGTACGCGGAGGCAGCTGCGCAGCCCGCCGAGGCGATCATGAAGTCGCCCGTCGAGACCATCGACGCGGGCACCGAGCTCTGGGAGGCGGTACGGATGCTGACGGAGAAGGGACACAAGCGGCTGCCCGTGCTCGACGGCGGCCTGCTCGTCGGCGTCGTCTCCCAGACCGACCTTGTGAAGCTGCTCCTCGCGCGGCCCGAGGGCTGATCCCGTCAGGGGGGCGCTCCCGAGCGGCGGCGCACGATGAGCTTGTGCAGCTCGACCGCGAGCACGACGCTCGACGCGACGAGGATCATCTCGACCCAGATCGCGGGGTCGAGCGGCTCGACGCGGAGGAGGTACTGCGTCGCCGGCAGGTGGAGCGCGACGACCTGGATCGCCAGCGCCGCGGCAGTGCCGAGGAAGAGGAAGCGGTTCGAGAACGGGCTCTTCGAGAAGGCCGAGCCGTGTTCCGAGCGGCAGTTGCCGACGTGGAAGGCCTGGAAGAGCACCATCGTCGTCAGCGCGACCGTCCTCGCACGATCGAGGTCGTCCGTTCGGTACCACTCCTGCAGGAACAGCGCGAGCGTGCCCGTCGCCATCACCGCCCCGGCGATCGCCGTGCGTGTCCAGAGCACCCGCGAGATGACGCCCTCGCGGCGGGGGCGCGGCGGCCTCCGGAGGACGTCCTTCTCGCCCGGCTCGAAGGCGAGGGCGACATCCTGCACGCCGTTCGTGACGAGATTCAGCCACAGGAGCTGCGTCGGCAGGAGCGGGAGCGGAAAGCGGACGAAGATGCTCGCGAGAACGGCGACGATCGTCGCAGCGCCGCTCGAGATCAGGAAGAAGGTCGTCTTGCGGACGTTGTCGAAGGCGACGCGACCTTCGCGAACGGCGGCCACGATGCTCGCGAAGTTGTCGTCGGCGACGATCATGTCGGCCGACTCCCGCGCCACGTCGGTGCCGGAGCGGCCCATCGCCGCGCCGATGTCCGCCGCTCTGAGCGCGGGCGCGTCGTTGACGCCGTCGCCCGTCACGGCCACGGTCTCGCCGTTTTCCTGGAGCGCCGTGACGATGCGCAGCTTGTGCTCGGGGGAGACCCTCGCGAACACCGACGTCGTCGTCACCGCCTCGCGCAGCTCGTCGTCCGAGAGGCGGTCGAGCTCGACTCCCGTGAGCACGTCCCACGCCGGAGCGATCCCGAGGGCTGCAGCGATCGCGGACGCCGTCAGCGCGTGGTCGCCGGTGATCATCACGACGCGGATGCCCGCCTCCTGGCACTCGCGGACGGCGACCACCGCCTCCTCGCGAGGCGGGTCGATCATCGCCTGCAACCCGAGGAAGGTCAGACTGTCCAGCACTCCCTCCGCGGCAAGCGCGCGGGCCTCCTCGGCATCGGGTAGACCGCGGCGCGCCAGAGCCAGGACGCGCAGGCCCTCCTGCGCCAGGCGCTCCGCCTCCTGTCGCACGGCGTCGCGGTCGAGCGCCACGCCCTCGGCGTCGACGCACAGCTCGAGCACGACCTCGGGTGCGCCCTTCACCAGCGCGACCGTCCTGCCGTCGAAGGCATGGAAGGTGGCGGCCATGCGCGCCTCTGAGACGAACGGGATCTCGGCGATGCGGACGTAGCGCTCCTCGAGCTCGTCGCGGTAGAGCCCGGCCTTCGCGGCCGCGACGAGGAGCGCGATCTCAGTCGGATCGCCTGCGACGTCGAACTCGGCGCCGGCAGGCACCGCCGTCGCCTCGTTGCAGAGAGCGCCGGCGACGAGCGTCCACCAGAGCGGCGACCCTTCCTCGAGAGAGGGGCTCTCGCCTTCGAGCGAACGCACCTCGCCGTCCACCTCGTAGCCGCCTCCGGTGACCTCGAAGCCCTGGCCGCCGGCGGTGACGCGGGTGACGGTCATCCGGTTCTGCGTGAGCGTCCCGGTCTTGTCGGACCCGATCACCGTGCAGCTTCCGAGCGTCTCGACCGCCGGGAGGCGCCGGATGATCGCGTGGCGCGACGCCATCCTGCGCACGCTGATCGCGAGGACGAGCGTGAGCACGATCGGGAGCCCTTCCGGGATCGCGGCGACCGCAAGCGCGACGACGGCGAGGAAGAGGTCGTGTGGATCCTCGCCGAGCAGCACGCCGACGGCGAGCCCGAGCGCGGACGACGCGAGGATGGCGGCCCCAACGACGTGTGCGAAGCGCGCCATCTGCCGCTGCAGCGGAGTCTCCCGCTCGCCGATCTCCTGCACGCGCTCGGCGATGCGACCGAGCTCCGTGCGGGCGCCCGTCTCGACGACGAGCGCGCGGCAGTGACCCCGCGTCACGATCGTCCCGGTGAAGAGCATGCTCGCTCGGTCGCCGAGCGCCGACTCCGCGGGGACCGGCTGGGCGGACTTGACCACCGTCGTCGACTCGCCCGTCAGCAGCGACTCGTCGGCCTCGAGCGCAACCGCGTGCAGGATGCGGCAGTCCGCCGGCACCTTCGCCCCCGTCTCGACGAGGACGACGTCGCCGGGGACGAGCTCGCGCGCGTCGATCTCCCGCTCGCGCCCGTCCCGGACGACGCGCGCACGCGCTCGAGCGAGGTCGCGGAGCGCTTCCATGGAGCGCTCGGCCTTGTACTCCTGCGTGAAGCCGATCACGGCGTTGAGGACGAGCACGGCGGCGATCACCGCGGCGTCGAGGTACTCCTCCAGGAGGAGGGTCACCGCTGCCGCGACGAGCAAGATCGTGATCAGGGGGCTCCGGAACTGGTGCAGCAGGAGCCAGGCGACGCTCGGGCCGGCGACCTCCTCGAGCTCGTTCGGCCCGTGCACGGCGAGACGGCGACGCGCCTCGCTCTCCGCCAGCCCGCTCTCGTGTGAGTCGAGCTGCGCGAGGACGTCCTCGGGAGAGAGCGCCCACAGCGGCGAGCCCGCCACCAGCGAGAGCATCTACCAGCGCAGCAGCGCAGCGACGCCGCCGTGCGCGAGGAGCGGCTCCGCGGACGGCGCGGAGACGACCGTCACCTGCGCGTCCGTCGCGAGCGCGCGCTGCACGAGGTGCTCGGCGAGCGCGCTGATCGGCACGAGCTCCCCGGGGTCGACGCCGGGAGGAACGACGCCGGCCGGCACGAGCCGGCCGTCGGCGGTGCGCGCCCCCTCGCCGGTGCCTCCTTCCGAGAGCAGCAGGTGCGCGACGCGCCCTTCCTCGAGCGCCGCGAGGACGTCGGCGAGACCGAGGGCTCCGGCGTTCCCCGAGAGCGCCGCGTCGAGGGCGCGCGCAACGAGCCGCTCCTCACGTCGGCGCACCTCGTCTTCCAACTCGGAGGCCAGCGCAGCGACGACATCCGTCGGGGCGAGGCCGTGCACGTTCTTGTCGACGACCGAGATCTCCAGACGTGAGCCTCCGAGCGCCTCGGCGAGACGGTCGGCCGCCCGGCGCTCCCCCGCCGCGAGCGCACGCTCCCAGCCCCGCTTGCCCGCGAGCTCCGCGAGACGGCGCGCCGCGTCGTCGAGCGCGCGCAGGCGGTGCTCTTCGAGCCTCCGCTCGAACAGGTCGCGCTGCGAGGCCGCGTGTTGAGCCAGCGCCGGGTTCGCGGCGGCAGGCCCCTTCAGCTCGCGCCACTCGCTCGTGTCGGGCTCGAGCGAGACGGTCACGAGCTCCTCGACGAGACCGAGGCGACGCTCGAGGACTCGGACATCGGCCTGCGTCGCGACGACGATGCCGACCGGCCGACCGCGGTCGAGCGCTGCGACGAGGGGCGAGAGGTGCACGATCTCGTCGAGAGCGACGTGGTTTCTGAGCGGGACGTGGAGCGCGACCGTGCGCAGCTCTCCTCCCTCGACCGTGGCGAAGAGCGCCCGTCCACGGCCGGGTCGGCGCGGATCGAGGAGCGCCGAGAGCTCGGGCTCCAGCTCGTCGAGGCGTTCGAAGACCGCCTTCCAGCGGGCGTGGTCGCCGTTGACCTTCACCCGCTCGCGAACGTCGCGCAGGCCGTTCTCGGTAGCCACCACCCAAGCCGGCCGCGCGGCCGCCTGCTCCTTCGGATCTGCGTCCACGTACACGCTTACGACCCCGATCGGATCCCGGAGGCCGCTGATCTCGAGCGGGTCGACTACCGGCAGCTCGTCCGAACGGATCGCCATACCCCCAGTCAACCACGTCGGAGCTGGGTCCGGCTCGCCCAGGCGTCTAGGCTTGCCGGGGATGAGCCTCCCCGCCCGGGTTTCCGCGGCCCTCGCAGCGCTTGCGTTCGTCCTCACACTCGCCGGCTGGTGGAGCGGTAGTCCCGGCATCGACCTGCCGTGGGCGCCCAGCCTCGGCCTCCGCCTCTCCTTCGAGCTCGACGGGCTGGGCGTCCTCTACAGCCTCCTCGCCACCGGGATCGGCTTCGCGGTCGTTCTCTACTCCGGCGCGTACGTCCCGCTCCACCTCGAGCACCAGCAGCGCCCGCATCGAGACGAGGTGCGCTTCTTCGGCCTGCTGCTCCTCTTCATGGTGTCCATGGTCGGTCTCGCCACGGCCCGGGATCTGATCCTCCTCTTCGTCTTCTGGGACCTGACCGCGATCGCGTCCTACTTCCTCATCGGGTACGACCGGCAGGAGGCCGAGGCCCGGACGGCGGCGCTCATGGCGCTCGTCGTGACCGGGGTCACCGCGGTGCTGCTCCTGATCGGGACACTCGTCCTGTACGCGGAGTACGGAACCTTCTCCATCCCCGAGCTCGTCGCTTCCGTCGAGCCAGGCGGTACGGTCACCCTCGCCGCGACGCTGATGGCGCTCGCCGGCCTGGCGAAGTGCGCACAGGTGCCGTTCCACTTCTGGCTCCCGCGCGCGATGGCCGCCCCCTCGCCCGTCTCCGCGTACCTGCACGCGGCAGCGATGGTTGCGGCCGGGGTCTTCCTCCTCGGGCGCATCTACCCGTTCCTCGAGACGAGCGAGCTCCTCCTCGACGGGCTCGTCGTCGTCGGCTTCGCCTCGATGTTCGTCGGCGGGATCGTCGCCCTCACGCGGGATCGCCTGAAGCAGCTCCTCGCCTACTCCACGGTCTCGCAGTACGGCTACGTCGTCGTCCTGTACGGCCTCGGCGACACGGTCGGCGTGGTGGGGGCGAGCTTCTACGTCATCGCGCACGCGCTCGCGAAGAGCGCGCTCTTCCTCACGGCGGGCGCGGTTGCGGAAGCGACGGGAGAGCGCCGCCTCTCCGAACTCGGCGGGCTCCGTCGCGCGATGCCTGCCCTCGCCCTCGGCAGCGGCCTCGCCGCCGCGGGGCTCGCAGCGCTCCCGCTCACGATCGGCTTCTTCAAGGACGAGCTCTTCTTCCAGGCGGGAGTCGAGCGGTCGCCGGGGATCGCCGTGCTCACGATTCTCGGGGCGGCGCTGACTTTCGCCTACATCGGGCGCTTCTGGATCGGGGTCTTCCTCGGCCCGACGCGCGCTCCCGCCCACCGCGTGAGCGCCCTACTCACGGGGCCGGTCGTCGCGCTCGGCGGGCTCGTCCTCGTCGGCGGGCTCTTGCCCGAACCGTTCGTGGCACTCGCGAACGCCGCGGCGGAGGCGAGCCTCGGCGCAGCAGCCTCGGTCGACGTCTTCTACCACCTCGATGCGCGCGCGGAGAACCTCATGGCGCTCTCCGCGTACGCGATCGGCGCAGCTGCGCTCGCGGCTCCGCGCGTCTGGCGCGCGGCCGCGGAGACGTGCGCCCGGCTCGGCGAGCGGCTCGGCCCGGAGCGCGTCTACGTCGCGACGATCCGTAGCCTCAACGAGACCTCTGACCGCATCCACGGAATCGAGGTGCGCGACCTCCGCACGCGGATCGCGGCGATCCTCGTCCCCGGCGGACTCCTCGTGCTGCTCGGTCTGCTCGCAACGCCGACGGCCGGGGCGTACACGGTGGGATCGCTCGACCGCGGCGACACGGCGCTCGTCCTCGTCTTGGCGACGGCCGCGCTCGCAGCCATCGCCACGACGCTTCCGCGTCAGCACCTCACGCTCCTCCTCGTCGCCGCGAGCGTCGGCTTCAGTCTCGCCGTCGTCTACGCCTTCCTCGGCGGGCCGGACGTCGCGCTCGTCGCAGTGCTCGTGGAGACGACCCTCACCCTGCTCTTCATCGGCGTCTTCGCCCTCATGCCGCGCGCCTCCCTCAGGCGGCTCGCCGCGCTGAGGACCCCCCCGACGCGGCGCTGGCGCGACCCGCTCGTCGGGGCTGCGGCAGCGCTCGCCGCGTTCCTCGTCGTCTGGGGCGCGCTCTCGCGCCCGAGCGTCGGCGAGAGCGTGGCCGAGGAGCACGTCCGCCTCACCCCCGACGCGCACGCGAAGGACGTCGTGACGGCGATCCTCACCGACTTCCGCGGGCTCGACACGCTCGGCGAGATCACCGTGGTCGCGATCGCGTTCTTCGGCATCGCCACGCTCCTCCGCAGAGGGAGGCTCTCGTGACGTCGCTCCTGACGCAGGTGGTCGTGCGACTCCTGCTCGCGCCGACGATCGTGATCGCCGCCGCCGTTCTCGCAAAGGGGTACTCGAGCGTGGGCGACGGCTTCAGCGCCGGCGTCATCGCCGCGCTCGGCGTCATCGCCGTGTACCTCGTGCTCGGGGCGGAGCAGGCCGATCGCCTCCTGCCCGTGCGCCTCGCCCCCGTCGGCGCGATCGCGGGGCTCCTCATCACCCTCGTCGTGACCTTCTCGTCCGTCGTGCGCGGGGAGCCGCTGCTCACGCACGCCCCTCCCCCGGGGGCCGACGTGATCCATCTCGGCACGCTTGAGCTGATCACAGCCGTCGCCTTCGACGTCGGCGTCTTCCTGCTCGTCTTCGGCGCGGTCGTCGGGATCCTCCGCACGGTCGCCCTGGCCCGCTCGGAGGCCGGCTCGTGATCCTCCTCCTCTCCGCTGTCGTCGCGGTTCTCTTCGGAGCCGGAGCCTTCCTCGTGCTGAAGACAGACCTGCTCCGCGTCGTCGTCGGGATGGTGCTCATCTCCCACGCCGCGAACCTCACGCTCATGGCGAGCGGGCTCACGCGCGGGAAGGCGCCGATCTACCCGCTCCCGAACGGCGAGGTCAGCGACCCGCTCGTCCAGGCGATGACGCTGACCGCCCTCGTCATCGGGTTCGGCGTGACCGCGCTCCTGCTCGGGATCGCCTACCGCGTGTACGAGACCCACTTCGCCGTCGACTTCGACCGCCTGGCGGAGGAGGAGGCCCGCCGGGAGGCGGAGCTCGAGCAGGAGGAGGTGTCGGTGTGACGCTCGTCCTGCCGCTCGCGATCCCGTGGTTTGCCGCCGTCGCACTCGCCGCCCTCGACGGGCGCCGGCCGGCCGTCGGCTGGGCCGCGGTCGCTTCGCTCGCAGCCGCGCTCGTCGCGACCGCCGCGCTCGCGATCCGCGTCTGGACGGAAGGGCCGGTCGAGACCGTCACCGGAGGCTGGCCGGTCGGCGTCGGGATCACACTGCGCGCCGACGCCCTGAGCGTCCTGTTCTCCCTCCTCACGCTCGCGGTTCTCGTCGTCTGCCTCGCCCATGAGGTCCTCTCCGGCATCGAGTCGCGCCTCTTCCCCGCGCTCGTGGCCTTCATGACCGTCGGGCTCACCGGCCTCTTCCTGACAGGCGACATCTTCAGCTTCTACGTCTTCTTCGAGATCGCGATGGTCTCGGCGTACGTGATCACGGGGTACGGCGGCCGGCCGCGGCAGATCAGCGCCGCCTTCGTCTTCGCGGTCGTCAACCTGCTCGGGTCGTTCGTCTTCCTGATCGCGATCGCGGCGACCTACCACGTGACCGGATCGCTCGAGATGGGGCAGGTCGCCGAGCGGATCGCGGACGTCGAGCCGAGCACGGTCATCCTCATCGCCGTCACCGTCTTCGTCGCCTTCGGAGTCAAGCTGGGTCTTTTCCCGTTCCACTTCTGGCTCCCGGTCGTGTACGCGAGCGTGCGCCCGGCGGTCGCCGCGATCCTGAGCGGCGCGCTCGCGAACATCGGAACGTACGGCGTCCTCCGCTTCGGCGCCGACGTGTTCCCACGCGAGCTCGAGTTCAGCGCGAGCGCCCTCGTCGTTCTCGGCGTGATCACGATCCTGTACGGGGCGATGCAGGCGATGTCGCGGCGGACCGCGCCGGAGGTGATCGCGTACTCGTCGATCGGCCAGGTCGGGTACGTCCTGATCGCGCTCGCGATCGGCGGGCCGATCGGGTACGCGGCCGCGGTGCTGTACGCGATCCTGAACTCCCTCAACAAGGTGCTTCTGTTCCTCGCCTCGGGGCTCCGCGGCTGGCTCGTCGGGGCGGCGTTCTTCGTGGGCGTGATCAGCGTCGCGGGCATACCCCCGGCTGCGGGGTTCTTCGGGAAGCTCGAGGTCTTCCGGGCGGCGATCGAGGACGCGAGCGTCACGCTCGTCGCACTCCTCTTCCTGGGCGGCGCCCTCTCCGTCGTCTACCTGCTCCAGATCTACCAGCACGTCTACTGGCGCCCCGGCGGCGTCGCGGCGGGGGGCGAGGCGAGTCCTGTCGTCCTGCGCGCGCTCACGTTCGCGGTCGCGCTGGTCGTCCTCGCGCTCGGCCTCTGGCCCGAGCCGCTGCTCGCGGCGAGCCGTGCGGCGGCCGAGGTGCTCGTCGGAGGCCCCGAATGAGCCGGACCGTGCTCGCGCTCGTCCTCCTGACGGTCGTCTACGCGCTTGCGCTCGCGAGCTTCGACCCGTGGGACGTCGCGCTCGGGCTCGGCGCGTCTGCGACGACGCTCCTGATCTTCCGACGCCTCCTCCTCGGCGACAGGACGGCCCCGATCGAGGGATTGGTACGTCGCGCGATCGGCCTCCCGCGCCTCGTCTGGCGCATCGTCGTCGACATCACGGTCGGCACCTGGCGCGTCGCCACGGTCGTGCTCCACCTGAGACCGCTCGAGCATCCGGGAATCGTCGTCATCCCGCTCGGCGAGCGGACCGAGCTGGGAGCCGTGATGAGCGCGTACCTGAGCACGCTCTCGCCCGGAGAGTGCGTGGTCGACATCGACTGGGAGCGTCGCTGCCTGCTCATGCACGTGCTCGACGCGGGCGACCCCGACGCCGTGCGCGCTCGATTCGCGCGCTTCTACGAGGACTGCCAGCGGAGGGTGGTTCCCTAGTGCATACGGCCGTCTTCACCGCAGCCGCGGTCTGGATGACCGTGCTCCTCGGGGCGAGCATCGTCCTCGTGATCCGCGCCCGCTCGCTCGGAAGCCGGATCCTCTCGCTCGACATGGCCGTCTTGATCGTGATCGGATTGCTCGTACTCCTCTCCGACGTCGAGCGCGTGCCGTACTTCCTCGACGCGGCGCTCGTGCTCGCGCTCCTCTCCTTCGTCGCCACCGTCGCCGCCGCCCGGTACCACGAGTCCGAAGGGGAGCTGTTCAGGTGATCGTGATTCCCTGGGTCGCGGATGCTCTCGTCGTGCTCGCGCTCGTCGTGATGACCGTCGGCGTCTATGGGATCCGGCGGATGCCGGACGTCTACACGCAGCTCCACGCCACGAGCAAGGCGGTCGTCCTCGGCGTGATCGCCATTCTCGTCGCGTCCGCGGTCAGCGGCGATCCCGAGATCATCCTTCGCCTCGTCCTGATCGGCATCTTCCTCCTCCTCACGACGCCGGTCTCCGCGCACGTCGTCGCGCGGGCTGCGTATCGTCGGCGAGAGCCCATGACGACGCCCGGCGCCATCGACGAGTCCGGACGCGGCCTGACTGCGGCAGCGCGCAACGGCGAGGAAGACGGGTCGAGGCGGCAAGGCTCCGAACTGCGCGAGATCGTCGTCGGCTACGACGGCTCTGAGTCGTCCCGGCGAGCGCTCGAGCGCGCCGCCCAGCTCGTGGCCGAGGACGGCCGTGTCACGCTCGTCACCGCGGGCTCGATCCTCCCGTCCACCCCGGGGGGAAATGTGGACGAGATCGACGAGCGCCGGCGCGTGCTGCTCGAGGGCCGCAAGCGCCTCGCCGCGCTCGGCATTCGGGCCGACGTCGTCGAGGCCGTCGGCGACCCGACGGACGCGATCATCGAGACGGCTCGTGATCTCGACGCCGACCTCATCGTCGTCGGTACCCGCGGCCGCAACGTCGCGGCGCGCGTCCTACTCGGCTCCGTCTCCACGGCGGTCGTGAACGCAGCGCCCTGCGACGTGCTCGTCGTCCGCTGAGCGCGCTCACACCGGAGCGGACACGACGATCGGATCGCTCGTCGGCGCGGTAGCGCCACCTGCGGCCTCGACTGTGACGGCGACGACGTCTCCTCGTGTGACCTTCTCGGTCAGGAGCGCGACGGCGAGCGGCTCGCCACCCTCGAAGAGCCCGCCGGACTTCGCTCTCGTGAGGTCGCCGTCGGGCACGATCCAGAGCTGGTACGTCGAGCCTGGCGCAACCCGCTCGAGCTGCCGCAAGACGACAACGGCACGCCCGTCCGGCGAGACGAGCAGGCGCCCTTGGCCGGCCTCGAGGGAGACGACGCGGCTGCCAGGATCCGAGAGCAGCGCCGCCGCCGCCCGTGCTGTCGCGAGCGCGGAGCGCGCCTCGTCGAGATCCGAGCGCAGGCTCGCCGCC
Organism: Gaiellaceae bacterium; assembly: GCA_026002995.1. Lineage (GTDB taxonomy): Bacteria > Actinomycetota > Thermoleophilia > Gaiellales > Gaiellaceae > GMQP-bins7. The sequence goes on from BPGK01000001.1 coordinate 1,814,495, forward strand.
CAGAGCCCGACACCGAGGGCGACAGCCGCGGCGAGCGCGGTGACGGCGGCGAGCCCCTGCACAAGCCGGTCGGAGCGCCGCCGGAGCGGGACGATGACCTGCGCCTCCGCCCGTGCGGCGGCCAGGATCCGTGTCCGGAGCTCGGCCGGCGGGGACGGCCCGGACGCGGCGATCGCGAGCTCCTCGGTCGTCCGCCACATCGTCGCAAGCTCGTCGCGGCAGCGGTGACACGATTCCAGGTGGCGCTCGTAGCGCGCGCGCTCCTCTGCCTCGAGCGCGTCGAGCGCGTACGCAGCCGTCAGGTCGTGAAGGTCGTGTCCCATGCTCCGGTCTGTTCGTCGAGAAGCTCCCGCAGCCGCGCGAGCCCGGAGAACATCCTGCTCTTGATCGTGCCGAGGGGCACGCCCAACCGCTCGGCCAGCTCGGCCTGCGAGAACCCGCCGTAGTAGGCGAGCTCGATCGCCTCGCGCTGTGCGTCGGGCAGACGGGCGAGCGCACCTTGCACACGCTCGCGCTCGAGACGGAGCCAGGCGACGTCCTCCGCGGACGCAGCCTCTCCCGCGGCGCGGCCCTCCGCGAGCGGGTCCGCCCGCCGACGATCCTCACGGCGGACGAGATCGACGGCGCGACGGTGCACGAGCGTGAGGATCCAGGTGCTCGCCTTCGCGCGGTCCGCCCGGTAGCCGGTAGCGCCGCGCCACACCCCGAGGAAGGCCTCCTGCACGGCGTCCTCGGCGAGACGCTCGTCGCGCAGAACGCGGAGCGCGAGCCCGTAGGCGATCCGCCCGAGTCGGTCGTAGAGCTCGCCGAGAGCCTTGTCGTCGCCTCTCCCCACGAGGGCGACGAGCGCCTCGTCGGACAGGTGCGTGTGCTCTCGTCGCATGCGCGTGGCCGTCGCCGTGGACAACGCTAGCAACGGAGTCACCGGCTCTCGGACGAGCTCCACGAGCGCTGGCCCCTAGCCCGGGAGGCCCTTCTGCTTCGCGATCGCCGTGGCAAGGGCGTCGGCCGTCCCGAACATGTGCGCGTACGCGCCCCGGTAGAGCTGCACGGCCCGGCCATACCGCTTTGCGTGGTACGCGTCGAGCTGACCCTTGAGCTGCAGCACGTGCGCGAGCAGGTCGTTCTGCACGGTCTTCGCAGGCAGACCGGTCGCCTTGGCGAGGAAGGCGCCGTGACGCATGGTGTACGTCTGCAGGTTCCGCACCGCCCGGTCCTGTCCGGCCTTGTCCCCCTTTGCGAGCGCCACGGTGTAGTCGACGAAGAAGCGGATGTGATCGCGCCACTGGAAGCGCCCGTCGAGGAACGTCTTCGCGGCCTGCTTCCCGTAGACGGCCTCGATCGACTTCGCGATCGCGACCGAGTTGCGATCGAGAGCCGCGGCCGCCGCCGGGAAGGCCGGCGAGCCGGTGACGCCCAGGTTGGTCGCGTTCATCGCGAGTGCCGCGTGCTCACCGAGCTGCCTGCCGAGGAGCGCCCGCAGATCCGAGCGCGTGAGGCCCTGCAGGGTCGCGATCGCCTCGGCGTGACCCGCGTGAGCGGCATGCGAGTGCGGCATCGCCGCAGGGCTCCCGGGCCCGGTCGTGGCGGCCACGGCGCCGATCGCGAGCGCTCCGGCCGCGACGAACGCCGCGACGAACGTATACGTCTTGCGTGCCATGAGTCGAACCTCCTGTCGAGTGACGGTCATCGCGGCGTCTTCGTCCGGGAGACGCGATCGGTTCGACAGGGCCTGTCCGCGGTGGTGCCTGGCACCTCACCTCGCTGACACCCCGAGGAAGGAACAAGGCCCCGCCGAGCGGGGCCCTTCGAGTAGCGGGGGCAGGATTTGAACCTGCGACCTCCGGGTTATGAGCCCGGCGAGCTACCTGACTGCTCCACCCCGCGTCGCGAATCGCAGTATAGCCCAGGTGCCCGGGATCGACACGGCCACGATGATGCACGCATGAGGCTCGGAGTCGCCTGGGCGCTCGTCGACGGACAGCTCGTCGAGGGCGACGTCGAGGTCGCCGACGGCGTCGTCGCGAAAGTCGGGCTGCCGCGCGCGCGCGGACGCGGCATCGCCGCGCCCGGCTTCGTCGACCTCCAGGTCAACGGTCTCGACGGCATCGACCTCGTCGACGCCGACCTCGACGGCTACCGGCGGGTCGGAGAGCTCCTCCTCGCAGGCGGCGTCACTGCCTACCTCCCCACGTTCGTCACCGGGCCGGAGGCGCGGGTCGTCGCCGCCCTCCGCCGGCTCCCGAGGAGCCTGGTCGCGCCACACATCCTCGGCGTCCACCTCGAAGGCCCGTTCCTCTCGCCCCGGCGCCTCGGCGCGCACCCCGCGCGTTACCGACGCGACCCGAACCTCGATCTCCTCCGCCGTCTGCTCGCGGCCGGCTCCGTCCGCCTCGTCACCCTCGCGCCCGAGCTTCCCGGCGCGCGCGCCCTCATCCGGGAGCTCCGTGAGCGCGGCGTCGCGGTCTCGCTCGGCCACTCGGACGCGACCACCGAGGAGGCCCACGCCGCCTTCGACCTCGGCGCCCGCTCGGTCACGCACCTCTTCAACGCGATGCGCCCGTTCCACCACCGCGACCCCGGGCTCGTCGGTGTCGCGCTGACGCGCGACGACGTCGTCGTCCAGCTCATCCTCGACGGTCGCCACCTCGCGCCCGAGACCGCAGCGATCGCCTGGCGCGCGGCGCGGGGTCGCATCGCGCTCGTGAGCGACGCGACCGCCGCCCCAGGCGCCCTCACGCCGGACGGCGCGCTCGCCGGCGGGGCAGCACCTCTCCTCCACTGCGTTCGCGCCCTCCACGCTCTCGGTGCGCCGCTCGCGGAGGCCCTGGCCGCGGCAAGCGCAGTCCCGGCGCGAGTCCTCGGCCAGGGCGGCCTCGGCCGCCTCTCCCCGGGGCTGCCCGCCGACGTCGTCGTCCTCTCCGGTGAGCTCGAGGTCGAGCGCGTCCTCGTCGACGGCAGCGAGCGCTACAGCCGGTAGCCCACCCCACCCGCCGGTGCGCGCTCGGGCGCCTGCGCGGCGACCTTGTCCAGGATCGCCTCGAGCAGGCGCCCGGACGAGAGGACGTGCTCGCGGGCGAGGACGCGCGCGCCCTCCGGGCTGCGCGCCGCGATCGCCTCGCGGATAGCTCGGTGCTGGTGATCGTTCTTCTCGAAGAGCTCGTCGAGATCGGCGCCCGTCGCCCAGAAGGGCTTGACGAGGAACGTCCTGCGCGCAGCCTTCGCCATTCGCTCGACGAGCGGAGACTGCGCAGCCGCGTAGATCACGTCGTGGAACGAGTGGTTGGCGTGCAGCCACTCACGCGCGAGCTCGAGGTCCTGGCGGCCAGCATGACTCGCCTCCACGAGCCGGCGCGTGAGGTCACTGAACCGAACCTCGGCGTTCTCGAGCGCGGCGAGGTCTTCGTCGGTCATCCTCGTGGCGGCGATCTCGGTGGCGAGACTCTCGAGCTCGGCCCGGACGAGGAAGGCCTCGCGCAGCTCCTCCCGGGAGAGGCTGCGCACGCGCACGCCGCGGTTGGGCTCGAAGGTGACGAGGCCGAGCGCCGCGAGGCGACGCAGCGCCTCGCGCACCGGAGTCCGGCTGACCGCGAACTGCTCGGAGAGGTGCTCCTGGCGCAGGACGCTCCCGGGCGGGATCTCGCCGGAGACGATCGCCTCCTCGAGCGCGAGCGCGATGTCGTCGGCCTTCGTCCCGTCGGACACGCGCCCTCCCTACTCGAGCTCGAGGAGCCGGTCGTAGGCGGGCAGCGTCAGGAACTCGACGAACTCGTCGGCGAGCGCGACCTGCTCGAAGAGCGCTCGGGCCTCGCGGTGCACCTCGTCGTCGGGAAGCCCGCGGGCCACCTCGGCGATGATCCGGCAAACGTCGTCGCGACCGACTCGTTTGTGGCGCACCCACTGCCAGACCTGCGAGCGCGAGATCTCCGCCGTGGCCGCGTCCTCCATGAGGTTGTCGATCGCAGCGGCACCGACGCCCTGGAGCCAGGCGGCGATGTAGCGGATGCCGACGGAGACGTTCGTACGGAGCCCCCCCTCGGTGATCTCACCCGGCGTCGCCGCCACGTTCAGGAGGTCCGCCGCCTCGACCGAGACGTCCTCGCGAAGGCGCTCGAGCTGGTTCGGTCGCTCCCCGAGCACGGCGTCGAACTCCGCGAGCGCGACAGGGACGAGATCGGGGTGCGCGACCCATGTGCCGTCGAACCCGTCACCCGCCTCGCGGCGCTTGTCCTCGCGCACGCGGGCAAGCGCGACCTCGTTCACCGCGGGGTCGCGCCGACTCGGGATGAACGCCGCCATCCCGCCAATCGCGTGCGCGCCGCGGCGGTGGCAGGTGCGCACGAGGAGCTCCGTGTACGCGCGCATGAAGGGAACCGTCATAGTCACCTGGGCGCGATCCGGCAACACGAACTCCTCGCGGGCGCGGAACTTCTTGATGACCGAGAAGATGTAGTCCCAGCGTCCCGCGTTCAGCCCGCTCGAGTGCTCGCGGAGCTCGTACAGGATCTCCTCCATCTCGAAGGCGGCGAGGATGGTCTCGACGAGAACGGTGGCCTTGATCGTCCCGCGTGGGAGCCCGAGGCGCTCCTGCGCGAGGCAGAAGGCGTCGTTCCAGAGCCGCGCCTCGAGGTGGCTCTCGAGCTTCGGGAGGTAGAAGTACGGGCCGCTGCCGCTCTCGAGCAGCCGCTCGGCGTTCCGTGCGAGGTAGACGCCGAAGTCGAACAGGCTCGCTGAGACGGGCCTACCGTCGATCTCGACGTGGCGCTCTTCGAGGTGCCAGCCCCGTGGCCGCACGAGCAGGACGGCGACCTCCTCGTTCAGCGTGTAGCGCTTCTCGGCGGTCTCCAGGCTGATCGTCCGCTCGATCGCGTCCGTGAGGTTCTGTTGCCCGCCCACGACGTTCCTCCAGGTCGGCGAGTTCGCGTCCTCGAAGTCGGCCATGAAGACGCGCGCCCCCGAGTTGAGGGCGTTGATGACCATCTTCCGGTCGCCCGCCGGTCCGGTGATCTCGACGCGGCGATCCAGGAGGTCGGCCGGGACGGGCGCGACGCGCCAATCGCCCTCGCGCACGGCCCGGGTCTCCTCGAGGAACGCGGGTAGCTCGCCCGCGAGCAGGCGCTCCTGGCGCTCGTGCCGGGCGCGCAGGAGCTCGCGGCGACGCTCACCGAGCTCGCGCTCGAGCTCGGCGACGAGGGCGAGCGCATCGGGCGCGAGCACCCCGTCGGGGTCTGGCGCGAGGACGCGAACGCCTGCCGCGGCGGCCGAGGTCATGGCCTCGACGCTGCGTCGAACTGCGCCTGCTCCGTCGAGCCCTTGAGCGCGAGCGTCGAGCTCTCGCCGCCCGAGATCGTCTCGAGCACGGCGTCGAAGTAGCCGGCGCCGACCTCGCGCTGGTGACGCGTCGCGGTGTAGCCGGCCTCCTCGAGCTCGAACTCGCGCTGCTGGAGCCGGACGTATGCGCTCATGCCTTCCGCCGCGTAACCCCGAGCGAGGTCGAACATCGCGGCGCAGTTGGCGTGGAACCCCGCGAGCGTGACGAACTGGAAGCGGTACCCCATCGCCGCGAGCTCGCGCTGGAAGGACGCGATCGTCCGCTCGTCGAGGTGCCGGCGCCAGTTGAACGATGGCGAGCAGTTGTAGGCGAGGAGCTTGCCCGGGTAGCGGGCGTGCACGGCTTCGGCGAAGGCGGCGGCCTCGTCGAGATCCGGGGTCGAGGTCTCGCACCAGAGGACGTCGGCGTACGGCGCGTAGGCGAGCGCCCGCGCGATCGGCGCCTCGATCCCCGGACGCACGCGGAAGAACCCTTCGGAGGTGCGCTCGCCGGTGAGGAACTCGCGGTCCCGCTCGTCGACGTCGCTCGTGAGCAGCGTGGCGGAGAGCGCGTCCGTCCGGGCGACGAGCACCGTCGGCACGTCGAGCACATCGGCGGCGAGCCGAGCAGCGACGAGCGTCTGGATGAACTGGCTCGTCGGCACGAGCACCTTGCCGCCGAGATGGCCGCACTTCTTCGCCGACGAGAGCTGGTCTTCGAAGTGCACCCCGGCGGCTCCCGCCTCGATCATCGCCTTCATGAGCTCGAACGCGTTGAGCGGCCCGCCGAACCCGGCCTCCGCGTCCGCGACGATCGGCGCGAGCCAGTACGTGCCGTTCGTGCCTTCGGCCGCCTCGATCTCGTCGGCGCGCAGGAGCGCCTTGTTGATGCGCGCGACGAGCGCGGGGGCGCTGTTCGCAGGGTAGAGGCTCTGGTCGGGGTAGGTCTGACCCGCGAGGTTGGCGTCGGCAGCGACCTGCCAGCCCGAGAGGTAGATCGCCTTCAGCCCCGCCTTGACCATCTGAACGGCCTGGGCGCCCGTGAGCGCCCCGAGCGCTGCCACGTACTCCTCCTCGTGGAGCAGCCTCCACAGCCGCTCGGCGCCGAGGCGCGCGATCGTGTGCTCGATACGAAAGCGTCCACGGAGACGCTCGACGTCCGCGGTCCCGTAGGGACGCTCGATCCCCGCCCAGCGCTCCTGCCCGTCCAGCCCCTCGTCTGCCATCCGTGCTCCTCCAGTTATTGTGTCCAATACAGAACGCTTTCGGATCCTAAAGTCCATGCCTTCCCGCGTCAAACGCGCTACATCCGTCTCTTTCGGATCCAAGAGAGGCCTTCGAGGATCCGATCCCGGCGCTGGTACGATCGTCACGTGGTCTTGGCAGCGTTCCTCGCAGGGGTCGTCGTCGTCCTCGCCGCCGCGGCGCTCGCCGTGCTCCGCGGGATCGGGCTCTGGCGACAGGCGAAGCGTACGGGGCGAGCGCTCTCGGCGGAGCTCTCCACGTTCTCGGAGCGATCGGCGCGGACGGAGCGCCTGCTCGCGGAGGCGGAGGCCTCGAGCCGCGAGCTCGAGCAGGCGCTCGCGCGGTTGCGCGCGTCCCGCGCGCAGCTCGCCGTCCTCGTGCGCGCGCTCGAGCGCGCGAGCGCTCGCACCCGCTGGCTGCGCGCCTTCCTCCCCGCCTGAGTGGCTCCGACGCGCGTCGCAGCGATCGACCTCGGGACGAACTCGACCCGCCTCCTCGTCGCCGACGTCGAGGGCGGTCGCCTCGAAGAGGTCGTTCGGCGCCTCACGATCACGCGCCTCGGCGAAGGCGTGGACGAGCGCCGCAGGCTCCTCCCCGCCCCGATCGCGCGCGTCCGGAACTGCCTCTCGGACTACCGCCGCGAGGCCGAGGAGCTCGGGGCGACGCGCGTTCTCGCGGTCGCGACCTCTGCCGTGCGCGACGCCGAGAACGGCGAGGCGTTCCTCGGCGAGATCGAGTGGAGCTACGGGTTCGCGACCCGGCTGCTCGACGGCGACGAAGAGGCGGCGCTGATGCTCCGTGGCGTCTCCTCCGGCCGCGACGGGATCGACGAAGGCACGCTCGTCGTCGACATCGGAGGCGGCTCGACGGAGCTCGTCCTCGCCTCGAGCGAGGGCGTGGCGAGCGCCACGAGCCTCGACGTCGGCTGCGTGCGCCTGACGGAGCGGTTCTTGCGCTCCGACCCGCCCGCGCCCGACGAGCTCGCCGCGGCCGCCGAGCACGTTCGCTCGCTGCTGCCGCCGCTCACGCCCCGGGATGCGATCGGGGTCGCGGGAACCGTGACCACCCTCGCGACCCTCGACCAGGGCCTCGCCGAGTACGACCCGACGCGCACGCACGGCTACCGGATCCCGTGCGAGGCCGTCGAGCGCGAGCTGCGCAGGCTCGCCGCCCAAACGCTCGAGGAGCGGCTGCGCGTTCCGGGAATCGAGCCGGGCCGGGCGCCCGTGATCGTCGGGGGCCTCGTCGTTCTGCGCGAGGTGATGGACGCGTACGGCTTGGCGGCGATCGAGGTCTCCGAGCGCGACATCCTGCACGGCGCGGCGCTCGCCGCGGCCGAGCTTCCGGAGCCCGAAGAAGGCGCCGCCCCGCCCGGCGCCTACACCTGCTGCTGAGAATTACTCGCCGGCAGGCCAGTGCTCCACCCGGAGGCCGTCCATCGGGAAGTCCTTCGGGTTTCCTGTGGCGAGCCGCGCGCCGGCCGCGAGCGCCGCCGCCGCCACGAGGCAGTCTGCTTGCGAGAGCGTCAGGCCACGGGCGGCGTGCTCGCGTCGCCACTGTCCGGCGCGCCAACCCTCGTCCGTCCGAAGCGGCACGATGCGGAGCCCGGAGAAGAGCGCTCGCGCCGCGTGCTCCTCGTCCGGTCGGAGCCCGCGTGCGATCTCTTCGACGTTAACGGCGCACGCGTGCGGGACGTCGCCCGCGGATCGCAACGCCCGCAATCGCGCGACGGCGCCGGGGCGGCCGCGAAGGAGGTCGATGAGGACGGTCGTGTCGAGAAGGACGGCCGCCATCAGCCGACACGGCCACCGTCGCGCTGCCGACTCTCGTGAACCCAGGCGGCCGGGTTCGCGTCCCAGTCGTGCCCCTCGTCGTTGATCGCGCCGAGCGCCGCCTCGATCGCCTCCCAGCGGCGCTCGTCGTCGAGAGCCTGACGAACCGCGCCGGCGATGAACCCGCTCCGCCGCCGCGGCCCGACGCGCCGATCGAGCTCGCGCACGAGGTCGTCCGAGAGCGTAATGTGCAGACGCATACACACACGCTAGCACACACTCCCGCTGCCCGCGGATGTCGCAGAGCCCTGCCGAGACGCCTACGCGGCGGGAGGAAGCTCCGGCTCCTCGTCCTCGCCCGCTTCCGGCTCGGCCTCCTCGGCCAGCCTGCGCTGGAGGACGCTGCGCGAGAGGACGCCGATGAGCCGGTGGTCGTCGTCGACGACGGGCACCCGCTCGGCGTCGTGCGCCTCGAGGAAGCGGAACGCCTCCTCGAGCGGGACGTCCGGGCCGATGACGTGGTGGGGCTCCTCGGCGATATCGCCGAGACGGGTCAAGCGAGGGTCGCTGCCGGTGGCGACGACCTCGCGGACGAGCGTCTTGCGCGTCACGACGCCCACGAGCCGGTCGTCCTCGGTGACGAAGATCGCGCGCACCTCGGGACGCTGGAGCAGCTCGCCCGCGGCCTGAGCCGACGCGTCGGCAGGAAGCCGGCCCGGGTCGCGCACCATCGCCTCGCGCACGACGCTCACGGGAAGAGTCCCCGCGCCTCGAGCGCCTCGGCGACGTCGCGGATCCCCGCGACGAGCGCCGACGTGCGCAGCGTGATCCCGCGCTCCTGCGAGACGTCCCACACCCGATCGAACGCGTCCGCGAGCTTCTCCGCCAGCTTCGCGCGGATCTCGTCCCGCGTCCAGAAGATCCGACCGAGGTCCTGCACCCACTCGAAATAGGAGACGGTGACACCGCCCGCGTTCGTCAAGACGTCGGGGAGCACCGGAATGCCGCGCGCCGCGAGGATCTCGTCCGCTTCGAGCGTCGTCGGCCCGTTCGCCCCCTCCGCGATCATGCGCGCGCGGACGCGCGAGGCGTTCTCGCCTGTGACCTGATCCTCCCGCGCCGCCAAGACGAGGATGTCGCACTCGAGCTCGAGGAGCTCCTCGTTCGAGATCCGCCGACCGGCCTCGCAGCCCGCGAGCGAGCCGTGCTTCCGGACGTACGCCTCGAGCTCCTCGATCGCAAGGCCATCCTCTGCGTGCAACCCGCCCGAGACGTCGGAGACGGCGATCACCTGCGCGCCGCGCTCGGTGAGCTCGCGCGCGGCGACGCTCCCCACGTTGCCGAACCCCTGGACGACGCAGCGCTGATCCTCGAGCCGCCAGCCCAGCCGCTCGCAGGCGCGAGCGACGACCATGACGACGCCGGCGCCCGTCGCCTCCATCCGGAGCACGGAGCCGCCGATCGAGATCGGCTTCCCCGTCACGATCTCCGGCACCGCGAACCCCGACTGCATCGAGTACGTGTCCATCATCCAGGCCATCGTCTGCTCGTCCGTCGCCATGTCCGGCGCGGGAATGTCCTCCTGCGGCCCGATGATCGGCAGGAGCTCGGACGTGAAGCGCCGGGTGAGACGCTCGAGCTCTCCCTGGGACATGGCGCGCGGGTTGCAGCGCACGCCGCCCTTCGCGCCCCCGTACGGGAGCCGCAGCAGAGCGCACTTCCACGTCATCCACATGGCGAGCGCGGCGCACTCGCCGAGCGTCACGTCCTCGTCGTAGCGCACGCCGCCCTTCGTCGGGCCGAGGATGCTCGAGTGCTGGACGCGATACCCGGGGAAGACGACGGTGCGGCCGTCGTCCATCCGCACCGGGACGCTCACGATGATCGAGCGCTCGGGGTAGCGGAGCCGCTCGGCTGAGTCCTCGTGGATCCCCGCGTGCTCGACCGCCTGATCGAACTGCGCGACCGCCATCCGGTAGAGCGGGGAGTCCCACTCGAGGCGGGTCTCGGCAAGCGCTTCGGGCAAGCTCGCCACGGCGCGCCGAGTGTACCCGCGCCCACGGCTAGGACGAGGTCTCGGCGCGACGCCGTAGACTGGGCGCGCCGGGGTGGCGGAACAGGTGAGACGCGCCCGCCTTAAAAGCGGGTGTCCCCTCGGGGGCGTGCGGGTTCGAGTCCCGCCCCCGGCATCGCGGGAGCCGCTACAGCCCCGGCTGGAGCTGACTCGGGTCGAAGCGTTCCGGGCCCCGGAACCGGAAGGCGTCCAGGAAGGCGTCGGCCGCCTCCTGGTCGAACGCCTTGCACTTCGCGAGGTAGCCGTTGCCGCCCTCGTCGTGCACGACCCACGCGCCGAAGGCGAACTCGTCGCCGAGCTTCTCGTACGGCGCCATGATCGTCCCCGTCTTGTTCTCGGCGTAGAAGGCGCGGAGCTCGTCGACCGTCGACTCGGGCACGTCGGGGCCGTACAGGATGAAAACGCCCCCGTGCTCGAGGTTGTGGACGACCCTCGCGATCTGGAGCGGTTCTTCGTAGATCCCGAAGATGGCCGCGATGGCGTAGTGCGGGCCGCTCGTCGGCGGATCGGTGTTCCACTCGTCCGAGACGCCGTCGGGGTCGGTGATGGAGTGCCTGCCCTCGAGCGCGTCGGCGACCTGGAGCGTGCAGCCCGCGGCCTCGAGGGCGGTTCGGGCCTTCTCCTCCTGCGCCGCATGGTCGTTCCCGCCGCCTGCGAGCGAGGTGAGGGCAAGGACTGCGAAGACGCCTGCGAGGAGCCCGAGCCCGGCGACGATCGCGACGATCGCCGTCCGCTTGCGGTCCGCGCTCTGCGTCGTGTGCGTGCGCTGCTTCGGCGCCTTGACACGTGGCTTGTCTGCCATCGACGCACGAGCGTAGCAGCGCCCGCGGTGCGCGACTTTGGCCGTACGAACCGCCGTCCGCCCGCCTGATTACGGTGGGAGTGGACATGGTCATCGTCGCGCTCGTCATCGGTCTCGTCGTTGGCGCCCTCGGCGTCTACGTGCTCGTCCGCCCCGCGCTCGCCGAGCGGCGAGCGCGCACCGACGAGGTGATCGCGCTCCGCAGCGAGCTCGCGGCCGCTCGGGCCGAGCTCGAGGCGGAGCGACGAGCCGTCGACGAGCGGCTCGAGACTGCCGTCAAGACGCTCTCGATCGAGGCCCTCGATGCGAACAGCGCTCGCTTCCTCGAGCTCGCCGAGGCGCGGCTGTCGGGGCACGTGCGTCCGCTCAAGGAGTCCCTCGAGCGCATGGACGAGCACCTGCGCGGGGTCGAGCGCGTGCGCCAGGAGGCGTACGGCCGGCTCCAGGAGGGCGTCCAGCAGCTCCGCGCCGACCAGGAGCGCCTCCGCGCCGAGACCGGCAACCTCGTGACGGCGCTCCGCGCCCCGCACGTGCGCGGGCGCTGGGGCGAGATCCAGCTCCGCCGCGTGATCGAGCTCGCAGGGATGGTCGAGCACTGCGACTTCGAGGAGCAGCGCTCGACGCGCGACGAGGACGGCAACGTCCTCCGACCCGACGTGATCGTCCACCTGCCGGGCCAAAAGCAGGTCGTGATCGACTCGAAGGTGCCGCTCAGCGCGTACCTGGACGCGTTCCGCGACGACGCGAGCGACGACGAGCGGCGAGCGAGGCTGGCCGACCATGCGCGGCACGTTCGCGAGCACATCCAGCGGCTCGGGCAGAAGGCGTACTGGCGCCAGCTCCCGGCGGCCCCCGAGTTCGTCGTCATGTTCCTGCCGGACGAGACGTTCCTGCGCGCCGCTCTCGAGCAGGACGGCTCGCTCGTCGAGCTCGCAGTCGCGAACAACGTCATCCCCGCCTCGCCGACGAACCTCATCGGCCTCCTCCGCGCGATCCACTACGGCTGGCAGCAGGAGACGATCGCGGAGAGCGCGCGCGAGGTCAACGCGCTCGGGCGCGAGCTGTACAAGCGGCTCGCGACCATGGGCACCCACTTCGCCCGCCTCGGGAAGTCCCTCGACGGTGCGGTCAAGGCGTACAACGAGTCGGTTGGCTCGCTGGAGCGCCAGGTGCTCCCGCAGGCTCGCCGGTTCGAGCGCCACGGGATCACCGGAATCGAGCTCCCCGAGCTTCCGCCCGTCGAGCGGCAGACGCGCCAGCTCGCGGCGGCCGAGCTCGTCGAGGACGAGCCGGCCGCGCTCGAGGCGCTCCCCGCGGGCGCCGACGCGGCGTGACGCTGCCGGCAGCCCGCCGCCGGGCCGTTCGCTCGCACGCTGGCAGCCGCGCCCGTCGGGGTACTCTCCGGGTGGAGCAGCCTGTGAGTGACGTCCGGAACGTGATCATCATCGGCGGCGGCCCAGCCGGCTACACGGCGGCGCTCTACACCGCCCGTGCGAACCTCGAGCCTCTCGTCATCGAGGGGTTCAACTGGGGAGGCCAGCTCATGATCACGAGCGAGGTCGAGAACTACCCGGGCTACCCGGACGGGGCGATGGGCCCGTCGATGATGAGCGACTTCCGCCGCCAGGCGGAGCGCTTCGGCACCGAGTTCGTGACCGACGACGTGACGCGGGTCGACTTCTCGGAGCGCCCGTTTCGCATCTACGTCGGCGACGCCGAGTACCGTGCCGAGGCGGTCATCGTCGCCACCGGCGCGACCGCGCGGCAGCTCGGCCTCGAGTCGGAGGCGCGCCTGCAAGGGCGGGGAGTCTCGTACTGCGCAACCTGCGACGGCGCGTTCTTCCGCGACCGCGTCGTCGTCGTCGTCGGAGGCGGCGACTCGGCTATGGAGGAGGCGTCGTTCCTCACGCGCTTCGCGCGCAAGGTCTACCTCGTGCACCGCCGCGAGGAGTTCCGTGCCTCCCCGATCATGGTCGACCGGGCGCGCGAGAACGAGAAGATCGAGTTCGTGCTCAATGCGGTCGTCGAGGAGGTGCTCGGAGACGAGTCGAGCGGGATGACCGGCGTCCGCCTGCGCAACACCGTCACCGGGGAGACGCGCGAGCTCGCGGCCGACGGGCTCTTCGTCGCCATCGGCCACGACCCGGCGACATCCCTCTTCGTCGACTGGCTCGACCACGACGAGGAGGGCTACCTCGTGACCGAGCCTCGATCCACCCGCACGAACGTCCCGGGTGTGTTCGCCGCCGGCGACGTCCAGGACCGGGTGTACCGGCAGGCGGTCACCGCCGCCGGCTCCGGCTGCATGGCCGCGCTCGACGCGCAGCGCTGGCTCGAGGAGCAGGAGCACGCGGCCGCGCCGGCCGAGGCACGCGCTTCGTAGCGCTCAGCGGAGCCGGCTCGACGGGCAGAGGTCCTCGAGGACGCAGTCCTCGCAGCGCGGTCGACGCGCGTGGCACACGCGCCGCCCGTGCCAGATGAGGAGGTGCGAGAAGCGCGCCCAGTCGGCTCTCGGCACGACGCGCTGGAGATCGCGCTCGATCTTGACGGGGTCGTCGTGACGCGTCAGGCCGAGTCGCTGCGAGAGGCGGCGCACGTGCGTGTCGACCACGATCCCTTGCGCGTGCCCGAGCTCGGCGGCGACGACGTTCGCCGTCTTGCGGGCGACCCCTGGGAGCCGCACGAGGTCCTCGAGCCGATGCGGGACCTCACCGCCGAACTCCTCGAGCAGCATCTGCATCGCGCCGCGGATCGCCTTTGCCTTCTGGCGGTAGAAGCCGGTCGCGTAGATGTCGCGCTCGAGCTCCTCTCGCGGGACGGCGAGGTAGTCCTCCGGCCGGCGGTACTTGCGGAAGAGGGAGGCGGTGACGCGGTTCACGGTCGCGTCCGTCGTCTGGGCGGAGAGCATCACCGAGACGAGGAGCTCGAGATCGTTCCGGAAGCGCAGCGCGATCCCGGCGTCCGGGTACTCGGCGGCGAGGCGCTCGATGATCGGGCCGATGCGCTCGCGCCGGCGCCCGAGCCCACGCCGGCGCGCCTCGGAGACGTAGCTACGCGCCACTGCCCGGCGCGAGTCGCTCCCGGCGCTCGCAGGAGGTCGCTGAGGGCTGCCGCATCGGCGCGAGGCTACCGGCCGAGCGGCAGGAGTGGCCCCGCACAGACGACGGCGAGCGCGGGGCAGTCCGCGCACGCGAGCTCGCTCGGCGTCGGCCGGAAGTCCCCGGCCCGGATGCGTGCGATTGCCCGCGAGAGCTCGTCTTCGAGCCGGGGCGCGTCTGCGCCCACGAACGTCCTCGAGACGACGTCCTCCGGCCGCTCGAGGAACTGGTACACGACCTCGACCTCGCCGGCGCCGGCGCGGAGGCAGGCGAGCGCGTAGACGAGGCGCTGGAGGCGGTACTCGCTCTCGACGACCTCGACCGGATCGGCCCCGTCGAGGACGTTCGACTTGTAGTCGACGACGAGGGCCCGATCGCCAGAGCGCCAGAGCACGTCCAGACGGCCGTGGAAGAGCACGCCGTCGTGCTCGAACACGAACGGGCGCTCGGGGGAGGCTCCGTCGAGCGCGGCGAGCCGTCGGGCGAGCGACGAGTCACAGTACGCCTCGACCAGCCTCGCGATCCGCTCGAGCTCGTCCTCGGCGACCGCCGGATAGAAGCCGCGGACGAGCGCCTCGAGCTCGGGCCGGGGCGGCGCGGCGGGCGCGCCGAGCGGGACGAGCTCGAGCAAGCGATGGACGGCGTCGCCGATCTCGTGTCCGGCCAAGCGCGGCCTGGACGCAGCCTCCTCGCCCCCTGGCCGGAACCGCAACCCGAGCACCCGCTCGGCGAAGTAGCGGTAGGAGCAGCGCTCGAAGAGCGCGAGCGCACTGTAGGACAGGCGCCGCACGTCGTGCACGGGCGGCGCCGGCGGCGCCTCGAGCGGCGGGAGCGAGACGCCCGGAGCGACTCGACCTTCCGGGAGATCGGCGAACAGCGCGAGCTGCGTCGTCGAGTCGGCAACCTCCCGGGAGGCGGGTGGCACGGGCTCGGGCTGCCGGTGTCGGACGACGCGCACGAGGAAACGGGCCTCGCCCCGCTCGAGCTCGACCGGATCGTCGCCGGCTCGGCCGACCTCGTCCTCCGCCGCCAGCCGCTCGAGCACCCACCCGATCGGCGTCTCGCGATCCGCGGCGCGCGTCGGATCGATCGCCCCGGAGACGATGAGCCGATCGATCGCGCGGGTCATCGCGACGTAGTACAGGCGGAGGCGCTCCGCGCGGTCCCGCGCCTGCGCCGCCTCGCGCACGTCCTCGTACCCGAACACGGGCCTCCGATCTCCGCGCGTCGGATGCACGACGCGGAAGCCGAAGCGCCCATCGGAGAGCGCGACGATCTCGTCGCCGCTCTTCGGCCCCCCGGTGTCGCGGCCCGCGTCCGCGACGACGACGACCTTGAACTCGAGCCCCTTCGCGGCGTGGATGGTCAGGAGCCGTACGGCCTCCGCCCCTTCTTCCTCGGCGACCGCCTCCAGCTCCTTCGCGCCGAGGGCGTCCTGCTCGCGGACGAAGCGGACGAACCCGGGCAGATCGCTTCCACGGATCGCCTCGTACTCGCGCGCGAGTCGCGCGAGCTTCCGGAGGTTCGCGTACCGGCGCGAGCCGTCCCACCGAGCCAGCACGGCGAGGTCGTAGTCGTGCTCGACGAGGACTTGCTCGCAGAGCCGCTCGAGCCCCGCCCGGCTCGCGAGGCGCACGAGGCGCTCGTAGCGTTGGCGGAACGCGCGCAGGAGCTGCCCGTCCCTCTCGGAGATCCCCTGCGGGAGCTCTGTGCGCTCGAGCGGGGTGTAGAGCGGCCGACGCGGGGCCGCGCGGCGCAGGAGCACGAGCGCGTCGTTCGAGACGCCGACGAACGGGGAAGCGAGCACCGTGACGAGCGCGACGTCGTCGTAGCGGTTGTGGAGGAGCCGGAGGTAGGCGAGCAGATCGGCGACCTGCTGCTGCCCGAAGTAGCCCCGACCGGTCACTCGATAGGTCGGAAGCCCCTCCCGGCGGAGAGCCTCTTCGTAGCGCTCCGCGTCCGTCCCCGCTGCGAAGAGAACCGCGATCTCACCCGGGAGCGCCTCGCCGGACGCGACGAGCTCGGCGACGCGGCTCGCCAGCGCGCGCGCCTCGCCTTCGCGCCAGTCCTCCCCCGCCTCGCGGAAGCTCGCCTTGTCGGTCACGAGCAGCTCGACGGGGTGGCCGAAGATCGGGTCCGCGAACTCGGCAGAGGCGGTGAGCGGCTGGTACTCGTCGCCGAACGCCTCGCCGAACAGGTGGTTCACGGCGGCGAGCACCTGCGGGCGCGAGCGGTAGTTGCGAGTCAGCGTGAGCAGGTTCGGCGCCTGCTCGCGTCGCTCGCGGAAGACCTCGACATCGGCGTGTCGGAAGCCGTAGATGGACTGGAACTCGTCGCCGACCGTGAACACCTCCGTCACGCCCGGCTCGGCGACGAGGTCGACGATCTCGCACTGGAGACGATTCGTGTCCTGGAACTCGTCGACCATCACGAGCCGGAAGCGCGCCCGCACCGCCTCGCGCGCCTCGACGTTTCCCCGCAGGAGGTCTCGCGCAGCGAGCTGGAGATCCTCGAAGTCGACGACCGACTCCGCGCGCTTCGCATCCGCGTAGGCGCGCGCGTACTCCTCGAGGAGCTCCTGAAGGAGCTCACGGTCGTGCGCGGCGAGCTCTTCGAGCGCGGCCTGCTCGAGCGCCTTGCGCGCTCGCTCGTACGACCCAGCCCGCGCGCCCCGACAGGCGAGCCCGCTCAGGTCCACGAACCGCTCCGGCGCGCTCCCGCCCGCGACGAGACGTAGCGCCTCACCGGCAGCCTCCCGCTGGTTCGCCGTCGCGTCCGGATCGCCGGCGAGCGCCGCCGCCTCCTCCCGGTAGCGGGAGACCGCCTCGGCGAGATCCGGCCGCTCGCCGAGCTCGAGCACGAGCTCGCGGCCGGCGGAGCGCAGCGTCTCGTACACGCTCGTCAGCATCCTCCGCAGTCCGTCGGCGCGATACGTGGCGAGGAGCCGGAGGCGCTCGGGCCGGCCGTCCGCGCAGAACGCCTCGAGCGCGCGCTCGAAGGCCTCGCCGCGGAGCACCGCCGCTCCCGCCTCCTCGATCTCGCGGAACCGCGGGTCGAGCCCCACGGCGAACGGGTGGAGGCGCAGGATGCGGCTGCAAAAGCCGTGGATGGTGGAGATCCACGCGCCGTCCAGCTCGCGGGCGAGGTCTGTGCGCCCCCGCTCCACGAGCGCTGCGCGGATGCGGCTCCGGAGCTCGCCCGCGGCCTTCCGCGTGTACGTGATGACGAGGATCGAATCGACGTCGAGCCCCCGCTCGCAGACGGCACGGACGTACCGCTCGACGAGCACCGAGGTCTTCCCCGTCCCGGCGCCAGCGGAGACGAACACGTCGCCGGTCGCCTCGACGGCCGCGAGCTGCTCGTCGTTCAGCAGGGCCGAACGCTCCTCGACCGCGCTCATGACCGTTCCACCCGGCACATCGGCCACAGGTCGCACCAGGCCGGGCACTCGCCACCCTTCGGATCGTGTTGCACGTCTCCGCTGCGAATCCGGAGCGCGTACTCCGTCGCGCGCTCGCGGGCCGCGTCGACCTGAGCCCAGAACGCGTCCTCGTCGAGGTAGTCCTCCCGCGCGAAGCCCGGGAGGTCCTCGCGCGCGGACTCCCGCAGCATCCCGCGCGTCGTGCGGCGGCCCGCGAGCGCGCGGTACACGCCGCCCAGCGGCTCGAGACCGATGAGGTCGCGCAGCGCGAGCACGTAGAGCGGGATCTGGAGCCGGAGCTCGCGCTCGATCTCGCGCGCCGAGTGCGCTCCCTTCCCCGACTTGTAGTCCTGGACGATGCCCCGCGCGCTGAACGGGTCGACGTCGATGCGGTCGATCTTCCCGGAGAGGTAGAGACCCTCGCCGAGCGGCAAACCGCGCTGCAGCTCGGGCGCGGCGCGCTCGGATCCGAATGCGACCTCGAACCTCCTGGGGACGAAGGCCAGCTTCGCCTCGGCCTCGTCGCGGACGAAGCCCTCGAGGTCGACGAGCACCGTCTGACGCAGTTCCGCCGCCTGCACGGGCGTCAGGTCGAACCGCACCCCCGTCTCGAAGGCGTCGTCAACGCACCGGCGCATCAGCGCGAGCGCGGCATCGACGTTCTCCGGAGTCACTCGGTCAGCGTGGAGCTCGCGCGGGAGCGCCGCGTAGAAGCGCTGGAGCGCCGTGTGCATCACCGACCCACGCAGCAGCGCATCCGGCTCCGCGTCGATCTTCTTCGGATCGATGACGCGCTCGACGAGCCAAGCCGCCGAGCAGTCCGCGAAGCGCTCGAGCTCCGTCGCCGGGAAGGTCGTCCGGATCCCCAAGCCGCCTGCCAGGGCAGCGGCGGAGAGTCGGGTCTCCCGCGCGAACGCGTCCCGTGCCCGCTCGAACCGTCGAGTCCAGCCGTTCGCAGCCGCGATGGCGCCGGCCTCGGCGAGGTCGAGGGAGGCGATCCGGGCGAGCGACCGCAGTCGCTCGCGTTCGGAGGGTGCCTCCTCGAGCCGCCAGGTGAGGTCGGCGAGCGAGCGCCGTCGCGTGTGCCGCGCGACCGAGGCGGGGTCGAAGAGCGCGACGACCTCCTCCCAGAACGGGCTCGGCGCGCGCGGGACTCCGTCCTCCGAGGTCGCCTGCCGGACGAGGACGAGCTGCGCCGCTGCGCGCGTACAGGCCGTGTAGAAGAGGTAGCGGTCGCGAGCGACGGGGTCGGAGCGCTCGAGCCTGCCTCCGAGGGCGTGTCGCAGAACGTCGTCGAGGAGCGGTGACGAGCGCTCGCGCCGGGGGAGTCCGCCTTCGTCGAGGCCGAGCAGGAAGACGATGTCGAAGGTGCGCGTTCGCGCGCGGGCGTAGTCGAGGACGACGACCCGCCCGGGCTCGCCCGCCGCGCTCGGGCGCACGCGCGTACGCTCGAGCGCGGCGACGAGCTCCTCGCGGGAGACGGCCTCTCCCGCCGCTGCGACTGCGTCCAGCGCGGCGAGCGCCTCGACCACGGCCTGCGCGGCCCGCGCGTCGTCGCGGGCATCGTGCTCGACGGGCGGCGACTCGAGCCCCCAGGCGTTGCGTACCATCGTTCGGACGAGGCCGCGGACGGCGTCGGTCGGAGCGTCGAGGGCGCGGAGCTCGACGAGCGCAGGGATCGGCGCGCCGCGGAGACGCTCCGTCTCCGCCTCGACCCGCGCAGGCTCGGCGATCGCGCGACCCCGCAGTCGCCCTTCGACGTAGTCGACCGATCGTCGCTCGAGCCCCGAGAACGGCGAGCGAAGGAAGGCGAACAGCTCCGACCGCCCGCCGCCGAGCCACGCGAAGCGGAGGAGTGCGAGGAGGGCGGCCCCGAGCGGCGTCTCTGCCAGCCGTCGGGGGTGCTCGACCTCGTACGGGATCCCCAGCGGATCGAGCGCAGTCTCGAGGACGGCGCGCCACCGCTCGGGCGCGTCGCAGACGATCCCGATGCGCTCGGCCGGAACGCCGCGAAGCAGGGCGTCCCGAACCTCCTTGCCGACGAGCTCCGCTACTCCGCGCAGGCCCGCGCCTTCGAGGAGGAGCACGGAGCCGTCGAGCTCCGACGAAGCGGGCGGTGTCTCCGCAAAGAGGAAGCGCTCGATCCGGTCGAGCGCGGGCGGAACGGCGCGAGCCGCCGGACGCTGGAGCTCGACGATGTTCCCACGCGCGAGCTCCGCGAGGTCGGAGACCGTCCGCTCCAATGCCGCGAAGGCCGGGCGTCCCTGCTCGTAGGGGATCGAGAGCACGACGTCCGTGCGTGCGGAGAGCGCCTCGACGAGCGCCCACTCGACGCCCGTGAGGTCCTCGAAGCCGTACGCGAACACCGGCTCCTCGCCCCAGGCGTCGATATCCGACGCGAGGCGCTCGACCGCTCGCCGCCGCAGGCTCGCCCGATCGACAAGCCCGAGGCGCTCGAGCTCCGCCTCGAGGGCAGCTCGCAGCACGCCGAGGTCGCCGTCTACCCGACCCGGGTCGAGGAGCGCGGCGCCGAGCTCGGAGAGCGTGACATGGAGCGCGTCGACGAAGCCGGGCGCAGCCGCCATGAGCGCCAGGCGACCGTCGAGCGAGACGTTCTCGAGCGCACGGCGGAGCGCGAGGAGAGACTGGAGATCCGACGCGACGGGACGGAGCTCGCCGCTCGCGCGTGCGAGGTGCTCGAAGAGGTCGTCGAAGGTGCCGACACGCCCGGCGAGCAGCGCGCCGCGCCGGCGGAGCAGGTCCCGCTCGACCCGCTCGATGTCACGCCGAGTCGGGACGACGAGCCAGGGGTCGCGCTCGAGCGCCTCGACGAAGCGGTCGAGGAGGAACGCCACCTTGCCGGTGTGCGCCGGCCCGAGGACGAGCGAGAGAGCCATCGGCCCATCGTAGTCCCGGCCTCGGGCGGGAGATCGTACGGCGGGCTACGTCGCGGCCGCCTTCGGCCTGCGCCCGCGACGCGCGACGGTCGCGCCGGGCATGCTCGCGGCGCAGTCGTCGCACAAATCGGCCTGCTTGGAGGCACGGCGCGCGTCGACGAATGTCACCCGCATTGTCGCGCCTTTCCCTTCCGCGACCTCGGTGCCGCAGTTGTCGCAGACGAGGATTGTCTTTTTCGCCATGTTTCACTCCTCTCGATCGAATCGGATTCCGAGACGAATGCCGGCGGAAGTGTACGAGAAAAGTCGGATGCAAACCGGAACAAGAAATCGATTCTTCTTCGCAGTAGGATCCCGCCCGTGGACACGATCGTCGTGCTCGAGGGCGACCAGACCGGGCAGGAGCTGCTCGAGGAGGCGCTCAGGCTGCTCGATCCCGACGTCATCGGGATCGAGCTCTCGCTGCCTCGCTTCGACCTCTCGCTCGCGTCGCGCCGAGCGACGAGCAACCGGATCGTCTACGAGGCCGCACGGGCGATCCGTGAGCACGGCTACGGGCTCAAAGCCGCGACGATCACTCCCGAGGGAGCGGACGACGTCGGCTCGCCGAACCGCATCCTCCGCGAGGAGATCGGGGGCAAGGTGATCGTCCGCACCGGCCGCCGCATCCCGGGCGTCGTGCCGCTAGGCGGCGTGCACGCGCCGATCTCGGTCGTTCGCATGGCCGTCGGCGACGCCTACGGCGCGAAGGAGTGGCGGGAGGGCGAAGGCGACGAGGAGGTCGCCTACCGAACCGAGCGCATCGAGCGACGGGTCTGCCACGCGGTCGCGGAGTTCGCGTTTCGGCAGGCGGAGCGCATGGAGGCGAAGGTGTTCGGCGGTCCGAAGTACACCGTGAGCCCGCTCTACGAGGGGATGCTGAAGGAGGAGATGGACGCCGCGGCTGAACGCCACCCGGACGTCCCCTACGAGCCGCAGCTCATCGACGCCACCTTCGCGCTCCTCATCTCGTCGAGCGGCGCCCCGCTGGTCATCCCCGCGCTCAACCGGGACGGCGACATCCTCTCGGACCTCGTGCTCCCGCTCTTCGGCTCGATCGCGGGCTCGGAGTCGCTGCTCGTGGCGTTCGGCGACGACTTCCAGCCGAGCGCGCTCCTGGCCGAGGCCGCGCACGGGACGGCGCCGGCGCTCGAGGGGAAGGACGTGGCGAACCCGATGGCGATGATCCTCGCCGCGGCCGCGCTCCTCTCGCACGCTCCGGAGCCCGCCTGCCAGGCGGCTGGCCGCGCGATCCGCGAAGCGTGCTTGGAGGCCGTCGCCGAGGGCCACCGCACCGCCGACCTCGGCGGCCACCTCGGCACGCACGCGTTCACGGACGAGGTCATCCGCCGCACGCGGACGAAGCTCGAGGTGTGGGCGACGCTCTGATTGCGGTTCGCGGAGCGACGGACCCGCGGCGCGCATAGAGTTCGGCACCGGCATGCGAGTCGTGGTCCCCAAGGAGACAGCCCCGGGCGAGCGTCGAGTGGCGCTCGTGCCGGAGACCATCTCCAAGCTCGCTGCCGGCGGCTACGAGCTCCGCGTCGAGCGCGACGCCGGAGCGGCGGCCGGGTTCCTCGACGAGAGCTACGCCGAGGCCGGAGCCGAGCTCGTCGAGCGGAGCGCGCTCTACGAGGGAGCGCAGGTCGTGGCGCGCGTGGCTCCGCCGAGCGCCGACGAGGTGGCGGCGCTCGCGTCCGGCACGCTCCTCATCGGATTCCTCCACCCCCTGACCGACCCGGAGGGGATCGCCCGGCTCCGCGAGCGCGGTGTCCTCGCCTTCGCCATGGAGTCGATCCCGCGCATCACGCGCGCGCAGTCGATGGACGCGCTCTCCTCGCAGGCGACTGTCGCCGGCTACAAGGCCGTGCTCCTCGCGGCGAACAGCGTGCAGAAGCTCTTCCCCATGCTCATGACCGCCGCCGGCACGATCGCCCCGGTGCGGGCGCTCGTCATCGGGGCCGGCGTCGCCGGCCTGCAGGCGATCGCGACCGCGCGCCGGTTGGGAGCGGTGGTGTCAGCATTCGACGTGCGTCCCGCCGTGCGGGAGCAGGTCGAGAGCCTCGGAGCGTCCTTCCTCGACCTCGGCGTGACGGGCGAGGAGACGGCGGGCGGGTATGCGACCGAGCTCACGCCCGACCAGCAGGCGCAGCAGCAGGCCGCGCTCGAGGAGCGGATCCCCGACTTCGACGTCGTGATCACGACCGCCGCGATTCCGGGCCGACCGGCGCCGCGCCTCATCCCGGTGAGCGCCGTCGAGCGCATGCGGCCCGGGTCGGTGATCGTCGACGTCGCCGCCGAGACCGGCGGCAACTGCGAGGTCACCGTCCCCGGCGAGGTCGTCGAGCACGGGGGCGTCGTCGTCATCGGGACGACGAACCTGCCCTCGCTCATGGCCTTCCACGCGAGCCAGCTCTACTCGCGCAACGTCGCAGCGCTCCTCCAGCACCTCGCGCCGGGTGGCGAGCTCGCGCTCGACTGGGAGGACGAGATCACCCGCGAGACGTGCGTCACGCGGCCGGAAGGAGGCTCATGAGCGACCTGCCGCTCGTCGTCGAGCTCACCATCCTCTTCCTGGCGGCGTTCCTCGGCTTCGAGGTGATCTCGAAGGTGCCGACCATGCTGCACACGCCGCTCATGTCGGGGGCGAACTTCATCCATGGCATCGTCATCGTGGGCGCGATCCTCGTCCTCGGCACCGCCGACGACACGTTCACGAAGGTCGTCGGCTTCGCGGCGATGGTGCTCGCCACCGCGAACGTCGTCGGCGGCTGGTTCGTCACCGACCGCATGCTCGGGATGTTCAAGCGCCGGCCCGAGCCGCGAGACGAGGAGAAGAGAACGTGATCTCCGATCCGAGCGTCATCGGCCTCCTCTACCTCGTCACGATCGCCTGCTTCGTCGTCGCGCTGCGTTTCCTCTCCTCGCCGCGGCACGCCCGCCGAGGCAACTGGGTGGGAGGCGCGGGAATGCTCGTCGCGATCGCGACCACGCTTGCGATCGACGGCATCGGGAACTGGGCGCTCATCGTCGTCGCCGGGGTGATCGGAACGGTCGTCGGCGTCGTCGGGGCACGCACGGTGAAGATGACTGCGATGCCGCAGATGGTCGCCATCTTCAACGGCGTCGGAGGTGGCGCTGCTGCGCTCGTGGCTCTCGCCGAGTGGCACCACGTCGTGGAGCCGGGAGCGGAGGAGACCGTCTCGATCGTCCTCTCGGCACTCATCGGCTCGGTCTCGTTCGCAGGCTCGGTGGTCGCGTTCTCGAAGCTCCAGGAGCTGATCCACGGCAGGCCGATCGTGTTCCCCGGGCAGAACGTCCTCAACCTCCTCGTCCTCGGTGGGGCGAGCGCCTTCGGGATCGCGGCGATCGCGGGCGCCGAGGACGAGTGGGTGCTCTACCTCGTCATCGGGCTCGCCCTCGCCTTCGGCGTCCTCTTCGTCCTCCCCATCGGGGGCGCGGACATGCCCGTCGTCATCTCGCTCCTGAACGCACTCACCGGGCTCGCCGCCTCGGCGACCGGCTTCGTCCTCGGCTCGACCGTCCTCATCGTCTCGGGGATGCTCGTCGGCGCGGCGGGCACGCTGCTCACGCTGCTCATGGCGAAGGCGATGAACCGCTCCGTCGCAAACGTCCTCTTCGGCGCCTTCGGCCAGGTGCAGGCCGGCGCAGGGGGCGCGCGCGCGGACGACGGCCGCACCGTCCGAGCGACGACGCCGGAGGACGTCGCCGTCCAGCTCGCCTACGCGCGCAAGGTGATCATCGCGCCCGGGTACGGGATGGCGGTCGCCCAGGCGCAACACGACGTGCGGCAGCTCGCGGACCTGCTCGAGGAGCGCGGGGTCGAGGTCAAGTACGCGATCCACCCGGTCGCGGGCCGGATGCCCGGCCACATGAACGTCCTCCTCGCCGAGGCGAACGTGCCCTACACGCAGCTCTTCGAGATGGACGAGATCAACCCCGAGTTCCCGCAGACGGACGTCGTCCTCGTCATCGGCGCGAACGACGTCACGAACCCGGCCGCGCGCAACGACCCCTCGAGCCCGATCTACGGGATGCCGATCCTCGACGTGGACAAGGCTGCGAGCGTCGTTGTGCTCAAGCGGTCGATGAACCCTGGCTTCGCGGGCATCGACAACGAGCTCTACCTCGATCCGAAGACGACGATGCTCTTCGGGGACGCGAAGGACTCGGTGCTCAAGCTCATCGCCGCGATCAAGGCTCTCTGAGCTACGGCGTCCGCCGCCGCAGCGTAACGGCGCCCAGCCCGAGGGCGAGCGCGGTCGCGCCGCCGAGCACCGCGACGTCGAGCCAGAGCCGGCCACCGAGGTCGCCGTTCGAGACGCGAGCGAGCGCGTCGTACGCGTACGTGAGCGGCATGAGCGCGGAGAGCGCCTGCAACCAGCCCGCCATCTCCTCGCGCGGCACGAGCAGCCCGCAGAGCAGGATCTGGGGGAGGACGAAGGCCGGCATGAACTGCACGGCCTGGAACTCCGTGCGGGCGAACGCGCTGGCGAAGAGCCCGAGCGCCATCCCGAGCACGGCATTCGCGATCGCGAGCGCGACCACCAGAGCGCGATCCTCGCTCTCGAGCCCGAGCAGCCCGAAGCTGAGGAGCGAGACGAGCGACGCCTGCGCCGCGGCGACGACGGCGAACGCGAGCGCGTACCCGACGAGCAGGTCGCCGCGTCCGATGGGCGTTGCCAGCAGGCGCTCGAGGGTGCCGCTCGTGCGCTCGCGGAGCATGGTGATCGAGGTGACGATGAACATCGCCACGAAGGGGAAGAGGCCGAGCAGCGGAACCCCGAGGGCTTGGAAGACCTCAGCGCGGCTCGCGAACAACTCGTGTACGAGAACCTGAAGGACGCAGGGCACCGCGAGGAGCAGAGCGATCGTGCGCGGGTCGTGGCGGAGCTGGCGGAGCACGCGTGCCGCGGTGGCGCGGCTCCGGGCGAGGCTCATCCCGCCCGCCCCGCGCCGTCGACGAGCGCGAGGAAGGCGGCGTCGAGCTCCTGCTCGCCGGTCCTCGCGCGGAGATCGGACGGCGTCCCTGTCGTGAGCACGACCCCATCCCGGAGCAGGACGAGGTCGTCGCAGCGGTCGGCCTCGTCCATGACGTGACTCGAGACGAGGAGCGTGACCCCGTCGGCCGCGAGCTCCCGGAACCGGTCCCACAGATCGCGGCGCAGCACCGGGTCGAGGCCGACGGTCGGCTCGTCGAGGACGAGGAGCGCTGGGCTTCCCAGGAGCGCCGTCGCGAGCGAGAGCCTCGCGAGCTCGCCGCCCGAGAGCCTCGCCGCGAGCTGGCCTTCGAGCCCTGCGAGCCCGACGGTCGCGACCGCGCGCGCAACCTCTGCCGCGCCGACTCCGAGAACGGCCGCGAAGTAGCCCAGGTTCTCGCGCACCGTGAGGTCGGGGTACACGGACGGCGCCTGCGTTTGGTACCCGACGCGGAACCGGAGCGCGGGCGCGCCGGCGGGGAGCCCGAGGACCGTCACCCTCCCTTCGCGGACGATCTGCACCCCGACGATCGCGCGCATGAGCGTCGTCTTGCCGCTTCCGCTCGGGCCGAGGAGGCCGGTCACGCACCCGCGGGCGACGTCGAGGTCGAGGCCGTGCAGGACCTCCCTCCCGCCGCGGACGACACGGAGGCCCGAAACGACGATCGCCGGCTCCATGCGTGCCCAGTGAACCAGAGCGGTACGCTCGCTGCGTGGTCGCCGTGTACACCGCCGACGATGTCCGTCGTGCCGTCTCGCCCCGGGAGGCGTACGAGGCGGTGCGGGAGGCGTTCATCGCGTACGCCCGGGCCGAGTGGGCGATGCCGCCGAAGGTGTACGTGACGAACTACCCCGCAGGCGACTTCCGGGCCATGCCCGCGCTCGGAGGGGGCTACGCGCTCCTCAAGTGGGTCACCTCCTTCCCCGGAAATCCCGCCCGCGGGCTCCCGACGGTCACGGGGCTCGTCCTCCTCTCCGACGCGGAAGACGGACGGCTCCTCGCCATCTACGACGCCGCGTCGGTCACTGCGCTGCGGACCGCCGCCGCCGCCGTCCTCGCCGCGGAGACGCTCGAGCGCGAGGACGCGCGCTCGTACGCGGTCGTCGGCTGCGGCGTGAACGGTGCGGAGACGGTGCGCGCCCTCATCGCGCGTGGCGTGCGCCCGCTCGTCTGGGACGTCGACGAACGTCGCCGGCACGCCGTCGCGGCCGAGCACGGCGTCCGGGCGGCCGCGGGCGCAGCCGAGGCCCTCGCGTGCGACGTCGTGGTGACCGTCACCCCCGGACACGAGCCGCTCTTCGAGCCTGGCTCGCTCCGGCCGGGGCAACACGTCTCGCTCATGGGAGCGGACGGGCCGGGCAAGGCGGAGGTCGCCGTCACAGAGGTCGCTCGCGCGCGCCTCTTCTGCGATGACTGGGAGCAGGCGAGCCACGGGGGCGAGCTCACGGGCGCCGTCGCCGCCGGGCTCGTCTCGCGCGGCGACGTCACCGAGCTCGGCGCCGTGCTCACCGGGGAGGCGCCGGGCCGAACGAGCGGGGACGAGATCACGCTCTTCGACTCCACCGGCCTCGCCATCCAGGATCTCGCGATCGCGAAGGCCGCCTGGGCGAAGCGCTCCGAGCTCGACCTGCGCGAGATCGAGCTCTAGCTCGCGAGCAGCCGGGCGGGCTCGAAGAGGTCGAGCAGCGGATCGTGCTCGCCGAGGAGCGCGCGCGCGACGAGCCGCCCGCAGGCGAACCCGAGCACGTTCCCGTGCCCCGAGTAGCCGCCCGCGACCCAGACGCCGTCCTCCCCCGGGACCCGTCCGACGACGGGGAGGAAGTCGAACACCATCCCGAAGATCCCCGCCCAGCGGTAGTCGATATGCAGACGACGACCGGCGAGCGAGGCGACGAACTCCTCGAGCGCCTGCTGCACCGGCGCCGTGAGCGCTTCCTCCGCCGTGAACTCCGAGTCGAGCGAGACGTCGCGAAACCCGCCGGCGACGATCCTGCCGTCCGGACGCTGGTGCCAGTAGTCGAAGCCGTGCCGGCCGTAGTGGGGAACCTCGAAGCGGAGCTCGTCGATCGGCTCGGTCGCGAGCACCTGTCCACGGGTGGGGACGATGAGCCCTTCGAGGGGCCCGAGGAGCCCACTCGGGTAGCCGTCGGTCGCGACGACGACCGCGTCGGCGTCCGCCTGCTCGCGCGACTCGAGACGGGTGTGCTCGCGGATCTCGACGCCCGCCTCCGCTGCTCGCCGCGCGATGCGGCGCACGAGCCGCGCCGGCTGGAGGACGCCGTCCGTGGGGTGGAAGAGCGCGCCCGGGTACCGTCCCGCGAGCGGCGGCGCGAGCTCATCGTCCCACTCGACCGCGAAGCCGTCCGCCGCCAGGGCGTCGTGCTCGCGGCGAAGCTCGGCGAGCTCCTCCTCGTCCACGGCGAGGCGGAGGCTGCCCGTCTGCCGGAACGCGTCGCCCGCGAGAGCCGCGAGCGCCTCGAGCTCGCTCTCCGTCCAGCGCCAGAGGGCACGGGCGCGCTCGGCGCCGATCGACTCCCGCAGCACCGGGTACGGAGCCGCGCCGCCGCGGAGCGCGAAGCCGCCGTTGCGTCCGCTGGCCCCGCCTGCGAGCTCGCGCGCCTCGAACAGACGGACGCGGAGCCCCGCCTCCGCGAGCGCGAGCGCGCACGCGCAGCCCGTGATCCCACCCCCGACGACAGCGACGTCCGCGGGCCCGGAGAGCTCGTTTCGCGGGAGGGGCTCGCGTGGCTCCGCGAGCCAGAACGGGATCGTGGACATCGCGGCGCGATCCTAGACGCTCGCCGGAAGCGCCCGGGCGACGCCGTCGTCGAGCGTGACCAACCCGGCCAGCTCGAGCTCGACGAGCGCGACCGAGACCGCAGCCGGATCGAGCCCCGAGGCGCGCGCGAGCTCGTCGCCGGTGAGCGCGCCGTCGCGCAGCCGCGCAAGGAGCGCGGCCGCCGTCTCGCCGACCTCGGGCTCGCTCGGGGCGCGCGGCGCGATGCCGAGGGCGTCGAGAACGTCCTCGGCGCGGGTGACCGGGGTCGCACCCAGGCGCAGGAGGGCGTTCGTCCCCGCGGAGAGGGCCGAGGTGATCTCTCCTGGAACGGCGAGCACCTCCCTCCCCTCCTCGAGCGCGAAGTCGGCCGTGATCAGCGCGCCGCTCCGCTCCCGCGCCTCGACGACAACGGTTGCTTGCGCAAGACCGGCGATGATCCGGTTACGGGCCGGGAAGCGCCACGGAGCCGGCTCGACACCGGGCTCGTACTCGGAGACGACGAGCCCGCGCTCGCAGATCCGTCGCGCCAGCTCCGCATGCGCCGCCGGGTAGTCGCGGTCGACGCCGCACCCGAGCACCGCGACCGTCGTCCCGCCGGCCTCGAGAGCCCCGCGATGCGCCTCGCCGTCGATCCCGCGCGCAAGCCCGCTCACGACCACGAGACCCGCGCGCGCGAGCTCCCGACCGAGCATCCGCCCCACTGCGCGGCCGTACGACGAGCAGGAGCGCGCGCCCACGACGGCGACGGACGGTTCGCTCAGAAGCGTTGGGGAGCCGCTCCCGCGCAGGAAGAGAGCGGACGGCGGATCGTGGATCGCCGCGAGCAGCGCCGGGAAGGTCGGGTCGGCGCGCCGGATCCGCCGAATCTCGGTCACGACGGGAGCTCCGCGGGCAACCGGTAGGAGAGGGCCTCCGCCACATGGGCCTCCTCGACGAGCGGCGACCCGGCGAGGGCGGCGATCGTCCGGGCAACGCGCGCGACGCGCAGGCGGCCGCGGCCGGACAGGGGGAGCCGATCCACCGCATCCGAGAGCAACGCGGACGCGGCCTCGGTCCGCCGAGGCGGCTCGGAGCGGAGCCGCTCGCGAGCAGCCTCGATCCGCGACCTGACGACGCTCGACGGCTCGCCCGGAGGCGCCGCCAGCTCCGCCGCTCGCGGACGCGGCATGCTCACGGCGAGGTCGAAGCGGTCGAGCAGCGCACGCGAGAGCCGCTCGCGGTAGGCGGCGAGCCGCTGGGGCGTGCAGGAGCACTCGACGGCGGGGTCGCCGCGGGCGCCGCACGGGCACAGGTTCATCGTCCCGACGAGCTGGAAGCGCGCTGGAAAACGAACGTTCCCGCCCACCCGGGCGACCCACACGACGCCGTCCTCGAGCGGCTGCCGGAGGGACTCGAGCACGTCGCGTCGGAACTCGGGCAGCTCGTCGAGCAGGAGGACGCCGCGGTGCGCGAGGGAGACCTCGCCCGGTCGCGGGCTCGACCCGCCGCCGACCACAGCCGGCGCGGACGCGCCGTGGTGCGGCGCCCGGAACGGCGGGACGGTCACGAGCGGGCGCTCCGGGGGCAGGAGCCCCGCCACGGAGTGGATGCGCGTCACCTCGAGCGCCTCGTCACGGGTAAGCGGCGGCAGGATCCCCGGCAGGCGACGGGCGAGCATCGTCTTCCCGGTTCCCGGAGGCCCCGAGAGGAGCAGGTTGTGCCCGCCCGCGGCCGTGATCTCGAGGGCGCGCCGGCCCCGCTCCTGGCCACGGACGTCCGCGAGGTCGGGAACGTACGCTCCGTCGAGCGCGTCCTCCGCGAACGGCTCGTAGTGCGGCGCGTCGATCTCCCCGCGCAGGTACGCGACCGCTTCGCACAGGTGCGAGACGGGGACGGGCTTGACGCCCGCGAGCGCGACCTCCGGAGCCGACGGGGCGGCGCAGACGACTCGCTCGATGCCGGCGCGGCGGGCTCCCTCTGCCACCGCGAGCGCCCCCGCGACGGGACGGATCCGCCCGTCGAGGGCGAGCTCGCCGACAGCGGCGTGGCCCGCGAGCCGCTCCGCCGGCACCTGGCGCGTCGCGGCGAGGACGGCGAGCGAGATGGGCAGGTCGAAGCCGGAGCCCTCCTTCCGAAGCGCCGCCGGCGCGAGGTTGACGGTGAGGCGACGGTTCAGCGGCCACTGGAGCGATGCGGAGAGGACGCCGCTGCGCACCCGGTGCTTCGCCTCCTGGCACGCGCGGTCAGCGAGACCGACGATCGCGAAGCCCGGCACCCCCGGCTGGAGGTGCGCCTCGACCTCGACCTTCCGCGGCTCCAGGCCGACGAGTGCGTGGGTGACCGCCCGTGCGACCACCCGACGCACCCTAGGCACGAGGCGCTCGCAGGAGGCGAGCGCCTCTGTGCCAAGAGCGCTACGAGCTCAGGGCGTGTAGCAGAGGACGTGTACCGTGAAGGTGCTGTCCTGACCCGAGTCGTTCCCCCCGACGGCGAGGAAGCCGATCACCTGGTTTTGGGGGTTGAGCTGCGGCTCGAGCTCGCCGGTCCAGAGCTCCAGCCCAGACGCATCGTCGCTCCACGACGTTCCCGCCGAGATGGCGCGCTCGTTCCCCTCGCACAGACGGGTGACGCGGCGGGTGTTATAGGCGCCGTTCTCCCCAGTCCCACCGGGAACGAGTACCGACGCCGTGCGCACCGTGATCTGCCCGATGACGCCCGGAGGCCCGGCGGGGCCCGCGGGACCTGCGGGGCCTTGAGGCCCGGCGGGGCCCTGGGGCCCAGTCGGGCCGGCGGGCAACTGGCCCGGTGCGAAGTCGAGCCGGGTGAGCGAGCGGTTGCGCACGTGCGCCGAGGTGATCGCGTTGGCCCGCACCTTCGCTCCGGTCACGGCCCCGTTTCGGATCTTCGGCGTCGTGACGGCGCCGTTTTGGAGCTGTACGGTGCCGACGCTCCCGCGCGCGAGCTGGGAGATCGTCGCGACGCCCGTCCCGCCGAGCGCGACGAAGAGCGCGACGCTCGCGACGACGAGAGCGGGCGAAGGTCGTCGGATCAGGAGTCTTCTCATGGTCTTCCCCTTTCCTCGTTTCGAGCCAGGCTAGAGAGATTCGGCGCGGATCCCGACGCTGCACACGATCTCCTGACGCAACCCTTACGGAGCCCGTTCATTCGTCCACCACCGAGATGAAGACCGACTCGAAGTACTCCCCCGCCCGTCGGCCGGTTCGTCGGTTGACGTGGCGCTCGAGCCGCTCGACCAGGCGCAGGCCGCTCGCCGCCAGGATCCCGGGGTAGAGCCCGCGCCGGTCGTTCACCACGATCACGACCGGGGCACCCGGGACGAGCTCCGCCGCGCAGCGGCGAAGGACGGTGACGATCCCCGCGACGTACTCCTCGATCGCGGCCCGGCTCGTCCCGCGAGCGGCTGCGCCGACCTCCTGCTCGCGTCGGTCTTGGAGCCCGAGGAGCTCGTAGGCGTAGCGGTGCTGCTCGTGGTAGTCGATCAGGCCCGGGTACGGCGGCGAGGTGACGACGCCGTCGAAGGGGCCTTCGAGCTCGAGCTCGCGCGCGTCGCCGTGGACGACTTCGGCCCACCGGCTCTCGTCGCGAACGCGATCGAAGGCCTCGATCCGCGCGCCGGTGTCCTCGAGGTAGCGGACGAGGAACTTCTCCGCCTCCTCGACCGGCCTGCAGACGCGGCGGTGCTTGTGGCACCAGTAGGGCCCCCGCTGAGGCACGCTCGGGAAGTCGAGATCGAAGTGTGTCGTCAGTCGAGCCGAGCGCGCCGCCCGGGCGAGGACGACGCGCAGGACGTCCGCGTGCTCGTACTCGTGGAGGAGCGACCGGAAGTGGAGGAGCTCGGCCGCCGCTCGCGGCGCGAACCACTCGGCCATGTACCCCCGGGGTCGCTCGCGAGAGCGGCCGAGGCGCGAGCGAGCGTCCCGCAGCTCCTCTCGGAGCCGCGCGAGGTCGTACCGCGCCGTCTTCACGCGCATGAGTAGGCAGTTGAAGGCCGCCACGTCCACTCCTACCGCGTCGTACCCGGACTCGAGCGCCTGTACGAGCGTCGTACCGGAGCCTGCGAAGGGGTCGAGGACGCGCCCTCCGGGAGCCACGTAGCGCTCGAGGAGCGCCTCCACGAGCTGCGGGACGTACTTCCCGAGGTAGGGATGGAGCCGGTGGACGTGCTTCGTTCGCTCGCGCTCGGGGAGCTCCGCCTCGGACCAGGAGAGCTGGAGCCCGCCGATCTCCTCGTACAGGGCCGCCTGGGTCGTCGCCACGGAGCCGGGTTCGGTCCCGGTGGCTCGGTTCCTCCCGCGTCAGACGAGCGGGACGCGCTCGACGCGGGCGCCCCTCACCGCGACGGCCTCGACCACGAGCTCGAGGCTGGCCGCCTCGGGGTGCGCGCTGATCCACCCCTGCGCGGCGACGAGCACGCGCCGACGCTTCTCGGCGTCGATCATCTCGAGCGGGTAGCCGAACCCGTCTCCCGCCTTCTCCTTCACCTCGGCGATGACGAGCCGTCGGCCACGGCGGAGCACGAGGTCGAGCTCGTACCGGCCGACGCGGGCGTTCGCCTCGAGCAGGCGGTAGCCGCGAAGCCGGTAGTGCCGGAGCGCGCGACGCTCTCCCCGGTTCACGCCGCGTAGCAGGCAGCGTGGAAGGAGCGGCGGTGCAGACGCGACGGCCCGTGCGTCCGGACGGCGGCCGAGTGCTCGGGAGTGATGTAGCCGACATGGGAGCGGAAGCCGTAGCGCGGGTAGACCGCGTCGAGCCGGCGCATGAGCCGATCCCGGACGACCTTCGCGACGATCGACGCCGACGCGACTGCGGCGCTCTTCGCGTCGCCGTCGACGATCGCGACGTGGGGCGGCGCCGCCGAGCCGAGGCGGAAGCCGTCGACGAGGCACACCTCGGCAGGCGGATGGAGATCGTCGAGCACGGCCCGCAGTGCAGCGAGGTTCGAGCGCTGGAGGCCATGACGATCGATGGTGGAAGCCGAGACGACCCGCACGCTGATCGCGGACGCGCAGCTCGCGACCGCCCGGAAGAGCTCCTCGCGCTCCTCCGGCTCGACCTGCTTGGAGTCGTTCAGCGTCGAGAGCGGCCGGACGCGCGCGCCGCGGAGACACTCGTAGTCGAGGAGCACGCCCGCGACCACGAGCGGGCCCGCGAGCGACCCCCGTCCCGCCTCGTCCGCGCCCGCGACGAGCCGAGCGCCGAGGCGCCTGTCGTGCGCGAGGAGCCGCTGACCGCTCGACCGGGGCACCCGATCGAGGATAGACGCTAGCCCTGCCGGAGCTCGCGGACGCGCGCCTTCTTCCCCACTCTCGACCGCAAGTAGTAGAGCTTGGCGCGCCTCACGTCGCCGATGGAGACGACCTCGAGCTTCTCGATCTTCGGGGAGTGGAGCGGGAAGGTGCGCTCGACGCCGACGCCGAAGGACTGCTTGCGCACCGTGAACGTCTCGCGGAAGCCGGACCCCTGGCGCTTGATGCAGATCCCCTCGAAGACCTGGATCCGCTGGCGATTGCCCTCGATGACCTTGAAGTGGACGCGCACCGTGTCCCCGGCCTTGAAGTCCGGGA
Organism: Gaiellaceae bacterium; assembly: GCA_026002995.1. Lineage (GTDB taxonomy): Bacteria > Actinomycetota > Thermoleophilia > Gaiellales > Gaiellaceae > GMQP-bins7. The sequence goes on from BPGK01000001.1 coordinate 1,848,497, forward strand.
GATCCGTGCGCAGGTGACGCTGCTCGAGGCTCTCGATAGTCGTGTTCATGAGGACGAGACGGCCGGAGGCCGACGCGGAATGGTACAGAATGCCGAGCGCCTCCCGCGCTACCTGAAGGAGATGCGGTTGGGCGGCCAGTAGGTCATGAAGACCTTCCCAATGAGGTTCTCGCGGGGGACGGGGCCCCACTCGCGCGAGTCGCAGGACTGCGCCCGGTTGTCGCCCATGACGAAGTAGTGGCCGGGTGGAACGCGGAAGGTCTCGTTCGGCCGCAGGTCGCGCCGGTCGGGCCGGATGTAGGGTTCGTCGAGGCGCTTTCCGTCGATGTAGACGAACGAGTGCTCGCCGACCTGCCGGAGCTGCACCGTCTCGCCAGGCAATCCGATGATGCGCTTCACGAACGTCCCGCCCGCGCCACACTTGGCCTGCGCCTCCGGAGGGGTCTCGAAGACGACGATGTCGCCCCGCTGCGGCTCCCGGAAGTGGTAGATGAAGCGGTTCGCGAGGACGCGATCGGAGAAGCGCGCCTCGCAGAGCTGAGCAGGCCGCGCGCAGTGCAGGGTCGGCTCCATCGAGGAGGAGGGGATCCGGTACGGGTTGACCACCCAGGCCTTGATCGCGAGCACGATGGCGACCGCGCCGACGATCGTGACGACCCAGTCGACGAGGATCCGCAGACGGCGCGGCAGCCGCCCCGTGACGCGGTCGAGCGGGTGGTGGAACTCGTGGGTCGGCTCCTCCGCCGGAGGGGGGAGCGGCCAGGAGAACGGCGGCTCGGGCGGCGGAGGCTCCGAGGCGCGCCCGTCGAGGCGGTAGGCGTCCTCCCCGGGCCAGCGCGGGGGCGCCGCTGCGTGGGTAGGCCCCTCCGGGACATCGACGCGGGCCTCGTCGCGCCCCTCGAGCCCGCTCATGCGACGCTCCTCACACGCTCGGCTCGCCAGCGCTCGATGCGAGCGTGGTCTCCCGAGAGGAGGACGTCGGGAACCCGCCAGCCGCGGAACTCCGCCGGCCGCGTGTAGTGCGGATACTCGAGCCCTCCCTCCAAGGCGTCGGAGAAGCTCTCCACCTCGCCGGAGCCCGCGCTGAGCGCCCCGGGGAGACGGCGCGCGACGGCGTCGATCACGGCAAGAGCCGGGATCTCGCCTCCCGAGAGGACGTACCGCCCGATCGAGAGCGTCTCCGTGCACAGGTGGTCGATGATGCGTTGGTCGAACCCCTCGAAGCGGGCCGACAGGAGCGTCAGCGCCGGCTCACGCGCCAGCTCCTCGACAAGCGTCTGGTCGAGCAGCCTGCCGCCGGGAGTCAACGCGATCACCCGGTGCTCCGGCGTCCCTCCGTACACCGCGTCGAGAGCGGCCGCGACGACGTCCACCCGAAGCACCATGCCGGGGCCGCCTCCGTAGGGCTCGTCGTCGACCTGACCCGCGCTGAGCGGCGTCGTCTCCCGGTAGTTGAAGACCCGCAGCTCGAGCTCGCGGCCGAGCACGGCGGCGAGCGGACGCCGCTCGCGAATCCACCGAAACGCGTCGGGCACGAGGGTGAAGACGTCGATCTGCACGAGATCGAACCGTAGCCGTCAGTCCGTGAACCCGGGGTTGAGATGGATCCGGCCGCCCTCGAGATCGACCTCGCGGACGCACTCCTCGACGAGCGGGAGGAGCGCGCCCGTATCGAGCTCGAGCGCATCGTTGGCCGGCCCCGGGAGGACGTCGACGACCGTACCGACCTCGCTGCCGTCGGCGTCGACGACGACGAGGCCGACGAGGTCGACGACGTAGTACGCCCCTTCCTCCGGCGGGGGGAGATCCGCTCGCCGCACGGCGAGCTGCGCTCCGCGCTCGGGTGGCGGCTCGACGACGATCGCGCGCCGCCCCTTTCCTACTCGCCGCGAGGCGACGATCCGCGACTCGCGGCCGTCGACGAGGATCGTCGCGCCGACCTCGAAGCGACGGGGATCGTCGCTCGCGTCCTCGACGACGAAGGCGCCGTCGAGCCCGTGCGGCCTGCCGACGCGGCCGATCGGGACGAGGCGCTCGGGATCAGTCGGCAATCTCGAGCACGTAGCGCTCGTGGGCACGTGCGCCCGCTGCGCGAACGATGCTCCGCAGCGCTCTGGCCATCCGGCCCTGGCGGCCGATCACCTTCCCCACGTCGTCCGGAGCGACGCGCAAGCGGAAGACGATCCCGTCTGCGCGCTCCTCTCTCTCCACGCGCACCGCGTCCGGCTCGTCGACGAGCCTACGCGCGATCCACTCGAGGAGCTCGGCCACCGCGAGCGCGCCTCCTACACCGAGATGCCGGCGGCCTTCATCAGCCGCTGGACGGGCTCCGTCGGTTGCGCGCCCTTCGCCAGCCAGTCGCGAACCTTCGCCTCGTCGAGGTCGATGGTGGAGGGATCCGTCTGCGGGTTGTAGCGCCCGACGATCTCGATGAACCTGCCGTCCCGCGGCGAGCGCGAGTCGGCGACGACGACGCGGTAGATCGGGTTCTTCTTCGACCCGACGCGCGTCAACCTGATCTTCACTGCCATTCGAGGTGCCTTTCGTTCGGGGGTCTTCGTTCGGGGGGTCAGGTCCTGCATGTTGCACGACGCACCGGGGCCCGCGCGCAACAGGGGGTCCGCGACAGGGGGTCAGGTCTCTCCTGTTGCACGCTGGCGTGCAACAGGAGAGACCTGACCCCCTCCCGCGGCACTGACCCCTTCCCGCTGCACTAGCCCAGCCTGCCCTTCCCGAGCTGCTTCATCATCTTCGCCATCTGCTTGCGGGCGGCCATGAGCTTGTTCACCTCGTCGAGCGAGGTGCCGCTCCCCGCTGCAATCCGCCGCCGACGTTGCATCGTGATGATGTGCGGCATCCGCCGCTCCTGCGGCGTCATCGAGAGGATGATCGCCTCGACGCGCGCGAGCTGCCGCTCGTCCACGTCCATCCCCTGCAGCTGCCTGCCGAGCCCGGGGATCATCTTCACGATCCCCTGCAACGGCCCCATGCGCCGAAGCATCTTGGAGCTCGCGAGGAAGTCGTCGAACGTGAACTCGCCGGCGCGCAGGCGCCGCTCGAGCTCGGCCTGCTCGTCGGCCTCGACGGCAGCTTCCGCCTTCTCGATCAACGTGAGCACGTCGCCCATCCCGAGGATGCGCGAGGCCATCCGGTCGGGATGGAAGACCTCGAGCTGATCGAGCTTCTCGCCGGTCGATGCGAGCTTCACCGGCTTGCCGGTGACCGCTTTCACCGAGAGCGCCGCGCCACCACGCGCGTCGCCATCGAGCTTGGTGAGAACGACGCCGTCGAAAGCGACTCGCTCCTGGAACGCGAGCGCGACGTTGACGGCCTCTTGGCCCGTCATCGCGTCGAGGACGAGGAGGACGTTCAGCGGCTTCGTCGCTGCAGCCACCCGCTCGAGCTCGTCCATGAGCGCCTCGTCCACGTGCAGCCTGCCGGCGGTGTCGAGGATCGCGACGTCGTACCCCTCGCGGCGCGCCGCGTCGACCCCTGCCCGAGCGGCCGCCACCGGATCGACGCGGTCGAGCGCATAGACGGGAACCTGGATCTGCCGACCGAGCTGCTCGAGCTGCTCGACGGCGGCCGGACGCTGCAGGTCGCACGCGACGAGGGCCGGCCGCTTCCCCTCTCGCCGCAGGTGGAGCGCGAGCTTTGCCGCTGCGGTCGTCTTGCCCGACCCCTGGAGGCCAGCGAGCAGGATCACCGTCGGAGGCTTCCCGAAGACGAGCCGAGAGTCGCCGGCGCCGAGCAGGCGCGTCAGCTCCTCGTGGACGATCTTCACGACCTGCTGGGCGGGCGAGAGGCTCCGAGAGACGTCCTCGCCGAGCGCGCGCTCCTTGACGGTGGCGGTGAACTCCCTCGCGACCTCGACGTTCACGTCCGCCTCGAGGAGCGCGAGGCGGATCTCGCGCATCGCCTTCGAGACCGTCTCCTCGTCGAGCCGTCCTTTGCCGCGGAGGCCGCCGAGGGCAGCCTGGAGCCTGTCGGACAGGGTGTCGAACACGGCCCGACAGTGTACGTCCAGCCGTTCATCCCGCCCCGCACGTGGACGGAGGCGGGGATGGCTCCTAGCCTCGAGCCGCGAGGTCAGGTCACCATCGTGGCCGAGAACCCGATCCGAGAGTACCGGGTCGTGATCAAGAAGACCCGACGGAGACGACGCGGCGCGACCCGGCGGGCCGCGCCGCGTCGAGCTCTCGGCTCAGCGCGCCCACTCGGCGACCATGGCGGGGAGCGCCATCGCGCCGATTCGGTCGATCATGTCCGGATCCGCGGCGTAGAGGTTGCGGAGCGCCACGATCCGGATGTCGGGCTCACTCGCGACTCCGAGCTCCTTTGCGACCGGCAGCAGCCGCCGCTCCAGGAACCCGCGAGCCGCCTGCTCCGTCTGCCACACCTCGCACACCTCGAGGCCGTCCTCGGTCGCCGCCGCGACGTGCAGGATCTCGCCTGCGGCAGGGTTGGCGTCGAGTTCGAGCCTCGACATGATCGAGTCGTACTGGTCGGATGTCACGCCCGACCAGCGCATGAACATCGCGACAGCCATCCCCATGCCTCCTTCCCTGCGTCGCCCAGGTCTCACACGAAGGGTACGCGGGCGGCCGGACTGACGCAACGGAGGCACCCCCTACGGGGGCGGATTTCCCTCGGACGAGGGACGCTTCTCGCTCGGATGCGGGATGGCGCCGCGCTGGCCCTGCGGGCGCTCAGCCGGCGACGAGCGCGCGCGCGAAGTCGCCCGCGTCGAACGGACGGAGGTCGTCGATGCCCTCTCCGAGGCCGACGAGCGTGACCGGGAGCCCGAGCTCGTAGGCGATCGCGATCGCGACGCCGCCGCGGGCGCTCCCGTCGAGCTTCGTCAGGACGACGCCGCTGACCTCGACGGCGTCCGCGAACAGACGGGCCTGCTGCAACCCGTTCTGCCCGGTCGTCGCGTCGATGACGAGGAGCGTCTCGTGCGGAGCCCCTTCGCAGCGCCCCGCGATCACGCGCCGGATCTTCGCGAGCTCGGCCATGAGATTCGCCTGCGTGTGCAGGCGGCCGGCGGTGTCGACGATCACGACATCCTTGCCGCGCGCTCGCCCGGCCTCGACCGCGTCGAAGGCGACTGCAGCTGGATCGGCCCCCCGCGGCGAGCCGACGAAGTCCGCTCCAGCGCGCCTCGCCCACTCCTCGAGCTGCTCCTCCGCGGCAGCGCGGAACGTGTCCGCGGCACCCACGAGCACCGACCGCCCGTGCTGGTTGAGCTTCAGCGCGAGCTTGCCGATGGTCGTCGTCTTCCCGGTCCCGTTGACTCCCACAACGAGGATCACCGACGGCTTCCCGTCGAGCCGGAGGCGGGGAGGCTCGCCGAAGAGACCCCGCACTTCCTCGACGAGCGCGTCCTCGAGCGAGCTCGCGCCTCCCCGCGCCTCGATGCGCCGCACGAGCTCGGCGGTCGCCGGCACGCCGACGTCGGCGCGGATCAACGCCTCCTCCAAGCGCTCCCATGCCTCGGCATCGCCCGGGTCGAACGCCGCGGCCTGCAGCTCGGCCGCGAGCGCCCGGCGGCTCTTGGCGAGCGAGTCGCGCAGGCGCGCGAAGACGCCCACGCGCTCGGGCTCGTCGGCCGCGGTCGGCTCGTCGCCGAGGAGCTCCGCCCAGCTCACGCTCACGTCCGGAGCCTACGCGGCCGCGTGCTCGTGCTCGTGTCGAGGGAGACGCCGCGAGACGACCTGCGAGACGCCGTCCGGCCCCATCGTCACCCCGTAGAGGATGTCGGCGGCCTCCATCGTTCGCTTCTGGTGGGTGACGACGACGAACTGCGCCCGGTCGGAGTAGCGCCGCAGGAGCTCGACGAACCGCGCGATGTTCGTGTCGTCGAGCGCGGCCTCCACCTCGTCGAGGAGGTAGAAGGCGCATGGGCGCGCGAGGAAGAGGGCGAAGAGGAACGAGAGGGCGCCGAGCGCCTTCTCGCCGCCCGAGAGGAGGGAGAGGCGGGTGATCCGCTTGCCCGCGGGACGCAGCTCGACCTCGACGCCGGGCTCGTCCTCTTCGTGCTCGGGCTCGACGAGGCGCAGCCTGCCTTCGCCACCCGGGAAGAGCGTCGCCGCGACCTCCTCGAAGTGGCGCGCGACGGTCTCGAAGGTCTCCGCGAAGCGGCGCTCGACCGTCTCCGCAAGCTCGGCGCGGAGCTTCTCGAGCTCGGCGAGGCTCCGTTCGAGGTCCTCGCGCTGCGCGCAGAGGTCGGCGAGCCGCTCCTTCTCCGCCTCGTACTCTTCCTTCGCGAGCGGGTTCACCTGGCCGAGCGCGAGCCGCCGCGCCTCCAGGCGCTCGACCCTCGCCGCGAGCTCGGCGCGGTCGTCGCCCTCCGCGGGCTCGACGCCGCCGGAGGCGGCGAGCCGCCGCTGCGCGTCCTCGACCTCGGCCTCGATGCGCGCGAGCTCGACCTCGGCCGCGGTCAGCTGCTCGCCCGCCGCCTCCACCTCGTGTCGGAGCTCCACTTCGGCGGCACCGAGCCGCCGCAGCTCGTCGCCGAGCGCGGCGGCGCGCCGCGACCCCGCGTCGACGCGCGCGCGGAGCGGAGCCTCGAGCCGAGCGACGAGCGCTCGGGCGTGCTCGAGCTGCTCGACGAGTGCCGCAGCCTGCTCGGCGAGACGACCGAGGAGCGCCTCGTCGATCCGCGGCGCCGCCTCCGGCGGCGCGGACGCGAGCGCGGCCCGGTAGGCCTCCTGGGCGACGCGAGCCGCGCCCTCGGCCTCGATCGCGGCCCTCCGGGCCGCATCGGCGCGCTCGTCGAGCTCGTTCGCCTCCACCTCCAACCTCGCGCGTCGCGCCTCGAGCTCGAGGAGGACCGCCTCCGCCGCGGCGCCCGAGAACCAGAGCTCGCCCCGCTCGGGGTCGTACCCGTACCCCTCCTCCGTGACGGAGGGCGCCCGCGCCTCGAGGAGGCGGGAGAGCGGCACGACCGGCATCGACTCGACGAGCTCGCGCGGGCTCCGCCCCACGAGCACGACGAGGCTCCCGAGCCCCTGCGCGCGGGCGCGCTCGAGCAGGGCGAGACCGGCTTCGGGATCGGGCGCGAGGACAGCGGAGGCTCTCCACCCGAGGGCCGCGGCGACAGCCCGCTCTGCCCCCGGCTGAACGGGGATCGCGTCGAGCGCCAAGCGCTCGCCCTCCTCCGCGAGCGCCCGCGCAGCCGGGCCGATCCCCTCGCGCTCCGCGAGCGACCGCTCGAGGACCGCGAGCCGCTCGCGGGCGCCACGGGAGCGCTCGGCCAGGTCGTCTTGCTCGCGCCGCGCGGCACGGGCGGCCGCGGCGGCGTCCTCGGCTGCGCGGCGAAGCTCGTCGAGGCTCGGGCCGGAAGCGCCACTCGACCCGACCTCGCGGAGAACCGACCGGAGTTCCGACGCGAGCCGGTCGCGGAGCTGCGTCGCCGACTCGGAACGGACAGCCAAGCGCTCGCTCCCCGACTGGAGACGGTAGAGCGCGGACACCGCCGCCTCCCGTCTGCCCGCGGCGTCCGAGAGCTCGTCCTCGGCACGCGCCCGCTCGGCGAGGAGCGACTCGAGGCGCGCCGTCGCCCGCCTGCGCGCGAGCGCCGCGGCGTCGCGACGCGCCTCTGCCTCGGCGCGGCGCTCCCCCGCGTCCGCGAGCTCGAGCTCGGCGATCCGCGCGCGGAGCGCGGCGATCTCGACGCCGAGCTTCTCCGCGCGCTCGGCGGCGGTCGCCTGGAGAGCGAGCGGACGGATGCGGCGGCGCACCTCGTCCTCGACGTCGCGGGCGCGCTCGACCTGGATCGCGACCCGCGCGAGCTTCAGCTCCGCACGGTGTCGGCGGCGCTTGAACTTCCCGAGCCCGGCCGCCTCCTCGATCATCGCCCGCCGCTCCTGCGGCTTGGAGGCGAGCACCTGCTCGACCCGCCCCTGCCCCACGATCGAGTGCAGCGCCGAGCCGAGCCCGACGTCGGCGAGGATCTCGACGAGATCGGTACGCCGCACAGGAGCTCGGTTCACGAGGTACTGCCCCTCTCCGCCGCGGACGAGTCGCCGCATGATGGAGACCTCGCTGAAGTCGAGGTCCGGCCAGGCGCCGTCCGTGTTGTCGAAGACGAGCTCGACCTCGCAGTGCGCGGCGGGCTTGCGGTCGCCGCCGCCCGCGAAGAGGACGTCGTCCGGCTTCTCCGCGCGCAGCTCGGACGGCGTGAGCGAGCCCGCCGCCCACACGACCGCATCGGCGATGTTCGACTTCCCCGAGCCGTTCGGGCCGACGACGACCGCGACACCGGGCTCGAGGGCGAGCTCGAGCGGGTCGGGGAAGGACTTGAAGCCGCGGATGCGGATCGTCTTCAGGTGCACCGGACCGGGATTCTCGCGATTCAGCCGGACGACCTGCGCGGGCGACCCGCGCCTGGCGGCGACACGCGTCGAGCAGGCTCGCCGTGACGGAGGCCCTCCGCGCCGTGCACTGAGCTCAGAGGCGCTCGGGCTCGATGCCGAGCGCCTCGAGGGCCTGCGCAGCGGCCTCCTGCTCGGCCGCCTTCTTCGTCGACCCGCGCCCGATCCCGAGCTGGGCGCCGGCCACGTGCGCAGCGCAGACGAAGCGCCGGTCGTGCGGCGGCCCCTCGACCTCCAGCACGGTGTAGTGCACCTGCTTCCCGGAACGGGCGAGCGCCTCCTGGAGCTCCGTCTTGTAGTCGACGTGACTCGAGCGCGCATACTCGATGTTCGTCGAGAAGGCGTCGACGATCGCTCCCTCGATGCGCTCGAAGCCGTGCTCGAGGTAGACGGCGGCGATCGCCGCCTCGAGCACCGCGGCGAGGACGTTCGTGCTCCGCGAGATGCGCTTCGCCTCGTCCGAGGCGGCGTCCCCCGCGTACGCGAGGAGCCTGGCGCCGAGCCCGAGCTCCTTCGCAACCGCCGCGCAGCTCTGGCGCGAGACGACGTGGGCGCGGATCTTCGCGAGCCTGCCCTCGGAGGCGTCCGGGAAACGGTCGTAGACGGCGCGCGCGATGGCGAGCTCGAGCACGCTGTCTCCGAGGAACTCGAGCCGCTCGTACGACGACGAGCGCTCGTCGGCCCAGGAGGCGTGCGTGAAGACCTGATCGGAGAGATGCCGCGGCAGCTCCGCGATCAGGCGCCCGAGCTCGTGCGTGCCCGGCTCCCCGGCTCGCTCAGCTCTGGTGCGCGATGACGTAGTCGATCGCCTTGCCCACGGTCGTGAGCTCACGGGCGTCTTCGTCCGGGATCTTGATGCCGAACTGGTCCTCGAGGTCCATCACGACCTCCACGAGGTCGAGCGAGTCGGCGCCGAGGTCCTCCTCGAACGAGGCGTCCTCGGTGATCTCGCTCTCGTCGATGCCGAGCTTCTCGCTCAGCTCGCTCTTCATCTGCTCGAGGATCTGCTCACGCGTATAGGCCACCTGGGAACCTCACTTGTCATCGGTCGTGGTCGTGGGGCGCGCCGATGCTAACACGCCTTCGGCGAGGCGTTCTCCGAGGCGCTCGACGAGCCGCTGCTCGACCCCGCGGGCGGCGAGACGGATCGCGTTCGCGATCGCGACGCGCGAGCTCGAGCCGTGCGCGATGACGACGAGCCCGCGAAGGCCGAGCAGGTAGGCGCCCCCGTAGGAGTCCGGATCGAGCCGCGCGCGGAGGCGCGCCGCCGCGGGTCGGATCAGGAGCCCGCCGAGCCGACCCCGGGGCGACGACTCGAGCTCCTCGCGCAAGAGCCCGAGCAGCGTGCGGATCGTCCCCTCGAGCGTCTTCAGGGCCACGTTTCCGGTGAAGCCGTCGGCCACGACGACATCGACGGCTCCCTCGAGTAGCCACCGCCCCTCGGTGTTGCCCTGAAACCGGAGCCCGCTGGCTCGGAGGAGCTCGTGTGCCGCGAGCGCGAGCTGGCTCCCCTTCTCCGCCTCCTCTCCGATCGAGAGGAGGCCGACCTCGGGCTCGGAGACGCCCAGGAGCTCCTGCGCGAAGAGCGCACCCATGTGCGCGAACTGGAGCAGGTGCTCGGGCCGCGCGTCCGCGTTCGCGCCCGCGTCGATGAGCACTGTCGGCCCCCGCCGAGACGGAATGACGACGGCGATCCCCGGCCGGTGCACGCCCGGCAGCCGCTTCAGGTGCAGGAGCGCGGCGGCGAGCATCGCCCCGGTGCTGCCGGCCGAGACGACGGCGTCCGCCTGCCCCTCTGCGACCGCGCGAACGGCTCGCACGAGCGAGGAGTCGGGCTTCGTCCGGACGGCCTCCACCGCGTGCTCGTCCATCGCGATGGCACTCTCGGTCTCGACGAGCTCGAGCCCCGCCGTGGCGAGCCCCGGCGGTCCGTACAGAACGGGCGTGACGCCCCCACCGGCAGCGAGCGCGGCGCCCGCGACGACCTCATCGGGCGCGTGGTCGCCCCCGAGAGCGTCGACCGCGACGCGAACCACGGTCGCTGCCGCTACGGCGCCTGAATCCGGAGCGGCTCGATCTCGCGGCCCTTGTACGTCTTGCAGTTCGGGCACACGCGGTGCGGCCGCTTCGGCCGCCGGCACGTCGGGCAGAGCTGGAGCCGCGGGGTCGAGATCCCGTGGTTCGCACGGCGCTTGTCGCGCCTCGCCTTCGACGTCTTTCGCTTCGGAACGGCCATGAGCGGCTGCGGAGTATAGCGGCGCCGGTCGCGGCGCCGATCAGATCCCGTCGCGGAGCTGCTCGAGCGCCGCCCACCGCGGGTCGGTCCCGACCTCGATGTGCTCGTGCGGCTCCACGTTCAGGTCCCGCCCGCACACCGGGCAGAGGCCGAGGCACTCCGGTCGGCAGAGGATCTGCTCGGGGATCTCGAGCGCGATGGCGTCCCGCGCCCAGATGCCGACGAGGAGCTGCTCCTCGACGACGTAGTCCGAGCGGAGCTCGTCCTGCGCCGGCGCGCCGGCGTCGTGCAGCTCGCGGACCGCCACCCCCACGTCCACCTCGGCGAGCGCGAGGCAGCGCATGCACGGGCCGCGCAGGTGCGCCGCCAAGCGCAGCTCGAAGACAGTCGCTCCCGAGGCACGGGTGACCTCGAGCTCGAGCGGCACGACCGAGGGGTTGACGTCGTAGCGCTGCCCACCGAGCACGAACGGCGCGACCTCGACCTCGAGCCGCTCCTGGCGGACCTCGCCGGCCCGGAGCGAGAGCGTGCGCAGGTCGAAGGTGTCCACGGGCGAAGGGTAGCGAATCAATCAGCTCAGATGCTGAAACTGGTAGGTTTCCATCATGGAACATGATCGTTGGGTCGGACTCGACCTCCGGCATCTCCTCGCGCTGAAGGCGATCGCCGACGAGGGCTCGTTCGGCCGCGCCGCGGACCGGCTGGGGTATACGCAGTCCGCCATCTCCCAGCAGATCGCCTCGCTCGAGCGCATCGTCGGGCTGCGGCTGCTCGAGCGCCCGGGCGGCCCGCGGCCGGTCACCCTGACCGAGGCGGGCCGCATCCTCCTCCGCCACGCCGAGGCGATCGAGGCGCGCTTGCTCGCCGCCAAGGCCGACATGGCCGCGCTCGAGGCCGGCGACGCCGGGCGCGTGCGCGTGGGGACGTTCCAGAGCGTCGGCGCGAAGATCATCCCCGAGCTCCTGCGTCAGTTCGCCGCGAGCCACCCTGGAGTCGAGGTCGTCCTCACCGAGTCCCAGGACGAGGACGAGCTCCTGGCCATGGTCGAGCGCGGCGACCTCGATCTCACCTTCTGGACGCTCCCGCTCGTCGGAGGCCCGTATGAAGCCGTCGAGCTCCTGCGCGATCCATACGTGCTCGTCGTCCCGGCCGACTCGCCGCTCGCCCGACTCGAGCGGCCGCCGACACTGCGGGAGATCACGCTCCACCCGCTCGTCGGCTTCAACCAGTGCCGCGCGATGGCGCACGTCGACCGCCAGCTCGCGGCGGCGGGCCGCACGCCGAACTACGTGTTTCGCTCGGACAACAACGGCACGGTGCAGGGGCTCGTGGGAGCGGGCGTCGGCATCAGCCTCTCCCCTCGGCTGACGGTCGATGAGGACGACCCCAGCGTCGCGATCATCGACCTCCAGGGACGCCTCGAGCCACGCGTGATCGGCCTCGTCTGGCACGCGGACCGGCACTTCAGCCCGGCGGCGCGTGCGTTCGTCGAGTCGGCCGTGGCCGTGTGCAGCGAGCTCGCGGAGGCGCCGGCCGCCGCGTAAGACCGGCTCTACGAGGCGAAGCGGTCGAACTCCTCCGGCTCGCCGGGTTGGAGCGGCTCCGGGCCGATGCCCGCGACAACGGTCTCCTGCGAGCGCTCATGGAGCCGCTCGCGCCCCCGCTTCACGGCGGTCAGGAACTTGTCGAGGTTCACCTCGAGCGTCGAGAGGATCGAGTCGGCCCAATCCTCCATCTCGAGCCGGGTCTCGCGGGCCTTCCGCTTCGCCTCCTCGATGATGTCCTCGGCCTGGCTCTCGGCGAGCTTGACGATCTCGGTCTGCGAGGCCTCGCGGAGCGCCTGCTCGCGCGCCTCCTGGATGATCCGATCGCACTCCCGCTTGGCCTCCGCGAGCATCTCCTGACGCTCCTTGACGATCCAGCGGGCCTGCTTGATCTCCTCCGGGATGGTCGCGCGCATCTGGTCGAGGATCTCGTAGACCTCCTCGCGGTCGACGCGAACCTGGTCGGTGAGAGGGACGGCCTTCGCGTTGTGCACGAGGTCGTCGAGCTTGTCGATGAGCACGAGTACGTCCATGGACCGGGAAGTCTACTGCCGGGACGGGATGAGACGGCCTCGGCGTCCCTTCTCACTCCTGCGGCGAGACCGGGGCGCCCGGACGCCCGTCGGGGTAGAGCTCGGCGAAGCGCTTCGCAACCGCGGCGGGCACGAGCTCGTCCACCCTCCCGCCGAACGACGCGATCTCCTTGACGCCGCTCGAGGAGACGAAGCTGTAGAGCGGGCTCGCCATCACGTACACGGTCTCGATCTCGGGCGCGAGCTGGCGGTTCAAGTGGTTCATCTGGAACTCCCACTCGAAGTCCGAGATGACGCGGAGCCCCTTCACCATCGTCTTCGCCTCGTGCTTGCGGGCGAACTCGACCACGAGCTCAGAGAAGACGTCGACGATGACGTTCTCGATGCCCGCCAGGGCAGCCTCGAGGAACGCGACCCGCTCCTCGACCGAGAAGAGCGTCTGCTTGTGCGTCGGCTCGCGCACGACCCCGACGACGATGCGGTCGAAGATCGCGGCCGCGCGTCGGATCACGTCGACGTGCCCGTTCGTGACGGGGTCGTAGCTTCCGGGGCAGATGGCGGTGATCACGTCTCGAGCACCGTGACTCGTGCGGAACCGTAGCGCCGCGTCGTCACGAGGTCGAGTGGAAGCGCCGGCTCGACGTCCGCGGCGGTCTCGACGACGACGCGGGCGCCGTCGGCGAGCACGCGCGGCACGAGCTCCGCGAGGACGGGCTCGCGGCGGCGCCACTCCTCGTAGGGCGCGTCGGCGAGCACGAGGTCGTAGGTCCGTCCCGACGCTGCCTCTCCGCGGAGGGCGCGCGCCACGTCGGCACAGCGGACGACGCTCAGCTCGTCGAGCCCCAGGCGCTCGAGGTTCCGCTCGATCACGCGGCAGGCGCGCGGGTCGCGCTCGACGAACAGGCAGCTTCGCGCCCCACGCGAGAGCGCCTCGATCCCGAGCGCGCCCGAGCCGGCGAAGAGGTCGAGCACGCGCGCCCGCTCGACCGAGCCGAGGATGGCGAAGATCGCCTCCCGCACCCGATCGCTCGTCGGCCGCGTGACGACGCCCTTCGGCGCCTCGATGCGGCGGCCCTTCCGCGACCCGGCGACGACCCTCACGACTCAGGACTCGCCGAGGTGCTCGGCCTCGCCCAGCAGGCGGTCGACCTCCTCCGCGAGGAGCCCTTCGTCCTCGAGCCCGGCCGCCACGGCGCGTGCCCGCTCGAGTAGGTCGGCATCGTGACGCAGCCGGACGAAACGGAGGTCGGAGAGCCCGGACTGCTGGGCTCCGAGCAGGTGGCCTTCGCCGCGGATCTCGAGGTCGCGCTCGGCGAGCTCGAAGCCGTCCGTGGTCTGCACCATCGCTTCGAGACGCTCGATCGCGCTGTCCGTGAGCTCCTCCCGCGGGCGCGAGACGAGCAGGCAGTAGGACTGCTCGGCGCCACGCCCGACGCGGCCGCGCAGCTGGTGGAGCTGCGCGAGCCCGAAGCGATCGGCCTCCTGGATGATCATGATCGTCGCGTTCGGGACGTCGACGCCGACTTCGATCACCGTCGTGGCGACGAGGACGTCGAGCTCGCCGGCCTTGAAGCTCGCCATGATCGCTCGGCGCTCCGCCGCCCCCAGCCGGCCGTGCAGGCAGCCGACCCGGTACCCGCGCAGCTCGCCCTCGCGCAGCCGTTCGGCCTCCGCCTCGGCGGCGCGCGCGACGGTCGCCTCCGAGGCCTCGATCAGCGGGCAGACGACGTATGCCTGCCGACCCGCGTCTAGGTGCCGGCGGAGGCGCGTGTACGCCTCGGCGCTGCGCTCGTCGCTGACCCACGCGGTCACGATCGGCTTCCGGTCGGCCGGCGGGCGCGTCAGCTCGCTGACGTCGAGATCGCCGTAGACCGTGAGCGCGAGCGTCCGGGGGATCGGCGTCGCCGTCAGGTGCAGGACGTGCGGGCTCCGGCCCTGGACGAGCGCGCTGCGCTGCGCCACGCCGAAGCGGTGTTGCTCGTCGACCACGGCGACCGCGAGGTCTCGGAAGGAGACCTCCTTCTGGATGAGCGCGTGCGTCCCGACGACGAGCGCGGCGTCGCCCGAGGCGATGAGCTGACGGACGGTCCGGCGCTCGCGCGCGTGGACCGAGCTCGTGAGGAGCGACACCCGAACGCCGAGCGGCGCGCACAGCTCGTCGATCGTGAGGAAGTGCTGCTCGGCGAGCGTCTCCGTCGGCGCCATCAGCGCCCCCTGGCGACCCGCCTCGACCGCCCGCAGCAGTGCGTACAGCGCGACCACAGTCTTCCCGGAGCCGACGTCGCCCTGGAGCAGACGCTGCATCGGCGTCGTGCGCGCGAGGTCGGCGTCGATCTCGGCGATCGCGCGCTCCTGGTGGGGCGTCAGCGAGAAGGGAAGCGAGGCCCGGTAGCGCGCGAGGAGCTCCCCGGCGGGCGGAAGCGCCTGGGCGAACGCGCGCTCACGCGTCGCAGCTTGTCGAGCGAGCGCGAGCTGGAGCACGAGGAGCTCCTCGAAGGCGAGCGCCCGGCGCCCGCGCTCCGCCTCGGCGAGCGAGCGGGGACGATGCAGCGCGAGGAGGGCGTCGGCGCGCAACGGCAGGCCCAGTGCCTCGGCGACTGCGGCCGGCAGGGGAGCCCCGACGTCGCGGGCGTGGCGGAGCGCCTGGGCCCGGAGCTCGCGGAGCTTCTTCTGCGAGAGATCCTCCGTCGCCGGGTAGACGGGCGCGAAGTCCGCGGTCTCGAGCTCGCCCTCCAGGTCGTAGGAGCAGACGGTGAACCCGTAGCGACTCGGGCGCCCGCGCAGCCGCACACGCGTACCGGGCGAGAGGCGCGACTCGAGCCAGGGCTGGTTGAACCACGTCGCCTTGATCTCGCCGGTCTCGTCGGCGACGCGTGCGGTGAGGATCGAGAGCCTCCCGCGCCGACGACTCGAGACCGAACGCACGACGACGTCGAGCACGACCTCGTCCTCCCCGAAGAGCTCGCTCACGGTCACGGTCGGGACGGGCGCCTCGTAGCGCCGGGGCCGCTGCCAGAGGAGGTCGCCGACCGTCTCGATGCCGACGCGCCCGAGCCGGCGGCGGAGCGCCGGGCCGACACCGGCGAGGGTCTCCACGGGGGCGGCGAGTCGGTCGCCGCGCGGAACGCTCGTAGGCCGCGGCCAGCGCTCGGGCGGGTCGAGCCCGGCGAAGCCGGCGGGAAGCCGAACGGCCGTGTTCGTCCCCTTCACCGTGCGGACCACTATAGGTCCGCGCGCCGGACGTCCGTCAGGCGTCCACCGCGTAGGCGTACTCCCAGCCAGGGCGCCAGGCGAACGAGCGGTCGACGAGCTCGGGAAGAGGAGTCCCCTCGAGGAGGTGGTCGAGCGCCCATTTGGTGGCCGAGTGACCGACGACGACGATGCGCCGCTCCACGAAGCGCGGCGCGACGTCGCGCAGGAAGCCACGGACGCGCTCGACGACCTGGCCGTAGCTCTCCCCGCGCGGGAAGGGCTCGTACACGTGCCGCCTGCGCTCCTGCTCCACCTGCGCCGCCGGCACACCGGCGAGATCGCCGTAGTCGCACTCGCGGAGCCGCCAGTCGAGGAAGAGCGGCAGGCCACGGGCCCCGAACGCGATACGGGCCGTGTCGGCAGCACGCGCCAGGTCGGAGGCGAAGACCGCCGCGATCTCGACGTCCGCGTAGCGCTGCCCCAGCTCACGTGCCTGCCTGCGCCCGAGCTGCGACAGCGGGCTGTCGAGCCAGCCCGAGGCGACCCAGCGCCCGTTGTCCACGCTGGCCGAGTGCGACTCGAAGACGATCGCGACGGAGGTGTGCCGCCTGCGCCGCACCCACTCTCAGGGATCCATGAACCAGAAGAAGCCGACCGCGCCCGGGCCGGCATGCGTCGCCACGACGGCGCCGAGCGTGGAGGTGAACTCGATCTCCGCCTTGGGGCGCGTGCGCCACACGATCTCGCTGAGCGTTCCGACCCACTCCTCCGCGTCCGCGTGCGCGATCGCGACGCGAAGGCCGGGCGCGTCCTCGGTCGCCTCGAGGAAGCGGCGCTCGAACTCGGCCACGGCCTTCCGGCGGCCCCGGACGCGCGCCACGGGCACGACCACGCCGTCCTCGACACTGAGGATCGGCTTCACGTTCAAGAGCGAGCCGGCGAGCGCCTGGGCGCGACCGATCCGACCGCCCCGCTGGAGGTACTCGAGCGTCTCGACGGTGAAGAGCACTCCCGCGTCGCGGTGGAACCGGCGGACGAGGTCGTCGATCTCCTCGTCCGTCGTTCCCCGCGTGAGCCGGCGCTGGATGGCGTGCGCGAGGAGCGCAATCCCGAGCGACGCCGAGAGCGAGTCGACGATGCGCACCTTGTCGCCTCCGAGCTCCGAGGCGGCGAGCTCGGCGCTCTGGAGCGTGCCCGACACCTTGGAGGAGACGTGGACGGAGTAGATGCGCTCGTACGCGTCGAGCTCCTCGTACACCCGGAGGAAGTCCTGCGGCGTCGGCTGCGCCGTCTGCGGGAGGGTCGCCGCGCTACGGAGCTTCTCGAAGAACGCGCTCGGGGCGAGCTCGACGTAGTCTCGATACGTCTCCTCGCCGAAGCGGACGTACAGCGGGACGAAGCGCATGTTCGGGAAGCGCGCCGGGGCGTCCGGGTAGTCCGACGTCGAGTCGAGGACGACGGCGGTGTTCTCGAGCGTCAGGTTCACGTGTCGGCCCTCCCGGCGGCGGTCACGATGGCGTCGACGACGGCGCCGATCCCGTCATCCTTGCGGACGAGCGCCGCCCCCGACCGCTCCGCGGCATCGTACTCGGCCTCTCCCGCGGACGCGCTCAGGAAGACGATCGCCACCTCGGGCCGGAGCTCGCGCATCCGGGTCGCGACCTCGAAACCGTCGAGATCCGGAAGCCGGTAGTCGAGGACGACGACGTCCGGATCGTGCTCCGCGCTTGCACGGAGCGCCGAGGCGCCGTCGGGCACCGCGGCGACGACGTCGAGCCGCTCGTCGCGTCGGAGGAGGAAGAGGAGCGACTCGCGGTAGACGTCCGAGTCTTCCACGACGAGCACGCGGATCGCCGACACGGCTACTCGGCGACGAGCAGGAGCGGGTAGTGCGGCTGCCCGCCCTCGTGGATCTCAACATCGACCTCGGGGTGCTCGTGCTGCAAGCGGGCCATCAGCCCGTCGAGCTGGGGGGCGCCTTCGCCGGTCAGGATCACGAGCGACTCGCGATCCCCGGTCAAGAGCCTCGAGAGCACCTCCTCGAGAACCTCGTCGAGACGCTCGGAGGAGGCGACCGCGACCTCGTCGACGAGGCCGAGGTACGCCCCCTTGCGGATCGCCACCCCGTCCAGCTCCGCATCGCGCGATGCGATCGTGATCTCGGCGGTCATGGCCGAGGCCAGCGCGTCGAGCATCTCTCGCTCGTTCTCCTCGAGCGAGCTCGTGGGCAGGAAGCGGTTGATCGCTGCGAGCCCAGCTTGCACCGAGCGGGAGGGGACGATCCGCACCTCCTTCGTCGCATGCGCGGCTGCCTGCTCGGCGGAGAGCACGACGTTCGCGTTGTTCGGCAACACGATCACCGCGTCCGCAGGCGTCGCCTCGATCGCCTCGAGAATCTCCGCGGTCGAAGGGTTCATCGTCTGCCCGCCCTCGATGACGTGCGTCGCGCCGAGGCTCTCGAAGAGGCGGCGGTTCCCCTGGCCCGGGCACACGGCGACGAGCCCGGTCTCGGGGGTGGGCGGAGCGCTCCGCGAAGACGAGAGCAGCCGCCCCTCACGCTCGGCGGTCTGGGCGTGCATGTTCGCGACCTCGACTCCCGCCACCACACCGTGGGCGACGCCCGCCGAGAGCGCCGCTCCCGGATCGTCGGTGTGCACGTGCACCTTGAGCGCGGTCTCGTCCCCGACGACGAGGAGCGAGTCGCCGAGCCCCTCCAGCTCGGCTTCGAGCGCGGCCGCGTCGAGGGACTCCCCCTCGACGACGAACACCGTGCAGTAGCGGTACGTGGACGGCTCTTGGTGGATCGCCTCGAGGCCGAGCACGCTCGGCTCGGCGGGCGCCTCGGGGAGGGACTCGCCGGTCATGCCGAGGACGATGCCGCGGGTGATCTCGACGAGCCCGGCCGCGCCCGCGTCGACGACGCCGGCGTCACGGAGGACGTCGAGCAGCTCGGGGGTACGCGCGAGCGCGTCCTCGCCGCGCGCGAGCACCCGCTGGAGGAGCTCGACCGGCGGCAGCTTGCGGTTCTCGCGGCGCTCGGCCTCCTCCGCCATCTCGCGGATCACCGTCAGCATCGTTCCTTCGACGGGGCGCTTGACCGCGCGGTAGGCCGCGTCGCTCGCCGACCGGAAGGCGCGGCGCAGGAGCGGCGTCGTGATCTCCTCGGACTGCCCGAGGACGTCCATGAACCCGCGCACGATCTGCGAGAAGATCACCCCCGAGTTGCCCCGAGCCCCCATCAGAGCCGCCCGGGTCAGCTCCTTCGCTGCGGCCTCGCTGCTTTTCGCCGTGGACGTGTCCAGCGTCTCGACGATGGAGCGAAGCGTGAGGGTGAGATTCGTGCCCGTGTCACCGTCGGGCACCGGGTACACGTTGAGGTCGTCGATCCGCTGACGATGCGCTTCGAGGTTCCGGAGCGCGGAGCGCGCGAGCTCTCTCACCACCTCGAGCGGCATCAGCGCACCCGCTCGATGCGGACGTTGAGGTCGGCGATCGGGAGGCCGAGCATGCGCTCGAGCTCGTACTCGATCCGCGAGCGGACGGCGGCGGCGACCTCGGCGAGCTTGAGGCCGTGCTCGACGACGACGTGGAGCTCGATCGCGAGACCGCCCTCCCCCATTCGTACGTCGATCGCCTTCGTCCGGTCGCGCCACGGGCGACGCAGTGCGAAGCGGCGGCGCCCGGCCAGCCCGACGACGCCGTAGCTCTCGAGCGCGGCGCTGCGGACGATCTGCGCGATCGCGTCGAGCGAGACGGCGACGCCGCCCTGCTCCGA
This sequence comes from Gaiellaceae bacterium, assembly GCA_026002995.1. Classification (GTDB taxonomy): domain Bacteria; phylum Actinomycetota; class Thermoleophilia; order Gaiellales; family Gaiellaceae; genus GMQP-bins7. Next base: position 1,868,155 of record BPGK01000001.1, read on the forward strand.
CGTCGTGAGAGTCACCGCCTCGCGCTGCACGATGTCGAGCCTAGTCGACCGGGTCGCGACCCGCCCGAGGTCGCGGGCTCGCGAGCCGCGATCCGCTACACTCCGCGCCCGCATGTCCAAGGTGTGCGTCATCTGCGGGAAGAAGCCGAGCTTCGGCCACAGCCGGAGCCACTCGATGGTCGCGACGAAGCGCCGCTTCGACCCGAACCTCCAGCGCGTGCGCGTCCTCCTCGACGGGCGGAAGACGCGCGCCTACGTCTGCACGCGCTGCCTCAAGGCCGGCAAGGTCGAGAAGGCCGTGTAGGCCCGCTCAGCGGGCCGCCGCCGCGGCGCGCAGCTGCGCGAACACGTCGGCCATCTCGAGCGCGCTCCGCACCGCCTCGGCTCCCTTCTCGATCCGCGGCTCGGCCTGCTCGACGCGGTCGAGCGTGAGGACGCCGAACGCGACCGGGACGCCGGTCTCGAGGCCCGCGAGCTGGAGCCCGCTCGCTGCCTCGCTCGAGACGTACTCGAAGTGCGGGGTGTCGCCGCGAATGACGCAGCCGAGGGCGACGATGCACGCGAAGCGCCTCGTCTTCGCGAGCGCGGTGGCGCCGAGCGGCAGCTCGAACGCTCCCGGGACGACCATGATCGTGATCGCGTCCCTGCGCACGCCGGCGGCCTCGAGCTCGGCCAGCGCACGCTCCAGGAGCCGCGACGTGATCGACCCGTTGAAGCGCGAGACGACAACGCCCACGGAGCGGCGGCCTCCGCTCGCCTCGCCTTCGAGCACCGCGTAGCCGTCGGGGATCTCGAGCTCGCCGACGGCGTGCTCATGGGAGAGCTCGATCGCCATCGGCGGCGGCTCCGGCGTGGGCACTTCGTCGCCTGGCGGCTCCTCCGCGGGCGCGAGCTCCTCCGCCGCCGGGGCGGCGACGCTCCCGAGGGGCGGCGACTCCTCGCCGGCCGGCTCCGCGGCGAGCTCGACGAGCGCGGGGCGCGCCGGCGACGGCGCAGTTCCCCACGCGCCAGCGGCGTCCTCGTCAGCCTCCGACTCCGCCTCGACGCGCTCCCGCAGCTCGTCGTCGCGAGCGGGCCATCCGGAGAGAACGTCCTCGCTCGTGTCGTCGATGTCTCGCGTCACCTCTCGTCCTCCTGCGCGTCGTCGGCCTCGAGCCGCGTGCCCTGGTGGTGCAGCCGGGAGATCGTATGCCCGAGCTTCTCCCGCTTCGCGGCGAGGTACCGGGCGTTTTCGGGGTGCGGCTCCACCTCGATCGGCACCTGCTCGACGACGGTGAGCCCGTACCCGTCGAGCCCGGTGAGCTTGCGGGGGTTGTTCGTCAAGATGCGGATCGTCGTCAGGCCGAGGTCGGCGAGGATCTGGTTGCCGATCCCCCACTCTCTGGCGTCCGCCGGGAACCCGAGCTCGAGGTTCGCCTCGACCGTGTCCAGGCCCGCCTCCTGGAGCTCGTACGCCTTGAGCTTGTTGAGCAGGCCGATCCCGCGGCCCTCCTGAGCCATGTACAGGAGCACCCCGCGCCCCTCGGCCTCGATCTGGGCGAGCGCCTGCTCGAGCTGCTCACCACAGTCGCAGCGCAGCGAGTGAAAGACGTCCCCGGTGAGACACTCCGAATGCACCCGGACGAGCACGTTCTCGGCGCCCGCGACATCGCCCTTGACGAGTGCGACGTGCTGCTTGTCCGTGAGGAGCTCCCGGTAGGCCACAGCCTGGAACTCGCCGTACTCGGTCGGCAGGCGCACGGAGACGACGCGCTCGACGAGCTTCTCACGCCGCCGCCGGTACTCGATGAGGTCGGCGACGGTGACCATCTTGAGCCCGTGCTCGGCGCAGAAGCGCGCGAGGTCGGGGACCCGCGCCATCGTCCCGTCGGCGTTCATGATCTCGCAGACGACGCCGGCCGGGTTGAGCCCGGCGAGCCGCGCGAGATCGACCGCGGCCTCGGTCTGGCCTGCCCGCTGGAGCACCCCACCCGGCCGCGCGCGGAGCGGGAAGACATGGCCGGGCTGGACGAGATCGTGCGGGGTCGAGCCGGGGTCGATCGCGACCTGGATCGTGCGCGCGCGGTCCGCCGCGGAGATGCCCGTGGAGACGCCCTCGCGCGCCTCGATGGAGACGGTGAACGCCGTCCCGAGCGGCGTCTCGTTGCGCTCGGTCATCGGCCGCAGGCCGAGCTCGTCGCAGCGTTCGGGGGTGAGACAGAGGCAGATGAGGCCACGAGCGTGCGTCGCCATGAAGTTGATCGCCTCCGGCGTGACGAACTGGGCGGCGATGGTGAGGTCGCCCTCGTTCTCGCGGTCGGCGTCGTCCACGACGACGACGAACCGCCCGGAGCGGATGTCCTCGATCGCCTCCTCGATCGTGGCGAAGGGCGACGAGGTCGTGCTGGTCTCGATGTCCACGGTCACGGGCGGATCGTAGCCCTCAGCCACCCCGGCTCCCGAGGAGGCGCTCGACATACTTCGCGAGGACGTCCGCTTCGAGGTTGACATCGCGCCCCGGCGCGAGCGACGAGAGCGTCGTCGCCTCCAGCGTATGCGGGACGAGCGCGACCTCGACTCCGTCGTCCTGGAGACGCGCGATCGTGAGCGACACGCCGTCGATCGCGATCGAGCCCTTCTCTACGCAGTAGCGCCGCAGGCCCTCGGGAACCTCGACGCGGATCCGCAGCCCCTCGCCCTCCTGCTCGACCGCCGCCACGCGGCCGACCGCGTCGACGTGCCCCTGGACGATGTGGCCGCCGAGCGGATCGCCCGCGCGCAGCGCGGGCTCGACGTTCACTTCGGCTCCCGGCGCGAGCCCGCCGAGGGTCGTGCGCGCGAGCGTCTCCGGAACGGCGCGAAAGGCGATCCGTTCGTCGTCGACCGACTCCACGGTGAGGCAGCAGCCGTTGATCGAGACCGAGTCGCCGACGGCGACGAACGCGGCCGTCTCCGGCGCCTCCACCTCGAGCGCGAGGCCGCCCCCGTCTTCCCGGGCGTCCGCGACGCGCCCGATCTCCCGCACGATCCCCGTGAACACGGAGCGAACGGTACTCGTCTCAGGGCTCGTGAACGTAGGCCTGGAGGAGGACATCCTCCCCCACCCGCCGCGCCTGGAGTCGGCGGAGCTCGACCGGATCGGGAAGCCCGGCCAGCATCCCCGGCCCCGCTCCCGAGAGCGTCGGCGCGACGAACGCGAGGATCTTGTCCACGAGCCCGCGCTCGAGGAAGGCGGCGGCAAGCGTGGGCCCCCCTTCGAGCAGGAGCGACTGGACGCCCTCCGCCGCGAGCTCGGCCAATTCGTCCTCGAGCGGTCCCGAGCGCAACTCGAGCTCGGAGCCCTCGGGGAGCGGACCGCGTCCGAAGGCGAGCCGGCGCGGCTGGCCGCGCGGCGTCGGCACGTCGCGCGCGTCGAGGCGCGGGGCATCCCAACGAACCGTCCCCATGCCCACCGCGACGGCGTCGGAGGCCGCGCGCAGGACGTGGACGAGTCGGCGAGACTCCTCGCCCGACACCCACCGCCGGCCGGGGACGGAGACGCGGCCGTCGAGCGAGACCGCGACCTTGTACGTGACGAACGGACGACCGCGCGCCACCCACGTCCGCCACTCCTCGATCTGCTGGCGACAGCGAAACGCGAGCTCGCCCGTCGCCTCCTCCGCCTCGATGCCGGCGGAGCGGAGCCGCTCGAGACCCCCGCCGACGACCTTCGGGTTCGGATCGCGCTGCCCCGCCACGACCCGCGCGACGCCGGCGGCGATCAGCGCGTCCGTGCAGGGAGGCGTGTCCCCGTGGTGCGCGCACGGCTCGAGCGTGACGTAGACGGTCGCGCCCCGCGCGCGCTCGCCGGCCGCGGCGAGCGCGATCGTCTCCGCATGCTCGTCGCCCTTGCGCCGATGCCAGCCCTCGCCGACGACCTCCCCGCCGGCGACGACGACCGCGCCGACGATCGGGTTCGGGTGCGTCGATCCCCTCCCGCGCTCGGCGAGCTCGAGCGCCCGCTCCAGGAAGGTCTCGTCCACGGGGCCGATCCTACGGCTCGGGAGCGCGCAGCCGCGCGACGAAGAAGCCGGCCGTGCCGTGAACGTGGGGAAGCGTCTGGAGGAACTCCGGACGCCGCCGATGTCGGAACCGCGGCCACTCGTCACCGAGCGACTCGTCCACCTCGAGCCCCGATGCAGCCACGACCGCCTCGCCCTCGTCGGCGTTCACGGTGCAGACGGAGTAGACGATCGTCCCGCCCGGCCGTACCCGCTCGGCGGCGGCGCGCAGGAGCTCGAGCTGGAGCTCGGGGAGGGGCTCTGCGCGCCAACGCAGATCCGGGCGCTGGTTCAGGACGCCGAGGCCGGAGCAGGGCGCATCGACGAGAGCGCGATCGAAGCCCGTGAGCGCCGGGGGCAGCGAGCGCCCGTCCGCCACCACGACCCTCACGTTCTCGGCGCCGAGCCGCCGCGCGGTCTCCTCGAGCTCGCGGGCGCGCGCCTCGTTCACCTCGACGGCGACCACATCCCCCGCCAGCATCGTCGCCTTCCCCCCAGGAGCGGCGCAGAGGTCGAGCACACGCTCCCCCTCGCGGGACCCGACCACGAGCCCGACGAGCTGCGACGCCCGGCTCTGGGGCCAGATCCGGCCCTCGGCGAGCGCCGCCTCGTCGAGCCGATCGACGTGCCAGGCTCCCGGGATCTCCGGATCCGGCCGGCCGTCGATCTCGCCGCGCACGAGCCGGACGGTCGTCTCCGCGGGCTCGTTCTGCGCCCGCATGAGCGCACGGGCCTCCTCGGGCCCGAGGTCCCGCCACCACACGTCCGCCACCCAGTCGGGGTACGAGTGGCGCAGCGCCGCCTCATGCGGCCGCTCCTCGGGCAGGGCGTCGATGAGCGGCCGGATGCCGTCGGCTAGGCGCCGTAGGACGGCGTTCGTGAATGGGACGGCGCGCTCCCGTCGCGCGCGACGCACGAGCTCCACCGACTCGTTCACCGCCGCATAGCGCGGCACGCCCTCCACGAACCCGAGCTGGTACGCGCTGAGGCGGAGCGCCGCGCGCACCGGCGGGTCGAGCCGGTCGACCCTCCTGCGCCCGAGCGCCTCGATGGCGTGGTCGAGCGTCCGACGCCGTTGCACGGCACCGTAGGCGAGACGCTGCGCGAGCGCGCGGTCGCGCTCGTCGAGGCCCGCCGCCGCGCTCCGGAACGCCCGATCCGCATACGCGCCGTCCTCGAAGACGCGGAGCAGCACCTCGAAGGCGGCTGCGCGTGCGGGGCTTACCGAAGCCCGCGAAGCCACGCTGCGAACTCCATGCGGCGTCCGCCCTCGGGCTGGACCTCGAGCGGCTCGAACGAGCCGTCCTCCGCAACACGGGCGCGCCAGACGATGACGCGCCGACCGTGCAGCGTCGCCCGCGCGCCGATGTGCGGCGAGAGCGCGCGGACGCGGGCGACGAGCTCCGAGGCGGGAAGCGAGAGGTCGAGCTCCCGGTCGCTGGGGCGGATCTTCTCGGCGTACGTGACGCCCTCGGCCGGCTGGGGGACGAACGTCGGCGCGGGAAGCGCCTCCTCGAGCAGCTCGACCGCGAGCGGCGCGGCCTTCGCATACACGGCACCGGCGTCGTCGTCGGGCTCGATCGGAAACGCCCGCTGGGCGGCGATCGGCCCGGCGTCGAGCTCCTCGACGAGCCGGATGATCGTCACCCCCGTCTCCGTGTCTCCGGCCATGATCGCGCGCTCCACGGGCGCCGCTCCCCGCCAGCGGGGGAGGAGTGAGGGATGGACGTTGAGCCAGAGCCGCTCCTCGAGCACCGGCCCGGGAACGATGACCCCGTACGCGACCGCGACGACGACGTCGGCGCCGAGCGGAAGGCCGGGCTCTAGCCGCTCCGGCTGGAGGACGGGGATCCCGAGCCGATCGGCGACCTCCTTCGCCGGCGGCGGCGCGAGCGTGCGCCCCCGCCCGGCCCGTGCGTCGGGGCGGGTCAGGAGCGCGCTGATCTCGTGTCGCTCGGCCAGACGCTCGAGGACGTCCGCGCCGAAGGACGCGGTTGCCGCGACCGCGATCGGCGCGCTCACCGAGCGCCGAGGACGGGCTGTGGCCGGAGCCGGGCGAGCGCGGCGCGGCGCGACTCGGGGTCGGTACGGTCGAGGATGAGGACCCCGTCGAGGTGGTCGAGTTCGTGCTGGACGATACGCGCCTCCGGGAGCGAGAGCTCGAACGAGATGGGCTCTCCACGGACGTCGACACCCTCGATCGTGACCGAGGTGACGCGCTCCACCGGGACGAGGACGTCCTGGATCGAAAGGCAGCCCTCCTCGTCGACCTCGGTCTCTCGCCCCTGGGAGGTGATGACGGGGTTCACGAGCACCCGATCCTCCCCCTGGTCGACGAACACGAACAGCCGTCGGAGGACGCCTACTTGCGTGGCAGCGAGACCGACCCCCTGCGCCTCGTGCATCAGGGTCGTCATCCGCTCCGCGAGCCGGGCGAGGTCCTCGTCGAAGACCTCGACCGGTCTCGCCTTCATGCGCAAGACGGGATCCCCGTACTGACGGATCCGCGCCAATGCGAGGAGACGGCGCGCGCGGCGCTCGAGCTCCACGCCCTCGTCCGCGTCGAGCTCGTCGCCCTCCAGGCGCTCCTCGTGGTCGTGGTCTGCGTGGTCGTGCATCGCGCGGCGAGTCTAGCCCGCCGCGCCCTGCACGTCAGGCTCAGCCCGAGAGACCGGTTGCTTGTCGCTGCAACTCCCGCCCGTCCGCATCGAGTGCGACGACCGCCGTCGGCACGGTCCCCAATCGGAGATCGGATCCTCGAGCCCTGAAGCCGAAGACCGCGAGATCGCGAAAGCCTCCTCTCGCGCGTGTCAGGGACACGACACGCCGTGACCCGTCGCTCATCTCGATCGCGACGCGCACCACACGACGCGAAGCCAAGCCCACGATCCGCGCATCGCTGATGTCGCGCGTCGTCGGGCCGCCATCGAACGACAACGAGACGAACATCTCCGCCCCGCCGAGTGGATCGGACTCCAGGTTGCAGCCTCCCTGCCGGGTCAGCGACCCCGCAGACGGCGCATCCCACAGGCAGACGTACCCGTCCGCTCTCTGGAGGAAGATCGCCCTGCGCGGAAGACCTCCCCCAGACGGGACATCGGCGACATACTCCATCGGAGCTTTCGCAAGCACGCGATGGAGCTCGTCGACGCTCTTCCCCCCGGGCGGCAGGTTGGCTCCGACGATGCCTCCAGCCAGGACACCGGTCGCCGCGCCCACTGCGGCGAGGACGACCACACTCCGTTTCCTCTGGGCGTGCATCACTGACCTCCTAGCTGTAGACGTGGCAACTCCCGTAGAACCCCCAGCTGTTGGCGACGCAGTGCGCCTTCTTGACCTGCGAGCTGAACCACCAGGTCGAGGTGAAGAAGCCGGTAGACCTCGTCGTGAAGTGCCACGAATACGAGACGTTGTCGATGAACGTGACCGTCGTCCATGCGTTCGAGCTCTGCTTCCAGAACGTGTTCCGGACCCAGTTCGGGCTGAACGAGCTTCCGGCGCCCTGACCTGCCTGCCAGTACACCGGCTGCTGGTAGATGAAGGCCCCGGCCGAAGCGCTCGACGCGAAGGCGAGCATGAACGCGAGCGCAACGGTCGTGATCGTGCGTCTCATGGACGTCCTCCCTCCTGCGGGCGGCTCGATGACCCGACGAGCCCGGTGTAGCCGACCTCGGAGCGCTCCACAAGTGGCCGCTCCGGCCAGTGGCCGAACGGGGCTTGTCCGCTAGAGCGACTGCGGATCCACGTCCACGACGGCCGAGAGCCCGTCGCGGCGCATCGCCGGGGCAGACGCGGTCAGGAGTGAGGCTGCGCGGCGCGCGAACGCCCGCGGGGAGTCGGTCTTCGCGAGGAGCTGCGCACGGTAGCGCCCTCGGAGCCGGAAGAGCGGGGCGGGCCCCAGAAGCGTCACGCCCGGCATCCGGAGCGCCTCCCGGAGCTCACTGAGGGCGCGCATGGCCATGGCCGGCTCGGGCGCGGCGACGACGAGTGCGACGAGATGCGAGAACGGCGGGTAGGCGAGCTCTTCCCGCCGAGTGAGCTCCCGCTCCAGGAAGCCGGCGACGTCGTGCCGTACCGCGTAGCGGAACGGCGTCGCATCGGGCTGGAAGGTCTGGACGAGCACGCGGCCGGGGGCGTCCCGCCCGCTGCGTCCGGCGAGCTGCGTCACGAGCTGGAACGTCCGCTCCTCCGCACGGAAGTCGGGGAAGGCGAGTCCGGTGTCGGCATCGACGACCGCCGCCACCTCGACGCCGGGGAAGTGGTGGCCCTTCGCGACCATCTGCGTCCCTACGAGGACCGCCGCCCGGGCCGACGCGAACCGCGCCAGGGACTCGTGCAGGGCCTCGGGCGTGCGGACGCTGTCGGCGTCGAGCCGGATGCGCTCGAGCCCGGGGACGCGGCGAGCGAGCTCGGCCTCGAGCCGCTGCGTGCCCGCGCCGACGCGCGCGAGCTCGACCGACCCGCATGCCGGGCACGCGGCCGGGTAGGGCTCCGAGAAGCCGCAGTGGTGGCAGTGGAGCCTCCCGTCGGCGTGCAGGGTCAGCGCGACGTCGCAGCTCCCGCAGCGCCGCGTCCGACCGCAGGCTCGGCAGTGGACGGCGCCGGAGACGCCTCTGCGGTTGAGCAGCAGGATCGCCCGCGCGCCGCGCTCCTCGACGCGGGCGAGCTCGGCGAGGAGAGGCGCCGAGAGCGGGTAGCCAGCCTCGCGCCGGAGGTCGACGAGGCGCACGGAGGGCAGCGGCGCCCCGATGCGCGCGGGGAGCTCGACACGAGCGAGTCGCGCCCAGCTCTCCGCTCGAGGGGTCGCGCTGCCGTAGACGACCACAGCGCCCTCGAGCGCCGCCCGCTTCGCCGCGACCGTGCGCGCGTCGTAGCGTGGATCCGCTTCCTGCTTGAAGGACGCGTCGTGTTCCTCGTCCACGACGATCAGACCGAGCCGCTCGACGGGCGCGAACACCGCGGAGCGCGCGCCGATCGCGATCCGAGCCGCTCCCGACCGCAGCCTCGCCCGCTCGTCGCGGCGCTCGGCGTCGGTGAGCGCGGAGTGGAGGACGGCGATCCGCTCGCCGAAGCGGGCAGCGAAGCGGCCGACCGTCTGGGGCGTGAGCGCGATCTCGGGGACGAGCACGATGACCCCCCGCCCGCGCTCGAGGGCCGCAGCCGCAGCCTGGAGGTACACCTCGGTCTTCCCGCTCCCCGTCGGGCCGTGGAGGAGGACGTGCCCGCCGCCGCCGTCGAGGGCGCGGAGAACCGCCGCCACCGCCTCCTGCTGCTCGGGGGTGAGCGCGGCCGGCGCCGGCTCTCCGAGCGGCGCGGCGCGCCGCGCGCGGGATCGGTGAGCTCCCCGCCGCGTCCGCTCGTGGGGAGCGACGAGCGCGAGCGCGCGGGCCGGTGTGCTCCCGTAGTACTCCGCCATCCAGAGGGCGAGCTCGACGAGCCGAGGGGAGACGTGGTCGACCACCGGCCCCGCCGGAGCGACCTCGATCCCCGGCGGCGCCTCGACGCCGACCTCCGCGACGACCGCGCGCACGCGCCGCCCGGCGAGCGACACCGACACGACGTCGCCGCGCCGGACGTCGTCTGCGACCTCGTACGTGAAGGCCCGCGCGAGCGCGCGCGCCGTCACGAGCGGGTACACCTCCGCGAAGGACACCGGGAGCGAGCGTAGTCGAGCCGCTGGGCGCCGCCCGCCCGTTCGCCGGCGCGGCGAGCCGTGTAAGGTACTCCTTACATGAGTGGCTCCATGATCCGCCTCGAGCGCGTGACGAAGCGCTTCGGCGACGTCACAGCCGTGGACGAGGCCTCGCTCGGGGTCGCGCGGGGCGAGGTGCTCGCGCTGCTCGGGCCGTCGGGGTGCGGGAAGACGACGCTGCTCCGGCTCGTCGCCGGCTTCGAGCAACCGGACGCCGGAGCGATCGAGATCGCAGGAGAGCTCGTGAGCGGACGTGACACCTGGGTGCCGCCCGAGCGCCGGCGTGTCGGCATGGTCTTCCAGGACTACGCGCTCTTCCCCCACCTCACGGTTCGCGAGAACGTCGGCTTCGGTCTCGCCCGACGCGAGCGCCGGGCACGCGTCGCCGAGTTGCTCGCGATCGTCGGCCTCGAGGAGCTCGGCTCCCGCTACCCGCACGAGCTCTCGGGCGGCCAGCAGCAGCGGGTCGCGCTCGCGCGCGCGCTCGCCCCCTCGCCCGAGCTCGTCCTGCTCGACGAGCCGTGGTCGAACGTCGACTCCTCGATGCGCGAGACGCTGCGCGCCGAGGTCGCGGACATCATCCGGCCGCTCGGCGTGACCGTCGTCCTCGTGACCCACGACCGCGAGGAGGCCTTCTCGCTCGCCGACCGCATCGCGCTCATGCGCGACGGCGCGATCGTGCAGGAAGGCACCTCGGAAGAGCTCTACTTCGCCCCGGCGAGCCGCTGGGCCGCCGAGTTCGTCGGCGCCGCGAACGTGCTCACGGGGCCTGTCGAGCACGGCCTCGTGCGCACGCCGATCGGCGCCTTTCCCGTCGATCGGGACGGCGACCGCGCGGAGGTCGAGGTGCTCGTCCGCCCGGAGCTCCTCGAGCTCGAGCCGGACCCGAGTGGCGCAGGCGAGGTGGTGGCCCGCGAGTTCCGCGGCCACGACGTCTTCTACCGCGTCCGCCTCGGAGGCGTCGAGGTCGTCTCCCAGCGCCCGTCGAACGAGGTGGTCCCGCTCGGCTCCCGCGTGCGGGTCAAGCTGCACAACGGCCGCACGGCCGTCTTGCGGTAGGCGACCCAGGTATGTAAGGTGCACCTTACACCGCGGCTGAGGTAAACCTTATCCAAGAGGAGCGAATGTGACGAAGAGGATCACTGCCGTCCTGTTTGCGGCCCTACTCGGGGCGCTCGCGCTCGTGAGCGGCGCGACGCCGGCCCCCACGCAGTCGACGACGCTCACCATCTACTCGGGCCGCGACGAGCGCCTCGTAAAGCCGATCATGGATCGGTTCACGCGCGAGACCGGAATCCAGCTCAACGTGCGCTACGCCCCCTCCGCGGCGCTCGCGACCGCGCTCGTCGAGGAGGGTCGCAACAGCCCCGCCGACGTCTTCTGGTCGCAGGAGCCCGGCACGCTCGGTCTCGTCGCCGCCCGCGGGCTCCTGGCTCGACTGCCGCAAGCGACGGTCGGCAAGGTGCCACCCCGCTTCTCGACGCGCAGCCGGCGCTGGGTGGGCACGAGCGCCCGCTCGCGCGTCCTCGTCTACAACACGCGCGAGCTCACAGCGAGCCAGCTCCCGACCTCGGTCTGGAATCTCGTCGATCCGCGCTGGAAGGGGAAGATCGGGATCGCGCCCACGAACGCGTCGTTCCAGGCCTTCCTCGGTGCGACGATCCACCTCTACGGCGAGGAGCGCGTACGCAGCTGGCTGCGCGGGCTGGAGGCGAACGACGTCCGCCTCTACCCGAACAACACCTCGATCGTGCAGGCCGTCGGCCGCGGCGACGTGCTGGTCGGGCTCGTGAACCACTACTACCTCTACAACGTCCTCGCCGACACGCCGGGTCTCCCCGTGCGCAACCACTGGTTCCGGGACGGCGACCCGGGCAACCTCGTCCTCGCCGCAGGCGCGGGGATCGTCGCCTCGACGACGAAGCCCGCGCAGGCGCAGCGCTTCGTCGACTTCCTCCTCTCGAAGTGGGCGCAGCGGTTCATCGCGCGAGGGCCGGGCGCCGCCGAGTACCCGCTGATCAAGGGCGTCCCGCGGCGCCCCGGACTGCCGGCTCTCGCCGACATCAAGGGGCCGAAGTACCCGCTCGGCCGCCTGGCCGCGGACATCGGGCCGGCCGTGCGACTCCTCCTCGAGGAGGGCCTCATCAAGTGAGCTCGGGCGCGGCGGCCGCGGTCGCACCACGCGGCCGCCGCCCCCCGTGGCTCCTCCTCGTCGCGGCGACGCTCGTCGCGCTCGCCGCCGTGCTCCCGCTCGCCTACCTCGCGCTGCGCGCGCTCTCCGCGGACGCGGAGGCGCGAGCGCTGACGCCGGCTGCGACTGTGCTCGAGCTCGTCGCGGACACGGCTCTGCTCGCAGGCGGCGTGCTCGTGGCGGCGCTCCTCGTGGGCGTTCCCTACGCCTGGCTCGTCGTCCGGACCGACCTGCCGGGACGGCGACTCTGGGGGCTCGCGGCCTCGCTCCCGCTCGTCGTCCCGAGCTTCGTCGCTGCCTTGGCGCTCCTCGGCGCCCTCGCTCCTCGCGGCCTCGTCCAACGCGCGCTCGGGCCGCTCGGCGTCGAGCGCTTGCCCGATCTCGACGGGTACTGGGGCGCCACGCTCGCGCTGACGCTCTCCACCTACCCATACGTGTTCCTGCTCGCCGCCTCGGCCCTGCGCAGCGTCGACCCGTCCGCGGAGGAGGCCGCTCGCGGCCTCGGCAGCGGGACGGTCGGCGTCTTCGCTCGCGTCACGCTGCCGTCGCTCCGCCCGGCGCTCGCCGCGGCCTCGCTCCTCGTCACGCTGTACGTGCTCTCCGACTTCGGCGCCGTCTCGCTCATGGGGTACGAGACGCTCACGACCGCCGTCTACGTGCGCTACGAGTCCCTGCTCGCCCTCGACTCCGCGGCCATTCTCGCGCTCGTTCTCGTCGCGCTCGCGGTTGTCCTCGTCCTCGTCGCGTCTCGCCTTCGACTCCGCGGCGCGATCTACCGAGCCACCCCGGGAGCCGGGCGGCAGGCGCGGCTCGTGCGCCTCGGCCACTGGCGCTGGCCGGCGCTCGGCTTCTGCGCGCTCGTCACGGGCCTCTTCCTCGTGCTGCCGCTCGCGGTGCTCGTCTCCTGGTCGCTCGAGGCCGATCCGATCGTGGGCCGCGCGGGCGTCGCCTGGGCGGCCGCGGCGCGCTCGACCGCTGTGGCCGGGCTCGCAGCGCTCGTCGCAGCGCTCATCGTGCTGCCCGCGGCCGTGCTCGCGTGGCGCTACCCGTCGCCGCTCACGCGCCTCCTCGAGCGCGTCACGCTGTTCCCGAGCGCGCTGCCCGGGATCGCGGTCGCGCTCGCGCTCGTCTTCTTCGGCTCGCGGGCCGGGAGCATCGTCTACCAGAGCCTCGGTCTCCTGCTCGCCGCGTACGTGCTCCGCTTCATGCCCTACGCCCTCGCCTCGACGCGGGCATCGCTCGATGCCATCAACCCGCACCTGGAGGAGGCGGCGCGCTCGCTCGGGCGCAGACCGACCGGCGCGGTCGTCTCCGTCGTGCTCCCGCTCGCGCGCTCGGGAATCCTCGCCGGCGCCGCGCTCGTCTTCCTCAGCACGATCAAGGAGCTTCCCGTCACGCTCCTCCTCCGGCCCATCGGGTTCGAGACGCTCGCGACCGAGATCTGGAAGGGCACCGCTGTCGGGGCCTACTCCGAGGTGGCCCCCTCCGCTCTTGCCCTGATCGCGATCGCGGCGCCCTTCGTCTACCTCCTCTCCTGGCGCAACGCCTGGGAGCTCGGCGCCGCCGATTGAGCCCCGGGCCGGCAGAGGGCGCCGGCTAGACTCGGGGTCGATGGCACAGGCGCACGGACACTCGGTCGACGAGTACCTCGAGACGATCTACTTCCTCGCCTTCCCGATCGGCGAGTACCGCCCCGCGACCGGCTCGACTGCGATCGCGTCGCGCGTCGCCGAGATGCTCGGCGTCTCGCGCGCCTCGGCGGGCGAGATGCTGAAGCGCCTCGAGGCCGAGGGACTCGTCGAGCGCGGCGAGCAGAAGGAGGCGATCCTCACACCCGAGGGCGCGGAGCGGGCGAAGAGGGTCGTCCGTAAGCACCGGATCATCGAGTGCTTCCTGACGGACTTCATGGGCTACACCGCCGCCGAGTCCCACGTCCACGCCGATGAGCTCGGCGACACGTTCACCGACGACATGATCGAGCGGATGAACGAGCGCCTGGGCCGTCCTGCCCGCTGCCCGCACGGGTGGCCCGTGGACACCGAGGTCGAGCAGGCCGAGAACGCGCACCTCGTCCCGCTCGGCGAGTTGGGCGCGGGACGGGAGGCCGAGATCGTCCGGCTCGCCGAGCACGACGGCGAGCTCCTGCACTGGTTCTACGCCACGGGTCTCGCGCCGGGAACCCGCGTGCGGGTCGTCCGCGCCGAGCCGGCGGTGGGACAGCTCGTCGTCGCCGTCGACGGCACCGAGCGCGCCGTCACGGAGAAGGCGGCCGACGGGATCTACGTCCGGGCCGAGTAGGCGACGACGCGCGACGCGCGAGCGCGAAGCTCTTAGAGAGCTCTTAGACGGCCCTCACAGTCGCCTTACGCATCCCTGCGAAAGTGGATGCGCACTTCCTCCCTCCTGCCCTTCGCCGAAGGCCCGCTCGCGGGCCTTCGCGCCGTCTCGGGTCGACTCAGGCGACCGGCGTCTCGGTGACGAGCCCTGCCCCCGCGCGCAGGGCGTCCACCTTGTCGAGCCGCTCCCACGTGAAGTCGCGCTCGTCGCGGCCGAAGTGCCCGTAGGCGGCGGTCTGTGCGTAGATCGGGCGGAGGAGGTCGAGGTCTCGGATGATCGCGCCCGGGCGCAGGTCGAAGTGCTCGCGCACGAGCTCCTCGATGCGGGCGAGCGGGATCGCCTCGGTCCCGAAGCAGTCGACGCTGACGCTCATCGGGTGCGCCATACCGATCGCGTATGCGACCTGGAGCTGACAGCGGTCGGCGAGGCCGGCGGCGACGACGTTCTTCGCGGCATAGCGGGCGGCGTAGGCGGCGGAGCGGTCGACCTTCGTGGGATCCTTGCCCGAGAAGGCGCCACCCCCGTGCGGTGCGGCCCCGCCGTACGTGTCGACGACGATCTTCCGCCCGGTCAGCCCGGTGTCCCCCATCGGCCCACCGATGACGAACTTCCCGGTCGGGTTCACCAACAGGAAGTCGCGCTCGCCAAGCCGGGCAGGGTCGTAGAGGCCGCGGAAGTCGGCGTGCAGGATCGGCTCGACGACGTGCTCGAGGAGGTCGGGCTTGAGGAGCGTCTCCACGTCCAGGCCGTCACGGTGCTGGGTCGAGATGAGCACGCGCTCGATCTCGACCGGGCGCTGGATGCCGCGCTCGTCCACCTCGTAGCGCACCGTCACCTGCGATTTGCCGTCCGGCCGCAAGTACGGGAGCACGTTCGCCTTGCGCACCTCCGCGAGCCGCTTCGTGAGCTTGTGGGCGAGGAGGATGGGGAGCGGCATGAGCTCCTCCGTCTCGCGGGTCGCGTACCCGAACATCATCCCCTGGTCGCCTGCGCCGAGGGCGTCGAGCGGGTCGGTGTCGCCGTGCTGGGCCTCGAACGACTGGTCGACTCCCCGCGCGATGTCCGGCGACTGCTCGTCGATCGCGACGACGACGCCGCAGGTCTCGAAGTCGAAGCCGTACTTCGCCCGCGTGTAGCCGATCTCCGCGATCCGGTCGCGGACGATCGAGCGGATGTCGACGTACGTCTCGGTCGTGATCTCACCAGCGACCACGACGAGCCCCGTCGTGACGAGCGTCTCGCACGCGACGCGCCCGTTCGGGTCGTCCGCGAGCACCGCGTCCAGCACGGAGTCCGAGATCTGGTCTGCGACCTTGTCCGGATGCCCCTCGGTGACGGACTCGGACGTGAACGAGAACGAGCGCACGGCCACGGAGGCGAAGGGTACCTGGCGAACCCGCGGAGCCCTACTCCGTCGTCGGCGCGCGGCTCATGAGCTGCGCCACGAGGTCGGTGAGCGACGTCCCCTCGAGCACGGCGCAGACTCCTTCCGTGATCGGCATCTCGACGCCGAGCCGCCGCGCGAGGTCGCGCAGCACGGGTGCAGTGGTCAGCCCCTCGACGACCATCCCGATCGCCGCGCGCGCCTCGTCGGGGCTCGCGCCCCGAGCGATCAGCTCCCCCGCCCGCCGGTTCCGCCCGGAGGGCGACCAGCAGGTGACGATGAGGTCGCCCATGCCGGCGAGGCCCGCGAAGGTCTCGGGCCGTGCGCCGGCGACCTCCGCGAGGCGCCGCATCTCGGCGAGGCCGCGGGTGACGAGCCCCGCCTTCGCGTTGTCGCCCAGCCGGAGCCCGTCGGCGCCCCCCGCGGCGAGCGCGATGACGTTCTTCGCAGCCGCGCACAGCTCGACCCCCACGATGTCGTCGCTGACGTAGACGCGGAAGACGACCGAGTTCACCGCGAGCTGGATCCGGACGGCGAGCTCGAGGTCGGCGCTTGCCACGACCGCGGCGGCCGGGAGCCCGCGCACGATCTCGTCCGCGATGTTCGGCCCCGAGAGGACGGCGACCGGGCGACCGTGGACGAGCGTCGAGAGGCGCTCGCCGGTCGCGGGATCGAGGCCCTTCGTGAGCCCGAGGACGGGCGCGGCGCCGGGGAGCGTCGCCACCACCTCCCCGAAGACCCGGCTCGGCACGGCGACGACGACGAGCTCGCTCGTCGCGACGTCCGCGTCCTCGATCGTCGAGGCCGCGATGTCTCGCAGGTCGGCCTCGCGCGCGTAGCGCGGGTTGCGGCCGGTAGCGCGGATCACCTCCACCTGGGCGGGGTCGCGGGCTGCGAGCGTCACCTCGTGGCCGTTGTCCCGCAAGAGGCAGGCGAACGCCGTGCCCCACGACCCCGCTCCGACGACGACGATCCTCACGCCGAGGTGACGAAGTCGATGGAGACGGGGACGCCCTCGAGGTGGAACCGGCGCCGCAGCTCGTTCTCGACCCAGAAGGCGTAGTCGCGGGTGACGAGGCTCCGGTCGTTCACGAACAGACGGAACCGGGGCGGGCGCGAGCTCACCTGTGTGCCGTAGAGGAGGTTGAGGCGGCGCCCGCGCCGGCCCGGGGGTTGACGAGCCTCGCGGAGCTCGCGCAAGGCGCGGTTCAGCTCGGCCGTGGACACGCGGCTCGTGTACCGAGCGAAGACGTCCTGGACGAGGTCGAGGAGCCGTTCGAGACCTCGGCCCGTGTGCGCCGAGACCGCGATCACCGGCGGGCGCTGCCGGATCCGCCGCTCGAGCTCGGGACGGGCCTCCTCGATCCGCAGTCGAGAGACGTCCCACTTGGCGAGGACGACGATCGTCGCGCAGCCGGCCTTGCGAGCGACGTCGGCAACCGTGAGATCCTGCTCGACGATGCCTTCGCTCGCATCGACGAGCACGAGCGCGACGTCGGCACGCTCCGCCGCCTCGAGCGTGCGCAGCTCCGAGAAGTACTCGATGCCCTGCCGCTGCTTGCGCTTGCGCCGCAGGCCGGCGGTGTCGACGAGGACGAACGTGGCGCCGTCGCGCTCGAGAACCGTGTCGATCGAGTCTCGCGTCGTGCCCGGCACCTCGGAGACGATCACGCGCTCGCGCCCGAGCAGCGCGTTCACGAGGCTCGACTTCCCGACGTTCGGGCGACCGAGAATGGCGACCCGCACCGCCTCCTCGCCCACAGGACGCTGGCCGGTCCCCGGGAGCCGCGAGACGACGAGGTCGAGGAGGTCTCCCGTCCCGTGCCCGTGCAGCGCGGAGATGGGGAACGGGTCGCCGAGCCCGAGCCGATGGAGCTCGAGCGCGTCGGCGTCGCGCCTGGGGTCGTCGAGCTTGTTGGCGACGACGATCACCGGCCGCCGCGAGCGGCGCAAAAGCTCCGCGAGCTCCTCGTCGCCGGGCGTGACGCCGACAGAGGCGTCGACCACGAAGAGCACGAGGTCGGCCTCCTCGATCGCGATGCGGGCCTGGCTCGCGATCTGCTCGCCGAACGGGCCGCTGTCGGCACGATCGACACCCCCGGTGTCGATCACCCGGAACGTCGTCCCCGCCCACTCGCAGAGCAGCTCCTTGCGATCGCGGGTGACGCCCGGCGTCTCGTGCACGACCGCCGCCCGCGTCTGCGTGAGCCGGTTCACGAGCGTCGACTTGCCGACGTTCGGGAAGCCGACGATCGCCACCGTGCCGGCGATCTCCGGCCCCGCGGCGTCCCCCGCCGTGCCCGCGTCGGTCTCGAGGAGGTCGCTCATCGCGGCGGCGTCGCATCGTGGGGACGTCCGAGCCGGTGCACGTCGACGAGCCAGCCCCAGAGCGCGTGGATCGCGCGCTCGATCTCCGCGGACGCCTCCTTGTAGCCTTTTCCCCCGCGCGGGAGACCGACGAACGACTGCGGCTCCCCCCACGCCACCGACACGGGGGCGAAGGTTCCCGGCTTCCAGTGCTGGCTGCCGTGGATCGCCACCGGGAGCACCGGTACGCCTTCGGTGATCGCGACCATCGCAGCGCCCGGCTGCACCGTCCCGGGGACGCCGCTCCGCTGCCTCGTTCCTTCTGCGAAGAGGCCGAGCGCATTCCCCTCCGCGACGATCCGTCGCATCGTTCGGACCGCGTCCCGGTCCGACTCGCCGCGGCGAACCGGGAAGGCCCCGAACGCCCGCATGAGCTGACCGAGCCCGGGGACGCGGTGCGCCTCCACCTTCGCCATGTAGTAGAGCGTGCGTGGGCAGGCGGCGCCGAGCACGGGCGGGTCGATCCAGCTGAAGTGGTTGCAGGCGACGACGAGGCCGCCGCTGCGCGGTACCCGCTCGGCGCCGTAGACGCGCAGGCGCGTGGCGAGCTTCACGACCGTGCCGATCGTCGGGCGGCCGAGCGCCCAGATGACGTCCGTGCGGTTCACCCGCGACGCTCCTCGACGAGAGCGGCGATCCGGTCGACGACCTCGTCCACGCTCATCGTCGTCGTGTCGAGGACGACCGCGTCCGCGGCTCTTCGCGTGTTGACGGCGTCTTGCTCGTCGCGCGCGCGCAGATCCGCGGCGATCTCCTCCGCGCCGACTCCCGGGCGGTCGGCGAGCCGTCGCCGGGCGCGCTCCCGCTCGTCGGCGACGAGGAAGACCTTCACCTCCGCCTGCGGAGCGACCACCGTGCCGATGTCACGACCTTCGATGACGGAGTCCGCCTCCTCCCCGAGCGCGCGCTGGCGCTCGCGCATGATGGCGCGCACCTCCGGGTGCCGGGCGACGACGGGGGCGAGGCGGTCGATCTCGGCCTCCCGGATCGCGTCCGTGACGTCGATGCCCGCGATCTCGATCGAGCCGTCCGCTTCGAAGGAGACCGGGCTCGCGGCCGCGAGCGCGGCGAGCGCAGGGCCGTCTTCGGGGTCGACGCCCCGTTCTCTCGCAAGCCAGGTCAGCGCGCGGTACATGGCGCCGGTGTCGACGTAGCGGAACCCGAGCCGACGCGCGAGCGCGGCGGCGACCGTGCTCTTCCCCGCCCCGGCGGGCCCGTCGATGGCGACGATCATCGCCTGCATTCTCGCCGGAGAGCGGCCGGACGCATCGACTCCAGCCCGGACGTTCAGGCCGCGAGCTGCGGGAGCAGGTCGAAGAACCCCGGGAAGCTCACATCGACGGCCTCGGCTCCCACGAGCTCGACGCCCTCCCGCGAGGCGAGGCCGACGACGGCGCCGAGCATGGCGAGCCGATGGTCGCCCCGGGAGTCGAAGGTGCCTCCCCGCAGCCGAGCCGGAACGCCGCGCACACGAAAACCGTCGGCGGTTGCGCGGATGTGCGCGCCGACCCGCCGCAGCTCCTCGACGACGCCCTCGATCCGGTTCGTCTCCTTGACCCGCAGCTCCTCCGCGCCCTCGACCGCGCTCGTCCCCCGCGCGTGCGCCGCCGCCACCGCGAAGAGCGGCAGCTCGTCGACGAGCAGCGGCACCTCCTCCGCCGTGACGGTCGTCCCGACGAGCTCCGACGCGCGAACCTCCACGTCCCCGACAGGCTCGCCCCCGAGCGTCCTACGGTTGTAGACGGCGACGCGTGCGCCCATCCGCTCGAGGACGTCGAGGAGGCCCGTCCGTCGCGGGTTGAGCCCCACCCCGTGCACGGTGAGATCCGAGCCCGGGACGATCGCGGCCGCCACGAGCAGCGGCGCGGCCGAGGAGAAGTCGCCGGGAACCTGGATCTCTCCGAGTTCGAGACGCGCGGCGGCGCCGATCGAGACGGAGCCGGGCCGGCGCCGGATCGGCGCGCCGGCGAGGCGCAGGATGCGCTCGGTGTGATCTCGGCTCGGGAGTGGCTCGACCACCGTCGTCTCGCCGCTCGCGTACAAGCCCGCGAGGAGGATCGCCGACTTGACCTGCGCCGAGGCCACAGGCAGGCGGTACGTGATCCCGGTCAGCTCGGCGCCACCTTCGACGACGAGCGGCGCGTGCCCGTCCGTCGTGGAGACGGTCGCGCCCATCCGCCGGAGCGGCTCGGCGATCCGCTCCATCGGTCGCGACGACAGGGATGCGTCGCCGACGAGCTCGAAGCGCCCACGCTGCCCCGTCGAGGATGCCTGCCAGCAGGCGCATCAGCGTGCCGGCGTTGCCGCAGTCGATCGGCTCGGCTGGCGCCCGGAGCCCACGCAGGCCCACCCCCTGGATCGTCAGCGCATCGGGGCCACGGTCCTCGACCTCGACGCCGAGCGCGCGCACGGCGGAGACGGTCGACTCCGTGTCCCCGGAGCGCCCGAAGCCGGTGACGCGCGTCTCCCCGTCGCAGATCGCGCCGACGAGCACGGCTCGGTGCGAGATGGACTTGTCGCCCGGAACGGCGACGTGCCCGATGAGAGCTGCTGCCGGCTCGATGCGCACCGGGCGAGTCTAGTCGGCTCGACGCGCTCTCCTCGACGAGGCGCCGGCGGTCCAGAGAGAATCCCGCGGGTGAGGATCTTCTCCGGCATCCAGCCCACCGGCGCCAAGCACCTCGGCAACTACGCCGGCGGCTTCCGCCAGTACGTCGCCACGCAGGACCTCGCGGCGCGCGAGGGCGGCGAGGCGTTCTTCTGCATCGTCGACCTCCACTCGGTCAGCGTCGAGTACGACCCCGCCGACCTCCGCGAGCGGACGTTCGACCTGCTCGCTCTCCTCGTGGCGACGGGCCTCGACCCCGAGCGCTCGACGATCTTCGTACAGAGCCACGTGACGGCGCACGCGGAGGCCAACTGGCTCCTCGCGACGGTAACGAGCTTCGGCGAGCTGCGCCGTATGACCCAGTTCAAGGACAAGGCCGAGGCGCAGGAGTTCGTCTCCGCCGCGCTCTTCACGTACCCCGTGCTCCAGGCCGGGGACATCCTCCTCTACCAGACCGACCTCGTTCCCGTCGGCGTCGACCAGCGCCAGCACATCGAGCTCACACGCGACATCGCCGAGCGCTTCAACGCCCGCTACGGCGAGACCTTCACGATTCCACGCGGCGTCTACCCGGAGACCGGGGCTCGGATCCAGGATCTCCAGGAGCCCGAGCGGAAGATGTCGACGACGGGTGGCACCGAGCAGGGCACCGTGTACCTGCTCGACCCGCCGGATGCGATCCGGCGCAAGCTCAAGACCGCGGTCACCGACTCTGGCCGCGAGATCGTCCACCGCGAGGACAAGCCCGGCATCTCGAACCTCATCGAGATCATGACCGTCGCCACCGGCGAGTCGATCCCCGAGGTCGAGGCTCGGTTCGCGGGGCAGGGCTACGGCGCCTTCAAGGAGCAGGTGGCCGAGGCCGTGATCGCGCTGCTCGAGCCGATCCAGGCGCGGTTCCGCGAGATCCGGAGCGATCCCGGCGAGCTCCGGCGCCTCCTCAGCGTCGGCGCGGAGAAGGCGAGGGCCGCCTCGGCGCCGACGATCGAGGCGATGTATGAGCGGATGGGCTTCGTCCGCCCGTCGTGAGACGCACCCTCGCCCTCTCCGGGATCGTCTTCGCCTTCGTTCTCGCGGGCGGCATCCTCGACCGAACGGGAGTGTCGGCCGTCGCCACCTTCCTCGTCACGGGGATCGCGCTCGCGGGCGTCGCCTGGACGATCGGGGTCGCGACCGAGTCGGTCGGCGCCCGCTACGGCCCGGCCGTGACCGGCGCCCTCCAGTCCACGCTCGGGAACCTCCCGGAGCTCTTCATCGTCCTCTTCGCGCTCGCGGCCGGCGAGCTCGTCGTCGCCCAGTACTCGATTCTCGGCTCGATCTTCGCAAACGCGCTCCTCGTGCTCGGCCTCGCGATCACGGTGGGGGCGGTCCGCGCGCCGGGCGCCGTCATGACCTTCTCCCACCGACTCCCGATGGACACGGCGACCCTCCTCATCCTCGCCGTGTTCATCATCTCACTCCTCGGCGTCTCCGATCAGGCGGGCGACGCGGCGAGCGACAACGCCATGGCGATCTCGATCGTCGGCGCCGTCCTCCTGCTCGCCGTCTACGGACTCTGGATCTGGGGCTACCTGCGGGCCGAGACGCGCGCCGAGCCGGCGCTCGAGCAGCCGGCGCACGACGCGCTCCCCTTCCGCTTCTCGGTCGGGCTGCTCGCGACCTCGGGCGTGGCCGCCGCGCTCGTCTCGGAGTGGTTCGTGCACGCGATCGACCCGGCGGTGCAGGAGCTCGGGATCTCGAAGGCCTTCACCGGGCTCGTGATCGTCGCGATCGCTGGCAACGCGGTCGAGAACGTCGTCGCGGTGCAGCTCGCGGCGAAGCGCAAGTACGACCTCGCCGTCTCGGTGGTGAAGAACTCCGTCGTGCAGATCGCGTGCTTCCTGTGGCCCGTCCTCGTGCTCGCCTCCCTCGCCTTCGCGGAGGACCTGACCTTCGTCGTGCCGCCGCTCTTCGTCGGCGCGCTCCTGCTCATGGCGCTCGCGCTCTGGCAGATCACGGGGGACGGCGAGGCGACGCCCTTCGAGGGCGCGTCGCTCATCGCCCTCTACGTCGTCCTCGCGACGATCGTCTGGTTCGAGTAGCGGCTCCTAGGCGAGCCCGACGAGCTCGCGGAGCCGTCGCACCTCGGCGGGAGCGAGCGGCCGGCTCTCCCCCGGCCGGAGGCCGTCGAGTGTCAGCCCCGCGTAGCTCTTCCGATGCAGGCGGCGTACCGGATGTCCCACGGCTGCGCACATGCGCTTGACCTGGTGCTTGCGACCCTCGTGGAGCGTCAGCTCGAGCAGGCTCGTCTCGTCCCGTGTTGCGACGAGACGAGCCTCGGCGGGCGCGGTCTCGCCGTCGTCGAGCTCGACCCCTTCGCGCAACGCTGCGAGCGCCTCGGGGCCGGGGACGCCCTCGACCTCGGCCTCGTAGACCTTGGGCACCTCGTACCGGGGGTGGGCGAGCCGGTGCGCGAGCGCGCCGTCGTTCGTCAGGAGCAGCGCGCCGGTCGTGTCCAAGTCGAGCCTGCCGACGGGGACGACCCGCGGCTTCCGCGGGACGAGGTCGACGACCGTGCGCCGCCGCTGGGGATCCCGGGCCGTCGTGACGACACCCGCGGGCTTGTGGAGAAGGACGTAGGCGAGCGGCTCGAGCGCGACGCGCCGCCCGTC
Source organism: Gaiellaceae bacterium (assembly GCA_026002995.1). Classification (GTDB taxonomy): domain Bacteria; phylum Actinomycetota; class Thermoleophilia; order Gaiellales; family Gaiellaceae; genus GMQP-bins7. Next base: position 1,891,404 of record BPGK01000001.1, read on the forward strand.
GACCTCCACGACGTCGTGCGCACCGACGAGGGTGTGCAGGGAGGCGAGCTCGCCGTTCACGCGCACGCGCCCCGCCCGGACGAGCTCGTCCGCCCGACGCCGCGAGGCGATCCCAGCACGCGAGAGGTACGCGTTCACTCGCATATGATCATTCTCGCCCCGCCCACCGATCCCGACATGAACGACGACCGAATCGCCGAGCTCGAGACGCGCCTCGCCGAGCTCGCCGTCGCCGCGGTCGACGTCCAGGTTGGCCAGCTCGTGGCCGTGACGAGCTCCATCGGGAAGGAGCCCCTGACCCGCAAGATCGCGCGGGCCGCGTACGAGCGCGGCGCAAAGTACGTGGACGTCTTCTACTTCGACCAGTGGCTGAAGCGAGAGCGGATCGCGCTCGCCGACGAGGAGACCCTCGACTACGTTCCGCCCTGGCTGACGCAGCGGCTCCTCCACCTCTCGGACGAGCGCGGCGCCCGCATCAGCCTCTCCGGCCCGCAGGCGCCCGACGCGCTCCGCGACCTCGATCCGGCCCGCGCGGGCCGCGACCGGCTCCCGTACCTCGCAGAGACGGGCGAGGTGGTCAACGCCCGCACGACGAGCTGGACCGTCGTCCCCGGGCCGACCGCCGAGTGGGCCGCGGTCGTCTACCCGGAGCTCGATCGCGAGCGAGCGCTCGAGGCCCTGTGGGAGGACATCGCCCTCGTCTGCCGACTCGACGAGGACGATCCGGCGGCCGCGTGGGAGGAAAGGACGGCGGAGCTCGAGGCGATCGCCGATCGCATCAGCGAGCGACGGTTCGACGCGATCCGCCTGCGCGGGCCTGGAACCGATCTCGTCGTCGGGCTCCTGCCGAGCTCGCGCTGGCAGGCGGGGAGCGACGTGACGGTGGACGGGATTCGCCACCAACCGAACATCCCGACCGAGGAGATCTTCACGACGCCCGACCCGCTGCGAGCGGACGGCCACGTACGGGCGACGATGCCCCTCCAGCTCTTCGGCACGCTCGTCGACGGGATCCGGATCGAGTTCGAGGGCGGACGGGCGGTCGCCATCGAGGCCGCCGAGGGCGCCGACGCCCTGCGCGCGGCCGCGTCCGTGGACGAGGGGGCCGCCCGCCTCGGCGAGATCGCGCTCGTCGACGGCAACGGTCGCGTGGGGTCGCTCGGACGCATCTTCCGCGACACGCTGATCGACGAGAATGCGGCCAGCCACCTCGCGCTCGGGAGCGGCTACCAGCGCGCGGTCGGCGACGCCGCCGACAAGGCCCGTGCGAACAGGAGCCGGATCCACGTGGACTTCATGGTCGGCAGCCCCGAGCTCGAGGTCGACGGGATCACGCGCGACGGCGACACCGTCCCGGTGCTGCGCGACGGCGCCTGGCAGATCTGACCGTCGAACCGAGCGGCGACGCGACGCGAACCAGAGGCGTCACCTACGAGAGGAGGTCCTCATGCGTCGACGTGCCATCACGTCAGCCGTGGTCGTCGCCGGTGCCGTCGCAGCCGTTCTCGTCACGGCCTTCGGCGCGCTCGCCGGACACACGAACACCGTTCTCGAGGCGAGTCTCGACGGGCGCTCGGAGATTGCCACGGGCGCGACGAACATGCGGATCGTTGGCGACCCGGACGGACGGGGCGAGGTCTACGTCTTCGGCATCGACGGCGACCCGACGACGCTCTGCTACGTCCTGCTCGTCGACAGAATCGCGCCCGCGACGGCGGCGCACATCCACGAGGCGCCCGCGGGTCAGAACGGGCCGGTCGTCGCGAACCTCGCGGCCCCCGCGGATGGCGACGCGGCGGACTGCCTCACCGAGGGGGAGCAGGGCAAGTTCCCGACCGGAGAGAAGGTTGCCGACATCCTCGCGAACCCCACGGGCTACTACGTGAACGTCCACACCGCCGACTACCCGGGCGGCGCAGTGCGCGGCCAGCTCCGAGGTCACTAGCTGGGGGAGCGACGGAGCCGGCCTCGCGCGGCAGCGCGCAGGCCGGCTCCGTCGGCTACGAAGCGCGCGCTTCGGCGACCTCGAGCAGGCGGTCGCGAAGGCCCTCCGCGTCCTCGGCCAGGTCGTCGAGGCGCGGCAGGGCGGCGAGGCTCTCGAGCCCGAAGACGCGTTCGAAGAGCGGCGTCGTGCGGTAGCGGACGGCGCCGCCCACGCCGCGCTCACGTCCGGCCTCGGCCACGAGCCCGCGCTCGACGAGGCTCGCGACGGCGGAGTCGGCGGCGACGCCCCGGATCTTTGCGATCTCCGGACGCGAGCAGGGCCCGAGGTAGGCGATGATGGCGAGCGTCTCCAGCGCAGCCTGCGAGAGCCCGCGCTCGACCGGACGCTCGAAGAGCCGCGCGCACGCCTCTGCGGCGTCCCGACTCGCGCGGAAGGCGAAGCCCCCCGCAACCCGCTCGAGCACGATTCCGCTCCGACCCTCGCAGTAGCGCTCGGAGAGCAGCGCGAGCGCCATCTCGACCCGTTCGGAGTCGTCGTCCGTCGCCTGCGCGAGCTCGGCGACGGAGAGGGGCGCGGCGGCGACGACGAGGAGCGCCTCGATCGTCCTGGCGAGGCGATCGAGCGGATTGGTGGAGATCAGGCGGAGCGGGCTGTCCACTGGGGAGTCCTTTCGCTGTCGGCTCTCGAAACCCTTATCGGGGCAAACGGGGCTGGCTGGCTGAGTGCGATCTCGCCCGTCTTGCGCAACTCGAGGAGGGCGAGGAAGGCGACGGCCTGCTCGACGCGCGAGAGCCCGCCCACCTCCTGCTCGAAGTCGAACCGGCTGCGGCGCGCGAGCAGCGCGCGGAAGCGCTCGAGGAACTGCGACACGGGCGGGAAGCGGAGCGCCATGTGCGCGAGCGAGACGCTCGGCGGCGGCGTCGCGAGAGCCCGGATCGCCTCGGCGAGCGCCGCGGGCGGCTGCGGCGCGAGACGGCGCTCGCCGCGGGGCTGGAGCGGAGCAGGGCCGAGCCGGAACCAGCGGTCGCGCTGGGACGCGAGGCGCTCGGCGAGCCAGGTGGCGGCCTCCTTCATGCGTCGGTACTCGGCGAGCCGCCGAGCGAGCTCCTCGGCCGCCTGCTCCGGCTCGAGGCCCTCCAGCTCGGCCGCCTCCTCGGGGAAGAGCAGGCGCGCCTTCAGCTCGAGCAGCGCAGCGATCAGGACGAGGAACTCCCCGCACGCCTCGAGGTCGACCTCGCCTCGCCCCTCGAGACGCTCGACGAAGGCGACGACGATCGCCGCGACGTCGACCTCGCGCGGCTCGAGGTTCTCCGCGAGGAGGAGCGTCAGCAGCAGGTCGAACGGTCCCTCGAAGGCGTCGAGGTCGAGCTCGAGGTCGGCGACGGGAGTCGCGGGCACCCGCGGAGGCTAGCCGCGCGGCCGGACGCCTACCGGGGCTTGGGGATCGCCATCGCCTCCAACCTCGGTGGCGCCCCCTGGTCGCGCCGCCAGCGTCGCTGCCGCACGACGAAGACGACGACTCCGGTGAGGAGGGCGAACGCGGCGACGTAGACGTTGAGGCGCACGCCGGCGATCTCGTGCGACGGGTCGATGCGCAGGAGCTCCACCCAGATGCGTCCGAGGCTGTACAGCGCGACGTAGAGGGCGAACAGGTTGCCCGGACGAATCCGCCCGCGGAACACGCGCTCGACGACGAGGAGCACCCCCGCCATCGAGAAGGACCACAGGGCCTCGTACAGGAAGGTGGGATGGAACGTCTCCGCCTCGGGGTGGTCGAAGGGACGGTTCTCGACGTCGATCTCGAGACCCCAGGGGAGATCCGTCGGGCCTCCGAAGAGCTCCTGGTTCCACCAGTTCCCGAAGCGGCCGATCCCCTGCGCCACGAGGAGCGCGGGCGCGGCGCAGTCGGCCAGCGCGGCCACGCTCACGCCCGAGCGCCGCGCGACGATGGCGCCGACGAGGGCACCGAGGCCGATCCCGCCCCAGACCCCGAGGCCGCCCTTCCAGATGGCGAACGGCCCCCACCACTCGTCGGGGAGCTCGTCCCAGCTCGTGAGCACGTGGTACGCGCGCGCGCCGACGATCCCGAACGCGACCCCCCAGACGGCGACGCGGAAGACGAGATCCCAGTCTCCACCCCGCCGCGTCCAGCGAACGCCCGTGATCGCGACCGCGGCTGCGATCGCGACGAGCAGCGTGAGGCCGTAGAAGTGGATCGAGATCGGGCCGATCTCGATCGTGCTCGAGCTCGGCGACGGAATCGAGGCGACGAAGATGCTCGCAGACACAGCCGCGACATTCTGCATGCGCTCCCGCCCCCGCGCCCGGCGAAGCGCTCGACGCGTCTCGCTAGAGGAGGATCTGGAGGGCGAGCTCGACGGAGCAGCCGCGCTCGAGGAGCTCGACGGCCTGGTGCAGGTCGACGTCGTGGCTCGCCGCGAGCACGACCGCCGCCTCCGGGTCGTACCCGGCTCGCTCGAGCGCCTCGTGACGCCACTGCTCGACCCGGTCGAGCTCGGACGCGAATCTCGTTTCGACCTCTGCCGCAGACATCGGTGCCTCGCTTCGCTGGATGGTCTCGTATACCTCGCTCTTCGTCGGGTGAGACGTGTCGGATCTCCCCTTTCTGGGGGGATTCGGTTGCGGCTTCGTAAACATCCGGTGAAGGCACTCCACAGCGTCGGCCCTCGGCATCGGGCACACTCGCTGGATGCCGCTCTGCGGGAGCTGTGGCACCGAGAACCCGGACATCGCACGGTTCTGCCTCGCCTGCGGCACGCCCCTCCTGGCTCCCCCTCCGCCACAGGAGGTGCGGAAGGTCGTGACGATCGTCTTCTCCGACCTGAAGGGCTCCACGGCGATGGGCGAGAAGCTCGACTCGGAGTCGCTGCGGGAGGTGATGACGCGCTACTTCGACGCAATGCGCGCCGAGCTCGAGCGACACGGAGGCGTGATCGAGAAGTTCATCGGCGACGCGATCATGGCCGTCTTCGGGTTGCCGAGACTGCACGAGGACGACGCGCTCCGCGCGGTCCGAGCCGCTGCGGCGATGCAGCGCGCGCAAGAGAACCTGAACGACGAGCTCGAGCGCCGATGGGGCGTGCGGTTGACCGTGCGCACGGGCGTGAACACGGGCGAGGTCGTCGCAGGAGACCCAACCGGAGGACAGCGCCTCGTCACGGGCGACGCCGTCAACGTCGCCGCCCGGCTCGAGCAGGCGGCCGGAGCGCAGGAGGTCCTTCTCGGCCACCTGACCTACCGCCTCGTTCGCGACTACGTCGACGTGGAGGCGGTCGAGCCACTCGAGCTGAAGGGCAAGTCGGAGCGCGTGCCCGCCTACCGACTTCTCTGCGTGCACGACGACGCGGAGCGCCCGCGCCGACTCGACGCGCCGATGATCGGGCGCGATGCCGAGCTCGCCGAGCTCGGCGCAGCGCTCGCCGACGCTCGCCGGGCGCGCGCGTGCCGACTCGTCACCGTCGTCGGCGAGGCAGGCGTCGGGAAGACACGACTGATCGACGAGTTCCTGCGCACAGTCGAAAGCGAGGCGACGATCACGCGCGGACGGTGCTTGCCCTACGGCGACGGGATCACGTACTGGCCGCTCGCCGAGGCCGTCCGCAGCGCAGCCGGGATCGGCGAGCGCGACAGCGCCGACGCTGCGCGCGAGAAGCTCGCGACGCTCGCCGGGGACGTCGAGATCGCCGAGCGCGTCGGCGCCGCGATCGGGCTCTCGCAGGCCTCGTACCCCGGGGAGGAGCTCGCCTGGGGCGCCCGTCGACTCTTCGAGGCGCTCGCTGCTCGGCGGCCCCTCGTCGTGCTCTTCGACGACATCCACTGGGCGGAGCCGACCTTCCTCGAGCTCGTCGAGCACCTCGTCGCAGCGACCCGGAACGCCGCGCTCGTCCTCGTGGCGACGGCCCGCTTCGACCTCCTGGAGCGGCTCCCGGACTGGTCGACCGGTCCCGGCATGCGTCGTCTCGAGCTCGCCCGACTCGACGAGGACGACACGGCGGCCGTGGCGGAGCACCTGCTCGGTCGAGCAGGCCTCGACGAGCGGGTCCGCGCCCGCGTCGTGCAGGCGGCGGAGGGGAATCCCCTCTTCGTCGAGCAGCTCCTCTCGATGCTCGTGGACGAGGGCCGCATCCGAAACGAGAACGGCGTCTGGAGGCCGACGGCGACTCTGGACGAGATCGCGGTCCCGCCGACGATCCAGGCGCTCCTCGCCTCCCGGATCGACAGCCTCGGCGCCGACGAACGCGCCGTGATCGAGCCCGCGTCGGTGATCGGACAGGTCTTCGCTGTCGATGCGGTCCGTCACCTCGCGCCCGACCGTGTGCAGCCCGAGCTCCCACTCCACCTCTCGGAGCTCGCGCGCAAGCAGCTCGTCGAGCTGGACGCCGGCTCGGCGGACGACGCGTACAAGTTCCAGCACATCCTGATCCGCGACACGGCGTACGAGGGCATCCTCAAGCGCGCGCGGGCGACGTTCCACGAGGAGTTCGTCCGCTGGGCGGACAGCGTGAACCGCGAGGGCGCCACCGAGTACGAGGAGATCCTCGGCTACCACCTGGAGCAGGCCCACCGGTATCTCTCGGAGCTCGGCCCGCTCGACGACCACGGTCGCGCGCTCGGCGTCGACGCGTCGCGGCGGCTCGCCGCAGCCGGACGGCGCGCCTTCGCCCGCGGCGACATCCCCGCCGCCGCGAGCCTCCTCGATCGCGCCGCCGCGCTTCTCCCCGAGGACGATCCCGTCCGCCTCGCCCTCCTGCCCGAGGTCGGCGAAGCGCTGCTCCAGGTGGGCCGCTACGACGACGCCGCAGCGACGCTCGACGAAGCGATCGCCCGGGCGGAGCGGAGCGGCGCCGAGCACACGCTCGCGCACGCGTCGCTCGTGCGCCTACTCGTCAGGTTGCGCGCGGGCGATCCCGAGCGCTGGCGCGAGGAGGCGGCGAAGACGACCGACGCGGCACTGGCGATCTTCGAGGCCGCCGACGACCACGCCGGCTTGGCCAAGTGCTGGCGTCTGCTCGCATGGACGCACGGAACCTCGCTCCAGTTCGGGAACGCGGCCGAGGCCTCCGAGCGAGCCATCGAACACGCCAGACTCGCCGACGACGTCCGCCAGCTCAAGCTCGCGGCCACGGCCTACGCGGCCGCAGCCGCCTTCGGGCCCACGCCGGTGGCGGAGGTGGTCGCACGCTGCGAGGAGATCGTCCGCCTCGTGCGGGGTGACCGCCAGTCGGAGGCCACGGTCATGGCCTTCCAGGGGAGCATGCTCGCGCTCCAGGGCTCGTTCGCCGAGGCCCGCCGACTCGCGGGACGCGCGCTCTCGATGCTCGACGAGCTCGGGCTCGACGTCACGTACGCGCACATGTGTCTGGAGGCCTGGCGCATCGAGCTCCTCGGCGGTGAGCTCGAGGCCGCGGAACGCGTCCTCCGCGACGCGCATGCGCGGCTCGAGGCGATCGGGGAGAAGTACCTGCTCTCGACGGTGGGAGGTCTCCTCGGCCAGACGCTCTGCCGGCTCGGGCGCGACGAGGAGGCGGAGCCGTTCGCGCGGCAAGCGATGGAGCTCGCGACGGACGACGACGTCGACACCCAGACGCTCTGGCGCTCTCTCCAGGGCAAGCTCCTCGCTCGGCGAGGCGAGGTCGCCGAGGGCGAGCGGCTCGTGCGCGAGGCCGTGGCGCTCCTCGAGCCCACCGACGCGCTCCTCTTCCACTACGACGCGCTGCTCGACCTCGCCGAGGTCCAGCTCGCCGCACGGCGAGAGGAGGAGGCCGGCGCCACCATCGCCGCGGCGATCGCTCTCGCCGAGCGAAAGGGGAGCCCGATCCTCGCGGCGAGCGCCGAGCGGCAGCGGGCAGGCGCTCGTTCGGCCGTGCTCTCGTCCGACTAGCCGAAGCCCCAGCGCCCGTTCTCGAGCGCCTTCACGACGACGGTCGTGATCTTCCTCCGGTTGTCGACCCGGATGCTCTCGACGTGCGGAAAGTCGTCCGGATCGGTCGAGACGAGGACGCCGTCGTGGAACACCTTCGTGATCTTCACGCCCCTCGGCAGCGTGCTGTTCGCGATCGTGAAGGTGAAGGTCGCAGGCGCCGAGGTATCGAACGAGAACGAGGTCGAGCTCGGGCAGGTGGCGCCCGCCGACGGGATGCAGATCTCGGAGACGTCGGTGATCCCTGGCTCGCCGGTGCGCTTCGCTCCCTCCTCGATGACGACGACGAGCCCGGGGTTGAACACGTCGTTCTCCGGCATCTTCGGCGCACACACCCGCGTCGCGATCGGGTTGCCCGCGCCTACCGACGGATTGGTCTGCAGCGTCGTCTGCGATGCCGGATCGGTGCACGCCGAGAGCGGGTAGCCCCCGGCCTTCTGCGCGTCGGGGACGACGAGGAGCTCCGTCTCGACCGTGTTCGAGACAAACGTGTCCGGCCCGGCGGAGCCTTCCTTCCCGGTGCCCTCCTTGATCGTCCACACAACGCGGTTCGTGAGGCAGGCGGCCGAGAGCTGACAGCCCGCCGACGAGCTTCCCTCGACGCCAGGGGTGCCCCAGACGATCGTCACTCGGGCCGTCTCGCCCGACCCGAGCTGGTGGATCTCGTCGCAGACGAACGCCGTCGCGGTCAGGGTTCCCGGGCAGCTCGCGTACTTGAACGTCGCCGGATACGTCTCTCCGTTCAGCGTCGTCGTCGGGATCGGGTTGGAGAACTGGACCTTCGTGAACATGCTCTGGCCCGTGTTCTCGAGCGTCGCCGTGTAGGCGATGTTCTTGCCGTACGTCACCGCCGTCGGGCCGGGGAGCCCGCTGAGCACGGCGGACGGGCTCCGGTTGTTCGCCGGCGCGTCGGCGACGACGACGGCGGCGAGCACGCCGCCGAGAGCGAGCGTCGTCGCGACGGCGACCGCCGACCAGCGCCCCAACGACCTCGTCCTCATCGCCCTACCTCCCTAGCTCGATGTCGGGCCGACCATACTCCTTGCAGTCCCCGGCGTCCACCGCCGACAGGCGCTACGATCGCTCGATGCCGCTGAGGAAGAACGCGAAGGTCGAGCTCCTGAAGCGCGTGCCGCTGTTCGCGGGATGCTCGAAGGCGGAGCTCGGCGAGCTCGCCGCGAGCACCGACGAGCTCGCGCTCCCGGAGGGCCGGGTGCTCGCTCGCGAGGGGAGGTCGGGGCGCGAGTTCTTCGTCCTCATCGACGGAACCGTGTGCGTGTCGAGGGGCGGCCGCACGCTCACCGAGCTCGGAGCCGGGGACTGGTTCGGAGAGATCGCCCTCGTGACTGGTGCGCCGAGGACGGCAACCGTCACCGCGACGTCGCCCGTGGACGTCCTCGTGCTCGACGAGCGCGCCTTCCGCCGCGTCGTCCAGGAGATGCCCTCGATCGCGCTGAAGGTGATGGCGAGCCTCGGGCAGCGACTGGCCGCCGACGCGAGGTCGTAGGGGCGACCCTCCGGGTCGCCCTCGAGGCTCCCCCTACGTCGCGATCGCTGCCTCGCCGAGGAGCGAGCGCACCTCGGCGAAGAAGTCGGAGTCGGGCGTGACGCGGTAGTCGGGGCCGAGGGCGAGCGTCCGCTCGCCGGTCGAGGTCTCGAGCTCGACGTAGACCGCCGTCTCACCGGGGTACTGGCGGACGAGGGCGGCGAGCTCGCGGATGAGACCGGCCGGCGCCTCGCGAGCGTCGATCCGAATCCGGACATCGGTGCGCGGAGAGGCGGCCTCGAAGGGCGTCACCTCGAGCGCGACGAGCTTCGTCTCGCCTGCTTGCTTGTGGTCGACTCGTCCCTTCACGACGAGGATCGCGTCCGCCTCGAGGTGCTCGCGCGCCGCGGCGTACGTCGAGTTGAAGACGACGATCTCGACGCTTCCGGTCGGATCGTCGAGGGTGACGAAGACCATCGGATCGCCACGCTTCGTCGTCACCTGCCTGAGCGCCGAGACGATCCCGCCGACCGTCACGATCTCGCCGTCTCTCCGGCGCTCGAGCTCCGCGATCGCGCAGTCCGTTCGGCGCCGGAGGTCACCGCGCACGCGCTCGAGCGGGTGGTCGGAGACGTACAGCCCGAGCGTCTCCTTCTCGAGCCGCAGGAGCTCGCGCTCGTCGAACTCGGCGGTCGCGATCGGCGGGTGGTGGGTCGCCGCCGAGGCCGCCTCGTCCTCGCCGAGACCGTCGAAGATCGACGCCTGCCCGGCGAGCCGGTCCTGCTGCTGACGGGAGCCGTGGGCGAGCGCAGCATCGAGGATCCGCTCGTCGAGCATCCCCATCCGCGTCGCGCCCGTCGAGCCGAGCGCTCCACAGCGGATGAGCGACTCGAGCGCCCGTCGGTTGAGGTACTGGGGATCGACACGCTCGACGAGGTTCCAGAGCGACGTGAACGGGCCCCCCTCCTCGCGCGCCCGGACGATCGCCTGCGCGGCCGCCTCGCCGACGTTCCGGACGGCGTTCAGGCCGAAGCGGATCTTCCCTTCGACGACGGCGAAGTCCGCCTGCGAGTAGTTGACGTCGGGCGCGAGCACCTCGATCCCCATCTCGCGGCAGGCGTTCACGTAGAAGGGGACGCGGTCCTTCGTGTTCATGACCGACGAGATGAGCGCGGCCATGTACTCGCGCGGGTGATGGGCTTTGAGCCACGCGGTCCGGTAGGCGATGAGCGCGTAGCACGCCGCGTGCGACTTGTTGAACGAGTAGTCCTGGGCCTTCTGCATGTCGTCCCAGAGCTGGCGCGCGACCGCCGGGGCGACGTCGTTCCGAGCGCAGCCGTCGAGGAACTTCTGCTCGAGCGAGGCCATGAGCGAGTGGATCTTCTTCCCAATCGCCTTGCGGAGGTCGTCGGCCTCGGCAGGCGAGAAGCCGGCGAGCTGCTTCGCGATCTCCATGTACTGCTCCTGGTAGACGCAGATCGCGTACGTCTCGCCGGTGATCGGCTCGAGCCGCGGATCGAGGAAGGTGACCGGCTCCCGTCCGTGCTTGCGAGCCGCGTACGTGGGGATGTAGCCCATCGGACCGGGTCGGTAGAGGGCGACGAGCGCGATGAGGTCCTCGAAGCGCGTCGGCTTGACCTGCCGCAGCGCCTCGCGCATCCCCGAGGACTCGAACTGGAAGACCCCGGTCGACTCGCCGCGGGCGAGCATCGCGTACGTCTCGGGATCGTCGAGCGGGATCGCCGACATGTCGATGCCGCCCGCGAGCTCTGCCGCCTTCTCGATCACGTCGAGGTTGCGGAGCCCGAGGAAGTCCATCTTGAGGAGGCCGAGCGCCTCGACGTCGCCCATCTTGAGCTGGGTCACGACCTCCTGGTCGGCGCCCTTCTGCTGCAGCGGAACGACCTCGATGAGCGGCTGTGCGCCGATGACGACGCCTGCAGCATGGATCGAGTCGGCGCGCGTCAGGCCCTCCAGCGGACGCGCGAGCTCGACGATCTCCTTGGCGACCGGGTCGCTCTCGACCGCCTTCGCCAGCTCCGAGCCGGGCTTGAGCGCGTCGGCGAGCGTCTGCCCCGGCCCCTCGGGAACGAGCTTCGCGATCTTGTCCACGACCCCGTACGGGATGTCGAGCACGCGCCCGGCGTCGCGGATGGCGGCGCGGGCGGCCATGGTCGAGAAGGTGATGATCTGCGCCACACGGTCGCGGCCGTAGCGCTCGGCGACGTAGTTGATGACGCGGTCTCGCCCCTCCACCGCGAAGTCGATGTCGATGTCCGGCATCGACTTGCGGCCCGGGTTCAGGAACCGCTCGAAGAGGAGGTCGTACCGGATCGGGTCGAGGTCGGTGATCTCGAGGCAGTACGCGACGAGCGAGCCCGCCGCCGAGCCGCGGCCCGGGCCGACGCCGATGCCGTTCCGCTTCGCGAAGCGGATGAAGTCCCAGACGATGAGGAAGTAGTCGGCGAAGCCCATCTCCTTGATCGTCTGCAGCTCGAACCGAAGCCGCTCGGTGAGCTCCGGCGTCGGGCGCCCGTACCGGGCGACGAGGCCCTTCTCGCACAGCTCGACGAGGTAGTCGAAGGCATCGCGGCCATCGGGCACCGGGTAGCGCGGGAGCAGGATCCGCCCCAGCTCGAGCTCGACGTTGCAGCGCTCGGCGACCTCGAGCGTCCGCGCGAGCGCGTCCTCGAGCCCGGGGAAGTCGCCCGCCATCTCCTCCTGCGTCTTGAAGAAGAACTCGTTCGTCTCGAGGCGCCAGTGCCGTGGGTTCTTGAGCGTGTCCCCCGACTGGATGCAGAGCAGGGCCTCGTGGGAGTACGCGTCCTCGGCGTTCAGGTAGTGGACGTCGCCCGTCGCGACCAGCGGAAGCCCCGCGTCCTCGGCGAGCGCGACAAGCGCGGGGTTGATGCGCTTCTGCTCTTCGAGGCCCGCATTCTGGATCTCGACGTAGGTGGAGTCGCGGCCGAAGATCTGCACCAAGCGGTCGAGATCGGCGCGCGCGTCGCCAGGTCGGCCCTCGACGAGCGCGCGCGCAACCCGGCCGGAGAGGCATCCGGAGAGGGCGACGATGCCCTTCGCGTGGCGATCGAGCAGCTCCCAGTCCACGCGCGGCTTGTAGTAGTAGCCCTCGAGGTAGCCGAGCGAGCTGAGCTTGATCAGGTTCCCGTACCCCTCGTTCGACTCGGCGAGCAGCGTGAGGTGGGCGTACCCCTTCCGCTGGGCCCGACGGTCGTCGGCGACGTACACCTCACATCCGAGCAGGGGCTTCACGCCGGCGGCGCGGGCCTCGCGATAGAGCTCGACGACGCCCGCGAGCGAGCCGTGGTCGGTGAGCGCGACCGCAGGCATCTCGAGCGCGGCCGCCTTGGCGACGAGCGCCGGTATGCGGCAGGCCCCGTCGAGGATCGAGTACTCCGAGTGGACGTGGAGGTGGACGAAGGGAACGGCCACGGGAAGGCCATCCTACTGCCGAGACCCGACGGGACCCGACGGCGCCCCGGCGAGGCGACGACGCTGTCGCTCAGCCCGTCTCGCCGGCCCAGAGGGCGTCGGCGAGCGAGCGCCACTCGTCCCGCAGGTCGACGCGCCCGGTCACCCGCTGGAGCTCCCAGTAGGCGCGGACGAGCGCCCCGAGATCGGGCTCCCGGCCGTCCTCGCGACCCGACTCGAGGACGCGGAGCCACCACGCGCCCGCGTCGACTCCGTGCTCAGCGGAGAGGACGAGCGCGCGGTCTCGCAGCTCCGTGGTCGATGTCTCGAGGCGGGCCATGACCACGCTATCGGCACGGCGCTCGGAGGCGTTGAGGCGCGCCACCCGGACGAGGTACCCACCCTGCGGGCTCACCCTCTGGGCAGACTGTGCGCCGTCGTGCGCCCTCCCACCGTCGTCGAGCCCAACCGCCTCATCGCCGGCCGCCATCCGTGCGCGTGGGGCCCGGACAACGCGCCCGCCGAGGTCGCGGCTCTCCTCGAGGCGGGGGTCACCCTCTTCCTCGACCTCACGCAGGAGGGCGAGCTCCAGCCGTACCGTCAGCTCGTCCCCCCTCCCGCACGACACGTCCGCGCGCCGATTCGCGACCTCTCGGTTCCGAGCGACGGGCAGCTCGTCGCGCTCCTCGACGAGATCGACCGCGAGCTCGAACGCGGGGGCGTCGTCTACGTCCACTGCTGGGCAGGCTGCGGCCGCACGGGGGTCGTCGTAGGAGCCTGGCTCGTGCGGCACGGCGCCGACCCGCACGACGCGCTCGCGCGCATCGCCGAGCTCCGTGGGCGGGGCTGCCCGCAGACGCTCGAGCAGCGGCTGCTCGTCTTGAGCTGGGCCCCGGGGCGCTGACCGTCGCGCCGCCCTCCCCGAAACGGGTGAGCGAGACCCGTCGCGGGCGCTCCGATATGGCTGGTGATGCGCATCGGCCCTCCTCGCCACCATGCATCCCTCGTTCGATAGCGACCGCGAGATCGGAAGCGAGATCCTCGCGGCCAGGATCGAGTCGCTCGCGGCGTGGATCGCCGAAGTCGAGTCGCGCGTGCGGACGACCGAGCTCGCGACGACCGACGAGGCCGGAGCGCGCGAGCTTCGACGCGCACTCGAGGTCATCGCGAGCCACGACCCCGATCTCGGCGAGAAGCTCGGCGACAAGATCGCCGTCGTCAGCGAACGCCTGGAGACCCTGTCGTCCGCGCTCGCCACGACGGCGTCCTCGCTCGCGGCCAAGGACGGAGAGATCGCCGAGCTCAGGCACCGGGTCGAGGAGCACGAGGTGCGACTCGAGCTCCTCTCCACGACCCGGGCCGGGCTCGGCTCGGGCGCCGGAGACGACCTCCGGCGGGCGATCGCCGAGCTCTCCGCCAGGGTCGAGGCGATCGTCGAGGGCGACGCCGCCCGACGCCGCGACCTCGAGGAGCTCGCGGCGCGGTTCAGCAGCTCGGACGAGCACCTCGGCTCGCTCGCCGACGAGCTGAAGCAGCGGCTCGAGGAGCTCGCCGGAGACGCGCGGGCTCCCGCCGACGAGCGGCTCGAGGAGCTCGACACCCGCCTTCACTCGCTCGAGCTCGCGGTTGGTGCGACGCAGGAGTCGTACGCGGAGATCGCGCAGACACGGACGCAGCTCGAGGGACTGCGCATGCGCCTCGCCGCTGCCGAGCGGGAGCTCGCCGCGCTGTCCGGCTCGCAGCACGTCGCCGATCGCATCAACGACGTCGCGCGGCGGTTGGCGGCGATCGAGCCCGCCGTCGAGCTCTCCCGGCTCTCGTACGTTCCCACGCCGGAGTCGACGCGCACCGGCGCCGAGCTGCGGGCCCTCGAGCTGCGGCTGGAACGCGCGGAGGCGGCCGAGCGGGAGACGCGGATCGAGTTCCTCACGCACCTGGAGCGGCTCGCGCAGCGAATCGAGGAGCGCCTCGGCTCGCTCCGCGACCCCGAGGAGGCGGCCCCGACCCCACCGACCTCGCCGCGAGCGCAGGTGGTGGCGCTTCACGAGCCGGAGCGCGCCGAGGCGTCGTCCTCCTCGCTGTAGCGAGCGGCGGGCCTCGCCTCGGTCAGGCCTCCGGCACGGAGAGGGCCATGAGCACCGCGTCGACGAGCTCGTCGCCGCGGCGGAAGTGCGCCTTGCGGTAGCCCTCTCGCTCGAAGCCGACGGACTCGTAGAGGCGAATCGCCGGCTCGTTCCAGGGAAAGACGTGGAGCTCGAGCTTCGTCACTCCCGCGTCGCGCGCCCACGCGAGCGCCGCCTCGAGGAGCATCCGGCCGATCCCCCGTCTCCGCCGGTCGGCCGCGACCATGAGCCCGAGGTCGGCGACGTGCCGGCTCGCGGGATGGAGGTCGCGCGCGAGCGAGAGGCGGCCGACGATGCGCCCGTCCTCCTCGGCGACGAGCACAGCGGCGTCCGGGTGGCGGCGGACCGCCTTGAGGTACTTCCGCTCCTCCGCGACGGACCGCCACGTGTCCGTCGCGAGCATCCACCGCCCCTCCTCGCGCCCGACGGCCTCCGCGAGCGCCACGAGCGCGGGGGCGTCTCCCGCCTCTGCACGCCTCACCCGGATCACGCCACGACGAGGCCGACACCGCCTCGGCGCGGGTCGCCGGCGGCCCGGAGCTCGCCCGCAGGCGTCCGCTCGACCGCCTGGACACCGCCGAAGTAGAGGTTCAAGGCGTCCCAGCGGACGACCTGCCAGTGCGGGGAGAGCGCCTCGGCGGCGGCGTCCGGCCAGCCTCCCTCCAGGTGCACCGTCGATCCCTCGACGTGGAGGCGCGGCGCCTCGATCGCCTCGGCCGGACAGGCGCCGCCGAGGATCCGCCAGGCGACCTGCGCGATGGCCCCCGCGAGGCGCACCGAGCCTGCGCTCCCGAGCACGAGCCGTGTACGACCGGCCTCGTCGAGCGCGATCGTCGGCGCCATCATGCTCGGCAGACGCTCCCCTGGCGCCCGCGGCTCGGTCCCGATGACGTCGAGCTCGCCGAGCATGTTGTTGAGCTGGAGGCCCCCGCGGAACACGCCCGAGCCGGCGCCGAGCGTCGAGGAGAGCGACACCGCCATACCCGAGTCGTCGACGAGCGCGATGTGCGTCGTCCCCTTCGGAGCATCGCTCCAGCGTCGGTACGCGCGACCGACCACCTCCGCCTCGCCCTCGAGCGACCACGGCTCGAGGGCCGCGAGCCCCGCGAGGATCTCGAGCACGATCTCGCCGCCGCGCGACGGCCGGGGCATGGTGCAGACGCGCGCTTCCCAGATCCGATCCTCGAGCGGAGCGACCTCTCGGACGCGGTAGACGGCGAGGTCGTCAGCGAGCTCCGGCACGAGCTCCGCGAGCGCCCGAGAGCCGGCCGCGGAGATCCGCTCGAGCGTCGGGACGAGCTCGGCGGTCTCGACGCGGGTCGGGTCGCCGAAGATGCGGCGGCCCTCGGGGGTTCTCAGGAGGATCCCGGCGAGGATCGAGTGCAGGAACGCGCGGGGCGGGTCGACGGCGACCCCGCGCCGGGCGAGCTCGATCGCCGGGGCGACGAGCTCCTCCCAGGGTCGCGTCGCGTAGCGGCCGTGAGCCTCCTCGAGCCCCTGGAGCAGCCCGGGCACAGCCACCGACCCCGTCCCGACGTGGAAGACCTGAGTGCCGGAGTCGGCGAAGTCCACCACCTCCTCCTCCATCTCACCGAGCGGCCGCTCCGGCTCGGCGAAGAAGCAGTCGAGCGCGACGACCGCCCCATCCGGCTCCGCGACGAGGAGGAAGCCGCCCCCGAGCGGCCCGGTGAGCGGCCCCTCCGCGACCGCCGCCGCGAACGCGGCGGCGATGCACGCGTCGACCGCGTTGCCGCCGTCGCCGAGCACCCGCGCGCCGACCTCGGCGGTCAGCGGATGCCCCGCTGCGATCGCCCCTCGCATGGCGCGCAGCGTACTGCGCCCCATCCGCGGAAGCCGGTGGCAGTAACTGGGTCAACCTACTGCACGGCTCCGGGCGACTCTGTGTGTCGCCACCGCGGCCGGGAGAGCTGCTGCAAGCGCGCTCGTGCCTACGAGCTGAGGAAGGACGGCAGCTCGGGATCTGCGCTCGCCCGCGCGCGTGGCGAGGCGTCGAAGGACACCCGCTCGGAGCGGCGGCGGGGGCCGCCGAGGCCGGTCGCGACCACGGTGACCCAGACCTGGCCCGTGAGCCGAGAGTCGACGGTCGCGCCGAAGATGATGTTCGTGTCGTCGGTCGCCGTCGCGCGGACGACCTCGGCCGCATCGTTCACCTCGACGAGCGAGAGGTCGTCGCCGCCTGCGATCGAGAGCAGGATCCCGCGCGCGTTCACGACCTCGGCGTCGATGAGCGGCGAGCCGAGCGCGCGCTCGGCGGCCTCGCGCGCCCGGTTCGGCCCGGTCGCGTAGCCGATACCCATGAGCGCCGAGCCCGCGTCCTGCATGACCGCGCGCACGTCGGCGAAGTCGAGGTTGATGAGGCCGGGCGTCGTGATGAGGTCGCAGATGCCCTGCACGCCCTGGCGGAGGACGTCGTCGGCGATCTTGAACGCGTCGAGCATCGACGTCGAGCGATCGAGCACCTCGAGCAGGCGGTCGTTGGGGATGACGATCAGGGTGTCGCACGCGGCACGGAGCTCCTCGACGCCTCGCTCCGCGGCGGAGCGGCGGCGAGTGCCCTCGAACCGGAAGGGCGTCGTCACGATCCCCACCGTCAGCGCACCGAGCTCGCGAGCGATGCGAGCGACGACCGGCGCCGCACCGGTTCCGGTGCCGCCACCCTCGCCCGCGGTCACGAAGACCATGTCCGACCCGCGCAGCGCCGCCCTGAGCTGGTCGGCGGCATCCTCGGCCGCTTTCCTGCCCACCGCCGGTTCCGCGCCCGAGCCGAGCCCGTGGGTCACGTCCTCGCCGATCGAGATCTTCGTGGGCGCATCCGAGACCGCGAGCGCCTGGACGTCCGTGTTGACGGCGATGAAGTCGACCTGCGCGATCCCGGCGTCCATCATCCGGTGGATCGCGTTCAGCCCGGCGCCGCCGACGCCGACGACGCGGATGGAGGCGATGTACGCCGCGCCCTTCGGGGGAGCGACCTTGTGCAGTCGCGGGGCTGGCTCGAGCATCGTCTGGAAGTAGCGCGCTGCGGCCCGAGAGGCCGCCGCCTCCGCCGTCGGCTCCGGCTCCGCCGGACGCGCCACGCTCACCGGAGCCACGGGCGGCTCCTCGGAGGTCGGCGCAGGGGTCGGCTGCGCGCTTCGGACGAAGTCGGGGACGTGCTCGACCGTCTCCTCGAGCGCCGCCTCCGCGCGCGGGTCTCGCTCGGGTGGGGCGCCTGCAGTCCCCGCGTCGCCCTCGTCCTGCGCACGCTGGGCGGCCTCCGTCTTCCGGAAGAGCTCCGCGAGGGGGCCCTCACGCAGGCTCGCGCGCTTGCGCGCCATCGAGCACCTCCTTCGCCAGGTCGCGGTAGGCCTGCGCGGCGGGCCCGGTAGGGTCGTACCGGAGCACGGAGCTCCCCTTCACCGGCGCCTCCGCGTAACGAACCGTCTTGCGGATGCGGGTCTCGTAGACGAGGTCGCCGAAGTGCTCCTCGAGGATCTCGATCGCCTCGCGCGCATGGAGGGTGCGCCCGTCGTACATCGTCGGGACGATTCCCTCGACGCGCACGTCGGGGTTGAGGTTCTCACGCACCATGGCGAGGGTGTTCTCGAGCTGCACGAGACCGCGCAGGGAGAGGTACTCGCACTGCACGGGGACGATCACGGACGACGACGCGACGAAGGCGTTGATCGTGAGCAGCCCGAGCGAGGGCGGGGTGTCGAGGAGGATGAAGTCGTAGCGGTCGCGGACCTCGACGAGCGCCTTCTCGAGGGCGCGCTCGCGGCCGATGAGCGCGGAGAGGGCGAGCTCGGCGCCGGCGAGGTCGATCGAGGACACGGCGATGTCCACCTCGACCGTGTGGATGACGTCGGAGATCGGGATGCGATGGACGAGCACGTCGAACATCGAGCGCTCGATCGTGTCCGGGTTCATCCCTTGGCTCATGGTCAGGTTGCCCTGCGGGTCGAGGTCGACGAGCAGCACGCGCTTGCCCAGCTCCGAGAGCGCGACACCGAGATTGAGCGTCGTCGTCGTCTTCGCGACGCCGCCCTTCTGGTTCGCGAACGCGATGACCTTCGCCATCACCCGCTCCGGCGTCTCGGGGACGGGGACGGCCCGGAGCTGGAACGCAGCCGGGCTCTCAGGCTCGCGCTCGGCCGTGGGAGCGGCGACGGCGGGCACGGCTCGCGCGGGCCGCGGCAGGAGCTTCGAGAGTCCCATGACCGTGTCACCTTCCGCGCACCCTCCGAATCTCCTTCAACGCCCCCACGGTACCCCGCGACGGCTCAGTCCTCGCCGTCCCAGTAGTCGACCGGCCCGCCCAGGCGCGTGACGAGCCCGATGCCACGAAACATGACCTTGCCGGACCGCGGGTAGAAGCAGACGTCGTTCGAGTCGCGCGTCCCGTAGAGGAGCAGCGTCAGTCCCGATGCGCCGCCGCGAAACGCGTGCGCGACACCCGTCCCCGCGACCCGCACGACGACGGACCCCGCCCGAACCTCATGCTCGACGACCCCCTCCCGCTCCCAGAGAAGAAGGTGGCCGTCTCCCTCGAGCACGACGAAGATCTCCTCCTCGGCGGAGTGACAGTGCGGCGGCGAGCCGAGCTTCCCGGGGGAGATCTCGGAGAGGCGAAGCCCGGTGCGGATCGACCCGGCCGCGCGTCCGAGGTCGCGTATGCGTCGTCCGATCGTCGCTGTCTCGCGCTCGACTACCTCGACATCCTCGGCGTTGACGATGCTCGGGGGGCGCTCCGAGAGCTCGCCGATCTCGGGTGGACCTACCGCCGCCTCCCGCGCCCACGGGTGGTCCGCCTCGGCTCCGACCGACGCCCAGGTCTTGCCGAGCCAGGCGACGCTGGCACGGGGAAGCCACGTGATCCCGTTCGCGTACGCCCGCTGACCGAACGCGAGCACGTCGATCCCGTCGGGGCCAGCCTGGAGCGTGTGGGCGCTCTCGAGAGCGCGGTGGACGAGGCAGTCGCCCTCGCGCACCTCGTATCCGACGGGCTCGTCGTCCCCCTCCCCCCACTGCACCGACACCCCCGAGCCGCCGAGCACGTAGAAGATCTCCTCCTCCGCGCCCTCGAGGTGGAGCGGCGTCGACCAGCTGCCTGGGTCGACCCTGATCCGCTTGAGCCCAACCGTGCGCGACTCCCTGCCTGTCAGGCTCGACCAGGTGGCAGCGATGTGGCCCTTCTCTGCGCGCCAGGTGCGCGCGTCGTCCCAGTGCGAGATCACCCGGCGATCATGGCACGGACGAGTCGGTGAGCGCGGTTCGCAGCCTCGACACCGCACGCGCTCCGGCGGCACCTCCTTCGTTCCGCGACCACGCCTCGGCCTCGGCGACGAGCGCGCGGAGCTCGTCGACGAGCTCCTGCGGCGGCGCGCCGGCGCGTTCGAGCCGCTCGATCCTCGCCAGTCGCTCGAGCACCGCCCTCGCTTCGTCCATGTCCGCCGACGGTAGCCCTCCCCCGGTCACGCATGGCGAACGGCTTCGCGCCGAGACGAGGACGCGAGCCGAACGACGCTGCGGCGCGGGATGCCGAGGAGCTCGCGGTCGAGTGCGTGGACGAGCTCCGCGCGATCGCCCTCGCGGAGGACAGCGACCACAGCGCGCCGGGCGGCCTCGATCGCCGGCCCGCTTGCCGGGCCTCCCTCCGCGAGCGCGGCGAGGTGCGCATGCACGTCCTCACGAGCCTCGCCGGGAGGCTGGAGGAGGACGGCGCAGCGCATCGGCCAGGTCGTCCCGAGGAGCGTGGCGAGCGCGGCGCGCAGCTGCTCGCTGCGGAAGGGCTCGTTCTGGAACAGGGAGAGCTCCCAGCGATCGAGCGCCTCGGCGAGCTCGGGATCGCCGTCGGCGTCAGCGAGGGCCGCCAGCACCTCCGCGGTGATCGGCGCCCGAAACGCGTCGAGACGAGACGGCTCGCCCGGAGGCTGCGTTGCTGCGATCGGCAACGACGGGCCGATCCCGAACGGCCGGCCGTCGAGGAGCTCGAACACGACCGGCCCGGCGGCGAGCGCGGCGGCCGTTGTGAGACGGATCGCGCTCACGACGTCGGCGACCTCGGCCGCGGCGTCCGGTGGCTCGTCACTCGAGTGGAGATCGCGTCGGAGCTCGATCACGCAGTGCCGGTCGGGCTCGCGGCCGAACGACGGCGGCAGGAGCCGGCGCGACTCTGGCCAGTGCCCGGCGAGCTCGCCGGAGCGGAGCATGCGAACCGTGACTCCCTGGGCCAGCTCGACGGGCTTCGAGATCGAGAGCCCCACGAGCGGCGCGATCGCGACGTAGCGCCGCCGCTCGGCGAGGAGGGTCGCCTCGAAGCGCTCGTAGGCGCGCTCGAAGGCCTCGTCGTCCCAGTCGAAGCCGCCGCACGCCTCCGCGGTCGAGACGAGGATCCCGAGGAGAACGGTGCGAAAGAGGGCGTCGTCCTCTGAGGCCTTCGGCCCGGCATGGGCACGCGCGAAGATCGTCGCCGCCGGCTCGCGGCGAAGCTCCTCGAGCGCGATGCGCGCGTCCTCGCGGGCTCGCAGGAGCGCCTCGCGCTCCTCGATGAAGGCGCGGACGAGCGGCCTGAGCTCGTACAGCGTGGGGCCCGAGCGCTGGACGTGTTCCTCGAACGCAAGGGGTAGCTCGGCGCCCTCTTCGAGCTCGCGCCCGAGCACGACGAAGGACCCGAGCGCGAACCCTCGGAGGAGCGGATACAGGTGCGGCGCACGCACGGGCACGACTCTAGGTACGGGGCGGGCGAGCCCTCTCCTGCCCGCAACGTTCCGCGGCTACGGGCGCAAGACGGCGCGGCGGGGGCCGGCGAGGAAGCCTGCTTCGACGAGGAGCTCGAGCGCCTCCGTCTCGACCACCGGGGCTCCGTCGAAGCGCTCGACCGCGAGACGCTTCGCGCCCCCGGCTCGCACGTGAGCGACGAGCGCTCCGAGCGCCGGCTGGAGCCAATCGGCCTCGGGATCGCGGAGCGGGACGAGCGAGCGTCCGCCCCGCTCGACGTAGAGGACGGCGTCGCCGTCGAGCAACACGACCCAGGCGCCGGCCACCCGCGCCGCCCTTCCCGCAGCCCGTCTCGGCCACGGCAGCGCCGCGCCGTACGGCTGCGCCGGATCGGCTGCGGCGAGGACGAGCGCGGCGCCCATCCGGCGCGTCGCGCGCTCCTCGCGCAACCGCTCGACCGCGCCCGGCAGGGCGAACTGCGCACCGCCGAGCCCCTCGACGAAGTACCCGCGGCGGCAGACGCCGAGCGTCTCGAGCGCGCGGAGCTCGCCGTACACGGCGCCGTAGCCACCCCTGATCCCCTCCGCGCGCACACCGTCGCGCGTGACGATCCCCTGCCGCTCGAGCAGGAGCTCGGCGAGCGCGCGACGGGACGCAACACCGGGGTCAGGTCTCCGGCGTTGCACCTCTGGCGCAACGCTCGAGGCCCGACCCCGACCCCGACCCGGGGGTGCAACGCCGGAGACCTGACCCCAGAGCGTTGCGGTCAGCGACCAGCGTCCCTGAGTCGGCGACGGCGTCGCGGCGCGCGAGCGCGCGAACCGACGCGAACGTGGTGCGGGCCGCGGCGCCTGGTAGCGGCGCGGGGCACGCAGCGGTACCCACGCGTCGTTCGTCACCTCTCCCGCCCAGACGAGCTCCCACAGCGCTGCGAGCGCCACGTCCGGGTCGAGCCCGCTCGCGGCCAAGAGGTCGCCCCAGAAGAGCGCGCCGCCCGCAAGCGCAGCACGCAGCGCCGCGGGCGCCTCACCCTCCGGGGGAGGGTCCGCGGGCGGCGGCCCGAGCGCGGGCGCGTCCTCGCGGAAGTAGATCGCGACCCGGTCGAGCCCGGCCCCGACCCAGACGACCTCGCCCGAGGCGCAGAGGGCATCGAGCTCGGCCGGCTGGTACGACGGCACGCGCCGCGGGAGGACGTCGCTCTCCCAGAGCCCGACCGGGAGCGGAAGCGCTTGCAGCGGAACGAGCGCCTCGCGCAGCGTCTGCCGGCGGCCGACCCCGTGCCAGGCCGGTAGAAAGCGCCCGAGCGCCGCCTGCTCAACCGGCTCGACCTCCCGCCGCAGCGCGGCGAGCGTGGCACGACGGATTCGCCGCAGCACCTCCGGGTCGCACCACTCCCGCTCCACGCCGCCGGGTCGGAGCTCCCCGCGGATGATCCGCTCGTCGCGTTCGAGCGCGAGCAGGTCCTCCTCGACCTCGCTCGGCTCGAGCGCGAAGCGCACCGCAACCTCCTTCGTCGTGAAGGGCCCGTGCGTGCGTGCGTACCGGAGGAGGAGCGCCGAGCGCGCGTCGGACATGGGCTGGAGGAACGCGTCCGGGACGCCGCTCGGGAGCGCCACACCGAGCGCGTCCCGCAGCAGGCCCGCATCCTCGACCGCAGCGAACGCCTCTCTGCCGCCGATCCGAACACGGACGGCCCGCCGCTCTCGGACGAGCGCCTCGGCGAGCCCCGCATCGAGCTCGTCGCGGAAGAGGGGGCCGCCGCGCCGGAGCTGGTCGTGGAGCTCGTCCGCGTCGCGCGG
The DNA here is from genome assembly GCA_026002995.1 of Gaiellaceae bacterium. Taxonomy (GTDB): domain Bacteria; phylum Actinomycetota; class Thermoleophilia; order Gaiellales; family Gaiellaceae; genus GMQP-bins7. The sequence goes on from BPGK01000001.1 coordinate 1,914,847, forward strand.
CCTCGGAAGGAGCGACGCCTCGACCTGCTCGATCGCCCCCGCGTCGAGCAGCTCCCGCAGCTCCTCGATCCCCATGAGCTCGCGCAGGAGATCGCGGTCGAGCGCGAGCGCCTGCGCACGGCGCTCGGTCGGCGGGGTGTCGTCCTCGTACATGTAGGTCGCCACGTACTCGAAGAGGAGTGACGAGGCGTACGGGGACGACGAGGGGGTCTCCACCTCCACGAGGTCGATCTCCCGCGCTCGGATCCGCCGCAGGATGCTCCGAAGGGCGGGCAGGTCGAAGACGTCCTGGAGACACTCCCGAGTGGTCTCGAGCACGATCGGGAACCGCGGGTAGCGGCGCGCCACCTGGAGCAGCCCCTGGGCCTTGAGTCGCTGCTGCCAGAGTGGCGTGCGTTGCCCCGGGCGGCGTCGCGGGATGAGGAGGGCGCGAGCGGCGTTCTCTCGGAATCGCGCGCCGAAAAGCGCGGACGAGCCGAGCTCGGCGAGCACGAGCTCTTCGATCTCCTCCGGGTCGAAGAGGAGGTCGGCGACCACCCGAGGCGCGTCACTGTCGGGGAAGTGGAGCGCGATCCCGTCATCCGACCAGAGCGCGTGCGCGTCGATGCCGAGCGCCTCGCGCAGCCTCGCTGCTAGCGCCAGCGCCCACGGCGCATGGACGCGGGCGCCGTAGGGGCTGAGTATGCAGACGCGCCAGTCCCCGATCTCGTCCCGGAAGCGCTCGACCACGACGGCGCGATCGGACGGGACGACGCCGGTCGCCGCCTCCTGCTCCCTCAGGAAGGCCTCCAGGTTCGCGGCCGCCCGCGCATCGAGCCCGTACTCCTCCACGAGCCGCGCGCGCATGACCTCGTGGCTCTGAGCCACGAGCTCCCGCGCGACCGCGCCGATCCGAGCGCCGAGCTCGGCCGGGCGCCCCACCCCCTCGCCCTTCCAGAACGGGGCCACGCCGGGCACACCGGGCGCCGGAGAGACGAGCACTCGGTCGCGGGTGATCTCCTCGATCCGCCACGTCGACGCGCCGAGCACGAACGTCTGGCCCTCGCGGGCCTCGTACACCATCTCCTCGTCGAGCTCACCGACGCGTCCGCCGCCGTCGACGAGGTAGACGCCGTAGAGGCCGCGGTCGGGGATCGTGCCCGCGTTCGTCAGCGCCAGCCGCCGCGCGCCCGGCCGTCCCCGCACGACGCCCGCGACGCGATCCCACACGATCCGCGGCCGCAGCTCCGCGAACTCGTCGGACGGGTAGCGTCCTGCGAGCATGTCGAGGACGTTCTCGAGCTGCTCGCGAGAGAGATCGGAGAAGGGGTACGCTCGGCGAACGAGCTCGTGCAGGTCGTCGACCGCGACCTCCTCGTCGGCACAGATGGCGACGACCTGCTGCGCGAGCACGTCGAGCGGATTGCGCGGGATCCGTGTCTCCTCGATCTCGCCCTCGCGCATCGCCTTCGCGACGACCGCCGACTCGAGCAGGTCCATGCGGTACTTCGGGAAGATGCGGCCCTTCGCGACCGCGCCCAGCGCGTGGCCCGCGCGCCCTATCCGCTGGAGTCCGCGCGCGACCGACTTCGGGCTCTCCACCTGGATCACGAGATCGACCGCTCCCATGTCGATGCCGAGCTCGAGCGACGAGGTCGCCACGAGACACGGGATCCGGCCCGCCTTCAGGAGCTCCTCGACCTGGACGCGCTGCTCGCGCGCGAGCGACCCATGGTGCGCACGGGCGAGCTCCTTCCCGGCGAGCTCGTTCAGCCGCAGCGCGAGCCGCTCCGCGAGGCGGCGGTTGTTGACGAAGACGATCGTCGAGCGATGCTCGCGGACGAGCTCGAGGATCGCAGGGTAGATCGACGGCCAGATCGAGCGACTCGACTGCTCGACACCCGCCCCCGGCTGTGCAGACGAGCCGAGCTCACGCAGGTCGTCGACCGGGACGACGACCTCGAGGTCGAGCTCCTTCCGCACGCCCGCGTCCACGAGTTCGATGTCGCGTCGCGATCCGGCGACGAAGCGGCCGATCTCGGCGAGCGGCCGCTGCGTGGCGGAGAGCCCGATGCGCTGGAAGGGGCGCTCGACGAGCGCCTCGAGTCGCTCGAGCGAGAGGGCGAGGTGCGCGCCGCGCTTCGTCCCCGCGACCGCGTGCACCTCGTCGAGGATCACGGTCTCGATCCCACGCAGCGTCTCCCGTGCCTGCGAGGTGAGGAGCAGGAAGAGCGACTCGGGCGTCGTGATGAGGATGTCGGGCGGCGTGCGCAGCATCCTCCGGCGCTCGTCGGCCGGGGTGTCGCCCGTGCGAACGGCGACCGAGAGCTCGGAGCGGAGGCCGACGAGCGGCGCGCGCAGGTTCCGCTCGATGTCGTAGTTGAGCGCCTTCAGAGGGGAGACGTACAGCAGCCGGAGCCCCTCTGCCGGCCTCTCGCTCAGGCGGTCGATCCCGACGAGGAACGCAGCGAGCGTCTTTCCCGATCCGGTCGGCGCCTGGAGGAGCACGTGCCCACCACGTGCGATCGCCGGCCAGCCGAGCGCCTGCGCAGGCGTCGGCGCGGCGAACGTCCGCTCGAACCACTCCCTCGTCCGCGGCGAGAAGGAAGAGAGCGGATCCACGGGCCCAGGGTAGCGGTCGGCTGTCTACGATCTCCCCATGCCGGAGGCGCTCTACTTCACCGACTCGGAGGAGGCGAACGAGCTCCTCGCCCGCGACCCGATGGCGCTGCTGATCGGCTTCGCGATCGACCAGCAGGTGCCCGTGCCCACGGCTTTCTCGGGACCGCTCAAGCTGAAGCAGCGGCTGGGGACGCTCGACCCCGCTGCAATCGCCGCGACCGACCCCGATCGGCTCGAGGAGGTCTTCCGCGAGAAGCCCGCGATCCACCGCTTCCCCGGCGCGATGGCGCGGCGCGTGCAGGAGCTCGCTGCGGTCGTCGCCGACGAGTACGACGGCCGAGCCGAGCGGATCTGGACGGAGGCGCGCGACGCCGACGACCTGCGCAGCCGCATCGGCGCGCTCCCCGGCTTCGGCGCGATGAAGGTCACGGGCCTCGGCTCCGTGCTCGCGCTCCGCTTCGGCGTCGAGGCAGCGCAGGAGCTCGTCCCCGACCATCCGTGCCTCGGCGCGGTCGACTCACCTGAGGCGCTCACGGCCTACCAAGAGGCGAAGCGGGCGAGGAAGGCAGCCGCCCGCGCGTCCGGCTCGGCGTAGGAGCCGCGCCCGAGACGGTCTCGCCCGTGAACGAGAGCGCGGAACGTCGTCGCCACTGGGATGCGACGTACGGCGCGCGCGGCCCAAGCGGCGTGAGCTGGTACGAGCCGCAGCCGCGCATCTCGCTCGAGCTCGTCCAGGCTCTCGGGGTCGGGCCGGAGATACCGGTGATCGACATCGGGGGTGGCGCGTCGCTCCTCGCCGACAGCCTCCTCGAGCGCGGCTTCCTCGACGTCACCGTCCTCGACCTGTCCGCCGTCGCGCTCGAGGAGGTGCGCAAGCGGCTCGCGGGCCAGCCGGTCGAGCTCGTCCAGGCAGACGTCCTCGCCTGGAGACCGCCGCGGGCGTACGGTCTCTGGCACGACCGTGCGCTCTTCCACTTCCTCGTCGCCGAGGACGAGCGACGTCGCTACCTCGACCGTCTCCGGGAGGCGCTGCCTCGAGGAGGGTGCGTCATCGTGGGGACGTTCGCCCCCGACGCCCCTCCGACCTGCTCGGGCCTCCCCGTCACGCGCTACGGGGCAGCCGACCTCGCCCTCACGCTCGGGCCCCACTTCGAGCTCGTCGAGGCTCGCCACGTCGAGCACCGGACCCCTCGTGGGACCGCGCAGCCCTTCACCTGGCTCGCCGGAAGGGTCCGTGCTCACTGAGCTCCGACGCGTCCAGCGCCGAGCCGAGGTCCGCGGTGGAGCTGCTCCCTAGAAGGACGGCGGCGCGTCCGGACGAAAGGCCGGCTGCTCGCCACGGGAACGAGGGCGCACGACCTTGACGTGCCGCGCGGCGAGGTACGAGCCGAGCACGAGGATCACGGCGAGCGCCTGTGCGGTCAGCGTCTCGTACGTCGGGACGACCTCGAACCAGCGCGCGAGCCAGTCGGGGAAGCCGACGCCGAGGGGCGTCGTCGGGATCCAGCCGAGGTCCTGCAGCGTTCGCGCGCTCCCGCCCACCATCACGACGAGGACCGCCCCGAGCATCACCCCGGTCGTGACGAGCAGGCGGCGGTACGGGAGCTTCTGCGCGAGGAAGAAGGTCACGATCCCGACCGCGGCCGTCCCGGCGAGCCCGATCGCGACGCCCTCGAGCACGGTCGCGGTTCCCGCCCGGAGCTGCAGGTTCTGGAGGAAGAGGACGACCTCGAAGCCCTCGCGGTACACGCTGCTGAAGCCGAGCAGGACGAGGCCCGCTACCTGCCCGCTGAGGAGGCCCCGCTCGGCAGAACGAGCGAGCGCCCGCCGCCGCTGATCGTTGCGCTTCGCGATCCAGCGCGTCCAGTAGAGCTTGTGGAAGAACCAATTCATGATCACGAGGAGCACGACGATCGCAAGCAGCCCGGTGAGCGCGAGGAGCTCGTCCTCGTAGGCGGAGAACTGCGCCAGGATCGCCTGCGCCACGAACCAGGTCGCGACAGTAGCCGCGAACGCGACCGCGGCGCCGACGGCGACCGGCCGTCGCAGGCGGCTCTGCGCTCCGAGCAGGGCGGCCGTGACCGCTGCGAAGATCAGGATCGCCTCCAGCCCCTCGCGGAAGACGATCACGGCGCTGTTGACGACGACGACGGCGTGCGCCTGCTGCACCGTCGCCTCCGTGGGATCGGGTGACCCGCTCTGCGCCACGACCGCGATCCCGGCGATCACCGCCATGGCGGTGAAGCCGGCGAGCAGCCAGACTGCCGGTGTCACCCACGACCTCCTCCGGAGCCGAACCTGCGCGCTGCGCGATTGCATGGTGCGCCATCCTACAGACGTAAGGTCTACCTGACAAGCTCGCCATGGCCCACGACCTCCGCGGGCCGCTCGACGGAGAGACGTGATGCACGCTCTGCTCGAGTCGGAGACCGGGGCCCGAAACCTCGTGATCTCGGCTGCGCTCGTGGCGACGGGAGCGCTCGCCGTCGTGGCCGTCGCCTATGCGTTCGGGCTCCTCTCCGAGGCCCCGGTCGACGCGAGCACGAGCTCGCAGGTGGCGGCGCGACTGAACCCGAGGATCGACGACCCCACCGAAGCCGCCGACGGCGACGCGTCGGGAGCTGGAGCGCGAGCTCTTGGCGCTCGTCTCCTCCGAGGATCTCGACCACGAGGACGACGGCGCAGGGCCTGGGGTCGGGACCTCACTCTGGAAGCGAGCTCTCAGTCGCCGCCGGCCTCCAGGCGGAACACCGGCAGGCCCGCCCCACCCTCGTCCAACATCGCCCTCGTTCCGCTACGCCCGGCGGTGGAGCGGTAGGCAGCGATGACCGGCGGCCTCTCGGCAGGCGGGAGCTCGACCGCGGTCACGTCCTCCTCACGTCGGCCGAAGAAGAGGCGGGCCTGCGGCGTCCGCCGCAGATTCCGGGCCCAGTCGGACTCGCCGTAGAGCGAGACGACGTAGCGCCTTCCGTCGAGCACGAGCACCTTGACCGGGGTACGGCGCGATCGTCCGGTGCGGCGCCCGATCACCTCGAGCGTCCGGACGCCGTCGATGTCACGACCGAGCAGGACTCCGGTCCGCACGGCGCGGTTGACGACGTTCCGCTGGAACCAACTCGCGGGCATCGGCCCGGGAGCGTAGCGCGCCCCTGCCCGATCCGAACACCGGGTCCGTCCGTCCCGGACACGACACTGACGAGCGCTTTCCGTCTCGCTCTCGCACCATGCCCTCGATCGCCGTCACCGACATCGCTCGCATGCGCGAGACGCTCTTCTTCGAGGGGGACGAGCGCACGCGCAAGCTCAGCGCCTACTGGACGCTGCTGCTGCTCGCGGCGATGATCGCCTCGGCGGGCGTTGTCTCCGACTCGACCGCGACCGTGATCGGCGCGATGATCGTCGCGCCGCTGATGACTCCGATCCTCGGGATCGTCCTCGCGGTCACGATCGGCGACGGGCGCAACCTGGCGAGCTCGGCGGCGCTCGTGGTGACGGGCGCGCTCGCCGTCGTGGCGGTCGGCTACGGCTTCGGGCTCCTCGCCGAGGTGCCCGTCGACGCCTCGACGAGCTCGCAGGTCTCGGGTCGCGTGAACCCGAGGCTCATCGACCTCGTCGCGGCGGTCGCGACGGGCGCGGTCGGCGCGTTCGCGCTCGTGCGAGCGGACGTCTCGGACACCCTGCCCGGCGTCGCGATCGCGATCTCGCTCGTCCCGCCGCTCGCCGTGGTCGGCCTCACGCTCGAGGCGGGGCAAGGCGACGAGGCAGGCGGCGCCCTGCTCCTCTTCCTCACGAACGTGGGAGCGATTCTCATCACCGGCGTGCTCGTGATGGCCCTCTACCACGTCCGCTCGGCTGCGCTCGAGTCACTCGCGCGACCGCCGCTCGGCCGCCGCGCGGCGGTGACGCTGATCGTCGCCTTCGTGGTCGTCATCGCGGTGCCGCTCGCCGGCTCGACCGCACGCATCGTCGACGAGCGCCTGACGATCGCCTCCGTGACGGACGTCGCGCGGCCGTGGGCGGAGAGCGCGGGCTGGGAGATTGTGGCCGTGACGACGCGACCGGAGGGCGTGGTCATCCACGCGCTCGGCCCCGTCCCGGCTCCCGATCCCGGCGAGCTCCGCCGGGGCCTCGACGCCGAAGGCCTCGGCGACGTCGACGTCCGGCTACAGCTCGTGCCCGAGGAGCGCGTCGACCTCGAGGCGACCGGCGAGTAGAGTCGCGCGATGCGCGAGGTGACTGCCGGCGTCTGGCACTGGAAGGCTCCGCATCCGGAGTGGAACGACCGGCAGGAGTGGGAGCGGCTCGTCTCCTCGTACGCGATCGACACCGGCGATGCCGTCCTGCTCTTCGACCCGCTCGACGTCCCGCCCGCTCTGCTCGAGCGAGCCGACGCGGTCGTCCTCACGTGCCCGTGGCACCGCCGAGACGCGCCGAGGCTCGGGCTGCCGATCTTCGTCCCTCCTCCCGATCCGCCCGACCCGGATCCGGTCCGGGGCGAGGTGTTCCGCGCCGGCGACACGCTGCGGTTCGGCGTGCGCGCGTTCGAGGGGTTCGAGCCGAACGACCTCGTGCTCTACGTCGCCAGCCGCCGCGCGGTCGTCGTCGGCGACACGCTGATCGACCGCGGCGACGGGCTGCGCATCCATCCCGACTGGCCCGTGGACGCCGTCACGCCCGGCGACGTCGCACGGCGGCTGCGCCCGCTGCTCGACCTGCCGGTGGACGTCGTGCTACCGACCCACGCGGAGCCCGCCGACCGCGCCGCGCTCGAGCGGGCGCTGGCGGCGTAGGACGGCCTCGCTTCGACGAGCGTGAGCCTGATGGGACGCTCCGACGCGATCGAGACCCACACGCTCACGGACGGTGGCCAGCGGTCGGCCGACGTCGCGCGCGCGATCGCGGAGTTCCTCGCTGCCGGCGAGCGCTCGCTCGATATCGCGATGTACGACGTGCGCTTCGAGACCGACGCCGGCGGGCTTGTCCTCGCGTCGCTCCTCGCCGCGCGACAACGAGGCGTCACGATCCGCTTCCTCTACGACGTCGAGCACCCCGGGCCGATTCCGGTGCCGCCCCCTCCGCGGACGGTTCCAGAGGCCCTCGAGGCGCTCCCGATCTCGACCCGGGGCATCGCCGGCATCCCGGACCTCATGCACCACAAGTTCGTCGTCTTGGATGGGCACACGGTCTGGACGGGATCGACGAACTGGACGGACGACTCGTGGGAGCGCCAGGAGAACGTCGTCGCGGTCGTGCGCTCGCGCGAGATCGCGTACGCGTACACGCTCGCCTTCGACGAACTCTGGGGGGCGGGAACCGTCGAGGGGACGGGAACCGTCGAGCCGCGCCCCGTCGATGTCGACGGCGCCCGTATGCGCGCCTGGTTTTGCCCCGGGCACGGTGAGGCACTCGCCCACCGGATCGCGAAGCACATCGGGAAAGCGCGCGAGCGCGTCCGGATCGCGTCCCCCGTCATCACGTCGGGGCCGATCCTCGGAACGCTCGTGGAGTGCGTCAACGAGCGCCGCTGCGATCTCGCTGGCGTGATCGACGACACGCAGGTCGACGAGGTGTTCGGCCAATGGCGCGCGAACGGGGTCAGCGCATGGAAGATCCCGCTCTTGCGGCGCGTCCTCGAAGACGCGCCGTTCAGCGGGAAGCGCTCGACGCCGTGGACGCCCGAGGCCGTGCACGACGTCATGCACGCCAAGGTCGTGGTCACCGACGACACGGCCTTCGTCGGCAGCTTCAACCTCTCTCGCTCGGGCGAGCGGAACGCCGAGAACGTGCTCGAGATCCGCGACCGCCGGGTCGCGGACCGGCTCGCGTCCTTCGTGGACGACATCCGCGACCGCTATCCCCCGGCAACGCCTCCGGGATAATCCTCGCGTGATCGACCCGCTCGAGCGCTGGCGCGCACTCGGCCTCCCGGACAAGCCGGACTACGCCGGGCTCCTCACCTTCGCGGGCATGCCGTACACGCAGGATCCGGCGGAGCTCGCCGGCGTCGACGTCGCGGTCGTCGGCGCGCCGACGGACGACCTCGTCTCCGACCGCCCCGGCACACGCTTCGGTCCACGGGCGATCCGCGCCGCGAGCTGCCCGCCCGGGCCGCATCTGGAAGCGAAGGTCGACGCGTTCGCGAAGCTCCGGGTCGTGGACTTCGGCGACGCGGCCGTGCTCCCGGCCGATCCCGTCCGGACGCACGAGCAGATCGAGTCGACGGTCTCGCAGGTCGTCGAGGCGGGCGCAATCCCGGTCGTCCTCGGCGGCGACCACTCGATCACCGAGCCGAACGTGCGCGCCGCCGCGGCGCGACACGGCCCGGTCGGGCTCGTCCACTTCGACACGCACACCGACACGGGCACGGAGGTCTTCGGCGTCGAGCACTCACACGGGACGCCGATGTACCGACTCGTGCGCGACGGCCACGTCGATCCCGCCCGCTACGTCCAGATCGGCCTGCGTGGCTACTGGCCCGGCGAGGCAGAGTTCTCCTGGCAGCGCGATCGAGGGATCACGTCCTTCTTCATGCATGACGTGCGCGACCTCGGGATCCGCGAGGTCGTCGAGCGGACGGTGGCAACCGTCGGCGATGGCCCCGTGTTCCTGAGCGTGGACGTGGACGTGCTCGACCCTTCGATCGCGCCGGGCACAGGAACGCCCGAGCCCGGCGGGATGACATCGGCGGATCTGTTGTGGGCGTGCCGCGAGCTCTCGCGCCGCTGCGAGCTCGTCGGGATAGACGTGGTCGAGGTGCTGCCGACCGCCGTGGGCTCGGCGGACGTCACGGCACTCGTCGCCGACCGCGTCGTCCGCGAGGCGCTGACGGGGATCGCGCTACGGCGCCGCGAGGCGGATGGCCGTACCTGAGATCCGGGGAGAGCGGACGCCCTCCCCGGGATCGTGACGAACTACCGCTTCCTCGGGTTGTGCAGCTGGTCGCGAAGCGCGCCGCTCGGGTTCGCGCTCGTGTGCAGGTTGACGTAGTAGCCGCGCGGGCTGTCGAGGATCGCCTGTAGCGTCGTGGGCGAGACGCCCGTGACGACGGTCGTGACGTTGCCCTGGCCGTCCGCGTCAGTGAACGACGTCACCCCGGAGTCGATGACGACCGGGCCATTCGTCCCCTTTGCTCCTTGGTGGACGTGGAGGCCGGTGATCGTCACCGAGCTCGGGAACGCGTAGTTGACGTAGAAGACGACCTCGCCGGAGATGATCGCGCCCGTCGTCGAGCGCTCGAGGTCGAAGGTCACGCTCCCGACCGCGTCCGCCCGCAGGCCTGTGACCGGCGGAACCTCCTGGCTCGGCTTGAGCCGGAGCTTGAACACAGGCGTCGCCGAGAGCTTGGGCGCGCCTCTGAGCGTCGGTGGCTCGGGCTTGCCCTTGCTGACGGTCGCCGGCGCTGCGCCGACGACAACGAGCGACACTGCGCCGAGGAGCGCGAGCGCCGCGGTAGCAACTCTGGTCTTCACCGTCATCGTTAGTTCCCTCCCTGGAGTCGTGGACTCGCTCTCAGGATTCCACGCTGTCTCGCCTCCGGGGACGAGCGTGAGGGCTTCCGTACCGAATCCTTACGTGCGCTCCGCACGGAGACACGCTTACGCCCGCCAAACACGACGTCGCTACCCTGGCTCGCCGTGCGCTCTCTCGGGCTCGTCCTCCCGCTCGCGTTCGCGCTCGCCCTCTCAGCAGCCTCGGCTGCGAGTCCAGGCAGCACAGGGAGCGGTGCCATCCCCGAGCCCGCGGTCGTCGCCTCGCTCGAGCCGGAGAAGACAGAGACGCTCTGGTCGAGCCTCGTCCGGCGGCAGATGCGCGCCCGCCAGGCGGCCCCGACCGACGACTGTCGGCCGATGCGGCTCGTCTTCTACGCGGCGACCGATTGGCTCCGGCTCGCGACGACGCTGGCAGCGAACGCCTCCCCGTGCGCCGAGTACTACATCTCGATCCCCGCCATCGTCGGAAACCGGACGCAGATGCGTCGCGACGCCGCCTGGCGTATCCGCGCGCTCGGGCCGAACTTCCACCCGATGGCCGAGTTCCACTTCTCGACCTGGAGCCGCTTCGTCGCTGAGTCCGGGATCTCCTGGTACCAGGCAGGAGTGCTCTGGCGCCAGCGGATGGACGAGGCCGGCTTCGACGTCGCCGCCGGCGACACCTGGGTCGTGAACGAGCTGAGCACGGCTGTGCGCCTGGGCAGCGGCAACGCCAGAGCGAACATCCGCGAGCTCCTGCGCGGGCTCTACGAGGGAGACGGCACGCGACCGACGCGGGGCGCGGTGCTCGTCGTCGGTGTCGGTCAGCGGACCGGCAACCTCTCCGTCTACCAGAACACCCTCCAGACCTGGCTCGAGGACACGGAGTTCTGGACGGACGTGGCGAGGTACGTCGCCGACTGGGCGCAAGAGGCGTACGGCGACATCCGGGCGCACGCGGTGCCCGGCGCCTCGATCCCCGCCCGCCGCGAGCTCCTGAACGACTACCTCCAGCACGCGCTCGTGCTCGCGAACGCGGGGCCGGAGTCCGTCGCCGTCGCTCGCGCGTACCTCCGCGATGCGCACACGCCGCTCGGCAACGCGGCGTGGGAGCGCAGCGAGGGCTACGGCTGGACGATGGTGCCCGCAGAGCAGATGGCGGCGTACGTGTCGGCGCAGGTCCACGCCATGCGCCACTTCGGCGCCACCTCGGGAGCGGAGCGCGACCGCGGCGGGTTCGCGTGGGCGCCGAGAAACGCGAGCGGGCTGTCGGCCGAGCAGTTCGCCGAGCAGACCGGGCTCATCCTCGACCGCCTCGCGAGCGCGATCCGCGACAGCGGCGAGCGGCTCGACCCAAACGAGCCGGGAATCGCGGCCTGCGGGCCGCCCGGCATCGACGCCCTGTGCGCACTCGATCTCGAAGGCGCGCGATTCAACGAGGCGTGGAGGTCGTTCCGCACCTGGACTGCGGCCTCCTTGGCGCTCGCCGCTCCCCCTCGTCGTCTCCCGGCAGGAGAGCCATCACCGCCGCTCGAGCTCTCCCTGGTGACGAGCTCCGGCACGCCCGTCGCCAGCAAGACTCCCGTCGCCGTCACGCTGCGCACGAGCTCCCCGCAGGGGGCCTTCGCGACGAGTCCCGACGGGCCGTGGACGAGGACGCTCTCCCTCACGGTCGCGGGTGGTGCGAACGCCGTCTTCTACTACCGGGACACCCGTGCCGGGGAGCACACGCTGACTGCCACCTCGAGCGCTACCCGGCCGGGCTCGCAAACCGTCCGGATCGCTCCCGGGCCGGTGGTCGCCGTCACGATCGAGCCCGCCTCCGTCACGATCAGAGCAAACGGAGCCACGCAGTTCGAGGCGTCCGCCGTCGACGCCTTCGGCAACGACGTCCCGACGATCTTCCTCTGGCGTGTCGCACCCGCGAGGCTCGGACGCATCGGCCGCAGCCCAGACGGCACCGCGACGCTCGCGGTCGGCCGCCTGCTCGGTAGCGGGACGGTGACCGCGACGGCACCCGGTGGCGCGGGGCCGATCTCGGCCAGCGCGCGGATCGCCGTGACGCCGGCCGACCTCCGGCTCTCGCCGGTGGCCTTCCGAGAGGGCGGCACGCGCCTGCGCGTCGTCGTCCGTGCGCTCGACGAGGCTCGTAAGCCGGTGTCGAGAGCGCGCGTCGCCGTGCTCGTCAAGCGGGACGGGAAGCGCCACGCGCTCGTGCGAGCGACGACCGGCCCCGCCGGCAAGGCCATCGCTCTCGTCCCGGCGGCCACGGGCTGCTTCACCGTGGAGGTCACGCGCGCGCGGGCGCAGGGCTTCCGCTGGGACGGCCGCACGCCGCGCAACCGCTTCTGCCGCCGCTGAGACTCCGGGCGCCGCTTGCGGAGAGCCCCTCCTTCATCAGGCGAGGCCCGCGAGGAGGAAGGCGCGAGAGACCGCGGGGGAACCCACGCTTCCCCCGCGAGCCCCCTCCTTCATCAGGCGAGGCCCGCGAGGAGGAAGGCGCGAGAGAGCGCGGGGGGAACCCATGGTTCCCCCGCGAGCCCCCTCCTTCATCAGGCGAGGCCCGCGAGGAGGAAGGCGCGCGACTCGCGCAGCATCTCGCGCGCGATCACGAGCCGTTGAATCTCGTTCGTGCCCTCGTAGATCTGCGTGATCTTCGCGTCGCGCATCATGCGCTCGACCGGGTACTCCTTGATGTACCCGTAGCCACCGAGGATTTGCACCGCCTCGGTCGTGACCGCCATCGCCGTGTCCGTGCAGAAGAGCTTCGCCATCGCCGAGGCCTTCGTCAGCTCTGCGTCGGGGGCGCCCTCGTCGACCATGCGCCCGAAGCGGTAGAGGAGGCCGCGGGCGGCCTCGCAGCGTGTCTCCATGTCGGCGAGCTTCGCCGCGATGAGCTGGTGCTGCGCGATCGGCTTGCCCATCGTCTCGCGCGTCCTCGCGTACTCGAGCGCGTAGTCGGTCGCGCCCTGCGCGATCCCGAGGCCCTGGGCGGCGACGCCGGGACGGGAGCGGTCGAGGATGCGCATCGCGATCCGGAACCCCTCGCCCTCCTCGCCGAGCCGGTTCGCAGCAGGGACGCGCGCGCCCTCGAACAGGAGCTCGCCCGTCGTCGAGCCCGCGATCCCCATCTTCGGCTCGAGGCGTGCGACCTCGAACCCGGGCGTGCCCGCCTCGACCACGAACGCGGAGATCCCGGCGTGGCCGGCGTCGGGATCCGTCTTCGCGAAGACCGTGTACAGGCCCGCGACCCCCGCGTTCGTGATGAAGCGCTTCGAGCCGTCGAGGACGTACTCGTCGCCCTCCCGCCTCGCGGTCGTGCGCATGGCGGCCGAGTCGGAGCCCGACCCCGCTTCGGTGAGCGCGTACGCGGCGAGCGTCTCGCCCGCGGCGAGTGAGGGGAGGTAGCGCGCCTTCTGCTCCTCCGAGCCAGCGAGCTTGAGCCCGAGCGAGCCGAGCTCCTGCACGGCGAGGATGAGCCCGCTCGTCGCGCACACCTTCGAGACCTCCTCGATCGCGACGAGCGAGAGGAGCGTCCCCGTGCCGGTCCCTCCCCACTCCTCGCCGAAGAAGAGGCCGAAGAGGCCGTGCTCGCGGAAGAGCTCGACGACGTCCCAGGGGAACTCGTGCGAGGCGTCGATCTCGGCCGCGCGCGGCGCGATCCGCTCGCGCGCGAGCGTCCGCACGAGCTCGCGGACCTCGAGCTGCTCGTCGGTCAGCGGCTCCCAGGGCACGGGCGCATTCTGACAGGCAGCAGCCGTGAAAAGGGGAGACGACCGGAAGCACGATCGACGCCCGCTGGTGGGACGTCCCGAAAGGCCTTACGCGTCGCGTGAACAAGGGCACGGTCGTGCTCGAGTGGGCCGACCGGGGTGCGCGCTTGGTGCGGAGATCGGGCGCGGATCTCGGCCCCGACGCCCGGCAGTCCACGACCGCCAACGGGATCCAGTGGCCCTCCAGGCGGGTCGCGGCTTCCAGTCACCGAGCGCGAACAACCTGAACGGCGCGTTCGCGGGGGACGACCTCAGCCGCTACGTACATCAGATACGACGTGCTCTCGGACACGGTCGTGTGGGCGGCCGCGAAGGAGAGCCAGCCGGGGGAGCGGCCCGGTTGGGTCTCGGTCTTCGTCGGGACTCGAATCCGGAAGTACGTCGGCGGCACCTTTGCCGACGTGAGGAAGGGCGTCACCGCCGGCGAGTCCGGAACGGCGACGATCGAGATCGCGGGAAACCGGACCTTGAAGGTCGTTGACGGCATCCTCAGGACGAAGACGCTCACTCCCGACTACGCGCTCGACTTCGACGTCTTCGGCTCGAGGGTCGAGCAGGCGCTCGGCGGTGGCGCGTCGTTCGGCTACTCCTGGGCGATCGCTCAGAACGGCGTCGTCGTCCGCAGGGGGGCTGGCGGAACCGCCCGTGTGCTTGCCAGCGGCAAGAGCGTGCCCTTCACTCCGGCGACCATGAGCCAGGCAGCGAGCACGTCGAAGACCCTCAGCGCGGTGCTGTTGATGAAGGTGCTCCGGGACCGCGGGCTCTCCGTCGATGCGAAGGTCGGTCCATACCTCCCGTCGTGCTGGAGGAAGGGGCCGGGAGTGGCCCAGCTCACCTTCCGCGACCTGCTCGCACACCAGACCGGGTTCAAGGACGCGAACCAGAGCTGCAAGGAGGACCCGCTCGGCTGCCTGCGCGAGGCCGTCGAGCGGGGCGGCTGGCCTCCGACCGGCTACCAGAACATCAACTACGCGCTCCTTCTCGCGGTCGTCCCGCTCGTCGACAAGCCCGCGGAGACCCGCGGCGTCTTCGAGTCGCGCGACTGCGCGGACACGAACGGTGCGATCAACCTCGCTATCTCGCAGCGGTTCCTGCTCCGCCTCACGCGCATGCTCGAGCCCTTCGACATCGACCTCGCGTTCAACCCGGTTGGCAGGCCCTTCGCCTGCGTGTACGACAACCGCAACCGCCGGAAGAAGGGGATCTGCCCGCGCGCCGACTTCTTCACACGAGGGGGGGCCGGCTACGTCTCCATCTCGGCGGTCGACTTCGTTCGGTTCCTCAGCGTCTTCGAAGGCCAGACCGTCAACAAGGCCACGGTGGAGATGATGAAGACCGGCCCGCTCGAGCTCGGGGTTCGACGGCGTGGCGCCCGGCGCGGCCGGCTCGTACGCCTGGAAGAACGGCTCCTGCCCCGGCTCGGCCACGGGCAGCGGCTGCTCGGCGCTGGCGATCATCTTCGCAGGGGACGTCCAGGCGTACGCGATGACGAACTCCGGCCGGAACGCCTTCGGGGCGACGGCGGCGACGCTCGACAACACGCTCCAGGCCGCGTTCGACGCCGCGCTCAGGTAGCCGACCCTACCCCGGCTGGTGGCAGACGGCCTCGATGTTGTTGCCGTCCGGATCGAGCACGAAGGCGGCGTAGTAGGTCGGGTGGTAGTGCACGCGGACGCCGGGGGCCCCGTTGTCGGCGCCTCCAGCAGCGAGCGCCGCCGCGTGGAAGGCGTCGACCGTCCCGCGCTCGGAGACCTCGAAGGCCACATGCGTCCCCGTCCCGCGGGGATCGCGCGCCATGATCCAGAAGTCGGGGCTGCTTCCGGTTCCGAAGCCCGCTCCACCGAACTCCGGGAAGTCCATGACGACGCGGTAGCCCAGAGGCTCGAGCGCCTGCTCGAAGAAGCGCTTGCTGGTCTCGTAGTCCGTGACGTTCAGCCCCACGTGGTCGATCATCGCCGCCTCCCCACTCGTTAGTGTCGGCGGGATGATCCTGGAAAACGGCGTCGTCCGCACGATGGACCCCTCGCTCCCGGTCGCGCGGGCGCTCGCGATCGCGGGCGACCGCATCGCGGGTGGCGTCGGGACGCACGAGACGGCGCTCCCGACTCCCGAGGTCGTCGACCTCGGAGGGCGCTGCGTCGTCCCCGGCTTCACCGACTCGCACGTCCACTTCCCGACGTGGTCGCTCACGCAGCGCGACGTTCGCCTCGATGGCGCCTCGAGCCTCGCTGAGGCTCTCGAACGTGTGCGGAACCACCCGCGCCGCGGTGGCTGGATCCGCGGCACGGGTTGGCGCTCGGCCGAGTGGGCCGAGAAGCCGACCGCCGCGGCTCTGGACGAGGTCACGGGCGCGGTACCGGCGATGCTCTGGTCGAAGGACTACCACGCGCTCTGGCTCAACTCCGCAGCGCTCGCCCGGGCGGGCGGCGAGCTCGAGGCCGAGGGCGGCGTGGTCGAGCGCGACGCGTCCGGCAACCCGACCGGAGTCCTGCTCGAGGAAGCGGCGTGGCAGTTCCGGGCCCGTTTCGCGATGCCCGACGAGGACGAGCTCGTCGACGCCACGCGCGCGGGCCTCCGCCTGGCTGCGAGCCGCGGGGTCACCGCGATCCACGACAAGGACGGCTGGCTCGGCGCGGCGGGGATTTTCCAGCGAATCGCGGAGCGGGACGGGCTCGCGCTGCGCGTGTGGCAGTCCCTGCCCTTCGAGCGGCTCGCCGAGCTCGAGGCCCTCGGCCTCCGCTCCCCGATCGGGGACGACTTCTTGCGAATCGGCTACCTCAAGGGCTTCATGGACGGTACCCTCGGTTCGCAGACCGCGTGGATGCTCGACGGCTCCGGCGTGCGGATCACGAGCGGCGAGGAGCTCGCCGAGGTCGTGCAACGGGCGGCGAGGGCGGGCTGGCCCGTGGCCGTGCACGCGATCGGTGACCGCGCCAACCGCGAGGCGCTCGACGCGTTCGAGGCCACGCGCGCGGAGTGGGCGCCCCGTGGGCTGCGGCAGCGGATCGAGCACGCGCAGTGCCTCGCCCCTGAGGACGTGGGACGCTTCGCCGAGCTGGGCGTCGCCTGCTCGGTTCAGTTCTCGCACGCGCCCTCCGACCGAGATCTCGCGGAGCGGTTCTGGCGCGACCGCCTCGCTGGAACGTACGCCCATCGCGCGCTGATCGAATCCGGAGCGGTCGTCGCGAACGGCTCGGACGCGCCGGTCGAGGAACTCGACCCGCTGGCAGGGATCCGCGCGGGAGTCCTGAGGACGCTCGACGAGCGCCCCCCGTGGCGCCCGGAGCAGGCGGTCTCGACCGAGCAGGCGCTCCACGCGACGACCGTCGCGCCGGCGTGGCTCACCGGCGACGAGCGTCGGCGGGGCAAGCTCCTCCCCGGGTTCCTCGCCGACCTCGTCGTCCTCTCGCGCGATCCGCTCGCGTGCCCGCCCGAGGAGCTCGGATCGGTCGAGGTCGTGGCGACCATGGTTGGAGGCCGCTGGACGCACAACCCCCCGCCCTGGGACTGAGTCCGCGGGTGATCCGTCACCGCTGATCCTGACTCCAGGGAGCTCGGGTCGTACAATCGGATCGTGCCCCCTCGCACGATGCTCCCCGTCCACGAGGCGCCGACCTGCTCGGTCGCCGGCGCAGCCGAGATCGTCGGGTCGAAGTGGACCGTCCTCATCGTCCACGACCTCTCGGAGGGCCCACGTCGCTTCACCGAGCTCGAGCGCTCGTGCGCCGGGATCAGCCCGCGCACGCTCGCCGAGCGACTCCGCTGGCTCGAAGCCGAGGAGATCGTCGTGCGCCGGAGCTACCCCGAGTCGCCGCCGCGCGTCGAGTACGAGCTGACGGAGAAGGGCAAGGCGCTCCTGCCCGTGATCGCGGAGATGCGCCGGTTCGGGCACGACTGGCTCGGCTGCGGCGTCCACGACACCTGAGCCAGTCGCCCGACCCTCGGGCGGCAGCTCCGCCTTACTCCGTCAGCGCCCGCTCCAACACCCGATCCCGAAGCCGCGTCGGCAGACGCTCGATCCAGGCGCGGAGGTGCGCGTCGCGGCCGACGAGGTAGCGCGCCCTCGGCCGCGTGGCGGTGAGCGCGCGCTCGACGGCTCGCGCGACGGCATCGGGATCGGCCCCGGGGCCACGTGCGAGCGCGATCTCGCGAAACCGGGCAACCCGCGCGGCGTAGAGCTCCCGTCGCTCCGGCGCGACGAGTTCAGCGAGCTCCTCGGCGCGCGCCGCGCCCTTCTCCCAGATCGCCGTCGCGATGCTCGCGGGCTCGACGATCGAGACCTCGACACCCCACGGGCGAAGCTCGACCCGCAGCGCGTCGGCGATCGCCTCGAGGGCGTGCTTCGAGGCCGCATACGGGCCGAGGAACGGAAGCGCGCTGCGCCCGCCGATCGAGCCCATGAGGACGATGCGCCCCCGGGCGGCGCGAAGGGCGGGCAGGAACGCTTGCGTGACCGCGACTTGACCGACGACGTTCACCTCGAGCTGGCGGCGCAGCTCCTCGAGCGGAACGAGCTCGAGGGGCGCTGCAATCGCGATGCCCGCGTTCGCGACGAGCCCGTGCAGCGTCGAGCCGACGCGCTCCGCCGCGGCGGCGATCTCCTCGGCATCGGTGACATCGAGCCGAAGCGGCTCGACCCCGCGCTCGCGAAGACGCTCCGCCGCCTCGTCGTCGCGCACGCCGCCGTACACGCGCCAGCCGGCTCGCACGAGCCGGAAGGCGCACGCCTTGCCGATCCCGGAGGAGGCGCCGGTCACGACGACGGCGCGGTCCGCCATCACCCCTGCTCGCCAGCCGAAGGGCACTCCGTCCACACCGCCGCGAGCTCGACGACGGTCGCGGCGGCCGCGGCCATGTCCTGGAGGCTCGCCCACTCGCGGACCGAGTGGTACTCGTGCCCACCGGTGAAGAGGTTCGGAGTCGGGAGGCCCAGTGCCGAGAGGACCGCGCCGTCCGTGCCACCGCGCGTGATCGCGAGCTTCGGCTCGACCCCGGCGCGCCGAATGGCCTCGAGCGCGGCCTCCACCACCCGCGGGTGCTCGGCGATAGTGGCCCGCATGTTGCGGTAGGAGTGGCGCACGTCGGTTTCGATCCTCGCCCGCGGCTCGTGCCGCGCGAGACGGTCGGCAAGCTCGAGGAGAAACTGGACATGCTCCTCGAGCAGCGCGTCGTCGTGGTCGCGCACGATGAAGTCGACGGCGACCTCCTCGGCGTTCCCGGAGATCCGGTGCGGGTGGACGTACCCCTCGCGGCCCTCCGTCGTCTCCGGCGAGAGCCGCTCCCGAGGCAGCCACTCGATCAGCTCGGCAGCAAGCTTGACGGCGTTCACGAGCTTCCCTTTCGCCGTCCCGGGGTGCACGGAGAGCCCGCGTATCGTGACGCGCACGGACGCAGCCGAGAACGTCTCGACTTCGAGCTCGCCGAGACCCGAGCCGTCGAGGGTGTACGCGACCTCGGCCCCGAATGCCTCGAGATCGAAGCCCTCTGCCCCGCGACCGACCTCCTCGTCCACCGTGAACGCGACCCTGATCTGCGGGCGCGGGCGCTCCGGATGCCGGACGAGGTACGCGAGCGCGGTCATGATCTCCGCCACACCCGCCTTGTCGTCGGCGCCGAGCAGCGTCGTCCCGTCGCTCGTGACGAGGTCGTGACCGACGCGCGCGGCGAGCTCCGGGAGCTCGGCGGGATCGAGCACCTGACGCTCGTCGCCGGGCAGACGGATCGCGCTCCCGTCCCAGGCGCGATGCACGATGGGCGTCACGCCCCCGCCTGGCACGTCTGGGGTCGTGTCGACGTGGGCGACAAGCCCGAGCGTCGGCCCCTCCGCCGTGCCGGGTAGCCGCGCGAGAACCGCGTGGTAGTCGGTCAGCTCGACATCCTCGAGCCCGAGCGCCTCGAGCTCGGCGAGCAGCAGGCGCGAGAGCTCGAGCTGCTTCTCGGTGCTCGGCCGGCGCGCGACGCGGTGCGCCGCCTGCGTGTCGACCCGGGCGTAGCGGACGAGCCGCTCGAGAACCTCCTCGGCGAGCTCCTCGGCGAGCGGACACGTGAACGGAGCTCTAGCGACCAAGCGCTCCGAGGCGTCGGAAGGTCTCGCACATCGTCGCGACCCCGAGCTCGATGGCCTCGACGGGGACGTTCTCGTTCGGCGCGTGAACGTTGCACTCGCTCTCGATGCCGAACCCGGTCGCGAAGGTGGGCAGGCCACGGGCCACGAGGCTCGCGTACACGGGGAGCGTGCCGCCCGAGCGGACGAAGGAGGGACGGGCGCCGACGACGTGCTCGAACGCGTCGGCGGCGAGTCGGAGCGCATCGGCGTCGGTCGGAGTCAGAGCCGGTCGTGCGCTGTTCTCGAGCTCGATCTCGAGCTCGGCCCCCGCCGGCAGCGCCTCGCGGACGAGCCGCTCGAAGGCTGCGCGCACCGTCTCGGGATCCTGCTCTGGAGCGAGGCGGAGAGACACGTTCGCACGCGCCTCGACGGGCAGGACGGTCTTTACGAGATCGGGCGAGCCGCCGGCGATGCCATTCACGTCGAGCGACGTGTCGGCGAAGGTGCGCACGTAGAAGTCGCCCTCCGCGCCCGGGACGATCGGGCTCGCGCCCTGGAGCGCGAGCTGCTCGGCTCCGGGGGGAAGCGCCGCCCACGCGGCGAGCTCCTCCGCGGACGGAGGGACGACCCCGGCGCGGAGAGGCTCCGGCAGGCGCCCGTCCGCGCCGGGCAGGACGCCTTGCAGCGCCGTCATGAGCGCATGGATCGCGTTCAGCGCGGCTCCGCCGAACATGCCCGAGTGCATGTCGACCCTCCCGGTCCGCGCGCGGAGGTGGAGGTAGACCATGCCCCGTACGCCGACCATGAACGCCGGCTGACCGCGCCGGATCATCGCGCCGTCGAGGATCACCGCGGCGTCCGCCGGGCCGTCGTCCTGCTCGACCCACTCGACGATGGAGGTGCCGCCGATCTCCTCCTCCCCGTCGAAGGCGAAGCGCACGTTCACCGGCAAGGCGCCGTCGGAAGCGAGCCGACGCACGGCCTCGACGAGCAGGAACAGGTTCCCCTTGTCGTCGGCGACGCCGCGCGCGTAGAGACGGCCATTGCGTTCCGTCAACGCGAACGGCGGCGACTCCCAGAGCTCGAGCGGGTCGGGCGGCTGGACGTCGAAGTGCGCGTAGCAGAGGATCGTCGGCGCCGACTCCGGCGACTCGGACGCCGCGACCGACCCGATCACGAGTGGGCGCGAGGCAGGCCCCCAGGGGATCAGCTCGACCGCCCCTCCGGCTCGACGGATGCGCTCGGCGACCCACTCGGCGGCGGCGGCGACGTCGGGAGCGTGGGCCTGATCGGCGCTCACCGAGGGGATGGCGATGAGCTCGGCGAGCTCGGCGTGGAGCTCCTCGCGAGAGGGAGTCACGGTCGCGGAGTGTAGACGGAGCGCGCTCGAGGCCGCGCCGGCGGAGTCCGGCGCGGAGTATGGTGCTGTTCCGTGGAGGAACCGGAGCCCTCCTGAGCACGCCGACCGACGACCCGATCGAGGAAGCGACCCACCGTCGCCTCGCGGTCACGCTGTTCAACCGGAGCTGGCGCCTCCTCGAGCTCGAGCGCCGCACCCCCGAGCAGGACGACGAGCTCGTCCATGCCACCCACGCCTCTCGGCACCACTGGGGGGAGGTTGGCACCGTCGCCAACGTCGCCCGCGGCGAAAACCAGTGTGCGCGCGTCTACGCTGCGCTCGGGCGCGGCGAGGCCGCTCTCCATCACGCAGGCCGGGCGCTCGCGATCGTCCAGGCCGGCGGGGAGGGCCTCGAGGACTGGGACCGCGCCTCCGCGCTCGAGGTGATGGCCCGCGCACACCTCGCAGCCGGGAACCGCGTCGCCGCGGAGCGCTACGCAGCACAGGCCCGAGCCGAGCTCACGACGATCGCCGACCCCGCCGACCGGAAGGTGATCGAGAGCCAGCTCGACGAGCTCGCGCTCTGACGGGTCGGGCGCGCGCCGGAAGTCCGAATCAACGCGCTGTCCCTCGGCTCCGCCGGCCCGAGCAGAGCCCGGGACCGGGGGTCAGGCGACGTCGCGGACCCGTTGGGCGTCTGCGAGGGCGCGCAGCTTCTTCAGCCCCTGGTGCTCGATCTGACGGATCCGCTCCCGCGTCACGTTGAACGCGCGCCCGACCTCGTCGAGCGTTCTCGGCCGCTGCCCGTCGAGCCCGTAGCGCATCTCGAGGACGAGCCGCTCCCGCTCGGAGAGAGCGCCGAGGATCGCCCGGAGCGCCTCCCGTTGGAGCGCGTCCTCGGCGAGCTCGTCCGGCAGCGGCGCCGTCTCGTCGGCGAGGAAGTGCCCGAACTCCGACTCGTCGTCGTCTCCCACGGGACGCTCGAGCGAGACCGGCACCTGCGCGCTCCGGCGGATGTGCTCGACCTCGTCCACCGACATCTCGACGTCGCGTGCGATCTCCTCGATCGTCGGCTCGCGCCCGAGCTCGGCGCGGAGCTTGCGCTCCGAGCGGACGATCCGGTTCAGCTTCTCGACGACGTGGACGGGCATGCGGATCGTCCGCCCCTTGTCGGCGATCGCCCGTGCGACGGCCTGACGGATCCACCACGTCGCGTACGTCGAGAACTTGAACCCCTTGCGGTAGTCGAACTTCTCGACCGCGCGCACGAGCCCGATCGTCCCCTCCTGGATGAGGTCGAGGAAGGGGAGGCCCTGATTGCGGTAGCGCTTCGCGATCGAGACGACGAGCCGGAGGTTCGCTTCGATCATCGCCCGCTTCGCCTCCTGATCGCCCCGCTCGATCCGCTTCGCCAGCTCGACCTCCTGCGCGGCCGTCAGGAGCGGCACGCGGCCGATGTCCTTGAGGAAGAGCTGGAGCGAGTCGGTCGAGATCTCGCCCGCGGCCGCGACGTCCGTTTCTCCGTCCCCCGTCTCGCCGAGCTCGTCGTCATCGCCGTGCACGACCGAGATCTGCGCGTCCTCGAGGGCGGCGTAGAACTCGTCGAGCTGCGCCGGCTCGAGCTCGAGCTCGTCGAGCGCGAGCGCGACCTCGTCGGCGTGGAGGCTGCCTGTCCGCAGGCCGCTCTCGAACAGACGCTGCGCCTCGTCCGTCGCGAGCACGTCATCGATCGGCGCTCGAGTCGTGCCCTCGGCATCTCGTGCGGTCAACGCGCCCCCTTCCTCGTCGGCCGACACACGGTAGTCGCGCGGACGGCGGACGTCAAAGTGAAAGGCAGCGCGCGCCGGCGGCTCATGAGCGAGCCGTGCGGATCGCCTCGAGGTAGCGCGTGGCCTCCCGAGCGAGCGGCGATCGGGGCTTCGTCTTCGCCGCGAGGCGGAACTGGCGCTCCGCCACCTGCACGCGGCCCGTCCAGAGCAGCAGCACGCCGAGGTGGAAGCGGACGGTCGGCTCGTCCGGGTACCGGCGCGAGAGCGGCCCGAGACGGCCGAAGGCGAGCTCCGGCGCGTCCTTGTCGAACCGTCCGACCGCGTCCGCGACGAGGGCTTCGACCTCATCCGGGTACCGCTGCGCCGCCCGTTCGAAGACGCGAGCCGCGGACACCGGACGCCCGACGCGCTGGAGGCCGACGCCGTAGAGGAGGAGGTCTCGCACGCCGCCGCTCGCCGCCCGAGCGCGGAGCGCCGCGAGCTGCCGCGAGGGCGGCAGCGCGACGACCGACGCCGCGGCCGAGAACGAGGGGACGAAGGTCGGCAGCCCCCGCGGGAGGTGTGGGTGCAGGAGGTTCCCGGCGAGGACGGCGTACGGCGTGTCCGGCTCGGCCTCGAGGGCGGCCCGCCAGGCCGCGACCGGGTCACCGCGGTTCGCCCACAGCCGAACGAGGCCCGTATGGAGCTGGACGAGCGCGCTCTCCGGGTAGAGCTTCGCGAGCTGCTCGAGGCGGTCGTACGTCCCCTCGGGCCACGACGCGACCGCCGCACCGACCTTGGCCTCGAGCGAGTCGTAGCGGCGGAAGACCGCGACCGCATCGCGCCCCCGCCCACTCGCATAGAGGCGCGAAGCCCGCCGCAGATCCCGCGCCTCCGCGTCGGTGCGAAACCCGAGCGAGAGGGAGAGCGGCGGACGCCCGGGGCGGGGGTCGGGCAGGCCCGCGGTCGTCCTCGAGCCGCCGTCGGACGCGACCACCGCAACAGCGGCGACGCCTGCGGCGAACGCCGCGGCGAGGGCGACGAGGAGCACGACTCTGCGACGGGCGCTCACGGCGCCGACGATAGCCGTACCGGCGTTCGACCCCCCGCAACCTTCACGGCTCAGCGCCTCCGTCGCTATAGTTCGGAAAGTAATGGCGAGCTACCGCGAGCTCTTGGCACGGGTGAAGGAGGAGATCGAGGAGATCTCGACGATCGAGGCGCACGAGCGCTTCTCCTCGCCGACCCCGCCGCTCTTCGTCGACGTCCGCGAGCCCGACGAGTGGGAAGAAGGGCACATCCCCGGAGCGGTGTACGTGTCCCGCGGCCGCCTCGAGTCCCGCATCGAGGGGCTGATCCCGGACAAGACGCGACCGCTCGTCGTCTACTGCTCCGTCGGTGCGCGGTCTGCGTTCGCGACGAAGGTGCTCGAGGAGATGGGATACACGGACGTCGTCAACCTCGCCGGCGGGTTCAGCGACTGGAAGCGGAACGGCTTCGAGATCACCATCCCGCGGGTGCTGTCCGCCGAGCAGCGCGCCCGCTACAGCAGGCACCTGCTCATCCCCGAGGTCGGCGAGGAGGGCCAGCAGCGTCTCCTCGACGCCCGCGTCCTGCTCGTCGGCGCAGGTGGCCTCGGCTCGCCTGCGTCGCTCTACCTCGCCGCCGCCGGCGTCGGGACGCTCGGGATCGTGGATGCCGACGTCGTGGACGAGTCGAACCTCCAGCGCCAGATCGTCCACTCGACCGAGCGGCTCGGGGAGCCGAAGGTGCTCTCCGCCAAGCGCACGCTCGAGGCCCTGAACCCCGACGTCCGCGTGCTCCCGTTCCAGGAACGCCTGACCTCGGAGAACGTCGACCGCATCCTCGGCGAGGGGTGGGACGTGATCGTGGACGGCGCCGACAACTTCCCCACCCGCTACCTCGTGAACGACGCCTCGGTCTGGCACGGGATTCCCGTCGTCCACGGGTCGATCTTCCGCTTCGAGGGCCAGGTCACGGTCTTCCGACCCGGGGTCGGGCCGTGCTACCGCTGCCTCTTCCCCGCCCCACCGCCTCCTGAGCTCGCCCCGAGTTGCGCGGAGGGCGGCGTGCTCGGCGTGCTGCCCGGGATCATCGGCTCGCTCCAGGCTAACGAGACGCTGAAGCTGATCCTCGAGCGCGGCGACACGCTCGTCGGACGCCTGCTTCTCTTCGACGCGCTCGGGACGACGCTCGACGAGGTCTCGATCCCGCGCGACCCGGCCTGCCCGGTCTGCGGGGAGAGCCCGACGATCACGGAGTACGTGGACTACGTCGAGTTCTGCAACGCGCCGGTGGGAGGAGCGCGATGACGCGCGTCCGCATCCCGCCCACGCTGCGCGCCGAGGTGGGAGGCGCGCGCGAGATCGTCGTCGAAGGCTCGACGGTAGCCGAGATCCTCGAGGACCTCGCTGCCCGCTACCCGGCGCTCGGCTCGCAGCTCCTCCGCGACGGCGAGCTCGGGCCGTTCGTCAACGTGTACGTCGGAGGCGAGGACATCCGGACGCTCGACGGCCTCGACACGCGCGTCGACGGCAAGCCCGTGATCCTCCTGCCGGCGATGGCGGGAGGAGCCGGTGGCCGCTGATCGCCTCGCGACCGCCGCCGTCGGCTCGTCGCTCCTCGACCTCGTCGGGTCGACTCCGCTCGTCGAGCTGACCCGCCTCGCGCCGAGTCCGTCGGTGCGGCTATTCGCGAAGCTCGAAGGGCAGAACCCGAGCGGCTCGATCAAGGACCGCGTCGCCAAGGCCATGCTCGACGCCGCGGCGGCCGCCGGCGAGCTCGCGCCCGGACGGCGGCTGCTCGAGCCGACGAGCGGCAACACGGGCATCGCCCTCGCGCTCGCCGCGAAGCTGCGCGGCCACCCGCTGACCGTCGTCCTCCCGGCGAGCGTGACCGAGGAGCGCCGCAAGCTGTTGCGCCTGTACGGCGCGGAGATCGTCGAGTCGCCCGCCGAGGAGGGATCGAACGGGGCGGTTCGGATGGCGCTCGAGCTCGCCGAGCGCGATCCCTCCTTCTTCATGCCCTTCCAGTACGCGAACGCGGCGAACCCGCGCGCTCACTACGAGGGAACCGGCGCGGAGATCGCAGAAGCCCTCGACCGAGTCGACGTCTTCGTCGCCGGGCTCGGGACGGGCGGCACGCTGATGGGCGCGGGCGAGCGGCTGCGCGAGACCTTCCCGGACGTCATCGTCGCCGCAGCCGAGCCTCTGCCCGGCGACGAGGTGATGGGCCTTCGCTCGCTCGCCGACGGGTACGTGCCACCGATCCTCGACGTGACCAAGCTCGACCGCAAGCTCCTCGTCTCGAACGAGGACTCCGTCCGCGGGCTGCGCCTCCTCCTCGAGCGGGAGGGGATCTTCGCCGGCGTCTCGTCCGGCGCCGTCGTGCATGCCGCCCTGCGGATGGCTGAGGAGCTCGACGAGGGCGTCGTCGTCTGCGTCCTCGCGGACGGCGGCTGGAAGTACCTCTCCGCCGGGTTCTGGGATCGCGACGACGTCGAGCGGGAGATGGGGCGCGCGGTGTGGTGGTAGTGCCGGCCGAGGTCAGGCGCGAGCTCGTCGAGCACGCGCGCGCGGAGTCGCCGAACGAGGCCTGCGGCCTCGTGGTGCTGGAGGCCGGAGTCGCGCGCCGCTACGTGCCCGGCCGGAACGCGGCGGCATCGCCCTACCGCTTCGAGCTCGAGGTCGAGCCCGAGACGTGGTTCCTCGAGGACGAGGGCTGCGAGCTCGCGGTCTTCCACTCGCACCTCTCCTCCCCACCCCGCCCGTCGAAGACCGACGTCGAGAACATCGGGCTCTGGGAGGGACGCCCGTACCTCATCTACACGGTACGCACCGACGAGCTCGCGGCCTGGCGGATCACGAGCGGGGTGATCGAGCCCCTGCCGCTCGCCGACGGGGAGCCCGCGAGCCGGCTCTAGCCCGTCACCTCGAAGTCGCCCCGCATGGAGCTCGCGTGCGGGTCGCACTGGTAGTGGTACGAACCGGGCTCGAAGGTCACCGTCCACGTCGAGGTGCCGGTCTCGGCGACACCCGAGTCCTCGTCGACTCCGGGCCCCGTCAGGTGGAAGTTGTGGATCTCGGCCTGGTCGTCCACCTCGATCGTGTACTCGCCCGCCGGAAGCGAGGTCACGTTCTCGCCGTCGGCCGTCTTCAGGCTGATCTCGAAGCCGGGCCCGACGGAGGCTTCGAGGGTTGCGCCCGCTTCGACGGGCTCGCCCGTCGTGGGCGCTGTCGTGGCCTCCGTCCCTCCGTCGCTTCCGCCGCCGCAGCCGGCAACCAGGAGCGCCGCGCCGAGCGCGAGGACGATGCCCACCCGGAGTCTCATACTCGACCTCCTTTCGAACGAGGCTCACGAGGCTCGTCCGGCATAGGATGCCGCGCGTGGAGGTGTCGCGCATCGACTCCGGCCTGTGGCGCTGGACCGCGTACCACGAGGAGTGGAAGGAAGACGTCGGCTCCGTCTACTGCGAGACCCCTGACGGCGTCGTCCTGATCGACCCCCTCGTGCCGGCCGACGAGCCCGACCGCTTCTGGCGTGCGCTCGACCGCGACGTCGAGCGGACGGGCGGCGCCGTGCACGTCCTCGTGACCGTCTTCTGGCATACCCGCAGCGCGGCGGCGATGGTCGAACGCTACCGCGCGCGCGTGTGGGCGCCCTCGCGCGGGAAGCAGGCGATCGCCCGCCGAGCCGGGGTCGTCACGGACGTCTATCGACCCGGCGACCGGCTCCCGGGGGGAGTCGAGGCGCGCCCGAGCGGACGAGCCGCCGAGGTCGTCTTCTGGCTCCCCGCACACGCCGCGCTCGTCCCGGGCGACGCGCTCCTCGGCACGGACGACGGGGGAATTCGGCTCTGCCCGGCCTCGTGGCTGCCCGCCGGGACGACCCCCGGTGACCTCGCGCGCGCCCTCCGCCCGCTGCTCGACCTGCCTGTCGAGCGCATCCTCGTCTCCCACGGCGAGTCGGTGCTCTCGGGCGCGCGCGAGGCGCTCGCAGCCGCCCTGAGCGTCGAGTAGGTTCCGCCCATGCCGTGGAGCTGGATCGCGCTCGGAGCCTTCGTGCTCCTCGTCCTGCTCGCCGTACTCGGGTACAACCGGCTCGTCCGGCTGCGGAACGAGGTCGACACGGGGTGGGCGAACATCGACGTCCAGCTCCAGCGGCGGGGCGACCTCATCCCGAACCTCGTCGAGGCAGTCCGCGGGTACGCGGCGCACGAGCGCTCCGTCTTCGAGGAGATCACACGGGCGCGCGCCGCGCTCCGCGAAGCCGCCACTCCCGGGCGAGCAGCGGAGGCGAACGACGTGCTCTCGGCCGCCCTCGGACGACTGTTCGCGGTCGCCGAGGCGTACCCCGAGCTGCGGGCGTCCGAGAACTTCCTGCGGCTCCAGGACGACCTCACCGACACCGAGGACAAGATCGCCGCCGCGCGTCGCTACTACAACGCGACGGTCCTGCGCTTCAACACGGCTATCCAGAGCCTCCCCTGGGCGCTCGTCGCCCGTGCGCTCGGTTTCCGTCCGCGCGAGTTCTTCTCCGCGGAGGGCGATACCGAGGCCCCGCAGGTCGCGTTCCCGGCGACCCGCCCATGACGCTCCAGGAGCAGATCCGCGCGAACCGGCTGCGGAGCGCGATCGTCGTCATCGGCTTCGTGCTCCTCCTGCTCGTCCTCGCCGGGCTCGTGGGCGTCGTGCTCGACGTCTCACTCGGCGTCGCCGCGCTCGTCGTCGCCTCGGTGTACGCGCTCGTGGCGATCGTCCGCGCGCGGAGCATGGTCGCCCGGATGACGGGCGCCCACGAGGCGAGCGACGAGGAGATCCGCCCCCTGCGGCGCTTGGTGGAGAACGTGTCGATCGCGGCCGGGCTCCCGGTAACACCGGACGTTCGGATCGTGGACGACCCGGCGCCGAACGCCTTCGCCGCCGGGCTTCGCCCCGAGACGAGCTACGTGGGCGTGACGACGGGACTCCTGGAGACGATGCCCAAGCGCGAGCTCGAAGCCGTCATCGCACACGAGGTTGCCCACATCCGCCAGCGGGACACGTACCTGATGACGATGGCCGTCGTCTTCGCAGGCGTCATCGCGCTCATCGCCGACATCGGCTTCCGGGCCATCGCCTACGGAGGACGCTCCCGAAAGGGCGGCGCGCTCGTCCTCGTCGCAGCCGTCGTCGGCTTCGTCTTGGCGCCGTACGCGGCGCTCCTCCTCCGCATGAGCCTCTCCCGCCGACGCGAGTTCCTCGCCGACGCGGGCGCGGCCGAGATCCTGAACGACCCGGAGGCGATGGCGCTCGCGCTGCGCCGGCTCGAGCTCGATCCGACGACGATCCGCTACGCGGACGCCTCGACCGCCCACCTCTGGGTCGAGAGCCCGACGGATCGCGTCGACTCCGACCGGCCCGGCATCTCGGCGCTCACCCGCTGGTTCGACACGCACCCGCCGCTCCCCGCGCGGATCGCGGCCCTGGAGGAGGCGGGCGGGTTCCGCCTCCCGGATCCGCTTCCCCGGGATGAGCCGTTCGCCGTCACGCTCCGTCGCCGGTAGCCCGACCTCCCGAACAGGGGTTCAGGGGATCGCAGATGCGGCCGAAGAGGGTCGATAATGGGCGTTGTCGTGAAGAGGCTCCGCATCGGCCGCCGCCGGGCACAGGTCGCGACGAGCTCTCCGCTCGAGCTCGCGCTGGCGCCCGCGCTCGTCGACGGGAGCTGGCGGATCCCCGACCGCTTCAACGTGACGAGGGACTTCGTCGAGGTGCTCGGGCGCGACCCGAAGCGCCCGGCGCTCATGATCCTCGGGCTCGACGGGATCATCGAGCCGCGCACCTTCCGGCAGCTCTCGGAGGGCGCCGCCCGCTGGGCTCACATCCTGCGCTCCAAGGGGATCGAGCCGGGAGATCGAGTCCTCGTGCTCTCGCGCCTGAACGAGGATTGGATCGACATCGCGCTCGGCTGCATCAAGGTGGGAGCGATCTTCGCGCCCGCTCCTCCCACGCTCTCGCCGCACGCGCTCGAGTCGCGCGTCGCCCTGACCGACGCGGCGCTCGTCGTCGCCGGCGAGGAGTCGGAAGACGCCATCGCACGCATGTCGTTCACTCCCGAGGTCCACCACGTGCGCAGCGGACGGATGCGGCGCGCGTCGGACGTGCCCGACGACGAGCCGACCGCTGACACGTCCGCGCGAGACGTTGCGTTCCTTGCCTGGACCTGCGGCACCGAGGGCGACCCGAAGCCCGTCGCGCACACGCACGGGTCGCTCTTCGCCGCCCGTGCGACCACGGAGCGGTGGCTCGAGCCCGAGCGCGGCGCCCTCGTCTGGTGCGCGACAGGGCCGGGCTCCGCGCTCACGCTCCCGACCATCGTCGGGGCCTGGGCGCACGGCGCCGAGGTCGTTCTCCACGAGGGGGACTTTCACCCCGACGAGCGGCTCGACCTCGTCCGCCGCATCGGCCCGACCGTGCTCTGCCAGTCTCCCACCGAGTACCGTGCGCTCGCCACGCTCCGCCAGCTCGCGCGCGCTCGCCCTCCGCGGCTCCACCGCCTGCTCGCGACCGGCGACTACCTCGAGCCCGAGGTCGTCGAGACATTCCGCGAGCAGTGGGGGCTCGAGCTCGAGAGCGCGTACGGGCAGGCGGAGACCGGCATCGTCTCCGTGAGCCGCCGTGCCGAGGAGCACGAGCGCGAGTCGGGCGAGATCGGCCAGGCGCTCCCCGGTCACCACCTCGCCGTCGTCGACGAGCACGGCGCCGAGCTGCCGCCTGGAGTCGAAGGCCTCCTCGCGATCCGAGGGAGGCCGCCCACGCTCTTCGCCGGCTACTGGGACTCGCCCGAAGAGACGAAGCGGGTGTTCCGCGGCGACTGGTACCTGACGGGCGACGTCGCCGTCGCGATCCGCCCCGGCGTCTTCCGGTTCCTCGCGCGGTCGGGCGAGCTGATCACGACGCGCGGGCGCACGTTCGGCCCGTACGAGGTCGAGCGCGCGCTCGCCGAGCACCCGGCGGTCGCCTCCTGCGCGGTCGTCGGCGTTCGCGACCTCGAGCGAGGCGGACAGTTCGTGCGCGCGTTCGTCGTCCTCGAGGACGGCAACGAGGGCTCCGAGCAGCTCGAGGCGGAGCTCCGGCAGTTCGTGGGCGAGTCGCTCCCCGAGCAGCAGGTGCCGCGAGAGATCGAGTTCGTCGACGGCCTGCCGCGGTCGCCGAGCGGCGCCGTCCGCCGCGTGGAGCTCCGCGAGCGTCCGCTCTCGGGCAGACCTCTCTGGGAGGCCCCTCCGACGACCGAGCCGGATCCCGAGCCGCCCGCGACAGCCGAGCCTCCGGCCACCCATGCGCCCGTCGTCGAACCGGCGCAACCGCCGGAGGCGCGTGCCGTCCAGGTGGAGCCTCCCGCGCCGCCTCCCCCGGCGGAGGAGGTCGTCGCGCCGACAGCCGGGGAGGCTACACCATCGCCTGCGGAGCACCCGGCGCCGAGCCCCGAGCCCCTCGACGAGCCGATGCACGCCTCGGTCGTCGAAGAGGTGGTCGAGGACGTGGTCGAGGAGGTGGGCGAGCACCTCCTCGCGACACCTCTGCCCGAGGAGCCCGCCGCGGCGCTCACGGTCGACCCGACCGAAGCCTGGAGCGAGCCTGCGCCGGAGCCCGCTTCCGACCCGGAGCACGTCCCCGAGCCGCCGGTCGCGGCGGAGCGGCCGGCGAGCGGGAGCGCCGACCACGAGCCCTTGTCGACCGACGAGCCGATCGCGCTCGTCGAGCCCGAGCCGCCCGCGTTCGTCGAGCCCGAGCCGCCCGCACCTGCGCCGGCTGTCGAGCCGGAGCCGGAGTCCCCGCCGACCAATGAGGCCGGGGCCCCCGAGGCGAGCGTCGAGAGAACTCGCGTCGGTGCCGTGACTCCGACTCCACTCCGCGGGTCGGAGCCGCTTCCGGACTACATCGCAGCCTCGGCCGACGAGTACGCGACGAGGACGCCGCCGCTCGAGCCCGCCCCTCCTCCGCAGGCAGAGCCCCCGGACACGGAGCCGCTCCCCGAGTACATCGTCGATCCGAGCCGCCGCCTCGAGGTCGTGCCCGAGCCGCCGGCGGGTCGGGCGGCGCCGAGCGCCGAGCCGCCTACCCCGGACCCGCTCCGGGATCACCCGCTCGCGGGACTCGCGCGCCCCCCGGTGTCGATCCCGATCCCGAGCGACGACGAGCCGCGGCCGGAGCGCCGTCGATCGTGGCGACGCGCCCGTGCGACGCCGCCCTCGGCGACACCTCCGAAGCGCGGCCGCTCGGAGGGCGAGCCGGGCGACGAAGGGCTCGAGACCGGGTGGATGCACCGGCTGTCGACGCGCCTGCACGCCTACGGCATGTCCGAGACCTCCAGCGAGCGCCGACAGGCCGAAGAACCCGCCCCCGAACAGGAAGACGAGACGCCCAGGTAGAACGGCGGCGCTCCGCCCGGGGCTGTACTACGGTCCCTCTCGATGGACCCGGAGACCGTGAGCCTGCTCCGCTGGCTGCGCCGTCAGCTCCGGCAGCCGACGCCCGCGCGCGAGCGTCTCGAGGCGGCGGTCCTGTACGACGACTCGGAGGAGGTCCGTCGCCTCGTCGCCCTCGCTCCGTTCTCCGACGCGCAGCGTCATCACGTGGAGGAGCTCCTCGACGCCTGGGAGGCTCGGCATGGCCGCCGCTGAGAATGCCGAGATCGTCCGCCGGATCTTCGCCGCGTTCGCGCGCAGGGAGGGATTCGCGCTCCGTGGCCTCTTCGCCGAGGACGCGACGTGGGTCGTCCCGGGGCGGGGAGCGATGGCGGGCACCTACCGCGGCCGCGACGAGATCTTCCGCTTCCTCGGCCGCCTCCCCAAGGAGACAGACGGAACGTACGCCTCGGAGCTCCTCGACGTGCTCGCGAGCGACACGCGCGCTGCCGCCCTGTACCGAGCGCGCGGGATGCGCCACGGTCGGACGCTCGAGCTCGAGCAGGTGCTCCTGTTCCGGATCGAGGGCGGGCTCGTGCGGGACGTGCTCGCGCTCCCGAGCGATCCCGACGCGTTCGAAGCGTTCTGGGCGTAGGCTCCGACGCGTGAGCGAGGCGCGCTTCGCCGACGGCCTTCGGTACCGGATCGAGATCCCCTCGGTCGAGGGACCGGCTGTGCTCCGAGCCGTGCTCGAGGAGGCCGAGCGGCGAGGCGTCCCCGTGCGCCGGGTCTCGCAGGGAAGCGGCGTCATGATGCTCACCGACGACGAGATCCGTGAGCTCGCGGAGCTGGGAGCGGCGAGCGGGATCGAGGTCTCGCTCTTCCTCGGACCGCGGGGAGCCTGGGACGCCGGCGGCCAGTCGCTCGTCACTGCCGCCGTCGCTGGTGTCGCCCGCGGGGCGGCAGGGGTGGAGGCATGCCTGGCCGAGGTTCGCCGCGGCGTCCGCCTCGGGATCCGCTCGTTCCTCGTCGCCGACCTCGGAGCGCTCGCGGAGCTCGGGCGCCTGAAGCGCGCCGGGGAGCTCCCGGCGAGCCTCGTGCTGAAGACCTCCGTGCTCCTGCCCTGCGCGAACCCGCAGACGGCGCAGACGCTCGAGGCGCTCGGCGCGACGACGATCAACGTCGCGACCGACCTCTCTCCGCGAGAGCTCGGCGAGCTCCGCGCCGCGACCCGCTGCCCGCTCGACGTGTACGTGGAGGCACCCGACGACCAGGGCGGGTTCGTCCGGTACTACGATGTCCCCGAGATGATCAGGCGGGCAGCGCCCCTGTACGTGAAGCTCGGCCTCCGCAACGCGCCGAACATCTACCCATCGGGCTTGCACCTGGAGGAGCTGGCCGTGAAGCTCGCCCGCGAGCGCGTGCGTCGCGCCGAGCTCGTTCTCCGCCTGCTCGCCGAGCTCGCGCCCGACCTCGTCGAGGGTCGCGGGGGCGACCGCCCGGCCGACCTCGGGATCCCGGAGCCGTGAGAGAGCGCTTCGAGACGATCTACACGGCCGCGCTCGCGGACATCCTCGACGCACGCGGGCTCCACGAGCAGACCCTCCCACCCGCGATCCGCTCGCTCGAGCCGGGCACGCGGATCGCCGGCGAGGCGTACACGGTACGCGGGCGGCCGGCCCGCAACCTCGGCGAGGGCGACTACGACCGCGCGATCCGCAAAGTGCTCGCCATGCTCGGTGACGTCCCGGCCGGTCACGTCGCCGTCTACGCCTGCGAGCAGGACGTCTCCGCCCATCTGGGAGAGCTCTCGGTGACCTCGTTGAAGTCGCGCGGCGTCGTCGGCTGCGTGCTCGACGGAGGCTGCCGCGACGTCCGGTTCATCCGCGACGAGGGCTTCCCCGTCTTCTGCCGCTTCGTGACCCCCGAAGACTCCACCTGGCGCTGGGAGCTGGAGGCGACGCAGGCGCCGATCACGATCGGAGCGGTCGTGATCGAGCCGGGAGACTGGATCGTCGGCGACGACGACGGCGTCGTGGTCGTCCCGTCCGCGATCGCCGAGGACGTCCTCCGCGAGGCGGAGGCGAAGGCGGCCACGGAGAGCGAGATCAGACGAGCGGTTCGCGCCGGCACGCCGCCGCTCGAGGCGTACGAGCGCTACGGCACGTTCTGACGAGCGGTTTCGGTGCCCTCAGCGCCCCGGGGAGCCTCACTCGCGGGGGCGCGGCACGGGGTTCCACACGGGGCTCGAGTCGTTGTCCTCCGGGTCGGTGAGGACGCGGAGCTCGTCAGTCGCGAGGTCGAGAACGACGATCGCGCCGTCCTGCGAGAGGGCGATCGAGCTCCCGTCCGGCGACCACGCCGGCTCGAACGCGGCCTCGGTCGAGCGCGTGAGCCGTCGGAGTCCCGTTCCGTCGACCCCGATGACGTAGACGTCGAAGCGGTCTCCCCGGTCGTTGCTCGCGAACGCGATCCGCTCGCCGTCCGGAGACCACGCCGGCCCGTCGACGGTCGCCCCGAGCGTCGTCAGGGGGTGTCGCTCGGAGCCGTCCGGGCGCACGAGCCAGACCTCCCGGATCTCCGTGCCGGGCGTGCGCCGGACGTAGGCGATCCAGCGGCCGTCCGGCGACCACGCCGGCTGAGTCTCGGGCGCCGGGTCGTCGGTCACGCGTCGTACGCTCGACCCGTCCGCGTCCATGATGTACAGGTGGGACGGATCGCCGCGTTGGAAGACGATGCGCTCCCCGTCCGGAGACCAGGAAGGATGGGCGTCGTTCTCGCGGGTCGAGGTGAGCTGCTTCGTCCCGGTTCCGTCGGCTCTCATCGCGAAGAGATCGAAGCTCGACCCCCGGCGCGAGGCGAACGCGATCAGCCTGCCGTTCGGGGAGTACGCCGGCTCGATCTGGAAGTAGAGCGCGTCGTGCGCTTCGGAGTCGTCGGCGGGCGTGAGGCGCTTCTCGCGCGACCCGTCGGCATCCATCGCGAAGATCGCGTAGTCGCCGTCGCGCGTCGAGACGAACACGAGGTCCGGACGCGGCTCTCCCCCACCCCCGCCGCAGCCGGAGCTGCCGAGCAGCAACGCCACGCAGGCGACGAGCGCCCAGAGCCCGGGCCGACTTCTCACGGCTGCGCCCTCACGCGGTCTCGCGCGCGACGGGC
Source organism: Gaiellaceae bacterium (assembly GCA_026002995.1). Lineage (GTDB taxonomy): Bacteria > Actinomycetota > Thermoleophilia > Gaiellales > Gaiellaceae > GMQP-bins7. The sequence goes on from BPGK01000001.1 coordinate 1,950,391, forward strand.
TCGACGCCGAGGAAGCGCCGCTGCAGCTCCTGGTCTCGCGCGAGCTCGTCGGCCGTCGTCTCGAGCGCGATCTCGCCCCCGACCATGACGAGCTGGCGCTCGGCGAGCGAGGTGGCGACGCCGAGGTTCTGCTCGACGAGCAGGATCGCGAGCCCCTCCTGCTCGAGCCGCTGGAACGTCTCGATGAGTACCTCGATGATCGTGGGCGCGAGACCTTCCGACGGCTCGTCCATGACGAGGAGCTTCGGGTTGCCGAGGAGCGCGCGGCCGATGGCCAGCATCTGCTGCTCTCCGCCGGAGAGCTCGGCGCCCCCGTTGCGCTTCCGCTCCCCGAGACGTGGGAAGAGGTCGTACACCCGCTCGATCGTCCACCCCCCGTCCCCCCCGCGGGCCGCGATCTTGAGGTGCTCGTGAACGGTCAACGAGGGAAACAGGCGGCGGCCCTGCGGCACGTACCCGAGCCCCGCGCGAGCGATCGCGTGCGACGGCTTGCCGTGGAGCTCTCTCCCCTCGAAGCGGATCGAGCCCGTCGTGGAGGGAGGAGTGAAGCCCATCAGGGCGGCGCACAACGTCGTCTTGCCCATGCCGTTCCGGCCCACGATCGCGACCGACTCGGCCCCCATTGCGAAGGTAACGTCGTGGAGGATCTGAGCGCGCCCGTAGAAGGCGCAGAGCCCTTCGACCGCAAGGAGCGGCTCACTCATCGGCGGCGTAGTGGTGTCGGCCGAGGTACAGGTCGTGGACGAGCTGGTTGGCGCGGATCTCCTCCGGCGTGCCTTCGACCACGACGCGGCCGTCGTGCATCATCGTCACGCGCTCGGCGACACGGAGCGCGATGTCCATGTCGTGCTCGATCACGACGAGCGTGATCTCGGGATCGAGCCCGAGCAGGAGATCGGTGAGGAGCTGGCGCTCGCCACGCGAGAGGCCGGACGCGGGCTCATCCAGCATGAGGAGCTTCGGCTCGGAGGCGAGCGCCATCGCGACAGCGACCTGGCGGTGCTCGCCGTGCGAGAGGTTGCCGACGAGCTCGGAGAGCTTGTGGTCGATCGCGGCTCGACGGGCGGCCTCGCGCGCCCGCTCGCGCAGCTCTCGGTCCTTGCGCGGGAGCGTGACCGGACGGAGGTGCCCGTCGCCCACGCCGAGGATGGAGAGGTAGATACTGTCCTCGACGCTGAGGCCGAGGAGCATGCGGGACTGCTGGTAGGTGCGAGCCAGGCCGAGCCGAGCTCGCTTCCGCGCCGGCATCCGTGTCACGTCGCGGCCGAACAGCTCCACCGTTCCGGTCGATACCGAGAGGTCGCCGGCGATCACGTTGAACAGGGTCGTCTTGCCGGCCCCGTTGGGGCCGAGGATGGCTCGGCGCTCGCCGTGCGCGACGTCGAGGTCGACGTCGCGCACGGCGACGAGCCCGCCGAAGCGCCGGCCGACCCCCCGCAAGCGGAGGGTCGGCGCGGCGTGCTCGACGGGCGTCGGCGCTTCGGTCACTGCCCTACCTGATCGTCTGGTTCGTGATGACGCCGTTCCGGACGACCTTGATCTTGCCCTGCCACGGCAGCTTCTTCTTCACGCACTTCGGCTGCGCACGGCCGGGAGGCGGGCTCGACGGCTTGAAGAGGCCACCGAACGACTGGTCGACGTTCGGCACGTAGCCGACGACTTGAGTCACGATCGAGTTGCCCTGCTTCACGATCTGGAGCGGGTACTGATCCTGGATCGCCTGCCGGCGCGAGTCGAGCCGGATCTGGCCGTTGTCCGAGACCTCGTAGCCGCCCTTGAGGGCACGCGGCATCGCGGCCTGGAGCGCGGCTCCCACGCGACCGCCCGACTTCTGGAGGCCCAGCACCAACGCCCACGCGGCGTTGTAGTAGTTGTGCACGAAGCCGTCCGCAGCCGGGAGGTCCGGGTACCACTTCTTGATCACGGCCTCGTAGGCCCGCGCCTGCTTCGTCTTCAGGCCCGGCGCGGTGCCGAACCCGCCGACGTACGCGCCGACGACCTTCGGCGCCACTTCCTTGTCGGCCCCGAGGAACGCGAAGAAGAGGTTGCCCGCGTGCTGCTTGGGATCGAGTCGACCGTACGCCTGCTCGAACGCCTTCAGGCTGGCGCCCGTGCCCGTCCCACCGACGACCCAGAAGTAGCCGTCGACGGTGCCCGGCCGCGGGAGCTGCCGGATGTACGGTGCGTAGTCGGTCGTGTTGAGCGGCGGGAACACGCGCTTCGTGATCTGCCCGCCGATGGCGCAGAAGTCGGCGATGATGCCCGCGCCGGACGTCCAGCCGAAGCTGTAGTCGTCCATGATGATCGCAGCACGGCGCCAGCCGAGCCGCTTGTAGACGATCTCGCCGAGGCCCGCGTTCCACTGGGCGCCGTCGCCGTGGTAGCGGAACATGTTCTTCGGCGCGATCTGCATCGTCGGATCCTGGGATCCGGCGGTGCCGATGATGAACGTCTTCGTCGGCTTGCCCTTCGCGTAGTTCGCGACGGCGACCGCCTCGTCGCCGGAGAGCGGCCCGACCATGACGTCGGCCCGGAGCTGCTCCATGAGGCGGCGGGTCTCCTTGATCGCGGTCGGAGCGGTGTCGTCGCCGCACCCGTAGCCGACGATGTTCACCGGCGTGTTGCCGACCCTGATGCCGGTCATCCCGGCGGAAGGCTTCTTGCGGTTCTTCGGCTTACCGCCCGCGTACTGGGCGAACGCCGCCTGCGCGCCGCCGATGTCGAGCTCGTAGCCGAAGGCGAACGCGCCCTTGCAGTCGGTCATGATCGCGACCCGGACCTCGCTCGCCTGCGAAGAAGCGGCGAGCGAGCCGGACACCGAGACCGAGCCGACCGCGACGAGCGCAGCGAGCGGAAGCAGGAGCTTCCAGCTACGCAGTCTCCTCATTTCCTTCCTCCTTTGCCTGCCGACACAGATGCTTGCACCTGCCGACACGTTGCGAGCAGGAGCCTACCGACGGTGTACGTCCTGTCCAACCCCCTTTCACGAGGACCCCGCCTCTCTAGCCGTTGATGCCCCGACGGCGGCCGGCTCGGGCCTGCCGCCGCCGCCTCCCCGCCGGATAGCGCCCCACAGACGATCCCAGATGCCCATGAGCCCATCCGGAGACACGAGGACGATGACGAGGAAGATGAGCCCGATGATCGTGTTGAAGCTGCCGCCGACGACGGGCAGCTCCACGTCTCGGACGTAGTTGTTGATAACGATGAACGCGAAGGCGCCGAGCCAGGCGCCCTCGATGCGCGCGAGGCCGCCGATCACGCACATGACGAGAAGCTCGATCGTGGCGCCGATGCCGATGTTCCCGGGCGCGATCTGGCCGTCCCACCACACGAGCAGGATCCCCGCGAGCGAGGCGACGAAGGCCGCGTACCCGAAGGCGAGGGTGCGGTGGAGCGGGACCGTGTACCCCAGGGACGTCATGCGAACCGGGTCGTCACGGATGCCCTGGAGCGAGAGGCCGAAGGGCGTGCGCGCGAGGTAGCGCGTGACGACGTACACGCAGAGCGCGGTCCCGAGAGCGATGTAGTAGAGCTTGTCCGGGTGGTCGATGAGGTCGCCGACGAAGCCCGGCGTGTACTGGTTGATCCCGGCGATGGGGGAGAAGCCGCCGAACTGCGTGACCTGCCCGAAGAAGTAGTTCGCGATGACGGCGTAGGTCAGCGTCAGCATCAGGAAGTAGATCCCGAGGCTCCGGGAGGCGACCGCGCCGAAGACGAGCCCGATCAGCGTCGTGATCACGATCGCGAGCACGAGCGCGAGCGTTGGATCCCACCCGAGCGTGAGACCCTTCGTCTCACCGCCCGGGACGCGCTGCGTGACCATGTTCCCGAGCAGGTAAGCCGAGATGCCCATGAGCGCGGTCTGCGCCAGAGAGATCATCCCGCCGTACGCGTAGAGGAAGACGAGGCTCGAGGCGGCGATCCCGAAGAAGAGCGTCTGCGTGAGGATCGTCGAGATCCAGTAGTCGTTGAAGACCGCCGGCCCGGCGGCGAGCAGCACGAGCACGCCGACCCCGACGACGCGCTCGACTGCGACCTTCGGATCGAGAGCGAGCGAGCTCATCCGGCCCTCCCGAAGAGCCCCTGCGGGCGGAAGGCGAGGACGATCGCGAGCAGCGCGAACGTGATCACGATCGAGTAGTTCGTGCAGCACTCGGTTCCGATAATCGGCAGGTACGAGGCCGAGAAGGTGAGGACGAGCGCGTACAGGAGCGAGCCTGCGGCCGCCCCGAGCAGCGACCCCATGCCGCCGATGATCACGACGATGAGCGAGTTCAGGAGCCATTGGGTGTCCTGCCCGGAGGCGATGTTCCCCTGGGAGGAGCCGACGACCGCCCCGACGCCGGCGAGCGCGGCCCCGACCACGAAGGCGATGGCGAATGTCTTCTGGATGTTGATCCCGAGCGCCGAGGTCATCTGCCGGTCATCCACGCCGGCGCGGATGACCATGCCCGTCTTCGTCCGGTACAGCCAGAGGTAGAGGAGGATCCCGACGACGACCCCGAGCGCGAGCATGACGAGACGGGCGAGGGAGTACTGCACTCCCCAGAGGCGGAGATCGACGAAGCGCTCCGTCCACCCGGGCCACGTCATGCTGACCGCGTTCCCTCCTCCCACCTCGAAGACCCCGGTGCGCGGGAAGTGGGCGATCACCTGGTCGGCGATGATGACGGACACGGCGATCGTGATGAGCGCCTGCCGGAGGTCCTCTCCCTGGTTCCAGCTCAAGAGCAGCTGCTGGACGATGAGCCCGAGGAGCGCAACGCAAGCGGCGGCCACGATCATGGGGAAGACCCACTCCCAGGTGTTCACCTCGGAGCCCGGGATCGAGAAGCCCTCGCCCGTCATCGACTGCTGCACCTCGTAGGCGATGTAGCCGGCGAGGAGGTAGAAGGAGCCGTGGGCCATGTTCACGACGCGCATGAGGCCGAAGATGAGCGAGAAACCGCTCGCGACGATGAAGAGGAGGCCCGCGAAGGTGAGGGCGTCGAGGAGCACCTGGAGGAAGCCCCCCGGGTCGTCGAGCGCCGAGCCGAAGTTCGTCGTCCGCCAGCCGCCGCCCGTTCCGTCGTCGGGCTCGGCGATGACGAGGACGTAGAGGATCGCGAACACGACGAGCCCTCCCGCGACGATGCTGGGCAGGAGTCGTCCGAACCCTCCTTGACGGAGCCTCTCCACCACGCGCGGCGAACGTACCAAGCTCCCGAGCGACTTTCAACGGGAACTACTCGATAATCGATTATGCGAGCGCTACCTGCGCTCCCAGGCGAGTCCCGCCGCGAGCACGACCTCGTCGTTCGGCGCGACGAGCTGCATGTTCCCGATCGCGAGACCGGCCCAGCCGACGAGGTTCACCCAGCGCAGGAAGGAAGAGAGCGGGAGCCGGATCTCGAGCTCGTCCGCATCCTCGGGGGGGAGCTCGATGCCGACGCAGGGGCTGACGTAGAGGTCGACGTCCGGTCGGTAGCGACGCCACTCCGCAATCGCGCGGTACGCAGCCTCGATCTCCTCGGGCGTGGCCCGCTGCGCCGCCTCGAGCTTCGTGCGCATCACTTCCGAGTACTCGTGCGCGCGGCTCGGGAACGTCGGCGCGTGCGACCGCAGCGCCTCGTACTGGAACTGCGGCCACGTGTTGGCAGAGGGCTCGGGAACGCGCGCCTCGACGACCCGTGCTCCCAGCCGCTCGAGGTCGGCGACCCATGCCTCGGCCGCATCGCTCCGCTCCGTCTCGCGCCCGTCGCCGATCCCCGGCGGCTGCCGGAGGAGCCCGACCGTGAGCCCGGCGAGACGGGGCTCCGGCACCGGTCGCTCGGTGAGCACCGACCACATGAGCGCGACGTCCTCGACACTCCGCGCCATCGGCCCGACGGTGTCGAGGGTCGGGCAGAGCGGGAAGACGCCGTCGAGCGAGATGAGCCCCCACTGCGACTTGAGCCCCACGACCTCGCAGGCGGCCGCGGGGAGGCGGATTGAGCAGCCCGTGTCCGTTCCGAGCGCGAGCTCGCAGAGCCCGGCCGCGAGCGCCGCGGCCGAGCCGCTCGACGAGCCCCCGGTCGTCTTTCCCGGGTGCACGGGGTTGTGGCAGATGCCGTACCACGGGCTCTGACCGAGCACGCTCCACGCGAACTCCGGGAGGTGCGTCTTACCGACGAGCACGGCGCCCGCGTCGAGCACCCGCTGGACGGACAGCGCCGTCCGGTACGGGACGTGCTCCCCGTAGATCCGAGAGCCGTACGTCGTGCGGATCCCGGCCGTGTCGAAGAGGTCCTTCACGGCCAGCGTCCGGCCCGCGAGCGGTCCGGCGAGGACGGCATCCGGGTCGGGCTCAACCCTCGTGATGAACGCGTTCCAGGGGTCGAGGCTCACGAGCGCACGCTAGCCGAGCGGCGCTGGCGGAGCGCCTCGAAGAGGAGGACGCCGGTGGCGACGGCGACGTTGAGCGAGCCGACTCTCCCGACGAGCGGGATCGCGATCGTCGCGTCGCAGGTTCGGCGGACGAGCGGGCGAACGCCCCTCCCCTCCGCGCCGAGCACGAGCGCGACTCCGTCGGCCAGGTCGGCGTCCCACACCGCGAGTGTCCCCTCCGCGTCGGTGGCGTACGCCCACAGGTGCGGACCCTTCACCTCCGCCAGGTAGCGGGCGAGATTCGACACGATCGCCACCGGCAGGTGCTCCACCGCCCCCGCCGAGGCTCGGCACACCGCGGGCGTGACCGTCGCCGAGCCGTGCGCGGGAACGACGAGCCCCGTCGCCCCGGCCGCCTCGGCGCTGCGGGCGATGGCGCCGAGGTTCCGCGGATCGGTGACCTGGTCGAGGCAGACGAGGAGCGGCCGCTCCCCCGCGGCGAGCTCATCGGCGTCCGCATAACGGAACGGCTCGCACCACGCGACGACCCCCTGGTGATCGCGCGTCCCCGCCGCCTCGGTCAGTGCCCGCTCGGGCCGCATGCGGGGGCGCGGTCCGGCTTCGAGCCAGGGCAGCTGGCGCGCGGCCCGCTCGGTCACCCACGTCTCGAGGACCTCGCGGCGGCCGCGGTAGAGCTCGCGCACCGCGTTTCGCCCGTAGACGAGATCGCGCGTCACTGTCTCCGCACGAGCCGGTAGCCCCCCGGCTCGTCGCGCACCTCCCAGCCGGCGCTCTCGATCTCGGCGCGGAGCCGGTCGGCCTCCTCGAAGTCACGCGCCGCCCGAGCGGCCTGTCGCCGCTCGGCGAGCTCGACGACCTCGCCCGGCGCCTGCTCCTCGTGGCCCAGGGACTCGAGCCCGAACACGCGGAGGGCTCGCAGCAGAAGCTCGTGGTCGTGCCACTCGTGCAGCACGGCCAGCGCGGCCGGGGTGTTGAAGTCGTCCTCCAACGCGGCGACGAAGCGCTCCCAGGCTCCCGCCGGCGCCGGACGCGAGGGGTTGCGGAAGGCCTCCCGGAACCGCTCCGCCCTGGCGACCGCCTGGGCCATGACCTCGTCGGAGAAGTCGATCGGCCCGTGCCAGTGGCCGGAGAGGAAGAAGAGCAGCGTCGCCTCGCGGCCCCAGGTGTCGAGCACGTTGCGAAGCGAGACGTCGTTGCCGATCGACTTGTGCATCTCGGCCCCCCCGAGCTCGAGCATCCCGTTGTGCATCCAGATGTGCGCGAACGGCCGACCAGCCGCGCGCGACTGCGCGATCTCGTTCTCGTGGTGCGGGAAGAGGAGGTCGTTGCCGCCGCCGTGGATGCAGAACTCCGGGCCCAGGGTCTTCTCCGCCATCGCCGAGCACTCGATGTGCCAGCCGGGACGCCCTCTCCCCCATGGCGACTCCCACCACGTGTCCTCGCCTTCCTTCGTCGCCTTCCAGAGGGCGAAGTCGCGAGGATCCTCCTTGAGCGGGTTCGGCTCCTGCTCGACGACCTGGTCCGGACGCTGCCCGGAGAGCCTCCCGTACTCGGGGTAGCTCGCGACCCGGAAGTAGACGTCGCCGTCGATCGCGTAGGCGTGCCCGGTCGCGACGAGCTCCTCGATGAGCGCGATGATCTCGGGAATCGTCTCGGTCGCGAGCGGCATCTCGTCCGGGAGGCCGAGGCCGAGGTCGCCCACGTCCTCGAGGTACCACGCCGTCGCCTCGCGCGCGAGCTCGGCGCTGCGACCAGGCGCCGCCTCGTAGATCTTGTCGTTGACGTCGGTGATGTTGTGGACGAACGTCACCGTGTAGCCACGCTCGCGAAGCCAGTTGCGTAGCCACGAGAAGACGACGAAGGGGCGCGCGTTGCCGATGTGGGCGCGCTGGTAGACGGTGGGGCCGCAGACGTACATGCCGACCTCGGCCGGAGGCGGCGGCAACTCGACGAGCGAGCGGGTGAACGTGTCGTAGACGCGCACCGGACGATCGTAGTCAGGGGCCGCCGAGCGCGGTCGCAACACGGGCGAGCGCTTCGTCGCGCGGCACGGCGACGAGGACGGCGGCGAGCTCCGGGCCTCGGGTGGCTCCGGTGAGCGCGAGGCGAAGGGCGCGCAGGTCTCCTCCGACGGCCTTGAGCTCGCGCACGATCGCGCGCGCCTCCTCCAGCGAGAGGCGCTCGGGAGCCCGCTCGCGGAGCTCCGCGAAGCGCTCGAGCGTCGCCCGCGCCTCGGCTGGGACGTCGGCGGGAAGCGGCTGGAGCACGAGCTGCGCGTACTCTCGCGCCTCGACGAGCGAGCGGGCGCCCCGCATCGCCGCGACCGCCTCGACCGGCGCACCGGCGGACTCCGCAAGCTCCTCGTCGGACATGGCGGCGATCGCGTCCGTCGCGAGACGTCGGAGCCTCGCGAGATCGAGCCGCACGTCGTGCTCGGGGAGATCGAGCTCCTCGAGGTACGCGCGCACGGCCTGCGCCGGGAAGCCCTCGTCGCGGAGGTCGGCGAGCGAAGCGTGGCCGTGCCGCTTGGAGAGCTTGCGCCCGTCCGGCCCGAGGAGAAGCCCGTGGTGGACGACCTCGGGCAGCTCGCCGCCGAGCGCGCGCGCGATCGCGCGCTGGAGCTCGAGGTTGGGACGGTGGTCGGAGCCCCGGATGACGTGGGTGATGCGCAGATCGAGGTCGTCGACGACCGAGGCGAGCTGGTAGGTGGCCGTCCCGTCCGCGCGCAGGAGCGTCGTCCCCTCGCGCACGAGGCGGACTGCCCCCTCGTCGTCGCGCGTCGCCGCCCCGCTCGCGAGGGCGCGCTCGGCAGCCGCGCGGTAGAGGTCGCCGCGCTCGCTCTGACGCACGGGCCCCTCGTCCCAGTCGACGCCGAGCCACGCGAGATCGGCGAGGATCGCCTCCTCCCCGCCCGCGACCGTCCGCGACGGGTCGGTGTCGTCGATCCGGAGCACGAGCGCGCCACCATGCGCGTCGGCGAAGCGCCTGTTCACGACCGCCGTCAGCGCGTTGCCGAGGTGGAGCGAGCCGGTCGGGCTGGGGGCGAAGCGCACGCGGACGCTCACGCGCTCGACGGTACCCGACGAGCGACGACGCTGGCGTGTGCTCGTCGATCCGAGACGTCATCTCGGACGGGATGACGACGTACCCTGGGCTGCCCGGCCCCGTGATCTGCGACTTCCTCTCGCGAGAGGAGAGTCGCGCCCACTACGCGGAGGGCACGGAGCCGATCTGCGAGCGCCTCACCGGTCTCGACGCTCTTCCGCCGTCCGGCGCGCGCTTCTTCGCCGTCCCTCCCCGGTTGCGCGGCGCGGGCACGTTCCCGGTCCGGGCCTGCGTGGAGCTCCGGTCGTAGGTCGGACGGCGAGCGCCCGTGCCGCGCCGCGCCCGGAGAGCGTTGCGCCCGCGAGCCGTCCAGCGGCCGCCCGTGCGAACCGCCGCGTCCTAGGATCGCCGGCATGACTCCGCGCTCGAGCGGGGAGAGCGCGCACCCACCGGCTGCCCCGCCCGCTCTCCCGAGCAGCCTCGACCTGGCTCGAGCGGCGACGCTCGACCCAGTCGCCTGCCTCGAGGAGCTCGGGGTCGGAGAGGAGGGCCTGACGACGACGGAGGCGCGCGCCCGACTGGACGCGATCGGAGCGAACGTCCTCCGTAGCCACGGGACCCGCCCGCTCGCGATCCTCGTCCGCCAGCTCCGCAGCTACCTGCTCCTGCTCCTCGTCGCAGCCGCGCTCGTGTCGGCTTTCCTCGGCGAGCGCACTGACGCCCTGATCATCATCGGGATCCTCGGTCTCAGCGTCGGGCTCGGCTTCTTCAACGAGTACCGCTCGGAGAGAGCGATCGAGGAGCTGCACGAGAGCATTCGGCGGCACGCGCTCGCGCTACGCGACGGCCGGCTCACGCGCGTCGACGTCGTCGAGCTCGTCCCGGGAGACATCGTCGCACTTCGCGTCGGCGACGTCGTTCCCGCCGATCTCCGCCTCCTCGAGGCAGTCGATCTCGAGTGCGACGAGTCGGTGCTCACGGGCGAGTCAGCGCCGGTGAGAAAGCAGGTCGCCGCCGTGCGCGAGAGCGATTCGCCGCTCGATCTTCCCTCGTGCGCGTTCATGGGCACGGTGGTGCGGAGCGGGAGCGGACGTGGGGTCGTCGTCGCAACGGGCTCGCACACCGTCTTCGGGCGGATCGCGCTCCGGCTCGGCGAGCGGCACGAGGAGACGTCCTTCCAGCGCGGGCTCCGCGACTACTCACGGCTGCTCGTCGTCGTCACTGGGCTCCTGGCGGGCTCGATCGTCTTCCTCAACTCGCTGCTCGGCCGCCCGCTTCTCGAGTCCCTCCTGTTCGCGCTCGCCATCGCGGTCGGACTCACTCCGCAACTCCTCCCCGCGATCGTCACGGTGAGCCTCGCGACGGGCTCCCGACGATTGGCGCAACGACAGGTGGTGGTCAAACGACTCGTCGCGATCGAGGACCTCGGCAACATCGACCTCCTGCTCACCGACAAAACCGGAACCCTGACCGAGGGGCGCACGACGTTTGCGTCCTCGCTCGATCCCTTGGGAGCCCCGAACGCGAGCGTGCTCGCGCTCGCGCTCGCCGCCTCCGAGGCGGTCGTGGAGGACGGCGAGGTCGTGGGCGGCAACGACCTCGACCGGGCGCTCCAGGCCGCTCCGCCATCATCCCGGGCGGCTCCCACCGGCTGGAGAGTGGTCGCCCGCGTGCCATTCGATCACGACCGTCAGATCGGCTCCGCCCTCGTCGAGACGCCCTCGGGCGAACGTATGCTCGTGAGCAAAGGAGCGCCGGAGGCGATTCTCGCCCGCTGCGCCCGCGTTCCCGAAGCGGCGAGCGCGACCCTCGATCGGCTGTTCGTGGACGGATGGCGCGTCGTCGCCGTTGCGACTCGGCCGGCAGAGGGGTTCGCCTCGGTCGATGCCGGCGACGAGCGCGACCTCGAGCTCAGGGGATTCCTCACCTTCTCGGATCCCCCGAAGGCAGGCGCGGCCGAGTCGCTCGCTCGACTGCGTCGGCTCGGAGTGACGGTCAAGATCGTGACCGGGGACAACGGGACGGTGGCGGAGGCGCTCTGCCGACGGCTCGGGCTCGAGGTCGCGGGGACACTGACCGGCCGAGAGCTCGAAGCGATGAACGACGCCGAGCTCGAGACGGCTCTCGGGCGGATCACGATCTTCGCTCGCGTCACCCCCGAACAGAAGGCGCGGATCATCCGCGCGCACCGAGATACGGGGTCGGACGTCGGCTTCCTGGGCGACGGCGTGAACGACGCGATCGCGCTCCACGACGCCGACGTCGGGATCTCGGTCGACACGGCCTCGGAGGTCGCCAAGGACGCAGCGGACATCGTTCTGCTCACCAAGGATCTCGGCATCCTCGCCGACGGCGTCGTCGAGGGACGCCACATCTTCACGAACACGATCAAGTACGTCCTGATGGGGACGTCCTCGAACTTCGGGAACATGTTCTCCGCGGCCGGGGCGTCGCTCTGGCTCTCGTTCCTGCCGATGCTCCCGACGCAGATCCTGCTCAACAACCTCCTGTACGACGTCAGCGAGCTCACGATCCCCACCGACAACGTCGACGAGGAACTCGTCGCCAGGCCGGCACAGTGGGACATCGGCTTCATCCGCCGCTTCATGGTCGTCTTCGGGCCGATCAGCTCGCTCTACGACTTCCTCACCTTCGGCGTGCTTCTCTACGCCTTCCACGCAAGCGAGACGCTCTTCCGGACCGGCTGGTTCGTCGAGTCGCTCGCGACCCAGACGCTCGTCATCTTCGTCGTCCGCACCCGGCGTGTCCCCTTCTTCCGCAGCCGTCCGAGCCGACCGCTCATCGCGACGACGCTCGCCTGCGCGACACTCGGGGCCGCGCTCCCGTACTCGCCCGCGGCCGGCCTCCTCGGCTTCGAGCCCCTGCCTGCGACGCTTCTCGGCACGCTCGCGGTCATGGTCGCCACCTACCTCGCGCTCGTGGAGGTCGGTAAGCGCGCCTTCTTCCGGGCCGAGCGCCGTCCGGCCGGGCCGCTTGCGCGCCGGCGACCCCCACGGGAGCGACGTCTGCATCGGCTCGCGGCGCGCTGGAGCAGCGCTCGGCGACGGCCGCTCGCAGAGATCTGACCCGCGCTCGGACGCGGTCGCCCCGCTCCTCTACGCGACCTGCTTGTGCACGTCGTCGATGGCCGCGAGGCGGTAGGGATCGAGTCGACAGAAGGCGTCGACGACACGCGGGTCGAACTGGCGGCCGGAGAGCCTGCGGATCTCCGCAACCGCCTCCTCGACCGACCAGGCCGGCTTGTACGGCCGCGCATGGGTGAGCGCATCGAAGACGTCGGCGACGGCGACGATGCGGGCGCAGAGCGGTATCTCCTCGCCGCGGAGCCCGTGCGGGTAGCCGGAGCCGTCCCACCACTCGTGGTGGCCGCGGGCGATCTCCTCTGCGAGCTGGAGGACGCGGGAGGAGCTACCCGAGAGCAGTCGAGCGCCGAGGACGGTGTGCGCGCGCATGTGCGCGACCTCCTCGGAGGAGAGAGTGCCCGGCTTCAGGAGCACGGTGTCCGAGACTCCGAGCTTGCCGATGTCGTGGAGTGGAGCGGCTTCTCTCAGCAGCGCCACCTCCTCGTCGGGAAGGCCGAGCTCGTGCGCCAGGAGAGCGACCGACACGCGAATGCGCTCGGTGTGCGCAAACGTGTCGTCGTCGCGGTACTCGGCGGCGAGCGCGAGCCGGTGGAGGAGCTCTCGCCGGGCCTCCTCGAGCTCGGCGTTCCGTAACTCGAGCTCGCTTGTGCGCTCCGCGACCTCGCGCTCGAGGCGCTCGTAGTAGGCATGCTCGTGCTCCTCGAGCCGCTTGCGGTCGGTGACGTCCCGGGCGACTGCGATGAGCTCCCGAGCCGCCAGGTCGGGCTTCGTGCGCCACTCGAGCCAGCGGTAGCTCCCGTCTTTCGTTCGGTAGCGGTTCCGGAAGTCGAGGACGTCGCGGCCCTCCTGGGTCAGCTCGGCGACGGCGGCGAGCGTCGCCTCGACGTCGTCGGGATGAACGAAGTCGAGGAACGGCCTCGAGAGGAGCTCCTCGGCGCTGTAGCCGAGCGTCCGGGTGAAGGCGGGGTTCACGCTCGTGAAGTAGCCGTCGAAGCTCGCAGTCGCGATCAGGTCGAGGGAGTGCTCGCGGAGGTGCTCCAGGGCGCGGCCGAGACGCAGACGCGACTCGACGATCCCGCCTAGGAGAGCCCCGACGAGCAGACAAGCGAGGACGTGGGAGGCAAGCCAGGCCCCGTCTTCGGGGTAGGCTCGCTCGAGCCACCACGCCCCCGCGAGCACCGAGCAGAGGAGGCCGAGCGCAATCCCGCCGCGAAGCCCGGACGCCATCGCTCCGAGTGCGAGTGGGAGAGCGAGCAGGAACAGGAGTGCGTCCCCGAGCTCCGCGAGCGCGAGCGCGAGCGCGAAGATCCCCGCGGCGAGGAGGCACGCGAGCCCGAAGAGCGCACGCTGATCGACCTTGGATGCGCCGGAACCGAGACGAAGCCGCAGCGCTCGGAGTGGTGACATCGGTTGCGAGATCGGTTGGATGTCGTGGCGCCTCGATCCCTCGGACGGGCAGCGTGCCCGCCACTCGCGTTGTCCTCCTTGCGTCGCGCCCGGCCGTACGCTCCGGGGCGTGGAGAAGCTCGTGCTCGTATGACTCGACGAGCGAGGCCGCAACCTTCCCTGGTCGAGGTCGAGTCGCGAGCAGCGACCTCGCCGAACGACGCAGGGCCTGCCGGCAAGCAGCAGGCCCTGCGTCTCTTCCGCCTACGGTCGGACGATGATCAACTCGCCTTCGAACTCTTCTTCGCTTGCTTCGTCGTCGGCGGGAGCGGGCTCGTCTTCGTCGCCACGGACCGGATCGTCCGAGCTCGAGGGACCGGACGGGCCAGGCGGTCCCTCTGGGCCTCGCGGGCCAGGCGGGCCGGGCGGGCCCTCCGGGCCAGGCGGGCCGGGCGGGCCTTCCGGGCCAGGCGGGCCGGGCGGGCCGGCGGGCCCTTCCGGTCCCGCGGGGCCGTCCGCCCCGGGCGCCCCGTCGGCGCCAGCCGGACCGGGCGGGCCAGGAGGACCCTGCGGCCCAGGCTCGCCGTCAGCTCCGGGCGGACCAGGAGGACCGGCGGGTGCGGTGACGGGGGACGCCGGCGACCAGCTGCTCCACGAGGTCGTCTGCGAGCGTCCGGGAGCGAGGACGAGGTGCCACTCGTGCACCGGATCGCAGGCGGCGTGGTTGGGTACGACCCGTGCTGTGCCGTTTCTCTTCGGCTTCGCGATGCAGAAATGGATCTCTCCGTCCGGGCCGACGTACGGGTACGAGAGAGCGAGGCGCCTCTCCACCCGAGCTTCCTGCGCTTCCTTCGCCGCTGCCGCGGCCTCGGTGCGTGCTTTGCCCGGCTCACTCAGCGCAGCCGCCGCAAGGGCCACGCAGCCTGCTCCGACGACGATCAGGATCCGTCGACGGTGTCGGACGATCGCGGTCATGCGTTCATTCACCTCTCTCCGCACTTCGATTCGAACGGATGCCGCGAAGAGATCGTCGGACCACGACCTCGTCTCTTCACCCGATCGGGGGATCGGAGAGCCTGCGAGCGCAGCGCGCCAAAGTCACGACCTCGAACGCGGACCGCCCGAGTCCGATCAGCCGAGAGCACGCGAGCGCGAAGCAGTGGAAGCGGGTCGGCTCGTAGGCCGCGATCGCCGGCCCCGTGACGAAGCCACGACGCCCCACCCGACGCACCTTGCCTACGCTCCCGCCCGTGGAGAAGCTCTTGCTCACGTGGTTCGCCGAGCACGGACGCGACCTCCCCTGGCGCTCGACTCGAGACCCGTACGCGATCCTCGTGTCGGAGATCATGCTCCAGCAGACACAGGTCGAGCGCGTCGTCCCGCGCTACCTCGCCTGGCTCGAGCGCTGGCCGACGGTAGAGTCGCTCGCCGCCGCCTCGCCCGCCGACGTCATCCGCGCCTGGCAGGGGCTCGGCTACAACCGGCGCGCGCTGAACCTCCACGGCGCCGCCCGGCTTATCGCCGCCGAGGGCTGGCCCGCCGACCTGACGGCGCTGCCGGGAGTGGGGAGGTACACGGCCGCCGCGCTTCGCCGCTTCGCCTTCGCCGAGGACGTGCTCCCGGTGGACGTGAACGTCGAGCGCGTCCTGCGCCGGACGGGCGCGACGTTCGGCCCTGTCGCCGCGCACGCGCTCATGGATCTCGGCGCCACGGTCTGCATCGCGCGCATCCCCCGCTGCAGGGTATGCCCACTCGCGGCGCACTGTCCGTCGCGTGGGATCCGGGAGGCGCCGGCGCGCAAGCAGGGACCGTTCGAGGGCTCGTTCCGTCAGCGCCGGGCCGCCGCCTTGCGTGCGGTCGCCGAGGGGCCCCGACCGCTCGCCGAGCTCGACGGTGAGGCCGTCAGCGCGCTCGAGCGCGACGGCCTCGTGAGGGTGGCCGGAGACCTCGTCTCGCTTCCGGGGGACGCGACGCCGCCTACGCTCGTCGCAGGAGTGCGACCGCGTACGCCGCGAGTCCCTCACCGCGCCCGGTGAAGCCGAGGCCGTCGGTCGTCGTCGCCCGCACGCTCACGCTCCCGACCCCGACTCCGAGGGCCCCGGCGAGTCGTTCCGACATCTCGCTACGGACCTCGCCGATCCGAGGCTCCTCGCCGACGAGGACGCAGTCCGCGTTCACGAGCTCCCATCCGGCGTCGCGCACCTCCCGATAGGCCTCCCAGAGGAGGTCGAGCGAGGAGGCGCCGCGGTACTCCTCGTCTCCCGAGGGGAAGAGCGTCCCGATATCCCCGAGGTTCGCCGCTCCGAGGAGGGCGTCGATGAGCGCGTGCGCGATCACGTCCCCGTCGGAGTGCCCGGCAAGGCCGCGCGGGTAGTCGATCGGGACGCCACCGAGCACGAGAGGAACCCCCTCCTCGAGCGCGTGCGCGTCGACGCCGAGCCCGACCCGGACGTCGCTCACAGCCACGACTCCACGAGCTCGAGATCGGCGGCCGTCGTGATCTTGACGAGCCGCGGATCGCCCTCGACGACGGCGACTCGACCTCCGCTGCGCTCGACGAGCGAGGCGCAGTCCGTCGCCCCCCGAAGCTCCCCCGTGAACGCCTTCCGCAGCACCGGGCGGAGGAACGCCTGCGGCGTCTGGGCGCGGACGAGACCCTCGCGCGCGACCGTCTCCACGACCTCGCGACCCTCGACGCGCTTGAGCGTATCGGCGACCTCGAGCGCGGGGACGGCGCCGTCGAACCCCTCCGAGAGCGGCGTGAGCACGCGCTCCACCACCGCGTCGCTCACGAGCGGTCGCGCGGCGTCGTGGACGAGGACGACGAGCGCCTCCTCGGGCACCTCCGCCAGCCCGGCGCGCGCGGACTCCGCACGCGTGGCGCCGCCCGTGACGCAGGCGACGACCTTCGAGGCCGCGAGCTCCTCGGAGAGGAGAATCGCCGGCTCCTCCCACCCCGGAGGGGCGACGACGACGACCGAGTCGAGCCAGGGACAGCGATCGAGCCGCTCGAGGCTCTCGGCGAGCAGCGGCCTCCCGGCGAGCGCGGCGAACGCCTTCGGTCGGTCGAGCCCGAGACGGGCACCGGCGCCCGCCGCGAGGAGGATCGCCCAGGTGCTTCCGGCGAAGCCGGCGCCGCGGGCGCTCTCACGCACTCGCGGGCGCGGGCTTGGGCTTCGCCCTCGTCGACTCCTTCTTCTCCGGCTGCCCCGCTCGCGAGAGGATGTCGTCGAGCCACGCGGCAGCCTCCTCCTCGGTCATGTCCTTGGCGTACATGAGCTCGGAGGCGAGGATCTTCTTCGCCTTCACGAACATCTGCTTCTCGCCGGTGGAGAGGCCCTTCTCGTTGTTTCTGACCGCGAGGTTCCGCACGACCTCGGCGAGCTCGAAGATGTTGCCCGTCTTCATCTTGTCGCGGTTGTGCTTGAAGCGGCGGTTCCAGTTCTTCGGCATCTCGGTAGAGCCGCCTGAGAGCGTCTTCACGACCATCGCCACCGTGCGCTGGTCGATGACCTGCCTGAGGCCGACGCGCTCGGCGTTCTCGCAGGGCACGTTGACCGTCATGTCGTTGTGCAGGATCTGGATCGTGAGGTACTCGCGAACCTCACCGAGGACCTCCCGCTTCTCTCTCTTCACGACCGTCCCGGCGCCGTGATGCGGATAGACAACCTTGTCGCCGATCTCGAACAAGCGAGCCTCCCCGTGTCGAATACGCCCGATCAGAAAAGAGCGCCGGCAGAGAGTTCGCTGCCGGCCGCGACCGGATTGTAGCGCGTTTCGCAACGGGTCCTTAACGGAACCGCAACGCCGCGCGAAGCGCGACCCGGAGCCGGCTACGCAGCGACGACCTCGGCCGCAGCCGCGGCAGCGAGGCCCAGTCGAACGGCCTCGGCGAGCGTCTCGGCTGCGAGCACCCTCGGCGCTTCCCGAGAGGTCGTGCCCGCTGGCGCGAGCACACGCTCGATGCCGAGCTTCGCGCACTCGTCCAACCGCCGTTCCGCTTGCGAGGCGGCGCGGAGCCTGCCCGTGAGCCCGATTTCGCCGAACGCGGCCGCTCGCTCGAGCACCGGCACCCCGCGGGCAGCGGAGGCGATCGCGAGCGCGACGGGGAGGTCGGCGCCGGGCTCGTCGATGCGGACGCCGCCGGCGACGTTGACGAAGACGTCCGCGCTTCCGAGCGGAACCCGTGCGTGACGTCCGAGGACGGCGACGATCATCGCGAGCCGCTTGGGGTCGACCCCGGTACCGACTCTCCTCGGCATGGCGAGGTCGGTGGGCGCGACGAGGGCCTGCACCTCGAGGAGCAGCGGCCTCGTCCCCTCGAGCGCGCACGCGACGGCGGCCCCGACCTCGCCGGGGCGCGTGCGTCCGAACAGCTCCGAGGGGTCGGGGACGCCGACGAGCCCCGTGGAGCGCATCTCGAAGACGCCGAGCTCGTTCGTCGACCCGAAGCGGTTCTTCGTCGCGCGGAGCACGCGGTGCTCGTGGTAGCGATCGCCCTCGAACTGGAGGACGCAGTCGACGAGATGCTCGAGGACCCGCGGCCCGGCGACGGCGCCGTCCTTCGTCACGTGCCCGACGAGAACGACCGTGACGCCGAGCTCCTTCGCAGTCCGCAGCAGCCGCCCGGCGGCCTCTCGAACCTGCGCCACGGAGCCGGGGGCCGAACCGAGCCCGGCAGCGTGGAGCGTCTGTACGGAGTCGACCACACAGACGTCGGGGCGCTCGGCCTCGAGCGTCGCGCAGACCGCGTCGAGCTCCGTCTCGGCCACGATCCGGACCTCCCCCGCTCCGCCGAGCCGGCGCGCCCGCAGCGAGACCTGCGCCGTGGACTCCTCCCCGGTGACGAGGAGCGCCCGCCTCCCCGATCGCGCGATCGCCCCGAGCGCAGTCAGGAGCAGCGTCGACTTCCCGACGCCCGGCTCGCCCCCGAGGAGGACGAGCGAGCCCGGAACGAGCCCACCGCCCAGGACGCGGTCGAGCTCGGAGACGCCGGTCGGGATCCGCTCGGCCTCGGCCGCGTCGACCTCGGCGATCGCGACGGGCTCGCGCGGCACCGCAGCCGAGACGTCGGACCCTGCGGCCCGCTCCTCGACGAGGGTGCCGAACGCGGCGCAACCCGGGCAACGACCGAGCCAGCGCGGGCTCGCGGTTCCGCACTCCGAACAGACGTACCTCGCAACGAGCTTCGCCACCCGGCCAGTGTAGGGACGGGGCCCGACGCCGTTCGTCACGAGAGCGCCACGAGACGGTTGCGGTTCTCTCCCGCGTGGGTCAGAGTCCACCACGACACCCGCCACCAATCAGAAAGGCAGGCCCGATGCACCGCTTCACCGCACTCAGCCGTGGCTCGCAGCTCATGCTCGTCGGCAGCGTCCTCCTCCTCGTCGTCAGCTTCTTCCGCTGGCAGGAGGTGTCGGTCGACCTCGGTCCGCTCGGCGAGGCGAGCGGCGGCGTCAGCGCCTGGGACGACCTGGGAGGGATCCTCATGGGGGTGCTCACCATCGTCCTCGTCGCCCGCCTCGTCGCTCAGCTCGCTGCGGTCGAGATCCCGATTCCCGTCTCCTTCGCGCTGACGAGCGCGGTGCTCGCGTTCGCGATCCTCGTGATCGCCGTGCTCAAGAACCTCACCGACGACTACTCGACCTTCTGGAGCTACCTCGGCGTCGCGCTCGCAGCGGTCGTCGCCGTGGGCGCGTGGCTCGAGATCCAAGCCGCCGGAGGGATGGAGCATGTCCGGGGAGAGATGGCGTCGGCCGGGATCGGCGGCGCGGCAGAGTCGCCCGCCGGCGCGCCCGCCTCCGAGACCGCCTCGAGCGCCGAGCCGTCCACGCCGGCCGATGCGCCTGCGGCGACGGAGCCCGGCGACGCCGGCGGGCCCGCTTCCGAGGGCGCCGGAGAGCGCGAGGGTTGACGGCCGGGCCGCCCGCGGGCGGCCCACGTCCCTCGATCGCCTCCCCGTCCGGAGGACGAGGAGGCGCGAGCGGGGTTGCGCTCCGCGCGCGAGCGAGTACCGTGTGGGCGAGCGGCGCGACACGGCTGCACCCTCGACCGCCCGAGAGGAACCGCATGCAGAGCATCAAGAGCCTGACGATCGGCGCGAAGCTCGTGCTCGTCGCCGCGATCGCCTTCTTCCTCAACCTGTCGCTCACCTGGCAGAAGATCGAGATCGACTTCGGCCCGGCAGGCACCGCGGAGCAGCTGCTCGACGGGTGGGATGCCTGGGGACTTCTCCTCGGCGTCCTCTCGATCGCGATCGTCGTGCTCACCGTCCTCGTGCACCTCACCGACGTCGAGCTCCCGGAGCACGTCCGCTGGGATCGGATCGCGCTCGCGCTCGGCATCGCCCTGCTCGCGATCACCGTCGTGAAGAACCTCCTGGACGACGGATCGACCATCGCGAGCTACGTCGGGATCGGCCTCGCCGCCCTCGTCGCCGGCGGGACGTTGCTCGACGTGCGGCGCGAGTCCGCGGCCGGCTCGTCTGCCGCTCGTGCGTAGCGCCCGCTTCAGGCAGCGGCGCCGACGGGCACGGACGCGAGTGCCTGCACGAGATCGCCCCACAGGTCCTCGACGTCCTCGAGACCGACGGAGAGCCGCAAGAGTCCGTCCGTGATCCCGAGCTCCGCCTTCGCCTGGTCGTCAACCAGTCGGTGGGTCAGCCCGGCAGGGTGCTGAACGAGCGTGTCCGTCGCGCCGAGGCTCACGGCTGGAGTCACGAGCTCGAGCGCCCGCAGCACGGCGGAGGCCGCCTCCCGCCCGCCGTCGACCTCGAACGCGAGGACGGAACCCGGCCCGCGGAGCTGCCGTCCGTCCGCCTCGGGGTAGAGGACCCGCGTCACCCTCGGATGCCGGGAGAGCCGCTCGGCGAGGATCGAGGCCGTCGCCTGCGCGACGCGCACGCGAGCCGGCAGGGTGGGAAGCGAACGGTGCAGGAGGTAGGCCGCAACGGGATGCAGCACCGCGCCCGTCAGGATCCGAACCTGCCGCAGCCGTGCAGCCCGCTCGGCGCTCGTCGCCACGACTCCGGCGAGAACGTCGCCGTGCCCGCCGAGGAACTTCGTCGCGCTGTGCAGGACGTACGCTGCCCCATGCAACGCGGGGTTCTGGAGGACGGGCGTCGCGAACGTGTTGTCGACGAGGACGGGAACGTCGCCGGCGGCGGACACGACGGCTTCGATGTCGATCGTGCCGAGGGTCGGGTTCTGCGGCGTCTCGAGGACGACGAGGCCCGTTTCCGGCCGAAGCGCGCTCGGGAGCTCGTCGGGCTCTCGCACCCAGCTGACATCGATCCCGAGGAGGTTCGAGGCGAGCAGGTGATCCGTGCCGCCGTAGAGTGGACGGAACGCGACGACATGTCGCGGCTGCTCGCAGGCCGCGAGAAGGGCGGCCGTCAGCGCAGCCATCGCGGAGGCGAAGGCGACCGCCTCCTCCGTGTGCTCGAGCTCGGCGATCGCTTCTTCGAACCGCGCGACCGTCGGGTTGTGAAGCCTCGCGTAGATCGGGTTACGCGCGGCGCACGCTCCCGCGGCAAGCGCGTCGAGGTCACCGATCGCCTCCTCCAGATCGGAGATCGGGTAGGTCGTCGAGAGGTCGATGGGGGGCGCGTGCACGGTCAGCGCTCGGAAGTCGCTGCGACCCGCATGAACCGCCCTCGTATCGGTCTCCATACGCCTACGGTACCTCTTTGTTCGTGCTCAAGAGCTGCTTGGCGAATATCATTCGGAATCGATGCCAGAAGAGCAGTTGGACCGAACGGATCGCGCGATCGTCGAAGCCCTCCAGAACAACGCACGGCTGCCGAACAAGAGGCTCGCCGAGCTCGTTGGCCTCGCTCCGTCGACCTGCCTCGAGCGCGTCCGCTCCCTCGTCGCCCGCGGCGTGATCACGGGCTTCCACGCCCACGTCGAGCGGCGGGCCCTCGGTCGCTCCCTGGAGGCGATCCACGCCGTCCGCATCCGTCCGCACTCACGCTCGCACGTGGACGCGTTCTGGGAGTACGTCCTCGGGCTGCCGGAGGTGATCGAGGTCTTCCACGTCACCGGCGCCGACGACTTCCTCGTACACGTGGGTGTCGCCGACATGGCTGCGCTCCGGAACTTCGTCCTCGACCGGCTCACCGTGCGCCCCGAGGTGGCGCACGTCGAGACACACCTCATCTTCGGGCAGGCGCGGCGGCCCGTCCTCGAGCCGCTCTACGACTGATCGAGGCGCTTCACGAGCAGCACGCGGTCCTCGCCGGGGCCGTCGTAGTCCGGCACCGTGCGCTCGACCTCGAACCCGAGCGCCTCGTGGAACGCGAGCGAGTCCTCGTTCGTCGGCGAGGTGACGCAGCGGACGACCGAGCGTCCCTGCGAACGCACCTCTTCGAAGAAGCGCTCGTACAGCGCGCTCCCGATCCCCTGACCGCGGCGCTCGGGAGAGACGCCGACGAAGTGGATGTACGCCTCGTCGGGGTTCGTCTGCGAGAGGAAGCCGACGAGGAAGCCGGCCAGGTCGCCGTCCTCGCCCTCGGCCACGAAGCTCGTCCCCTCGAAGTGGAGGAAGAAGAGCTGCGGCAGCACAGGCGCCATCTCGCGGCCGCCCCACCAGACGTTCACGCGGCCGATAACGCGCCCGTAGTCGGACGGGCGAGCGTGTCGGATCACCATGATCGCAGTCTAGAGGCGACCCGAGGATCGCCCCGCGCTACTCCTCGGTCGAGGCGTCCGCGGGCTCCTCCGCAGCCCGCTCGTCCTCGGGCGCGCCGACCGCGGCCGGCACAGGCGTGCCTTCGACGAGCTTGATCACGACCGGCGGCTCGCCCTCCTCGGGGCTCTCGCGCTTGTCGACCACGATCGTGGAGCCCGGGATCAGCTCGCGGCTGAGGATGAAGTCCGCGAGCGGATCCTCGATCAGGCGCTGGATCGCGCGGCGCAACGGCCGGGCCCCCATCGCCGGGTCGTAGCCCTGCTCGACGAGCAGCTCCTTCGCCTCGGGGGTCAGCTCGATGGTCGTCCCGTGCTTGGCCATCTCCTCGCGGACGCGGGCCATCATCAGGTCGACCACCTGGAGGATCTCCTCGCGCTCCAGCTTGTGGAAGACGATGACCTCGTCGATCCGGTTCAGGAGCTCGGGTCGGAACACCTTCTTGAGCTCCGACATGACGCGGTCCTTCATGTCGTCGTAGGAGAGCCCACCCTCGTCGCCGACCGAGAACCCGAGCGTCTGGTTCTTCGAGATCTGGGAAGCGCCGAGGTTCGAGGTCATGATCACGATCGTGTTGCGGAAGTCGACCTTCCGCCCCTGCGAGTCGGTGAGCTTCCCGTCCTCGAGGATCTGGAGGAGGATGTTGAAGACGTCCGGGTGCGCCTTCTCGATCTCGTCGAGCAAGACGACCGAGTACGGCTTGCGGCGGACGGCCTCGGTGAGCTGCCCGCCCTCGTCGTAGCCCACGTAGCCGGGCGGCGAGCCGACGAGCCGGGACACGGAGTGTTTCTCCATGTACTCCGACATGTCCACCTGGATCATCGCGTCCTCGTCGCCGAAGAGGAACTCGGCGAGCGTGCGCGCGAGCTCGGTCTTCCCGACGCCCGAGGGCCCGAGGAAGATGAACGATCCCGTCGGCCGCTTCGGGTCCTTGATCCCGGCGCGGGCGCGGCGAATCGCCTTCGAGACGGCGACGATCGCCTGATCCTGGCCGATGACGCGCTTGTGCAGCTCCTCCTCCATCCGGATGAGCTTCTGGGACTCGGCCTCGGTGAGCTTGAAGACGGGGATGCCGGTCCACATGGAGACGATGTCGGCGATCTCGTCCTCGCCGATCTCCGGCTGCTCCTCGTCGGAGGCGTTGCGCCACTCCTCCTCGAGGTCCTTCTTCTTCTGCGTGAGCTTGCGCTCCTTGTCGCGGAGCTGGGCCGCCTTCTCGAACTCCTGGGCCTCGATGGCGGCCTCCTTGTCCGCGCGCACCTTCTCGATCTCCTCCTCGAGCTCGCGGTAGCGCGGAGGCGCCGACATCGTCGCGATGCGGACTCGGGAGCCGGCTTCGTCGATCAGGTCGATCGCCTTGTCGGGGAGGTGTCGATCCTGGATGTAGCGATCGGCGAGGACGGCGGCGGCACGCAGCGCCTCGTCGGTGATCTTGCAGCGGTGGTGCGCCTCGTAGCGGTCGCGCAGCCCGCGCAGGATCTCCACGGTGTCCTCGATCGACGGCTCGTCGACACGCACCTGCTGGAAGCGACGCTCGAGCGCCGCGTCGCGCTCCAGGTACTTGCGGTACTCGTCGAGCGTCGTCGCCCCGATCGTCTGGAGTTCGCCGCGGGCGAGAGCCGGCTTCAGGATCGAGGCGGCGTCGATCGCGCCCTCCGCCGCCCCCGCACCGACGAGGTTATGGAGCTCGTCGATGAAGAGGATGATGTCGCCGCGCTGGGTGATCTCCTTCATCACCTTCTTCAAGCGCTCCTCGAACTCGCCGCGGTACTTCGAGCCGGCGACGAGCGCCGCGAGGTCGAGGGTGTAGATCTGCTTGCCCTTCAAGAGCTCGGGCACCTGGCTCGCGGAGATGCGGGCCGCGAGGCCCTCGACCACCGCCGTCTTGCCGACACCCGGCTCTCCGATGAGAACCGGGTTGTTCTTCTGGCGCCGCGAGAGGATCTGCATCACGCGCTCGATCTCCCTCTGGCGGCCGACGACCGGGTCGAGCTTCCCCTCGATCGCGGCCTTCGTCAAGTTGCGGCCGAACTGGTCGAGGAGCTTCGAGCTCTTCGTCTTCTCCCCCGCCGGCGCGCCCGCGCCCGCCTGGCGGCGGCCCGGGCCGGAGAGCATGCGGATGATCTCGTTGCGGATCTTCTCGGCGTCGGCGTCGAAGTCGAGCAGGATGCGGGCCGCGACCCCCTCGTTCTCGCGCACGAGGCCGAGCAGGATGTGCTCGGTGCCGATGTAGTTGTGGCCCAGCGAGAGCGCCTCGCGCAGCGCCAGCTCCAGCACCTTCTTGGCGCGCGGCGTGAACGGGATCTGGCCGGTGGTGACCTCGTCGCCCTGCCCAACGATGCGGGCGACCTGGGCGCGAACCTCCTCTACGGTGATGTCGAGCGACTCGAGAACGCGCGCGGCAAGCCCTTCCTCCTCGCGCAGCAGCCCGAGCAGGATGTGCTCCGTGCCGATGTAGTTGTGCTTCAGCGCCCTCGCCTCGTCCTGGGCGAGAACGACGACCTGCCTGGCTCTCTCGGTGAATCGCTCGAACAACTCCTTCGACCCTCCTTTCCCCAGTGTTCTCCGGAGCCGACGGGATTGCCACGCTCCGGGTCGAAGGTTCGTACCTGATCGTAGCCGACGGGTCTCGGGGCGAGTCTCAGTCGGAGGGTTCGCCCGCCGCGCCTTGTACCCTTCTCAACCGTTGCGCAACAAGGCCCTGATCACCGGGGGCGCCGGCTTCATCGGGTCGCACCTCGCCGAGCGCCTCCTCGACGAGGGGTGGGAGGTCTGGGCGCTCGACGACCTCTCGACCGGCTCGCTCGAGAACATCGAGCACCTGCGAGACCGTCCGGAGTTCCACCTCGTCGTCGACTCGGTGCTCCACTGGTCGGCCGTCAACGAGCTCGTCTACAAGTGCGACGTCGTCTACCATCTCGCAGCTGCGGTAGGTGTCCGGCTCATCGTCGAGCAGCCGGTCCAGACACTCGTCACCAACCTCCGCGGAACCGAGATCGTCCTCGAGCACTGCCAGCGCTTCTCGAAGCGCGTGCTCGTCGCGTCCACCTCGGAGGTGTACGGCGATCATCGGGAGGAGCGGCCCCTCGTCGAGAGCGACAGGCGTATCTACGGTCCGACGACGCAGAAGCGATGGGCGTACGCGGATTCGAAGGCGATGGACGAGTTCCTCGCGCTCGCGCACCACGTCGAGCACGGGCTCGACTGCGTGATCGTGCGCCTCTTCAACACCGTCGGCCCCAGGCAGAGCGGCCGCTACGGGATGGTCATCCCGACCTTCGTCCAGCGCGCCCTCGCGGGTGAGCCGCTCGAGATCCACGGCACGGGAGAGCAGACGCGCTGCTTCTGTCACGTCGCCGACACGGTGGAGGCGCTCGTCGCGCTCATGGCGCGCGGCAAGCCGGGCGAGATCTACAACGTCGGCTCGGAGGAGCGCATCTCGATCGGCGACCTCGCGCGGCGCGTCCTCGAGGCGACGGGGTCGTCCTCGGAGCTCGTGTACGTCCCCTACGAGGACGTGTACGGGATCGGGATCGAGGACATGCTCCACCGCATTCCCTCCACGGCGAAGGTCCGCGACGCCATCGGCTGGCAGCCGGAGCGGACGCTCGACGACATCCTCGCCGACGTGCTCGCCTACGAGCGCGGTCGTGCCGAGGGAGCTGGGGTCCACCCGTAGGGGCGACCCTCGGGTCGCCCTCGTTCCGGGAGGACGCGGGCGAGGGACGCGGGCGAGGGCGAGGGCGAGGCAAGCCTCGCCCCTACGAGGTGGTCGAGGGACGACGCGGGCGGTTGATGCACGCCGTAGGGGCGACCCTCGGGTCGCCCGCGTCTCGGAAGGCCACGGGCGGGGCGAGGGCGAGGGCGCGGGGCGAGGGCGAGGGCGAGGCAAGCCTCGCCCCTACGAACTACGCGGCGCCCGAGGGGGGCACCGCTCCGGGTTCTCCGGATCGAGCTCCCAGCGGATCGGGTTCGCGACGATGTACTCGCGGACGCGGGTGAGATCGCCTTCGTCACGGATGACGTGGTCGTAATACCCCCGCTGCCAGAGCGAGATCCCGGCCTCTCGCGAGCTTCCCGACTTCACCGCACCGACGACGTCTCCTAGCCGTAGGGGCGAGGCTTGCCTCGCCCTTGTTTCAAGCGCGACGATCACGTGCACATGGTTTGGCATGACGATGTACGCATCGACGTTGATCCCGGGCAACCGAGCGAGACGCTCGAGCTGCGCCTCGACAACGCGGCCGAGGCGCGAAAGAACAACGCAGCCGTCCTCGACGCGCCCGAGTAGGCAGCGTCGGCCCCGCGTCGTGAACGTGACGAAGTAGAGGCCGTCCTGCGAGTAGTCGAAGCCGCGGAGTCGCAAGCTCACACGCCGACGCATGCGGACAGCGTCGCGGAACCTCGACGCCGGAGTGTGTCAAGTGTGTGAACTCGTCGCCGGGGCCGGGAGAGCGAAGACCGGGGCGCGGTGGGCGATGGCGAGGGCGAGGGCGAGGGCGAGGGACGCGGGCGGCGGGCGAGGCAAGCCTCGCCCCTACGAGGCGGCAGGAACATGCGCTTGTAGGGGCGACCCTCGGGTCGCCCGCGTCTCGGAAGGCCACGCGGGCGAGGGACGCTAGGGCGGCAGGCTGCGCGTACGAGGCGGCCGGAAGCAGGCGAGGGCGAGGCAAGCCTCGCCCCTACGAGGTGGTCAGGGACGACGCGGGCGGTGGCACGCCTGGGCGCCCTCGTCTCGGAAGGCCAGCGGGCGAGGGCGAGGCAAGCCTCGCCCCTACGAGGCGGCAGGAACATGCGATTGTAGGGGCGACCCTCGGGTCGCCCGCGTCTCGGAAGGCCACGGGCGAGGGCGAGGGCGAGGCAAGCCTCGCCCCTACGAGGCCTCCGGTCGCAGGGTCGGGAAGAGGATGACGTCGCGGATCGTCTCGCGGCCGGAGAGCAGCATCGCGAGACGGTCGATGCCGAGACCGAGGCCGCCGGTCGGCGGCATTCCGTACGAGAGCGCCTCGACGTAGTCGGGATCTCCGGGCTCGCCGCCGACGTGCTGTGACTGCATGTCGAAGCGCGCCTGCTGCTCGTCCGCGTCGTTGATCTCGGTGAAGGCATTGCCGAGCTCCATCCCGCCAGCGAAGTACTCGAAGCGCTCGGTCAGGGTCGGATCGTCGTCCGTCGCGCGAGCGAACGGGGAGAGCTCGATCGGGTAGTCGTGGACGATCGTCGGCTGGACGAGTTCGGGCTCGACGACGTGCGAGAACGCGTGATCGACGAGCTGTGGCCAGTCCTTGTCCTGCGTCGTATCGACGCCGCGTCGCTCGAGCCGAGCCCGAAGCTCGTCGGCGTCGCGCGTCCAGAGCTCGTGCCGCTCGAGCGCCTCGACGAAGCGGATGCGCGCCCATGGTCGCCTCAAATCGACCTCATGGCCACGGAAGCGCACGGTCGTCGTTCCGAGCGCCTCGAGCGCGACCCGCTCCAACAGCTCCTCGATGCGCGCCATCGTGTCGCGGTAGTCGGCGTACGCCTCGTACCACTCGAGCATCGTGAACTCGGGCTGGTGCTTGTAGGAGACGCCCTCGTTGCGGAAGTCCTTGCCGATCTCGTACACGCGCTCGAGCCCGCCGACGATGAGGCGCTTGAGGTAGAGCTCGGTCGCGATCCGCAGGTAGAGGTCGGCGTCGAGCTCGTTCGAGTGCGTCACGAACGGGTGGGCGAACGCTCCGCCGTAGCGCGGCTGGAGGATCGGCGTCTC
Source organism: Gaiellaceae bacterium (assembly GCA_026002995.1). Classification (GTDB taxonomy): domain Bacteria; phylum Actinomycetota; class Thermoleophilia; order Gaiellales; family Gaiellaceae; genus GMQP-bins7. Next base: position 1,978,729 of record BPGK01000001.1, read on the forward strand.
GACCTCGATGAATCCCTCCGCGTCGAGGTAGGAGCGGATCGACGTGACGATCCGCGTCCGCAGGAGGAACGTCTCGCGCGTCTCCTCGTTCATCAGCAGGTCGAGGTAGCGCTTCCGATATCGGATCTCGGGATCGGTGAGGCCGTGGAACGTGTCGGGCAGAGGGCTCCGGTTCTCGGAGAGGAGCTCGAGCGCGTCCACGGCCAGCGAGGGCTCGCCGCGGCGCGAGCGCGCCGGGGAGCCCGTGACGCCGACGACGTCGCCGAGGTTCACGTCGATCGCGCCCACACGACTCTCGTCGCAGAGGAGCTGGATGCGCCCGGAGCGGTCGACGAGGTCGAGGAAGGTGAGCTTCCCGTGTCCGCGGCGCGCCATGACGCGACCAGCCAGGCGACGCTTCTCCGGGGACTCGGTGCCCGGCTCGAGGGCGGTCGCCTCCTCGCGGACCGCGGCGATCTCGTCCCGCTCCGGGAAGCGCTTGGGAGGGGCCATGGCCCGCGAGTCTAGGGCCGGCGGCTCTACGCCGCCTTGATCTCCATGATCTTGAACTTGATCTTGGAGCCGCGAGGCGTCGCGACCTCGACCGTCTCGCCCTTCTTGCGCCCCATGATCGCCTTGCCGACCGGAGACTCGTTCGAGAGCTTGTTCTCGGCGGGGTTCGCCTCGGCGGAGCCGACGATGTAGTACTCGGTCGTCTGCTTCGCGTCGACGTCGCGCAGCCGGACGATCGAGCCGATCGAGACCACGCTCGTGTCCACCTTCTTGCGGTCGATCACCTGCGCGTTCGCGAGCCGCTCCTCGAGCTGTGCGATCCGATGCTCGAGCATCATCTGCTCGTTCTTCGCGTCGTCGTACTCGGCGTTCTCGGCGATCTCGCCGAACTCCCGCGCGGCGGCGATGCGCTCGGCGATCTCGCGGCGCTTCTCCGTGCGCAGGACGTCGAGTTCGGCCTTCAACTGCTCGTAGCCCTCGGGGGTGAGGATCACGTCCTTCACGCAAGTGCCTCCAGAGACGGGGTGGCGGGGCCTCGCGGCCCCGGCGACGGGCGCGAATGGTAGCCGCGACGGAGAACGCTCGTCAACAGCCTCCGACTACGATGCGAGGGCCGTGCCCGACCTTCGCGACTCTTGGTGGATCGACACCGTCGAGGTGCCGACGCGGGTCGTCCTCGCGCCGATGGCGGGCGTGAGCGTACAGGCGTTTCGGCGCCAGGGAAGGCGCTACGGCGCGGGCCTCGTCTGCTCGGAGATGGTGAGCTGCGCCGGCATCGAGCACGGCAACGAGCGCACGCTCGGCTACCTGCGCGTCGCGGCCGACGAGCACCCGCTCGCGATCCAGCTCTTCGGCTCCGACCCCCGCGCGATGGCGAACGCGGCGCGTATGGTCGAGGCCGTCGGCGCCGACATCGTCGACCTCAACTTCGGCTGCCCTGTGAAGAAGGTGACGCGCACCGGCGCGGGGGCGCACCTCCTCGAGGAGCCCGATCTCGCCTGCCGGCTCGTCGAGTCGGTCGCGAACGCGGTCGAGATCCCGGTCACGGTGAAGCTCCGCCGCGGGGTGCGCAACGGCTCGCGCGCATGCCTCGAGCTCGGGCCGCGGCTCGTCGAGGCGGGCGCCGCCGCGCTCACGCTCCACCCCCGCTCGGCGGAGCAGATGTACACGGGCGTCGCCGACCACTCGCTGACCGCCGAGCTCGTGGAGCTCGTGGACGTCCCGGTGGTCGCCTCGGGAGACGTGACCTCGCGGGCGCGCGCGCAGAGCGTCCTCGCAACGACGGGGGCGGCAGCGGTGATGGTCGGCCGCGGTGCCCAGGGCAACCCGTGGGCGCTACGGGAGATCCTCGAGGGTGACGTCTCCGAGCCCTCGCGAGAGGAGGTCGTGGCCGAGCTCGTCCTCTTCGTCCGCGAGGTCGTCCGCGAGCTCGGCGAGCGTCGGGCGACCGGGTTCCTGAAGAAGTTCTACGGCTGGTACCTCGGACGCGGACGCTTCCCGAAGCCCTTCAAGCAGGAGATCCTGCTCCTCGGCTCGACGGAGGAGGTCGTCCAGCGGCTGTTGGCGGCGGCACCGGGCGCGATCGAGCTCGTCGAGCGCCTCGAGGCCGAGCTCCCCTCCGGGGACGAGGTGACCCTCGAGCTCCCGGTGTCGATCTACGGCGGCGGTTGAGCGATCCCGACGGCCGCCGGGATCACGCGTTCAGCGCCCAGACGAGCCGCAGGCCATCGAGCGTGAGGAAGGGATCAACGCGCTCGATCACGGTCGAGTGCGGCGCGACGAGCTCCGCGAGGCCACCGGTCGCGACGGCCGGCGCGTCCGCGCCGAGCTCGCCTCTGATCCGTCCCCACGATCCCGTCCACCTGTCCGGCGAAGCCGTAGACGAGCCCGGATTGGAGCCCTGCAACGGTCGTCTTCCCGATCACGGAGGCAGGCGGCGCGAAGTCGACGGTGACGAGACGGGCTGCCCGCGCGAACAGCGCCTCCATCGAGATCTCGATCCCCGGCGCCAGCACCCCGCCCACGTACTCGCCCTCCGGGGAGACGACGTCGAAGTTCGTCGACGTCCCGAAGTCGACGACGACGACGGGCGCGCCGTAGCGCGCCTTCGCGGCGACGGCGTTCACGATCCGGTCGGGGCCGACCTCGCGGGGGTCGTCGTAGCGAATCGGGATCCCCGTCTTCACCCCCGGGCCGACGACGAGGAGCGGCGCCTGCGCCCACCTCGCTGCAAACGCCTCCCATTCGCGCACGAGCACCGGCACAGTCGAGGAGAGGCAGATCCCGTCCACCGCGTCGAGGTCGAGGAGGCCCGAGAGGAGGACGCCGAGCTCGTCGGCGGTCGTCGACCGGTCGGTGGCGAGTCGCCAGTGCTCCGAGAGCTCGTCGCCCGGGTAGAGCCCGAGCGCGGTCTGCGTGTTGCCGACATCGACTGCGAGCAGCACCGCGGCATTGTACGAGCGTCGTACTTGAACGTTCGTTCAGGAACGCGTAGCATGCAGCCCGTGGCATCGATCACCCGCGACGACGTCCGCCGGGTGGGAGCAGGCTTCCATCCGGATCCGGGCCGATCACTCTCGCTCCACGCAGATGCGTACACCGACCGCCGCTGGTTCGACGCGGACCTGGAGGCGATCTTCAGCCGTACCTGGCAGTGGGTCTGCCACATCGAGCAACTCCGGGAGCCGGGCTCCTTCGTCACAGCGGAGATCGCCCACCTGCCGATCGCAGTCGTTCGCGCCCGGGATGGGTCGCTGCGCGCCTTCTTCAACGTATGCAAGCACCGGGCCCACGAGTTGCTCTCGGGCGCCGGCAGAGTGCGTAGCATCGTCTGCCCGTACCACGCCTGGGTGTACGACCTCGACGGCAGGCTGCGCAGAGCCCGAGGCACGGGCCGGATGGCGGCGTTCGACACCTCCGAGATCTGCCTCGAACCAGTCCGCGTCGAAGAGTTCGGAGGGTTCGTGTACGTGAACCTCGACCCGACCGCAGCCCCACTCGGGGAGCAGGCCGGCGATCTCGCACGCGAGATCGAGCGCTGGGCCCCCGACGTCGCCGACCTCACGCACGCGACACGCCTCACGTACGACATCGCGGCGAACTGGAAGAGCGTCATCGACAACTTCCTCGAGTGCTACCACTGCCACGTCGCCCACAAGGAGTTCGTCGAGCTCGTCGACATGGACACCTACAAGGTGCGAACCCACGGCATCTGGTCGAGCCACTTCGCCGAGGCCGGAAAGCGGGAGAACGCCGCCTACGACGTCTCGACCGCGACCGTCAACCAGCACGCGGTCTGGTGGCTGTGGCCGAACACCTGCCTGCTCCGTTACCCCGGCCGCGGGAACTTCATGGTGCTCCAGGTCGTCCCCGCTAGTACCGACCGCACGCTCGAGACGTGGGACTTCTACTTCGAGACGCCGGAGCCCAACGATGCGGAGCGGCAGGCGATCCGGTACATCGACGAGGTTCTGCAGCGGCAGGACATCGCCATCGTGGAGAGCGTCCACCGCGGCATGCAGACCCCCGCCTTCACGCAGGGCCGGATCGTCTACGACCCTGCCGGGTCAGGGCTGTCGGAGCACGCGGTGCACCACTTCCACGGACTCGTCCTGGAGGCGTACCGATCACTCCTCGCCGAGGAGGGAGAGCCACGCGCGCCCCAGCGTCGGCGCAGAGGCTCCCTCGCTCGCGGGGGCGTGAGCTCGGCTCACGGGGCGAGCGCGATCTCCTCCGTCCGCGCGACCGTTCTCTCGATCGAGGCGGGATCCAGCCCGAGCAACGAGGTGAGCCACACGCCGTTCTGGAGGATGTCGATGTCCGTGGCACGTCGCTCGCACTCAGCGGGCGCGAGACTGGGTCTCGCTGCACGGATGAGACCCGCGAGACCGGATCGGTAGCGCTCTTGCGCCTCGGCGTTGATGCGCGCGTACGTCTCGTGCACACGCGCGAGCGCCCACAGCTCGAGCCGCAATGAGAGGTACTCGGTGGTGAGGAAGTCGGGGTCGACGACGCGGCGGAGAGCGGCGCGCACGCGCTCCTCCGGCGGGAGTGCGGGGTCGGGCTCGACGATGCTGAGGTCCTGCTCCTCGATACGGCGCAAGGCGGCGGCGACGAGGCTCGTCTTGTCCGGGAAGTAGTAGTTGACGAGGCCGAGCGCGACGTTCGCTTCGCGTGCGACGGCCCGCATGCTCACGCCCGAGATGCCGCGTCGAGACAAGAGGGCGAGGGTTGCGTCGAGGATGGCGACTCTTCGGTTCCTCTTTCGGGCGTCAGCACTCGCTCGACCCACGCCGGCGAGGGTAGCCGCCCGCGCTCGGGCCTGTCCGCACCTGCCACCGCTTTGCAGCAAAGGCTCGAGTGGTCAGCCGGCGAGGTTTCCAGGCGGAGCGCTCGAGCAGAGCACGCGCGGGATGCGATCCTCAGAAGGGCTCGGCGTCGTCGCCGGGGAGCTGTTGGCCGATCCGCTCCGCGAGGGCCTCCGCCGTCAGGCGCGGCTCCTCTCCCTCGCCGCGGAGCTCCTCGACCGTCACATCGCCCGAGGTGTAGACCTCCGCCCGCGGGATGATACGGGAGGGCCGGTTCTTGTCCCACACCCAGACGTCCTCCATCCGGATGTGGAAGTACGGGTAGCTCGCCTGCGGGAGCGCCTGGACCTCGAGGCTGTTGCACAAGTAGGTCGCATCCTGTGTCAGCACGCAGTAGCGGAAGAGCCCGAAGACCGCGGCGTACTCGCGCTTGAGCGCGAGCTCGAGCTCCGCCTCGTACTCGTCGAGCTCGTCGAGGTGCGACATCGCGTCTCAGTCTAGACGAGCGAGGAGGTCCGCCACCCGCCCGAGGCCAGGAACCTCGAGGTCGGGAGCGAGCTCCGCGAGAGGCTCGAGCGCGAACGCTCGCTCGTGCAGCCGCGGGTGCGGGACACGCAGTCCGGGCTCGGAGATCGTCTCCTGCCCGAAGACGAGGAGATCGAGGTCGATCGTCCGCGGACCCCAGCGCAGACCCGTGCGCTCGCGGCCGAGCGCGCGCTCGATCTCGAGCAGGAGCGCGAGCAGATCGCGCGGGTCGAGCGTCGTCTCGAGCTCCACGGCACCGTTGAGGAAGCGGGGCTGGTCGACGATGCCCACCGGGTCGGTCTCGCGGAGCGTCGACACGCGGCGGACCTCGACACCCTCCGCGGCCTGGAGCAGCTCGACGGCGCGCTCGATCGTCGCCCGCCGATCGCCGAGGTTCGCCCCGAGGCCGACGTACGCCAACGCCATCAGCGTCGGCGCTCGATGACGACCGCCGCATGGTCGACCGGAGGGTCGAGGACGACGTCCGGCTTCCGGACCCGGACGCGGACGCGCTCGACCTCTTCGAAGCGCCCGAGCACCTCGCCGGCGATCGCGCCCGCCAGCCCTTCGAGGAGCAAGCGCTCGGGCCCGGCGAAGACCTCGCGCACGAGCGCTGCCAGGCGACGGTAGTCGAGCGTGTCCTCGATCCGATCACTCGCGGCCGCGTCGTCTCGAACCTCCACCTCGAGATCGACGAGGAAGCGCTGGCCCAGACGGCGCTCCTCCTCGAGGTACCCGTGGCGGCCGAAGACCACCATCCCGGCGAGCTCGATCGTCACGCGGCAACCGTCCCTCGCTCGACGGCTGCGGCGACGGCGAGTGCCTCGACCGTCTCCCGCACGTCGTGCGCGCGGATCATCCACGCGCCGCGGTCGAAGGCAGCGACCGCGGCGCCGACCGACGCCGGCATCGACCCCTGCGTGGCCGAGGGGTCGCCGAGCACCTTCCCGAGCGTGCTCTTGCGCGAGATGCCGACGAGGACCGGGAACCCGAGCGCGACGAGCTCGTCGAGTCGCCGGAGGAGCTCGAGGTTCTGGTCGGGCGTCTTCCCGAAGCCGATGCCCGGATCGATGCAGATCCGCTCCTCGGGGATCCCGCGGGCCACGGCCTCGGCCACGCGCTCCTCGAGGAACGCCGCCACCTCGGACACGACGTCGTCGTAGCGGGGCGCGACCTGCATGGTGCGCGGCTCGCCCTGCATATGCATGAGGCAGACGTACGCCTCACGCTCGGCGATGAGCGGGGCGAGCTCTGGGTCGCCGCGCAGGGCGGTCACGTCGTTCACGAGCTCGGCTCCGAGCGAAAGGGCGGCTCGAGCGACCGCCGCTTTCGAGGTGTCGATGGAGAGCGGGAGCCCCGCGAGGCCTTCGAGCACGGGCAGGACGCGCCTGAGCTCCTCGTCGACCGAGACAGGTGCGGCCCCCGGCCGCGTGGACTCGCCCCCGACGTCGACGAGCGCGGCGCCCTCCGCGAGGAGCCGCTTGCCGTGCGCGATCGCCGCCTCGGGCTCGCGGAAGCGACCGCCGTCCGAGAAACTGTCCGGCGTGACGTTGAGAACGCCCATCACCGCCGGCCGAGGCCAGCGCGTCGCGATCGGCGGTCGCTCGCTGGGCACGCTGCGGAGCGTACCGTCGTCCGAGCCACCGAGCAGACTCATGCTCCATGAGCACCACAACCGGCTCCTCGGGCCCTCTCGGCCACCCGCGCGGCATCGGGTTCGCAATCTTCCTCTTCGTCATCACCTTCGGGTTCTACGGCTGGTACTGGGTCTACAAGACGCAGGAGGAGATGCGTCAGCACACGGGGGACGGCCTGGGCGGCGTCCTCGGCCTCGTGGTGTGGATCCTCATCGGCGCCGTCAGCGCGTTCGTCATCCCCTCCGAGGTCGGGAAGCTCTACACGCGCGACGGCCGAGAGGCGCCCATCACCGGCTGGACGGGCCTGTGGCTCTTCCCCTTCGGCTTCCTGATCGTGCCCGCGATCGTCTGGTTCGTGAAGGTGCAGGGTGCGCTCAACCGCTACTGGGAGAGCAAGGCCTCGCAGGCCGCGACCGCGGCTCCGGCGCTCGCGTCGGGCACGTAACTCGGAGCGACCATGCGCGCTAGCGCGGGTCGGGTCGTCCTGCCGGTGCTCGCGCTCCTCGGGCTGGCCGCGCTCGTCGCGATCGCGGCAGGCGGGCGGACGCCGTCCGGGACGGATGCCTCGCGGCCGGTGCCCGACGTCCTCTTCGACTCCATCATCAGCGTCGGGATCGTGCTGCTCCTCCCGGCGGCGGTGATCGTCGTCTACGGGCTCCTGCAGCGAAAGGCGATCCGCGCGGAGATCCAGCGGCGACGCTACCCGCGCTTCGGCCTCGCCGGCTGGGTGACCTTCGCCCTCCTCTTCGCCCTCCTCACCTGGTACCGCGGTCGCGACTGGCAGCGCCCGACGATCGACGACGAGCTCGGCGAGCAGGCGTTCCCCGGCGGAGGCGCGCCGACGACGGGCTCGCAGGACGCGGCGACGAGCTACGAGCCCGAGTTCGCGTGGATCCCGGTCGCGGCGATCGCGCTCTTGGCGGCGCTCGCGGTGGCGGCGTTCCTCCTCTCGACGCGACGCCGAGGAGCGGCCGTCGAGGAGCCGCTCGCCGCGACCGTCGCCGAGATCATCGACGACACGCTCGACGACCTGCGGGCGGAGCGGAACGCGCGCAGAGCCGTGATCGCCGCGTTCGCGCGGCTCGAGCGCGCGCTCGCGGCCTCAGGCGTTCCCCGAGGGCGCGCGGAGACTGCGCACGAGTACGTGCGGCGCGCGCTCGCAACGCTCGAGGTGCGCGAGGCTCCCGCCGCGAGGCTCGCGGGCCTGTTCGAGGTGGCAAGGTTCTCCGACCATGTCGTCGGCGCAGAGATGAAGGAGGAGGCGATCGGCGCGCTCGAGGAGGTCCGCGACGACCTCCGCCGCTCTCGGCCCCACGACGAGACGGCGACTCCGGTCGAGGCGAGCGCGGCGTGAGCCGCCCCTCGAGAAGCCGCGTCCGCGGCGCTGTCCAGCTCCTCGCCGGCCCGACGCTCGCCCTCGTCGCCGTCCTCCTGTTCGTGCCGGGGCGCGCCGGGATCGCGCTCCGTCTGTACGCGCTCCTCGTCGCGGTCGTCGTCGTCGTCCTCGCGCTCGGCGCGCTGCGCCGCGCGCTGCCGCCGCCACGGCCGCTTCCCGCCGCTCGAGCGAAGGGCCCCGCAAGGGCGAGCCCGGCGAGCCTCGGACGCCTCGAGGACGAGATCGCGCTCGCCGTCGACAGCGCCTTCGACTACCACCATCGCCTGCGCGCACGCCTGCGCGCGCTCGCAGCGGGCCTGCTCGCATCCCGACGCGGGGTCTCGCTCGAGCGCGACCCGTGCGCGGCGAGACGTGCGCTCGGGGAGCCCGCCTGGACGCTCCTCCGGGAAGGCCGTCCCCCCGACGAAGCGCGCCACGCGCGCGGCCCGACGCCGGCCACGCTCGCCGAGGTCGTCGCGAGACTGGAGAGGCTGTAGGTGGACATCCGGCGCGTCCACGAGCTCTCGCACGCGATCCTCGACGAGGTCGAGCGCGCGATCGTCGGCAAGCGCGAAGCCCTCTCCCTCGTCCTCGGCGGCTTGCTCGCGGACGGACACGTGCTCCTCGAGGACTACCCGGGGCTCGCGAAGACGCTCGCCGCCCGCTCGTTCGCGCAGGTGCTCCAGATGCGGTTCGCGCGCATCCAGTTCACGCCGGACCTGCTGCCCGCCGACGTCACCGGCTCCTCGATCTGGAATCAACGGAGCGGCGACTTCGAGTTCCGGCCCGGCCCGGTCTTCACGAACCTCCTCCTCGCCGACGAGATCAACCGCGCGCCCCCCAAGACGCAGGCCGCGCTGCTCGAGGCGATGCAGGAGCGGCAAGCGACGATCGAGGGCGAGACGCGAGCGCTCGAGCCGCCGTTCCTCGTCATCGCGACCCAGAACCCGATCGAGTACGAGGGCACGTACCCGCTCCCGGAGGCGCAACTCGACCGCTTCCTCCTGCGCACGGCCCTCGGCTACCCGGAGCGCGACGACGAGGTCGCGATCCTCGACCGCCGCCTCGAGCGACGCGTCGACGAGATCGAGCTCCGACCCGTCGTCGATCGCGAGATCTTCCTCGCGATGCAGCGCGCGGTCGAAGACGTACACGTGGACGCAAGCGTGCGCCGGTACTGCGTCGAGGTCGTCGCAGCGACCCGGGAGTCGCCGAACGTCGCAGTCGGCGCCAGCCCGCGCGGATCCCTGGCGCTGCTCAAGCTCGCGCGCTGCCGGGCCGTGCTCGCAGGCCGGGACTTCGTGCTCCCGGACGACGTCAAGGCGATCGCCGCGCCAGCTCTCGCACACCGGCTCGTGCTGCGCCCCGAGCTCTGGGTGCAGCGCATCACCGCGGAGGATGTCGTGCAGGACGTGCTCGCGCACGTGCCCACGCCGCCCGCCGAGGACGTCCACCCGACGGCGGCGTCCACATGACTCGGGCGGGGAGCCCCCGCGTCGAGGGGTACGCGGCGATGGCCGCCGCCGGGCTCGTCGCGGCCCTCGCCCTGCGCCGACCGGAGCTCGCGGCGATCGCTCTCCCCTTCGGGCTCCTCCTCGTCCTCGGACTCCGCTGGACCCCGAGCCCGAACGTCGTCGTCGAGCTCGCCGTCGGCGCCGAGCGGACGCTCGAGCGCGTCCCGGTGGACGCGGAGCTCCTCCTGCGGGCGAACGCGCCGATCGACCGGCTCGAGATCGCGCTCGACCTCCCGGACGGGATCGAAGCAGAGGAGGGCGCGGCGACGCAGGCCGTGCGCCTATCGGGCGAGCTCGAGCGCGCGATCCCCCTGCGGCTCCGAGCCGACCGCTGGGGCGTCTACGAGCTCGGTCGGATCGAGGTCCGGGCCTGGGACCTGTTCCGGATGGTCGTCTGGCAGCGCCGCTCGTCGGCGGCGCACGTCCTCCGCGCGTACCCGAGCTCGAAGGCGGTGAGCGCGATCGTCTCGGCCGTCGAGACCCAGGCGTTCACCGGCAGCGAGGTGTCGCGTGCGAAGGGAGACGGGATCGAGTACGCGGACATCCGTGAGTACATGCCCGGCGACCGCGTGCGCTCGATCAACTGGCGAGCGACCGCTCGACGAGGGGCCCTCGTCGTGAACGAGCGCCACCCGGAGCGCTCGACCGACGTCGTGCTCCTCCTCGACAGCTACGCAGACGTGAGGGGCGACGGGTTCAGCACGCTCGACGAGGCGGCCCGTGTCGCCTCGACGCTCGCGCAGCGCTTCCTCGAGCGTCGTGACCGCGTGGGGCTCGTCACGTTGGGGGGCGTCCTCCGCTGGCTCCAGCCCGGCCTGGGCGTGACGCAGCGCTACCGGCTCCTCGAGACGCTGATCGAGACCGGCATCGAGCCGACGTACACCTGGCGCGATCTCGGCGTCATCCCGTCCCGAGTCCTGCCGGCGAAGGCCCTCGTGCTGGCCCTGACACCGCTCGTCGACCAGCGGTTCGTCGCGGCGCTCGTCGACCTGCGTGCCAGGGGCTTCGATCTCGTGGTGGTCGAGCTCGACCCGATGGAGGCGGTGAAGCCGGGGTCGGGGGAGATCGGGATGCTCGCCCATCGCATCTGGCTGCTCGAGCGAGAGGCCAACCGCGCGCTCCTCGAGCGCCTGGGCGTCGGGGTCGCGCGCTGGGGCCCGGGGCTCTCGCTCGACGGAGCGTTGGAGGAGGTGGGGGCATACCGGCGACACGCCAAGCTGGCACGCGGGTAGCGACTGCGGTCGCCGCGCTCCTGTGTGCGACGTCCGTTGCGGCGCTCGTGCTCGCGCGCGCGGAGGGCGTCGAGTCCCGCTTCCACGGGCGCGTGGCGATCGTCGCTCTCATCGCCCTCGCCGTCGTGCTCGTTCGCGGCTGGGCGCGCGCGGTGCCCGCCCCGGTCGTCGTCCTCGGCGGGATGTACGCGGCGCAGCTCGTCGTCGACGACGCTCCGCTCGACGCGGGAGCCGCGGTCGTGGCCGCAGGGCTCCTCGTCACGGCGGAGCTCTCCTACTGGTCGCTCGAGGAGCGGGAGCGCGTCGAGGCCGAGGCCGGAGAGGGCTGGCGCCGGCTCGCGTACGTCGCCGCGCTCGGGGCGGGCGCCGTGGTGACGAGCCTTGCCCTACTCGCGCTGGCAGGCGCGGTCCGCGCGGCGGGCCTCGCCGTCGACCTCCTCGGCATCGTCGCCGCGGCCGCTGCCATCGTCGGCGTGTGGGCGCTCGCCCGGCGAGAGAGCGACGCGAGCCTCTGATCCGCGGCGCGGCGCGCTGCTCGCCCTAGCCGGCTGCGGGATCCGGCGGCGGCTGCATTGCCGCGCCCGGCAGCGGCCGCGGCTGCGGCTTGAGCTTGGGCCGCTTCTCCGCCTCGGGTTCGGGCTCCGGCTCCGGCTTCGCGTCCTCGGCAAAGACCGACTCCTCGGACTCGCCGGCGAGCAGCCGCTCGAACTGGTCTTTGTCGATCGTCTCGCGCTCGATGAGGATGGCCGAGAGGCGGTGCAACTCGTCCATGTGCTCGCGGAGCACGCGGATGGCGGTGTCGTGCGCCTCTTCGATCACGCGGCGGATCTCGTCGTCGATCTCCTTCGCGACCTCCTCGGAGTAGTCCGGCTCGGCTCCCATCTCCCGGCCGAGGAAGGGCTGGTCGTGGTTTCGGCCGAGGACGCGAGGGCCGAGCTTCTCGGACATGCCGAAGCGCATGATCATCTGTTTCGCCGTGGCCGTGACCTTCTCGAGGTCGTTGGCGGCGCCTGTCGTCACCTCGTGGAAGACGAGCTCCTCAGCCGCGCGACCGCCGAGCGTCATCGCGAGGTCGTCCATGAGCGCCGACTTCGTCGTCAGGTAGCGATCCTCGGTCGGGAGCGAGATCGTGAGCCCGAGCGCCTGGCCGCGCGAGACGATCGTGATCTTGTGAACCGGGTTCGTGTTCTCGAGGTAGTGACCGACGAGCGCGTGCCCCATCTCGTGGTAGGCGGTGATCTTGCGCTCCTTCTCGGAGAGCAGACGCGCCTTCTTCTCCGGCCCGGCGATGACGCGCATGATCCCCTCCTCGAGCTCCTCTTGGCCGATCACCTTCTTCCCGCGACGAGCGGCGAGGAGCGCGGCCTCGTTGATGAGGTTGGAGAGGTCGGCGCCGGTGAAGCCCGGCGTCCCCGCGGCGAGCGTGTCGAGGTCGATCTCGCGCGCGAGCGGCTTGCCGCGCGCGTGCACCTCGAGGATCTTTCGGCGCCCGTTCCGATCCGGACGGTCGACGACGATCTGGCGGTCGAAGCGGCCGGGGCGCAGGAGCGCGGGGTCGAGGATGTCGGGACGGTTCGTCGCCGCGATGAGGATGATGTTGTCCTTCATCTCGAAGCCGTCCATCTCGACGAGGAGCTGGTTCAGGGTCTGCTCGCGCTCGTCGTGGCCGCCCCCGAGACCCGCGCCGCGATGGCGTCCCACGGCGTCGATCTCGTCCATGAAGATGATGCAGGGGGACGCCTGCTTCGCCTGCTCGAAGAGGTCGCGGACGCGCGAGGCGCCGACGCCGACGAACATCTCGACGAAGTCCGAGCCGGAGATCGAGAAGAACGGCACGCCCGCCTCGCCGGCGACGGCGCGCGCGAGCAACGTCTTGCCGGTGCCGGGCGGGCCGTAGAGGAGGACGCCCTTCGGGATGCGCGCACCGAGCGCCTGGAACTTCTTCGGGTTCTCGAGGAACTCCTTGATCTCGTGGAGCTCCTCGACGGCCTCGTCGGCGCCCGCGACGTCCTTGAAGGTGACCTTCGGCGAGTCCGGCGACATCCGCTTCGCGCGGCTCTTGCCGAAGCTCATGACCTTCGAGCCGCCGCCCTGCATCTGGTTCATGAGGAAGATCCAGAAGGCGATGAGGATGACGAACGGGAGGATGTTGATGAGGAGCGCCCACCAGGGTGAGCCGCCGGTTCCCTTGGAGTCGAACGTCACGTTCTCCTTGCGCAGCAGGTTCTGGAACTGCGTCGCCGACTCCGGGGTCGGGTAGTTCACCTTCACCTCGTCCCCGCTCACGAGCTTGGCGTTGATCTGCTGCTTCGAGGGCGTGAAGAGCACCTCGTTGACGTTGCCCGCTTCGACCTGCGAGATCAGCTCCGAGTACGTGATCCGGCGCTCCTCCTGGCGCCCGGGCATGAGCGTCTGGCTCGCCAGGTAGACGAGCAGCACGATGATGACGAGCGGGAAGAGCGCGCTGCGGAAGAATCGGTTCACGTCGGTGGTCGCAGGGTAGCACCGTGCTCTCTCGGCACCCGGCCGCCCGAGCTCGACCCCCGTTGCGTGCGAGTTGCGCCGCTACGCCGTGCTCGGGACGAGATCGGGGTGGAGAACCGCGACGTACGGGAGGTTCCGGTAGCGCTCCGCGAAGTCGAGCCCGTACCCGATCACGAACCGGTTCGGGATCTCGAAGCCGACATAGCGTACGGGCACGTCGATCTCCCGCCGCTCCGGCTTCGTGAGGAGCGCGGCGACCTCGAGGGAAGCAGGCTTGCGCGCACGCAGGCTGCGGATGAGGTAGGAGAGCGTGAGCCCGGAGTCGACGATGTCCTCGACGACGAGGACGTCCCGCCCGGCGACGTTGATGTCGAGGTCTTTCAGGATGCGGACGACGCCCGAGGAGTCGGTCGCGACGCCGTAGCTCGAGATGGCCATGAAGTCGATCTCGCACGGCATCGTGAGCTCGCGCATGAGGTCGGCCATGAAGAAGACAGCGCCCTTGAGAACGCCGACGAGCAGGAGGTCGCGCCCGGCGTAGTCGGCCGAGATCTCGGCCCCCAGCTCGACGACGCGGGCCCGGAGCGCGGTCTCGTCGATGAGGATCTCCCCCACGCCGCGCTCGAGGTCGAGCCCGTGCGTCACGCGTCCTCCTTCCACGCGCGCACCGCCCCCTCCCAACCGGGCGCCTCTGCGATCCCCGGAACCGCGACGACGTCTGCCCCGGCCACGACGATCGGCCAGCGGTCGCGCTCGAGCCTCGGCACCTTCGCGTCCACGAGCAGATCCTGCACTTTCTTGCGGCGCCCTGCGAGCCGATCCCCGGGACGCCGCGAGCGCACGACGAGCCCCTCCCGCACGCTCTCGAGCTTCCAGGGGCCGAAGGAGACCGTCCCCTCGAGACGCACGGCGTCGTACTCGCGGACGGCGCGGATTCCGGAGCCGAGGTCGGCGGACTTCGTCCCCTCGCGCGAGGACAAGAGCTCGACGAGCGAGCGCTCGAGCGCGCGGGGCAGGCGGGGCCGCGCGTCCGCGAGCGCGAGCAGGTTCGCCTCCGCACCCGGGTGGAGCCGACGCAGGAGGGGGAGGATCTCGTCGCGGATGAGCCCCCGCTTCGTGGTCGGGTTGCTCGAGTCCCGCCGAAACGGGAGGCCGTGCTCGCGACAGTAGGCCTCGGTCTCCTCGCGCCAGAGCGGAAGCAGCGGACGGACGACGCCGTCCTCGCGGCGCGCCTTGATCCCGCGCGTCGTCCCCGACGAGACGAGCCGGTAGAGCACGGTCTCCACCTGATCGGAGGCGGTGTGTCCGGTGGCGCGGAGCCCGCGCCCCTCCGTCACCCGGTAGCGGAGGTCACGGAGCGCAGCCTCGCTGGGAGCTCGTGACTCCGAGTCACGAACCCGTACGACCTCCGCGCCCATGAGCTCGGCGCAGTGCCGGGCGTCCTCCTCCGACTCGGCGCCTCGCAAGCCGTGGTTCACGTGCACCGCGCTGACGCGGTACCCGAGGGCCCCGAGCACGTGCCAGAGGCAGGTGGAGTCGGCGCCCCCGGAGACGAGGCAGGTGACCGCGCCGCCCGCCGGGATGAGCTCGCGCTCGCGGACGAAGGCCTCGACGCGCTCCTCGACTCCAGTCACGCGCTCATTGTGCCGCCGCGCGCGGCGGTCCCGTCAGCGCTCGAGTCGGGTGACGTCCACGACCTCGGATGAGGGCGGCAGCTCGATCGTGACCGGCTCGCCGAGGTCCCACAACTCGAAGCCGAGCAGGGCGCGAGACGGCGCCGAGCTACCCGGCTGCGTCGCCTCGACGTCGAGGACGACCTTGCGGAGGATGCCGTCGCCGTCGATCCAGACGTCGATCGGGACCTCGGAGAGCCCGGACTGGCCCACGAGTCGATCGGTGAGGTCCCCGAGATCGTCGCCGGTCTCCTTCGACGCCGACTTCGCGATGCTCTCCGCGTCCACGGTGGCGCGGTAGTGCGTCGTCTCCACGCCGCGGAGCGCCTCCCGTCCAACGACCTCGATCTCGCCGGAAAGCTCGCGGAGCACGTCGAGGAGCTGCTTCGGATCAGCGCCGGTGAAGCGGTCGAACTCCTGGAGCTTCAAGCCCGCGGCCTCGACGAGCTCCCCGTCCTCCACTCTGACCCAGACCTTGCCGTCCGGGAGCTTGGAGGCGATCGCGGGAAGCTTCATGAAGGTCTGCGAGCCGTCGCGCACGATCTCGATCGTCCACAGGGAGGGGTCGTCGAAGTCGGGCCCGTCGCCGCCCGAGACGCCGGCGAAGAGACCGCCGAGGAGCGCCATGAACGAGGAGAGGTCGGCCGAGAAGGACGAGCGCTCGGCGGTCGCGTCGAAGGCTCCCTCACCCGAGAAGCCGAGCTCCTGCTCGAGCTCGGGCGACGACACCTCGAGGGTGAAGGAGAAGCGCCCGCTCGTCGCCTCCGCGCTCGTGGAGGCCGCCTGCGAGAGTTGCTCGAAGCTGATCGGCTCGCCCGCAGTCGCTCCCGTACCGCCGCTCCCGCCGCAAGCGGCGGAAAGCGCGGCGAGCGCGGCGATGGCGAGGAGCTGCGCGACGCGGGTCACGCTTCCGATCGTCGGTCGGCTCAGCGCCGTGGCTCCCCCTCGTCCGAGGGATCCCGGAAGCGGGGAGCGCGGCTCCATCGCTCGAGCAGCTCGGCCGCGGCAGCAAGCGAACGCACGTCGACACGATACGGGACGGCGTGCTCGACCGGGGCCATACGGGCGGCCGGAACGAGCCCGCGAGCGGCGTCGAGGACGTAGCGGCAGAAGAGCGCGTGCCCGACGAGGAGGACGACCTCCGCGTCCAGCTCGAGGAGACGCCGGAGCCCGCGCGCGTAGCGGGCGGCGACAGCGGCCCGGCTCTCCCCGCCTCCCGGAGCCGAGGTGGTCGGAGACTCTGCGGCGGCCCAAGCCCGGTAAGCGGCGAGCGGTCCGCCGTCGAAGCTCCCGAAGCCGATCTCGTCGAGGTCGGGCAGCACGAGGGTCGGCACCATTCGGCCCTCCAACGCGAGGCCGAGCGTCTCCTGCGTTCGGCGGAACGTGCTCGTCACTCCCAGGTCGATGCGCTCCGCGGCGAGGGCGGCGCCGAGGGCGCGCGCCTGCTCGACGCCGATGTCGACGAGACCCTCCCCCGGCGACGTGCCCGACGCAGTTGCCGCGAGGTTCGAGCCCGCGAGCGCATGGCGGGCGAGGACGATCGTCCGTGGGCTCAGAGGAGCACCGACCGGTAGTCGAGAACGTGGTCCATCCCGATCTTCTCGTACAGACGGATCGCCGGGAGGTTCTCGGCGCGCACGAAGAGGCACACGGTCGGGACGCGCTCGAGCAACCTGCGGCAGAGATCGCGCAGGCCACGCTCGGCGTAGCCGCGCCGCCGGGCCTCGGGGTCGACCCAGACCTGCTGGAGCTGCACCGCCGACGGCGTCCAGGCGGACGCCTCCGCCTTGAAGAGGATGACGTCGTCCTCGATCCAGAGCCACGAGCGGCCCTGCTCGATCTGCGCGCGCGTGCGCCAGCGGAAGCCCTCGGCGTCGCGGACGAGTGGATCGACGCCGAGCTCCTCGCGGTGCGCCGCCGCGCAGGCGGGGACGAGCCGATCGAGGTCGTCGAGACGCGCGAGGCGCAGGCCGGTCGGAGGCCCCGCGGGCGGCCGCGAGATCGCGAACACGGGCTGCCCGGGACGATCCTCGCGCGGTCGCGGGAGCCGAGAGCGAGCCGCGCTCCACAACTCCGAGACGGCGTGCGACTCGCCGATGAGCATCTTCGGCGCGGCGCGCGCTACCTGCTTCGCAAAGGCGCCGCACCCGCGCCCGGAGGGAACGACGTTGACGCCGAGGTGACAGAGCGCCCGGAGATCCCCGTCCTCGGCGAGGCCGACGAAGCGGCCCAGACCGCGTCTCGCCACGTCCTCCAGGAAGACACGCTCGACCGGATCCTCGGCGCAGAAGCGGAGGATCGCGTCGCGGCTCGGCTCCACCACCTTCGTGCGCACGGCGACACTCTACGAGAGGGTTCCGAGCGCCACGCCGGAGCGCGAGGGCGTAGTCTTCCGCCTCGTGCCGATCCACCTGCGCGCAGAGCCCGGCGACTACGCAGAGGCGTGCCTCCTCCCCGGCGACCCCCTCCGGGCGCGGTACATCGCCGAGACGTACCTCGACGACGTGCGGCAGGTCAACGAGGAACGCGGGCTCCTCGGCTTCAGCGGGACGTGGAAAGGGAAGCCCGTCTCCGTCCAGGGAACCGGCATGGGCTGCCCGGGCGCGACGATCGTCTTCGAGGAGCTGATCCAGCTCGGGGTGAAGCGCCTGCTCCGTGTGGGAACCTGCGGCGGGCTCCAGCCCGACCAGGCGCTCGGCGACCTCATCGTCGCGATCTCGGCCGTCCCGGCCGACTCGACGGCGACCCACCTCGTCGGCGGCGAGCCACACTGTCCGACCGCGAGCTGGGAGCTCGTGCACGAGGCGGTGCACGTCGCCAAGCACAGCGGCGAGCCGTTCCGCGTCGGCCCGATCGTCTCGAGCGACCTCTTCTACAACCCCGACGAGGGGCAGTACGAGCGCTGGTCGCGGCGGGGCATCCTCGCCGTGGAGATGGAGGCCGCCGCACTCTTCACGGTCGGCGCGCTCCGCGGCGTGCTCTCGGGCTGCCTCCTCACGGTCAGCGACATCGTGGTCGCAGGCGAGTTCGTGCGGATCTCCGACGACGACCTCCGCCAGGCCGTCGATCGGATGACGCGGATCGCGCTCGACACGGCCACGGCCGGGCTCGACCATTAGCGGCGAGACGGTCTTCCTCGTCAACCCGGCCTCCGCCGCTGGCACGACGGGGCGCCGCTGGCCGGAGATCGCGCACCGGGCCGCGTCGGCGGGACTCGTCGGCGACGCGCTCATCTCCGAGGAGCAGGGCCATCTCACCGAGCTCGCACGCGCTGCGGTGCGGTCTGGCGCGACGCGGCTCGTCGTCGTGGGCGGCGACGGGTCGGTGCACGAAGCCGTCAACGGCATCGGTGACGCGGAGGGCGTCGAGCTCGCGGTCATCCCGCGCGGCACGGGCTGGGACTTCGTCCGCACGTTCGGCATCCCGCGTGACCTCGACGGAGCAATCGAGGTCGCCCGCGACGGAGACCTCCGCCTGATCGACCTCGGCCTCGCGACCTTCCGAACGTGGGCGGGCGAGGAGGCGCAGTCGCGGTTCGCGAACGTGGCGAGCGCCGGGATCTCCGGCGCGATCGCGAGGCGCGCGAACGACTCCTCGAAGGCGCTCGGAGGGAGGTTGTCCTACTACTGGGCGACGCTCGTGGTCTTCCTCGCCTGGACGATCGGGGAGCTGCGCGTCGCGGTCGACGAGGAGGTTCGCCAGGGCAGGATGATCGACGTGATGGCCTGCAACGGCCGCTACCTCGGCGGCGGGATGCTCATGTGCCCCGAGGCGGAGCCGGACGACGGCCTGTTCGACGTCATGACGATCGGCGAGGTGACGAAGCGCGACCTCGCCTTCGTCCTGCCGAAGGTCTACCGGGGAAAGCACCTCCCGCACCCCCGCCTCGAGGTGCTCCGCGGGGCGACGGTGACGGTCGACGCGGACGAGCCGCTGCCGATCGAGCTCGACGGCGAGCAGCCGGGAACGACGCCCGCCAGGTTCGAGATCCTCCCGCGCTCGCTCCGCCTGCGCGTTCCGCGTGGCTCGTCGGAACGACGTCCCCGCTGAGAGAGCAGACGACCGGCCCCGCGCGAGCCGCGGAAGCCGCTCCCTACGAGGGCCCCGAGGAGCGCGAGGACGCCTTCCGCTTGAGCGCCGCGACCTCCTTCTCGAGCGAGGCGACCCGCTCCTCGAGCGCGTCGAGCCCGCGGACCTTCTTCGCCAGCTCGTCCACCCGCGCGCGGAGGTCGTTGACGGCGTTCAGCGCACGCTGGCCTCCGGGCAGCTCGGCCAGACGATGCAGCGCCTCCTCGCCGACGTCGGCGAGCCGCGCGACGAAGTCCTTCTCTGCGCTCGACGATGCCTTCGCCTTCGTCTTCGTCTCGGTCATGACCTACTCATACCACGTCGGGCGCGGACGTGGAACGCGGCTCACGAGAGCGCGGCGACGAGCGCGCTGAGCGTCTCCCCGGCCCCGGCATCGACCGACAGGATCGCCTGCTCGTCGAGCGCCGTCGGCCCGCGGTTCACGATCGCGAACGCCGGAGCCTCGAGCGGCAGCCCGGCGACGGGCCAGACCTCGAGCGACGAGCCGACGACGAGCACGAGCGCGGACGAGCGCGCCAGCTCGACCGCGCGCTCCATCGCGGCGGCCGGGAGCAGCTCGCCGAAGAGCACGACCCCCGGCTTCAGAACAGCGTGACAGTGCGGGCAGAGGGGCGCCGGCCGCTCCTCGAGCTGCGCGAGCACCTTCTCGGCTGGCTCCGACCACAGGCACTCCAGGCACTGCGCCGAGCGGATCGAGCCGTGTACCTCGACGACCTCTTTACTCCCGGCTCGAGAGTGGAGGGTGTCGATGTTCTGCGTGACGACCGCGCGGACGAAGCCGCGCGCCTCGAGCTCCGCGAGCGCGAGGTGGCCCGCGTTCGGCTCCGCCTGCCGCAGGAGGTCGATCCGCTGCCGGTAGAAGCGCCAGACCCGCTCCGGATCGCGACGAAACGCCTGGATCGACGCGACCTCGAAGGGATCGACCTCCGCCCAGATCCCGGTCGCAGAGCGGAAGTCGGGGATCCCGCTCTCGGTCGAGATGCCGGCTCCGGTCAAGACGACGCACGGCTGTCGCTCGCGGATCAGCGCGGCAAGCTCGGCGACGGCCACAGCGCGATTCTAGGGTTCCCTCCGTGGACGGGTTCTCGTTCTCCACCGACGTCCGTGTGCGCTTCGCGGAGACGGACGCCCAAGGCATCGCGCACCACGCGTCGTTCGTCGTCTGGCTCGAGGTCGCGCGGATCGCGTACCTGGAGACGTTCGCGGGCGGGTACGAGGCTATTCGGGAGCGCGGCATCGAGGCGCTCACGACCGAGGTACACCTCCGATACCTCCGTGCAGCGGGCTTCGACGACGTGCTCACGATCTGGACGCGGTGCACGGATCTGCGGGGAGCCCGGTTCCGCTACGAGTACGCGATCGAGCGCGGCGGCGAGCTCGTCGCGGACGGGTACACGGCACATGCTGCGGTCGATCGGGAGACGTATCGGCCGACCCGCGTGCCGGCGTGGCTCGCCGACGCGATCGCTAGGGCCGAGGGGCGGGCGTAGGCGAGCGCGTCGGGGCGGCGGGCGACGTCGAGGAGCTCGTGCCCGCCTTGCGAGTCCTCTCCTGGCCGGCCGCGACCTTCGTACCGACGCGGAGAATGCGCGGCTCCCCCTTGTAGCTCGTCGTCCAGGTCTCGTCGTGGATGAGCCTGCCGTCGGAGCCGTACACCTTCCTCGTGACGACGGTTCGGCTCGGAGCCGTCCCGCTCTCCTCGACGACGACCTTGCCCTTCGGGAGCGTCGGATCCTTGATCCGGCGAACGGGAGGCGGGCCGGTCGTCTCGATCGTCCCCGGCGAGCTCACCACGCGCCGCTTCTCACCTCCGTAGATCCCGACCGCGATCCCGTCTGCCTCGACGAAGCCCTTCACGAGAACCCAGGTCTTCGTGTCGTTCCGAAAGCGGAGGTCGAGCGTCGGCCAGTAGACAGTCGCGTCCCGGCCGAGCTGGTAGCGGCTGATGTAGAGGGAGTGCGGGTTGCGCTCGGTGATCTCCAGGCCCGCCTCCCACGCGGCGTTGAAGACCGTCGTCGCGACCTGCGAGGTGCCGCCGCCAACCTCCTCCGCGTACTCGGTGCCGATGATGACCGGAGCGGGCTTGAACCCCCGCTCGGCGGTCCGCTCGCCGATCGTGCCGTTCAGCGAGAACGTGCCCCCCGGAGGGACGAGGGTGCCGTCGAGGAGCGACACTCCGAGGCGCAAGTTCGTGATGCGGTCTGCCGTTCCGGAGTTGTACGTCTTGTAGATCGACAACCGCCTGGTGATGCCCATCGCGCGGGCGTCGGCGGTCGTGATCTCCGGCGACGCCTTCACGACCGACACCGACGCGATGCGACTCGTCGGCGAGAGCGCCGCGCGAAGCAGCGCGCGGGCGGTT
The DNA here is from genome assembly GCA_026002995.1 of Gaiellaceae bacterium. GTDB lineage: Bacteria > Actinomycetota > Thermoleophilia > Gaiellales > Gaiellaceae > GMQP-bins7. Next base: position 2,000,419 of record BPGK01000001.1, read on the forward strand.
CGCGGCACGTCGAGCTCGACCCCGTCGCGCGACGGCACGATCGAGACCTTCTCGCCGGCCACGGCGAAGCTCGCATCGACCGGAGGCCTCGTCACTCGCCTCGCCAACGAGGCGAAGAACTCGTCTGCATCCGGCCCGGCGATGGCGAGCTTCGTGGCGCCGTCACGCGGCAGCGCGAGCAGGCGGGCGATCCTCCGGCGCGGGATCCGCCAGCTCCGGCTCTCGCCGCGGAGGATGACGGGAGCGGAGAGAGCGATGCGCGCTCGGCGGGCGACGGGGCGGAGCTGATCCGCGGTCACGAGCGGAGGCAAGGCGACAACCGGGAGAGCGACCGGCGCAGCGCTGCGCTCGAGCGACCCGACGCTCCGAGCGATAACGGCAGCGGCTGCGTCGCGGTCGAGCCGACGTCCTGCCTGCTCGGGCACGAGGGAGATCGTGAGGCCCCGGCGCACGAGAGCAGCGCTCGACGACGGGCGATCGACCGTCTTCGCGATCTCGTCGAGGGCGTACTCGAGGGCGCCGCTCGAGACGGCGACCGCCGGCACGATCTCGGCGCCGAAGAAGCGCGTGTGGAGCCGACGGAAACCACGGATCGGCGCGAAGCCGTCGCTGGAGCGCAGGGCCGCCGCGACCGCTCCACGCCAGTCCGGCCGGACGCCGAGCTGCTCTGCGGTGAGCGGAAAGGACCTCCCGTCCACGGTGAACCGGACGGACGTGGACGCGATTGCGTCGAACCTGGCTTCGAGCGCCGCGATCGCCTCCCTCTGCGACAGGCCCCCGACGTCGACGCCCGCGATCCGCGTCCCGTCGGCGAGCGTTCGTGGAGAGCCCGCGAAGGCGAGGCCGACGAGGAGTCCGAGCGCGACGACGGCGCCGAGCGTCAGGGCCAGGGTGCGCGACATCGACCGGCTTCGCCTGCGTCGATGCACGCTGGTCGAGAAGAGCGGAGAGTCGGCGCGCACCGAGCGCGAGATTGTAGCGGCCATGGGTGGTGAGCAAGCCGGGACGCCCTGCGCGGTCGTTGATCTCTCGACACGCTTCCGTTTCCCACCTGCGCGTAGTTCGCCGATAGGATCGAAGGCGGGTGGTGGGCTGGGGTGCCCCGTGGGGCCGGGCCTTAGAAGACGAAGAGCTCGATGCCGCCGGAGACGTAGAGCTCGACCCCTGTGATGTAGCCGGCGAGGTCGGAGCAGAGGAACGCGACCGCATTCGCGATGTCTTGTGGCTCGCCCGGGCGCTTGAACACGGTCCGGGCCGCGATGCGCTCGTTCATGACCGGGTTCGCGAGATGGAAGGCCTCCGTCCCGATGATCCCCGGAACGATCGCGTTGCACGTGATCCCGTGACGGCCTCCCTCCATCGCGAGGGTCTTCGTCAGACCGAGGATGCCGGCCTTGGTCGTCGAGTAGCTCGCTTGCCCGAACCCTCCGAGCGTGCCTGCGACCGACGACATGTTGACGATCCGCCCCCACCCTCGTTCCTTCATGTGGGGCCAGACGGCCTGCGCGCAGTTGAACGACCCGGTCAGGTTCACACGCAGATCGCGCTCCCAGAGGTCCGGACGCTGGTCGTGGAACTGTCCGACGTGATCGAGGGTGGCAGCGTTGTTCACGAGGATGTCGACGGAGCCGAGCTCGGCAACCGTTCGTTCGACCGCGGCCGCGACCTGCTCGCGATCGGTCACATCGCATCGAACCGCGAGCGCGCGCCGACCCATCTCGCGAATCTCGGCGACCGTCTCCTCCGTGTGCACCATCCCCTGAGCTCGCGCCGCGGTCGCGAGGGCGCCGTACCGATCGGTCTCCTCTGAGAGCTCGGACTCGACGAGGATGTCCGCGATCGCCACGTCGGCTCCCGCACGCGCGAGCGTGAGCGCATCCGCACGGCCGAGGCCCCGCGAGCCGCCGGTCACGAGAGCTACCCGACCCGAGAGATCGATCTCCAGCGCCACGACCCGACTCTACTATCCGCTGAACGACCTCAATCGCCCCGGGGAAGGAAGATCTCCTTGGCGATGACGAGACGCTGGATCTGCGAGGTGCCCTCGTAGATCTGGAACAGCTTTGCGTCGCGCATGAGCTTCTCGACCGGGTACTCCTTGATGTAGCCGTAGCCGCCGAACACCTGCACCGCGTCGGTTGTCACCTTCATCGCCGTGTCTGCGGCGAAGCGCTTCGCGAAGGAGGACTGGAGCGTCGCCCGCACACCCTGGTCGTGCAGCCACGCGGACTGCCAGACGAGGAGTCGCGCCGCCTCGATCTCGGTCGCCATGTCCGCGATGAGGAAGTTCACCCCTTGGTGCATCGCGATCGGCACGTCGAAGGTGACGCGCTCCTTCGCGTACTCGACGGCGAGCTCGTAGGCCGCCTGCGCAACGCCCACCGCGCCCGCCGCCGTCCCGGGCCGGGTGAAGTCGAGCGTCTTCATGGCGATCTTGAACCCCTCGCCCTCCTCCCCGAGGCGGTTCTCCGCCGGAACGACGACGTCGGTGAGCGCGAAGGCCGAGGTGTCGGTCGCCCGCTGCCCCATCTTGTCCAGGTGCTTCTCGATCTGGACTCCGGGCGTGTCCATCGGGACGACGAACGCCGAGATTCCGCGATGCCCCTTGCTCGGATCCGTCTTCGCGAAGACGACCGTCCAGGCAGCGTGGCCCGCGTTCGTGATGAACGTCTTCGAGCCGTTCAGGACGTACTCGCTCCCACGGCGCTCGGCAGTGGCCTTCATGCGCGCGACGTCGGAGCCAGCATCGGGCTCGGTCAGCCCGAAGGAGCAGAGGATCGGCTCCTCGAGGAGCGGCGGCAGCCACCGCGCCTTCTGCTCGTCCGTCCCGGCGATGATCACCGGGCCAGCACCGAGGCCGTTGGCGAGGATCGAGGTCGCGATCCCGGAGCAGCCCCAGTTGAGCTCCTCGGCGACGAGCATGCCGTCGAAGGCCGGAAGGCCCGGCCCGCCGTACGCCTCGGGGATGTGGAGGTTCATCAACCCGAGCTCGTGCGCCTTCGCGATCACATCGGCGGGGTGAGTCGAGTGCTCGTCGTACTCGGCCGCCTTCGGGCGGATCTCCTTCTCCGCGAACTCGCGTGCCAGCGCACGGAGCTCGCGCTGCTCGGACGTCAGCGCGAACGAGACACCGCCCGCGACGCCGGTCTCTACTGCGTTCATGTTCCTCGCTCCGTCGATTGACTAGTCAGTCAACGCCCAGTCTAGAGGCTCGCCGGTACCGGGGTCAAGGCCTATGCCTCGTCTCGTAGGATGTCCGCATGGCAACGACGACGCAGGCTCCCGCGCTCGACCCCCTCGACTACCTGGCGATCGACTCGCTCCTCGACGACGAGGAGCGCGCGATTCGCGACACCGTGCGGCAGTTCGTTCGCGAGTACGTCCTCCCAGAGGTCGCGGACTGGTTCGAGCGAGGTGTCTTCCCACGCGAGATCTTCGCCGAGCTGGCGAAGCTCGGACTGCTCGGGATGCACCTCGACGGCTACGGTCTCCCCGGGGCAAGCGCCGTCGCCTACGGCCTCACCTGCATGGAGCTCGAGGCCGGTGACGCGGGAGTGCGCAGCGCGGTGTCCGTCCAGGGGTCGCTCGCGATGTTCCCGATCTGGAAGTTCGGATCCGAGGAGCAGAAGGAGCGCTGGCTCCCGCCGATGCACGCCGGTGAGATCATCGGCTGCTTCGGGCTGACCGAGCCCGACGCGGGCTCCGATCCTGCATCGATGCGGACGCACGCCCGGCGGGACGGCTCGGACTGGATCCTGAACGGCGCCAAGATGTGGATCACGAACGGGACGATCGCCGACATGGCCATCGTCTGGGCGCGCACCGACGAGGGTCGGATCCATGGCTTCATCGTCGAGAAGGACATGCCGGGCTTCTCGGCGCCCGAGATCCACAAGAAGCTCTCTCTGCGCGCGTCGGTCACCTCTGAGCTCGTGCTCCAGGACGTCCGGGTTCCAGAGGAGAACCGGCTCCCCGAGGTCTCCACTCTGCGAGGCCCGCTCTCGTGCCTGAACGAGGCCCGCTTCGGGATCGTCTTCGGCGCGGTCGGCTCGGGCCGGGCGTGCTTCGAGGCCGCGCTCGAGTACGCGAAGGAACGGATCGTCTTCGGGAAGCCGATCGCCGCCTACCAGCTCACCCAACAGAAGCTCGCCGAGATGGCGCTCGAGCTCAACCGCGGCTTCCTCGTCGCTCTCCACCTCGGACGCATGAAGGATGCGGGGACGCTCCGGCCCGAGCACGTCTCGCTCGGGAAGATGGGCAACGTCCGCGGAGCGATCGAGGTGGCACGGACGGCGCGCACCATCCTCGGAGCGAACGGCGTCACGCTCGAGTACCCGGTCATCCGGCACGTGAACAACCTCGAGTCGGTGCTCACCTACGAGGGCACGCACGAAGTGCACACGCTCGTCGTGGGTCAAGCGCTGACCGGGCAGAACGCGTTTCGCTAGGGCTCCTCGCCGTCCCGGTAGCCGAGGATCGGGCGCAGGCGCCCGGGAACAGGCGAGCTCGTCCCTGGTCGCCGCGTCGAGCTCGCCGCCGACGCTCCGCCCGACCGACACGGCCCGGCTCCGCCGCCCGAGCGCTCCTCGGCGCGATCCCGGTCGATGCCTCGGGTCAGGTCGACGAGCCCGAGGCTTCGGCCTATGCGGCGAGACCGCGGAGGGCGAGGTCGATCGCGGTGCGCTCGGCGCGCTCGACGTCCGTCGCGCTGTCGCTGAGACCGCCGAGCACCCAGCCGGTGAGCACCTCCTCGAGCCCCCCGTACAGGATCCAGCTCGCGAGACGCGCGTCGATGTCGGCACGGAACTCGCCTCGCCGTTGCCCTTCGAGGATCACGCGCTCGAGGATGGAGAACACCTCGCGCACCTCCTCGACCTGGCTCTGGAGCTTCGGGCTGCGGGCGACCTCGCGGACCATCACGGTGACGAGCGCGGGATCGTTGCGCCACGTCCGGAGCAGGATCTTCGCGATACCGGCGAGCTTGTCGGCGGCAGACTCGTCGGCGCGCTCCACCGCGCGGAACCGCTCGAGCAGCGCGCCCCAGTTCTCGCGAAAGATCGTCTGCAGCACGTCCTCCTTCGAGGCGAAGTAGTGGTAGAGGAGCCCGTGTGCGACACCCGCGTGCTCGGCGATGTCGCTCACGCGCGCCCCGTGGAAGCCGAGGTCGGCGAACGTCCGCACGGCCGCATCGAGGATCTGCCGGCGCTTGTCCGGGGTAGCGATTGAACGGTCAGTCAACGACGTCGAGGATAGAGGTACGCTCCGCGTCGGTGCAACCGCTCGCGGGCACGCTCGTCGTCGACTTCACCCGCTACCTCCCGGGCGCGTACGCAGCCCGCGAGCTCCAGCGGCTCGGCGCCCGCGTCGTCCGCGTCGAGCCGCCCGACGGCGACCCCATGCGCGTGGCCGCCCCGGCCTGGGATGCCGCTCTCCGCGCGGGAGCGGAGTCCGTCGTCTGCGACCTGCCCCGCGACGCGGCGTTCGCGCAGGCGCTCTGCGCGCGCGCCGACGTGGTGCTGGAGGGCTATCGCCCGGGGGTCGCCACGAGGCTCGGGGTCGGCCCCGAACACGTGCCCGAGCGCGTCGTCTACTGCTCGATCACCGGCTTCGGCGACCGCGGGCCGCACCGCGACCGAGCCGGCCACGACCTCAACTACCTCGGCTGGGCTGGCGTGCTCGAGGACACGGCGCCCGCCCCGCCGCCCGTCCAGGTAGCCGATCTCGCCGCTGGGGCGCTCGGCGCCGTCATCGAGATCCTCGCCGCGCTCCTCGAGCGCGGCCGCACGGGGCGCGGCGCGCGCGTCGTCGTGTCCATGACCCACCGCTCGCACGACCTCGTCGCCCACCGACTCGGCGGCGAGCCGGTACCGCGCCTCCTCACCGGGGGGCTCGCCTGCTACCGGACCTACGAGACAGCCGACAGACGCCACCTCACGGTCGCAGCCCTCGAGCCGAAGTTCTATCGGCGGCTCTGCGAGATCATCGAGCGCCCCGACCTCGCCGACCGACAGTACGACGAGGATCAGGAGGCCCTCGCGGCGGAGCTCGCGACGGTCTTCCGCGCCCAGACGCTCGAGGCCTGGCTCGCACGCTGCGACCGCGAAGACGTCTGCGTCGGCCCCGTCTGGACGCGCGCAGAGGCGGCTGCAGCATTCGGCGAGACGCCGCCCGCCGCAGAGGCCGCCCCTCTCGGCTCACACACCAGCGCCTGGCGCCGTGAGCTCGGGCTCGACTGAGGCGGCTCGAGACCGACCCGTTCGAGACCGATGCGAGCCACGACTTCGTGGCTCAGAGCCACGAGGTCTGCACGCGCTGCGATCGGACGCGTCCAGGGGCAGAGGCGGCTGGCTCGCCACGACCGTGGCCAGCGCGTTGCACGCGCCGCGATCAAGCGCGACCAGGCGGCAGACGGCCCGACCGGGCGCCCCAGGTCGGAGGCCCCGGCGCGCTGCGGGCGCTCCCCCGAATCGCAATCCGAGCGCCGCCGGTCCACGGACGGGAGGACCGGCTCTGCCCGCGTACTCCCTACGCGCTATCCGATGCCCACACCGAGCGCAGCCGGAAGAGCGAGGAGCGTGTCGATCCGGTCGGGGACGTCGGGGTAGCGCCCGTCGCGGTCGAGGAGGATCGCGCGCATGCCGAGAGCCCGCGCACCCTCGATGTCGTCCTCGTAGGAGTCGCCGACCATGGCCGCCTCAGCAGGGCCGACCCCGAGCGCCTCGAGGGCGGCGACGAAGATGGACGGGTGCGGCTTGACGCGCCCGTGAGAGCGCGAGCCGACGGTCGCGTCCACCGCGAGGCCGTGGTGGGCGACGAACTCCTCGAGGTCGCGCTGCCCGTTCGAGACGAGCCCGATCAGGAGCCCGTGACGGCGGAGCTCCTCGAGCACCGGGGGCGCGTCCTCGTACAGGAGGAAGTTCTCGTGCCGCTCCCACTCGCGCACCATGTCGATGGCGCAGGCGCGAGCGCGCGCGGGATCCCCACCCATCCCGAGGACGATCCGCTCCGTGAAGGCGAACCACACCTCCTCGTCGTGGACGAGCTCGTGGTGGCGCTGGAGCGCGTCGAGCGCCGCCTCACGGGCGTGCTCGTACAGGCTCGGGTCGAGCGCGAAACCGTGGCGCTCGCCGACGCGTCGATACCCCTCGGGGCCGAGCTCGGGCCCGGGTCGGAAGAGCGTGAAGTCGACGTCGAAGAGCACAGCGCGCAGCATCGAGCCGACGATAGCCGGGAGCGTGCAGCGGGACGTCGGGGGCGCTGGCACACTCGGCCCGTGCAACGCGTCAGGTCGCCTGGGACGCTCGTGCGCCACGAGGACACCGAGCTCGTCTCCGCCCTCTCCCGGGGCGACGAGCGGACCTTCGCGGCGCTCGTGGAGGCATGGGGCGGAACGATGCTGCGGCTGGCCTGTGTGTACGTCGCAAGCCGTGCCGTCGCGGAGGAGGTCGTCCAGGAGGCGTGGCTCGTCGTCCTCCGCAGCCTCGATCGCTTCGAGCGTCGCTCGAGCCTCCGCACCTGGGTGCTCGGGATCGTCGTCAACCTCGCGCGCGCGCATGCACGCGCCGAGCGACGATCCGCGCCGCTTCCTCCGGACGAGGAGCCGGCCGTCGATCCGGCACGCTTCCGGCCGCCGAGCGACCGCTGGGCCGGGCACTGGGCCACACCTCCGGCTCCTTGGCCCCTCCCGGAGGACGAGATCCTCGCCTCCGAGCTGCGCGACGTGCTCCTGCGAGCGATCGAGTCGCTCCCTCCGGCCCAGCGTGCCGTGCTCGTCCTGCGCGACCTGGAGGGCTTCGGGGCCGCGGAGACGTGTGACGTCCTCGGCCTGAGCGAGACGAACCAGCGCGTGCTCCTCCACCGCGCGCGCTCGAAGGTGCAGACCGCGATCGAGCGCTACTAAGAGAAGGAGAGATTGTGAACGAGCGACGGGACCGCGAGCTGGAGTGCCGCGAGCTCGTCGAGCTCGTAACCGACTACATCGAAGGCCGCCTCTCGGTGGAGGATCGCATCCGCTTCGAGGCGCACCTCGACGAGTGCCCGTACTGCCGGACGTACCTCGAGCAGATGGAGCAGACGATCGCGGTTCTCGGCTACGTGCCGGAGGAGTCGCTCTCGGACGACGCCCGCGAGGCGCTCCTGGCCGCGTTCAGAGGCTGGTCGCAGTCGGAGCTCGCGTAACGGAGAGCGCGCGTCGCGACACTCACCTCCGGGCTCGTAGTCACGACGAGGAGGTTCGAGATGAGTGTCCAGCTCGACGAGTACGACGAGTACAAGGCGAGACAGCGCGATCTCTGGAGCGCAGGGGACTACGCATTGCTCTCCGAGCGCATCGCGGACGTGGGAGAGCTCACGGCCATGCGGGCGGAGCTCGAGCCGGGGCTCGAGGTGCTCGACGTCGCCTGCGGCGCGGGGAACGCGTCGCTTCCGGCGGCGCGGATCGGGGCGCGGGTGACCGGAGTCGACCTCGCTCCCGCGCTGCTCGAGCGCGGGCGGACGAAGGCGGAACGCGAAGGCGTCGAGATCACCTGGGTCGAGGGCGACGCCGAGGAGCTGCCCTTTCCCGACGACTCCTTCGATCGCGTCCTCTCGACGTTCGGGCACATGTTCGCGCCTCGGCACCGGCGGGCCGCCGACGAGATGCTGCGCGTCTGTCGCCCCGGGGGGATGATCGTGACGGCAACCTGGACGGCCGATGGAACGGTGGGAAAGACGTTTGCGGCCGGCGCGCCGTTCCTGCCGCCGCCTCCCGAGTACGCCTCGCCGCCCGTCCTCTGGGGTCGCGAGGAGTACATCCACGAGATGTTCGGCGACGCCGCCCGCTCCATCGAGGTGGACCGGCACGTGAACTGGATCGTCGACGATTCGGTCGAGAGCTTCGCCGACTTCTTCCTGAGCACGTTCCCACCGCTCGTCACGGCCCAAGCGATGCTTGGTGAGCGGTTTGGAGAGCTGCGCGAGGCGATCGTCGCGGTCTGGCGGGACGCGAACGTCGCGCAGGACGGCGCGTTCAGGCTCCCGCAGGAGTACCTGCTCTCGGTCGTGCGCGTGTAAGCAGCACGCGTGCTCGAGCGCATGGAGGAACCGCGCGCGGTTCCTCCATGCGCGATCGGGGTGCCCAGATTTGAACTGGGGACCTCTCCGACCCGAACGGAGCGCGCTACCAGGCTGCGCCACACCCCGAGCGTGCGAAAGCGTAGCGCGTCCGCTCGAGGCGCGTCCCGCAGGCGTTGCGCGGCGAGGCCGGAGCCGAGTATCCTGAGCTCGATGACGACGACGTTCGAGAGGCGAGCCGCGTGACGCTCGCCGCTCGCGTCCCCGACGAGCCCGACCGTGCGGTCTGCGCCGGCGGGCTTTTTTGATGCCCGGAGGAGGCTCGCATGGCTAACCACCTGACGCCCGACGAGATCGCGAAGGAGACGGGGATGGACCGCGAGGAGGTCATCCGCATCTGCATCGAGGAGGGCGTGCCGATCTACCAGGGGAAGATCGACAAGACGCTCTTCCAGGCAACGCTCGACGCGCTCGGCGCGGCGGCCGCCCCCCACCGCTGACGCGACGCGGCGCACGAGGCCCGGCCGGCCGCCGGGCCTCGTGCGGGTCGTGGCAGCAGCGCTTACGGGAGGAGCACCCCGCCGACGACGTGGATGATCCCGTTCGTCGCCTTCACGTCGGTGACGAGGATCTCGGCGCCGTCGATGAAGGCCGAGCCGCCGCTCGACGTCACCTCCGCGAACTGGCCGTTCAGCATGCGGATCCGAGTCGAGCCCACGACGCTTGCGGCGTCCCGTCGGCCGACGGTGACGTGGTAGGCGAGGATGTTCTTCACCGTCTCGGCGTTCGCCGCCTGGAACTCCGCGCAGTTCGCCTCGGTGAGCCCGATCCGGGCGAAGGCGGCGTCCGTCGGAGCGAACACCGTGAGCTGCCCGCGCTGGCTCAGCGTCGCGACGAGGTCAGGGTACTTGGTCACGAGGCAGAGCAGGACATCGAAGTCCCCGGCGGCGTTGGCGGCGATCGCGGTGTCGACGAGGTTTGGCGAGGGTGCAGTCGGGCGCCCCTGGCCGGTGGCGGGGGCAGCGAGCGCGATAGCGCCGAGGGCCGTCGTCGCGAGCACCGCGACGAGCGCGACGAGCTTCTTCATCTCTCCCCTCCTGAGGGTCGAAACGACATCTGTCGAAGGTCTGTACGACCTTCGGGCGACGGCGGATCAGCGCAGAGAGCGAGACCCGCCTACGAGGCGCGGGCGCGCGGGCGCGAGGCGGCCTTGCTCTTCGGCGGCGCCGCCCGCGTTGCGCTCCGCTTCTTGGCCGCCTGGACGCTCGCCTTGAGCGCCTCCATGAGGTCGACCACGGGCGCCTCGGCGACCGGCTCGGGCTCGGCGATCTCCTCCCCGCGCAGCCTCGCGTCGAGGAGCGCTCGCAGATCGCGGCGGTACTCGCTGACGAGCTCGGCGGGGTCGAAGTCGCCGGCCATGCTCTCGATCACCTGTCGGGCGAGCTCGAGCTCGGGCTCCCTGACCTCGGTCGCCGCGACGGCTTCCGCGATCTCGGCCTGCGAGTACACGTCCTCGGCCACGAAGAGCGTCTCGAGAACCAAGGCGTCTCCCCTCGCCCGCACGAGGCAGAGGCTCTCCCGCCCCGCGCGTACGAAGCGACCCAGCGCGGCGGTCTCGGTCTGACGCATCGCCTCGAGCAGGAGGACGTACGGCCGCCGCTGGGCCTGCGTCGTGGCCGGCACGAGGTAGTAGTGGCGGTCGAAGAAGATGGGATCGACCGACGCGACGGGCACGAACGTGCGAATCTCGATCGCCCGCGAGTCGTCCCGGCGCTCGAGCGCCTCCAGATCGGCGTCCTCGACGATCACGAACCGCCCCTTCGCAACCTCGTACCCGCGGACGATCTCGTCCTGGGAGACCTCCCGATCGTGGGTGGGGCACCAGCGCTTCTGCTTGATCGGCGTCGCGCACTCGCGATGGAGGAGCCGGAAGGAGACGTCCGACTGCCGCGCCGCCGGCTTGGTCGCAGGGGCGAGCCCGACGGGGATCGAGACGAGGCCGAAGCTGAGGGAGCCGTTCCAGGTTGTGCGCATGGAGAGCGAACTGTAGAGGGGACCAGCCGACTTCGCCGTCCACGGGCGCACCCCTCCGAGTAAGCTCCCAGGCGTGGGCGCGACGGGATCCGGAGAGATCCGGCCGATCCGACGCACGATCGCTCGGCTCTGGCGCGACGCAGTGGCCGCGGGCCGAACGCATCCGGCCTACCTGGTCGAGGGTCGGGAGGGTTGGTCACCCGTTACGTGGTCGGAGGCCGACGAGCTCGTCCGCGCGTACGCGAACGGTCTGCTCTGGCGCGGGGTGCGCAAGGGCGACGCCTTCGGCCTGCTCGCACGGAACAGCCTCGAGTGGGCGCTCTTCGACTACGCGCTCGGCCTGATCGGAGCTGTTGGCGTCCCGATCTACGCCAACAGCTCGTCGAAAGACGTCGGCTACCTGCTCGGGCACTCCGAGGCCGTCGGCGTCCTCTGTGAAGACGCAGACCAGCGCGCCAAGGTCGACGAGGTCGCGGCCGCGCTCGAGCGGCTCCAGCACGTGCTCACCTTCGACGACCTCGGAGCGCTCGCCGCCGAGGGGCGGGCGTTCGCCGACGAGAACCCGACCGCGCTCGACGAGGCCTCGGCTGCCATCGCCGAGGACGACCTCTTCACGATCATCTACACCTCGGGCACGACCGGGCCGCCGAAGGGCTGCATGATCAGCCACCGCAACTACTACGCGATGGCGGCCGTCTCGGACCAGATGGAGAGCCACTACCGGTCCGACGACGTGATGCTCCTCTACCTGCCGCTCGCACACAACTTCGGGCGCTTGATGCACCTGAGCGGGGCGTATGTCGGCTTCACGATCGCCTTCCTCGCCGACCCGCTCCGCGTCGGAGAGGCGCTGCTCGCGGTGCGGCCGACGGTGCTGCCCAGCGTGCCGCGGGTGTTCGAGAAGGTGCACGCAGCCATCCAGGGGCGCTTCGACGAGGCGACGGGCCTGAAGCGGCGCCTGATCGACTGGTCACTGCCGATCGGACGCGAGGTCAGCCGCCTCCAGTCGGAAGGCAAGCCCATCCCGAGGCTCCTCGCGCTCCAGCACCGCGTCGCGGACCGACTCGTGTTCTCGAAGGTGCGCGAGCGGGTCGGCGGTCGTCTCCGGCTCCCGATCTCCGGCGGTGCGCCGCTCGCCGCCGAGATCGCAGAGTTCTTCGACGCGATCGGCATCCGCATCCTCGAGGGCTACGGCCTCAGCGAGTGCACCACCGCCGCGACCACGAATCGGCCCGAGCGGTACCGGTTCGGATCGGTCGGGCCTCCGCTCCCCGGCGTCGAGATCCGGATCGACGACGACGGAGAGATCCTCATCCGGAGCGAGACCGTCTTCCAGGGGTACTTCAAGGACCCCGAAGCGACCGCGGAGGTGCTCACACCCGACGGCTGGCTGCGCACGGGCGACATCGGGAGCCTGGACGAGGACGGCTTCCTCCACATCACCGATCGCAAGAAGGACATCATCGTCACCGCCGGAGGCAAGAACGTCGCCCCGCAGAACCTCGAGAACGACCTCAAGACGTCGAGGTACATCTCCCAGGCGCTCGTCGTCGGGGATCGCAGGCCGTACGTCGCCGCACTCGTCACCCTCGACCCGGAGGAGATCGGGCGCTGGGCCGCAGCTCGGGGCATTCCGGGCGATGTGGAGACCCTCGCCCGCGACGAGCGCGTCCGGGAGCTCATCCAGGGAGTCGTCGACGAGGTGAACCGGGAGCGATCGCGCTACGAGCAGATCAAGCGCTTCGCGATCGTCCCCCGCGACTTCACGATGGAGGCCGGCGAGGTCACACCGACGCTCAAGCTGCGAAGAAGCGCAGTCATCGAGCACTTCCGCGCCGAGATCGACGCGCTCTACGCCGCCTGAGGCTCGCGCGCCTCAGAGGATTCGGCGCGCACCGACATACGAGCCCCAGCGCTCGTCCATCGAGGAGATCTTGACGACGTCGCCGGTGTGCGGCGCGTGGATGAACTGTCCACCGCCGATGTAGATCCCCGCGTGGCCGAGCCCGCTGAAGAACACGAGGTCTCCAGGCGCGAGCTGATCCCGCGAGACCGGCACGCCGTAGGCGTACTGGGAGGCCGCATGGTGCGGGAGCGAGATCCCGATCTGCGCGTAGACGTACATGATGAAGCCGGAGCAGTCGAAGCCCTCGGACGGGCTCGCACCGCCCCACTTGTACGGGACGCCGAGGTACTGCATCGCGATGGCGACGACCTGCGCCGCGCGATCACCGTCCGGCGGCGCCGCGATCGGCACGGCGGCCTCCTGAGGCGCGGCGACCCCGGCGTCCGCGGCGCTCGCGATCGCCTCCTGGGCGGCCGCCTGCTGGGCTGCGAGCCGGGCTCGAGCCTGGGCTGCGAGCGCAGCCTGCCGACGGCGCTCTTCGGCCTGCATCCTCGCGATCTCGTCCCGGACGGACGAGAGCAGTCGCTGCCGGTCGGCGAGCCGCGCCTCGATCTCCCGGCGCTGCGCGGCGCGCTCGGCGACGATCCGCTCCTGCGCGGCTCTCGCCTCCTTCAGCCGGGCCCTGCGGGCCTCGACCTCCTTGCGGTACCGCTTGACGTCGCGGAGGATCTCGGCGTCCTGACTCGTCACCCGGTTGATGGCGTCGAGCCGATCGATGACGTCGTCCAGGCTCTTCGCGCCGAGGATGACCTCGAGCGTCGAGTCCCCGTCTCCGTTCACGTACAGATCGCGCAGCCGCTGCGCGATCCGTTGCTGGGCGACCCGGAGGCTCTTTCGCGCCGCGACGAGGTGGCGGCCGTTCGAGGCGAGGTCGGCCTCGATCCTGTCCAGCTCGATGTTCGCGAGGTTCCATGCTTCCGCGGCCTGCGCGACCTCGAGGTCGAGTTGCTCGATCTGGGCCATGATCGCCTGTGCCTGCTCGCGCTTCGACTGGATCGACTGCGCGGAGGCGGAACCGACGGCAAGCAGGAGCCCCACGGCCAGCGCCGCGACGAGACTCGCTATCGGCGCCCACCCGGCGATCGGGCCCCTACCGAGGAGTCGACCCCGATGCCGGGCGGCCCCGCCGGTGGCGGTCCTGCCCGTCACAGGTGTCGGAGGCTAGCAGCCTCCGAAGACGCTTGCAACCCGGAGCCGCGCCAAAATCCCTGCTTCAGGGGGTGTTGCGAGGACGGGCGGCCCGACGTCTGGTAGGGTCCTGCCCTCGTGCTCGGGAGAGGATCGCGACGGCGGACGGTCGCGCTCGCAGCCGCCGCGGGCGCCGCGCTCGCGCTCGGAGCCGGTCACGCCGGCAGCGCGCCGGTCGACCACGTCCAACGGGTGCCGAGCTACAAGCTCCGCGTCGATGCGGTCGCGTACCATCTCCCGGGACGCACGGCGCTCGGGATCAAGACGCGCAAGGGCGTCGTCGCCGTCGACCCGAAGCTCATCCCGCTCGGCACGAAGCTGCACGTGCCCGGCTACGGGCATGCGATCGCGGCGGACGTCGGAACGGCCATCAAGGGGCGCATCATCGACCTCTGGATGCCGAGCCACGCCGCCGCCCGCCAGTGGGGACGTCGGACGGTGACGATCACCGTCTACCGCTGAGCGAAGCGGCTGCCTCGCCGAGACATCGAGACGCGGCTCTACCCTGAGCCTCGTGCACCGTCTCCGACTCGTCGCGACCGTGACCCTGCTCGCGTGTCTCACCGGAGCAGCGAGCGCGAGCGAGCCCCGGTCTCCGGCCCGCAGCATCGCCGCCGACCTGCGCGCGGCTCTCGCGCAGCCGGGCGGCGACCGCTCGAGAACGGCCGCGCTCGCGGTCGATCTGCGCTCGGGGGAGACCGTGCTCGCCTGGAACGCCCGCATGCCGCTCCGCCCTGCATCGACCGAGAAGCTGGCGGTGGCCTTCGCGGCGCTCGAGGAGCTCGGCCCGCGGTACCGCTTCCGCACGACGGTCGAGGGCGACGGCTCCCGGCACGGGCACGTGTGGCACGGGAACCTCTACCTCGTGGGTGGGGGCGACCCGACGCTCTCGATCCGCGACCTCGAGCGGCTCGCGGCGCGAATCGCGGCGCTCGGCATCCGCCGGATCGACGGCCGCGTGCTCGGAGACGAGTCGCTCTTCGACACGCAGCGCGCGGCGCCGGGGTGGAAGCCGTCGTTCCTCGGCGACGAGTCCCCTCCCGTCTCCGCTCTCTCCGCCGCGGGCCGCCGCGGCCCGAGCGCGAACGGCTCGGCTGCCGCTGCAGCGCACGCCTTCGCCGAGGCGCTCCGGCGTCGCGGGATCCTCGTCTCCGGATCACCGGGAACGGGGGTAGCCCCGCTCGCCGCTGTGCCGCTCGCAGAGGATGCGTCTCCTCCGTTGCGGCTCGTCGTCCGCCTCCTGAATCGCGACAGCGACAACTTCGCCGCCGAGGTGCTCCTCAAGTCGCTCGGTGCGACGCGCGGGAGCCGCGGCTCGTTCGCCGGCGGCGCAGCCGTCGTCCGTCGCACGCTCGTCGAGGCCGGCGTCCCCATGTCCGGAGTCCGCATCGTCGACGGCTCCGGCCTCTCGGCGCACGACCGCACGACAGCCCGAACGCTCGTCGCGATCCTCCGAGCCGCGCTCGCGGATTCGGAGCTTCGTGAGCCGTTCGTGAGCTCCCTCGCCGTGGCAGGGGTCTCCGGAACGTTGGAGCATCGACTCGAGCGACCTCCCGTTCGCGGCCGCGTCCGCGCGAAGACCGGCACGACGAGTCGCGCGTCCGCGCTCGCAGGGCTCGTCGGGACGCGCTACGCCTTCGCGGTCGTGCAGAACGGGTCGCCCGTGGATGCCTGGTCGGCCCGGGCCGCGCAGGACCGGTTCGTCACGCTGCTCGCGGGCTCCTGACGCTCAGTCACCCTCGAGCAGCGCACGGAAGTCGGCCTCGGAGAGGGTCGGGACGCCGAGCTCGACGGCCTTCTGCGCCTTCGCTCCCGGGTTCTCGCCGACGATCACGGCGGTCGTCTTCCTCGAGACCGAGCCGACGACCTTCGCGCCCAGAGCCTCGAGCGCGGCCTTTGCCTCGTCGCGCGTCCAGCCCTCGAGCGTGCCTGTGATCACGTACTGGCGGCCGGCCAGCGGGCCTCCCTCTGTCGGGCTCTCAGACGCGTCGAGCGCCAGGCGCAAACCGAGCTCGCGGAGCTCTTCGACGAGAGCGCGATTCTCCGGATCAGCGAACCACTCGGCGACGAGCTCTGCGCGCTCCGGTCCGATCCCCTCCACCTCCTCGAGCTCCTCGAGCGTGGCCCCCATGAGCGCGTCCACGGAGCCGAAGTGGCGCGCGAGGTTGCGGGCCAGCACCCAGCCGACGCTCGGAATGTTCAACCCGAAGAGCACGCGCTCGAACGGCTGCTCCTTCGAGCGCCGGATCGACTCGATCGCGCGAGCTGCCGAGACCTCGGCGAAGCCCTCGAGCGCCTCGAGCTCGGCTTGGGTGAGCCGGTAGAGGTCCGGGAGCGAGCGCACGAGCCCCTCGTCCCACAGCTTCTTCACCGTCTCGCCGCCCACGCCTTCGATGTCCATCGCCGGCCCCACCCAGTGCTGGAGCGTCTCGAGGCCCCGCGACGGGCACGCCCGGTTCGGGCAGCGGTGCATCACCTCGCCCTCGGGCTTCACCACCGGCGTTCCGCAGACCGGGCAGCGCTCGGGCATGCGCCACGGCACCGTCCCCGGCTCGTGCTCGCCCGCGGGCCCGACGACCTGCGGGATGACGTCGCCCGCGCGCTGGACGATGACGAGGTCGCCCTCGCGGATGTCCTTGCGCTGGATGTCCTCCTCGTTGTGGAGGGTCGCGCTCGACACCGTGACGCCGCCGACCTGCACCGGCTCGAGCTCGGCGAGCGGGTTGAGGACGCCTGTGCGTCCGACGCGGACGTGGATCTTTCGGAGGCGCGTCACCGCCGTCGAGGGGGCCCACTTGTAGGCCCTCGCGAAGCGCGGGCGCTCGTGGAGCGAGCCCAGACGGTCCTGCTGGTCGTAGGAGTCGACCTTGACGACGACACCGTCGATTTCGTAGTCGAGCTCGGCGCGCCGAGTCTCCCACTCCTGGCACGCCTCCGCGACCGCCTCGATCGACTCGAACCGCTCGACGTGCGGATTCGTACGGAACCCTCGCTCGCGGAGCCAGGCGAGCCCCTCGAAGTGGGTGCCCGGGAAGCCGGGAGGACGCAGTCCGACGCCGTAGACGAAGATCGCGAGCGGCCGGGAGGCGGTGACCGAGGGGTCGAGCTGGCGCAGGGAGCCCGCCGCTGCGTTGCGCGGATTCGGCGCCGGCTTGCGTCCGGCTGCCACCTGCGCCTCGTTGAAGCGGGCGAAGCCCTCGAGCGGGAAGTAGACCTCGCCACGCACGTCGAGCACGTCCGGTGGCTCCTCTCCCTCGGGGAGCAGCATGCGCAGCGGCACGGTCTCGAGCGTGCGCAGGTTCGCGGTCACGTCTTCGCCCCGAAATCCGTCGCCGCGCGTGGCGCCGCGCACGAAGACCCCGCGCTCGTAGACGAGCGACACCGCCGAGCCGTCGATCTTCGGCTCGACGACGTAGGCGATCGGCTCGTCGGTGCCCAGGCGCTTGCGGACGTCCTCGGCCCACTTGGCGAGCGCCTCGGGGCTCGTGACCTTCTCCAACGAGCCCATCGGGGAGAGGTGCTCGACCTTCCGAAAGCCCTCGGCGGGAGGAGCGCCAACCCGCTGCGTGGGCGAGTCCGGCGTGACGAGCTCGGGGTGCTCCTCTTCGAGCGCGCACAGCTCGTCGAAGAGCGCGTCGAACGCCTCGTCGGAGAGCTCGGGGTCGTCGAGCACGTAGTAGCGGTAGTTGTGGTACTCGATCAGGCGCCTGAGCTCGGCCGCGCGCTCGGCGGGCGTCGTCGTCCTAGAGGACATCGAGCAGCTCCTGCGGGGAGCGGACGAAGGCGTCCGGCTGCTCGGCGAGCAGGCGCTCGTCGGAGTGGATGCCGCCCCAGCCGACCCCGACCGAGAACACGCCGGCCGAGCGCGCGGCCTGGATGTCGAACGGCGAGTCGCCGACGTAGGCGGCCTCCGCCGGTGTCGCCCCGAGACGCCTCAGCGCCTCCACCACGGGGTCGGGATCCGGCTTGTGACGTTCGGTGTCCTCGTACGCGACGAGGACGTCGAGCTGGGACGCGAGCTCCGGGAAGCGATCGAACGCAAGCCCGACCGTCCGGTGCCGCTTCGCGGTCACGACTCCGAGCCTCCTCCCCTCCGCGCGCAGGAGCGGGAGGAGCGAGACGACCTCGTCGAACGTCTCGAGGGTGTCGTGGAGCGGCTCGTTGTGGAGCCGGTAGGCCTCGACGAGCTCGTCCACCCGCTCGGGATCGAGCTCGCGCATCTGCGAGACGAGCCCCTGCCCACCGACCGTCGCGGCGAGCTCCTCGACCGCGATCTCCCTCCCGAGCACGGTGCGCACCGAGTGTTGCATCGAGGCGAGGATGATCGGCCCGGAGTCGATCAGCGTGCCGTCGAGGTCGAAGAGAACGACAGGGAAGCGCACACAGCGATCGTATCCGCGCGCGGTGGGGGCGAGGATCGTCCCGCCAGGGCGACCCGAGGGTCGCCCCCACGGGCGCAACACCGGGGTCAGGTCTCCCGTGTTGCAGCGAGAGAAGGCATCGCGCACGCGCGCAACGAACGGGACCTGACCCCGGTGTTGCGCGGTACGCCTCGGCCGTCTAGCGCCCGTAGAGGCGAGGCTTGCCTCCCTCGCCCTCGCCTGCGTCTTCGACCTCAGTACTCGACCCGCTCGAGGTAGAGCCCCCACGGCGGAGCGGTGCGCCCGGCCTCGGAGCGGCGCCCACCTTCGAGCAGGGCCGCGACCCGCTCGGGAGCGGCAGGACCCGCGTCCAGCATGGTTCCCACGAGCGTCCGCACCATGTGCCGGAGGAAGCTATCGGCGGTGATGGTGAAGTCGAGACGCTCCCCGTCATGCTCCCAGTCGGCGGCGAGGACGGTTCGCACGAAGACCTCGTGCTGGCTCTGCGTCGGCGTGAAGGCTCGGAAGTCGTGCTCCCCCCGGAGGAGCGCAGCCGCTCCTCGAAGCGCCTCGTCATCGACCGGGCGGGGCCACCACAGCGCCCTCCGAGCAGCGAGCGGCGAGCGCACGCGCCGAACGAGCACGCGGTAGCGGTACGAACGCGAGAGAGCGGAGAAGCGGGCGTGGAACCCGGGTGGCGCCTCCCTCGCGGCGAGCACGGCGACGTCCTCCGGCAGCACGGCGTTCAGCGCCTCCGCGACCCGCTGCGCGGGTGGCCCGCCCGCGACCTCGACGCTCGCGACCTGCCCGGTCGCGTGCACGCCGGCGTCGGTCCTCCCGGCGACCGCAAGCCCGTCCCAGCGCGGAAAGACCGCATCGAGCGCCTCGCGGAGCGCACCTTCCACCGTGCGCAGCCCCGGCTGCCGCGCCCACCCGCGGAACTCCGTCCCGTCGTACTCGAGCGTGAGCGCGAGGATCACCCGTCCACCGGCTCAACGACGAGCGTCAGTCCATCGACCTCGCGGACGACGACCCGCACGCCTCGATCGATGCCGCCCTCGCAGCGCGCCCTCCAGATCTCGCCCCGTACCTTCACTTGCCCTTCAGGCCGGACGTCGCTCACCGCCACCCCCTGTGTCCCCTCGAGGGACTCGATCCCGACCGATGCGCGCCGGCGCTGCGACCACCACAGGAAGAGCCCTGTCTCCGCGATCTCGATCGTCGCGCCGACGATGACCGCCACGAGCCCCCACGGCGGCGGGAGCACGAAGATCGCGAGCGCGATCGAGACGAGGAGGATCACCCGCCAAGCGTAGAGCCGCGCGCGGCCCGGACGACCAGGTGCGACGCCGTACCGGGGCCGCTAGGCGTCCGCTGCGGCGGGTTCCTGCTCGCGCCTCGCGCGCGCCAGAGCGTACGCGCTCGGCGCCGGCTCGTAGTCCACGAGCTCGAGGTAGACCATCTCGGCGGCGTCGCCCTGACGCGGGCCGATCTTCACGATCCGCGTGTAGCCGCCCGGCCGATCTGCGAAGCGCGGCGCGACGGTCGCGAAGAGCGTGTGCACGACGTCGTTCGAGCGGAGCGCGGCGAGCGCCTGCCGACGAGCGTGGAGGTCGCCGCGCTTGCCCAGGGTGATCATCTTCTCGACGAACGGCTTGACGGCCTTCGCCTTCGCCTCGGTCGTCTCGATGCGGCCGTGCTCGATCAGAGCGCCTGCGAGGTTGCAGTAGAGCGCCTTGCGATGGGCGGAGTCCCGCCCGAGCTTCTTGCCGGCTCGCTGATGGCGCATGGCGTCAGGCGAGCTCCTCGCCCTTGAGCGTGAGACCGTGCTGCGCGAGCGCCTCGCGGACCTCCTCGATCGACTTGCGGCCGAAGTTCGGAATGGCCACGAGCTCGCTCTCGGACTTCGACGTCAGGTCGCCGATCGTCTCGATGCCGACGCGCTTCAGGCAGTTGTACGAGCGGACGCCGAGCTCGAGCTCTTCGATCGGGAAGTTCTCCATCCCGTGGGTCACCGGAGACTCCGCAGCCGCCTCCGCAGCCGCCTCCGCGAAGCCCTCGATCCGATCGAGGTCGGTGAAGATGGCGAGCTGGCGGATGAGGATCTCGGCCGACTTCGCGATCGCCTCGCGCGGGTCGATGGAGCCG
Source organism: Gaiellaceae bacterium (assembly GCA_026002995.1). GTDB lineage: Bacteria > Actinomycetota > Thermoleophilia > Gaiellales > Gaiellaceae > GMQP-bins7. The sequence goes on from BPGK01000001.1 coordinate 2,021,107, forward strand.
TCGGTCGTGACGTCGAGGACGAGCTTGTCGTAGTCGGTGCGCTGTCCGACACGCGCCGCCTCCACCTCGTACGCGACGCGGCGGACGGGGGAGAAGATCGAGTCGATCGGGATGACGCCGATCGTCGTCTCAGGCCCGCGGTTGAGCTCCGCGGGCACGTACCCGCGGCCGCGACCGATGGTGAGCGCCATCTCGAGCTTGCCCTTCGCGTCGAGGTTCGCGATCTCGAGCTCCGGATTCAGGATCTCGAGGTCGGCCGGCGCCTCGATGTCCGCGGCGGTCACGACCCCCGGGCCCTTCTTCGCGATGTAGACCTCGATCTCCGGCGACACGCCGTGCAACCGCACGATCAGGTTCTTGAGGTTCAGGATGATGTCGGTGACGTCCTCGCGGACGCCCGGGAGCGTCGTGAACTCATGGGCGACGCCCTCGATCTTGACGGCGGTCACCGCAGCGCCCTCGAGCGAGGAGAGCAGCACGCGGCGCAACGAGTTCCCGAAGGTGTGGCCGAAGCCGCGGTCGAGCGGCTCGATCACGAACACGCCGCGGCGCTCGTCCATCTCCTCGTGGACGATTCGCGGGATCTGGAACTCCATCAGGCTGGTGGATGTGGCCAACGTGATCCTTTCTCTGCGTCAATCAGGGCAAGGCACGCCTCGCCCCTACTTCGAGTAGAGCTCGACGATGAGCGATTCCTGGACGGGCGTGTCGATCTCGGCGCGCTCCGGCCACTTGAGCACCGTCCCGGTGAGGTTCTCGTGGTCGGCTTGGAGCCACGGCGCCACCGCCGCCGTGAGGTCGGTCGCGTCGCGGACGAGCTGCTCGACCGGGCTCGACGGCTTGAGCGCGACGACGTCTCCGGGCCGCACGCCGTAGCTCGGGATGTTCACCCGCCGGCCGTTGACGAGGAAGTGCCCGTGGCGGACGAGCTGGCGCGCCTGCGCGCGCGAGCCGGCGAACCCGAGGCGATAGACGACGTTGTCGAGCCTCGTCTCGAGCAGCCGGAGCAGGTTCTCGCCCGGCGCCCCCTGCGCGCGGCTCGCCTTCTCGTACGTCGTGCGGAACTGCTTCTCGAGCAGGCCGTAGTACCGGCGCGCCTTCTGCTTCTCACGCAACTGGATGAGGTACTCGCTCTGCTTGATGCGCCCGCGGCCGTGCTCGCCGGGCGGATAGCTCCGGCGCTCGACCGCGCACTTCTCGGTAAGACAGCGCTCGCCCTTGAGGAAGAGCTTCACGCCCTCCCGCCGGCACAACTTGCACTTCGGCCCGAGGTCTCTCGCCATCAGCCACGCCTCCGCTTGCGAGGCCGGACGCCGTTGTGCGCCTGCGGAGTCACGTCCTTGACGCCGAGAATCTCGAGGCCGGCGGCCTGGAGCGAGCGGATGGCCGTCTCTCGGCCGGACCCAGGCCCCTTGACGAAGACCTCGACCTTCTGCAGGCCGTGCTCCATCCCCTTCCGCGCCGCGTTGTCCGCGGTCACCTGCGCCGCGAACGGCGTCGACTTGCGCGAGCCCTTGAAGCCCGCCGAGCCAGCCGACTCCCACACGATGACGTTGCCCTCGCCATCCGTGAGGGTGACGATCGTGTTGTTGAAGGTCGCCTTGATGTGCGCCTGGCCGACGGCGATGTTCTTCCGGACGCGCCGCCGCGTGCGCCCGCGGGAGGCGGACTTGCGAGGAGGTGCCATCGGCTACTTCGCCTTCTTCCCGCGCCCGACGGTCTTCTTCACGCCCTTACGTGTGCGCGCGTTCGTCTTCGTGCGCTGGCCGCGCACGGGGAGGCCGCGGCGGTGGCGAATCCCGCGGTAGCTCCCGATCTCCTGGAGCCGCTTGATCGCTTGCGCGCGCTCGCGCCGCAGGTCGCCCTCCACCTCGAGCTCCGAGTCGATGTACGCGCGGAGCTTCGTGACCTCCTCGTCGGTGAGATCGCGAACCTTCTCGTTCGGATCGAGGCCGAGCTCGCGGCAGATCTTCTGGGCGGTCGAGCGCCCGATCCCGTAGATGTACGTCAACCCGATCTCGAGCCGCTTCTGAGTCGGGAGGTTGACGCCGGCGATGCGTGCCATGACGAGCGCTACCCCTGCCTCTGCTTGTGCCGAGGGTTCGAGCAGATGACCATCGTGCGCCCGTGGCGCTTGATCACGCGGCAGCGATCACACATCGGCTTGACGGAAGGGCGAACTTTCATCTCGGGTCTACTTGAGGCGGAACGTGATGCGGCCGCGGGTGAGGTCGTAGGGAGAGAGCTCGACTTTGACGCGATCGCCCGGGAGGATGCGGATGTAGTGCTTGCGCATCTTCCCGGAGATGCGGGCGAGGACGGTGTGGCCGTTGTCGAGCTGCACCCTGAACATCGTGCTCGGGAGCGCTTCGATCACCTCGCCTTCGACCTCGATCTTCTCCTCTTTTACGGCCACGTTCGTGCCCAGCCTCACCTCGTATCGGTACGTCTCGCTTGGACTCTCAGGACATGGCGGCGCAACCGCGCCTGCCGCACCGCGGCGCATCATCGTAGCAGATGGAGGGGGTCAGGTCTTCCACGTTCCATTTCCGTTCCCGGCCCCCGCTATCCCGAGGTCGCTCAAGAGATGGAACGAGATGGAGGGGGTCAGGTCTTCCACGTTCCATTTCCGTTCCCGGCCCCCGCTATCCCGAGATCGCTCAAGAGATGGAACGTGGAAGACCTGACCCCCTTGCGACACCGGGTGCGGCTCAGGGACGGAACGTGGAAGACCTGACCCTGTTCGGGACACCGACACGCGGGGTGAGGATGCGCGGGCCGTCGGCGGTGATCGCGACCGTGTGCTCGAAGTGGGCCGCCATGGAGCCGTCGGCGGTGGAGATCGTCCAGCCGTCGTCGGCGACGACGACCTCGGACGAGCCCGCCGTGATCATGGGCTCGATCGCGATGGTCATACCCTCCGAGAGCCGCGGCCCGCGCCCTGGCTCGCCGTAGTTCGGGATGTGGGGGTCCTCGTGGTAGTACCGGCCGACGCCGTGGCCGACGAGGCTCCGCACGACGGAGAAGCCGGCGCCCTCGACGACCTCCTGCACCGCGTGCGAGATGTCGCCGACGCGGTTTCCGACGACGGCCTGCTCGATCCCGGCCGCGAGCGCCTCCTGCGCGACGTCGAGGAGCCGCTGCGCCTCCGGATCGATCTCTCCCACTCCGAACGTGTACGCGCTGTCGGCGATGGCGCCGTCGAGCGTGACTCCGACGTCAATCGTGACGAGGTCTCCCTCGCGGACGACGTGCGCCCCGGGGATGCCGTGCACGACGACCTCGTTCGGCGAGATGCAGATCGCTTTCGGGTAGCCGCGGTAGCCCTCGGACGTGGGGATACCGCCGCGCGCGCGGATGAAAGCGCCCGCAGCCGCGTCGAGCTCCTCGGTCGTGATCCCGGGGCGGAGAAGCGCGCCCACGTGCGCGATCGTCTCGGCGACGAGTCGCCCCGCGGCGGCGATCTTCTCGATCTCGCGTGGGCTCTTGCGGATGATCATCGCTCCCGTGTGCCCGCGAGCGCGCGCTCGATCTCGGCCTCCACCTCGTCGATCGAGCGCTCGCCGTCGATCTCGATCAGGGCCCCCGCCTCCCGGTAGCGCGCGATCACCGGCTGGGTGAGCTCGTGGTACAGCCGGAGCCGGTTGGCGATCACCTCCGGCGTGTCGTCGGAGCGGCCCTCCTCGAGGGCGCGGCCGAGGAGTCGCTCGCTCGAGACCTCGTCGCTCACCTGGAGCAGGAGCACGACGTCGAGCGGCTTGCCGATGCTCGCGAGCATCGAGTCGAGCGCCTCCGCCTGGGCGAGCGTCCGCGGGAAGCCGTCGAGCACGAAGCCGTCCTCGTGCTCGAGCCGCTCGCGAATGAGGTCGATCATGAGCTCGTCCGGGACGAGGTCACCGCGCTCGAGGATCGGCGCCACGCGGCGGCCGAGCTCCGTCCCCTCCGCAACCGCCGCACGGAGGATGTCACCGGTCGAGACGTGCGCGATGCCGTGCGACGCGGCCAGGCGCTTCGCCTGCGTCCCCTTGCCCGACCCCTGCGGGCCCAGAATCAGAATGCGCATCGCCGTGCGCCTCCGTCAGCGGAGGAAGCCCTCGTAGGAGCGCATCATCATCTGCGACTCCATCTGCCGCATCGTGTCCAACGCGACGCCGACGGCGATGAGTACGGACGTGCCCCCGAGCGCCCCCGCGCTCGCCTGCGAGAAGCCGCCGTAGGAGATGAAGAGGCTCGGGAGCACCGCGACGACGGCGAGGTAGAGCGAGCCCGGCAGCGTCAGCCGGGAGAGGACGCGGTCGAGGTACTGCGCGGTCGGCGGGCCGGGGCGGATGCCGGGGATGTAGCCGCCGTGACGGCGCAGGTTGTCGGCCTGGTCGACCGGGTTGAACTGCACCGCCGTGTAGAAGTAGGTGAAGACGACGATCAACAGGCCCTCGATGAAGAGGTAGATCCAGTCGCCGGGCTGGAAGTACTCGTTCACGAAGTCGCGTGTCGCCGGGAAGTACTGCGCCATCGTCGGGGGGAAGGCGAGGATGGCGGCGGCGAAGATGATCGGGATGACTCCCGCCATGTTCACGCGCAAGGGCAAGTAGGTCGAGCCGCCGGTCGTCATGCGGCGACCGACCATGCGCTTGGCGTACTGGATCGGAATCCGGCGCTGGCCTTCCTGCACGAACACCACTGCGGCGCAGATCCCGAGCGCGATGAGCGGGAAGAAGAGCTTCTCCATTGGGCCGCCATTCCACCAGGCGGCGATGCCGATCGGCGCCCCGACGAGGATGGAGGCGAAGATGAGGATCGAGATGCCGTTGCCGACCCCACGCTTCGTGATGAGCTCGCCCAGCCACATGAGGAGCGTCGTGCCGGCCGTGAGCGTGACGACGATGAGCACCATCTCCCCGGAGCCGGCCTCGAGCGCCCCCTGGCTCCGGAAGAGGAACGCGTAGCCGGTCGCCTGCGCAGCCGCGAGGCAGACCGTGAGGTAGCGCGTGTACTGCGTGATCTTCGCGTAGCCGGCCTCGCCCTCCTTCTGGAGTTGGCCGAGCTTGGGGATCACGACCGTCATGAGCTGGAGGATGATCGAGGCCGTGATGTAGGGCATGATCCCGAGCGCGAAGAACGAGAACTGCGAGAGCGCTCCGCCCGAGAAGAGGTCGAGGAAGCCGAGAATCGTGTCGCCGCGGCCGGAGAAGTAGTTCTGGATCGCGTCCGGGTCCACGCCGGGAGCCGGGATCCACGACCCGAGCCGGTAGATGGCGAGGACGAACGCGGTGAAGAGGACGCGCCGCCGGAGCTCCGGCACCCGCCAGGCGTTGGCGAGCCACGAGAACACGCGCTAGCTCGCTTCCTCCTCGACCGGCTCCTCCGCAGGCGCCTCGGGAGCCTCGCCCGACGGCTCCTCGACCGGCGCCTCGTCCCTCGGCGCGGAGCCCTTGTGAGGCTTCTGGCGCTTGGCGACAGGCTCGCGCAGCCAGACGACGGAGCCCCCTGCGGCTTCGATCTTCTCGACGGCGGAGCGCGAGAAGGCGTGCGCCGAGACGGTCAGAGCCTTCGTCAGCTCGCCCTCGCCGAGAACCTTGACGTCCACAGAGAGCTTGCGGATGAGCCCGGCCGCCTCGAGCGCCTCCGGGGTCACCTCGGCACCCGCCTCGAAGCGCGCCTCCAGGTCGCGCACGTTCACGGGCTGGGTATGCGTGCGGAAGGGCCCGATCGGCATCGCGTCCGCGGACGTGTTTCCGCGGAGCTTGCCGAGGCGCATGTCGATCGGCGTCTGCCCACCCTCGAAGCCGGCGCGCATCGTGTGCGAGCCCGAACGCGCCTTCTGCCCCTTGATACCGCGACCGGAGTAGCGGCCCTTGCCGGAGCCGAGGCCGCGTCCCACCCGCTTGCGGGCCTTGCGGGGCTGCGCGGGCCGGAGGTTGGACAAGCTCAGCTCGTCTGCCATCTCAGGACTCCTTCGCGTCGACGCGGACGAGGTGCCGGACCTTGCGCAGCATGCCCTGGAGCTCGGGCGAGTCGCGGTGCTCCGCGCTGCGCCCGATCTTCCCGAGCCCGAGCGCGCGGAGGGTGCCGAGGTGGCGGTCGGACTGGCCGATGGCGCTCCGCACCTGGGTGATCTTGAGCGTCGTCACGCGCTCGCCTCCCCGGGCTCCTCGGCTGCCGACTCCGTGCTCTCCGCGGGCTCGTCCTCGGTCGGCTCGTCCGCCGCGGGCCCGCCGTCGCGCGCGACAGGCAGGACCTCCGAGATCCGCTTCCCACGGAGCGCGGCGACCTCCTCGGGACGCACGAGGCGCTGGAGCCCGTCGATCGTCGCTCGGGTCATGTTGATCGGCGTCGTCGTCCCCAGGCTCTTCGCGAGCACATCTCGGATCCCTGCGAGCTCGAGGACGGCGCGGACGCCGCCTCCGGCGATGACGCCGGTTCCCTCGCTCGCCGGCCGCAGGACGACGCGCGCCGCGTCGAAGCGGCCGACGATCTCGTGCGTGATCGTCTGACCGTGCTTGGGGACCGTGAAGAGGTTCTTCTTCGCGTCGTCGACCGCCTTGGAGATGGCGAGCGGCACCTCGCGCGCCTTCCCGTAGCCGAGGCCGACGCGGTCGACCTCGTCGCCGATGACGACGAGCGCCGTGAACGAGAACCGGCGACCGCCCTTCACGACCTTCGCGACGCGGTTGATCTCGATCACGCGCTCTTTGAGCTCGCGGGCGTCCGCGACTTCTCTCGTGCTCAAAACTGGAGCCCTCCCTCGCGCGCGCCCTCAGCGAGCGCCTTGACACGTCCGTGGTACAGGTAGCCGCCGCGGTCGAACACGCAGCGCTCGATCCCGCGCTCCCTCGCCGCTGCCGCGAGCGCCCTGCCGACCTCGCGGGCCTGGTCGGTCTTCGAGCCGGACGTCGTGACCGTCTTCCAGCTCGCGGCCGCGAGCGTCGTCGCCGTCTCGTCGTCGACGAGCTGCGCGAAGATCCCGCGGTTCGAGCGGAAGACGACGAGGCGTGGACGCTCCGCGGTTCCCGCGATCTTGGCCCGGACGCGGCGGTGCCGGCGCTCTCGGGCCTGTCGCTTCGTCAGCGTCGTCATGCGCGTTTCCCAACCTTCCGCCGGACGTGCTCCCCGCGGTAGCGGATCCCCTTGCCCTTGTACGGCTCGGGCGGTCGCACCTTGCGGATCTCCGCAGCAGTCTGCCCGACCGCCTGCTTGTCGATGCCCTTCACCACGACCTCGGTCGGCGTCGGAACCTCGAACGTAATCCCGGGCCGAGGCTTGATCACGACCGGGTGCGAGTAGCCGACGGCGAGCTCGAGGTCGGTGCCCTTGAGCTGCGCGCGGTACCCCACGCCTTGGATCTCGAGGCGCTTCTCGAACCCCTTCGTGACGCCCTCGACCATGTTCGCGATGAGCGTGCGAGTCAGCCCGTGGAGCGCACGGTCCTCCCCGCGCTCGGTCGGCCGGGAGACGACGATCTCGCCGTCGGTCTGCTCGATCCGCATCCGGGCCGGAACGTCCTGGGCCAGCTCGCCGAGCGGGCCGGTCACCTGCACGCGCCCCGGCGAGAGCGCGACCTGTACGCCCGCGGGAAGCTCGATGGGTCTGCGTCCGATTCTCGACATCGCTACCAGACGAAGGCGATCACCTCGCCGCCGACGCCGCGCTCCGCGGCCTGGCGGTTCGTGATGACGCCGCTCGAGGTCGACATGATCGCCGTGCCCAGGCCCCCGAGGACGCGCGGGAGGCGATCCTTCCGCGCGTAGACCCGTCGGCCGGGCTTGGAGACGCGCTTGAGGTCGGTGATGACGCGCCGCCGGTCCTTCGCGAACTTGAGCTCGATGACGAGCGTCCCGACCGGCTCGCCCGGGACGACCTTGTAGCCCTTGATGTAGCCCTCCTCGGCGAGGATGCGCGCGATCTCCTCCTTCATGCGGGAGGTGGGCATCGAGGTCGTATCGTGCAGCGCCCGGTTCGCATTTCGGATCCGCGTGAGCATGTCGGCGATGGGGTCCGTCAGCACCGTCGTCCTCCTACCAACTCGACTTCGTCATGCCCGGGATGACACCCTCGTGCGCGAGCTCGCGCAGGCAGATGCGGCAGAGCCCGAACTTCCGGTAGACGGCGCGCGGGCGCCCGCAGCGGTTGCAGCGTGTGTACGCGCGAACGGGGTACTTCGGCTCGCGCTGCTGCTTCGCGATCATCGACTTCTTGGCCACTAGCTCCGCTCCCTTCTCTCCGCGGCGAAGGGGAGCCCGAGCGCGCCGAGGAGCGCTCGGCCGTGCTCGTCCGTCTCCGCCGTCGTCGTGATCGCGACGTCGAGGCCCCGGATCGCCGGCACCTTGTCGTAGTCCACCTCCGGGAAGATGATCTGCTCCCGGATCCCGATCGAGTAGTTGCCGCGGCCGTCGAACGAGCCGGGGTCGAGCCCGCGGAAGTCACGGATGCGAGGCAGCGCGATCGAGACGAGGCGGTCGAGGAACTCGTACATGCGCGCTCCCCGCAAGGTCACACGGGCGCCGACCGGCATCCCCTCGCGCAGCTTGAAGCTCGCGATCGACTTCTTCGCGCGGCGAACCTGCGCCCGCTGGCCGGAGATCACCGTAAGCTCCTCGATGGCTGCGTCGAGCGCCTTCGGGTCGGTCTTCGCCTCCCCCACGCCCATGTTCAGCGTGATCTTCTCGACACGCGGAACCTGCATGATCGAGCGGAGCCCGAGCTCCTCCTTGAGGCGTGGCCGGATCTCCTCCTCGTAGCGCTGCTTGAGGCGCGGCACGTACGTCTCCGGAGTAGGGGCGGTCGTCGCGCTCATCGGTCGAGCTCCTCTCCGCAGCCCTTGCGCTTGCAGACGCGCACCCGGACGGTGCCGTCCTTGGCCTGCTTCTCGGCGATCCCGACACGCGTCGGGGTGTCGCAGACGGGGCAGACGACCATGACGTTCGAGACGGAGATGGGAGCCGGCTTGTCGAGGATGCCGCCGGGGACGATCTGCGTTCCACCCATTCGCGAGGCGTCGCGTATCGGACGGGGCTTCGTGTGCCGCTTGGCGATGTTCAGGTTCTCGACGATCACGCGCCGCTCGGAGGGACGCGCCTCGATGACGCGGCCGCGCTTGCCGCGATCCTTGCCGGCGATGATCTGCACGAGGTCGCCCTTGCGCACCTTCATCTTCACTGCCATCTCTCAGAGCACCTCGGGGGCCAAGCTGACGATCTTCATGAAGTTCTTCTCGCGGAGCTCCCGCGCGACCGGGCCGAAGATGCGCGTCCCGCGCGGGTTGGACTGGGAGTCGATGAGGACGGCGGCGTTCTCGTCGAAGCCGATGAGCGTGCCGTCGTCCCGGGTGTAGGGCTTCTTCGTGCGAACGACGACCGCTCGCACGACCTCGCCCTTCTTCACCGCGCCCTGAGGCGCGGCGGACTTCACGGTAGCAATGATCACGTCGCCGACCCGCGCGTAGCGCCGGTGCGAGCCGCCGAGCACGCGGATGCACAGGAGCTCGCGCGCGCCCGTGTTGTCCGCGACCCGGAGACGAGACTCCTGCTGGATCATCGGCTACTTCGCCTCCTCGACGATCTCGCGCAGACGCCACCGCTTCAGCTTGGAGAGGGGGCGCGTCTCGACGATGCGGACGACGTCGCCCACCTTCGCCTCGTTCCGCTCGTCGTGCGCGTGCAGCTTCGTGCTGCGACGGATGACCTTCTTGTACACCGGGTGCAGCTTCACCACGTCGACGCGAACGACGATCGTCTTGTCGGCGGCCGCCGAGACGACCGTGCCCTGCCGCTCCTGACGACGACCGCGCGGGCGCTCCGGGTTGGGAAGCCGGACGATCGGCTTGCGCTCGGCGGGCTTCTCCCGTTTCGGCTTGGAGCGCTGCCGACGCTCGGAGCGCGGTAGGCGCTTGCGCTTTTTCTTCGGCTCCGAGACGACCGCGTGCTCGGTCTCGGCGCTGGGAGCAGCGGTCTCCGCCTCGGCCGCCGGCGGCTCGTCCGTCGCGGGCTCCGCCGCGGCCGCCTCCGCCTCCGCGGTCGGCTCGGTCGCCTCGACCGGCGTCTCGTCCTCGGTTTCCGTCGTCTCGTCGGTCATCTCTCGATCCCTCGCGCGCGCTCGTTCTTCACCGTGAGGATCCGCGCGATCTCACGCTTCGCGTGACGGAGCCTCGCGCTGTTCTCGAGCACGCCGGTCGCTGTTTGGAAGTGGAGGTTGAAGAGCTCCTGCCGCGTCTCGGCCATCTTGCGATCGAGCTCGTCGTCGGTCAGCGCGCGCAAGTCCCTAGCCTTCAAAGAGATCCGCCTCCCTCTTCACGAACTTCGTCTTGACCGGCAGCTTCTGGCCGGCGAGTCGGAGAGCCTCTTTCGCGAGGGGCTCGGGGACGCCCGCGAGCTCGAACATCACGCGTCCGGGCTTCACGACCGCGACCCAACCCTCGGGTGAGCCCTTGCCCGACCCCATCCGGGTCTCAGCGGGCTTCTTCGTGTAGGGCTTGTCCGGGAACAGGTTGATCCACACCTTCCCGCTCCGGCGGATCTTCCTCGTGGCAGCGACGCGTGCGGCCTCGATCTGGCGGTTCGTGATCCACCCGGCCTCGAGGGCCTTGAGGCCGTAGTCGCCGAACTGCACCGTCGTCTGGCCCTTCGCGATCCCGGTGCGGCGCCCGCGATGGTGCCGCCGGAACTTCGTCTTGCGCGGCATCAACATCAGCTCTCACCCTCGCTCGCGCCGGTCTCGGCCGAAGACTCCGTCTCCACGACCGCCTCGGGCGCCTCCTGCTCGGACGTAAGCGGCAGCTCCGCCTCGGCGGCCTCCGGCGCCTGTGCCTCCGACTCCTCGGGGTGCAGCTCGGGACGAGGTCGCTGGCCGGTGCGGGCACCAGGCCGCTGCCCGCGACGGCGCCGCTGGACGATCCCGAGCCCCTCGCGGTCGACCCCGCGTCCGCGGCCCTCGCGGGAAGCGCCGAGCCCCTCGGCCGGACCGCCCCGTCGACGAGCCTGATCCTGGTCGCCGAGGCGGGCGTCACGGCCGGCTCCGCCTTCGTACCCCTCCGGCATGATCTCGCCCTTGTTGATCCAGACCTTCACGCCGATCTGGCCGAAGGTCGTCTTCGCCTCCGCCTGTCCGTAGTCGATGTCGGCGCGGATCGTGTGCAGCGGGACCCGTCCCTCCGAGTACGTCTCGCGGCGGCTCATCTCGCCTCCGCCGAGGCGACCGGCGGCAGTGATCTTGATCCCCTGCGCTCCCGAGCGCATCGCCGACGCCAGCGAGCGCTTCATCGCCCGGCGGAAGCTCACTCGGTTCTGGAGCTGCTCGGCGATCGACTGCGCAACGAGCTTCGCATCGAGCTCCGGGCGCTTGATCTCGTTGATGTTGATGTGGACGTTCTTCTTCGTAATCGCGTGCAGCTCACGACGGAGCGCGTCGACCTCGACCCCCGACTTCCCGATCACGATCCCGGGACGGGCCGTGTAGATGTCCACGGTGACCCGCTGCTTGTCCTTGCGGATGAGGATGTCCGAGAGGCCCGCGTGCGACAGCTTGCGGAGGATGTGCTCGCGGATCCTGACGTCCTCGAGCAGGTAGTCGGCGAACTCGCTCTTCCCGGTCCACCAGTTCGACTTCCAGTCGTGGATGACGCCGACGCGGAGCCCCCCGGGATGCACCTTCTGACCCATCAGGCAGTCGCTCCTTCCTTCTCTCGCGCCGGCGCGGTCTGCTTCTCACGGGCGGCGGCACCGGTCCGCGCCGCCTTCCGCGCTCTGCGCGTCGTCTCCGCCCGGGGAGCCGCCGGCTCCGCGAGCACGAGCGTCACGTGGCAGGTGCGCTTGCGGATCCTGTTGACGCGGCCGCGGGCGCGGGGCTTCCACCGCTTCAGGGTCGGCCCCTCGTCGGCGTAGGCCTGGGCGACGACGAGCTCGTCGCCGTCGAGACCGAGGTTCGCCTCGGCGTTCGCGACCGCGGAGCGGAGCACCTTCTCGATGTCCGTCGCCACAGCGCGCGGCGTGAACGCGAGCACCGTTCGCGCCTCCGGCACCGGAAGCCCTCGGATGTGGTCGAGCACGACCCGCGCCTTGCGCGCAGACGTGCGCACCCACTTCGCCTGCGCGCGCACGGTCGGAGTGTCGGTCGCAACGCCCATCAGCGCCTCTTCACCTGCGCCTGGCGATCGCCCGCATGCCCGCGGAACGTGCGTGTGGGCGCGAACTCGCCGAGCTTGTGGCCGACCATCTGCTCGGTCACGAACACGGGGACGTGCTTGCGCCCGTCGTGGACCGCGATCGTGTGCCCGACCATCTCGGGGAAGATGGTCGAAGCGCGCGACCAGGTCCGGATCATCCGCTTCTCGCCGGTCGCGTTCATCGCCTCGATCCGGCGCAGCAGCCGCTCCTCCACGAACGGCCCCTTCCTCGACGATCTGCTCACTAGCGCCTCTTCTCCTTGCCGCGGCGGCGACCGCGGACGATCAGCTTGTCGGACTCCTTGTGCTTGCGACGCGTGCGCTTGCCGAGCGTCGGAACGCCCCAGGGGGTGACCGGGTGCCGGCCGCCCTTCGACTTGCCTTCGCCGCCTCCGTGCGGGTGGTCGACCGGGTTCATCGCCGAGCCGCGCACGGCCGGGCGCTTCCCGAGCCAGCGGCTCCGGCCCGCCTTGCCGCTCGACTGGTTAGCGTGGTCGGCGTTGCCGACCTGCCCGACGGTCGCCCGGCAGGTGAGTAGGACGCGCCGCAGCTCGCCCGAGGGGAGACGCAGTACCCCGTGCGCGCCGTCCTTCGCCACGAGCTGCACGGACGAGCCCGCGGACCGCGCCATGCGCCCCCCTTGGCCGGGCTTGAGCTCGACGTTGTGGACGAGCGTGCCCGTCGGGATGTTTGCGAGCGGCAGCGCGTTGCCCGGCTTGATGTCCGCGCCCGGGCCCGACTCCACGACGGCGCCGACGCGGAGCCGCGCGGGAGCGAGGATGTACGCCTTCGCGCCGTCCGCGTAGTGCAGGAGCGCGATGCGGGCCGAGCGGTTCGGGTCGTACTCGATCGCCGCCACCTTCGCGGGGACGCCGTCCTTCGTGCGCTTGAAGTCGATCTTCCGGTAGCGACGCTTGTGTCCGCCGCCCTGGTGGCGCGTCGTGATCCGCCCCCGATTGTTGCGGCCGCCCTTCTTCGTCAGCGGCTCGAGGAGGGACTTCTCCGGCTCGCTCTTCGTCACCTCCTCGAAGCTCGAGGTGGTCATGAAGCGACGGCCGGGGCTCGTCGGCTTGTACGAGCGGAGCGCCATCAGACGGAGGCCCCCTCGAAGATCTCGATCTCGTGTCCTTCCTTCAACTGCACGATCGCCTTCTTCCACCCCGGTCGGCGACCGGCGGTGTACCCACGCCGCTTCGGCTTCGGGCGCACCTTGACGATGTTCACGCTCGCGACCTCGACGTCGAACGCCTCCTCCACCGCCTGGCGGATCTGCGTCTTGTGCGCGTCGGGATGGACGCGGAACGTGTACTTGCGGTCGGTGATGAGCGAGTAGCTCTTCTCCGACACGACAGGGGCGATGAGGATCTGGTTCGGGTGCAGGCTCACGGTGCAGCCTCCTCCGCCGCTGCCGCACCTGCCCGCGCGAGCACGAGCGGGAGCGCAGCCTGCGTCACGAGCAGCGAGCGTGCCCAGACGACCGCCGCCACCTCGAGCTCGGCGGGGACGGTGACGAGCACCTTCTCCAGGTTGCGGAACGACTTCACGAGCGCCTCCTCGTCCTCCGTCGCCACGACGAGCGTCGGGCGCGGCGCCCCCCACTCCTCGAGCAGCGCGACCGCGGACTTCGTCGAAGGTCGCTCGAAGCGGGCGCCGTCGACGAGCGCCACGGTACCGCCTGCGGCGTGGCTCGAGAGCGCGCCGCGGAGCGCGGCTCGGCGCGCCTTGCGATTGACCTTCACCTCGAAGCTGCGCATTCCCGGCGGGAACGCAACGCCGCCGCCGGTCCAGTGCGGCGCCCGCGTCGTTCCGGCGCGCGCGCGGCCCGTCCCCTTCTGGCGCCACGGCTTCGAGCGTCCGCCGGAGACGAGCCCGCGGCTCTTCGCTCCGCGCGTCCCCGCGCGGGCCGCGTTGAGCTCCGCCCGCACCGTCTCGTGGACGAGGTGCGGCTTGATCTCGGCCGCGAACACGTCCGGGGCGAGTGCGACCTCGGAGGCGCCCGCAGCGCCGAGCACCGGCGCGGTGGGAGCGGTCGTCGTGCTCATCGCGACACCTCGCGGATCTCCACGATCCCGCTCTTCGGCCCCGGAACGGAGCCCTTGACGAGCAGGAGGTTGCGCTCCGGGTCGACCTCGTACACGACGAGCCCTCGCTGGCTGACCCGGGTGCCACCCATCCGTCCGGCCATCCGCATGCCCTTGACCACGCGGGAGGGGAACGCCGACGCGCCGATCGACCCGGGCTTGCGAATGTTGTGCGAGCCGTGCGAGACGGGGCCGCGGGTGAATCCGTGGCGCTTGATCGTGCCCTGGTAGCCCTTGCCGATGGAGATCCCGGACACCGTCACGCGATCCCCGGGCTGGAAGGACTCGACGGTGACCGTGTCGCCCACAGCGAGCTCGCTCGGGCCGCGCATCTCCACGAGATGGCGGTGCGGGGCGACCCCGGCCTTGCGCAGGTGTCCCAGCTCGGGCTTCGTGAGCTTGCGCTCGGGCACCGGCTCGAAGGCGAGCTGGACCGCGTCGTAGCCGTCGGTCTCCACGGACTTCACCTGCACGACCGGACAGGGGCCGGCCTCGATCACCGTCACCGCGGTGACCTCCCCCGACTCCGGGTCGAAGACCTGGGTCATGCCCACCTTCCTGCCGACGATGCCCTTCACGTCTGCCCTAGAGCTTGATCTCGATGTCGACCCCGGCCGGAAGGTCGAGCCGCATGAGCGAGTCGACCGTCTTCGGCGTCGGGCTGTGGATGTCGATCAGGCGCTTGTGCGTCCGCACCTCGAAGTGCTCGCGGGAGTCCTTGTCCTTGAAGGGACTGCGGATCACGCAGTAGACGTTCTTCTCCGTCGGGAGCGGAACCGGCCCGGTGATGGTCGCGCCGGTACGCTGCGCCGTCTCCACGATCTGAGACGCGGAGCGGTCCACCTGCTGGTGGTCGTAGCCCTTCAGGCGGATGCGGATCTTCTGCTGCGCCATGTGATCTTCGTCTACCTCGTGCTCGAGGGGCGAGGCGAGCCTCGCCCTACTTGATGATCTCCGTCACGACGCCGGCGCCGACCGTACGACCGCCCTCGCGGATCGCGAAGCGGAGGCCCTGGTCCATGGCAATCGGCTGGATGAGCTCGATCTCCATGTTCGTGTTGTCCCCGGGCATCACCATCTCCTGGCCCTCGGGGAGCTTGATCGTGCCGGTGACGTCGGTCGTCCGGAAGTAGAACTGCGGCCGGTAGCCGTTGAAGAACGGCGTGTGGCGGCCGCCCTCGTCCTTCGACAGGACGTACACCTCGGCCTTGAACTGCGTGTGCGGCGTGATCGAGCCGGGCTTCGCGAGCACCTGCCCGCGCTCGACCTCCTCGCGCTTGATGCCGCGGAGGAGCGCGCCGGCGTTGTCGCCCGCCTGGGCGTAGTCGAGCGTCTTCTGGAACATCTCGAGACCGGTGACGACCGTCTTTCGGATCTCCGGATGGATGCCGACGATCTCGACCTCCTCGCCGACCGTGAGCTTGCCCTGCTCGATACGACCCGTGACGACCGTCCCGCGGCCGGTGATCGTGAACACGTCCTCGATTGGCATGAGGAAGGGCTTGTCGACGTCGCGGACGGGCTCGGGGATGTACGAGTCGACCGCGTCCATGAGCTCGAGGATCTTCGGCGTCCACTCCGGGTCGCCCTCGAGCGCCTTGAGCGCGGACACCGGGACGACCGGGATCTCGTCGCCCGGGAAGTCGTACTTGGAGAGGAGCTCGCGCACCTCCATCTCGACGAGCTCGAGCAGCTCCGGATCGTCGACCATGTCGGCCTTGTTCAGCGCGACCACGATCGAGGGCACCTCCACCTGGCGCGCGAGGAGGATGTGCTCGCGGGTCTGCGGCATGGGGCCGTCGGCGGCCGAGACGACGAGGATCGCGCCGTCCATCTGGGCCGCACCCGTAATCATGTTCTTGATGTAGTCGGCGTGCCCCGGGCAGTCGACGTGGGCGTAGTGACGCTTCTCGGTCTCGTACTCCACGTGCGCGGTGTTGATCGTGATGCCGCGCTGCCGCTCCTCCGGCGCCTTGTCGATCTCTTCGAACGAGGTCGCCGACGTATTCGTTCCGGCGTCCGCGAGCACCTTCGTGATCGCGGCGGTGAGCGTCGTCTTGCCGTGGTCGATGTGGCCGATCGTGCCGACGTTGACGTGCGGCTTGGTGCGCTCGAACTTCTGCTTGGCCATCTGCTCCTACCCTCCGAGGATCGGACTCTTACCCTGACTCGCGCGCCACGAGCGCGTCGGCGATCGTGGCCGGGACTTCTTCGTAACGGTCGAACTGCATCGTGAACGTCGCCCGGCCCTGCGTCATGGAGCGCAGGTCGGTCGCGTAGCCGAACATCTCCGCGAGCGGGACGCTCGCGCGGATCGACTGCGACCCGCCGACCGGCTCGAGGTGCTCGACCCGGCCACGACGACCGTTGAGGTTACCAATGACGTCGCCCAGGTACTCCTCGGGAGTGACGACCTCGACGGCCATCACCGGCTCGAGGAGCTTGGGCTTCGCCTGCTTCATGGCCTCTTTGAAGGCCATGGAGCCGGCGATCTTGAACGCGCGCTCACTGGAGTCGACCTCGTGGTACGAGCCGTCGACGAGCTCGACCCCGACGTCGACGACCGGATACCCGGCGAGGACGCCCGCGCTCATCGCCTCCTGGATGCCCTGGTCCACCGCGGGGATGAACTCCTTCGGGATCTTCCCGCCGACGATCTTGTCCACGAACTCGTAGCCGGCGCCCGGCTCCCGGGGCAGGAGGTTGATGACGACGTGGCCGTACTGACCGGAGCCTCCGGTCTGACGAACGAACTTGCCCTCGACGCCCTCCACCGGACGGCTGATCGTCTCGCGGTAGGCGACCTGTGGGCGGCCCACGTTGCCCTCGACCTTGAACTCGCGCTGGAGGCGATCGACGATGATCTCGAGGTGCAGCTCGCCCATCCCCGCGATGAGCGTCTGCCCCGTCTCCTCGTCCGTCGAGACGCGGAAGGTCGGATCCTCCTCGGCGAGCCGCTGGAGCGCGGTGGCGAGCTTGTCCTGATCGGCCTTCGTCTTCGGCTCGATCGCGACCGAGATCACCGGCTCGGGGAAGGTCATCGACTCGAGCACGATCGGCGCCGAGTCGGCGGCGAGCGTGTCTCCGGTCGTCGTGAACTTCAGGCCCACGGCGGCGGCGATCTCGCCGGCGCCGATCTCCTCGCGCTCCTCACGGTGGTTCGCGTGCATCTGGAGGATGCGCCCGATGCGCTCGGTCTTCCCGTTCGTCGTGTTCAGGACCTTGTCGCCGGCCTTGACCTGGCCCGAGTAGACGCGGAAGTACGTGAGCTTTCCCACGTACGGATCGGTCATGACCTTGAACGCGAGCGCCGCGAACGGCTCCTCGTAGGACGCCGAGCGCGTGACCTCGTCGTGCGTGCGCGGATCGATCCCCTCGACGGGCGGGATGTCCGTCGGGCTCGGGAGGTAGTCGACGATCGCGTCGAGCAGCGGCTGGACGCCCTTGTTCTTGAACGCCGAGCCGGCGAGCACCGGGGTGATGGCGCCGGCGAGCGTGCCCGCGCGCAGCGCGCGCTTGATCATCTCGGGCGTCACCGCGCTCTCGTCCTCGAGGTACGTCTCCATGAGTTCGTCGTCGAACTCGGCGACGGCGTCGATCAAGGCGTGGTGAGCCTCCTCGGCCGCCACGCGGAGCTCCTCGGGGATCTCGCCCACGGAGAACTCCGTCCCGAGGGCGTTCAGATAGACGATCGCGCGCATCTCGACGAGGTCGACGACCCCGACGAAGCTCTCCTCTCGACCGATCGGGATGTGGATCGGCACCGGGTTCGCGCCCAGGCGGTCGCGCATCGACTGCACGGCGGCCTCGAAGTCGGCGCCCGTGCGATCCATCTTGTTGATGAAGGCGATCCGCGGAACCCGGTAGCGATCCGCCTGGCGCCAGACGGTCTCGGACTGGGGCTGGACCCCGGCCACCGAGTCGAAGACGGCGACCGCCCCGTCGAGCACGCGCAGGCTGCGCTCGACTTCGACGGTGAAGTCCACGTGCCCGGGCGTATCGATAATGTTGATCCGGTGGTCGCGCCACTCGGCCGTCGTGGCCGCCGAGGTGATGGTGATTCCGCGCTCCTGCTCCTGCGCCATCCAGTCCATCGTCGCGGCGCCCTCGTGGACCTCGCCCATCTTGTGCGTGCGCCCGGTGTAGTAGAGGATCCGCTCGGTCGTCGTCGTCTTACCGGCGTCGATGTGCGCCATGATCCCGATGTTGCGCACACGGTCGAGGGCGACGGGAGAGGCGACGGTGCTCACGGCGACGCTCCGGGTTACCAGCGGAAGTGCGCGAAGGCCTTGTTCGCCTGCGCCATCCGGTAGATGTCGTCCTTGCGCTTGTACGCTCCGCCCTGCTGGACGATCGCGTCGAGCAGCTCACCTGCGAGCTTCGCGGGCATCCCTTTCTCGCGGCGCTCACGCGCCGCCTGCACGAGCCAGCGGATGGCGAGCGTGCGGGCACGGCGCTGCGGCACCTCGACGGGCACCTGGTAGTTCGAGCCGCCGACGCGGCGCGAGCGGACCTCGAGAACCGGCGTGACACTCTTCACTGCCTGCTCGAGCACCTCGAGCTCGCCCTTGCCGGACCGCTCGGACGCGAGCGCGAGCGCGTCGTACACGATCCGCTCGGCGATCGACTTCTTGCCGTCCAGCATGAGCCGGTTGACGAGTTGCGTGACGAGGACCGAGCCGTAGACGGGGTCCGGCTCGAGCTCGCGGGGCTGGATCTCTGCGCGGCGGGGCATGTCAGGCCTTCTTCGCTCCGTACTTCGAGCGCGCCTGGCGACGCTCGGAGACGCCGGCCGCGTCGAGGCCGCCGCGGATGACCTTGTAACGGAAGCCCGGGAGATCCTTGACGCGCCCCCCGCGCACGAGAACCACCGAGTGCTCCTGCAGGTTGTGGCCCTCGCCGGGGATGTACGCGCCGACCTCCATCTGGTTCGTCAGCCGGACGCGAGCCACCTTCCGAAGCGCCGAGTTCGGCTTCTTCGGCGTCGTCGTGTAGACACGCGTGCACACGCCGCGCTTCTGCGGCGCCCCGCGCAGGGCGGGAGTCTTCACCTTCGCCTTGGGCGCCGTGCGCCCCTTGCGAACGAGTTGGTTGACGGTCGGCACGCGTTGCTCTCCTACGACTGGTCGATTGTCTTCACACAGAAAGGCCGGCAGGCTCGACGCCCGCCGTCCGGGCCGGCGGATAGTAGCAGAACGGCGTTCGTTCGCACGCGCCGGTGGCACTCGTCGCCGAACCCAATAGAGTGAGGGGACAGGGGAGTGGATGGATGAGATCGTGACTGCGGCGCTCGCTGCGGCACTCGCCGCGGTGCTCGTCGCCGGGATCGTCCTGATCGCCTGGCGGCGTGCGACCGCGCGGACCGAGCGCTGGTTCGAGCTCGCGCTCGGCGAGCTCGACGCGCACATGGGAGCGATCTCGCGACACCTGGAGCGGGCGCTCGAGCGCGCCGAGGGCGTTCGCGGACGGAAGGAGCTCGACCTCGCGCTGACACTCGACCTCGAGGAGCTGCTGCGCCGACTCGCGGCCGAGGCGAGAGCCCGGATCGGCGCCGATGCGGCTGCGGTCCGCGTCCGGGGGGCAGGCGACGACATCGCCTCTGCGTCGGTCGGCGCCGACGGCGGCGAGCGGCTGCTCGAGGCGGCCCTCGCCGCGCCCCAGTCTCCCCCGTTCCGCGCACTGAGCCTGGCGTGGAGCTACGCCCCCGGGGAGGGAGCGGAGGGCGCGTTCCGCTCGGGGCTCGTCGTCCCGCTCGTCGAAGACGGCATCGAGACCGGAGCGCTCGTCGCCTATGGGCGCCAAGCGGGCGCCTTCCACCAGGACCACGCACAGGCGCTCGAGACACTCGCGGCCGACGTCGCCCCGGGGCTCGCGAACGCACGGCGCTTCGCGGAGGCCGAGCGACGAGCCGTGACCGACGCCCTCACCGGCGTCCGTAACCGGCGCGGATACGACGAGGAACTCGCTCGCGAGGTCGCGCGCGCGCGACGAACAGACCGCCCGCTCGCGCTGCTCCTCCTCGACCTCGACGACTTCTCGGAGATCAACAAGCGCTTCGACTACCCCGGAGGCGACCAGGTGCTCCGGGAGTTCGCTGAGCAGCTCCGGCAGGCGGCGCGAGCGACGGACATCGTCTGCCGCCGCGGGGGCGAGGAGTTCGCGATCATCCTCCCCGAGACCGCGGGCGACGAGGCGCAGGTGGTGGACGCTCGCCTCCGGCGGATGGTCGCCCTCACCGACTTCTCGCACGTCGGGAGGCTCGAGTTCTCGTCGGGGCTCGTCCAGTGGCGCCCCGACGAGAGCCCGGAGTCGCTCGACGCCCGCGCCGCGGCCTGCGTCAGCGAGGCGAAGCGCGGAGGCAAGCAGCGACTCGTGCTCGACCTCCCATAGAGGCGCGGTCGAGGCGCGCGAGGCCGGGCCGCGATGCCCGGCCTCGCGCTGCATCCGCTACTCCTCGTCGGTCGGCGCCTCGAGCTCGGCGGGCTCGCCCTCGTCCGTGGTGAGCTCGTCCTCGAAGCCGAGCCCGAGATCGTCGAGACCGAGCCCCTCGCTCTCGCCGATCTCCTCGAGCGCGGCGAGGAGCTCCGCCTCGGCCTCGGGGCGAGCGAACGTCACCGGGAGCGGCTCGGTCGGCTCGATCGTGATCTGCCGGTACAGCTTGAGGCCGGTCGCGGCCGGGATCAGCTTCCCGATGATCACATTCTCCTTGAGCCCGTTCAGGTGGTCGACCTTGCCCTCGATGGCGGCGTCGGTGAGCACCTTCGTCGTCTCCTGGAAGGAGGCGGCGGAGAGGAAGGACTCGGTCGCGAGCGAGGCCTTCGTGATGCCGAGGATGATCTCCTCGTACGTCGCCGGCTCGCCCTTCTCCTTCGCGACGCGCGCGTTCTCGCGCTCGAGGACGACACGGTCGACGAGCTGGCCGGGCAGGAGCTCGGTGTCGCCGTTCGTCTCGACGCGCACCTTCTTCAGCATCTGCCGAACGATGAGCTCGATGTGCTTGTCGTGGATCTCGACACCCTGGGACTTGTACACCTTCTGCACCTCGTCGACGAGGTACAGCTCCGTCGGCGTCGCGCCCTTGAGCCGGAGCAGGTCGCTCGGGTTCAAGGAGCCCTCGTTGAGCGGGTCGCCCGCCTCGACCTGCTGGCCGTCCACCACCCGCAGGCGGGTTCGCCTCGGGAAGGTGTGCTCCTCGGGCTCGGGGAGCTCGCCGTCGGCGTCGAGCGCCGTGGGCACGATGCGAACCTTCACGGCCCGCTCCTGATCCTCGATCTCGACCTTCCCGGAGACGCCGGCGAGCGTCGCGGCGCCCTTCGGGTTCCGAGCCTCGAAGATCTCGACGACACGCGGGAGGCCGTGCGTGATGTCCTCGCCGGCGATGCCGCCCGTGTGGAACGTCCGCATCGTGAGCTGCGTCCCGGGCTCGCCGATCGACTGCGCGGCGATGATGCCCACCGCGTCGCCGATCTCGGCGAGTCCGCCGGTCGCGAGGAACGTGCCATAGCAGCGACGGCAGAGGCCGTACTCGCTGCGGCACTTGAGCACCGAGCGGACGGGGATCCGGGCCGTATCGGCGTGCTCGCCGAACTCCTCGACGAGCTTCCGCAGCACGCCCATCGTGATCTCCGAGCCGGCCTGGACGAGAACCGTCTTGCCTGGCTTGCCGTCCTTGATCGGCTTGTGGACGTCGAGAGCGGCGACCCGCCCGGCGACGCTCTTGTTCGGCGCGCCGTCGAGGAGGAGCGGGAGCTCGATGTACTCCTCGGTACCGCAGTCCTCGTCACGGACGATGACGTCCTGCGACACGTCGACGAGACGACGCGTCAGGTACCCGGAGTCCGCCGTGCGAAGCGCGGTGTCCGCGAGCCCCTTCCTGGCTCCGTGGGTGGAGATGAAGTACTCGAGGACGGTGAGGCCCTCCATGAAGTTGGCCTTGATCGGACGCGGGATGATGTGGCCCTTTGGATCGGCCATGAGCCCGCGCATGCCGGCGAGCTGGCGGATCTGGTTGAACGACCCACGCGCCCCGGAGTTGGCCATCATGAAGATCGGGTTCGTCTCCGAGAGGTTCGCGAGCATCCGGTCGGCGACCTCGTTCGTCGCCTCCGTCCAGGTGGCGATCACCCGCTCGTCCCGCTCCTCCTCGGTCATGAGTCCGCGGTCGTACTCGCGGCCGACCTTCGCGACCTCCTCCTCGTAGCGCGCGAGGATCTCGTCCTTGTCCTCGGGGATGACGATGTCGTTCTTCGAGATCGTGATCCCGGCCCGGGTGGCCGCCCGGAAGGTCATCGTCTTGATGACGTCGAGCGCGGACGCGATCGTGTTCGGGCCGTACTGCTCGACGAGCTCGGCGATGAAGGAGTCGAGCTCGCGCTTCGTGAGCGTCCGGTTGAGGTAGGCGTGATCCTGGAAGTCGCCGCCCGTGGCGAGGTCGAGCGCCTTCTCGACCTCGACGTTGAAGAGCACGCGGCCGGGGGTGGTGACGTGCCGTTCCTCGCCCCAGAAGAAGACGATCGGATCCTGGACGCCGAGCTGCTTCGCGTCGAGCGCGAACTCGAGGTCGTCCTCGGAGCGGAAGCGCCGGAGCCCCTTCACGCCGAGCGCCGCGGCGACCTCCTCCTCGGACATCGACGCCAGGTCGTGCTCGCAGTACGTGAGGTAGTACGCCCCGAGCACCATGTCCTGGCTCGGCGTCGCGAGCGGGCGCCCGCTCGCCGGCGAGAGGATGTTGTTCGCCGACAGCATGAGCACCCGCGCCTCGGCCTGCGCCTCCGCGGAGAGGGGCAGGTGGACGGCCATCTGGTCGCCGTCGAAGTCGGCGTTGAACGCGTGGCAGACGAGCGGGTGCACCTGGATCGCCTTGCCCTCGACGAGGACGGGCTCGAACGCCTGGATGCCGAGCCGGTGGAGCGTCGGCGCCCGGTTGAGCAACACCGGGTGCTCGGCGATGACCTCCTCGAGGACGTCCCACACCTCGGGGATCATCGACTCGACCATCTTCTTGGCCGCCTTGATGTTCTGCACGGCCTTGCGCTCGACGAGGCGGCTCATGATGAACGGCTTGAAGAGCTCGAGCGCCATGAGCTTGGGTAGGCCGCACTGGTGGAGCTTCAGGTTCGGCCCGGCGACGATCACCGACCGCCCCGAGTAGTCCACGCGCTTGCCGAGCAGGTTCTGCCGGAAGCGGCCCTGCTTGCCCTTGAGCATGTCCGAGAGCGACTTCAGCGGCCGGTTGCCCGGGCCCGTCACGGCACGGCCGCGGCGGCCGTTGTCGAACAGCGCGTCGACGGCCTCCTGGAGCATCCGCTTCTCGTTGTTCACGATGATCTCGGGCGCGCCGAGATCGAGCAGCCGCTTGAGGCGGTTGTTCCGATTGATGACGCGGCGGTAGAGGTCGTTCAGGTCGCTCGTCGCGAAGCGCCCGCCGTCGAGCTGCACCATCGGGCGGAGCTCCGGCGGGATCACCGGGATCGCCTCCAGGATCATCCACTCCGGCTTGTTCCCGGACTTGATGAAGGCCTCGACGACCTTCAGGCGCTTGATCGCGCGCTGCTGCTTCTGCCCCTTCGAGGTCTTGATGATGTCGCGGAGGGCGCGCGACTCCTCCTCGAGGTCGAGGTCGCGCAGCAGATCGCGCACCGCCTCGGCGCCCATGCCGCCGCGGAAGTAGACGCCGAACCCGTACGGAGAGCCGAAGCGATCCTTGAGCTCGCGGAAGATCTGCTCGTCGCCGACGATCATCTTCGGCTCGAGCTCCTTGAACAGGATCCACGTCTGCTCGAGCCGGCGCACCGCCTCGACGGCTGCCTCGCGCGTGTCCTCGCGGCGAACGTCGATGTCTGCCACCATCTCGCGCACCTTCAGCGCCCACTGCCCGATCGCGTCCAGGTCCTCCTTGCGAGTGCCCTCGACGAGACAGAGGTCGTAGGCGATCTCTCGCACGTCCGCCGGATCCGTGTCGGCATCGACCGCTGCGAGGAGGTCGGCGAGGAGGCCGTTCCCGACGGCGCGCGCGCGCTCGAGGTTCTTCGGATCGACCGAGGCGACGAGCGCGGCGTCCTCCTCGGGAAGCTCCTCGCCGGCGAGGAGCGCCTCCTGGATGCGCTTCACGTGCTTCGTGATGGCGCCCTTCTTCGAGCCGGCCGCCTTCTCGAGCTCGGCCCGCAGGGGAGCGAGCGCCTCGCGGATCTGGACGGCCGCGGCAGCGACGGACTCGATCTCGCGCGGCGCGAGCTTGCGGTCGTCCCGCGTCGCGGACTGACGCACGAGCTCGCGGATTCGCCGGGGATCCTCGCTCGTGACCGTCTTCGCGAGCTCGACGAAGACGCTGCCGGCGAGCCCCCGCACCTCGTCGAGCGCAGGCAGGCCCGACTCCTCGGCCCAGTTCGCGAGCCCGCGGGCCCAGAAGTCGTCGTCCTCGTCGAAGCCCTTGTCCTTGCCCGTGGCGAAGTAGTCGCGACGACGCTGGAGGCGCTCGTCGAGCGCGGCCAGCGCCTCGTCGCGGTCGAGGTAGATGCGCTCCGTCTCGCCCGCGACCTTGTCCTCGAGGTCGGCCAGGTCCTTCTGGCGCTGCTCGCGATCGACGGAGGTCACGATCGACGCCGCGAAGTAGAGGACCTTCTCGAGCTCGCGAGGAGCGATGTCGAGCAGGTAGCCGATGCGACTCGGGACGCCCTTGAAGAACCAGATGTGCGAGACGGGCGCCGCGAGGTCGATGTGCCCCATGCGCTCGCGCCGCACCTTCTGCCGCGTCACCTCCACGCCGCAGCGCTCGCAGATGATGCCCTTGTAGCGGACGCGCTTGTACTTGCCGCAGTAGCACTCCCAGTCCTTCGTCGGGCCGAAGATGCGCTCGCAGAAGAGACCGTCGCGCTCGGGCTTGAGCGTGCGGTAGTTGATCGTCTCCGGCTTCGTGACCTCGCCGGACGACCAGTCGCGGATCTGCTTCGACGACGCGAGGCCGATCCGGATCGAGTCGAAGTCGTTGATGTCGGGACCGCGTCTTCCGGGTTCCATCAGGCTCTCTCGTTCCTCTCTCTCAGTGCGTCAGTGCGGTTCGGTCACTCTTCCTCGACGAGGTCGCCGACCTCGAGCTCGACGGGCTCTTCCTCGAGGAGCTCCTCGTCGGCCGCGAGCACGAGCTCGCCCGCGTCCTCCTCCTCGGCGCCCTCTTCGACCTCCTCGGCCGTCGGCTCGCGGGCAGCCGCGCGGAGCGAGCCGGGCGAGAGGTCGATCCCGAGCTCCTCGGCGGCGCGCAGGAGCTCGTCGTCCTCCTCGCGGACCTCGACCTCGCGGCCCTCGTCCGAGAGCACCTGCACGTCGAGCGCGAGCGACTGCATCTCCTTGAGCAGCACCTTGAACGACTCCGGAATCGAGGGCTCGGCGATGTTCTCGCCCTTCACGATCGCCTCGTACGCCTTCACGCGGCCGATCGTGTCGTCGGACTTGATGGTGAGCATCTCCTGCAACGTGTAGGCGGAGCCGTAGGCCTCGAGCGCCCAGACCTCCATCTCGCCGAAGCGCTGGCCGCCGAACTGCGCCTTGCCGCCGAGCGGCTGCTGCGTGACGAGCGAGTACGGGCCCGTCGAGCGCGCGTGGATCTTGTCGTCGACGAGGTGCAGGAGCTTCAGGATGTACATGAAGCCGACCGTCACCTCCTGGTCGAAGGGCTCGCCGGTCTTACCGTCGAAGAGCTTCACCTTCCCCGTGCAGCGAGTGCCACGGGGCGCCGTCTCGTCGACCGCCATCGCGACCGGCGTGTCGGGAGCGGTCGCGAGCCGGACGAGGGCGTCGTCGACGTCTTCCTTGGTCGCGCCGTCGAACACGGGGGTCGCCACCGCCCGCGGATCCGGCGCGTTGATCGGCGCTCGGGGATTCACCGGCCCGCCGTCCTCGAACACCCCGTGGGCAGCAGCCCATCCGAGGTGCGTCTCCAGGATCTGACCGATGTTCATGCGACTCGGCACGCCGAGCGGGTTGAGCACGACGTCCACCGAGCGGCCGTCCTCGAGGAACGGCATGTCCTCCTCGGGGACGATCTTCGCGATGACGCCTTTGTTGCCGTGGCGTCCGGCGAGCTTGTCACCCTCGGCGATCTTGCGCTTCTTCGCGACGTAGACGCGCACGAGCTCGTTCACCCCCGGCGGGAGGTCGTCGCCCGCGTCGCGAGAGAAGGTCTTCACGCCGATGACCTTGCCGCCCTCGCCGTGGGGGACCTTGAGCGACGTGTCGCGCACCTCTCGCGCCTTCTCCTTGAAGATGGCGCGGATGAGCTTCTCCTCGGCGGTGAGCTCGGTCTCGCCCTTGGGCGTGACCTTGCCGACGAGGAGGTCGCCCGAGCCGACCTCGGCCCCGATGCGGACGACACCGCGCTCGTCGAGGTTCGCGAGCGACTCCTCCGAACGGTTGGGGATGTCGCGCGTGATCTCCTCGTCGCCGAGCTTCGTCGAGCGCGCGTCGATCTCGTACTCGTGGATGTGGATCGAGCTCAGGACGTCGTCGCGGACGAGTCGCTCGGAGATGACGATCGCGTCTTCGAAGTTGTAGCCCTCCCACGGCATGAACGCGACGAGGAGGTTGGCCCCGAGCGCGAGCTCGCCGCCGTCGGTCGAGCTGCCGTCGGCGAGGACGTCCCCCTTGCGCACCTTGTCCCCGAGGCGGACGACCGGCTTCTGGTGGATGAGCGTGCCCTGGTTCGAGCGCATGAACTTCGTGAGCGCGTACTCGTCGCGCGTCCCCCGCCCCTCGACAACGATGCGCTCGGCATCGACGTCGACGACCGTCCCGTCGTTCCGCGCGAGCACGACGTCTCCAGTGTCCACGGCGGCGCGGAACTCGAGGCCCGTGCCGACGAGAGGAGCCTGCGGGATCATGAGAGGCACCGCCTGCCGCTGCATGTTCGCGCCCATGAGCGCACGGTTCGCGTCGTTGTGCTCGAGGAAGGGGATGAGCGCGGTCGCAACCGAAACGATCTGCGCCGGCGAGACGTCCATGTAGTCGACGTCGCGCGGCGAGACGAGCACCGCCTCGCCCTCGCGCGAGCGGCAGAGCACCTGCTCGTTGAGCAGCTTGCCCGTCTTCGGGTCGACCGGCTCGGAGGCCTGCGCGATCGTGAACTGGCGCTCCTCCGCTGCGTCGAGGTAGACGATCTCGTCGGTGACCTTGCCACCTTTGACGACGCGGTACGGGGTCTGAATGAAGCCGAACGCCGACACGGTCGCGTACGAGGCCAGGGAGCCCATGAGCCCGATGTTCGGCCCCTCCGGCGTCTCGATCGGGCACATGCGGCCGTAGTGGGTCGGGTGCACGTCGCGCACCTCGATCGGCGCCCGCTCGCGCGTCAGCCCGCCCGCGCCGAGCGCGGAGAGGCGACGGCGGTGGGTGAGCCCCGAGAGCGTGTTCGTCTGATCCATGAACTGCGAGAGCTGCGAGGAGCCGAAGAACTCCTTGAGCGCCGCGACGACCGGGCGGATGTTGATGATCGTCTGCGGCGTGATCGTGTCCACGTCCTCCGTCGTCATGCGCTCGCGTACGACCCGCTCCATCCGGTAGAGGCCGACCCGGAACGCCTCCTGGATGAGCTCGCCCGTCGTGCGCAGCCGCCGGTTTCCGAAGTCCTCGTACTCGTCGAGCTCGCCCCGGATGGGATCGCGGGAGAGCTGCGCCGCGTCCGCGGCGTAGTCACGCGAGTCCTCCGGAACGCCGAGCCGAGCCGGGAGCTCGACGAGCTTGCGCACGAGCGCGACGATGTCCTCGGTCGTGAGCACGCGCACGTCCTCGGGCACGCTGACACCGAGACGCTGGTTGAGCTTGTAGCGGCCGACCTTGGTGAGGTCGTAGCGCTTCGGGTCGAAGAACAGCGCGCGGAGCAGGTTCCGCGCGTTCTCGAGCGTCGGCGGCTCGCCGGGGCGCTGCTTCTTGAACACCTCGATGAGCGCCTCTTCCTCGCGGGTGGAAGGATCCTTCTCGAGCGTGTTCGCGATGTAGACCGAGCCGTCGAAGAGCTTCAGGATCGCCTCGTTGGAGCTCGTGTCGAGCTCGAACCCCGTCGTCGGATCCTCCGCCGGAAGCGCTCGCAGGAGGGTGGTGATGGGGAGCTTCCGCTTCCGGTCGATCCGCGCGTACACGACACCCTTCTTGTCGATCTCGACCTCGAGCCAGGAGCCGCGCGACGGCATGAGGTTCGCGGTGAAGACCTGCTTCGTCGGGTCCTTCGGCTCCATGAGGTAGGCGCCGGGGCTGCGGACGAGCTGGGTGACGATGACGCGCTCGGTGCCGTTGATGATGAACGTGCCCCACTCCGTCATCATCGGGAAGTCGCCCATGAAGACCCGCTGCTCGCGGATCTCGCCGGTTTCCTTGTTGACGAAGCGGACGGTGATCGTGAGCGGAGCCTGGTACGTCAGGTCCTTCTCACGGCACTCCTGGATGGTGAACTGCGGCTCCCCGAACTCGTACTCCCCGAACTCCACGGCGAGCGTTCCCGTGTAGTCCTCGATCGGCGAGATGTCGTCGATCGTCTCGCGCAGGCCCTCCTCCACGAACCAGCGGAAGGAGGCCTTCTGGATGTCGATGAGGTCGGGGAGGTCGAGGACGTGCTTCAGGCGCGAAAAGCTCTTGCGCGCGCGCGGCGCGACAGCGACGCTGCTCAACGTTGGACAGCCTCCCTTGTGTGGTGCAGGGTCGAAGACGGGCAGGATTGGACGAGCGGCCTCGGCGGAACCACGGAGGATAGCGGACGACCAGAGCCCACCGCAAGCCCCCTCGGGCTGCGGTCGACTCGACGAGCAAGGATAGCGGACGAGTCGAGCGAGCGCGTGCGCCCAGGCACCGGAGGCCCGGCTGCCTCCGGTGCCTGGCTGCGTCTCGCTACTTGAGCTCGACCGTCGCGCCGGCCTCCTCGAGCTGGGCCTTGATCGACTCGGCCTCTTCCTTCGTCGCCCCCTCTTTCACCGTGTTCGGGGCGCCATCGACGAGGTCCTTCGCCTCCTTGAGCCCGAGACCCGTCACCGCGCGGACGACCTTGATCACCTGGATCTTCTTGTCGCCGGCGGCAGTGAGGACAACGTCGAACGAGTCCTTCTCCTCCGCGGGCGCGGCGCCCTCGGCGGCCCCAGCGGGAGCCGCGGCCGCGACAGCGACCGGAGCGGCGGCCGTCACGCCCCACTCCTCCTCGATCGCCTTCTTCAACTCGACGAGCTCCAGCACGGTCATCTTGCCGAGCGCGTCGAGGATCTCCTTGACGTCCGTTGCCATGTCTACTCCTCCTCTTCCGGAGCGTCGGTTTGCCCTGTTTCCTGATGTTCCGAGACAGGTCCGGGTGAGGCCGAACCTGCGTCCGTATCGCCGTCCGCCTGGGTGGCCTCGACGACGAGCTCGTCACTCTCCGGTGCGCCAGCACCGGAGGGCGAGACATCGCCGCGCTCCTCGAGCTGGGCGATCCGGGCGTCGATCAGGCCCACGAGGTCGCGCACCGGCGCCGTCACGAGCCCGAGCAGCTGCGTGAGTGGGGCGACGATCGCGCCGACGAGCTGGCTGCGCAGGACGTCCGCCGGAGGCAACGTCGCGAGCTCCGCCACCTCTTCGGCGCTGAGCGTCCGCCCTTCGAGGACGCCGCCGCGGAGCGCGAGGACATTCGTCTCCCGTGCGGTCGCAGCGAGAGCCTTCGCCACCGCGACCGGGTCGCCTCCGGACTCGATGAAGGCGATGGCGGTCGGCCCCTCGAGCATGACGAGCAGCGCCTCGGCTCCCGCCTGCTCGGCAGCGCGGCGCGTGAGGGTGTTCTTGACGATACGGAACCGGGCGCCGTGCGGCAGCAGCTCCTCGCGCAGCGCCTCGAGCTGCTTGTTGGTGAGGCCGCGGTAGTCCGCGACGATCAGCGTCTCGGTCGAGGCGAGCCGGTCGGCCAGCTCGGCGACGATCCGTTCTTTGTCCGATCTCAGCACGTCGGGTCCTCCCATGCCGCCCCCGGAAACGACGCGACCCGCGCGAGGCGGGTCCGAGCGACGACGGTGCGTCGAGAACCGGCCTCGGCTGGGCCTCTGCCCCGACGTCGGTCGCGGGGCTGCCAGCGGTCTTCGGCGGGCGGGTTGGTGACTAGGCGGGAACTGTAGCTTCCTCCAGCTCCTCCGTGATGTCGCGCGTCTTCGTCGCGTCGACGTGGACTCCGGGGCCCATCGTGGTCGCGAGCGTGATCTGCTTGATGTAGCGACCCTTCGCCGCGGAGGGCTTGGCGCGGACGATCTCCTCGACGAGGGCCGCGTAGTTCTCGAGCAGCGCGCGCTCGTCGAAGCTGCGCTTGCCGATCGGGACGTGGACGTTCCCACCCCGGTCGGTGCGGTACTCGAGCTTGCCCGCCTTCGCATCCCGGACCGCCTTGCCGACGTCGAAGGTGACGGTGCCGGTCTTCGGGTTGGGCATGAGCCCGCGCGGACCGAGCACGCGACCCAACTTGCCGACGACGCCCATCTGATCCGGCGTCGCGATCGCGACGTCGAAGTCGGTAAACCCCTCCTCGATCTTGCTCGCGAGGTCAGCGGAGCCGACGACGTCCGCACCGGCCTCCTCCGCCTCGCGCGCCTTCTCGCCCTCCGCGAAGACGACCACGCGGACGTCCTTGCCCGTGCCGTGGGGGAGCATGACCGTCCCGCGCAGCTGCTGATCGGCGTGCCGGACGTTGAGCCCGAGCCGGAAGTGCGCCTCGATCGTTTCGTCGAAGCGCGCGCCGGGGATGCTCTTCAGCGCGCGGACGGCCTCGAGCGGTGTGTACGTGCGCTCGCGCTCGATCGCCGCGCGCGCCTCGCGGTAGCGCTTCCCGTGCCGAGTCACTGCGTCTCCACCTCCGTCTGCCCCGCAGAGCGGTCACCCGCGGGAGCGGCTGCCCGCTCGCGGAAACCCCTGAAGCGGCCGCATGCGCGGCCGGTCGCTGCGCTGGACGCGAGAGTCGTCGTCACGGCGTCTCGACTCCCGTCTGCCCCGCCGAGCGGTCACCCGCGGGAGCGGCTGCCCGCTCGCGGAAACCCCTGAAGCGGCCGCATGCGCGGCCGGTCGCGGCGCTGGAAGCGAGCGTCGTCGTCACGGCGTCTCGACTCCCGTCTGCCCCGCCGAGCGGTCACCCGCGGGAGCGGCTGCCCGCTCGCGGAAACCCCTGAAGCGGCCGCATGCGCGGCCGGTCGCTGCGCTGGAAGCGAGCGTCGTCGTCACGGCGTCTCGACTCCCATGCTGCGAGCGGTGCCGGCGATGATCTTCATCGCCTGCTCGACGTCGCGGGCGTTGAGATCCGGCATCTTCGTCTCGGCGATCGAGCGGAGCTGCGCCTCGCTCAACCTGCCGACCTTCGTCCGATTCGGCTCACCGGAGCCGGACTCGATCCCGAGCGCCTCCTTGATGAGGACTGCGGCGGGTGGCGTCTTCGTGATGAAGGTGAACGAGCGGTCCTCGAAGACCGTGATCTCGACGGGAATGATGCGGCCGTTCTCCTGGGCCGTCTCCGCGTTGAAGGCCTTGCAGAACTCCATGATGTTGACGCCGTGCTGACCGAGCGCAGGCCCTACCGGCGGCGCGGGGTTCGCCTGCCCGCCGGGGATCTGGAGCTTGATGATCGTCAGAACCTTCTTCGCCATGTCGCCACGCCGTTTCCGTTGGGGGCGAGGCTTGCCTCGCCCGGCTCGCCCGCTTGCCGCGCCTCAGTCGATCTTCTTCACCTGGTCGAACCCGAGCTCCACCGGCACCTGCCGCTCGAAGATGTCCACGAGGACCTTCAGCTTCTGCTGGTCCGGGTTGACATCGACGATCTCGCCGTCGAAGTCGGAGAGCGGCCCGGAGGTTACCTTTACCGACTCGCCGAGGGAGAACTCAACCTGCGCGCGCGGAGCCTGGCCGCCCGCGGGGGACCCGTGGTGGAGGATGCGGTCGACCTCGCTCTGCGAGAGCGGAACGGGCTTCGAGCCGGCGCCGACGAACCCGGTGACGCCAGGCGTCCCCTTCACCACCGACCAGGCCTCATCGGACATGTCCATGTTGACGAGCACGTAGCCGGGCAGCACCCGCTTCTCGGTCTGCACCTTCTGCCCGTCCTTCGTCTCGATTACCTGCTCGGTCGGGACGACCACGCGTCGGAACGCCTGCTGCTGGTTCATGGAGACGATCCGATGCTCGAGGTTGGCCTTCACCTTGTTCTCGTGCCCGGAGTAGGTGTTGATGACGTACCACTGGAACATGTGCTGAGCCCCTAGAGGAGAACGCGGTCGACGAGCGGGCGGATGATCTGATCGAGGCCCCACAGGTACGCGCCGACGATCGCGCACGCGATGATGACGACGACGACGCCCTGGAATGTCTGCCTTCGGCTCGGCCAATCCACCTTCCGAAGCTCGGCGACCGACTCGCGAACGAACTGACCGCGGCGGTGATCGGCCTTGCGGCCCGTCTGCTGCTTGACGGGCTGCTGCGCCGGACGCACCTGCGCCGCGCGGGCACGGCGACCGGTGGCCGCGCCGTCACCGGCGGCGGCACGCGCCGCTCGGCGCTGCCTGCGCGTCTCGCGTGCCACCCGCGCTACCTCGTCTCGCGGTGCGGCGTGTGGCGCCCACACCAGCGGCAGTACTTCCGGAACTCGACCCGGTCGGGCGAGTTCCGCTTGGACTTCTGGGTCTGGTAGTTCCGTCGCTTGCACTCGGTGCAGGCGAGCGTGATCGCGACTCGGACTCCGGTTGCCATTGTGCGTTGTCTTCTCGGTCGATCGGTGCTTCGTGAGGTGCGAGTAGCGGCGGCAGGACTCGAACCTGCGACACGCGGATTATGATTCCGCTGCTCTAACCAACTGAGCTACGCCGCCGCGCGCGGAGCAGTGTAGCAGGGGGAGACAGACGCCCTCGCCTCACGAGGCGACGGTCGAGCACACGGACCGCCCAGCCGACGCCGTCACTACGATCGCCGACGTGATCCGAATCCCCCCACAGCGCGGCGGCTGGCTCGAGGTCGTCTGTGGGCCGATGTTCAGCGGCAAGAGCGAGGAGCTGATCCGGCGCCTCCGACGAGCCGAGATCGCAGGCCAGCGAGTGGTCATCTTCAAGCCACGCATCGACGACCGCTACGACGCAGCGGACGTCGTGAGCCACGCGGGAGCACGGATGCGCGCGATCCCCATCTCGTCCGTTGCCGAGCTCCTGGCCCGTGCAGAGGGTTACGACGTGGTCGGGATCGACGAGGTCCAGTTCTTCGAGCCGGCGATCGTTCCCGCCGCCCTCTCGCTCGCAGACAGGGGAGCTCGTGTCGTCGCGGCCGGGCTCGATCAGGACTTTCGCCGCCTACCGTTCGGGCCCGTGCCCGAGCTCCTCGCGCACGCCGAGCTCGTCGACAAGCTCCAGGCCGTGTGCCACCGGTGCGGCGGAACCGCGACGACGACGCAGCGGCTCATCGGAGGGCGACCCGCGCCGTACTCGGGCGAGACGGTGCTCGTCGGCGCAGCCGAGACCTACGAGGCGCGCTGCCGCGACTGCCACGAGCCGGGCGAGGACGCGGTGGCTCCGGCCGAGGCCGCGTAGAGCGTCCTCTACGTCACGGGTGAGCCACGCCTCTCTCGGAGCGGGGCGAGGAAGACCGCGGTCAGCGCGAGCAGGACGGCCGTTGCGATCGCAATGACCCACCAGTCAGAGGCAGTCGGCTTGACAACCATCGCGAAGACGATCGCGTACATGAAGGAGAGATCGACGCGGAGGATGGCGAAGAGCCGGTTGATGAGATCCTGACCCACCGGAGTCGTCGGCCCGACGACCGGGACGCGCTTCGCCATCGGCGAGAGGACGAACAAGCCGGTCGCGAACGAGGCCGCGAACGTCGCGAGCGCGAAGACGACCCAGAGCTGGCCCCACTCCCAGCTCCCCTCGACCATCAGGCCGATCCCGGCGAGGATGACGGCGAGGGACGCGGGCACGAACATGCGCTCTGAGAGCCACCCCGCTCGGCCGGCGAAGCGAGCAAGCTCTTCCGGATCGCCGGCGCGACGGACGACGAGGCCGTACATCTGGAACGTGAAGGAGCCGCCGAGCCAGATCACGGCGGCGGCGATGTGGACAAAGAGCAAGAGCTCGTACCAGGTCACGGCGGGACACCTCCGAGGTCGAGTGAGGGGGCCGACGACGGCGACCGTCTCACATGTCGTGGCACTGCGCAAGGGCCGCGTCCCGACGCCAGCGAGCGAGCCGGGCGTCGATCCCTGGAACAGCGGGGCGCAACGCGGGAGACCTGACCCCCGCGTTGCAGACGGCGGCGGTCTCAGGAGTCGGGCGGGCGGCGCGACGCGAGCTCCTGCGCCCGTGCTTCGGGGTCGAGCCGGCGCAGGCGCGGATCGACCTCGAGCGACGCGACGAGCTCCGCAACCTCCTCCGGGCTCCGCTGGTCGAGCTCACGCAGCGCGCTGTGGAGCCGCGCCTGCGAGTCTCCGAGGCGGACTCTGCCCTCGTGGAGATGGAGGACCGTGTGCGGCGCGATGGGCGCGAACTCGCCCTCCGGGGCGCGCATGAGCGGTGCGAGCACCTCGTCGCCCACCTCCAGCCGATCCTCGCCGTCGGGTACGACGGGAGTGAACTCCCCGTCGTGGAGCACCCAGCCCCAACTCCGGAAGCGGATGACGCCCCGCACGACGCGCGCGGGATCGTAGGCCCAGAGCGTCGACCTGATCACGGCGGTCACCTCACGCCCGACGGGCCCTTCCCCGATGCGCTTCGTGCGCTCGTCGAGCGGAAGCCGCCGCTCCCCGACGATCGTGAGCGTCGAGATCTGATCGGCGAAGGTCGCCCAGTCCTCGAGCGACTCGGCTGGCCAGCGGGTCGAGGCCGCGGCACCCACGATCATCGGTGCGTGGCTTTCCGGACGCCCGTCGGACGACGCCAAGACGATGGCGCAACCCAGGACTCCGAGCGCGAGCGCGACGGAGGCGATCCGGGCCCGGCGCGCGATCTGCATGCTCCATGAGGCGCGATCAGTAGGCACCGTTGATCTCGCTTCGATTGTGAGCTCCGAGCCCGAGCGAGTTCGAGCCCGCGGCGACCATGCACGCGAGCGACGGGTCGGTGTTCGAGAGCGCGGGCGACGCCTGCTGGCCGTGCGTGAGGCCGACCGCGTGGCCCGTCTCGTGGCAGGTGATGGTCTGCGCCCAGAAGTCGCTGTAGAAGACGACGTAGTGCTGGTCGCAGCGCGTCGAGCTGATCGGGTCGTCACAGAAAGTCCAACCCGAGACCCCGCGCGGGAGCGGAGTCGGGTTCACCTGGTAGATGACGTCCGTCTCCGCCGAACCGGTATACGACGGCGGCGCCTCCCAGCGGACGGTGAGATCCGTGGGCTCGAACTGCGTCGAGAGGACGTTCGTGATGACCCCTTTCGAGGTCGAGTTGAGCGAGCCCTCGCTGAAGTACGTGAGCACGGAGTTGTCGGTCTGACAGAAGGTCGTCGTCTTCGCGCAGGCGGCGGAGTAGTTCGCCGTCGGCCGCATGCTGTCGACGTGGTGCGCCCAGCTCGCCGAGCTGAACATGAGCGACAACGTCGAGAGCGCCGCAGCGAGAACACTCGCGCCGAGGGCCGCCGGCCACCGGCGCCACGATCGCGAAGACGAGGAAGAAGACGAGGAGTCGGTCACGAGCACGATGCTAGGGGCGGAGCTGCAGGCGCGGCAATTGGCCGAAAGGGACAGGTCTCGAGCGCACCTGCCACAACCCGCCCCGCCTCCGCTCCGCCATCCCTTCCCGGCGAAGACGGCGCTTGACGGAGCAGGGCCTCGACTGCTTCGGGCATGTCGTTCAGGAGACGCCGTCGACGATCCGGCGCTCTCATGTCACCGATCTGACACAGAGCCGGCGAGGGACGCGGGCGAGGCGAGCCTCGCCGCCCTACTGGACGAGCTGGAGGAGCTTGAACATCGGCAGGTACATCGCGATGACGATGACGCCGACGATGACACCGACGCCGACCATCATCAGCGGCTCGATGATCGACGTGAGCGAGTTGATCGAGGTGTCCACCTCGTCCTCGTAGAAGTCAGCGACCTTGTCGAGCATCTGCTCGAGCTCCCCCGTCTCCTCGCCGACCTTGACCATCTGGGCGACGAGCGGCGGGAAGATCGGGTTCTCGACGAGGGGCTGCGCGATCGGGACGCCCTGGTGCACCTTCGCGCGCACGTCGGCGAGCGCGGACTCGACGACCCAGTTGCCCGAGGTCTGCCCGGAGATCTCGAGCGCCTTGATGATGTCCACACCCGCCGCCACGAGCGTCGCGAGCGTGCGCGAGAAGCGCGCCATCGTGACCTTGAGGACGACCTTGCCGATGCCGGCTGGGATACGGAGCTTGAAGCGGTCCCAGGCCTGGCGCCCCGGCTCCGTCCTCTTCCAGCGGCGGAAGCCGTAGATGCCGCCGCCGATCGCGGGGAAGATGACGAACCAGTAGCCGCGCATGACGTCGGAGGCGGCGACGACGACCTTCGTCAGGAACGGCAGCTCGCCTCCCAGATCGGCGAACACGTTCTGGAAGACGGGGACGAGGAAGAGGAGCATCCCGGCGAGCACGAGGAACGCGAAGCTGAGGACGACCGTCGGGTAGACCATCGCCCCCTTCACCCGCCTGCGGATCTTCATCTCCTTCTCGATCTGGACGGCTGCGCGGTCGAGCACGGTGTCGAGGATCCCGGCCGCCTCGCCGGCTTCGACCATGGCGACGTAGAGGCGGTCGAAGACCTTCGGGTGCTTCGCGAGCGCCTGCGAGAGGAGGAGGCCCGCCTCGACGTCCATGCGCACCTCGCGGATGACCTCGGCGAGAACCGGGTCGTCCGTCTGCTGCTCGAGGATGACGAGCGAGCTGACGACGTTCAGCCCGGCCTCGATCATCGTCGCGAACTGGCGCGAGAAGACCTGCAGCGAGCGCGGCTTCACCTTCTTGCGCTTGCCCGCGCCGGCGCTCGCGTCGACCTCGGTCAACGACGTCGCGCGCAGCCCCCGCTGGCGGAGCTGCTCGCGGGCAGCGGCGGCGTCCGGCGCCTGGATCTCGCCACGCGATTCGATCCCGAGGGCGTTGATCGCGCTGTACGTGTAGGAGGCCATCTGGTTCCGCCTATCGGCAGCCCTCACAGGCCCCTTGAGGCGCTAGAAGTCGCTCCCGAAGACCGAGGTGACCCGCGCGAGCACGCGCGAGCTCGAAGGCCTGCGGACGACCACTGTGACCTGCTTGACCGGGGCGCCGCCGGTCGGGGCGGACTCGACGATGTACGTGTCGACGCGGTACGTGCGGCCGTCGGGACCGGTGACCTCCTGCGAAGGAGTGCACGTGGCGACGAGCGGGCTGCAGGTCTGGTTGACGAGCGGCGTGACGTAGGCCTCATCGCCGGTGTACGTCGCGTCGACGGACGCGAGGGCGCTCGTGTCGAGGTAGATGTCGGCGTAGCGGATCGCGCGGAAGCGCTCGAGCTGCCGGTCGGCGACGGCGGCGGAGGTCGATGCCTCCGCCGACCTGCGCAGGGTCACGAAGCCCGAGTTGAGCGTCAGCAGGATCGCGAGGATCCCGATGTTGATCAGGACGATCGCGGCGAGCAGCTCGACGAGCGCAAAGCCGCTCCCGCTGCGGGCGCGCGCACCCATCGCTACGGCGTCGCGCCGGCCCCGGGCTGTGACGCCGGGGGCGTACGCTCCACTGCGGGGGCGCCGCTTCCGACCGAGACGAGGACGAGCCTGTAGGTCGCGCCGGTCGCCGTGTTCTCGAGGACGACGGGCTTGCCGAGCGTGAGGACAGTCGTCTTCGCTCCGTTGGCGTAGGCGCCTCCGGCGATCCCGATGGTGACCGCCTTCGCGCGCGGCTTCTCCGCGACGAGGACGAAGACGGGGTCGGCTGCGGGGAAGGCCGAGCCCGGGGCGACGGGCTCGGGGGCGCCGTTCACCCGGATGACCGTGACCGACGGCTTCCCGCCGGTCGCGAACTCCCGGCGGGTGACGTCGCCTCCCGCAGCGCCCTTCTTCGTGCCGGCCGAGCCGGAGCCCTCGCTCGTGGCACCGTCGGAGGCCGTCACGACCTGCTGCACGAAGGGATCCTTCTTCGCGAAGAGTCCGAAGGCGCGGAGCTTCGTTCCTTCGCTCGCAGGCAGCGCGACCTCCTCGCCGCTTCGAACTGACGGAGTGCCCGGCGTGGAGCTCCCCGGTGTGGCCGCAGACGCCGTCGAGGTCGACGTCGTCGGCCGGGCCGAGGTCTGCGTCCCGGACGACCCCCCGAGGATCTTCGGGAGCTGGATCGCGAGTAGGACGATCAGGACGACGCCGCCGACGGCGACGAAGATCTTCTGCTTGCGCTCGCGGGCCGCTCGCTGCTCGGAGGTCATGAGGTCCTCCCTGCCGCTTCCGTTCCGGAGGACGTGCCGTCGGAAGAGCTCGTCGAGGAGGTCGACTGCGCGGGGGTGAGCGGACCGTCGTAGACGTACGCGTTCAGGACGACCGTCCCGTCGAGCCTCGGAAACCCGCGCTCCTGCGACTCGACGAGCTCCACGCTCTGCACGTCGAGCAGACGACCTCTCGCGCGCACCCGGTTCCCACGGACGGCGACGAGGCCGCGCGCGGCGCGCAGGAAGCGCGTGATCTGGAAGTACCCCCCGTCGAGCGAGACGGTGACGGGGATCATCGTCGCTCCACCCGACCCGACGGTCGCCGTCCCGGGCGAGATCGACCGAAGCGTGACGCCGCTCCGCCGCGCGAGCGCGCTCAGCTCGAGGACGAGGCCCGCCTGATCGGCGCTCGAGGGCATGGCCTTCACGAGCTGGAGCACCTCCGCGACGGGAACGCGCGCGGAGGCCGGCGAGGGCCGGCTCGCGGCCGCCCGCGCGGCGACGAGGCGCGCTTGGGCCGCGACGACCTCATCGCCGAGGCGGGCGACTTCTGCCCGCTTCGGGGAGACGAGCACGAACCAGGCACCCGCCGCGTACAGGAGGAGCGCGAGCGCGGCAAGCGCGAGCGTGGCGCGCGGGGAGAGCGCTGCCAGGCGCTGTCTCACGACGCGCCTCCGGGCTGCACCGAGGCGAGAACGGTGAACGTGACGACGGGCTTCTGCTTCCGCACGTCCGTGGGCTGCTGCGCCGTCTTCGAGCCGGCGGGCGTCGCCGCTTGCTCGGGCACGACGAGCGCGGTCCCCGCGAGCGTCACGCCGGTCAGCGAGGGCAACGCGGCGAGCCGCGTGAGCACTCTCGCGACAGACTCGTGCGAGTACGTCGCCCCCTCGATCGTCACCCCGCGCGCGACGTCTGTCGCCGCCTTCGTCGCCGGCGTCGCTGCGGTCGGGGAGGATGGCGCGGGAGC
The DNA here is from genome assembly GCA_026002995.1 of Gaiellaceae bacterium. Lineage (GTDB taxonomy): Bacteria > Actinomycetota > Thermoleophilia > Gaiellales > Gaiellaceae > GMQP-bins7. The sequence goes on from BPGK01000001.1 coordinate 2,060,664, forward strand.
CGCCGCCGCGATCCCGGTGAGCCACGCATCCTCCGGCAAGACGAGTGCGAGCTGCTGGAGCAGGCGGTCGAACGCGACGCGGCGGGAGACGGCCGCGGACAGCGCCGCGAGACGGTTCGTCCGCTCCTGCTGAAGCGCAGCCGGTGCGACCGCCGGTGCGGCAGCGGTGGGGATCCTTGCGATCGCGGCCTCCACCGCCGCGACCTCGGAGCGCAGCGACTCGGCCTCGTTTCCGGCCGACAGGAAGGACAGGGCAAGGACGACCGTGACCGCCACGAACCCCCCTGCCGTCGCGAGGAACGGAAGCCGAGACGAGCCGGCCCGCCGCGTGGCGTCGTCGCGTGGGAGGAGGTTGACGGCGCGCATCTAGTCCTCGATCCCCAGTCCGATCGCGACAGCGAAGGAGCCGATCTGGTCGATCCGCCCGACCCCTTCGGAGACGTGCATGCGGCGCAGCGGATCACCGACGCGGACGGGTACGCCGAGCAGCCGTCCGAGCTCCTCCGGGAGCCCGCTGAGGTGCGCCGAGCCACCCGTGAGCTGGATCTCGCCGATCCCGAGAGCTCCGGGCTGCGCCTGGTAGAACTGGAGCGACGCGACGAGCTCGCGCGCGAACGATTCGAGCGCGCTGCGCGCCGCCTCGCGCACCGCCGCAACCTGCCCCGGAGCGAGCCCCTCGATCGGCCGGTCTTCGACGAGCGAGAGCTGACGCTTGATGCTCTCGACCTCGCTCGGGGCCAGGTCGAGCGCGCGCGCGATGACGACGTTCAGCGACCAACCGCCCCAGTCGAGAACGCGCGTGAAGTCGCAGTAGCGCCCGGTCGAGACGGCGATCGTCGTCCGGTCGTGCCCGATCGTGACGCCGACGAGCGCACCGCCCCCCGGGAAGGTGTCGGTCGGCGCGGCGAGCGCGCGGAGCAGCGCGAACGCTTCCAGGTCGATGCCCGCGAGCTCGAGGCCGGCGCCGCGACACGCGAGCAGGTAGCGGTCGACGACGTCTCGGTACGCGACGACGAGCAGGATGCGGTGCGCACGGGTTCCGTCCTCGCGCTCCTCCTCGCTGAGGACGACGTAGTCGAGCACGGCCTGCTCGAGCGGGATCGGGAGCACCTCCTCGGCTCGGAAGCGAATCGCGTTGTCGAGCTGCGCCTCGTCGTGGACGCCTTCGATCTCGAACACGCGGACGCCGATGCGGTTGGTGGAGATTCCGAGCCGGATCCCCTTCTTCGGGAGCTTGTGCGTGTCGAAGAACCGCTTGAGAGCCCTCGCGAGCGCGTCGGGATCGCGCACCTCGCCCGAGGCGACGAGACCCGGCTCGAGCGGCATGCGAACGGCCTCGACGAGCTCGGGAGCGCCGTTGTTCGACACGTACGCAGCGGCGATCTGGGAGGCGCCGATCTCGAGCCCGACGAGCTTCTTCGTCGCCTTCCCCTTGCCGCGCTCGCGGCGCGGCCACCGCTCGCGGCGCGGTCCCTCCGGGCCCCGTGCGCGCTCCTCCTTCGCGACGGCCTTCCGCTCCGACTTCGTCCGCTTCTCCGCCGCCTTCGCCTCGGCCAGCGCCCGCTTCTCCGCCTCGCGGGCCGCCTTCGCCTGCGCCCGCCGCTCGCGTCTCGTCAGCTCACCAGCCCCGGGCTCGCGGGCACCGCGACGGAAGAGGCGCCGCCGCTTCTCCTGATCGTGCCGCAGCGCGCTCATCAGCCGCTCCCGGCGAGTCGGAGACCGCCTGCGGGCTGCTCGGGAGGCGAGGCAAGGGTCACGGGGATGCCACTGCGTTCGAGCATCCCGACGAGCTCGTCCCTGCGGCTCGAGACCGTGAGCGCGGTCTCGATGGTGATGACGCGCTTCTGGACGAGCTCGACGAGACCGTGCTCCATCGTCTGCATGCCGCGCTGGAGGCCGGTCTGCATGACGGAGTAGACCTGCTCGATCTTCGCCTGGCGGATGAGGTTCCGGACTGCGTCGTCGGGGAGGAGGATCTCGAGGCAGGCCACGCGCCCCGATCCGTCCGCAGTCGGGAGCAGCGCCTGCGTGACGATGCCCTGCAAGGTGCCGGCGAGCTGCATGCGCACCTGCTCCTGCTGCGCCGGCGGGAAGACGTCGATGATGCGATCGATCGTCGACGGCGCGCTCTGCGTATGCAGGGTCGCGAGCACGAGGTGGCCGGTCTCGGCGGCGGTGAGCGCGGTCGAGATCGTCTCCAGGTCGCGCATCTCGCCGAGCAGGATCACGTCGGGGTCCTGGCGCAACGCCGCGCGCAGTGCCTCGGCGAACGTCGTCGCGTCGGTCCCGATCTCCCGCTGCGTCACGACGCAGCGCTTGTGCCGATGCACGAACTCGATCGGATCCTCGATCGTGAGGATGTGGTGCGCCTTCGAGCGATTCACCTCGTCGATCATCGCCGCGAGCGTCGTCGACTTCCCCGAGCCGGTCGGCCCGGTGACGAGAACGAGCCCGCGGGGCCGCATGGCGAGCGCCCGAAGCGACGCGGGCAGGCCGAGCTCCTCGAGCGTCTTGAGGTCGGTGGGGATGTGCCGGAACGCGGCCGCGAGGGAGTCGCGCTGGAAGTGGACGTTGACGCGGAAGCGGCCGAGGCCCGGGACACCGTGGCCGAAGTCGAGCTGGCGCTCGACCTCGAGCTGCTTCTGCTGCTCGGTCGAGAGGATCCGGTAGAGCAGCGCGCGGCTGTCGTCGGGCATGACCTTCGGCGCGCCGTCGAGCGCGACGAGCTCACCGTGCACCCGGATCGTCGGCGGAGCGCCGGGGACGAGGTGCAGGTCGGAGGCCTTCGCCTCCACCATGCGCGCGAGCAGGTCGTCGATCGAGGTCGCCGGGGCGTCCATGGACAGGGTGCGTATCGGCACGCCTCCGTCCGGGCTTGAGCGAGCGACACCTCCCGGCTCCCGCGCACCGACCTCCCACGCGACTCACCCGCGAAATCACCCGTTTTGGGGTAGGTCCCGCGCGGCTTCCATCCGATGCCCGCCCCGTATCCGCGTCCCCTACCACTGCGGAAGGAGCACCAGATGATCCAGCGGATCCGGCAGCGACTCGACGCGAGCTCGGCCCAGGGCGGCTTCACCCTGATCGAGCTCCTCGTCGTGATCGTCATCATCGGCATCCTCCTCGCCATCGCCGTCCCGTCCTACCTCGGGTTCCGCGAGCGGGCGAACGACAGCGCGGCCCAGTCCAACGTCCGGGCGGCGCTCCCGGCCGTCGAGGCGTACTACGCCGACAACGGCACCTACAGCGGTATGGACCTGGCGGCGCTGCAGGCGATCGACCAGAACGTCTCGCTCGACGGCGATCCGGACGTCACCGCGACGACGTACTGCATCCAGAGCACGGTCGGCGGCCAGACCTGGAGCATCTCCGGCCCGGGCGACACGACCCCTGCCGAGGCGGCCTGCTAGGCACCGCCTGAAGGAAGAAGCGGCGCGACGGAGGGCGCGGGCGACCGCGCCCTCTCTCGTGCTCGCGGCGGCTTCGGTAAAGCGTCGCCGGCCCACTGCCGATACCCACCTCGTGACCGCCACCCTGAGCCCGCCCGTTCGCGTCGCCGTCGTCGTCGGCCTCCTCGCCGCGACCGGCCTCGCCGCCGCCTTCTTCCTCCTCGGCCGCACGGCCACCGACGCGGCGCCGGTCGCCGTGACGCCGGTCGCTCGGCCGGCAACTCCGACGACCGCGCCGGGGAAGCCGGCGCGGGCACAGTCGCCGAAGCCGGCCCGGCGCGTCCCCGCGAGCCCGACGAGCGGCCTCCCGGCCCCCGTCGACCGCGCCCTGCGCGCACGCAAGGTCGTCGTCGTGAGCGTCTACCTCCCCGGCTCGCCCGTCGACGCGCTCGTCCGCGCCGAGGCCCGGGCTGGGGCGGCGAAGGCCGGCGCGGCCTACGTCGCGATCCGGGCCACGAGCTCGAAGCTCCTCGCGCCGCTCGTCGCGAAGGCCGGCGTCCCGCCGGAGCCGGCCGTGATCGTCGTCAGGCGACCCGGCGAGGTCGTCGCCACCTTCGGCGTGACCGACCGCGACCTCGTCGCGCAGGCCGCTCTACACGCGAAGAGACGGTGAGCGAGGCAGTCGCGCAGGAGACGCCCGGGCGGGAGCTCTACGTCCGCCACGCGCGGCGCAACGGCGAGTCCGTCGTCCTCCTCCGCGCGGTCGATCAGGGCGTGCGCTGCGTCGTCGAGGTCGACGTCTGGCGCGGCGACGGACACTCGTACGCGCCCGAGAAGGCCGGGCCGTACGTCTTCCCGAGCCCGGTCGAGGCGACCCGCTTCGTCACCGACGCGGTGGAGGCGCTGATCGCGCTCGGCTGCGACGTGCGCGCGTCCTAGCAACGCGCGCACACGGCTGTCGCCCGCGTCCTACGCCAGGACGCGAGCGAGCTCTTCGACCGACGTGAGGCCCGCGGCCACCTTCTCCATCCCGTCGTCCCAGAGCAGCCGCATCCCGCTCTTCAACGCAGCGCGCTCGATCTCGTCGCGACTTGCGTGCTGGACGGCGAGAGCCGCGATCTCCTCGGTCATGCGCAGGAGCTGGAAGATCCCGATGCGGCCCGAGTAGCCGGTGTGGTTGCAGCGCGGGCAGCCTCTCTTGCGGTAGAAGACGATCCCGTCGTAGGCCTGCACGACGTCGTGCGACACGCGCGCCTCGAGGAGGTCGGCCTCGGTCGGCTGGTAGGCCTCGCAGCAGTGCGTGCAGAGCTTGCGCGCAAGCCGCTGCGCGAGCACCGCGGACACCGCGGCGCCGGTCAGGAAGGGCTCGACACCCATCTCGCCGAGGCGCGTGATGGTCGACGGCGCGTCGTTCGTGTGGAGCGTCGAGAGCACGAAGTGCCCCGTGAGCGCCGCCTCGATCGAGATCTTCGCCGTCTCGACGTCGCGGATCTCGCCGACCATGACGACATCCGGGTCCGAGCGCAGGATCGAGCGCAGAGCCGAGGCGAACGTGAGCCCGGCGCGCACGTTGATCTGCACCTGGTTGACGCCGGCGAGCCGATACTCGACCGGATCCTCGACCGTGATGATGTTGATCTCGGGCCGATTGATCTGCGCAAGGCAGCCGTAGAGCGTGGTCGACTTGCCCGAGCCGGTGGGGCCGGTGACGAGCAGCGCGCCGGTCGGCCTCCGCACGACTTGCTCGAGCTGCTCGCGCATCGCCTCGGAGAGCCCGAGCTCGGTGAGCGTCGGCGGGCGGCGCGACTTGTCGAGGAGCCGCATGACGACCTTCTCGCCTTCCACCGTGGGCAAGGTCGCGACGCGGATGTCGAGCATGCGCCCGACGGCGGTCGCCGAGAGCGAGATCCGGCCGTCCTGGGGCTTCCGCCGCTCCGCGATGTCGAGCTTCGCGAGCACCTTGAGCCTCGTCGTTACGCCCGCGGCCATCTTCTTCGGAAGCCGCTGCACCTCCCGTAGGACGCCGTCGACGCGGAAGCGGATGACGAGCGAGTCCTCCTGCGGCTCGAAGTGGACGTCCGACGCGTTCTCCTCGGCCGCCTGGAAGATGATCGCGTTGACGAGCCGGACGAGCGGCCCGTCCGAGATTCCGTCGTCGGCCTCGAGGTCGTCTCCCTCGTCGGCGTCCTCGTCGACCGCGACGAAGCTCTCGCTCGCCTCGGCTGTGCGCATGAGCCGCCTGAGCTCGGTCGCGATGTCCTCCCGCGAAGCGACGCCGAGCTCGAGCTGGTGCCGCGTCGCGAGCCGCAGCGCGTCGATCGCGTGCAGGTCGCCGGGGTCGGCGACGGCGACCTTGAGGACGTCTTCCTCGAGCGCGTAGGGGACGGCGAGCGCGCGCTCGAGCGTTGGCAGGGGAATCGTCTGCGCGGCCTCGAGCGATACGCCCACGGCCGCGAGATCGACGAGCGGGAGGTGGTGACGTGCGGCGAGCATCCGGGCGACGCCGTCCGCGGGCGCGATCCCCTCGTCGATGAGCGCCTGCGTGACCGACGAGCCCTCGGCGGTGCGCTCGCGGACGAGCGCGAGCTGCTCCCGCTCGAGGAGCTCGGCGCGCTCCAAGACCTCGAGCACGAGCTCGGCCGTCTCGGTGACCGCGAGCGTCGAGAGCTGCCGATGCCCCGCAGGGTCGTCGGAATCGGCGAGCCCGATCGTTCGCAGCGTGGGTGCCCGGTGAGCGTCCATCAGCGATCCCTCGAACGAGTCATCGGCACGAACGGCGCGCGGCTTGACGGCCGCGAGTCAGAAGAGGGAGAGGTACGCCTCGAGGATCGCGTCGCCCGCGAAGAGCGCGACGACCGCGCCGAAGGCGAGGAAGGGGACGAGCGGCAGCGCGAGCTTCCGGGCCGCGATCCCGTGGCGCGCGGCGAGCACTCCCGCGGGGACGAGCGCCGCGAGGAGGCCTACCATGAGCGCCACCGGCGCGGTCGCCCCGAGCATCGCCCCGAGCAACAGGGCGACCTTGACGTCGCCGTGCCCGAGCCCGCGGGGATACGCGAGCACGGCGAGGAAGAGCGCACCACCCGCGCCGATCGCCGCGAGCGCCCACTCGAGACCGGGGTCGAGCGCCGTCCGACCGACGAGGACTGCCACGGCGGCAGGGAGCACGATACGGTCGGGGACGATCCGCCGCTGGACGTCGATCGCCGCCAGCGCAACGAGCACCGCGCAGAAGCCGGCCGCCAGGGCCGCGTACGCCGTCGGCCCGAACACGGCGATGCACGCGACGACGAGCGCCGCAGTCAGAGCCTCGACCGCCGGGTAGAGGGCCGAGATCGGAGCGGCACAGTGCCGGCAACGCCCTCGCAGGAGGAGCCAAGAGACGATCGGGACGTTGTCGCGCCAGAGGATCCGCTCGCCGCAGCTCCCGCACGAGGAGGGCGGACGGAGGATCGACCGCCGCTCCGGCACGCGCGCGACGACGACGTTGAGGAAGCTCCCGAGAGCGAGCGCGGGAGCGAGGACGAAGACGGCGGCGGCGCTCACGATCTACCCCGCGTAGCTGCCGTCGATCGGCTCGACGCGCGTCAGGGTCACCGTCGCCGCGGGCATGCCGAGCATGTACTCGTCGATGGGATACGGCGGCGCCTTGAGGTTCGCAGAGTTCGAGATCGTCGCGCTCCGCGTGATCAGCGGCCCCCAGATGGTCGTGTTGTTGTCGAGCTCGAGGTCGTTCACGGCGTAGATCGCGCCCTGGAAGTTGACGTGGTTGCCGATGTCGCCGGAGAGCGGGTTGCTCGACGTCTCCGAGACGAGGGAGCCGGCGACGAAGACGAGAAGGTCCTGCCGCGGATCCCACGTGTTGTCGCAGGCGGGCACACCGCAGAGGTCGGCCCTATTTCGGATCCGCACCTGGCCCGACGCGTACAGGGTCGCTCGACCGTCGTACTGGATGAGGTTGAGGTTCGTCCAGCTCAGATGCCCGTCGAAGTAGATCGTCCCCTTCACGGTCAGCGTGCCCGGCGAACCGGGCTGCCAGGAGAGCCGCGCCACCTCGACTCCATTGACGACCTTCCGACAGTCGTATGCGGTGCTCGGCGTCAGGTTGATCTCCCCGCGACTGACGTTGAGCGTCGTGTCGTTGTCGAACCCGCCGGGGAAGCTCCCGGTCGTGCAGCCCGATCTCGGCCCGAGGTCGGCGTTCGTGTACCAGGTCGCGAGGTCGACGACTGGCTTCGAGATGGTCGGCGGGAGCGTCCCGATCGACGACGCCCACACCCGCGAGGCAGGGCCGCAGGCGACTGGCGTCCCCGCGTAGTGGCACGTCCCCGTCGCGGCGAACTCCGAGATCGGGCTCCCCGAGCTCCCGATCTGCGCGCTGTTGTTCATGTACAGGCTCCCGATGACGTGGACTGCCGGGCTCCACACCTGCGAGTTGTTCTGCATGCAGAGGTTCCCGCGGACGTAGATCGCGAGGTCGAGGGTGACGAGGTTTCCGAGCGTGATGCAGCTCGACGGCTGGTCGATGAAGAGGTAGTTCCACGGGCGCATGTCGGGCTCCGTGGCGGTCGTGACCTGAGCCTGCGCGCTGACGGTGCGGACGACCGGAGCCGCGCTCGGCCCCGTCGGGTTCGCGACCGTGCCGACGCCGGTGAGCGTCCAGGTCGTGCCGCTCAGCGACCCTCGATACGTGACCGTGCCGCCGGAAAGGCTCACCGTCGTCTCCGGCACTGCCTCGGCGTTGTAGGGATCGGCCGCGCTCGAGAGCGTCGCGAACGCGTAGCTGAGCCCCGCCTCGGCGAGCCCGTACGCCTTCTGGTCGGCACGCGAGCGCTCCGCCGCGCTCTGGTTCGAGGTCACGTAGACGAAGACACCCGCAGCGAGGCTCGAGAGCACGACGGTGACGCCCAGGGCGAGCGGGAGCGCGATCCCGCGCTGGTCTCGGAACTTCTCTCGAACCGCAATCACGATCAGGGGCACGCCTGCTCCTCGCTGGGAGTTCCCGGCGAAGTGAACGACCGACCCCATGAGCTCGCGTCCCCCGTCGGGGGGAGTGACCGCATCGCGCTCATGCCCGCGTGGAGTTGCGGAGGACGATGTCGTCCTCGAGCCGGTAGTCGGCGAGACCGCCTCCCGGTCGCGTGTTCACGGGGAGATCGACCGAGAGCACGGCCAAGCCCGTCGGCGACTGGGGCGCGAACGCGAAGACCGTCCCGCTCGTGAGGAAGTCCGCGATGCGCTTGCCCGAGGCGCTGCACGTCGCCCCGACGACGCGATAGAGGGCGAAACGCGTCCCCGAGCCCACGGTGCACCAGCTCACGGTCGTGCCGCCGAGGGCGCTCGGGCAGCGGGACCCGAGGACGATCGTGATGCTCGTCGACACGCCCGTCGGCGTCACCGAGGTCGCGCAGTGCACCTCGCGGCGGAGTTGGTCGAGCGCGAGACGGGCGTTGATCTGCGACGTGAAGCGGCGGTTCATCTCGCGCTCGGCGTTCATCGCCGCGACGAGGATCGTCGCGAGCGCGGCGATCACGAGACCGAGCATCGCGATCACGGTGAGCATCTCGACGAGCGTGAGCCCGTGCTCGTCGCGGCGGAGGCGTCGCAGGGCGCGCCGCACGTGAGTCATGTCAGCCCCCTGCGACGCGGAGAGCGGGTAGGCCGTCGTCCGGCTTCTCCGCGGGCGGCTCCTCGCGCTCCGGCTCACCTGCCGCAGCGCGCGCGGCCCTCTCCGCCCGGTTCAGGGCGATCTCGAAGTCGTGCCGGTTCGTCGCCGCGTTCGCCGCCGTCTCGCGATCGACCTCGCCCGAGAGAACGAGCTCGATGAGGGAGGCAGAGAACGTCTGCATCTGGAAGAACTCCCCCTCGGCGATGGCGTCGGGGATCTCCTCGACCCGGCCCTCGCGGATGAGCTCGGCGATGCGCGCGTTCGTCACCATCACCTCGATCGCGGGAACCCGTCCGCCGCGTGACCGCACGAGCAGACGCTGGCTGATCACGCCGCGCAGCACGCCCGCGAGGATGGAGCGCACCTGCGCCTGCTTCTCGGGCGGGAAGAACTCGACCATGCGGCCGATCGTCTCCGCGGCGTCGAGCGTATGGAGCGTGGAGAAGACGAGGTGACCCGACTCGGCCGCCTGGAGCGCGACCTTCGCGGTCTCGGCGTCGCGGAGCTCGCCGATGAGGATGACGTCCGGATCCTGGCGGAGCACCCGCCGCAGCGCCTGCTCGAAACTCTCCGTGTCGAGCCCGATCTCGCGCTGGTTGACGATGCAGCCCTTGTCGGGGTGGAGGATCTCGATCGGGTCCTCGATCGTGACGATGTGCTGGCGGCGTGTCCGGTTGATGTGGTCGAGCATCGCCGCGAGCGTCGTCGTCTTGCCTGAGCCGGTGGCACCGGTGACGAGAACGAGCCCGCGCTGCTCCTCGGCGAGCCGACGAACGCCCGCGGGGAGGTGGAGCTCGTCAAAGCCGGCGATGACGTCGGGGATGACGCGGAACGCGAAGGACGTGGCTCCCCGCTGCCGGAAGCCGTTGACGCGGAACCGCGGCAGCCCCGGCTCCGAGAAGGCGATGTCGAGGTCGCCCGACTCTTCGAACTGACGCCTGCGGGCCGGAGCGGAGACGGTGACCTGCTCGAGGATGTCCTCGAGCTGCGCATCCCCGAGCGGAGGGTGCTCGGCGAGCGGCGAGAGAACGCCGTCGATGCGGAGCACCGGCGGCTGGCCCACCTTGAAGTGGACATCGCTCGCGCTCGAGGCGACGGCGTGGCGGAGCACGGCGAGGAGGTCCATGGACACGCGTTGCATCGGCACGCGCGCACGCTCGCTTGAGACCGGTCGGGTCGGCCGGGACGCGCGACGGGCTACAATTCCGCGTCTCGCAGGGATTCCCGAGTGGCCAAAGGGGGCGGGCTGTAAACCCGCTGGCTCAGCCTTCGGAGGTTCGAATCCTCCTCCCTGCATCGCGAAGTCCTAGCGAGGACGCCGGAGCGATACCTCTCCCTCGTTCGAGCGATTGCGGAGGGGGTACGTCCTCACGCACCCTTCCTGTGATGGAGCGCTTCGCGCACACGTTTGGAGTGGTCCACGCTCGTCCGGAGCAGGGGCACGCGTCCCAAGAGCCCCGGACTGGCACGAGCGTTGCGATCGGGTTCCCCCTCGCAGCGCTCGCTGCCCTGTGTGCGTGGCTTACCCTCGGACCTCAACAGCCGCTCCTCCCCGCGCTCGGCCCGGTCGCAGCGCTCGTCCTCGCCTGCGCGGTGTACGCGCTCTTCCCCCTCGTCCGCTCGCAGCGGTCGTTCATGACCTTCGAGCGTCCGCTCCTCGTCCTCGTCGGACTCGTGGGAGGACCGGTCGCCGGCGCCCTCGGGGGCATCGCGATCGGGCTCGGGGACGTCGAGGCGGTCTGGCGGCGGCGGAGCACGTACGCCGGCCTGGGCATGCTCGAGGGCATCGCAGCCGGCTTCGTGGGCGCCGCGTGGCGTGCGGGAGCGATCTCGCTCGTCGAGGCCGTCGCGCTCGCGAGCGCCCTCGCTCTCGCGATCGGACTCGGCGGGTTCACGATCGTCGGCTGGGTGCGCCGCTGTCTCACGCGGCAGGTTCTCGGCCGCGCGCTCACCCTCGACGCGGGCGAGCTCCTCGTCTCAACGCCGCTCGTCTACCTCCTCGCGAGCTCCTTCTCCTCCGCTCCCGTGGTCACGGTGCTCGCCGCCATCTCCTGGCTCGTACTCGTCGGCGCTGGCATGTCAGCGCTTGCGCGTCAGGAGCGCCGCATCGAGGAGATCCGGCGCGACCAGCTCCGCGACCTGCTCACCGGCGCTCTCAACCGCCTCGGTTTCGAGGAGGCGGTCGCCGCCGCGCACGCACGCGTGCTGCGGGGAGAGCTGCCCGCAGCGGTGCTCGTGATCGACCTCGACTCCTTCCGACGCTTCAACGAAGAGCATGGCCACCTCGGCGGCGACGAAGCGCTCCGGCACGTGACCCGGCGAATCGTCGGCGCCCTCCGCCCCGAGGACGCCGTCGCCCGCTGGGCGGGGGACGAGCTCTGTGTACTCTCGCCGCGCGCCGGCACGCTCGAGGTGGTCGAGCGGCTCGCGGAGCGCGTCCGGGCCGCAGTAGCCGGCGAGCCGCTCTCGATCGAGGGCCAGACGTGCCCCGTCACCATCTCCGTCGGAGGGACGCTCCTTACGGAAGAGACGAGCCCCGACGAGGCCTTCGACCGCGCCGACGAGGCCCTCTACCTCGCGAAGCGCCGCCGCAACGCGGTGAAGATCCTCCCCCCGCGCAGGCGGGCGCCGAAGGAGGCGGGAGAGGGGCTCGTGCCCGTACCACCGCGGGCGACGCTCGACGGGGCCTGAGCGGGGTCAGGTCTTCCACGTTCCACCCGTACGGCCCGCGGCAGAGACGCTGGAGCACCGAGGCGCCCCGAAGCACACGCAGGAGCTGGAACGAGGAAGACCTGACCCCCTCGTTCGAGGCGCCCCTACGCCACGCCAGGGAACGTGATCGCCATCCAGCCGACTAGACTGCACGCCATGGCCAGGGCGGGACGGTACACGGAAGGCGGCGCAAGCCCCCGCCTGTACGCCGCACTCCGTCGGATCTGGCGTACGCCCTCTTAGCTCAGTCGGTAGAGCACCTCCATGGTAAGGAGGGGGTCGCCGGTTCGAGTCCGGCAGAGGGCTTCCCCCACACACAGACCATCTCGCCGCTCCGCCGATCCGGGTCGCGACCGATCCGAATCCGTCTTTTCCCCCGATGCGACGGCGAGTCGGCGCTGCCAGCATGGCCTGTGGAAAGGAGGGGAGCCATGCAGAGCATCGTCAAGTGGACGCCCTTCTGGGACCTCGACGTGATGGAGCGCCGCATGCGGCGGATGCTCGAGGACTTCGGGGTCGCGCCCGCTCCGCTTCCGGCCGCCGACATGTACGAGACCGACAAGGAGCTCGTCGTCGAGCTCGACGTCCCAGGCTTCGAGGAGAAGGACCTCGAGCTCGCGGTCTCGGATCACACGCTCACCGTGAAGGGCGAGCGGAAGCAGGAGGCAGAGGAGAAGGAGAAGACCTTCTACCTGCACGAGCGGCTCGAGAAGCACTTCGAGCGGAAGTTCACGCTGCCGCCCGAGGCTGACGTCGAGCACGTGGAGGCGAAGTTCCGGGCCGGCGTCCTCGAGGTGCACGTGCCGAAGATCGAGCAGGCGACGCCGCGAAAGATCCCGATCACGGCGTAACCCGCTCGGCGGCACGCTCGCGAGGCGAGCGCCCACCCGTCCGGTGGGCGCTCGCCCATCGGGGCGCGGGTCTACTTCGACTCGGACTCCCTTTCGGCGAGCGCGACGCCGGCGCGCTCGAGCTGCTCGGCGATGCGGAGGTGGTCGAGCTCCAGAACGCGCGCGATGGAGTGGGCGAGTGCGTGGATGGTCACGCCCCGCTCGGTCCGGAACGCGAGCGTGAGCTCCTCGCTGAGCGCCTCACGGAGCTCCTGCTCGCTCAGGCCGATCTGCATCTCTCTCGTGCTGGACATGGGTCTCCTCCCGGTCGAGAGCCTCGGGTGCTCGCCACTCGTCGAAGACGGAGGTGAACCAAGACGCCGCGAGCGAGGCGACGCGCTGGAGCGCGCCCGGCTCCTCGAAGAGGTGCGTGGCGCCGGGGACGACGACGAGCTCGTGCCGGCAGCTCAAGAGGCGGGAAGCCTCGCGGTTGAGCTCGAGCACGAGCGGATCCGCGCCTCCGACAATGAGGAGCGTGGGGGCTCGCACCTTGGCGAGCCATGCGGCGGCGAGGTCCGGACGTCCGCCGCGCGAGACAACCGCCGCGATCTCCTCTCCGAGCTCGGCCGCCGCGACGAGCGCCGCGGCGGCGCCCGTGCTCGCGCCGAAGTACCCGATCGGCCGGGCTGCCGCGTCCGGTTGCGATGAAAGCCAACGAGTCGCATCGACGAGCCGACGAGCCAGCAGCTCCACGTCGAAGACGTTGCGCCGGTCAAGCTCCTCCCCGGGCGTCAAGAGGTCGAAGAGGAGCGTCGCGATGCGCGCACGGTTCAGCTCCTCGGCAACGCGCACGTTGCGCGGGCTCCGACGGCCGGAGCCGCTCCCGTGGGCGAAGACCACCCAGCCGAGGGGGCGAGCGGGGACGGTGAGATCCGCGGGCAGCCGTACGACGCCGCTCCGAACCTCGGCCGTGCGTCGGACCACTCCGGCGAGCTCACCCATACCGCGAGGATCCATGCTCGCAGGCGCTGCGGCATCGGGCTTTCTCCCGATCGTCCCTCGGCATGTCCGCACTCCGCACCCAGCGGGTCGATGGGGGAGCCTCCTCGGAGTCACGAGTGCACCGGAGCGGACTTGGCCCCTGTTGCAGGGGCGTCAGGTCACGCAACGAGCGGATTCGACCACCGCACGCCCGGAAAGCGAGAGTAGTCCGCGTCGGCCGAGCAGAGCTCGGCGCCGTGCTCGAGCGCGAGTGCGGCGAGGTGCGCGTCCGTCGTCAAGTTGCCGGCGGTGCCGAGTGGCTCGAGCAGCTGGCGGAGCAGAACGGCGTGTCGGGGCCGGGATGGAGCACAGTGGCGCAGAGCACAGCGAGCCATGCATCCACGATGTCGAGCGCCTCCTCGACGCGGAGCGGAGACCGAAAGACCCGAGGGTTCGTCACCAGGCGGACGAAAGCGAGCAGCACGAGCCACGAGAAGCCGAACGCCTCGGTGGCAGAGAGGCGCTCCTCCAGCCACTCCTTGGCCCGCTCGTGCAGCGCAGACGAGGCGTCGTACGCGTAGAGCAACAGGTTGACGTCCGACAGCTTCACTTGCGCAGCTCGAGCTTGCGAACCGTCTCGTCGTCCTCGAGACGCGCTGCGAGCTCGAGCGCCTGGTCGAGGTCGATGCCGGGCCGGAGGTCGAGCACCCGTGCCTCGACTCGAAACGGCACTCGCTGCCCCTCGTCGAGACCGCGCCTCAGAACCATGTTCACCGTCTGCTTGAGCGACAGCCCACGCTCACGCGCCAGCGCGCGCAGCCTGTCCGCGACGTCCGCATCGAGCGTCATCATGTCGACTCCCTGTGCTCCTGCGCGGCCCTGGGGCCGAGGCGGCCGGTGGCGGAGGAGATGCGACCGGCCACACGAAGGAGTCGTTCCATGGCGTGGCGAGACGGAGAGATCTGGCTCGACACGGACGTGCTCTGGTTCCGGGATACGTCCGACGACGCCCGCGCCTCGCTCGAGCTGCACGCGCCGTCCTTCGCGGGGCTCGACTCGGCCGCGCTCGCCGCCGCGATCCCGAATGGCCTCGCACAGTCGCGCTGGCGGAGGGCCGAGCGCGAGCGCAGGCGCGCCGCGCGGAAGACGCGCGCGGCGGCGCTCGTGGTCGGCCCGGCCGTCCTCCTCTCGCTCGCGGCGCCGAAGCTCGGCGGCGCCTCCCGCACGGGCGCCGCGCTCGAGCACGACCCTCCCAGCCTGCCCTCGCTTCCGCCGGGCGAAACGCTCTCCGCGAAGCGCCCGGGCCTCACGCCGGCTCGCGCTCGAGAGCGCGCGCTCCGCTTCTCGGAGATCGCGTGGGGCCGGGCGACCTCGTACGGGCTCCAGTACGCCGGGTCGCTGAGCGGCGCGACGCAGCTCCCCGTCGAAGGCCCCGACTGGGTGACGTGGAACCCGAACCGAGATCTCCGACCGAACGCGCCGCATCGCCTGTGGGGGCACGAGCAGATGATCCGGACGCTCCTCGCCGTGCTCCAGGCGTACCGGGCCGAGAACCCAGACGCGCCGCGCGTCGTCGTCGGCGACCTCAGCCTCCGCCACGGAGGGCCGATGGACTCGCACCGCTCGCACCAGAACGGGCTCGACGTGGACGTCTACTACCCGCGACGCGATCAGGAGCTCCGTCCCCCGAGCACGCCCGACGAGATCGACCGCAGGCTCGCCCAGGATCTCCTCGACCGCTTCGTCGCCGCGGGCGCGCAGATCGTCTTCGTCGGCTACCGGACGGGGCTCCGCGGGCCGCGTGAGCGGGTCGAGCCGTACCCGAACCACGAAGACCACCTGCACGTCCGCTTCCGCAATCCGCGGAGCTGACGCGCGAGCTACCCGACGACCGCTCGGACGAGGGGCGCGTACCCGAGCGCGTGGCCGTTCCGGTTCGGGTGGTAGCTCTCGATCGTGCTGAGGAGGTTCAAGCCGTTGATCCAGGCGCTCCGCGAGCAGACCGCGTGGCCCGTGAAGGGGCCGAGCGCGCTCTGGTACGAGAAGCCCGCCGCAGCGGCGCGAGCCGCGGTCAGGGCGTCGAGCGCGTCCGCGAGCTGGTTCGCCTTGGTTCGCTCGGTCGAGCTGATCCCGGTCGTGCCGAGGCAGCTCGCGCTCGAGAAGAGCCGCGGGTACCCGAGGACGACGACCCTCGCGTCCGGCGCCGCTTGCTCGATCGCAGCGTAGGCGGCATCGAGCCGAGGGCCGAGGAACGTCGCAAGCGTCGCGCGCGTTGCGTCCAACGCGCTGGCGCAGGCGGAGAGGGTGCACTGCGCGATCAGGCTGGAGAAGCCGATGTCGTTGCCGCCGATCGTCACGGTGACGATGTCGGTGTCGGCCGTGAGCGCCTGAGCCTGCGAGCTCAGGAGGCTCGTTGTCGTGGCCCCGGAGCAGGCGACGAACTCGAGCGACGTGTTCTCCCGCTCTCGGGCGACGAGGTACGGGTAGGCGTACGTGCTCCGTCGGCAGGAGCTCGAGAGCGTGTAGCTCCCGGTGCCGACGCCGGACGAGTAGCTGTCACCGAGCGCGACGTACCGATCAGGCTCCGTCGCCGCCGGCGCGGAGAGGGCGAGGAGCGCGAGGAGGAGCGCTGAAGCCGAGACTGCGACGACAGTGAGCCGTGCGGCTCGCCAGGAGAACATCCTCGTCACTGCGCGACCGTAGCGCATTCGCTGCGCCCGCGCTCAGCGCGCGTCGTGGACGATCTCGCCCTCCAGGAGCGTGAGCACGACCTTCGTCTCGGCGGGTGAGGGCCCTTCCGGGGCGAGGATGTCGTCGCGGAGGACGACGAGGTCGGCGAGCTTTCCCGGCTCGATCGTGCCAGTGAGCGGATCGAGCCCGTTGACGTACGCGCTCCCGAGCGTTTGCGCGGCGATCGCCGTCCGGAGGTCGAGCCTCTCGTCGGGGAGGAACGGCTCGGCGTCGGGCTCCTCGGGGAGCCTGCGCTCGACGGCGACCTCGAGCTGGAGCAGCGGGTCGGGCGTCGAGACCGACCAGTCGCTCCCGAACGCGAGCCTGGCGCCGGCGCGCCAGAGGCTCGCGAACGGGTACATCCTCCTCCCCGCCTCCTCCGAGATGAACGGAAGCGTGAGGTCGTCGACGTAGCCGGAGAGGACGGCCCAGTACGGCGTGACGTTGGCGACGACGCCGAGCCGCGCGAAGCGCGGGAGGTCGTCCGGGTGCACGACCTGGAGGTGTGCGAGATGGTGGCGCGCGTCGCGCGCGCCGTTGACGCGACGAGCCGCTTCGATGGCGTCGAGCGCCTCGCGGACGGCACGCTCGCCGAGCGCGTGCACGTGCACCTGGAACCCCTCGGCGTCGAGCGCGCTGACGATCCGGCGGAGCTCGTCGGGCTCGTACAGCGAGAGGCCGGTGTTGTCGGTCGGGAGCCCGTCCGGACCGAGGTACGGCTCGAGCATCCCGGCCGTGAAGTTCTCCATCACCCCGTCCTGGAAGAGCTTCGCGCCGCGCATCCGCATCCGGCCGCGCCGAGACGCCGCGCGCCGCTCGACGAGCTCGGCGAGCTGCTCGGGCCCGCGCTCGGGATCCCAGGCGAGGTTTCCCTCGAGTCGGAGGGTCAGCTCGCCGCGCTCGGCCGCGCGCTCGTACGTCTCGACGATCGCCGGCCAAGCGTTCGCCTCCTGGCACGCGGTGATGCCGAGGCTGAGCATGAGCGCCTGCGCCCGCCGAAAGCCCGCGTCGCGATCTGCCTGCGACGGCTCCGGGAGCACCTCCTCGAAGAGCCGGAGCGCGCGCTCGTGCACCGTGCCGGCCGGGGTGCCGTCGGGCTCGCGCTCGATCACGCCGCCGGGGGGATCCGGCGTGTCGGCGCCGATCCCGGCCAGCTCGAACGCACGGGTCGAGGCCCACAGCGAGTGGGCATCGCGCGTCGTCAGCGCGACCGCGCGGCCCGGCACGGCCTCGTCGAGGAGCTGCCGCGTCGGCATCGGCCCGCCGAAGTCGTCCATCGACCAGCCTCCGCCGACGATCCACTCCTCGTCGGGATGCGCGGCCGCGTAGCGCCGCACCGTACGCAGGTGCTCCTCGGGCGACGCGCTTGCGCTGAGGTCGCACTGGAGGAGCTCGAGCCCGCTTCCCGCGAGGTGGATGTGTGCGTCCTGGAAGCCGGGCAAGACGAGGCCCCCTTCGAGCTCGATCACCTCCGTCGCCGGGCCGATGAGCTCGGCGATCTCGCGCGCGCTCCCCACGGCGACGATCCGACCTGCGGCGAGCGCGAGCGCTTCGGCATCCGCGAGGCCGGCAGCAACGGGGTGGACGCGCCCCCCGACGAGAGCGAGGTCGGCTCTCACGGGCACAAGCATCGCAGGTGGGCGTCCGAGCCGGCGGTCGCGTCCGCCGTCACGATGACTTCCACGGCGCGGGCCGGTCCAAGCTCCGGCTTGGAGCACCCGAATCACAACGAGGACGAGAGGAGACCCGAGATGGCGAACGACGAGTTGATCACCTGCCTGTGGTTCGACCACGGAGAGGCACGCAAGGCAGCAGAGTTCTACGCCTCGGTCTTTCCGGACAGTCGCGTCGGCGCAACCCACAGAGCGCCCGCCGCATATCCCGGTGGCGAAGAGGGCGACGAGCTGACCGTCGAGTTCACGGTCCTGGGCCAGAAGTTCGTCGGTCTCAACGGTGGCCCCGAGTTCCGACCGAACGAGTCCGTCAGCTTCATGGTGGTGACCGAGGACCAGGCCGAGACCGACCGCTACTGGAACGCGATCGTCTCCAACGGCGGCGAGGAGAGCGCCTGTGGCTGGTGCAGGGATCGATGGGGCTTCTCCTGGCAGATCACGCCGCGCGTGCTGCTCGACGCCTTCTCCGGGCCCGACCGAGCAGCGGCCAAGCGCGCCTTCGAGGCGATGCTGCCTATGCGGAAGATCGACGTCGCTGCGATCGAGGCGGCGATCCGGGGGGAGGGGATCGACGCATGAGCGAACGACGATGAGGGACGCGCCCGCACGGTCGGGGAGCGCCGCAGCTCTTGGCGCGATAGCGTCGCGCCGACACGACGAGAGGAGGAGCGATGAAGGACCACGTCGCGTGGGTGATCGAGCTCGCAGTGAAGGACGGGCGGCTCGACACGTTCCGGGCGCTGATGGAGGAGATGGTCGAGGGGACGAGCGCCGAGCCGAAGACCCTTGCCTACGAGTGGTACATCTCGGAGGACGCAAGCGAAGTCCACATCTTCGAGAAGTACGCCGACTCGGAGGCGATGATCCTGCATGTCAACGGCTTCCTCGAGAAGTGGGCGTCCCGCTTCATGGAGTGCGTGGACATCACTCGCTTCGTCGTCTACGGCGACCCGAGCCCGGCCGCGCGCGCGATCCTCGACGGCTGGAGCGCACGCTACCTCGGCCCTTGGGGGGGCTTTTCCCGCTTCGCCGCCTGAGCGCCGCTTAGGCGACGTCGATGAGGACCTTGCCCACGGCGCCGGCCTCCACGGCGTCGTGGGCCGCCGCGGTGCGCTCGAGCGGGAAGCGGTGGAGCGGCAGCCCCGCCTCCTCCCCAACGGGAAGCGCGCCGTCCGCGAGCGCAGCCGAGACGTCGGCCACCGCCTGCTCCTTCGACTCATCCGGAACGGTGTAGACAAGCACGAAGCGGTAGGTGACGTTCTTCAGCATGAGCGGCCACTGGTCGGTCCCGATCCCTGCTCCCCCGTCCGCCGCGTACACCGCGACTGTGCCGTTCGGCGCCACCGTGGCCGCGTCGAGAGGGCCGTTCACTGCGGGCGCGACCTCGACGACGAGATCGACACCGTCGGGCGCGAGACGCCGGATCGTCGCGACCGCGTCCTCGTCGCGGTAGCGGACGACGTCGTCCGCACCGGCCGCACGGGCGAGCGCCGCCTTCTCCTCCGTGCTCACCGTCGCAAGCACTCGCGCTCCGGCCCAGCGCGCGAGCTGGATCGCGGCATGCCCGACGGCCCCCGCGCCCCCGGCGACGAGCACCGTCCTTCCGACGAGCGCCCCCGGTCGGAGCGAGCGCGGTCCGTCGGCAGCGGCTGTCAAGCAGATGCACGCCGTCAGCGCGGGGATGCCGAGGCTCGCCCCGAGATCGAACGATGCGCCGTCCGGAAGCGGCACAGCCTGCCGCTCGGGGAGGACGACGAGCTCCTGCGCGGTCCCGCCGGGACGACCCCAGGCCGCCTCCCAGATCCAGACGCGCTCGCCGAGCCGGTTTCGCGAGACGCCCTCGCCCACCGCGTCGATCACGCCCGCGCCGTCCTGATTCGGAACCTGCTCGGGGAAGGGGAGCGCACCGCCGCGCGGCGCGCGCCTCGCTTTCCAGTCCGTCGGATTGACCCCGGAGACGTGAACCCGGACGCGGACCTCGCCCGGCCCCGGCGTCGGCTCGGGACGCTCGACGAGCCGAAGCACGTCCGACCCGCCTGGCTCGGAGTAGACAACCGCTCTCACGCAGCCTCCGGGACTCCTCGGTGAGACCCGCCGCTTGAGCTCACAGCCCGAGCGCTTCGACGGCTCGCTGGAACTGGTCCTCGCGCACGTAGACGAGGTACCCGAAGGCGCCGCGATCGTCGGTGACTCCCGACGAGGCGTACACGTCCACGCCTGCGCGGAAGAGCTGCTCATGGACGCTCGCGAGCGCGCCGAGCTCGTCGTCACCTTGCACGAGCAGCGCGTGGTAGGGCCCGTCCAGCGGGAGCTGCGCAGCACGCGCCTCGGCGACGAGCTTGTTCGGATCCTCCGGGAAGAGGGCGAACTGCGCGAGGCTCGGCCCGCTCGGGACGGCCGTGAAGGCGAGGAGGTTCACGCCGAGATCCGCGAGCTGGCGCAAGACGCGGTACGCGGCGCCGAGCTCGTCCCGGACGTTCGCGTAGTAGTACTCGACCGGACGAATCGTGAAGGCCATCGCTCCTCCTCACCCTACCGCGGACGCAGCCGAGCGGCGGAGGTGACGGCTACCGTCGGACGATGGGCGGCCACGACGACGGCACCGTGAGCCCACGCACGTGGCTCTACGCAGCCCTGGTCGGGTTCGTTCTCCTCTGGATCCTCGGCCCGGACGTGCTGCGGGAGGCGATCCCGATCTGGCTTCCGTTCCTCGTCGCGCTCGGGCTCGAGCTCGCGTTCCTCGCGGGTGCGCTCCGCGGACCCCCGACGCGCCACCCGAACCGCCTCCCGCAGGAGATCGACCGCGAGCGGTGGGGTTACCCGGTGGATCGGCCGAGCTCCGCCGAGTCGGACGAGGGGCTCGAGCCGACGCGCGAGAGAGCCGAGCCGCCACGACGACTCGGCGGGGCGCTCGTCGGCCTCGTCGTCATCGCCGCGCTCGCGGGCCTCGTCTGGGCGACCCAGAGTCGCACGGGCTGGTCGTCGCTCAGCCGCGAGGCACGCGCTGCCGCCGAGGAGCGTCTCTCCCGGGAGGCGTCGCTCGTCGCGGGGAAGCCAGTGACGATCCGCTGTGACGAGGAGCGCGCGCACGTCGGCGTCGTGCAGGGCGCCGAGGGCGTCGCCCGGGTAGGAGGGACGCTCGCCTACCTCACGCCGGAGCGCTGCTACGACCTCTACCGCCTCGCGTTCCGCGGCGACATCCGGTCGAGCCGGACGGCGCTCGCCATAGCAGTCCTCGCACACGAGGCCTGGCACCTGCGCGGCGTGCGAGACGAGGGGGTGACGGAGTGCTACGCGCTCCAGTCCGGGGTCGAGCTCGGAGAGCGGCTCGGTCTCTCCGAGGAGACAGCGCGCCAGCTGATGCGGCAGCAGCTCACCGAGAACGCGCTGCGCGGTCTCGTGAGCGCCGAGTACCGGGTGCCTCCCGACTGCCGCGACGGCGGGCGCCTCGACCTCGACCCCGACAGCGCCCGCTTTCCGTGAGGCCAGAGCCCACGCGCGAGCACGCCGCAGCTCCTCTACCCTCTCCAGATGGCCGGTTCCCGCCAGGGCTCGGGCGCTCTTCGGGCCATCTTCGTGACTCTCGTCGCCGTTGCAGCGCTGGCTGGCGCCGCGGTGGGCATCGGCCGCATGCTCGTCGAGCGACAGCTGGACGGCGAGATTCGGGAGCTGCTCGAGAGCTCGGGCGACACCGAGCGCCCGCTCGTCACCGAGCGCGACCTCGCCTCGCTCCCGGGCCCTGTGCAGCGCTGGCTTCGCTGGGCCAGCATCCTGGGCACACGACTGGCCGCCACCGCTCACATCCGGCAGCGCGGAGACTTCCGGCTCGCCGAGGAGCGCGGATGGATCCCGTTCTCAGCGGAGCAGACCTTCACCACCGAGCCGCCCGGATTCGTATGGAGAGTGCGCATGACAATGGCGAAGGTCCTCGTCATCGCGGGCCGCGACCGCTACGTCCGGGGCGATGCCAGCATCCGCATGCGCATCCTCTGGCTCGTTCCGGTCGCCGGAAGCAGCGGTACCGGGCTCGACCGGGGTGCGCTCGCACGCTGGCTCGGGGAGATCGTCTGGTTCCCGACCGCAGCGCTGAGCGAGCGCGTCGCCTGGGAGGAGCTCGACCGTTCGTCGGCACGCGCGACGATCTCGTACGCTGGCGCGACCGCCTCCGGGATCTTCACCTTCGATGCCGAAGGCCGTCCCGTCCGATTCGAGTCACGCCGCTACAACGACGCTCGGAAGCGGGACGAGGACTTCTCCGTGTCGATGAGCGAGCACGGCTCCTTCGCAGGGGTGCGCATTCCGACCGCCGGAAATGGCGTCTGGCACTACGAGAAGGGGGACTTCGAGTTCATCCGCTGGCACATCGACGACGTCGCGCTCGACGAGAGCGGGAACCGGCGCTGAGCCCGGAGCGCCAGTCTCAGATCAGGCCGCCACGGTAGGACCAGGGCCCGGGCTCGAGCCGGATCCCGCGCTTGCGACAGAACTCGCGCACCGAGTCGAGCACGACCCCACCCTCGCCGTAGATCTGTCGGCCGAGGAGGTCGAGCACAGCCACTCCCGCTGGCGCCTCGCCCTTCGGCCGCTCCAAGGTGAGCACGACCGCTGGCGGGTCGACCCCCCCGCGGAACGACGCGACGAAGCCGACTCGCGTCCCCTCGACCTCGAAGGAGCGCAGCTCACCGTCCTCGATCGCGGAGACGTCGTGGCCACGAAGCGCCAGCAGCTCGTGGAGGTCGTCGATCATCCTCCGGCCGAGCTCCACCTGTCGCCCGCGGGAGGGCTCGTGCCGTGCCTTACCGGTCGCCTTCGCCGGCACGCCGATCGCGAACGCGCCCGCAGGGACGTCGCCGGTGACGTACGAGTTCGAGGCGACGATCGCCTCGGAGCCGATGCGGCAGCCCGCGTAGACGACGGCACCGAGCCCGACCTGAGCGCGATCCTCGATCACGACCGGGGCGAAGCGGTTCTCGAAGCCCTCGAGGACGGAGTGGCCGATGTTGTGGGTGACGATGAGCGACCGCATCGTCAGGAAGACCTCGCGGCCCAGGAGCACGGGGCGGCAGACGTTCACGAACGCCTCGTCGCCGACGAAGGTCAGATCGCCGATCGCGAGCACCGCCCACGGGTCACGGTGACCGCCGCCGCCGAAGCGGATCGAGCGGCCGCCCCAGATGCCGCGGCCGACGACGGCGCGGCGACAGAGGAGCTCGAGGTCGGCGCCGAACTGCGAGAGCTCGCCGATGGCGACGAGCTCCTCGCAGCGCACGTTCGCGCGCGGCCCGAGCCGCACCCCGTCTTCGATGACCACCTGGGGGGCGATCACCAGGGAGCCCTCGCCGAGCTCGACACCCTCGCCGACGACGGCGCCGTGCTCGCGGAGCGCGCGCACCTTCTCATGCGGTGGAAGAGCGACGAAGGTCGCCGGATCCTGGCGCACCGACTCGACGAAGGACGGATCGAGCCGGCCCGTCGCGTCGTCGAGATCGAACGAGGCCGGGAGGGTCACGCCCTCGAGCGAGATGCCGGCGAGGAGGGGCCTCGCCTCGGGAGCGGCCGTGGCGACCTGCTGCACGAGGAGCTCCTCGACGTCCCGCTCGGTGATGAACCCGCGCTTGTCGATCGCCGAGAGGTCGAGGCCGTAGCGTTCCGCGAGCTCGAGCGCCTTGCGCGTCGCCTTGCGCTCGCCTCCCGCCGCCTTTGCCGGCGACGGCCGCTCCTCAGCCACGTCCGTGTCGATCCGGGCGAGCTCGTCGGGGCTCTCCGCGACGTAGGCGATCACCGCCCCGAGCTCGACCTCGACACCCTCGTCGTAGAGCTGCGCGATCGTCCCAGCCCCCGGCGACTCGACCTCGACCGTCGCCTTCGTCGTCTCCACGACGCAGACCGGCTGCCCCTGCTCGACCTGCGAGCGGTCGGGCACCAGCCACTCGGCGAGGAGCGCGTACTCGGTGTTCGCGTCCTCGCGCGTCAGGACGATCTCGAGCATGCCCTAGCTCCGGACGCCCTCGAGCGCGAGGACGACGTCGATCACGTCCTCGACCCGCGGAAGCATCGCGTCCTCGAGCGTGCGTGCCGAGGGGATGATTCCGTCGCGCGCCGCGACGCGACGCACGGGCCGGCGCAGATCGCTCCAGGCGAGCTCGCTCACGCGCGCCGCGATCTCCGCGCCTACCCCCGCGGTGAGCGTCCCCTCCTCTGCGGTCACGAGGGCGCCCGTGCGAGCGACCGACTCGAGCACGGGGTCGAGATCGAGCGGGAGGAGCTGGGAGAGGGCGACGACCTCGCAGAAGATCTCGTGCTCGAGGATCAGCTCTGTCACGGCGTCGAGGACCACGGGCAGCATTCCCCCGTAGGTGACGACGGTCGCCGAGGCGTCGTCGAACGCGTTGCCCGAGAACGTGAGCGCCGGATACTCGCCGCCCGCCTCGCGGACGGCGAGCTCGCCGATGTGGCCGTCCTCGGGGCGCCGGCTCGGCCGCCCGTACATGAGCTTGTTCTCGATGAAGAAGACCGGCCGCTCGTCCTCGACCGCGTGCACGAGGAGCGCTCCCAGGTCGTGGCACTCGCTCGCGGCGACGACGCACACGTTCGGCACCCCGAGCAGGAGCTTCTCGAGCGACTGGCTGTGGGTCGGCCCGTACCCGCGACGGCCCCCCATCGGCGTGCGCACGACGAGCGGCACCGTGACCTGGTCGTCGTACATCTCCCGGAACTTCGCGATCCCGTTGACGATCTGGTCCATACCGAGGGCGATGAAGTCCCCGAACATGATCTCGAGGATCGGACGGCGCCCCCGCAGCGCCATCCCGGCCGCGACGCCGAAGAGCGAGGCTTCGGAGATCGGCGTCGTGAGGACGCGATCGGGGTACGCGTCCGAGAGCCCCTGCGTGACCTTGAACGCGCCCCCGTAGGGGTCAAGCACGTCCTCGCCCAGGAGGACGACGTCCTCGCGCGTGGCGAAGAGCTCGTGCAACGCCTCGTTCAGGACTTGCACGCAGCGCCGCTGCGTCGTCGCGCTCACAGGACCGCGGCCTCCGGGGTCGCCTCCGGCGCGGCCTCCGCCTCGGCCACGACCTCGGCCAGCCGCTCCTCGACGCGCGCGTCGATCGCCTCGCGCTCGGCCGAGTCGAGCCGCGCACCGGCGACGAGCAGCGGATCGCGCGTCCGGCGCTCCTCGATCTCCGCCGGGTCGCGGGTATCGTCGCCCTTCGAGTGCGGACTGAAGCGGTAGGTGTGGAGGACGAGGAAGAACGGCTCGCTCGTCTCGCGCACGTGGGAGACGGCGCGACCGGCGGCGGCGTGGATCTCCTCCACGTCGGTCGTGTCGAGCTCGGCGGTGCAGATGCCGAACGCCTCCGCGCGCGCCGGGATCGAGCCCGCGAGCTCGAGCTCGATCGGGGTCGACTGCGCGTAGTGGTTGTTCTCGACGACGAACAGCACCGGCAGCCTCCAGAGCGAGGCCATGTTGAGCGACTCGTACACCACCCCCTGGCCGAGCGCGCCGTCGCCGAGGAACACCGTGGACACGGCGCCCGTGCCCTTCTGCTTCTCCGCGAGCGCGATGCCGGTCGCGACGGGGACGATGCTCCCGAGGATGCCGTTCGAGTAGAAGTTCCCCTTGCACAGGTGCTGGCTCCCGCCCTTGCCGCCGCAGGTGCCCGGCGCGCGCCCCATCACCTCGCAGAGGAGACCGTACGCGTCGCCCGTGAACTCGAGGTAGTGGCCGTGGCAGCGGTGGTTGGAGAAGACGACATCGACCTCCGGGTCGAGGTGGTCGATCACGCCGACGCCGTTCGCCTCCTGGCCGATGTACGTGTGCGTCGTGCCGACGAGCTTGCCCTGGGAGAAGAGGTCGAGGAGCGTCTCCTCGAAGCGGCGGATGAACCGCATCCGCTCGTAGAGATCGGGAAGCGCCGCCACTACAGGTACCCCAGGTCGGAGAGACGCTTCACGACCTTCGCCTCCTCCTCAGCGGTGAGCTCGTGGCGCTCCGCGCTCTCGAGCTCTGCGAAGAGGAGCGCCCGAAGCTCGGGCGGCACGTCGTCGCGCGGCTCGCGCTCTCGCGGGTCGAGGTCGAGGCGGTAGGCCTCCTCCTCCCCGCTCTCAACCTCCAGGATCAGCTTCCACGGCGGCATGCGGACGGCGAGCTTCGTCAGCCGCCCACGGTCGGTGCCGGCGATCACCGCAGGACGGTCGCCCTCCACGTGGAGCAGGGACTCGCCGTCGGTCTCCCGCGCGGGCAGATCGGCGAGCTCGAGGAGCGTCGGAACGAGGTCGACCGAGCGCACCTGGCTCCGAACCACGGCCGGCTCGAGCCGGCCGGGCGCCGAGAGGACGAGCGGGAGCTGCACGATCTCGTCGTACAGCGTCGCGCCGTGCATGTGGTAGACGCCCTGCACGTCCGTCTTGTCGGCGAAGCGCTCACCCCACGACTCGCCGTGGTCGGAGGTGAAGACGAGCAGAGTGTTGTCTCGAAGCCCGAGCGCAGCGAGCTCTTCGAGGAGCGAGGCGACGAGCACCTCGGACTGGCGCTCGACTGCCTGCCGGTACTGCTCGCGCAGCGCCTCGAGCGCGCTCGCGGAGTCGGACTGGATCCCATCGATCACCTCCTGCTTCGCGGCGAGCCAGTCCTGGCGCTCGGCGTGGAGGACGTCGTAGGGCATGTGCGTCGCCCAGCTGTGGAAGTAGAGGAGGAACGGCTGCCGGCGCTTTGCACGCAGCCACGCGATCGCGCCGTCGAGCGTCTCGCTCGTGCCGAGGACGTTCGCCTCCGGGAGGTCTTTGAAGAGGTAGTTGCGGTCGAAGACGAAGCTCCCGACTTCGTAGCCGTGCGCGGCGAACGCCCGGAACACCGTCTCGATCGTCGGGTCGAGCGTCGCGTCCCAGTGCAGGTAGCCGTGGTGGTGCGCGTAGAGGCCGGTGACGAGCGACGTCGTCGATGGCGCCGTCCACGGCGCGGCGCTGATCGCCTGGTCGAACCGCATCCCGCCGGCGGCGAGCTCGTCGATCGTCCGCGTGTTGAGGAAGCGAGCGCCGTAGCAGCCGAGATGGTCGACGCGCAGCGCGTCCGAGACGTAGACGAGGACGTTCATGGAGCCCGGCGGATTGTAGTGACCGGAGCCCGCGGCGAGGTCGTACCCGAGTTCGCCATCCGAGCGAACACGGCGAGTGCCTCATGAAGCTGGGCGCCCTCCCGGAGACGCTCGTCTGGGACCGCGAGGGCGCCCTGCACGCGGGCGGCCATCCGACGGGGCCGTTCGCCGCCTACTGCGGCCAGCTGCGGGTCGGCTGGCGCTTCTGCAAGGCGAAGGACCCGCAGGCGAAGGGCGTCGTCGAGCGGCTGCAGGGCTACGCGGAGACGAGCTTCGAGCCGGGCCGCCGCTTCGCGAACGAGCTCGACTTCCAGGAGCAGCTCGACCGTTGGTTTCAAGAGCGGGCCAACCTGCGCTTCCACCGCACCCTGCGCTGCCGCCCGCTCGACAAGCAGGCTTGCCGCGTCCGAAACGCCTTGGACGTGCCCTTACGCGACGCCGGCGGCGACGCGCTCCTCGACGGGCGCGCCGACCTTCTCCACCGAGACGGCGATCACCTTGTACTCCGGGCAGCTCGTGTTCACGTCCGCGGACGGCCCGACGAGCAGGTTCGTCCGCACCTCCGGGAAGTGGAAGGCGGTGAACACGTGGCCCGGGTCGATGCGCTCGGTGACGCGCGCCTCGACGGCGATCTCGCCGTGCTTGCTCCGCACGCGAACGAGGTCGCCCGTCTCGACGCCGAGCTCGCGGGCGTCTTCGGGGTGGATCTCGAGCCAATCCTTCGAGAGCAGCTCGAGGTTTCCGGTGCGGCGCGTCATCGTGCCGACGTTGTAGTGCTCGAGCCTGCGACCCGTGACGAGGATGAGCGGGTACTCCTCACTCGCCTCGTCCCCCGGCGCCTTGTAAGGGAGCGCAGCGAAGCGACCGAGCCCGTCGGGTTGCTCGAACCGCTCCTCGTACAGGATCGGGGAGTCGGTGCCGTCGGGAGCGACGGGCCACTGCAACCCGCGCCCCTCGAGCCGCTCGTAGGTGACGCCGGCGAAGTGTGGCGTCGTGGCCGCGATCTCGGCCATCACGTCCTCCGGTCCGGCGTACGGCAGGGGGTGGCCCAGCCGCTCCGAGACGAGCTGGAAGATCTCGAGGTCGGTCTTCGCCGCGCCTGGCGGAGCGACCGCCGCTCGCACGAGCTGGATCCTCCGCTCGGCGTTCGTGAAGGTCCCCGTCTTCTCGAGGAACGAAGCCGCCGGGAGGATGACGTTGGCGAACTTCGAGGTCTCGTTCTCGAAGATCTCCTGCACGACGAGGAACTCGAGGCTGGAGAGGGCGGCGGTCACGTGCTCGATGTCCGGGTCGGACTGCGCGATGTCGTAGCCGCAGATCCACATCGCCTTCACGCGACCGTCGAGCGCCGCGTCGAACATCTCCTGCATCTTCAGCCCGCGCTCGCGCTTCATCGAGACGCCCCACAGCTCCTCGTACATCCGCGCGGTCTCCTCGTCGGCGACCGAGCGGTACTGGCTGAAGGTGTCGGGCAGAGCGCCGACGTCGGAGGAGCCCTGCACGTTGTTCTGTCCGCGCAGCGGCAGGAGCGCGCAGCCGGGCCGACCGATCTTGCCCGTCATGAGCGCGAGGTTGCAGATGAGCTGGACGCACTCCGAGCCGTAGCGCTGCTCGGTGACGCCGAGGCCCCAGGCGATCGACGCCCGGTCGGCCTCGCCGTAGAGACGGGCGGCGCGCTCGAGATCGGCCGCCGGGACGCCCGTGATCCGCTCGACCTCGTCGGGGGTGTAGGCGGCGACGAGCTCGGCGACGGTCTCGAAGCCGGTCGTACGCTCGGCGACGAACGCCTCGTCGACGAAGCCGTCGCGGATCAGCACGTGCGCGAGGCCGTTCAGGAAGGCCGCGTTCGTGCCCGGGTGCACGGGGAGGTGGAGGACGCCGTAGTCCGCGAGCTCGATCCGGCGCGGGTCGGCGGTGATGAGCTGCAGCCCGCGCAGGGCGGCCTGCTTCATCCGCGCGCCGGCGACCGGGTGCGCCTCCGTCGGGTTCGCGCCGACGATGAGCAGCACCTCGGCGCGCTCGATGTCGTCGAAGGAGCCCGTGCAGCCGGAGAGCCCGAGCGACTTGCGGAGCGCGAACGAGGTCGGCGAGTGACAGACGCGCGAGCAGTTGTCGATGTTGTGCGTCCCGATGGCGGCGCGGAAGACGCGCTGCATCGCGTAGCACTCCTCGTTCGTCGCCCGCGAGGAGGCGAGCCCGGCGATCGCATCGGGCCCGTACTGCGCCTTGATCCGGAGGAGCTCGGAGGCGACACGGTCGAGCGCCTCCTCCCAGGTGGCGATCCGGAAGGTGCCGCTCTCGCGGACGAGCGGCGCGGTCAGTCGATCGCGCGCCCGCGTGAACTGGTGGGCGAAGCGCCCCTTGAGGCAGGTGTGGCCGCGGTTTGCGGGCCCCATGCCGGGGCTGATCGAGACGATTCTCCCGGCGCGGGTGTGGGCCTCGAGGTTGCACCCCACACCGCAGTAGCCGCAGGTCGTCGAGACGGTCGTGTCGAACCGAGTGTCAGCCATCGCTAGCTCCTCCTGCCTCCTCCAGCGCGACGAGGAGGCGCTCCGAGATCGCGTCCGTCGGGCACGTATCCGCGCACGCCCCACAGGATACGCACGTCGACTGCAGGAAGCCGGCGTCGAGGCCGGCCGTGACGTTCGAGTGAAAGCCGCGGCCGGTGGCGGTGAGGGCGAACGCGCCTTGGATCTCGTCGCAGGCCCGGACGCAGCGCCCGCACGAGATGCAGAGCTCGTGGCGCAGGACGAGGTAGGGGTGGCGCTCGTCGTGGCGCACGGGGTGGGTTGCGCCCGTCCAGCGAGGAGCTCCGACGCCGAGCCTGCGTGCGACCTCGGCGAGCTCGGTGTGCTCCGCCGGAGGGCCGGGGAGCTCCGACAGCACGAGCTCGACGACGTTCGACGCGATGCGGCGCGAGCGCTCGTCGGTCGTGGCGATCCGCATCCCATCGCGGCACGTCGTCGTGCAGGCCGGGAGCGGTCCCGGCGCACCCTCGACGGCGACGAGGCACACCCTGCACGCGCCGAACGGAACCATGCGCTCGTCGAAGCAGAGCGTCGGCACCCAGCGGTCGACGAGCTTCGCCGCCTCGAGCACGGTCGTGCCGGGGGCGACCTCGACCTCGATCCCGTCGACGACGACCTGCATCAGCGAAGCCCCAGCTCCTCGGGGAAGTG
This sequence comes from Gaiellaceae bacterium, assembly GCA_026002995.1. Taxonomy (GTDB): domain Bacteria; phylum Actinomycetota; class Thermoleophilia; order Gaiellales; family Gaiellaceae; genus GMQP-bins7. Next base: position 2,090,918 of record BPGK01000001.1, read on the forward strand.
GGCGATCAAGCTCCGGATCGGGGCCGGCATCCCGGAGCCGTGCGCGCACAGACTCGCTACCTCGAGCGTCTCGAGGAGCTCCTCGAGCTTGGCGCGGTCAACGGGCTCCTCCGCCGACACGAGCTCGAGCGCGCGGGTCATCCCGATCCGGCAGGGGAAGCACTTCCCGCAGCTCTCGTGCGCGCCGAAGCGGAGGAGGTGGCGGGCGAGCTCGCGTGCGTTCGTGCGATCGTCGAAGGCGACGATGCCGCCGTGGCCGAGCATGCAGCCCTTCTCCGCGAGCGGCTCGAAGTCGAAGGGCGTATCGAGCTCCCAGGCGGGCAGGATGCCGCCGAGCGGGCCGCCGATCTGGAGCGCCTTCAGCGAGCGGCCGTCGCGCATCCCGCCACCGAGGCCCTCGCAGATCTCGCGCAGCGACGTTCCCAGCGGCACCTCCCAGATCCCGGGTCGCTCGAAGCGCTCGTTCAAGCAGACGAGCTTCGATCCGGGAGTCGCCCCCGGGCTGAGCGCAGCGAAGGCCTCGGCGCCGCGGAGCGCGATGAAAGGGACGTTGCACAGCGTCTCGACGTTGTTCACGACGGTGGGCAGCTCGTGGTAGCCGCGCTCCGCCGGGAAGGGCGGGCGCGAGTTGACGGTGCCTCGCAAGCCCTGGAGCGAGTTCAGGAGCGCCGTCTCCTCGCCGACGACGTACGAGCCGGCTCCGACGACGACGTGCACGTGGAAGGAGAAGCCGCTCCCTGCGATGTCGTCTCCGAGCTCGCCGGCCTCGTACGCGGCAGCGAGCGCCGCGTCGAGAGCGGGCTTCGAGCGCGGGTACTCGGAGCGAACGTACACGTAGCCCGTCTCGGCACCGACCGCGTACCCCGCGAGCGCCATGCCTTCGAGGAGGAGCGCTGGGTTCCGCTCCATGAGGTACTTGTCGATGTACGAGCCGGGGTCGCCCTCGTCCCCGTTCGCGACGATGACCTTCGACGGGCCGGCCGCCTTGCGCGCGAACTCCCACTTGAGACCGGCGGGGAACCCGGCTCCGCCGCGCCCGCGGAGGTTCGCAGCCTTCACCTCCTCGAGGAGCTGCTCTGGCGTGAGCTCGGCGAGCGCGCGGCGAAGCCCGGAGTAGTCCCCGGGACGCGTCAGCACCGGCTCGGGGAGCGTGCTCTCCCACTCGGGCTCGGGCGCAGGCGCCGTCTCCCCCGAGAGAATGCGCTCGAGCGCGCCGGGGCCGGCATCGACGACGTCCCCCTCTCGGAACGACGGGCTCGAGTGGCAGAAGCCGAGGCAGACGGTCTCGGTGAGCGAGAGCTCCCCGTCCTCCGAGCGCGTGCCGAGCCGAAGGCCGAGCCCTTGCTCGAGGTCGCGGATCTGACCGTCGAACGCGGCCGCCCAGCAGGCGGTTCCGGTGCAGACGCGCACGTCTCTGCGCCCGACGGGCCGAAGGAGGTCGTCGTAGAACGTCGAGATCCCGTACACGGTCGCCTCCGGCAGGCCGGATGCGGCTGCCGCCGCACGCCGATCGTCGTCCGTGACCTCGCCGCGCTCCTCCAGCGCGCGCCGCAGGACGTCGAGCGTCGCCGCCGGACCGCCGCCTCGCCGCTTCAGGAGCTCGATGAGGTTGTGCGACATCGCGAGCGACACTACCGCACGGAAACGACGGGGCTCGGCCTTATCGATCCGTATGAAGTATCGATGGTTCGCGCGGGTCTGGCTCGAGATCTCCTCGGTGCCCACCGGAGTCTCGCCTCCGCAGCGATTCGACCCCGGCGTTGTGGCCGAGCGCCTCGTCGCCACCCCGTTCCGGCTCGTGCGCCGAGCGGGACTGCGCGCTCAGGCGGGCGCGAGCTCCCGGAGCAGGCTGCGGCCGCGCAGCCCCGCCGGCTCGTCGATCCCAAGCAGCTCGAGCACAGTCGGCGCGATGTCGAGGAGGTGCGCATCCGAGCGGCCGCGCGGCGCGATCCCGGGCCCGGCGACGACGTACAGACCGTCCTGGGCGTGGTTCGCGTCGTCGGGCCCTGTGTCGTTCTCGAGCGTCTGAATCCCTTCCTCGCCGCCGACGGTTCCCACCGAGCGCCAGTAGAGGTCGCCGAAGACGACGATCAGGTCGGGTGGAACGCCCTGCGGGTCGCCGTACAGCTCCTCCGGCGTGTAGACCGCGGTCGGGATCGGGTTGCCCCGGTCGTCGGGGATCGCGGCGATCCGGCGCGCGAGGTCGGCGCGGACGGCCTCGTAGTCCGCAGGCTCGATCACCCCCTCGGGCTCGCGACCCTTCACGTTGAGGAACACACGCGCGTAGTAGCCGCCCTCCCCCCACGCCGTCGTCTGCGGCCAGTCGATCCCGACATCGCGCAGCGAGCACACACCCTCGGGCTCGCGGAGCGTCGCGAGCAGCCCCTCTCGACGGAGCCACTCGTTGATGCGGATTCCTCCGTCGAGCCGCTTCGCGCCGTGGTCGGAGAGGACGAAGACGACGGTGTCCTCGTCGGCGTGCTCGAGCAGCCGCGCGATCAGGCCGTCGAGGTGCCGGTGGTAGTCGAGGATCGCGCTCTCGTACGGGTTCCCTGGCTCGTGCTTCCGGTGCTCGGGATCCATGAACTTCCAGAAGCCGTGGTGCATCCGGTCGGGCCCCATCTCGACCATTGCGAAGAGCGTCCACGGCTTCGTCTCGAGAAGGTGCTCGGCGAGGCGGAAGCGACGGTCGGTCATCTCGTAGACCTGGCGCAGGAGGTACGCCTTGTCCTCCGTCCGGAAGTCCTTGGCGTCGAAGAGGTACTCGCCGACGACCTCCTCGATCTCGTCCCGGAGCTTGGCGGGGTACGTGTACCTGCTCTCGATCGACGGGGTGAGGAAGCAGCCGACCATGACGCCGTTCAGCGGCCGCGGCGGGTAGGTGCCGGGCACGGAGAGGACGATCGACGTGCCACCGGCACGCGTGACGTAGTCCCACAGGCGCGGCGCGCGGATCGCGTCGCTCATGGCGATGAACGTCCCGTCGTACGTGTGGTCCGAGCGATTCCGGAACCCGTAGACGCCGAGGTCACCCGGCGTCTGCGAGCTCATCATGCAGCTCCAGGCGGGGACGGTGATCGGAGGGATCACCGAGGTGAGACGCCCGTAGGCGCCGCGCTCCATGAGGCCGGAGATCGTCGGCAGCTCGTCCCGCCAGCGCTCGAGCACGAGCGACGGCTCGGCGCAGTCGAGGCCGATGAGCATCACCTTCCGCGGCACGCGCGGAGCGTAGCCGAGGCAACACCGGGGTCAGGTCTCTCCTGTTGCACGCGCGGCGCAAGTTAGGGGTCAGGTCTCTCCTGTTGCACGCGGCGTGCAACAGGAGAGACCTGACCCCAGCGTTTCCCCACGCCGCGTGCAACAGGAGAGACCTGACCCCAGCGTTTCCCCAGCGTGTTCCTGACCCCGCCAGCGCGACGCGCTGTTCGTGCAACATGCGAGACCTGACCCCTCCTTCCGACACCCACGCGGCGCCCGCGGCGCAGACCGACACCGTCGTCATGAAGTTCGGCGGCTCCTCAGTCGCCGATCCGGACAAGATCCGCCACGTCGCCCGTCGGCTCGTGGAGGCACGTGAGCGCGGAGCGCGCGTCGTGGGAACCGTCTCCGCGATGGGGCACACGACCGACACGTTGCTCGAGCTCGCCGCCAGCGTCTCGCCGAACCCGCACCCGCGCGAGCTCGACATGCTCCTCTCCACCGGCGAGCGGATCGCATGCGCGCTCGTCGCGATGGCGATCCACGACCTCGGGCACGAAGCCGTCTCCTTCACGGGCTCGCAGGCCGGGATCATCACCGACCCCGTGCACACGAAGGCGAAGATCCGCGAGATCACGCCGGTGCGCGTCCTGGACGCGCTCGATCGCGGGAAGATCGTGCTCGTCGCGGGGTTCCAGGGGTTCTCCCGGGACACCATGGACGTGACCACGCTCGGACGCGGCGGCACGGACGCGACCGCGGTTGCCCTCGCCGCCGCCCTGGGCGCCTCCTGCGAGATCTACTCCGATGTCCCCGGGGTCTTCACCGCCGACCCGCGGATCGTCCCGGACGCGCGCAAGCTGCCGGAGATCTCGTACGAGGAGATGCTGGAGATGGCGGCCTCGGGGGCGAAGGTGCTCATGCTCCGTGCAGTAGAGCTCGCGCGCGGGCACAGTGTGCCCGTGCACGCGCGCTCGACGTTCTCAGACGAGGAGGGAACCTGGGTGAGAGACACGGCTGGCATGGAGCAACCCATCGTCTCCGCTGTGACACATGCCGAGGACGAAATCCTCTTCCACCTGCGCGGAGTGCCCGATCGCCCAGGCGCAGCGGCGACGATCTTCGACGCTGTGGCCGCCGAGCACGTCAACGTCGACACCATCCTCCAGAACGTCGTCGGCAACGCCGCCGAGGTCTCGTTCTCTGTGCCCGAGGACGACGTGCGCGCGACACGACGCGCGCTCGAGCGCGCGCAGGAGACTCTGGGAGCGTTCGAGACCGAAGAGATCTCGGACCTCGGCAAGGTGTCGATCGTCGGCGCGGGGATGCGCTCCCACCCCGGTGTTGCGGCGCGCATGTTCCGCACGCTCGCTGACGAGGGCATCAACATCCGCCTGATCTCGACGTCGCCGATCAAGATCTCGTGCTTGATCTCACGTGCCGCGGTGCCCGCGGCGGTTCGTGCGCTGCACGCCGCTTTCGACCTGGGCGCGACCGACACCCATCGCGCCGGCGACTCGGAGTAGGCTGCCTCGGACGTGACAGAGGCCGAGGCCGCCACGCCCCCAAGGCCGCGGTCCCGTTCGCGAGCGTTCGCCGTCTGGACGGCACTCTGCGTCGCCGGGGCCCTGCTCCTCCTGAGCGCATTCGCGGTCTGGGTCAACCGCGTCGCGCTGAATACAAGCGTCTTCACCGCGACGAGCAGCCGGTTCCTCGCCGACGACGCGATTCGGAAGGCGATCGCGACCCGGGTGGTCGACGAGCTCTTCGCCTCGGTGGACGTCCAAGCCGAGGTCGAGCGGCAGCTCCCGGACGACTACAAGTCGCTCTCCGGCCCCGCAGCCGCAGGGCTGCGGCAGGCGTCGTACGCGATCCTCGAGCGCGCATTGGAGCAGCCCCGTCTGCAGTCGCTCTTCGAGGCGACGCTCAGAGAGTCGCACCGATCGCTCGTGGTCGTCTTGGAGGGAGGAGGATCGGGGATCTCGGTTGAGCAGGGGGTCGTCACGCTCGATCTAGGCGCGATCATCGACGAGGCCGCCGAGCGGATCGGGCTCGGCGCGCAGCTCTCCGACAAGATCCCCGCCGACGCCGGGCGAATCGTCGTCCTCCGCTCGGACGAGCTCGACACTGCGCAGGACGCGTTCCGCGTCCTGCAGGCGCTCGCCTGGTTCCTGCCGCTCCTCACGCTCGCTGCGTTCGGGCTCGCGGTGGGGATCGCGCCCGACCGGCGACGAGCGGTGCGGGGGGCGGGGATAGTGATCGCGGTCGTCGGTGCGGTGGGCCTGCTCGCTGCCAACCTCACCCGCACGTACCTCGTCGAGGCCCTCGTCGCGAGCCGCGACGATCGCGAGGCGGCGAACCACGCGTGGGACGTTGTGACGGAGCTGCTGCGCGGCTCGTTCCGCTTCCTGATCGTCGTCGGGTTCGCCTTCCTTATCGCCACCTGGCTCGCAGGAACGGGGCGCAGAGCGCTCGCGGCGCGACGCGCGCTCGCCCCGCTCGTGACCGAGCGCGTCTGGGCCTACGTCGGCCTCGGTGTCGTCCTGCTGCTGCTCGTACTCGCAAGCGACGTGACCGATGTCACGCGCCTGCTCGTCCTCGTCTTGGTCGCCGCGCTCGGAGCGCTCTGGATCGAGCTGACGCGCCGGCAGACGCGCCGCGAGTTCCCGGAAGCCTCCGGCGCAGCGTACCTGGCCGACGTACGCCACAAGTTGCGCCGCTGGTGGGACGAGCGGCGGAGGACGCGGCTGGCTCGGGCGGCTCCGTCGACTCAGCCCGCTCTCGACCTCGCAACGGCGCTCAGCCGCCTCGCCGAGCTACACCGAAGCGGCGAGCTCTCGGACGACGAGTACGCGGCCGCGAAGGCTCGGCTCATCGGCGGCGGGTAGCGAGCGCCGGCAGGCTCTCGGACGCCGACGCCGAACTCCGGCGCCGTGGATGCGAGCTGGATGAGGGCCCTTGTGACCGCAGCCGTCTGGCTCGTCGTCGTGCTCATCGTCCGCTACGCACTGAACCGTGGCTACGACCACTACGAGCGGCGCCTGGCGGAGCGGGATGCTGCCGTCGCCGCCGCCCGCCGTACGACCTTCTCGTTCCTCGTCCGCATGCTCGTCACTCTCGTTGGCCTCGTCGGCCTCTGGAGCGTACTCGCCATCTTCCCAGCGACGTCCAAGATCGCCGGCGCGTTCCTCGCCTCGAGCGCCGTGCTCGCAGTCATTGCCGGTCTCGCGCTGACCACCCCACTCGGCAACCTCGGCTCCGGGCTCGTGCTCGCGTTCACGCAGCCCGTCCGCATCGGCGACCGGGTGACGGTCGGCGCACACACGGGACGCGTCGAGCGGATCACGATCACCTACACGGCGCTCGTCTCGGACAACGGATCGGCCATCTTCGTCCCCAATCGGACGATGGTGTCGGAGACCATCGTCAACCGCTCCGGCCGCGACCCGCGGCGACTCGTGTCCGCCAGCGTGCCCGTACGCCTGGGGGCCTCGCTCACCGAGGCACGTCGGCTCGTCGAGAACGCTCTCGACCGCCTTCCGAACGCAGACGCGCTGACGCTGTCCGTTCGCGTGGGCGAGGTCGCGGAGCGCGTCGTCTGGCTCGACGTGAGCGGCTTCGCGCCTCCCGACTCCGACGTCGCCGAGGTCGCGAGCGCGATTCGCGAGCACTGCCTCGCAGCGCTCTCCGACGCCGAGCTGCTCCCAGCGTAGGGTCGGAGACGGGACGGGAAGGGATGGGATCGAAGGGATGGGGTCAGGTCCCTCGCGGGAGGGATGGGGTCAGGTCCCTCGCGTTGCACGCGGCGCGTCGCGGGAGGGATGGGGTCAGGTCCCTCGCGTTGCACGCGGCGCGTGCAACACGAGGGACCTGACCCCAAGTCGACCCCACCGTTGCGCACGACCCGCCTGAAGCGGCCGCTCTTCAGACGCAGTCTCTCAGCGCTTGCGCCTCGGGGAGCGTCTCGAGCTTCTTGAGCGTGTTGTTCTCGATCTGGCGAATCCGCTCGCGGGTGACCCCGAACGCGCGCCCGACCTCCTCGAGGGTGTAGGGGGGAGAGCCGTCGAGCCCGTAGCGGAGCTCGAGCACGCGCCGTTCGCGCTCAGGCAGCGCGGAGAGCGCGAGCTCGACGTCCTTGCGACGCAGCGTGATCGACGTCGAGTCGAACGGCGACTCCGCCTGCTCGTCGGGGACGAAGTCGGCGAGCGACGAGTCCTCCTCTTCGCCGACCGGCTTCTCGAGCGAGATCGGGAGTTGCGCCATGCGCAGGATCTCGCGCACCTCCTCGGGGTCGATCTCGAGCTCCTCCGCGATCTCCTCGGGCGTCGGCTCGCGCCCGAGCCGCTGGATCAGCTGGCGCTCGATGTGGACGACCTTGTTGAGCTTCTCGACCATGTGCACGGGGATGCGGATGGTGCGTGCCTTGTCCGCGATCGCGCGCGTCACCGCCTGGCGGATCCACCACGTCGCGTAGGTCGAGAACTTGAATCCCTTGCGGTAGTCGAACTTCTCGACCGCGCGGATGAGACCGAGCGAGCCCTCCTGGATGAGGTCGAGGAAGGAGAGGCCGCGCCCCAAGTACCCCTTGGCGATCGAGACGACGAGCCGCAGGTTCGCTTCGATCATGTGCTGTTTCGCCGCCATGTCGCCGCGCTCGATGCGCTTCGCGAGCGAGATCTCCTGATCCGCCGTCAGGAGTGGCACCCTTCCGATCTCGCGGAGGTACAAGCGGAGCGAGTCGAGCGACGGCTCGACCGACAGGTCGAGCTTCGGCGCGACTTTCTCCTCCTCGATTGCCGGCTCCGGCTCCTCATGCGGCAGCGACGCGTGCTCCGCACCCTCGACGAGCTCGATCGAGTGGTCGATCAGGTACGCGTAGAAGTCCTCGACCTGATCCTTCGTGAGCTCGACCTCCTCGAGACCCGAGACGATCTCGTCGTACGTGAGGAAGCCCTTCTCGAGCCCCTGCTCCACGAGCTTGTGGAGCTCGTCCACCTCGGGGAGGGCGATGTCGACGGACAGCATGGGCCTGGCGTTCTCCTTTCGTGCTCGAACGGATACTGACCACCACCTACAACGCGACCCGGTCCGCCTGCCGCCCCCGGCGTCGCGATACAGCGCGCGGATCCTAGACGGACCACGCGAAATGTGGAAGAGGCGGAGCTCCGCGACGTGGCTCAGCGCACGCGTATCTCGCCGACGAGCTCACCGCGGGAGCTCTCCACCGGAGAGCGTTCGAGCGCGGGAAGCGGGACATCCAGACGACCGAGGAAGTCCGCGAGCGCGACACCGACGGCTCGACCGGACCCGTCCTCGACCTTGAGCGCGACGCCGAGCCCGTCGGGCGAGGCGGCGCACAGGAGTCCTTCCGCGCCACCCTTCGCGATCCAACCCGGGTGCGCCTGCATGAGGACGGTGTCCGCCGCCCCCGGGCCCCGGACGAGCTCCGGGTACGCCCTCATCGACCGAGCCACGACGTCCGCCCCTTCACGCTCGTGCAGCCTCGAGAACGCGTGCGCCATCCGCTCGAGCGGGAGGGCGAACGTCACGACCCCGCAGCCGTCCGTTGCGGTCGGGATCGCACCCGGAGCGACCTCCGTGAGTGCGGCCACCTCGGCGAGCATCACCTGCTGGCACGGGTGCTCCGGGCGCTCGAACCCCTCCTTCGGCCACCCCCGGGCAGAGCAGAGCGCGAGCATCCCCGCGTGCTTGCCCGAGCAGTCGTGCTCGATGCGGCGCGGCGGTCGCCCGCAGGCGAGGTCGTCCTCGCTCGCCGGCGCCTTCGCGAGCAACCTGCGCACGACGGCGAGCTGCTCGGGACGAGCGAGGTGCGACGCGCATGCGATCGCGACCTCGTCCTCTGCGAGGTCAGGCCGCGCGCGCACGACGGGCAGCGCCTGGATCGGCTTCGCGGAGCTCCGGAAGAAGGCGACGAGGCTCGGGTCTCCTACGCACGCGACGGTCTCGCGGTCGTGAACGGCGACTGCGTGGACGCGATGACGCGCCTCCACCACGCCGCCACGCCTGACCTCGACGACGATCGGATCCACGAGCGCACCCTACAAGCGCCGGAACGTCGCGCTAGCGAATGGTCGGAGTATCCCGTATGGTCTGGATCTATCGACCATTGGGACGCAACGGACTACCCGGCCGACGACACGCTCGTCGTCGCCGACCCAGCGCAGCTCAAGGCGCTCGCCGACGAACTGCGCGGGCGCATCGTCTCTCTCCTCCGGGAGCGGGCGCTGTCGACCCAGCAGCTCGCGCGCGAGCTCGACCTTCCAAAGGGGACGGTCGGCCACCACCTGAAGGTGCTCGAGCGCGCGGGTCTGATCCGCGTCGTCTACACCCGCCAGGTGCGGGCGGTGACGGAGAAGTTCTATGGCCGCGTGGCGCGGCTCTTCCTCTTCCACGTCGAGGATCCCGCCGACGCGCGGGCGATCGGAGCGGCGACGCTGCGCGAAGCCGCGGCCCAGCTCGAGCGGGCGCCGCAGAGCGCGAGCTCCGGTCTCGTCCTCTCCCGCCTCACGCCCGCGGACGCCCGCCGCTTCGAGCGGCGCCTCGCCCGCTTGCTCGAGGACTTCCGCAGAGCCGACACGCCCAGCGGACGGGCGCACCGGCTCGCCGTCGCCGCATGGGCGGTCGAGCCGCATCCGGAGCTGCCCGGTGCGTAGCCTCTGGCCGAGCGGCGGCCTCTGGCGGCACCCCGACTTCCTCAAGCTGTGGGCAGGCGAGACGATCAGCATGTTCGGCTCGCAGGTCGACGACCTCGCGCTCGGCCTCGTCGCGATCCTCGTCCTCGACGCGAGCGCGTTCGAGGTGGCCGTCCTCGGCACGCTCAACTTCCTCCCCTTCATTCTCTTCGCTCTGCCGGCGGGCGTCTGGGTCGACCGACTCCGGCGGCGTCCGATCCTCATCGGCAGCGACGTCGCCCGAGCCGCGCTCCTCGCCACCATTCCCCTCGCCTACGCGATCGACGCGCTGACGTTGTGGCACCTCTACGCGGTCGTCTTCCTCGTCGGCCTGTGCCAGGTCTTCTTCGACGTCGCGTACCAGTCCTACCTGCCCTCGCTCGTCGAGCGCGACCAGATCATGGAGGGCAACTCGAAGCTCGAGGTCAGCCGCTCAGCGGCGCAGGTGACGGGACCGGGCCTCGCGGGCGCCCTCGTCGAGATCTTCACCGCCCCCTACGCGGTGCTCGTGGACGCGCTGAGCTTCGTCGCCTCCGCCCTGTTTCTCGTCGGAATCCGCAAGCGCGAGGACCCGCCTGTCCGAGCGGTCACAGCCAACGGGTCGAAGCCGAGCGTCTTGGGCGACCTGCGCGAGGGCATCGCCTTCGTGCTCGCCAACCCCAACCTACGCGCTCAGGCCGGGTGCACCGCCTCCTCGAACTTCTTCTCGAGCCTCGCCTTCGCGATCGTCCTCGTCTTCTTCGTCCGAGAGCTCGGGCTCTCGGCGGGCGTCATCGGCGCGATCTTCTCGATCGGCGCGGCGGGCTCGCTGATCGCGGCGCTCACGGCGCGCCGTATCGCGGGCCGCTTCGGGATCGGCCCGACCTCGATCGCGATGGCGGCGCTGTTCGGCCCCTCTTTCCTCCTCGTCGCGTTCGCCCCTGCCGGGCACGCAGCGCTCCCGTTCCTCGTCGCCGCCCAGCTCGTCTTCGGGTTCACCGTCGTCGTCTACAACATCGCCCAGGTGAGCTACCGGCAGGCGATCTGCCCCCCGAGGCTCCAGGGACGCATGAACTCGGTGATGCGGTTCATGGTCTGGGGGACGATCCCGCCCGGGACGCTCCTCGGCGGGGCGCTCGCGACCTGGCTCGGCCTGCGCGGGACGATCGTCGTCGGTGCGCTCGGGGGTGGGCTCGCCTTCTTGTGGCTCGTCTTCTCCCCCCAACGCCACCTGCGCAAACTGCCCGAGCCGATCGCCGACGACACCGCTCCCGAGCCGACGCCCGCGTAGCCGCTACCGTCAGCACCCATGCCGGAGCTGCCCGAGGTCGAGGCGTGGGTGCGGGAGCTCGACCCGCTCGTCTCGGCCGCTCCGATCGAGAAGGCGGGGCCGGCGCACATCGCGACACTCAAGACCGTCGATCCGCCGCTCTCGGCCCTCGACGGACGACACCTCGCCGGCGCGCGGCGCCGGGGCAAGAACCTGCTCTTTCCTACCGACGACGGCGAGCTCGTCCTCCGCGTGCACCTCATGAGCGCAGGCCGGCTGCGCTACCTCGCGCCGGGATCGAAGGCGCCGAAGACGCCGATGCTGCGGATCCGGTTCGTGGACGGAGCGGAGCTCGTGCTGACCGAGGCCGGGAGGCGCAAGCGCGCCGGGGTCTGGCTCGTGACCCCGAAGCGCCTCGACGAGGATCTCGCCCACCTCGGTCCCGATGCCCTCTCGCTCGACGCCGACGGGCTCGCGACGATCCTGGCCCGCGAGCGCCGCCGGCTCCACGCGCTCCTCCGCGACCAGCGGGCGATCGCCGGGATCGGGCGCGCGCACGCGAACGAGATCCTCCTGCGCGCCCGACTCTCGCCCTTCAAGGCCTCTACGAATCTCTCTTCGGAGGAGGTCAGGCGCCTCGCGACGGCCATCCGCGAGGATCTCGAGCGCGCGCTCGAGCTGCGGCTACGGGGGAAGAGCGACGCGGACGTCTACCTCGTCCACGATCGTGTCGGCGAGCCGTGCCCGCAGTGCGCAACGCCGATCGCGCGCGTCGACTTCGAGGAGCACACCGTCTCGTACTGCCCGAGCTGTCAGACAGGCGGCCGAACGCTGAAGGATCGACGCCTCTCGAAGCTCCTGCGCTGACGAAGGTGATCCGGTTCGGCCCGCCCTGCGTACAGTGCTACGGTGGCCGACGTGAGGGACACGGTGGAGCTCCACGACGATCTCCAGGCCTCGTCGCCGGAGATCGCGCTCTCGCTCTCGCGGGCGGGCGTGAGCGGCGTCCAGAAGGCCGTCCGGATCCGGCGCGGCGAGGCGGAGACCGTCATGGCCGCGGTCATCGACTGCACCGTCGACCTCGCGGCCGATCAGAAGGGCGTCCACATGTCGCGCTTCCCGGAGCTCTTCGACGAGGCGATCGAGCTGGTCGTCGAGCAGGAGGCGTTGCTCGTCGAGGTGCTCGCCGAGCACATCGCAAGCCGGATCATCGAGCGGCAGGGGGCGCTCCGGGCGGAAGTCTGGATCCGCGCCCAGTGGCCGATCCACCGGCGGACGCCCGTCAGCGGGCTCGCGACGCAGGAGATGGTGACGCTGTGCGGAGTCGCCGCGGCGTCCGAGTCGGGGACGCGTCGCGTCGTCGGAGTCGAGGCGACGGGGATCAACGCGTGCCCGTGCGCACAGGGACTCGTCCGGAACCGCGCCTCGGAGCGGCTCCTGGAGGCGGGCTTCGAGCCGGGCGACGTCGCACGTATCCTCGAGCTCGTCCCGATCGCGACGCATAACCAGCGCGGCCGCCAGACGCTCTTCGTCGGCACCGCCAGCGACCTCGACGCCGTGAGGCTCCTCGACATCGCCGAGCGCGCGATGAGCGCCCCGATCTACGACCTCCTCAAGCGGCCCGACGAGCTCTTCGTCGTCGAGCACGCGCACCTCCAGCCGCGCTTCGTCGAGGACTCGGTGCGCCATGCGCTCCGAGACGCCCTCGAGAGCCTCCCCGAGCTCGCCGACGAGGACTTCCTCCTCTCGCGACAAGTCAACTTCGAGACGATCCACGTGCACGACGTCGTCGCCGAGCGCTTCGGGACAGTCGGCGAGCTCCGTAGCGAGCTCGCAGGCGACGGCCCGAGCCCCGTGCAGACCACGCTCGCCGACTGGCTCAGTCGCTCGTAGCCCGGCGCCGCAGCTCGAAGCGATGCTCGGTCCCGCCGGCGAGCCGGCGGATGTTCTGGCGGTGGAGGAGGATCACAGCGAGGGCACCGAGGACTCCGAACACGGCGATGGGCCATGGGTACGAGAGCGCGACGAGAAGCACGGCGAGCGAGAGCGCGGTCACGATCGACGCGAGTGATGCGTAGCGCGTCAGGGTGAACACGACGATCCAGATTCCGAGGCAGATCACCGCAACGAGCGGAGCGAGCGCGAACGTCGCACCACCGGCGGTCGCGACCATCTTCCCCCCCTTCTCGAAGCGCAAAAACACAGGGCGGGCGTGCCCAAGCATCGCCGCCGACGCTGCCAGCACTCCGACGAGCGCTCCGCCCGCCCAGAGCCCGAGCAGCGCCGCCACGAGCCCCTTCGCCGCGTCCAGCAGCGCAACCGTCGCCCCGAGCGAGCGTCCGTACGCACGGAACACGTTCGACGCGCCGACGTTCCCGCTCCCACGGGTACGAATGTCCTCGCCGCGGAAGATGCGCGGCAGCCAGTAGCCAAACGGCAGCGAGCCCAGGACGTACCCGCCCAGAACAGCCGCGAGAGAGGAAGGGGTCAGGTCTTCCATGTTCCACCGTGGAACATGGAAGACCTGACCCCTCTGACGCGCGTCACGCGACCGGGATCCGGTACGCGTCGATCCAACCGTTCACGACGCTCCAGTCGAGGTTGCGGAGGAACGCGTCGATGTAGGCGCCGCGGTCGGTTTGGTAGTCGAGGAAGTACGCGTGCTCGTACACGTCGAGCGCAACGAGCGGCGTCGCGTTCCAGACCGGGAACGTGTTCTGGGCGTCTCCGACGTAGTTGAAGAGCCGGGCCTCGTCCCAGTCGTACGCCGTCCAGGCCCACCCGCGGGCGGCCATGCCCGACGCCTTGAGATCGGCGCTCCAGGCCTCCGCCGACCCGAAGTCTCGCTCGATGAGCGCCCCGATCGCGCCGTCGGGCTCGCCGCCCTCTCCTCCCAGGTGCTCGAAGTACACCTCGTGGTTCTTGATCCCGCCGATCGCGAACGTGAGATCGACCTTGAGCGCGCGGAGATCCGAGTAGACCTGGTTCGCGGTGGCGAGCTCGACCTCCGCGAGCTTGCCCAGGATCTCGTTGCGCTTCGCGACGTAGCCTTGGTAGAGCCGATAGTGCGCGTCGATGGTGGCGCGCGAGATGCCGTCGAGCTCGTGGAGCGCTGGCTTGAGCTCGCGGGGCCTGATCTCGACGAAGTTCGTCATCCGCGTGTCCTCCAGGTCGGGGCGGGAACGCCGCGGAGCATATCCTTCTGTCGGAATCGCACCCCGGAGAGAGGAGATCGAGAGATGGCATTCACCCTTCCCCCGCTCCCCTACGACGTCACCGCGCTCGAGCCGCACATCGACGCCCGCACAATGGAGATCCACCACGGCAAGCACCACCAGGCCTACGTGGACAACGCGAACAAGGCGCTCGAGGGCACGGAGTGGGCCGACCGCTCGGTCGAAGACGTCCTGCGGAACATCGACCAGATCCCCGAGAGCGTGCGCACCGCGGTGCGGAACAACGCCGGCGGCCACGCGAATCACACGCTCTTCTGGGAGATCATGTCCCCGGATGGCGGCGGCGAGCCGAGCGGCGAGCTCGCCGACGCGATCTCGTCCGCCTTCGGTGACGTCGCCACGTTCAAGGAGACGGTGATCCAGAACGGGATCACGCGGTTCGGCTCGGGCTGGACGTGGGTCGTGTGGAACGGCTCCGGGCTCGAGGCCTATTCGACCGCGAACCAGGACTCGCCCCTGATGGAGGGCCATGTGCCGATCCTCGGGATCGACGTGTGGGAGCACGCCTACTACCTCCACTACCAGAACCGGCGCCCGGACTACCTGGCCGCCTGGTGGAACGTCGTGAACTGGGACGCCGTCGCCGCGAAACTCGCCGCCGCTCGCGGGTAGGCGTCCATGTCCAGGGCGGGGCGCCAACTCGGCGCCCCGCTGGGCGTCGCGCGCCGGAGGCCGCGCTATCGTCGGTCGTCGTGAGCGACCGCCCCGTCCGGACGCAGTACGAAGACTTCGCGCGCCACGTCCTCGAGCACGGCGTACCGAAGGACGACCGCACCGGCACCGGCACGGTGAGCGTGTTCGGCTACCAGATGCGGTTCGACCTCTCGGAGGGCTTCCCGCTCGTGACGACGAAGAAGGTGCACTTCCGCTCGATCGCGTACGAGCTCCTCTGGTTCCTGCGCGGCGACTCGAACGTGCGCTGGCTCCAGGAGCACGGGGTCACGATCTGGGACGAGTGGGCGGACGCGGACGGGGAGCTCGGTCCGGTCTACGGCGTGCAGTGGCGGAGCTGGCCGACGCCGGAGGGCGGTCACGTCGACCAGATCGCCGAGGTCGTGCGCCTGCTGCGCGAGGAGCCCGACTCGCGCCGCATCGTCGTGAGTGCGTGGAACGTCGCCGACCTCCCGAAGATGGCGCTACAGCCGTGCCATGCCTTCTTCCAGTTCCACGTCGCAAGCGGGGAGCGCCTCTCGTGTCAGCTCTACCAGCGGAGCGCCGACGTCTTCCTCGGGGTGCCCTTCAACATCGCGAGCTACGCGCTCCTCACGCACATGCTCGCGCAGCAGTGCGACCTCGTCCCCGGCGACCTCGTCTGGACGGGCGGTGACTGCCACATCTACGCCAACCACCGCGAGCAGGTCGCGGAGCAGCTCTCGCGCGAGCCGTACCCGTACCCCGAGCTGCGCCTGCGCCGGCGCCCTCCGTCGATCTTCGACTACGCGTTCGAGGACTTCGAGGTCGTGGGCTACCGGCACCATCCGGCGATCCGCGCGCCGGTCGCCGTGTGAAGCTCGTCGTCGCCGCCGCGATCGCGCGGAACGGCGTCATCGGGCGCAACGGGACGATCCCCTGGCGGCTCCCCGAGGACCTGAGACGCTTCCGAGAGCTCACGACCGGGCACGCCGTCGTCATGGGCCGCCGGACGTGGGAGTCGCTCCCCGACCGCTTCCGGCCGCTGCCCAGTCGGCGAAACGTCGTCGTCACGCGCAACCCGGACTGGGCGGCAGAGGGCGCCGAGCGCGCGGGCTCGCTCGAGGAAGCGCTCGCCCTGCTCGAGGACGCGCGTCTCGTGTTCGTGATCGGCGGCGCAGAGATCTACGCGGCAGCCATCCCACTCGCCGACGAGCTCGCGCTGACCGAGATCGACGCCCAGATCGAGGGCGACACCTTCTTTCCCGCCTGGGACCCCACGGAGTTCGAGGAGGTCTCGAGGGAGGAGCGCGTCTCGCACGACGGGACGCGTTTTGCTCACGTCACCTACCGGAGGCGGCGAGCTCGAGGACGGCCTCGCGGAAGACTTCGGTATGGAGATCGACGTCGGCCTCCGTCGTGGCCGGCGACATGAGCGCCATGTTGTGGAACGGCGTGAGCAGGATTCCACGGTTCAGCGCGTAGAGGTGCATGTAGCGCTCGAGCGCGACGTTGCCCGCCTCGTGCGCTTCGGCACCGCTGCGCGGCCACTTCGGCCCGAAGAGGTACTCCGCGCGGCAGCCGAGTCGCGTGACGTGCCACGGAAGCCCGGACTCGGCGATCGCCGCCTCGACGCCCGCCGTCCACCGCTCGGCGAGCGGGATCATGCGCGCGAAAGCCTCCTCGGTCAGCACCTCGCCGAGGGTCGCGCGCATCGCCGCGAGCGAGAGCGCGTTCGCCGCCAGCGTCCCGCCTACCCCGCCGACGTCGACGTCCTCGAGCTCGATCGTCCCCGCGAGGCGCGCCGCGACCTCCTCCGAGAACCCGTACGCCGCGGCGGGAATGCCCCCGGCGATCGGCTTGCCGATGGTGACGATGTCCGGCTCGAGGCCCTCGGCGCCCGTGAAGCCGCCTGGCCCGCAGCAGATGGTGTGCGTCTCGTCGATCGCGAGGAGCGTCCCGGAGCGACGGGTCAGCTCGCGGAGGGCGTCGTGGAAGCCCGGCTCCGGGTGGACGATGCCGATGTTCGTGAGCGCCGGCTCGGTGAGCACGACCGCGACCTGACCGTCGGAAAGCGCGCGCTCGAGCGCCTCGACGTCGTTGAACTCGACGACCCGCGTCGTCACCGCCGGATCGACCGGAGGCCCGAGGTTGCCTTTCCGGGCGACGACGCGGCCTCCCTCGAGCGTGGCGAATGTCTCGTCGACGGTGCCGTGGTAGCACCAGTTGAACACGAGCACGATTGACCGCCCAGTCAGGTGGCGAGCCAGCCGGATCGAGAAGCGGTTCGCATCGGTCGCCGTGAGCGCGAACTGCCAGGAGGTGACGCCGAAGCGGCGCGTGAGCTCCTGCGACACCCAGAGCGCGTCCTCGCTCGGGAGCATGAGCGTGATCCCCTTGGCTGACTGGTCAATCAGCGCCCTGCGCGTCGGCTCAGGAGCGTGGCCGGTCATAGCGCCCGTGTCGCCGAGGCAGAAGTCGACGTACTCGATCCCGTCCACGTCGACGAACCGCGCGCCCTTCGCCTCGCGCACGTACACCGGGAAGCCGCCCGGCCACTTGCGCATCCAGTGCATCGGGACGCCTTCGAACAGCGTCGCCGCGGCCCGCTCGTGGAGCCGACGCGAGCGCGGGTGCGACTCGACGAACCGCGCCTCCTCACGGGCGTAGAGCTCCGCGATCCGCTCCGGAGACGGGTTCATGCCGCCGCCCAGGCCGTCGTGGACGGATCGACGACGAGCGCCCCTCCGTCGACGGGCACCGCAGCACCCGTGACGTAGCTCGCCTCGTCCGAGAGCAGGAAGGCGACGACGGCGGCGACCTCCTCGGGCGCGGCCGGGCGGCGCAGGGGAACGTGACGGTGCGCGAGCGCGTACGCCTCGTCGAGGGACATCCCGCGCGACGCGGCGAGGCCGCTCATATCCTCGTCCCCCATCGGCGTACGAACCCAGCCGGGACAGACGGCGTTGGCGCGGACGCCTCGCGGACCGTAGTCGTTCGCAATCGACTGGACGAGCATCACGAGCCCGGCCTTCGAGGCGCAGTAGGACGCCCAGCCAGGACCGGCCCGGTGGGCGTTGATCGAGGCGACTCCGACGATCGCGCCCCCGCGCTCGACGAGCAGCGGCAGCGACGCCCGTGCGACGAGGAACGCTCCGGTGAGGTTCGTCCGCAGCGTGCGCTCCCAGCCCTCGGGCGTGTCCTCGCCCACGGAGGCGGAGTCCCCGATGCCGGCATTCAGGACGACCGCAGCGAGCCCGCCGAACGCTTCCCGGGCGGCCCTCGCGAGCTCCTCGGCGTGCGCGGGATCGCCGACATCACCGGGCACGATCACTGCGTGCTCGAGCCCGGAGGCGACCTCCTCGAGCGGACCCGGACGACGGCCGGAGAGAACGATCCCGAACCCCTCGTGCGCAAGCCGTCGGGCGACGGCGGCGCCGATCCCGGTTCCGGCGCCCGTGACGATCGCAGCCCGCACGCCGCTACGCACGACGGATGCCGAGGATCCGGGCCTTCCAGCGCCCACGGGGGGCCTCGACCTCGACGACGTCTCCGACGGCGGCGCCCATCAGAGCGCGGCCGAGCGGCGAGTCCGGCCCGACACCGCCGACTGCCGAGATCTCGACCTCCATCGTCTCGCCGTCCTCGTCGGCGATCTCGACGATCGATCCGACCCCGACATGCTCGTCCGTGTCGTGCTCCACGACGATCGCGTTGGCAAGGCGAGCGCGCAGCTTCTTGATGCGCGCCTCCAGGAGCCCCTGCTCGTTCTTGGCTGCGTGGTACTCGAAGTTCTCGGACAGGTCTCCGAACGAGCGTGCGGTCTTGATCGCCTCGATCACCTCGGCGCGTCTCGGCCCCTCGAGCTCCGCCAACTCGGCTTCGAGCGCAGCGACCTGGGCGGGGGTCAAGCGCTCTCGTCTCGGCTCGGGCATGGGGAAAACCTAGACCATCTCGCGAGCGGCGCGCCTCCCGACAGCGATCCGATGGAAGGAAACGAGCGGCCCGGGCTCCTACGCCGGAGGCCCGGGCCGCTCCTCGCACGTTCGTCGTGCATGCCTGTCTTCGCCAGACTAGGCTCTCGCGACACACGTTCGAGCCGACGAAAGGAGGAGAGCCGTGGCGACCGACTTGGAGCGCTTCGTCGAGGCCGAGGGGCGTGCCGAGCTCGTGAAGGAAGTGCGTCGGCGGATCGACGCAGAGGGAATCCGCTACATCTACTACCAGTTCCCCTCAGTGACCGGGCGCATCATGGGGAAGGGCGTGCCCGCGGAGCACTGGGAGACGATCGCGGCGAAGGGCTTCCAGCTCGTCTACGGTGCCACGGCGAACCTCTTCACCGACCGCCACGGGAACTACATCGGGTACGGGCCGGAGGCAGCGGAGCTCGTCGGCATCCCTGAGCCTGAGACGTTCCAGCCGCTCCCGTGGGATCCGAAAGTCGCCCGCGTCTGGTGCATCTGCTTCCGCAACCGCGAGGAGCGCGAGGACCCGGGCGCGTTCCTGACCTCGGACTGCCGCGGGAACCTCAAGCGCATGCAGGCGGCGTTCGAGGAGGCGACCGGCCTCCACCTCCGCGCCGGCACCGAGCCCGAGATGATGTGGCTGAAGCTGAAGGACGACGGCACGCCCTCCGTCGAGGGCATGACGAAGCCCTACTGCTACCACATCGACCAGTTCTCCGAGCTCCAGCCGATCATCCACAAGGTGATCGAGTACGGGCAGTTCATGGGGCTCGACATGATCCAGGGCGACCACGAGGACGCCCCCGGTCAGATCGAGCTCAACTTCGGATTCGACCGCGCCGAGCGGACTGCGGACAACCTCTCGACCTTCCGGCAGATCTGCAAGGCGGTGGGTCGAGAGCTCGGGGCCTTCCCGTGCTTCATGCCGAAGCCGTTCATGGGTGTCTCGGCGAACGGATGCCACCACAACATCTCCCTCTGGCGCGGCGACGAGAACGCCTTCCTGCCCGATACCGACGACCCGCAGAAGCCGAGCCAGATCGGCCTGTGGGCGATCGGCGGGATCATGGAGCACCTCGCCGCCCTGACCGCGGTCACCGCGTCGACCGTCAACTCGTACCGGCGCCTGTGGGACACGGGCTTCTGGGCCCCGGTGTTCGCCGACTGGGGCTACCAGAACCGGACGACCGCGCTCCGTGTCTCGGCGCCTGGCCGCTTCGAGTACCGCTCGGTCGACTCGGCGGTCAACCCGTACCTCTCGATGAGCGCGCTCATCGCCGCCATGTGGGACGGGATCGAGCGGAAGCTCGACCCCGGCGAGCCGGAGGAGCGGAACATCTACGAGGCGATGGAGGCGGGAAAGGACGTCAAGCGGATCCCGATGACGTTCGGGGAGGCGCTCGACGCGCTCGAGGCCGACGAGGTCATCAAGAAGGCGCTCCCGGGCGACATGTACCGCGTCTTCATGCACTACAAGCGGGACGAGTGGGAGCGCTACTGCGCGACCGTCACGGACTGGGACGTCAACGAGTACCTGGACGTGCTGCCCTGACGCGGGTGCTGCCATAGGAACACGGCCCAGTTAACGGGGCATAGGTCCCCGACGTCTTGCTATAGGAGTCATGACCATCTAGAACGCCGAGAGACGCCGGCCAGAGGAGCAGCAAAGGAGCAGGCAGAGACATGTGCGGAATCGCAGGGATCATCTACCGGGACGGCTCGACACACCGGATCGGTGATGAGATGACTCGGATGCTGCAGTCCATGAAGCACCGGGGACCCGACTCGACGGGCTATGCGCTCTACGGGTCGGCGTCGAACGGCAGCCTCGTCATGCGCTACAAGCTCGCCGACGCGAACACGCCGCGAGACTTCGAGTTCGAGGATCGACTCCGCCGACACCGCTTCGAGGTCGAGTCCCGACTCGCCGCGCTCGGAGCGCGTATCCACGAGGTCGAGGAGGAGACCCCGTACGCCTTCCGTGTCACCTTCGACTACGACGGGGACCTGAAGCTCTTGGCCGACTTCGTGGAGGACATCCCCGAGGCCGAGGTCCTCTCGCTGGGGCACTCGCTCGAGATCATCAAGGATCTCGGAGACGCGGAGACGGTGCACAGGCAGTACGGCCTCGACGAGTTCGAAGGGACGCACGCCATCGGGCACGTGCGGATGGCGACGGAGTCGGACGTCGACATCGCCGGCGCGCACCCGTACTGGGCTTACCCGTACTCGGACGTCGCCGTCGTCCACAACGGGCAGCTCACGAACTACTTCCAGTGGCGCCGCCGCCTCGAGCGCGCCGGACGCCGGTTCATGTCCGAGTGCGACTCGGAGGTGATCGCGGTCTACCTGGCGGAGGAGATGTCGAAGGGGCTCTCCCTGGAGGAGGCCATGCACAAGTCTCTCGACGACCTCGACGGCGTCTTCACGTACATCGCGGTGACGAAGGACGAGCTCGGCGTCGCCAAGGACGAGCTCGCCGCGAAGCCGCTCGTCCTCTACGAGTCGGACGACCTCGTCGCGCTCGCCTCCGAGGAGATCGCGATCCGCCAGGTCGTCGACCACGAGATCGAGACATACGACCCCTACGAGCGCGAGGTGCTGGTGTGGAAGCGATAGCTGGCGAGCGACGGATCTCCTACGACGCGCGCGGGCTCGCCGAACCCGATGCGGTCGCGCCCCGCATCGCGGAGATCGACGGCGAGAAGGCGCGCCTCGACGCGCGCGACCTCACGACGCGAACGATCAACCTCGAGCTGCGACGGCTCCTGTACGAAGAGGGAGTGAAGGAGGTCGAGGTCTTCAACCCGATGTCGCGGCACTCGCTCGGAGTCGGGATCCTCACTCGCTGCAAGATCACCTTCCACGGGTCGCTCGGGTACTTCGCTTGCGGGCTCATCGACGGCCCCGAGGTGCACATCACCGGGCGTGTCGGCTGGTCGGCGTGCGAGAACATGATGTCCGGCGTCGTCGTCGTGGAAGGCAACGCCGGGTCGCTGACGGGAGCGGCGCTCCGCGGCGGCGACCTCGTGGTCAAGGGACGCGTCGGTGCGCGCACGGGCATCGACCAAAAGGGGGGCACCATCATCACCCTCGGCTCGGCCGGCTCGATGACCGGGTTCATGATGCAGCGTGGCCGGATCATCATCTGTG
The DNA here is from genome assembly GCA_026002995.1 of Gaiellaceae bacterium. Taxonomy (GTDB): domain Bacteria; phylum Actinomycetota; class Thermoleophilia; order Gaiellales; family Gaiellaceae; genus GMQP-bins7. The sequence goes on from BPGK01000001.1 coordinate 2,113,041, forward strand.
GCGACGTCGGACCCGGTCTCGGCGACTCGATGTACGACGGAACGATCTACGTCGCCGGGAAGGTCCGCTCGCTCGGGATCGACTGCGTCCCCGGCGAGTGGACGGATGCGGACACGGAGCTGATCGAGCGGAAGTTCCGGATCTACGGGCTCGGCTCGCCGCCCGAGTTCCAGAAGTTCGTGTGCGGGAAACAGCTCTACAACTACGACTCGCTCGAGCCCGCCGAGCGCAAGCTCGTCATCTGAGGACCTAGAGGAGAGCCATGGCCGACGAGACCGCACCTACCGCGAAGACCGTCCTCGGACAGAGCCGGATCTTCACGCCGGAGGTCATCAACGACATCCACATGAAGGCCGAGCTCGGCCGCTATCGCATGCGCGGCTTCTCGATCTTCAAGCCGATCCCGCACTGGGACGAGCTCGTCTTCCTCCCGGGGACGCTCACGCGCTTCGTGATCGAGGGATACCGCGAGAAGTGCGAGACGAAGACCGTGCTCGGAGCGCGCTTCGCGCGCAAGCCGCTCGAGCTCGACATCCCGATCTACATCACGGGCATGTCCTTCGGAGCCCTCTCGCTCGAGGCCAAGATGGCGCTCGCGAAGGGCGCCTCGATGGCCGGCACCGCCACGTGTTCGGGAGAGGGCGGGATGATCCCGCCGGAGCGCGACTTCTCGACCAAGTGGTACTACCAGGTGATCCAGTCGCGCTACGGGTTCAACCCGCACCACCTCATGCTCGCCGACGCGGTCGAGTTCTTCATCGGACAAGGCTGCAAGGTCGGGCTCGGCGGCCACCTCATGGGCCAGAAGGTGACGGAGCAGGTGGCCGAGATGCGCTCGCTCCCGGCCGGGATCGATCAGCGCTCGCCCGCCCGCCACCCCGACTGGCTCGGGCCGGACGACCTCTCGCTGAAGGTGCAGGAGATCCGAGAGGCGACCGACTACCAGATCCCGATCCAGCTCAAGCTCGGCGCTGCGCGCGTCTACGACGACGTGCGCATGGCTGCGAAGTGCGGGCCCGACATCATCTACCTCGACGGCGCCGAAGGAGGGACGGGCGCCGGCCCGCACATCGCGACCGAGGAGACCGGAATCCCGCTCATGGCCGCCATCCCCGAGGCGCGCCGCGCGCTCGAGGACGTCGGTCTCGCGGACGAGATCGACCTCGTCGTCGCAGGCGGGATCCGCAACGGCGCCGACGTCGCGAAGTGCCTCGCCCTCGGCGCGAAGGCGGTGGCGATCGGCCACTCGGCGCTCATGGCCCTCAACTGCAACAAGGAGATCCCTGGAGTCACCGACTACGAGGGCACGGTCGGCGTTCCCGCGGGACGCTGCTACCACTGCCATACGGGCCGCTGCCCGGTCGGCATCGCGACTCAGGATCCGGAGTTGCGTAAGCGCCTGGTCGTCGAGGAGGCGGCCGAGCGCGTCTACAACTTCCTCACCGCGATGACCATGGAGCTGCAGATGCTCGCGCGGGCGTGCGGGAAGACGAACGTCCACTCGCTCGAGCCGGAGGATCTCGCCGCCCTCACCCCCGCGGCCTCCGCGATGGCGCGCGTGCCTCTCGCCGGCACGACGTACGTCGTCGGCCAGACCGAGCAGGAGATCCTGGCAGAGGTCAAGGCGCTCCTCGCCAAGAAGGAAGAGGAGGAGCTCCAGATCCACCACGCCGAGAACGTCGAGCACCTGCGGGCAGTGGAGCGCTGACGATGACCGAGCAGCCACACTCGCACGAGCTCGCCTACTCCGAGCCCGAGAAGATCAAGGAGATCGATGCCGAGTTCCTCGCCGGGCACCGCTTCCCCTACCAAGAGGACATCTCGCTCGTCGAGGACGTCGACCTGCTCGCCGCGACACCTGGCGAAGACCTGAACTGGCTCGAGGACATCCATCTCCTCGAGGAGGAGGGCGTGCCGGCGGTCTTCGACCGCTACTCGAACTCCTTCCTCCGGATCTACTTCCCCATCCCCGAGGGTCGAGAGGACGAGATCGCCCGCAAGGTGCTCATCAAGCACCTCCAGTCGGGGAACTCGTACGGCATCCAACTCAAGGAGATCCACTGCAAGTTCCCGCAGCCGGAGCTCGGGCCGTGGGTCGAGGGCTCGAGGACCGTCGGGACCGACTGGCAGCCGCCGGTGCTCGAGGGCTGGGAGAAGCCGGTCGGCCACTGAGACGAAGCGGGTCCGGCGCCGGTCGCATCGGCTCCCCGAGGCTCACGCGCGCGGCGCGCGGTCCCGGAGTGGAGCGCCGGCGCCGAGCCCCGCTCCTCCCGCGAGAGCGACGCTCGCCGATCGGCGCTCGACCTGCATATACTTTTCGTATATCACGGCTCTGGCTTCCGCACCTTCTCTCGTGACCGGCTCCGTCGGGCAGGCCCCGGTCATCCGGGCGCACGGCGTCTGGAAGGTCTTCGGTCCGCGCGCCGAGCGCATCGTCGGGACGCCCGAGGCTGACCTCCCACGGCGCGAGCTGCTCGAGAGAACCGGGTGCGTGGCCGCCGTGCGCGACGTCTCCTTCGAGGTCTGGCCGGGAGAGGTGTTCGTCGTCATGGGCCTCTCGGGGTCGGGAAAGTCGACACTCGTGCGCACGCTCATCCGCCTCATCGAACCGACCGCGGGCGAGATCGAGATCGCCGGTCGCGACGTGACAAGGGCGAGTCGCAGCGAGCTGCGAGCGCTTCGCCGGCACGAGGTGGGGATGGTCTTCCAGCACTTCGGACTCCTCGCCCACCGTCGCGTCCTCGACAACGTCGCCTTCGGTCTCGAGGTTCGGGGAGTGCCGAAGGCGGAGCGCCAGGCCCGCGCCCGCGAGGTGTTGCGCCTCGTCGGACTGGAGGACGTGGCCGACCGCTTCCCCGACCAGCTGTCTGGGGGCATGCAGCAGCGCGTCGGCGTCGCACGCGCGTTCGCAGTCGACCCGGCAGTCCTCCTCTACGACGAGCCCTTCAGCGCGCTCGACCCGCTCATCCGCCGCGACATGCAGGACGAGATCTGTCGTCTCCAGGCGGAGACGGGAAAGACGATGATCTTCATCACGCACGACCTGTCCGAGGCGCTCAGGCTCGGCGATCGGATCGCAATCATGCGAGACGGGAGCATCGTCCAACTCGGGACGCCCGAGGAGCTCGTCGGGTCGCCGGCAGACGCGTACGTCGCGAACTTCACCCGCGACATCCCGCGCAGCCACGTGCTCACGTTGCGCTGGGTGATGCGGAAGCCGGCTCCAGGCGAGGAGCTCGACGGGCCACGACTGGACGTGCGCACGACCGTCCGCGACGCCGTTCCGGTGCTCGCCGCGAGCGAGAAGCCCGTGTGCGCCGTGGAGGACGGGCGCGTCGTAGGGCTCGTGGAGCGGGACGCCGTGCTGCGCGCGATCGCGAGCGGGGACGAGCGGTAACGATGGCGTCGGTCGCAGCCGACACGGTCTCCACCCGACCCCTCTCCCACCGCCCGTGGTGGCGCGGTCGCCTCGTGGGGGTGGGAGTGGTCGTCGCGCTCATGGTCGCGAGCTACCGCCTCGGAGTGACGACGGACGCGAACGGCGTTGCCGTCGCCCGCTTCCCGTGGCCGGAGGAGCTCGTCTGGAACGCCTTCCCCGGCCACCTGGACGCCTTCCAGACGTGGCTCCTCGACCAGCGCAACGCCGAGGATCCAAGCATCGTCTTCGCCCTCTTCAACGGATTCGCGACACTCGTCGACAGCCTCGTCTCGTGGCTCGACCGCTTCCTCCTCTGGCTCACCTGGGTGGGAACGGCTGCGACGGCAACGCTCGTCGCACTCCGCTTCGGAGGGGTGCGGGCGGCAGCCTGGGTCGCCGGAGCGCTTGCCGCCTTCGCCCTCATGGGTCTGTGGGAGGAGAGCATGCAGACGGTCGCGCTCATGCTCGCCGCCGTCGCCCTCTCGCTCGCCGTCGGCATCCCTGTCGGGATCGCCGCCGGGCTCTCGACCCGCGTGCAGAGAGCCGTCACTCCCGTCCTCGACACGATGCAGATCGTTCCCGCGTTCGCCTATCTCATGCCGGTCGTGATCCTCTTCTCGGTCGGACCGGGAGCGGCGGTCGTAGCGACGATGATCTACGCGATCCCTCCTGCCGTCCGCATCACGGCGCTCGGGATCCGCAGCGTCGCGCCGAACACGGTGGAGGCGGCGACGTCGCTCGGAGCGACCAGGCCTCAGATCCTCGCCAAGGTGCAGCTTCCGCTGGCGCGGCGCATGCTCATGCTCGGCGTCAATCAGACGATCCTGTTCGCGCTCTCCATGGTCGTCATCGCGGGACTCATCGGGGGAGGCGGCCTCGGCGACCTCGTCACGAGCGGCCTCTACTCGAGCCCGGCCATGGCGATCCTCGCAGGGGCGGCGATCGTCATCGTGGCCATGGCCCTCGACCGCGCGACAGAGGCGACGGCGAGCCGGACCGACCCCACCCGTCGCCACCTCGACGACTCTGCGCGCCGAACGCTGCGCTTCTTGACGGTCGGCGCCGCAGCCGCGGCCGCCGCGTCCGTCGCTCTCGCGAAGGAGCTCGGCGCCCCCGCCGCTTACCCGGAGGGAAGAAGCGCGCAAGAGTGGCTCCTCGCCCGCATCCAGAGCGCGCTCGACTACGTCCAGGACCCTGCGCGCTTCCTCTTCGCGGTGACCGAGCCCCTGGGGAACGCCATCCTCGTGCACCTCGTCCAGCCGCTCCAGTCGTTCCTCATACTCGGGCCGTGGTTCACGACGCTCGCCGGGGTAACGGCGATCGCCCTCGTCGTGAGCGGCGTACGGCCGGCTCTCACCACGCTCGCGATGTTCGTCGCGATCGGCGTCGTGGGCATGTGGGAGCCGGCCATGGACACGTTCTCCCAGGTGCTCGTCGCGACCGGGATCGCGGTCGCGATCGGAATCGCGCTCGGGATCGCGGCTTCCGAGAGCGCGCTCGTCTCCCGTGCGCTGCGCCCCGTCAACGACGTGCTCCAGACGCTCCCCCAGCTCGTGTACATCATCCCCTTCGTCTACCTCATGCCCGTGTCGATCGTCCCCGGCATCGTCGCCGGCGTCCTCTACGCCTTCCCCGTCGTCGTTCGACTCGTCGAGCGCGGCCTGCGAGACGTCGCTCCCGAAGCGGTCGAGGCGGCGTCGGCTTTCGGCGCCTCTCGCACACAGCTCATCGCGAAGGTGAAGGTCCCGCTCGCCGGGGACGCGATCATGCTCGGCATCAACCAGGGGATCATCATGGTGCTCGCCGTCGTCGTCATCGGCGGGCTCGTCGGGTCCGGCGGTCTCGGCTACCTCGTGACCGAGGGGCTCGTCCGTGGTCAGTTCGGGCAAGGGGTCGCAGCATCGCTCGCGATCCTCGCGCTCGGGATCGCACTCGACCGCGTCACCCAGGCAACTCGGCAGGCAGGAAAGGAGGTACTCGCGTGAGCGAGAGCAGTTGTTGCGAGGAGAGAAGAGAAGGCTCCATGCACAGGACGAGAAGGAAGAGCCCGATCGGGCACGTGCTCGGCCTGGCCGTGCTCGTGCTCGCAGTTGCGGGGCTCGTCTCATCCGGGTCCGCGCTCGGCGGCGCCCGGCAGGCGTGCGGCACCGTGACCTTGAACGAGCAGGCCTGGGCCGGCTCGACCGCGAACACGTACGTCGCGAAGTACGTGCTCGAGAAGCGGCTCGGTTGCACGGTGAAGATCACGAAGATCGCCGAGATCCCCGTGTTCCAGGCGATGGCGGACGGGAAGGTCGACGCAGTCCTCGAGGACTGGCAGCACGTCGATCAGTACCAGCAGTTCGTGCGCAAGCAGAAGTCCGTCGTCCTCGCCGGCTCGAACGGGCTCATCGGGCACATCGGCTGGTTCATCCCGCGCTACCTCCTCAAGCAGTACCCGGAGTTCAAGACCTGGCGAGGCCTGAAGGGGAAGGAGCAGGTCTTCCGCTCGCCCGAGTCGGGAAGCCAGGGAATGTTCCTCGGCGGTGACCCCTCCTACGTCCAGAAAGACAAGGAGCTCATCCAACTTCTCGGTCTCAACTTCAAGCACGTAACGGTGGGCGCGGAGCCCGCCCAGGTCGCCCGCTTCATGCAGCTCATCAAGCAGCGCAAGCCGGTCATCTTCTACTGGTGGACGCCGCAGTACCTGAACGCGAGCCTCGACCTCGTCGAAGTCCAGCTCCCACCGCGGTTCAAGGGCTGCAAGGACGACGCGAGCTCGGGTGGCGACATCAAGCAGTACCGCTGTCGGTACGACGCGTACCCGCTCATGAAGCTCTTCAGCAAGAGGTTCGCGACGAGCGGCTCGCCGGCGGTCAAGGTGCTGCGCAACTTCCGCTGGTCGAACGCCGACCAAAACCTCGTCGCCAAGTGGATCGCTGGCGACAAGGTCAAGCCGGAGAAGGCAGCCGAGCGCTGGGTGAAGGCGAACGCGGCGAAGGTGAACGCCTGGCTGAAGTAGCTGCAAACCGGGGGTCAGGTCCCTTTTGTTGCGCGGGCGTGCAACGAAAGGGACCTGACCCCCTGTTGCGCGACTCACTCCCATGAGCACCTCGCCCCTCCACGTCCACCAGCCCGAAGCGGCCGAGGCGCAGTCGCTGGGCGACCGCGCCTACTACCGCATCCGGGAGCTGATCGTCACGCTCGAGCTGCCCCCGGCCTCCGTCGTCACCGAGCGCGAGCTGCAGGAGCGGCTCGGACTCGGGCGGACACCCGTGCGAGAGGCGCTCCAACGCCTCGAGCGCGAGCGCCTGGTCGAGGTGTACCCGCGACGGGGGATCTTCGTCACACCCGTGAACGTCCTCGACCTCGGCGTCTTGTCCGAGGTCCGGGGGGTGCTCGAGAGCTTCGCCGCCCGACTGGCCGCAGAACGGTCGACGAGCAAGGAGGTCGAGGAGACGACACGCCTCGTCGCTCGCCTGGATGAGCTCTCCGAGCACGAAGGCGAGCGCCTCCTCATCGACCTGGACCAGCGTATCCACCGCCACATCTGGCGCTGCGCCCATAACCCGTTCCTCGCCGAGACGCTCGAGGGCTACTACGTCCTCACGCTCCGCATCTGGTTCCTCGTCCTCGACCGCGTGCGGCGCCTGGACGAGGCGGTGCGCGAGCACCGGGAGCTCCTGGAGGCGATCGTCGCAGGAGACGCTCCGCGGGCTGAGGAGGCGATGCGGCGGCACGTCGCGGGCTTCGAGCAGGCAATCCGAACAGTCCTGTAACTAAGATACTCGTGATAAGATGATTGATATATGAGCTCTCTCCCCCCACGCGCCCGCGCAGTCGTCATCGGCGCCGGCATCGTCGGCTCGAGCGTCGCCTACCACCTGTGCCGCCTGGGCTGGGACGGAGTCGTGCTCCTCGACAAGGGCCCGCTCCCGAACCCTGGCGGCTCCACGGGACACGCTTCGAACTTCATCTTCCCCGTCGACCACTCGAAGGAGATGACGCAGCTCACGCTCGACAGCGTTCGCCAGTACGAGGAGCTCGGCGTGTTCACGCGGTCGGGAGGCATCGAGGTGGCGCGGACCGAGGAGCGGATGCAGGAGCTCACCCGCCGGATCGCCTCCGCCAAGGCTTGGGGGGTCGAGCCCGTCTCTCTGCTCAGCCCCGCCGAGGTGAAGGAGCTCGTGCCCTACCTCGACGAGCGCGTCATCCTGGGCGGCTTCTTCACGCCGGGGGTGGGCGTCGTCGACTCGCTCCAGGCGGGCACGCTCATGCGCGAGCGGATGGTCGCGGCGGGCGGCCTCGTGGTCTCCCCGCGGACGGAGGTGGTCGGAATCGAGGTCGAGCGGGGACGCATCCGCGCGGTGCGGACAACGGCCGGAGACGTCGAGACACCGGTGCTCGTCGTCGCCTGCGGCGTCTGGAGCCCCCGCCTTGCGCGCATGGCGGGAGCGTCGATTCCGCTCACACCCGCAGTCCACCAGATGATCGACATCGGCCCGGTGCCGCGCTTCGAGCGCTGCACGCGAGCGATCGAGTTCCCCATCGTGCGGGACATGGATCGGAACATGTACGAGCGCCAGGACGGAACCTCCCTCGAGATCGGCTCCTACGCTCACCGCCCGATCCTCCACGATCCGGACGAGATCCCCTCGCTCGAAGAGGCCGCGCTCTCCCCGACGGAGCTCCCCTTCACCCAGGAGGACTTCGCGCCACAGCTCGAGGACGCCCTCGAGCTGATGCCGGAGATCGTGGGCGACGAGTCGGTCGGCATCAAGTACGCGATCAACGGGCTCCTCTCGCTGACGCCGGACGGCATGCCCATCCTCGGCGAGACCCCCGAGGTACGAGGCCTGTGGTCGGCGGCAGCGGTGTGGGTGAAGGAGGGTCCCGGCGTCGGACGCGCCGTGGCCGAGTGGATGGTCGAGGGCGAGTCCGAGATCGACCTCCACTCCTCGGACGTCTCCCGCTTCCATGAGCACCAGAAGACCCGCTCCCACGTCAAGGCACGGGCGGCCGAGGGCTTCAACAAGACGTACGGGATCGTCCACCCGTTCGAGCAGTGGTCGTCCAACCGCGAAGTGCGCCTCTCCCCTTTCTACGAGCGTGAGAGAGAGCTCGGAGCCGTCTTCTTCGAGGCAGCAGGCTGGGAGCGTCCACAGTGGTACGAGTCGAACGCGTCGCTGCTCGAGGAGTACGGAGACCGAGTCACGAGGCGCGAGGCGGAATGGGACGCGCGCTGGTGGTCGCCGATCATCAACGCCGAGCACCTCGCCATGCGTGACCGCGCGGCGATCTTCGACCTCTCCGCCTTCGCCATCTTCGACGTGACCGGCCCGGGCGCGCTCGACACGCTCCAGCAGGTCTCGCTACGGCAGATGGACGTGCCGCTCGGACGGGTCGTGTACACACCGTGGCTGACACCGAGCGGCGGTTTCCGCTCGGATCTCACCATCATGCGCCTGGGAGACGAGCACTTCCGCGTCGTCACGGGCGGGGCGCACGGGATGGCCGACCGCAAGTGGCTTTCCGACCACCTCCCCGAGAACGGCTCCGCACAGCTCGCCGACCTCACCTCCGCCTGGTGCACGCTCGGCCTCTGGGGGCCGCGGGCGCGCGACATCCTCGCGAGCCTCACGAGCGACGACGTCTCGCATGAGGGCTTCCCGTTCGCGACCTGCCGGACGATCGAGGTCGGTCCACTCCGCGTCCTCGCCTCGCGCATCTCGTACGTGGGCGACCTCGGCTGGGAGCTCTACGTCCCCATCGAGCAGGGAGCCCGGCTCTGGGATCTCGTCTGGGAGGCAGGACGCCCGCACGGGCTGGTCGCAGCCGGCATCGGCGTCTATGGCACCACCGGCCGGCTGGAAAAGTGCTACCGCGCGTACGGCGCCGAGCTCGAGAGCGAGTACACGGTGGTCGAGGCCGGGATGGCGCCCCCGCGGGTAAAGGACGAGGACTTCGTCGGCAAGGAGGCGCACCTCCGCCACCGCGAGGAGGAGCCGGCCGCGATCCTGTGCACGCTGACCGTCGACGATCACGCCTCTGCGAGCGGGGTGCGGCGTTACCCGCTCGGGCGCGAGCCGATCCTGACGCGCGCCGGCGAACCGATCGTGGACGCCAAGGGACGCCGCTCGTACGTGACGAGCGCCGGCGCGGGCCCATCCGTCGGAAAGCACATCCTCATGGCCTACCTGCCGCCGGAGCAAGCCGTGGTCGGCCAGGAACTCGCCGTCGAGTACTTCGGCGAGCGCTACCCGGTTACGGTCGCAGTGGCCGGCTCGACGCCGCTCTTCGACCCCGAGAACAGTCGCATCCGCGCGTGAGGATCCTCGTCGCCGTCAAGCGGGTTCCGATGACCGGAGGCACGATCGTCCTCACGCCGGACGCGCGGGCGATCGCGACGCAGCACCTCGGGTTCACCATCAGCCCCCACGAGGAGTGCGCCGTCGAGGAGGCGGTGCGGCTCGTCGAGCGCGAAGGCGGCGAGTCGGTCGTGCTCACGCTCGGCCCCCCGGAGGCCGAGGAGCAGCTCCGCGACGCAATGGCGGTCGGCATCGACCGCGCGATTCACCTCGTGACCGACGAGGAGGAGTGGGATGGGCAAGCGACCGCAGGGGCGATCGTCGAGGCGGTGCGCGCCGAGGAGGCTTCATCCGGTCCCTTCGACCTCCTCCTCTTCGGCAACGAGTCGGCGGACGCAGGCGGATACCAAGTCGGTGTGCGCGTGGCGCACGCTCTCGGGCTGCCATGCGTGACCGGACTGAAAGGGATCGAGGTCAGAGGCCGCCTCGTCCGCTGCGAGCAGGAGGTGCCGGGCGGTCGCGACGTGTTCGAGGTGCCGCTCCCCGCTCTGCTCACGGTCAAGGAGGGACTGAACCTCCCTCGCTACCCCTCGGTGCCTGGCCGCATGCGAGCTCGGCAGCGGCCGATCGCTCGCCATGAACCGCAGCGACCTCCTGCTCGGCTCGAGAAGCTCCGCTTCGTCGTTCCCGAGGGCGAGCGCAAGGAGGCGGAGATCCTCGGCCGCGGCCCGGAGGCCGCGCCGAAGGTGGTGGAACTGCTCGATCAGCTGGGGCTGCTCCGATGAGCGTGCTCGTGCTCTGTGAGCGACGCTCGGACGGGATCGACGAGCCCTCGCTCCAGGCCCTCGCCTTCGCTCGCGCGCTCTACCCCGGCACGTCGGTGCACGCGCTCGCATGCGGGGTAGCGGCCGACGAGGTCGCCCCGCTGCTCGGCGCCTACGGAGTGGAGACGCTGCACGTAGCCGAGCACGAGGTCTTCGACACCTACGCCCCGCACGCAGTTGCCCGCGCAGCCGTGGAGCTCGCCGGTAGGCTCCGGCTGCACGCGCTCCTCGCCGGCGGTAGCGAGCAGGGCAACGAGGTGGTCGCGCGCGTCGGCGCGCTCCTCGACCTCCCCTTCGCCGCCAACTGCGTGGCGGCCGAGGCCGGCCCGCCCCTGCGAGTGACGCGGGTGCGCTGGGGTGGGAGCCTGCTCGAGGAGGCACTCCTGCACGCCGAGCTCGCTCTCCTCACCGTCGCCCCGCACGCGGTCGCCGCGCAGGAGACGAACGATGGCCCTGCCGCTGTCGAGCGCTTCGCGCCTGCGCTCGACGACGCCGACCTGCTCGTCCGCGTCCGCGAGCGAGCACGGGCGGCGGGCGGCGGAGTCACGCTCGCGGACGCGAAGGTGGTCGTCTCGGCAGGGCGCGGCGCCGGCTCCGCAGAGGGCTTCGCGCCGGTCGAGGAGCTCGCCGCCCTGCTCGGCGGCGCGGTCGGCTGCTCACGGGCAGTGACGATGGCGGGATGGCGCCCGCACACGGATCAGGTGGGCCAGACGGGGACGAAGATCGCGCCCGAGCTGTACATCGCGTGCGGGATCAGCGGCGCCACCCAGCACATGGCCGGCTGCAAGGGCGCGAAGCGCATCCTGGCCATCAACACCGACCCCGACGCGCCCATCCTGGAGAGCGCCGACTACGCGGTCATCGGCGACCTGCACGACGTCGTGCCTGCGATCGCGGCAGCGATCCGCGCTGCCCGAAACGAGAAGGCGGGTGCCGAATAGGCACGCTCCTGTCGACGCTCGCCCTCGTCGCCCTCGTGGGGACGGCGCTCATACTCGCGGGTCGCCGTGCTCTCGTCCTCTTCCGACTCGTCCGCGCAGGCGCCCCCCTCGCCCGGCGCGACGACCTCCCACGACGCGTTCGCACCGAGGCGGTCGTCGTGCTCGGACAGCGCAAGCTGCTCCAACGCCTCGGGCCCGGTCTCATGCACGCGTCCATCTTCTGGGGGTTCGTCGTCCTGCTCCCCACGATCCCCATCGCGGCTCTGTACGCCGTTGACGCCGAGCCGGGACTGCCGCGGGCCTTCCCCCTCTTCTGGCTCGAGCGACAGGGCTGGTACGCAGCGCTCGTGGACGCCTTCTGCCTCTTTGTCCTGGCGGGAGTCGGAACAGCGTTCTGGATCCGCAAAGTACAGCGACCCCCCCGCTTCGAGGGGAGCCACCTGCGCGAGGCGGACCTCATCCTCTCCTTCATCGCCGGCATCGTCTCCACGCTCCTCTTCTGGCGGGCAGCACAGGGAGCGCTCGGCCACGCGCCCTGGCCCGCCGAGTGGGCCCCCATCTCCGACGCTCTCTCCGGCCTGTTCGGGCGAGGAGCGGCCACGGAAGCCCTCGAGCGTGCGCTCGTGTGGACGCACCTGCTGCTCATCCTCTCCTTCCTCGTCTACCTCCCGTACTCGAAGCACCTCCACGTCGCCACGGCCGCGCTCAACGTCTTCTTCTCCCGCACCCGGGCACGGGGCCGGCTCGAGCCCCTCCGCTTCGACCTCCCCGAGGAGGAGCTGCGCTTCGGGGCCGGTACGGTGGCGGAGCTCACGTGGAAGGAGATCCTGGACACGCTCTCCTGCACCGAGTGCGGTCGCTGCCAGGATGTCTGCCCGGCCTACGCGACCGGCAAGGAGCTCTCTCCCAAGCTCCTGATCATGGGCCTGCGCGACCACGTCCGCGTGGAGGGGCCGAAGCTGCTCTCCGACCCCGCCGCCGCGACCGTCCCGCTCGTGCCGGGGGCGGTCTCGGACGAGGTGGTGTGGGACTGCGTCACCTGCGGCGCCTGCATCCACGAGTGCCCGGTCTCGATCGAGCACGTCGACCACATCGTCGACCTGCGCCGGCACCTGGTCATGGTCGAGTCGCGCTTCCCGGCCGAGGCCGACCCCATGCTCCGCGACGTCGAGCGCGCAGGGAACCCCTGGGGCAAGCCCCAAGCCGAGCGCGCCGCTTGGGCGGAGGGACTCGGCCTCCGCGTGCTCGAGCCCGGAGACCCGGCGCCGGAGGTGCTCTACTGGGTGGGCTGCGCGGGCTCCTTCGACGAGCGCGCACGAGTCTCTGCGCGCGCGACCGCCCGACTGTTGCTCGACGCCGGCGTCGACGTCGCCATCCTCGGCCCCCGCGAGTCCTGCACCGGCGATCCGGCTCGCCGGATGGGGAACGAGTACGTCTTCCAGGCCCTGGCCGAGCGGAACGTCGCAACGCTCGACGCCGCCGGGGTGACGAGGATCGTGGCGAGCTGCCCCCACTGCTTCAACACGCTCGCGAACGAGTACCCCGACTTCGGAGGCCGCTACGAGGTCGTCCACCACAGCGAGCTCCTGGCCGAGTTGGTGCGCACGGGCAGGCTGCGGCCGACGCGGGGCGCGACGTCGATCACCTACCACGACTCCTGCTACCTGGCTCGCCACAACGACGTCCTCGCCGCCCCGCGCGAGCTCGTCGGCGCCGTCGGGCGGCCGCTCGAGATGGCCCGCTCGGGCAAGCGCACGTTCTGCTGCGGTGCGGGCGGGGCGCACATGTGGCTGGAGGAGCGCGGGTCGGCGATCAACGAGGAGCGCGTGCGAGAGGCCGCCGCCACCGGCGCCGAGACGCTCGCCGTCGCCTGCCCCTTCTGCACGCTGATGCTCGACGACGGCGTCAAGCAGACGGGCCGCGAGCTGCGGGTGGCCGACGTCTCGACCCTGCTCGCGGAGGCGCTCGAGCGGGCATGACCGAGAGCCGCTACGACGTCGTCATCGTCGGGGGAGGTTCGGCGGGCTGCGTGCTCGCGAACCGCCTGAGCGCCGATCCGGAGACCCGCGTGCTCGTGCTCGAGGCCGGGCGGCGGGACTCGCTCTGGGACGTCTACATCCACATGCCCGCGGCGCTCTCCTTCCCGATCGGCAACCGCCGCTACGACTGGTGCTACGCGTCGGAGCCCGAGCCCTGCCTGCACGGCCGCCGCGTCGCCCACGCGCGCGGGAAGGTGCTCGGCGGGTCGAGCTCGATCAACGGGATGATCTTCCAGCGCGGCAACCCGCTCGACTACGAAAAGTGGGCGGCCGAGCCGGGGCTCGAGCGTTGGAGCTACGCGCACTGCCTCCCCTACTTCAAGCGCATGGAGACCTGCCTCGCCGGCGCCGACGAGTACCGCGGCGGCGAGGGTCCGCTCGTGGTCGAGCGCGGCCCGGTGACGAACCCGCTCTTCGCGGCCTTCTTCGAGGCCGTGCAGCAGGCCGGCTACTCGCTCACGAGCGACGTCAACGGCTACCGGCAGGAGGGATTCGCAGCCTTCGACCGCAACGTCCACCAGGGGCGCAGGCTGAGCGCGGCGCGCGCGTACCTCCACCCCGTGCTCCAGCGCCCGAACCTCGAGGTCCGCTGCCGCGCCTTCGTCACGCGGATCCTCTTCGAGGGCGCGCGGGCGGTCGGGGTCGAGGTGGCGAGGGGCCGCCGGACGGAGCGGATCTCCGCCGGGGAGGTGATCCTCTGCGGCGGGGCGATCAACTCGCCGCAGCTCCTCCAGCTCTCGGGTATCGGCGACCCGGAGCACCTGCGCGCAGTCGGCGTCGAGCCCGTCCACGAGCTGCGCGGCGTAGGAGAGAACCTCCAGGACCACCTGGAGGTCTACGTCCAGCACGCCTGCACGAAGCCGGTCTCGGTCGCGCCGGCGCTGAAGTGGCGCAACCGCCCCTGGGTCGGGTTCCAGTGGCTCTTCTTCCGCCGCGGCCCGGGCGCGACAAACCACTTCGAGGCGGGCGGCTTCGTGCGCTCGAACGAGGACGTCGCCTACCCGAACCTCATGTTCCACTTCCTCCCCCTCGCCATCCGCTACGACGGCACGCAGCCGGCGGGCGGTCACGGCTACCAGGTGCACGTCGGGCCGATGAACTCCGACGCGCGCGGCCGGGTGCGGATCACCTCTCCCGATCCGCGCGTCCACCCCGCGCTCCGCTTCAACTACCTCTCGACCGCGCAAGACCGGCGCGAGTGGGTGGAGGCGGTCCGCTGCGCCCGCCACATCCTCGGCCAGCCCGCCTTCGCCGACTACGACGGGGGCGAGCTCTCACCCGGGCCCGGCGTCGAGACCGACGAGGAGATCCTCGACTGGGTGGCCCGCGACGCCGAGACGGCGCTCCACCCCTCCTGCACCTGCCGGATGGGTCTCGACGAGCTCGCCGTCGTCCACCCCGACACGCTGCGTGTGCACGGCCTCGAGGGCCTCCGGGTCGTGGACGCATCCGTCATGCCGTACGTGACGAACGCGAACATCTACGCGCCGGTGATGATGATCGCGGAGAAGGCCGCCGACCTGATCCTGGGGAACGAGCCGCTCGGCCCCGAGCACGTCCCCTTCTACCGGCACGAGCCGGCAGGCGAGCGCGCTACCGAGTCTCGCGCTGGAGGGCGCGAGTGATCGACTGCGCCACGGCGGCGACCTCTGCCGCTACACGCTTCTCCTCCCCCTCGCGAGGGAAGCGGTATGTCGGACCGTGGACGTGCACCGCCGCGACCGGGTGGCCGCGCGCATCGCGCACTGGAGCGGCCACCGAGGTGATCCCCTCCGCGTACTCTTCCCGACCCCAGGCGTAGCCCGCGCGGCGCACCTCCTCGAGACGAGCACGGAGCGCGTCTGGGTCGGTCACGGTGCGGGCGGTGAGCGCGACGAGGCCGCGTGCGAGGTACGCGTCGAGCGCGCTCTCCGGCCACTCGGCGAGGAAAACGAGCCCCGACGGCACGGTGTGGAGCGGGGCCCTCGTCCCCGTCCAGTCGCGCACCTGCACCGGGTGGTCGCACTCCACCTGTTCGACGTAGAGCACCTCGTAACCATCCGGCAGCGAGAGCCCCGCGTCCTCGCCGAGTCCCTGTACGAGCGCGGCAAGCTGCGGGCGAGCGAGCGCGGCGAAGCTGCGCGCGGGGGAGGTGGGCTCTGCCAAAGCGGCGACGCGCGGGCCGATCCGCCAGCGGCGCCCGTCTGCGCGCTCGACCGCGCCGAGCTGCTCGAGCGAGGAGAGGAGGCGCGCGGTCGTGCTCTTGGGCAGCCCGAGCCGCTCGGCGAGCGCGGTCACACCCGCCGGCCGTTCGGACACCGCCTCCAGGATCCTGAAGGCCCGCTCGACCGACTGGACGCTTGCAGACATCTTGGCGCTCCCCTATTATTCCACTATACAGTAGAGTTCCACGATACGGAACAATGGCCGACGACGCACTGGATCTCTCCTCGCTCGCCGACGACGACCTCGTCGCCCAGATGCACGACGACCTCTACGACGGACTCGCCGAGGAGATCGTCGAGGGCACGGAGATCCTTCTCGAGCGCGGCTGGAGCGCCGAGAAAGTGCTGAACGACGCCCTGGTCGAGGGCATGCGCATCGTCGGCGTCGACTTCCGCGACGGGATCCTCTTCGTCCCCGAGGTGCTGCTCGCCGCGAACGCGATGAAGGCAGGCATGGAAGTGCTGCGACCGCTGCTCGCGGAGACCGGGGCGCAGCGGATCGGGAAGGTCGTCATCGGCACCGTCAAGGGAGACATCCACGACATCGGCAAGAACCTGGTCGCGATGATGCTCGAGGGCGCCGGCTTCGAGGTGGTCGACCTGGGCATCAACAACCCGGTCGAGAGCTACCTGGAGGCGATCGAGGAGCACAAGCCGGACATCCTCGGCATGTCTGCGCTCCTCACGACGACCATGCCCTACATGAAGGTGGTCATCCAGAGCCTCGTCGAGAAGGGCATCCGCGACGACCTCATCGTCCTCGTCGGCGGAGCCCCGCTCAACGAGGAGTTCGGGAAGGCGGTCGGAGCCGATGCCTACTGCCGGGATGCGGCAGTGGCGGCCGAGACCGCGCGGGCGCTCGTGACCGCACGCCGTGCAGCCGCTGCCACAACTCCTTGAGCGCGAGCACACCTTCGAGGCCGAGCGGCCCCAGGTGCTCGTGCTCGCCTGCGGCGCCATCGCCCGCGAGGTGCTCGCGCTCGTCGAGCTCAACGGCTGGAACCACGTGACCGTCCGCTGCCTGCCCGGGAAGCTCCACTCCACGCCGGCGAAGATCGCTCCCGCGGTGGACGCGAAGCTGCGCGAGCTCGCCGGACGCTACGAACGCATCTTCGTCGCGTACGCGGATTGCGGCACCGCCGGAGCGCTCGACCGGGTGCTGGCAGCGCACGGTGTCGAGCGGCTCCCGGGCGCCCACTGCTACGGGTTCTTCACAGGGCATGAGCGCTGGCTCGCGCTGCACGAGGCAGAGCCGGCGACCTTCTACCTGACGGACTTCCTCGCTCGCCACTTCGACGCCCTCGTCGTCCGGGCACTCAAGCTCGACCGCCATCCGCAGCTCAAGCCCCAGATCTTCGGGAACTACCGCCGCCTGCTCTACCTCTCCCAGACGGACGACCCCGACCTGCTGGAGCGCGCGCGGCGCGCCGCCGAGTACCTCGGGCTCGCCTTCGAGCACCGCAGGACGGGCTACGGCGACCTCCTCACCTCGCTCAGGCGCTTCGTCGATGGCTGAGCTCACAGTCATCTCTTGGCGGGACATCCCCGCGCAGGTCGTCGCCCGGGCGGGCCGGAGGAGCGCGCGCGCACAGCTCCCCGCGCGCTTCCAGGAGGCGATCGACGCCGCCGCCATGAGGGCCGGGTTGACGGGATCGGATGAGTACCTCGAGCAGTGGCGGCGAGAGTCGCGCTCCTGCGGCGACGATCTCGAGGCCGAGGTCGCCGCCGAGGTCGCCCGGCTCGGGGCCGCCTACGACAACGGCCGACTGACGGCGCTCGCCCGCGCGGGCGGGATTGCCGGCGGAGAGGAGGGGGCGTGACGGAGACGCTGCTCAGCTCGGCGACGCGCGAGGTCGTGATCGGCTTCGATCGTCCCTTCGTGGTCATCGGCGAGCGGATCAACCCGACTGGCCGCCCGCGGCTAGCGGAGGAGCTGCGCGCCGGGAACTTCGACACCGTCGTCGCCGACGCGGTCGCCCAGGTGGAGGCCGGCGCGCACATGCTCGACGTCAACGCCGGCGTTCCCCTCGCCGACGAGCCCGCCCTGCTCGCCGAGGCGATCCGGCGCGTGCAGGCCGTCACGGACGTCCCCCTCTGCATCGACTCCTCAATCGTGGCCGCGCTCGAGGCCGGCCTCGCCGCCTACGAGGGCAAGGCGCTCGTCAACTCGGTTACCGGCGAGGAGGAGCGGCTCGAGAGCGTGCTACCCCTCGTCGCCCGCCACGGCGCCGCGGTCGTGGGGATCACGAACGACGAGACCGGCATCTCGGAGGACCCGGACGTGCGCTTCGAGGTGGCGCGCACGATCGTCGAGCGGGCGGCCGACCACGGCATCCCGCGCGAGGACGTCGTCATCGACCCGCTGGTGATGCCGATCGGGGCGATGGCGAGCGCGGGCAGGCAGGTCTTCCGGATCGTCCGCCGCCTGCGCGAGGAGCTGCGCGTGAACACGACCTGCGGGGCGTCCAACATCAGCTTCGGGCTTCCCAACCGTCACGCCCTGAACGCGGCTTTCCTCCCCATGGCGATCGCGTCCGGCCTCACCTCGGCGATCACGAGCCCGCTCCATCCGGAGGTCCGAGCCGCGATCCAGGCGGCCGACGTGCTCATGGGTCACGACGCGCACTGCGCAGCCTGGATCGCAGCTCACGGCGGCGAGGGGCCGATGCAGCCGCAACGCGGGCGCCGGGGCGGCCGCGAGGGCCGCAGGAGAGCGGCGGCGCCGTGAGCCTCGCCGAAGCGCTCGTCGTCTTCACGCCCTCCGGCAGGCGGGCGCGGTTCCCGCACGGGACGACCGTCCTCGACGCGGCTCGCTCGCTCGGGGTCGACCTGGACGCGGTCTGCGGGGGGCGGGGCATCTGCGGTCGCTGCCAGATCGAGGTAAGCGAGGGCGAGCATGCGAAGCACGGCATCACCGCTACCGCCTCCCACCTCTCTCCCATCGGGGAGGTGGAGCGGCGCTACGCAGCCGAGCGCGGGCTCGCCGACGGCCGGCGGCTCGGGTGCGCGGCGCGGATCGCTGGCGACCTCGTCGTGGACGTTCCTCCGGAGAGCCAGGTCTACCGTCAGGTCGTCCGCAAGGAGGCCGAGGAGCGCGCGATCGTGCTCGACCCCGTCGTCCGGCTCTACTACGTGGAGGTCGAGCAGCCCACGCTCGAGAGCCCGGCCGCCGACGCCCGCCGCCTGCGCGAGGCGCTCGCCCGCGAGTGGGGCCTCGAGGGTCTCGAGCTCGACCTGCACGTGCTCGCCGGGCTCCAAGCCGCCCTCCGCACCGGCGGCTTCGGAGTCACCGTCGCGGTTCACGACGGGACCTCGGTCAGCGCGATCTGGCCGGGGCTCCACGAGCGCGTCTTCGGGATCGCCTTCGACGTCGGCTCGACGACCGTCGCCGGCCACCTCTGCGACCTGACGAGCGGCGAGGTGCTCGCCTCGGCCGGGGAGATGAACCCGCAGATCCGCTTCGGCGAGGACCTGATGAGCCGCGTCTCCTACGTGATGCTTAACCCGGGCGCGCAGACCGAACTGACGCGCCTCGTCCGCGGCTGCCTGGCCAAGCTGACCGCGCAGCTCGCCGCCGCGGCCGCGGTCGCGCGCGAGGACGTGCTGGAGGCGACGGTGGTCGGGAACCCGATCATGCACCACCTCCTGCTCGGGCTCGACCCGACAGAGCTGGGCTCGGCGCCGTTCGCGCTGACGGTCGACGAGGGGCTGCGGCTGTCCGCCGCCGCGCTCGGCCTGCCCGTGCACCCGGGCGCCCGCGCCTACGTCCTGCCCTGCATCGCCGGGCACGTCGGAGCCGACACGGCCGGGATGATCCTCGCCGAGGCGCCGCACCTCGCCGACGAGGTGACGCTCCTCGTCGACGTGGGCACGAACGCCGAGATCGTGCTCGGCAACCGCGAGCGCCTGCTCGCGGCGTCCAGCCCGACCGGCCCCGCCTTCGAGGGCGCCCAGATCACGTACGGGCAGCGGGCGGCGCCGGGCGCGATCGAGCGCGTGCGCATCGACCCCGAGACGCTCGAGCCGCGGATCCGGGTGGTCGGCTGCGAGGCCTGGTCGGACGAGCCCGGGTTCGCCGAGGCGCGGGTGACGGGGATCTGCGGCTCAGGCATCATCGAGGCGCTCGCGGAGCTGCACCTCGCCGGGGTGCTCGGAAGCGACGGGACGATCGACGGACGGCTCGCGGAGCGGACGGCGCGCGTCGTCCCGGAGGGCCGCACGTACGCGTACGTCCTCCACGCCGCCGAGCCCCGCATCCTGATCACGCAGGACGACGTGCGGCAGATCCAGCTCGCAAAGGCCGCGCTGCACGCGGGCTGCCGGCTGCTCCTCGACCGCTACGGGCTCGAGCGCGTCGAGCGCATCCGGCTCGCGGGCGCCTTCGGGAGCCAGATCGACCCGGTCCACGCGCTCGTCCTCGGGCTCGTTCCCGACTGCGAGCCCGAGCGCGTCACCGCAGCCGGCAACGCCGCCGGCACTGGGGCGCGCATCGCCCTCCTCAACGGCGCCGCCCGACGGGAGATCGAGGAGGTCGTCCGCACGGTGGAGAAGGTGGAGACGGCGGTCGAGCCGCGCTTCCAGGAGCACTTCGTCGACGCGCTCGCGATCCCGCATGCGCGCGACCCCTACGAGCGGCTGTCGCAGACGGTGGCGCTTCCGGCCCGGAGGGCCGGCGGGCAGCGCCGGGAGCGGGCCCGGCGGGCCGGCGCGGCCGCGGGAAGGAGGCGGTCATGAGCGAGGAGCGGACAGGTAGGCGCGGAGGAGGACGGGCCGCCCGGCAGGCCGCGCGCCTGCACGCGGTCGTGAAGAAGGTCCCCTTCCTGACGCGCACGATGGCCCCCTTCGAGGTCCTCTCCGAGGAGGGCCTGGAGCTGATCGAGTGGAACGCGGACACCCTCCTCGAGCAGGTGGGGATCGAGTTCCGGGACGCGCCCGAGGCGCGCGAGCTCTTGCGTGGGGCGGGGGCGGAGGTGGAGGGAGAGCGGGTTCGCTTCCCGCGCGGCCTGGCCCGCCAGCTCGTCCAGGCGAGCGCGCCGCGCACCTTCACCCAGGTCGCGCGCAACCCGGCGAACTCGGTCGAGATCGGCGGTTCGCACCTCGTCTTCGCACCCTCGTACGGCTCCCCGTTCGTCCGCGACCTCGAGGGCGGCCGCCGCTACGGGACGATCGAGGACTTCCGCAACTTCGTGAAGCTCGCCTACCTCTCGCCCTGGATCCACCACTCCGGGGGGACGATCTGCGAGCCGGTCGACCTCCCGGTGAACAAGCGTCACCTGGACATGGTCTACGCGCACCTGCGCTACTCGGACAAGCCGTTCATGGGCTCCGTCACGCACCCGCTCCGCGCGCAGGACACGGTGGAGATGGCCCGCATCGTCTTCGGGGCGGAGTTCCTGGAGGAGCACACGGCGATCCTCAGCCTGATCAACGCGAACTCCCCGCTCGTCTGGGACGCGACCATGCTGGGCGCGGCCCGCGTGTACGCGGAGGCGAACCAGGCCGTGCTCATGACGCCGTTCATCCTCGCGGGCGCGATGAGCCCGGTGACGGTCGCGGGCACGGCGACGCAGACGCTCGCCGAGGCGCTCGCGGGGATGGCCTACGTCCAGCTCGTGCGCCCGGGCGCGCCCGTCGTCCTCGGCTCCTTCGCCTCCTCGCTCTCCATGCAGTCGGGGGCGCCGACCTTCGGCACGCCGGAGCCGGCGCTCGTGCTCTACGTGATGGCCGCGCTCGCCCGCCGGCTGGGCGTCCCCTTCCGCTCCGGCGGGGCGCTGACCGCATCCAAGATCGCCGACGCGCAGGCCGCCTACGAGTCGGCGAACACCATGCAGCCGACCGTGCTCGGCGGCGTCAACTTCGTCCTGCACGCGGCCGGCTGGCTCGAGGGCGGGCTGACGATCGGCTACGAGAAGTTCGTGCTCGACGCCGACCAGTGCGGCATGTGGCACGCGTTCGTGCAAGGCGTCGACCTGAGCGAGAACGGGCAGGCGCTCGCTGCGCTGCTCACGAGCACCCCCGGGGAGCACTTCCTCGGCCACGCGCACACACTCGCGAACTTCGAGACCGCCTTCTACCGCTCCCCGCTGGCCGACAACGCGAGCTTCGAGCAGTGGGAAGCGGAGGGCGCGCTCGATGCCGCCCAACGCGCGGCACGCCTCTGGAAGCAGACGCTCGCCGAGTACGAGCCGCCACCCATCGACGAGGCCGTGGACGAGGAGCTCCGGGAGTGGATCGAGCGCAAGAAGGCCTCCTTCCCGGACTCGGACCTGTGATGGAGACGGTGGACGCGCTGGCGGCCGCGCTCGAGCGGCCCAGGTACGAGGTCATTCCTCTGGAGGGAGCCGCGGCCGCGGTGCAGGAGTACGTCCCGACCGAGGTCACGGTGACGGTCACCGCCTCCCCGAGCAAGGGCCTTGGCCCCACGCTCGACCTGGTCGAGGAGCTGGCCGCGGCCGGGTACACCGCTGTGCCGCACCTCTCCGCCCGGCTCATAGGGACGGAGGCGGAGCTGAACGAAATTCTCGAGCGGCTCGCGCGGGCCGCCGTGGAGGACGTGTTCGTCGTCGCGGGTGACGCCCCGCAACCGCGCGGCCCCTTCGCGGGGGCTGCCGACCTCCTCCGCACGATGGCCCGCCTCGGGCACGGCCTACGCGAGATCGGCATCACCGGCTACCCGGAGAGCCACCCCCTGATCGACGACGAGACGACCATCCGGGCGATGTTCGAGAAGGCGGAGTACGCGACGTACATCACGAGTCAGATCTGCTTCGACCCACGCGTCACCGCGCAGTGGATCGAGAACGTGTGGGCACGCGGTACGCGGCTTCCCATCTACGTCGGAGTGCCAGGACCCGTCCACCTGACGAAGCTCCTGCGCATCTCGGCTCGGATCGGGCTCGGTGACTCAGTCCGCTTCCTTCGCAAGCACGGCGCGCGCATGCGCCACCTGCTCCGTCCGACGCGGTACGCGCCGGACGAGTTGCTCCGTGCCCTCGCTCCGGCGCTCGACGACCCGGAGGGGAAGGTCGCCGGGATCCACGTCTTCACGTTCAACGAGCTCGAGGCGACCGAGCGCTGGCGCCGGGAGCGCCTCGCCGAGCTCGCCCTCGAGCGGGCGTAGCACCGACGGTCGTCGCCCCCGGCGCCGCCGAGAGCGAGCGAGAAGGATCACACGCCGCGCGGCGTGCGGTCGGCGAGAGCGACCCGCATGACGTCGCGGATGGAGACGATTCCCACCACGCGACCCTCCTCGACGACGGGAAGGTGCCGATAGCCCCCGTGCACCATGAGCGAGGCCGCATGATCCATGGTGTCTCCCGGCTCGATCGTCTCGGGATGGCGCGTCATCCACTCGGAGACGAGAGCACTCCCGTCCTTCCCCGCGGCGACGGCACTCATCACGTCCCGCTCGGTGAGGATGGCGCTGACGCGCTCCCCGTCGAGCACGACCACGGCACCGACTCCGCGCTCCATCATCCGCGCCGCCGCCTCCGCGAGCGTCGCCTCCTCGGACACGCTGAGGAGCGTCCGAGTCATGTGCTCGGCGACGAGAGCCACGCGCCGATTCTAGAGCCGGTGGCCTCGAGAGGACGCCGAGCGACCGACTCGGCTCCCGAGCCGCCTGCCGGGTGCGGGGAGGACGTTCACGGGGCGAAGCCTGGCGATACCCGAGCGGCCGAGCAAGACGGGATCCCCACGACTGATCGAGAGTGCTCTATGGCACGCGCCTGAATCCGTTTGACACGCGCCGGCGAATCGGCGACCGTCGCGCCGACCGCGGTCTGAATCGTTGGGCATGGAGGTGTACGTCACTCGGCGCGTTCCCGAGCGAGTCCGGGAGGAGCTCGAGGCCTCCTTCCACCTCCGGTACCGGGACTCGGAGCAACCCCCCACGCGGAGCGAGCTCCTCTCCGGTGTCGCGGGCGTCGACGGCCTGGTGACGATGCTCACCGACCGGGTCGACGACGAACTCCTCGACGCCGCCGGCCCGTCGCTCCGGGTGGTTGCGAACTACGCCGTCGGCTACGACAACGTCGACGTCGAGGCGTGCGCTCGACGCGGGATCGTGGTCACGAACACGCCCGACGTGCTCACGCGGGCGACGGCGGAGCTCACGATCGCGCTCGTGCTCGCCCTGCTCCGTCGCATCGTCGAGGGGGATCGCTTCCTGCGTCGCCGGGAGCCCTGGATCTGGGCTCCGACGTTCATGCTCGGGATCGGGCTCGAGGGCCGGCGGCTCGGGCTCGTCGGGCTCGGACGGATCGGTCTCGAGGTCGCGCGACTCGCGTCGGCGCTCGGCATGGAGGTCGCGTACGCGACCCGCACCCCTCGCTGCGACGTCCCCTACGAAGCGCTCTCGTTGCGAGACCTCCTCGCGCACGCGGACGTCGTCTCGATCCACACCCCGCTCACGCAGGAGACACACCATCTCATCGGGGCTCCGGAGCTCGCGCTCATGCGCCCGACCGCCATCCTCGTGAACACCGCCCGCGGCCCCGTCGTCGACGAGGAGGCGCTCGCCGACGCGCTCGAAGCGAAGACGATCGCGGGAGCGGCGCTCGACGTCTTCGAGCGTGAGCCGGAGGTCTGTGCGCGCCTCCTCGCCCTCGAGAACGTCGTCCTCTGCCCCCACCTCGGCAGCGCAACGCTCGAGACGCGCGAAGCGATGGGGATGCTCTGTGTCTCCGCCCTACGGGAGGTCCTCCTCGAGGGACGGACGCCCGCCAACGCCGTCCCAACGCAGTCATCACATTAGATCTATCGGTGTACGCCAATTTGTACGTGACATGTCGATGTTTCTGCGTCAGGATCGAGGCGTGACCGAGAGACGGGATCGTTCCGCGCCACCGTCGGCTCCCGCTCCTGGCCCGCTCGCCGGGATCCGGGTGATCGAGCTCGCCACCATCTTCGCCGCCCCGAGCGCCTGCCGGCGCCTCGCCGACTTCGGAGCGGAGGTGATCAAGATCGAGCGTCCAGGCGCCGCAGACGGCGCGCGACGTCTCGGCGAGGCAGATGGAGACGACTCCTTCTACTACCGGCTGGTCGGCAGGAACAAGCGACCGATCGAGCTCGATCTGAAGCGGCCCGAAGGGCGGGAGATCCTCCTCGAGCTCGTCCGCCGCGCCCACGTGCTCGTCGAGAACTTCCGACCGGGCACGCTCGAGCGGCTCGGGCTCGACCCCGAGACGGTGCTCCTCGTCGAGAACCCGGCGCTCGTCGTCCTCCGGGTGACGGGCTACGGGCAGGACGGGCCCTACGCGGACCGTGCGGGGTTCGGGACGATCGCCGAGGGCATGTCGACGCTCGCCCATCTGACCGGTGAGCCCGACGGGCCACCGACGTTGCCACCGATCGCGCTCGCAGACGAGGTGACCGGTCTCCAAGGAGCGTTCGCGGTCATGGTCGCGCTCCACCACGCGCAGCGCACGGGCGAAGGCCAGGTGATCGACGCCAACCTCCTCGAGTCCCTCATCGACATCGTCGGCCCCGGTCCCGCGATCTACCACCGCACCGGCTACGTCCAGGGTCGTCAGGGCTCCCGGCTCTCCTTCTCGGCTCCGCGCAACGTCTACCGGTGCGCGAACGGATACGCCGTGCTCTCCGGCTCGGCGAACGAGGTCGCGCTCCGCATCTTCGACGCGATCGGGCGCCCAGAGCTCCGCAACGACGCTCGGTTCACGACGGGGGCGGCGCGTCTCGCCCACGTCGACGAGCTGGATGCGATCATCGAGGAGTGGACCTCCACCCGCACCGTGGCGGAGGTCGTCGAGACGCTCTCGGCGGCCGGGGCCGCGTGCGGTCCGGTCTACGACGTGGCCCAGCTCGTTGCCGACGCACACGTGCGGGCGCGTCGCTCGTTCATCGAGGTCCCGAGCCCGGATGGCGAGGGCCCAGTGCTCCAGCTCGCGCCCACACCGCGGCTCTCACGAACACCTGGCAGCGTCCGCCACGCCGGCCTCGCCGCGGGGTCGTGCACGCGCGAGGTCCTCTCCGAGCTCGGCCTCGACGACGGCGAGACCGAGCGTCTCGTCGCTTCAGGCCTCGTCGGAGCGCCGTCGAGCGAGCGGGCCGCAGCCTGAGGGAGCCCCCAGCGGGCCGGCTGCGGGCCCCGGCTCACCGCACCCGCGCTCGCGTCAGGCGCACGCCTGCCCGCGTCCGTGGCGGGCGCGCGTCACCGCCGCCCTCGCCTGCTCCGAGTGGAGGAAGGCGAGAAAGCGGCGGACAGCCGGTCGTGGCTCGATCCCCTCGGCGACGAGCGCAAACCAGGGTCGGGGGATGGGGGTTCCCGGCACCGCGAGGCGCACGAGCTCGCCCGACTCGAGCTCACGGGCGACCGCGAGCTCGGACACGAGGGCGATCCCGAGCCCGAGTCGGAGCGCCTCCCGTACCGCCCCGTTCGAGCCGAGCGTGAGCACCGCTCGGGGGACGATCCCGAGCTCGGCGAGGAACCGCTCCGTCGTCGCACGCGTACCCGATCCCTCCTCTCGGAGCAGCCAGGTCGCCTGCGCGAGCTCGACCGGCTCCCGAGCGACGACGACGAGGTCGTTCTCGAGGAAGGGCTCTCCCGTGACCCCCCGTGCGATCGGTCTCCCACCGATCCCGAGGTCGGCCATACGCGAGGCGACCCGATCGAGCACCGTCTTGCGGTTGCCGATCTCGAGCAGGAGCTCCGTCTCCGGGTGGAGCCGCCGATACGCATCGATGAGCGGGGGCACGAGGTACTCGCCGGCCGTCGTCACCGCCACGAGACGGATGCGGTTCCGCTGCGGGCGCGCGGCCTCCTGCGCCGCCTGCCCGCCCTGGTCGAGGAGCCCGAGGACCTCGGCCGCGTACGGGAGGAACGCCTCGCCGGCGGGGGTGAGTCGGATTCCGCGCCCGCTCCGCTCGACGAGCTCGACCTCGAGCTCCTTCCCGAGCGCCGAGATGGCGGCCGACACGGATGGCTGGCTCACGTAGAGTCGCCGCGCCGCGAGGTGCACGCTGCCCGCCTCGGCCACGGCGAGAAACGCGCGGAGCTGGGTGATCGTCACCGCCATGTTCTTCGAGATACCCCTATCACACGTGCGTATTTCGTATGGCAGACGTCGATGTCTCGAGTATCCTCGCCCGCATGACGCAGGCCCCCTTCTCCCCACTCGAGCCCTCGGATCGACTCCTCGTCGGCCCGGGGCCCTCCAACGTCCCGGAGTCCGTCCGGGAGGTCATGCAGCGCTCGCAGCTCGGTCACCTCGACCCGGAGTTCTGGGACATCTGCAGCGAGGTCGCTGCCATGCTCGCGCAGGTCTACCGCCGTCCCTCGGGCCTCTCCTTCCCGCTGTCGGCGACCGGAACCTCGGGGATCGAGGCGGTGCTGTGCGGGCTCGTCGCTCCAGGCGAGACCGCGATCGTCGCAGTGGCCGGGTTCTTCGGCTCCCGGATCGCCGAGATCGCTCGTCGTCGGGGAGCGAAGGTGGTGGCGATCGAGGCACCGCTCGGGCAGGCGGTGCCGAACGAGGCGATCCTCGACGCGCTCGCGCGTCATCCGGAGGCGCGCCTCGTCGCCGTCGTCCATGCGGAGACCTCGACCGGCGTGCGCCATCCGCTGCGCGAGCTGGCGCAGGCGCTCGCGGGCAGTGACACCCTCCTCTTCGCGGACTGCGTCACCTCGCTCGCCGGGATCGAGCTCGAGCCGGAGGCGTGGGGCGTCGATGCATGCGCCTCCTGCACGCAGAAGTGCCTCGGCGCTCCCCCCGGGATGTCTCCCCTCTCCTTGTCGGAGCGCGCCCTCGAGCGCATCCGCGCTCGCGACGAGCCCGTTCCCCTCTCCCTCGATCTCGAGCTCGTCGGTCGCTACTGGTTCGAGCGCCCCGCTCCGTACCACCACACGGCGCCGATCCTCCACGTGTACGCGCTCCACGAGGCGCTCCGCCTCGTCCTCGAGGAAGGCCTCGAGGCGCGTTGGCAGCGGCACGAGGAGGTCGGCCGCTACCTCCAGGCGGAGCTCCGGGCACGCGGATTCGAGCTCCTCGCAGACGAGGCGGTTCAGCTCCCGCAGCTCAGCGCGGTGCGTGTGCCGGAGGGCATCGACGGCCCCGAGGTGCAGCGCCGACTCGCGCGCGAGCACGGGATCGAGGTCGGCGGCGGCCTCGGGCCGTCGGCGCCGCCGATCTGGCGTATCGGCACGATGGGGGTGAACGCGACGGTCGAGGTCGCAGACCGCGTCCTGGAGGCGCTCGACGCCGTCGTCGCTCACCGCCGCCGCCTCGCACCCGCGTCGCGCTAGCCCGGAGAGCGGATGGACCGCCGCCAGCGCCTCCATCGCTCGGAGCTCGCCGTCCCCGGATCGAGCCCCCGGATGCTCGAGAAGGCCCCCACCTGCGGTGCCGACGTCGTCTTCCTCGACCTCGAGGACGCCGTCGCGCCCGAGGAGAAAGATGCAGCGCGCGAGCAGGTCATCGAGGCGCTCCGCGAGCTCGACTGGTCGCGCTGCGCCGTCTCGGTGCGGATCAACGGGCTCGACACGCCCTGGTGCTACCGGGACATCGTCGACGTCGTGGAGCGCGCCGGGGATCGCCTCGATCTGCTCCTCGTGCCGAAGGTGAGCTGCGCCTCCGACCTCGAGTTCGTGGCCACGCTCCTCGCGCAGATCGAAGCCGCGCGAGGCCTGCGCCCGATCGGGCTCTCCGCCCTCGTGGAGACGGCCCGCGGCATGGCGAACGTCGAGGAGATCGCGCGCGCCTGTCCCGGACGGCTCGAGGCGCTCGTCTTCGGCGTCGCCGACTACGCAGCCTCGACCGGCGCGCGCACGACCTCCATCGGGGGACCGAGCCCGGACTACGCCGTCCTCACCGATGCGGACGCCGAGGGCGAGCGCGAGCGGCACTGGGGCGATCCCTGGCACTACCCGCTCTCCCGTCTCGTCGTCGCTGCCCGCGCGTACGACCTGCGGCCGATCGACGGGCCGTTCGGGGACATCGCAGATCACGCCGGATACGTCGCCTGCGCCAGGCGTGCGGCGGCCCTCGGGTGCGAGGGGAAGTGGGCGATCCACCCCTCGCAGGTCCCGCTCGCCAACGACGTCTTCACACCGACGGCAGCGGAGGTCGAGCGTGCGCAGCGGATCCTCGCCGCGCTCGAGGCGGCCAGGCGCGAGGGGCGCGGCGCGGCCTCCCTCGACGGCAAGCTCATCGACGCCGCCTCCATCCGCATGGCGGAGAACGTCGTCGCGAAGGCGAAGCGGGCGCACGAGGCCGTCACGGAGCCATGAGCCCTCGCGCCCCGCTCGCGGTCACGCACGACCGGGGCGAGGAGCCGGACCTCCCGCCGCCGACCGAGCTCGAGCGCGACCTCGAGCGCGTTCGCACGCTCGTCTCCGAGATGCTCGAAGCCGCTGGCGCCGGGCTGCGAGCGGAGATCGAGCGGCTCCACGACCTCGCCGTCCGCCGCCGAGCCGGGGACGAGGCGGCGGCGCGCGCGCTCCAGGAGGTCGTCTCCTCGCTCCCTGTCGAGCGGCTCGCCGCCATCGCGCGCGCAGCCTCCATGGAGCTCCGCGTGGCGAACGTCTGCGAGGAGCTCGAGCGCGTTCGGCGACGGCGCCGCTACGACGCCGAGGGGGGTTCGGTGCAGCCCGAGTCCCTCGCCGAAGCAGCATCGCTCCTGCGTACCCTCGCACCGGAGCGCCGCGCCGCTCTGCTCGGGGCGCTCGAGTGCCGCCTCGTGCTCACGAGCCACCCGAGCGACGCCACCCGGCGAGCGGTGCTGTACAAGCTCAAGACGATCGAGACCGCCCTCGACGAGCTCGCGCGCCCCGATCTCGCGGCGTCGCGCAGGCGAGAGCTCCTCGGCGCAGTTCGTGAGGCGCTCGCCGCCTGGTGGCGGACGGACGAGGTGCGACGGGTGCGCCCCGACGTCGGCGAGGAGGTGCGGCGAACGCTCTTCGTCTTCGAGTCCGTGCTCTACGACGCCGCCCCCGAGGCCGTCCTCGAGCTAGAGCGCTGCTTCGGCGTCGAGCTCGACCGGACGCCGCTCACCTTCGGCAGCTGGTCGGGGTCGGACATGGACGGGAACCCCGCGGTGAGCGGCGCATCGATCCTCGCCACGGCCCGCGAGCAGCGGATCCTCGCGCTCCGGCTCCTGCACGACCGGGTCCGACAGCTGACCCGCGTGTACACGCAGTCGGACTCCTCGCTCGAGCGAACGGGACCGATCCGCGCTCGACTCGACGCCTCCCTCGCCGAGCTCCCCGGCGCGCAGGAGCTCGGCGAGCGCTTCCGCCACGAGCCGCTGCGTCTGCTCCTCTACCTCGCCGCATACCGGCTCGCCCTCACGCTCGCGCGCGCGAGAGGAGACCCGGTGGAGGAGCCAGGGTACGAGCGGCCGCAGGAGCTCGAGCACGACCTCGAGCTCGTGCGCAGCGCGTGTCGGGAGCACGCCGTTCCGACGCACTCCCTCCGTCGAGTCCTCTGGCAGACGCGGATCTTCGGCTTCCACCTCGCGAGCCTCGACGTCCGCGAGCACGTCCTCCCCATCCGTCGCACGGCCGCCGCCCTCCTCCCGAGCTACCGCGACGCGACCGACGAGGGCGCGCGCCAGGCTGCGCTCGCCGCCGCTCTCGAGACCTGCGAGCAGGGCTCCTCCGGCGAGGCGCTCGCCCCGCCTGAAGCTCGGGTGGTGGACGCCTTCGCGGCCGTGTCCGAGCTCTCCCGCTGGGGGGAGCAGACGATCGGGACCGTCATTCTCTCGGGCGCCGAGCACCCGTCCGACGTCCTCTGCGCCCACTGGCTCGCCCGACGAGCCGGCGCCCTCGTGGCGATCGCCCCGCTCTTCGAGTTCGGCTCGGCGCTCGCGCGTGCCCCACAGACGATCGCGCACCTGCTCGAGTGCACGCCGTACCGTCGCGACCTCCGCTCGCTCGCGGACATCCAGGAGGCCATGCTCGGTCATTCCGACTCGGCGAAGGACATCGGCTTCACCGCAGCCCAGTGGGAGATCTACCGTGCTCAGCGCTCACTGCAAGCGCTAACGTCCGCGCACGGCATCGGCCTTCGCATCCATCACGGGCGTGGCGGTTCGCCCGCCCGTGGCGGCGCGCCCACCCACGCTGCCATCCTCGCCCAACCTCCGGGCGCCCCTCGTCGCCTGAAGCTCACCGAGCAGGGCGAGGTCGTCACCGCGAAGTACTCGCACCCCGAGCTCGCGGTGCGAGCCCTCGAGCAGACCCTCTCCGCCCTCGCCCGCGTGGCCTCGGGTGAAGGCAGCCTGCCCCCCGCGCGCTTCGAGCGGGCGATGGATCGGATCGCAGCGCGTGCCCGCGCCGTCTACTGCGCGCTCGTCGAGGAGGAGCCAGACTTCCCTGCCTTCGTCCGAGACTGCACGCCCCTCGACCTCATCGCCGAGCTCCCCATCGGGTCGCGGCCAACCTCCCGGCCCGAAGGCGACGTTGGCATCCGCTCTCTCCGCGCCATCCCATGGGTGTTCGCCTGGACGCAGAACCGCGTTCTCATGCCCTCGTGGTACGGCGCAGGCTCCGGCCTCGAGGACGTCACGCTCGCTCTCGAACAGGAGATGTGGCGCGAATGGCCGTTCTTCCGAGCGCTCGTGTCCACCCTCGAGATCGCGCTCTTCAAGTCCGACCTCTCGACGGGAGCACGCTACCTCGACCTCGCCCGCGACCGCGCCCGAGCCGAGCGAGTGTGGGAGCTCTGCCGGAGAGAGCACGAGCGCACCGTGGATCGCGTGCTCGCGATCACCGATCAACGAACGCTGCTCGAGCGTCGCCCGGCGCTCCGGGCGCGCCTGCCGGTGCGGAACCCCTGGGTCGACCTCCTCAACGATCTCCAGCTCGAGACGCTCCGCCGCTACCGCGCGGGAGACGGAGGCGCGCGGGAGGCGGCGCTCGCGACCGTCACCGGGATCGCGGCCGGTGTCCGCAACACCGGCTAAGTCATAGAGAAATGACAAATCAGAGTTGAGTAATCGTATGGCTGAAGCGAAGAGTCGGCGCTAGCGTCCGCGGTGCCGTGCCGGAGGTGACGAGATCGTCCAGCCTGCCCGTCTGAGCCCGTCGGAGGTGGGGCCCCTTGCGGCCCTCGGCCTACACCGTGACGAGATCGACGCGCTCGTTCGCGCCGGCGCCTCCGTCGAGGACGCGTGGTACCTCGTGCGCGCGATCGGCTGCCCGCCGGCGCTCGCCGCAGAGATCCTCCTCTGGGCTGCTGAGATCGACGGAGCGGCGGAGAGCGGGGAGGCCCCGTGAGCGCCGCACCATCCCCGACCAGCCTCGACCCGCGCACCTGGCCCCTCGCCGACCTCGACCCGGTCGTAGCCGAGCTCCTGGAGGCGGAGCTCGAGCGGCAGCGTGGCCAGATCGAGCTCATTGCGTCCGAGAACTTCACCTGGCCGGCCGTGCTCGAGGCGCTCGGCTCGGTTCCGACGAACAAGTACGCCGAGGGTTACCCCGGCAAGCGCTACTACGGCGGCTGCGAGGTCGTCGACCGCATCGAGACCCTCGCGATCGAGCGTGCGAAGGCGCTCTTCGGAGCGGAGCACGCGAACGTGCAGCCACACGCTGGCTCGCAGACGAACATGGCCGTCTACTTCGCATGCCTCGACCCCGGGGACACGATTCTCGCGATGCGGCTCGACCACGGCGGTCACCTCACCCACGGGCACCGGGTGAACTTCTCGGGCGGCCTGTACCGCGTCGTCTCCTACGGGGTCGCGCGCGAGAGCGGGCTCATCGACTTCGAGGAGGTGCGTCGGATCGCTCGGGCGGAGCGACCGAAGCTCATCGTCTGCGGCGCCTCCGCCTACCCGCGCGCGATCGAGGCGGAGCGGTTCCGGGAGATCGCCGACGAGGTGGGAGCGCTCCTCCTCTGCGACATGGCGCACGTCGCGGGCCTCGTCGCTTCCGGGCTTCATCCGAACCCCGTCCCGCACTGCGACTTCGTGACCTCGACCACCCACAAGACGCTCGCCGGCCCGCGCGGCGGCTTCATCCTCTGTCGAGGCGAGCACGCAGACCGGATCGACCGGGCAGTGTTCCCGGGACTCCAGGGCGGCCCGCTCGAGCATGTCATCGCAGCCAAGGCCGTGTGCTTCGCGATCGCAGCCTCGGAGCAGTTCCGCGCATACCAGAGCCAGGTGCGAGCGAACGCAAGCGCCCTCGCCGGGGCGCTCCTCGCGGGCGGGATCGAGCTCTTGACCGGCGGGACCGACACGCACCTCGTCCAGATCGATCTCCGACGTTCGCAGTGGACGGGGAAGGCCGCCGAGGACCGGCTCCACGAGATCGGCATCACCGCGAACCGCAACACCGTTCCCTACGACGAGCGCCCGCCCACCGTGGCCTCGGGCGTTCGCCTCGGGACGCCCGCGATCACGATGCGCGGGTTCGACGAGACGGACAGCCGCGAGGTGGGAAGCATCATCGTCGAGGCGCTCGACGGCTCGGTCTCGACGGAGACGCTCCGCGCGCGGGTGGCCTCCCTGTGCGACCGCCGACCGCTCTACCCCGGCTTCCGGGGGTTCACCACGTACCGCTCCTGAGCGCGCTCGCCCGAGGGCGCAGGCGCCCAGCACGAGCGAGAGAGCGCAGCGGTCGCTAGCCGAGCACGGCGGTCTCGGGTGAGCGCACCGTCTTCCCACCGAGCGCGACGACCGCGCGCGCCGTGGCGAGGTGGTAGAGGATGAGGAGCTGAACGACGGCGAGAGAGTGCGAGCGGGCGAGGTCGGTTCCCCGCGTGAACTCGCCGAGGCGCTGGTGTCGCAGATGCCTCGCGAAATGCATGCGCTCCCAGATCGCCTCCTCGATCTCGGCTGCCCGCGCAGCACTGATCCCCCCGGACACGAAGAGCTCCTGCGCGCCGTTGTGCTCGACGAGCCGGAACTCCTCGTCGTCCTCGAGCGCGACCCCCGACAGGTCGGGATGGACGAGGCTGTCGCGGAGGAGGAGGTGGGCATCCAGGTGAGCCTGGTCCTCCGAGTCCCCGGGCTGAAAGGAGACGACGATGTCCGCGTGCCGCCGCTGGGGACGGATGTACGCCTCCGCGTCGTGCTCGCGACGATCGAGCTCCTGGAGGACCTCGTCCGTCGTGTAGCCACGGTGGTGGACGTCCCGCTTCAGCTTCCACATGCGGCGGAGCTCCTCGGGAGGGTCGAGGAAGACGCGCACGTCGAACATCTGCCTGAGCTCGGGAGTGTGGTGCCCGAGGAGACCTTCCGCGACGACGAAGGGGCCGGGCACGAAGTACTCGGGGGGGCCGAAGGTTCCGTCACTGTGACGGTAGACGGGCTTCAGCACCGGCTCGTTCGCACGGATGTGCCGCAGATGCTGGGTGAGGATGTCGAGGTAGTTGCAGTCGGGGTGGAGCGGCGTGAGTCCCCGTTCCAACCGCTGACGTCGGTCGAAGCGGTGGTAGTCGTCCGTCGAGAGGCGGCTGACGTACTCGTCTCCGAGCACGCGAACGAGACCACGGCTGATCGTCGTCTTCCCCGATCCGGAGTCCCCGACGATCCCGAGGAGGACTGGTCGCGATGCGCTCCCGACGATCCGCGCAGACGGGGCCTCGTTCGCTCTAGAATTGGCTCCAGAATTGCCCATAGAGTAACGCAGTTGCCACCTGGAGAAGGACGCTAGCACCGTGCGAGTACCGGGTCAACACTCGCCAGGCACCCGTCGAGCGGGCTGTCGCGATCGCGCGGGCAGCGTCGGCGAGGGTACGGTTCGGAGGTGAGCGTGGAACGGGTGATCGTCGTCGGAGCAGGCGTGCACGGGCTCTCGACCGCCCTCCACCTCGCGGAGAAGCGCGGCACCGGTGAGGGAGTCGTCGTCCTCGACAAGCAGCGCGTGGGGGCCGGCGCGAGCGGGATCTCGGGCGGAATCGTCCGCAACTTCTACGCGTCGGCGGCTGTCCACGAGATCGTGCGTCGCTCGGTCGAGGTGTTCGAGATCGACCCGGAGCTCTTCGGGTTCCGGCAGGTGGGCTACATCGCGGTCGTGCCGGAGGCGCAGGCCGCCGAGCTCGAGCGGATCGCCGAGCACCACCGTGCGGTCGGGTACGAGTCGACCCTCGTCCTCGGCGAGAGGTCGGTTCGCGACCACCTGCGGGCGATCTTCCCCGACTGGCGGGCGCAGGGCTCGACCGCGCTCCTGCACGAGCGTCGGAGCGGCTGGGCCGATCCGAGCGCGACGCTCCGCGCGCTCGAGGGCATGGCGCGGGCAGCGGGGGTCGAGATCCGTGAGGGCGTCGAGGTGACGGGGCTCGAGCCGGGGTCGGTCGAGACGACCGCCGGGGAGCTCCCGGTCGACGTGACCGTCCTCGCGCCGGGCCCCTGGGCACGCGATCTCCTGCCTCTGCTCGACGACCCGCCCGCGCTCGACTTCCACTTCTGGCAGGTGCGAGAGGGCGAGTACGTCCACGCGGAGGCTGCCCTCGCGCCGACGGACCCGGTCGTCCATCTCGACGCGGATGCTCCTCTCCCCGGGCTCCCCGTCCCCTGGGGGATCTACTTCCGCCCGGGCCTCGGTCGCGGGGCGGCGATCGGAGGGCTCCCGTTGCCGCTCGAGCCCGACTGCGAGCTCGATCCGTACGGCCCCTCGCACCCGTCACTCGGAGCGACGAGCAGCGAGTTCGACGACGCTGTGGTCGGCGCGATCTCGTGGGCGCTCGCCCGGTTCGACGGCGGGCGCGAGCGCTGGACGTGCTCCTCGTACGGCGCGCAGACGTGCTTCACGCCCGACTCGTACCCCGTCGTCGACTGGGTGGGCGACGGCGTGTACGCCGTGCTCGACTCGAACCACGGCTTCAAGATGCTCGCGCTCGGCGAGCTCGCGGCCGCGGAGATCCTCGGCGAGCGTCAGCCCGCGCTCGAGGCATTTCGCCGCGACCGGTTCGCGCTCGGGGCGACGCATCCAGCATCTGCGAGCCCGTACCCCTGGACCTAACGGAAGGAGACGGAACCCTGTTGCTCGGCTCGCAGGTGATGCCTACGATGGCGTGAGCAACCGACACCGAGGCGGAGGTCAGCATGTCCGAGAAGATGTGGGGCGGAGAGCCATTCTGGGGGCTCGGCTACGAGTGGGATCCCGACTGGGTCCTCACCGACCGCCAGAAGGAGCTGCGTGCGCTCCTGATCGAGCTGTGCGAGAAGGAGATGCGCGCGAACGCCAAGCGCTCGGACGACGAGCTCCTCTTTCCTCGTCGCAACCTCGAGCTGCTCGGCGAGCACGGGTTCCTCGGGCTCACGGTTCCCGAGGAGTACGGCGGGCTCGGCGAGAACCACGTCGCCTTCGCCATGACCTGCGAGACGATCGCTCGCTACGGCTGCGCGTCCACCGCGATGTGCTACGTGATGCACATCGGCGCGGTCATGGCGATCATGTACCGCCCCACCGATGCGCTGATCGACAAGTACATCCGCCCCCTCCGCTCGGGGAAGATCGGGACGCTCTCGTACTCCGACCCGGAGACGGGGTCGCACTTCTGGTACCCGATCTCGTCCGGAGCGGAGCGCTCGAACGGCGGGTACAAGGTGCGCAAGAAGGCGTCCTGGACGACGTCTGCCGGCTTCGCCGACTTCTACGTCGTGCAGACGACGAGCCCCGACTTCTCCGGCTACGACGACCTCTCCGTGTGGGTGATCGACGGGGAGGAGGCCAAGGCTCAGCCCGCTCTGTGGGACGCGCTCGGGCTCCGCGGGAACCAGTCGGGGCCGCTCGAGGTTCCGGACGTCGAGATTCCCGCCGAGCAGCTCATCGGCCCCATCGGGGACGGCGCCGCCTCGAACGACGAGATCGTCGACCCGTTCTTCCTCATCGGCTCCTCCTCGGTCTGGAACGGGATCGCGCTCGGGACGATCGACATCGCCAAGCGCCACACCACCCGCAAACGCCACGTGGACGTCGGGATGCGGGTCGCCGACTATCCGACGATCCAAGACTACGTGGGCGAGTGCCTGATGGACACGAACGCGTGCCGCCTCTTCGTCTACTCGGTCGCCCAGGCGATGGACCGGGAGACGGCCGACAACACGAGGGTTCTCGAGGTCGGCGAGACCGCGCGTGCGAACTACCTACACTGGGCCTGGCAGATCAAGTTCGAGGCGGCGAAGAACGTCGCTCACGTCGTCGACAAGATGCTCCACGCCTGCGGCGGATCGGGCTACAAGCGCGACATGGAGCTCGAGCGCTACCTGCGCGACGGCAAGGCGGGCTGGGTCATGGGCCCGACGAACGAGGTCCTGCGGCAGTTCGTCGGCAAGGCCGTCCTCCTCGGCTTCGACGCGCTCGACTACTGGAACCAGACGTACAACCGCCGAGTCGTCGAGAACGAGGTGAAGAAGCTCGACGCCGACGGCAAGCGAGAGCTCGCGGAGCAGCTCTTGGCGCAGGCCGCCGAGGAGGAGGCGAAGGCGCCGGCGAAGGCCACGTCCTAATCGGACACCCGGTGTCTGACACCAAGTGTTAAGAGCACGTGCCGCAACGCCAGTGAACGCGACGTTCGCGCAACTTTCCGACCTACGGTGTCTGACACCGAGCGTTAAGAAAGCGTCAAAAGAGTGAGTACGTCACCGGCGCTGATACGGGGGCTACTGCCCGAGGATCCCTTCCTGGAGACGTACCTCGTGCGGCCCGGCGGGGCGACGGTGTTCGCCCTCGGGCCCGACGAGCGGCTGACCGTCATCGACCGGGACGGAGGTCAGATCGCGGAGGTCACCGCGCTCGACGAGCGTGGCGAGGACGACGCAGCCGCGCTCGGAGCGCGGGCCGACGCTCCGGCGACGGTGATCCGGCAGGCGCTCGCCGACCGCGACGGCTCGCTCCTCTGGCGGGAGCTCGCTGCCCGCGGGCTCGACCCGGCGGAGGCGCGCGCGATCCGACTCTTCGGCGAGTGGTCGCCGCCCGGCGCTACGCAGACATTCCGCGCCGACCGCCCCGTGACGATCGTCGTCGCAGCCCCGGCCGGGCGCATCGTCGACGGCGCCCCCCCACCCTCGGAGCTCCTCGTC
This sequence comes from Gaiellaceae bacterium, assembly GCA_026002995.1. Lineage (GTDB taxonomy): Bacteria > Actinomycetota > Thermoleophilia > Gaiellales > Gaiellaceae > GMQP-bins7. Next base: position 2,150,741 of record BPGK01000001.1, read on the forward strand.
GAGGTCCGGCGCACGGCCCCCCGGGTCTACGAGCAGTTCGAGCTTCCGCCGCCGCTCGCCGAGCCGCGTCTCGACTTCCGCGTGGACGCCGCGACCGCACGCGCGTACGAGGTGCGCGCAGGCGAGTACATCCAGGTCATCGACATCGAAGGGAAGCAGTGCTCCGACTTCCTCGCGTTCCATCGCCGCAAGCTCGAGGCAGGGCTCGAGCGCGGACTCGATGCCACGACCACCCGTACGCTCATGGGCCACGCGTACCCGCAGCCGGGCCTGCACGGGAAGTTCTACGACGTGGACATGGATCCGCTCGTCGAGGTCGTCCGCGACACCGTCGGCCGCCACGACACGTTCGCTCTCGCTTGCACGGCCCGCTACTACGAGGACATGGGGTACCCCGGCCATGTCAACTGCACGGACAACTTCAACGGCCAGGTGACACCGTACGGCATCGCCCCGCGGAAGGGGTGGGAAGCGCTGAACTTCTTCTACAACACCGGGTTCGACTCGAACCTCGTCTTCGTCATGGACGAGCCGTGGTCGCGCCCGGGCGACTACGTGCTCCTGCGTGCGATGACCGACCTCGTCTGCGCCTCCTCGGCCTGCCCGGATGACATCGACCCCGCGAACGGGTGGCAGATCACGCCCGTCCAGGTGCGCGTGTACGCGCCCGACAACCGCTTCTCGATGGCGATCGCGCACCGTGTGACGCCCGACGCACCGCCGGTCTTGACGAAGGAGACGAGCTTCCACCCGCGGACGAGCGAGCTGACGAAGAGCTTCGTCGAGTACCGCGGCTACTGGCTTCCGCACTGCTTCGACAACCACGGGGCGATCGCGGAGTACTGGGCCTGCCGCGAGAAGGTCGCGATCATGGACCTCTCGCCGCTTCGCAAGTGGGAGGTGCTCGGCCCGGACGCGGAGGCGCTCATCCAACTCGCGATCACCCGCGACGCCCGGCGTCTCTCCGTCGGGCAGGTCACGTACACCGCGCTCTGCAACGAGACCGGCGGGATGATCGACGACGCCACCGTCTACCGCCTCGGGCAGGACAACTTCCGCTTCGTCGGGGGCGACGAGTACGACGGCGTCTGGCTCAAAGAGCTCGCCGAGAAGCACGAGCTCAGGGTGTGGGTGAAGCCGTCGACCGATCAGCTCCACAACGTCGCCGTCCAGGGGCCCGAGAGCCGCGAGCTCCTCAAGAAGATCGTGTGGACGCCCCCCACGCAGACCGCGCTCGAGGATCTGAAGTGGTTCCGCTTTACCGTCGGCCGGATCAAGACGTACGACGGGATCCCGATCGTCGTCTCTCGCACCGGCTACACAGGCGAGCTCGGGTACGAGGTGTGGTGCCACCCCTCCGACGGACCCGCAGTCTGGGACGCGATCTGGGAAGCCGGACAGGAGCACGGCCTCACTCCGCTCGGCCTCGAGGCCCTCGACATCCTCCGCATCGAGTCGGGGCTCATCTTCGCCGGCTACGAGTTCGACGACCAGGTCGACCCCTTCGAGGCGGGAATCGGCTTCGCCGTGGACTTCCGCACCGACGACGACTTCGTCGGCCGGGCTGCGCTCGAGGAGCGCAAAGCGCATCCGCAACGCACGCTCGTCGGGCTCGAGCTCGAGGGGAACGAGACGGCCGGTCACGGAGACGAGGTCTACGTCGGGCGCAGGCGCGTCGGCGTCGTCACGAGCGGTACGCGGAGCCCGATCCTGCGAAAGAACATCGCGCTCTGCCGGATGGCCGTGCAGTACGCGGAGCTCGGCACGCGGGTCGAGGTCGGCAAGCTGGACGGCCTGCAGAAGCGCATTCCGGCGACCGTCGTTCGCTTCCCGTTCTACGACCCCGAGAAGGAGAGGCCGAGATCCTGATGGCAATCAGCGCACAGCTCGTCGACTCGTTCACGCCGGAGCAGGTCGAGTCGTTCCACCGTGACGGCTTCCTCATCATCGAAGAGGGACTCATCGCGCCTGACGCGCTCGAGCCCCTGCGCGAGCGCTACCTGCGGCTGTTCGAAGGCGACTACGAGACGGGCATCCGCCCCGACGAGGTGAACTGGGTGCCGGGCCGCGACCCGGAGGACCGTACGCGTCAGCTCTGCAACGCCTGGAAGTCGGACACGCTCGTCGCTGCGCAGGTCCTCTCGGAGCGCATCGGTCGCCTCGCGGCGCAGCTCGCCGGTTACCGCGGCGTGCGGATTCTCCAGGACAACGTCCTCTGGAAACCGCCTGGGACGAAGGCGATCGGCTTCCACCAGGACTCCTCGTACGCGGACTACCTCGTACCAGCCGAGATGATCACCTGCTGGATGTCGCTGCACGACACGGAACCCGACGCAGGCCCGCTCGCGTTCGTCCCCGGCTCCCACCGCTGGCCGAAGACGCCGCCCGAGCGCTCGCAGTTCCATGCGCCTGACGACTGGCTCGCAGGCGTGCGCTCCTCCGCGCCCGAGGGGGCCGAGATCGAGACGGTGCCGGTGGTCGTCAAGGCCGGCGGCGGCTCGTTCCACCACGGCCTCGTCTGGCACGGATCGGAGCCGAACACGAGCGGAACGACGGCCCGCATGGCTCTCGTCTCGCACATGATCCCGGTGGAGGCACGGTTCCACCACGAGAACGTGGACGTGACCTACTCGCGCTACCGGCGCCGTGGCGACCTCGCGCTCGACGAGTCCTTCTTCCCCGTCATGTGGGACGAGTCGGGCTACCGAACGCCCTGGCTCGCCGAGCTCCCGCCGCTCCCCTGACGCACGGGCGCGGGCGAAACGGTCGGCGCGTACCGCGCAACACCGGGGTCAGGTCCCTTTCGTTGCGCGCGTGCTCGATGCCTTCCCTCGCTGCAACACGGGAGACCTGACCCCCTGTTGCGTCGGTCGCCCGCATGGAGGAAGCACGCGGGCGAGGGAAGCCTCGCCCCTACGAGGTGGTGGGAGGAACGTCGGGTGCGACTCGCCCGAGCGATCCCTCAGGCCGTCTCGCGGAAGCGCGAAGCAAGCACCTCGATGAGACCTACCGCCGCCCGTGGGTCCGCCTCGAGCGCCGCAACGAGCTGCTCCCGCGTGACGACGACGCAGCGCACCGGCCCGACGGCCGTGACATCGGCGATGCGCTTGCCGACCGGGTCGAGCACCTCGATCTCGCCGACGAGTTCCCCCGGCCCGAGCATCAGCGAGCGACCGGGCCGCTCGACGCGGACCTCCCCCTCGACGACGAGCAGCAGCTCCGAGCCCGGCTCGCCGCGGCGCATGATCGCCGCCCCGTCCTCGTACCTGCGCTCGACGCCGTGCGCGAGGATCGGCTCGAGGAGCTCGTGCGGCAGCGCCGAGAACACGCGCTGGTCACGGACGAGCCGCTCGTAGCGTCCGCCGTGGAAGAGGAGTGGCTCGCCCTCGCCGTAGCGGGCGTAGACGACCTGGCCGAGGAAGAGCGAGTGGTCACCACCCCAGTACGAGCGCACGATCCGCGTCGCGAGGTGCGCGAGCGCACCCTCGACGAGCGGGGTGTCGTGCACGAGCTCGAACCGGGGCTCCACGTCCTCGGCGCCGGGTCTTCCCGCGAAGTGGTCCGAGAGCGCCGCTTGCCCGGCCTCGAGCACGTTGACGCCGAGCCGCGTGCCCTCGTGCAGGAGGTCGTTCATGCGCGCCCGCCGATCGATCGAGACGAGCACGAGCGGCGGTCGGAGGGAGACGGACATGAAGGCGTTCGCCGTCATCCCGTGGACGTTCTCACCGACCCGCGTCGTGAGGATCGTGACCCCGGTCGCGAACATCCCGAGCGTCCTCCGGAAGGCGATTGCGGGGTCGCCTTCGAGCCCGGCACCGAGCTCGAGCTCGTCGCCGGCCGGGAGCTCGTCGAACGACGCTCCGAAGGCCTCTGGGGCGGCGATCGCGCTCGCGATCGCGACCTCGAACTCCTCGGGAGCCTCTCGCTGCACCGCCATGACTCCTACGGACTCTACTCCGCGCTCGGCCTCGCGTTGGAGGTTGAAACCGTCTGGCATGCCACCGATAATCGACCTCCGTGGCGGGAGTTGACGTCCTCTTCGGATCCGGAGGTGGTGGCGGAGTTGCCGTGCTCGCGCCACTCGGCCACCGCCTTCGGCCAGGCTCCGCCGACCATCCGACCGAAAGGAGTCGCCGATGCACCTAGCGAGCCTGCTCGCACAGCAGTTCCCGGACCAGGTGACGACGAACTCGCTTCTCCAAAACGTCGTCTACGCCTCCGGAACCGTGGGCGCGCTCGTCATCCTCGCGGGCCTCATCCTCGTCGACCTGGGTGGCGTTCGCCGCGTCAACGTCTTCGCTTCAGCAGCGGAGAAGCTGATCGGGTTCTTCATCGGCTTCGCCGTCTACTTCCTGATCGGCTTCGCCATCTGGAACTGGCAGTACTACGTCGCCTTCGAGGTGGACAGCCCGTACTGGCAGGCAGTGAAGGACTGGTGGTTGGGAGGCACCTTCGCGAACGGGCTCGCGCAGGACGTCGACCCGAACAGCATGGGCGCGAACCTCAACAACCAGCAGATCTTCATCTTCTTCCTCGCCTGCTTCGCCGGGCTCATCAACGTCCTCTTCCACCTCGCAGTGACCGAGCGGATGCGGGCGATGGCGTACTACGTCGTGTGCGCGGTCGCGGCGGTCATGTCGTCGATCCTGAGCTGGCTCACGTGGGGCTCCACGGGCCCGCTCACGAACGCCGGCTACCACGACTTCTTCGGCGCGGGCTTCGTGTACCTCTTCCCCGCCGGCATGGCGCTCGTCTTCGTGCGCAAGGTCGGGTCGCGGCCGGGCATGTACCACCAGCACCCGAAGGTGCCGCAGTTCCGCTCGTACAACCTCGGGCTGACGACGCTCGGGGTGGTCTTCATCATCAGCGGCCTGCCGATGGTGATCCTCTCCTGCCTCTTCTTCTTCGGCGCGCCCGAATCCGCCTACGCGGTGAGCGTGACGATGGCGGAGACGAGCGTCGGGATCGCCTTCAACAACCTCGGACTCGCCTGGTGCGCAGGCGCGCTCATGGGCGCGATTCTCGCGTACCGGACGAAGAAGTACATCTACCTCCTGCTCGGCCCGTTCGCCGGCTACGTCTCCGGGTCGCCGGCGTTCGACGTCTACACGCCGTGGCAGATGTTCCTCGTCGCCTTCTTCGCGCCGCTCGTCGCGTACGTCGTCTACGAGGAAACCCAGAAACGGCACTGGGACGAGCACAAGCTGACCCCGCTCTTCGTCGGCGTCGGCACCTACGGCCTACTCATGGTCGGGTTGATCGACTGGGGCACCGCTCAGAGCGGGTACTTCGGAATCGAGGAGGGCGACTTCGCCTTCCAGCACGCCGAGATCAACGTCTTCTGGCAGGCGCTCGGCGTGATCGTCAGCATCGGCTTCGGCGTCGTCACGGCGGCGATCCTGGCCCCGATCCTCGAGCGCACGACCGGCCTCAAGCTCGACGACGAGGAGCAGGTCGTCGGACTCGACTGGGGCGAGTGGGAGATCCGACACGACATCGAGCCCGAGTGGGGCGAGGCCGCTCCGCCGCCCGAGCGGCCGGATGCCGTTCCCTCGGCAGCCTCGTAGGCGTACTCGGAGCGATCCGGAGCCGCGGCCGGGAGGTTCCTCCCGGCCGCGGCTCTTGAGGGGCTCGAAGCGACGTGGTAACGTGTGCCTTATACTGCAATAGAGTTGGCGAGGGAGCAACAGATGGAGATTCCGAAGCGCAGCGGATACGTCGTCGTCGGAGCCGGCATCCACGGCCTCTCGACCGCCTTCCACCTCGCGCAGGAGCTCGAGGCGCGCGGTCTCGGCTCGGGCGCGGACGTCGTCGTCCTCGACAAGGCGGGGCCGGGCGCGGGGGCGTCCGGAATCGCCTGCGGCGTCGTCCGGAACAACTACTTCCAGCCCGCCATGAGCGAGCTCATGCAGGCCTGCGTCGAGGTCTGGGAGTCGGACCCGGCAGCCTACGCGTACAACCCGGTCGGCTACATCGCACTCGGCGCCGCGGTCCAGGAGGACGACTTGACGGCGACCTACGAGCGCCAGGAGCGGATCGGCTACCGATCCGAGCTCATCGTCGGCGCGGCCGAGGTCGATCGCCACATGCGCTCGCTCTTCCCGGACTGGCGCGCGAAAGGGGTCACGATCTGCCTCCACGAGCACCAAGGGGGCTTCGCATTCAACATGGACTCCGTCCACGGCCTCTACGGGAAGTGCAAGGAGAAGGGCGTCTCTGTCCTCTCGGGCATCGAGGTGACCGGATTCCGCGACGCAAGCGACGGCACGATCTCGGCCGTCGAGACCTCGCACGGTGCGATCGAGGTCGGCGAGCAGGTGGTGATCGCTCCGGGTCCGTGGGCGAAGCACTTCTGGGCGCTGCTCGGCCTCCCCGAGCGGATCGACATCCGCACACCGTCGGGAGACGTCGTGCGCGACCAGCCGATGTGGACGTACTGGAACCTCCAGGAGGGTGAGATCACCGTCGACCCGCTCGTCTTCTCCACCGCCGACGGCGGCGCCCCGCCAGTGATCCACCTCGACACCGACGCGCCCCTGTACACGGACGAGGGAAAGCTCATCACCGACGAGCTCTGGGGCATCTACTTCAAGCGCGACCGCCACGGCGTCCAAGGCGGAGCGTCCCCGCTCGTCGTCGAGGGCGACGTCGAGCTCGACCCCTACCCGCAGACAACGGACGTCGATCCCGGCTTCCCGGACATGTGGTGCGCGGCGCTCTCGCATGCGATGAGCCGCTTCGAAGGCTGCCGCGCCCACTACAAGCAGGCACGCTCGGGTGGCGTCGGCGCGTTCACCGCGGACAACTTCCCGGTCTTCGACTACCTGCGGCCGAACCTGTACGCGATCCTCGACTCGAACCACGGGTACAAGATGATCGGCGTCGGCAGAGAGGTCGCCAAGGTCCTCGTCGGCGAGCACTCGGCGCTCCTCTACCCCTTCCGCTACGAGCGCTTCCAGACGGGAGACCTGCACCCGGTCTCAAGCTCGCCGTATCCCTGGAGTTGACGTCCTCCCGACGTTTCCTCCGCCGCGCTCCGCGGTCGTCGCTTGCGCGCGGACCGGAACTCGTACACGATCTCCCCCGATGCTGCTCTTGCTCCTCCTCGGCTTCTCGCCCCCGCTCATGCTCCTCACGCTCGGGCTCGCGCTCTACCTCACCGTGGTCGAGCTGCGCGAGCTCGAGGCGCACTACCTGTGGTGGTTCTGGTGGCTGCTCCTCGTCTTCATGACGCACTTCGTCGGCTACCTCGTCCTCAGGGCCTACGCTGTCTACCGACGCTGGAACTCCGCCCGCAGCGGGTAACGGGAGGCCCGACCCGGACGCGGCGCCGAGGCGCGGGCTCCGCGATCGACCGCTCGGCCGGGCCCTGCTCCTCGTCGCCGTCCTCGTCGCCGCGCTCGGCGTCGCCCGCACCTGCGGCAGGCACGAGGACAGGGTCTCGAAGGAGGAGGCGGTGGAGATCGCGAAAGGCGCGGTCGACTTCAGGCCGTGCTCAGAGACGGGGTGCGTCGTCGTGCGCGCTGTCCAGCAGGGCATTCCGCCCCGCCTCGTCTGGATCGTGGGACTCGCGGCGGAGGTAGGCGAGGATGGAAAGCCGCTTCGCGCCGAGAGCGTCGTCGTCGACGCTGCGACTGGCGAGGTCTCGCGCCGCTGAGCGTTCCCGTGTGTACCACACGCACATAGTCGGACCGACAACGCCGGTACGGCCGGACATGGAAACGGCGTGCACGGCTTCATACGGTCCCCGGGACGTGGAGCGCAACGCCTCGCGAGGAGGGGTCGAATGATCTCGTCGATCTTCTGGATCGCCCAGGCCACCATCGAGGAGCTCGAGGAGCGGATCGCCCTCGACTCGGCGATCCTGGCCGAGACGTTCTACTTCTGGACCGTCGTCGTCATGTGGCTGATCCACGTCGGCTTCATGGCGTACGAGGGCGGCGCTTCGCGGCGCAAGAACCTCATGTCGACGGCGATGAAGAACATCCTGACGATCGCCGTCGTCACGCCGACGTTCTACTACTTCGGCTGGTACATCTACGGCTGCTTCCAGGAGGGGTGGCCGAAGAACGGGCACGCGAGCCCGGCGGCAGCGGAGGGCTTCTGTGGAGCCTCGGCGCCGTGGTCCTCGGCGATGGGCCCGAACCTCCAGGACCACATCACGGGCGTCTTCTTCCTCGCGTTCCTCCTCTTCTCCTGGACGACCGGCTCGATCATGTCGGGGGCCGTCATCGAGCGGATCCGACTGTCCGCGTACCTCATCCTGACGGCGATCCTCGGCTCGGTCGTCTGGATCATGGACGCCGCCTGGGGCTGGAGCTCCGGCGGCTGGCTGCCCAGGCAGTTCGGTTTCCACGACGCGATCGCCTCCGGGGTCGTGCACGGGGTCGCCGGCGTCTTCGCCTTCGGCGTCCTCCTCAACCTCGGTCCGCGGATCGGGAAGTACACCGCCGACGGGCTCGCGAGGACCTTCCGGCCGCATAACACCCACCTCACGCTGATGGGGCTCATGCTGATCTTCACCGGCTTCTACGGCTTCTACGCGGCGTGCCTCGTCATCCAGTCGACCGTGTTCCCGGGCTGGCTGAACATCTACCTCTCGCCGACGACGCTCGGCGCCATCGCCTGGGTGATCACGATCGGCTTCGCCGGCGGGTTCACGGGCGGCTGGTTCGCGAGCAAGGGCGACCCGTTCTGGACCCTCTCGGGTGGGCTGGCCGGCGTCATCTCGGTGTCGGCGGGGGCCGACGTGTACCACCCCTCGCTCGCGTACCTCCTCTCGATCACGGGCGGCATGGTCGCCGTGTGGTCGGGCACCTACATCGAGAAGCGGCTGCGCGTCGACGACGCGGTCGGCGCGGTCGCCGTCCACGGGGTCGCCGGCTTCTACGGTGTCCTGCTCGTCGGGATCTTCGCCGGCGGCTACCCCACGGGCATCAACAACGTCGAGTCCTCGCTCGGCGGCCAGCTCGTGGGGATTATGGCCTTCCTCCCGCTCGCCTTCCTGCCGGGCTACGTCGTGAGCTGGATCCTCAAGCGGATGAACCTGCTGCGCGTGCCTCCGGAGGTCGAGCTCGAGGGTCTCGACATGGCCGAGTTCCAGCAGGACTTCTACCCCGAGTTCGAGCGGGTGCCGGAGATCGTCATCGAGCCGGACGGCCGCGAGGTCGACGGCGCGCCGGTGCTGCTCGAGTCGTACTGGCAGACATCCGCCGACGGCAGGCCGGCGCGCGCCGGAGTCGGTGTTGGCGAAGAAAGGAGCTGAGCGATGTTCGACGCGTTCCCGTACGACGAGTGGAGCGAGGACGTCGCCGAGTTCTGGACCTTCGGCGGCGGCGGCTCGACGGGCACCTGGATCATGACGATCCTCGGCTTCGCGGTGATGCTCGTCGCGTTCTGGGGGTTCGTCATCCTCGAGAACCGCAAACTGACGCACCAGGCGAGCAGGCTGAAGGCGTCCGGCGCGCTCGATCGACCGCCCGAGTCGTCCACGACCGGGCACGAGGCCTAGAGAGGAGAGGACGATGGCTGGAAAGCAGATCGACTTCCCGCCGAACCAGAAGGAAGTCTCCTGGATCGCACCCGTCTCGCTCGTCGTCTCGCTCGTCTGCGCAGCGATCGTCGTGATCCTCCTGCTCGCGGGCGCCGAGGGGCCGTTCCTCGGGCCGTGGGGCTGAAGGTAGGTAGTCCGGGGTAGATGTCACGGCTCTACCTCCGCTGCGCCATTTGCAGCAGGCAGCAGGCGGACGGTCTGATCTCGAGCGCGATGTGGGGGAAGCTCGAGCTCCCTCCCGGCGTCGAGGTGGATCACCCCGCCCTCAAGGGCTCTGCCTTCCGCGCGTGCCCGACCTGCGTGCAGCGCCACCCGAACTGGGCGGCAAGCCTGCTCGAGTCGCTCGGTCTCAGCCTCCCCCACGATCACCGACGGGCCGGCACCGGATGACGTGCGCTCGCTCCCACCGACCCCTGGAGGCTCCGTGATGAACATCCTGCTCGCCTACAACGACACCGACTCCTCGAACCGGGCGCTCGAGCGAGCAGCCCAGCTCGCGGAGCTCACCGGTGCGAGGGTCGTGGTGACGAGCGTGACGCCCGTCGTCATCGGCGCGGCATCGGGAGAGCCGGGCCCCGAGCTCCAGAAGGCAGGCGAGACGCTACGCAGCCGCGGGCTCGAGGTGGAGCTCGTCGAGGCGATCGGAGACATCCCCGCGGCGATCGTCGAGGTGGCGGAGAGCCGGAACGTCGACCTCATCGTCCTCGGCACACGCGAGCCGAGCCAGGTGGAGCGCATGCTGGGACACAGCGTGAGCGAGTCGGTGCAGCGCATGGCGCACTGCGACGTGCTCATCGTCCACCCGCGCTGACGGGCGGGCCAACTCGGGCGGCGCGACTCAGAAGAGCCCGACCGTGCGCCCCTCGGCGTCGATATCGATGCCGACCGCGGCCGGCGTCTTGCCGAGCCCGGGCATCGTCATCATCTCGCCGCAGAGCGCCACGATCCAGCCGGCGCCCGTGTAGGGACGGAGGTCACGCACGGTGACCGTGAATCCCGTCGGGGCATTCAAGAGCTTCGGGTCGTCGGAGAGCGAGAGGTGGGTCTTCGCCATGCAGATCGGGAGCTCGCCGAGGCCGGCCGCCGCGAGCTCGGCAGCCTTGCGCTTCGCGACCGGCGAGAGCTCGACGCCGTCTGCGCCGTAGACGCGGGTCGCGATCGCCTCGATCTTCTCCTCGATCGTCGCCTCGAGCGGGTAGAGGAAGCGGAAGTCACTCGGCTGCTCCGCGGCGTCGACGACCGCCTCGGCGAGCGCCGCGGCGCCTTTGCCTCCGTCCTCGAAGGCCGTGTTCACCTCTGCCGCGTACGCACCGTGCTGGAGCGCGAGAGAGCGCACGAGGTCGAGCTCCTCCTGCGTGTCGGTCGGGAACTTGTTCACGGCGACGACCGCCTGCAGGCCGAAGCTGCGGATGTTGGCGATGTGGCGGGCGAGGTTCGCAGAGCCGGCCTCGATCGCCGCCAGCCCGCCCTCGACACCGCCCCCGTGGTGCTGCAGCGCGCGCACGGTCGCGACGAGGACGACCGCGTTCGGCCGCAGATTCCCCGCCCGGCAGACGATGTCGAAGAACTTCTCCATCCCGAGGTCGGAGGCGAACCCCGACTCGGTCACCACGTACTCCCCGAGCTTCAACGCCACGCGGTCGGCAACGAGGGAGTTGTTGCCGTGCGCGATGTTCGCGAACGGCCCGCAGTGGACGAACGCGGGCTGGCCCTCGAGCGTCTGGACGAGGTTCGGCTTGATCGCGTCCTTGAGGAGCACCGCCATCGAGCCCGCCGCCCGCAGCTGCTCCGCCGTCACGGGCTCCCCGTCCACCGTCTGGCCAATGGTGATGCGCCCGAGACGCTCGCGCAGGTCGGCCAGGTCACGGGCGACGGCGACGAGCGCCATCACCTCGCTGGCCGCGGTGATGTCGAAGCCGGTCTCGCGCGGCGAACCGTGGGCGCGCCCGCCGAGACCGGTCACGACGTTCCGGAGGTTCCGATCGTTCATGTCCAGGCAGCGCCGCCACGAGATGGAGAGCGGATCGATCCGGAGCTCGTTGCCGGCGTGGATGTGCGCGTCGATCATCGCCGCGAGCAGGTTGTTCGCCGCGGTGATCGCGTGGATGTCGCCGGTGAAGTGCAGGTTCAGGCTCTCCATCGGCACGACCTGCGCGTAGCCGCCGCCCGCAGCGCCGCCCTTCACCCCGAACACCGGGCCGAGCGACGCCTCGCGGAGGCAGAGCACAGGCTTGCGCCCGATCGCGCCGAGCCCCTGCGTGAGCGAGACCGAGGTCGTGGTCTTCCCCTCTCCCGCCGGTGTCGGGGTGATCGCCGTGACGTTGATCAGCTTCGCGTCGGGTCGATCCGCGAGCCGCTCGAGAACGGAGAGATCGACCTTCGCCTGGTAGCGCCCGTACTGCTCGACCTCGTCCGGCTCGAGACCCGCGGCCGCAGCGATCTCGGTGATCGGTCGGAGAGTCGCGCGCTGCGCGATCTCGAGACTAGACGGCATTGGCGAGGTCATCGGTCCTCCTTGACGAGAGCGAGGTCGAGAGAACGGGTGAAGGGGAGGTCGCGGGCGAGGCGCGCCTCGCCGAGCCGCAGTGGGCATGCGATCCGTAGGGGCGACCCCTGGGTCGCCCCGGTACCCAAGACGCAGGCGAGGCGGGATCCGCGCAACCAGTGGTCAATGGCTCACCGCCGCGGCAGCCAGCTCGGAGACGAGGGTGTCCGTGTAGAACCGCTCGAGGGCAAAGGGCGCGATGAGCGCGGGCGTCTTCTGAGTCGCCACGAGCTCGGCCAGCGTCACCCCGACGATCGGCGCAGCCTTGAACCCGTACGTCCCCCAGCCGGCGGAGACGTGGAAGTTCTCGATCTCCGTCTTGCCGAGGATCGGGCTGTAGTCGGGCGAGAGGTCGCAAAGCCCGGTCCACGTCCGGAGCACCTTCGTCTTCTCGAGCTGCGGGAAGAGCTCGAGCGCGTGGCGGGCGGAGTACTCGAGGAACGAGAGCGTGCCCGTGCTCTTGTACGTCGTGTACGGCTCGATCTCGGCGCCGATCAGGAACTCGCCGCGATCTGTCTGGGAGACGTACACGTGGAGCTGCGACGAGACGATGATGACGTCGAGGAACGGCTTCAGCGGCTCCGTGACGAAGGCCTGCAGGATGTGGGTCGTGATCGGCAGGCGGAGGCCGGCGAGCTTGCCGACGAGCGACGACCAGCCTGCCGTCGCGCTCACGACCTGCCCGCACTCGACTCGCCCACGGGTCGTCTCGACGGCCACGATCCGGTCACCCGAGCGCTCGAAGCCCGTGACCTCGGTGTACGGATGGATCTCAACGCCGAGCCGGTCGGCTCCGCGCGCGTACGCCCACACGACCGCGTCGTGACGGATGATTCCGCCGGGAGGGTGGTAGAGCGCGCCGAGGATCGGATACGCCGGCTTGTCCGAGAGGTCGAGCTCGGGGCAGAGCTCACGAATCCGGTCGGGTCCGATGACCTCCGAGCGGATGCCGAGGAGCTTGTTCACCTCCGCGCGCTCCTGCGCGACCACGAGCCCACGATCCGAGTGGGCGAGCGTCAGGTGCCCGTGCTGCGAGAACATGAGGTTGAAGTCGAGCTCGGACGAGAGCCGCTCGTACAGCCGCACGCTCTCGCGGTAGAAGGCGGCACCCTCGGGGGTGCGGTAGTTCGCGCGGATGATGGTCGTGTTCCGGCCCGAGGCGCCCGAGCCGATGTACGAGCGCTCGAGGATGCAGACATCCTTCACCCCGTGGTGCTTCGCGAGGTAGTACGCCGTCGCGAGGCCGTGCGAGCCGCCGCCGACGATGACGACGTCGTAGCGGCGCTTGAGGTCGCCGCGCGGCCGCCACATCCGCTTCGGGAAGAAGATCTCCCTCATGCGCCCCCCTCGCTACTCGCCGCCGTCTCCAGCGCCTGCAACCCGTCGAGCGCGTCCAGCACCGCGAGCACGACGTCGTGTCCGAGCTCCTGTGCGACGTAGATCCGGAACCGGTCGCCGTCGTCCCGCAGGACGATCGCCGGCACGCGGAGGAAGAGCGGGCCGGCGGCGGGAAGCCGCTCGAGGTCGAGGTCGGTCAGCCTGCGCATGAGCCTCTCGCCCCGAACGGCGAAGCCCGCGTAGCCTCCCGTGACGTCGTAGGCCCGGACGCCCGCAGCACGCAGGCGCTCGACGGCCGCGAGCGGGTCGCTCGTGAGCAGGAACGCCCGTCGTGGGGTGAGCCGGATGAGCTCCTCCCCTTCCGCCGGCTCGACCCGGTCGGCGTCGCCGCGGATCTCCACCTTGCCCTGAGCGGAGAGATCCTCGACGAGCGCGGGGTCGATGCCCGCAAGGGCGCGTGCGAGCGGCGAGACGAGCACGTCCGGGTCGCACCGCGACGGAGAGAGGAAGTCCAGGGTCACGCTCATGCGCGCATCCTCTCTCCCGCCGGATCGTAGAACGGCCCATGCGCGACCCGGGCGCCGACGAGACGTCGATCGACCCGCACCTCGAACCGCGTTCCCTCCTCGGCGCGGTCGGGCGGCAGCCACGCGAGGCCGATGACTCCGCCGACGGCCTCGCTCCGGCGCGCGCTCGTCACGCGGCCGGCAGGACGCCCCTCGACCACGATCTGCGCGCCCTCGACGGGCAGTACGTCCTCCTCCATCCGGAACCCGACGAGCCGCTCGCGCTCGGGGCGCTCCGCGAAGTGCTCGAGCGCGAGCTTGCCGACGAAGTCGTCCTTGTCCATCTTCGGAAGCCACTGCATCCCCGCCGAGAGGAGGTTCGACTCGGAGTCGGTGTCCTGGCCGACGATGATGTGGCCCTTCTCGAGGCGCAGCACCCGCTGCGGCTCGAGGCCGAACGGGCGAGCGCCCTCGGCCACGAGACGGTCCCACACGTGCTCGCCGGCCGGGCTCGGGAAGTGGAGCTCGTAGCCGAGCTCACCGACGAACCCGATGCGGAGGGCGAGACAGGGCACCCCCGCGACGACGAGGGCCTTCGCGTCGAGGTAGCGGAAGGACTCGGCCGACACGACGTCCGGATCGTCGACGAGCCGTCCCAGCGCCTCGCGGGCCCGCGGGCCGGCGAGGTTCAGCGCCGCGAGCGCCCCGGTGACGTTGACGATCTCCGCGTCGTAGCCCCACACCGCGTTCCACCACTCGAACCACGCGGTCACCGAGTCCGCCCCGGTCGAGGTCGTCGTCACGTAGTAGAGGTCGTCGGCGAGGCGTGCGACCGTCCCGTCGTCCATGATCCGGCCGGCGTCCGAGGTGAGGACGCCGTAGCGGATGCGGCCCGGCCGGAGGTCGCCGAAGCGGTTCGGGTAGAGCCGCTCGAGGAGGTCGGCCGCCTCCGGGCCCTCGACCAGGATCTTGCCGAGGGTCGACACGTCGATCACGCCGAGGGAGTCGTGGACGGCGCGGACCTCGTCCTCCGGCCGCTCGCCGTAGGCGTACGGTCGCTTCCACGGCCCGGCCCACATCATGCGCGCCCCCGCCTCCTCGTGGCGGAAGTGGACGGAGGTCCGGCGCGCAGGCTCGAAGTGGCGTCCAGCGAGGACACCCAGCTCGACGGGAGCCCACGGGGGCCGGGCGGTCGTCGTGCCGACGGCGGCCTCGCCAACTCCCGTCGCTTGGGCGTACAGACGGATCGATGCGAGCTGGCAGAGCTTCCCCTGGCACGGGCCCATCGTCACGGTCGTGTACCGCTTCGCGAGCTCGATTGAGTCGAACCCCTCGTCGATCGCACGGGCGATGTCCTTCGTCGTGACGTCCTCGCACACGCAGACGAAGCACTTGTCGCCGCCCGCGCCCTTCGTCGTCCGGACCGGGTCGACGGTCACGCAGTCTTCTCCCGTCACGGATCCGACCGCCTCGACCCCGGCAGGAAGATTTGTGGGCACGAAGATGCCGCGGCTCTCGTCGTACTCGACGCGGGCGCCGGCCTGCGCGAGGAGCGAGTACGCGGGTTGCCGGCCGGCGGAGGCGACGACGAGGTCGCAGTCGACCTTCCGGCCGTCGACCGAGACGGCGGCCACCCGCCCCTTGCGCCCGTGGGCCTCGATCCGCCGCGCAGGCGTCGAGGTGAGATCGACGACCTCTGGCACCGCGACTCCGACCTCGCGGAGCTCCCCCGCGATCTCGAGGTCCTCCTCCCCCGCGGCGATCACAACCGCCCGGGAGCCGGGCGCGATCGCGAAGTCGCGCACGAGCCGCCGGACGCCGCCGGGCAGCATGACTCCGACGAGGTCGTTGCCCGGGAAGACGAGCGGCTGGTCGAGGGCGCCCGCGGCGACGACGATGCGCTCCGCGCGAAACCGATGCAACACCGAGCCGGCGACGACCGGAACGAGGCCGCCCTCCCAGATCCCGAGCGCACGTGCTGGAGCGAGGACCTCAACCCCCTCGAGCTCGTGACCCACGAGGTCGGCGGTCTCGTCCACGAGCACGACATCGGGGCCGAGCGCGGCGGCAGCGAGCGCCGCGGCGCGCCCGGCCTCACCGCCGCCGACGACGAGCACGCGGGCGCGCCGATGCTCGACGTCGTAGCGCGTATGGCCCGCCCCGTCCTTGCGCAGCCTGCCGAGGCCGGCGAGGTTCCGGAGCACCTTCTCGTAGACCGGCCACAGGCGCCGCGGACGGATCATCGTCCGGTAGTAGAAGCCGACCGGTGTGAACGGGCCGCCGATCTTGTCGGTGATCGAGAGCACGTCGCGCTCGAGGGAGCCCCACACGTTCTGCGGCTCGACGACGGCGCCATCCCGGATCGGCTCGACGC
The DNA here is from genome assembly GCA_026002995.1 of Gaiellaceae bacterium. Taxonomy (GTDB): domain Bacteria; phylum Actinomycetota; class Thermoleophilia; order Gaiellales; family Gaiellaceae; genus GMQP-bins7. The sequence continues at coordinate 2,167,057 of BPGK01000001.1, forward strand.
AGACGCGTACGTTCGGCACGCCATCCACGGTCATCAGGCAGTTCGGGCAGTGGCCGGAGCAGCAGAGGAGGCCGCGAGGCCGGTGGTACTTGAACGAGCGCGAGAAGATCCGCTGCCCGTGAGCAAAGAGCGCGGAGCCGATCGTGTCCCCCGCGTACCCACCCACGACCTTCCCGTCGAAGGTGAAGAGGATGCGCTGGGAGCGGTCGATGCGCTCCCGCGGCTGCGGCGGAAGCCTCACTCCGCGCCTCCTGCCTGCGCGCGCTCCGGCTGCGGGAGGTGGATCGCGAGGACCTCGTTCGTCCGCGTGTCCCGCTCGGCGAGGAACCACTCGCCGCACCCCGTCCGGTGCTGCCACCACTCGCGCTGGACACCGGCGACGTTGTCGCGGAAGTAGACGTACTCGGTGAGCTCGCGGAGGCTCGCCGACCCCTTGGGACGTCGCGTCACCTCTCCGAAGTACGCGAACTCATCGACGGGCCGAGAACCGCACCGGGGACACTCGAGTAGGAACGACATCAGACCACCAATTGCACTATTAGCAACACTGTGCCAAGATCTGCAACGAACCTACACTGATGTCGCGCACACGTCAACCCTCAACGCGCCGAATCGGCGCCGCCGAGCGTGCTATCGCGCTGCTCGACACGCTCGCGGAGGGAGGAGAGCTCGGGACGAACGAGATCGCGCGCCGTACCGGCATGACGCCGAGCACGGTCTCCCGACAGCTCGGCACGCTCGTCGCTGCCGGGCTCGTGGAGCGCGCGCCGTCCGGGCGCTATCGCCTCGGCCTTCGGATCGTGCACCTCGCCAACGCGCTTCTCGCCCGTCTCGACGTCCGCGAGGTCGCGCGTCCCCACCTCCAGGAGCTCGTCACGACGACCGGCGAGACCGCGACGCTGTCGGTTCCGGGCGACACCGACGCGATCACCGTCGACTTCGTCCCCGGCCTCCACCACGTCCAGCCCGTCTCCCGGCTCGGTCGTCCCTCGATCGCGCACGCGACGTCCGCTGGGAAGGTGATGCTGGCGTTCTCCGGGCGCGAGCTCCCCGAGGGGCCGCTCCGCGCGTACACGCCGCGGACCATCACCGACCCACGCGCGCTCGCGGAGGAGATCGCGCGCGTACGCGAACAGGGTTGGGCGAAGGCGATCGGCGAGCGCGAGCCCGACCTCACGGCAATCGCAGCCCCGATCCGATCAGCGCGCGGTGAGCTGGAGGCGATCGTCGCACTCCAGGGACCGTCGAGCCGCTTCGACGACGCCGAGGTCGAGCGAGCGCTCCCCGTGTTGCTCGCCCATGCGGACGCGATCTCGCGCGAGCTCGGCTGGCGGCCACCCGGGGAGGACGAGCGCTGAGTCGGGGCCCTCGGGTCGCCCTCCGTCGGCGAGCGCACGGGCGAGACGAGCCTCTACCTACGGACGCTCGAGACCCGGGATCCAGTCCGTCCCGGCGAGCGGGACGCGGGCCATCGCAGCCGCTTCGATCGTGAGCGCGACGAGATCTTCGGGCTCGAGGTTGTGGACGTGCGACTTCCCGCACGCGCGGGCGAGCGTCTGCGTCTCGAGCGTGAGCACGCGGAGGTAGTTCGCAACCTTGCGGCCGCCAACGACCGGGTCGAAGCGGGCGGCGAGCTCGTCGTCCTGCGTCGAGATCCCGACGGGGTCGCGACCCGCCTGCCAGTCGTCGTAGAAGCCCGCGGACGACCCGATCTTCCGGTACTCGCGCTCGTATTCGGGGCTGTTGTCCCCCATCGCGATGAGCGCGGCCGTGCCGATCGAGACGGCATCTGCGCCGAGCGCGAGCGCCTTCGCGACGTCCGCCCCGCTGCGGATCCCGCCCGAGACGATGAGCTGCACCTTGCGGTGCATGCCGAGCTCCTGGAGCGCGTCGACGGCGATCCGGGTGGCGGGGAGCGTCGGGATCCCGACGTGCTCGATGAAGACCTCCTGGGTCGCGGCGGTGCCCCCTTGCATCCCGTCGACGACGATCACGTCCGCCCCGGCCTTCACGGCGAGCTGGACGTCGTAGTACGTGCGCGTCGCCCCGACCTTGACGAAGATCGGCTTCTCCCAGTCGGTGATCTCGCGAAGCTCGGTGATCTTGATCTCGAGGTCGTCCGGGCCCGTCCAATCGGGGTGGCGTGAGGCCGACCGCTGGTCGATGCCCTTCGGCAGGTCGCGCATCTCGGCGACCCGGTCGGAGATCTTGTGCCCGAGGAGCATCCCGCCCCCACCGGGCTTCGCCCCTTGACCGACGACGACCTCGATCGCGTCCGCCTTGCGCAGGTCGTCCGGGTTCATCCCGTAGCGGGACGGGAGGAGCTGGTAGACGAGGATCTTCGAGTGCTCGCGCTCCTCCGGCGTCATGCCGCCGTCCCCGGTCGTGGTCGACGTCCCCACCTCGGTCGCGCCGCGGCCGAGCGCCTCCTTGGCCGGGGCGGAGAGGGCGCCAAAGCTCATGCCGGCGATGGTGATCGGGATCGCGAGCTCGAGGGGTTTCTTCGCGAAGCGCGTCCCGAGGACGACGTCGGTCGAGCACCGCTCGCGGTAGCCCTCGAGTGGGTAACGCGAGATGGACGCGCCGAGGAAGAGCAGGTCGTCGAAGTGCGGGAGGCGTCGCTTGGCCCCGAAGCCGCGGATGTCGTAGATCCCTTCGCGCGCGGCGCGCTGGATCTCGGCGATGACGGGCCGGGGGAAGAGGTACGACTCGCGCAGGTTCCACGGCTGGCCATCGCCACGTTCGGACACGTCCGGGTGTCTGACACCGGGCGTCATCAGTACGCCCCCGCGTTGTCGATCTTGAAGGTGTAGAGCTGTCGCGCGGAGCCGTAGCGCCGGAACTCCGTGGGGTCGGCATCGATCCCGGCCGCCTCGAGCAGGCCGCGGAGTTGTGCGACGTGCTCTTCGCGCAGCTCCTTCTCGATGCAGTCGGCGCCGAGACCCGCGACCTTCCCCCGGACGTAGAGGCGCGCCTCGTAGATCGAGTCGCCGAGCGCATCGCCCGCGTCCCCGCACACGACGAGGCAGCCCTTCTGGGCCATGAACGCGCTCATGTGGCCGACGTCGCCACCGACGACGATGTCGATGCCCTTCATCGAGATCCCGCACCGCGACGACGCGTTCCCGCGCACGACGAGGAGCCCTCCGCGGCCGGTGGCGCCCGCCGACTGACTGACGTTTCCGTCCACCTCGACGCGGCCGGACATGAGGTTCTCCGCGATCCCGGTCGACGCGTTGCCGTGCACGCGCACCGTCGCGCGCTTGTTCATGCCGGCGCAGTAGTACCCGACGTGCCCTTCGATCTCGACCTCGAGGTCGGCGTCGAGCCCGCAGGCGAGGGCGTGCGCGCCGTTCGGGTTGAGAATCCGCCAGAGGCGTGGACCGGGAGTCCGGGCGAGGTCGTGGAGACGCTGGTTCAGCTCGCGGACGGAGGTCGTCGCGAGGTCGACGACCTCCACCGCCTCGCTTGTCGCCACTGCCATCAGACGGCCACCCCCGCACGCTCCCACACGTAGACGACTGCGGGCTCCGGCTCCCACGCGCGCGCCTCGGCCGCTCCCGGGAGCACGGCGATCGAGCGCCACTCGGACGCCATCGCCACCCACTCGTCGGTCTCGGCGAGCACCGCGGGCTTGCACGCGATCGGGTCGCGCAGGACGGCGAAGCCGTCGGCCGTGCCCACGGCGAAGGTGTAGAAGCCGTCGAGGTCTTCGAGGCAGCCTTCGAGCGCCTGCTCGAGCGTCGCCCCTTCACGAAGCCGCCACGCGAGGTAGCCGGCGGCGACCTCGGTGTCGTTCTCGGTCTGGAACTCGATCCCCTCGCGACGCAGGTACTCACGCAGCCGGTTGTGGTTCGAGAGCGAGCCGTTGTGGACGAGGCAGAGGTCGAGGCCGGTCGAGAACGGGTGCGAGCCCTCGGTCGTCACCTTGCTCTCGGTCGCCATGCGCGTGTGGCCGAGCGCGTGCGTCCCGTGGAGGTCTCGGAGCCGGAACGAGTCGACGAACTCCTCGGGCGATCCGACCTCCTTGTAGATCTCGATCACGCGGCCCGCGCTCATGACGCGGAGGTCGGGGCGCTGCTCGCGAACCCACGCCTCGGCCGCGTCCGCCTCGGCGTCGACGACGAGCACGGCGTGGCTCGCCCGCAGCTCCCGGACGTCACAGCCACCGAAAGCTTCGCGCAGCCCGTCCTCGACGGCGCCCCAGTGCTCGTGCGGGTCGGGCGAGTAGAGCGTCAGCTTGCTCGACCCGGCGGGGACGGGATCGCGGTAGACGGCGACGCCCGCCGAGTCGGGCCCGCGACTCGACATCTGGACGAGCATCGCCGCGAGGTGCTCGCCGAGGCGCTCCTCGATCCGCGGCGCCTTCGCGAAGAGTCCGACGATTCCACACATATGTTCAGTATCTCCATATCCCGGTCGCCAATGGCGACGCTTTCCTGATCCCCTCTATGGAGCTTTCCTCCATATAGCCATCAGAACCGGGTCAAGTACTCGCGGATCTCCCACGGCGTCACCTGCTCGTGGTAGCGGAACCACTCGTCGCGCTTCACGCGCACGTAGTAGTCGAGGTAGTCCTCGTCGCGGCCACGCCCCAGCGCCTCGCGTAGGACGTCGTCGCGCTCCGCTTCCTCGAGGGCATCGAGGAGGTTCGCAGGCAGCGACTGGAGGCCCCGCGCACGGAGCTCCTCGTACCCGAAGGAGTAGAGGTTTTCGGCATTCGGCTCGCCGGCGTCGAGCCCACGTTCGATGCCGTCGAGCCCGGCGGCGAGGACCGCGGCGGCGGCGAGGTACGGGTTGCAGGAGCCGTCGACCGTGCGATCCTCGACCCGACCCGGCCCGGGGATGCGGAGCATCTGCGTCCGGTTGTTGTAGCCGTACGAGATCCAGACCGGCGACCACGTCGCCCCGCTCGAGGTCGTCCCCGGCTTCAGCCGCTTGTACGAGTTGACGGTCGGCGCCGTCAGCGCGCTCGTCGCGCGCGCGTGCGCCTTGAGACCGCCGATGAAGTGGTAGGCCGTCTCGGAGAGGCCGAGCCCCCGTGGGTCGGACTCGTCGAGGAAGAGGTTCGTGTCTCCGTTCCAGAGCGAGAGGTGGAAGTGGCAGCCGTTGCCGGTCAGGTGCGTGAACGGCTTCGGCATGAAGGTCGCGATCATCCCGTTCTGCTCCGCGAGCGTGTGCACCATGTAGCGGAAGAAGATCGCCCGGTCGCACGAGACGAGCGCGTCGTCGTAGGTGAAGTTCTGCTCGAACTGGCCGTTCGCGTCCTCGTGGTCGTTCGCGTAGTTCCCCCAGCCGAGCTCGTTGCAGTAGCGCGAGACCGTCGTCAAGAAGTCGTAGCGACGCGTGAGCCCGGCCATGTCGTAGCACGGCTTGTCGAGCGTGTCGTACGGGTCGGCGATCTCGATGGAGCCGTCCTCGCGCTGCACAACGAGGAAGTACTCGAGCTCGAGCCCCATCTTCAGCTCGAAGCCCTTCTCGCGGGCGCGCGCGAGCACGCGGCGCAGGATCGTGCGCGGGCAGTACGGCCACTCCTCGCCCTCGACGGTAACGTCGCAGGCGAAGCGCGCGAGGTTCCGCTGCCAGGGAACCGGCGTGTAGCTCGAGAGATCGGGGATCGCCGCGATGTCCGGATCGCTCGGCTTTTGGCCGATCTCCCCCGCCGCGAAGCCCGCAAACCCGGCTCCCTCGGCAAGGAGCGCGTCGAACGCTGCGCGCGAGCCGACCGGGACGAGCTTGGCGCTCGGCCGCGCGTACATGTCGACGAACTGAGCGAAGACGAATTCGACGCCGCGCTCTTGCATGTCCTTCCACACGGAGTCGGCGGCGACGACGGCAGCTCCAGCCATTGGCACTCTCCTTGGGACGTGGGGAGTACAGCCTCCCATCCGCGCCGTCGCCGACGGAAGGTGCGCACCCTCCACACCTGCGCGCCTGACTATGTGTGCCCGGTCACGGTGCGCCGGCGCTCGCGACGCCCACGAGCGCGCGCTGAAGCTTCACCATCTTCACCGCGATCTCGATCATCAGCCAGTCGTCGCGACGGAGGTCGAGCCCGGAGAGCTCGCCGATGCGCCGCAGCCGTTGACGCAGCGTGTTCGGATGGACGTAGAGAGCCTCCGAGGTAGCGCTGATCGAGCCGTGGCGCACGAGGAACTCCTCGAGCGTCGCGACGAGCTGCGAGCCGCGCTGCGCATCGTAGTCGGCGAGCTTCGAGACCGCGTCCACCGTCGCGTCGCGGATCCCTCCGTCGAGAGCGATCCGCAGGAGGTACTTGTACGCACCGAGCTCCTCGAAGGCGAGCACGGTCGGCTCGCCTCGCAGCACCGCACTGCCGAGGAGCGCCTGCTGCGCCTCGACGAAGCCGTCGGCGAACGCCGCCTCCCCCTGGCACACGCTGGAGACACCGATCGAGATCGGCTCCCCCAGATCGGCATGGATGCGACGGAGTCGCTCGAGGCAGGCGTCGGCGTTCGGCCGCGTGAGGCGAACGAGGGCGCGCAGCGAGTCCTCGCGGTGATCGAAGAGCGATCCCGGAGCGGCCAGGCGCAGCGCGCGCTCGAGCGACTCGCTCGCCGGCTCGGCGATGAGGACGACGTGCGGCTGGGCGAGATCGCAGCCGAGGCGAGCCGCTCGACCCTCGAGGCTACCGCGGCCTCGGCCGCCCGCCAGCTCCTCGAAGAAGTCCTTGATCAGGTTCCTCTCGGTGAGCTGCTCGATCACCTGCACCTTCTTGATCCCGACCGCCACCTGGCTCGCGACGGCGCGACCGAGCTCGACGCGTGCGCTCCCCTGGGCGATGAGGAGCCCAACGAGCTCCCCGTTGGCGACGAGCGGTACCGCCAGGCGGGTGCTCCTGCCGCCACGCGCGAGCTCGGGCCCGAGCTCGGCGAGCCCGAGCGACGGACGCGCGCTCCCGGGCTCGGGGTCGCTCGCGCGGCGGACGAGCTCCTCGCTCGCGCGCTCGAGCAGGTAGACGTGGCAGGAGCGAGCGGCGAGGAGCGTGCGCGCCCGTTGCGCCACCGTCTGCAGGAGCTCCTCGAGCGTCTCCGCGCGGGCGATCTCCTCCGCGAGCTCGGCGAGCTGCTCGAGCTCGCGAACGCGGAGCCGGGCGTCCTCGTACATGCGAGCGTTCTCGATGGCTCCCGCGACGAGCGAGGACGAGGTCACGAGGAAGTCCACCTCGTCGTCGGTGAACTCGCGCGGCGCCTCGGTGTGGGCGGTGATCGCACCGATCGGCTCGCCCGAGCGCCCGACGATCGGCATCGCGAGCAACGACTGGTAGCGCTCCTCTTCGAGCTCTGGCACGTACTTGACCCTCGGGTCGGCGAGCGCGTTATCGCGGATGAAGGCGGGCTCGCCGTGCTCGATCGCCCACCACGCGAGGCTCTCCCCGCGCTCGAAGACGATACGTCCAGTCTGCTTCTCGTACGGCGGGGAGGCGGCGCGCATGACGAGCTTGTCGTCCTCGAGCAGGTAGACGAAACACCCGTGGACGCCGCTCGCCTCGGACATCAGGCGAACAACGGCGCGCAGCACCTCCCCGAGCTCGAGGGACGAGTGGACCGTGGAGACGATCTCGTGGAGAGCCTTCTGGCTCGTTTGCAGGGACATCGTCCGCTGATCGTACGTCGTCCGCAAGCAACGCGTCCACCCGCGCCGACCCGATCGGCGCGGAGAAGGCTCGTCAGTGCGCCACGACCGCGCCGCGGTGGCGCTCGTACGCTCCGGTCTCGACGATCTCGACGATCTGCTCCACCGCGAAGCGGAGCTCGTCGTCGGTCGTGAAGAAGTGCGGGCCGAGGCGGATTCCCGCTCCGGGCCGGTAGTCGCCGAGGACGCCACGCGCCTCGAGCTCCACGTAGACGGCAGCGCCCTCCGGCACCGCGAGGACGACGGCGCCGCCGCGTCGCTCCGGCAGGCGCGGGCTGACGACGTCGAAGCCGGCCGCGTCGGCGAGTTCGAGGAGGAGCGCCGTCTGTGCGAGCGACCGTGCGCGGATGCGCTCGACGCCGACCTCCTCGATCAGGTCGTAGCCGGCCGTGGCCGCGAGGTGCACCGCGGGGCTCGGCGTGCCGGTGAGGAAGCGGGCGATCCCGGGAGCGCGCTCGAGCTCCTCCTCGAAGGCGAACGGCCGGGCGTGCGCCTGCCAACCAGTGAGAGTCGGCTCGAGGCGCTCGATCAGATCGGGGCGGACGTAGAGCCAGCCGTTGCCCGGACCGCCGCAGAGCCACTTCACGGAGCCCCCGACGGCGAAGTCGACCTCGAGCGCGGTGACGTCGAGCGGGACGATGCCCGCCGACTGGTAGCAGTCGAGGATCACGGCGGCGCCGACCTCGTGCGCCCGGCGGACGATCGGCGCCACATCCTGGACGAGCGACTCCTTGAAACGGACGTGGCTGATCGGGACGAGCAGCGTTCGCTCGTCGAGCCGCTCGACGATCTCCTCCTCGTCCTCACAGACGACGACCTCGAGGTCGGGCTGCGCCTGGTACAGGTAGCGCACCGACGGGAAGTTGGCGCGCTCGTAGACGACGCGGTTCCGCCTCGGATCGACCGGCCGAAAGCAGGAGAGAACGACCGCCTCGGCAAGCGAGACGTTCTGGCACATGACCGTCGAGCCGGGAAGGGCTCCGACGATGCGACCGATCTGGTCTCCGACCGTCCACGGCGTCGCCCACCAGCCCTCCGCCCAGGCGCGGATCCCCCGCTCCGCCCACATCTTCGCGTACTCCGAGAGCAGCTCGGGAGCGCGCCGTGGCATGGGGCCGAGCGTGTGACTCGCGAGGTACGTCGTCCGCTCGAGGATCGGGAACTCGGCCCGGTAGTCGAGGAGGTCGCCCATGGGCGGAGGGTAATCGAGTAGCGTCCGCGGCCAATGCGCGTCCGCTTCGATCGCTTCTACACCTACTCGGAGCTCACGGAGCTCCTGTCGGGCTGGGCCGAGGAGTTCCCGACGCTGCTCTTCGTGTCCTCCATCGGCCTTTCGTACGAGGGGCGCGAGATCCCGATCGCCACGCTGACGAACGCCGAGACCGGACTGCCCGAGGAGAAGCCGGCTGTCTTCGTCCACGCCCAGGTCCACGCGATGGAGTTCACGGGCACCACCGCCGCGCTCCACCTGCTCGACCACCTCCTCCACTCCGGCGACCCTCGCGTCCGCCTGGCACGGGACACCCGGACGTTCTACGTCGTCCCCCGCGTGAACCCCGACGGCGCCGAGGCAGGGCTCGCAGACGGCCGGTTTCGGCGCTCGAGCGTCCGCCCGTACCCACGCGAGGAGCCCCAGGACGGCCTCCACCGCGCGGACATCGACGGAGACGGTCGGGTGCTCTTCATGCGCCTACGTGACCCGAACGGCCCGTGGAAGCTCCACCCCGAGGACGCGCGACTGCTCGTTCCGCGTGCCCCCGACGACCTCGAGGGCGACTTCTACCGCGTGTTCCCCGAGGGGACGATCCGCAACTGGGACGGCGTCACCGTCCCGATCGCACCCGCGCTCGAGGGCCTCGACCTCAATCGGAACTGGCCCTTCGACTGGGCGCCCGAGGCAGAGCAACACGGCGCGGGCCCGTACCCCACCTCGGAGCCCGAAGTCCGCGCGCTCGTGCAGGCGATCGTCGACCGACCGAACATCGGCACGTACGTCGGGTACCACACGTTTTCGGGCGTCCACCTGCGACCCTACTCGGGACGCTCCGACGAGAGTTTCCCGAACCACGACCTCCGCGCCTACGAGCTCATGGGCAGGGAGGCGACGAAGATCACGGGCTACCCCGCGATCTCCATCTTCCACGACTTCAAGTACGACCCGAAGCTCGTGATCCGCGGCGGCGACGTGGACTGGGTCTACGACATCCTCGGCGCCTTCGCCTGGGTGACCGAGTTCTGGAGCCCGCAGCGGCAGGCGGGTCTCGAGGGCTACCACGCCATCGAGTGGCTCCGGGAGCACTCCCCCGAGGACGAGCTCGCCGTGCTCCGGCTCGCCGACGAGCTCGGCGAGGGCTACGTCGACTGGTACCCGTTCGAGCACCCACAGCTCGGCGCGGTCGAGCTCGGTGGCTGGGATCTCGTCCGTTTCTGGTTCAACCCTCCGCCGTCGCGACTCGAGGAGGAGGTGCGGCCACACGCCGACCTCGCCGTCTTCTTCGCGCTCTGCTCGCCGTTGCTCCAGATCACGTCCTGCGAGTCGGAGCAGATCGGCGACGACGTCCACCGGGTCCGCGTCGTGCTCGAGAACGCGGGCTGGCTGCCGACGAACGTGACCCAGAAGGCGCTCGAGCGCGACGCGGTGCGACCGATCGAGGTCTCGCTCGAGCTCCCGGAGGCCGCTCGCGTCGTCACCGGCAAGGAGCACGAGGAGGCCGGCCAGCTCCAGGGAAGAGTCGAGGATCGGCAGGTGACCTGGTGGGGAGTCGACCACTCGACGAAGAACCGCACGAAGGTCGAATGGGTCGTGGCGGCGCCGCCGGGAACGCGGATCGGAGCCGTCGCTCGGCACGAGCGCGCGGGCACCGCACGCGCCGAGCTCACCGTCTGACCTCCCTCCGACCGGGCGGGCGGCTCGCGCCGCGAGGGCGCGATCTACTGTTCGCCGGGATGCGCGCCGTCGTCCTCGACCGAGCAGGCACACCGCTTCGGCTCAGCGAGCTCCCGAGCCCCGAGCCCGGACCCGGACAAGCGCTCCTGCGCGTGCGGGCCTGCGGCGTGTGTCGCACCGACCTCCACGTGCTCGACGGAGAGCTCGCCGATCCGAAGCTCCCGCTCGTCCTCGGGCACCAGATCGTCGGTGAGGTGCTCGTGAGCGCCGGCCGCTTCGAGCCGGGCTCTCGGGTCGGAGTGCCGTGGCTCGGATGGACGTGCGGGGAGTGCCGCTACTGCCGCGCCGGGCAGGAGAACCTGTGCGATCGCGCCCGCTTCACGGGCTACCACCTCGACGGCGGCTACGCCGAGCTGGCGGTCGCCGACGAGCGCTACTGCTTCCCCATCCCGGAGGGCTATCCCGACGAGCAGGCGGCGCCGCTCCTCTGCGCCGGGCTCATCGGGTACCGCTCGCTGCGCTTCGCCGGGGAGGCGGAGCGGCTCGGCCTGTACGGGTTCGGCGCCTCCGCACACATCGTCTGTCAGGTCGCGGTCGCTCAGGGCCGGCAGGTCTACGCCGGCACGCGCGCCGATGACAACGAGGCGCAGGCCTTCGCGCGCTCCCTCGGCGCCGTGTGGGCCGGCGACGCCCTCGCCGGCCCGCCCGAGGAGCTCGACGCGGTGATCGTGTTCGCGCCTGCCGGCGAGCTCGTCCCCGCAGCGCTCGGCCGGCTCCGCAAGGGCGGCGTCGTCGTCTGCGCGGGGATCCACATGAGCGACATCCCCGCCTTCCCCTACGAGCTCCTCTGGGGCGAGCGGGTCGTCCGCTCGGTCGCGAACCTCACGCGCGCCGACGGGGAGGAGTTTCTCGCGCTCGCGCCGACCGTGCCGATCCGCACCGAGGTCGAGACGTTCCCGCTCGACGACGCGAACCGAGCGCTCGAGCGGCTGCGCCACGGCGAGCTCCGCGGGGCCGCCGTGCTCGTGCCCTGAGTCAGCAACAGTCGGCGCAGCCCTCGCCGCGCCAGGTCTGGATCCCTTCGCGCAGGGCGACCCCCGCGACCACGAGCGCTGCGACCGGATCGAGCCACCAGAGCCCGACGAGCGCGTTCCCGAGCAGGCCGATGAGGACGGCGCCGGCAAGGTACGCACAGAGCAGGTTCTGCGTGCCCTCGCCGCGCGTGGCCGTCGAGCCGAGCGTGTCGGCGAGTCGCCGCTTCGCGACTCCCAGAGCAGGCATCCCGATCAGGCTCGTCGTCACGAGCGCGATCCCGAGCCAGCTCGTCTCCGCCTGCTCGGCGGTAACGAGCTTGTGGAGCGCCTCGGCAGCCACGTACGGTACGAGGACGAAGAACTGGATCGCGACGAGCTTCTGCGCGCGTCGCTCGGCGAGATCGGAGTGAAGCCTCGAGCCGGTGAAGCGCCAGACGATGACGAGGCTCGCAACACCCTCGATCGCCGAGTCGAGCCCGAACGCGACGAGCGCGATGGAGCCGGCGAGAACACCTGCGACGATCGCGACAGCGCCTTCGATCGCCATCCAGGCGAGCGAGACCCAGGAGAGCAGCCTGGCCCGTCGAGCAGCCCGGTGCCACCGCTCGCCGCGCCCAGCCGGCGCGAGCGCGATATCGCTGCCGTCCACGGAGAGAGCTTAGAAGCGGCTGAGCTCCACGAGCTCGCCCTCGCTCCCCGCGTGGTCGACCTGGAGCGTCGTGTGCTCGATCGCGAACTCTTCCCGCAGGATCCGCTCCAGCTCCCGCCGTCGCTGGTGGCAGTCTTCGCCACGGCCGACGAGCACGTGCGCCGACAGAGCCGGAAATCCCGACGTGATCGTCCAGATGTGGAGATCGTGCACCTCGACGACCCCCGGAGCACGAGCCAGTCGCTCGCCGACGGCCATCGCGTCGATTCCCCGTGGCGTCGCCTCGAGCAGGATCGAGGTCGAGTCACGGAGGATCGTCCACGAGCTCGCGAGGATGAGGAGGCCGACGAAGCCGGCGACGACGGCGTCCGCCTCGGCTCGACCCGTGACGAGAATGACGACGGCGGCAGCGAGCACGCCGAGCGACCCGAGGAGGTCGGCCACGACGTGCCGAAATGCCGCCTCGACGTTGAGGCCGGACGACCGCGAGCGGTGGAGGATCGCGCCTGCGGTCACGTTCACGGCGACCCCGACGAGCGCGATCGCGAGCATCCAGCCGCCGAGCACCTCAGGCGGGTCGCCGAGCCTCTGGATCGCCTCGTAGAAGATCCAGGCCGCGGCGGCGACGAGCACGACCCCGTTCGCGAGCGCTGCGAGCACCTCGGTTCGCTTGTAGCCGTACGACCGCTCGGGCGTCGGGGGCTTCCCCGCGAGCCAGACCGCGACGAGGGCGAGCCCCAGGGAGACGTTGTCCGAGAGCATGTGTACCGCATCGGCGAGCAAGGCGAGGCTGTCGGCGTAGAGCGCTCCCACGACCTCCACGACCGTGAAGGCGACCGTGAGCGCGAGGGCGAGGGCGAGGGCTCTCCGACTCGCGGCGCGGACGTCGTGCTCGTGACCGTGCACGACGGCGTTCTACCGTGCCGCGGTCGCCGTGACGTCCCCTGCGCGCTCGGGAGGAGGGGGCGAGGCGTTCGTCAGCGCCGCAGCGACGAGCAGCACGGCGAGCGCCACCGCGGCCTCACCGGCCAGCGACGGACGCGCGCGCACCGGCCGCCCCGCCTCGAGCCGCGGCCGCACGACGACGTGGTGCACGGCGCCCCAACCGAGCGCGACGGCGACGACCGCGAGCTTGACGAGGAGCACGCGACCGTACCCGGTCGTCCAGAGCTCGCTCGGCGCGGCCAGGCGCTCGAGCGCGAGGTAGACGCCGCCGACGACGAGCACCCCAACGAGCGCAACCGCGAGCCGGGAGAAGCCGACGAACGCCCTCCTGCGCAGCGCCGGCGCTGTCGGCCAGACGACGAGCGCGAGCGCCGCGACGCCTCCAACCCAGACCGAGGCGGCGACGAGGTGCAGCCAGTCGACGAGGGCCGTGAGCCAACTCGAGCCTGGCTCCGTCGCCTGGTGCCCGGAGAGCGACAGGCCGGCGACGAGACCAACCGAGAGCGCGAGCGCTCCGAGGCGCGGCGCATCGAGCTCGAGCACCCAGGCGAGGAGGAGCAGGCCGAAGACGACGCCGAATCCGACGGTCAGGAAGAGGAACGCGATGCCGAAGCGCGTCTTCTCGGCGAACGGCTGGAGATCGCCGTACAGGAGGTCTCCGAAGGGAAGCTGGAGAGCGTTCGAGGCGCGGAGGACGAAGCCGAGGATCCCGGCGTTGATCGCCGCGAGCGCGGCGCCCGTGGTCACGAGGTGCACGCGCCGCTCGAGCGCTGCGGGAACGGGCCCGCGCAGGACGACGAGCCGCAGGGTCAGGGGCCCGATCAGGAGCGCGATGGCGGCGAAGAGGGCCCAGCGAGCGAGGTCGTCCCGCCACGTCGCTCCACGCGCCCCGACCGCGTCGGTCGGCGGCGGCGGCACGACGCCGATGCCGAAGGTGTACACCCCGGACGGCGAGTGCCCGTCTCCGCTCGTCACCCGCCAGCGAACGGTGTAGGCGATGCCACTCCTCAGCCCACTCACGGGGGCCACGACGACGCGTCCGCCCTCCTCGACCCGCGCCGGCCCCGCGAGCGACGAACCGTCGGGCGCGAGCACCTGGATCGCGCCTGCGGCGACGACGACGGGCTGGCTGAAGCGGAGGCGCACCTCGCTCGGAGCGGCGTCGACGGAGGACTGCGTGGCGGGGCTCGCGCCCTTCAGGACGGCGTGCGCGGACGCGGTGGCCGGCGCAACGAGAGCCGCTGCCGCGGCGAGGACGAGCGCGCCGCGAGCCCTCACGGCGGCCCTCCCTCTCCGAAGCGGCCGAAGATCGGCGCGACGTCGCGATCCGCGAATAGGAGTACCGCGAGGACGACGAACGTCAGCGCGAAGCCGGCGCTCCACACGGCCCTCCGCGGCTGGAGCGCCCGTCCGAGCGGGAAGAGCGCGGCGACGACGAGCGTCCATCCGATCACGTGGTGGAGGAACGCGGAGCGCGAGTAGAGCCACGGGTTCGACTCGTGGACGAGGAAGGCGACGCCCGAGAAGAAGAGAGCGGCGGCCGCGACGAGCGACCAGCGCGGGCTCGTCAGCTTCCCGCGGGCGAGCGCGAGCTGCACGGCGCCCGCGATCATCGCCGCCTCCGCCCACAGCGCGTGGGCGAGGAGGTGGATAGTCGAGAAAGTCGAGAACGCGGTGACGACCCAGAGCAGCGTCCCGCCCGCGAGCGCGAGAGAGGGCCACAAGGAGGCGCGCCAGACCCGCTTCCGGAAGATGTCGTCGCCCACGATCACCTCCGAGAGGAGCAGCAGACCGACAAAGAGCGCGACCGCGCCCGCAAGCCAGTGCGCGACTTCAGGCGGCGGGATCACGGTCTGGCTCCCGGAGGTCGCGGACGAGCCCCGGCGCCACGAGCACGACGTAGAGAACGCCGACCGCGATCACGAGCAGGGGGCCCTGGACGAGGACGTGGTAGACGCTCCTCTCGGCAGCATGCGCGAGCGAGATCCGGTACGGCTGCGCCACCGCCCAGACGATGCCCGCGAGGATCGTGAGCGGTCCGAGCATCTGGATCGCGAGCACGCGAAGCTCTCTCCGGGCTGTCTCCCCGCCTCGCCGCAGCGCTCCCCGCGAGACCTCGCTTCCGATCTCTGAACCCGTGGACATCGCGAACGAAGAAGTCTCGCCCTCCCGGTCGCCGCGCGCAAGCCGATGCGAGTTGCCGAACCTCCCGCTCTCGGGCACGATGCGTGGCATGCGCGCGAGGATCGTCGCCGTCGTCTGCCTCGCGGCAGTCGCGCTGTCAGCGGTCGCCGTCGTGACCGCGACCGCGAAGACCCGGCGCGACGGCCTGCCCGCCTACGTGACGGGCTGGGAGCGCTGGCCGAAGATCAACCGCAAGCCGTTCTCCACCCCCGGTCCCCACTCGGGAGTGAAGAACGTCTACGCGAGCAAGCAGAAGAGGGGCGCGACGTATCCGAACGGCACGGTGATCGTGAAGACGATCATCAAGCCGGGAACACGCTTCGTCGGACAGTTCGCGGTCATGCGCAAAGTCAACGGACGCTGGCAGTACATCGAGTGGGAACGGCCGAGCCCGCGTGCCCGCTACGCGCTCCTTGCGAAGGGGCAGCTGTGTCAGAGCTGCCATATGCAGGCGCGCGCGAACGACTACGTCTTCACGAAGCGCTGAGCACGAGGTGCGGGAGCCACGTCTGGATCCCGCACCTCGCTGACGACGTCGAGGCTAGGCGCCCGAGGACCGCATCCGGTATCCGCGGAAGATCAGGCCCAGTCCGACCAGGATCGCGACGATGCCGACGATGACGCCGATCGTCGTGTTCCAGAAGAGCACGACGAGGATGCCGAGCACGAGCGCCACGATCCCGATGAGGAGATTGGTCATGGGAACGCGTTCTCCCGCGAAGCGAGAACTCCTTCACTCGTGGCTCTCGGCACCATGTCGGTGCGATCGTCGAACGCGCCTGAACGCCTCGATCGCGCGCTCGAGGTGCTCGTCCTCGAGCGCCGCCGACATCTGCACGCGGATGCGAGCGGTGCCCTCCGGGACGACCGGGTAGCCGAAGCCGGTGACGAACACGCCCTCGTCGAGGAGCCGCTGCGAGAGGGCGATCGCCTCGGCTGTCTCCCCGACGATGATCGGGATGATGGCGGCCTCGCCCTCGAGCGGCGCGTAGCCGGTCTCCGCGAGCAGCGCCCGGAATCGCCGCGTGTTCTCGTGCAGCTTCGCGAGCAGATCCGGCCGGGCGAGCATGACCTCGATCGCGGCGAGCGCGCTGCACGCGACCGTCGGCGGCAGCGCGTTCGAGAAGAGCTGCGGTCGCGAGCGCTGGGCGAGCAGGTCGCAGACGGCCGCGGACGACGCCACGTACCCGCCGGCGGCGCCCCCGAGCGCCTTGCCGAGCGTCCCCGTGATCACGTCCACCTCGCCGAGCAGCCCGAAGTGCTCGACTGTCCCGCGGCCGGTCTCACCGAGGACGCCCACGCCGTGCGAGTCGTCCACGATCACGACCGCGTCGTGCTTGCGAGCCAGCTCGACGATGTCGGGGAGCTTCGCGAGATCGCCCTCCATCGAGAACACGCCGTCCGTGACGATCAACTTGCGGGCGGTGCGCGGAGCCGCTGCCAGCCCGTCGCGGAGGGCCGCCATGTCGGAGTGCGGGTAGATCACCTTGCTCGCGGGACGCGCGAGCCGCACCGCGTCGATGATGCTCGCGTGGTTCAGCTCGTCGGTCAGGATCACGGTCTCCGCGTCGGTGAGCGTCGGGATGACGGCCTCGTTCGCGTTCCAGCAGGACACGTAGGTGAGCGCCGCGTCGGTTCCCGAGAGCTCCGCGAGCGCGCGCTCGAGCTCGAGGTGGGGCGCGAAGGTACCGCAGATGAAGCGGACGGAGGCCGTCCCGGCGCCGTAGCGCTCGAGACCCTCGATCCCGGCACGAACGACATCCGGATGCGCGGCGAGCCCGAGGTAGTTGTTCGAGGAGAGGACGATGACCTCGCCCCGCCCCGTCATCTGCACGACCGGGCCCTGGGGCGACTCGAGCGTGAGGAAGTGCTTGTACGTGCGCGCCTCGCGGAGCGCGTCGAGCTCCGCAGTGACCTGCTCGACGAGTCGTTCGTTCACGCGGACGCTCCGCTCGGACGCAGAACGATCTTGCACGCCTCCCCCGACTCGAGCAGATCGAAGGCCTCGTCGAAGCGCTCGAGCGGGAGCTCCGCGCTGATCAGCGGGCGCAGGTCGACGACCCCGTGCTCGAGCAACCAGCGCGTCGTGTACCAGGTCTCCCAGATCGCTCTGCCGTTCACCGCGGTCACCGTCAGGTTCTTGAAGATGAGCGACTCGGCAACGTCGATCGTCGCAGGGCGAGCCGGGATGCCGAAGAGGACGACGTTTCCACCGTGACGGGCGATCGCGAAAGCGTCCTGGATGGCCTGGAGCGCTCCGGACATCTCGAAGACGACCCCGAGCCCGACGCCCTCGTTCCGCTCGACGAACCAGCCGCGGACGTCGTCGACGGCGGCGAAGTCCACGACGTCGTCGGCGCCGAGCCTCCGGGCGAGCTCGAGGCGGAAGGGAACATGATCGGAGGCGAGCAGTCGGCCGGCACCGAACGCCCGTGCGATGGCGATCGTGAACAGCCCGACTGGGCCGCAGCCGAGCACCGCGACCGCGCGCCCCGCGAGGTTCTGCGTCGAGGTGGCGAAGACGGCGTTCCCGAACGGCTCTTGGAGGCAGGCGATCTCGGGCGGCAGCTTCGCACGGTCGTTCTGCCAGGCGACCGAGGCCGGGATCGAGACGTAGTCCGCGAAGCCGCCGTCCCGGTCGACGCCGAGGATCCGCGTCTGCTCGCACATGTGCGCCTTGCCGGTACGACAGTGGAAGCAGACCCCGCACGTGACGTGGCTCTCCGCGGAGACGTAGTCCCCCTCGCCGATGCTCGTCACGCCGGAGCCGAGCGCGACGACCGTGCCGCAGAGCTCATGGCCCAACGTCAGCGGCGGCGTGACCCGCTCGGCCGACCACTCGTCCCAGCGGCGGATGTGGAGGTCGGTGCCGCAGATCGACGCCGCCTCGACCCGGACGAGCACCTCACCCGGCCCCGGCGCGGGTACCGGCACCTCCTCGAGGACGAGGCCGGGCTCCGCTCTGCGCTTGCGGATCGCGCGCATCGTCTCCACGTGGGGACTCTGCCACGGCGCGCGCCCGGGCGCGGAGGACGCGCGCTGCCGTTCGGCTTTCCACGGATGCGCCGAGTCACGGGGGTGGCGACGATGCGGACGATGCGCTCGATGGAACGGCTGACGCCACCGCCCTGGAAGGCGAAGGTCGTCGAGCCGATCGAGCTCCGCTCGCCGGCCGAGCGGCGCATCGCGATCGGCAACGCGGGCTTCAACACCTTCCTCCTCCGCTCCGAAGACGTCTTCGTCGACCTCCTCACGGACAGCGGCACCTCCGCCCTCTCGCAGGAGCAGCGGGCGGCGATGGAGCTCGGGGACGAGGCCTACGCCGGCTCGCGCAGCTTCTTCCGCCTCGAGCAGGCCGTGCGCGAGGTCTTCGGCTACCGGTACGTCATCCCGGCGCACCAGGGTCGCGGGGCAGAGCACCTGCTCGCGCGCGCGCTCGTCGGGCCCGGGTCGAAGGTGCCCTCGAACCTCTACTTCACGACCTCGCGCGAGCACGTCGAGCTCGCGGGCGGCGTCTGGGAGGACGTCGCAGTCGACGAGGCCCGCGAGCCCGCCTCGCCCTTCCCGTTCAAGGGGAACATCGATCTCGCCAGGCTCGAGGAGGCCCTCGCCCGCGCGGCGCCCGGAGAGATCGCGTACGTGCGCCAGGAGGCGTGCCTGAACATGGCCGGCGGGCAGCCGTTCTCGATCGAGAACCTCGCCGCCGTGCGGGAGCTGACGCGCCGGCACGCCGTGCCGTTCATCCTCGACGCGACCCGGATCTCCGAGAACGCGCTCTTCGTAAAGGAGTGCGAGCCCGGCTACGCCGAGCGCTCGCTTCCCGAGCTGATCCGGATGATCGCCGACCACGCCGACGGGGCGATCTTCTCCTCGAAGAAGGATCACTTCGTGCCGATCGGCGGGCTCGTCGCGGTGAACGACGTCGAGCTGGCTCGGAAGCTCCGCGAGCAGGTCGTCGTGTACGAGGGCTTCCCGCACTACGGCGGGATGGCGGGACACGACATGGAGGCGCTCGCACAGGGCATCCGCGAGTCCACCGACGAGCGGATCGTCAGCGCCTACGTCGCGCAGGCGCGTTACCTCGGCGGGGTGCTCGAGGAGGCGGGCGTTCCCATCGTCCTCCCCATCGGCGCGCACGCCGTGTTCGTCGACGCGAGGCGCTTCCTCCCCCAGCTCCGGCTCGAGGAGTTCCCGGCGCAGACGCTCGCCGCCGCCTTCTACCTCGCGGGCGGCGTGCGCTCGATGGAGCGCGGCATCGTCTCGGGCCAGCACGGCTCCGAGCCCTACGACGGGCTCGAGCTCGTCCGGCTCACGCTCCCGCGCCGCGTCTACACGCAGGAGCATCTGACGTGGGTCGCCGACGTGGTGATCCACGTCCTCAGGCACGCCGACGAGATCCCGGGTCTGCGCATGACGTACGAGCCCGAGCACCTACGGTTCTTCCAGGCCCGCTTCGCGCCGCTCGCGCGGTTCCCCGAGCTCGCGATCGAGGGAGAGCCGGCAACCCGGGGCGCTCAGAAGACGGTGACCGGCGTTCCGATCTCGACGAAGCGGTAGATCCGCTCCGCCTCGCCGGCAGGGAGCCGCACGCAGCCGTGCGACGCGGGGTACGGCGGGACGACCGGGTACTCGTGCATCGCGATCCCGCCGCGGAAGTACGCCGCATAGGGCATCCAGACCTGGAAGGGCACCGACCACGACATGCGCTCCTTGCGGTACACGCGGAAGGTTCCCGCGGGTGTCGCGCCGCCCGCTCCCGTCGACGTGTGCACGGCTCGAACCACCGTTCCGTCCTCGACCACGAGCAGGACGCCGCGATCCCGGTGGATCTCGATCCGCCTCCCCGAGCCCCCGTGCGAGCGGGGCTTCGGCCTCGTCGCCTTGAAGAGCTCGACCTGCGTCCGCCCGGTGACCGTTCCGGTCTTCGCGAGCCCCTCCCACCCCTGGAACGCCAGCAACGCCTGCGACGTGCGGTAGTCGAGCGAGCCGGTCACGTCGGAGCGATCGAGGAAGCCGATCGTCCAGAGGCGGAGCTGGAGCCCGCGCACGCTGTAGGGGTAGCCGCCCTCGCCCTCCTGGAGCCGAGGCATCCCCGGGCGCGAGCCGAGGCGGAGCGTCGTGACGAGGCGCCCGTCCACCGCGATCGCCGCATGGGTCTGGGCCGTGCCGAGCCAGCGGAGGGTCGCGCCGATCTGAGCGAGGCGGCGCTCGAGCGTCGTGCCGGAGGCAGGCGCGACGAGAGCCTGTGAGACGCGAACGAGGAAGACGTCCCCCTGAACGCGGACGAACCGCGGGCGGAGACCGGGCACGAGCGCCGTGCGGAGCCCACGTTTGCGCTCCGCGAGCGTCGGCCCCTTCGCGAGCTCGCGAAGCGCGTGCAGCGCGGGCTGCGCGCCGCGGGGGAGCTCGCGCTCCACGCGGACGAGGCGGCCGTAGCGGAGGAGGGCGATCTCGACGGTGCGCGGCTGCGTGACCGCGGCCTGCGGCGCGCGCACAGCCGCGGCGGTGGCCTCGGCGCGCGGCGTGCCCGCCGGCTGGAGATCGACGGCGAGCGTTCCCGCCGCCGCGAGGACGAGCGTCACGAGCAGGATGCGCATCTCAGGCTGCTGTCCTTCGCTACGGAATCGAAGAAGCCTCTTGACCTCTTCGTACCAACGGAGGGTGTCGGGAACTCAGACGAGCAACACGAGCGCGATCGCCCCGCGCGCGCTCCACGCGCCGGTACGCAGCCAGCTCGTCCGGACGAGCCGCCGATGCGCCGCCTCGTTCCAACCGCGCTCGAGAACGCGGTGGCACGGCACCTGCAGGAGGAAGGTCGACGTCCAGACGACCGCCACGAGCAGCGCCCCGAGCGCGGTGAGCGCGCTCGGCTCGGCGACGAGGAGCCCTGCGGCGCACACAGCCTCCACGCCCATGAGCGGAGCGACCACCCAGGTCGTGCGCCGCGCGTGCTCGCGCTCGTAGGCTGCGAAGGCGTCTCCCGGGACGCGCGCGAAGAGCGGGTAGTGCACAACCTGCACGAACCACGCGAGACCGACGAGCACGAGCGTCGCGACCGTCTGCACGACGAGGAGGCCGATCATCTCAGGTCGGAGAGAACCGCCTCGGCCGCGCGACGCCCGGACGCGAGCGCACCGTTGAGCGACGGGTGCGTGCGGTGGTCGCCACAGGCGTAGAGTCCGCGCTCGACCCTGGGCTCATCGTCGAACGACCATCCGAGGGGGTACGCGGGAAGCGCCTTCGGGATCGCGTACGAGCGCAGGTGTCGCCAGCTCCGGACGACAGGCCCGAACCATCCCTCGAGCTGGTGGAGCACGGCCTCCAGGTCGGGCTCGCACGCTCCGAGCACGCTCGCCGACACAAGCGCGCGACCCCGAGGGCCATAGCTCGGGGAGACCTCGGTGAGGGTCGCGAGGTTGTTCACCGGACCCGACCCCTCTCCGTCGAGGACGAGCCAGGCGCCCGCGATCGGCGGCGCAGGCGCGTCGAAGTAGAGGCAGGTGACGCCGTTCCAGCGGATGTGACGATCGTCGAGGAGGCCCGCAGCGGCGACGACGACCGCATCCGCGGCGAGCGTCTCGCCGTCCTCGAGGATGACGGCACCGTCCCCCACCCTGGACACGGCCGTCCCCGTCCGCACGTCCAGCCCCTCGGCGAGCTGCTCGGCGATCGCTCCCATGCCGCGAGAGGGCAGCGCGGCCGGGCCCGAGGCGAACGCGTCCAACACGAAGCGCAGGAAGCGGCTCGACGTCGCAAGCTCGGCCTCGAGGGTGATCCCGCGCAGGAACGGCGTGAAGAAGCCGTCGCGGAGCGACCCGGAGACGCCCGCCTCGCAGAGCGCATCGAGGGTCGTCGTCTCGCGGCCCTCGAGGCTCAGGAGGCGTCTGACCGCGAGGAGATCGCGCGGTCGCACGACCCCAGACGTAAACGAGCGGACTCCCCTGAGCGGCGACCGGCGAGGGTCGACGATACGGTGGAAGCGGCCCTGGAAGCGCACGATCGCCCCGCGCTCGAACTGCCGCAGCTCGAGCTGCTCGTAGCGGAGCGCAGACCGCGCCTCCGGATACGCGGTCGGAAGCACCTGGAACCCGCGGTCGAGCCGGAAGCCGTCCACCTCGTCGGTGCGGACGCGTCCGCCGACGCCGTCCGCTGCCTCGAAAACGACGACCTCGAGCCCGTTCCGCGAGAGCGTGCGCGCGCAGACGAGGCCCGCGACCCCCGCTCCGACGACGATCGCGTCCGCCCCCCTCATCCCCGTGCCCTCGCAGTCGCGATCCCGCCGTCCACGCCGAGCACCTGGCCCGACACCCAGCTCTGCTCCGGGTCGAGGAGCCAGGCGATGGCCGAAGCCACGTCCTCTGGCTCTCCGAGCCGGCCGAGGGGATGCATCGCGCGTGCCGCCTCGCCGCTCGGCCCGCTCCAGATCCGCTCGTTGCCGGGGCTACGGACAAGCCCGGGGGCGACTGCATTGACGCGGATCCCACGTGGAGCGTAGGTCGCGGCCGCCGAGTACGTCAGTCCGACGACCCCTGCCTTCGCCGCGGCGATCGCGTCGTGGTTCGCAAACCCGGTTCGCGCAGCCGCGGAGGCGACGAGGACGATCGAGCCTCCCTCACGCAGGATCTTGACGGCTGCCCGGACGACGTTGAACGCAGTCGTCAGGTTGGCGGCGATCGTCTCGTCCCAGTCAGCGTCGCTCGTCGCGTGCGCAGGCTTGAGAAGGAACGATCCCGCGCAGTTCACGACGCCGTCGAGGCGGCCGTGCGTCTCGATCGCCGTCTCGAGCAGCCGCGAGAGGTCCTCGAGCCGGGTCGCGTCCGCCGCGAGGCCGAGAGCCCCGAGCTCCGCTGCGAGCGCCTGCGCCCGCTCCGCGTCTCTGCTCGCGAGAACGACCCGTGCTCCTCCAGCGGCCAGACGCCGGGCGAGAGCCGAGCCGATGCCGCCGCTACCGCCGACGATGGCATAAACGGGCGCCCCTGCCTGCATGGGAAGAATATAGACACTCTCTATACATAAGATCTACAAAGGTCGAGGTCGGGTACACGGTCGGTGAGGCTCGAGGGCGGCAGGACCCCTCGGCCCCGCTCACGCCGACTCGAGCGCGATCTCCGCGGGCAGCTCCGACGGTGGCCCTGACTCGAGCTCGACGCGCGCCCGCGCGTCGAAGTAGACGTACGCGGTGACGAGCCCGACAAACGGCAGCGCGACCGCGTAGACGACGCCTGCGACGACGTTGAGAAAGGCGAGCGGGACGTCCGCGACGAAGATGAGGAGCGCGCCGAGGAGCGGCCCGCTCACGAGCGCCACGGCGGCACTGAGGCCGACGAGCGACCCCGTCCGGAACCACCGAGTAGCGACGAGGCGACCGCTCCGTCGGAGCGCGGCGAGCCCTCCTCTGCCCTCGACCACCGCGACCGGGGCGAGCAGGCACCAGCGGACGGCGAGAACGATGGCGACCGGTAGGAGAACCGGGATCGAGCTGAGCACGACCCAGACGAGCACGAACAGCGCGATGCCTCGCAGGAGCGCCGGGATCCG
This sequence comes from Gaiellaceae bacterium, assembly GCA_026002995.1. Taxonomy (GTDB): domain Bacteria; phylum Actinomycetota; class Thermoleophilia; order Gaiellales; family Gaiellaceae; genus GMQP-bins7. Next base: position 2,190,947 of record BPGK01000001.1, read on the forward strand.
GCTACGGACGCGCCGATACGCGGCCTGCGGCCGGAGCGAACGACCGGCGTCGAGCTCGAGGAGCGCGACGCTCGTCGCCGCCTGGACGATGGCGAGCCCGAAGAGCGCGAGCGCCGTCCCGACGAGAACCGCGAGGAAGGCAGAGCCGCCCGCGGACTCCCCCGTGGAGACGATCCCGACGACGTGCAGGCCTTCGAGTGCCACCCACTGGAGAAGGGTGCCGAGGAGGACGATGGGGATCGCGAGCAGCCCGATCCCGAGGAGCGTTCCCGGAGCCTTGACGTACATCCGCGCGGACGCGGCCAGGATCTGGCCCCAGGAGCGCCGACGAGCCAGGCGGAAGGGAGCCGACGGCGTCCAGGTCGCTTTGACGACGACGACGCCGACGAGAGCGGTCACGATCGCAAGGGCCGAGAGGACGAGGGTCGGGCTGCGCAGGAGGAGGATCAGGGCGCGCGATCCGCGCGCCACGCCCTCGCAGAAGAGGTCGGTAGCGCCCGTTCCCAAGAGCCCCCCGGTGGGGACTGCGTAGCTCACGTCGCGCCAGCTCTCCGACCACGTGATCGGCTTCGTCCACTGGCTTTTCATGTTCGGCCCCGTCGGGCCGTTGAAGAACGCCCGTTGCAGCTCGCCCCAGCGCCCTTCGAACGAAAGCCAGGGGAACATCTCGCGCGCAGCGACGGGGTCCGAGGGAATCGTCTTCACGGCCGGACGCAGCTCACGGTGGGGGCCGCGCGTGTCGTCACAGCCGACGCCTGCTTCGGCCGAGCTCCCGAGGTAGAGCGCCTCCGTGAACTTGTTCGCGTGCGAGCCGGCGCCCGGGTAGACGACCGGGTGCGTGTCGTCGACGATCGTCAGCTTCGCGTCGCCCCACGTCGCTCGCTCGGCCCCTTCGTGGGAGGAGTACCCCACCTCGATCGGCGTCCGCGCGAGCGCCTCCCGCGCATCCGAGGCAGCGAAGAGGAGCTGGACCATCTCCCAGTCGCCCTCGTGCGTGTTGTTGAAGTCGTTGAAGGCGTAGAAGAGCCAGTACTGGAGCGCGAGCGTGCCCGGGTGTCCCGGCTCTCCGACCACGTGCGCGTAGACGGTCGGCTCGCTCCCCGCCGCGACCCGCTTCGACCAGCGCTCGAAGTCACAGCCGGGGTCGAGTGGATCGCCCGGGAAGTCGAGGTGGTACTCGAATCGGTTGCGCAGGTCGTCCGCCTGCGGCCCGATCTTTACGAGGTCAGTGCGGTTCCAGGGGCCGCGGAGCGCGACCGTGGGCTCGCTCGCGAGGAGGACCTCGACGTCGAGCGGGTCGTACGGCTCGCCCGGCCCGCACGCCTCCTCCTGCTCGACGAGGCGCACGACCGGAGCGAAGCGCTCGGCGAGCGTCTGCTCGTCCTCGTACGACGCGGCCGCCGCAGGGGCCACGACGAGCGCGGCGGCGGCGAGCGCCGCTGCGGCGGCGATCCGTCCCATCGCACGCATTCTCGACTCACGCACGGACAAGGCGACGTCGAACATGCGCTCAGAAGAACCACCCGAGTGGGACGACGAGCACGGCCGATCCCTGCCCCGGCATTCCCGGCCACGATCAGGACGTCGACGCGGAGGCGTGGCTGTAGGGGAGGAGGTGGAGGCGCCCTCGGGCGCGGGGATCTCGCCCAGCACGACGGGCGCGGTCTCGGGAAGCTCGAGCGGATCGAGGATCGTCACGCCTGCGTCCCGGAAGAGCTCGACCACGGTCTCGTCGGCCTCGAGCAGGCACGGCCGCGGCTCCTCGGGTGCCCGAGCGCGGAGATCGACGGAATGGACACGAGCCGCGCGAGGTCGCCCTTCAGCTCTGGGAGCAGCGCGCGCTGCTCGTCACGGCCTTGCGGGCTGTTTCCTGCGCGGACACGCGCACCTCCGGGTCGCAGACGGCGGACGACGAGCGCGCGCATCATCTCGAATCGGGAGGGAACTCGCAAGGAGGTAGCGTGTGCGCAGGCAAACGAGAGGAGACCCCAGATTGCCGGGGGCGAGTCGAACGAGCCCGAAGAAGAAGAAGGGGTGGTCTCACCGCGGAGGAGCGTGCCGCGCTGCGCGAGCGTGCGCGCGAGGCGAAGGACCCGAGTTCCGTGCAGGGCGAGAGCACGGTCCTCGCGAAGATCGCCGAGCTCCCGGAGCCCGACCGATCCTTGGCCGAGCGGATCCACGCGCTCGTGCGGGCGACCGCGCCCGAGCTCGAGCCGAGGACGTGGTACGGGATGCCCGCCTACGCGAAGGGCGGCAAGGTGCTCTGCTACTTCCAGAGCGCGGCGAAGTTCAAAACGCGCTACGCCACTTTCGGCTTCACCGACCAGGCGCGTCTCGACCGCGGGGCGCTCTGGCCGGTCGCGTTCGCGCTGAAGGAGCTCGGCCCCGCCGAGGAGGCGAAGCTCGCCGCACTCGTGAAGCGCGCGGCCCGCTGAGGCCACGGCTACAGTCGGCGCATGGCGACCTTGCTCGACACCTCGCTCACCGAGGTCGAGCGCCGGGTGCTGGAACGGGTCGTCGCGCTGCTCGAAGCGGCGTACGGCGACGACCTGCGCTCGGTGTGGCTCTTCGGCTCCCGCGCTCGGGGTGAGGAGCCGGCCCCGGACTCGGACGTCGATCTCCTCGTCGTCGTCCGCGACGCGACGCTCGACGACCACTTCCGGATCGGCCGCCTCGTCGACGAAGCGGCCGAGGCCGAAGGCGCCAACCCGGCGTTCTTCTCGATCCACGTGTACACCCCAGCGCGCATCGAGGAGCGACGCGCGATCAGATCGTTCTTCATGGAGGAGGTCGACCGCGACAAGGTCGTCCTCGCGGGCGAGCCGTGACTCACCCAGGCGGCACCTTCGCCCCGGGAGCCTCGCGGTGAGCCCGCGCTCGGAGGAACTCCTCGCAGGGGCGCGCGACCGCCTCGGCGCCGCCCGCGTCGCGCTCTCCGCAGGCTTCCCCTCGAACGCCGCCAGCGCCGCCTACTACGCGATGCTGTACGCAGCGCGCGCCGCTCTCAGCGAGGAGGGGCGAAATGCGAAGACGCACTCGGGCACCTGGGGCCTCTTCCACGAGACGTTCGTCGCGACGGGCCGGTTCGACTCCGAGCTCTACGCAGCCGCGCAACGCACCCGCGACCTCCGCGAGGCGAGCGACTACGAGGCCGTGATCGTGCCGCACGCGGACGCCGAGCGGATCGTCGAGCTCGCCGAGCGGTTCGTCTCGGCGGTTGTCGAGTCGACGACGCGCTGACCGCGGATCGGGCAGCGCCTGCACGCTCGACGAGAGCCGACGCCCGGACTCGAACCGGGGACCCCTTCATTACGAGTGAAGTGCTCTACCAGCTGAGCTACGTCGGCGGGGCCGGATGGCCGGACCCAGTGTAGTCGGTCAGCGGAACTCGGCTACTCCCAGGGCGAGCCGACGAAGCGGCGGGGCGCGTTCCGGGGCCCGCCGTCGCGAAGGGGAGGTCGCGCCCGACGACATCGCCCTCCTCACGGCCCATAGCGCCGGGCGGAGCGCCCTGTGGCGGGTCGACGCGCTCGGCGGCGTCCGCCTGACCGACGACCCCTGGGAGCGAAATCGGATCCTGCGCTGCCCAGTCTCCCGCGCCAGGGCCTCGAGATGTCGCCGAGCGCTCGGTCACGCGGCCCGATCGCCGCGCGGAACTCGTCGACGACCCTCCGGACACGTCTCCAAGAGACACGTCTCCAAGAGCGGATTGCGTGCGCCGCGCGGCACCCGCACGATCGCTGCATGTGGGAGAGGCGCGCCCCCTCGCGCGCGCGGTCGCGGTTGATCAGTCGCCGAACTGCTGCACCCAGATGGCCCCGTCTCGCACGCGCTCGACGTCAGCGCCCCTGTGCAGCGCGATGCCGTTCACCTTCCACTCCGGTCGGAAGAGGTTCTCGCGGTGGCCGTCGGAGTTCAGCCATCGGTCGAGAGCCACGCGAGGCGCGACGAGCGGCCCTTCGGCCATGTACAGGTTCTCCCCGAAAGCACCTCGATGCCCGTAGCGTCGCGCGGTCTCGTCGACCGGTCGGCCACAGGCTTCGTGCTCGAATCGTCCACAGCGAACGATGTCCGATGCCTTCGCCGCGGCCGAGAGGGTCAGGACGCGCGAGAGCTCGAGCGGACGAAGCCCCTGACGCTGCCGCGCGGCGTTGGCGAGACAGAGCATGACCTGGACCTGCACCGCAACCGGAGCCGAGGCATCCTCGCCCCGCGGGCAGGTCGCCTCGTCGGCGAGCCAGGCTTGCCACGGGTCGTTTCGCGCATAGAGCGGCGTCGAGCCGACGGTCACGCCCGGCCCTCCCGGAATCACCTCGATGCGCAACCCACCCCGGGTTGCACTCGAGCTCACGAGGCCCTCGAGCCCGAATGGCAGCTCGAAGCCGAGCCGATCGCGCACCGCCGGGCTGACCAGGAGAAGGAGCGCTCCCGCGATCAGGAGGACAGCGGTCAGCTCGCGCCGTGAGAGCAGACGCGACTTCGCCCCGCGCTTCTCGGCCCGATACCAGTCTCGGCTCTCGACTCCCATCGCGCCCCGCTCTCATCGGCGCGGACGCACCCTGGGCTGAGTCGTCAGGACCAGATCGCGACGCGGAGACCATCGACGACCTCGGGCTCGTCCGGGAACGAGCCGGCGGTCCCGAGCGCGATCCGGTGCGCGCTCCAGGCGGCGGCGGCAGCGTCGAGCACGTCGTCGATCGGGCAGGTAGCGGCCTCGCCGAGGTCGCCGAGCTCGATCCCGTGCCGGCGCAGGAGCTCGAGCCGCTCGAAGACGCCACCTGCCGACTTCTTGCGATAGCGCAGCGGAGCAGCGCCGTTCATCGCCCGGAACGACACTTCGGGATGCACCTCGTAGAGCCGAGGATCCGAGCTCGCGAGCGCAGTCACGTGCAGGATGCGCGGCCCGAGCGCGTGCGCCTGGGCCGAGAGCCCGAGCCCCGGCCCGAAGTCCGCCTCGAGCTGCTCGCGCGTCGGCGTCGTGAACACCGTGCTCGCGGCGCCCTTCAGGTATGCGCGAGCCGCCGCGTCCGCCTTCCGAGGCCCGAAGCCGATCGGGACGTCGACGGCGATCACGTCGGCTCCGATGCAGCTCGTCGAAGCTTCGTCTCGAGCGGAAGCACGTGCGCCCGCTCGAACCGACCGTCGAGGAGCTCGATCCCGACCCAGCCCTTCCTCCACCCGTCGATCCCGACGACGCGCACGCTCACGTGACACCGAGCATCTCGCCGGTGTCGGACGGATCGAGACCCACCAGGCTCGCCGCAGCGAGCCCGCAGATCGCCTCCTCCAGCTCGCGCCCGTCGAGGGTCTCGCGCTCGACCAGCAGCCGACCGAGCTCGAGCAGCGTCTCGCCCCCGACCTCCGCGAGGTACGCCCGCACGTCGGAGGCCGCCTCGGCGAGCAGCGCCGCCGCGTCCGCGTCCACCTGCGCGAGCAGCCACTCGGAAACCGCGGGCAGCGAGCGCGAGGGGCCGCCGCTGCCGCCGAGGGCGTGCGGCTCGAAGATGAGCCCGCTCTTCCCGACGCCGTAGCTCACGAGGTCGGAGGCGACGCGGGTGGCGGCGAAGACGTCGCTCTGGGCGCCTCCGCCCTGCCCGAGCCCGGCCTCGACCTCGGCCAGCATGCCGGCGAGCCCGATCCGCAGGCGCGCGAGGCCCTCCGCGATCGTCTCCGGGCCGTCGCTGCCCTCGCCGGTCGAGGTGACCCCGAGGAAGCTCGCCCCCTGCCGGCAGGAGACGAGGCGCACGGGGATGCCGTGCCGGAGCGCGAGGAGCGCGTGCCCGATCTCATGCACCGCCGTGCGCAGGAGGGACTTCTCGGAGCGGCGCGGGTAGGCGCGGGCGCCGAAGACGTCGTCGAGCGCCGCCCGGCGCAGGTCGCCCTCGGTGAGCGCAGGCTCGGCATCCTCGTCGATCGAGCGGCGCACGGCCTCGCGCCAGGCCTGGCCGGCGATCTCCTCGAGCGCCGAGGCGGGCGCCGCGGGGTCGAGGAGCGAGGCGATCCGCAGGTAGTCGATCCCCTGCTCGCGCTCGTAGTGAGAGGCGTAGTGGGCGAGGAGGAGCGCCTTTCCTTCGCGGTCGGGCGCCTGGAAGGGGATCGTGATCCCGATCCGGCCGCGGCGGCGAAGCGCGGGCGGAAGCGCGTTCGGCTCGTTCGTGCAGGCGAGGAGGAGGACGCCCTCTGCCTTGCCCGAGACCCCGTCGAGCTCGGCGATGAGCTGCGAGCAGACGTCGGTCGCCCGGCAACCCCAGGGCCCGGAAGCCGAGCAGACGGCGTCGATCTCGTCCCAGAAGAGGACGACCGGGCGGCCCTGCTCGCGCCGCGCCTCGCGCGCCAGGCGGAAGAGCGCGCTCACGTCCTCGGGCTCGAGCGAGCGATCCTGGGCCGGGAAGGCGCGCACGTCGACGAAGAGCGCGTCCGAGGCGGTCGCGAGGTAGCGCGCGGCGAGCGTCTTGCCCGTGCCGGGCGGCCCGGTCAGGAGGACGCCCGGCTCGAGGCGCGAGCCGGCCTCCGCGTAGCGGTCGGCGTGGACGAGGACGTGCAGGACGTCGTCCACGCGCTCGAGCACCTCCTCGACCCCGACGATGTCGGCGCGGTAGGCGGGCGCGTAGGGCGAGCCCTCGCGGAAGAGCGCGCGGCGGCGCTCCTCGAGCGAGTCGGTCCGAGCGGTTCGGGGTGCGGGGTCGGATCTCGAGCTGGGTCAAGCGGTCTCCTCTCGGCCGGGGCGGGGCTGTCGAGGTGGTCGCGAGAGGGCCGCTTGGAGCCGGAGCCGCTTGCCCGGCCGACGCCGAGCCGCATCGTTCCCCGTGCCGGGGCCTCTCGTCTTGCCACCTTGGCGGCTTCCGCCAGGTTGGCGGGCGCTTCGGGCGAGCTCCCTAGCGCCGCTCTGGATGCTGTGTCAGTAGGAAGTCAGCCAAACGATGGACGCTTCTTACGCGCGACCTTCTCTCCAAACAACCGCTCTCACACGAAACGGAGCCTGGGCGCCGCGTACGAAACCGCGGCGCCCTTACGTGAGCTCGTGGACGACACTCTCGGCAGTGACCTCGTACACCGAGATCCGCAGCAACTCACGCGTTCGCCTCGGCACACGAAGCGCAGCGTCGCGCGCGCGGGTCGGCACGACCACTGCGAAGCGATACGACTCGTTCTCGGCGATCGGCATGCGCCGCAGGATCTGTCCGTACATCGTGTCGACGTCGGTACCGATCGCCTGCGTCTCGCCTTTCGCCTCCACGAACATCGTCACGCCGTCTCGGCGTGCAACGACGTCGCAGAAGCCGACCTCCTGCTCGACCGACCACCCCTCGGCCTCGAGCCAGGCGACGAACGCGCGGATCACCCGCGCTTCGTCACCCCTCATGGAGCCGCCTCGGGCTCGCCCACGCCTGCCGTTCCCGGCTGAGCGCTCCGCGCCGTCCCGAGTAACCACTCCATCGCGTCATAGAACTTCGTCAGCTCGGACTCTGCTCTGAGGAGTCGAGCAGGAAACGCCGGACGCTTTGTGATCGCGGCCTCAGCAATCTCGACTCCTTCGATGCGGTTGATCCGGAGGCGCAGCTCCTCTCGCACCGCGGGCTCATCGAAGGGTGGAGTGCGAAGGATCCAGATGAAGGGGATCTCGATGGAGCCTGCTGTGAACAACCCGAAGGTTCAGAACCCGCCTCCGTCGAGATCAAGGACCGGAAAGACCGATCCCTCGACCCTTCCCTTTCCCCACGACAGACGAAGAGAGTGCCGCCGTGACCACGCGAGGACCTCGCGCATGACGTCGACGTCCTCGCTCTCGCACACCTCTCGGACGCGAGCGAAGAACGACTCCCCGTCCCACCGCCGCCGCTCGCGCGTCACCGACTTCGCCTGGCGAGTGGCGGCGGTTTGCCCCAGGACTCTCGAGACGAGCGTGGTCTGTACGCCACCTACGTACTGCTTGACCTCCAGCGCGACAACGTCGACCGAGGGCATGGTGCGGTTCAGGAACTCGACGACCCGCTCGAGCTCCGACGGGATCAGATCGGCGACGAAGACGAGCCGCATCCGCCCTGCCTGTAGGTTCGTTCGCACGGTCGTCCAGAACTGCTGTTCGTCCTCATCGCTGGAGAGGACCTCGGCCAGGACGTCCTCGGGTGAGACCCCGCGCCCCGCACAGGTCTGCTCGAACGCGAGCTGGAGGCGCTCGACCGGCCAGTAGGCAAGCGCATTCGCCGCGTAGTCGAGCATCTGCCCCACGACGGCGCGGCGGATCCGAGAGTCCGTGCTCCGCTTCACCTCGACCAGCGTGGGGACGCCGTCTTGGTCGAGGAAGAGGTGGTGTCGAGGAAGAGGTGGTCGATCCACCAGCGCTCGTTGCCCTCGGCCTCGGTGCCGACGCCGGCCTCGCGCTTCACGAGGATCCAGCGCCGAGGACGATCCTCGGAGGACTCGTCGCCGGCGAGCAGGTTCGGGTAGCGCTCGAGGAGCTCCTGCAGGACGGCCTCGGAGTCGTAGGGCTGCTCGCGCATCTCGACGAGCTCGCCGTCCTCGCCCGCGAGGAAGATGCCGGGGCTCATCGCGCGACCCCGTCGTACGTGTGGATCGCGTCCGAGTAGCGGACGGCATGCGCGCCGAGCTCACGCTCGACGAGCGCGGCGTCTCGAGCGTCGAGCGAGACGAGGGCTCGCCGCATCCGCACGCTCCAGGCCGTGGGGTCGGGGAACGTTCGCTTCAGCCGCGGCACGAGCGGCGCGAGCTCCAAGCCGTGGCGCAGGGGTGCGAGCGACTCGATCTCGAGCTCGACGACGTACGGGAACTCACGGTCGCCGAACGACGGTGGTCTGCGCGCACGCTTCGCGGGCGCTTTGACGACTGCGCGCCCGATCACCCGGCCGCGATCCCGAGTCGGGTTCCGGAAGCAGCCGCGCGTCGTATACAGGAAGAGCACGTCACCGGCCTCGAGCGCCAGCGCGTCGCGCGCGCGGTGCTCGCCGAAGGCGGTACGCTGCTCGCGCAGGATCCAGGCGAGCGGCTCGCGATCGGCGATCGGCAGCAGGTAGGCGCTCACGCGGCCGCCGCCTTCACCGGCCGCGCGCCGGTGGCCACATGAACCGCCAGCGCGCGAACCTGGTCGAGCAGCACATCCGGCTCTTGCTCGACGTCGAGGGTGACCACCTCGATCCGCTGCCCGCCGTTGCGGATGACATGGGTCCGCGGCTCGGCACCGCTGTCCTTCGCGTAGACCAGGTATCCACGATCGAGCCCGTACGCGACGCAGTAGGCGAGCATCTGATAGGCGTCGCCGTGGCGGAGCAGCCCGTCGTCGATCGCCTTGTACTTGGCGTCGAGAAGGGCGAGGCAGCGAGTCCCGTCCCACCACCCGATGTCGGGCTTGAGGCGCAGGCGCGAGCCGGTGTCGAGCGACTGCTCACCCACCTGCGGCCGGACTGTGCCACCGTAGCGCCGCATCGATTCCGTGAAGGCGGCGGTGACGAAGTCTTCGAAAACCTTGTTCATGTCGAACACGAACGTGGTCGCCTCGACCTCGCCCGTCTCCTGCGAGATGGAGAGGTTCCGCAGCACGAGCTCCGCCAGCACGAGAGCGGGGCGGTAATGCTCGTTGAGACGCGTGCGGTCGGGAGCCCGGACTCCGCGCCAGTCGCGCAGCAGCTGGACGTTCTCGAGCCGGCTGCGCACGTGTAGGAGACGGCGGCGGGCGGAAGGGGCCACGCGAGGCAGGCGGAGGAGCAGAGACGCCGCGGTCAGCAGCATCCTGTTCTCGAGAACGTCCGGCGTGTAGTCGCTGTAGGCGATCTCCAAAGGGATCGGCAAGCCCGCCCCGCGACCGATCTGGTCGGCGAATCGAATGCGCCCGCGCAACGTGTCTGCGCGCTCCTCGCGCCGCCGGTATCCGCGGAGCGGCCCTCGCTCGAGTGCCCGGTTCGCGTGCCAGACGAAGGCGCTGGCGATGGCTGCCACCTCGTCGCGCTCCCGTTCGACCGGCGCGACGACGTCCCTCCAGCCCGTGTGGTCCGCGGCATAGGCGAGGAGAAACATCAACCGCGGAACCTCGAGCCGCGGCCGGATCCTGAGCTCCCACCCGTCGCCGATGAGGATGCCGACGCGCGAATCCGCTCGCACACGCCAGCGCCCAGCTCCCTCCGGCGTCACCTGGACGACGCGTCGAGCGGCGAGATCGGCGGCTTGGTCGCTGTCGAGCTCGACGACCGCCTCTTCCCAGGCGCGAACCGTGGTTACCCGTCCCCCTCCTCCCCATCCGCCTCGCCGTCATCGACCACCGGCGCAGGCTGGAGCGCTTGCCGAAGCGCGTCGAGCCCGAACTCCTTCGCCACGTCGCGGCCCGTGCCGTACAGGTGCTCTTCCAACACCGGGAGGATGGCGTGCTTCCACACACGCTCGAGGTCCGGCGACCGCCCGTCGTTCGTCATCAGATACGACGGTCCAATGGCGATCTCGTCACGCGCAATCCGCTCGTTGAGCGCATCGAGCAACCGTGCCGGCTCGTCGTCGAGCCGATGCTCCTTGAGCCACTCGCGGAGCACGCTCTTCACCGGCTCCTCCGTCGGCGCGAACTCGATGAAGTAGAACCGTCGACGCAGCGCCGCGTCGACGAGCGCGATCGAGCGGTCAGCCGTGTTCATCGTCCCGATCAGGAAGAGGTTCTCCGGCAGGAAGAAGGGCTCCTCGGGCGAGTACTGCAGCTGCACGCTCTCCTTGCGGTACTCGAGCAAGTAGAGAAGCTCCCCGAACACCTTGGCTGTATCGCCCCGGTTGATCTCGTCGACGATGAGGACGGCCGGCCTCTCCGGCTCCTCCAGCGCAGCGTCGACCGCCTGGCGAAGCGGGCCGCGTTTCAGCTCGTAGGCAACGGAGTCGCCGGCGCTCACGGGCCGATAGCCCTCGAAGAAATCCTCGTAGGAGAACGACGGGTGGAACTGCACGATGCTCGTCCAACCGCCCTCCGCCGTGAGGTGCCGCGCGAGTTCGCGCGCGACGTACGTCTTCCCCGTCCCGGGAGGTCCGAAGAAGACGACTTGTCCCTTTTCCTCGAGTAGGTCAAGGATCTCCTGGAGCCACTCTCTCGGCAGGAAGAGCCGCTTTGCGAGGTCATCGGTGGCCGGCCGTACGAGCACCTGTGGCGGCGGCCCAGCTCCATCCTCGACGAGGCCGGCCAACGCAGCAACCGAACGCACATCCTCCTTCAGGTCGGTAACGGTGAGCAGGGTGCGCAGTCGTGAGAACAACGTCGGGTACTCCGTCTGCACCTCCGTACGGCTCGCGGGATCGCCGGCGTTCAGCCACTCAACCTTGCGCCGCCTCGAAGCGCCCGGCAGCCCGGTCGAGTCGAAGAACGGATCGCTCGCCACGCGCCCGATGAACAACCGATCTCCGTCGGCCGTCAGAACGAGGTGGCCAGGCTTGATCCGATTGAGGAATCGGTTGAGGTTGCCGGTGGCCGCGCGCCATGCGCCGGGCGGGTCCTCGGGATACGCCTCCCGCACTCGGTCGTAGATCTCCACTCTGGACGGCGGCGGATCGAGGTCACCGAGTTCGTGCCAGCCGATGGCGACGTAGCCATGGTCGAACCACTCGTTGAAGCCGTTCGCCTCCTTGCCGCGAACGAGCCACGCCTTCTCCGGAAGCTCTTCGGCGGCCTCGACCTGCGGCTTCACCGGCGTGGGCGGAGGGTCCGGCTCTCCGTCGCGAAACCGCGTGAACGCCGCCTTGTCATCGTCGCTCCACTCGTCCAGCGGGTCGCGCCTGACGAGCATCCACATGATGCCCTGCGCGTCGAGACGGTCGGGGACGCGGACGCCCCGGGCAAACAGCCGCACGCGCAGCTCGTCCAGCGTGTTCAGGAAGTCGCCGTACGCGTTGTCGGCGGCGCTTCCGCTGAAGTGCTCCGCGACGGCAGCGGCTTGGTCTTGATCGAGCTGCCATCGCTCGTCCCTCTCTTCGGCCCTACGCGGGAACTCTGCGCGCAGGAAGTCACGGATTCGCTTCGCGTCAGTCTCGAGCAGGGCCGCGAGCTCGCCCGGCGTGTATGAGCCTGCACCGAGTTCGGCCAGGCCCCGGCGGTCGCGTGCACCGACGAGCTTGTGGAACTTCGCTACGACGCGTTCGCAGTACGGTGGGAACTGCCGGATGTCCTGGCCGCCGAGCAGCGCTGCGGCGAGGGCGAGTCCCGCAGCTGGTCCGGGCAGGACATCCCGCGGCACAAGCTCGATCGCCTGTGACATGTCGCCACGGGCCGGATCGGCACCCCACACGAACTGCATGAAGGCCTTCGCGTCGTCCGGATGCTCGTCGCACCACTGCACGAAGCGCGGCATCTCGTAGACGGGATGGAGCAGGTTGTTCGGCGGGTTCTCGAGCGCACGATCGAGCAGATCGCGCCAGTCGCCGCGGTCCTGCTCGACCGCTTCCCGCAACGCTTGCATCCGCCGCCCGACCTCCGGCTTGTAGTCCGGATCGCCCTCCTCCGGCCGGAACACGGACGATTCGTAGAAGCGCTTCGCCCACTCGACCGTTTCCGGCCAACGCCCCGCCTCCCGGGATCGCCACACCGATGCGAACCACGGCGCGTAGAGGTTGAGCGGCCGGCCGAGCATCGACTCGACGAGCTCGCGTACCTCCAGAAGCGCGCGATCGTCGTTCTCGGCCGTCGCGACTGAGGAGTGGGACGCGAACGCCTTCCTGATCCTAGACTTGTCGTCGGGCGACAGCGCGTACTCGAACGTATCGGGGAATACGAGATGCAGGAGCGCCTCGCGCTGCATCAACGCCGGCAGCCCCAGCTCATCGACGATGAACCGCCTGAACTCCCACGCGTCACCGAGCAAGCGCTCCCGGTCCGCGTCGCCGAGGCCCACCCACGCCTGCGCGAAGGCGGCGAAGCACTTCACCTGCCTGTCGCGCCGCGTCAGGGCTGCGCCGTAGTTCGCAACTCCGCCTTCGAGCGCGTCGACGAGGTCGGCGGGAAGCGCGAATGGCTCTCGCCTCCAGCTCAGGGTCTGGTCGACGAGCGCTCGCTTCGCGGGGAGGCCCATGTTGTGGATCGGAAGAACGTGGACGTACAGGAGCTCGGCCGTGAAGGTAAGGGCTTCGTCCGAAAGGCCCTGCAGCTCGTCGTGGAGCTTCGTGACGAAGTCCTGCGGACGCGCGTCGTCGAAGACCATCCGCTCGACGGCCTCGTCGACGACAGCCTTGCTCCAGAGGGGTTCCGACGCTCCGAACAACGAGCCCTGCCGGCGAAGGCAAGTGCCGACCCAGGACGATGCGACCTCGTAGAGCCGGTCAGACGCCCACGGTGCGCGTGCCACAGGAGACCCCCTTTCCGATCTTCATGCGGACACCCGTGGCCGTGAGCGGATCCTGTGGCCGCTGGTCCCACACGTACGGGCGCTGGTAGAGCGGAACGACGTAGCGGACGTCGAGGCCGAAGAGCTGCGTGACGGTACGGGTCTCAGGCTTCAATGCTCCACTCCTACTCTCCGCCCTCGTCGAGCTGCTTTTGCTGACGGCGAAGCAGAAGGCTCACGGGCGAAGGGCCGGGTTCGTCCGCGGGAGTCTCTGGGCTGATCGCTCGACCGAAGGTACGCCGCGTCATAATCACTCGTTCTTCCTCTTTCTGGGCTGGATCGAGCGGCTCGATGAAGGGCGCGAACGCGGTCAGCTCGAGCTGGAGCGCTCGCGCTCTCTCCTCGCGGTGCCTGTGCCGTCCTGACTGACTGGCCGTGTAGGTAGCGAGCCCGCCGAGGACAGCAGACACCGCCAGCTTGGCGACGAGCGCCTCCGCCTCCTGATCGCCCACAAACACCGCGTACAGGCCAACTGCCACGGCTCCGAGCGCAAGCGCGATCGTCAGCAACCGCATCCTGTCTGCGGCAGCTCGCTGTTGCGCGACTTCCTCTCCGAAGCGTTCAGCGGTACCGGCAAGTCCAATAGCGCCCACAAGTGCCGAACTCTCCTGCTCCATTCGGCGGATCTGAGCGACGTGCGACTCGACTTCCTCTCGCGCTTCTGCCTGTAGCTGGCTCAGTGCGTCGCGCAAGGACTGAAGCTCGCCATGATACTCCGTCGTTCGAGCTTCCTGTGCCGCCGCGAACTCACCGCTGTGCCGCTGAAGCATCGTGTCGAGTTCCGTACGGTTGGCGGTCAGGGACGTCTCGAGCTCGGTGATCCGCTGTTGAATCGCATCAGCCTGCGCGTTTGCTTCGTCAAACTTCTTGTCAATCTCGGCATGTCGCCGAGCAAGCGCCTCGAGTCGCTCGCGCGCGTTGCGCTCGAAGGTGGCCGCCGCGTCACGGAGTGACTGCTCGAGATCGCGTCCCCGCGCGACCGGAAGTCGGAGGGTCGCGTCGATGACACGAGTCGCGTAAGCATCGGCGCTCTGAGCCGCAGCTTGCGGATCGGCACTGATCGTCGAAGCTGCAGCCTCGATCTCGTTGATCGCAGTGTCCGAGATGAGCAGAGGGTCGCTAGTCGCAACCATCAGTTGCGCGTACGACAGAACATGGCCCAGGTGATCGCGACCGTCCGCCGCGACCTCGTCAAGCGAGTCCCCGCTCAGCCCATCGAGCGCCTCTCGCGCTCCAGCGATCGCAACTCGAAGACGCTCTCGGCGTTCTTCTCTGTCGCTCATGACGCTGTTACGTCGGCGCGGGGCGGGTGGGCGGCGCGGGGGTCGGCGGGCGGGGGGTCGAGGCGGGTCTGGTGCGGGCGGGCGACAGCGCGGACGCCAACCACATTCCCGGACACTTCGCTGCCGCCGAAAGACGACCTCACGAGCCTCTCTCCTTGATCTGCACGGATCGCGGCTCCACGTGCCTCGCACCGATGACGCGAACCGTCGTCCGGCCCGAGCTGTCCGGCTCGTAGAGAAGCGTAATCGTGGCCCCGCCGAGTGCGTGCTCGTCACAGAGAAACGCATCGGCATCCGGCGCCCAGAGCGCCGCAGTCTTCCCCTTCCCGTGCGCAGTCGGCTGGTCGTGCCACACGCGGCAGCGGACACCAAGCTTGTTCCGGCCCTCGCGCGGACACCCCGGAATCACGCACTGCCGATGGTCCGGACTCATGCGACCCCGCCAAGGTGCGGCTCGATGACGCGCCAGATTCCCGCTTCGCGCTCAGGCCTTGGGACGAGTGCCTGCCGGTTGACGCGGTATGAGGGCTTAAACCCCGCTCCCGCGACGACGTCCGCGACCGGGATGCGGACCGAGCGGACGTCGCTGAGAAGGATCAGCCATCGGAACTCCGGCGAGCCCCAAAGCTCGTTGGTCGCTGCGTCGCTGCACCCCTTGCCGATCACCCGCGCTGCGCACTCGAAGTACTGCCCGGTCGAGAAGAGCGCAAGCGTTCCTTCGAAGATCCTGTCCCAGGTCGTCGGCGCTCGGCCGCGCGACCCGGCGAGCCCCGAGTCGCGAAGGCCCCACGCGGCCAGTTCTCCGTGAGCCCGTTCCCGAATCTCAGCCGCCTGGCTCGGAAGCCAAGCATCGAGGCGTCCGAGCTCGACTCCGCTCTGCACCGTCTTTCGTAAGTGGCGCGCCGCCTCCTCGCCCACCGCGGGGAGGAAGAGGAACGACGGCGGGCGCGGCGCCCGAAGCGACACGGGAGCGAAGACATCGGTTCCGGCGAGCGCCGCGATCTCTCGGTCGACCTCGGCGACGAGTCGCTCTACCTCGTGGAGACGATCGAGCAGCGCCCCGGCCCGTGCGATCGTCTTCCCGTCGCGCCGCGCCTGGGCCGCATCGATCAACTCGTCGATGCGGCGGCGAGTCGCCTCGAGCCACTCGCTGCTCATCTGGCCTCGTCGCCCACGCTCTGCGAGCGCTCCCTCGGGGTGATGCACATCCAGCAGACGACGCGCAGGTCCCCCACCTCGATCTCGGGCAGGTCGGGGATCGGCGCAGGTTTCTCGAGACCGAGGTCGTCGGCGAGCGCCTTGATGCGCGCGATCCGCTCGCTCGCCCCCAGGCCCTCCTCCCGCAGGATCGCCCGGAACTGCCGCAGGTACCGCTCCGCGTACGGAGCCCGCAGGCGCTCGCAGAGCTCGTCGGCCTCGGCCCCCGTCATCCCCTCCGGAAGCGGGCCCGCTCGCACGAGCTCGACCGCCCGCAGCATCGCGCGCGGCACCTCCGGACGCACGTTGGCGGGGTCGGCGCGGAAGTTCCAGTCGGCGACGATCCGCTCCGAGGCGATCTCCCAGGCAGCCACCGCCCGCTCGAGCGCCCAGTCGTCGAGCACGCGCGGCTCCCCGGCTCCCCCCGGCGGCCGCGCAAGCTCGAGCGCGAGCAAGGTCGCACTCTCGCCGTTCCCGAGCCCGACGCGATCTCCCTGCACGGCGCAGAGCCGCGCGACCGGGTCGTCTGCGACCCGATAGCAGAAGACGAACGTCTCGACGCCCACCGCCCCCGCGAAGCCGCTCCCGGCTCCGTAGGGCAGCGCCTCGATCCGCTCGCGCGCACCCTCCTGCAGCGCTTGGCGGAGCTCCTGCCGCAGCTCCTCGCCGGACACGATGCCTCCGTGTGGGCTTCCCTCCAGGAAGAGCGTGGGGTCGCCGCGCCGCAGCCGCTCGATCTCCTCGCGCCGCTCGGCGAAGACGGTGTCCTCGGTGCGCGACCCGGGGAGGATCTCCGCCGCCACCCCGATCGAGGCCGCCGCCTGCGAGATCTTGCGATGCAGCCGCTCCTCGAGCCCGAGCAGCTCGTCGAGCACCCGGTCCGGGAAGAAGCAGCGCAGGTAGACGTCCGACCACTGCGACCCGATGCGGTCGATCCGCCCGTGGCGCTGCACGAGCCGCATCGGATTCCAGGGGAGGTCGTAGTTGACGATGTGCCGCGCCTGCTGGAGGTTGACGCCCTCGCTCAGGACGTCGGTGGTCACGAGCAGGTCGTAGAGGTCGGGCGTCCCCTCGGGCGCCTCGCTCGAGACCGGCGCGAAGCCCTGCACCACCGAGCCCTTCTCGCCGCGGCTCCCTGAGATCGCCGCCACGCGGCCGTGATAGGCGGCCAGTCTCGGGTTGCGCTCGACTTCCCGCTCGATCCCCTCCAGGATCCAGTCGACGGTGTCGCTGTAGTAGCTGAAGACGAGCACCTTGCGGCCGTCGCGCACCTTCTGCTCGCCGACGAGCTCCGCTTCGGCCTCGGCTGCGATCGCCTCGAGCTCCGCCACGAGCGCGCGCAGCTTGGGGTCGGAGTCGACATCGAGCGCGTCCGCCTCGGCCGCGAACGCGAGCAGGAGGTCGCGGTCCGCCTCCACGTCCCGCCGCAGCCGGGCGACGTCGAACTCGCCGGCGGGCTCGAGGTCGGCCTCGAGCTCGGTGAGCAGCTCCTCGGCCTCGTCGGAGTCGGCCGCGGCCCAGGCGCCGAGGCTGTCACCCGTCGCGACGTAGCCGCGCCCGAGCAGGTCGAGGAACGCGTCGTGGGAGGCGGCCATCTTGCGGCAGGTGGCCGCAAACGCGCGCGCCGAGCTCTCGAAGCGCTTGAGCAGGCCCGAGCGGACGAGCCCTGTGTGCAGGATCTCGTACTGCTCCGCCGGCCTGCCGAGGCGGTAGCGCGAGGGCGAGTAGCGGGCCATCGTCAGCTCGCCGGACTGCGGGTCGAGCGGGTCGTCGACCTCGAGCGCCGCCGCGAAGCGCTCGAGGAAGCCGGGCAGCGCGCCCTCGAGGTCGTAGTCGACCCGGACGCGGTGGGGTCGGGAACTCGACCGGCACCTCGGTCCCGTCGCGCGAGCTCGACCCGGTCGTCGGCGTACCAGCGTGCGTACGAACGGCCGGGTTCTCCGCACGGCGACCGCGTCGAGGACGTCGAAGAGGTGGTCGGGCGAGAGGTCGCCCGGGTCGCGCCGCTGCGCCTCGTGGAAGTGCGCCCGCAGGGACGGGATCCCCTGGCTGCAGGAAGGCCGCGTCGTCCTTGACGAAGTAGGAGAGAAGCGCGTAGCAGGTCCCAGAGCGAGTTGTTGACCGGCGTCGCCGTCAGCAGGACGAGCTTCTTCGGCGGCGTCCGCCGGCGAGCAGGCGGCGAAGCGCCTCCGCGCGCTGCGTGGCGGGGTTGCGCGCGTTGTGCGCCTCGTCGACGACGACGAGCGCGTACTCGCGGATGTCCCAGTCGAGCGTCGTCCGACCCCGGCTCGGCCTTGGGGTTGATCCGGGAGTCGGCCACGAGCTCGTCGTAGGAGCGCGTCTCGACCCGCATGTCGAAGCGGGCGAGGAACTTCCGCCACGGCCCGTCGCGCAGCGCCGCCGGCGCGACCACGAGCACGCGCTGCCGGTTCTCGAAGTACGCGCGCCGGATCAGCTCGCCGGCGATGAACGTCTTGCCGAGCCCGACCTCGTCGGCGATCGAGCACGCCGTTTCGCTCGTCGAGGATGCGGGTCGCGCGCAGCAGGCCGTGCTCCTGGAAGCGGGTGAGGCGGATCTCCCGCGTGCGCGCGGCTCGGCCTCCGCGCCGAAGCTCGTCGCCGTACAGCTCCCAGAGCATGCGCAGGAAGACGTCGTAGGGCGGCGTGCGGGAGGAAGCGCGGCTCGTACAGCGCCGCGAGGTCGAACGGCTCGGCCTCGTCCCACCAGCGCTCGAACCAGTCCGCGACCCGCTCGACGACGCACGGCTGGAACTGGCCGAGCGCGAGCTCGAGGTTGCGCGCGAGGCCCGCGCCGGTGAGGTTGGCGCTGCCCGCGACGACCCCGTCGAGGCCCGGTCTCGACGAGGATCGCCTTCGCGTGCAGGAAGTGGTCACGCAGCCGGCGCACCTCGACCCGGCCGCTGCGCAGCCACTCGACGAGCGCGCGCGTCGCCCGGTCGGCCTCGATGCGTGAAGCCGAGCGCGTCACGCGCCTCGACGAGCCGGCGAAGTGGCTCGCGAGCGCCTCCTCCCGCGCCCGCCGCGCCGCCGCCTGCGGCGTCTCGCCGTCGCGCAGACGACGCCGGCGCTCGGGCTCCTGCGGCTCGGCACCGACGAGTAGCCGTACGCGGCCCGCCCGCGCGAGCTGCTCGCGGAGCTGCGTGAAGCCGCCGACGTCGAAGTAGGCGGTCGCGACCGCGAGCGCGTACGGCTCGCGGAGCTGCCCGTCGAGGCCGTCGAGGTAGCGGCGCAGCGCCTCGGCGATCGTCTCCCCGTCGCCGTTCAGGAGCACCTCGGAGCGGAAGCCCGCCCGGACGCTCATCACGGCCACCGCCAGCGACGTCAGGCAGGCGAAGTGCGCGAGCACCCGCTCGCAGCCGCGGCCCGTAGTCCCAGCTTGGATGGAACGTCTCGAAGACGTGGCGCAGCTGCCGTCTCGTCGAGGCCGTACAGGTGCGCGACGCAGGCGTCGAGCTCGGCGATCAGCTCCTCCTTCTCCTCGCCGAGGTCACGCTCGCGACGGGCACGCCGACGCGCGCCGCCCAGTCGGCGTAGCGCTCGTCCACGCGGCGCAGCCGCCCGGCGATCTCCTCCACCCGCCGCCGGCAGCGGGTGGTCGCGGCCCGGGTCCGGGTTCGGGAACGAGTTGAAGAGGAAGAAGTTGACGTGCGTCTCGACGACGCAGCGGGCGTACCAGTCGAGCGGGAGCGAGCAGAGCAGGCCGAGCAGGAAGGCCTCGTCGCGCTCGTCGCCGCGTGCCGGAAGAGGAGATACGGCGCCTGGTTGACGAGCACGACGTTCGGCGGCACGAGGCGGCGATCACCGTGCGCTGGTTGGTCCGGTTCGTGACGTCGCGGAAGGCGATCCGCGGGCGCAGGCAGGGCAGCGTCGAGGGATCGTCGTGCCAGGCGGCCGGCATCTCCGAGAAGGCCGAGTTCGACTCCGCGAGCCGCCTCGCCGCCGCTCGACTCCTCGGACGACGACGCCGGATCCAGGCCCAGGCGTAGCGCTCACCCGTATCGGGTTCCCAGATGTTGAACGACGAGCCCTTGTACACCGGCCAAGCCTGTCGCCCGCGATCGCTCGCGGCTCAGGTCGAGAAGCTGCTTGTCGTTGGTCGCGTGGAGCTCCGCTGAACGGGTCGCCCGCTCCAAGCCTGTGCTCATCACGCTCCGATCGAGGGGTGCGAGCGAAGCTGCAGGAAGACGTCCACGCGACTCGGCGCTCGGGAGGAGCGGGAACGACGCCGACTCCGTCCAGGCGAGAAGGCCGTCGACGGGCAGGCCGTCGGTGTCCGCAGTCCTTGCCCGCGGCGTACTCGGCGAGGCGCGGAACGGCCCGCGCACGGGGATCGTCCCGACCCCGCCTCCCGGCCGCGGAGGACGAGCCGCAACGGTGTACGCGGGCTCGGCGTCGTCGAACACCCAGCCCCCGGTGTTGAGCAAGCGTCGTGACGTCGGCGAAGCCGCCCTCGGCGAGCACCGCCTGGCGCCACTCGCTCGAGCCCTTCGCCGAGAGCGCTGAGCGGGGGAGGACGACGCCGGCCGCGCCGCCGTCGCGGGCGAGCCGCCAGAACCGCCAGGCGAACGCCTTGTAGAGGTCGGGGTCCCCCGTGCCCATGCCGGGAAGGGCCCGAGGAGAGTACCTGCGGAGTGCGCTCTGCGTCCGCCGAGCGCTTGCTCGTACTCGGCACGAGATCGGGGCGTCGACTGCGCAGCCGCTCGATCTCCCGCCGCTGATCGCTCCTGCGGCAGCGCTTCGAGGCCGGGGAAGCGGAGCGCCCAGAAGCCGAGCTCCTCGACAGTCGCTCTCCTCCCAGGGCGGGTTGCCGAGCAGGCAGTCGAAGCCCGGCCGCTCGCGCAGGAACACCTCCGGGAAGGCGACCGGGAAGTGGAGCGCCTGCAGCTCGCGGGCGAGCGCGGCCGCGCGCGCCGCGTCTGCGTGCGCGGCGAGCTCCTCCTCGGTGACGCTGCCCGGCAATGTCGCTTCGCCCAGCCGGTGCGCGACGACGAGATCGAGCGCCGTCCGGAGCGGCGCGAGCTCCTGCTCGGCCGCGGCGGCGGCGGCCCGCGCCTCGTCGACGTCGGCGGAGGTCGCGTCGGCGATCGTCGCGAGCCGGCGCAGGTGCGGCTCCGCGCGGCCGAGGAACGCGAGCAGCGGGTCGCGCAGCACGGAGAGCTGCTCGTCGTGCGTGGGGTCGAGCGCCTCGATCGCTTCCTCGATCGTCGCGACGCCCGTGAGGCTGTTCCCCTGCACGAGGTTGCGGTCGAGGAACGAGAGCGGCAGGCCGGGGACGAAGGTGTGGATCCAGAGCGCGAGGCGGGCGAGCTCGACCGCGATCAGGTTGAGGTCGACCCCGTAGATGCAGCGTCTGGCGACGAGGCGGCGGAGCAGGCTCGAGCTCTCGATCTCGACGCCTGCGAGCGGGCCGAGCGCCGTCCGGGCGGCGGCCCGCAGCGCCTCGAGCTCGCGCTCGACCCCGGGAACACGGTGCTCGGCGAGGAAGCCCGAGAAGCGGGCCTCGATGCGGTCGACGGCGGCGACGAGGAAGTGCCCCGAGCCCATCGCGAGGTCCGCGCAGCGGAAGTCGAAGAACGCCTCGGCCGCCTTGGCCTCCTCGCCCGCCTCGAGCAGAGCCGAGATCCGCTCGAGGTGCGCCTCGAGCGCAGGCGCGAGCGCGCGGTCGAGCAGGTGCTCGACCGCGAACGGCTTCGTGAAGTAGGAGCCTGTCGCCTTGCGCGCGCCCGAGCGGTCGTGGAAGTAGACCTCGCCGGCACGCACGACCGGCTC
The DNA here is from genome assembly GCA_026002995.1 of Gaiellaceae bacterium. GTDB lineage: Bacteria > Actinomycetota > Thermoleophilia > Gaiellales > Gaiellaceae > GMQP-bins7. Next base: position 2,212,572 of record BPGK01000001.1, read on the forward strand.
CTCGCCCGGCTTGGCAGGGACGTAGGTCCCCTTCTTGTCGAGTGCGAGATCGATCGGCGCGAGCGAGAGCTCGGACTCGAGCAGGCCTTCGTAGATCGTCCCGAACTCGCGCACGGACAGGCTGCGGAAGTCGACCGGGCCCGGCGCGCCCTCGCGCGTGAGGTCGACGAGCAACGCCGCGAGCGCCGGGCCGATCTCGGCGTTGGTCAGCTCCAGGCCGTCGATCGCAGCTCCGGCCCGGCTGAGCGCAGGATCCGAGGAGAAGAGGCTGCCGCCGTAACGCGGCACCCCCCACTCGCGGTGACCGAGCTCGATCGCGCGGAAGAGCGCCCGCACGCGTCCCCAGAGGTCCCGCTGGGCGGGGTCGAAGTCGAGCTCGCCCGCGCGCCGGCGCTCGGCCAGCTCGACGGCGAGCCGCTTGAGGGAGTTCTCGCGGTAGAGCTCGTTCGCCTCGTAGGGAAGGAGGCCGCGGTCCTCCCCGTAGGCGACGAAGAGCAGCCGGAAGAGGATCACGAGCGTCTGCTCGTAGGCGTCGCCGAGGTCATGCTCGGTCGGCTCGTGCGTGCCCGCGGCGTGGCGCGCGACCGCCGTCGCGAGGGCGGGGACGGCGTCGAAGTAGACCCGGTCGCGCAAGCGCGCCCCGAGGTCGGCGGCGAAGCGGCCGGAGGACTCGAGCAGCTCCTCGAGCGTCCCTCCCTCGTCGAGCGCGCGCGGCGAGAAGACGAGGTCGAGGTAGCCGGCGCGGTCCGTCGGCAGGAGCGCGAGGTCGAGCCCGAAGCTCGTCAGCGCGCGCCCGCGCCGGCCGACGCCGACGTCTGGCTTGACCGAGTAGAGACGGATCTGCCGCCCGCGGGTGAGGACGACCCAGGCGAGACCACGCCGCTCGGCGACCGCGAGCGCGTGCGAGACGGGGCTCTGCCCGCCGAAGCGGGGCTCGCCGCGGTCGAAGTCCTCCCGCTCGTCCAGGAAGACGGCGAGCGCGCGGCGGCGCTCGTTCACGAGCAGCTCGACCGAAAGCGCGTCCGCGGACTCGGTGCGGAAGCCAAGCGCGGCGACGAGGTCGCGGCCGGAGCGGCCGAGCAGCGGCCGGGCGCGCTCGCACGCCTCCGCCCAGTCCGGCCGCGTCGGTACTCCCTCCATGAGGTCGTGGAGCGCGAGCAGCCCGTCGTTGCGGACGCCCGGAAGGGCCTGTTCCGCCTCATCGAGGCTCTCGAGGAGCAGCCGCAGAGCGGCGTGGCCGTCGGGCTCGTCGAGAACGGCGGCGGCGAGGCGCGCGGCATGCTCGGGCTCGAGCTCCCGGATCGGCGGCTGCTCGCCGACCGGCCCGCAGGTGACGGCTTTGCTCGAGCCGCCGTCCGGATACGTGACGACGAGCAGAACCGGCTGGCTTCCGTCCGAGCGGGTGCGCCAGAGGTCGCGCACCGCCTGCGCGCGGGGACGGGCGGCCGCGCGCGCGAGCGCGACCTCGGCGCGGAAGGAGTCGCCCCGCCCGCGCCACCAGCACTCGGGCGTCAGCCCCCACGGCGGCGCCTCGACGCGCCACGTTCGCGGCTCGCGCTCGGGAAGGAAGTCCTCAGGCATGGGATCGACTTCGGCTCATCGAGTCATCAGGCCCATGACGGAGTCGAGCTCGATCGAGGCCCACGAGGTTCGCTTGAGCTCGAACCCGTGATTTGCCCAAGTTGCGTTGATCACCTTGCGACCGCGGGACTGAATCCAGTCCACCGCCGGCACGTGATCGGCATCACTCGACAGGAGAATCGCTACGTCGTATGCATCCTCGCCCGCGAGTGAGAGGAGATCCGTGACGATCGCCGTATCGACCCCCTTCTCCGGCGCCCACGTAAAGAGAGCGCCACAGTGCTGGCAGTTCTCGTTGTCGTTGTCACAAGACGAACAGTGCACCTTCCGTCCTTTCGACCTCCGCTCGCGAACCTTCACGCGGAAGCTCGGCTGGCGGTCAAGGAACGTCTCGAGCCACTGACGCAGCTTGCCCTCACTCGCTGGGTTGACGGAGGCGTAGACCAGCGTCTCCTCGAGGGAGAGAACCTCGGTGGTGCCAGCAACCTCGAGCTTCTTGCGCGCCTCATCGAGCAGTACGCGTGGAACAGCAGGCCAATCGAGCTTCGCGCCACCCGACCGCTGATTCCAGTTGAGCTGGAAGTTCCAGAAGTCGATGAAGACGCGCGTTCTGTAAGCCATCCCGGCCCCCTACGCTCGTATCGTCCCTAAACGCAATACGGGGAACGCTCTCGCGTTCCCCGGGGACAACATACGCCCAGGCTCAAAAGCCCGAGCGGGGATGTAATGGCAGCTAAGGATAGCGCAGATCATCCGCTTGTCAACGCGCCTCAGGAGGGTCGGACAGACCGAAGGCGTACAGCCGCCACTGCATCGCCGTCGGGGAGACGTCGAAGCGGCGGGCGCAGGCGGCGACCGCCTCGGCGGGCGTCGTGGCTCTGGGCCACGAGCTCCGCCCACGCCTCCCGCACAGCCGGCTCCGGCATGAGGAGCTCGGCGGCGAAGACGTTCGCCTCGCGCTCGAGCGCGCGGTCGGTCGCCTCGGTCAGGTCGACCGGGCGGCAGTAGGAGGGCGCGGGCGAGGCCGCGCGGCCCTCGAGGCAGTGGCAGACCCAGTGGCCGATCTCGTGCGCGATCGTGAAGCGGAAGCGGCGAAGCGGTGGCGCGTCGCGGCCGAACGCCTTCTCGCGCGCGTTCAGGACGATCCGCCGCTCGGCGGGCAGGAGCATGCCCGAGCAGGCAAGGTCCCAGGCCTCCTCCACGCGCAGGCCGAGCAGGTCCTCCGCGATCGCCTCGACCGGCACCGGCAGCTCGGGACCGCCGAAGGTGGCGAGGTAGCGCTCGCGGACGGCGTGCGCGCGCGGCTCCTCGTACTTCCGGTCCGAAGCAGCCGCTTCCGACGTCATCACGGCAGACGTCAACCTACTGGACTCGTCTCGAGATGTCACCTCCACCCGAGGCGGAGTCAGCCCGCCCGAGCCGAACTCTTACGGCGGTCGGCCCCTCCGTGGCGGGCGCAGGCATACGAGTAGCTCGCCCTCTCTGCCGGCCCAGAGGGCGTCGAGCGGCCAGGCGGCGGGCCGCTCCCCCGAGTGGGAGAACGGCATCGCCGAAACCGCACGAGCTGACGCACGACCTCGGAAGCGGCGGAGGCCCATCCTCACCCGCATCGCGAGCATGGGCGGCGCCTTGCGCTCCTCGAGGGCGAGCTCGGCGAAGGTGGCGAGCGTCTCCGCCGACGGCGGCTGCGCGGGGACGGAGGCGAGGTAGCCGTCGATGAGCGTCACCAGTGCGTCGCGCTCGTCGCCGGCGCGCTCGAGGTAGTCGCGCACGTCGGGGTGCTCGCCGCGCGCGTAACGGGCGGCGAAGTCCTCGAACAGGAGCTCGGCCTCGGGTCTCACGCGTACAGCTCCTACAGGCGGGCGCAGGCGCGGTGCAGCGCCTGATCGACGGCGTTTCGCTTCATCCCGAGCTCGGCGGTGATCTCCTCGATCTCCTTGCGAGGGGCCATCTTGCGTGCGTCGCGACGAGGAGGCACTCTGGCCGAGTGGACGAGGAGCAGGGGATCTACCGCGGCGAGGTGCTCGTGATGCTCGGCGCGCTCGCAGACATCCGCGTGGCAGTCGACCGCATTCTCCGCTACATAGAAGGGGAAGACGATGAAGAAGAGGAGACGGAAGAAGATCTCCCTCCTGACGCCTGAGGAGCGTGCCGGATTCGAGGAGCGGCTCGAAGCGCTGCTTCGCGCCTACGAGCGGGCCAAGATCGAGATCGAGACCGGCAAGCGCCCGCCGCCGGAGCCGTACACCTCCTGAAGTCAGATCAGCGCGGCGCGCGAAAGCCAGGTCGAGAAGAGGTCGAGGTCGGGCTCGATCCCGACGCGCGGCAGGTGCAGGCGGTCGGCGTCCCAGCAGGCGCCGATCGTGGGGTCGGCGCTCGTCAGCCCGTCGGAGTGGAGCTCGATCGCGTCGCGCAGAAGCGCGAGCCGCTCGGGCCCGACGCGGAGGACGCCGGTCTCGGCGAGCTGACGCGCGTAGGCGGCTCCGCGCGGCCCGTGCCCGGGGTCGTAGTGCTCGTTCTCGCGGCGGCTGTCGTCGAGGAGCCCGAACCGGAAGACGAGCGCGCGGTCGCGGCCGGGAAGCCCGTCGGCGAGCGAGAGCCCCGTGGCGGCGGCGCAGCGCCAGTGCTCCTCGCCGTGCCGGGCGGAGTCGCGCGAGCGAGCAGGGCTCCGTGCCCGAGCTCGTGCGACGCGCGCTCTCGTGCCTGGGTCGACCGTCTCCGACCTCGGCCTTACGCCGACACGACGGCGTCCTACGCGACGCTGAGCGTGAGCGTCTCACGCGTCGCGCCGGCGCTGATGCTCGCTCGCTCCTCGGAGGTGAGAGATCGAAGCCACTCGTCGAGGGCATCGCGTACGAGCTCGCGCGCCTCCTCGAGCGTGGGGGCGCACGTGATCACGCCCGGGAGCTCTTCCACCGTCGCGCGCACCCAACCTTCCTCGTCCGGCTCGAAGAGAACGTGCAGCTCCATCGCCCTCACAGGGTACTGGCCCGCATGGCGCACGCGATACTCCGCCCGTGACCGCGCTTCGCGAGCTCGAGCGGCATCTACGCGAGCACGGCTGCGAACGCGTACGGCGCGGCGCGAAGCATGACGTCTGGCGGAGTCCAGGAGCGGAGCGCCCTGTCACGGTGCCACGCCATCGCGAGATCCCGTTCGGGACGGCGCGCGATCTGCGGTCAGCTCGGGGTGCTCGACCCGCCCCGCTGACCCACCGCACTCTCGCCGCAGGGGCGGCCTCGGGCAGGGTGCGAGCAGAGCACATCCAGCTCTTCCGTCAGTCCGCGCCCGTAAACAGCCTATCCACCTCGTCCGGCGGCTCTTCGGGCGCGGCGGGAGCGGCCGCGGCGGCGGGCGGCGGCGGCGCGGTGACGGCGTCCGCGTCGGCTCGCCGGAACGCCGCCTCGGCGGCGAGCGGCGCCGGCCGGACGCCCGCGAGCGCGCGCACGTCCGCGTGCAGGAGCTCGCCGAGCGCGTCCCAGACGGAGCGGTCGACCGGCTCGGGGTCGAGGAGGCCGCCCTCGAGCCGGTGGTAGTAGGAGGCGACCTTCGCCTCCTTCGCAGGATCGAGCCCGAGCGCGCGCACGAGCGCCCCGACCACCGCCTGGCGCGTGAGCCTGCGGCGCAGGCGGAGGACGAGGACGGGCGGCTGGCGCTCGAGGCTCGCGTGCAGGAGCACGAGCTCCTCCTCGGTCGGCTGCCGCGCCGGGGCGGCTTCCAGGAAGCGGTCGATGAGGCGGCCGAGGGCCTCCCGCTCGGCGCCCGCGCGCTCGAGGTACGCGCGCACGTCGGGCGCCTCCCCGCGCACGTAGGCGAGCGCGAACTCGTCGAACAGGCGCTCCACGGAGGGCTCGGTCACGTCGCCTCCCTGCGCAGCTTCGTGAGCGCGCGGTGGTGGATCTGGTGCACGGCGTTCGGCTTGCGGCCGATCCGCTCCGCGATCTCCGGGATCTCGAGCCGCTCCTGGTAGCGCAGGCGGAGCACGAGCTGCTCGAGCTCGGTCAGGGCCGCGAGCAGGGCCTCGAAGGCGGAGTCGTCCTCGAGCCCGGAGGAGGCGTCCGAGGCGGCTCGCTCGAGCCACTCGTCGAGGCCGACCTCCGCGACGCGCCCGGGGGAGAAGTGCTCCTTGATCTTCCACGTGGTCACCTGGTGCACGACCACGCGGAAGGGGACGCGGTAGCGGCGGCCGCGCGCGAGCTCGGAGAGGAGGCGGATGGCGACCTCGCCGGCGACCGCGATCGCCTCGTCCTCGCGCCGCAGGCGCGCGCGGCAGCGGTCGAGGATGACGCCGTAGTAGCTCTCGACGAGCCCCTTGTGGTCGCCTTCCTCGAGCCGCCTGCGATCGTCGGCGTCTCGCGCATCGTGCATCGAGGAGACAGTCGTCTCGGCCACGGCCCGATCTTACGACGCCCGTGGGGCCAGCTTGCCGAGCGCGTGGACGGCGTCGTCTGCCGCTTCGCCTACATGCTGCTCGCGGATCCCGCCCGCGCCCTCGCCGAGACGCGCCGCGTGCTGCGCCCGGGCGGGCGGCTCGCGCTCGCCGTCTGGACGCGAGGCGGAGCACAAACCCCTGGGTGGCCATCTCCGGGCGGCTGTTCCTCGCGCGCGGATACGTCCCGGCGCCCGAGCCCGGCGCGCCCGGCATGTTCGCGCTCGCGAGCGAGGAGCGGGTGCGGGCGCTCCAGGCGGCGGCCGGCTTCGACCGCGGCCGCTGCGAGGACGTGCCGGTGCTCTTCGTCTACCGAGACGTGGACGAGTACGTCGCCCGCTCCAGGGAGACGGGCGGCCTCTTCCGGAGGGTCTTCGACGGTCTCTCCGCGGAGGAGCGCGCGTCGCTGACGGCGGAACTGGCGGCCGCCTTCGATCCCTTCGCCGCCGGTGGCCGCATCGAGCTCCCGGGCCTCGCGCTCTGCGCGGTCGCGAGCTGAGCGCAGCCTCCCGCTCGAGGACGAGCGCCTGCGCGCATGGCTCGGCAAGCGGGGGAGCGAGCAGCTCACGCCCGCCGAGCTGCTCGACCGGCTCGGCGAGCCGGCTACGGGCGCAGCTCGACGAAGCCGGCGGCGGCGAAGTCGCCGTCGAAGGCGAGCGCCTCCCGGATCCGCAGCCTGCGCATGAGCGCGAAGCTCGTCGCGTCCACGAAGGAGTACGGCCGCTCGTCGTGCCGCCGCAACCACTCCCATGCCTCGGCCTCGACATCGCCGTCCACGCGCTCGACGACCACGGGGGCGGCGCGCAGGCTGTCCACCCAGCGGATCGCTCGTCGGTGGCCCGCGCGCCTCGCCAGGAGTGTCCACGTCTCGCCGAGAACGAGGTTCGAGGTCACGACCCGTTCACCGGGGAGGCGCGCGGCGAGCTCCATCGCCTCCGCGTGCCGCCGGTCGCGGGCTATCGCTCGGGCGTACCAGAACGACGTGTCAGCGAAGGCCACGCCTCCTCCGAGATCGGGCCGTACAGGAACTCGTCGATGTCCTCGACCGGCTCGACGTCGTCGAAGACGGGTAGTTGAGTCAGGCAGTTGTCGAACGGCTCGGACAGCTCCCGCTGCAGGGCCTCGCGAACGAGCGCGCTCTTGGACATGCCGCGCGCCGCCGCCTCCTGCTCGAGACGGTCGTCGAGCTCGGGGTCGATCACGACCTGGATCCGTCGCATCCGCGCCATGGTTACACACTAGCATGCAAGAGTGTGTAACCCACCGTGCCGTAAGGGCGACGCCGTCACCGCGCGACTCCCGGGAAACGAAAGGAGTCGCTCATGCTCGAGACGCTGATCCAGCTCGGCGAGCCCGTGGAGCACCGCGGGATCCTCGTCTGCCCCCTCTTCCCCCGCCGCGACCCGGTCGCGAGCTACCTCACCCTCGACGAGGCGCTCGCGGGCGGCCTCGCCGTCCGCGAGGTGGACGAGGCCGGCAGCGTGCCCGAGCTGGTCGTCGAGAACCCGCTCGCCGAGCGCGTCCTCCTCTACGACGGAGAAGAGCTCGTGGGAGCGAAGCAGAACCGGATCCTGAACGTGTCCGTGCTCGTGGAGGCGCGCTCGACGCTTCGGGTCCCCGTCTCCTGCGTCGAGCAGGGGCGCTGGCGACAGGAGAGCGAGCGCTTCGCGGCGGCGCCGCACATCTCCCACGCCGAGCTCCGCCGGCGCAAGGCCGAGACGCTGGCCGCGCAACCGCTCGCCCGCGGGCTCGCCCAGGGCGAGATCTGGGACGCCGTGCGCGAGAAGGCGGTGCGCATGTCCGTGCACTCGGCGACCGGGGCCAGCATCGACCTCTACCGCCGCTACGAGCGCGACCTGCGCGCGCTCGAGGACGCCTTCCCGGCGCAGCGCGGCCAGTGCGGCGCCGTGCTCGGCCTGGGCCCCGAGCTCTGCCTCGACCTCGTCTCCCGCCCCGACGCCTTCTGCCGCCTGTGGCCGAAGCTCCGCGCCGGCTACCTGCTCGACGCGCTCGAGCGCCTCGACGGCGAGCCGACCCCCGCCGCGGAGGTGGAGGCCTTCCTGGGCGAGCTCGGCGGCGCGCTCCGCTCGCGACGGCCCTCGGTCGGCCTCGGCGAGGACGTGCGCCTGCGCGGCGAGCGGGTGGTCGGCTCCGGCCTCGAGCTGGAGGGTGAGCTGATCCAGCTCTCCGCCTTCCGGAGCAACGACGCCGGCCGCCGGGCCTTCGGACGGATCGCCAGACCGAGCGCTCGGCGCTGAGCGCGCGGGCGCCGAGGAGACCGCCGGGCTCGGGCGCCGTCGGGCCCGCGCCGGGGGCCCTTGTCCCTTGACACGAGGAGAGCGGCAACGTTGAATCGGGTGACATGTCAGATCCGGCGCTCCTCGACGCCGGCGCGCGGCCGGGACGGCTCGCAGCCACGACGGCCGGCCTCCGCCGCCGGCCCCTGCTCGGCTTCGCGCTCGGGGCGGTCGCGATCGCCCTGCTCTTGGGCGCGCTCGAGGGCTGGCGCGAGCTGGGGCAGGCGACGATCAACGGCATCGTCGCGGGCAACTACTTCGCGCTGGGGGCGGTGGGGCTGACCCTGATCTTCGGGGTGCTCCGGCTGGTCAACTTCGCGCACGGGGAGTTCCTCACCTTCGGCGCCTACATGCTCGTGGCGGGAAACGCGCTCGGCCTTCCGCTTCTCGCCTCCGCCGTCTTCGGAGTGCTCGCCACCGCCGCGCTCGGGCTGCTGCTCGAGGTCGGACTCTGGCGTCCCGTCCGCCGGAAGCGGGTCGGCGAGCTGCAGCTCCTCCTGCTCGCGCTCGGTCTCGCCTTCTTCATGCGGAACGCGATCGCCTTCGTCGCCGGTCCCGAGGACCGGCGCGCGGGCGCGAACGTAACCGCCGGCGTGCACGTCGGCGACCTCCGCATCGGCCGGACCGAGCTGATCGTGACCCTGGTCGGGATCTGCGCGATCGTCGCCGTCGCGGTCGTCTTGCGCTCGACCTCGCTTGGCCGCCAGACGCGGGCGCTCGCGGACAGCATCCAGCTCGCCGAGACGACGGGCATCGACACCGACCGCATCGTCCTGATCACATGGGCGACGAGTGGCGGCCTCGCGGGACTCGCCGGGATCCTGTACGCGCTCCCGGCCGGAACCGTCCAGCCCAACCTGGGCTTCGGGCTGATCCTCAGCATCTTCGCCGCGGTGGTCGTCGGCGGGATCGGGAACGCCTACGGAGCGCTGGCCGGAGGCCTGCTGATCGGGCTCGCCCAGGAGTGGTCGACCCTCGTCATCGACCCGGCGATGAAGGTCGCCGTCGGCTTCGCCGTGCTGATCGCGACGCTGCTCGTGCGGCCCCAGGGTCTCTTCGGCCGGGCCCGGGGAGTCGAGGGATGATCCAGCTCGGCCTCCTCGGGCTCACGGTCGAGTTCCTCTGGAACGTGGACTTCTGGATCAACGTCGGCGTCCTGGCGACGACCTACGGCGTCTTCGCGCTCGGGATCCAGCTCAACGTGGGGACGACCGGGATCTTCAACTTCGGGCAGGCCGGCTTCATGGCGGTCGGCTCGTACGGGATGGGCATCCTCGTCGTCAAGGCGGACGCGTCCTTCTGGCTCGCGCTCGTCCTCGGCATCCTGATCGCAATCGCGGCCGCGCTCCTGGTCGGGTTACCCTCGCTGCGGCTGCGCGCCGACTACTTCGCGATCTCGACGCTCGCCTTCAGCGAGATCGTGCGCTACGTCGCCGACAACTGGGACGGCCTGACGGGCGGGAACCTCGGCCTGTTCGGATACACCGACAGCTGGACGGCGGCCTCCGCCCGGATCGACGCGCTGCTGGAGCGAGTCGGCGTCGCGCCGCGCTTCCTGTTGCCCCTCCTTCTCGTCAACGTCTCCATCCTGCTGGCATCGACCCTGCTCGTCCTGCTGCTCGTCCGCTCGCCCTGGGGCCGCGTCCTGCGTGCCATCCGCGAGGACGAGGACGCGGCCCGCTCGCTGGGGAAGAACACCTTCGCCTACAAGCTCCAGTCGCTCTCCTTGGCCTCGTCGCTCGCCGCGGTTGCCGGCTACATGCTGGCGATCAACATCTCCATCCTCTCCCCAGCCAACTTCGAACCGGTCCTGACCGCCTACGGCTACGTGATCGTCATCCTAGGGGGCCTGGGCAGCTACGCGGGCGTCGTCGTCGGGTCGCTGCTGCTCATCTTCGTGCTGGAGGCGACGCGGTACCTGGAGCTGCCCCTCTCGGACGCGCGCATCGCCGCGCTCCGGTTCATGATCGTCGGCGCCGTCCTGATGGCGCTCGTCGTCTTCCGGCCCCAGGGACTCTTCGGCCGCCGGGAGGAGCTGACCCTCCGTGCCCGCTGAGTCCGCCTCCCAGAGCGCGCTGCTCTCGGTGCGCGGCGTGACGAAGCGCTTCGCCGGAGTGGTCGCAGTCGACGGCGCGAGCTTCGACGTCGCCCCCCGCTCCCTCACGGCGCTGATCGGCCCGAACGGAGCCGGGAAGTCGACCCTGTTCAACGTCGTCACCGGCTTCACCAGGGGCGATGCGGGCGACGTCCGCCTCGACGGCGAGCCCATCTACGGGCGAAGCCCCCATGCGATCGCACGCCGCGGGCTCGTCCGTACCTTCCAGCTCACGAAGGCGCTCGCGGTGATGAGCGTCCTCGACAACATGCTGCTGGCGGCTCCCGGGAACCCGGGCGAGCGGCTCGGCCTCGCCCTGCTCCGTCCCATCTGGCGCCGGGCCGAGCGCGCCGCGCGCGAGCGCGCGCTCGAGCTGCTGGACGTATTCGGGCTCTCCGCCCACGCCGGCGACTACGCCGGCACGCTCTCGGGCGGGCAGCGCAAGCTGCTCGAGCTCGCCCGGGCCCTCATGCTGGAGCCGCGCATCCTGCTCCTCGACGAGCCCCTGGCCGGCGTCAACCGCACGCTGGCCCGGTCGCTGCTCGAGCACATCGAGGCCCTGCGCGCGGAGCGCGGCCTGACCATCCTGCTCGTGGAGCACGACATGGACGTGGTCATGCGCCACTCCGACACCGTCGTCGTGATGGCGGAGGGAAAGGTGATCACGAGCGGCAGACCGGCCGACGTGCAGCGCGATCCCCGGGTCGTCGAGGCCTACCTCGGGGCCGGCGCCTCCTCGGAGAGGCGCCCATGATGGGCGGCGACGTGCTCGCGGTCGAGGGGATCGAGGCGGGCTACTTCCCCGACGTCCCCATCCTGAACGGCGTCCACCTGCGGATCGCGGCCGGGGAGATGGTCACGATCGTGGGCCCGAACGGGGCCGGCAAGTCGACGCTGGTCAAGGTGGTGATCGGGCTGCTGCCGCCCTGGGCGGGGACGGTTAGCCTGCGCGGGGAGGACGTCACGGGGCGCAAGCCGCACGCGATCGTCGCGCGCGGCGTCGGCTACGTGGCCCAGCGGGAGAACGTCTTCCCGTCGCTGTCGGTCGAGGAGAACCTGCTCCTGGGAGGGCTCCCCTCCCGCACCCGGACCACGGGCGGCCGGCTGGAGGAGCTGTACGAGCTCTTCCCGCGCCTGCGCGAGCGGCGGCGCACCGCCGCCGGCGGCCTCTCCGGCGGCGAACGCCAGATGCTCGCGCTCGCTCGCGCGCTCATGGCGAGCCCCGACGTGCTGCTCCTGGACGAGCCCTCCGCGGGCCTCTCCCCGGTCGCCGTCGATCTCATGTTCGAGCAGATCGCGCTGGTCAACGCGCGCGGCATCGCGATCCTCATGGTCGAGCAGAACGCGCGCCGGGCGCTCGCCATCTCCCACCGAGGCTACGTCCTGGACGCGGGCCAGAACCGCTTCGAGGGCCCGGGGCCGGAGCTGCTCCGCGACCCGAAGGTGGTCGAGCTGTACCTGGGCGGCCAGCCGGCGGGCGCGAGCAGCTCCTGAGCGTCAGCGCTCGAGCACGAACAGCCGGCGCCCGATCCGAGCCTCGAGGCGCAGGAAGCGCGAGAGGTCGGAGGAGCGCAGGCGATGGACGAGGCGCACGACGGCGGCTAGGTCGTCCACGTCGTAGAGAAGGAAGATCGTGTAGGGCAGCGGCGCCGGCTGACCGGTCAGGAAGAGATCGTCGTCGAAGGACGCGAGCAGGCGGGCGCCCTCGGCCTCCATCCCCCCGAGTAGGCCGGCGAAGTCGTCCAGCGCGGACTCTCGCTCCTCCTGGGGAGCCGCGAACCAGCCCTCGGTCGCGGCCACCAGGATGAGGACGCGGTAGGGGGAATCGAGCTCCGGCGGTGCGTACTCCACGGCCGTGCGAGCCTATCAGGCTAGTGCGAAACATTGAAATCACCTTCAAGATCTTGTAGCTTCGAGAGGAACGTGATCCGGCTCCCGACTTATCCGAGAGGAGGCCCGCTCGGTTCCGCTTGAGCAGCCCAGGCGGCCGGGCGCACATCCGCGACAGGAGGAACAGCATGCGCAGGAACCTGGTGAAGGGGGCTGCGGTCGCAGCTTTCGTCACGCTTCTCGCCGCCGTCGCCGGCTCCACGAGCGCCAGCGGAGCCCAGCAGGCGGGCTTCACGCTCCGCATCGGGGTCGTGGTTCCGTTCACGGGCGCCTCGGCGGTGTTCGGCCCGGCGTACGCGAAGGCCGCCGGCCTCGCCGTCCAGCAGGCGAACAAGGCCCTCAAGCAGGCGGGCATCCGCGACGTCAAGCTCCAGATCGAGTACGCGGACGACGGCACTACCCCCGAGGGCGGCGTCAACGCCGCGCGGAAGCTCATCTCAAAGGGGGCGAATTGCATCCTCGGCGCGCTCACCTCGGCCAGCTCGATCGCGATCGCGCAGGCAGCGACGGTGCCGGCCCGCGTGCCGCAGATCGGCCCCAACAACTCCAGCCCGGCCCTGACGACCCTCGCCGACAACGGCTACTACTTCCGGCTCATGCCGTCGGACGTCCTCCAGGCGCCCATCCTGGCGCGCGTGATCCGAGACGAGCTCGGCGCCGGGAAGACGGTCTCGCTGGCCGGGCGCAACGACGCTTTCGGCACCGGCCTGCTGCCGCTGCTGAAGACCCGGCTGGAGCGGCTTGGTATGAACGTGAGGGGCCCGCTCCTGTACGACCCGACCGCGGCCAGCTACAACTCCGAGGCCGACGAGATCGTCAAGGGCAACCCGGACGCGTACGTCGTCCTCGACTTTCCGGCCAACTACGCGAAGGTCGCGGCGGCGCTCCTGCGGACGGGCCGCTTCAGCGGCGACAAGCTCTTCGTCGCCGGAGGCTGGCCGGCGACCATCCCGTCTTTCATCCCAGCGCAAGCGCTCGAGGGCGCGCGCGGCACCTCCGCCGGCTCGCTCACGGGCACGAAGGCAGCCGAAGCATTCCACCAGCTGTACACGACCACGCCCGGGACGAAGGACCGCCAGACGCTCGAGCTGAACAACTTCGACGGCGCGATGATCTGCATCCTGGCGGCGCTGGCCGCGAACTCGGGCAAGGGGTCCGAGATCGTGAAGCAGATCCCGCGGGTGTCGACGGCTCCCGGCAAGGTGTTTACCTTCCTCAACCTCGTGAATGGGATCAAGTGGATCCGCGAGGGCAGGGACGTCAACTACGAGGGCGTCGGCGGGCCGGCGGGCTTCGACCGGAACGGCGACCTGAAAGCGGCCGTCTACAACGTGTTCACGTACAAGGACGGCAAGCAGCAGGTGCTCCGCCAGATCCGCGTGAAGAAGTGACGTAGAGTCGGGCAAACCGCGCCGGGGGGCTCCCGCGCCCCCCGGCTCCCGGCCGTTGTCCCGTGACCAGCAGCGACCTCGTCCATTGCGCCGCCACGCTCTCGGCCGCCCCGGCCGAGCTCGCGTTCGCCTATCTCGCCGACCCGTCGCAGCTCGGCTCCTGGGCGCTCGGCTGTTGGGGTGCGAAGCCGGGTGCCGGAGGGCTCGTGATCGGTCGGTCGCTCTACGACGGAGCCCCAGCGGTCGTCCGGGTGGTGCCGGATCCGGACCGGCTGACGGTCGACTTCGAGGTCGGGGACGACCCCTCGCGCCTCGCCCGGCGGATCATGGCCCGCGTCGTTCCCGGGGGCGAGGTCGGTTCCGGCCCCGGACACAGCCTGGTCCTCCTCCTCGCCTGGCGTCCCGCAGGGATGGACGACGAACGCTGGCACCGCCTCGTGTCGTCCCACGAGGTGGAGATACTCCTGCTGCGATGCCGGATCGAGTCGAAGGCCGCAGGGCGATGAGCGTCGGCGGCAGCCGGCGGCGCGGCGCGGGCAAGCAAGGGCCGGGCGGTCCCGCGGCACCGAACGACCTCGGCGGGAAGCTGCGCGAGCTGCGAACCTCCCGCCGACTCTCGCTGAGCGAGGTCTCCGCCGGGACCGGGATCTCGGCGTCCTTCCTCTCGATGGTCGAGAAGGGGCAGAGCGACATCACCGTCACCCGGCTGATGAAGCTCGTCCACTGGTTCGGCGTCAGCATCGCCGACCTCGTCCAACAGCCGAGCGCATCCAAGGTCCAGGTCGTCCGCGCCGGCGAGCGGAGGTCGGTGCGCCTGCTCGACGAGGGGATCTCGATCCAGATGCTGACCCCGGACGGGCGGCACCGGATGATGCCGGTCATCAACGTGTACGAGCCCGGGGGCGCGATGGCCGATGCAGCGCAACACGAGGGCGAGGAGTTCGTCTACGTGCTCGCGGGGAGGATCGAGCTCGTGGTCGACGGCGAGTCGGTCGTGCTCGGGCCGGGCGACAGCGCCTACTACCGGGCCGACGTGCCGCACTCCTTCCGCAACGCCGGACGCGGCGAGGCGCGCTTCGTCGGGGTGACGACCCCGCCCAACCTCTGAGGACGCCGTGCGCCGGCCGCCGCCCGCACCCGTCGTCCGCTACGGCGGCCACCCGGACCAGCTCGCGATCCTCCACCTTCCGGCGGCCGACCCGCCGTTCGCGGCCGTCGCCCTGCTCCACGGCGGGTTCTGGCGCGACCGCTGGGACCGCACGCTGATGACCCCGCTCGCGCACGACCTCGTGTCGCGCGGGCTCGCAGCCTGGAACGTCGAGTACCGCCGCGCCGGCCAGGAGGGCGGAGGCTGGCCGGGCACGCTGGCGGACGTCGGGGCGGCGCTCGAGCGGCTGGCCGCGGCGCCCGAGGTCGATCCGTCGCGCATCGTCGCGGTCGGCCACTCGGCCGGCGGGCAGCTCGCCCTCTGGGCGGCCGCGCAGCGCACGCAGCTCCGGCTCGCCGGGGTCGTCGCGCTCGCGGCCCTCTGCGACCTCGAGCGGGCGCGGGAGCTGGACGCGGCGGCGGTGGAGGCCTTCCTCGGGGGCCCGCCGGAGACGGTGCCGGAGCGGTACGCGGAGGCCTCGCCGCGCTCGCTCCTGCCCCTGGGCGTGCCGCAGGTGCTCGTCCACGGCGCGCTAGACGAGATCGTCCCGGCGCGGCTGAGCGAGGAGTACGCGGAGGCGGCACGCGCGGCCGGCGACGAGGTCGAGCTCGTCGTCGTGGCAGGCGCCGACCACTTCGACGTCATCGACCCCGGGCACGAGGCCTGGCGGGTCGCCGTCGAGCGGATCGAGCGCCTCCTCGCCCGCGACGCGGGGTGAGCAGGAAGCGCTTAGAAGACGGTCCGCGCGGACGCCGGCAGGCCGGCGCGGAGCTCGCGCCCGAGGCGGACGAAGAGCGCCTCGAGCGCGAGCGGGGTGTTGAGGTTGAACTCCTCGAGCGCTCGCCAGGTCTCGCGCACCGCCTCCGCGGCGACGACGGCGGCCTCGGCCGAAACGCGAGCCGCGTCCTCCCGGAGCGCCTCCAGACGATCGGCGTGGACGGCGACCGTCTCCGCTCCCGCGGAGACGACGACGAGGTCGCGGTACCAGGCCTCGAGCCCTTCCAGGGTCGCGAGCAGCTCCTCCCGCTCCGCTCCGCGCTGCGCCCGGCGCAGGCGCAGCTCGGCCTCGCGTGCCGGGAGGTCGAGCGCCTCGACCGCGGCCGCCTCCCGCTCGCGTGCCTCGCGGCCCCGCTCGCTCGCTCCCGAAAGCAGCGTCGCCGCGGCGGCGCCGGGGTCGAACTCGGGCTCAAGGTACGTCGCGCGGGCGATCGCGACGAGCGCGTCGCGCCGGGCCACGGCCTCTGGATCGAGCAGCCGCCTGGCACGGTCGAGGCGACCCGCAGCCGCCCGGGCGAGAGCCCGCACCTCGTCCTCCCCGCGATCGGGCGCCTCTGCCGCGATCCACGCGCGAACCGCCGGCTCGGAGAGGCGGCGGAAGGGAACGAGCTGGCAGCGCGAGACGATCGTCGGAGGAAGCGCTCCGAGCTCGCTCGCGACGAGGACGACGACGGCATAGGCGGGCGGCTCCTCGAGGTCCTTGAGCAGCGCGTCCGCCGCGTCCTCGTTCAAGCGGTCGGCGGCGAGCACGAGGTAGACTCGCCGCTCGCCCTCGAAGGGTCGCAGGTGCAGGTCGTGCCGGAGCGCGCGGATGTCGTCGATCCGGATCATCTCCCCGAGGGGCTCGAGCACGTAGAGATCCGGGTGCGCGCGCGCGAGCACGCGTCGTTCGTCGCCGAGGAGCACGGCTGCGAACGCAAAGGCCGCCGTCGTCTTCCCGACGCCGGGCGGACCGTGGAAGAGGTATGCGTGCGCGGGCCCCTCGGCGAGCGCCGCCTGGAGCAGCCGCTTCGCCTCGGGCTGCTCAGGAACGGACGCGAAGGGTTCCATACACCTCCTCGGCCAGCCTCTCCGCTGGGAGCGACGCGTCGAGGCAGACGATCCGCTCGGGGAAGCGGGCAGCCAGCTCGCGGTAGGCCGCGTCGGCGCGAGCGCGGAAGCGGTCGTCCTCGCGCTCGAGTCGGTCGTGCTCGCCGGGCAGGCGGGTGCGGGCCTCGGCCGGATCGAGCAGGAGCAGGAAGGTTCGGTCCGGGAGCAGCCCGCCGACGGCGGCGAGGTTCAGCTCGAGCACGGTGTCGAGCCCGAGCCCGCGGCCGCCCCCCTGGTACGCGGCCGAGGAGTCGAGGTACCGGTCGCAGACCACCCACGCTCCGCGCTCGAGGGCAGGCCGGATGACCTCGTCCACATGCTGCGCGCGCGAGGCCGCGTACAGCAGGGCCTCGGCCCAGGGCACGACGTGGCCCCCGTGCAGGAGGAGGTCGCGGATCCGCTCGCCGAGCTCGGTGCCTCCGGGCTCGCGGGTCGCCACCACCTCGCGTCCTTCGGCCTCGAGCCGCGCCGTCAGGAGCTGCGCCTGCGTCGTCTTGCCCGATCCGTCGAGCCCCTCGAACGTCACGAACACGACGCCATCCTACGGCCGCGGCCTCGAACGTCCGTAGGATGGGAGCGTGCGCGTCGTCGTCACCGGAGGGGCCGGGTTCATCGGCTCGCACGTCGTCGATGCCCTCCTCGCGCGCGGCGACGAGGTGTGGGTCGTCGACTCGCTCGCGACCGGCAAGCGCGAGAACGTCGCTCCGGGGGCGCGGCTCGAGGTACGTGACGTCCGCGACCCGCTCGACGACCTCTTCGCCGAGGCTCGCCCGGAGGTGGTCTTCCATCTCGCCGCCCAGGCCGACGTGCGCGTGTCGGTGGAGAAGCCGCTCGAGGACGCCGACGTGAACGTCCTCGGCACGGTTCGCGTGCTCGAGGCGGCGCGCGCGCACGACGCGCAGGTGATCTTCAGCTCGACCGGCGGAGCGATCTACGGCGAGTGCGCAGGGCCCGCGCCCGAGACCGCTCGGCTCGAGCCGATCTCCCCGTACGGGACCGCGAAGCTCGCCGCCGAGGAGTACCTGCGGACGTACAACCGCCTACACGGGACGCGTCACGTCTCGCTGCGCTACGGAAACGTCTACGGCCCGCGCCAGGATCCGCACGGCGAGGCCGGCGTGGTGGCGATCTTCCTCGGCGCCCTCGCACGCGGCGACCGGGCGCGGATCTTCGGCGACGGCCTCCAGACCCGGGACTACGTCTACGTGGGAGACGTCGCGCGCGCGACGCTCGCCGCGGTCGGGCACGAGGGCGGGGTCTTCAACGTCGGCACAGGCAGAGAGACCTCGGTCGTCGAGCTGTACGAGCTGTGTCGGACGGTCGCGGGGTCGGAGCAAGAGGCCGAATATGCGGCCGCTCGGCTCGGGGAGCTCCGTCGGAGCGTCCTCGACCCGACACTCGCCGCTCAGGAGTTGAGCTTCCGGGCGATGGTCGAGCTCGAGGACGGCCTGCGCGCAACCTGGGACTCGCTCCGGGAGGAGTAGCCGCCCCGCGGGCGAACTCCATCGCCCGTGGACCACCCGCTCCTCGCTCGAGAAGCCGCCATCCGGCCCTGGCGCACCGCCGCCGCAGTCGCGGCAGCCGTCGCGCTGCTCGAGCTCCTGCTCCTGCTCGCGATCGGCGGGGGAGCGCTCGTCGACTCGCTCGCCGGACGGATCCAGCTCGCTGCCCGCGAGACCGTCGCCGGCACGCCAGCGCCGCGGGCCGAGAAGGCGCCCACCGCCGCAAGGCCGGCGAAGCCCGTCGTCGCCACGCGCCCGCGCGCGAAGACGGTCGTCCTCGTGCTGAACGGGAACGGGCGCACCGGCGCCGCCTCGGCGGCCGCGGAGCGCGTCCGGGCGCGCGGCTACCGCATCGGCGGCGTCGGCAACGCGAGCCGCACCGACTACGCGCGCAGCCTCGTGATGTACCGCCCCGGGTTCGCCGGCGAGGGTGAGCGTCTGGCACGCGACCTCGCGGTGAAGGCCGTCGGGCCGCTCGACGGAATGCGCCCATCGGCGCTCGGGCGCGCCCACGTCGTCCTCATCCTCGGCCGGTAGCGAAGCTCGGCCCGAGGCTACTCGCACGCCCCCGCATTGACCGCGTCGCGGGCGACGTCGAGTGGCCCACCGGGGTACCACTGGCGCCCTGCCGGATCGAGGGTGTAGGCCTCGTTGAGGAAGCGGTAGGCCGCGCACAGCCGCTCGAGCACCTCGAGCTCGAAGATCCCGAGCGCGTACCACGCCTCCGGATTGCGCGGCTGGAGCTCGACCGCGTCGAGGTAGCGGCGCTCGGCCGCAGCGAGCGCGCCGCGAGCCTCCTCGACCCGCGCGAGCGCGACGAGCGGCTCGATCGAGAGCGGGTTCCACCGCTTCGCCCTGCGCGCCTCGCTCTCCGCGCGCTCGAGATCGGCCTGCACGAGGGCGCGGGTCGAGCCGCGAACCGCCCGCTCGGCGAGCCACGGCGAGGCGAGCGAGACGAGCGCGGCCGAGGTGACGAGCACCGTACCCGCGAGGAGCAGCGGGCGCCGCCGGAGCTCGACTCGGCCCCGCCCGGCGGCCGCGAGCGCCCCCAGCGCGGCGAGCGTCGGCCCGGTCACCGCGAGGAAGTCCCAGTCGAGGTCGACCAGTGAGTGGATCCCGTAGGCGAGAGGGAGCGCCGCGATCGCACCCGCGGCCGCCCGCTCGGCTCCCGCGAGTCGCCGCAGCGCGCACCTCGAGGTCGCGACCCCTGCGCCGACGAGTAACCACCAGAGCGCGAAGCCGACGACACCGCCGTCGGCGAGCTGCTGTAGCGGGACGCTGTGGGGCTGCGCGACCGTCCTCGCGTCCTCGCGGTAGCGCTTGCGCGCGAGCTCGAACGTGCCCGCCCCCGCGCCGACCGGCGAGTGCTCCCGGAAGACCTGCCACGCCTCGCTCCACCAGCAGAGCCGACTGTTGAGGTCGATCGTCCCGAGGCGCGAGGGGTCGTTCGCAACCTCGGCGCAAGTGCGATCCGAGGAGACGGCGGAGACGGTCGCGAGGCCGAGCACCCCGACCGCTCCGAGCGCGAGGAGCGCTCCGCCTGCCGCGAGGGCACGGTTGATCCACCCCCGCGCCCGCTCGTCGAGCACCGGTCGGGACACGAGCAAGACGAGGGCCACCACGACGAGAGCGCCGAGCAAGGTGAGCGCTCCGAGAAGCGCCCCGTCCCCCTCGCGACTCGCCGCGTCGAGCCCGTCCTCGACGAGCGCCGGCCTCGTGAACGCCCAGGCCGAGACGAGCGCGGCAGGCGTCGCCGACGCGACCAGGAGGAGCGCGCTCTCCGCGCGCCGCTCGGCGAGAGCGAGAGCGAGCGCGAGCACCGCGAGGCCCGCGAGGACGCCGACGCGGGAGAGCGAGAGCGCAAGGGCGAGCGTGGCGACGTAGACGAGGAGCGCACCCCCCACACGGAGCCCACGAGCCGTGCCCGACGTGCCCACCCAGAGCCCGAGCGCCAACGCGGCGTCGGCGAGCAGGGCGAGCGCGTTCCAGTAGTCGACCGGCTCGTTGAGCCGGGCTACCGGACCGTCGTCGGCGAGCCCCGGAAACACCTTCGTGACGAGCGCCCACGCGAGCGCGGCCCCGATGACCGCCGTCAGGAGCGAGGCGGCGAGTCGAGCCGCGAACCGTCCCGCCGCAGCGGCGAGGACGAGACCGAGGCCGAGGAAGGCCGCGAACGCGAGCGCCTTGTTGAACGCGTCCCAGCTCCGATCCGGCGCGATCGACCAGGCGACGGTCGCACCCGTCCAGGCGACGAGTCCGACGAGGGCCGCAACGAGGAGCGCCCCGGAGCGCCCGAGCCGAGGCGCAGGAGCACGCCCGATCCCGATCGCGACGAGCGCAGCCGCGAGGACGCCGAGGGCGAGCGCGCCGACGGGGAAGGTGCCGCGCGAGCCGGATCCGCCGCCCGCGAAGACCGCGACCACGAGCGCGAGGCCGACGAGCGCCGCGAGGAGACGAGCCCAGGCGCCGAGCGTCCCGGCGGACGGCTCCTGCGCCCGATCCATGGCGCGCCACGCTAGCATCGGCGCCGGTGGGACCCTCGCTCGAGAGGGATCGCACGAGTTCCGTCTAACAGATCGTTTACCCTCCCCACACCTGCGGATCACGTCCGGGCCGCAGACTCCGGACGCCGATTCCGCCCGAGCCCTCGTGACAGCCGCGCGACATACTCCTGCCAGCGCCCTCGGTGCCCTCCTCGTGTTCCTCGCGGGCGTGCTCGCGGCGCTCGCGCTCGCCGGCCCGGCGGACGCCGCGAGCACATGCGGGCAGAAGGTGCTCGCCGACTGGTTCGACAACGGACGGGTCGACCGCCTCTACCCGCTCCACTGCTACGAGGACGCCATCGACCTCATTCCGGAGGACCTCCTCCCCTACGCGGACGCCGAGGAGGTCATCTCCCGCGCGCTCGCGCAGGCGCTGAAGAACGAGCTCGCCCCCGGCGGCTGCGACCCATCCCCGGACGGCTCGAAGGACGACTGCAAGCCGGGAGCGACCGGGTCCGGCGGCACGAAGCCGGGGACGAAGCCCGGCGGGACGACGACGGACACCACGGGCGACGACCCGACGGGCTCGGAAGCCGTGCCGGAGGTCGACACGTCGGCAGCGACCTCGATCCCGGTTCCGCTCCTCGTCCTGGGCGGGATGTCGGTTGCGCTCCTCGCCGCCGGAGGGCTCGGTTATGCGTCGCGCAGGCGCCAGGCCGGCGACTCCGACAGCTACGACGGCGACCCGTCGGCCTGAGCGCCTCGGCGGCAGACGCCGCCGGACCGCTAGACTGGGAAGGGTCGTGGGCGCAAAAAAATCCCTGGAAATAGGCGCTTTTTTCTCCGTCGTACAGGCTTCCTACCCTCCCAGGTCCGCTCGCATGACGCTCGTCGCCACTCCGGGCGGGAGGACGTGATCTCGGACTCGGCTCGGGAGGACTCGATGGCAACGGTGGAGCAGGCACAGGGCACGGCGCAGGAGACGGCAGGCGTCGAGGAGATCGTCAACGTCGTCGTCGACCCGGAGGCCTCGGTCGCGCCGAGGCGCTACTTCACCGTCCCGGGGAAGGACCCCTTCGACGAGATCGAGTGGGAGCTCCGGCACGCCTTCATCCCGGGAAAGGACGGCCCCGCGTTCGAGCAGCGCGACGTCGAGTTTCCGAAGTCCTGGTCGCAGACGGCGACGAACATCGTCGCCCAGAAGTACTTCCGCGGCCGCATGGCCTCGCCCGAGCGCGAGCGCTCGGTGAAGCAGATGATCGGCCGCGTCGTCTCCACGATCGGCTCCTGGGGTCGCCTGGGCGGCTACTTCGCCTCCGAGGAGGAGGCCGAGACCTTCGAGGCCGAGCTGAAGGCGATCCTCGTCAACCAGTACGCGTCCTTCAACTCCCCGGTCTGGTTCAACGTCGGCTTCGAGGAGCGCCCGCAGTGCTCGGCGTGCTTCATCCTCTCGATCGAGGACTCGATGGAGTCGATCCTCGACTGGATCCGGCGGGAGGGCATCATCTTCCGCGGCGGCTCCGGCTCGGGCGTCAACCTCTCCCGGCTGCGCTCCTCGAAGGAGCAGCTCTCGAAGGGCGGCTACGCCTCGGGCCCCGTCAGCTTCATGCGCGGCGCCGACGCCTCCGCCGGGACGATCAAGTCGGGCGGGAAGACGCGACGCGCCGCCAAGATGGTCGTCCTCGACATCGACCACCCGGACGTCGAGGAGTTCATCTGGTGCAAGGCCCGCGAGGAGCGCAAGGCGCGCGTGCTCGAGGCGGCCGGCTACGACATGTCGCTCGACTCGCCCGACTGGGCCTCGATCCAGTACCAGAACGCGAACAACTCGGTGCGGGTGACGGACGCCTTCATGGAGGCCGTGCTCGAGGGCAAGGAGTGGAACCTGACCGCACGCACCGACGGCTCGGTGGTGGAGACGAAGGACGCGCGCGACCTCCTCCGCCAGATCGCCGAGGCGGCCTGGGAGTGCGCCGATCCGGGCGTGCAGTACGACACGACGATCAACTCCTGGCACACGTGCCCGAACTCGGGTCGGATCAACGCTTCGAACCCGTGCTCGGAGTACATGCACATCGACGACTCCGCCTGCAACCTCGCCTCGCTCAACCTGATGAAGTTCCGCGGCGAGGACGGCGAGTTCGACATCGAGGCGTTCGAGCACGCGGTCGACACCGTCTTCCTCGCACAGGAGATCATCGTCGGCTACTCCTCGTACCCCACGCCCGAGATCGAGCGGAACGCGAAGGCGTACCGCCAGCTCGGGCTCGGCTACGCGAACCTCGGCGCGCTGCTCATGGCGCGCGGGCTCCCGTACGACTCCGACGAGGGGCGCGCGTACGCGGCCGCGATCACCGCGCTCATGACCGGGCGCGCGTACCGCAAGTCGGCCGAGATCGCGAAGCGGATGGGCCCCTTTGCCGGCTACCGGCCGAACGCCGCCGCGATGCTCGGCGTCATCGCCAAGCACCGCGCCGCGGTCGGGAACATCGACCACGCGCACTCCGTGCCCGACGACCTGCTCGCCGCCGCCCGCCGCGCGTGGGACGACGCGCTCGAGCTCGGCGAGGTCTCGGGGTTCCGCAACGCGCAGGCGACCGTCCTCGCTCCGACCGGGACGATCAGCTTCATGATGGACTGCGACACGACGGGCGTGGAGCCGGACTTCTCGCTCGTGAAGTCGAAGAAGCTCGTCGGCGGCGGCGAGATCACGATCGTCAACCGCACCGTGCCGATGGCGCTCGAGAAGCTCGGCTACGCGCCGAAGGAGGTCGAGGAGATCGTCGCCTACATCGACGAGCGCAACACGATCGTCGGCGCCCCCTACGTCAAGACCGAGCACTACCCGGTCTTCGACTGCGCGATCGGCGACCGGGCGATCCACTACATGGGCCACGTCAAGATGATGGGCGCCGTCCAGCCCTTCATCTCCGGCGCGATCTCGAAGACCGTCAACCTCCCCGAGGAAGTCACGGTCGAGGAGATCTCGCAGCTCTTCGTCGAGGCTTGGCGGCTCGGCGTGAAGGCGATCGCGATCTACCGCGACAACTGCAAGGTCGCGCAGCCGCTCTCGAAGAAGGGCGAGGCGACGGTCACCGTGACCCCCGGTGGCGGTCAGGTCGTGGTCAGCCCGCTCCCGCAGCGGCGGCGCCTCCCCGACGACCGGGTCGAGGTCGGCCGCAAGTTCAAGGTCGGCGAGTACGAGGGCTACATCCACGTCGGGCTCTTCGAGGACGGCACCCCCGGCGACATCTTCGTCGATATCGCGAAGGAGGGCACGACCCTCGCCGGCCTCATGAACTCGTTCATGATCTCCGTCTCGCTCGGGCTCCAGTACGGCGTCCCACTCGAGGTGTACGTCTCGAAGTTCAGCCACATGCGCTTCGAGCCCTCGGGCCTGACGAACGACCCGGACATTCGCGTCGCGAAGTCGATCGTCGACTACATCTTCCGCTGGATGGGCAAGAAGTTCCTCTCCCCCGAGCAGCAGGAGGAGGCCGGGATCCTGACACCCGAGGTGAAAGCGCGGCTCGCCGCGGCCTACGCGGAGGCGGGTGAGGAGGCGGTCTCGGCGGTCGCGGCGGTGACCGAGGCGCCCCCGCCCGGCCAGACGGCGCTCTTCAACCAGTGGGAGGACGCGGTCGAGTGCGCCCGCTGCGGAGGCCGCATGGTGCGGACGGGCTCGTGCTACACCTGCCGCGACTGCGGCACCAACACGGGCTGCTCGTAGGGACCGCAGCGCTGGTCACGCAACGGGGGGCAGGTCTCCGCAACAGGGGTCAGGTCTCTCCCGTTGCGAAGCGTCCGGTTGTCGGCACTGGCTTCGCCGGGGTCGCGTGCACGAGTGCGAGGCCGCGTCACGAGGTCTCTACCGCGTCCGGCTGGAGCGGCAGCGCTCCGCTTCCGCCGTGATCCGTGACGTCACCGCGACTGAGCCCAAAATGGCCACGTGCGCGACGACGACGTCCGCAGCGCGTGCTTCGCGGCGCTCGACGTGCTCCAGGCGAAGTGGGGAGCCGACATTCCGTACCATGCGCTCGCCGAAGGGTTCAACTTCCGCGGCCGGCGAGTTCCGTTCCTCAACCGCGCGTACGGCATCTACCGCGCAGCCGGCGTGCAGCGCGGCCCCGCCGCGCTCTCGGTCAACAGCTCGCCCAAGCAGATCCGATACCGGGACGAGCAGACGCCCGACGGTGTCCTCTACCGCTACCAGGGCGACGACCCCGACAACCACTTCAACCGCTGGCTCCGGAGCGCGCATCTGCTCGACGTCCCGCTCGTCTACTTCGTCGGCACGCGGCCGAACTGGTACCGGCCGATCTACCCCACCTTCGTCGAGCGGGACGAGCCGTCCGAGCTCCGCGTCTTGCTGACCTTCGGCAAGATGCGCGGGCCCTACGACGAGCGCGAGCCCGTCCACATCCCCGACGAGATCGAGCGGCGCTACGTCGTGCGCGAGGTCAGGCAGCGCATCCATCAGGCGCAGTTCCGCGGCGCCGTTCTCCCCGCCTACCGTGACCGCTGCGCGATCTGCCGGCTGCGTGAGGTACGGCTGCTCGATGCGGCCCACATCGTTCCGGACGTAGAGGAAGCCGGCGACCCGGTCGTCTCGAACGGCCTCGCTCTCTGCTCGATCCACCACCGCGCCTTCGACGAGGACCTCGTGGGTGTGGCGCCCAACCTCCGCGTGCACGTCTCCCCCCGCCTCCTCGAGGACGAAGACGGGCCGATGCTCGACGTCCTCAAGGGCTTCCACGGAGCGGCGATCGAGGCACCCTCGCGCAAGGCCTGGCGGCCTGACCCGGAGCTGCTCGAGGTACGGTTCGCGCGGTTCCAGGCAGCCGCGTAGAGGAGGCCCCCTCGTAGGGAATAGCGACGCGGTCACCGTCCTGACCGCGGGTGAAATCGCGTCGCTTTCGAGGCGCCGGACTCTCACGACTACTGCCGGCTGCCCGAGTCGCACGAACGCAACGACGGGTACTCGCTGGTCGAGGACGGCGACGACGAGCAGATGCACGCGAATCCGCGAGCCGATCGTCAAGCTCGAGCGCTCAATGCCTCCGGAAGCGCCCGCTGCACCTGCACGACGTTCGCGTGTGTCAGCGGGGGGTCAGGTCCGAAGCGTTGCGCGAGCCGGACACCGAGACCGCGCTTGCCCCGCCCGCACGCCCTGAAGAAGAGAGCGGAGGTGACGGCGCCTCGTTCGCTCGGCGCCAACACGACGGCCTGCAACAGGAGAGACCTGACCCCTGTTGCAGGATCAGAAGTCGACCCGCATCACGACACGGCGCTTGCTCGGGCGGCTCACCTCGCGGAAGCCCGCCGCCTCGAACACCTTGCGCGTCCCGACGTGGATCTCGTCCCAGCTCACCTTCCGGCCCGGCTCGGTGACCATCGGGTAGCCCTCGAGCGCGCGGGCGCCGCGCTCACGGGCATGCGCGACGGCCGCTCGCACGAGCGCGTAGCTCATGCCACGCCCCCGGTACCCCGCACGGGTGAACACGCACGTCACCGCCCACACGGTGTCGTCCTCCTTGTCCTCGTCGCGCCCCTCCCAAGGCGTTCGGTAGACGCGCAGGAGCCCCGGGTAGTGCGTGCGCGGCTCGACCGCGCACCAGCCGACCGGCTCGCCGTCGAGGTACGCGACAAGGCCTGCCGTCGTCTCGGCTCGCGGGTTCCCGCACTCGGTCTGCATGCGGAGCCGGTGAGCACGCTCCTCGGCCGGGAAGTGCTTGAACGCCTCCTTCGGCGCCAGCTTGTAGCGCTGGCACCAGCAGCGGGCGGCCGATCCACGCGCGCCGAACACGGCTCCGAGGTCTTCGCAGCTCGCGTGGTTCGCCGGGACGATCGTGAGGTCGAGGCTCACGGGTTCACCGTATCGTCTGCGCAACAGGGGGTCAGGTCTCCCGTGTTGCGGGGCTTGTCGAGATCAAACGACCCGATCGAGGCCTCGCCGCTAACCCGGTCGCGCCTCCCCGCGATGGGATGCGGAAGAGCCCGAGCCGACATCGGGACGGTCCAGCGCATCCTGCCCCCTGAACCTGTGGCACGTTGAAGATCGAGTCCTCTTCGCCCTGCGCAGCCCGGAAACGACCAGGAGGTCCCGTCTCCTCGTCGCTGCACGGCCTTCGCACGACGCCCTGCAACACGGGAGACCTGACCCCTGTTGCGCGCCCTGCAACACGGGAGACCTGACCCCTGTTGCGTACGGGAGACCTGACCCCCTGTTGCGCACCGTATCGTCTCGTCTCCACGCTCACACGAGAGGAGACGAGATGGCGGAGGTGCTGCTCTTCCACCACGTGCAGGGTCAGACCCCGGGCTTCCACGCCTTCGCGGACGAGCTGCGGCAGGCAGGCCACACGGTCCACACACCCGATCTCTTCGACGGGCGCACGTTCGGCTCGATCGACGAGGGCGTCGCATACGCCGAGAGCGTCGGCTTCGACGAGATCGTCGAGCGCGGCGTTCGCGCAGCGGACGGGCTGCCCGCCGAGCTCGTCTACGCCGGCTTCTCGCTCGGAGTGCTGCCCGCTCAGAAGCTCGCCCAGACCCGCCCCGGCGCGAAGGGCGCGCTCCTCTTCCACTCGTGCGTGCCTGCTTCGGCCTTCGGTGCATGGCCGACCGGTTTGCCGGTGCAGATCCACGGGATGGACGCCGATCCGTACTTCGTGGGCGAGGGGGACGTCGACGCCGCCCGCGAGCTCGCCGCCACAACACGTGGCGCGGCCGAGCTCTTCCTCTACCCAGGCGCTGGGCACCTCTTCGCCGACGCTAGCGTGCCGGATTACGACGAGGAGGCCGCGAAGCTCCTGACCGAGCGGGTGCTCGCGTTCCTGGCCGAAGCCTGACGAACCGCTCGCGGCGTCGAAGCCCGGGAGGCGGTCGGCAGGAGCGCGAAGCCTGGCGGCTTGCACGGAGTCGAGCGGTGCTGCAAGCTCCCCGGGTGGTCCCGGAAGCACCTCTCGAGCGGACGGAGCACGGGCTCATCGCCCGCGGTGAGGGCTGGTACGTCCTGAACGCCCGCGATGCCGAGTGGAGAGCCGCCGAGGGCCGGGGCGCGGTGTGCGACCTGGAGGGCGACACGCGGTTCCCGCAACTCGGCATCCACATCTTCGTCCTCGGGCCCGGCGAGCCGATGTCGAT
The DNA here is from genome assembly GCA_026002995.1 of Gaiellaceae bacterium. Classification (GTDB taxonomy): domain Bacteria; phylum Actinomycetota; class Thermoleophilia; order Gaiellales; family Gaiellaceae; genus GMQP-bins7. The sequence continues at coordinate 2,240,399 of BPGK01000001.1, forward strand.
GTACCACTGGGAGGCCGACCAGGAGGACTTCCTCGTCGTCGCAGGCGAGGCGCTGCTCCTAGCCGAGGGAGAGGAGCGGCCACTGCGAGCGTGGGACTTCGTGCACTGCCCGCCCCGCATGAGCCACACCATCATCGGCGCCGGCGAGGGATGCGTAGTCGTCGCGGTCGGCGCGCGCGAGCATCAGGACGATCCCGGCTGGGGCGCGTACCCCGCCGACGAGACGGCGCGACGACACGCTGCCGGCGTCGAGGAGGAGACGAACGACGCGAGGGTCGCGTACGCGCAGGTGCCCCGGCGGCAGGTGACGGCCTACCGCGAGGGATGGCTTCCGTGAGCGCCTGTTCCGAGCTCGCTCACCACGCTTCGTAGCCGCACCTCGAGCACATGGGCACGACGCGGTACCCGATGATCGACTGCTGCGTCCCACGAGCCTTCTGGTAGAGCGGCTCCCTGCGATCCCCCATCGTCCGCGCACGGCACCGAGGGCAGACGTCGGGATCGCGTGGCCATCGGTGGAGACAGCGCCCGCAGGTGATCCAGATGATCGTGCCCTCGCGCTCGCCTCGGAGCGCGTCGGTCTCACCGCACTCGGGACAGGCGATCCGCGCGCTCATCTCGAGGAGCGTCCGCCTCGGTCACGCCTCCGTCGCGCTCGGCTCGGGCTCGACTGCGGTTCCACCTTCCCGCTGCGGAGACTCGCCGTCGTGCGGCGGCTCGATCGTGATGTTCGGAAGCGCTCTGTCGAGCCAGCGCGGGATGTACCAGGTCTTCTCCCCGAGCCAGGTGAAGAACGCCGGAATGAGCGTCATCTTCACGACGAGCGCGTCGGTGAGGATGGCGACCGCGAGCAGGAGCCCGAACTCCTTCGAGACCCGATCGGGCGTGAGGACGAACGCGGCGAAGACCGTGCCCATGATGAGCGCAGCGGCCACGACCACACGGCCGATCGCCGCGATTCCGTGCTCGACGGCTTCCCGAGTGTTCAGCCCGTGGACGTGCTCCTCGCGGATGCGGCTCGTGAGGAAGACCATGTAGTCCATCGAGAGGCCGAACATGATCGCGAACGCGATCGGCGGCACGAAGGTCTCGATCGGCCCCGTGCGGTCGAGGCCCGTGAGGCCGAGCAGGTAGCCCTCCTGGATGACGAGCGTGAGCACGCCGAAGCCCACGAACGCCGACATGATCGTCGTCACCGCCGCAGTGAGCGAGACGACGATCGAGCGGAACGCCATCGCGAGCACGATGGACGTGACCCCGATGATGTAGAGGAGGAAGAGCGGCAGCCGCTCGTAGATGCGGTCGCCGATATCGATGAACGCAGCGTTCAGGCCGGAGACGTAGGCCACCGCGTCGCCGCCCTCGAGCGCGGCGGGGATCACGTCGTCGCGCAGCCGGTGCACGAGCTCCTCCGTTGCCTCGTCCTGGGGGGCCGAGTCGGGCGTCACGAACACGATCGCGACCGTGCCGGCGTCGTTCGTGTTCGGCTCCGCGACGGACGCGACGTCGGGGAGCGCGCGCACCCCGTCGTAGATCCGCTGCGGCGCGTCGGCGTCGCCGTTGATATCGACGACGATCGGAATCGGCCCGTTGAAGCCGGGCCCGAAGCCCTCCGCGAGCAGGTCGTACGCGCGCCGGGCCGTTTGCTCGGTCGGCTGCGTGCCCTGGTCGGAGGCGCCGAGGCGGACGAGGGCCGACGTCGCGGAGAGGACGAGCCCGAAGAGGAGCAGGATCACGAAGATCGGCCGGTGGTGGGCGGTCACGAACCGACCCCAGCCAGCGATCAGCGTCCGCTCGCGAGCCTCTTCCGCGTCGTCGATCGGCCTGAGGAAGGGGATCTTCAGGCGATCCACCTTGTGCCCGAGCTTGGCGAGCACGGCAAGCAGGAGCGAGTTCGCGATCAACACCGTCGTGAGGACGCCGAGCGAGGCTCCGAAGCCGAGCTTCGTCACGAAGTCGAGCCCGAAGAGCGCGAGCCCGCTCACCGAGATCGCGACCGTGAGCCCGGCGAAGAGCACCGCCCGGCCGGCTGACGCCCCGGCCTCGGCCGCCGCGTCCGCCGGCGAGAGTCCCTCATGCAGGAGCTGCCGGAAACGGGTGACGATGAAGAGCGAGTAGTCGATGCCGACGCCGATCCCGATCATCGACACGAGGAGTGGCGTGACCGTGTTGATGTCCGTAAAGCCCGCCCAGATGAAGAGCAGGAGGAAGGCGCTACCCACGGCGACGAGCGCGAGGCCAATCGGGATCGCCGCGGCCGTGAACGTGCGGAAGACGACGAGCAGCACGACGAGCGCCGCGAGCAGGCCGAGGATCTCCTGGATGCCTTGCTCGATCGGCGGGAACTCCGCCTCGCCGTTGAACTCGGCGACGATGCCGGCCGGCTCGACCGTCTCGCGAACGGCCTCCTGCACCGCGAGGACGGCCTCCCGGTCGCGGTCGTAGATCACGCGGTCGAACTTCGCCTCGGTGTAGCCGATCCTGCCGTCGTCCGAGATCGTCCCGTCCGCGAACGGGTCGCCCACGCTCGCGATGCCGGCCCGCTCCTCGCTCCCGCGGAACTCGGGGCCCTGAAGCCTCGCGATGGCGGCCTCGATCGCCGCCTTCCGCTCGGGGGTGTCGAGACGCTCCCCTTCGGGCGCGGCGAAGACGAGGTTCAGCCCGCTGCCCTGCTCGGAGGAGAACTCCGCCTCGATCAGGTCGGTGGCCCGCTGCGTGTCGGAGCCCGGGATGGAGAACTCGTCGCGGAGGCTCCCGCCGATCGTCGCGACGAGGGCGACGAGCGCCACGATGATCGCGACCCAGGCGAGGATCACGCGCCACGGGTGCTCCGCGCAGGAGCGTGTCCAGCGCGCGAGCGCTCCCGTCGAGAGCCGCTCGTGCGCGGCCAGGCGGTCGCGCCCGCCCTGTTCCTGCTCGGTCACTCCCTCGCTCCTTTCTTCCCGGGTGGCGACGGCACCATACAGACCTGGAGCCGGTTCACGAGTCATCGCTCGGGCGCTGAGTCTGCCGTCCTGTCATCGTCTGACCTGTGATCGTCTGACCCCAGAGGAGCTACGGCGAAGGAGGAACCGGTGACGAGAGCCGGCGGACGGATGATTCTCCCGAACCTCGCGACGCGCGACCTCGAACGCGCGAAGAGGTTCTTCGGCGAGCTCGGGTTCGAGCTCGACCCGCGCTTCACCGACGAGAACGCGGCCGCGATGGTCGTCAACGACCAGGCGGTCGTGATGCTCCTGCGCGAGGAGTTCTTCTCGAGCTTCACCTCGAAGGAGGTGGTCGACTCGACGAGGCAGATCGAGACGATGATCGCGCTCTCGGCCGAGAGCCGCGAGGACGTCGACGCCTTCTACGACAAGGCGCTTGCGCTCGGCGCCTCGCCCGCGGGCGACCCCACGGAGATGGACTTCATGTACGCCCGCAGCTTCCTGGATCCCGACGGCCACCACTGGGAGGTCTTCTGGATCGATCCGGAGGCTCTCGAGTCGTAGCGGCGGGGCTTGCCTCGCCCCTACGACTCGACCGCCCCCGCCGCGCCGACCCCGTGCCGGGACGAGAGCGACCCCGCAACAAGGGGGTCAGGTCTCCCGTGTTGCGACGAGGGAAAGCGTCGCGCGCGCGCGCGCAACGAACGCGACCTGACCCCTGGTGCTGCGTGACCCCTGGTGTTGCGCGGTCATGAGGGAAGGCATCGAGCACGCGCGCAACAAGAGGGACCTGACCCCCCGGTGTTGCGCAGTACGCCCCGACCGTCCGCCGCCCGTAGGGGAGAGGCTTGCCTCGCCCCTACGACGACTCTGCGCCTCCGTCGAGTCGCGGTGGAAGTCCGAAGAGCGGGAAGAGCCGCTCGGTGTCGAGGAAGAACGTGAGCTCGGCGATGCGCCCGCCTTCCACCTCGAGCACCTGGAGCGCCCACGGGTCGTACCCGTTCCCCGTCTGGGAGGGCTTGTACTGGCCGAACGCGGGCGCGCCGTTCGCCGAGCCGGCCGGCACGAGACGCGAGCCGCGACAGCCGATCCCGGGCCCGAGCCACCAGGTGAAGATGTCGTCGCGGCCCGAGAGCCAGAGATCAAACGGCGGCATGGACTGGATCGCGTCCTCGCGGATCAACTCGGTCAGGGCCGCCATGTCGTAGGCCTCGAACGCGGCGACGTAGCGGTCGAGGAGCTCGGCGTCGGCGGCGTCGATAGACGGCGCGGTCGTCGTCGACGACAGCTGCAGCGAGCCGAGGGTCGCGCGCGCCCGCTGGAGCGCGCTGTTCACCGAGGCGACGCTCGTCTCCAGCAGCTCGGCGACCTCTGAGGCCTGCCAGCGCAGCACCTCGCAGAGGATGAGCGCTGCGCGCTGCTTCGGCGGCAGGTGCTGGAGCGCCGCGACGAGAGCAAGCCGCACCGACTCGCGCGCAGCGACGACGTCGGCGGGATCGCCGTCCGGGACGACGAGCCCGTCGGGCATCGGCTCGATCCAGGGCACCTCCGGCGTGCGCAGGTTCTCGGCGAGGGGCTCGCCGGCCGGGCCGAGGTCTATCGGCCGCGCGCGCCGCTTGCGTCCTTCGAGCATGTCGAAGCAGACGTTCGTCGCGATGCGGTAGAGCCACGAGCGGAGCGCCGAGCGCCCCTCGAAGCGGTCGATCCCCCGCCAGGCGCGCAACATGGTCTCCTGCACCGCGTCCTCGGCGTCCGCGGACCCGAGCATGCGGTAGCAGAAGGCCATGAGCTCGACGCGGTGACGCTCGAGCTGGGCCTCGGCGGGAGCCGCCAGTGACTCGTGCACGCGACCATCGTACGTACGGCCCGCCGCTGCACGAGTGCGGTGAACCGCACCGCCGCGGCGTGTGCGCGCGGCTAGCGTGCCGGAACAGCGATCCGTCCCTCGACGTTAGGAACCCCACGTGGCCGCAGAGCACCGCAACCCCTGGCTCGTCCTCACGCTCGTCTGCATGGCGCAGTTCATGGTGATCCTCGACGCGACGATCGTGAACGTCGCGCTCCCCTCCATCCAGTCCGACCTCGGCATGTCCGACGCGAACCTGCAGTGGGTCGTCAACGCGTACGCGCTGACGTTCGGCGGCTTCCTGCTGCTCGGCGGACGGGCCGGCGACCTCGTGGGACGCAAGCGCGTGTTCCTGATCGGCGTCGTCGTCTTCACAGTCGCATCCCTCCTGAACGCGCTGGCGCCGAGCGAAGAGGCGCTCATCGTCTTCCGCGGCCTCCAGGGTCTCGGCGCAGCGCTCATCGCTCCGGCGGCGCTCTCGATCATCACGACGACCTTCGCCGAGGGCGCGGAGCGCACGAAGGCCATGGGCGTCTGGGCGGCGATCGCTGTCGGCGGCGGCGCGGTCGGCCTCGTGCTCGGAGGCGTCCTCACGACCGCGTTCTCGTGGCCCTGGATCTTCTACATCAACCTCCCGATTGGCTTCGCGGTCTTCCTCGCTGCGCTCCGCGACGTGCCCGAGTCGAAGGACGCACACGAGCACCGCGGATTCGACCTCGCCGGCGCGGTCACCGTCACCGCCGGCCTGCTCGCGCTCGTCTACGGGATCGTGAAGGCGCAGGAGAAGGGCTGGACGTCCCTGCACACCGGCGGCTTCTTCGCGCTCGCGCTCACCGTGCTCGCTGCCTTCGTCGTCGTCGAGCGCCGCTCCTCCGACCCGCTCGTCCGTCTCTCGATCTTCCGCACGAGGACGGTGCGGGCGGCGAACGTCGCGATGTTCCTGGTCGCCGCCGGGATGTTCGCCACCTTCTACTTCAACACGCTCTACCTCCAGCGCGTGCTCGGCTTCTCGGCGCTCGAGGCCGGCCTCGCGTTCCTCCCCTTCACGGCCGGAATCGTCGTCGGCGCAGGGCTCTCGCAGCGACTCGTCCCCGCCCTCGGCGCTCGCCGGGTCCCGCTCATCGGGATGGGGTCGGCGGTGATCGGGCTCCTCCTCTTCCAGCGCCTCCAGCCGGGAGGCGAGTACGTCTCCGACTTCCTCCCCGGGGTCGTGCTCACCTCGATCGGCATGGGGCTCACCTTCGTCCCGGTGACCCTCATCGCGACGAGCGGGATCCCGAGCGACGACGCCGGGCTCGCATCGGGCATCTACAACACGTCGCAGCAGATCGGCGGCGCGCTCGGCCTCGCGGTGCTCGCCACCCTCGCCGTGAGCGCGACGACGGACACGCTCGCCGGGCTCGGTCGCGAGCCCCGACCCGCCGACCAGGCGCAGGCGCTCGTCGACGGATTCCACGTCGCCTACTTCGGCAGCGCGCTCTTCATCGCCGCGGCGGCCCTCCTGCTCGCGCTGCTCGTGCGGCGCCCGGACGTCGAGGCCGTCGCCGCAGGCGACGATGGGCTGGCGCTCGAGGGCGCAGCCGCGTAGCTCGCCGCTACTTCGTGCGGCCTCTCGAGGCGTTTGCCGGGAGCAGCACCCCGATTCGGCAGCAAGCGCCGAGTCCCGCCTGCACGCTGGAGCTCGAGCAAGCTCTCCCGCTACCTGCGCGACCAGGAAGTCGAGGTCTCGCCGGAACCGTCACGATCGCCGCCTGCACGATGACCCGGTTGCCCGTGCAGGGTTACGAGGCCGCACAAGCGTCGGCGACGAACGCGGCGATCGCCCGCGAGAAGGCGTGGCGGCTCGACTCCCAGGCGTAGAACATGTGGCCGCCGCCGTAGTGCTCGACCGTCACGCGCTCGGCCGTCTGCGGGTCCAGGCGCATGAGGTTGCGCAGGCGGTCGCTCGTGTAGTACGGCGTGACGAGGTCGTAGCGGCCGTGCGTGAGGAACGCCTTCAGGTGCGGGTTCAGAGCCATCCCGTAGCGGAAGTCGTCCGTCGCGCCCGGCGGCGAGGCGAACGCGTGGTGCTCCGCATCGTGCTTCCACGAGGTGAAGACCTCGTACGAGAGGAGCGCGTACTCACGCTCGGTCTCCACCCCGATCTCCTGCCGCAGCATCCGGTTCACCGCCATCGTGTACGCCGGGCTGATGCCCGCGAGCGTCGGATCGGGCCACGACAGCTCGCCCCGGTCGGGGAACGGATCGGTCGCCGTGATCGTCGCGTCGTAGAGCCCGAGGACCTTCCGCTCCTCGCGCAGAAGCTCGCGGACGAAGGTGAGGACGCCGATCCTCCCCTCGCAGCGCGAGACGATCTCGTCGCGGAGGCCGACGAGCGCGCCGAGGCGAGAGAGGACGCGCTCGCGCTCGCGCGCCGGGGTCGCCGCGCCGCGCATCAGGAACGTCGCATACTCGCCCGTCGCGAACTCCTCGGCCGCCCGCAGGACGCGCTCGAGCGACGTGCCTCTCCGGAAGGCCCGCGAGCGGCCGTGGTGGAGCGCGGCGGCCGCCATCGTCGGCACCCGGTCGACCCAGCCGAGGACGTCGTAGTCGGTCGGCTCGAGGCCCGTGATCTCGAGCGCCGGCGAGATGAGAACCGCGCCGTTCAGCCCGATGCCCGTCTTCTCCTGGAGCACCTTGACGAGACGCCCGACGCGGTAGCCGCCGTAGCTCTCTCCGGCGATGAAGACCGGCGAGCCCCAGCGGCCGTGCTCGGAGAGCCAGCGACTCATGAACTCGCACAGCGACTCGAGGTCGCGCTCGTAGCCGAAGTACTCCTTCGGGTCGACCGCGTCCTCCTTCGACTCCTTCCCGCTCCCCTTCTCTTTCTCGTTCGCAGCGTTCTGATCGACGACGCGGCTGAAGCCGGTCCCGACCGGGTCGACGAAGACGAGATCGCTGAACGCGAGCCACGATGACTCGTTCTCGACGAGCTTCGGCGGCAGCGTGGGCAGCGTGCCGTCGGGCGGGAAGTCGACGCGCTTCGGGCCGACCGCGCCCATGTGCAGGTACGCGGAGGCGGCGCCGGGGCCGCCGTTGAAGACGAACGTGACGGGGCGACGCTCGTCGCCTCCGTCGGCGATGTAGGACACGGAGAAGATCTCCGCGGCGGGCTTCTCCTTCTTGCGCAGGACGATCCACTTCGCGATCGCCGCGTACTCGATCGCCTTGCGGCCGCGACCCCAGGTACCGGTCATCTGAGCCCCCTTCGGCGGCTCGTAGTGGGGCTTTGGCTCAGCCTTCTCGCTCGTCACGTCGGCGCTCATCGGCGGGACGCTACCGGTACGAGGCGCTCCTGTGTGGCGTCGGTAGGCTCAGCGACGGGATGCCAGCCGACCGAAGCGACCGGAGAACGAGACCCTCCCAGGCACGAGCCGCTCCGGGAACCCTCTGGTTCGGAGCGATGGTCGCGACGTGGTCCAGCTTCTTCACGCTCCTCGCGGTCTCGCCGGAGACGCTCGCCGAGACGTACGACTGGCTCCGCGGGCTCAGCCCCGTGCCCGAGGTCGTGATGTGGATCGTGCTGCTCCCGTGGGCCGTCGCCTGGACCGCCTGGGAGGCATCGTGGGAGCAGTGGGCGCGCCTGCTCGCCGTCGGCCTCCTCTGCGCGCTGCACCTCGTCGTCTCTGCGCCGCGGATGCGCTGAGCACGCGGGCGGTCGCGAGCGGTACAACCCGGGCGTGGAGATCGGGGTCTTCACCTTCGCGGACGTGCGCGCCGACCCGGCGACTGGCGAGCCCATCGGCGCCGACCGGCGGCTCGCGGAGGTGCTCGAGGAGGCCGAGCTCGCCGACGAGGTCGGGCTCGACGTTTTCGGCGTCGGCGAGCACCACCGGCCCGACTACGCGGTCTCGACCCCTGCCGTCGTGCTCGCCGCCGTGGCCGCGCGGACGAAGCGCATCCGCCTGACGAGCACGGTCACCGTCCTCAGCTCGGATCACCCGGTGCGGGTCTTCGAGGAGTTCTCCACCCTCGACCTCCTCTCGAGCGGGCGCGCGGAGATCATGGTCGGCCGCGGGTCGTTCCTCGAGTCGTTCCCGCTCTTCGGCTACGACCTGCGCGACTACGACCGGCTGTTCGAAGAGAAGCTCGCGGCGCTGCTCCACATCCGCGAGACGGGCCGCACGCCGGCAGGGCACGGCGTCTACCCGCGACCGCTCCAGGACGCGCTCCCCGTCTGGGTCGCGGTCGGCGGGACACCCGAGTCGGCCGTGCGGGCGGGGATGCTCGGGCTGCCGATGGCGCTCGCGATCATCGGCGGGCTTCCGGAACGGTTCGCGCCCTTCGTCGAGCTCCACCGCCGCGCGGCGCGAGAGGCGGGCCACGATCCGCTCCCTGCGCTCGGGATCAACTCGCACGGCTACCTCGCCGAGACGAGGGCGCAGGCGATCGAGGAGTCCTTCCCGTACGTCGCCTCGGCGATGAACCGGATCGGGCGGGAGCGCGGATGGCCGCCGCTCCGCCGCTCGGACTACGAGGCCTCCGCGACGCTACGGGGAGCGAACTTCGTGGGTGCCCCCGAAGACGTGGTCGAGAAGATCCTGTGGCAGCACGAGCTCTTCCGGCACGACCGCTTCCTCCTCCAGCTCACCGTCGGCGGCCCGCCGCACGAGGGCGTGCTCCGAGCGATCGAGCTCCTCGGCCGCGAGGTGGTGCCGGTCGTGCGGGAGGAGGTCGCACGCCGCAGGGCAGATGGCGTGCGTTCGAGCGCATAGGATCGGGCACATGGGCCTCGAGCGCTTCGACCGCATTCCGCTCCTCTTCGGCCCGTCGCCGGTGCACCGACTGGAGCGGCTGAGCGACTACCTCGGCGGAGAGGTCGACATCTGGGCCAAGCGCGAGGACTGCAACTCCGGCCTCGCGTACGGCGGCAACAAGGTGCGCAAGCTCGAGTACCTCGCCGCCGACGCTCTCGCGCAGGGCTGCGACACGCTCGTCTCCATCGGCGGGGTGCAGTCGAACCACACCCGGCAAGTCGCGGCCGTGGCGGCCCGGCTCGGGCTTCGCTGCGTCCTCGTCCAGGAGCACTGGGTGGACTGGCCCGACGTCGTCTACGACAAGGTCGGGAACATCCTCCTCTCGCGGATCATGGGGGCCGACGTGCGACTCGACCCTGCGGGATTCGACATCGGGTTCCGCCGAAGCTGGGAGGAGGCGATCGCCTCGGTCGAGGCCGCGGGCGGGAAGCCGTACCCGATCCCGGCCGGCGCGTCCGACCACCCGCTCGGCGGTCTCGGCTTCGCGCGCTGGGCCGAGGAGGTCGCCGAGCAGGAGCGCGAGCTCGGCGTCGTCTTCGACACGATCGTCGTCTGCTCGGTGACGGGGTCGACGCAGGCCGGGATGGTCGCCGGCTTCGCAGCCCAGGAGACCCCGCGCTCGGTGCTCGGGATCGACGCCTCGGCGACGGTCACGAAGACGTGGGAGCAGATCGCGCGCATCGCGCGGCGCACGGCGTCGGCGATCGGGCTCGGGCGCGAGCTTCGGGACGAGGAGATCGTCCTCCTCGACGAGTGGCACGCGGGGCGCTACGGCATCCCGGACGAGAAGACCCTCGACGCGATTCGCCTCTGTGCGCGGCTCGAGGGGATGCTCACCGACCCGGTGTACGAGGGGAAGTCGATGGCCGCGCTCATCGACCTCGTCCGCTCGGGGCGCATCGCCGCGGGCTCGACCGTCCTCTACGCGCACCTCGGTGGCCAGCCGGCGCTGAACGCGTACGCGGGCGCGTTCTGACCGAAGCCCGTGGCGCGCGTGCGCACCGGGCTGCTCGGCGTCGCGATCGGTCTCGCGCTCGCCGACTCCTCCATCGTCACGCTCGCGCTGCCCGACATCCTCCGCGAGTTCGAGGTCGGGATCACGAGCGTCTCGTGGACGCTCACCGCGTACAACCTCGCGTTCTGCCTGCTCGCGGTGCCGGCGGCGCTCGTCGCGCGGCGTCGCCCGCGCGGCGCCTTCGCGGCCGGGACGGTCGTGTTCGCCTTCGCGACCCTCGCCTGCGGGCTCGCGTGGTCGTTCGACGTCCTCGTCGGGGCGCGTGCGGTCCAAGCCGCGGGCAACGCGCTGATGGTGACCGCCGCGCTCGTCCTCCTCTCCGAGACGCTTTCGAGCGAGGCGCGCGCCGCCCGCATGTGGGTGAGCGCAGGAGTCGTCGGGACAGCCCTCGGCCCCGCCGCGGGCGGCGTGCTCACGCAGATCGCGGGCTGGGAGTCGATCTTCCTCGCGCAGGTGCCGATCGTGCTCGCGCTGGTCGGAGTCCTCGCCGGCATCCGCGCGCACCCGCTCGCACCTCCTGCCGAGCGCCCGCACTGGGCGGCGAACGCGGCGCTCTTCTTCCTCTCGGGAGGCCTCGTCGCCGCGCTCTTCCTCGTCGTCCTCCTCCTCGTCGACGGCTGGGGCATGTCGCCCGCCCTGGCCGGGCTCGTCGTCACGGTCATGCCCGCAGCGGCGATCGCGACCGCCCGACTCACACCGCCGGGAAGCGACGCGGGACCGCGGATGGCGGCGGGAACGATCCTCGTGGGCGGGGGCCTCGCAGCGCTCGCGCTCCTCCCGCGCGCGGGCTGGGCGTGGACGATCCCCCCGCAGCTCCTCATCGGCGTCGGGATCGGCCTCGCCCTCCTCGCGCTGACCGAGCGCGCGGTGGCCGGCAAGGCCGACCAGGTCGTCCACGGGGGTTGGACGCTCGCCGCCCGCCATGCGGGCGTCGTTGCCGGCCTCCTGCTCCTCGCGCCCGTTCTCGCCTCCGCGCTCGATCGCAACGAGGAGCTCGCGATCCGCGCCGGCACGGCAGCGGTGCTGGACGCCCCCATCGCGCCTCTCGACAAGCTCCGCATCGCTCGCGACGTCCTCGCGGCCGTCGACGCCGCGCAGGCGCAGGAGCGCCCCGATGTCGCGTCGGCGTTCGAGGATCGACCCGACGAGCCCGCGTACCGGGCCCTGCTCGCCGAGCTCGAGGAGCAGCTCGACCGCGCGATCACGAGCGCGTTCACGCAGCCGTTCCTGATCGCCGCTGCGCTCGCGCTCTCCGCACTCGTCCCCATCGCCGTCGGCAGAGGAGAGCCGCTGTGAGCCGAGCACGCCCGGTTGCGCTCGCCCTCGCGGCCGTCGTCGCGGTGCTCGTCCCGTTCGCGGCACTCGGAGGCGGCTCGTACACCCCCGCGCGGGTCGCCGATCCGTGCGAGACCGAGTGGACGAAGCCGAACGGGATCCAGGCCCTCCTCGAGCAGCTCGCGCTCACCGGCTTCGCCGGCGCCGCCTGTGAGCTCGGCGTCACCCGCGAGGAGCTCGTCCTCGCGCTCCGTAGCGACGACGCTCTCGACGCCTTCGCCCGCGAGCGCGGGCTCGCTCGAGCGGAGGTGGACGAGGCGATCCGAGACGGGCTCGAGAAGGCCGTCGAGGAGGCGGAGGCGGCCGGCGACCTCCCGAGCGTCGTCGCCCCGCTCGTACAGCGCGCCGTGCGGGAGCTACCCCCGACCACGATCCTCGACGCGCTCGAGCGGCTCGGCTCGCTCGTCGGTTGACGCTCCGGCTTGCGCCCGCTGCAACAATGGCCGCTCGATGTCGCAGGCGACGGCACCGGTCGACGACGCGCGAGCAGCAGCCGCTCGCGGGGCCTGGCGCGAGGCCTATGCGCTCTACGCCGCCGGCGCCGGTGAGCTCGCGGCGGACGATCTCGAGACCCACGCCGACGCCGCTTGGTGGACGGGGAGGCTCGACGAGGCCATCGCGCTCCGCGAGCGCGCCTACGCCGCGTTCAGCGCCGCCGGCGACACGCTCGGCGCGGCGCGGATGGCGATCACGCTCGCCTGGGACTACGAAGGGCGAGGCTCGTTCGCGGTCTCGGGAGGCTGGCTGGCAACGGCCGAGCGGCTGCTCGCGGACGAGCCCGAAGCGCCGGAGCACGCGCGGCTGCAGCTCACGCAGGCGATCATGGCGCTCTTTGCCGAGGGTGACCTCGCCAGGGCCGACGAGCTGTTCGACGCGGCGTACGAGCGTGCGGGGCGCGTGGGCGACCGAGAGACGCAGCTCCTCGCGCTCGGCGGCAAGGGTCGCACCGCGATCAAGGCGGGCAACGTCGACCGTGGCCTCGCGCTGCTCGACGAGGCATCGGCGTCCGCGCTGAGCGGGCATTGCGGCCCGCACGCGGCCGGCCTCGTCTACTGCATCACGATCAGCGCGTGCCAGGACCTCGGCGACTTCCGCCGAGCAGCCGAGTGGACGGAGGCCGCGAACCGGATGTGCGACCGGCTCGACGTGACCGGGTTTCCAGGCAAGTGCCGGATCCACCGCGCCGAGGCGCTCCGGCTCCGCGGCGACTGGCACAAGGCCGAGGCGCAGGCGTTCGCGGCCTGCGAGGAGCTGAGCGACTTCGACCGGAGCGTCACGGCGAGCGGGTACTACGAGATCGGCGAGCTCCGCCGCCAGCGCGGGGACCTCGCGGGCGCGGAGGAGGCATACCGCACCGCGAACGAGCTCGGCCGCGAGCCGCAGCCCGGCCTTGCGCTCCTGCGCCTGGCGGAGGGGAAGGTCGGGGCTGCCCTCGCGTCGCTCACGAGCTCCCTCCGCGAGACCGAGGATCCGCTCGCCCGCCTCCGCCGTCTGCCAGCCCAGGTGGAGATCGCCGTCGCGGCCGGCGACGTCCGCGCCGCCCGCGCGGCCACCGAGGAGATGGAGCAGATCGTGGACGCCTATCGGATCGGAGGGCGGAGGACGCTCGCGTTCGATGCGACCGTCCATATCGCCTGGGGCCGGATCCTGATCGCCGAGCGAGACTGGGAGGGCGCAATCCGCTGCCTTCGGAGAGCGCGGGACGAGTGGCGTGAGGTCGGCGCACCGCACGAGACCGCGCAAGCGCGCCTGCTCCTCGGCCTGGCGCTGCAGCGTCAGGGAGACGCCCACGCGGGCGAGAGCGAGCTCGAGGGCGCGCTCGCGGCCTTCGAGAAGCTCGGCGCGGCACCCGGTGCCGCGCGCGCTCGGGAGCTCCTCGGGCGCGTCGCCACCCGCCGCACGTTCCTCTTCACCGACATCGTCGACTCGACGAAGCTCCTCCAGACGCTCGGAGACGAGAAGTGGCGGCGCCTGCTCTCGCGGCACGACGAGCTCGTGGAGCGGCAGATCGTCGACGCCGGCGGCGAGGTCGTGAAGACGACCGGCGACGGCTTCTTCGCGTCGTTCGAGAGCCCGAAGGCGGCGATCGACGCGGCCGTCGGGATCCAGCGCGCGCTCGCGGAGGAGATCGTGGCCCCGGATGTCCGGATCGGCGTCCACGCGGGCCAGGCGTTCCGCTCCGGAGGCGAGACGACCGACTATGGCGGCCAGGGCGTCCACGTGGCCGCGCGTGTCGGCGCGCTGGCGGGAGCGGGTGAGATCGTCGTCAGCGCCGAGACGCTCGCCGGCCTCACCGCGAGCTTCCGGCTCTCCGCGCCGCGCACCGAGGCGCTGAAGGGCTTCGCCGAGCCCGTCGAGGTCGTCACCGTCGACTGGCGCTGAGCGCGCGAGCCGGCGTCCGCTGGCCGCGCCCGCGCCGTCACCGGCAGGCCGCGAGCGGGCGTCGGAGAAAGCGGAGCGTCCCCCGACAGAGGCCGAGTGCGGCGCGCCGCTGGTACGCCGCCGTCGCGAGCAGCCGGTCCTCCGTCGCGTTCGTCATGAACCCCAGCTCGACGAGGATCACCGGGACATCGGCCCAGTTGAAGCCGGTGAAGTCGGAGCGCTCCTGGAGCCCGCGATCGGGGAACCCGAGCGCCCGGACGAGCTCGCGCTGGACGACCGCCGCCGCGCGGCGGCTCTCCGCGTAGACGTCGTCCGTCCAGCCGCGGCGGAGCGCCGGGTACAGCGTGTGCGTGCCGCGCACGCCGCGGTCGGCCGAGCCGTCGGCGTGGATGCGGAGGAAGAGCGCGGCGCCGGAGCGGTTGGCGATCCGCGCGCGAGCGATGTTGCCCATGCTCGTGCCTGCGGTTCGCGTGCGCGTCATCAGTACGCGAATCCCCGCGCGCTCGAGCAGCGGCCGGAGCCGCTGCGCGACGGCGAGGTTCAGCTCCGCCTCCGTCAGCCCGGAGACGACCCCGCGCGTGCCGCCGCCGTCCTTGATCTTGCGCCGCGCCGAGCCTGGCCCGATCGGCTCGGTCGCGAGGTTCGCCCGCAGGTCGTGCCCGGGGTCGAGGACGACGACCGGTGCGCCCTCCCCCCGTGCCGGGGAGAGCGACGCGGCGGCGACGACGAGCGCGCCCGCGAGGACGAGGGCCGAGCGCATCGAGACGACACGTCCGAGCGGATCGCGCCCGCAGCGCACCGTCACTCGGCGAGCCGACTCAGCCGGCGCAGCTCGCGGAGCGGGCCGATCCTCGCCGCGGGGCGCCTGTCGCTCGACCGCAGCTCGAGCGCGAAGCGGTACCAGCGCCCGGGGGAGTAGAGCGGGCACGGATCAGCCGTGCACGGAGTCATCGTGAGCTGCCGGACACGCTTCCCGTCGGCAGCGAAGAACACGATACGGAGCGGGATGCGCGTGTTCTTCATCCAGAACGCCCCCTTCGTGTCGCGGGGGAAGACGAAGAGCATCCCGTCCCGGGGAGCGCGGGGGCGGTTCATCAAGCCGAGCGCGCGCTGGTCGACGGTCAACGCGAGCTCCGGGCTGAACGGCACGCCGTCGAGGCGAAGAGCGGCAGTGACCGAGGTCGAGCCACCGCTCCCGGCGAAAGCCATGGCCGCCGGGGCGAGCACCGTCACCGCGAGAGCGAGGGGGAGAGCCGCCCGGATCGCGCGCACGCCAAAGACGATAGGCGACGGACGCGGCGTCGGAGGGGGAGACCCACCGGCGACGGCGCCGCGTCTGCTTGACTCGCGTAGTGCCCGGCGATCGCATCCTCACCGCGCCGTTCCTCCTCACGATGCTCGTCGAGTTCGCGCTCTGTCTGTCGGTCGGGATGCTGCTCGCGGTCGTCCCGGTCTACGCGGATCACGAGCTCGGCGTCGGCAGCTTCGGCGTCGCGATCGCGGTCGCAGCGGTGAGCCCGACGGTGCTCGTCTGCCAGCCGCTCGCAGGCCGCTTCGCAGACAGGCGGGGGCGGCGGCTCCTCATCGTCTCCGGAGCGCTCCTCGCAGCGCTCGCGATCGCCGGATACGTCGTCGCCGACTCCCTCCCGCTCCTCGTCGTGCTGCGCCTCGTCACCGGCGCAGGCGAGGCGATGCTCCTCGTCGGCGCGGCGACGATGGTCACCGACCTCGCTCCGGAACGCCGGCGCGGCGAGGCGCTCAGCATCTTCAGTCTCGGCCTCTGGGGCGGCTTGGCGCTCGGGCCCCTGCTCGGCGAGCTCGTGCTCGGGAGCACGGGCTTCGACACAGTCTGGCTGCTCGCGGCCGGCTCTTGTCTCGGAGCGGGACTCGTCGGGCTCGCGCTCCCGGAGACGGCGCCCCCGCGGGCGAAGCACCCTTCGCCGCTCTCTCGGCTCGTCCAGCCCCAGGCGATCGGGCCCGGCGTCGTCCTCGCGTTCACCGTCCTCGGCTTCGCCGGCCTAGGCACGTTCGGGGCGCTCTACGCCCGCGAGCTCGGCCTCGAGGGCGCAGGTACCGTCTGGCTCCTCTTCTCGGCGGTCGTCGTAGCGACGCGGATCCTGGCCCGGCACGTCCCGGACCGCCTGGGCCCGAAGCGAACGTCGCGCGTGGCGCTCGCCCTCATCGCGTCCGGTCTCCTCGCCATCGGCCTCTGGAACGCTCCGGCCGGTCTCTACGTCGGTACCCTCGTCGTCGCATTCGGCCATGCCCTCGCCTTCCCGTCGCTCATGACGCTCGCCGTGAACAACGCCCCGGCAGAGGAGCGCAGCGCAGCGGTCGGAACGTTCAGCGCGTTCACCGAGCTCGGCTTCCTCGTCGGCGCGCTCAGCCTCGGCGCGGTCGCCTCGGCCGTCGGCTACGAGGGTGTCTTCGTCGTCTGCGCTCTCGGCCCGCTAGCCGGCGTGGCCGTGCTCGGGCGGATCGCAGCGCAGCCGCCGCTCCCGGCGCCGGGAGTCGCCTGAGTGGAGACGCGGGCTCTCGGTCGGAGCGGGGTCGCGGTCACTCGCCTCGTGCTCGGCTGCGGCGACTTCGGGGGCGTCGGCTCCGCGCCCGCGTTCTTCGGGAAGGGGACTCCCAAGAACGAGGCCTTCCGGATCATGGACGCCGCCTGGGAGCTCGGCATCCGCGCCTTCGACACCGCGGATGCGTACGGAGGCGGACGCAGCGAGACGTGGATCGGCGAGTGGCTCGCCAAGAAGGGAAGCGCCGTCCGCGACGCGCTCGTCGTCCAGACGAAGACGTTCCACCCCATGCAGGAGGGAGCGGATCGCGGCCTCGGCTACGCGCGCATCCACCGCCAGGTCGAGACGAGCCTGCGGCGACTCGGCCTCGAGCGACTCCCCCTCTACGTCGCGCACGCCTTCGATCCGACGACCCCGCAGGAGGAGACGCTCCGCGCCTTCGACGATCTCGTCCGCGCCGGCAAGGTCGGCGCCGTGGGCGCGTCCAACTTCACCGCCGAGCAGCTCGCCGAGGCGCTCGAGATCTCGAAGCTCGAGGGGCTCGCGCGGTACGAGTGGGTGCAGAACTCGTACTCGCTCCTCGACCGCGGCGACGAGGAGTCCGTCTTTCCCCTCTGTCGCGAGCACGGCCTCGGGTACCAGGCGTTCGGTCCACTCGCCGGCGGCTGGCTCGCCGGGAGGTATCGCCGGAACGAGCCCTACCCGCCTGGCTCGCGAATGACGAAGCGTCCGGAGTTCTACGTCCAGTACGCGCGGGACGAGGTGTTCGACGCGCTCGAGGCCCTCGAGGCGCAGGCGCTCGAGCGCGGCTCCTCGATGGCGGGGCTCGCGCTCGCCTGGCTCCTCGCCTCTCCCGACGTCACTGCGATCGTCATCGGCCCCGGTCGGGTGGAGCACCTCGGGTGCGTGCGCGAGGCGCTCGAGCTCGAGCTCTCTTCCGAGGAAGCCGCGTCTCTGGGAAGCTTGTTCGCATGACGCTCGTCCTCTCCGAGCGGGACGTCCGCGAGCTCCTCGACATGGAGTCGTGCATCGAGGCGATGGCCGACGTCCTCGCCTCGCTCGCCCGTGGCGAGCTCTTCCTCCCGCTCCGCTCGGTCGTGAAGCCACCCGCCGCCGACGGCTTCTTCGGGCTCATGCCCGCGTACCGCGGCGGCGCAGAGCCTGCGTGGGCGCTCAAGGAGATCGTGATCACCCCCGGAAACCCGGCACGAGGCCTCGACGCCCACCAGGGGGCGGTCCTCCTCCACGACGGCGAGACCGGCCGGCTGACGGCGATCATGAACGCCTCGCCGGTGACGGAGATCCGGACCGCGGCAGTCTCCGCCGTCGCCACCCGCGCGCTCGCCCGGCCCGACGCCGAGCGCGTCGCGATCCTGGGCGCGGGAGTGCAGGCCCGCGCGCACGTCCACGCCATGCGGGCCGTGCTCCGCGACCCGGAGATCCGGATCTGGGCGCGGAGGCTCGAGGCGGCCGAGGAGCTCGCCGGCGAGCTCGGCGCGATCGTCGCGCCCTCCGTCGACGCGGCGCTCTTCGGAGCCGAGGTCGTGTGCACGACGACCGCCGCGCGCGAGCCGATCGTCGAGCGCCGCTGGCTCGCCCGCGGTGCGCACGTGAACGCGGTCGGCGCCTGCCTCCCCACCGTCCGCGAGCTCGACACCGAGACCGTGGCGCACGCCTCGCTCTTCACCGACCGACGCGAGTCGTGCCTGCACGAGGCCGGCGACTACGTCCTCGCCGCGGCCGAGGGCGCAATCGGGCCCGAACACATCGAGGCCGAGCTGGGAGAGGTGCTCGCGGGCATGCACCCGGGCAGGGGGAGCGAGGACGAGCTCACCGTCTTCGAGTCGCTCGGGATCGCGGTCGAGGACCTCGCGGCGGCCGAGCTCGTCGTGCGCCGCGCTCGCGAGCGCGGCGCGGGCGTGGAGGTCGAGCTCTGATCCCTCTCGCCGAGATCGAGGCGGCGCGCGAGCGGCTCGCGGGGACGACGATCGTGACGCCCCTCGTGCGGCTCTTCCTGGACGATGCGCCGGCGGAGATCTGGCTGAAGCTCGAGAGCCTGCAGCCGATCGGCTCCTTCAAGCTCCGTGGCGCGGGTAACGCGATCCTCAGCGCGTCGCCCGCCGAGCTGGCGAAGGGCGTCGTGACGACGAGCACGGGCAACATGGCGCAGGGAGTCGCCTGGATGGCGCGCCGACTCGGCATTCCGGCGACCATCGTCGTGCCCGACAACGCCTCGCAGGCGAAGCTCGCCGCGGTCGAGCGGCTCGGCGGGCGCATCGTGCGGATCCCGTGGGAGCAGTGGTGGGCGGCCGTGGAGGCGGACAAGGAGCGAGACCTCGGCGAGGGGGTCGAGGGCTTCTTCGTCCATCCCGTGCGCGACGAGCCGGTGATCGCGGGGAACGGGACGATCGGGCTCGAGCTCGTCGAGCAGCTCGACGGGATCGACGCCGTGCTCATCCCCTGGGGCGGCGGCGGGCTCACGACCGGCATCGCGTCCGCCCTGCACGCGCTCTCGCCGGAAACGAAGATCTACGTCTGCGAGCCCGAGACGGGCGCGCCGGTCGCGGCCACGATCGCGAGCGGGCGTGAGCCCGTCTCCGTCCCGTTCACCCCGTCGTTCGTGGACGGCGCCGGCTCCGGCGGCCTCCTCCCCGACATGTGGGAGCACGCGCGCTCGCTCGTGAGCGATGCGTTTCCCATCTCGCTCGAAGACACGGCCGCGGCCGTTCGGCTCCTGCTCGCCCGCGCGCGGATCGTCGCCGAGGGCGCCGCGGCGCTCACGGTCGCAGCCGCGCTCGCCGGGAGGGCCGGCTCGGGCCGCGTGGTCTGCATCGTCTCGGGCGGGAACATCGACTCCTCCCGCCTGACCGCGATCCTCGACGGCCGCGTCCCGGACTGAGCGCGAGCCCGTCGCCATGCGGACCGCCTCCGTCAGCGCGCTTCGGCGTCTCGCGATCCACGCGCAGGGGTACGCGACGCGCGCGCGCGCCGCAACGCGACGCGAGCTCGAGGCCACGATCCGCCGGCTCGCGTGTGTCCAGCTCGACTCCATCACGGCGGTCGAGCGCAGTCACCGGATCGTGCTCGGGTCGCGCATCGGCGCCTACCCACGGGAGACGGTCTCGCGCCTTTTGGCCGAGGGCCGTATCTTCGAGTACTGGGCACACGAGGCGTGCCTGATCCCGGTCGAGGACTGGCCGCTGCACCGCCCGGCCATGACTGCGCACCACCCCTGGCGCGGAGACGTCCTCACGCAGCACCGAGAGCTTGTCGAGGAGGTTCGCGCCGCTCTGCGCGAGCGAGGGCCGCTCACTTCACGCGACTTCGAGGGACGGGGCGGCGGGGGGATGTGGAACTGGAAGCCGGCGAAGATCGTGCTGGAGGCGCTCTGGAACTCGGGAGAGGTCGTCGTCGCCGGGCGGGTGAGCGGGTTCCAGCGACTGTACGACCTCACGGAGCGCGTGCTTGCGCGCGACGTCCTCGAGGCGCCTCTTCCCGACGAGCCGACACGCCTGCGAGCGCTGACCGAGCGGGCGGTGCGAGCGCGCGGCGTCCTCACCGAGGCAGGCGTGCGCGAGCACTGGCGACTACGGGGCGGCGTCGCCAGGGTGCGCCCTCACGTGGACGCGCTCGTCTGCGAGGGTGTGCTCGAGCGCGTGCGGGTGGACGACGGAGGGCCGCCTGTCCTCGTCCCGGCCGGCGTCGACCTCGACCCTCCCCGACCGAGCGCGGCCGTCCTCCTCTCCCCCTTCGACAACCTCCTCTGGGACCGGGCCTTCGTGCGCCGCGTGTTCGGCTTCGACCACCTGATCGAGGTGTACAAACCGTCTCCGGCGCGCCGGTACGGGTACTACGTGCTTCCGTTCCTGTGGCGCGATCGCATCGTCGGACGGGCCGACTTGAAGACGGAGCGAGGCGAGGGAGCGCTCGTGGTACGCGCACTCCACCTCGAGCCGGGCGTTCGTCGCTCCGGAGCGCTCGACGACGCGCTCGCCGGCGCCCTCGAGCGGCTGCGCCGCGTAATCGGTCTCGAACGCGTCGTCCGCTGATCCCGGCCGAGTAGCATCCGGCCGTGGAGTTCGAGACCCGCGCGATCCACGTCGGCCAGGATCCGGACCCCGCAACCGGCGCGATCACGACACCGATCTACCAGACGTCCACCTTCGTCCAGGAGGCAGTGGGCGTCCACAAGGGCTACGACTACGCCCGCGTCGCGAACCCGACTCGAACGGCGCTCGAGGAGTGCATCGCCTCTCTCGAGGGCGCTGCGCACGGGCACGCCTTCTCGTCGGGGCTGGGCGCGGCGACGACGCTCATGCACCTCGTCTCGCCTGGGGAACGTGTCGTCTCGGTGAACGACGTCTACGGCGGGATCTACCGGCTCTTCTCGCAGGTGTACGAGCCGAAGGGCTACCGCTTCACGTACCTCTCGGCCGAGGAGATCTCCGAGGGGCTCGCGGAGCACGTGGACGAGACCACCCGGCTCGTGTGGCTCGAGACGCCGACGAACCCGCTCCTCAACGTCGTCGACATCCGCGCCGCGGCCGACGCCGCGCACGCGGTCGGTGCGCTCGTCGTCGTGGACAACACGTTCGCGAGCCCCTACCTCCAGCGGCCGCTCGAGCTCGGCGCCGACCTCGTCCTCCACTCGACGACGAAGTACCTCGGCGGTCACTCGGACGTCGTCGGCGGCTTCGTGGCGACGAACGACGACGAGCTCTCGGAGCGGCTCGCCTTCCTCCAGAAGTCGCTCGGCGCCGTGCCGGGCCCGTTCGACGCCTGGCTCGTCCTGCGCGGGGTCAAGACGCTGGCCGTCCGCATGGAGCGGCACTGCGCGAACGCGGCCGCTGTCGCCGCCTTCCTCGAGGGGCACGAGCGCGTCGAGCGGGTCGTCTACCCCGGACTCCCCTCGCACCCCGGGCACGCGATCGCCGCCGCGCAGATGCGCGACTTCGGCGGGATGGTCTCGTTCCAGGTCGGAAGCGAGGAGGAGGCGGTCGCGCTCGTCGGCCGGACGCGGGTCTGGAAGCTCGCCGAGAGCCTCGGCGGCGTCGAGAGCCTGATCGAGCACCCGCGTCGGATGACGCACGCCTCGACCGCAGACGCGCCCTTTGCCGTGCCGGGCACCCTCGTCCGCCTCTCGGTCGGCCTCGAGGCGGCCTCCGACCTGATCGACGATCTCGACGCGGCGTTGCGCGCATGACGATCGAGCCGATCGACCTGCACCACTTCCGGCCGAGGATCATCGCGTCGTACCTCGTCGAGACCGACGACGGGCTCGCGCTCTTCGACTGCGGGCCCACCACCTGCCTGCCGCGACTCGAGGCGGAGCTCCGAGAGCGAGGAGTCGCGTTCGGCGACATCGGCCACCTCCTCCTCTCGCACATCCACCTCGACCATGCGGGAGCTGCCGGAGCGATCGTGCGCGCGCACCCGCACATCCAGGTGCACGTCTCCGAGATCGGCGCGCCGCACCTCGTCGACCCGGAACGCCTCGAGACGAGCGCGCGCAGGCTCTACGGCGACGCCTTCGACGAGCTGTGGGGTGAGCTCGTCCCGCTCCCGGCCGAGAACGTCCACGTCGTCGGCGAGCGCGTCCTCGGGCTCGACTGCTTCCCCGCGCCCGGGCATGCCTCTCACCACGTCTGCTACCTCCACCCGGACGGGACGCTCCTCGCCGGCGACGCGGCAGGGGTGCGTATCGCCCCGGGACGGTTCGTGCTCGCCCCGTGCCCCCCGCCGGAGTTCGACCTCGAGGCCTGGCTCGGCACGATCGACGAGATCGAGAGGCGCGCGCCGGGACGGCTCGCCCTGATCCACTTCGGCACGTTCGACGACGTCGAGGCCCACCTCGAAGCCTTGCGGGAGACACTCGCGCGCTGGTCGGAGCGGGTCGAGGACGGAATGGACGAGGCCACGTTCGTCGCCGCGGCGCGCTACGACGTGGAGCAGGTGGACGGGGATCTCGCGGACGTCTACGAGCGCGCCGCTCCCTTCTGGCACAGCTTCCGCGGAATCGAGCGCTATTGGCGGAAGCGCCGCGACCTCGCAACCCATCGCCCGTAGGGGCGAGGCTTGCCTCGCCCGCCGCGCCCGCCGCGCCCGCGTCCTGCCGGGACGAGGGCGACCCGAGGGTCGCCCCTACGACGATCGACGAACCGCGGCGTACGCCTGCAACAGGGGGTCAGGTCTCCCGTGTTGCAGCGAGGGAGGGCATCGAGCACGCGCGCAACGAAAGGGACCTGACCCCGGTGTTGCGCGGTTCGCCCAGACCATCCACCGCCCGTAGGGGCAAGGCCTTCCGCGCCCGCCGTCCGCCCCGCGCCGACGCCGTGCCGCGACGCGGGCGACCCGAGGATCGCCCCTACGCCGCGTGCGCGCGGAGATCCTCGAGGGAGACGAACTCGAGCGCGGAGGCGTGTGTCGCCTCGAGCACGACGGGCGGCGCGACGCCCGCTTCGAGCGCCTCCTGCCAGCGGAGCGCGACGACGCACCAGCGGTCGCCCGGTCGGAGCCCCGGGAACCTCCACTCGGGCCTCGGGGTCGAGAGATCGTTCCCGACCTTCCGCGAGAACTCCAGGAACTCCTCCGTCATGATCGCGCACACGACGTGGAAGCCGGGATCGCGACCCTCCGTCCGGCAGAGCCCGTCGCGGTAGAACCCCGTCGGAGGGTCGAGGGAACAGGGCTCGAGCTCGCCGCCGAGAACGTTCATGCCCCGATCATGCCCAACCGGTAACGAGCCAGCGACCGCGGCGGAACCGCGCCGTCATGAGCGTCAGGCGGACGAGGATGAGCACCACGAGGGCGGCCCACACGCCGCGGATCCCCCACCCGTCCGCGAGCGCGAGCGCGAGCGTCGCCGCGCAGGCGACGAACGCGGTCACCATCGAGCCGGCGAGGAACGGGCCGTCGCTCGCGCCGATGAGGATCCCGTCGAGCGCGAAGACGGCGCCGTTCAGCGGCTGCATGAGCGCGAAGAGCGGCCACAGGAGCGACGCCTGCTCGAGAACGGTCGCGTCCCCAGTGAACACCCGGGGCAACGCGGACGAGAGCGCGAGCAGACCGAGCGAGAACGCGCCGCCGAGCGCGACCGAGAGCCAGATCATCCGCAACCCTGCTCCGTACGCTGCGTCGCGACGTCCGGCTCCGAGCTCGCGGCCGACGATGATCTGCCCCGCGATCGCGAGCGAGTCGAGGACGAGAGCAAGGAAGACCCAGAGCTGGAAGGCGACCTGGTGCGCCGCGATCGACGCCTCTCCGAAGCGCGTCGCCACCGCACCCGCGAGGACGAACGACGACATGAGCGCGGTCGTGCGGACGAAGATCCACTTCCCGATGCCCAGCACGCGCCGCGCCTCGGCCGGGCGCGGGCGGGCCTCCCCGGGCGCGAGTCCGCGCATGATCACGACGAGGAACGCGAAGCCCATCGCGAGCTGCGAGAGGGACGTCGACCACGCGGCGCCCTCGATCCCCCACCCGAGCACCGGGACGAAGAGCAGGACGAGGACGACGTTGGCCGCGTTTCCGGCGACGAGGATCAGGAGCGGCGTGCGAAGGTCGGCGACGCCCCGCAGGTATCCCTGGCCACCGAGCGCGAGGAACGCCGCCGGGAAGCCGATCGCAGCAATCCGCAGGTAGGTAACGGCGTACTCGGCGGATCGCCCCTCCCCACCCATGAGCGAGACGAGGTTGGGGGCGAGCGCCGCGATGAGCACCGACACGACGACGCCGAACCCGAGCGAGAGCCATACAGCCTGCGCCCCCAGCCGCCGCGCCACGGAGCGCTCTCCCGCGCCTCCGGCGCGCGCGACCTGCGCGGTCGTGCCGTACTGGAGGAAGTTGAAGATCGCGAAGACGCCGCCGAGGATCGTGAAGGCGATCCCGAGCGCGGCGAGCTCGGGCCGGCCGAGGTGCCCGACGACGGCGGTGTCGACGAGCAGGAAGAGAGGCTCGGCAGCGAGCGCGCCGAGCGCGGGGATCGCAAGGCGGAAGATCTCGCGGTCGTAGGGCGAGCAGAGCGACACGCCGCAGTTCTAGCGGAGCGCTCGACGCCGCTCCGAGCGGCTCGCCTACGCGACGAGCCGCTCGAGCACGTCCACGGACTCGATCGTCGCCTCGTAGGCGGCGAGGTAGTCCGCGACCATCCGCTCCTGCGAGAACCGCAGCTCGACCTCGCGTCGCAACTCGCTCGGGTCGAGCGAGTCGGCGAGCTCGAGGATCTCGGGTCGCTCCATCTCGCGGTAGCTGTCGACGAGCACGCCCGTACGGCCGTGCTCGACGAGCTCGGGGATGGCCCCGCGCCTGGTCGAGATGACCGGGGTGCCGCAGGCCATCGCTTCGATGACGACGAGGCCGAACGGCTCCTCCCAGTCGATCGGGTTGACGAGCGCGCGGGCGCCCATGAGGAGCTCCACCTTCTCGGCGTGGCCCACCTCGCCCACGTACTCGATCGAGTTGCCGAGGTGCGGCCGCACGAGCTCGTCGAAGTAGCGCTGCTCGAGCGGCTCCCGGCACTTCGCCGCGATCTTGAGCGGGAGGCCGGTCTCCAGGGCGATCGCGACCGCCCGATGCGCCCCCTTGTCCGGGCTCATCCGCCCGAGGAAGAGCAGGTAGTCGCCTCCCGGCTTCCGCCGGAACGGGTAGACCGAGAGGTCGATCGCGTTCGGGCAGTTCGCGATCCAAGGGAGATCCGGACGAGGCCGCCGCTGGTTCCGCGAGATGGAGATCAGCTTCGCGTTCGGAACGAGCGCGCACACCTGCTCGTACAGGCGCCCCGGCTGGCCGGTGAGCGGGCCGTGCACCGTGTGGCAGAACGGCACGTCGACGAGCCCCCCGAGCGCCAAGCCGAGCAGGCCGGTGTGGTCGTTCACGACGTCGAACTCACCGGAGCGCGCGATCGCGTGCACCGCGTGCTGCAGCTCCCACCACGTGTGGCCGATCCACTCGCTGGGAGCGGACGGGAACACCGCCTCGAGACGTGCTCGGGTCTCCGAGTCGCCCGAGGCGAAGAGCGTCACGTCGTGGCCGACGTCGACGAGCCCGTCAACGAGCAGCGACACGACGCGCTCGGTGCCCCCGTACCCCTCGGGAGGGACGGGGAACCAGACGGGAGAGATGATTCCGATCTTCATGCCTCTATGGTGCCCGAAGTCGCTCGCGCGGAATCGTCAGGAGCTCAGACGCTCGCGGACACGCGCACCTCGCCTCGCTCGACAGCGACGCTCCACTGCCTCCCGAACGCGCGCAGGCCCTCGAGTCGCAAGCCCTCGAGCCAGCTCGGCAGCTCGTCCCCGAGCGTCGACACCAAGCGCTGCCGCGGGCGGTCCGGTTCGAGCCCGAGCAGCACGCGGACGAGCAGGATCGGCGTGCCTGCCGCCCACGCCTGCGGCCGCGCAGCGGTCGGGTAGGCGATCGGGAACGGCGCCTCGTCGCGCGCGTAGCCGGCGAACACCTCGGGCAGCGACCAGCCGAAGTGGGCGGCCGCTTCGATCAGCGCGCGGGCCACCCGGCGCGCCGCCTCGTGCTGCCCGTACCGCGCGAGCCCCCAGGCGGCGAGCGCGGAGTCGTGAGGCCACACCGTCCCGTTGTGGTAGCTGATCGGGTTGAAGGCGGCCTCGTCGCTCGCCATCGTCCGGACGCCCCATCCGGACCAGAGCTCGGCCGAGAGGAGCTGGTCGACGAGGGCGCCCATCCGCGCGGCCGGGACGATCCCGCTCCAGAGGAGGTGGCCCATGTTCGAGCAGCGCGCGTCCACTCTGCGCTTCTCGGCATCGAGAGCGAGCGCGTAGAACCCTCCCCGCTCGTCCACCCAGAACGCCTCGTCGAAGCGCTCGCGGAGCTCCTCCGCCTCGGTCTCCAGTCGGTCGGCGAGCGCGCGGTCGCGCCAGACCTCGCGCGCGATCTCGGCGATCCCGCGCTTCGCGTCGTAGACGTAGCCCTGCACCTCCACCGGCGCGATCGGCGGCTCCGCGAGGCGACCGTCGTGGAAGCGCTGCGAGTCTCCCGAGTCCTTCCACGACTGGTTGGCGAGGCCGCGACTCGAGCGTCGCTCGTACTCGACGAACCCGTCGCCGTCGCGGTCGCCGTAGCGGTCGATCCACTCGAGCGCGCGCAACGCCGGCTCGCGTAGTCGGGTCGCGAGCACCGCGTCGTCCGTCCAGCGCCACGTCTCTGCGAGCAGGACGAGGAAGAGCGGCGTCGCATCGACCGTGCCGTAGTAGCGGGAAAACCACGTCTCCGCAGCGCGTCCGTGCCGGATCTCGTGAACGATCTTGCCCGGCTCGGCGTCGATCTCCGGGTCGTCGCGATCGGATTGGAGCTCGGCCAGCGCATCGAGCGCCCCGACGGCGAGCTCCGGGCCGAGGAGGAGTGTCTGGAGCGAGGTGATCGCGGTGTCGCGCCCGAACACCGTCATGAACCAGGGCATTCCGGCTGCGAACAGCGGCCGGCGGCTCTCCCCGATTCGCATCCGCAGCGCCGCGAGGTCGGAGATCGAGCGGTCGAACGCGCGGCGCAGAGCCTCCCAGCCGCCGCGCACGCGCGGCACGCGGAGCGTCCACGCCGCAACGGCGTCCGCGAGGACCTCGCGCTGCTCCCCGTTCCGCTCGGCGAGCTCCGCCTCCGCCCCGCGCTCGAGCGTCGGGAGCACCTCGACGCGCAGGTCCCACGCCTCGTGCGCGTCGAGGCGGAGGGCGAACACGAGCGACCCCGAGCGGAGCTCCCCCGGCCGCGAGAGCCGAATGCGGGTTCGCAACGAACCACTCGGATCGTCGAGGAGCAGGATGCGGCCGGTGTGATCGAGCGTGAGCGGTGCCGGCTCGGGGAGCGGTGGCGCGTGCTCGGGGTCTCCGAGGGCAAAGTCGTGCAGCTTGACGGTGATGATGTCCGCGAAGTCGGCCGCGACCTCGAGCACGACCTCGAAGGCGAGCGGCTCCATGCACTCGTTGCGCACGCGCACGTGCTCGTACAGCCCGGGGCCGACGAACCGCTCGCGTGCGATCGAGAGGGAGTCGTGCGGGAGCCCGGGCGCCCTCGGGTTCCGGAGGTAGAACGCCGCGGAGAAGTGCTCGACGACGCCCGAGGAGAGGAGAAGCGGGCTCGCTCCCGCGACCCGCAGCGCGAAGCGCGAGAGGAAGCGCGTGTCGTGCGCGTAAAAGCCCGCCGTCTCGCCGACGATGTCGCCGCGGTCGTCCGAGATGCAGAACGTCGATCCCTCGAGGATCGTGAGCATCGCCCGCGGCGCCCTACTCCTCCCGCCGCACGATGCGGCCGCCGCTCGACTGTTGCAGCGCCTTCACCACGATCTCGTCGACGTTCATGTACGGGGGACGCGTGACCGCGAAGAGGATGCAGTCCGCGACGTCGTCCGCGGTGAGCGGATCGACGCCCCGGTACACGGCCTTCGCCTTCTCGACGTCACCCTTGAAGCGCACGAGCGAGAACTCGGTCTCCACGAGACCGGCGTCCACGGTCGTGACATGGATCGGCCGCCCGAGGAGGTCCTCCCGCAGCGCGTACACGAATCCGCGTACCGCAAACTTCGCGGCGACGTACGAGGCCGCGTTCTCGTACGCCTGTCGCCCGGCGACGGAGCCCATGAAGAGGATGTGGCCACCGTCGCGGATGTGCGGGAGCGTGAGCCTCGTCATCCGCATCGCCCCCTCGACGTTCGTGCGCAGGACCGTCTCCTCGTCTTCTGGCGTCGACTCCCAGAACGGGTAGCGGCCGAGCGCGAGCCCCGCGTTGTTGAAGAGGATGTCGATCCCCCCGAGCTCGGCGGCTGCGCGCACGACGAACGCAGCGCAGCTCTCCTCGTCGGTGACGTCGAGCGGGAGCGCGAGATCAGCGTCGATCCGCTCGACCCGCCGAGCCCCGCCGACCACGCGGGCCCCCGCCTCGCGCAACTTGCGCACCGTCGCGGCCCCGATGCCGCTGGAGGCGCCCGTGACGATCGCGGTCTTCCCCTCGAGCTGCACGTCCGGCAGCGTAGAGCACCGGGCGTCTCCGGAACGCCTGGTGCCTGCTCCTCAGATCACGGTGACGGACTCGATGAGGACGGGCTCGAGCGGACGGTCACGTGCGTCCCGGGCGACGAGCGAGATGCGGTCGACGACATCCTGGCCGGCGGTGACCCGCCCGAAGACGGTGTGCTTGCCGTCGAGCCAGGGGCACGCGTCCGCGGTGACGATGAAGAACTGCGAGCCGTTCGTGTTCGGCCCGGCGTTCGCCATCGCGAGCGCTCCCCGCTCGACGCGATGCTCGTTTGGCTCGTCGGCGAACGTGTACCCGGGACCGCCGGTGCCGTCGCCGCGCGGGCACCCGCCTTGGATCATGAAGTCGGGGATGACGCGGTGGAAGGAGACGCCGTCGTAGAAGCCCTCGGTGGCGAGCCGGGTGAAGTTCTCGACCGTCTTCGGGGCGTCCTCCGGGTAGAGCTCGACCTCGATCGACCCGTGGGTCGTGGACAGGATGGCGCGGAGCACTGGAGCGACGCTACCAGAGCGAGAGCGGCGCCGTACGTCCCTGGCCGGCGGGCGCCGCTCACACGTCGAGCGCGTCGCGCAGGAGGCGGCCGAGCTCGAGCTGCCCCTCGCGATCGAGCAGGTTGAGCGCCCGCGAGCCGGATAGGCGCTCGCAGAGCACGACGCCCGCCTCCGTGCTCGTCGCCCTGCCGGCGACGACGTCGGGCACGATCCCGTGCGACTCCGCGACGCCCACGACGGCGTACGGGTCGGAGGCGCAGAGGATCGTGAAGCGCACGAGCGGGCGGAGGACGCGCTCGGCGAGCTCGACGTTGTAGGGCTCGAGTGGAGACGCCCCCGCCTCGGCGACGACGACGTCCACCTCCGCCGCGGCCAGGCTCGAGAGGATGTGGTCGAGGGCGGAGCGATACACCTCCGGATCGCACATCGTCGAGGGGAGCCCCGCGTCCACGAAGTCGACGACCCGGTCGGCGCCGGCGTCGTGCATCTTCAGCGCGTCCTGGTACCTCGCGACGCCCGTGAGCTTCGCCGCTCCGACGACGAGGCCGCGCTGCTTGAGCAGGCGGATCGCGACCTTCGACGACGTCGTCTTCCCGGCCGACATGGAGGTGCCGATGACGAGGACGATCGGCGCGGTCAACTCCGCCCGCGGGATCGGCTCGACGACGTCACGCATCGCGAGCTTGCGCCCGTCGGCGAGGAGGTGCCCGAGGTAGCGGAGCGGTGTGAGCACCGCGAGCGACATCGGCGAGAGCGATGTGCAGCGCCCGAGGACGCCGGCGCGCGTGAGCGCGTCGATGCGCAGATCGTCGCCGACGTCGCGCCAGTCGCCGACCGCTTCGAGGGTCGCGAACCGCGCGCCGAGCGCGCCGACGACGACGTCGCCGGGGATCACCTCGGCCATCCGCCCGCTTCGCGTCTCGACTGTGAACGCCGCTCCGGGGCGTTCGAGCACGGTCGCCGCCACGAAGTCGCCGGTCTCCCACTCGCTCCGGGGAAGCTGCTCGACCGACTCGATGAGACCTTCGAGCCTGGCGACTCTCGTCACGCTGGCGAAGACGACGTTCGACCCTACCGGCGCCCAGCCGGGCGGCGTCCTGTGTCGCTCGACCGGCGTCGCGCTCACGTCGCGACCTCCGCGGGCAACAGCACGAGAAGCGCGAGGAGCGCGGCTCGCTCCGGCAGGCTCGAGACGATCACGTGCTCGCCCGGAGCATGCGCGCCGTCGCCCACGGGGCCGAGCCCATCGAGCGTCGCGGTGTACAGGCTCGTGATGTTCCCGTCCGAAGCGCCACCGACAGCCGCGTCGCGCAGCTCGAGCCCGAGGCGCATCCCGGCCGCCTGCGCCGCGCGCCAGAGCGCTCTGTTCCGCGGCGTCGGCTCCATCGGGAGACGGCCGAAGCGTCCCTGCACCTCGACCGTCACGCCCTCGGTGACCGGCTCGAGCGACTCGAGCGCTTCCTCGATGCGCCGAGCGTCGGCGAGCGTCGGAACGCGGACGTCGACCTCCGCGCTCGCCTCGGGCGCGATGACATTCGCGCCGAGGCCGCCATCGATCATCCCCACGTTTACCGTCACGCCACGTTCCGGATCGTTGAGCGCGAAGAGGCGCTGGATCTGGTGCGACAGCTCGAGGATGGCGCTCACGCCCTCCTCGGGATTGACGCCAGCGTGAGCTGCGCGGCCGCGGACGACGACGCGGAAGTGCCCCGCGGACTTCCGTGCGGTCTTGAGCCTCCCCTTCGGCCCGTAGGCGGGCTCGAGCACGAAGGCGCGCGCTGCGCACCGGGACAGCCGCTCGAGCAGCGGCCGCGACTCGACGCTGCCGATCTCCTCGTCGGTGTTCACCAGGACGACCGGGGTCACCTCGGGGACGAGACCGTGCTCCGAGAGTGCGCGCAGGGCGAACACGATCTCGACGAGCCCGCCCTTCATGTCGAAGGTGCCGGGCCCGCGGACGACGCCGTTCGCCGCCTCGACGCCGAGCGCCTCCACGCTGCCGATCGGCCAGACCGTGTCCAGGTGCCCGACGAGGAGCTGGTAGGGAGCACGCCGGACCCGCTCGACGGGTCGCGCGTAGAGCAGCCCGCCTGTCCTCGCTCCGTGCACCCGGCGCACGAGGAAACCGCACGCCTCGAGCTCGCCGCGGAGCAGGGAGAAGGCGGGCTCGTGCGCCTCCGGAACCGTGCTCGGGGTCTCGATCGACGCCAGCCGCACGAGCAGCTCCACCATGTCGCCCTCTCGAGCCCGGAGCCAGCGCTGAAGGTCGGTGGCGACGGCCGCGTCCATCCTAGAGGCGGAAGTCGATGGGGAACGGGAACGAGAGGCTGCGCTCCACGGCCGCGAACCGGCCCGGGCTGAGGTAGGCGAGAAGCGGGTCGCGCGCGATGGTATCCGCGTCGTCGCCGTCGGAGACCCGCACCGACTCCTCGGGCGCGGACGCCGCGACGATCTCTCCGACGACGAGCGCGTTCTCGCCGAACCCCTCGACGATCCGCTCCACGCGGCACTCGAGGTAGAGGTAGCACCCCGCGACGAGCGGCCCTTCGACGACCCTCGCCGGGAACGTCTCGAGCGCGGCCAGACTCGGCTTGGAGGAGTCGTCGACTCGACCGCCCGCGGCCATGCTCGCGTCGAGGATGTGACCGGGGCGCGGGAAGCTCACGGTGAAGACGCCGCGCGCCTCCGCGTTGCGCAGGGTCGCGTGGCGGCGCGAGCAGACGAAGCAGAACAGGTTCTGCCAGCCGAGGGGCATGGCCTGGTGCTTCGGCGCGACGTCCGGGCTGCCGTCGTCCTCGAGCGT
The DNA here is from genome assembly GCA_026002995.1 of Gaiellaceae bacterium. Taxonomy (GTDB): domain Bacteria; phylum Actinomycetota; class Thermoleophilia; order Gaiellales; family Gaiellaceae; genus GMQP-bins7. The sequence goes on from BPGK01000001.1 coordinate 2,272,507, forward strand.
TCCGACGAGAACGAGGGGCGAGACGACGAACACCTTCGTCCACACCGGCTCGTCGAGCGGGAGCGAGACAAGATCGGGTGTCGTGGCCATGGGACTCCTCCGAGCGCTGTCTCGCGCTCATCGTGTCGCGGCGCTGCGAGCGGCGCGAGGGCGGGGACACCGATCTCGCGTTCGGAGAACTACGGATGGCCGCACGACGTCCCTGAATCGAGGGAGGACTGCGGCCGCGCTGCTGCCGACACGAAGCGCATGCTGCTGCGGCGTCTTGCTGCCGTGCTCTTCGCCGCCCTCGGAGCGGTGGTCGCACTCGCGGCCAGCGGGGCGGGCGCAAGTCGCGGCCCGGCTCCGGCCATCCTCGGAGTCGACGCTAAGCCCTTCACCGCCGTGGTTCGGTGGCGTGTGCCCGAGCGGGCGCGGGTCGTCGTCGAGGTGGGGCGCGACGACCGCTACGGCATCTGGTCGCCGACATCGCTCGCCCGTGAGCCGGGGACGGGCTCGACGACGCTCGTCGGGCTCGAGCCCGCCACGACGTACCGGTTCCGGGTCGTCGCGCGCTGGAGCACCGGCGCGAGATCCGAGGCAAGCGGCTCGTTCCGCACCGATCCGTGGCCGCACGCGACGTCCGCCGTCGCAGCGCCCGCGGCGGCGGTCGGCGGCGCCGCGACGAGCTCCGGCTCGCCCTACGTTCTCCCTCCCGCGCTCCCGCCGGGGGTCACGAGGCCGTCGGGGACGCAACCGACGGCCGGCTCGGGCGCGCGGTACGAGTCGTCGGCGCCGCTCCTCGTGAACGGCCATCCGGTCTTTCCGCGCATGGTCTGGCGGCAGTGCCCGACGTACTACGCGACGAGCATCGGCGCCGGGATCAACCTCTTCCTCGGAGCCTGGTGCGATACGCCGCCCGAGGCGCAACTGGCGAAGCTCGCCGGCCGCGCCCTCTCGACCGTCGATGCGCATACCCCGAACGTCAACGGCCCCGGGCTGATCGGCTGGCACCTCCCGGACGAGGCCGATGTGTCCGTCGGCGGCGCCGACCGGCTCCCCGCGCCGAAGGCCGACGGGCGCGTGACCTTCTTGACCCTCACGGACAAGTTCGCGACGGGCACGGCGCCCGGCCCCCACGGCAAGGACATCTACCCCGGCCTGTTCGAGCTCGCGGACGTCATCGGCTTCGACACGTACCCGGTCGAGGTGCGGTGCTCGCTCGCGCAGATCGACAACGTGTACCGGATGCAACGCGAGCTCGTCCAGCTCGCGAAGGGCAAGCCGACATTCCAATGGATCGAGGCCGGCCCGATGGAGCACTGCCGCGCGAACGAGGATCCGACGCCCGCCATCGTGCGCGCCGAGACGTGGCTCGCCATCGCGGGCGGCGCGACGGGCATCGGCTACTTCCCCGACTACTGGGCGGAGGACATCCGCGACGAGGTGCGGCGCACCAACCGCGACATCGTCTCGCTCGCGCCCGCGCTCCTCCAGCCCGCGACGCGGGTCGTCGCGACGGACGGCCCCGTCCGCGTCGCCGCACGCCGGTACAACGGCGCGCTCTACGTCATCGCCGTGAACACCTCGACCTCGCCGACCCGGGTCGCGTTCACCGCCGCCGGGCTCGCGGGGCGCACGCTGCGGACGTTCGCCGACGGACGCGAGGTTCGATCGCGGGGCGACCTCGTCACCGACACCCTTCCCGGCCTCGGTGTCGAGATCTACGTCGCCCCGCCCGCGGGCTGGTAGGCGGCGAGTGGGCGGTGCAGGACTCGAACCTGCGACCACCTGCGTGTAAAGCAGGTGCTCTACCAGCTGAGCTAACCGCCCGACCGGCGAAGGATCCCACAAACGCGCGCCTCTACACTCCCTGCCGGGGCCCCCATCGACTAGCGGCCCAGGTCACGGCCCTTTCAAGGCCGTAGCGCGGGTTCGAATCCCGCTGGGGGCATGGAACCGGAAGCGGCCCCGGGCACGAGGCCGGGGAGTGCTTCGCGCCGTACACTGGCGCCGCGGGGCCGGTAGCTCAGCTGGCAGAGCAGGGGACTTTTAATCCCAAGGTCGTTGGTTCGAATCCAACCCGGCCCATCCCGGTGAGCGGACGAGCCGTCGCGCAACGCCGGGGTCAGGTCTCTTCTGTTGCATCATCCCTCCCCAGAGGCGCTCGTGCCGTCGTGCTCCCGCGCGACGAACCCGTGCAACAACGGAGACCTGACCCCGGTGTTGCGCGGTTCGCCCCAACCATCCACCGCCCGTAGGGGCAAGGCTTTCCTCGGCGTAGGGGCGAGGCTTGCCTCGTCCGCCGCGCCCGCGTCCTGCCGGGACGAGGGCGACCCGAGGGTCGCCCCTACGACGATCGACGAACCGCGGCGTACGCCTGCAACAGGGGGTCAGGTCTCCCGTGTTGCAGCGAGGGAGGGCATCGAGCACGCGCGCAACGAAAGGGACCTGACCCCGGTGTTGCGCGGCGGCTGGCGGTCCCGGCCGGGCAGGCGTTCGGCCGCAGACCGCCAGCACCACTTCCTGAGACGACGGAGACGCGCCCGTGGGACGCGCCTTCACGGTCTCCGAACAGCGCCTTCGCCTCTTCTACGCGAACCCCGTTGGAGTGCATCGGGCCGAGGCGGCGGATGCATCAGGCGGGTCCGCGGTGGACAGGCGGAGTGACTGGTCGCTCGCTCGTCACGCCAGGCCGGCTCGGGTCACCCGCGACGGCGGAGCCAGTGGCGCACGAAGTAGACGGGAACGACGACTCCCGCCATCAAGAAGGCGGCGATCCCCCACGCGGTCGGGTGCCTGCTTCCATGACGCTCGGCGTGCGCGTACACGGCCAGCGAGACCACCGCCGCAAGAGCGACCGCCACGAGGAAGGTGAGCGTGTCAGGCCGTTCCACTGCCTCCTGCACCGTACCCGGCGTAGGATCCCGTCGTGCGCGCAGCCCTCGTCTCAGAGCTCGGCTCACCCCCGACAGTCGCAGAGATCGAGGCCGACGGCTCGATCGAGATCGTCGCCGTCGCGCTGAACCCGCTCGATCTCGCGGTGGCTGCCGGCCGCTTCTACGGAGGTCATCCGCCCCTGCCCTACGTCCCGGGCGCAGAGGCCGTCGGGCGGCTCGACGGGGCACGCGTCTACCTCTTCGGCGAGGGGTGCGGGGTGCGGCGCGACGGGTTCCTCCGCGAGCGCACCGACTTCCCACCCGAGCTCGCGGTTCCGGTGCCGGACGAGCTCGACGACGCCACCGCCGCAGCCTCGGGCATCGCGGGCGTCGCGGCGTGGGTGCCGCTGGCGCGACTTGCGCCGGTGCGGCGCGACGATCGCGTCCTCGTTCTCGGGGCGAGCGGCCTCGTGGGGAAGATCGCGGTGCAGGTCGCGCGCCTCCTCGGCGCTGAACGCGTGGTCGCAGCAGGAAGGAGCGCGGAGAAGCTCGCGCCGCTGACTGAGCTCGGCGCCGACGCGCAGGTCGTGCTCGACGGCGAGGGGGTCGTCGAGCGCATGCGGGACGCGTGCGGCGGCGACGGGCCGACCGTCGTCCTCGACCCGCTCTGGGGAGCGCCCGTGGAGGCGGCGATCGAGGCTGCGGCACCGAAGGCGAGGGTCGTGAACCTCGGTCAGTCCGCCGGGCCGGTCGCGACCGTCGCCTCGGCTGCGGTGAGGGGGAAGCAGCTCACGATCCTTGGGCACGCGAACGTCTCGCTCCCTCCCGACGAGCGGCGAGCGGCGTACGAGGAGGTCGCAGCCCACGTGGCGGCGGGGCGCATCCGGATCGAGCGGGAGACGTTCACGCTCGAACAGGTCGCGAATGCGTGGCAGGCGCAAGCGGCCGGACGCAAAGCGGTCGTCCTGCTCTGAGACGCGGGCTCCTGCGCCAGGATCCGGGCGCTCGCGGATGCGCCCGCTGAGGGCAGCCGGCGACAATCGGGCCGATCATGCGCAGGATCGACGTCATCCTGGCGGGCCTGATTCTCGTCGCGCTCGCCATCGGAGGCGTCCTCTGGCTTCGCGGAGCGGAGGGCGCCGCGGCTGTCACCTGGGCGGGCGCGACGGCCGTCGTCCTCGTCCCACTCGTGCTCGGCGTCACGAGATCGCTCCTACGGGGAGATGTCGGAGTCGACCTCATCGCGCTCGTCGCGATCGTCGGCGCGCTCCTCCTCGGCGAGTACCTCGCGGGCGCGATCGTCGCCCTCATGCTCTCGGGCGGGAACGCGCTCGAGGACTACGCGCAAGGGCGTGCAGGCCGCGAGCTGCGAGCGCTCGTCGACCGGGCACCGCGAATCGCCCACAGACGGGAGGGCGAGCGCATCGTCGAAGTACCCGTCGACGCGCTCGAGGTCGGCGACGTCGTCGTCGTCCGCGCAGGCGAGGTCGTCCCGGTCGACGGCGTCGTCGCCGACGAGCACGAGGCCGTGGTCGACACCTCGGCGCTGACGGGGGAACCGCTCCCAGTGGTCGTCCACCCCGGCGGTGAGGTGCTCTCCGGGACGGCGAACGCGGGCGAGGCATTCGAGCTCGTCGTCCGGCGGACAGCGCCCGAGTCCGCCTATGCGGGCGTCGTCAAGCTCGTCCGCGAGGCGCAGGAGCAGCGCGCGCCGTTCGTGCGCATGGCGGATCGGTACGCGGTCGTCTTCCTGCCAGTGACCGCGGCTATCGCCGGTCTCGCCTGGGCGCTCTCCGGCGACCCCGTCCGCGCGCTTGCCGTCTTCGTGGTGGCGACGCCGTGCCCGTTGATCCTCGCCGCTCCCATCGCGCTCGTCGCGGGACTCTCGCGAGCGGCTAAGGCGGGCGTGATCGTCAAGGGCGGAGCGGCCATCGAGGGGCTCGGCGAGGCGCGGACGGTCCTCCTCGACAAGACCGGGACGGTCACGGTCGGCGAGCCGGAGATCGACCGAGTCGTCACGCTCAACACGTGCTCGCCGGACGAGATCCTGCGGCTCGCGGCCTCGCTCGACCAGCACTCCGCACACGTCCTCGCGGAGGCGCTCGTGCACGGCGCCGAGGCCCGCGGGCTCTCGCTCTCGCCCCCGAGCGAGTCGAGCGAGGCCCCGGGCCAAGGCATCGTCGGCGTCGTGGACGGTCACCGTGTCGCGGTGGGGTCGAGTCGGTGGCTCGAGTCGCTCGGATACCGGGGCGCGCGAGAGGCATCGGCCTCGGTGGACGGCGCCCGGAAACCCGGCCAGGCGAAGGTTCTCGTCGCCATCGACGACGAGCTCGCCGGGGTGATCGTCATGGCCGATCACATCCGGCCCGACGCCGCTGGGCTCGCCGACACGCTCCGCCGCGTGGGGATCGAGCACGTCGCGCTCGTCTCGGGTGACCGGGTCGAGATCGCGCAGGAGGTCGGAGCGCTGATCGGCGCCGACGTCGTCTACGGCGAGCAACGCCCCGAAGACAAGCTCGAGGTGGTGCGCGCGGTCCGTGCGCGCGAGGAGCTGCGCAAGGTCGTGATGGTGGGTGACGGGATCAACGACGCGCCCGCGCTCGCGCTCGCCGACGTCGGAGTCGCCATGGGCGCCCAGGGTGCGACGGTGTCTTCGGAGACCGCGGACGTCGTCATCGTCGTCGACCGTATCGACCGCGTCGCGGACGCGATCCGCATCGGCCGGCGCTCGCTCGCCATCGCGAAGCAGAGCGTCGTTGCCGGACTCGGTCTGAGCCTCGGCGCGATGGTGGTCGCGGCGTTCGGCTACCTCCCGCCGGTCGCGGGCGCGCTCTTCCAGGAGGTGATCGACGTCGCCGTCATCCTGAACGCGTTGCGTGCCCTCCGCTGAGGCGGCGAAGCGAAGCGTCGGCGCGGCGCGACTCCTGCGAGCGGCGCGACTCCTGCGACCGGAGTAGGGTGCCCGCATCCACCGAGGGAGGGCCCGATGAGCGACTACACCGTCAGAAAGATCGAGGAGGTCCCCGACGTGCTCGGCGACTACCCGGGCGAGATGCGGCTGATGACATCCGCGCTCGGCGCCGAGCAGGTGGCGTTCACGTACCGGCGCATGCCGCAGCACACCGGCGGGAAGGGCTCGTACGGCCACCGGCACAAAGAGCAGGAGGAGATCTACTTCGTCGCCTCCGGTCGCTTGCAGTTCAAGCTCGGCGACGAGATCCTCGAGCTGGACAAGGGGGCAGCCGTGCGCGTGCCGCCGCAGACGTGGCGCTCGGTCTGGAACGACGAGCCCGAGGACGCCGAGCTCGTCATCGTGTCGAAGGTCGTGCCCGGCGGCTCGCACGAGGACGCCGAGTACCTCGAGGACTTCTGGCCCGAGTAGGCGCAGGACGTTGCGTCAGCGGGCGACGGGTGCCTGGTGCCAGGAGGGTCGAAGGCGCCTGTCGCCTGTCAAGCGACGGCCGCAGCCGACCCCGGGCCGGAGGCAGACCGAGCGCTCGCGAGCAGACCGTCGAGCTCGGCAGCGGGGACGGGGCGCGAGAAGAGGTATCCCTGACCGTGCCGGCACCCGAGGGCTCGCAGTCGCTCGCGCTGGAGCTCATGCTCGACCCCTTCGGCGATGGTCTCGAGGCCGAGCGCCGTGCCGAGCCGCACGATCGCCGCGACGAGCCGGTCCTGCTCGGGGCCCGACCCGATCCCGTCCACGAACGACTTCGCGATCTTGACCGTGTCCACGGGGAAGCGCTGGAGGTAGTTCAGTGACGCGTACCCTGTCCCGAAGTCGTCGATCGCGATCCGAACACCGAGCCGCCGCAGCTCTTCGAGCCGGTCGGCGACGGACTGGCTGTCGAGCACTGAGCTCTCGGTGATCTCGAGTGACAGCGCCGACGGCTCGAGACCGTGCACGTCCAGCGCGCCGGCAACCTCGTCCAGGATCTCGCGCCGCAGAAGCTGCCGCGCCGAGAGGTTGACGCTGACGCCGAGGCGCGGATGCCCTCGACTCCGCCAGCGCGCGGCCTCGCGGCAGGCGTCTCGGAGGACGAAGCGGCCGAGCGGCAGGATCGCACCGGTCTCCTCCGCGACGGGAAGGAACACGCCGGGCAACACGACGCCGCGGTCGGGGTGCCGCCAGCGCACGAGCGCCTCGAGAGCGGTCACGGCGCCATCGTGGAGGGAGACGATCGGCTGGTAGTAGACCTCGAGCTCGCCCTCCGCGACCGCGCGCTCGAGGTCGGTCTTGAGCGAGAGGCGCTCGAGCACGCGTGCGTGCAGCGACGGCGCGTAGACGGCGGATCCGCCCTTCCCCTCGCTCTTCGCCTGGTACATCGCGAGATCCGCACTGCGGAGGACTTCGCTCGCCGTCTGGCCCCCCGTCCCGAGCGCGATACCGATGCTCCCGTGAACGGTCATCGGGGCACCCGACACGCGCAGCGGCTCCGAGAGCGCGGCGTGAATTCGATCCGCGACCTTCAGAGCCGCCTGGGGATCGTCGACACCCTCGATCAGGACCGCGAACTCGTCGCCTCCGAGCCGGGCGCACGTGTCCTCCGGCCGTACGGCCGAGCGGATGCGGTTCGCCACGGCGACGAGCAGCTCGTCGCCCGCGGCGTGGCCGAGGCTGTCGTTGACCGTCTTGAAATCGTCGAGGTCGATGAAGAGCACGGCGAAGAGGTGCTTGCGACGCACCCCCCGCTCGATCGCGTGGGCGACCCGCTCGGTGAAGAGCGAGCGGTTTGCGAGGCCGGTGAGCGCGTCGTGGAACGCCTGGTGAGCGAGCTGCTCCTCGAGGGCGCGGCGCTCGGTGACGTCACGCGCGGTGAGCACGATGCCGCCGACGGTCGGGACGTCGAGGAGGTTGTTGAACACGGCCTCCATCTGGACGACCGAGCCATCCCTGCGCCGAACCGGGAGGTCGCGCGGCATCGGAGCGCCTGGCAGCGCGCACACCTGCGCGAAGAACTCGCGGAACCGGTCGAGATCGTCGCCGTGCAGGAGCTCGCTGAGCCGGCGACCGACGAGCTCGTCCTCGCCGTAGCCGAGCACGCGCTCGACCGAAGGCGTGTGGTAGCGGATGACGAGGTCGGGCGAGAGCAGCGCGATGACGTCGCTCGAGTTCTGGACGAGAGAGCGGAAGCGCTCCGCGCTCTGTCGCTCGTGGAGGTCTGCCGCGAGGTCCGCGCTCTCGATCGCGAGCGCGGCCTGCGCGGCGACCGTCTCGACCCCGTCGCGGGCCTGCCTCGAAAGAGGCTCCGGTGTGTGGATGACGAGAGCGACCTCCTCGCCTGCGATCGCGATCGGCACGTCGGTGCGAACTCCTCCGCTGCTCGCGCCGTCTCCGGCGTGGGCACGCGACTCTCCGTTCTGGAGGAGATGCACCGAGCTGCCTTCCTGATCGACAATGGCGAGCGCAGCGTCCGTCGCCACGCGGAAGACATCGTCCCGCGTCCACGCGCCGACGAGCGCCTGCGCCGTCTCGCCGATGACCCGCCCGCGCCGCTCCGAGCGCTCGTGCCTCGCGACGAGACCGGCGAGGCGGACGATGACGAGCGTGGAGAGCGCGATGCTCGAGCCGACGACCACGAGCAGCTCCTCGGAGCCGCCGCGCGTCGCGGCGACCGCCAGCATCGCCGGGGCGGCGAGGGTACCCGCCCAGAGAGCGGCCAGCCGCTTCGTGCTCAGCCGCTGCTCGGGATCGAAGTTCGGCTCGGTGAGCTCGACCATCGAGGGGTGCAGCGCGGCAGTGCCCCAGAGGACGGCGGAGGAGACGAACAGGAGATCGAGCGCATCGCCGGCCCGGTACGTGCCGTGCAGCGACCCGAAGCCGTAGAGCGCGTCCCCGGTGAGCTGGAAGACGAGCGCGGTCGTCACCAAGACGAACGCGGGAGTACGCATCCCGGAGCCGAGAACCATCCGCGCCGCGAGCGAGACGAGGAGGATGTCCATGACCGGGAACGCGAGCGCAACCGACGTGTCGAAGACGCTCGTCTCGCTCGCGAGCGTCGGCTGCACAAGGAGTGTCCAGCCGACGACGCCGACGCCCACCGTCACGATCGCGGCATCGATCAGGCTCGGCCAGTCGCGACCCGGCGCCTGCTTGCGGATCATCACGAGCAGCGCCGACGCGAGGACCGCGTACGAGGCGAGCGCGAGGTAGTCCGCTGCCGCCGGGAACGGCACCGAGCGAGATCGCTCGAGCTCGATCGCGTACGCCGCGTCCGAGCCGATCGCGAGGAGACCCGCGATCGCGACGAGGTACCACGGTGTCTTCGCTCTCGGCTCGTGGAGACGGACGCCGACGAGCGTCGCAACCACCGCGGCCATGGGAAAGAGCTGGTACCAACGGTCGTAGTAGGCCGTGTCGCGCGGCAGAGAGACGTAGGCGAGCGCGCACGCGGCGGCGACGAGGAAGAAGGCACGATGGGGACGCGCGATGCCCACGGGGTGCGTATCGGCACGAGCGCAGCGGGGGTCAAGGCCACCCGCGCCCGGACGAGCGCCGCCCTCGCTACGCGCGGGCCCAGTCGGCGAGCGCCTCGACCACGTCCCGGAGGCGGCGACCTTCGGGCGTGACGACGTACTCGACGACCGGCGGCCGTGCGTCCCGCACCTCGCGTCGCAGCACCCCGGCGCGCTCGAGCTCGAGGAGGCGCTGCGCGAGCGTCCGCGGGGGAACCTCGCCGAGCGCCTGGCGAAACTCGCCGAAGCGCGTACACCCCTGGTAGGAGGCGTACAGGATCGAGACGGCGTAGCGGCGCTCGAGGAGGCTCGCCAGACGGCGAACCTCCTCGGGCACCGGAGCGCAGGTCTTACAGCGCCGCATGGCTCTCGACTGGCTTCTCCTCGAGCGCGAGCGCGAGCACCTCGTCGATCGACATGACGGGATGGAACGCGATCTCCTCGCGCACCCGCTCGGGGACGTCCTCGAGGTCGGCGCGGTTGCGCTCGGGGAGGATGACGTCGGTGATCCCGGCCGCGTGCGCCGCGAGCACCTTCTGCTTGATCCCGCCGACCGGGAGCACGCGGCCCTGGAGCGTGATCTCGCCCGTCATCCCGACCGTGTGCTTGACCGGACGGCCGGTCAGGAGCGAGGCGAGCGCGGTCGCGATCGTGATGCCCGCGCTCGGCCCGTCCTTCGGGATCGCGCCCGCCGGCACGTGCACGTGGAAGGAGCGGTTCTCGAAGGCCTCCTCGTCGATGCCGAGCTTCGGCGCGAGCGCCCGCACGGCGGAGAGCGCGATCTGTGCCGACTCCTTCATCACGTCCCCGAGCTGGCCGGTGAGGACGAGCTTGTCCCCGTTTCGGTGTGAGGTTGCCTCGATGAAGAGGACGTCCCCGCCCGTGAGCGTGGCGGCGAGGCCCGTCGCGACACCGGGCACGGCTGTCCGCTCCGCGGTCTCGCGGAAGACCTTCTGCCGGCCGAGCGCCTCGCGGACGAGCGCGGGCGTCACGGCGACCGGCGGCTCGACCTCGCCGGAGGCGATCTTCGTCGCGATCTTGCGCAGCACCGTCCCGAGCTCCCGCTCGAGCTGGCGAACCCCCGCCTCGCGCGTGTACTCGGTGATGACGAGCTCGATGGCGTCGTCGGAGATCGAGACCTCGTCCTCGCGCAACCCGTGCCGCTCTCGCTGGCGCGGCCAGAGGTAGTCGCGCGCGATCGCCACCTTCTCGTCGGTCGTGTAGCCGTCGAAGCGGATGACCTCCATGCGGTCGAGCAGCGGCCCGGGGATAGTGTCGGTGGTGTTGCCCGTGGCGATGAACAGGACCTCGGAGAGGTCGAGCTCGACGTCGAGGTAGTGGTCACGGAACGAGTGGTTCTGCGCAGGGTCGAGCACCTCGAGCAGTGCCGAGGAGGGATCGCCGCGCCAGTCGGAGCCGACCTTGTCGACCTCGTCCAGCATGATCACCGGGTTCATCGTCCCGGCGTCGCGCAGCGCGCGCACGAGCCGACCCGGGAGCGCGCCGATGTACGTGCGCCGGTGGCCGCGGATCTCGGCCTCATCGCGGATCCCGCCGAGCGATATCCGGACGAACTCGCGGCCCGTCGCGCGGGCGATCGACTCGCCGATCGAGGTCTTCCCCGTGCCGGGCGGACCGATGAGCGTGAGGATGGCGCCAGAGCGCCGGTCAGCCTCGATGCCGCGCTCCTTGCGGAGCTTCGCGACCGCGATGTACTCGACGATCCGGTCCTTGACGTCCTCGAGGCCGGCATGGTCTGCGTCGAGCACCTCGCGCGTGTGCTGCGGGTCGAGCCGCTCTTCCGAGCGCTTGTTCCAGGGCACGGCGAGCAGCCAGTCGAGGTAGTTGCGGATCACCGTCGCCTCGGGGGTCTGCTCGCCCATGCGCTCGAGCCGGGAGAGCTCCCGCTCGGCCTGCTCACGGACCTTCTCGGGCATCTCCGCCTCGGCGATCTTCTGCCGGTACTCCTCGACGACAGATGCCTCGTCCTCGCCGAGCTCCTTGCGGATGGACTCCATCTGCTTGCGGAGGATGTACTCGCGCTGCTGCTTCTCGACCCCCGACTCGACGTCCTCCTGGATCCGGCGCCGCACCTGCATGAGCGCCAGCCGCTCGCGCTGGAACTCGAGGGCGAGCTCGAGGCGCTCGCGAACGTCGATGGTCTCGAGCAGCTGCACCTTCTGGTCGAAGGTGAGATCCGGTGAGTAGCCGGAGGTATCGGCGAGCGCGCCCGGCTCGGTGATCGACCGGACGAAGGCCGCGATCCGACCGTCGTCGCCGCGCAGCTCGAGGATCTCCTCGACAACCGCGCGGTACTCCCGCTCGAGCTCGCGGACGCGCCCATTCACCTCGTCGGGGTCGGGGCGCTCGTCGACCTCGACGAAGAGGCGTCCCTGCGGATCGGTGATCGCGGCGCCTGCGATGCCGCGGTGGAGACCCTCGAGCGCGACGGCGCGGCCGCCTCCCGGCAGCCGGATCCGGTCCGTCACGCGCGCGACGGTGCCGATCCGCGCGTACTCGTCGTGCGAGCGCGGGACGAGGAAGACGCGCTCCTCGTCGCCCACGTCGACGGTGAGGGTGACGTTCATGTTGGGGAAGACGACGATGTCGTCCAGCGGGACGAGCAGCAGCCTCGTGGTGCTTCGGCCCTCGATCGCTTTCTCGTTCACGGTACTCCTTGATACGAAAGATGTAGGTGGTGCAAAAAGTATAGCGCCCGCGATCAGCGCGTGGAGCGCCGGAAGCGCGCGAGCGCAGCCTTCGCGATCCGACCGGCGAGAGCGTCCCCGGCTCGGGTCGCTGCGCCCCAGGTCAGGACGGAGGCGACAAAGACGCCCCCGCGCCAGAAGACGAGCCCGGTGTCGTGACGCACCGAGGAGTTCCACCCCGCCTTGTGCACGACCGCGATCCCGGGGAGCCCGCGGAGCTCCCGGTCGAGCTTCGGGAGGTCGCGAACGTGCGCTGCGAGCCAGAGGAGATGGCGGGCCTCGGCCGGCGTCAGCCCGGGCTGCGCGCGCCGGAGCGGGCCCCGATCCCCCGAGGCGAGCCAGATCGCGCGCCAGAGACCGGCCATGTCGGCAGCGGTCGTGTACTTGCCCGGGCCGAAGGAGGGACGCCGCTCGGCCCGCACCGGGATTGGCCCCGAGACGGCGCGCGTCTCGTAGCCCCCGTACATGAGCGAGTCGGCGAGCCCGATCGAGCGCATGAGCGCGTCCACTCGGTGCCCGCCCGCGCTCGTCGACCCGCCGAGCCAGGTAAGGAGCGCGTTCGCAGCTCGGTCGTCCGAGACGGTGATCAGGTCGTCCAAGAGGCCTCCGATCGCCGAGCGCGGCGACGGCACCCCGCGGTGCGCCGCGAGCACCGTCGCTGCGATCGCGAGCTTGAGGGTCGAGGCCGCCGGAAACCGCGCGCCCGCGTTCGAGGCCGCTCCCCGTCCGCTCACGAGGTTCTGGACGAAGAACGCCGCCGCTCCGCTTTGCCCGTCGACGAGAGCGCGGAGCTCGGCGGCGAGCTCCGGATCGTTTCGTTCCGCGACGCGGCGTGGGCGCGCCGCGGCCGGGAGCCCGAAGACGTCCCGAACGATCGCGCTCGAGCGTCGTCCGCCGGCGCCGATGGTCACGACTCGCAGCGTGAGATCTCCGACGGGGAGGTCGACGCGCAGCGCGAAGCGGCGACCCCGCACCGGCCGGGACGCGAGCACCCGCCCACCGACGCGCACGACGATCCGCCTCGTTCCAGGTGCGGAGCGCCCCGTAACGAGCCCGTACGACACCTGCCGCGACGCCGGCTGCACGATCGCAGGGGGTGGCGGCGGAGGAGGAGCCGGGGGCTCGGCGAGCATCGCTCCACCATAGAGGCGCGCTCACGGGCGCGCACCAGGCCGCGACTCCGCGGCCGGACGGCGTCGAGGGCTCGGTCTAGCCTTGCGCGGGTGGGAGCTCCGAGCACGCACTCGCCGAATCCGTCGCCGAGTACCCGTCCGCCGATCCTCGCGCACCTCGACCTGGACGCGTTCTTCGCCGCTGTCGAGGTGCTCGAGGATCCTGATCTCCGCGGCAAGCCGGTCGTCGTCGGGGGTGACCCACACGGACGAGGAGTCGTCTCCACCGCCAGCTACGAGGCGCGCGCGTACGGAATCCGCTCCGCAATGAGCGCAGCCGAGGCGCTGCGCCGGTGCCCGCGCGCGGTGTTCGTCCGGCCGCGACACGCCCTCTACCGCCAGTACTCGCAGGCCGTCTGGGACACGGTCGGCCAGCTCGTGCCGCGGTTCGAGCGGACCGGGCTCGACGAGGGCTACCTCGACCTCGGCGCCCTCGCCCGCGACGTCGCGCACGCACGCGCGGTGGCGCGGGCGGTGCAGACGGTGATCCGTGCGACAACGCGCCTGACGTGCTCGCTGGGAGTGGGAACGTCGAAGGTGGTCTGCAAGGTGGCATCCGACCGCCGAAAGCCGGGCGGCGTCACCGTCGTCCCGCCGGGAACCGAGCGGCGCTTCCTCGCGCCGCTCCCCGTGCGTGCGCTCCCGGGAGTCGGCCCGCGCGCGGAGGATCGGCTCCGCGCAGCCGGGATCGACACGATCGGCGGGCTCGCGGCGCTCTCGGACGTCGAGCTCGCCGCACTGCTCCCAGGCTCGGTCGGCCGGGTGCTCCGCGACCGCGCGCGCGGGATCGACCCACGTGGGCTCGAACTCGAGACCGAGCCCGTCTCGGTGTCCTCGGAGGACACCTTCGAACGCGACGTGACCGACCGCAAGACGCTGCACGCGGAGGTTCGGCGCCTCTCCGAGCAGGTCGCGGAGCGGCTCCGCGCCTCCGGCCTCGCCGGACGAACCATCACGGCGAAGCTGCGCTACGCGGACTTCTCGATCCGGACCCGCTCGACGACGCTCTCCGCGGGCGTCGACGACGCGGCGACGATCGGCGACGTGGCGTGCGGCCTCCTCGACCGTGGCCTTCGAGAGCGACCGGGCGCGCTCCGGCTCGTCGGTGTGGGAGTGGCCGGGTTGTCGCCCTACCGGCAGCTCAGCCTCGAGGCGTAGGGACGACCATGCTCGAAGCGGCGCTCTGGGGGCTCGTCACGGCCGGGTCGCTCCTCCTCGGCGCGGCGATCGCGATCGCAGCGCGGCCGAGCGACCGCACGGTCGGACTCACGATCGCCTTGGGGTCGGGCGCGTTGATCGCCGCGATCGCGTACGAGCTCGTGCTCGAGGCGTTCGAGACGAGCTTCGGCCTGGCAGCGGCGGGCTTCACGCTCGGCGCGGTCGCTTTCTACGCAGGTGACTGGACGATCGACCGCCGAGGCGGTCACGGCCGCAAGAAGCTCGCGGGGCCGCAGCTCGCGAGCGCGGCGAGCGCCATCGTGCTCGGGACGGTGCTCGACGGGATTCCCGAGTCGTTCGTCCTCGGCGCATCGCTGCGGACAGATGGCGCGGTGCCGATCGCGGTCGTCGTCGGCGTCTTCGTCTCGAACGTGCCCGAGTCCCTGTCCGCCTCGTCCGGCTTGCTCGCGAGCGGATGGACGCGGGTCCGCGTTCTCGGGATGTGGATTCTCGTGCTGGCTGCCTCGGTCGTCGCGGCCTCGCTTGGCTGGCTCGCACTCGCCACGCTGGGAGGAGACGGGGGAGCGTTCGCGCTCGCGTTCGCGGGCGGGGCGCTCCTCGTCATGCTCGCCGACACGCTCATGCCCGAGGCGTTCGAGCTCGGCGGTCGCGAGGCCGGCCTCCTCACGGCGCTCGGCTTCGCGCTCGGCTTCGGGCTCTCGTGACCGACTACGGTCCGCTCCGATCGAGCGCGCCGCTGACAACGGCGACCACGAGCAGGACGATGGCCCAGACGGGCTGCCCGACCGACCAGAGCGCCAGCGCTGCCACCGCGAAGAAGCCGATCTCGACCGCGAAGCGGGCGAGCGGTGGGAGAGGTACCCGCGCCTTCGGCGAGACGAAGACTCCCCAGGCGAGGGCAAGCGCGACCGGGCACGCGAGCGCGAGCAGCCAGGCCCCGACGCCGGAGCCGGTTGCGTACCCCCAGTACGCGACCACTCCGAGCGCCGTGAGCTCGAGGACGAACCGGACTGCGAGGTTCGCGGCGCGAAGCTCCTTCACGCGCGGAGCAGCGGTCGCGTGAGGCAGGTGGGACCTCCGTCGCCCTTGCGCGAGATCTCGTCACCGCGGTAGACGACGACGTCCACCCCGGCGCGCTCCATGCGGCGCCGCGTCTCAGGGCTCCCTTCGAGCGCGAGCGCGCGACGCGGTCCGAGCGCGAGGACATTCGGGCCCTGCGTCTCGAACTCGTCGTCGGGAACCTCGACGACCCGGACTCCCCGCTCCGCGAGCACCTGGAGCAGGCGCACCGGCGCGAGCCGCGGGTAGACGAGCGCGAGGTCGACGTCGAGGGGCGAGATGAACGAGAGGAGGTGAAGGACCTCGTCCCGCCCGTTCCAGTGCGGGAGGTCGAACGCGAGCACCTCGACTCCCGGGAACGCCGCTTCGAGCGCCGCAAGCGCCGCGGTGTTCGTCCGGTAGCCGATCCCGACGAGGAGCGTCTCGTCGTCCAACCAGAGCGTGTCGCCCCCTTCGACGAGCGCGGGTTCGAAGACGCGCGCAGCGACAGGCACTCCGGCGGCCTCGAGCGCGGGCGCAAGAGCGCCGGGCTCGCTCCGCCGCGCCTCCTTCCCGGGCCGGAGCAGGACGGCACCCTCCTGCCCGACGAGCACCGGATCGAACACGTAGATCGCGTCGGGGTTGCCGGGATCGTGGCGCGAGACGATCACCTCGGCGCCCGCCTCTTCGAGGATGCCGCAGAGAACCTCGTGCTCGGTCGCCGCCGCGGCGTAATCCGGCGCGGCGCGCCAACCGTACTTGCGCCAGTGCGCCGCATCCTCGGCCAGAGGTGGCCGCACGAGCACGCGCCGCAGCGTGCCGGTCATCGACGTCGCCCCATACCCGTGCACGGCCGAGACGCTACCGAGCGCGTCCGTGTCCTGCTAAGATCGATCTTCATCGATATATACCCTCGAGGAAAGGAGCACGTGATGACGGCGGAGCTCAGGGAGCAGGTGCGGGCTCGCTATGCGGAGGCGGCACTCGACCCCGGTAAGGGCTGCGGCTGCTCGAGCGAGCGCTCGTCGTGCTGCGGCGGCGAGTCCGCGGCGGGCGCGCTCTTCGGGAACAGCCTCTACGAGGCCGACGAGCGGGCGGAGCTGCCGGAGGCGGCAGTCCTGGCGAGTCTCGGCTGCGGTAACCCGGTCGCGGTCGCGGAGCTTCGAGAGGGAGAGACGGTGCTCGACCTCGGTTCGGGCGGCGGGATCGACGTGCTCCTCTCCGCCAAGCGAGTGGGCCCGGCGGGCGTCGTCTACGGGCTCGACATGACCGACGAGATGCTCGACCTCGCGCGGCGCAACGCGCGCGAGGCGGGCGCGACGAACGTCCACTTCCTGAAGGGCGTCATCGAGGCGATCCCGCTTCCCTCCGCGTCGATCGACGTCGTCATCTCGAACTGCGTGGTGAACCTGTCCGTCGACAAGTCGGCCGTCTTCTCGGAGATCGCACGCGTGCTCAGGCCCGGCGGACGAGTGGGCATCACCGACATCGTCGCCGAGGACGGGCTGTCGAAGGCCGAGCGCGCCGAGCGCGGCAGCTTCGTCGGCTGCATCGCCGGGGCGCTATCGGAGAGCGAGCTCCGCGAGGGGCTCGAGTCGGTCGGCCTCGTCGACGTGGAGGTCGTGCGGACGCACGCGGTCGCCGACCGGATGCACAGCGCGATCGTCCGCGCGCGCAAGCCCGCCTGACTCAGGCGAGCAGCTCGCGGTTCGAAGCGAGCGCCGCGAGGATGCGGTCGACGTCTTCCTCGACGTTGTAGAGGTGGAGCGCGATGCGGACGTTTCGGTCGCGCGAGGAGACGAGGACCCTCTCCGCTCGCAGCGCCTCGACGAGCGCGTGGACATCCGTGGACTCCACGCAGACGAGTGGGCCGTGCTCGCGCTCGCCGCGAGGCGTCGCTACCGTCGCCCCGAGCTCGTCGAGCCCGGCGAAGAGCCGCTCGACGAGCCCATCGACATGGGCGGCGATCGTCGACACGCCCGCCTCCTCGACGATCCCCATCCCTGCGAGCCCCGCGTAGATGTTCGGCACCGGAGGCGTGCCGGCATCGAAGCGGCGCGCGTTGTGAGCCGGCGAGTAGTCGGAGATGTCCATCGCGAAGATGTCCTCGTCGGCGAACCAGCCCGTCTGCGTCGGAAGCAGGCGCTCGTGCAGGTCGCCGCGGACGAACATGAACGCGAGCCCGGCGGAGGCGAGCAGGTACTTGACGGTGCCTGCGGTCAGCACGTCGACGCCGAGCTCGGACACATCGAGCGGGATCGCGCCCGCTGCCTGGTAGCTGTCGGCAAGGCAGAGCGCCCCGTGCCTTCGCGCCAGGCGCGCCACCTCGGCGACGTCGAGCCGATACCCCGTCCGGTACGAGACCGCGGTGCAGCAGACGAGGGCGGTGCGCTCGTCGATGGCTGCCGCGAAGCGCTCGAGCGGGATGCGACCGTCCGCCTCGGGCTCGACGTGCACGACCTCTGCCCCGCGGAGCTCCTGCGCATGGGCGATCTGGCCGACGGTCGGGAACTCGAACTCGCTGATGACGATGCGGTTCCGTTCGCCGTCGAGCGGCAGCGCGCTGACGAGCGCACTCACCGCCTGGGAGACGGAGGAGGTCACGGCGATCTCGTCGGAACGCGCGCCGACGAGCCGCGCGAAGGCCGCTCGCGCCGACTCGGCCCGCTCGACCCAGTGCTCCCACTCGGCGCCATGCGCATCCCAGCCGGCGAGGTACTCCTCGTACGCACGTCGGACGTCGACGGAGAGCGCCCCCTGCGAGCACGAGTTCGCGTACACGCTGTGCTCGAAGATCGGGAAGCGGGCGCGGATGTCGGATCCGACCATCAGCGGCCGAGGTAGGCCTTGCGGAGTTCGTCGTGGGTCAGGAGCTCGGACGCCTTCCCCTCGAGGACGACGCGGCCGGTCGAGAGCACGTAGCCACGGTCTGCGATCGAGAGCGAGACGTTGGCGTTCTGCTCGACGACGAGCATCGCGACCCCGGCGCGGTGCACCTCCTGGATCACCTCGAAGCTCCGCTCGACGAGGACGGGCGCGAGGCCCATCGAGGGCTCGTCCATGAGCAGGAGCTTCGGGCGCGCCATCAGCGCCCGCCCCATGGCCACCATCTGCTGCTCGCCCCCCGAGAGGGTTCCGGCGAGCTGCTTGCGGCGCTCGTACAGGAGCGGGAAGATCGAGTAGACCCGCTCGAGGTCCTCCTGGAGATCCGCCCGGGGACGCAGGTACGCCCCGAGCTCGAGGTTCTCGAGCACGGTCATCGGCCCGAACAACCGTCGGTTCTCGGGCACGATCGCGAGCCCGCGCTCGATCCGCTTCGCGGTCGAGTCGCGCGTGACGTCCCGCCCGTCGAGGATGACCGCACCGGTTCGCGGCTCCACGATGCCGAGGATGGTCTTGAGCGTGGTCGACTTCCCGGACGCGTTCCCGCCGAGGAGACAGACGAGCTCGCCCTCGCGCACCTCCAGGTTCACGTCCTGGAGGATGTGCATCTGCCCGTAGTAGGTGTTGATCCCCTCGAGCCGCAGGAGCGGCGCCGGCTGCCCGTTCGCGCTCACTTGCGCTCCGTGCCGGTGGTTCCGAGGTAGGCCTCGACGACGCGGGGGTCGGTGGCCACCTCGTCGAAGGAGCCCTCGGCGATCTTGACTCCGTGGTCGAGCGCGACCACGCGGTCGGAGATCCCCTCGACGACGTGCATGTCGTGCTCGATCACGAGGATCGTGTAGCCGCCCTCCTCCCGCAGGCGCCCGATGAGCTCGGTGATCTCGTGCGTCTCGACGGGGTTCATCCCGGCTGCGGGCTCGTCGAGGAGGAGCAGCCGCGGCTTGGCGGCCGTCGCGCGCGCGATCTCGAGTCGGCGCCGGTTCGCATAGGAGAGCGAGTACGCCGGCTGGTTCCAGCGGTAGCCCATGAGGCGCTCGCCGAAGAATGCGAGTCGCTCCTCGGCGAGCCGCTCGATCTCCCGCTCCTCCCGGCGCATGCCGGGCGTTCTGAGGATCGAGCGGAGGACTCCGGCCTTCGTGTGGCCGTAGGCGGCGGCCATCACGTTCTCCTTGACCGACATGTTCAAGAAGAGCCGCAGTGTCTGGAAGGTGCGCGCGATCCCGCGCTTGGCGATCTCGTGCGGCTCGAGTCCGACGATCGACTGCCCCTCGAACAGGACGTCCCCCGCAGCGGGCGGGTAGACGCCGGTGATGACGTTGAAGAGCGTCGTCTTCCCCGCTCCGTTCGGACCGATGACGCTGACCACCTCGCCCTCGCCCACGACGAGGTCGAGGTCGTCGAGACACACGAGCCCACCGAACGAGAGGGTGAGTCCTTTCACCTCGAGCAGCGGCGTCCGCTCGCCCGTCGTCATACGATCTCCACCCTCGCCTTGCCGAAGAGCCCCTGCGGCCGGTAGGCCATGAGGGCGACGAGCAGCGCTCCCATGAGGATGAAGCGCGCGACCGCGGGCTGCGGGAGCATGAGGTTCTGCCAGACGACCGCAGCGAGGTAGAGGACGGGGACGAACGCGACCGTCCGCCAGAGCGAGCTGCGGATGAGAGTCAGCGCGAGCACCGAGGCGACGAAGAGAAGGTACGTGATCCGCGCGGCGGCACCGGCGGGCAAGCCTTCCTCGGTCACGAAGTCGGCCGGCATGAGCACCCAGCCGTCGACGAGCCGGTCGATCCGCGCTTGGCCGAAGGTCGTGCCCTCGACGAGCGACGGCCACCACCGCTCGGCGGCTTCGTGGACGAGGAGCCCGAGCGCGGCGGTCGCGCCGAGCACGGCGAGCCCGCGCCACCATGGCTTGATGAGCACGAGGAGCACGAGCACGACCGCGATGTAGACGAGCCAGCTCGCGTCCTCGGGGTCGCGCAGCGCCTCGAGCGAGGCCGAGATGATCACCGCCCCGACCGTCGCGCCGAGCAGGCTCCCCGCTCCTCCCAGCACGAGCATCGCGTAGACGGTGATGAGGAGGATGAGGTCGAAGCTCGCCGGGAAGATCGCGCCCTGGGCGGGGGCGTAGATCGCCCCGGCGACCCCGGCGATGCTCGCTCCGAAGGCGAACGCCATGAGCTTGAGGCGGTTGACCGGCATCGTCATGAGCTCGGCGGCGAGCTCGTCTTCGCGGAGCGCCCGCCAGGCGCGGCCCGTCCGGGACTGGTTCACGAGGTAGAGGACGACGACGACCGTCACGAGGGCGACGAGCGCCGTCCAGTAGTAGCCGTCGAGCGAGGTGATCTCCCGACCGAGCAGCGTGAGCGGTCGGATGTCGGAGATGCCGTTCGGCCCACGCGTAAACGTCGAGTTGATGAGGATGACGAGGAAGAGCTGGAGGAAGAAGAGCGTCACGATCGCGAGGTAGTCGCCGACGAGCCGTCGCGAAGGGAGGCCGAGGAGGAACCCGGCTACGGCGACCGTCACGGCGATCGCCGGGATCGCGAGCGCGCCGTCCCAGTGGCGGCCGGCGTAATCAGAGGCGACTGCGGCGTAGAGGTACGCGCCGAGCCCGAAGAAGGCCACGTAGCCGAGGTCGAGGAGGCCGACCCAGCCGACCGCCACGTTCAGACCGAGCGCGAGGAGCACGAAGATCAGCGTGTTGATCCCGACCTGCATGAGGTACGGGTCTTCGACGAGGAACGGGTAGAGCGCGAACGGGATCGCGAGGAGCGCGAGCTTCGCCGCCGGCGGCACGCGCTCGAAGGCGCGCTCCGCGCGGGCCGAGAGCGTCTTCTGCCGGCGCTCCTCGGCGCTCGCGACCCACTCGTCGACGCCGATCCGCGGTCCGCTCGGGGCCTCGCTCATACCTTCTTCACCTCACGCTTGCCGAGGATGCCCTGCGGGCGCAGGAGCATGAACCCGATCAGGATGAGGAAGACGACGAGGTCGCTGAACTGGCTGCCGAGCCGGGGGAAGCGCCCGCCGGTGAGGTCGGCGATCCGGCCTGTGACGTCCTCGATGTAGCCGACCGAGAGCGCCTCGGCGAGGCCGATGAGGAGGCCGCCGAGCATCGCGCCCGGGATCGACCCGATGCCACCGACGACCGCGGCGGTGAAGCCCTTGAGCCCGTACCCGAAGCCCATGAAGTGGTTGATGGAGCCGAACACGAGACCGATGAGCACGCCTGCGGCTCCGGCGAGCGCGGAGCCGATGAAGAACGTGCGAACGATGACGCGGTCGACGTCGATCCCCATCATCGCCGCCGCCTCGCGGTCGAAGGCGGTCGCCCGCATCGCCTTGCCGAGCTTCGTCCGCGTCACGAGGAGCCAGAGGCCGAGCATCATCGCGAGCGCGGAGACGAAGACGACGACGCGCAGGATCCAGACGTTGAGCGGACCCCAGCTGATTCCGATCCCGACGTCCACGAGGTCGAACGACTCGTAGCTGCGGAAGTTCGCGCCGAAGAGGAGGAGCACCGAGTTCTGGATGAAGAACGAGACCCCGAGCGCGCTGATGAGCGGCGCGATCCGGGGCGCTCGCCGCAGGGGTCGGTAGGCGAACCGCTCGATGGCGACGCCGATGAATCCGCACCCGACCATCGCCGCGAGCACCATCAGCGTGATGAGGAGCCACACCGCGACCGCGGGATCCTGCGCCCCTCCGAGCCAGCCGAGCACGCCCCAGCCGATGAACGCGCCGACCATGACGACGTCGCCGTGGGCGAGGTTGAGGAGCTTCAGGATCCCGTAGACCATCGAGAACCCGAGCGCAACGAGCGCGTACACGCCACCGAGCGTGAGCCCGTTGACGATCAACTGGACGAGCTTGTCCCAGTCCATCGGCGGTTTATCTCATACGCGACCCATGACGTGCGAGCGGCCCGCCCGAAGGCGGGCCGCTCGTCCTTCTCCTGCCCGGCGGGTGTTACCCGACGGGGCTGTACTTGCCGTTCGTGATCTTGTAGATGACGAACGTCCCGCCCCGCACGTCGCCCTTGCGGTCGAAGCGGACCGGGTTCTTGCTGATGATCGACGGGATGTTGATCCGCTGCGTCGCCTGCACCACCTCGGCCCGCGTCGCCTTCCCGTCCGCGCACGCGTTCTTGATCGCGTTCATCGCGACCTGGCCCGCCATGTACGTCGCGGGGCCGAACGCGCCGAACGACTTGCCCTTCGACCAGCGCTTGTACGCATTGACGATCGCCCTGGCCTTCGGGTCGAAGTTGATGTCGGGCGCGAAGACCGAGACGTAGCCCGCCCGCGGCTTGAACTGGTCGGGCGAGTAGGCTCCATCGGAGCCGAACACGACCGCTCGCTTGCCCTGCTCGCGGAGCTGGTTCGCGAGGGTGTTGGCCGCCGTCGCGACCTGGGTCGCGAAGACGACGACGTCGACGTTCGAGCCGACGTTCGCGACAACGGACGAGAAGTCCGTGTCGTCGGCCGAGACCGACTGCCGCGTGACGTTCACGTTCGCGGCCCGGAGCCGCTTCGTCACCGCCTGCGCGAGCGGCAGCGAGTAGTCGTCCTGCGAGTCGATGACGACGACGTTCTTCGCCTTGAGCGTGCCGGAGACGTACGTCGCGATCGTCGGCGCCTGCACGCCGTCGTTCGGGACGACGCGGAAGAAGGTCTTGTACGGACGACCCTTCGTCAGGTCGACAGCGGTCGCCGAGCCCGAGATCGCCGCCAGGTTCGCGTTGGCGTAGATCTTCCCGCCAGAGCGAACAGCCTGGCTCTCGGAGGGGCCGATCACTGCCATGACGTTCCGGTTCGAGGCCATCCGCTGCGCGACGGTGCGGGCCACGTCGGCCTTGAGCTGCGTGTCGCCGAGGACGACCTTGAACCTCGTGCCGTTCTTCTTGTTGAACTCCTCGACGCCAAAGCGGAGCCACGAGAGCTGCTCCTGGCCGAGGAACGCGGCGGCGCCGGTGAGCGGCCCGACGAAGCCGAGCGACACGTTCGTGCACTGAGCGAGCTGCGACGCCGCAGCTGGCTCCGCGGTCCGCGCCACTGCCGTCGAGGCGACAACCGCCGCCATGAGCACCGCCAGCGCGGATGCGATGAGACCCTTCCTCATGTGCCCTCCTGTCTTGGAGTTACCTGCCTCGATGTGGGACGACGGACTGCGCCCTTTGTTGCACGGGTCGCAGTTTCCCGTGTGCGGCCCGAATCGAATCGCGTCCGAGCTGTCATGTCAACTCGAAGCGCGCCTCACGCACGGTTAGCCTTCCCCCATCGAGACCGGGCTGAGCGGGAAGGGGGTCGTAGTGACGGGCGCCTCGGGCGGGATCGGCGCAGCCTGCGCACGCGCCTTCGCAGCGGAAGGCGCTCGGGTCTTCCTCCACTACCACCGTGGGCTCGCGCGCGCCGAGGCGCTCTCGGCAGAGCTCGGCGGGGCGCCCACCGGTGCGGCCGACCTGACCGACGAAGCGTCGGTCGACCGGTTGTTCGAGAGCGCGCGGAGGGCGCTCGGGTCAGTCGACGTCTGCGCCGCCGTCGCGGGTATCTGGCCACGCGAGGATATCCCTGCCTGGGAGCTCCCGCTCGAGCGCTGGGAGGGCACGGTGCGCGCGAACCTGACGGCCACCTTCCTCACCGCTCGCGCATTCCTGCGCGAGGTGGCGCGAAACGGGCACGGCTCGCTCGTGCTCGTGGGCTCCACCGCGGGGATCTTCGGCGAGGCCGGGCACGCGGACTACGCCTCCGCGAAGTCCGCGATCCTCGGCGGCCTCCTGCTCTCGCTGAAGAACGAGATCGTCCGCATCGCACCCCGCGGCCGCGTGAACGCTGTGGCGCCGGGATGGACGGAGTCGCCCATGACCCGCGGGCTCGTCGACCCGGCCCGCGTCCACGCCGTCTCACGGACGATGGCGCTGCGCAAGGTGGCGCAGCCCGAGGACGTCGCCGCCCAGGTCGTCGTTCTCGCGTCCGATCGGCTCTCCGGCCACGTCACCGGCGAGGTCGTCGTCGTCGCCGGCGGCATGGAGGGCCGCGTGATCCACGACGAGTGAGAGGAGAGTCGATGGCCGAGAGCCGCCGCGTGTTCAACGCGTACACGACGCCCTTCCAGCAGTACGACCTCGAAGGCCCCGTGCAGCCGGAGATGAGCTGGCTGCCGATCAGCTACGACCGCAAGACAGGCCAAGGCTGCTACCTCATGCGCATGCAGCCCGGCGCGGTCACCATCGCGCACGAGCACCAGGGCATGGAGGAGTTCCTCGTCCTCGAGGGTGACCTCGTGGATTCGGACGGAACGGTCTTCGGCCCTGGCGACTTCGTCAGCTACGAGGCCGGGACGCGTCACAACTCGTGGACCGAGGGCGGCTGCCTCCTCGCCGTCTTCGAGTGGCGACGCCCCTGACCTCCCTCAAGCCCGCGGCCGTCGATGCCGATAGCGAGAGCGGCTCCCGACTGGGTACTGACGGCAACAGGCCCGGGGTCGGAGCGCACGAGCGGGGCGGCGGACGACGTCGCCCCTCCTCGTTGCAAGCGCACGGAACGGGGCGGGGGTGCCGCCACGCCCCCGTCGCCCCGTTCCCGCAGGCCGGCTCCGAGTCGAGCCGTGACTCCTCTCCCGACCCACTCGAGCGGCCGCCGCATCGCCGCCCCCAGTGAGTGCGTCGACCCGATGCTCGTCGATCCGCGGGTCGCCGACCTCCCCGTTCCGGGGTTGACCGTTCCCCCGCACGGCGTTGACGAGCTCGCTTGACTCCGCGGGCGGAGACGAGCACGCGGGCGAGGCAAGTCTCGCCCCTACACTGAGCCGGCCATGAGCCGGTTCCTCGAGCGACTCGCAAACGGCCCGCCGATCGTCGCCGACGGCGGGATGGGGACGCTGATCTCGAGCGCCGTCCCCCGGCTCCGCTGCCCGGAGGAGGCAAACCTGCGCGCCCCGGAGAGCGTCCTCTCGCTCCACCTCGGCTTCATCCGCGCGGGCGCGGAGCTCATCGAGACGAACACGTTCGGCGCGAACCGGCGCAAGCTCGCCGACCGCTACCTCGACGACGAGGTCGGCGCGATCAACGAGGCGGCGGTGAAGATCGCCCGTGACGCGCGCGAGGTCGCGGGTGGCGAGGTCTTCATCGCGGGCTCGATCGGGCCACTCGGCGGGCCGGCGAAAGACCGCGAGGCGATCTTCGCCGAGCAGGCCTCGCTTCTCGAGGGACGCGGCGTCGACCTCTTCATGGTCGAGACCTTCTACGACCTCGACGAGCTCCTCACCGCCGTCGGCGCGGTCCGGAGCGTCTCGTCGCTCCCGATCGTCGCGCTCCTCACGTTCGACGAGGACGCGCAGACCCTCGGAGGGGTGAACGCCGAGGACGCAGCCAGGGCCCTCTCGGAGCTCGACGTCGCCGCGATCGGCGCCAACCACGGCGTCGGTCTCCAGGCGGCGCTGCGAGCGATCGAGAAGATGGCGGGCTCGCCGAAGCCGCTCGCTGCCCTCCCGAACGTCGGTCTCGCGAGCTTCGCGGGCCAGCGCATCGTCTTCCCCCACGCGACCCCCGAGTACTTCGCGGAGTTCGCAGCGCTCGCGCGGGAGCTCGGCGCGCGCATCATTGGCGGTTGCTGCGGCACGACGCCGACCGAGATCGCCGCCATCCGAGCCGCCGTCGACGAGGACCGCGAGCCGCACACGGTTCTCGTCACCCGAGAGCGTGAGCTCGTTGTGCCCCCCTCCGAGCCCGAGCGTGAGACGCTCCTTCAGCAGAAGCTCCGTGCCGGCGAGTTCGTGGTCTCGGTCGAGATCGATCCTCCGCGCGGCGGGAACGCGCGCGCGATGCTCGACCTCGCGCGCGCGCTGAAGGAGTCCGGGCACGTCGACGTCGTGGACGTGAACGACAACCCGCGAGCACGGGCTCGGATGAGCGGGCTCATGGCCTCCGCCGTGATCGAGCGCCTCGTCGGCATCGAGACGATCCCGCACGTCACCCCGAGAGACGCGTCGATCGCCGGGCTCGAGTCGATGCTCCTCGGGGCGCACGCCGAAGGGATCCGCAACGTGCTCGCGATCACCGGCGACCCGCCCGAGGCCGGCGACTACCCGGGCGCGCGGGGCGTGTACGAGGTCGACTCGATCGGGCTCGCTCGGATGATCTCGCGCATGAACGCGGGCGAGGACTTCAACGGCCGCGAGATCGACGCGCCGACATCGTTCTTCCTCGGGGTGGCGGTGAACCCGTCGGCCGACGACCTCGCGTACGAGCTCGACCGCTTCCACCAGAAGGTCGAGGCCGGCGCACACTTCGCGATGACGCAGGTGCTCTTCGACCTCTCCGCGCTCGAGACGTTCCTCGAACGGCTCGGAGGCACGTCACCGATCCCGCTCCTCGTCGGCGTCTTCTACGTCCGCAGCTACCAGCTCGCGCTCCGGCTGCACAACGAGGTGCCGGGGATCGTCGTGCCCGAGCACGTGCTCGCACGGCTGCGCGACGCAGGGCCGCGTGCGGCCGAGGTCGGGCTCTCGCTGGCGCGGGAGCTCGTCGAGGCCGCGCGCGAGAAGGCCGCGGGCGTCTACCTCATTCCTCCGTTCCGCCAGCCCCTCGCCGCGTTGGACCTCTTCCAGTAGCGCCAGCGCTAGGAGCGCACGCACGTGGTAGACGGAACCGGCCCCTCGCCGACGTGCGCGAGGAGCGCGCGGACGCGATCGGGCGGCACACCGAAGCCGCCGCCTTGCTCTCCTGGCCTGCGCGCGAACACCGTCGTCCGCACGCGCCCCTGCGCGTCGATCCCCGGCCCGCCGGAGCTCCCTGGACGCACCTGCCCGCGGATCGTCGTGATGGAGCGCCTCACGGGCTCGCGTCCGTAGGCGTCCTGAGCGACGAGCTCGCGGGTCGCACCGAGCCTCCCGGGGATCCGTCGGAGCGGGCCGTTCTCCGGGTACCCGACGAGCGCGACCGGCGTCCCCCGCTCCGCGTCGACCAGCGGGAGCGGGCGGCCACGGAGCCCAGGCACTCGAACGACGGCGAGATCGTTGTCGGCGTCGAACGCGACGACCGTGCCGAGCCAAGCCCGGCCCGCGCCTCGATCGACGCGCGGCTGGCCGACGCCCGCCACGACGTGCGCGTTCGTCACGACGAGACCGGGCGCCGCGATCCAACCCGAACCCTCGACGCCGAGGCCGCACGCGACGCCGGTGATCCGCAGGACGCTCCGCGAGGCGGCGATCACGTCGGGGTCGCGCACGAGGGCCGAGTCCGGAGGCGGAACTGCGGCGGGCGGGCCCGGGAAGACGCCGAGCGGGTCGACCCGCTCGAGCGTCTCGAGCAGGCGCTCCGGCGGGAAGGCGTCGTTGATCCGCGAGAGGATCGCCGAAGCCTGCACCGCCCGGCGAAGCTCGGACTGGCCTGGCAGGTAGAGGAGGACTGCGCCGATCGCCCAGCACAGGAGCAGGCCTCCAGCTGCGCCGAGGATCAGCCCCGCGAGCGAGTCGAGCGCACGGAGGCCGGGAATCGTCGAGAGCCCCGTCCGTGCGGCCCCGCCCAGCACTCCGGCGAGGCCGTGCAGGATCGTCCCGCCGATGAGCGCTCCGCCGAGGGCGAAGAACGGCGCGTACGGCGACCCCTCGCGCAGGAGATCCGGCGCAACGCGCGCGCCGAGGTACGCACCGAGCGCGAAGCCCGCGAGTGAGAGGGCTCCGCGCACGAAACCGCTCGCGAGCCCGTAGAGGCCGGCGAGCGCGACGACGCCGAGGACGATCCAGTCGGCGGTGCTCACTCGCGAGAGCGTACGCGCCACGCCGCCCGATCCCTGCCGCCCGGCTACACTGTCGCGGCGCTGGGGGCGTAGTTCAGCTGGTTAGAACGCCGGCCTGTCACGCCGGAGGTCGCGGGTTCGAGTCCCGTCGCTCCCGCTCTTCTCGTTTGTGAGCCCGGTTCCTGGGCTCTCTTCTCTATTCACGCGGGTTTGCGCCGGGGATTGGCAGGCGCAGCCTGTCGTCTTATACCGCCCGACCGCTGGCGTCACCGCACTCCTGTCGCACACCGCTAGTCGCCAGCGGAGACGAGATTCAACGCTGCCTTCTCGAAGCGGAACGGTCAGCCCAGCGAATGGCCGCGCATCCGCGCGATCGGGGCAAGCAGCGCGTAGATGGCGCGCTGCAGCGGCCACGGAGGGCTGGCCAGCCGGATCTCCTCGGAGAAGGCCAGCCCGAGCAAGGCTGAGCGAAGCAGGGAGGGCTTGCCTTGCTCATCGAGCTCGCCGCGCTCGGCCATGCCGAAGTAGGTCTCGAAGAACTCCGCCGTTCGCATCGCCGGCCGGAACTCCTGGAGCGCGACCGCGTCCTCGGCGCCGTCGTTGGCGAAATGGTGGGGTGTGCCGGCGAGAATCGTGATCGCCTCCCCCGGGCCGAGACGCCGCTCTCGCCCGTCGACCACGAACCGGAGCGTGCCCGATACGACCTCGGCCCGGCTCTCCTGGTGGGGGTGGACGTGTAGCGGCTCGACGACGCCGCTCGGCGGATTGACGGTCTCGATCCGCAACAGCTCGCCGCCCGTGTCGGCAGCGGTGAGGAGGAAGCGCATGCGCTGGCCGGTGCGAGGGTTGCGGATCTCTCGGTGCTCCTGGCTCATGGCCGTACCTCCGGGTAGGCTGATCGAGAACTTAGGCCACCTAAGCTTAGGTCACCAAAGCATCTCGTGTCTACTGCCTCCACCCAGCGACTCCACATCGGTCAGCTGCTGGCGCAGCTCACGCGTCTCTTTCAGACCGAGCTGTTCGAGCGCCTGGTCGCCGCCGGCCTCGAGGACGCCCGCGTCTCCCACACCCATGTCACCGCCTACATCAAGGCGGAGGGGTCGCGGCTCACCGAGCTCGCCAGCCAGGCGCGCATGACCCTCCCCGCGATGTCCGAGCTCGTCGACGACCTCGAGCGGCTTGGGATCGTCGAGCGACGGCCCGACCCAAGCGACGGACGCGCAAAGCTGATCTGTCTCACCAAGGCCGGCTGGGAGGCGATGCGCACGGCGCGTCGGATCATCGCGGAGATCGAAGCGGAGTACGCGGACCACGTCGGCTCGGAGCGCTTCGAGGACGCCGCACAGACCCTCAACGCGCTGCTGGCGGCGCTCACCGCCACGAAGGGCGGACCGTCCAAGGCCGAATGACAAGATCAGCTCCCCGGGGGACCCCGTTGCCGCCGTCGGCGGACACACGCGATCCGCGGGCGCGTCGCACGTCGTCTCGACCCGGTTCCGCGGTTCTCCCTCAGGGCGGAGCCTAACGCCTGTGGCCGGTACGCGAGGTACGCGAGGTAGACGAGACCGTTGTCGTACGAGGCGCTCATCGAGAGCGCGGACGTGTGCGGTCCGGCGTTGTCGGGGAACTGGCGTGGCCCGCTGCCGCGTGTGAGCGGGAGACGAACAGGTGCAAGTTCGTCGGCGAGCCGTCGGCGAGCAGCGCGCGTACGAGCGTGCCGCCGCCGCCGACGTAGAACCATCCTGGGATAGACGCAGGAAGCGTGGGCACGACCGGGTCACGGCGGGCTCGAAGGTGCCGCAAATAGAAGAGATCAGACGGCGACGACTGACCCGCGCGTGCCCGCGAGTGGACGCGCTGATGTTCGCACCTTGTTCGCGCGATGTGTAGTCCGCGTAGCCAACGGCTTGGGTGCGAGGCCCGGGCGAGCCCTTGGGCGAGCTGCGTGATCCACGTTGCGAGCGCTAACGCGGCGTCAAGATTGGCGCGCGAGGCGTCGGAGTTCCGTCAGGAGGGCCGCGCGCTTCACGGGCGCGAGGTCACGTCCCGTCAAGTGGTGTGTGACGCGAAGGGCGCCATCCTCGCTTGACTCTCACGCGGCCTCGGCGATGGCCATCACCTCCTCGGGCTCGTCGACGGGAGCTTCGGCGAGCGCCTTCGCGATCGACTCGGCGCTCAGGTAGCGGCGGGCGACGGCCCATTCGTCGTGCTGCTCGGCCAGCACCGCACCGACGAGGCGGATGATCGAGGCGCGGTCGGGGGAGATCCCGACGACGTCGGTCCGCCGGCGGATCTCCTTGTTCAGCCGCTCGAGCGAGTTGTTCGACCACAGCTGCCGCCAGTGCTCCTTCGGGAAGTGCGTGAAGGCGAGGAGATCGGGCGTGGCCTCGGCGAGGAGCTCGGCCGCAGCGGGGAAGCGCTCCTCGAGCTGGGCGCAGACGCGGGCGTGCTGCTCGAGCACGGTGTCTTGGTCGGGCTGGGCGAAGATCGAACGCACCATGGTCGCGACGAAGGTCTGCGTGGCCTTGGGGACGTGGGTCAGCAGGTTGCGCATCTTCAACAGGGGTTAGGTCCGATCCGTTGCAAGCGCTTGGGCGCCCGCTCTCCGGCGCCCGCTCTTCAGACAGTCCCGGTGCTGTCCGACAGACGGTGAAGCAGAGGAAACCGCAAGCGGCGCCGCCCTCTCGGGCTCGGAAACCTCGACGGCTCATCCCCTCGTCCGCGCGGCACGCTGCGAAGGAACGTGGAAGACCTGACCCCAAGCACGACAGCCCAAGACCAGCACGAGCGGCCTGTCATGCGGGAGGTCGCGGGTTCGAGTCCGTCGCTCCCGCTCCCTGGCTGCTCGCTGCGGAGCGTCAGAGCCGACCGCGATCACGAACTCGCTCGAGGGTCTGGCGCAGAGCGGGGAGCTGGGCACGGTCCTTGGGGCGGTTCGAGGCCTCCTTCGAGCGAATCACGTCGGCGAGCGACGCGACCCGGACGTGCACGCCGTCCCCGATCTCGACGGCGAACGCGTCGCGCCGCAGATCCTCGTAGCCCGCCGTCCCAGGCGGCGTAAACACGAGGTCGAGGTCGCCGTGACGCGTGGTCAGCGTCCAGAACTCGGCCTGCGCGAGGAGTCGCGGATCGCGCGGCAACGGGACGTCGTCGCCCGTCTCCGTGCGCAGCCGAGCGCCGAGCTCGGCGAGCGCATCTGCGAGCCTGTGGAGGTTCACCTCGCTGCGCTCCGGCGTGACGTCGACATCCTCGGTCGGGAGCGGAGAGCCGTGTGAGAGCGCGGCGATACCCCCGATCACGACGAACTGCACCTCGTGACGGGTGAGAGTCTCGAGCATCGCGATGGGGTCGAACGACGGAGTCTCAGCCACGCCTCTCGGCCTCGATCCGCGACCGGAGCTCGGTCAGCAGCGCCGCGGATCGCGTCCCGCGCAGGACTCGCTCCTTCGGCGAGAGCGCCAGCATGCGATCGATCTGCACGAGGTACGAGTCGTCGTACTCGGCCAGTCCGACGGTTAACTCGAGGCCGCAGGCACGAACGAGCTCGACGAGCGTACTGAGGCGAGGCTCGACGTCGCCGCGCTCCCAGCGCGCCACGGCCGACTGCGCACGGCCGGTCCGGCGCGCGAGCTCCGCCTGGCTCAGCCCGGCACGCTTCCGTGCCTCTCTCAACAAATCTGCGCTTAGACCTATATCACTAATGATATGCACGCCGGCCGCGCCTGCCGGGTGCTCGCCTCCCGGAGAGCTCGTGAGCTGGGCGGCTCGAGCCGTTGCTCGGCAACGCCGAGCGCGACGCCACCGTGATGCCGATCGTCGCCGAGATCAGCGCCGAGGACGTTCGCTACCTCGAGGAGGTCCTCGACCTGCTCCTCGAGGCGTGGCCGGCGCGCGGCGAAGCGAGAGCCCGCCTGCGGCGAGCGATCGGTCACGCGCTCGAGCTCCACACGTGGCAGTCGCTCGTCCGCCGCCACAGGTGCACGACCGAGGAAGGGTTCGGCTGATGGTCGCCTTGGCTCGCACCGCCCAGTCAGGCAACGCCACTACGAGGCGACGGCTCGGTTGTAGACGGCGCAGCGAGCGCGCGGGATCGATCATGCGCTCACGTCCGCTCGTTTGCTCGTCGGCCAACCTGTCTCCCGCGCTCATCGCGCACGAGTGGCCAGAGGGCTTGTGAGATCGACCGAGCCGCTCGAGGACCGGTTCGGGATGACGATGCGAGCGGGATCTGACTCCTGGTCGATTGCGCTTCATCTGGAGCGCTGTCCCCACCGGCCGCGGCCGCCCGCCACATGCCTCTCCTTTACTTGTTTGGTAAAGGTCATGCCGAAGATCTCCGCCGAGAACCAGGTCACGATCCCAGTCGCCGTACTCGACGAGGCTGGGTTGCGCGCCGGCGACCACGTCGTCGTCGAAGCGCTCGCGGAAGGTGAGCTGCGCATCCGCCGGGGCGAGCTCAGCTTCGAGCGCGCCTTCGGCGCCCTCACCGGCGCCGACCCGCCTGGTTACCTAGAACGCCTCGACCGAGAAGACGCCGAGCTGTGAGCGTCGTGCTCGACGCCGACGTTCTGATCGGCGCGCTCGACAGCTCCGATCCTCACCACGCGCAAGCGCGCACGCTCTTCCGCGGCTGGCGGCGCCGGAACACGACTCGGATGATCAGCGTCGTCAACCTCACCGAGGTGCTCGTTGCGCCCGCCGCCGACCGGCGCAAACTACGCGCGGCGCGCGAGGCGATCGCGGCGCTCGGAATCGCAGTGCACCAGCCGAATGAAGCGATCGGTGTCGACGCAGCCTGCCTCCGCAGCGTTCACCCGGTCACCTTGCCCGACGCCCACAGTCTCGCGACGGCACGTTACACCGCCGCAGAGGACGAAGGAGTCGCGGTCACCAAGAGGGCCGCACGGCAACCACGCAAGCGCTGATCATCGGCAGCCGTCGGAGCGTGTCGCGGTGGCCCGGCCACCCCATCCGCATGCATCGGAGCGCTCATCTTCGGGGCGCAAGGTCCGTGCAGAGTTCTTGTTGCTATGACAAGAACCTGGTGCTAGGGTATAGGTCTACATGACTTTAACACGCCACGGCCGGGCGCCCGCCGGCTACGACCCGTCCGCGTTCCCCTCCTTCGCCGTCACGGTCGACGTGGTCGTCCTCACGATCGAGGGCGGCCGCTTGCAGGTGCTCCTCGTCCAGCGCGGGCTGGAGCCGTTCCAAGGGTCGTGGGCTCTCCCCGGGGGCTTCAAGCGCCCCTACGAGACGCTCGACGAGGCAGCGGCGCGGGAGCTCCGGGAGGAGACGAGCATCCAGGACGCGCCGACGCTGCGCCAGCTCGGCGCCTACGGCGATCCGGGCCGCGACCCGCGCATGAACGTCGTGACCGTCGCGTACCTGGCGGTGGTGCGCGAGGTCGGGGAGATCGTCGCCGGCTCCGACGCGGCAGGCGCCGCGCTCGTCTCGGTCGCGGAGGCGCTCGACGGCGCACTCGAGCTGGCCTTCGACCACGGGCGGATCCTGGCCGACGCCGTCGAGCGCGCCCGCGTCGACCTCGAGCAGACCGGCCTCGCGATCTCCTTCGTGGGAACGACGTTCACGCTCGCCGAGCTGCGGGCAGTGTACGAGGCCGTCTGGGGCGTGACGCTCGACCCGGCGAACTTCAGGCGCGCGCTCATCGCCGAGGACGGCTGGATCGTCCCCACCGGGAAGCGCGCACAGCCGGGGCCCGCGGGCGGCAAGCCGGCGGAGCTGTACAAGGCGGGACGGTCATGGGCGTATGGCAGCCCCATCCGCCGCCCGCGCAGAGCGAGAGAGAAGGGAGCGAGATGAAGGCAGTGCTGCACGACCGCTACGGCCCGCCGGAGGTGCTTCGGATCGACGAGGTTCCGCGACCCGTGCCCGCGGACGACGAGCTGCTCGTCCGCGTGCACGCCTCGACGGTCACGCGCTCGGACTGTGGGTATCGCTCGGCGACCCCGTTCTTCGCCCGCTTCTTCACCGGCCTGCGCCGGCCGAAGCAACCGATCGTCGGCACGGAGCTCGCGGGGATCGTCGAGGAGACCGGCTCCGCCGTGACGGAGTTCGCCGTCGGCGACGAGGTGTTCGGCCTCCGCTCGGGCGCGAACGCGGAGTACGTCTGCCTGCGGACGGGAGGTCCTGTTGCGCACAAGCCCCGGTCGCTGAGCTTCGCGGAGGCAGCGGCGCTCCCCGACGGGGCGAGCATCGCGCGCGCCTGCCTCGCGAAGGTCGAGCTCGGCCCGGCCACGCGCATCGTCGTCTACGGAGCGACCGGCGCGATCGGCACGGCCGGCGTCCAGCTCGCGAAAGCCGCGGGCGCCCACGTGACCGCGGTCTGCGATGCGAAGAACGTCGAGCTCGTGCGCTCGCTCGGCGCCGACGTCGTGATCGACTACGGGCGCGAGGACTTCACCCGGAACGGGGAGGTCTACGACGTCGTCTTCGACGCGGTCGGCAAGCACTCGTTCCGACGGTGCCGCCGCTCGCTGAAGACGGGCGGCACCTTCATCACGACCGACCTCGGCTGGGGCTGGCACGTCCCCTTCCTCGCCCTCGCCACGCGCGTTCTCGGGAGCAAGCGGGTCACGCTCCCGATCCCGACGTACACGAAGGAGGACGTCCTCCACGTCAAGACGCTCGTGGAAGCCGGGAAGTACCACCCGGTGATCGACCGCGTATACCCGCTCGAGCAGGTCGTCGAGGCGACGCGCTACGTCGAGACGGGACAGAAGACCGGCAACGTCGTCCTGACGCTGGAAGCAGGCGCGTAATGGGAGCCGCCGTACATGACCGCTACGGCGACCTGCGGGAGGTCGTCGAGATCCGGGAGCTCGAGCGGCCCGAGCCTGCCCACGACGAAGTGCTCGTGCGCGTTCGAAACGCGGCCTTGAACATCGCCGACTGGTACGGCGCGGTCGGGTGACCCTACGCGGCTCGCGTCGCCCTGGGGTGCGCAGGCCGGAGGAGACTCGCCTGGGTACCGACTACGCCGGCGTCGTGGAGGCTGTCGGGGAGAGCGTGACGGACCTCGCCGTCGGCGACGAGGTGTTCGGCGGGCGCACGGGCGCGCTGGCCTGGCGAGGTCACGGCCGTCTGCAGCACGCCGAACGTCGAGATCGCCCGCTCGCTCGGCGCGAACCGGGTCGTCGACTACATGCAGGAGGACTTCAACCGAAGCGCCGAGAGCTACGACCTCGTGATCGACATCGCCGGGACGACGCCGTTCTCGAGGCTGCGGAGGGCCCTCCAGCCCGATGCGACCGTCGTCGTCGTCGAAGGGCCGAGAGCGGGACGGCTCCTCGGCTCCATCGGCCACCTGATCTGCTCGCGTCTCTCGGCGCTTCGGGCGAGCCAGCGCGCGACCTCCTCCCGCGCGAGGCTGGGCAAGGACGACTGGAGGTGCTCGGGGAGCTGCTGGAGTCCGGGCGGCTGACCTCGGTGATCGACAGTACGCATCCGCTCTCCGAGGTCGGCGAGGCGCTCCGGCACATGGGCGGAGGCCACCGCCGCGGCAAGATCGTCGTCACGTGCCGACGGCTCTCGCGCAGCCGCGTGGCTATCCGGCTGGAGGCAGCACCTTGCCCGGGTTCATGATCCCCTGCGGGTCGAACGCGTCCTTGATGCGGCGCATGAGCTCGACGCCGTCCTCCCCGTGCTCGAGCGGCAGGAACTTCGACTTCCCGTAGCCCACCCCGTGCTCGCCGGTACAGGTGCCGCCGACCGCGATCGCACGCTCGGCGATCCCGTCGGCGAGCCGACGGACGGTCTCGAGCTCCTCCGGCCGCTCGGGATCGACGAGGAAGCAGACGTGGAAGTTCCCGTCGCCGACGTGGCCGACGATCGGGGCGACGAGGCCGGCGGCATCGATCTCCGCGCGCGCCTGTGCAACGCACCCGGCGAGCTCGGAGACGGGGACGCACACGTCGGTGATGTAACCCCGCGACCCGGGACGAAGCGCGAGCGCGGCCTCGTACGCCTGGTGGCGAGCCTCCCACAGCTTCCGCCGCTCGTCCTCGCTCGTCGCCCAGCGGACGCCGTCCGCGCCGCGCGCCTGCGCGAGCGCCGCGACCTCCTCTGCCTGAGCAGCGACCTCCGAGGCGCTGCCGTGGAACTCGAGGAAGAGCGTCGGCGCAACGGGGTAGTCGAGTCCCGAGCGGCGGTTGATCGCGTCCATCTGCACGTCGTCGAGGAGCTCGATCCGCGCCACGGGGATGCCGAGCTGGATCGCCTCGATGACACAGGCGACGGCAGCGTCGAGCGTCGGAAACGAGGCGACCGCGGCCGAGATCGCTTCCGGCGTCGGGTAGACGCGGAGCGTCGCCTCCACGACGATGCCGAGGGTTCCCTCCGCGCCGACGAAGAGCCGGGTCAGGTCGTAGCCCGCCGACGACTTCCGCGCGCGCGAGCGGGTTCGCACGACGCGCCCGTCGGCCGTCACGACGACGAGCGAGAGGACGTTGTCCCGCATCGCCCCGTAGCGCACGGTGGTCGTCCCGGACGCCCCGGTACTCACCATCCCGCCGATCGTCGCATCGGCCCCGGGATCGACCGGGAAGAAAACACCCTCGGGCCGCAGCCGCGCGTCGAGCTGCTTCCGGGTCACGCCCGCCTGCACGGTGACGTCGAGATCCTCGACGCTCAGGCGCAGGATCCGGTCGAGCCTCGTCAGGTCGACGCAGACGCCGCCTGCGAGCGGGACGACCTGTCCCTCGAGCGACGTGCCTGCCCCGAAGGGAACGATCGGCACTCGGTGCGCCCGGCAGAGCTCGACGACGGCGACGACATCCTCGGTCGACCCCGGGAAGACGACGAGATCCGGCTCGCCGCCGCGGTGATACGACTCGCCGATCGCGTGCTGGGCGCGAACGGCTTCGCTGGCGACGACGTGCTCCGGGCCGAGCGCTGCGGTGAGCTCAGCCGCAGCGAGCTCCACTGCTGCTCGCGTCACGCTCACCAGTCTCCCACGCTCCCGTCGCGGTAGAAGACGCGTTGCGGCAGCTCCTGCTCGAAGGGGTGCGCCGCGACCGCCTCGAGGTCGACCTCGATGCCGAGCCCCGGCCGCTCGCTCGGGCCGACGAGCATGCCGTTCCGATCGAGCGCGTGCGAGTCGAAAACGACGTCCGAGCGCCACGGCACGTCGTCGGTGACCGCTTCGCAGATGACGTACGAGGGCGTCGCGAGGCCGAGCTCGATCGAGGCGGCCGTGCTCACGGGGCCCTGCGGATTGTGGGGCGCAAGCGCGACGCGGAAGACCTCGGCGAGCGCCGCTATTCGGCGCCCCTCGCTCAGGCCGCCGCAGTGGGTGAGGTCGGGCTGCACGACGCTGCAGCCGCCGCGTGAGAGGAGCTCGTGGAAGGCGTGGATGCCCACCAGGCGCTCCCCCGAGGCGATCGGCGTCGAGACCGAGCGTTGGATGGCAGCGAGGTCGTCCGGGCGCTCGGGCCAGCACGGCTCCTCCAGCCAGTAGAGGCTGTACGGCTCGAGGGCGGCGGCGAAGCGATGGCCCATGCGGGGGCTCGGTCTCGCGTGGCAGTCGACCATAAGGTCGATCTCCTCGCCCACCGCCTCGCGCATCGCGGCCACGCAGCGCTCGGCGTGCCGGATCGGGGCCAGGCCCTCGATCGGCATCGTCGGCGGCACGGCCATCGTCTTGAAGGCCGTGAATCCCCGTTCCACCATCGCCTGCGCGAGCTCGGCGAACCGCTGCGGCTCGTCGGACTCGTAGAAGTCCTCCATCCTGCCGCCGCCGAGATGGCCGTAGAGGCGGACGTGGTCGCGCACCGGGCCTCCCCAAAGCCGGTGGCAGGGGACGCCGTGCACCTTTCCGAGGATGTCCCAGAGCGCGATGTCGACCCCCGAGATCGCAGTCCCCCGGACGATGTCGTTGCCGTGCCAGAAGTGCTGCCGGAACATCATCTGCCAGAGGTGCTCGATCCGGGTCGGGTCCTCGCCGACGATGAGCTCGGCGAGGTCCTCGATCGCGCCGACGACCGCCCGCGTGTGCCACTCGAGCGTCGCCTCGCCCCAGCCGACGAGCCCGGGCTCGTCGGTGCGCACGCAGACGATCACCCAGTTGCGCATCCGGGCGTTGCAGACGTGCGCCTCGACGGCGGTGATCCTCATCGGGCGACCTGCTCGAGGAGCCGCGCCGACTCGTCGATCACGCGCTCCACCTCGCCCCGGTCGACGTTCGAGTTGGTGATGCCGTACGCCCAGCGGTAGCGGTCCTGGTCGAGGATCTCGTCGAGCGGCACGCCAGCGACGAGGTCGAGGTCCTCGCTCGCGGGCAGGTAGCCCGCGTAGTCGTTGCAGTAGCCGAGGACGTGGGTGACGGCGAACGGGCTGCGCGCGCGGATCCGTCGCCCGCACTCGTTGAAGAGCTCGAACGGGTTCGCGGCGATCGCCGTCTCGCCGATCGCGAGCGCCTGCAGCTCGACCTCGACGGGCACCTCGGCTCGGCGGCTCATGTCGGCGTAGAAGACGAGCGCGCTGCGCTGGTAGAGGGCAGGAAACTGCTGGGCGGAGGTGGCCGTATGAACTCCCTCCGGCCAGGCCTCGGGGAACGCGGGCTCGGGCTCAGCGGCGAGCTCGGCCAGCTTCGCCTCCACCTCGGCGAGCGGGTACGGCGCGCGGCGCCGACGGAGCTCGAGGATCGTAGCCGCCGAGGCGAGGCGGGCGGACGCGCGCGTCTCGATCTCCTCCAGCACGCCGACCGCAGCCTCGCCCAGCGCGCGCCCGAGCTCGTCCCGCTCCTCGTAGGAGTGCGGCCGCGCCTCCCAGTTGCCGAACCAGAAGTCCCAAGCCGCGACGTCGCCGCCACAGCCCTGGAGGAAGACGCACTCGACCCCGGGCAGCGCGGCGCGCACCGTGTCCCGGAGAGGCCCGGGGAAGTCCGCGTTCCAGAGCAGCGTCTCGCCGCCGATGGTCGTCGCGTGGCAGGCGAAGCTGACGACGGCCGCGAGCGGCCGACCGTCCGCCCGGTCGACGCGCAGCACCGGCAGCGCCCGGTCGACCTCGCGCGTCCGGTCGACGCGGTTGACGGTGATCTCGGGTGCCGTCCCGAGCCCCCATCCCACCCGTGCCGGGACCCGCTGGCGCCAGGCGGCGTAGACGGCGCCTGCGAGCTGGTCGGCGACGAGCTCCGCGTAGCGGGCGAACTCGGGAGCGTCGCGCAGCCCGGCGACGGTCGAGCCGCGCGAGAGGCTGGGCGCGCTGTGGTTGTGGGACGCGTTCACGAGCACCGCCTCGGGGGGAATCCCGGTCAGCTCGCCGGCGCGACGCCGGACGGCGAGCGTCAGCTCGCGGCCGGCGAAGACGAGGTCGACGGCGATGATCGCGAGCGCGGTCTCACCGTCACAGAGGACGAGCGCATGGCCGAGCATCGGATCGTGGATCCCGGTCGCGAGCCCCGAGCGGGCCGACCAGCAGCCGTGCGGGAGCCCGCAGGGCGGGGTGACGTCGACGCGGGCAATGCCGGCGGTGAGCGTGCTCATGGCTCCTCCTTCACAGTCTGCGGATCGGCTCCTCGCACGTCTGCGGTCTCCTCGTGGATGCGGCCCGTCAGTCGAGCTCGGAGCGGTCGGCCTCGCGCGCGACGACGGCGACGCAGTCGCCCTGCGTCGTCGGCGCGATGGCGCGGATGGTGCAGACGATGCCCGCCGTCGAGGCCCGGACGAGCTCGGGCTCCCGATCGGGGCGCTCCAGGAAGAGCAGACGCCCGACCGGGTCGCCCACTTCGACCCGATCGCCGAGATCGACGAGCGCTTCCCATATGCCGGACTCGGGGGCGAGCAGGTAGTTCTCGAGCTCCGTCGCCATCAGCAGGCGCTGCTCCGGAAGCCCGAGGGACGCGCGCGTGGCGACCTCGCCGGCGAGCACGCCTTCGTGGCGCAGGACGTTGCGGAGCCCGCTCGCAGCGAGGCGGTGCAACGCAGCGGTCACGTGCCCGCCGCCACCGAGCTCGGCCGAGGCGACCACCTTGCCCTGCCGCTCCGCCTCGCCGACGAGGAGCCCCGTTCCGGCGATGTCGATGTAGACGGCGCACCAGTCCGTGTTCCACGCATACATCGCGGCGACCATGCGTCGGCGCTGACCGGGATCCTCGACCCAGTGCATCTCGGCCCAGGGGAGGTGCATCCCCGAGCGCCCGCCCGAGTGGATGTCGACGACGACGTCAGCGAGCGGAAAGAGGACGGTGGAGAAGAAGTGCGCGAGCTGCTCGTCCGGGCTTCCATCGGGCGACCCGGGGAAGGAGCGGTTCAGGTTCGCGCCCGACGGCCACAGTCGCGTGAACGCACGAGCGGCGTCCATCGACGCGCACGGAACGATGATGAGCCTCCCCGGGACCTCCTCGGGCGTCACCTCCCGAGCGAGCCCGAGCGCGGCGACCTGCCCCTCGGGCTCGTCGCCGTGGACGCCCCCGACGACGAGCGCCGTCGGCCCGTCGCCGCCGCGAACCGTCACAATCGGAACGACGGTGCTCGCCCACCCCGCCGTGTTCGAGGAGCGCGGGACGTGCAAGGCGCCGACCTGCTTCCCCGGAGCGTCGAGGTCGATGGTGCAGCGAACCGGCGACTCGGCCATCTGCGGCGATCGTAGAAGATTGTTGACAATCTCGCTATAGTCAACAATCGTTCATGCGCCTCCCGCGCCGCGCCCTCCCGTCCATCTCGTGAAGATCACCGACGTCGAAGCGATCGTCCTCCGCCAGCCGGCCGTGGACGAGGGGATCGCGGACGGTAGTCAGGACGACCTGATCGTCCTCGTGCACACGGACGAGGGTCTGACCGGCATCGGTGAGGTCGACTCGGCGCCCGAGGTCGCGGCCGCGCTCATCCGCGGGAACGGCTCACACGCCGTCGCGATCGGCCTGCGCGAGCTGCTCGTCGGCGAGGACCCGCTCGACATCGAGCGGCTGTGGCAGAAGATGTACCGCGGGACGATCTACGTCGGCCGTCGCGGGATCACCGTCCACGCCATCAGCGGGATCGACATCGCGCTCTGGGACCTCAAGGGCAAGGCGCTCGGTCGCCCCGTGTGCGAGCTCATCGGGGAGCCGAAGCGCGATCGCGTGCGCGCGTACGCCTCGCGGCTCATGCCCGAGACTCCCGAGGAGACCCGAGAGGCCGTCGCAGAGCTTCGCGCGCAGGGGTTCACGGCCGTGAAGCTCGGCTGGGGTCCGCTCGGAAAGGACCTCGGCCACGACCTCGCGCTCGCCGCGGCAGCGCGCGAGGCGGGAGGTGACGGCGTCGACATCCTCATCGACGCCGGGCTCGGCTACGGAGACGACGTCGAGCGGGCGACCTACGTGGCTCGTGGGCTCGAAGAGCTCGGGGTCCGCTGGCTCGAAGAGCCATTCGAGCCCGACGAGTACGAGGCATACGCCGCGCTCGCGGACAGCGTCGAGATCCCAGTCGCGGCGGGTGAGCAAGACGCAACCAGGTGGGGCTTCCGCGAGCTCCTCGAGCGCGGGCACGTGGACATCGTCCAGCCGGATGTCACCCGCTGCGGTGGGATCAGCGAGCTCCTACGCATCGCCGACCTCGCGGCCGCACACGGCGTCCCGACCGTCCCGCACGCCTGGAAGAGCGGCATCATCAAGGCGGCGTCACTGCATGTCAACGCCGTCCTGCCGGAGGCGCTCTACCAGGAGTACTGCGTGGCCGAGACCCCGATCAACACCGAGCTCACGGTCGAGCGGCTGCCGATCGAGGCCGACGGCACCGTGGCCGTCCCCACCGGGCCTGGACTCGGAGTCGAGCTCGACTTCGACGTCGTCGAGCGGTTGCGGGTGGACGGGAGATGAGCCAGGCGCCCCCCGAGAGCTCGGCGCACGCGCTGGCTCTGCGAGCGGCGGCCGCGATCCCCGGCGGCGTGAACAGCGGCCAGCGGCGCGTCCCGGGGCTCGAGGAGCTCGTCGTTGTCGCGACGAGCGGCGCGACGTTCACCGACGCCGACGGTCGGACGTACACCGACTACCACGCGGCCTTTGGGCCTCCGCTCCTCGGCCACAACGACCCGGACGTCGACGCCGCCGTCGCGGCGACGGCCGCGGAGCTCGGGAATATGGGCGTCGGCGTCACGCCGATCGAGATCGAGCTCGCCGAGCGGCTCGTCGCCTGCGTGCCCTCGCTCGAGAAGGTCCTGCTGACGGCGACTGGGAGCGAGGCGACCTTTCACGCGCTACGGCTTGCGCGCGTCGCCACGGGGCGTCGGCACGTGGTCAAGTTCCAGGGCTGCTACCACGGCTGGCACGACTCGGTGGCGATGAACGTGATCTCGCCGCCCGAGCGTGTCGGCACGAAGGACCCTCTCTCCCAGGGGATCCTCCCGGAAGTGCTCGACGCCACGATCGTCCTCCCGTTCAATGACGCGGACGCCGTCGAGCGCGCCCTTGCAGAGCACGACGTCGCGGCGGTCATCCTCGAGCCCATCCCGCACAACATCGGTGCCGTGCTCCCGAAGCCGGGTTTCCTCGAGCGCCTCCGTGAGCTCACCGCGAGAAGCGGCACGGTGCTCGTCTTCGACGAGGTGATCACCGGCTTCCGCCACGGGCTCGGCGGCTACCAGGAGGTCGCGGGCGTGACTCCCGATCTGACGACTCTCGGCAAGGCGATGGCGAACGGGTGGCCCATCTCGGCGCTCGGCGGCCGTGCGGAGCTCATGGAGCTCTTCTCGACGACGCCGGGGCGGCCCGCCTTCTTCGCCGGCACCTTCAACGGCCACCCTGCCACCGCAGCCGCCGCGCTCGCGACGATCGAGAAGCTCGAGCGGGAGCCCGTGCATGAGCACGTCTTCCGGCTCGGCGAGCGGGCGCGCACGGAGCTGCAGGCCCTCTACGACCGCCTCGGCGTTCCCGCCGTCGTCAGCGGCTTCGGGTCGGTCTTCGTCTCGTACTTCCTCGCCGGCCCCGTCGAGCGCTACGAGGACCTGCTCGCGAACGACACCGAGCTCTTCACGGGGTACCGGCGCGAGCTCATGCGCCACGGAGTCTTCGAACTTCCGCTCAACCTCAAGCGCAGCCACGTCTCCTACGCCCATACGGATGCGGACATCGACCGCCTGCTCGAGGCGACCGAGGCCGCTGTCACGTACGTGCTCGAGGCCCGCTCGTGACGGCGCTCTCGCCGGTCTCCTGCTCGATCGACCTCGAGGCGCCCGGGAAGCGCATCGGCCACCTCGCGCTCCCGAAGATCACGAACACGGCCGGCTGGGCGAGCACGTTCATCCACCTCGGATGCGTCGTGAACGGTGACGGCCCGACTGTGCTCGTGCTCGCCGGAAACCACGGCGACGAGTACGAGGGACAGGTCGCGGCGCTGCGCCTGCTCCAGGAGCTCCGGCCCGAGCAGGTCTCCGGTCGTGTGATCGTGATCCCGGTGCTCTCCCCCGCCGCCTCGAAGGCGAACACGCGCAACTGGCCGTCCGGCGCGAACTTCAACCGCTCGTTCCCCGGCCGCCCCGACGGACCGCCGAACGAGCAGCTCGCCCACTACCTCTCGACTGTCCTCTTTCCCGAAGCCGACGTCGTCATCGACATGCACTCCGGAGGCCGCAGTGCCTGGTTCGTTCCGTGCTCGCACATGCACGTCGTCGAGGATCCCGTGCAGCGTCGGGCCATGCTCGAGGGCATGGAGGCGTGGCTCAGCGACTTCCACTACCTGTACATCGACGTCAACGGCTCCGGGCTCCTGCCGGTCGAAGCCGAGCGCCAGGGGAAGCTCGTCATCACGACCGAGCTCGGTGGGGGCGGTCGCGTGCCTGCGCCGATCCACCGCCTCGCCTGGAACGGGCTGCTGAACGTCCTCCGCCACGTCGGCGTCCTCGATGGCGAGGCGCAGACGCGCGAGTCGCTCGGACTGCCGCCCGCAATCATCCTCGACGGGCGCGACCCGGCAAACATCGTGCTGGCGCCCGAAGACGGCCTCTTCGAAGCGCTCCTCGAGCCGGGCGACCCGGTGGAGGAAGGGCAGATCGTCGGGCGCCTGTGGTTCATCGATCGCCCCGACCGCCCGCCACTCGAGATTCCCGCCCCGCTCGGCGGATACGTCGCCGCGACGAAGGCGATCCCCGTCACCGAGCAGGGCGACTGCGTGTTCTGCCTCGGGCAGCCGATCGAGCGAGCGGCGCTCCTCTGAGGTGAG
Source organism: Gaiellaceae bacterium (assembly GCA_026002995.1). Classification (GTDB taxonomy): domain Bacteria; phylum Actinomycetota; class Thermoleophilia; order Gaiellales; family Gaiellaceae; genus GMQP-bins7. Next base: position 2,316,689 of record BPGK01000001.1, read on the forward strand.
GATCGTGCGCTGGCTCCGCGGACGGACGTTCGCGAGCCTGCGGCACCGCAACTTCCGGCTCTACTACGCGAGCCACGCGGTCGCCTTTGCCGGCCGCTGGATGCAGCAGATCGCGGCCTACTGGCTCGTGCTCGAGCTCACCCGCGATCCGGTCGCAGTCGGAGCGCTCGCGGTGTTCCAGCTCCTCCCCGTCACCGTCTTCGGGCTCGCAGCGGGGTCAGCCATCGATCGCTTCGACGTCCGCCGGCTCATCGTCTCGTGCGAGGCGGTCATGGCAGCGCTCTCGGCGATCCTCGCCGCCCTCACCCTCACCGGTGCGATCAACGTGTGGGGCGTCTACGCCGTCGTCGGCATCCAGGGGCTCCTCCTCGTCGTCGACAACCCGGCGCGACACGCGCTCGTATTCCGGATCGTCGGCCCCGCCGACCTCCCGAACGCCGTCGCGCTCAGCTCCGCGCTCGGAACGACGGCCCGCGTCGTCGGTCCGGCGCTCGGCGGTCTCGTCGTCGCGCTCGCCGGCGCTGGGGTCGCTTTTGCTCTGAACGCAGCGACCTACCTCGCAGTGGTCGCCGCCGTGCTCGCCATGCGCGAGAGCGACCTGCTCCCCGAGTCTCGTCACGACGCTCGAGTGGGGCTCCTCTCGGGGACGTGGGAGGCGCTTCGGTTCGCCTTCAGCTCCCGGCGAGTAGCCGTCGCCTTCCTCGCGGTGTTGATCGTGAGCACCGTCTCGTTCAACTTCGACGTGCTCTTCCCGCTCCTCGCTGCGGAGACACTCGCTGCCGGAGCGGCGACGTTCGGTCTCGTCGCGGCGGTCTTCGGGTTTGGCGCGCTCGTCGGCGCTCTCGGGCTCGCGACGATAGGGAGGGCCCGGATGCGGCTCCTCTTGCTCGGGGCAGGCGGGTTCGGCGTCGTGGAGCTCCTACTCGCGCCGCAGTCGACGCTCGTGGCCGTGCTCGCGCTTCTCGTTCCACTCGGCGTCTTCTACGTGTTCTGGGGGACGAGCGCCCTTGCGACGCTCCAGCTCTCCGCGCCTCCAGCGCTGCGTGGGCGCGCTGTGAGCCTCTACTTCTTCGCCTTCCAGGGTGGAGCCCCGCTCGGCGGGCTGCTCGCCGGGTGGCTGACGAAGGTCGGCGGCACCGAGCTCGCCTTCGCCGTCGCCGGCGCGACCGCGATCCTCGTCTCGCTCGCTGGAGCGGCCGCGCTCAGGAACGCGCGGCAGAGGCGACATCAGCCGGCTGCGGCCGTGGTCTCTTGAGCAACCGCCGCGGCGGCGGCGATCGCCCGCTCGATCGCCTCGTCGTCGATCAGTCGGTGGGTGACGAGCCGGATGCGAGACCCGTCGCGCTCGAGCGCTCGAACCCCGTGCCGCGCGAGAGCTTCGACGAAGCCCGGTGGCTCCCAGCCGCTCGGGGTCACGTCGACGAGGACGATGTTCGTCTCCACCCGCTCGGGGTCGAGACGGAGGCCGTCGATCGCGGACAGCCCCTCGCCGAGCTCCCGCGCGCGACGGTGATCCTCGGCGAGCCGATCCCACATCGTCTCGAGCGCGACGAGCCCGGCTGCCGCCGCGATGCCCGCTCGGTGCATCGTCGCACCCCCGAGCTGGAGCAGGCGACGGCGGGCACTGTCGATGAACGCCTGCGAGCCGGCGAGGATCGTCCCGAACGGAGCGCTCAGCCCTTTGTTGAGGCTCAGCGCGACCGAGTCCACCTCGGAGGCGAGCGCCCGCGGCTCGACACCGAGCGCGACCGCGGCATTCGCGAGACGGGCTCCATCGAGATGCACGCGGGCCCCGTGGCGACGTGCGACCGCAACGAGGGCAGAAGTCTCCTCGACTCCGAGCACGGTCCCGCCCGCCCTCGTGTGCGTGTTCTCGAGCGCAAGGACGGCCGCGCGTTGCTGGACGAGCTCCTCCTCGACGCGAGCGGGATCCAGCCTGCCGTCCGCGGCCCAGACGGCGAACGGCTCGAGCCCGGCCAGCTCCGAGATCGCCATTCCCTCTGAGGTGAGGATGTGCGCCGCGGCCTCGAGCACGACGCCCTGGCCCGGCTCCGCATGCACCGAGAGCGCCGCGAGGTTCGCCATGCCGCAGGTGGGCACCCAGACCGCGGCCTCGTGGCCGAGGAGCGCCGCCCCCGCGGCCTCGAGCCGGTTGACCGAGTCGTCCTCCCCGTACGTCGCCCAGCCGAGCTCAGCCGCCCGCATCGCCTCCCACATCTCGTCCGTGGGGACGGTCATGAGATCCGACCGCAGGTCGATGGCCACGTCAGCCACGCAGCAGCTGCCGACCGGGCCGAGCGCCCGTGTGCTCCCCGCCGTCCACGACGAGGACGCCATTGACGAGGACGTACTCCACGCCGCGGGCGTAGGCGAGCGGGTTTTCGTCCGTCGAGACGTCGTCGAGCTCCTCGTAGTCGAAGACGACGACGTCCGCTGCATACCCGGGCAGCAGGAGGCCGCGGTCGCGGAGCCCGAAGTGGGCCGCGGGCATGCTCGTCATCTTCCGGATCGCCTCCTCGAGGCGCAGCGTCCCGAGCCCGCGGACGTGGTGGGTGAGGTAGTGCACGTGCCCGGCGAAGGCGAGCGGGTGCTTCGCCACCTGGCTCAAGGCGCCGTCGACGGTGCTCGTGAAGCTGTCGACGCCGAGCGAAAAGAGCGGGTGCGAGATCATCTCCGCCAGGTGCTCGTCGGTGAAGAGCCTGCCTACCATGAGCGCGCTCTCCATCGCCTCCCCCTCCGCGGCGAGGATGTCGAAGAAGCACTCCCACTCGTCCTTGCCGAGGATGGCAGCGATCTCCGGGAACGACTTCCCCTCGAGGCCCGCGTACTCGCGGCTCGACTGCAGGCGCACGCGATCCCACTCCCCGCGATGGATGAACCGCCAGTAGCGGTCGCACTCGCCACGGAGTCGGCGTCGCACCGAGGGCTGCCGCAGACGCTGCGCGGCCTGCGCCGCTCCGCCTTCCATCACCCACGGCGGGAGGATGGCGGCCATTTGCCCGAGACCGTCGCGGAGCGGTGTCGTGTCCGCGAGCACGTCGAGGCCCTGCTCACGGCTCTCGGCCATCATCTCGACCGCCCGCTCCCAGCCGCCGTCGGGCGCGCCCGTGTTGTGGCGCACGTTCAGGTGCGAGATCTCGGCCTTCGTGCCACCCGCGCGGGCGATCTCGAGGAACTCCGCGATCGAGGGCAGGAGCGCGGCGTCCCGGTTGCGGACGTGGCTCGTGTAGATCGCCCCCTCGTACTCGCCCGCGACTGCGTTCAGCCGCACGAGCTCCTCGGTCGGAGCCGCGCGGCCCGGCTCGAACTCGAGGCCGGTCGACATCCCGAGCACGCCGGCGTCCATCGCCTCGCGGAGCATGCGCTCCATCGCGCGCAGGTCCTCCTCGGTGGGCTCGGAGCCGGCGACACCGGCGGCCAGCCTGATCGCGTTGTGGCCGACGAACCAGGCGACGTTCTGCGAGTGGCCGAGCCGCTCGACGAACTCGAGCAGCTCGCCGGTGGTCGACCATTCGATCGGCCCCTCGTAGGCGAAGGTGCGCAGCCGGCCGAGCATCATCGCGTGCGAGTGCTCGCTGACCGGCGCGTAGCTCCAGCCGCAGTTGCCGACGATCTCCGTCGTCACACCCTGGCGGATGGTGCTCTCGGCGGTCGGGTTGGTGAGGATGGTGAAGTCGCTGTGGCTGTGCGGGTCGACGAAGCCCGGGCAGACCGTCTTCCCGGTCGCGTCGATCACGCGCTCGGCGGTGGCGCCCTCGTCGAGCCGCCCGACCTCCTTGATGCGACCGTCCTCAATCGCGACGTCGGCCAGGCGGGCCGGGTTGCCGGTGCCGTCGACGACCCAGCCGCCGCGGATCAGGACGTCGAGCACGCGCTCCTTCCGCGCGGAGGCCGCACGCGTCTCACTCCCTCGGCGGAGCCGTGCCGACGACGGGGCCGAGCCGTGGGTCGAGGACGTCGCGGAGTCCGTCTCCGAGGAAGTTGAACCCGAGGACGACGACCATGATCGCGGCGCCGGGGAAGATCGAGTACCACGGAGCGAAGTCGAGGTACGCGCGTGACGTGTTCAGCATCGACCCCCACGACGCCTCCGGCGGCTGCGTCCCGAGGCCGAGGAAGCTCAGAGCCGCCTCGGCGAGGATCGCGACCGAGAGGTACACGGTCACGAGCACGGTCAGCGGCGCGACGATGTTCGGGAGGACGTGCTTGCGCATGATCCTGCTCCCCGGCGCACCGAGCGCGCGCGCGGACTCGATGAACGGGAAGCCCATCACCTCGAGCACCGCGCCGCGCGTGACGCGGGCGAAGACCGGGATGATGATGATCCCGATCGCGATCATCGCGTTCCGCCGACTCGGCCCGAGGAGCCCGGCGATGAGTATCGCGAGCACGAGCCCGGGGAACGAGAACATGATGTCGACGACTCGCATGAGAACACCGTCGGTGACCCCCTTGTAGTAGCCGGCGACCAGCCCGAGCGCGGTGCCGAAGACGAGGGCGATCGAGACCGAGATGAGCCCGACCTGGAGCGAGACCCGCGCCCCGTGGATGATCCGCGCGAGGATGTCGCGGCCAAGCTCGTCCGTGCCCATCGGGTTCGTCCAGCTCGGCGCCAGGAGGCGCTCGTACTCCTGCGCGTCGGGGTCGATCGTCCAGACCTGGTTCCCGAACGCGGCAACGAGGATCACGAACAGCACGATCGCCGCGCCGACGAGGCCGATCGGGTTGTACCAACGGCCGAGCCGCGCACGACCGCGCCGGCGGGCGCGCGGCGGCGCCGCGGCCGCGGCCACGGGCGGGCCCTCGGGAGCCAGTCTGCCGCTCACGTCTGCGAGATCCTCGGGTCGAGGACGCCGTAGAGGATGTCGACGAGCAGATTGGCGACGATGAACGTCACCGCGATCAGCATGGTCGCCGCCTGGATGAGCGGGTAGTCGCGGCTGAAGATCGCCTGGAGCAGGACGTTTCCCACGCCCGGCAGGCCGAAGATGACCTCGATGATCGCCGCCCCTCCGAGGAGGACGCCAACTTCGAAGCCGATGATCGTGACGACGGGGATGAGGGCGTTGCGAAGCGCGTGCCGGGAGACGACCTTGTTCCAGGAGACACCCTTCGCCCGCGCCGTCCGCACGTAATCCTGGCTCAGGACCTCGAGCATGGTCGCGCGGACCATCCGCATGATGATCGCGAGCGGGAAGACGGAGAGGGCGATCGCCGGGAGGATGAACTGGGCGAGGTTCTGGATTGGGTCGTCGAGCGGCGAGACGTAGGTCAGCGGCGGCACCCAGCCGAAGACCCGTGAGGTGAAGAGGAGGAGGAGGGTCGCGAGCCAGAAGTTCGGGATGCTGACCCCGACGAGCCCGGTGACGCGCGAGGCGTAGTCGTGGGCGCTGTCGCGGCGCACGGCGGAGATCACGCCGAAGGGGATCCCGACCGCCGTAGCGATGAGGAGCGCCAGGAAGATCAACTCGAGCGTGATCGGGAGCGCCGCCTCGAGGATGTCGCGCACGGGCTCGGCGTTGCGGAGCGACATCCCGAGATCGCCCCGCAGAGCACCCGTGGCCCAGCGCCAGTACTGCTCCGGGTACGAGCCGACGAGGCCGAGCTGCTCGCGTGCCGCCTGGCGCTGCTCCTCGGTCGTCGTGATGTCGCCCCCGATGAGGACGTCGAGCACGTCGCCGGGCAGGAGCCTAACCATGAGGAAGATGAGGATCGAGATGACGATCAGCGTCGGGATCGTGTAGAGGACGCGCCGCAGGATGTACGCGTACATCGCCTACCCCCTGCCGTGCATGGGTGGGGCGCCGTTTGTGCGGCGCCCCACCAGTCGTTTTGCCCAGACCACTGCCCTACTTGATGTAGACGTAGCGGATCCCGGTGTTGAAGTCGCTGAAGGCGACGTACATGTTGTTGACGCGCCGGCGCACGACCTGGAACTTCTTCACGACACAGATCGGCACCTGGATGAGCTCGTCGAGGAGGATGCGCTGCGCCTCCTTGTACATCGGGAGCCGCTTCTCGAGGTCGAGCGTGATCCGGCCGTTGCCGATGAGCCGCCAGAGCTTCACCGGCGGCCGCCACTCCGGATACCAGACCCGGTAGATCGACGCGCTCGGGTTGAACTCGGCCAAGTAGCCGTCGACGTCACCGCGCATGCCGCGGGCCGTCAGGTCCCACTCGAAGTTCCCGCGGCCGTTGTTCGCCGCGAACGTCCCCGGCTCCTGGGCCTCGATCTTGACCTCGATCCCGATGCGCGCGAGCTGCGACTTGATCACCGCCGCGACCTGCTGGAAGTCGAGCGGCGTCGAGAAGGTGGACATCGTGACCTCGAACCCGTTCGCGTAGCCCGCCTGGCGCATGAGCTGCCGCGCCTTCGCGAGGTCGTACTTCAGCCACTTCTCCCGGAGCTCCTTGACCGGGAGCGGCCACGGCCCGTACCCGGGCGGGACGTGCCCCGAGAACTCGCCGTTCCCGCTGTACACGCGGTTGATGATCTCCTGCCGGTTGATCGCGTGGTTCACGGCCTGGCGAACCCGCTTGTCGTGCCAGGGCTTGCGATCGCCCGGCTTGTACGTCATCTGCAGCTCGCGGAAGGCAGCCGTGAAGTTGCTGAGGACCTTGAAGTTCGCGTTCCCCTGGAACTGCCTCGCGCTGTCCGGCGAGAGCGTCGCCCCATCGATCGCGCCGGCGCGCAGCGCGGCGATCCGCGCCTGCTCGTCGGTCAGGATCTTGAAGTTGACCGCGTTCAGGTACGGCTGCGGCTGTCGCCAGAAGCGGGGCCAGCGGACGAACTCGAGCCGGTCGTTCGGCTGGTAGGTGACGAGCCGGAACGGCCCCGTGCCGATGCCCTCGCGCCCGGGATTGACCTGCTGGTACATGCCCTCGGGCACCATGGGCGAGTAGCGGCCCCAGGCGAGGTACCCGAACAGGCGCGCGTCCGGGGCCTTGAGCAGGATCCGCAGGCGGTACTTGTCGATGACCTCGGTCCGGTCGATAGCCGGGAACTGCCCGAGGACAGCCGTCGAGCCGGGAGGCGGCGGATTCGCCTGCAGGTCGAAGGAGTACTTGCAGTCGGCCGCGGTCAGCTCCTTGCCGTTGTGGAAGCGAACGCCGCGCTTGAGCGTGAAGACGACGGTCCGTGGATCCACGACCTCCCACTTCTCGGCGAGCGCGACCCGGATGTTCAGCTTCGGATCCCACTCGAGAAGCGAGTCGTACATGAGCTCCTTGCCCCAGTGGTTGGCGGTCAGGATCCCGCCGAAGGGCGCGATGTGCGCCGGATCCTGCTCCAGCGCCCAGTTGAGCGTCCCGCCGCGCGGAGGCCTGGCAGCCGTGCGGTCGACCGCGGCCTTCGCCGCCCTCGCCGTCACGCCGCCGAGCGCGCCCGCGGCGAGCGCGCCCGCGCCGACCTGGCCCGCGCGCGTCAGGAGCTCTCGCCTGGTGAGATCGCCCTTGCCGCTCTCTGGTACGACCTTGTCGTTGTCCGACACGTTGCCTCCTCCTTTCCAGACGGTCGTCAGAGGATCTGACCGACCCGCGGTGCCTGTCCTTCGATGTCGTCGTAGAAGACGGCTTCGCGCACGGGAAGTTGCGCGAGTCGCTCGAGTGCGGCGGCGTCGACCGCCACGCCGAGCCCGGGCCCTGCAGGGACGTCGACGATCCCCGTGGCCATGTCGAGTCGCTCGACGAGGACGTCGTCGAGCTGCAGCGGGTAGTGGGTGTCGATGGCGAACGGAAACGCCTCGGACGAGGCGGCGAGGTGCAGGTTCGCCGCGGTCGCCACGCCCAGCTCCGCCCAGCTCCCGACCGCGCACCACTTCCCCGCGGCCTCGGCGACGGCCGCGATGTGCCGCGCCTTCGTGAGCCCACCCGCCTCCGACGGATAGACGACGAGGACGTCGCACGCGTCCGCGCGGATCAGATCGAGCGCCGAGCGGACGTCGCAGCACGCCTCGTCGGCGGCGATGGGCACGGAGACGGACCGCCGAACCTGCGCGAGCCCCTCGACGTCGAAGTCCGGCACCGGCTGTTCGACGTACTGGAGCTCGAACTTCTCGAGGCCGCGGATCCAGCGCACCGCCGTCGGCACGCTCCACATCATGTTGGCGTCGATGCGGATCGGGACGTCGACCCCGACCGCATCGCGGATGGCTGCCAAGGTGTCGTGATCCTGGCCGTAGTCGCGGCCGACCTTGAGCTTGAGCTCGGTGAACCCCGCCTCGACGAACGCGGCCGCCCGCTCGGCGTTCGCCTCCGGCTCGTCGATGAAGAGGTAGCCGACGGCGGGCACCGTGTCCCGGCAGCGGCCGCCGAGCAGGTTCGCGACATCCGTTCCGAGCGCCTTGGCCTTGAGATCGAAGAGCGCGATCTCGATCCCGCTGATCGCGTATGCGGCGATCCGGCTCCAGTTGCGAGAGAACTCCTCCATGCGATGGACGAGTCGCTCGACGCGGAGCGGATCCTGGCCGAGGAGGAACTGCGCGAGCTCCCGATCGACGATGGTGCGGATCGTCGGCAGGGTCGGCCCGGGGCACTCTCCGATCCCCACGATCCCCTCGTCGGTCTCGATCGCGACCACGATGCCCGAGGCCGACTGCCTCGTGCCACCTGCCCACACGAGGGGATGCGCAACGGGGACGCGGCACGTCGTCGTGTCGACCTTGGTGATCCGCACCGGTGTGGCTACACTACGGCCATCCGGTGAAATTGTCAACTATCTTCCGATTGTCAACAATACGCTCCTGATGGCAGCGCCACGACGCAGAGCCGCGAGCGCCGGCGCAGGGGCACGCGAGCGCCCGAGCACGAGCCTCCCACGCCGACAGCAGGTGCTGGAGCACCTGCGCAGCGAGATCATGACCGGGCGCTACGAGCCCGGGGAGCGCCTGATCGAGGCGGCGATCTCCGAGGAGCTCGCGACGAGCCGCGGCCCCGTGCGGGAGGCGCTCCGCCAGCTCGAGCACGAAGGGCTCGTCGTCTCCATCCCCTACCGCGGTGCCGTCGTGCTCGAGGTCTCGGACGAGGAGGTGCAGGAGGTCCTCATCCCGATCCGCCTCACGCTCGAGAGCTTCAGCTTCCAGAAGGCGCTCGAGCTCATGAGCGACGACGACTTCGCCGAGCTCGGCAAGCAGCTCTGGATCATGGAGGAGGGCGCACGACGCTCCGATCTGCAGCAGGTGGTCGAGGCGGATCTCCGCTTCCACGAGCTCGTCATCGCCGCCTCGAGGCGGCCGCACACGATGCAGGTGTGGCGGAGCATCTGGCCGCGCATCCGCAACTACTTCGTCCGGTACGGACGCTTCCGCGAGCTGGACTCGATCGTCACCGAGCACCGGGAGCTGCTCGAGGCGATGCGCAGCGGCGACCGGAAGTGGATGCTCGAGGTGCTCGAGCGCCATATCGACGTGCCCGTTCCCGGCGCTCCCGAGCGCGCCGGCACCGCGGAGTCGAAGGCGTAGATGGCCGACAACACTCCGCTCCTTCGCGTCACAGGGCTCCGCACGTACTTCTACACCCTCGACGGCGTCCTGCGGGCGGTCGACGGCGTCGACCTGACGATCGGGCACGGCGCCGCCGTCGGCCTCGTCGGGGAGTCTGGCAGCGGCAAGTCGGTGACCGCCCTCTCCCTGCTCCGGCTGGTCGATTCGCCGGGGCGGATCGAGCCGGGGAGCGTGATCGAGCTCGAGGGCCGCGACCTCTCCGCCCTGACGGAAGCCGAGCTGGAGCAGGTTCGCGGCAAGGAGATCTCGATGATCTTCCAGGAGCCGATGACGTCACTGAACCCCGTGTTCACGGTCGGCGACCAGATCGCCGAGGCGGTGCGCCTGCACGAGGGGCTCGGCGCGAAGGACGCGTGGGCGAAGGCCGTCGAGATGCTGCGTCTCGTCGGGATCCCTTCGGCCGAGCGGCGCGTGCACGACTACCCGCATCAGATGTCGGGCGGCATGCGGCAGCGGGTGATGATCGCGATGGCGCTCTCCTGCAACCCGAAGCTCCTGATCGCCGACGAGCCGACGACGGCGCTCGACGTCACCGTCCAGGCGCAGATCCTCGAGCTCATGAAGGAGCTCCGCGAGCGGCTCGGGATGTCGATCCTCCTCATCACCCACGACCTCGGCGTGATCGCCGAGATGGTCGACGAGGTCGCGGTGATGTACGCGGGGCGGATCGTCGAGCGCGGGCCGGTGGCGGACGTCTTCGCGAACCCTCAGCACCCGTACACGGAGGCGCTCCTGCGCTCGATCCCGGTCGTCGGCATGACCTACGCGCAGCCCCTGCGAGCGATCCGGGGCATGGTTCCGAGCCCGCTCGAGTGGCCGCCCGGGTGCCGGTTCGCCCCCCGTTGCGACTACGCGTTCGCGAAGTGCGCGACCGAGGATCCGCACCTGCTGCCCGCAGGCGACCAGGAGTCGGCCTGCTGGCTCAGCGAGCAGGGGTGGCGCCCGACCGCGACCATCGAGGTCGCGACGTGACCGACGACGGCGTCCTCCTCCGCACCGTCGGGCTGAAGAAGCACTTCCCGGTGCGAAAAGGGGTCTTCGGTCGGGTCTCCGGGCACTTGCAGGCGGTCGACGGCGTCGACCTCGAGATCGCCCAAGGGGAGACGCTCGGCCTCGTCGGCGAGTCGGGCTGCGGGAAGTCGACGCTCGGACGGGTCGTGCTCCGGCTGCTCGAGCCGACCGCAGGCGAGGTCTGGTTCGACGGCACCGAGCTGACGCGGCTCTCGGCCCGCCAGCTCAAGCCCTACCGGCGCGACATGCAGATCGTCTTCCAGGACTCGGTGGGCTCGCTCGACCCTCGCATGCGCGTCCGCGAGATCGTCGCCGAGGGGCTCGAGATCCACGGGGTGGCCTCGAAGGACGAGCGAGAGGCGCGCGTCCTCGACACGCTCGAGCGGGTCGGGCTGAGCCGCGACGTCGCCGGCCGCTACCCGCACCAGTTCAGCGGCGGCCAGCGACAGCGCATCGGCCTCGCGCGAGCCCTCGCCCTGCAGCCGCGCTTCGTCGTCGCCGACGAGCCCGTCTCCGCGCTCGACGTCTCCATCCAGTCGCAGGTACTCAACCTGCTCGTCGAGCTCAAGCGGGAGTTCGACCTCACGTACCTCTTCGTCGCCCACGACCTCGCCGTCGTCGGCTACATCTCCGATCGCATCGCGGTCATGTACCTCGGGAAGGTCGTAGAGCTCGCGCCCGCGCAAGAGCTGTTCGCGCGACCGCTGCACCCGTACACGATGGCCCTCCTCTCGGCGAACCCGGAACCGATCCCCGGCCGCAAGCGCCAGCGGATCGTCCTCACGGGCGACGTGCCGAGCCCGATCGACCCGCCCTCGGGCTGCCGCTTCCGCACCCGCTGCCCGATCGCGCAGCCGATCTGCGCCGAGCAGGAGCCGCCGCTCGCCGACCACGGCCAGGGCCACCGCGCGGCCTGCCACTTCCCCGGCACGGAGATCGCGGTCACCTCATCGGCAGCATGACCTCGTCGGGCGCGGCTTACGACGTCCGCCTGCTCCACGACCAGCGCGCGACGCTCCGGGACGGTCTCTCGCTCTCCGCCGACGTCTACCTCCCCCTCGCGCGGGGCCCGTTCCCGACGATCGTGCAGTGGACGCCGTACGAGTCGACCCGCGACCGGTTCATCGCCTGGGGGGTGTTCTACGCCGAGCGCGGCTACGCGGCGGTCGTGCTCGACGTCCGCGGCCGCTACGAGTCCGACGGCGAGTTCACGGCCTACAGGCGCGACGGCGAGGATGCGTTCGACAGCCTCGACTGGGTCGCGAGCCGGGAGTGGTGCAACGGCCGGATCGGCACGTGGGGGCGGAGCTACGGGGCGATCGTCCAGTGGCAGCTCGCGCCGCACCGGCACCCGGCGGTGGCATGCATGGCGCCGCACGTGATCATGGACGACTACTTCGCCGACTGCCACTACGTCGGCGGAGCGTTCCAGCTCGCGCTGTCCCTCGGCGCCGCGCTCATCTGGTCGACCTCCATCGGTGTCGTGACCGGAGAGAACGCCGGCCGACTCATGCTGAACGACCGCGTGCTCCGGCACCTGCCGCTGCTCGAGCTCGACGAGCAGGCGATCGGCCGCCGCGTCGCGTGCTGGCGGGAGTGGCTCGCCCATTCGGTGGACGACGGGTTCTGGCGCTCGCTCCGCCATCGGCCCGAGGACGTGACCGTGCCTGTGTTCCAGCAGTGCGGCTGGTACGACGCGTACCCGGGCGCGACCATGCGCACGTTCCAGGCGCTCGCGGGCCGGGTGCCGCAGAAGGTGCTGATGGGCCCGTGGTCGCACGAGGAGGAGTTCACGCGGGTGATCGGAGGCCACGACTTCGGGCCCGAGGCGTCACGCGTCATCCGCGAGGACGACCTGCGCTGGTACGACCAGTGGCTGAAAGAGCTCGACACGGGCATCCTCGACGAGCCACCGCTCAGCCTCTTCGTGATGGGCGCGAACCGCTGGCGCCACGAGTCGGAGTGGCCGCTCCCCGGAACGGAGCTCACGCCTTGGTACCTGCACAGCGGGGGCCGGGCGAACTCGCTTGCGGGCGACGGCGTCCTCTCGCCCGAGCCGCCCGGAGCCGGCGAGCCAGCCGACACCTACGACTACGACCCGGCCCGACCGGTGCCGACGATCGGTGGCAACAACTCGATCCTGACCATGATGCAGAACGCGGTCGAGCCCATCGTCCCGGGCCCGGCTGACCAGCGGCCGCTCGAGCGACGCGACGACGTCCTCTGCTACACGAGCGCCCCACTCGAGCGCGACCTGGAAGTGACCGGACCGGTCGAGGCGGTCCTGTACGCCGCCTCGAGCGCACGCGACACCGACTTCACCGTGCGGCTCTCCGACGTCCAGCCCGACGGCCGCTCGCTCGTCCTCTGCGAAGGGATCGTGCGCGCCCGGCACCGCACCGGCCTCGACCGGGTCGAGCTGCTCGAGCCCGGCGAGGTCGCCGAGTACCGGATCCGCATGTACCCGACGAGCAACCTCTTCCGCCGCGGCCACCGCCTGCGCGTCGACGTGTCGAGCTCGAGCTTCCCCCGCTTCAGCCGCAACCTCAACACCGGCGAGGACATCGCAACCGGGACGCGCATGGAGATCGCTCGCCAGACGGTGCTGCACACGGACGCCTACCCGTCCCACGTGCTCCTCCCGATCGTCCCCTCGTGAAGCGGTTCCCGACTCACGCCGCCGAGGAGCGCCTGCGCTCGCTCGGTATCGAGCCTGTGCCGTTGCACGGGACGCCGGCCCCGGCCCTTCCGCCGCACGTCGTCGACGCCGTCGCCACGGCGCTCGGCCGCCCGGCGGCAGCGCCGCCGCCGCGCGGGCAGGCGGCGCTGCGCGAGGCCTTGGCCGCCGAGCTCGCTCGCACCACGGGCCGCGCGACCGACCCCGAGCGGGAGATCCTCGTCACGCACGGCGCCATGCAGGCGCTCGGGGTCGTCTTCCGGTCGCTGCTCGAGCCCGGCGACGAGGTGGTCGTCCAGACGCCGTGCTTCTTCTTCGAGGCACCGATCCGGGCGGCCGGCGGCAGTCCGACCTTCGTCTTCGCACGGAAGGGCGGCTGGACGTGGGACGCGGACGCGATCGAGCGCGCCCTCGGGCCGCGAACGCGCGCACTCGTGCTCTGCAACCCGGAGAACCCGACGGGCCACCTTCTGTCGCGCGAGGAGATCGCCGCGGTCGTCAACGTCGCCGACCGACACGGTCTCCTCGTCGTCACCGACGAGGCCTACGAGGCGGCGATCTGGGGCGATGGCGTCCTGAGCTCCGCGTACCCGGCCTCGGAGCGCGCGCTCGTGGTGAGGAGCCTCGGCAAGAGCCTCGCCATGCCGCACCTGCGGCTCGGCCTCGTCGCCGGCTCCGCCGACCTCGTGGAGCGCTGTGCGGTCTCCTTCGAGTGGGACTGCCTGCGGGTCGGCGTCGCCTCGCAGGCGGCCGCGCTCGCGGCGCTGACCGGGCCGCGGGAGTGGCTCGCGCAGGTGCGCGAGCGCCTGGCTCGCGATCGCGCCGTCGCACTCGAGCTCGTCGCGAGGACTCCCGGGCTCGAGGTCGTCGCGCCGGCGGGCGGGCCGTTCCTCTTTCTGACTGCGCTCGACCGACGCCCAACGCTCGCAGACGAGCTCGTCCGTGTCGGGCTTCCGGCCGTCGACGGAGCGGAGTTCCGCGCGCCCGGCTACGCGCGCCTCCCCTTCGGAGGCGCCCACGAGGCCAGGGACGCCCTCGAGCGTGCGCTCGCGGCGTGGGCGGAGGCCCACGTCGAGTGAGGCTCTTCCGTCGCACCCCGGCGCTCCTCATCGCAAACGCGCTGTCCGCCGCGATCCAGGGACAGTTCATGTTCGTGCTGCCCTGGATGCTGCTTGCAAACGGCTCGAGTCCGCGCGTTGCGGCGCTTGCGGCAGGCCTGGTCTTCCTGCCGATGCTGCTCCTCACGCTTCCCGCCGGCGCCGTCTCCGACCGGAGTGACCCCGCCCGCGTGATGCGCGCGGCGTGTGCGATCGGGCTCGTGACGAGCGCGCTCTACCCGCTCGCGTCCCTGACCGATCGTGATTGGTTCTGGCTCGTTGTCGTGGCAGCGCTCGCGACCGGTGCGGTCCGGCTGTTCGTCGAGGGCGCCGTGCTGAGAGAGGTGGGCGACACCGCCTCGGCGACCTCGCTCCTGCGCAGGCAGACCATCCGTTCGACGCTGAACCAGGCGGCGATCTTCGCGAGCCCATTCGTCGGGCTGCTCGCCTTCCGGGCCGGCGGCGCGGTCGCCGCACTCGCGCTCGTGGCGGCGCTCTACGCGGTCGCGTTCGCTCTGGTGTCGGTCGCATCGAGGCACGAGGCCGCGCAGTCCGAGACGCGGCGTCCCTCGGTCGTAGCCGGGCTCGCATCTCTCGTCGCGAGCCCGCGGCTCCTCTGGATCGGCGTCGCCGCCCTCGTCTGGAACGTCTTCGCCGGAGCGGCGCTCGGGATGATGCCGGCGGTGCTCCGGCTGCACGCCGGCCTCGACGAGCTCGGCGCGAGCGCCGCGTTCGTCCTCGGTGGGATCGCGGTGGTCGGCTTCACGTTGCCGTCGACGAGCGCGCTGCAACGCCACCTCGACCCGGCGGACGTCTTCCTCGTCGCCGTCGCGGCCGAAGGCGCGGCCGTGCTCCTCTTCGCCGATCCGCAGCTCGGGCTTCTCATCCCGCTCGCGTACGCCTTCTTCCTCCTCTCGAACAGCGTCGCGGCGGCTGCGCTCTCCGGCGCGCGCGCCCTCGAGGTCGAGGTTGACCACCAGGCGCTGCTGAACCTCGTCCTGATCGCGGTCTCGCTCGTCGGCTACCTACTCGGCGTGCTGCTCACCGCCGGGCTCATCGGCGCCTACGGTTTCGGCGTCGCCCTCGTCGTCGTCGCGGCCGGGCTCGCCACGACCGCCGCCGGCTTCCGTCGGCCGCTGGCCTCGTCGACCTGACGGGCGCGCGGCCGACGTCGCCGTCGGCTAGCGACCGGCCCGCTCGGCCTCGAGCCGGCGCAGCTCGTTGCGACGGATCTTCCCCGTGACGGTGAGAGGGAGCTCGTCGACGAAGGCGATCGCGCGCGGCACCTCGTAGGGCGCGAGGCGCTGCCGCACCCAGGCCGTGAGCTCGGCCGCGAGCGCCTCGTTCGGCTGCACCCCGGACGTCGGCACGACGAACGCCTTCACGACCTGCCCGCGCACCTCGTCGGGAACGCCGATCGCGGCGGCGAGGGCGACCGAGGGGTGGCGCACGAGGCAGTCCTCGATCTCGCCTGGCCCGATCCGGTAGCCGCCGCTCGTGATCAGGTCGTCGGCCCGCCCTACGAACCACAGGTAGCCGTCGTCGTCTCGCTCGGCGAGGTCGCCGGTGAGGAGCCAGCCGTCGCGGACCTTGGCTTTCGTCGCCTCGGGGTTTCGCCAGTACTCGAGGAAGACGACGGGGTTGCCCTCGACCCGCACCGCGAGCTCGCCCTCGACGAGGCCGACCTCGTGCCCCGGGTAGGGGAGGCCCATGGAGCCCGGCTTCGCGGGCCAGGCGGAGCAGTTGCCGACGAGGAGGTTCGCCTCCGTCTGCCCGTAGAACTCGTTCAAGCGGACGCCGAAGCGCTCCTCGCACCAGGCGGCGGTCTCCTCACCAACGGTCTCCCCGCCGCTCGCGAGCGTCCGCAGCCCCGGTCGGGCGGATCCGCCCGCCGCGCGGAGCATCCGCAGCGCAGTCGCTGGCATGAACACGTTCCTGACCTCGAGGCACTCCATCAGGTCGAGCGCCTGCTCGGGGTCGAAGCGCCGCGCGCGGAAGGCGACCACCGGCACCCCGTGGACGAGCGAGGGTATGAGGACGTCGTAGAGGCCCCCGATCCAGGCCCAGTCCGCGGGCGTCCAGATCCGATCGCCCGGCTGCGGGAAGAAGTCGTGCGAGAGCTCGAACCCCGGAAGGTGGCCGGCCAAGACGCGATGGCCGTGGAGGGCGCCCTTCGGCGGGCCGGTCGTCCCGGACGTGTACACGAGGAGCGCCGGCGTGTCGGGCCCCGTCTCCGCCGCCGCGAAGCGCGGCGACGCGATCGCGAGGAGCCGGGGGAGGTCGCGGTCGACGTCGACGAGCGCGGCGTCCGACCCGGTGGCGGCCACCTTCTCGAGCGCGTCCGCCTCCCCGATGACGACGCGGGGCTCCGCGTCGCCGACGCGCACCGCGAGCGCGTCCTCGCCGAACTGGGTCGACAGGGGGAGCGCGATCGCGCCGAGCTTGTAGGCGGCGAGGTGGGCGAGAGCCGTCTCCACCCGCTGCGAGAGGACGATCGCGACCCGCGCGCCGGGCTCTACTCCGAGCGCGGCGAGCGCGTTGGCGAGCCGGTTCGAGTCGTCGGAGAGCTCCCCGAAGGTCGCCGTGCGCGTGATCCGACGGCCGTCGGTGACGAGGATCGCCGGCGCGCCGCGGGGGTGGCGGTCGACCGCCTCGACGCCGATGTTGACGCGCTCGGGGAGGCGCCAGGCGAAGGACGCGCACAGCTCCTCGTAGCTCCGCCCGCTCACGTCCACAGCCACTCGAGCGTCCGCAGGTAGACCTTCGCCGCCCGCTCTAGCTCGGAGACGGTGATCGACTCGACGTCCGCGTGCGCGCCGCTGCCGACGGGCCCGTGGTAGACGGTCGGGATCCCGGCCTGGTGGAAGATCGCGCCGTCGGCGACGACCTTGAGCCCGACCAGTGGCAGCTCGTCGCCGGTCACGTCGCGGTAGGCGTGGCGGAGGGCGAGCGCGAGCTCGTGCTCGGGATCGATGCGGTAGGCGTCCCGGACGAGACGGCAGTCGAGCTCGATCTCGCAACCGGTCTCCTCGGCCAGCGGCGCGAGCAGCGCTCGCAGCTCGGCCTCGATGTCGTCGAAGGGCCGGCCCGGCGCCCAACGGCGGGTGCCGACGATCCGGCAGCTCGTCGGATGCCGGTTGTAGAAGTCCCCGCCGTGCACCTCGCCGAGGAAGATCGTCTCGGCCCCCACCCACTCGTGCTCGGTCGCCGCCAGCTCGGCCCGCAAGGCTGCGAGAGCCTCGATCACCCGGCCCGCGGCGAAGAGGGGGTGCGGTGTCCCGGGAGGCGTCTGTAGCTCGTGCGTCGCCATCCCCGGGCGGGAGATCGTGAGCTCGACCGTCGCCTGACCCATGTGGGCGACCGGGAAGGCATGGCCGCCGAGCTCGCAGACGATCGCGAGGTCGGCGGTGAATCCCGTCTCCCCGAGGAGGTAGGAGAGATCCTCGCCGCGGCCGGTAGGCGCCTCGTGGAGGCCGATGGCGACGATCACGACCTCCCCCGGGAAGGACCTATCGCTCGCCGCCAGCACGCGGGCCGCCTCGGCCGCCGAGGCGAGCGCGCCCTTCATGTCGGCCGCGCCGCGGCCGACGAGGACGTCGCCCTCGAGCCGCGGGGGCTCGTGCGGGATCGGCACGGTGTCGAGGTGGCCGTTGAGGACAACCGTGGGACCCGGCTTGCCGCCGCGGAGACGGCCGACGACGATCGGCGTCGCCGAGAAGGCCTCGTCCAGCAGCTCCACCTCGAGCCCGCTCTCCGCCAGCCGCCGGCCGTAGAGGCGCGCGACCTCGGCCGTGTCCCCGGTCGGGCTCGGGACCTCCACCAGCTCGAGCGCGAGCGACGCGAGCCGCTCGCGGTCGACGCGATCAACCATCTCTTCCACCTCCTCGGACGAAGCCGAGGCCGATGTGCGACTGGCGGCGGCTGGGATGGCTGCGGCTCCGGGCGGCGCAGCGCGCGAGGCTCGGGTCGGAGCTGGCGTACGAGCCTCCGCGCAGCACCCGCTCGCCACCGTCGGCCGACGGACCTGGGTAGGACCCGTACCAACTCCCGGTCCACTCCCACACGTTCCTCACCACGTCGAGCAGACCGTACGGGTTGGCGCCGTCCGGATGCGACCCCACCGGCTCCGTCGCACCCCTCTTGATCCCCCGCCCGGTGAGGGCGCGGACGAGCTCGGAGCTCCCGGCGGCCGGCGCGGCGGCGGGGCGGAGGCCGATGTACGGGTCGCGGGCCGCTCGGGCCGTCGCCGTAGACGGCCGCGATCCACTCGCCGACGTTCCCGGCGAGATCGAGCACGCCGAGCGGCGAGGCGCCGGCCCTGAGCGAGCCGACCACCGGGCGCGGGCGCCCGATCGCCGCCGTGAAGACGACACGGGTCGCATCCGGCAGCTCGTCTCCCCCAGGGCGAGAGCCGGTCGTCCCCGCCACGCGGGGCGTGCTCCCACTCGTCCTCGGTCGGAAGTCGCGCCTCCACCCAGGCACAGAACGCGGCCGCGTCGTCCCAGGTCACGTAGCCGACCGGCACGTCGTCCTCGCCGACGCGTGCCCAGGCTCGACCGGTCGCGGCGGCGAAGCGACCGTGCGCGTTCGTCACCGGCGTGCGGGCGATGCGGTAGGGCCCGAGAGTCACGAGCCGCCGCGACTGCTAGTCGTCGTCGGGCGGGAACACCCTCCCGGATCGCTCCCCATGAGGAACGGCCCGGCGGGTACGAAGCGCCACTCGATCACGCGGGGATCACCGGCAGGACGACGACGCCCCCGTGAACCGTGTTCTCCGCCCGGACCGTGTGCGTGTGCCGGCCGATCGGCTCGCCCGTGTTCGGGTTCCGCTCGAGCCGCGGGAAGTTCGACGACGAGATGTCGACCCGGATCCGGTGCCCGGCCGCGAACAGGTTCGAGGTCGGCGGGAGCGAGATCGTCACCTCGACCTCCTCCCCGGGCTCGAGCAGCTCCTCCGACTCGAAGCCGTTCCGGTAGCGGCAGCGGATGACGGAGTCGTTGAGGAGCATGTCGTAGCCATCCGGGTAGTCCTCGTTCGGCGGATAGACGTCGATCAGCTTGGCCGTGAAGTCGGTGTCCGGGGCGCTCGACGAGACCCGGAGGCGGACGGTCACGCGACCGGTCACCTCGACCGGCTCCGCGAGCGGCTCGGTCTGGTAGACGAGGACGTCGGGACGCTCGGAGAGACGGCGCCCGGGCCGCCGCGCGGTGAAGAACTCCTCCCGCTCGACCTGGTCCGCGGGGCCCGGGGTCATGATGTTCCGGAGCAGGAGCGCCGGGTTGAGGAGGCGCATCCACGCGGGCTCCATCCCCTCGCCCTCGGGCGGCAGCTCGCCGACGGCGCAGTAGAGGCCGCCAATCGTCGGTACCGGGTCCTCGGGGTCGTAGACGAAGGTCCGCGGCGGATCGCCGGCGGGCGGTGGCAGCGGCCTGAGCGTCCCGTCCCCGTGCAGGTGGAGCGTCCTCTCGACCGCGCGCGCGAGCGGCCACTCGTGCTCCTCCCGCCAGCGGCCGCCGTGGTCGAGCTTGCCCTCGGCGGTCTTCCGCCCGCTGCCGCCGCCCATGACGAAGATGCGGATCGGCGCCTCGTCGTGCGACGCGCCCGGGGCGTCGTCCCGGAGCCAGCGGTCGAAGAACGCGAGCTGCTCCTCGAAGTAACGGCGTACGCCCCACACGGAGTCGGGCCCGAAGTCCACGTCGAGCGTCCACGACGCGTCACCTCGCATCCCGACGTGGCTCCAGGGGCCGACGACGAGCCGCTGCGGCGCGCTGTTCCTCTCGGCCATGGCCGCGAAGTACTCCGTGCCCGAATGCGGGAAGCCGTCGAACCAGCCCGTCGAGATCGTCGCCGGGATGTCCGCGTGCTCGTGCCAGAAGCGCGTGAAGTCGTTCTCCTTGCGTGCCCAGAACTCGTCGTAGGCGCCGCGCGTGCAGTAGTCCTCGAGCGTGCGGTCGAGCGCGGGGACGTGGCGGAGCGAGAGCTCGCCCTCGTGCCACGGCCACCCCCACATGAGCTGCCGGAGGTTGCGCAGGTCGTTCCACACCTCCTCCTGCTTGGCGGGATCGGCCTGCACCTCTTGGGCATCCGCGGCATGGATGAAGAGCGCCCAGAACATGTGGAGCTGCATCACGCCGCCCTCGCGCGTCTGGTGGTGGTACATGCAGGTCGGGGCGACGTCTGGCCAGATGGCGGTCAGGTGCGGGGGGCGCTCGAGCGCAGTCCGAATCTGCGTGATCCCCGCGTACGAGCTCCCGACCATGCCCGTGCGCCCGTTGCTCCACGGCTGAGCGGCGATCCACTCGATCGTGTCGTAGCCGTCCCTACCGGTGTGTGGCGTCACGACGTGGAAGTACTCCTTCGTTCCCTCGGACCGGTGGCGGTCGCGCATGTCCTGGAGCACGACGACGTAGCCGTGCGGGACGAAGAAGTCCGCGATCTCGACGTAGCGCCGCTCGCTCTTGTCGTAGGGCGTGATGCAGACGATGGTGGGAAAACGGCCGTCGACGAGCTCTCCGTCGCGCGCCGGGCGGTGGATGTCCGTCGCGAGCCGTATCCCGTCGCGCATGGGGACCATCACGTCCTTTGCGACGACGATGCCGTAAGGCGTCACACCATCCTCCTCAGGAGCAGGTTGCCGTAGGTGTCGACCTCCACCCAGAAGCCTGGATGGACGACGGTCGTCGAGTCGTACTCCTCGACGATCGCCGGCCCCTCGAAGCGGGCGCCCGCCGGGAGCGCCGAGCGCTCGTACACCGCGGTCTCGACGTACCCGCCTGCCTCGGTGAAGTGCACCGGGCGAGAACCGGTCGGTGCCGGCAGCGGACCCGCCTCGAGCGGCTTCGGCACGGGCTTGGGGATCCGACCGACCGCCCGGACGCGGACGCTCACGAGCTCGATCGGCTCGCCGGGAGCGCTGAACCCGTACGCCCGGTCGTGCTCGGCGTGGAAGAGGTCGGCGGCCGTCTCCGGATCCGCGGATGCGACCGTGAGCTCGAAGCTCTGCCCGACGTACCGGAGGTCGAGCTGACGGACGGTGGAGACGTCCTCGGGCGCGGTGCCCTCCCGCTCGAGGTCACGCCGCCCCGCGTCCTCGAGCGGGGCGAAGAGCTCGTCGAGGCGCTCTCGGGTGACCTCTGCAAGGGGCGCCAGCACCGTTGTCGTGTACTCATGGTGGAGGTCGGTCACGAGCAGGCCCGTCGCCGAGAAGATCCCCGGGCTGCGCGGCACGAGAACGGTGTTGATCTCGGCGTCGCGAGCGAGCGCGTTCGCGTGCGCAGGCCCCGCGCCTCCGAAGGCAACGAGCACGAACCGGCGTGGATCGTGGCCACGCTGCACCGAGACGAGGTGGAGCGCGTTGCCCATTGCAGCGTTGGCGATCTCGACGATCCCACGCGCGGCCTCGACGACGTCGAGACCGAGCGGCTTCGCGCAGCGCTCCTCGATCGCCGCGCGTGCGCCCTCGACGTCGAGCTCGATCTCGCCGCCGAGGAAGTTCGTCGGGCTCAGCCGCCCGAGCACGAGGTTCGCATCGGTGATCGTCGGCTCAGCGCCCCCGCGTCGGTAGCAAACCGGCCCGGGGTCGGCGCCCGCGCTGCGGGGGCCGACCCGGAGCTTGCCGCCGGTGTCGATCCACGCGATCGAGCCGCCCCCCGCCCCGATCTCAACGAGATCGACCACCGGCGTTCGAACCGGGTATCCGCTGAAGGAGGAGCCACCGATTCCCGCCTGGGCGGCGCTCCCGACCTGGAAGTCCTTGGTGACCGTCGGCTCGCCGTCCTGGACGAGGCTGACCTTCGCGGTTGTGCCGCCCATGTCGAAGGAGATGACGTCGGGCTGGCCGAGCGCGCGACCGAGCTGTGCCGCGGCAATGACGCCGGCCGCCGGGCCCGACTCGACCATGTATACAGGCCGCCGCTTCGCCGCTGTCGCGGTGTAGACGCCGCCCGCGGACTGCATGACGAGGAGCTCGGCGTCCACGCCGCGGTCGGCGAGACGATCCTCGATGCTCTCGAGGTATCTGAGCACGACGGGTTGGACGCCGGCGTTGATGACGGTCGTCGAGGCTCGCAGGTACTCGCGGAACTCCGGAGCGACGCTGGACGAGAGCGAGATCTCCACTCCCGGCAGCTCCTCGGCGAGGATCTCGCCGACGCGGCGCTCGTGGGCGTCGTTCACGTACGCATGCAGGAGACAGACGGCGACCGCCTCCACGTCCTCCGCGCGCAACGAAGCGGCGACGTCGCGGACGTGCTCCTCGTCGAGCTCGCGGAGCACGGAGCCGTCCGGCCCGAGACGCTCGCGGACGCCGAAGCACCGGTGCCGAGGCACGAGGGGCCGTGGCTTTTCGAAGTGGACGTTGTAAAGGGCGGAGCGGACCTGACGCTGGATCTCGAGGAGGTCGCGGAAGCCATCGGTCGTGACGAATGCGGTCCGCGCGAGCTTGCCTTCGATGATCGCGTTCGTCGCCACGGTCGTCGCGTGGGCGAGGTACCGCAGGTCGCGGCCGGCGACGCCGGCCTCCGCGAGGAGGCGCTCCATCGCGAGGAGGAACCCGACCGACGGGTCGCTCGGCGTCGTGGACACCTTGGCGATGCAAACTTCGCCCGTCGCCTCGTCGACGAGGGTCGCGTCGGTGAACGTGCCGCCGATGTCGACGCCGAGCCGGTAGCTCATCGGGCGACCTCCGCCCGCAGCTTGCGCGTCTCGCTCTCGTCGACCCGCCGGGCTTCCATGTCGACCGCAACCCGATACACCGCCCGTGCGCGCTCGACGCTCACCTTCCCGTCGACGACGTCCCGGAGGACGAGCTCCGGGTCGCGCTCGTGCGGAGGGCCGTAGCCGCCGCCGCCACACGTCCTGTAGCTGACGAGCTCGCCGGCCTGCACCTCGACGGTGGACTTGGCGCCAAGCCGGCGCTCCCCCTCCGCGGTCTGGAGGACGTACTCGGCCGGTCGACCGGGGAGGCCCCCGAACAGCCCCCACGGCCCCTCCTTGTCACGGTCGGCGAGCACGGAGAACGTCACCGGCCCGCGCGGGAAGCGGTAGTCCTTGCGCAGCCCGAGACCGCCGCGGTACCGACCTGCGCCCTCCGAGTCCTCGACGAGCTCCAGCCGCTCGACGAGCACCGGGTAGCCGCGCTCGGTCTCCTCGACGGGGGCGTTCTCGGTGTTCTGGCCGTGCGCCTGCACGGCGTCCGGGCCGTCGCTTCGGAACCGGCCGCCGTAGCCGCCGCCGAAGGTCTCGAGGAAGCACCAGTACCCGAGCTCGGGGTCGACGCCGCCGAAGCCCGCGTGACACATCATCCCTTTCGTTCCCGCCGGCACGCCGTGCGGGAGCGCCTCGGAGAGCGCGCGGAAGATCACCTCGACGAGCCTGGTGTGCGTCTCCCAGCCGCCGACCACCGGCGCCGGCCACTCCGCGTGCGCGATCGTGCCTGGCCTCGTGTCTACCTGCAGCAGCCGGTAGAAGCCGTCGTTCACCGGCAGGTCGGGATCGATGAGGCACTTGAGCGCGTACGCGCAGGCGGAGTACGTCTGCGCGTAGGTCGAATTCACCGGCGCTCGGCGCTGCGGCTCCGAGTCCGTGATGTCGAAGCGGACGCCGTCGGCGCGCAGCTCGACGCGGGCGTGCAGGCGCACGCGCTCGTCGCTGTAGCCGTCGGAGTCGACGTAGCCCTCCGCCTCGAAGCTCCCGTGCGGGAGGCGCGCGAGCTCCGCGCGCGTGCGCCGCTCGGTGTAGTCGAGGAGCTCGTCGATCGCCGCGCGCACGGTGCCGAGGCCGTGGCGCTCGAGGAGCGCGCCGACGCGTCGGATCCCGGTCGCGTTCGCCGCGACCTGAGCGCGGAGGTCGCCGCCCGTCTCGTGTTTCGACCGAATCTGAGCCAGGACGAGCTTCCAGACGTCGGGGACGAGCGCTCCGGCCTCGACGACCTTGACCGGCGGGATGATCAGGCCCTCTTGGAACACCTCGCGGAAGGCGCCGATCGAGGCCGGCGCGCCCCCTCCGACGTCGACGTGGTGCGCGAGGTTGGCGACGTAGCCGACGAGCTCGCCGTCCCAGAAGACCGGCGAGACGAGGCTCACGTCGTTCAGGTGCACGCCGCTCGGGAACGGGTCGTTCGTGATGATCGCGTCGCCGGGGCCGATGTTCTCGGCGCCGTACTCGGTCACCGCGCGCGGGACCTGCTGCACCATCGACCCGAGGTGCACGGGCTGGGTGAAGCCCTGAGCGATGCAGCGCAGGTCGGCGTCGAAGAAGGCGCACGAGAAGTCCGCGCGCGTCTTGATGTTCGTCGAGTAGGCGGCGCGCCGCAGGGATACGACCATCTCGTCGGTCGCCGCAACGAGCGCGTTCCGGACGACCTCGAACGTGATCGGGTCGAGGCTCATCGCTCCTCCCTTCGCTTCTCGACGGCGCGGTAGGCGCCGTGCGACTCGTACCGCTCCCGTGCTCTCGCGACCGCTTCGTGGTCGAGCTCGATACCGAGTCCCGGCCCGTTCGGTAGACGCAGTGGCCCCACGGACGCAACCTCCGCGGGCGCCGCGAGGATCGACTCCGCCAGCAGCTGGTGCATCGCCTGGTTGCCGAGCGTCAGGTTCGGGATGCAGGAGACCGCCTGCGCGCCCGCGAGCGTCGAGAGCGCCGTCTCCATACAGGCGTGCCTGTTCACGAGCACGCCGTAGGTCTCTGCGAGGGCGGCGAGCTGGCGCAGCCGCCACAGGCCCCCGGTCTCGTGGTGGCCTACGACGACGACGTCGGCCGCCTCGTGCTCGAGCACGTGTCGGAGTTCGCCGGTCGTGTAGACGGCCTGATCAGCCGCGACCTTGACATCGACCTTGCGTCGGACGAAAGCGAGCCCCGCGACGTCGTCGGCACGGACCGGCTGCTCGACCCAGTCGAGGCCGTAGGGCTCGAGCGCGCGGATGCGCTCCACCGCCTCCGCAGGGCTCCACGCCTCGTTCGCGTCGACGCGCAGGAGCGGTCCCGGGCCGACCGCATCCCGCACCGCCGCGACGATCTCCTCGTCGCCCGCGTCGGCCCTGCCGACCTTGCAGTAGACGACACGCGCGCCCTCTCCCGCGAGGCGCGCGGCGTCCGCCGCCACCTCGTCAGGGGTCTCGCCCTGTGGAAACGCCATCAGATCGACCTCGTCGCGGACACGCCCGCCCAGGAAGGCGCTCACCGGCAGGTCGTGCGCCTTGCCCCACGCATCCCAGCAGGCGACCTCGATTCCGGCGACGATCTGGTTCGTGAAGCGCGGCGTGAACCGCCAGCGTCCCTCGCGCCAGAGGGCGCCGAGGATCGCCTCGACGTCTCCCGGCGAGCGGCCGACGAAGCGCTCCGCGAGCAAGCGGCCGTAGGCCTGGACGGCTGCCGGTTCCTCGCAGATCGACTCGCCGTAGCCCTCGATGCCCTCGTCGGTCTCGACCGTCCACAGCACGAGGTTGGCGCCGAGCTGGCGGCCCGAGCTCCAGTGGAACGGCCGCGCGAGCGGGAGCGCGAGCGGCGTCGCGTGGACGGCGACGACCCTCACGCCCGGTTCCCCGGCCCCCACACCGAGCTGAATGTCCGCCCCTCCGCGAACCTGCGGCCAGAGAGGCTCGAGATGTCGATCGGCGGCTCCAGCCCCGCAATGACGTGCGCGAGCGACTCGCCGATGGTCGGACCGATCTTGAAGCAGTGCCCGCTGCCACCGAAGGCGGAGTAGTACCCCTCGACCTCCTCCTCGCCGACCACCGGATACCAGTCCTCGGTGATGTCGTAGATACCCGAGTAGCCGGTCACGAACGCGCCCCCGTACCCGGGCTCGCCCAGGCGCTCCGCGAGCGCGGGTAGGCGCCGCACGAGCTTCGGCACCATCCGCCCGAGGTGCTCCTCGTCGGTGCCGTCGTCGTAGCGGTCGGGATCGGCGGGCTCGGGCTCCTTCGGCCAGCCCTCGCCGACGAGGACGCGACCGGTGCCGTAGTGGCGGAAGTAGAGCCGCTGAACCGCGTCCGACATGACCGGGAAGGCACCGAGATCCGCCGGCGCCTCGAAGATCGCCTCGTGCTCGCGGCTGAACCGGAGCGGATACTCGATCCCGACCATGCGACCGACCTCGTTCCCCCAGGGGCCGGTCGCATTCACGACGACGTCGGTGGCGATCTCGCCGTCGCCGGTCACGACCCCCGACACGCGTCCGCGCTCGACGTGTATCCCGAGGACGCGACAGCCTTCGTAGACCGTGAGGCCGCGCTGCTTGGCCGTGTCCACGAGCGTCTGGACGGTGAGGACCGGGTCGGCGTAGCCCGACGTCTCCTCGTAGCAGCCGAGCGCGACCCCGTCGAGCGCGAGAGCAGGCCAGCGGTGGGCGATCTCCTCCACCGTGAGCACCTCCGTTCGCACGCCGAGCGCCTGCTGAACGGGAACGACCTGGCGGATCGCGTCCGCCTGCTCTTCCGGGGCAATGACCATGTACCCGTGCCGCGTGAAGCCGGTCGGGCCGCCGAACGCCTCCTCGTCGTTCGCGAACATCTCCGCCGCGCGCACCGCGAGTCGAATCGCAACCTCGTTCGTGTAGTGCTGGCGCACGTGCGCTGCGGAGTACTGGGTCGAGCCTCCGCAGATCCTCGACTTCTCTACGAGCACGACCTCGCCGTAGCCCAGCTTCACGAGGAAGTGGGCGACGCTCGCCCCCATGATCCCGCCGCCGATGACGACGGCGTCAGCTCGTTCGCGCATTCCGCTCCTCTCTCGTCGCCTCCTCGTCCACCGAGCCGTCGGGTCGGAGGACCACGCCGTACTCCTCGAGCGCCGCGCGGACGCTCACCTTCTCCTGCGCGACGTCGGCCGCCACCGCCGCGGGGTCGCGCTCGAGCGGGTCGCCGTAGCCACCCCCGCCCGCGATCCGGTGGTAGAAGACCTCGCCCGCCCCGATCGTGGTGGAGAACATCGACGGCAGCTCCTCCTCGCTCCCATCGGGGCGCCTGAGGACGTTGAGCGACGGGGCGCCCGGTCGGCCGCCGTGCAGCCCGTAGGGCGGGTGCGCGCGCCGATCCGAGCGCACGATGAGCGAGGTGTCGTCCGTCAGGCAGCGCCAGGCCCGCTCGATCGCGAGGCCGCCGCGGTAGCGTCCCGCTCCGCCCGTGTCCGGGACGAGGCCGTAGCGCTCGACGAGGATCGGGTACTCGCTCTCGGCGACCTCGACGGGGATGTTCGCGGCGACGCTGCACGGGTTCGCAAGCCCATCGTTCCCGTCGCCCTCAGGTGTCGCCCCCCACGTCCCCGTGACGAGCTCGTAGTAGACGAAGCGCTCGCCGGTGGGGCGCTCCGCGCCGAAGATCGCGAGCGTATTCCCACCCTCCCCCGCTGCGGCGATCCGATCCGGGATCAGCTGCGCGAGCGCACCGTTGACGGCGTCGAAGGCGCGGAAGCCGGTGACGCCGCGCATGCTCGAGGCGCCGGGCATGACCACCTCCGCGATCGTCCCGGGCCGCGTGACGACGGTGATCGGGCGGAAGGCCCCGGAGGTGTTCGGTACCTCAACGGAGAGCGCGGCCCGAATGGCCTGGTAGACGACGGCCTGGATGAACGAACGGGTGCTGTTGAGCGCCCCCCGTACCATCGGCGACGACTCGGAGAAGTCGGCGATCACCTCGTCCCCCGCGATCGTCACCGTCACGTGGATGGGGACGTCCACGCGCTCGATCCCGTCCGAGTCGAGGTAGTCGACGAAGCTCGCGCTGCCGTCGGGCCAGCTCGCGATCTCGCTCCGCACAAGCCGCTCCGTATGCTCGACGAGCGCGCCCATGAGCGCCTGCAGGCGCTCGACGCCATACCGCTCGACGAGCGCAAGGAGCGAGCGCTCGGCCACCGAGCAGGCGGCGACCTGTGCACCGAGATCGCCGAGGGTCATCCGCGGGATGCGGACGTTCGCGGAGATGATCTTGAAGACGTCCTCGACCGGCTCCCCCTCCGCATACAGCCGCAGCCAGGGCAGACGGATCCCCTCCTGGAAGATCTCGGTGTTGTCGCAGGCGCTCGACCCCGGAAGGCGGCCCCCGACGTCCCCGTGGTGCGCCGTCGTGGCCGCGAACCCGACGAGCGTCTCGCCCGAGAACACCGGCTTGAAGACGAACACGTCCTGGAGGTGGATGCCGCCGTCGAAGGGGTCGTTCATCACGTAGACGTCGCCGGGACGCAGCTCGTCCCCGTAGCGGGCGAGGAGCTTCTCCATCGCCACAGGCAGCGACCCGAGATGGAACGGAACGCTCACCGCCTGGGCTACGGTCTCTCCGCGCGCGTCGCAGAGCGCGGCGGAGAAGTCCATGCCGTCGCGAACGACGGTCGAGTGCGCCGTGCGGAAGATCGTCGTCGCCATCTCGTCCGCGATCGACGCGAGCGCGTTGGCCACGATCTCCTGCGTGACGGGGTCGGCGTGAGCGTTCGTCGTCACGAGCGTGTACCTCGCTCGAGGATCAGCGTCGAGGTGGCCTCGTGCCGGCGCACCGTCCAGCCGGGCCGGACGACGACGGTCGTGTCGTACTCGTCCACGAGGAGCGGACCCTCTTCGGGCTCGGCGTCGATCGAGCTTCGAGTGCGAACCGGGACGGCGAGAGCGTCGTGTCCGAAACGGGCGACCCGCTCGGCGTCACGCACCGGCGGGTCGGCAGGAGCAAGCACATCCGCGGGCGGCATGGGGCCGAGCGCAGCGACCCGGAGCGCGCGCAGCTGCACCGGAGAGCCCGCCTGTCCGCGCACTCCGTACAGGCGCTCGTGCTCGTCCTCGAAGCGCGCGACGAGCGCGGCGAGCGCTTCGGGGGTGACGCGTCGCGAGGGGAGCTCTACCTCGACCTCCCAGCTCTGCCCCTCGTAGCGAAGCTCCGCCGTTCGCGACCATTCGAGCTCGGGGAGGTACGCGAGCGCGGCGCGCAGGCCAGCCTCCATCTCCGCGTAGAGCTCCTCGAGCGCCGCCGGATCGGCCGAGCGGGCGTCGAGGTGGCAGGGGCGGACGTCGTGGAACTCGGGGCGCGCGAAGAGGAGCCCGACCGCGCTGAAGAGCCCTGCGAGCGGGGGGACGAGCACGGTGGCGACGCCGAGCTCCTCGGCGAGACCCGCCGCGTGGATCGGCCCGGACCCGCCATAGGCGAGGAGCGTGAAGTCACGTGGATCTCGACCCTTCTCGGAAGAGACGCTGCGCAGCGCTCGCGTCATGCGCGCGTTCGCGATCTCGTGGATGCCGCGCGCCGCTGCCTCGAGGGAGAGTCCGAGCGGCGCCGCCACCCGGAGCACGGCCTCGGCGGCACGCTCGACGGAGACCGAGATCTCGCCGTCCGCGAGCGTCGCGCCGGGCATGTAGCCGAGGACGACGTTCGCGTCCGTGACCGTAGGCTCGACCCCACCACGCCCGTAGCACGCCGGCCCTGGCTCGGCGCCCGCGCTCCGCGGGCCGACCATGAGACCCCCTGCGGCGTCGAGCCATGCGATCGACCCTCCGCCCGCGCCGATCTCTGCGATGTCGATGGTGGGGATCCGGAGCAGCTCCCCGGATCCGCGCAGCAGCCGACTCCCTGCCGAGAGCGATCCTCCCGCCTCGTACTCCCGGCCGCGCGTGAGAGCGCCGCGCTCGATGAGCGAGGCCTTTGCGGTCGTACCGCCCATGTCGAACGAGATGACGTTCTCGTACCCGATCCGGGTGGCGATGCCGAGCGCGGCGACAACTCCCGCAGCAGGGCCGGATTCCAGGGCGAAGACTGGACGCTCCTCGGCGTCGTGCGCAGTCATGACCCCTCCAGAGGACTGCATGATCCGAAGCGGGGCCTCGAAGCCGCGCTCGGCGAGCCCGCTGCGGATGCTCCGCAGGTACGAGCTCATCAGCGGTCGAACGTACGCGTTGACGACCGTCGTCGCCGTGCGCTCGTACTCGCGCTGCTCGCGCAGGATCCGGCTCGAGAGCGAGACGCTGACACCGGGAAGCTCGTCCTCGAGCACGGCGCCCACGCGCTCCTCGTGCTCGGGGTTCGCGTACGCGTGCAGGAGGCACACGGCGACCGACTCGACGCCGAGCTCCCGGAGCCGCGCCGCGACCTCCCGCACCTCGTCCTCGCGGAGCTGCTCGAGCACCGAGCCGTCCGCGGCCAGGCGCTCGGTCAACTCGAGCCGCAGTCGCCGCTCGACGAGAGGGGGCGGCTTTCGCCAGAAGAGGTCGTACATGTGCGGGATCCGGAGGCGCCGGAGCTCCAGGACGTCGCGAAAGCCCTTGGTCGTCACGAGGGCCGTCCGGGCACCCCGCCGCTCGAGCACCGCGTTCGTCGCGACCGTCGTCCCATGCACGATCTCCTCGAGGTCGCAGTCCGCGGCCGCGAGCTCACTCACCGAGGCGACCACCGCCCGGTCGTAGTCGGGCGGCGTCGAGAGGACCTTCCGCACTTGCACCGCACCGGTCGAGGAGAGATGGACGACGTCCGTGAACGTCCCACCGACGTCGACGCCGACCCGTGCCGACGCGGCCGTCACCGCGAGCCCTCCACCCCAAGCCCGAGAAGGGTCGAGAGCGACTCGCCGCGCCCGAGAGCGCTGCGCAGCTCCGACTCCTCCTCGTCGAGCCGCCGCGCCCGCTTCTGCACCGACCTCCACTCCTCCGCAGGCACGACGAGCACGCCGTCTCGATCGGCGACGACGACGTCACCGGGGACGACGGGAACGCCGCCGAGCTCGACGGGCTCCTCGAGCAGGGGGGCCTCGGCCTTGGCGGCGCGACCCGGGGCGAAGCCGCGATGGAAGACGGGGAAGCCGAGACCGCCGAGGACGGAGCCGTCGCGCACCGCGCCGTCGATCACGAGACCGCGGAGGCCACGGCTCCGCGCCTCCAGGGCCATCAGCTCGCCGAAGTAGCCGACGTCGTCACGCCCGCCGGCGTCGCAGACGAGCACCGAGCCCGCGGGAGCCGTCGCGAGCAGGTGATGGAGGGCGAGGTTGTCACCAACCGCGCACGCGCAGGTCGCCGCCGGTCCCACGAGCCGCGAGTCGGGGGCGATCGGCACGAGCCCGCGGACACGACGCACCGCCTCTGCGGCCACGCTCGCAACGGAAGCGGCGCTCGGGAGCGGAGATGCACTCACAGACGGACGACCGCCCGGCGTGCTATCGTCGCAGCGATATGCGATTTGAGATAGCAAATTGCGCATGAGCATACACGTTTCGGAGGCACCATGCGAGCAGCTGTGAGCACCGTCGATGACGCCCTCCCAATTTCGCCGCTCGAGGAGCGGGAGTCGGTCGAGCGGCGCGTCGCGGCGGTCCTCCGCGAGCTCATCGTCAGCGGGCAGCTTCGCGAGGGGACGCCGCTCGTCCACCGCGAGCTCGCGGCGAAGCTCGGCGTCTCGCCGACGCCCGTCCGCGCGGGGCTCGGACAGCTCGAGCGCGACGGACTCGTCGTCTTCGCCCCGAACGGGCGCGCCTCGGTCTCCCGCCTGACCCGCGAGGACTTCGAGGAGATCTACGCCGCCCGGCTCGGCACCGAGGGCCTCGCCGCGCGGCTGGGCGCGCCGGCGGTCTCCGACGCCGCGCTCGCCGCGATGCGGGAGATGCTCGAGCGGCTGCGCGTCCACGCCGCGCGGCAAGAGCTCGACGAGTACCTCGGGCTGCGCTGGGAGTTCCACGCCACGTGCTACCGGTCGAGCGGTCGCACGAGGCTCGTGGACGAGGTGGAGCGCCTGTACCGGCGCTCCGAGCGCTACAACCGACTCGTGCTCGCCTCCCCCGAGCGGTTCCGGGAGTCCGTCGCGCGATACGGCGAGTTCCTGGCGGCGTGCGAGGCGCGAGACGGCGACGCGGCGGAGCGGATCATCCACACCGCGATGCGCTGGGCGGTAGACCGCCTCGCGCCGACGCTGCCGAGCGAGCGGGACTGACCCGCCGCCTGAACGTCAGAGAGTCTCGACGAAAGCGCGCATCCGCGCCAGTCCGAGCTCGAGCCGCTCCGGCGCGGTCGCGTAGCTGATGCGCAGGTGTCCGGCGCCGTAGCGGCCGAACGCGGTGCCGGCGAGGACGGCGACCCCTGCTTCCTCGAGCAGCCGGTGAGCGAGCTCGTGCTCGGAGAGCGGCAGGGCCGACACGTTCGGGAACGCGTAGAAGGCGCCGCGCGGCGAACGGCACGAGACGCCCGGGATCTCGTCGAGACCCGACACGACGAGCTCGCGGCGCGCCCGATACTCCTCGCGCATCGCCTCTGGCTGATCCTGGGGGCCGTCGAGCGCCGCGATCGCCGCGAGTTGCACGAACGGCGGCACGCATGAGGTCGAGTTGACGAGGAAGCGGACGAGCGGCTCGACGAGCGGCTCGGGCACGGCGGCGAATCCGCAGCGCCAGCCCGTCATCGCGTACGTCTTCGAGAGTCCGTCGAGGACGACCGTCCGCTCGAGGAGACCCTCCGTCTGCGCAACGCTCGCGGGCTCACCCTCGTAGAGGAGCCGCGCGTACACCTCGTCCGACAGAACCCACGCCCCGCTCGTCGCGAGGAGCTCGGCTGCCGCGCGCGTCTCGTCCGGGGTCAGCGCCCCACCGGTCGGGTTCTGGGGCGAGTTGAGGATGACGAGCTTCGTGTGCGGCGAGAGGAGTGAGGCGAGCTCGTCGAGCTCGAAGGCGAAGTCACGCTCCTCGCGGAGGGGGAGCGGAACGGGCGTCGCGCCAACCCAGCGGATGGCCGACTCGTAGATCGGGAACCCGGGATCGGGGTAGACGACCTCGTCGCCCGGCTCGCAGGTGGCGAGGATCGTGAAGAAGAGGAGCGGCTTCGCGCCGTTGCCCACGACGACCCGGTCGGGATCGACCTCGATCCCGCGGGTCCGAGCGAAGTAGGCCGCCGCCGACTCGCGGAGCTCGTGGAGCCCGGCCGAGGGGCAGTACCCCGTGTGCCCGTCGCGCATCGCCCGGGCCGCCGCCTCGACGACGTGCGCCGGAGTCGGGTAGTCCGGCTCGCCGATCTCGAGGTGAACGACGTCGCGGCCCTGCCGCTCGAGCTCCCGAGCGCGGGCGAGAACGCCGAAAGCCGTCTCGGTGCCGAGTCGCTGCACGCTCGAGGCGAGCCGCATGCCGGTCGCCGGTCGCATGGCCCTATCCTCGCAGCGACGAGCTCGGCGCTCCACTGGAAGCGGCGCGAGCGTGGGGCTCCGCACGCGCGGACACCCCACGCTCTCGCCCCTCAGCCGACGACGCGGAAGCTGCCCCGCATCTCGTCGGCGTGCGGCGCGCACAGGAAGCGATACGTCCCCTTGCGGAGGGTCAGCACCAGCGCCTTGCGGCCCACGAACTCCACGCCCGTGACGGCGCGGTTGACGCCCGGTCCGACGAGCCGGAAGTCGTGGTCGTCGGAACGATCGGTCACGACGAGCCGGTAGGCGCCGGCCTTCAAGACGGTGACCTTCTTGCCTCCGGCCCGGAGGTCGATGGTGTGACCCGGGCCCACCGTACCGACGAGCGGAGTCGGCGCCGCCACGGCAGCTCCCGAGGTGACGAGAGCGACGACCGCCGTCGCGACGGTTGCGCGGAGGGCACGCATCAGAACCCCGCCCTCGCCGTGCAGACCTCGCCCGCCGGGCTCGTGGCCCGGGCGACGAACCGGTCCGTGCCCGGGCCGTTCGGCGTCACGACGCGGAGCGTGAAGGAGCCACTCGGGCTCTTCGTGACCCGCGTCGTCTTCACGACGCGCGTCCCGTTCCGAGCGATCGCGACGACCCAGCGCACGCCGTTCCGGTTCTGGTCGACCTCGAACTCGACCTCGATGCCGCCGTCCTCCTCGCTCAGCTTCAGCTTCGCCGTGCTCGAGGCCGTGCAGACGCCCGCGACCCGAACGTCGCCACGCTTCGCGTGTCCGACGGGCGCGACCGCGAGCGCGGCGACCGCAGTGGCCAGGACTGCCACCGCCACCCGTGTGTCCATGGTGCTCCTCCTCGCTTGCTGGCAGTTCACGCCTCGAGGATGTCGGAGCCTCGGTCGGGGACACAATGGGACCTTGGTCGTAGAACCGATGCCCTCTCCTGACACCGTCACGCGAGCGCCCGCCGTCGCCGGCGAGGTCGCGAAGTTCGTCGCCGCCGGCCTCGCCGCGCTCGCCGTCTTCGTCATCGGCGCGGTTCTCGTGATCCGGGATCTCGGCCAGTCGGAGGCGCTTCGCGACGCCCGGCAGTTCGCCATTCTCTCCGGGCAGGGGATCGTCGAGCCCGTCCTCCGGGACTCGCTCCTGCGGGGCGACCGCCGCGCGCTCGAGGCCGTGGATGTGGCCGTGCAGGAGCGCGTGCTCGGCGAGCGCATCGTCCGCGTGAAGATCTGGGACCGCGCGGGCCGCGTCGTCTACTCGGATGAGCCGCGCGCGATCGGCTCCACGTTCCCGCTCGAGGACGAGAAGCTCGAGGTCCTACGAACGGGCGAGGCCCGCGCCGAGCTCAGCAACCTCGCAGGCCCCGAGAACCGGTTCGAGCGAGGGCTGGGCGAGCTGTACGAGGTCTACCTCCCGATCCGCACCCCCGACGGCACGCCGCTCCTCTTCGAGACGTACCAGCGAGCGGAGGAGGTGAGCTCGACGGGTCGGCGCATCTGGCTGCCGTTCGCGGCGCTCGTGCTCTGGAGCCTCGTCCTCCTGTGGCTCGTCCAAGTGCCGCTCGCCTGGCGGCTCGCAAACCGTGTCCGGCGCGGGCACGAGGAGCGGGAGAGGCTCCTGGAGCGCGCCGTCGACGCCTCGATCGACGAGCGTCGACGCATCGCGGGCGAGCTGCACGACGGGGTCGTGCAGGACCTCGCGGGCATCTCGTACTCGCTGAGCGCAGCCGCCGACCGCCTGCCCCAGGACGCGCCGGCAGATGTGCGCGCCGCCCTCCGCGAGGGAGCGACCGCGACGCGTGACAGCATGCGCCGCATCCGCTCGCTGCTCCTCGAGATCCATCCCCCCAACCTCCGCGCCGCGGGGCTCGGTGCGGCGCTCGCCGACCTCGTCACCCCGCTCGCCACACACGGAATCGCGGTCGAGCTCGACGTCGCCGACGCGCTCGCGCTCCCGGAAGACGTCGAGCAACTCGTCTACCGCGCCGCCGGTGAGGCGCTCCGCAACGTCGAGAAGCACGCGCATGCCTCGCGCGTCTCCGTGGAGCTCCGCGCACGTGACGGCGCCGTGCGGCTCGCGGTCGTGGACGACGGCGTCGGCTTCACGGCCGAGGAGCGCGAACGCCGACGAGCCGAGGGCCACGTCGGCCTCTCGCTCGTCGAGGAGCTCGCGACCCGCGCGGGCGGGCGCATCGAGATTCGATCGGCGCCCGGAAGGGGCACGATGTTCACCTTGGAGGTTCCAGCGTGATCCGCATCGCGATCGCCGACGACCACGCCGTCGTACGAACGGGGCTCGCTCAACTCGTCGACACGTTCGACGGCGTCGAGCTCGTCGGCGCCGCCACGAACGGCGAGGAGGCCGTGCGCGTCGCCCGCGAGCTCGCGCCGGACGTCGTGCTGATGGACCTGGAGATGCCGGTACTCGACGGGATCGAGGCAACGCGACGGATCAAGGACGCATGCCCGCAGACCGCCGTCGTCGTCCTCACCTCGTTCTCCGACCGCGAGCGCATCCTCGGAGCGCTCGAGGCAGGAGCAGTCGGCTACCTGCTGAAGGACGCGGAGCCCGACGAGCTCGCGCGCGCGATCCGGGCCGCGGCGCGCGGCGAAGCGCCGCTCGATCCGAAGGCCGCGCGAGCGCTGCTCGGCGCCCATCGCAGAGCGGCGTCCGCGGCCGAGACCCTCTCGGAGCGCGAGCGCGAGGTGCTGAGCATGGTGGCACAGGGGCTCCCGAACAAGGTCATCGCGAGACGCCTGGAGATCAGCGAGAAGACGGTGAAGGCGCACCTCACGAGCGTCTTCCGCCGGATCGGCGTCACCGATCGGACGCAGGCTGCCCTCTGGGCTGAGCGCCACGGGCTCGCGCGTCGCGAGTCCTAGGACCGAGGTCCCATTGCCCGGACGACGCGCGCCGCGGCACGATCCAGTGGTGAATCGCGTCGCCTTCGTCGTCGCGGCCGCCGTCGTGCTCGCGCTCCCCGTCACCGCCTCGGCGGACCGCGCAGACGACGAGGTGCGGGCGCGCGGAGCGTGCTCTCCGGGCCGCACCGCCGAGCTCCGCGTCCGCGCCGACGACGGCGAGCTCCGCGTCGAGCTGCGCGTCGTCTCGCGGCGAAGCGGCGAGGCCTGGAGCGTCATCCTCGTGCACGAGCGACGCATCGTCACGCGCACACGAGCGACCACGCAGGGCAGCAGCCGCAGCTTCCGCCTGCGTCGGTGGCTGCCCGACCTCTACGGCAGGGACACGGTCGTCGCGCGCGCGACGGGCCCCGGCGGCGCGAGCTGCCGTGCGTCGGCGACGCTCTAGCCTGGGTCGCCGACCACGCGTCCCGTGCCGGGAGGCGCGTCTCGGCTCAGGACTGCAGGTGCGCCTCGACGAACCAGAGGTGCTTGTCGATCGCCCGCGACACGTCCGTGAAGAGGTCGGAGGTGTCGAGGTCGCCGAGCTCGGCCGCAGTGTCGATCGCCTCGCGGACGGCGGCGCCGTACGTCGCGAGACGGCTCGCGATCACCTGCACCGTCTCCGTCCCAGCCACCGCGTCGAGCGGGTACTCCTCGAGCGTCGAGGCCTCGGCCGCCATGCGCGCCGTGCCGAGGGCGAGCCCGCCCAGCGCGGTCGCGCGCTCGGCGATCTCGTCCACGAACCCGAGAACGCTCTCCGCGATCTCGTCGTAGAGCTCGTGCAGCTGGATGAAGTCCGAGCCCTTCACGTTCCAGTGCGCCTGCTTGAGCTGCGAGTAGAGGTCGAAGCTGTCGGCGAGCCGCGCGTTCAGGAGCTCGACGAGCTTCTGGCGCACGTCCTCGGCGAGGTCGTTGCGGGTCTCGAACATCCGTGCGGTCGTGGTAGCCATCGATACCTCCCGCTGTCGCTTACCCCTCGATTGTGCCGTCGAAAGGCTCCCTTGCGCGGCGGCAGATCGTGCCTCCGTATCTCTCTGCGCGTAGGCTGACATCGTGAGCAGCTCCTCGTGGCACCAGGTCGACCTCGTCCCGGCACTCGACGACTCGGCGCTCGCGCTCGTCGCCTCCGAGGGGGGTTCCGGCGCCGCGCTTCGGCTGAACGACGCGGAGCGCGACACGCTGCTCTACGCCGTCCGCGGAGCGGGCACGCTCGCGCTCGGCGAGGAGTCGGTGTCACTCGTGGCGGGGGACGCCGCCCTCGTTCTCGCGGGCGAGGAGGCTACGGTCGAGGCGGGCTCCGACGGGCTGAGCGTCCTGCGCGCCACGGTCGGACCGGAGGCCGACCGACACGCGCCGATCGGCCCCCGCACGCTCGTGTCGTCTCTCCGAACGGCGGACGCAGAGCAGGCGACCGGCGCGCGCTCGTTCCAGGTTCTGTTCGGGCCGCACAACGGCTCGACGCGCGCGACGCTGTTCGCGGGCTTCATCCCCCCGGGCAAGGCGCCCTGGCACTACCACCTCTACGACGAGATCGTCTGGGTACCGGAGGGCCCGGGCCGGCTGCACCTCGGCGACACCGTCACCGATCTCGGCCCCGGCTCCGCGTTCCGGCTCCGCCCGCGCCAGGTGCACATCGTCGAGAACACGGGCGACTCCGAGCTGACCGTGATCGGAATCTTCACGCCGGCCGGCAGCCCGTCGGCCGCGTACCTCGAGCCCGAGGTCGCCGCCGAGTACCGCTTCGGCGGGTAGCTCGATGCGACTCTCGATCCCGGTCGTCTGGAGCGAGGCGCACCGCCGCCACGCGCCCGAGACCGGGGTCTGGGTCGGTGTGCGGATCCCAGCGGACGAGGTTCCCGAGCGCGCGGAGCGCATCCGACGCTCACTGGAGGACGCCGGCGCGCCGATCGTCCGGGCCGAGCCACACGCCGACGAGACGCTCCTCGCAGTCCACGAGCCGGCGCTCGTCGAGTTCCTGCGCACCGCGTGGGCAGCCTGGAGCGAGGCCGGGTACCCCGGCGACCCCGGCCAGGACGAGGTCGTCGGCTACATCTTCCCCACCCCCGGGCTACTCGGCGTCGTCGATCCGCACGTGCCGCGCTCGCCCGCCGCGCGTACGGGGGCGTACTGCTTCGACACGATGACGCCGATCGGTCCGGGCACCTGGGAGGCGGCGCGCGCGGCGGTGGACTGCGCGCTCACGGCCGCCGACCTCGTGCTCGACGGGGCACCCGCGGCGTACGCGTGCTGCCGCCCACCGGGACACCACGTGACGAGCAGCGCGTACGGCGGCTCCTGCTACCTGAACAACGCCGCAGTGGCGGCCGCCCACCTCCGAGACCGCGGGGTCGAGCGGGTCGCGATCCTCGACCTCGACGCGCACCACGGCAACGGCGCCCAGGCGATCTTCTGGGAGGAGGAGCGCGTGCTCACGGGATCCGTGCACGTCGACCCGGGCGCCGGGTGGTTCCCGCACTTTCTCGGCTTCGCCGACGAGCGCGGCGTGGCGAACCTCAACCTGCCGCTCGCGCCGGGCTCGGGGGACGACGCGTGGCTCGAGGCGGTCGACCGCCTCGCGGAGGCCGCGCACGCCCACGGCAGCGAGGCGCTCGTCGTCCCGCTCGGCGTCGATGCGCACGCCGACGACCCGAACGCGCCGCTCGAGGTCACGGGCGCAGGGTTTCGCCAAGCTGGACTGAGGCTCGGCGCGCTCGGTCTTCCGACCGTCGTCGTCCAGGAGGGCGGGTACGTGCTCGAGACCGTCGGCTCGCTCGTCCGGGCCGTCCTCGAGGGTCTCGCGGAAGCGTGAGCCCGCGACCGGTGCTCCTCTACGACGCCGACTGTCGCCTCTGCCGCTTCGCCGTGCGAACCATCGCCCGGCTCGATCGAGACGAGCGGCTCGCACTGCTCCCCCTCCAGGATCCCGAGTCCGAGCCGCTCCTCGCGTCGCTCGACGCCGGACGTCGCCTCGAGACGTGGCGGCTCGCCCGGCCGGACGGCTCGCTCACCGGCTACGGGGCGGGCGTGCCGGAGCTCCTGGCAGCCACGCGACGGGGCCGACTCCTCGGGCGCCTGCTCAGGCTGCTCCCGTCCGGCGTACTCGACGCCGGCTACCGGCTCGTCGCCCGCAACCGCCGCCGGCTCGGACGACTCGTCCCGGACGGGCCGGCTCCCCGCCGCTTCCCGTAGGAGGCGATCGGACGAACGGCCCGCGAGCCGCGGACGGCTCGGCTCTGCCCCGTTTGCCGTTGTTCTCCCATCGTGGTTGCGTTGACGCATGATGTCATGCACACTTGCATGCAGCACCGACGAGCGATGCCGAAGACGATCCAGATCCGTGACGTCGACGACGACGTGTACGCCGCTCTCCAACGGCGCGCCGCCGAGGCTGGCCTCAGCGTCCCCGACCTGCTACGCCGTGAGGCGGCTCGACTCGCGTCGCGCCCGACGGTCGAGGAGTGGCTCGCGCGAACCCGTCGGCGGCCGTCCACGATCGAGCGTTCGGAGATCCTCGCTGCGCTCGACGAGCAGCGTGGCCCGTGGCCCGATGCTGGTCGTTGACGCCTCGTGCCTGTACGAGGTCCTGGTCGACGCACCGCAGGCGGAGGACGTGCGTGCGCGGCTGGCCCTCGACCCGGATCAGGCCGCCCCCCACGTCGTCGACGCCGAAGTGCTCGGAGTCGTCCGCCGCGATCACCTGCTCGGTCGGCTCGACGCCACGGCCGCATACCAGGCGGTCGAGGACCTGCGCGCGTGGCCCGGCGAGCGCTTCGGACATCGCGCGCTCCTCGAACGCGCCTGGGAGCTCCGCGAGAACGTGCGCACGTGGGACGCGCTCTACGTCGCGCTCGCCGAGGCCTTCGACGCCACGCTGCTCACGCTGGACGACCGTCTACGGCGCGTCAGCGGCCTGCGCTGCCGGGTCGAGGTCGTCGGCGGCTCATGAGCGCGAGAGCTCAGGACGCCCGCAGCGACCTGCGAACCTCGCGCAGGCGGTAGCTCTCTGCCGCGATCGCCGCGAGCAGGACGGCGAGGACGATCGCGAGCGTCACCGGCGCGTCCGGGCTGTCGAGCACCACGGCGACGACGACGATGACCGCCGCAGCGCCGATGCGCTCCCACGCGATCCTCCGAACGACCCGGAAGCGCATCAGCGCGAACGCAAGCAGGAAGAGCCCGAGCCCGAGCCCGAGCGCCCACCGCCCTGCGCCCGAGAGCGGGTCGGCCGGATGCGCGAGCGTCTTTTCGGCAGCGACCGCGAAGTAGATGATCCCGAGCACGATCGGGAAGTGGAAGTATGTGAACACGTCCCGCGCGATCGCTGCACGCGCCTCCGGAGCCGCGCGAGCGAGCGACCGCTCTGCTGCAGTCGACGTGAACTCGAAGTACGACCACCACAGCGCGAACACGCCGACGAGGGCGATCACCACCGAGAGCACGAAGACCGTGTCGCGCTCGAGCTCGGCCGCGCCGATGCCGATGGCGACGATCGACTCCCCGAGCGCGATGATCACGATGAGCGCGAAGCGCTCGGCGAAGTGCGAGGGCGAGACCTTCCAGCCAGCGCGCGCGACGGTCAACGTGCCCACGACGTCGATCACGAGCGACAGGAGCCAGACCCAGGCGCGGAGGCCGGGCTCGACGAAGCCGCCCGCGAGCGCGACGAGCGCGGCGACGAGGAACCACGGGGCCAGGCTGCGAACCGCCCCGAGCTGCGCCCGGTCGTGCCGCACTCCCCAGGCGTACAGCGCCGGTTGCAGCAGCCTGACCACGAAGTAGGCGACCGCGAACCACGCAGCCTCGTCCTCGTAGGCGTCCGGCACGGCGAGGGCCATGAAGAACGCAGCGGCCATCGCCGCGAACACGATGGTCCGCGTGACGACGTTGTCCACGTCGATCGCGTTCGTCATCCACGTGTACGCCGACCACGCCCACCAGACGAGCGCCAGCACGAGCGTGGCCTGCAGGAACCCCGCCGCGGTCGTGTCCTCCAGGATGAGCGCGGTGACCTGCGTGAAGGCGAACACGAAGACGAGGTCGAAGAAGAGCTCGAGAAAGCTGGTCTTGCGCTCCTCCTCCGCGACCGTCTCATCGGCAACGAGCGCGGCGATGTCCTCGCGCGCGTGCTCGCTCACGCCGTCACGACCTCGCGCGCGAGCGACGCCACGGAGAGCGGCGCCCCCGAGGCGCGCTCGACGAGGATGTCCCAGCGGAGCGACTGGCCCGGGGCGAAGAGGCGCTCGCGGAGCAGCGCGCCGGCCTCGGGTCGGTCGACGAGCCCACCCACCTCGCGCTCGAGGGCGGCTCGGATCTGGAGCGCGACGATCATCCCGTACAGGTACGTGTGGTAGTAGACGGGGGCCGTCGCGATGTGCACCTTCGCGGCCCAGTCCGGTGCGGCCCTCCCCTCGGGTGGGTCGACGAGCTGGTAGCGGCGGACGAGCTCCCACCAGAGCGTGTCGAGGTCGCCATCGGGGTTGGCGTAGAGCGCCCGCTCGAAGCCGTTCATCACGAGTACCCAGCGTGTGAACACGAGCAGCTCGGCGACCCGCGCGAGACGCAGCCGCTCCTCGAGCTCAGCAGCGTCCGCTGCGCTCAGGCCTACGACCCGCACGAGCCACTCACGCTGCCACGCGAGCGAGCCGAGGAGGATCGCGGCCGCCTCCGTGGCCACGAGGTGCGTCGTCCGCAGCGACCACGGGAGCTCCGATCCGAGCGCGGCGTCGTAGATCCCGTGCCCCAGCTCGTGGAGCATGGTCTCCGCCCAGCCGTGCGTCGGCACGACGTTCGCGAGGATGCGAACGTCACCCGCTCTGT
Organism: Gaiellaceae bacterium; assembly: GCA_026002995.1. Taxonomy (GTDB): domain Bacteria; phylum Actinomycetota; class Thermoleophilia; order Gaiellales; family Gaiellaceae; genus GMQP-bins7. The sequence continues at coordinate 2,358,770 of BPGK01000001.1, forward strand.
CGACGTCGATGCAGAAGGCGTGCTGGCTCTTCCCGGATCGCGGGTAGAGGTCGCTGCGCCGGAGGATCGGCTCGACGTCGAAGCCGAGCCCGGCAAGAGTGCGCTCGGCCAGAGAGACGACCTCGGTCTCCCCGAAGAGCGCGTCCAGGTCGACGCCCGCAGCAGGCGGCACCTCCTGAAAGAAGGGATCTGCGTAGTGCCACGGCCGCAGGTCGTGCTCCGAGCAGTGGAAGCGGGCTGCCAGGCGCTCGTCGAGCGACCTCTTCCAGCGCGCGAACGGCTCCGCAGTAGCCCGGTCGGCGGCCGCGAGGGTCTCCGCGAGCCGTCGCTCGTCGAGCTCGTCGGTCGCGAGCGAGAGTGCGTACCAGTCGCGGTAGCCGAGGGAGCGGGCGGCGTCGTTCCGTAGCCGCGCGAGCTCGCGGACATCGTCGGCGACGGCTGCGCCGACCGTCTTCGAGGCCTCCCATGCCTCTCGCCGCTCGCCCGGATCGTCACTCCGTCGCAGGATCCTCTTGATCTCGTTGTCGTCTGCCTGCTGCCCCCGGACGGCGGCGCGGTGGCGAGAGAAGCGCCCTTCGATCTCGGCTTCCAACTCCACGATCCGCTCCTGAAGCGCCTCCGGCACCTGGTAGGGGAGCAGTCCGTCGCGGAGCACCCCGAGGCGCCGGCGGGCGCGGGGATCGCCCGCCGTCTCGTGCCCGCGCAGGATCGCGGCGAACGTCTCGCGATCGGCGGCGGCGCGTGCGTACGCGAGGTCTGCAGCGACCCGCCTGCGCTCGTTGGCCTCCGAGGCCTCGACGTTGAGCTCCCACCACGCGAGCGAACGTGCGACCTCGAGGGGTTGCAGGCGCTCCTCGACGGCATCGGCGAGCCTGGCTGCGTCGTCCACCGGGCGCGAGCATACAACGGCTTCCCGGAGGTGGACGACTCCCCCGACGCGACGACCCCGGGCACGCCGACGAGGCCGTCGCCCGCCCCCTGCGCTCGCCGCGTGCCGCGTGCCTCGCCCGCCTCGAGGACGAGGCATTGACACGCGCGCCCGGGCGAGGACCGGACGACCGATCCGGCCGAGTACGATCTCGACGTGGCGATTGCCGGCACGATGCGCACGCTCCCGTGGAGCTGGTACACGGACCCGGCCGCGCTCGAGCTCGAGCGCGACGCGATCTTCCGACGTCACTGGCAGTACGTGGGGCACGCCGGCGAGCTCCCGACGCCCGGCTCCTACACGAGCACGCGCCTGGCGCACATCCCGGTCGTCCTCACCCGCGACGAGACGGGCGCGCTGCGCGCGTTCCTGAACGTCTGCCGACATCGGGGGGCCCTCGTCTGCGACGGATCCGGGGAGCGGGCGACCCTCCAGTGCCCGTACCACGCGTGGACGTATGGGCTCGACGGGCGGCTGCTCGCGGCGCCCCGCTTCGCGCGTGAGGGCGGAACGGACGAGGCGGAGCTCGGGCTCGTGCCACTGCGGCTCGAGACCTGGGGTCCGTTCCTCTTCGTCTGCGCCGACGACGACGCGCCACCGCTCGCCGAGGTGCTCGAGGACGTCCCGGAGCGAGTCGCGAGCGCGGGCATCGACGTCGACGCGCTCCGCTTCCTGCAGCGCGCCGAATCCGAGCTCGCCGCGAACTGGAAGATCGTCGCCGAGAACTTCCTCGAGTGCTACCACTGCCCGACCGCCCACCCCGGCTTCTCCGCGGTGATGGACGTGTCACCCGACGCCTACCGCCTCGAGACGCACGCCTGGCGGATGACCCAGCACGGGCCACCGCGCCCCGAGCCGAAGGGTGCCTACGACCCGAGGGGAGCGGTCGAGCGAGGGCAGTTCCACCTCTTCTTCCCCGGCACCGTCGTCAACGTCATGCCGGGTAGGCCGAACCTCTCGATAGGGCCGATCTACCCGCTCGGGCCCGAGCAGACGTACCGCTTCCTCGACTACTTCGTCGACCCCGACGCCGACGACACCTGGATCGCCGAGATGCTCGAGTTCGACACGCAGGTCGGCGTCGAGGACCGAGCGCTCGTCGAGCGCGTCCAGGCGGGAGTCGGTTCCGGGCTCCTCGGTCAGGGGCGCCTCATGCCCGAGTCCGAGCGGCTGATCGCGCACTTCCAGTCGCTCGTGCTCGACGCGCTCGCCTCCTAGACGCCGTCGTCCGAGCAACGTTCACCGCCTGCTCACCCCGCTCGGGCACCTGCCGATACACAATGGAGCGATGGCCACGCGCGCGCACCCGGAGCCGGCCGCGACCCTCCTCAACCGCGAGCTCTCCCACCTCGAGTTCCACGGTCGGGTGCTCGAGCTCGCCGAGGACGAGTCACTCCCCCTACTCGAGCGCGTGCGCTTCTGCTCGATCTTCTCGTCGAACATCGACGAGTTCTTCCAGGTCCGCGTCGCCGGCTTGCTCGGACAGGCCGAGTCGGGGATCGCCGTCCGCTCTCAAGACGGCCTCACCCCGCAGCAGGCGCTGGCCGCGATCCGGGAGCGCATGCTCGAGCTCACGGCGCGTCAGTCTCGCCTCTGGAGACGCGTGCTCCGCACGCAGCTCGCGGCCGAGGGGATCGTCGTCGGTGGAATCGAAGACCTCGACGAGGGGGAGCTCGCGTTCCTCGAGCGTCACTACGAGCGCGAGATCTTCCCGATCCTCACCCCGCTCGCGGTCGGCCCGGGACAGCCGTTCCCGTACATCTCCGCCCTCTCGCTCTCGCTCGCGATGTTCGTCCGACACCCGGACACGGGCGACGAGCGCTTCGCTCGGGTCAAGATCCCCGAGGGACTCCCGCGCTTCCTCGACGTCAGTGGGAGCGGCGGCCGCTTCGTCCCGCTCGAGCAGGTGATCGCACACTTCCTGCCGACCCTCTTCCCCGGAGTCGAGATCGTCGAGCGAGCAGTCTTCCGCGTGACCCGCGACGCCGACTTCGAGGTCTCCGACGACGCCGACGACCTGCTCGAGGCGGTCGAGAGCCAGCTCCGCAAGCGCCGCTTCGGCGATGTCGTACGCGTCGAGGTCAGCGCCTCGGCCTCGTCGGAGATGGTCGCGCGGCTGCGCCAGGGGCTCGGAGTCGACGAGACTCAGGTGTACCGGATCGAGAGCCCGCTCGACCTCGCCGACCTTCGGGAGCTCGCCGACCTCGACCGCCCTGACCTCCGGTTCGAGCCCTGGGTTCCCGTCGTCCCGCCGCGCCTGCAAGGCGCGCAGAGCGACCCGACGCGGATCTTCGACGAGATCCGCCGTGGCGACGTCCTCGTCCACCAGCCGTACCAGTCGTTCCGAGGAAGCTTCGAGGTCTTCGCGCAAGCCGCCGTCCGCGACCCGAACGTGATCGCCATGAAGACCTCCGTGTACCGGACGAGCGACGACTCCAACCTCATCAGCTCGCTCATCCAGTGCGCCGAGAGCGGCAAGCAGGCCGTGTGCCTCGTCGAGCTGAAGGCGCGTTTCGACGAGCTCCGCAACATCGAGTGGGCGCGGGCGCTCGAGCAGGCGGGCGCGCACGTCGTCTACGGCTATCCGGATCTCAAGATCCACGCGAAGATGACGCTCGTCGTCCGGCGCGAGGAGGACGGGCTCCGACGATACGTCCACGTGGGGACCGGGAACTACAACGCTGCGACGGCGCGCGTCTACGAGGATCTCGGCCTCTTCACGGCGGACGAGCAGATCGCCGCAGACGTCGCCGACCTCTTCAACTTCATCACGGGCTTCGGACGCCCGCAGCAATTCCGGAAGCTGCTCGTGGCGCCGTTCACACTCCGGAGCGGCCTCCTGGACGAGATCCGCGCCGTCACGAAGGCGGCAGAGGACGGCGAGCGAGCCCGGATCCGCTTCAAGCTCAACCACCTCGTCGACGCGGCGATCGTGCAGGAGCTCTACGCGGCCTCGCGAGCCGGCGCCGAGATCGACATCGTCGCCCGCTCGAGCTGCGCTCTCCGCCCGGGCGTCGAGGGTCTGTCCGAGACCATCCGCGTCCGCTCGATCGTCGGACGCTTCCTCGAGCACAGCCGCGTCTACGAGTTCGAGGCAGGCGAGCGGAAGACCCTGTACATCGGGAGCCCGGACCTCATGAAGCGGAACCTCGACCACCGGATCGAGATCCTCGTGCCGATTGAGAACGCACGCCTCCAGCGCGAGATCGAAGCCGTTCTCGACAGCGCCTTCTCCGACGAGACGAACTCGTGGATCCTCGCCCCCGACGGCACCTGGTTCCGCCTCGTGCCCCCGAGCCCCGACCAGGCGTACTCGCACCACGAGGCGTTGATGCGTCGAGCGCAGGCCCGCGCGCGCCGACGGACGCGAGCGCGCCGTGGCGGCTGAGCGGCCGCCGGCCGACGCGTCCGAGACAATGCCGCCGATGAAGGTCGCGGTCATCGACGTCGGCTCCAACTCCGTCCGCCTGCTGGTCGCGTCTGTCACGAGGACGGGCGAGATCGAGCAGCTCCGGCGAGAGCGCGCCTACCTCCGACTCGGCGACGATGCGTATGCTCAGGGGCGGATCGGCGACTCCAAGCTCGAGCAAGCGGCGCTCGTCAGCCGCCGGTTCGCTCGGAGCGCCCGCAAGCGCGGCGCCGAGCGGCTCGCGACGATCGTGACCGCACCCGGACGGCAGGCGGCGAACGGCGACGAGCTCCTCGCCGCGATCGCCGAGGCGACGGAGGCGCCGGTCGAGCTCCTGAGCGCCGAGGAGGAGGGACGGCTCGCGTGGGAAGGCTGCGTGGCCGGGATCCGAGACACCGTCGGGGCGGTGGCCGTGATCGACCTCGGCGGGGGATCGTGCGAGGTCGCCGTCGGCATGCCCGGAGAGGGGGTGGAGTGGATTCGCTCGCACGACGCGGGGGCGTTGCGCGTGACCCGCGCCTTCCTCGACGTTGCAACGCCGACGGTGGACGAGGCCCGGAGAGCGCGAGACGGCGTTCGCGCGCTCCTCGCCGACCTCGATTCGCCCCACGCCGAGCACGCCTTCGCGGTCGGCGGCACGGCTCGGGCGCTCGGCCGCCTCCTCGGGCCTCGCTTCGACGCGGACGACCTCGATCAGCTCGCTTCGCGCCTCGTGCGCGACGGCGTCGAGCGCACGATCGCCGGGACGTCGATCACGCCGCAGCGCGGCGAGACGCTGCTCGGGGGGACGCTCGTGCTCGCGGAGCTCGCCGACCGGCTCGGCAGGCCGCTTCGGGTCGGCCGTGGGGGTCTGCGCGAGGGCGCTGCGCTCGCGCTCGCCGATGCCGACGCGCTCGCCGCGTAGCCGCGCTACGGCTTCTCGGCCACCTCACTCGCCGCGCCGTCGGCGAGCGCAGGCTCAAACGAGAACGCCTGCGGCGCGTTGCTGACTCGTCGGCGAGGGCACATACGCCACCGGGACGAGAGCGCCGTCTCGTCGCTCGACCACCCAAGCGGCAGCCTTCTCGCAGGTCACCTCGGCGCCGAGAATCCGTTCGAGAACCTCGCGATGAGTGCACACGAGGGCGTCGTCCGGGAGCGACGCGAGGAGGGCGACGGCCTCCTCGGGCGCCGCGTCGGGCGCGAGCGCGTTACAGGCCTCGACCGGGAGACCGCGCGAGAGCCCGAGCGCACGTACCGTCTCGAGGCAGCGAGCGTAGGGGCTCGACACGATCCGCTCGAGCGTCACGCCGGAGAGCGCCTCCGGGAGCATCCGAGCGTCCGCGCGGCCGAGGCGATCGAGTCTCCGCGCACGGTCGAGGCTCGCAGAGGAGAGGCGCTCGCCCGCGCTCGCGTGTCTCAGGAGCAGCATCTCGTCTCCACCCGGCCCTCGGCGCGGCATTCTCCGCGCTCGCGAGTCGGGGGTCAAGCGACCCCGCGTCAGAGGGAATCGAGGAGCGCGACGTCCCGCGCGTAGCTGAGGAGCGAACGCGCCTCGGAGAGAGAGACCCACCGCGCGTCGTCGACCTCGCGCACCAGCTCGATCCGATCCTGGAGCGGTCGCATCCGCCAGTACCGCACGCGCTTCGGCCGCCCCTGCGCGTCCACGTACTCCACCGACGGGAGCTCGCGCTCGAGCTCGCAACGCAGCCCGGTCTCTTCCTCCACCTCGCGGAGCGCGCACGCCTCGTCGGCCTCCCCGGGCTTGGCCTTGCCCTTGGGAAACGTCCAGTCTCCGTGCGCCGATCGATGCACGACGAGCACCTCCACGCGTCCGCCTCGCTCACGAACGACGAGCCCGCCCGCGGCGCGGATCACCTGCTTGCCCTCCGACCGCGCCGCTCGAGCTCGGCCCAGGCAGCAGGCCACGCCGCGCGAGCCTCGCGACGCCGCGCGCGCTGGCGCTCGACGAGCCGCTCGGCCAGCGCCTCGGCGCCAGGCTCCCGGGTCGCCCAGGCACGGACTCGTTCCTCCGCCACGCAAGCGTCCTGGTGCTCGCCGAGAACGTCCTGGAGCCGCTTTGCAGCCGCGACGAACCGTCGGCCCCGCTTACCGAGCTCCGGCTCGGCGAGCTCTGCGGCGTAGCGCGCCCGCTTCACCTGGATGCGAGCTGCGTGGAGCTCGTCGTCCGACGACCTCGGGCCGAGCGTCCGAAATCTCCGCCGCGTCCGCTCGAACTCCTCTCGCCAGAGGTCGGAGAGCGTCAACTCGACTCCGGAGACAGCCGCGGGCTGCGTGGACTCGAGGCGATAGAGGAGTGCGAAGTAGCGCGGGTGGGAGAGGGCGCTGACCGCTGCCGCTCGGGCAGCGGCGTGCTCCTCCTCGAGCGCGTTCAGCAGCGATCGGGCCACACGCTCCCCGAGCCCGACCTCTGTCAGGTCGGCGCGAGACGTGCGCGAGGAGCACGTCGAGGTCGCGCGCCGGCCCGAGCGCCGACCCGAGCCAGCCGAGCTCCTCGCGGAGCGACCTTGCCCACTCGCGCTCAAGGAGCGGCCGCGCGGCCCGCAGAAAAGCGCGGGCACGCCGCGTGGCGACACGCATCTGGTGGAGATCCTCGGGATCGCTGCCGAGCCTCGTGCCCGGGTCGTGGACGAGCAGCCGCTCGGCCTGCTCGACGAGCGCGACGCGCAGAACCTCGAGCGGGGGTGCGTGGACCGCCATCGAGACGCGCGGCCGCGCGGGCTCGATGCCGAGCGCGCGGTACAGCTTCGGTACGAGTGGCGCCTGCTCGGCGCCGGCTCGCACGAGCTGCACGACGAGCCGCTCCAGCACGGCATTGTCGTCGGCGGTGAGCTCCACCTCGAGCTCCCGGAAGCGCTCGACGACGCGTGCGCCATCGAGAACGGACACCGTGTCCTCGACGATCTCGGCGCCCTCGACCCGCACGCGCCGACGACGCGTGCGAAGGCGAGCAACCCGGACGAGCGGGGCTCCGCGGACGATCGCCGGGAGGAGGTCGAGCATCGCCTGTGGCGGACGAGCGGGCGGGCCCGGCTCCTCGAGCTCGACGCGCGCCGTCCCCCGAGGGAGCTTCAACTGCCACACGCCCGCCCCGGCTTCCAGCCGATGTCGGAGCGTAACCCCATGCCGCGCCAACCGCAGATCGGCGGTGTCGACGTAGGTGGAGACGAACTCGCGGGTCGGAAGCTCTGGGCCGAAGGCAGCGAGCCGGAAGCCGCCACCCGGGATGAGCTTCGCCTCGCGCTCGACGGTCGTTCGCATCCGTTGCAGGGTAGTGCCGCGCGCGCTGACTCGTCTCGGACCGGTGAACGTCCCGCCCGATCGGCGCGATGTCACGGGGAGGACGGCCGCACCGGCCCTGCGAGCAGGTCGCCGATCCGCTCGAGCGCCCCCGGCGCGAGCGAGTAGTACGCGAAGGTCCCTCGCTTCTCGCGCTCGAGGAGCCCCGCCTCGACCAACTGCTTGAGGTGGTGGCTGACGGTGGGCTGCGAGATGCCGAGCAGCGGCTGGAACTCGCAGACGCAGACCGCCTCTCCCTCCGCCGCGAGCAGGATGTTGAGAATGCGGATGCGGTGCCGGTCGGCGAGCGCCTTGAACAGGCGCTCCAGCTCGGCAGCCTCGTCCTCGGTCAGCGTCGAGCCGGCGAGCGGAGTACAGCAGTGGACGAGGGGTAGCGCGGTCACGCTCCCATGCTAATCGACTCGCATCGATGTGCCCCGTTACCACATATTCACCGCATTCGATGCATGCTGGTGCGAAGATCGGTGAGAACACGACCAGGAGGCCTTGAAGCCGTGACCGAGATGCTCGACCCCGCCACCCGTAGCCACCTCGCGAAAGCGGCCGAGGCGCTCCACGACGAGTTCGCGGAGATCTTCTCGAAGCAGACGATCGAGCGCTACCTCAAGGAGTCCATCGACCTCCTCGGAGAGTCGAAGATCTCCACCTACGTGCCCGTGCTCGCGCATCGGTTCGCGCGCGAGCGTTTGCGAGCGCTCGCCCAGACGGAAGGTGCGATCCCCAAGACGCAGCCGGAGATCCTGTTCGTCTGCGTCCAGAACGCCGGACGCAGCCAGATGGCGGCCGGGCTCGTCACGCTCCGCTCACGTGGCACGGTGCGCGTCCGCTCGGCCGGCTCCGTTCCCGCCGAGGCCGTGAACCCTCGGGTCGCCGAGGTGATGGCGGAGCTCGGAGTCGATCTGGCGGAGGCCTTCCCCAAGCCTCTCACCGACGAGGTCGTGCGCGCCGCCGACGTGGTGATCACGATGGGCTGTGGCGACGCCTGCCCGATCTACCCCGGGAAGCGCTACGAGGACTGGGTCGTCGCCGATCCGGCGGAGGCACAGTCGCTCGAAGAGGTGCGCGCAATCCGCGACGACATCGACAGGCGAGTTCGAGTGCTCTTGGGCGAGCTCGGCGTCGAGACCGACGGCTGAGCGTCACAGCACGACCGTGACGACCCTGTAGGCCGTCACGGTGGCGATCAGGATCGCGAAGAGCTGCTTCACCCACGCCGCCGGGACGTAGAGGCTCGTGATGCGGGCGCCGACGAACGACCCCGACACGCCTGCGACGAGAAGGACAACCGTCAGCGTCGGGTTCCAGACCGCCGTGCTCAGGTGCGGGATGAGAGCGGTGAACGACGGCGGCGTCACCGCGATGGCGTTCATCGCCGCGGCGTGCTTCACCTCGACGCCCACGAGCACAAGCGTCGGCAGGAGGAGGAACCCCGGGCCGACGCCGAGGAGGCCGCTCAGGACGGCGATCGGGATCGCGAGCAGCACGGCGAGCCGGAAGCACACGCGGTCTGAGCGCGCCGTGACGGGCCGAAAGAGACGGTAGGCCAGGTAGCCGACAGCGGCCAGGTACACGCTCCAGATCGCCTCGGCGGCGACGACCTGGGCGAGCAGCGCTCCGACAGGCGCTGCGACGGCGGTAGCCCCGGCGAGGATGCCCGCACGCCGCCAGTCCACGAGACCGCTACGGGCGAAGCCGATCGCCGCGGCGAACGCCGTGAAGCCGTTCAGCAGCAGGCTCAGCGGCTGCACCTCGTGCACGAGGTCGGCCATGAAGAGCGAGAGGAACGGGACAGCGGCAAAGGCAACCCCGAGCCCGAGCATCCCGGAGAGGATCGCGAGCACGAAGAGGCCGGTGACGAGGATCAGGGTCTCGGCGTCCATGATCTCTCCGCGCTCCGCTCACCTCGCCGGCACCGAAGGCTCCTCGACGATCACGACGCCCGTGACCTCGCAGGAGGCTGCGAGCGTGTTGTAGACGGTTCCGAACTTCATGAGGTTGCGGTGCAGCCGCTCGACGCGCTCGGGCGGCTCCCTCGTCTCGATGCGGAGCTCGTACGCGATGCGCGTGAACCGAGGCGGCGCCTCCTGCCGCTCCGCCGTCACCCGGATACGAGCTCCGGAGTAGGAGAAGGGGAGGAGCTCCGAGAAGCGCTCGAGGTTCTTCAGGACGCAGGCGGCGAATGCGAGCGCAAGCAGCTCCGCGGGCCCCGGCAGCTCGTCGCCCTGTCCCGATGACGTGTCGAAGCGAATGGCGCTGCGCTTGCAGCGGCCTTCGGAGACCCCCGCGGCGACGACCCGCGCCTCGACCTCGTAGCGAAGGGCGGTGCTCCCCGACATCGGTACCTCCTCTCTCGCTGCGCCACAGCCTACTTCTCTATCGATTCTCGTCGATGCGTGATCGCCCGAGAGTAGTCCGTCCCGGAGAGTTACGGACTCGGCGCCGACGCCCTACTCGGGCGCGCCGGAGAGCGCACGCACGAGCCGCTCGAGCTCGGCCGAGGGGTCGCGACCGACGGCGACGCCCGCGAGGAAGCAGGCGAGCGGCGCGTTCGTGCGGTCCCCACTCTCGTGCGCCGCGACCCGGGCGAGCTCGAGCAGTGCCTCGCTCTCCGCGTCTGTGAGCGAAAGGGTGTCCAGATCGAGCCCGGCCTCGGCGGCGAGTCGGTCCCGCGCAGCCTCGAGCCACTCGTGCACGGGCCCATCCTACAGCGCCACGAATCCGTAGTTTTTCCGCCCAGGCCGCGTGCCAATCCGGATTTCCCCTCCCCCGTCGCGGACGAACCTGTCACAGGCGAACCGCGACGGGAGGTGGCACATGGCACGCGTCCTCTCCATCTCGACCGAGACAAGCCTCGCTGCGCGCTGGCCGTGTGCCTTCGCCGGACCGTGTGCACCGCATCGTGTCCTCGCCGAGACCTCGGATCTCGGCGAGGCCTTGCGCCTGCGCGACGAGCTCCGGCCCGACGTCGTCGTGCTCGAGCTCGGGCCGGGTCGCGAGGAGGCAGTCGCAGCCTGCGAGCAGCTCGCAGACGGCGCGCCCCCGGTGGTAGCGCTTGCACCGCGCCTCGACGACGAGGAGCGGGCCGACCTGCTCGCGGCAGGCGCAACCGGATACGTCCTCACCACGATCGAAGACGGCGGCTTCGCGATCGCGCTCCAGGCTGTCGCCGAGGTCGCTGGGCCGACTCCGGCTCCAGCGAGCTCGACGACCGACCGGACGCGCGGCACCACCTCGAGGGCGGACTTCCTCCGCATGACCGGTCTCGCCGCCGCGGTTGCGACCGTCATCCCGACGGCGAGCCGAGCGCAGACGACGACGCTCGAGACGAACCCCTCCCCATCGGCACCCGCCTCGCTCCCGACGCTGCCGGCGCCATCCGACGGCGAGAGTGACCTGTTGCGCATGCAGCGCGAGCTCGTCGCTGCGATGCGCAAGCCGGTGGAGGAGCGCAAGTGGGTGATGGTCATCGACCTGCGCAAGTGCTCCGGCTGCGACGCGTGCACCATCGCCTGCAAGGCCGAGAACCAGTTGCCGCCCGGGGTCGTCTACCGACCGGTCGTCCAAGAGGAGGTCGGCACGTACCCGAACGTCCGCCGCCGCTTCCTGCCCCGGCCCTGCATGCAGTGCGAGAAGCCGCCGTGCACGCCGGTGTGCCCGGTCGGCGCCACCTGGCGTCGACGAGACGGCGTGATCGCGATCGACTACGAGAAGTGCATCGGCTGCCGCTACTGCCTCACCGCGTGCCCGTACTCGGCCCGCACGACCGACAAGGGCGAGTTCTACACCGACACCACCCCCGCGAGACAGCCCTACGAGGAGCAGGTCTCCCCGGAGTACAACGCGGGCTTCCGGCGCGCGGACGGCGGCTCGCCGATCGGCAACGCTCGCAAGTGCCACTTCTGCCTGCACCGGCTCGAGGCGGGTCAGCTCCCCGCGTGCGTGACGAGCTGCATCGGGCACGCCACGTTCTTCGGCGACGCGAACGACCCGACGAGCCTCATCGCAGAGCTCATCGGGCGTCCCGAAGCCCGGCGCCTGAAGGAAGAGCTCGGAACCCAGCCCCGCGTCTACTACCTCACCTGAAGGAGGCCGTCGATGAACCGCACCCACGTCGAGCGCGCACTGATCGCGACCTGGGCCGTGGCGTTTCTGCTCGGCGGGCTCGGCGTCCTCTGGCGCCTGTATTCCGAGCACGCAGACTTCGGCAGCTACATCCCGTGGGGGCTCTGGGTCGCGCTCTACGCATGGTTCGTCGGCCTCTCGGCCGGCGCATACATGCTCTTCGCCGCGGGCGAGGTGTTCCGGATCGACCGGCTGCGCCGCATCAGCCGACCCGCGCTCGTGATCTCGGTCGCATCGCTCGTCTCCGGCCTCCTCGTCGTGGGGCTCGACCTCGGCCACCTGGAGCGCTTCTGGAAGGTCTACGTGTACGGAAACCCGACCTCGCTGATGGCCTGGGAGATCTCGTTCTACACCGCGTTCGGGCTGCTCGCTCCCGTCACGCTCGTGCTCGCCTTCCGCAACGAGCTCTCGCGCTTCGGGCCGTTCAAGCCTCTCGCCGGTTCTGCCGGCGTCGACTCGCCGTGGATCCGGCCCCTCGCCCTCGTCGGCGGCATCCTCGCGATCGCGGTCTCGGGAGCGACGGGCGCGCTCTTCGGCGTCGTCGCCTCGAGACCGTACTGGCACACGGGGCTCCTCCCGCTGCTCTTTATCGCAGCCGCGCTCCTGTCGGCCGCCGCGGTGCTCACGGTCATCGTCGCGCTCACCTCCGGCGAGCGCGACGGTGAGGACGGGGAGGTCGCCTTCCTCGGCCGGCTCACGCTCGCCTTCCTCGGGATCGCCGTGCTCGTCGAGTGGGCGGACGTCTCGATCGCCTGGGCGCAGCACTCGCAGACGGCCGCCGGCTGGGCCGCGTGGGACCTCGTCTTGACGGGGCCACGGTGGTGGGTCTTCTGGCTCGTGCACGTCGCCGCAGGCGTCCTCGTGCCGGCCGTCCTCTTGTTCAGCTGGCCGCGCAGGATCGCGGCAGTCGGGATCGCGGCCGGGCTGATCGCGGTGACGCTCGTCTCGGTCCGGCTGAACATCGTCATCCCGGGCCTCGCGGTGCCCCAGCTCGAGGGGCTCGACGAGGCCTACACCGGCCCCGGGCTCACATTCGACTACAACCCGACGCTCCAGGAGTGGCTCGTCTCGATCTTCGCCGGCGCGCTCTTCGTCGGTCTCGTGGGCGGTTGGTACCGGCTCGTCGCCGAGCCGAGGCTCGGAGTAGCCATGCAGCCCGACGCGTTGCCGGCCGAGAGCGAGGAGGCCGAGACGCGAGGCGAGTTCCTGAGCAAGGTCGGGCTCGCCAGCGGGGCGCTCCTCGCGACGCAACTCCCGCTCGCGATCCACGCGCTCGGCGAGCCGGGCTCAGGGCCAACGAGCCCGCTCGGTGAGGCGCCGTATGAGCTCGCGAAGCCCGAGAACATCGTCTTCTCCGTCTGCCAGCAGTGCAACACGCAGTGCGGGATCAAGGCCAAGCTCGTGGACGGCGTGCTCGTGAAGATCGACGGGAACCCGTACTCGCCGTGGACGATGAAGCCTCCGCTCCCGTACGAGACCCCGCTCGTGCAAGCCGCCGCCGTCGACGGCTGGATCTGCCCCAAGGGCCAGGCGGGGATCCAAGCCGCGTACGACCCCTACCGCATCCGCAAGGTGCTGAAGCGCGACGGGCCGCGCGGCTCGGGACGCTGGAGGTCGATCGACTTCGACCAAGCGATCACCGAGATCGTGGAAGGTGGCGACCACTTCGGCGAGGGGCACGTCCCCGGGCTGGCCGAGCTTTGGGCGCTCCGCGACCCCGACCTCGCGAAGGAGATGAGCGCAGGCGTCAAGGCGATCTGGGACGGCGAGCTCACCGTCGAGGAGTTCAAGGCGAAGCATCGCGAACACCTCAACGTCCTCATCGACCCAGACCACCCCGACCTGGGCCCGAAGAACAACCAGGTCGTCTTCGCCTGGGGCCGCCTCAAGTCGGGGCGCGGCGAACTGCTCCGCCGCTTCATCCAGGAGAGCTACGGCTCCGTGAACGCGCACGGGCACACCACGGTCTGTCAAGGGTCTCTCTACTTCGCCGGCAAGGCAATGAGCGAGCAGTGGATTGACGGCCGCTGGCAGAAAGGCGTCAAGGCGTACTGGCAAGCGGACGTCGGCGCCTCCGAGTTCGTGATCTTCGTCGGAGCGTCGCCCTTCGAGGCCAACTACGGCCCGCCCTACCGCACGAGCCAGATCACCGACGGCCTTGCGAGCGGTCGCCTGAAGATCGCGGTCGTCGACCCGCGGCTCTCGAAGACGGCGGCCAAGGCCTGGCGCTGGGTGCCCGCCAAGCCGGGGTCGGAAGGAGCGCTCGCCCTGGCGCTCATCCGCTGGATCATCGACAACCGCCGCTACGACGAGGCGTTCCTCCGCAACGCGAACAAGGCAGCTGCGGAGGCGGCAGGCGAGAAGACGTGGACGAACGCAACGTGGCTCGTGTACGCAGCCGGCGAGAACGAGGGCAAGCTCGTCCGCGCGTCGGAGATCGGCCTGGGCGAGGTGGAGGAGCGGCTCGACGCGAAGGGCAACCCGTACGAGTACGACCGTTTCGTCGTGCTCGTGAACGGGCGCCCCGTGGCCGTCGACCCTGCCGACGAGGCGAACCCGGTCGTCGGGGACCTGCTCGTGAACGGCACCGTGCGCGGAGTTCGCGTCAAGAGCGGGTTCCGGCTGCTGGCGGAGTCGGCGCGCTCGAGGACGATCCGGCAGTGGGCCGAGATCGTGGGCGTCGATCCGACGCTCATCGTCGAGCTCGCCCGCGAGTTCGTGAGCCACGGGAAGAAGGCAGCTGCGGACGTGCACCGCGGCGTCTCGCAGCACACGAACGGGTACTCCAACGTCGTCGCCTGGAACAGCCTCAACGCCCTGATCGGAAACTACGACTGGGCCGGTGGCTCGTCGAAGGCGACGACCTACAGCGTGACCGCAGACCGAGATGGCGAGCCGATCGAGGGCATGCCGTTCCACATCCCGAGCCTGCACCCGGCGAAGCTGACGCCGTTCGGGATCTCGAGCATCCGGCACGACGTCCCGTACGAGAAGTCGACCATCTTCGACGGCTACCCCGCCAAGCGGCCCTGGTACCCGCTCTCGAGCGACGTCTACCAGGAGATCGTCCCCTCGATCGGCGACGCCTACCCGTACCCGGTCAAGGCGCTCTTCCTGTACATGGGCTCCCCCGTGTACGCGCTTCCCGGCGGCCACACGAACATCGAGGTGCTGTCCGACCCGACGAAGCTCCCGCTCTTCGTCGCGAGCGACATCGTCGTCGGCGAGACCTCGATGTACGCGGACTACATCTTCCCCGACCTCTCCTACCTCGAGCGTTGGGAGTTCGCCGGCTCGCACCCCGGCGTCGTGGAGAAGGTGCAGCCGATTCGCCAGCCGGTGATCGCGCCGCTCACCGAGAGCGTGACCGTGTACGGGGAGGAGCAACCGCTCTCCTTCGAGGCGATGCTCTTCGGGCTGGCCGAGAAGCTGGGGCTGCCCGGCTTCGGCCCGAACGGCCTGGGCGACGGGCGACCGCTCGCCCGGCCCGAGGACTACTACCTCCTCATGGTCGCCAACGTCGCGGCAGGCGACAAGCAGAACCCGGTGGATCCGGCATCCGACGACGAGATCGCGCTCCTCACCGAGTCGCGGCGGCACCTCCCGGCAACCGTCTTCGACGCAGACCGCTTCCGGGCGATCGTCGGCGACGAGTGGTGGCCGCGCGTCGCCACGGTCCTCCTGCGCGGCGGTCGCTTCGACCGCGAGGGTCGGGACGGCGAGATGCTCGCCAACGCGTACGGCAAGCAGCTCAACCTGTACCAGGAGAAGACGGCGAAGGCGATCAACGCCATGACCGGCGAGCACTACCCGGGAGTGGCCGTCTACGTCCCCGCGCCGCGGGCGTCCACCGGCGAGGACATCGAGGACGACGGCTTCCCGCTCCGACTCATCACCTTCCGCGAGATCATGCACACGAAGTCGCGGACCGGCGGGAACTACTGGCTGCTCGACCTCCTCCCGGAGAACCACCTGCTGATCAGCCCGACCGACGCCCGCGAGCTCGGATACCGCGACGGCGCCTGGGTGCGCCTCGTGTCGGCCACGAACCCCGAGGGCGAGTGGGCGCTCGGCAACAACCAGACAGTGCCCATGGTCGGGAAGCTGAAAGTGGTCGAGGGTATCCGGCCCGGCGTCGTCGCCTTCTCCCTCGGGCACGGGCACTGGGCGTACGGCGCCCACGACATCCTCGTCAACGGGGAGCGGATACGGGGCGACCATCGCCGCGTGCACGGCTTCCACGGCAACGCCGCGATGCGTGTCGACCCGCACCTGAAGAACACCTGCCTCGCCGACCTCACGGGCGGAAGCGCGGTCTTCTACGACACGTCGGTCAGACTCGAGCCGGCGTCGGAGTCCGACGCTGCGCCGGCCATGGCCATCTGAGAGCTCCACCTCCCGGAGCGCGCCGGAGGCGGCCGACAACCGCCTCCGGCAGCCTGCACCCACGAGCGTCGGGCCCCGAGGCGCGTTGCGGACGACTACGCATCCATAGTTGTCGATGAATCGCTAGTCTCCGACCCGTGGGCGATTCGAAGCAGGTCGCGTGAGGAGCCGAGCCGCCGACGAGCAACTCGTCCTCTCGCGGCTCTCGCGGCTCGACCGTCTCCTCCCGCTCTGGATCGGGCTCGCGATGGCCGGCGGCCTTCTGCTCGGAACGCTCGTGCCGAGCCTGAACGACGGCCTCGAGAGGCTTCAGATCGGGACCGTCTCGCTGCCGATCGCGATCGGCCTGCTGGCGATGATGTACCCGGTCCTCGCGAAGGTGCGCTACGAGGATCTCGGGCGCATGAGCGACGACGGCGTCGGCAACTGGCGCTTCTTCGGCACCTCGCTCTTCCTCTCGTGGATCGTCGGGCCCGCGCTCATGTTCGCGCTCGCGTGGATCTTCCTCGCCGACCAGCCGGAGTATCGGACGGGCGTCATCGTCGTCGGGCTCGCGCGTTGCATCGCGATGGTGCTCGTCTGGAACGACATCGCGCTCGGCGATCGCGAGCGGGCGGCGATCCTCGTCGTCTTCAACGCGCTCTTCCAGGTCGCCGCCTACGCGCTCCTCGGCTACTTCTATCTGACCCTCCTGCCCGGCTGGCTCGGCTTCGACACGCAGGGTTTCGACGTCGGGATCTGGGAGATCGCGCGCACGGTGCTCGTCTTCCTCGGCATCCCCTTGCTCGCCGGCTACCTGACGCGCGTGATCGGCATCCGCCGGCGCGGCCGCGACTGGTACGAGACGAGCCTCATCCCGCGCATCGCGCCGATCACCCTCTACGCGCTGCTCTTCACCATCGTCGTCCTGTTCGCGATTCAGGGAGAGGAGATCACCTCGCAGCCGCTCGATGTCGCGCGCATCGCGCTGCCGCTCTTCGCGTACTTCGCCCTCATGTGGCTCCTCGGCTTCGGCGCCGGGCGGCTCCTGGGGTTCCCGTACCCCCAGACGGCCGCGCTCTCCTTCACGGTCGCCTCGAACGACTTCGAGCTCGCGATCGCGGTCGCCGTCGGCGTCTTCGGCGCCGCGTCGGGGCAGGCTCTTGCCGGCGTCGTCGGCCCACTGATCGAGGTTCCCGTCCTCGTCGCGCTCGTCTACGTCGCGCTCTGGCTCAGGCGTCGCTTGGCCTGGCCACCGTACCCCCTCGCCCCCCGCCGCGCGCACGCGCATGCAGTCGCTCCTCCAGCCCGAGAGGCCGCCGAACAGGGAACGCCTGCTGCTCCCTGAACGACGGGGGGCGGCCGCCAGGGCCGCCCCCCGTCGGGCAGGTGTGGGGTGGAGGAAGGACTAGCTCTTCCGCGCCTGCCGCACGGACAGCAGGAAGTACCTCTTCGCCCGCTTGAGCTGCGCCTTGGTCAGCGGGACGAAGTCCGCGCGCCGAGCGATGGCCGCCTCGTTGTCGAAGATGAAGCGCAGGAACGCCTGCACCTCGGGTCGCTTGAAGGAGACGCCCTTCGCGTAGATGAAGAGGGGTCGGGCAAGCGGCTTGTACGACCCGTCCTGCGCGCTCTTGACGCTCGGGGCGACGCACTGGCCGGTCTTCGGGTTCCTGATCTCGAGCGCCTTGAGCCGGCTCTTGTTCTCCTCGTAGTACGAGTACCCGAAGTAGCCCATCGCGCCTCGGTCACCCGCGACACCCTGAACCGTGACGTTGTCGTCCTCGGTGCCGAGGTAGTCCGACCGGCTCGCCTTCGCCTTGCCCACGATCGCCTCGGTGAAGTAGTCGAAGGTGCCCGAATCGGTGCCGGCGCCGTAGAGCCTCAGTGGGACATCTGGGAAGCCCGGCCGGATCTCCTTCCAGTTCGA
The DNA here is from genome assembly GCA_026002995.1 of Gaiellaceae bacterium. Taxonomy (GTDB): domain Bacteria; phylum Actinomycetota; class Thermoleophilia; order Gaiellales; family Gaiellaceae; genus GMQP-bins7. The sequence continues at coordinate 2,376,821 of BPGK01000001.1, forward strand.
GATCTTCGATCCCGGCTCCCAGATCCTCTTGAGCTCCTCGACGGAGAGGCACGTCGCCCACGTGTTCTGTGGGTTGACGACGACCGTCAGCGCGTCGTTCGCGACCGTGAAGGCGCGCCACGGAACGACACCGTTCTTCTTGCACTCGGCCGCCTCGGCCAGCTTCATCGGCCGCGAGGCGTTCTGGAGGTCGGTCTCCCCCTTGCAGAAGCGCTGGAACCCGCCTCCGGTGCCGGAGATCCCCACCGTGATGCGCACGTTCTTCGCGCCGGCTCGGTTGAAGAGCTCGGCTGCCGCCGTCGTGTACGGGCCGACCGTCGACGAGCCGTCGGCGACGATGGTCCCCCGCAGCTTCGAGTAGTCCGGCTTCTTCGCTTGCGACGTCGCGCCCGTAGCGACGGACGCAACGACGAGACATGCGATCGCGCCCGCGGCGACAGCCCCCGGACGCCACCCTGAGATGCGCTTCATCTCTTTCTGCTCCTCCTGTCGAGTAGGTGGTGCCTGCCGCTTGCGATGGTGGCGACCCTCGACCGGGAGGTGGGCTCACAGGGCGTGAACACGTCGTCACAGGGTGGTAAATGCCACCGTGCGCGGAGGTCAGGAGCGCGCACCGCGCGTGCCGGCGCAGTGACCGACGTTAGGAGGACATCAGCGCGAGGCGTCGGTGAACTCGGTCAGCTCGCCGGTGACGAGGAACGCCGTCTGCTCGCCGATGTCCACCGCGTTGTCGCCGATCCGCTCGAAGCAGCGTGCGACGGTGACCTGGCGCATCCCCCACTCGAGCGCCTGCGCATCGTGAACGTGCTCCAAGACGTCCTGGAACACCTGCCGATTCGCGCGGTCGACGAGCTCGTCGAGCTGGTGGAGCTCCCGCGCCTTCTCGACGTCGCGCTCGGCGAACGCGGTGAGCGCGAGCTTGACCATCTCGGCGCAGCGCTCGCCCATGTCGACGAGGCTCTCGAGGATTCCGCGCTGCGCTCCGAGGTGGGCGGAGAGCTTCGTGAGCTTCGCGATCGTCACGCACTGGTCGCCCATCCGCTCGAGGTGGAGACCACCGTGGAGGAGCGCGAGAACGAGGCGCAGATCCGAGGCGACCGGAGTCTGGCGCGCGAGCACGAGCTCGACCCCCCGCTCGATGGCGACGTAGCGCTCGTCGATCTCGTCGTCGAAGGCGATGACCTCGTCGCACAGCTCGACGTCCTGCGTGCGCAGCGCGTCGTTGACACCTCGCACCGCGCGGAGGACGACCTCGCCGGCCTCCTGGAACCCGGCCTCGAGCGCATCGAGCTCAGCCTGGAGCTCGATCCTCATCCGAACCTCCCCGTCACGTAGTCCTCCGTGCGCTTGTCGGACGGCATCGTGAAGATCTTCGTCGTCGTGTCGTACTCGACGAGGACGCCTCGACGAGCGCTGCCGTCCTCGTTCACGACGACACTGAAGAAGGCCGTCATGTCGGCGACGCGCGCCGCTTGCTGCATGTTGTGCGTGACGATGACGATCGTGTACTCGCGCTTGAGGTCGTGCATGAGGTCTTCGATGCGCGTGGTCGAGATCGGGTCGAGCGCGGAGGCGGGCTCGTCCATGAGGATCACGTCGGGCTCGACCGCGAGCGCCCGGGCGATGCAGAGGCGCTGCTGCTGGCCGCCGGAGAGGCCGAGCGCGTTGTCCTTGAGCCGGTCCTTCACCTCGTCCCAGAGCGCCGCTTGCCGGAGCGCGCCCTCGACGCGGTCGTCCAGGTCGCCCTTCATTCCGAGCACGCGCGGCCCGAAGGCGACGTTGTCGTAGATCGACTTCGGGAAGGGGTTCGGCTTCTGGAACACCATCCCGATGCGCCGTCGGATCTCGACCGGGTCGATGTCCTTCGCGTACAGGTCTTGGCCGTGGTAGAGCACCGAGCCGACCACCTTCGCGCCGGGGATCAAGTCGTTCATCCGGTTGAAGCACCGGATGAACGTGCTCTTCCCGCACCCCGACGGCCCGATGAAGGCCGTGACCGTGTTCTTGTAGACGTCGAGCGCGACCTCTTCGATCGCCGGCGTCCCCGAGTAGTAGACCCCGAGATCGCGCACGGAGAAGACCTTCTCCCGACGCTCGATCTCCGCCCGCTCGAGGGCGGTGGAGGTCTGAGCGATGCGCGTGCTGTCGATCTGCGGAGCTTCCATCTGCGTCATGGCCTCACCATTGCTTGCGGTAGCGGTTCCGGAGGACGATTGCCAGGGCGTTCATGCTCAGGACGATGACGAGCAGGACGATCGCCCCGGCGGCGGCGAGTGTCTGGAACGTCGGGTCCGGCTGCTTCGTCCAGTTGTAGATCTGGACGGGGAGCGCCGTGTAGGCGCCGAGGAGCGTCGGATCGAAGGCGACGTAGACGACGGCGCCGACCATGATCAGCGGCGCCGTCTCGCCGACCGCGCGCGAGAGCGCGAGGATCGACCCGGTCGCCATGCCCGGGATCGCCGCAGGAAGCACCTGGCGCCAGATGACCTGCCACTTCGTCGCCCCGAGCGCGAACGCGCCCTGCCGGATCGAGTCGGGCACCGACCGGATCGCCTCGCGCGAGGCGACGACGACGGTCGGGAGGACGACGAGCGTGAGGATCAGCGCGCCCGCGAGCACGACGCGACCGAGCCCGATCCCGCGCACGATGAACGCGAGCCCGAGGATCCCGTACACGATCGATGGAACCGCCGCGAGGTTCTGGATGTTCACCTCGATCAGGCGGTTGTACCAGCGCTCGCGGTTCGCGTACTCCTCGAGGTAGATGGCGGTGAAGATGCCGATCGGGACCGACATCAGCAGAACGAGAGCCCCGAGGTAGAGGGTGGCGAGGATGGCCGGCCGCGCGCCCGCCTCGTCTGCGATCGTCGACGGCGGCTCGGTGAGGAGCTGACGGTCGAGCTCCGGCCAGCCGGTGACGGCGGTGTCGACGAGGAGGATCGTGAGCGTCCCGAACGCGACGAGCATCGCGAAGAGCATCGCGGCCTGGAAGACGCGGTTGCGCCACACCCGGCGCTGGCGGCCGGTTGGGAGCGACGACTCGAGCGTCGTCATCACTCGTAGACCTCCCGGAACTTCCGGACGAGCCGGATCGAGATGAGGTTCATGATCAGCGTCATGACGAAGAGAGTCAGGCCCACGGCGAAGATCGTCTTGTACTCGATCGAGCCCGTCGGGACGTCGCCATTGCCGGTCGCGCCGATGAACGCCGTCATGGTCGAGATCGTTTCCCGAGGATCGAACGTGATCTGCGGGAGCTGACCGGCCGCGATCAGCACGATCATCGTCTCGCCTACGGCGCGCGAGAACGCGAGCACGAAGGCGGCGATGATGCCCGAGATCGCAGCCGGGACGACGACGCGGGTCGATACCTGGAGCTTGTCGGCGCCGAGGGCGTACCCCCCGTCGCGCAGGTCACGAGGCACGGCCGCCATCGCGTCCTCCGAGAGCGAGGCCACGGTCGGGATGAGCATGATCCCGAGGACGATGCTCGCGGAGAGCGCGTTGAAGATCTCGACCTCGATCCCGATGTCGCGAATGAACGGCGTCACGAAGGTGAGCGCGAAGTACCCGAGGACGACGGTCGGAATCGCAGCGAGGATCTCCAGGATCGGCTTGAGGAAGCGGGTGACGCTCTCGCGAGCGTACTCGCTGAGGTAGATCGCGACGCCGAGTCCGAGCGGGAACGCGATGAGCGAGGACCAGAAGGAGATCACGAGCGTCCCGACGACGAGCGGGACGACGCCGAACTCCGGCTCGAGGAAGAGCGGCGCCCAGGTCGTGCCGGTGAGGAACTCCCACGGCGAGACGATCCGGAAGAAGTCGATGGCCGGCAGCACGAGCGAGAGGACGATGCCGACCGTCGTCAGCACCGAGATCGTCGCCGCGACGAAGAGGACAACCTGGACGACAACCTCGCCGAGGCGGATCCGCTTCTTCGGCAGGGCGACGCTCGACGCGGCGTCGTAGGGTAGGTCGAGCGACGCCATCAGCTGGTCGCGGACACCGCCGCGTCGAGCTTCGCGAGCTGCTCGTCGATCTGCGCCTGCGACATGGGAACGAAGAGCGCCTCCTGCGCCACGGTGCGGGCGTTCTCGAGCGCGTAGCGGACGAACGCCTCCACGTTTTCGTTCCCGCGGAGTGAGGCCAGACTGACGTAGATGAAGAGCGGTCGCGAGAGCGGCGTGTACGTGCCGTTCTGCGCGGACTCGATGCTCGGAGCGACACACCCGTTCCCACCGTCGACCTCGAGCGCCTTCAGCTTGTCCTGGTTCTGCTCGAAGTACGAGAACCCGAAGTAGCCGAGCCCGCCGCGGTTGCCCGCGACCCCCTGCACCGTCACGTTGTCGTCCTCGGTGGCCGAGTAGTCCGTCCTGCTCGCTCCAGCCTCGCCGTTGATCGCCTCGGTGAAGTAGTCGAAGGTCCCCGAGTCGGTGCCGGCGCCGAAGAGCTGGAGGGGAACGTCGGGGAACGAGGGATCGACCTGCTTCCAGTTCGTCACCGTCGAGCCCGGCCTCCAGATGGCGTGGAGCTGCTCGACCGTGAGGCAGTCGGCCCAGTCGTTCTGCGGGTTGACGACGTTCGTCAGCGCGTCGATCGCGACCTGGAGCTCGACGTACTCGACGCCGTTTTCCTCGCAGAGCTCGACCTCCTCGGCGCGGATCGGCCGAGACGCGTTCGAGATGTCGGTCTCGCCGGCACAGAAGCGCTCGAACCCACCCCCGGTACCGGAGATACCGACGCTGACGTCGGCTCCACCGTCGCGCTTCCAGTCCTCGGCCGCCTTCGTCGTGAAGGGCCCGACGGTGCTCGAGCCGTCGGCCGTGACGCTCGCGCCACCGCCCCCGCCGCAACCGGAGACGAAGAAGACGAGCATGACGACGGCGACAGCGGGAAGGCGTCCGACCACGACAGCAGTGTCGCGGTCGCGGGCCGTGCGGCGGGGCGCCGGCTGGTGAAGATGTCGTGAAAGTCTGGTGAAGTCGGTCAGCCGGGAAAGGCGCAGCGAATCTCGAGCCCCTCTCCCCGACCCCCGCGCGCTTCGACGTGCCCGCCCGCCTGGGTGACCACGTGCTTCACGATCGCGAGGCCGAGCCCGGTTCCGCGCGAGGCGCGCGCGCGATCCGAGCGGTAGAAGCGCTCGAAGAGCCGTGGGAGCTCGGCCTCCTCGACCCCGATCCCGTTGTCGCGGCCCGAGAGGACGATGCTGCCGTCGGGCGCCCGGGTCACCGAGAGCGTGAAAGCGGCGCCCGACCCGGCGTAGCGGATCGCGTTCTCGGCGAGGTTGAGCGCGATCACGCGCAGCATGCGCGGCCGCACCCTCACGGTCAGGTCCGGCTCGCACTCGAGCCGGAGCTCGACCCCCGCGCGCTCCGCCCGCTCGCGGAGCTCCGCCAGTGCCTCCTCGAGGACCGGACGCACTGCGGTCGGGCCGAGGGCGACGACCCGCGCGCCGGACTCGAGCTCGGAGAGGAAGAGGATCTCGTCGATCAGCTCGGTGATCTGCTCGACCTCGCGCTGCGCCTGCTCAACGAGCCCGAGAACGTCCTCGCCGGGCAGCGCCGCGGTCTCGAGGAGAGTGAGGAGGCGCGCGAGCGGCGTTCGGAGCTCGTGCGAGACGGCGGCCGTGAACCCCGCGCGCAGCTCCTCATAGGCGGCGAGGTCGCCCTCGCGCGAGAGGTAGACGAGCCGCTCGGTGCGGCCGTCGACCTCGTAGGGAACGACGAGTGGGACGACGCCGAGGCCGCCGGTGAGAAGCGCCGCGGGCGCACGCGCCCCCTCGCGGATGCCCTCGACCGTCTGCCGCGCGCGTCGGCTCGCGAGGACGACCCGGTCTTGGTCGTCGAGGACGACGACCGCCTCCCGGCTCTCCTCGACGAGCGCCCGGGCACGCATCGCGTCCACGTCCACGCATCGGGTTCTAACAGAACGCTTGCGGAATCCTGAGGGCTCCGACACGGAGCCCTAACGCGCGTGCCCGTCAATCTGCTCGGCCCCGAACGAAGGGAGGATGGAGATGACGGGGAAGACAGGGGGAGCGGCAGCCGCGGGCCTCGCGACCGCAGCCGCGCTCGTCCTCGCCGCGGCCGCATGGGCTGCGGTGATCACCGGCACGCCCGGTGACGAGGTGCTCCGCGGCACCGACCAGGCCGACGAGATCCGCGCGCTCGCGGGAAACGACCTCGTCTACGCGCGAGCCGGCAACGACCTCGTCCGCGCGGGCGCGGGCGACGACGGCGTTCGCGCGCTGGACGGAAACGACACCGTGTACCTCGGACTCGGCGACGACCGAGCCGGTGGAGGCGCCGGGAACGACCGGATCGCCGGAGGCTCGGGCTCCGATCACGTCGCCGGTGGTGCCGGGAACGACCGCGTCTCCGGAAACCGGGACGACGACGTCGTGCACGGCCACGAGGGGAATGACGACCTCTTCGGCGGCTGGGGCGCCGACCGCGTCTTCGGCGGCGAGGGCAACGACGCGCTCCACGCGCTGGCGCCGGACGGGGAGCGCGACCTGCTCGCCTGCGGTGGCGGCCAGGACAAGGCGTTCCTCCTCCGCAGCGAGCGGCGCCTGACCCGTCTTGTCGGGTGCGAGCAGGTCGTCCTCGTGGAGGTGCTGACGGCAGATCAGCAGGAGGGCGAGCTCGCAGACGCCGACGCCGAAGCGGACGGGTAGGACACCTCCCGCCTCCCCGTCCCACGAGACGGGGAGGCGGGCCGTTCACCACCTGTTTACCCGACGACAACCGCACCGCCGCCCGCGGGATCCGCGCACCCCGGCACAATCGTGTTCACCGGATGGCGAAGGTCCTGATCATCGAGGACGACGAGGTCATCGCCCGGGGAATGGCCCGGCATCTCGAGGCGGCCGGCTTCGACGCGGTCGGCGTGGCCAACGGCGAGACCGGTCTCGCACGGCTGCGCTACGAGCAACCTGACGTGTGCGTGCTCGATCTCATGCTCCCGGGAATGGACGGCTGGCGGGTGATCGAAAAGGCGCGGGAGGAAGGCATCGGGACTCCGATCATCGTCGTCTCGGCACGCGGAACCGAGCACGACCGCGTGCACGCGCTCGAGATCGGCGCCGACGACTACCTCGTGAAGCCCTTCTCGATGAAAGAGCTCGCCGCCCGCGTACGCGTCGCCGCGCGTCGCGGAGTCGCAGCGACCGAACCGCGGCGCGGCGACGCGATCGAGATCGAGGAGCTGCGACTCGATCCGAACAATGTGCAGGCGTACGTGGACGGGGTCAGCGCCGAGCTCACCCCGACGGAGTTCCGGCTCCTCTACACCCTCGCCCGCGAGCAGGGTCGGGTGCTCACGCGCGACGAGCTGCTTCAGCGCGTATGGGGCCGACGCGCAACGCACCGCGACCGCACCGTGGACGTGTTCGTCCGCAAGCTCCGCGAGAAGGTCGACCGACGCTCCCCACGTCACGCCTTCATCCACACGCGCTACGGCGTCGGCTACAAGCTGGAAGCGATCCCCAAGCGGTAGCGGCGAAGGGGCCGCGGCCGGTCGCCGCGACGGAGATCGCGTTCCAAACGACGTCGTCAGCGCCTGCTAGCCTTTAGCGCGGTTAATGGTTAGCATTCCTACGCTTTCACCGGAAGTCGTCGCGGCCGAGCTCAGACCTGCGCTCCTCCGCCTCGCGCGCGAGCTGCGCCACGAGACGGAGCAGGCCGGGATCAGCGCGAGGCAGGCGACACTCCTCTGGCTCGTGAAGCGGAGTCCCGGACTCTCGCTCGCCGAGCTCGCCGCCGCCGAGGGGATCTCCCCACCGGCGATGTCAGGCCACGTCGACCGGCTCGAGCGCGCGGGGCTCGTTCGGCGCGTGCGCGACTCCGGCGATCGCCGTCGCGTCGGTCTCGAGCTCACTGCCGAGGGGGCTCGGCTGCTGCGCAACGTCCGAGCCCGGCGCACGATGTGGCTCACCCAACGGCTGCAGAGGCTCGAGCCGGACGAGCTGGCAGCAATCGCGGCGGCGGTTCCGGCGCTCTCCAAGCTCCTCGAGGAGGGCGCATGACCCCCCTCGCGGTCGCGCTCCGCACGCGCACGTTCCGCAGCCTGGAGGCTCACCGCAACTACCGCCTCTACTTCCTCGGCCAGGTCGTCTCACTCGCCGGCACCTGGATGCAGAACATCGCGCTCGCGTGGCTCGTCCTCGAGCTCTCGCGCTCGCCGCTCGCCGTCGGCGGCCTCGCCTTCGCGCGCTTCCTCCCGTTCACCGCCTTCGGCCTCGTGGCCGGCGTTGTCGCAGACCGGGTGGACTCCCGCCGGCTCGTGATGACGACGCAGGCCGCCGCGATGGTGGTCTCGCTCGCCCTCGCCACGGTCACGCTCACGGGAACGGCGACGCTCCCGATCGTCTACGTGCTCGCCGCGCTCGGCGGCACCGCGCTCGCGTTCGACGCGCCCGGCCGGCAGTCGCTCACCTTCCAACTCGTCGGACCGAGGGAGCTCCCGAACGCGGTTGCGCTCAACACGGGGCTGTTCAACGGGTCGCGCATCGTCGGACCGGCAATCGCAGGCGTGCTGATCGCCGCCGTCGGTACCGGTGCGTGCTTCGCGGTGAACGCCGCGAGCTTCCTCGCCGTTCTCGCCGCCCTCGCCCTCATTCGCGAGGACGAGCTGCATCCGGTCGAGCGAGACGGCTCGGCAACGCTCGTGCGCGGGCTCCGACGCGCACTCGGGTTCGTCCGCCGGGATCCCCAGCTTCCTTGGATCCTTGCCGTGGTGACGGTCGTCAGCACCGTCGGCTTCAACTTTCACGTGCTCGTCCCGCTCTTGGCCGCGAACACCCTGCACGTCGGCCCCGAGGGCCTAGGGCTCCTCTCCGCCTCGTTCGGTGTGGGCGCCCTCGTCGGCGCCCTCGTCGCCGCCTCCTTCCACGTCGCGAGCTGGCGTCTCTTCTGCGTCGGCGCAGCCGGGTTCGGCGCGCTGGCGCTTGCGCTCGCTCCGGTCACCGATCCCGTCCTGGCCGCCCTCGTCCTCTTCGCGATCGGGGTCTCGTTCACGCTCTTCACGGCGAACGCGAACGCGCTCGTGCAGCTCGGAGCGCCGGACACGCTGCGCGGGCGGCTGATCGGGATCTACCTCTTCGCCTTCGTCGGCCTGGCGCCGCTGGGCGGCCTCCTCGCGGGGTGGCTGGCGGAGGTGGGCGGCACCCGACTCGCGTTCGCCGTCGCCGGCCTGACCTCCCTCGTCACGGTCACCCTGGCCCGCGCCCTCCGCAACCGCTCGCTCGCGCACGCCGCGGCTGCGGGAGCTTGACGGGCCCCGGGCTCCATCCGCTACGGTTCCGCCCGAGGGGCAGTATCCCCACACGGACGTCATCGTCAGTCCGGCCTCGTGCCCGGTGGCGTCGGCCGCGAGCCCGCGGCGGGAGAGACCTTCGCACTCCAGTAAGAGCCTGACGAAGGGAGCTCGTGGTGGAACTCGATCTCTGGATGTGGGCGGCGTTCGGCGTCTTCGTCGTCGCCATGCTGGCCTTCGACCTCGCGTTCTTCGGACGCCGCGGCGGGGAGATCGGGTTCCGCGAGGCGGCCGTGTGGAGCGTCTTCTGGACGCTCCTCGGACTGGGCTTCACGGTCTTCCTCTGGCAGTGGCAGGGTCGGCAGCCGGCCGGGGAGTACCTCGCAGGCTTCTTGATCGAGAAGTCGCTCTCGGTCGACAACCTCTTCGTCTTCGCGCTCATCTTCGCGTACTTCGCCGTGCCCGCCGCGTACCAGCGGCGGGTCATCTTCTGGGGCATCGTCGGCGCGGTCGTACTGCGCGGGATCTTCATCCTCGCGGGCGCGGCCCTGCTCGACGCGTTCCACTACACGATCTACGTGTTCGGCGCGTTCCTCGTCTTGACGGGCATCCGGATGGCACGCCACTCGGAGGTAGAGATCCACCCCGAGCGCAACCCGGCCCTGCGGCTCATGCGCCGGGTGCTGCCGATGACGGCCGAGTACCACGGGGATCGGCTCACCGTCCGCACGCGGGAAGGACGGCGCATGGCGACGCCGCTCATGGCCTCGCTCGTCCTCGTGGCGGCGTTCGACCTCGTGTTCGCGGTCGACTCGATCCCCGCGATCTTCGCCGTCACGCGGGACACCTTCATCGTGTACGCAGCCAATGCCTTCTCGCTCCTGGGACTCGCCTCGCTCTACTTCGTGCTCGTCGGGATGATGGAGAGGTTCCGATACTTGAACGTCGGGCTCGCGGTGATCCTCGTCTTCGTCGGCGGGAAGATGCTCGCCTCGGACGTGTACAAGGTTCCCGTCGCGATCTCGCTCGGGGTCATCCTCGCCGTCCTGGCCGTCACGATCGCGGTCTCGCTCCTGCGCCCGCTCCCCGAGGGCGAGAGACACGACGAGGACGAGCCGCCCGGCCCATCACCGACCGCCGAGCCGGCCGATCAGCCGGCCTGAGGTCGGTCTCCGTGGACGTCTACCGCACTCCGGACGAGCGGTTCGAGGCACTCCCGGGCTACGGCTTCGCGCCGCGCTATCTCGAGCAGGCTGGCCTCCGGCTGCACTACGTCGACGAGGGTCGTGGCGATCCGATCCTGCTCCTGCACGGCGAGCCGACCTGGTCGTTCCTGTACCGGAAGATGATTCCGACCCTCGCCCGGGTCGGTCGGGTCGTCGCGCCCGACTACTTCGGCTTCGGACGCTCGGACAAGCCGACGCGGATCGAGGACTACTCGTACGACTTCCACTACGGGTCGATCGAGCGGCTCGCCGAGGAGCTCGACCTGTGGAACGCGACGGTCGTCGTGCAGGACTGGGGCGGGCCGATCGGGCTCCGCCTGGCGGTCGAGCACCCGGAGCGCGTCGCACGACTCGTGATCCTCAACACGGGAGTCGGAGCCGGGCGCGCGCCGTCCGAGGAGTGGTTGCGCTTCCGGGCGTTCGTGCGCCGAGTCGGACCGGAGATCGTCCCCGGCCAGTTGATCCGCGTTACGTGCGTGAACGACCTCGCGGACACGGTCGTCGAGGGCTACAACGCGCCGTTCCCGACGCCGGAGTCCAAGGCCGGGGTGCTCGCCTTCCCCGAGCTCGTCCCGACCGAGCTCGACCACCCGTCGGCGCCGACGATGCTCGAGGTGCGTGACGCGCTCACGCGCTGGGAGAAGCCCGCCCTCGTGCTCTTCTCCGACTCCGACCCGATCTTCACCCCGCGCGCGGCCGAGAGAATGGCCGCTGCGATCCCAGGCGCAGGCCCGGCAGAGATCGTCGCCGGCGCCGGCCACTTCCTCCAGGAGGAGCGCGGAGAGGAGATCGCCGCCCGCATCGTCCGCTTCCTGGCTGAGACCTGACGAGCGCGCAACGCGGGGTCAGGTCCCGTTCGTTGCACGCGCTGCGTGCAACGAACGGGACCTGACCCCCTGTTGAACGGGACCTGACCCCATGTTGCACCCGGCGCCGCCGGGTCCTCAGCCGGCGGCGCCGACAGTCCAGGTGTCGCCGGAGTGGAGCAGCGCAGCGAGGTCGCCCTCTCCGTGCTGCGCTACCGCCGCATCGAGCTGGGCGCCCATGAGCTCGTCGTAGGCAGCGCGCTCGACGGCGCGGAAGACGCCGAGCGGCAGCGCTCCATCGGTCTCGAGCGTGATGCGCGAGAGCGCGAAGGCGAGGCTCGGCTCACGGTGGGCCGGGTCGTGGACGAGCAGCCGCTCCTCTCCCACCGCGGCCACGTCCACGACTTGCGCCGATCCGTCCTCGTGCTGGATGACGCCGCGCTCGCCCTCGACGCCGAAGCGGATCGGCTCGCCCTGCTCGAGGTAGATGCGGTTCGCCTTGTCCTCGCGGACGCCGTCGAAGGCCCCGTCGTTGTAGATGTTGCAGTTCTGGAGGATCTCGACGAACGCCGAGCCTCGGTGGCGCGCCGCCGCTTCGAGCACCGCGGCGAGGCCCTTCTTGTCCGTGTCGATGGCCCGCGCGACGAAGGACGCCTCGGCGCCGATGGCGACCGAGAGCGGATTGAACGGGTAGTCGAGCGAGCCCATGGGCGTCGACTTCGTCACCTTCCCGAGCTCGGACGTGGGCGAGTACTGCCCTTTCGTGAGCCCGTAGATGCGGTTGTTGAAGAGCAGGATCTTGAGATTCACGTTGCGGCGCAGCGCGTGGATGAGGTGGTTCCCGCCGATCGAGAGCGCGTCTCCGTCTCCCGTTACGACCCAGACCGAGAGATCGGGCCGCGACACGGCGAGGCCCGTCGCGATCGCAGGGGCGCGACCGTGGATCGAGTGCATCCCGTACGTGTTCATGTAGTACGGGAAGCGCGCCGCGCACCCGATCCCCGAGACGAAGACGATGCGCTCGCGCGGGATCCCGAGCTCGGGCATGAAGCTCTGAACCACGTTGAGGATCGCGTAGTCCCCGCAGCCCGGGCACCAGCGCACCTCCTGGTCGGACTTGAAGTCCTTGGCCGTCAGCTGGACGAGATCGCTCACGAGTCCACCAACTCTGTGATCGCCGCCTCGAGCTCGGCTGCTCGGAACGGCCGGCCGCGAACCTTGTTGTAGCCGCGAGCATCTACGAGGAACTCGGCGCGTAGCAGCATCCGCAGCTGGCCGAGATTCATCTCCGGCACGAGCACCTTCTCGTACGCGTGCACGACCTCCCCCGTGTTGCGCGGGAAGGGGTTCAGGTAGCGGAGATGCGCTACCGCGACCTTCCGCCCGCTCGCGCGGACGCGTCGCGCCGCCGCCGCAATCGCGCCGTACGTCGAGCCCCAGCCGAGCACGAGCGTGTCGGCGCCGTCCGGATCGTCCACCTGGAGCTCGGGGATGTCGTCTGCGATCCCCGCCACCTTCTGCGCGCGCAGATGAACCATGAGGTCGTGGTTCTCCGGGTCGTACGAGACGTTGCCGGTCTCGTGCTCCTTCTCGAGGCCCCCGATCCGGTGCTCGAGACCCGGGGTGCCGGGGATCGCCCAGGGTCGTGCCAGGGTCTCCGGATCCCGCGCGTAGGGCAGGAACCCATCTCCGTCGCCGGTCGCGAACTCGACCGGGATGGCCGGAAGATCGGCGACGTCCGGGATGCGCCACGGCTCGGACCCGTTGGCGAGGTAGGCGTCCGAGAGGAGGAAGACGGGCGTTCGGTACGTGATGGCGATCCGCGCCGCCTCGATCGCCATCTGGAAGCAGTCGGCGGGCGTCGCGGCGGCGAGAACCGGCACAGGCGACTCCGAGTTGCGACCGAAGAGCACCATCAGGAGATCCGCCTGCTCCGGCTTCGTCGGCATCCCGGTCGAGGGCCCCGCGCGCTGGACGTCGATCACGACGAGCGGAAGCTCGAGCGCGACGGCGAGCCCGACCGTCTCCGACTTCAGGACGACGCCCGGCCCCGCCGACGTCGTGACGCCGAGGGCGCCTCCGAAGGACGCGCCGAGCGCTGCGCCCGAGGCCGCGATCTCGTCCTCGGCCTGGAACGTGCGCACGCCGAAGTGTTTCAGCGCGGCGAGCTCCTCCAGGATGCTCGATGCAGGCGTGATCGGGTAGGCGCCGAGGAAGAGCGGGAGACCGGACAGGCGGCTCGCGGCGACGAGCCCGTACGAGAGGGCCGTGTTCCCGGAGATCTGTCGGTACGTCCCCGGCCGGAGCTTCGCCGGAGCGATCTCGTACGAGACCGCGAAGTCCTCGGAGGTCTCGCCGTAGTTCCAGCCCGCCTTGAAGGCGCGCGTGTTCGCCTCGACGATCTCGGGGCGGCGCGCGAACTTCCGCTCGATGAAGGCGAGCGTCCCCTCGGTCGGGCGGTGGTAGAGCCAGGACATGAGACCGAGCGCGAAGAAGTTCTTCGAGCGCTCGGCCTCGCGGGAGGTGACCCCCTCGACCTCCTTGAGCGCCTCGATCGTCATGGACGAGAGCGCGACCGCGTGCACGTGGTAGTCGGAGAGCGAGCCGTCCTCGAGCGGGTTCGACTCGTAGCCCGCCTTCTGGAGGTTGCGCTCGTTGAACGCGTCGGTGTTGACGATGATCGTCGCGCCCTTGGGGAGATCGGCGAGGTTCACCTTCAGCGCCGCCGGGTTCATCGCCACGAGCACGTTCGGCTGGTCGCCGGGCGTGAGGATGTCGTGGTCGGCAAAGTGAACCTGGAACCCGGACACGCCGGGGAGCGACCCGGCCGGCGCGCGGATCTCGGCCGGGAAGTCGGGCAGCGTGACGAGGTCGTTGCCGAAGACCGCCGTCTCGCTCGTGAAGCGGTCGCCCGTGAGCTGCATCCCATCGCCGGAGTCACCGGCAAACCGGATCACGACCCGATCGATCTGCTCGACGGGCTTCGAAGAGCTCATGAACGAGGTATAGCGCACGCGGAGGCCGGGAGCGCGAGTAGCCTTGCGGCACGGTGCGAATCGTCGAGAGCATCCTGATCGACCGGCCCCCCGAGGACGTCTGGGCGGTCGTCTCGGATCTCGAGACGCACACGATCTGGCGTCCGGCGCTCGTGGAGTTCCGCCGGCTCGACGACAGGCCGCTTCGCATCGGCTCGCAGATCCGCGAAGTGCTCCGTTGGGGCACGCGCGAGATCGAGATCGAGGACGTGGTCACTGCGCTCGACCCGCCGCGGCGCTTCGCGCTGCGCGGGGGATGGAGCGCGGCCGACTTCGAGGTCGACTTCCTGCTCGAGCCCGTCGGCGACGGGACACGCGTCACGATGGACTGGCCCCTGCGCCCGAAGTCCCCGCTGCTACGCCTCGCGGCGCCCTTCCTGAAGAGAACGATGAGCAAGGCGACGCGGGAAGAGCTCGAGAAGCTGCGCGACTACGTCGAAGCCCGTCCGGCCGCGAGCGCGTGAGGGGCGAGCCGCGGCTCCGCCGCGCTCAGGTGAGGGCTCGCCGTACAGCGTCGTCGAAGCCCGTGAGCGGGATCGGTACGAGCTCGCGGATGCGCTCGTCGCGGACGACCGTGGGGTTCCGCAGGCCCTCGATCAGCGGCCGCGCGACCGATGCGCGCACCGGCGTGACGAGGTGGAGCCACCAGGACGACAACCTCGGCGTCAGGACGGGCACCTCCACGATGAGCGGCCGACGTCCGCGGATCGCCCCGATCCGCTCGATCATCTCTCGGTAGGTCATGACGTCCGGCCCGCCGATGTCGAACGTCTCGCCGTACGCGGCCTCGAGGCCGGCGACGCCCGCCAGGTACGAGACGGCGTCCCCGAGCGCGATCGGCTGCGTGGGCGTCGAGACCCAGCGCGGGCAGATCATCGCGGGAAGGCGATCGACCAGCGCGAGGATCGTCTCGAACGCGGCGCTCCCCTTCCCCACGACCATCGCAGCGCGCAGGGTCGTCACCGGAACCGAGCCACCGCCCAGCACCGATGCCGTCTCCTGGCGGCTGCGGAGGTGCGGCGAGAGGTCCGGGTCGTCGTCGCCGAGCCCACCGAGGTAGACGATCTGGCGGAGGCCGTTCCGCTCCGCGGCACGCGCGACGTTCGCGGCCGCCACCCGGTCCACCTGCTCGAACTCCGAGACTCCGAGCGAGTGCACGAGGTAGAACGCGACGTCTGCGCCGACGAGCGCGGCATCGAGCGTCTCCGCGCGCGTGGCGTCGGCCGTCACCCAGCGCACGCCGTCGCCGTCGGTGCGCGGCTGCCGCGAGACCGCCACGACCTCGTGCCGGCCGGCGAGCTCGGCGAGGAGCTCGCTCCCGATGACGCCCGAGCCGCCGAAGACGGTGACCTTCACAGCGGGCCCCGAGCCGCGCGTGCCAAGTACCGACGCCCGATGCCTTCGTGCAGCGGAGCCTGGAGGACGTCGAAGATCCTTCGGCGGAAGCCGATCCTCCCGTCGACCGCGAGCCGCGAGTGGAACTCCTCGACGGCGATCGAGACCTCCGCCGGTCCGGTGCCGCGCTGGGAGAGAACGAGGAAGCCTCCGGGGCCAGCCGCGAGTAGGCCTCCGGTGATGGGGTACCGACACTCGACGGCGTCCGCGCTGACGGTCGTCACGGGAACGCCGAACCGCAGGAGCGGGATCACGCCCGCGAGCCGCAGCTCGAGCCCCTCGCCACGGTCACGGCCACGCACGAGCCCGCGTGAGAACCTCCGCACCTCCTCCCAGTAGGCCGATCCGAGGCGACGGGCTCCTGCGTCGCTGACGGGCACCGCGGGCACCGCGGCTGAGATGCGTTGCTCCGCATACGCCGCGCCGCGTCGGGGCATGGCTAGCCTTCGGACGCGACCGCAACCTCGGACGGCCGCTCGGCCTGCGCGTCACGGCCGCGTCTCGAGAGCCGCGACGGCCACCACGTGCGCTCGCCGAGATCGAGCGTCAGCGCCGGGACGAGCACGGATCGCACGACGAGCGCGTCGAGCAGCACGCCGAACGCGACGGTCACGCCAACCTGCGTCAGCGCGATGAGCGGCAACACCGCAAGCACGGAGAACGTGCCGGCGAGGACGATTCCGGCAGATGTGATCACGCCGCCCGTTAGAGCGAGCCCCTTCAGCATCGCGTCGCGCGTGGGCATCGTCAGCGCCTCCTCCCGGACGCGCGCCATGAGGAAGATGTTGTAGTCCACGCCCAAGGCGACGAGGAAGACGAACGCGAACAGCGGATAGCTCGGATCCTCGCCCGGGAAGTCGGCGACGAGCTCGAACAGGAGCAGCGCTCCGCCCAAGGCCGCGAAGAACGAGAGCACGACCGTCGCCATGAGCACGAGCGGCGCGGTGAGGGCGCGCAGGAGCAGGACGAGGATCGCGAACACGACGAGGAGCACAAGCGGGATCAGGAGCTTCGTGTCGCGGTCGGTGGCAGCCCGGAGATCGGCCTCCTCGGCGGTCGGACCGCCCACGAGGACGTCGTCGCCCGCTGCGGCGCGCAGGTCGCTGCGAAGCCGCGAGATGGACTCGTACGCAGACTCGCTGTAGGGATCGCGCGTGAGCACGACGTCGAAGCGCGCTCCGGGCTCGCCGGTCTCCACGCGGCCGACAGATGCGACGTCGGGCGACCCCGCCGCCGCCTCGAGGGCGGCATCGAGACGTGCCGGGTCGCGCACGAGAACCGTGGTCGGAGCGCCCGCTCCCGCCGGGAACGACTCCTCGAGCAGCCGTTGGCCCTCGACCGACTCGACCGAGCCGCGAAAGATGCTCGTCGTCGTGAGATCGTCATCGAGCGTCAGGGCGCCGAGGGAGAGAGCACCGAGGGCCAGCACGGTCACGATCCAGACGCGACGCGGCCGGCGCTCGATCCGCGCGCCGAGCTTGCTCCAGAACCCTCGTCCGGTGGTGTCCGGGTCGCCGAAGCGCGGCACGAACGGCCAGAACGCACGCCGCCCGCCGACGAGCAAGAGCGCCGGGAGGACGGTGAGCATCGCGAGCGCTGCAACCGCGACTCCCATCGCCCCGACCGGGCCGAGGCCCGAGATCGAGTTCACGTCGGCAAGCGTGAGGCAGAGCAACGCCGCGACGACGGTGCCCGCGGAGGCGAGGATGGCGGGCCCGCCCTGGCGCACCGCGATTCGCATCGCCTCGTGCTTGTCCTCGACGCGGCGCAGCTCCTCGCGATACCGAGCTGTCAAGAGGAGCGCGTAGTCCGTGCCCGCGCCGAACACGAGCACGAGCAGGATCCCTCCCGTCTGACCGTTGATCACCAGCCCGGCATCGGCCATGAGGTAGCCCAGCCCGCGCACGACGAACTCGGCGAAGAGCACCGAGAGCAGTGGGAGCAGCCAGAAGATCGGACTCCGGTAGATGATGATCAGGAGGACGAGCACGAGCGTGGCCGTCGCGTACAGGAGCGTCGTGTTCACGCCCTCGAAGACCTTCGTCGCGTCCGCCGAAAACCCCGCCGGGCCGGTCACGCGCACCTCGAGCCCGTCGGTCGCCGCTGCGCCCGTGATCTCGCGGACGTCCTCGACTGCCCCGATGAGGACCTCCTCGTCCCCCTGCGCCTCGATCGGAACGACGAGGATCGCGGCCTTCCCATCCTCGGAGAAGGTCGGCGGCGGAAGCTCCTTCACGCCCTCGATGGAGGAGGCGCCGATCGCCTCGCGCGCTTCCGTGACGGCCTCTCGGCCCCGTGCTCCGAGGCCAGCGTCGTCGCGGAAGACCACCACCGCCGGGATGACCTCTCCGGAAGGGAAGCGCTTCGACGCCTCGAGGACGGCGACGGACTCGGCGCCCTCGGGGAGGAAGCTCGACGGCTCGTTCCGCTGCACGGACTCGAACCGGCTTGCGAACGGGGCAAGGCCCACGAGCAGCGCGATCCAGAGCCCGAGCACGACGAGCTTCGATCGACGACCCGAAACGCGGGTAGCGAGCCACGCAAGCACGCTTGAGTTATACAGAATCTAGACAGAGATAGGACGGCCGTGCGCGCTCAGCTCAGCCGGTAGACGATCCTGCCTCGCGTGAGGTCGTACGAGGAGAGCTCGATCCGCACGCGATCCCCCGGGAACACCCGGATGCGGTAGCGCTTCATCCGCCCGCCCATGTACCCGAGCGCCTCGTGCCCGTTGTCGAGGCGGACGCGAAACATCCGACTGCGAAGCGCCTCGATCACCTCGCCCTCCACCTCGAGCTTCTCTTCTTTCTCGGCCATGGGCCTCCCTCCGGGATGGGAGCCGTGGCCGCCTCGCGCGGCCACGGCTCGAGCTCGGCGTCAGCCGATCGCGACGACGTTGGTCGCCTCGGGGCCCTTCTGGCCCTCGCGCGGCTCGTACTCGACGCGCGCACCCTCGGCGAGACTCTTGAAGCCCTCGCCGGCGATGTTCGAGAAGTGCACGAACAGGTCCTTCCCGCCTTCGTCGGGGGTGATGAACCCGTACCCCTTCGCGTCGTTGAACCACTTCACGGTTCCGGTTGCCATTGACTTTCCACCTCCCTTGCCACACTCACGAACAAGCAGGAAGGCGCTCAGCAGAAGGCAGCGCGCGAACCGGACTCGCTCTGGGCTTACGCCGAAAGCGTAGCAGGGGGCTGGGGAGCCCGCCCTACGGAGCCTGTGCCAGAAGCGCGCCGAGATCGAGCGGCCTCGTGAACATGCCGAGCGACCCGTCGGGATTCCTCGGCCACTGCTCGCGCGGGCGGTCGCAGTAGAGCTCGACGCCGTTGCCGTCCGGATCGGCGAGGTAGATCGCCTCGCTCACGCCGTGATCCGACGCCCCGTGCAGCGGAATCCCGGCCTCGAGCACGCGCCGGACGGCGTCGGCGAGGGTCGCACGATCAGGGTAGCGGATCGCCACGTGGTAGAGGCCGGTCGTCCCGGGCGGCGGCGGCGACCCGCCCTTCGACTCCCACGTGTTGAGCCCGATGTGGTGGTGGTAGCCACCGGCCGAGAGGAAGACCGCCTGGTCGCCGTAGCGTGTCTGCTCCTCGAAGCCGAGCACGTCGCGCCAGAAGCCGAGCGCTCGCTCGAGATCCGCGACCTTGAGGTGGACATGGCCGATGTCGACTCGCGGATCGATCGGGCGGCTCATCGCGCTAGCGTAGCGCCGGCGATGCGCGAGCTCACCCGGCAGGAGATCGACGAGTTCCTTGCAGGCCAGGTCGTGGGCCGCATCGGCTGCCACGTGGACGGCCTCACGTACGTCGTCCCGATCATCTACGCCTACGACGGCGAGAGCCTGTACGTCGCGTCGGTCGAGGGGCAGAAGATCCGGATGATGCGAGAGCGCCCACGCGTCTGCTTCGAAGCCGACGAGTACGAGCGCGGGAGCTGGCGGAGCGTCATTGCGCAGGGCGTCTACGAGGAGCTCCACGGCGGGGACGCCGAGCGCGCGCTCGAGCTCCTCGCCGAACGGTTCGGACGGAGCGCCTCGCAACGCCGTCACGGCTCGGGCGGAACCCGAACCGTGTGCTTCCGCATCCGGATCGCCGAAGTCACGGGGCGCGCGGTCACTCGGGATCTGCCCGACGACCGCGACTAGCGGCCACAGGCCCCGCCCCCATTGCCCGCGCCTCGACGGGGCGTGCGAGCGCGAGACCGGCGGCGGCCCACAGCGTCACGGCGAGCCAGTGGACGCCGATGATGTCCGTCTGCAACCCGAGGAGGAGCACGGCCGCGAACGCCGCCACGAGCCAGGGCTCTCGCCGCCACAGGCCGCGGAGCAGCGCGAGGCTCCAGAGGACGAACGCGGCGAGCCCAGCGATCCCGGCGTCGATGCCGAGCTCGACGTACGTCGACTCCCCGCCGCGGATCTCGACGCCGGTTCGTTTGGCGACCACTCCGGCGTTGCCGAGGCCGTAGCCCTCCGGGGTGGCCCAGACCTCGCGCAGGCCGTCCCGCAGGTTCCGCCAGTGGCTCGCGGTAGACGCGTCGTCGGGATCGAAGGCCCCGGCGCCGACTCCCGGATTCTCCTGCGCGTTCTGCCGGAGCCACTCGAGCTCCGCAGGGGTGTAGCTCGTCGACGGGCCGATGGAGGGGTACGCGAGCAAGAAGGCGGCGCCGACGGCGACGGAGACGACGGCGAGGACCGCCGGGGCTGCTCGCCTCTGCGCAAGCGCGAGAACGACGAGCCCCACAGCGAGCGCCGCGAACGCGGCGCGCGTGTGCGTGTACAGGAGCGCCACGTAGAGGAGGAGCGCCGTGAGACCCCACCACCAGCGGAACGGCCTACTGAGCACGTAGAGGAGCCCGACGACGAACACGTACGCGCTCGCAAGCGGCGAGAGGAAGGTCGAGACGAGCCGGCGAAGGGGGTTCTCCTCGTCCCCCGTGTTGAAGACCCAGTTCTCCGGCAAGCCCGAGAGGCCCTCGTAGTCGAGCCCGAGCTGCTCGCGGTACCAGCCCGGCACGCCGGACTCCCTCCAGGCCTGGAGCGAGACGAGTCCGAGGTCGAGGAGGCCAACGATCGCGAGGCCGACTGCTGTCAGCGCGACGAGGTTCCCGAGCGAGCGTCGCGAGCTCCACGCCTCCCCCACGAGACGACCGAGGGCGTACCCGGCGACGGGGAGCAGGTGGTGTCGGAGCGCGAGCAGCTCGCCGCGCACAGTCGCTCCGCCGTCGAGCCAGTCGCCCGGGAGGAGCGCGTACACGACGATGACCGCCGCGTACACGAGCGCGAGGGCGTCGGCGGCGCGGACGGCAGGCAGCCTGCGAACGCTGAAGCCGGCGCCGACGAGCGCGACGAGGAGCACCGCCTCCTTCCAGGCCGCAACGGCATCGAGCGCGTTCCCGCGCACGCCAACCTCCCAGAGCTGCGCCATCGCGGCGTTGTGCAGCGCGAGCCCGACGACGAGCACGCCGAGCGCGGCGACGGAGAAGCGCTCCGCTCTCGTCACGCGATCGCCACCAGGGTCAGGCCGAGGTTCACGATGCGTACGCGCCCCGGGAAGAGCCGCTCGAGCGAACGAGGCGAGAGCAAGTGGAGCTCCGTCGCGTGCTCGAGAGAAAGCGCGCGGTACACCGGGTGGGAGAGTCGATCGGGGAGCCAGTGCACAACGGGCAAGCGCGTGTGCACCTCGACGGGGAAGAGCCGGTTCGGGGTCGTCAGGAAGACGCTGCGGCCGACGCGCAGCGCCTCCGACACGAACTGCCTCTGCGCGTCCCGGTCGCCGACGTGCTCGAGAACGGCGTTCGAGAACACAATGTCGAAGGAGCCGTCCGCGAACGGCAGGTCGAGCGCGTCACCCTGGACGTACTCGACGGCGGGGTAGCGGGCCCGGAACGCCGTCCCGTCGTGCTGCCCGAGCGCCGTGATGCGCTCGGGCCACGGGTAGAGCTCCTCGAAGAAGTTGAGCGTCCGACACCCCTCTCCCTCCCCGAAGCCGAGCTCGTCGGCGCCGACGTCCAAAACCGTCGTGTCCGGGGTGGGGCGCAGCTCGTCGAGGAAGAGACGGAGCTTCCGACGGCGGGAGCGCAGCGAGATGTCGTCGACCAAGCCCACGCCGGAAGTATCGGGGCACGGTGGCAGTAGGGTGCGCGAGTGATCACGGCGACCGTCGTCCCCGCGGGGCCGTACTCGCTCCGCCTGACCGCCCGCTCCGCCACCTGGCAGGCGCGGCTCCCCGGCGGGCGGAGCGCGTCCGCGGTGCAGGTCGACGACGGGCGCGTCGTGATCCGCGCAAGCGACGAAGCCGCGGTCGAGCAGGCCCGCTTCCTCCTGGCGCTCGACGAGGACACCTCGGAGTTCCACCGGCGGTTCAGCGCCGATCCCCTGCTCGGCCCGTCGACCCGAGCGCTGCGAGGCCTGCGCCCACTGCGGAAGGCGACCGTGGCGCACGCGGCGTTACGCGCGGTCGCCGGGCAGCTCGTGCAGGCGGGGAAGGCCCGAGCGATCGAGCGTGCAGTCATCCGAGCCTGTGGCGTCGACCCGCCGACGCAGCACGCGCTCGCCTCGTTGTCGGCGGCCGAGCTCGTCTCCTGTGGGCTCGCCGCGAGCCGCGCCGCGACCCTCGCCCGGCTCGTGCGCGAGCTCGATCTCGAGTCGCTGCGGGAGCAGGAGACGAGCGTCGCGCTCGCGCGACTCGCCCGGGTGCGCGGAGTCGGCCCCTGGAGCGTCGGCGTCATCGCGCTGCGCGGGCTCGGACGCTACGACGTGGGGCTCGTCGGCGACCTCGGCCTCGTCAAGCTCCTCGCCGCGCTGCGCGGGCGGTGGCCCGAGCCCGGCGAGACCGCTGTCCTGCTCGAGCCGTACGGCGAGTGGCAGGGCCTCGCGAGCGTCTTCCTGCTCGCGGGCCTGAAGCGCCGGCTCGTGCCGGGTGCCGACCTCGACCGCGCCCGTTCTGTCCGCGCCGGCTCGGCGGGACGCGCTGCGCCCGAGAGCATGTGACGACCTGTCACTTGTTCGGTGTCGCGCCCCTAGACTCTGCGGCGTGAGCGACCAGCGGAAGATCGCGATCCTCGGTGCCGGCCGGATCGGCGAGGCGCTGATCTCGGGGCTCCTCTCGTCGAGGTGGCGCGAGCCCGACGAGATCGCCGCCACCGCCCGGCGCGAGGAGCGAGTCGCCGAGCTGCGCGAGCGCTACGGCGTCGCAGCGACGCGCTCGAACCCCGAGGCCGTGGCCGGCGCGGCCTTGGTCGTCATCGCCGTGAAGCCGCAGGATCTCGACGTGCTCCTGGGCGAGATCGGCGGCCTCATCGGGCCGGAGCAGACGGTCCTCACCGTCGCCGCTGCCATCCCGACTGCCCAGATCGAGAGCCGACTCGCCCGCGGTGTCCCGGTCGTGCGCGCGATGCCGAATACACCCTCGACCGTGCACGAGGGGATCGCGGGCCTGTGCGCAGGCGCCCACGCAGGCGACGAGCACCTCGACCTGGCGGAGGAAGCCCTCTCGCACCTGGGAGCGGTCGTGCGCGTTCCCGAGCGCGCGATGGACGCGATCACCGCTGTGTCGGGATCCGGCCCCGCGTACTTCGCGCTCCTCGCCGAGGCGATGATCGAGGCCGGGATCCTCCTCGGGCTCTCCCGCGAGATCTCGACGCAGCTCGTCGTGCAGACGATGCTCGGCACCGCGAGGCAGCTCCGCGACGGCGGTATGCACCCCGTCGAGCTGCGCGAGATGGTCACTTCGCCGGGCGGAACGACGATCGCCGCGATCCGCGAGCTCGAGATCGCCGGAGTGCGCGCCGCCTTCCTGAACGCCATCCAGGCGGCGATGGTGCGCTCGCGCGAGCTCGCGGCTGGCGAGCCGTAGACGGGGCGACCCGAGGGTCGCCCCTACGACGATCGACGAGCCGCCGCGCGCGGCAGGAGCGGCGAGTCGACCTCGACGTCGAAGCCCCGCTCGCGCGCGAGCGCCTGCAACGCGAGGACGGTGTCCGCGACGCGGACGTCTTCGAGGAACTCCGTGCGCCGCTCGAAGTCCGCCACGAGTGCACGGATCGCGGCGCGGTAGCCCTCGAGGTCGCCGGCGCCGAGCGCCGCGAGCGCAGCGGCGACAGCCGGCGGGAAGTCGTCGCGACCGCGCAGCCCGTTCGCGAGCTCGGCCGCACCCGCGTCGTCTCCGAGCGAGAGCAGAGCGAGCGTGGCCGCGTAGCGCCCGATCGGGCTCTCCGCCTCGACCGAGCCGGCGGCGAGCGCCCAGCGCGCGTCCTCCTTCGCGCCGTCGAGATCGCCGGCGACGAGACGCGACTTCAACGCGGCGATGGGCCGTCCCCAGCTCGCCGGCGGAGCGTCCTCCCAGCTTCGCCGGTATGTCTCCGCCGCTCGCACGAGCCACACGCGCGCGTCTTCGGCACGACCTGCCATGAGAAGCGAGAGCCCCGCTGCCCAGGCGGCGTTCCCCATGCGCGTGAGCTGCCGTTGACGCTCGTCGGGATCGTCCAGGATCCGCGCTTCCCCGTCGGCGAAGCGCTCCGCCGCGCGCGCGGCCCGTTCTTCCCAGATGACGGTCACGCGGGAAGTATCGTCTCGGCGATGGCGCGCGAGCTCCGCGAGGTCTTCTACGTCGACGGCGTCCGCACCGCGTTCGGGCGCGCGGGCGAGAAGGGCCTCTTCTGGAAGACGCGGGCGGACGACATGGTCGTCAAGCTCGTTCGCGAGCTCCTTCGTCGCAACCCGACGCTCCCCCCGGAGCGAATCGACGACGTCGTCCTCGCCGCGACCGCGCAGGCGGGCGACCAGGGACTCACGCTCGGACGCAGCGTCGCGCTCCTCGCCGGCCTGCCGACGTCCGTTCCCGGGCTCGCCGTCGATCGAATGTGCGCCGGCGCGCTCACGGCGACGACGGTCGGCGCCGGCGAGATCGCGATGGGGGCTGCGGACGTCGTCCTCGTCGGCGGCGTCGAGCACATGGGCCACCATCCGATGGGAGCGGAGGTCGATTTCAACCCTCGCTTCGTCGCCGAGCGGATCGTCGACGAGTCCGCGGCCGTCATGGGCCAGACCGCCGAGAACCTCCACGACGCCTTCCCGCACCTCACGAGGGAGGACGCCGACCGCTACGCGCTCGCCTCGCAGCAGAAGGCCGGCCGCGCCTGGGACGAGGGCGTGATGGACGAGCTCGTCGTCCCGATGACGGTCTTCACCGACGAGGGGTGGCGGCTCGCGGCACGCGACGAGTTCCTGCGTCCGGAGACGACGCTCGAGGCGCTCGCCGGACTGCGCACGCCCTTTCGCGCGGGCGGACGGGTCACGGCAGGAAACTCCGCCGGTCTGACCGACGGAGCGACGGCGGCGCTCCTCGCCTCCGAGGACGCGCTCTCCGAGCACGGGCTGGAGCCGAAGATGCGGCTCGTCTCGTACGCGTACGCGGGAGTGCAGCCGGAGCTCATGGGTCTCGGCCCCGTGCCCGCGACGCACACGGCGCTCGCGCGGGCGGGGATCGGGATCGACGACATCGACCTCTTCGAGCTGAACGAGCCGTTCGCCGTGCAGGTCTTGACCTGGTGCGACGGGGTCGGGGTCGCGCCCGACGACCCGCGCCTCAACCCCTACGGCGGCGCGATCGCCTGCGGGCATCCGCTCGCCGCGACCGGGGTACGGCTGATGGCGCAGCTCGCGCGCGGCTTCCGCGACCGGCCTGGCGCGCGCTATGGCCTGACGGCGCTCTGCATCGGGCTCGGCATGGGCGCGGCGATCGTCTGGGAGAACCTCCAGGACGGAGCCCGTGGCTAGCCCGACGCGGTTCGCGGTGCAACCGGTCGAGACCGCGCTCGGCCGCATCGCGCTCGTGACCATGGACAACGGGGAGGAGTGGCAGAAGCCGACCACGTTCGGCGAGGCCGCGCTCCGCTCGCTCGAGGAGGCGCTCGAGCGCCTGGAGACGGAGACCTGGGCCGGGATGATCCTGACCGGCAAGCCGTTCGTGTTCGCCGCGGGCGCGGACATCGATGAGTTCGGAGAGATCACGCCCGAGCGCGCCCGCGAGGGGAGCGCGGCCGGCCACGCGCTCTTCGCACGGATCCGCGCGCTCCCCTTCCCCACGCTCGCGGCGATCAACGGCGCGGCTCTCGGCGGCGGCGTGGAGATCGCGCTGCACTGCGACTACCGAACGATCTCCTCCTCGGTGCGCCACTTCGCGTGCCCGGAGGTGTTCCTCGGGCTCATCCCCGGCTGGGGCGGGACGCAACTCGTGCCCCGACTCGTCGGGGCCGAGCTCGCAGTGAAGTTCATCGTCGAGAACCCGCTCCGCCAGAACCGCATGCTCGACGCCGCGCAGGCCTTCGAGCAGGGCTTCGCGGACGCCCTCCTCGCGCCGGTCGAGTTCCTCGACGAGTCGCTCGCCTGGCTCCTCCGGGCCATCGAGGAGAGTCGTCCGCCGCGCGCCGACGCCGACCTCTCGGACGCCGCCGAGGTCGTGCGGAAGGCGCGGGCGCGGGTCGACGGCCAGGTGCACGGCGCCGCGCCGGCGCCGTACCGTGCCCTCGACCTGATCGAGGGGGCGGCGCGCTGGACGCTGGACGAGGGCTACCGAGCGGAGGAGGACGCGCTCGCGGAGCTCCTCCCCGGTCCCCAGGCGCAGGCGTCCTTGTACGCGTTCGACCTCGTCGAGCGGCGTGCGAAGCGCCGAGTCGGGATCCCGAGCGCCCATCCGCGCGAGGTCGGGAAGGTCGGCATCGTCGGCGCCGGGCTCATGGCGCGACAGCTCGCACTCGTCTTCCTCCGCCGGCTGGAGGTGCCGATCGTCCTGCGCGACCTCGAGCAGTCGCTCGTCGACGACGCGCTCTCCTGGATCGCCGGCGAACTCGACGAGCTCGTGCGCAGAGGCCGGATCGGGGAGGGGAAGGCGCGCTTCCTCGGCTCCCTCGTCACGGGTGGGACCGACTGGGAGCCATTCGCGGACTGCGACCTCGTGCTCGAGGCGGTCTTCGAGGAGCTCGCGATCAAGAAGGAGGTCTTCGCGGAGCTCGAGCGGGTCGTCTCGCCGGAGTGCATCCTCGCTACGAACACGTCCTCCCTCTCGGTCACGGCGATGGGCGCCGACCTCGCACATCCGGAGCGCGTGGTCGGCATGCACTTCTTCAACCCGGTTGCGATCCTGCCGCTCGTCGAGCTCGTGCGCACCCCCGCGACAGACGACGTCACGCTTGCGACCGCAGCGACGGTGACGGGGAAGCTCCGCAAGCGGGGCGTCCTCGTCCGAGACGCGCCGGCGTTCGTCGTGAACCGGCTCCTCGCCCGCCAAGGAGCCGTCGTGACCGACGCGCTCGACCACGGGAACACCGTCGAGGAGACCGACGAGGCCGTGTTGCGACTCGGCCTGCCGATGGCGCCTTCCGTCCTGCTCCAACTCGTCGGCCCACGGGTCGCGAACCACGTGCGCCACACGCTGCACGCCGCCTGGCCGGATCGCTTCCCGCTGTCCGCGACGCTGACGAGCCTCGCCGAAGGAGGCGGGCAAGTCGTCGTCGAGCACGCGCCCCGCACGGTCGACGAGATCCACCGACAGGTGCTCGAGGCGCTCGCCGACGAGGCGGCGCACATACTGCGGGAGGGCGTCGTTCCCGAAGCCGCCGACATCGACACCTGCATGCTGCTCGGGGCCGGCTTTCCGTTCTGGCTCGGCGGGATCACGAAGCACCTCGACCAGACCGGGGTCTCGCAGCGCGTCGTCGGCAGGCCACTCGCCGAGATCACGCCGGACGAGGCGTAGCGCGCACGACTCGCCCGGCCGCGGCTTCTACGGTATGCTCCGTGGGTACCGCTCGCCGGCGTGCGTGCGAGCGATGACACCTCGGAAGGAGCGGCGCCCGAGCGCGTGCCGCGCACATGCACGAGACGACCACAACCCCGACGACGACGTCGGACATCCCTGAAGACCTGATCGCCGCGGCCCACCGCGCCCAGGCATGGTTCGGCGAGCCCTTCCTCCACGAGGGCGAGGACCCGACCGTCGCTCTCGCGCCCGGCACCGCGCGGCGGGCCGCGCTCGCTGACGCGGTCGCCGAGATGGAAGCCGGCCTCACGAGCCCGTCGGCGAGCTGGAAGGTGCGCTACGGCCTCATGCTCGGGCTCGAGCGCGTGCTGACGCAGACGCCGGTTCGCACCGCGGCCGGAACGGAGCTGCGACGCCACCAGGTCGACGCCCTCGCAGGCATGCTCACCGAGCTCATCGCCGCGACCCAGCGCCAGGCCGACGAGAACGGCAACGGGGGCGGCAACGGCCAGCTCCCCGAGCCCGAAGGCGACGAGGAGGACGACGACCACGACGCGGGGTTCGTCGACGAGGCGCCAGAGGAGGCCGTCGGTGCGGATCCGGGAGCGGCGCGGCGCTACCGCTTCCGCCACCCGACGGCATCGGGCAAGACCATCGCCGCAGCCGGCTTCGTCGAGGCGGCTCGGCGGTTGGGCGTCCTCATCCTGACGCACCGCCGCCTGCTCGTCGCGCAGTTCGCGCGCGACCTGACCGCCGAAGGGTACGGCGAGCGCCTGAGCGATCCGGTTCTCGTTGGAACGAGCCCGCGAATCGACAACCCGATCACCATCCAGACGTACGCCTGGTTCGCACGCCACGGGAGCGAGCTCGAGCGGAGCACCTACCACCTCGTCCTCTGCGACGAGGCGCACACGGCGCTCGGGGAGAAGACGAGCGCTGCCATCCGGGCCTTCCACGAGCCGCTCTACATCGGGATGACCGCGACCGAGCAGCTCATCGCGAAGCAGGTGTCGGACGTCTTCCCCGCCTCGGTCGACGACCTGCCGCTCGCCGATGCCGCGCGTCGCGGGCTCGTCGCTCCGCTTCGCTGCCTGCGGGTCCCGCCGGCGGCGGCCATCAACTCGGTGCCGATCGTCGGCGGCGACTTCGAGGAGCGTGCTCTCGCCGCAGCGCTCGACCACCAGGCGCTCAACCAGGCGGCCGCGAGCCTCTACCGCGATCGCTTTGGCTCGACCCCGGGGATCGTGTACGCAGCCGGTGTCGATCACGCGTACAACCTCGCCCAGGAGTTCCGGGCCGCGGGGCTCAAGGCCGAGGCGGTCTCCGGGCGCACGCCGCCCGCGCGCCTGGCGGAGACGCTCGCGGCATACGAGCGCGGCGAGATCAACGTGCTCATCAACGCCCAGCTCCTCGCGGAGGGCTGGAACTCGCCTCGCGCGACGGTGTGCATGCACCTCGCACCGACGGCCTCGAGGCGCGTGTACCAGCAGCGTATCGGGCGCATCATGCGCATCCACCCGCGTAAGGAGGCCGGCATCGTCGTCGACTTCGTGCCGAAGGCCGCGACGCACAACGAGCGGGTCGTCTCGCTCCATGCGCTGCTCGACGCGGACTTCTACCGCGAAGGAGCGCGCGTCACGCCGGCGCCGCGACGACGCCAGCAACGCCGAGCGCGACGCAAGCTCTCGCCGGCGCCCTGGCTCGTTCCCGTGACCCCGGACGTCGCCAGGCGGCTGGCCGTGATCCAACGGGAGTGGCAGCGGATCGACCCGAAGTACCTCGACGACGACGAGCAGCGGTTCTGGGCGACCGTGGCCGGGCGGCAGATCCGCTTCGACCAGCGGGCCGAGTTCGCGAAGAAGTTCACGGAGGGGCGCGCCTCGAAAGCGGCTCTCGAGCAGTTCCTCTCGACCTGCGCAGCCGAGAACCCGAACCGCCGGCTGCGGATGACCGCTCTCCTCGACCGCGTCGCCACGCCCGTCGAGCGCGCCGACTTCGACGACCTCGTCACCTTGGTGACGCAGGCGCCCCCGTGGGAGAAGGACCGCGCCGCCGGCGTCCGCGTCCTCCTCCGCGCGATCGCCGAGGGGAAGGCCGTCGCGCCGGAGCAGATCCTCGCCCGCTGGACGTGGCGGCTCGCGCGCGCGACCCGCAAGGTCCAGGATCGGCGGGTCTCGACGGAGTTCCCGGAGGCGAAGCGCCTCCTCGGCGCGGTCGCGAACTCCCGCGGGTTCCGCCACGAGGAGAACGTCAGGCGCCTGGTGGAGGTTGCGAAGGCGATGCCGCTCCCGGTCGGCGCGGCGCTACTCGCGTCCGCGGACGGGTACACGCCGCGTGCGAACGCCGCGCTCGAGCAGGCGCGCGAGAGCTTGGGGACGATCGAGGAGATCGCGAACGCCCTCGCCGACAACCTGCCGGCGCCCAAGCTGACCGCGCGACGGTCGCGCCGCCGGCGGCGCAAGCGGAAGGGCCAGACCGCCGAGCAGGTCGAGGTCTCGAGCGACGGGCGCGTCGAGGAGATCTCCGTCGAGGGCGACGGCGCCCCCGCGCTCGAGACGACGCTCGTGACCGACGTCGTCACGGAGCCCGAGGAGCCCGCGGAGCCCGAGCCGATCGAGCCGGAGGCCGCGCCGGCCTAGCGTCGACTGCCTCGCGAGCGGTCGCGGCCCCCGTCGCTCGCGTCCCCCTCACCGAAGCTGGATCCAGACTGCCTTTCGGTCGGTGAACTTCTCCATCGCGTGCAGCGACTTGTCGCGGCCGAAGCCGGACTGCTTGAAGCCGCCGAACGGAGAGGAGATGTCGCCCATGTCGAAGGTGTTCACCCAGACAACGCCGGCTCGGATCGCCCGCGCCGCGCGGTGGGCGCGGTTGACGTCGTTCGTCCACACGCCCGCGGCGAGGCCGTAGACGGTGTCGTTCGCGATCGCGATCGCCTCCTCCTCGTCGGTGAAGGAGATGGTCGAGAGAACCGGCCCGAAGATCTCTTCGCGGGCGATCGTCATGTCGTTCGAGACCGCGTCGAAGATCGTCGGCTCGACGAAGTAGCCACCCGTCTCCTCGAGCACGCGCGAGCCGCCCGCGTGGAGCGTCGCACCTTCCTCCTTGCCCGCCTCGATGTAGGCGAGCACCCGGCGGAGCTGGGTCTCGTCGACGATCGCGCCCATGCGCGTCGTCGGGTCGAGGGGGTCGCCCGGCCGGATGCGCGAGGCGACGCCGACGATCTTCTCGAGCAGCTCGTCCTTCACGTCCGCGTGCACGAGCAGCCGCGAGGCCGCGTTGCAGACCTCACCCTGGTTGTAGAAGACGCCCCAGGCAGCGGCGGTGGCGGCAGCGTCGAGGTCGCAGTCCGGGAAGACGAGGAGCGGCGACTTCCCCCCGCACTCGAGCGCGAGCCGCTTCATGTTCGACTCGCCGGAGTAGCGGAGGAAGAGCTTGCCGACCTCGGTCGAGCCCGTGAAGGCGACCATGTCGACGTCCGGGTGCCGCCCGAGCGCCTGCCCAGCCGTCTCGCCGAAGCCCGGGAGAACCTGGAGGACACCCGGCGGCAGCCCCGCCTCTGCGCCGAGCTCGCCGAGCCGGATCGCGGTCAGCGGTGACTGCTCCGCGGGTTTGAGGATCACGCTGTTGCCGGTCGCAAGCGCGGGGCCGAGCTTCCAGGTCGCCATCAGGGTCGGGAAGTTCCACGGCACAACGGCGGCGACAACGCCGAGCGGCTCCTTCACGATCATGACGACGCTCGACTCCGGGGTGGGGGCGATCTCGTCGTAGACCTTGTCGATCGCCTCTCCGTAGTACTGCATGCACTCCGCGGAGAGGGGGAGATCGACGCGCTGGGCGTCGCGGATCGGCTTGCCCATGTCGAGCGTCTCGAGGAGGGCGAGCTCGTCCGCGTTCTCGGCGATGAGCTCGGCGAAGCGGAGGAGCACCTTCTTTCGCGCCTTCGGCGCCATCCGCGACCACACGCCCGACTCGAACGCCGCCCGGGCGTGCGAGACGGCCCGGTCGACGTCCGCCGTGTCACAGGACGCGACCTCGGCGATCACCTGCCCACTCGAGGGGCTGATGCAGGAGAACGTCTCGCCCGAGAGGGCATCGACGAACTCTCCGTTCACGAAGGCCTGCGTGCGGAGGTCGAGCTCCGAAGCGAGGGCGAGCGGGTCGCGAGCCTCGGGCTCGGCGAGCCGTTCGAGGAGCGTGCTGGTCATGGCGTTCCTTTCAGTCGTACGCGGCGAGATCGGGATCGACGAGCAGCACTGTACGTGCACCCTCGCCCCTGCGCAGGCGGTCGAGCGCGCCGTTGACTGCCTCGAGCGGCTCGACGCTCGTGACGACGCCGGCGAGGTCGAGCTCGCCGGCGAGAGCGAGCTCGGCGAGGGCGGGGAGGTCGCGGAGCGCGTCACCTCCTCCGTAGTACGACCCGCGGATCCCCTTGTCGGAGAGGAACTCGATCGCCGGAAGCGAGACGTCGACCCCGGTCGGAGCGAGCCCGACGACGACGGCCGTCCCGCCCGGACGTAGGCAGTCCCACGCGAGACGGATCGTCTCCGGCCGTCCAACGACCTCGAACGCGTAGTCGGCACCGCGACCCGTGATCCGGACGACGTCACCCGCGGTCGCGGGGCCCGCCTCGAGGCCGTGGGTCGCGCCGCGCGCGAGCGCGAGCTCGAGCTTCGCCCGGTCGCGGTCGATGGCCACGATCGGTTCCGCGCCCGCGAGGCGGAGCGCAGCAACGACCTGGAGGCCGACGCCGCCACAGCCGACGACCGCAGCGGACGCACCCGGCGCGACGCGCGCGGTGTTGCGGACGGCGCCGAACCCGGTGACGACGCCGCAACCGAGGAGGGCGCCCTGCCACAGGGGGAGCGCGTTCGGGAGCGGGACAGCCCCGGCCGCTGCGACGACGACGCGCTCCGCGAAGCAGGCCGTCATGAGCGCATGCTGGAGCGCCGTCCCGTCGGGGAGCGAGAGACGCGACGTCCCGTCCATGAGCACGCCGCGCGGCCCCGCCTCTCCCGCGGGCAGGCAGAGGGTGAGCCGGCCGGCGCGACACTCCTCGCAGCGCCGGCAGGAGGGGACGATCGAGAAGGCGACGTGGTCTCCGGGAGCGACGTGGGTCACGCCTTCGCCGACCGCCTCGACCACGCCCGCGCCTTCGTGCCCGAGCACCATCGGCCAGCGGCCCTCGCCAAGCTCCCCGTCGGCGAGCCGTACGTCGGAGTGGCA
This sequence comes from Gaiellaceae bacterium, assembly GCA_026002995.1. Lineage (GTDB taxonomy): Bacteria > Actinomycetota > Thermoleophilia > Gaiellales > Gaiellaceae > GMQP-bins7. Next base: position 2,409,517 of record BPGK01000001.1, read on the forward strand.
GACACCGGCAGCCGCAACCTTGACGAGCACCTCCTGTGGCCCGGGCGGCGCGAGCTCGACCTCCTCGAGCACAAGGGGGGAGCGCGGCTCGTGGAGGACGACGGCTCGAATGCGCATCAGCCGACGCGGTAGACCTCGAGCGCGTCGAAGTCGGGCGTGACGCCGAGGCCGGGCCCAGCGGGCGGCCCGATCGTTCCGTCAGGGGCGATCTCCAGCGTCACCGGAAGGAGCCAGTCCCGTCGCTCGGGAGACCAGGCAGGCGGGTCGTAGGGCACCTCGAGGTAGGGACAGGTCGAGAGCGCGAGCGCCGCGTGCAGGTTGGCGAGCAGGCCGTACCCGTTCGACCACGTGTGCGGGCTCCACGCGCTCCCCGCCTCGGCCGCGACAGCGGCGACGCGCCGGGCGCCCTCGATCCCTCCGGTGAGGACGACGTCCGTCTGGACGACGTCCACCCGGCCCCGGGTGACGAGGCCACGCGCCTCGGCGAAGGTACGCACCATCTCGCCCGCGGCGATGCGCACGCCGTTCCGGCTCAGCTCCGCGTACCCGACGAGGTCGTCCGTCGGCAGCGGCTCCTCGAGCCAGTAGACGTCGAGCCGCGCGAGCTCGTGCGCGAGCGCGGACGCGGTTCGCCGGTCCCAACGAGGCGTCAGGTCTCCCGGCATACGCCAACCCTGATTCGCGTCGACCATGATCTCGAGCTCGGAGCCGACCGCGTCACGGACAGCCTCGATCACAGGCAGGTCGGCGCGCCAGTCCTGCGCGTGGAGCCGCAGCTTCACTGCCTTGATGCCAGCGTCGCGGAGCCTCAGGCAGCGCTCGACCCGCTCCTCCTGGCTGACGAGCTCGCCGGTCGACGCGTAGGCGCCGATCCGGTCGCGCTCGCCCCCGAGAAGCTTCCAGACCGGCACGCCGTGCGCGCGGCCGACGAGATCCCACACCGCCACCTCGACGATCCAGTTCCTGCCATGGTGGAAGTCGACGGTCTCGAGGTGCCCGTGGATCGTCGCCACGTCCTCGGCGTCTACACCCACGAGCAGGCGCTCGACGAGCTCCCGGTCGGGGAGGCCGTCCCCGCTCGCGTACCCTTCGATCCCGTCGTCGGAGCGGACGATCACGACCGTCGCATCCTGGAAGGCCCGCGGCACCGGGTCCCAGGCGGCCGCGAACGGTGGATCGAGCGGATAGCGGTAGCTGCGGGCCTCGATGGCGGCGATCTTCACCTACTCGCCTCCGTAGAAGGGGTTGCGGAGCGAGTCGCGCCGCTCGACGAGCGAGGCCGCGGCCGCCGGGTCGCGGCCCTCGACACACACGCCGATCGCCTTCCGGGTCGCGGCGCGGCTCGCCTCACGCACGGCGGTCTCGTCCTCGGCCGCCGGGTCGACCCAGACGGCGACGAGGACGACGAGCTCGCCGGTCGCCTCGAGCAGCCCGTCCGCGACGGCGTCGAGAACGCCCTGACCGATCCCGAGTTGGGCGGCGCCCCACGTCAGCGTCTGATGGCGCTCCTCGACCGCCGTCGCCTTGTTCATCATCAGCGTCGGCGGCCAGACGGGCTCGTACTCTGCCTGGGTCGGCCCGACGCAGACGAGCACCGGCGTGTGCCCGGGAGACGGATGGGCGAGCATGGAGACCGCCGCCGCCGCGGTCGGGCTCCCCCGCCGCGCGAGAACGACGTTGACGTGCGCGCCGTTCGGGGCGACGCCGCCCCAACCCTCGCCGATCCGGCCGTCGAGGTGGTCGAGGCTCACGGCTCGAGCACCACCCGGAGCGCTTCGCCCGACCGCATGAGCTCGAACCCGCGCTCGGCCTCCTCGAGCAGGAGCCGATGCGAGACGAGGCGGTCGAGGGGGAGCCGGCCGGCCCGGTACAGCTCGAGCGTGCGCGGGAAGTCGCGCTCCGGCCGTGACGAGCCGTAGATGGATCCGAGCACGCGGCGCTCCATGCGTGGGAGCGTCTGCGCCGGCAAGGAGAGCACCGCGTCGGCCCGCGGGATGCCGATGAGCACGGCGGCTCCGCGCGGCCGTGTCGAGAGAACGGCCGCGCGCATCGCCTCCGGACGGCCCGTCGCCTCGACGGCGTAGTCGACCCCCCCTTCGGACTCGGCGCGAACAGCCTCCGCCGTCTCTTCCGCGTCACCCCGCCAGAGCACGGCGTGCGTCGCGCCGAACGACCGGGCGACGTCGAGCTTGCCGGGCGCGGCGTCCACGGCCACCACCGGCTCCGCGCCGGCGGCGACCGCGGCCATGAGCGCGGACACGCCGACGCCGCCACAACCGAACACTGCAACGCGATCCCCCGGCCGCACGCCGGCCGTCCGCCAGACGGCCCCCACGCCGGTCGTCACCGCGCAGCCGACGAGCGCGGCGACGTCGAACGGCGCGTCGGGCGGGATCGGAACGCACGACCGCTCCGGTACCACGCACGCCTCCGCGAAGGTCGAGAGGAAGGAGTAGTGGTACACGGGCTCGCCGCCGCGCGAGAGGCGCGGCGTCCCGTCCATGAGCCCGCCGGTCGCCATCGCCGGCCAGACCGTCGAGCAGAGCTGCGGGAGGTCGCGGAGGCACTCCTCGCACTCGCCGCACGACGGCGCCCACGAGAGCGCAACGTGGTCGCCCACGACCACGCGAGTGACTCCGTCGCCGATCGCCTCGACGACGCCCGCGCCCTCGTGCCCGAGGACCGCCGGACAGCGCGTCTCGGCCGTCCCGTCCACCGCGTTCCAGTCCGAGTGGCAGACCCCGCTCGCGTGCAGCCGCACGAGCACCTCACCGGCTCCCGGCGGAGCGAGCTCGAGCTCGCACGGCGTGAGCGGCCCGCCGGTCCGCTCGAGCACGACCGCGCGGATCTTCACCGAGCCACCGCCTCGGTCTTCCCCTGCAACCGGCGCAGCTCGTCGATGGGGATGTGGCAGCGCAAGTGGTGGCCGTCCTCGACCTCGACGAGGGGCGGCTCCGTCTCCTCGCAGATGCGGCCGATCTTCCGCGGGCAGCGCGTGTGGAAGACGCACCCGCTCGGAGGAGAGGCGGCGCTCGGGATCTCTCCCTCGAGCTTGATCCGATCTCGGCCGCCGCCGTCGATCGTCGGCACGGCCGAGAGGAGCGCCTCCGTGTACGGGTGGTGCGGCCCGTCGAAGACGACGTCGGCCGGCCCGAGCTCCTGGAGTCGGCCGAGGTAGAGGACGGCGATCCGGTCCGAGATGTAGCGCACGACCCCGAGGTCGTGGGAGATGAAGATGTAGGCGACGCGCTTCTCCGCCTGGAGCTCGACGAGGAGGTTGAGGATCGCCGCCTGCACCGACACGTCGAGCGCCGAGGTCGGCTCGTCGCAGACGACGAGCTTCGGATCGCCCGCGAACGCCCGTGCGATCGCGACTCGCTGCTTGAGACCACCCGAGAGCTGCACCGGCTTCTGGGTGAGCGTGCGCTCCGTCAGCCGAACGCGGGCCGCGAGGTCCTGCATCCGCGTCTCGGCCGCACTACCCACGAGCCCCGCCAGCTTCCGCAGCGAGCGCAGCAGGATTCTCCGCACCGAGTGCCTGCGGTTGAGCGCAGAGTCGGGGTTCTGGAAGACGATCTGGAGCGCGCGCAACTCGTCCCGTGACCGCTTCTGGTAGCGAGGCGGCAGGTCAACGCCCTCGAGCCGTACAGCCCCGGCCGTCGACGGGACGATCCCGAGGAGCGTGCGCGCGAGCGTCGTCTTCCCGCTCCCCGACTCGCCGACGAGGCCGAGCGTCTCGCCCGGCCACACCGCCGCCGAGACCGCGGTGAGGGCGTGGACGTCATGCCCTCGCTGACGGAACACCTTCGTGAGCCCTTCGAGCTCGAGGAGCGGGGGACCTGTCCGATCGACCTTCGGGAGCTCGAGGTCGGCGACGAACTCCCGCGGAAGCTCCGCCGCCCGGTCGCGGTGCCAGCAGCGGCTCGCGTGCCCCTCGCCGACAGCCTCGAGCGGCGGCTCCTCGAGCGCGCAGCGGTCGTCGGCGAGAGCGCAGCGCTCGGCGAAGACACAGCCCCGGATCTCCGCGCCGAGCGGCGGCAGGAAGCCCGGGATGGTGTCGAGCCGCCCGTGGTCCTTCCGCACCCCTCCCCGCGGGATGCAGCGCAGCAAGCCGACCGTGTAGGGATGGCGCGGATCGCGGAGCACGGTCTCGACGGGGCCCTCCTCGACCAGACGGCCGGCATAGAGGACGCCGACCCGCGAGCACATCTTCGAGATGACGCCGAGGTTGTGGCTGATGAACAGCACGGACGTGTGGAGCTCGTCCTGGAGGCTCGCCACGAGGTCGAGGACCTCGGCCTCGACGGTCGCGTCGAGCCCCGTGGTGGGCTCGTCGAGGATGAGGAGGGCGGGGTCCTTCGCGAGCGCCATCGCGATGACGACGCGCTGCTGCATCCCGCCCGAGAGTTGGTGCGGGTAGCGGCGGAGCACCGACTCGGGGTCCGCGATCTGCACGCGCGCGAGCGCTGCGCGCGCGCGCTCGCCCGCCTCCTGCGCGCTCGCGCCGAGAACGGTGAAGGCCTCGGCGACCTGCTCCCCGACGCGGAGCGACGGGTTCAGGGCAGCTCCCGGGTTCTGGTAGACCATCGACACCGTCCGCGCCCGGTACGCGCGCAGCGTCGCGCCTCGGTAGCCGAGGACGTCGGCCCCGGCGACGCGGATTGAGCCCGCCGAGACTCGCCCGTTCCGGGGCAGGTAGCGCACGATCGAGAGCGCCACCGTGGACTTCCCGCACCCCGACTCGCCGACGAGGCCGTACGACTCGCCTCGCCCGACCTCGAACGAGACGCCGCGCAGCACCTGGCGGTCGTACCCTCGCACGCGGTAGACGACGTCGAGGCCTTCGACTCTGAGCGTGGGCTCGCTCATCGCTCCAGCACCTGCTGCACGCTGTCCGAGACGAGGTTGACGGCGACGACGAGTGAGGCGATCGCGAGGGCGGGGAAGAGAACCGTCCACCAGGAGTCGGCCAGGTACGGGTAGTTGTCGGCGATCTGCACCGCCCAGTCAGGAGAGGGCGGCTGGAGGCCGAAGCCGATGAACGTCAGCGTCGCGACGGCGAAGATCGCGTAGCCGAGCCGGATCGTCGCTTCGACGAGGATCGGCGGCATCACGTTCGGGAGAATCTCGGCCACCATGACGTACGGGGCGCGCTCGCCCCGGAGCCGTGCCGCCTCGACGTAGTCGAGCTGCGCCTCTCCTAGGACGGCTGCGCGAACCGTGCGCGCGATGATGGGAGCGAAGACGAGAGCGATCACCACCGTCACCGCCCAGGTGGATCGGCTCCCGAGCGCCGCAACCACCGTCACCGCGAGCACGATGAGCGGGATCGCGAGCACCGCGTCGATGAGTCGGCTGATCGTGTCGTCGGCGATCCCCCGGAAGTAGCCGGTGACGAGGCCGAGGCCCGCCCCGAGCATCGTCGCGAGGAGCGTCGCGAGCGGAGCGATGACGAGGATGTCCCGCGAGCCCGCGAGCACGCGCGAGAAGACGTCACGGCCGAGCCGGTCGGTGCCGAACCAGTGCTCGGCAGAGGGGGAAGCGCTGATCTCCGGCGTCTGGTCGTACAGCGGATCGAACGGCGTGATCCGGTCGCCGAGGAGCGCGCACGCGAGCCAGAAGACGATGATGGACGCCCCCAGGACGAAGCTCGGGGTGCGGACGAGCGCACGCGCCCGCTCGCGTCTGGCAATAGCCGCCTCGGAGCGCCGCTCCGGAACCGGGACGGACGTCACTCGGCCACCCCGAAGCGGATGCGCGGATTGAGGAGCGCGAAGAGGATGTCCGCGACGAGCGTGACGAGCAGGTACGCCGTGCCGACGACCATCACTCCGGCGGTCAGCAGCGTGAAGTCCTTCTGCTGCGCCGCTTGCAGCACCATCAGGCCGATTCCCTGGTAGTTGAAGAGGTACTCGATCGCGACGAGCCCGCCCAGGAGGTACCCGACCTGCGTGGCGACGACGGCGATCGTCGGGAGCAGGGCGTTCCTGAGGACGTGCCTGCGGATCACCGTTCGGTGCGGGAGGCCCTTCAGGTAGGCGGTTCGCGTGTAGTCGGCCTCGAGCGCCTCGACGACCCCGGCCCGGGTGATCCGCGCGATGTACCCGAAGAGGACGATCACGAGCGCGAACGCTGGCAACGTCAGGTAGCGAACCTGCGTGAGCGCGCCCGCTCCCGGCTCCGGCTGGGCCGTCACGGGGAGCCAGCCGAGCCAGATCGCGAACACGAGGATGAGCACGAGCCCCGTCACGATCTCCGGCACGACGGCGAGCGAGAGGCCGACGACGGTGATGCCGCGGTCGAGAGCGCGCCCGGACCGCAGGCCGGCGAGGACGCCGCCGAGGATGCCGAGCGGCACGACGAGGACGAACGCGAAGGCCGCGAGCTTGAGCGAGTTGACGAGCGCGGGCTCGACGATGTCCCAGACCGGCACCCCAGTCTGCGCGAGCGACTCTCCCAGGTCTCCACGAACGGCGCCCCCGAGCCAGTCGAGGTACTGGACGACCGCGGGCCGATCGGTGCCGTGCAGGCGGTTGTACTCGGCGACGGCCTCCTCGGACGCCTCGCGCCCCAGCACCGCGCGGCCGACGTTGCCCGGGAGGAGCTGGGCCGCCGCGAACACGATCATGCTCAGGAGGACGAGCGTGATCAGTGCGAGGCCGAGGCGCTTGAGGACGTAGCGGGCGATCTCCGGTACCTGTGCCGTGGTGGCCGGGCGACGCCCGGCCACCACATCGGCGGTCGTCTCCTAGGCGAGCCAGGTCTTGGCGATGCGGATGTGCGAGAGGCCTTCGGCCTGGTAGTTCATCACCCGCGCCGAGCCCGCGGTCACGTACGTGATGAAGTACGCCGTTATCACGGGCGTGTCGCGGAGCAGCATCCCTGCCATCCGCTTCGTCGCTGCGCGCTGCGAGGCGATGTCGGCGGAGGCGAGGTACCGTCGGGCCTCGGCGTCGAACGCGGGGTTCGCGTACTTCGAGGCGTTCCAGATGCCGTCGGACATGTACGCCGCGGTCATGAACAGGTTCGGCACGCCGCGCGCTCCGTACTCGGTGATCGTCGCGGTCCTGTTCAGCCACGGAGTCGTCGCGTAGTAGTCCGCGCCCCCGCCGTAGTAGTCGTCGGCCGTCATGACCTCGAGGTCGATGTCGAATCCGACTTGGCGGCCCGCCGCCTGGATTGCAGCCGCGTAGTCCGGGAGGTCGGCGAACCTCCAGGTCGTGATCGTGAACTTCGGGTTCTCCTGGCCTGCGGCTCGGAGCAGCGCGCGCGCGAGCTCGAGGTTCTGCTTGCGCTGTCCGATCGAGGGATCCGTCGAGGGGAACCTCGACCAGAACGGCGAGTCATTGCCGAGCGTGCCGAACCCGAGGAGGAGTCGCTGGATCAGGTCGGGGCGGTTGAGCGCGAGCGCGAGAGCTCTGCGCACCCGCGCATCGCGGAAGGGATCGCGATCGACCCGCAGTCCGAACATCCGGTGCGCCGACGTCGGAGCGCTGAAGATCTTGTAGCGGCTGTTCCGCTGGAACGGCGCCGCCTCCTGGGGCGAGAGCTGCATGCAGAGGTCGAGCTGCCCTGCCCGGAGCGCGAGCACCTGCGGCGCCGTGCCCTCGTAGAAGGTCAGGATCGCCCCGTCGAGCGGTGGGCTGCCGCCCCAGTACTGGGGGAAGCGCACGAGCTCGGCGCGTCGGTTCGGTTGCAGGCTCTTCAGCCGGAAGGCGCCGGTCCCGATCATCTTGCTCGCGACCCAGCTTCCTGGCCGTGCGGCGATCGCCGCCGGCTGGATGATCGCCTGGTAGGTCGTCTGGCTCACGAGGTACGGGAAGGCGTTGTTCGGCTGCTTGAGCCGGAACTCGACCGTGTACGGGCCCCGCTTCACGACGCCCTCGGGCCCGAGCAGGCTCGTCGGGATCGCCGAGTAGATCTGCGAGGTCCGCTCGGAGAGGTACTGCCTGAAGCTCGCGACCACGTCGTCCGCCGTCATCGTCTTGCCGTTGTGGAACTTGACGCCGCGACGGAGTTGGAACGTCCAGACCGTGAGGTCGCTGTTCGGTCTCCAGCTCACCGCGAGCCACGGCTTCACCTGGAGCGCGTTGTTCGAGAAGGTCAAGTACTCGCCCGGGATGCCCGCGAGCGCGAGCGAGCCCGCCTCCCGGAGCTGGTACGGCTCGAGGCTCGACGAGTACGTCGTCAGCCCGACGCGCAGCGTGCCGCCTCGCTTCACCCGTTGCGCGGAGGCCGCGGGCGCGCCGTAGGCGACGTCGGCCTCGCCGACGTAGCGGAGCAGCAAGCCGATCGTCCCGGCCCCGAGACCGAAGACCGTCGCGCGGCGGAGGAACTCCTGGCGGTCGAGCTCGCCCGCGACGAGCTCGTCGATGAGGTTGTTCTCGATCGGCCCCGCCTCGGTGCGGCGGTACTCGTCGACCTGCCGTCGCGTGCTGCGATCCATCCTCTCTCCTCCTATCCGGGCGACCCCGGCCGGATGCAGGCGTGAAGCCCCGCGGAGCCGCCGCCCGACCAGAGGCGCGTTCTTCTCGTGGATGTCCGTTCCACTGCGGTTCCCGGGTTATCGCACAGCAGCGGAGACTCCGTCAAGTCACGTTCCGCATCTGGATTCTCGTTCCTCAATCCAGTACGGTTGAGACATGAGCACGCGCTCGAGCAGCACGGTCGCGGACTCCCCGCGGACCGGCAGGGCTGCGTCGTCGGCCGGCGTCACGGCGACGCTCGGCGTGCTCGACCTCCTCGCCGCGAAGAGCCCGCTCTCGCTCTCCGAGATCGCACGCGAGCTCGGCGTACCCAAGAGCACGCTCCACCGAATCTGCGCCGTCCTCGTCGAGCGCGGCTGGGCGGTGCGGGACGGAGAGGGTCGGTACGACCTCGGGATCCGCGCGCTCCGGCTTGGCTCGTCGTCGGCCGAGCTGCCGATCGTGAACGCCTTCCGCGTCATCGCCGCACAGTTCCTCACTCGGCACGACGAGACCATCGCGCTCGCGATCGTCGACGGCGTCGAGTCGCTCTACGTCGCGCTCGAGGAGACGTCGCAGCCGGTGCGTCTCGTAACGCACATCGGAGCGAAGACGCCCGCGTTCGCGTCGGCGAGCGGCCGTGTGGTGCTGGCCTCGCGGCCCCCGGCGGAGGTCGCCGCCCTGTTCGGAGGCCGCCCGCTCGTCACCCCCACCGGGCGCCGCCTGAACGGCGTCGCGGAGCTGCAAGCGCTGCTGGAGGAGGTGCGGAAGCGGGGGTACGCCGAGAACTGGGGAGATACGGCCGACGGGCTCTACGCAGCCTCGGTGCCGGTCGTCAACGACCAGGGCGTCGCGCTCGCCGCACTGACGGCGCTCGTCCCCGTGTGCAGGATGACAGCCGAACGGCGAGAGACGATCGTCGAGGATCTCCGGCGGCTCGGCGCCGAGCTCTCCGGGCTCGTGCACTGGCTGCCGGCGTTCTCGTCGCGGCGCCCCTGACGCTCGGCCGGGCTACGCCACCTCGAGCAGCTCGTCCGCGTAGGTGACACCGACGCGGCGCATGCCGCGCGGGCCGGGCTCGTAGTGCCCCATCCGCCAGAGCGCGGGCGAGTACACGTGGATGGAGGTCGCGGGCGGATACCCCGGCCCTGGGTGCCGGACGCCGTGGATGTCGCCGGCGTCGAAGTCGAAGGTGCCGCCGGCGCGGTGCTCGGTCGTGCGCTCGCGCACCCAGCCGTCCTCCTCGATACGGAACCAGTCCTCGTACAGCACGCCCTCGCACACCTGCACCGCGCCCGCGGAGCGGTCGTGGTCGTGGTAGCCCGTGCTCTGCCCCTCGAGCCAGCAAATGAGCCACACGTCGAGGTTCGGGTCACGGTAGAGCTGTCGGTAGTAGCGCTCCTCGCGCTCATGGCGAACGAAGGGACGCCAGAGGTGCTCGGCGGCCACGAGGTCGGCGACGAGCTTCACCATGGTCGGACGATCGAGGTCGGTGTCGGCCGGGACGCGCTCCCGGATCCACGTCACGATGTCGTTCATGCGAGCAGAGTGGCCGGTGTCTCGATCTGGAGAATCTGGGCCACAGCTTCGCCGAAGCCGCGGACGACTTCAAGGGTCGGCCTCGAGTCGACGACCGGCGTGTCGCTGCCGTAGGCGAGCTGGATGATCCCGAACGTCTCGACGCAGAGCTCGATCGCGCGGCGTCCGTACGTGGAAACCTCGAAGAACGTGTTCGTGTCGAGCACCGAGCGCACGTCCACCCCTTGGCGCGCGAGCCGCTCGAGCTGGAACGGCGCGCCCCCCGCGAGCATCGCGAAGAGGACGCGGAGGGTCGGGAATCGTGCCCGCCCGGCACCGACCCACGCGAGGTACGCCGCCTGCATCCGAGCCGAGTAGCCGACGACCCACTCCCACCACTCGGGTCGGCGCGCGGGAACGCCCGTTCCCGCGTCGGGGTGGACGAAGAGGAACGCTCCGCGCGCCGCGACCTCCTCGAGGACGTCGACGTGCGTATCGAGGTCGAGCAACGCCCCCGACCCGATGCTGACGCCGACGAAGCCCTCACGCCAGCGCGAGGGCGAGAGCGCGACGAAGCGGCCGCCGCTCTCGGCGACGACCTCGAGAGCCCCCTCGACCCACGCCTCCTCGAGCGCGACCCGCTCCGGGTCGGGGAGCCCGTCGAGGCCCAGCGTCGGCTGGAGCGAGAGCACGGCGACGTCGATCCCATCGCGGTCGAGGAGGCCGATGCGCGCCTCGGGGTCGTGGCTCGCGAACGCGAGCGGGAACCGCCCCTCGCGGGTCACGAGCTCCGCCCCGTCGAGAAACGGCGGAGCACGCCTCGCTCGAAGCTCCGCGAGGAAGGGCTCCGGAAAGAGGTGCTGGTGGACGTCGACGGCCTTCATGGCGCGGCCTCCGCGAGCGCAGCCGCGAGCTCCTCCAGGCGCAGCGGCATCTGAGCGGGGTCGTCGAGGAACGGCACGTGCTCCCGCACGAGGGTGTGCGCCGCCGCGGCCCCCGAGCCGAGCTCGAGCGGCGCCCGCAGGTCGACCGCCTGCGCTGCGACCGTGAGCTCGATCGCCAGCACGCGTCGGCCGAGCGCGAGCATCTCGTCGAGCCGCCTCGCGCCGAGCGACGTGAGCACCGTGCGGTCCTCGACCCCCGACTCCTGCATCGTGGAGGCGAGCTCGAACGAGACGGGCTGCGCGAGGAGGCGGGCCTCGGCGACGACGGCCTGGGCCGCGACGCCGAGCTCGGAGAGGCCGTCCTGCCACGATCCTTCCCGGGCGACGAGGCCCTCGGTGAGCCCGCTGAAGCGCGGGCTCAAGAGCTTCAGGGCCCGCTCGACGGCGGCCGTCAGCGCCGGCGCGAGCGAGATCCGCACGAGGTCGAGCGCAGCCGCGAGCGGGAGCGAGTCGAAGTTCCCGACGGAGACGATGCGCCGCTCCTCGGGAACGATCAGCGGGTTGCCCTGGTGCGCATTGAGCTCGACAGCCAAGCTCGACTCGGCGAACCGAAGCGCGTCGCGGAGGGCGCCGTGCACCTGCGGCACGCAGCGGAACGTGATCGGGTCCTGGAGGAACCGCGCGGAGCCGGGCATCCAGAGCGCGCTGCCCGAGAGGAGCGCGTGCAGGCGCTCGATCGTCTCGACGATCCCAGGGTAGGGGCGAGCGCGGCCGACCTCCGGGTGCAACGCCCCGACGTTGGCGCGGAACGCCTCGAAGTCGAGCGCGGCAGCGGCGTCGAGGCGATCGAGGAAGGCGCGCGTGTCCGTAACCGCGAGCGCCGCTTCCGCGGTCGAGTACGCGTTCGAGACGAGCAGCGCGCCTGCCTCGCCGGCCTCGAGCCCGAGGTCGCCGAGAGCACCCGCCGCGAGGTCGGCGTTCTGCGCGAGGTCGGCGAGGCCGAGCGAGCCGAGCGAGTGGACGACGGGCGTGCGACCGGCGTTGAGAGCCTCGACGAGCGCGAGCGCGAGCTCGGGACGGGCTCCTTGATGGCCCGCGACGAGGCCGTTCGCCATCCGCACGAGCGCCGCGCGAACGACATCGGCTCGGGCCGGCGGCCCGAGCCCGACGCGGTGTCCCGCGACCGCGCTGCGGTTGAACGCGCTCGCCTCGTCGCGAGAGACCCGCGCCTCCCGGCGCATCCCGACCCCGGTCGTGACGCCGTACACGCTCTCGCCGGAGGAGACCGCCTCCTCGACGACGCGGCGGCGCTCGCGCATGCGCTCGAGCGCCTCGGCGGCGACCGTCACCGGCTCGCCCTCGCGCGCGACGCGCACGAGGTTCGCGAGCGTCAGGCTCTCCCCGGTGAGCTCGACCGGCATGCTGCGGACTCTACGGGGCTACACGGGCTCGGGCAGTCCCATGCCCGGCCGCACGCTCGCGTCCGGCTCGGACGCGGGGCGAACCGGGAGACCGCGCGCTTGCCAGGCCTCGAAGCCGCCGTCGAGATCGGTCACACGAGTGGACCCGAGGTCGAGGAGCGTCGCCGCCGCCAGGCTCGACGAGTATCCGTGCTCGCACACGAGCACGAGCTGGTGCTTCAGACCGCCGACGTACGGGCTCCGGAGCTCGGGATCGACTGCGGGGTCGAGGCGCCAGGGAAGAACCGACAAGGGGACATGGAGCGATCCGGGAATCACTCCGGAGCGCCGGCGCTCGTCGTGCGAGCGCGTGTCGATGAGCAGAGCGCCGTCGCGCTGAGCCGCAAGCGCCTCCTCCGGCGTCAGGCGCCGCAGGCGGCTCCGCGCCTCGGCCAGCAGCTCGTCGACGTCGTCCGCTTCACCTCGGCCACGCACCTACGTCGCCGGGCCCGTCGTGCCCTCGCCACCCGACTCGCGCTCGCGCAGGAAGCGGGTGATCTCGGCGGCGAGCGCGTCGCCGGACGGGAGCCCACCCGACTCCTCGAGCCAGTCGAGCGAGTCCGCCCGGTGCTCGAGCTCCTCGACGTAGGCGGCAGTGTCCGCGTCGCTCGCGACCGCCTCCGAGACCTGCGCGACGTACTCGGCCTCCGCGGCGATGAGCTCGGCGACGGGGATCTCCACCCGCAGAACCGAGGCGAGGCGCTCGACGAGCGCCCGCGCCGCCCGGGGACTCGGCGCAAGCGAGACGTAGTGGGGAACCGCCGCCCACAGGCTCACCGACGGGATCCCTCCCCGACGACACGCGTCGAGCAGGACGCCGACGATCCCCGTCGGCCCTTCGTAGCGCGACAGCTGAAGGCCGAGCTCCTCGACGAGCAGCGGATCGGTAGCGGCACCCGTGACGGGCGCGGGACGGGTGTGTGGGACGTCGGCGAGCAGAGCGCCGAGCGACACGAAGAGCTCGACGCCGAGATCGCGGGCGAGGTCGACGACGATCTCGCTGAACGTCCGCCACCGGTAGTTCGGCTCGACCCCGATCAGGAGGACGGCGTCGCGGTCGGTCCCCGGGATGCGCGTCCGGTAGAACGCGTTCTCCGGCCACTCGATCCGGCGCGTCCGCCCCTCGTCCAGCGTGACGTGCGGGCGCGTCGCCTGGAAGTCGACGAAGAGCTCGGGATCGATGTCCGCGAACTTCCGCGCCCCCCACAGCCGCGCCAGGTACCCGGCCGCGAGCGTCGCTCCTTGGCCCCCGTCGTTCCACCCACGGAAGGCCGCGACGAGGACGGGTCGCTCGAGCTCGGGGCGCTCGTGGATCCGCAGCTCACGCGCCATGCGCCGTACCTCCTCGATGGACGAGCGGCGCGGGCGGCCGCCAGAGCACGAAGGCGAGCGCCAGCGCGAGGGCGAAGATCGTGGCCGCGAGAACGACGTGGACGAGGACGAGGCCCCAGGGGAGGGCGTTCCGGTACTGCACCTCGCCGAGGATCGCCTGCGCGACCGTCACTCCGAGGAGGACGAGCCAGAGCGCGAAGACGCCGGGAGCGCGGTCGCGCAGCCGGTGGAGGGCCCACCCGAGCAGGAGGAGCGCGATGCCGAAGGCCGCTGCCGCGCGAACGTGGACGTACACGGTCTCCGTGATCGCGACGCCGAGGCGCTTCACCTCCTCGCTCGACCCGGGATGCGGGCCCGAAGCCGTCGCCACCGCTCCCGTCACGACGAGGACCGCGGTGAGCGGAAGGCCGAGCCACGTCGTGATCCGGCGGATCCTCGACGGCCCTACGGGCGGTCCCAACCCGGAGACGGCGCTCCACGCCTCGATCGCGACGATGGTGGCGAGCCCGAGGACGGTGAGCCCGAGGAGGAAGTGCATCATCACCGCGAGCGGGTGGAGCTCGACGAGGACGGTGATCCCGCCCATCGGGATCTGCGCGATCGCGACGCCGAACGCCCCGAGCGCCGAGAGCCGGGCCCACCGGGAGAGCCCCGGAACACGCCGCGAGCCGATCCACGTCGCGCAGGTGAGGAGGATTCCGCCGAGCGCGACGAGCCGGTTGCCGAACTCGACCCAGGCGTGGTACCCGGTCTCGGGGAGCGGCGAGTCACCACAGCGCGGCCAGTTCTCACAGCCAAGCCCGGAGCCCGTCAACCGGACGAAGGCGCCGGACGCGACGACGACGAAGACGGCGATGCAGGTTGCGAGCGCAAGCCGGAGGAAGCGGACGGGAGACAGGGTGCGCACGCGTGCAGCGACTGCCTCCACGCCCCGAAGTGTATGGCTCCGGATCGAGCGCGTCCGGGAGGAGAACCGCGATGGGCGCCGAACCGAGACGGCGGAGAGTCCTTCCCTTCTCCTCTCCCCCTGACGACAGCGGCCGCCGCCCCCTCGGCGGCCGCTGCACCCTCCGCAGGCGACGCGCGAATGGGATACTCGCCGCGATGCGCTCGGCGCTCGTGACCGGCGGCTCCGCGGGAATCGGCCTCGCGCTCGCGCGCATGCTGCGCGCGGAGGGCTACGCGCTCACGCTCGTCGCGCGACGTCCGGAGCCGCTCGAGGAGGCGGCACGGGAGCTCGATGCCCACGCGGTCGCGGCGAACCTCGCCGATCCGGACGCGTGCGTGCGGGTCGTCGCGGAGCACGCCGAGCGATACGGCGGCATGGACGTCCTCGTCAACAGCGCGGGCATCGGCATCGGCGGGAGCTTCGCCACGCAGGAGACGAAGCACATCGCGCTCCAGCTCGACGTGAACCTGCGCGCCACGCTCGTCGTCACGCGGGAGGCGCTCCCGCTCCTCCGCCGCACGCGCGGCCACGTCATCACGCTCGCGTCCATCGCGGGAACCATCCCGGCGCCCGGACTCGCCGTGTACGGGGCGACGAAGGCCGCGCTCATCGCCTTCACGCGCTCGCTGAACCGCGAGGAAGCCGAGCACGGAGTCCGGGCGACGGCGATCTCGCCCGGGTTCGTCGCCACGCGCATGACCGACTGGACCGGGCTCGCCCCCGAGGAACAGATCCAACCCGAGGACATCGCCGAGCTCGTCCGGACGGTGCTGAAGCTCAGCCCGCGTGCCGTCGTGCCGAACATCGTCGTCGAGCGCGCCGGCGAGGTCGTCTGACGGCGCCGCCCGGCCTCAGCGCTCGATCGGGACGTCGACGAGGTTGCCCCACTCGGTCCACGAGCCGTCGTAGTTGCGCACGTTCTCGTAGCCGAGCAGCTCGTGGAGGACGAACCACGTGTGGGCGCTCCGCTCGCCGATGCGGCAGTAGGCCCGCACCTCCTTCTCGGGCACGACGCCGCGCGAGACGTACAGCTCGCGGAGCTCGGCGGCGCTGCGGAACGTCCCATCGTCCCGCACCGCCGAGGTCCACGGGATCGACTGCGCGCCCGGGATGTGGCCGGCGCGGGAGGCGCCTTCCTGCTCGTACCCGGGCGGGGCGATCAGCTCCCCTGCGTACTCCTGGGGGCTGCGGACGTCGACGAGCGCGATCCGGGGGTCGCGGAGCCCTGCGAGCACCTCGTCGCGTCGCACCCGAATCGACTCGTCTCGCTCGCGCGCGCGGTAGACGGCGGGCGCGCGCACAGTGGGTGCGGCCGTGAGCTCCATCCCTTCCTCGATCCACTTCTGCCTGCCGCCGTCGAGCAGCCGCGCGTCGCGGTGGCCGAAGAGCTTCAGAGCACCAGTAGGCGTACGCGGCGAACCAGTTGTTCTTGTCGCCGTAGAGGACGACCGTCGTCTCCTCGCTGATACCCCGCTCGCCCATGAGCTGCTCGAAGCGCTCCTTCGCGACGACGTCCCGAACCAGCGGGTCCTGGAGGTCGTCGCGCCAGTGCAGCTTCACCGCGCCCGGGATGTGGCCCTCGTCGTAGAGATCGGGATCCTCGTCCACCTCGGCGACGACGATCTCCGGCGCGCCGAGGCGCTCGGCGAGCCACGGGACGGTGACGAGGACGTCCTTCGCGTACTCGGTCGAGCGCTCGGCTGAGGTGCGGGACACGGCTCGACGCTAGCAGCCCGCCGGCGCGACTACGTCCGCGCGAGGAGGTCGTTGACGGCGTTCTCGAGCTCGCTGACCGAGACGACGCCCTCGTAGCGCTCGACGAGCTTCCCCTCCGCGTCGACGAGGAAGGTCCACGGCTCCGTCTCGAGCCCCCACTCCCGCATCCAGCGGTTGTAGCCCTTGGCCGGGTCGTTGCCCTCGTACACCTCGACGTGGATGAACCGGATGCGCTCGCCCTGGAACCGCTTGGCGACCTCCTCGACGACGTCCACGACGGGGCCGCACGTCCTGCTCGCGCAGAACCTCGGCGTCGAGAAGGTCACGACGAACGGCACCCCCGCGCGGATCGAGTCGGCGACGGAGTGACGCAGGAGGAGCTCGTCGGGAGGGGTGCGCGTCGTGATCCGGGCGGCATCGCCGCCGACGGAGGCGAGCGTGGGCGTCTCCGACCGGGGGACGGCCTCGCCGACGTCGGGGACGGGATCGTCCGCGGCGACGACGACGTTCCCGAGCGCCTGCACGGGGTCGCCGCCCTCGGGCTCCGCGAGGAGCCAGTAGGTCCCCGGCTCCGTGAGACGGAGGTGTGCGACGTAGATGTGCGTGGCGTCGGCCTGCGAGAGGCCGGGCACGCCGATCCGCTCGAGCTGCGCCTTCGTCTCGAGGAACGGCGCCTCCTCGAGCGCGCGCGAGACCCAGACCCGCGCGGTCGGGAGCAGGACGGGAGCGCCCTCGGCGTCGAGGACGAGGAACGACACGCGGACGTCGCCGGGAACGTGCGTCAGCGTCCCCGCGACGACGGCGACGTCGTCGCCCGGGGCGCGCCAGAGCTCCTCGAGCGTCCGTCCGCCACCAGGAGCGGACTCGCTGGGCGCGGCGGTGTCGCTACCCCCACCGCACCCGACGAGCAGCGTCGAGAGCGCTGCGATCGCGACCGCTGCACGTCGCATGACGCGAGCGAGTCTAGCCCGACTCGCTCCTCGTCCGCGGGCACAGCGACCCCTCGGGTCGAGCACGCGCTCGCGGCGCGGCCGAGCGTCTCACGGGACGACCCGGACGCGCCGCGAGCGGCGAGAGCCTAGAGGTGACCGTCCGACCAGGACAGGGGGGCGAGCACCTTCCCTGCCCAAGCCGCGACCAGCGCCAGGCTGACGAGAAGAACCATCAGGCGAGGCTTCACGGCGACCTCCTCTCTCTTAGAAGCGGATTTCAAGGAGCGCCTCTGCGGCGTTCCGGTAGAGACGCGCGGCCTCGCCCGCGTCACCGCGACGCGCAGCGAGGTCGCCCAGCGCGACCCAGGCCTCCGTTCGGTGGCTGAGCGACGCGAGCTGCTCGGCAGCCGCGTCGGCAGCCCGGAAGCACTCCTCCGCCTCGTCGAGGAGACCCTGCTCCATCAACGCCCGCCCCAGTACGAGCTGCGATGGAGAGACCTCGTCGAGGAAGTCCTCCCTACCCTCGAGCAGAGCGAGCGCCTTGCGCGCGCGCTCCTCTGCTTCCTTGTACTCGCCCCGGCGCAGGTGCACCTGGGCGAGACCTTCCAAGACCTGCGCGACGTCCGCCGGAGAGCCACTCTCGACGGCCCGCTCGAGCGAGGCCTCCAAGTGCTCGACGGCCTTCTCCTCGTCGCCGAGGAGCAGCGTGAGGCCACCGAGGTTGAGCAGGAGCCGGCCGACGTTGCGCTCGTCGTTGAGCTCTTGGTAGAGCTCGCGCGCGCGGAGCGCATAGTTGCGCGAGAGCAGCCAGTGCCCCTCGCGCTGCGCGATGAGCGATGCCTGGAAGTACGTGTTCGCGATCGCCCGGCGATCGCCGACGGCCTGCGCGAGCTCCAGCGCGCGCTCCACGTCTTCCCGCGCCGCGACGTAGTCGCGCTGACGACGATGGCAGCGGGAGCGCCACCCCAGGATGTCCGCGCGCAGGAGGTCGCATGGGAGGCCGGAGCGCTCCGCGAGGGCGAGGGCCTCCCCGAGGAGCGCGAGCGCGGTGCCGATGCTCGAGAGCTTGTAGCGGGCGACGCCGAGTCGGAAGAGCACCTCCGCGCGCTCGAGGTCCGAGAACTGCTCCCCTTCGGCAAGCTCGCGCGCGTGCCGGAGGAGCTCGAGCGCCGCTCGGATGTCACCGAGCTGCTGGAGCGCCCACGACTCGCCGAGGAGCGCTCGGAGTCGGAGCTCGTCCGATCCCGCGGCCTCGACGGCCGCCCTCGCCTCGGCGAAGGCGTCGAGCGCGCCCTGGTAGTCGTGTGCCTCCGAGAGCGCCTCGGCGCGCGCGAGCTGCGCGTCCGCCCGCGTCTGCTCCTCGACCGAGACCCCGTGGGCGAGGAACGTCGCGTCGACCCCGAGCCGCTCGGCGAGCAACGCGATCGTCTCCTGCGTCGGGCGGGTCTTCCCGCGCTCGATCTGGCTGATGTACTCCTTCGAGAAGCGCCCGCCCGCGAGCTCGGTCTGCGTCAGCCCCGCGGAGAGACGAAGCGCGCGCAGGCGCTCGCCGAGCGAGGCGCCGGTCCGGACGGAGGCGGTCTGGGTGGCGGTCTCGGTCATCCCTGCGTCGGAGTCAACACGGGTCGTGTCCGCGCGTGCTCCCCCGGGAGGGGGATTCGCGCGGCGCGAGTGCAGTCAAGCACAGGCTAGTCGAAATCACTTGACTAAGCTACTTGACTTTTCTGGACCTGGCTCCTATAGTCAGCCGCACACCGCACCGACCGGACGCCAGGTCGGATGCGAGGGCACCACCGCCGGATCCGCAGGCGAGTGCAGGGAGTCCGTGGCTGGGCCGCAGAGCCACGAACACCGACTCGCCTCCCCCGGGAAGGGGTCGCCTCGAACGGAGAACGCCCCCGGAGCCGCAGCCGGGGGCGTTCTGCGTCCGGGGCCTGCAGGAGCGCGGCAGCCGGCCGGGCCTACGCTTCCCCCGTGAGCCACCGGTGCCGCTGCGCCCGGATCGCCTCGATGTCGTCCGTGTCCAGTGGGCCGCCGAGCCGGTCGGCGACCGCCTGCAGGAGCGCGCCTCCGATGAACACCCAGGCCTCCGCGTCCGCGTCCCGGTCAGGGTGAACCACACCGGCCTCCTGGAGCTTCCGCAGCATGTCGGCGAAGAAGTCGTGCACCTCGCGCATGTGCCGGCGGACGTGGCGACGGATCTCCGGATCCTCGCCCGCCTCGGTGATCGCCTGCATCCACAGGCTCGGGAGGAGGACCTTCATCTCCCGCATCGAGGCAGGGCCGAGGCTCCGCCAGCCCTCGACCGGCCCCCGCTGCGCGAACGTCCGCTCGAGAAGCGCACGCTTGCGCTGCCACACGTCGTCGAGGCAGGCGAGGTAGAGGTCGCGCTTCGACCGAAAGTGTCGGTACAGGATCGGCTCCGAGACACCCGCCTCGCGGGCGATCTCGGCGGTCGTCGCCCCCGCGTAGCTCCCGCTCGAGAAGACGCGGAGCGCCGCGTCGAGCAGCGCGCGGCGACGCTCGGCGGCCGGCAGACGGGTCGCGGTTCGAGGGATCATGCCGCCGGCTCCGGAGCGCTCGCGCGCGCCGACCGCCCCGCCCCCTCGTGCGGGCGGACGAGGAGGTAGGCGACGATCGCGCCGACGAGGGCGATCCCGGCCGCGGTCTGAAGCGCGTGCTCGAACCCCCGCATGAAGGCCTCCGGCGCGCGGACGCTGCCGGCCTCGCGGGCCATGATCGCGCCCATGACCGCGATTCCGAGCGAGCCGCCCACCTGTCGGAAGGCGTTCAGCACCGCCGCCCCCACCCCGGCCTTCTCGACCGGCACCGCACGCGTCGCAGCGGCCGTGCTCGGCGTCATCGTGAGAGCCATTCCCACGCCACCGAGGAGGAAGCCGGGCAGGAGCTCGGCGTACGTCGCGTCCACTCCGAGCCGCGACAGGTAGGCGAGATGGAGGGCGACGAGGAGCATCCCGCCGGTCATGAGCGAGCGCGAGCCGATTCGGTCGGCTGTCCTCCCGGCGAGCGGCGCGACGACGATGATGAGGATGGTCATGGGCAGGAACGCGGCGCCTGTCCTCACCGCCGAGTAGCCGAGGATCCCCTGCATGTATAGGGACATGAAGAAGAACACCCCGAACATCGCGAGCGCGGCGAGGAGCGTGACCGTGTTCGCCCCCGTGTACGTCCGGTTCCGGAAGAGATCGAGTGGGAGCATCGGCGCCCGTTGGACGCGCTCGAGGACGAGGAAGGCGGAGAGCGCGAGGGCGGCGAGCGCGAAGGAGCCGAGGATCCGCGTCGACGTCCAGCCGTACGTGTTCGCCTCGATGAGCCCGTACGTGAGAGCGAACAGCCCGAGCCCGGAGGTCGCAAGCCCCGGGAGGTCGAGGCGCTCGTGCGTCTCGTCGCGTGACTCTGGGACGAGCAGGTAGCTCGCGAGCACGCCGGCGACGCCGACCGGGACGTTGACGAAGAAGATCCAGTGCCAGCTCAGGTGCTCGGTGAGCAGGCCCCCGACGAGGGGGCCGATCGCGAGCGCGAGCGCGGAGACGCCCGCCCACACACCGACCGCGACCCCGCGCCGGGCAGGCGGAAAGGTGGCGGCGATGATGGAGAGCGTGGCCGGGCTCATGAGGGCCGCCCCGAGCCCCTGTACCACTCGCGCGGCGATGAGCGCCTCGCTCGAGCCGGCGAGGCCGCAGAGGAGCGACGCGCCGGTGAAGACGAGGATCCCGAGCACGAAGATCCGGCGCCGGCCGTACGCGTCCGCGACCTTGCCGCCGATGAGCATGAAAGCCGCGAAGGCGAGCGCGTACCCCGTGACGACCCACTGCAGCTCGGGGAGCGTCGCCTCCAGGTCGCGTTGGATCGCCGGCAGCGCGACGTTCACGACCGTGTTGTCGAGCATGATCATGAAGAGCCCGACGGAGACGGCAGCGAGCGTCAACCACATGCGGTCTCGCTCTGCCAAGATGCGACCAGTCATGCCTCGCCTTTCCCTAGAAGTTAGTGAGCGCTAAGCTAGCAGATACTAACCAGGGTCGGCGCTTCACGTGGACGCCGAGCCCCGAGCAGCTCGCGGCCGCGAACGTGACGCGGCTCGCGCGCACGCTCGGCTGCGCGACCTACGAGGAGCTCCATCGCCTCTCGGTCGAGGAGCCCGACCGCTTCTGGCGCGCCGTGCGCGACGACCTCGGGATCCCGTTCGCGCGGGACTGGGACGCCGTGCTGGACGACTCGCGAGGGCCCGAGTGGACGCGCTGGTTCGTCGGAGCGCGCCTCAACCTCGCCGAGGCGTGCGTCCACCGCTGGGCGCGCGAGCGTCCCGACGAGGAGGCCGCGATCTGGGCGCCCGAGGACGGAGCGCGACGGGCGCTCACCTGGCGCGAGCTCTCGGACGCGGTCACTCGGCTCGCGGAGGCGCTCGCGGAGCTCGGCGTCCAGGAGGGGGACACGGTCGGGCTCTACCTGCCGATGGCGCCGGAGGCGGCGATCGCCTCGCACGCCTGCGCGCACCTCGGCGCGATCCAGGTCCCGATCTTCTCCGGCTTCGCAGCGCCCGCCGTCGCCACGAGGCTCGCCGACGCCGAGGCGCGCGTCCTCGTCACCGCGGACGGCTCGCTGAGACGCGGCTCGACGGTTCCCATGAAGGCGATCGCCGACGAAGCCGTGCGCGACGTCCCGTCGATCGAGCACGTCGTCGTCTGGCGGCGGCTCGAGATCGACGTGCCCTGGACGCCGGGACGTGACCACGACTGGGACGAGCTCGTCGCCGCCTCCCCGGGCACGCTCCCCCCACGCGAGGTGGGAAGCGAGGCTCCCTACCTCCTCGCCTACACCTCGGGGACGACGGGGAAGCCGAAGGGAGCGCTCCACGTCCAGGGCGGCTTCCTGCTCTCCATCGCCCGCGAGGCCGCCTACCAGGCCGACCTGAAGCCGGGCGACCGCGTCCTCTTCGCGACGGACATGGGGTGGATCATGGGGCCGTGGACCGTCGTGGGCGCGGGAGCGCTCGGCGCCGCGGTCGTCTACCTCGAGGGCGCGCCCGATCGTCCTCCGGATCGGATCTGGAGCCTCGTCGAGCGCGAGCGGGTGACGATGCTCGGCGTCTCGCCCACGCTCGTACGCGCGCTCATCCCGCATGGAGAGCCCGATGCCGACCTCTCCTCGCTGCGCGCCGTGACGACGACCGGAGAGCCCTGGAACCGCGGCCCCTACGAGTGGCTCGACGCCCACGTCTGCGGCAAGGGCCGGATTCCGATCATCAACATCTCCGGCGGCACGGAGGTGGGCGCCTGCTTCCTCTCGGTGAGCTGGCTCGCGCCGACGAAGCCGTGCTCGCTCGGCTTCCCGGCGCTCGGCCAGGACCTCGACGTCTTCGACGAGCAGGGACGTCCCGTGCGGGGGGAGGTGGGCGAGCTCGTCTGCAAGCGCCCGTGGCCCGGCATGACGCGCGGCATCTGGCGCGATCCGGAGCGCTACCTCGATACGTACTGGCGTCGCTTCCCCGGCGTCTGGACACACGGCGACTGGGCCTCGGTGGACGAGGACGGCTACTGGTACCTGCACGGCCGCTCCGACGACACGCTCAACATCGCCGGCAAGCGCATCGGCCCCGCCGAGCTCGAGTCGGCCGCCGTCGGGCACCCGGCCGTCGCCGAGGCGGCGGCGATCGGCGTGCCGCACGACGTGAAAGGGGAGGTGCCCTGGCTCTTCTGTGTGCTGCGGCCGGGAGCCGAGACGACCCCCGAGGACGTCGCGCGCGCGATCGCGGACGAGCTGGGGAAGGCGTTCAAGCCCGACCGTGTCGTCTTCGTCTCGGCGCTCCCGAAGACGCGGAGCGCGAAGATCGTGCGGCGTGCGGTGCGAGCGCGCGCGCTCGGTCAGGATCCCGGCGACCTCTCCACCCTCGAGAACCCCGAGGCGCTCGAGGAGATCGCGCGTGCCCTCTGACGCGCTCACAGGCGTCGCCCTCGTCACGGGCGGCGGTCGGGGAATCGGGCGCTCGATCGCGCTCGAGCTGGCGGCGGCCGGGATGCGCGTCGCCGTCACCGGCCGTACGGCCGAGCAGGTCGAGTCCGTCGCGGCCGAGGTCGGCGGGCTCGGCCTCGTCGGGGACGTGTCGAGGCGCGAGGATGTCGAGCGCTGGGTCGCGCGCACGGAGGCCGAGCTCGGCCCGATCGACCTGCTCGTGGCGAACGCCGGCGTCGCCGGGCCCCGCGAGCCGACCTGGGAGGCCGACCTCGAGCGGTGGTGGCGGACGTTCGAGGTGAACGTCCTCGGCGTCCACCTCTGCTGCCGGGCGGTGCTCCCGGCGATGCTCGAGCGGGGATCGGGCCGCATCGTCATCACGGGGAGTGGCGCCGCGTACCTCCCCGGATCGCGCACGACGGCCTATCCGGCGAGCAAAGCCGCCGTCTGGCGCTACGGCGAGTGCCTGGCCGAGGAGCTCCGCGGACGCGTCCCGGTCTTCGTCATCAGCCCCGGTCTCGTACGGACCGCCATGACCGAGGATTGGTTCCCCGAGGACGCGCCGTGGACTCCGCCCGAGCTCGCGCCAACGTTGGTACGCGTGCTCGCCTCGGGACGCGCCGACGCGCTCGCGGGCCGCTACCTCCACGCCGAGCACGACGACATCGAGGACCTGATCCGGCGCGCGGACGAGGTCGTCGCGAGCGACCTGAACGCGATCCGGCTTCGACGCTGACGTCCGCGTCGGCAACCGCCGCTTCGGGATCCGGGCGACCCAAGGGTCGCCCCTACGATCCCACCCCGACCGCGCCGTGGCTCCGGACGGACGCGCGCACCGATCCCGCCGCCCGTCGGGGCGAGGCTTGCCTCGCCCGCGTCCCTCGTCCTGCCGGGACGAGGGCGACCCACGCGCAACAGGGGGTCAGGTCTCCCGTGTTGCAGCGAGGGAAGGCACCGAGCACGCGCGCAACGAAAGGGACCTGACCCCAGTGTTGCGCGGTACAAGGGTCGCCCCTGCGACGATCGACGAGTCGCCCTGCCGAGTCCTACGCGCGCGGGAGGATCCAGACCTGGCGCGCGACGGCGAGCGGCTCGCCGCTCTCGGCGAAGAGCGCCGTGCCCGCGTAGAGCTTCCGCCCGTCCTCGCCGAGCGGCCAGGCGACGACGACGCAGCGCTCGCCGAGCCGAGGGAGGCCCTCGACACGAGCGGTCATCCGCCCGAGCACGGCCTCGCCCCTCCCCTCGGCGCCGACGGCGTAGGCGCCCGGGCAGTCGATCGCCGCCCACACGATCGCCGGCGAGACCTCGCGCACGACCCAGGTCGCGGCATGCAGCGGCTCGCGGCCCGCCACGGGCCCGACGTGGACGGCGAGCCCGTCTCCCTCCGCCCGGGTTCCGCAGACGTAGCACTCGCGGAAGACCGGATCGCCGACCCTGACGTGACGTCGCTCAGCCTCGAGCGCCGCCTCGTACGAGACGGGCTCCGGCGCGGAGAGCTCGACGGCCGCCGGCCTCGCCTCCGCGACGAGCTCCTCGGCGTCGAGGAGCAGGATGCGCTCGCCCTCGCGACGGACGTCGAGGGGGCGGTCGAGCGGGGGCGGGAGGCGCAGCGTGACCTCCACCTCGGGCGCGCCGACGAGCGAGGCGAGCCGGCCGCAGGCGTAGCCGCCGTTCGCAGAGGTGAGCGGGCCACGGAAGCGGCGAGGGAAGGTGATGCGCATCCGCGCCAGCCTACGTCGTGGGCGGGCGGCCCGGCGAGGATAGACTGCGGTTTGTGACTGCGAGGCGAAAACCGTGAGGCTCGCCCTCGCGCAGCTCGACGTCGTCGTCGGCGACATCGAGGGCAACCGCGACCGGATCGTCGACGTGCTCGGGACGGCGCGCGAGGCCGACGCCGACCTCGTCGTCTTCCCGGAGCTCGCGGTCACCGGCTACCCGCCCGAGGACCTCCTCCTCCGACCGGCGTTCGTGCGCGCCGCGCACGCGGCGGTGGGCGAGATCGCGCGCGCGACCGAGGGGCTCGTCGCCCTCGTCGGCACGCCCTGGCTCGACCGCGACCTCGCCAACGCGTGCGCCGTCTGTGCCGACGGGGCGGTGCGCGCCGTCTACCGCAAGCACTTCCTGCCCAACTACGGCGTCTTCGACGAGCACCGCTACTTCGGAGAGGGTCGCGAGCTCGTGCTCCTCCGCCTCGGCGAGACGTACGTCGGCCTCACGATCTGCGAGGACGTCTGGCAGCCCGGCCCTCCCGCCACCGACCTCGCCCTCGCCGGCGCGCAGCTCATCGTCAACCTCTCCGCATCGCCGTTCCACGTCGGAAAGGCGGAGGAGCGGGAGGAGATGCTCGTCACGCGCGCCCGCGACACGAGCGCGTACGTGGCCTTCTGCAACCTCGTCGGCGGCCAGGACGAGCTCGTCTTCGACGGCCACTCCGTCGTGCTCGACGACTCCGGCACCGTCGTCGCGCGCGCACCGGGGTTCGAGGAGCACCTCCTCGTCGTCGACGTCTCACCGGAGCTCGCGATCGGCCGGCGTCTGCGAGACATCCGGCGGCGCGAGCTCGAGCGCTCGCGGGAGACGGCGCCCGAGGTGCGAATCGTCGAGCTCGCAGGAGCCCGCGGTGCCGGGCACCACCCCGCGAGCCACCCCGTCGCCCCGTTCGAGCCCGAGCTCGAGCAGATGCGACGAGCGCTCACCCTAGGGCTGCGCGACTACGTGGACAAGAACGGGTTCCACGACGTCGTCGTCGGCGTCTCAGGCGGCATCGACTCCGCGCTGACGGCGGCGCTGTGCGCGGACGCACTCGGGCCCGAGCGCGTCCACTGCGTCTCCATGCCCTCCCGCTTCACCTCCGAGGGGACACGCACGGACGCGCGGCGGCTCGCGGAGGCGCTCGGCTGCGACTTCCGAGAGATCCCGATCGAGGCGATGGTCGAGACCTTCCGTCGCGAGCTCGCCGAGGCGACGGGCGGGCTGCGCGGTCTCGCCGACGAGAACCTCCAGGCCCGCGTGCGGGGCGTCGTCGTGATGGCGCTCTCGAACACCTACGGCTGGCTCGTCGTCTCGACCGGGAACAAGTCCGAGCTCGCGGTCGGCTACGCGACGCTCTACGGCGACATGGTCGGCGGCTTCGCGCTCCTGAAAGACGTCTTCAAGACGGACGTCTTCCGGCTCGCCCGCTACCTGAACGAACGCGCCGGCCGGGAGCTGATCCCCGCGAGCACGATCGAGCGCGCCCCGAGCGCCGAGCTCCGCCCCGACCAGCGCGACGAGGACTCGCTCCCGCCGTACGAGCTCCTCGACCCGGTGCTCGAGGCGTACGTCGAGCGCGATCGCTCGCGAGAGGAGCTGCTCGAGGAGTTCGACCCCGAGGTCGTCGAGCGCGCGGTGGCGCTCGTCGACCGGGCCGAGTACAAGCGCCGGCAAGCGCCGCCCGGGGTGAAGCTCCGTCCGAAGGCGTTCGGCCGCGACCGGCGCACGCCGATCACCAACCGCTGGCGCGACTGAGCCCTAGAGACCGACGTCCAGGAGCTCCGCGGGAGGCCCGTGCCGGAGCAGCTCGCGAAGGAGGAGCGGGAGGCGGCGCGGCGCGAAGCGCACGTCTGCCGTCTCCAGCTCCTCGAGCGTCCACCAGCGCACCGCCGTCATCCCCTCCTCCCGCAGCTCCGCCCAGCTCAGGCGCGGGGCGGGCTCGAAGGAGCGAACGCGGACGAGGTAGTAGCGCTCGCACTGTCCGTCGAAGCGCCCACCGTCGAGCGGCGCGTGCACCGTTCGCGTCCAGACGGGCGGGCCGAGCTCGAACTCCTCGAGACCCGCCTCCTCGAGGAGCTCTCGCCGGAGGGCACGCTCGTCCGACTCGCCCGTCTCGATGCCCCCACCGGTCGTCAGCCACACCGCGTGCTCGCCTTCCCCGAAGCGAACGAGCAGGATCCGGTCTCGCTCGTCGAGGACGAGCGCCCGCGCGGCGCGGCGCAGACGGAGGTCGCTCACCCCACGAAGTCTCGCAGCGCCCGGAACCAACGCAGCCGCTCCTCCCAGGAGACGGCCGCGTTCGCCGGCGAGGTCGAGGGAAGGACGAAGAGCGGCACGCCCGCGAGGCGGCGCCCCTGGAGCCCGTGCTCCGGACGCTCACGGAAGACGCCCTGGTAGGCGGCCTTGCCCACGAAGGCGATCACGCGCGGCACGTACGCGCGCGCGATCTCCTCGAGCCGCTCGGCGGCGCCCACGAAGTCGGCCTTGCGCAGCTCGCCCGCGCCCCGCGTCGTCCGCCGTGCCGCGTTCGTGAGACCGATCCCGAGGTCGAGCAGCGCGTGCTGCTCGTGCGGCGCGTAGAGCCGTGGCGTGAAGCCGGCGGCGTGCAGCAACCGCCAGAAGTCGTTGCGCGGGTTCGCGAAGTGCGCGCCCGCGGCAGCGCTCGCGCGGCCGGGGTTGATGCCGCAGAAGACGACGCGGACACCGGGCCCGAGGACGTCCGGGACCGCGGACGTGGTCAGGCGGCTTCCGGCTCGCGCGCGTCGAGCCGCAACTCGAGCAGCGCTCGCAGGCGCTCGCCCGTCTCCGAGGGATCCTCGCGCGGATCCGGCTCCCGCCGAAGCACCCGTACGGAGTCGTCCGTCCACCGCCACCCGTAGCAGCGCGCGTAGCACTCGGCCTCGCTGAGCGTCCGGAGCCGCTCGTCCACGACCTGCACCCTAGGCAACGCCTCGGACGACGGCGGTAGGCTGCCTCCGTGGCGATCAAGCCGCGTGTCCACGAGTTCGACGTCACGGTCGACCGCGACCGCGTCGCCCGAAGCTCGCTCGGCGGGAGCCCCCTGCCGCGCGAGGCCGAGTGGTGGGCCGAGCACTACGTGCTCGCGGGGCTCGTCCGCTGCACCCTCGCGAGCATGGACTATGCGGCCCGGCGGGCGGGCGCGAACTGCGTCGGCTCCGGCGCTGCGCACGGCGTCGTCACGCGTCGCGAGGAGGACGGCCGCTACGCGTTCGTCGAGATCGAGGCGTCCTTCGACGTGCAGCTCGCGCCGGCGCCGCCGCGGGAGGAGCTCCCGGCGCTCGTCGAGAAGGCCGAGATCGGCTGCTTCGTCGGAAACTCGCTCACCGCGAAGCCCCGTTACCGCTGGACGATCAACGGCGAGGAGATTCCGTGAGCACCGTCGCGCTCGACATCGAGGCCGTCCGCGCGCGCTTTACCGCCCTCGATCGGCGGCTGGCGTTCTTCGACGGGCCCGGCGGCACGCAGTGCCCGGACGAGGTGATCGACGCGATCGCCGACTACCTGCGCTACGACAACGCGAACATCGGCGCACCGTACGAGACCTCGCGACGGACGGTCGAGCTCGTCGAGCGGGCGCACGAGCGCGCGGCCTCCTTCCTCGGCTGCTCCGCCGAGGAGGTCGCCTTCGGCCCGAGCATGACCGCGCTCAACTTCCTCCTCACCCGCGCGCTCGGGCGGACGCTCCGCGCGGGGGACGAGGTCGTCGTGACGACCCTCGACCACGACGCGAACGTCTCGCCCTGGCTCGAGCTCGCCCACGACCTCGGGATCGTCGTGCGCGTCGCGGGGGTGACCGAGGAGCTCGCGCTCGACTACGACGACCTGGCGGCGAAGCTCTCGGAGCGCACACGCGTCGTCGCCTTCCCCGTCGCCGCCAACTCGGTGGGGACGGCGCCCGACGTGCGCCGGATCGTCGAGCTGGCCCACGAAGCCGGCGCGCTCGCCTGGGCGGACGCGGTCCACTATGCCCCGCACGGCCCGATCGACGTCGCCGCCTGGGATGTGGACGTGCTCATCTGCTCTCCGTACAAGTTCTTCGGCCCCCACCTCGGCCTCGCCTTCGGCAAGCGCGACCTGATCGGCTCCTGGCGCCCGTACAAGGTGCGCCCGGCGGCGGACGAGCCCGTCGGGCACCGCTTCGAGCTCGGCACGGCCCAGCATGAGCTCCTCGCCGGCTTCCTCGCCGCTGTCGAGTACGTGGACTCGCTGGGCTGGGAGGCGATCCAGGGGCACGAGCGGGAGCTCGGCGCACGCTTCCTCGCGGGGCTTCCCGAGCGGATCGAGCTCTACGGCCTGCGGAGGATGGAGGGCCGCGTCCCGACCTTCTGCTTCAACGTGCCCGGACGGACGCCGGAGGAGGTCGCCGTCTTCCTCGCCGAGCGCGACCTCGCCGTCTGGCACGGGGACTACTACGCAGTCGAGACGATGCGTCATCTCGGGCTCGAGGACGGCGCGGTGCGGGCGGGCATCGTCCACTACAACACCGCCGAGGAGGTAGACCGGCTGCTCGAGGCCCTCGGCGAGCTCGTGTAGCGGCTCTCGTCTCAGGGATCGAGGAAGCCCGTCGCCTTGCGGGCGCGGTCCCAGGGCTCCTCGTCCCAGCGGATGAGGTCGGGGTCGATCCCGCGCGCGTCCGCGAGGTCGACCGTCAGGCGCTGGAAGCGGACGACGTCGACGACGGGATGGCTCGTGGGGACGAGCGTCGCCTCGCAGCCGAGCTCGGCGAGCGCCCGCATGGCATCGCGGGCGCGCTCGGCCGCCCGTCCTTCGCCCTCGAGCACGAAGCAGCGCACGGAGGGATCGACTGCGGCCAGGTGGCCGTGCAGGAGCTGCTCGGTGTGGTGCGCCTCGGCGGCCACGTGCGCACCCTCGCGGAGCTTGAGCACAGCCTCGAGCACGGTGGCCGTGTCGCGGCCCGCGCCGGCGACGAGGAAGCGCTCGTGCGGAGAGGCGGGAAGCGGCGGCGCGGCCAGCTCGCGCTCGACCGCCGCCGCCAGCCCGCTCACGTCCTCCCCGCGCAGCGCCCGCCCGGCGGCGACGGCGCAGGCGTAGCTCGCGGTGTGGCAGTAGCTCTGCTCGAGCGCCGGCGTGGCGACGACGACGTGGTCTACCGCCTGCGCGAGCGGACTCTCCGGCGCTCCGGTGACGAGCCAGGTCTCGCCGGGGAAGGCGCGCACGGCCTCCAGCGTCAGCGGCGTCTCCCCCTCGTGGCTGATCGCGACCAAGACGTCGGCTGCGGGCGCGTTGCCGAGTACGACCTCGAGCGCCTGGGCCGCCGGCCCGCAGGCCAGCGCCGCGTGGAAGGAGGTGCCGCAGCCCGTGAAGAGGACGCGCGCGCCCTCCGGCAGCCGGAGCCCGCCGACCCGCTCGGGCACCTGCCGGAGCCAGGCGGGCTGGGCGGCGATCGCCGTGCGGGTCAGCTCTCCCGGCACAGGATGCTCTCTATACCATCGCCCGGATGCCCGTCTTCTCCAAGACGACGCTCGCCAATGGCGTCCGCGTGGTCACGGCCCCGAACCCGCAGGTGGGCTCGGTGTCGTGCTTCGTCATGCTCGCCGCCGGCTCGCGCTACGAGACGCCCGACGCGAAGGGGATCGCGCACTTCGCGGAGCACATGTTCTTCAAGGGCACCGAGCGACGCCCGACCGCGCGCGCGATCTCGGCCGAGATCGACGCCATCGGCGGCGAGTTCAACGCCTTTACCGGCAAGGAGCTCACGGGGTACTACGTCCGCTGCGGCTCCGAGACCCGGGACATCGCCCTCGACGTCCTCACGGACATGCTCCGGAACTCCCGCTTCGACCCCGCAGAGATCGAGAAGGAGAAGGGCGTGATCCTCGAGGAGATGAACGTCTACCTGGACACGCCCCAGCGCTACGTCGGCTCGGTCTACGACCGCCTCCTGTACGGCGACCAACCACTCGGCTGGGACATCCTCGGCACCCGCGAGACGATCGAGGCGGCGACCCGCGAAACGTTCCTCTCCTACCTCGAGAGCTGGTACCGGCCCGAGCGCATGGTCGTCGGGGTCGCCGGGAGGATCGGAGACGGCTTGCTCGAGCGCCTAGAGGACCTCCTCGGCGGCCTCGAGCCCCGGCCGACCGGAGCGCCGGCCCCCGTCCAGCTCCCGTCCGCCGGCTCGTCGGTGGCGCTGCACACCAGGGCCTCCGAGCAGGCTCACCTCGTCCTGGGCGTCCGCGGCTACCCCATCGGGCACCCGGACCGCTACGCGCTCCAGCTCCTCACCGTCGTCCTCGGCGGAGGCATGTCCTCCAGGCTCTTCACCGAGATCCGTGAGCGGCGTGGGCTCGCCTACTACGTGCATGCTGGCAGCGCGGCCTACACCGACACGGGCACCGTGTACGCGAGCGCTGGCGTGGACGTCGACCGCGTCGACGAGGCGATCGCCACCATCCTCGGTGAGCTGCGGACGATCGCGCGCGAGCCCGTCCCGGCCGACGAGCTGGAGAAGGCGCGCGGCTACGCGAAGGGCCGCTTCGTTCTCCGGCTGGAGAGCCCGCAGGGGACGATCCAGTACGGCCTCCGGCGCGAGGTGCTCGAGGGCGAGATCGAGGAGCCGGACGAGGTGCTGCGTCAGCTCGACGCCGTCAGCGCCGAGGACGTGCAGCGCGTCGCCCGCGACCTGCTCGAGGGGAAGCGGCTCTACCTGGCGCTCGTCGGGCCCTTCGACGACCCCGAGCGCTTCGAGCGGCTGCTCGCCGCCTGACGCGCAGGCGGTAAGCTCGTGCGCCGTGCCACGTGTCACGGCAAACGGCGTGCAGCTCTACTACGAGGAGCGCGGCACGGGCACGCCGATCGTCGGCATCCATGGCGCCGGGAGCGCAGCGGTCTTCTGGGAGGACGCCGCGGAGCGGCTCGCCGGAGTCGGCCCAGACGGGCTCGCCGCCGACCCGCCGTCTCTGACTCCTCTCGCTGACCGGCCGAGGACCGAGCGAGCCGGATCAGCCGCCCGGCGTCGCCTCATGCAGACGTAGACTCCGCGCCCGTGACAGACGAGCGGGAACTTCTGCGACGCACGGCCGAGATCGCCGCCGACTACCTCGAGTCGCTCGGCGAGCGGCCCGTCTTCCCCACGGCGCCCGTGGAGGAGCTCGCGGCCGCGCTCGGCGGCCCGCTCCCGGAGGAGCCGGCCGACCCGCTGGCCGTGGTCGAGGCGCTCGCGCGCGACGCCGACCCGGGCGTGGTCGCGACCGCGGGGCCGCGCTACTTCGGCTACGTGACCGGCGGCACGCTGCCCGCGACGGTGGCGGCTGACTGGCTCACCGCCGCCTGGGACCAGTGCGCCGGGCTCGGCGTCCTCGGCCCCTCGGCCGCGGTGGTCGAGGAGGTCGTCGGCGACTGGCTGAAGGAACTGCTCGGGCTCCCCGCCGGCGCCTCCTTCGCCCTCACCACCGGCTGCCAGATGGCGCACGTGACCGCGCTCGCGGCGGCGCGGCAGGAGGTGCTCGCGCGGGCCGGCTGGGACGTGCGGGAGCGCGGGCTCGCCGGGTCGCCGCCCATCGCCGTCCTCGTCGGGCGGCGGCGGCACGTCACCGTCGACCGCGCGCTGCGCCTGCTCGGGATCGGCGCCGCGCAGCTCGTCGTCGTCCCCGACGACGGCCGCGGCCGGATGGACGCCGCGGAGCTGCGCGGAGCGCTCGCCGGCCGGGAGGGCCCGACGATCGTCTGCGCCCAGGCCGGGGAGGTCAACACCGGCGCCTACGACCCGCTCCCGGAGATCGCCGAGGCCGCGCGCGAGGCGGGGGCGTGGCTGCACGTGGACGGCGCCTTCGGCCTCTGGGCGGCGGCGAGCCCGCGCCTGCGGCACCTCCTCGCCGGCGCCGAGCGCGCCGACTCGTGGGCGAGCGACGCGCACAAGTGGCTCAACGTCCCCTACGACTGCGGGCTCGTCTTCTGCGCCCACCCCGCCGCGCACCACGCCGCCATGACCATGCACGCCGCCTACTTCGAGGGCCAGGGCAGGTGGCTCCGCGACGCCGTCGACTGGACGCCCGAGTCCTCCCGCCGCGCCCGCGCCTTCACCGTCTACGCCGCGCTCCGCTCGCTCGGCCGCCGTGGCGTCGCCGAGCTCGTCGAGCGCTGCTGCGACCTGGCGCAGCGCTTCGCCGCCGGCGTCTCCGCGCTTCCGGGCTGCGAGCTGCTGAACGAGGTCGTCATCAACCAGGTGCTCTTCCGCTTCGCCGACGACGAGACGACGAGCGCCGTGCTCGCGCGCGTGCAGGGAAGCGGCGAGGCCTGGATGGGCGGCACCGAGTGGGACGGCCGGGCCGCGATCCGCCTCTCCGTCTCGGGCTGGCGCACGCGCGAGCCGGACATCGACCGCACCGTGGCCGCCTTCGAGCGCGCGCTCGCCGCGGTCTCCGGCTCCGGCTGAGCGAGGCGCGGCGACCTCGCCCAGGCTGGACTGGCGGCCGCAGTCAGTGCTGCTCTCGGTCCGCGGCTCGGTGCGACTGGAGCCGGGCGATCCACTCCTCGGCCGATGCGAGCACGCCGACGAATCGCGCGAGATCGCCGTGGTCATTCACGAACCCGCTGGCGTGGGCGACCTTGTTCCGCAGGTCTTCGATTCTCCGAAGCTCATCGCGTGCCCTGCGGGATCCGATCTCCCAGTCGGCTATCGGGCCCGCAACGAGAAGCTCCTTATTGTCCGCGAACTCGGTCAGCTCGATGAGCGGCGGGTCGAGCTCATCCGCCCTCAGCGTCACGATCTTCTCGTTCACATTCTCGCGCCGCTTCGGCTTCAGTGCCTCGAGCCAACCGTCCTCGCCGTAGTGCTCGACGATCGCCTCGGCCATCAGCATCTCGAGGTGCGTGATCAGCGCGAACACGAGAAGCCTCACCGGCAGCTTGTGAACATCGCTCCAGGTGACGATCCCATCGATCTGGGCTCCTCTGACGACGAGCCGGTAGGGCGTCTCCTGGAGCTTGGGGATGAACCCCTTGATGGGTTCATCGAATGCGACGAGCAGCGAGTCATCGAGCGGGCGCATCGCCTCGCCTACTCGGCCTCTCGCTGCCGTTGGACGCTCGAGCACGCCTACGATCGCGCTGCTCCCGCGCACGGGGATGGCTGAGAAGAGCTCGAGGTCGCTCCTGTTCAGCACCTCTCTAACGTCGTCGTCCACGCTGCAGGTGCAGAGGTCGAAGGTGGCGATGTCGCCGACCTTGAGGCCGACCTCGAGTCCGCGAATCGTCCGTTCGAAGATGTCCACCGCTACTGTCGTCGGTACGGAAGCGGCCGGAGCACGTTGCCGGCAATCAGCGCTTCCAAGTGGGACTGCACCCGCGCAGGCACGTCTCCGCCTTCGACGAGCAGGCCGAGCTCGATGTTCTTCGTGAACGCGTACTCGGTGAGGTTCGCGCTCGAGACGAGGAGCCGCACGCCATCCGCGACCGCGCACTTCGCGTGCAGCGACGCGCGCTTGCCGCCTCCGACGTCCGGACGTTGATCCGAGGACCAGGTGTAGAGCGTCGCGTGCTGGGCGACCTCGCTCCCGAGCGCCTGTGACATCTCATATGTCACCCTGCCCCCGCTCTCCGCCTCCGACTCGAGCACGATCGCTACCTCGCACTCCCGGCAAGCGGCCGCCAGCGCGGCCGCGACCTCCGGCACCTTGTACACCGCAAAGCTCACGACGATGAGCCGGTGGCGGGCCATTGCGATCAACTCGAGGAGCGCCTGATCTGTTCGGCGCATCGCGATCGCCGGCGTCTCCGGGCCTGTCCAGACCACGCTCACCCGCTGAGCGCGCGCCACTCGCTCACGGTCACGCGCCGCCGCGATCGCCAACGCGACCGCAGGCCCGTCCACTCCAGCCTCCTCCTGCGCGCGGACGAGCGCGCGTGCCCGCTCGCGGTACGCATCTGTGGGAACCGCCTCCAGCACCGCGCTCGCCGATGGCCCGTCGCGGAACGCGCGCTCGAGGGCATCGAGCGCCCCATCGGGCAGCGACTCGACGGCCCTCCCGATCGCTTCGACGAGCGGCTCGCTCATGGCCGGGGCAGGAAGCCGAGATCGAGCCCGGTGATGAGCTCGGTCAAGACGGCCCGATCGAGGTAGCGGTTACCCCGCTCGCAGGATGTTTCCGGCGCGAACAGGCAGGCATGGCAGGCCGCGCCGTGCAAGGTGATCCCCTCGTCGTCGGGTGCGTGCTCGGCGCAGAGCGGATCCGATGCGCAGAGACCCGCATCGCGAAGCGCCCCGCGGAGGTGCCGTCCGAGCTCCTCCGGCTCGCCGAGCCTGACCAGCCCACCCAAGGTCCCCTCGGAGTCGGGCGCCGCGGTATAGAGCAGGACGCCCGCCATCGGCCCATCGGGATCCTCGGGCGGAAGCGCGTACAGCCGCTCTCTGATCGAGGCCTGTGAATACCCGCACTCGAGCGCAAGCCGCCGCATGAGCGCGTGGGCGAAGGTGTGCACGAGGACGAGCCGCAGTCCGGGATAGCCCGCCGACGGATCGGGAATACGGCGACGCTCTCTCCATGCCGCATGCGCAGCCCGGAACTCGGCGTCACGCTCGCCGCTTCGGCTCACCCACTCGGAGACCGCCGACTCCACGAGCTGGACGAAGATCCCCTCTCCGTGCACCTCCGCAGCAGGGAGGAACGTCACTCGCCCGCGCCCGAGCGGAACTCGGCGCTCGTCGAGGTTGTCCTCGTCGAAGGGCGAGTCCACGCGGGTGAAGCCGAGCAGCGCTTGCACCTCACGCAACCTCTCGACGAGGACGACCCGCTCGATCACGTCCTCGAAGCCCGCAGGGGCGCCGACGGCACGTGCCGTGAAGTCGCGCCCCGTGCGCCTGAGGTCGCCGGTCAGGAGCTCCCACTCGGGAACGCGGATGTCCCTTGCCGCCACTCCTTCGTCGCTCTGTTCCCGATACCGCTCGAGCGCCGCGAGCAGCTGCTCGTCATCGAGATCAGCGAACGCCGCGAGCTCGCCTCGGCGTCTGAGTAACGCGATGTCCGACGTGCTCTCGATCGCTTCGAGCCCGCTCCAATGCGCGTGGATCCGCTGCATGAGCTCGTCCTCGTGCCGCGGGATGGAGAGCGCCGACTCCTTGACCGCGAACCAGGAGTTCGTCGCGCCCAGCAGCATCGCCCGCATGCGAAGCGTGCACCCCTCTCGCTCGCGCAGGTGCGGATGGGCGCCGCTACAGAGCGGCATGTTGTCGCGGTTCTTCTCGCCGAAGGCCTCCGAGAGCCTCCGTTTCGAGTCGCAGGTGAGGCACGTGACCTGGATGTGCGCGACCTCGCCCGAGGCGCCGATCTCGTCGAGCCGCAGGTTCCAGGCGCAGTCGACGTCGTCAGGTGACGTCTTGTAGTGGGCGAACGCAACCCAGGGAAAGTCGTCGAGGTGCCCGTTCTCGCAGGCGACGACGAAGCGTGCGGGCAACGCGGTGGGTGGGCTCTTGGCGCCCGCGCAGTTCGTGTGGACGTACCGGTTCTGGTCGGGCCGTACGGCGTTCACCCGCAGCTCGAAAAGCCCGGACTCGATCGGTGCGAGCTTCCTGCACACCGGGCAGAGAAGCCAGCGGGGGAAGGCCGCGACCGGCACGCCGATCAGGTTCGAGGATTCGAGGGCACCGGCCGTGAGGCCGCCGCGGTCATCGTTCTGCGGCGGGCCGTGCAGCCGCTCGACGTGCTCGAGCCCCTCCTGCTGCCGGATCGCGGCGAGCAGACGCGGCTCCTCGATCACGGGAGCGTTCTCGAGCCGCCAGTCGTCGAGCCCCATGACCATCGCCGAAAGCCGCGGGAGGTCGACGACGCTCCCGACGCCGAAGGTGTGGATGAGCGCGCTGGGGCGAAGCGCGCCGACGCGGGTGCGCCTCGTCTGCCTAGTCGCCATCGCCCGCCGCGCCCCCACGGCCGTCGCCACCTGGGAAGAGTGGGCTGTCCGAGAGGATGAGGCCCACCGTCGGCTCCACGTCGCGCAGCGAGCTGAGAACGGTGAACGTCCCCCAGGGCTCCGTGCCCGGCCGGCGCAGGAGGCCGACAGTCTGCGAGTCCCGCTTCTCCTGGTAGCCGAGCCGGGCGCCCGTGTTCATCGCCTGTTGGGCGCGAGCGAGCCAGGCGTCGATGCGCGTGTCGAGCTCGTCTTCGACAAGACGCTCGAGCTGCCCGTCCACGCTCACCTCCGCCGCGCGTTTCTTGATCGCCTCAACTGCAGCCAAGACAAGCTCCTTGGTTCGATCGAGCTGCTGAGCCGCCTCATTCGGGTTCATCGCAAGCTCGGCATCGCGGATCAGCGAGACGAGGAGCGCGCTCAGACCGCGGTCACGTGCACGCGGCGCGAAGGGTGTGACCGACAGTGCCTCGACGAAGCGGTAGAAGCTCGCGTGGTAGTGCTCGAAGCGCTCGTAGTGTGAGAGGTCGCGCGGGCGCGCCCAGTTGTAGACCGTGCACACGATCCCCGGCTTCGAGCGCCCGACCCGGCTCGTGGCCTGAATGTACTCGGCGGTCGTCTTCGGCTGGCCGGCGACCACCATGAGGCCGAGCCGCCGAACATCGACGCCGACGGAGATCATGTTCGTCGCGAGCAAGACGTCGATCGGACGCGGTGCCGCGGTCTTGTCGCGCTTGCGCCGCTTCTCCTCCTCGGCGCGGCTAAACGTCCGCTCCATCGCGTCGAGCTTCTCCGGAATCTCGGTGCCTGCGAGCCGTGAGGTCAGCTCCTGGATGCTCTCTGGCCCGAGCCGGCGCTGCGCGAGGCCACGGCGATCCGTCTTGCCGAGCCGCGTTCGGATGTCGTCCTCGCACAGGCGCCGCATCCCGGCGAGCTCCTGCATCGCGTTGAAGTAGCCGACGAGCGTCATCCACGGATCGGCGTGGGTGTCGTACTCCTCGTACAGCTTCTGCGCCGCCGCGAGGAAGGCGACGTAGACACGGATCAGCACCGCCTTCAGCCGCCGCCCCGGCGCGCACACGCCGAGGTACAGACGCCCGAATGCCTCGCTGAGCGGACGCTCGCGGGCGAAGAAGGTGTCCTCCACATCGAGCCCCGGCGGCGGGAACACCCGCACTCGGCGGAGGAAGAGCCGATGCACCTGGTCGCCGGCCCGGCGAACGGTCGCCGTCGAGGCGATCACCTTCGGCCGCACGACGGTCCCGTCGAGCTCCCAGCTCGCAAGCTTGTCGATCGCCGTCTCGTAGAGGCCGACCATGGTCCCGAGCGGGCCTGAGATGAGGTGGAGCTCGTCCTGGATGATCAGATCGGGTGGGCGCAGCAGCACGCCGCGATCGACCGTCTTCGCCGCCGGGAGCGAGCCCCTCGCCGGATGGCTGTCGGCGTCCTCGAGCGTCGGCGTGCGGAAGCCGTGCCGCTCGCAGCGTCCGTCGACGATGCCGAAGAGCGTCTCGGTCGCGCCGTTCCAGGGGAGCTGCGCGAACTTGTCGACCGTCGCGATCAGGAGCGCCGGCAGTCGGCGGAAGATCTCCTCGTCCACGGTGAGCACCGGGATCCCCTCCCCCGGCGCCCTCCGCGCCGAGAACTCGCACGTCCCCAGGCTGTCGCCGCAGAAGGTGAGAACGCGCGCGCGGCCCTTCTCGTAGGTCTCGACCTTCATGTACACGCCGGGGTCGATCCGCTCCCCACACCAGGGGCAGTGCGAGAGCTGATCGGGTCGGCCGCTTCCGGTCTTGCGCCAGCCGTCGCCGTGCAGGTTCTTGAGCGCCTCGGCGGCGATGTCGATCCGGTTCGGCGTCGTCGCCTGACCGACCCAGAGGCCGATGCGGAATGGCTCCTCGCCCCAGCGCTCGGGATCCTCGCGCCGGATCACCTCGCAGGCGCAGACGAGCGACGCCGCCCGCTGGAACTGCTGGAGCGTCAGCACGCGAAGC
The DNA here is from genome assembly GCA_026002995.1 of Gaiellaceae bacterium. Lineage (GTDB taxonomy): Bacteria > Actinomycetota > Thermoleophilia > Gaiellales > Gaiellaceae > GMQP-bins7. The sequence continues at coordinate 2,448,375 of BPGK01000001.1, forward strand.
GTGTAGCGCATGAGCACCGCGACACCCGCATCCGCCCGTCGACCACCGAGCGGCCCCTGCAGCCGCCGCAGCGCGAGCACGTAGGCCGAGAGGCCGAGGTACGCCTCCGTCTTGCCGCCGCCCGTCGGATACCAGAGGAGATCGCAGATCGCCTCGGTCGGATGCGAGCGGTCGGGATGCGTCGGGTCGGTGACGCTCGGCAGGTTGAGAAGGATGAAGGCGAGCTGGAATGGGTACCAGCTGCGGTGCTCGGGCTTCTCGAAGGCAGAGAGCGGCTGCGTCCCGCCGCGCCGGCGGTGCTCCGACCAGAGCGTGTGCGAGCGCTGCATCGCCATCGCCCGGTTCGCGAACCGGAAGGCATCGCGCGCCTGCTGGCTCTCGGCCAGGAGCGCGATGCCGTCTGCGATTCGCTGCCTGGCCTCCTCGGCCCGCTCGAGCAGTTCCCGGGCTGCGTCGGTGTGAGCGCCGAGTCCGTCCGCGCCCGCGTCCAGCCGCGCGGCCTGCCGCCTCAGCCACTCCCCGTAGGCGACGCCGAGCGGCTCGAGCAACGTGACGAGCTCGCCGTCAGCGGCCTCTCCGAGTCGCTGCATGTCGAGCTCGAGCGCGGCCAGCAGCGGCTCGTCCTCGGCGGTCGGCGGTCGCATCTGCGCGACCTCGTAGCGTGGGAACGACGTCGTCTCGAGCCGCAGCGCACGCGTCGGATCGGCGGGATCGAGCGTGGCGTGCACGGCAACGTTGTGGCCGACGGCGTGCTCGACGCGACGGCGGTACGAGACCGCGAGCAGCTGATCTTCGTGCTCGGGCAAGGTGAGCTCGTCCGGACGCGCGACGAACACCGCCGTCCCATCCACAGCCTCGACCGCGAGCCGCGCCTGGAAGAGCCACGCTCGATCCTTGTTCTCGTCCGGCTCCTGCTGGCCGTTTCGCAAGAAGAGCGTCACCGACCACTGGTCGTCGAGACGGCGAACGACCGCCTCGACTCGCACGTCCGGCACGTCTGGATCGGGCGCACCGACCTCGCGCCGTCCCACGCTGAGCGGCAGCTCCAGCTCGCCGCCGCAGGGAACACGCTTCCAGACCTTGCCCTCGCCGTCCTCGGCATCGACGCGCTCGTACCGTCCCCACGAGGCGCTGACCCCGAGCGCCCAGCACGCGCCGTCGACCCGGAAGCTCAACCCGAGCGAGGACGGGAAGAGCGACTGCTCCGCAGCCTCGGGCTCCGCATCCCCGTCCTCTTCGCTCTCGTCTCCCGACGCGAGCGGCTCGTCCAGGTCGGTCTCGAGCAGGTGTCCTCGCGAGGCAAGGATCCCGAGCAGGTAACGATCGCGGGGTTGCTCCTCGCGTGGGAGCACCTCCTCGTCTCCGCCCGCCGGCCCCAGGAGATCGCGCTCGACGAGCGAGACAAGTTGCTCGCGAAGCTCCTCTGGGCTCGGCGGCGAGAGGACCGACGACGGCTCGGACATCGCTCAGAGGCTACGTAGACCGCGCACAGGTTGCACGAGATCGATACGGATGTGCGCCAAACGCAAGGTTTGCAGGAACGCAAGGTTTCCAGCCGTAGAATAAGCCCGTGCAGACCATCGACGCAGAGCTGGAAGAAAAGCTTCAAGGGCTCAAGTCGGGCACGACCGAGGTTCTGAGCGCGAAGGTTCGCCATGAAGCGGATTCGGAAGGCGGGCCGGCGCTCTTCCTCGAGCTGACGCTCACGAACCCGCCGCCCGGCGAGGAGACGTGGCCAATCGACGACATCTGGGCTCTGCGCAGGAAGGTCGGCGACGTGGTCGCGAGCATCGGCGAGGTCACCGAGCCGTGGTTCATTCGGTTCTATCCGAAGGATCCGGGTGAGCTCGAGCCGAGCGACCTCGAGGAGCAGCTCGACCTGTAGTGCCGACGCCGGTTCCGATCGACCCGGCGAAGCTCCTCGAAGCGGCACGGCAGTTCGCCGACCACCACAGCGCCCAGGGCCGTCCACGGCCGATCTGGCTTCGTCGAGCGGTCTCCAGCGCCTACTACGCGCTGTACCACGAGCTCTGCCGAGCCGCAGCCACCCATCTGCTCCCAAATGCGCCCCCCGCGGACCAGTTCCGCCTCGCGCGCTCGTTCACGCACCAGGCGCTGAGAGACACGTGCGAGTGGATCGCCGGACGAGGGAAGCTGCCCCAGCACGCCGGCACCTTGATCGCCCCGCTGCGCCACACCGCGATCGAGGACGTCGCGGCGGCCTTCCTCGATCTCCAGGAAGCGCGGCACGCCGCCGACTACGATCACCTCGCTTCCTTCGATAAGACCACGGTGCTCCAGCATGTTCGTGTCGCCGACCTGGCGATCGAGACCCTCGCCGGAGCGAGTCCACAGGACCGGCAGACACTCTTCGCGCTTCTTGCGCTGAAGACGCAGCTCCGTTAGCCCCGTCGCCGCGCTCCCCCGGGAGGATCGCGCGATCCGAGTGCCACCACCCAACCGGGAGCGGTCATAGATGCTACAATTGCATGGAAACTCCGGATTCTATGCAGAAGGAGGTGAAGAACGTGGCTCACAAGCAGACGAGCAAGAAGGCGGCGTCGGCCGCATCTGACGTGCTCCGCGACAAGCGAACGAGCAAGAAGTCGAAGACCGCCGCAGGCTCCGCGCTCTCCCAGCGTGAGAAGACCAAGAAGCGAAAGTAGCGATGTCGCTCACCCGTACCGATCTCGGCCGGCGGATCGCTAGCGCCCGCGAGGCGGCCGGCCTCTCGCAGACAGACCTGGCGCAGCAGATCGGGCTCAGCCAGTCGGCGATGTCGCGTATCGAGTCCGGCTTGCGTGGCGTGGACTCGATCGAGCTGGCCGAGATCGCCCGCGTGCTCGACGTCGCGGTTCTCGACCTCCTCGAGACGCGCCCGCTGGCGCAGGAGCTTCGGGTCGCCGCCCGCGCCCAAGGCATCGCCGACTCGGCGTCACTCGAGCGGGCCGTCGATCGCGTCGTCGAGCTCGTGCGTCTCGACGACCTGCTCGGGGAGCTGGGACTTCCGGATGAGCAGGCGGCACCTCCGCGAATGCCCGTGCCTCGCGCCAACCTCGCGATCGATCAAGGTCGAGACCTCGCGCGCGCTGTGCGCGCCGACTGGAACCTCGGCGACGATCCCCTACCCGATCTCTTCAGCGTCATCGAAGAGCACGCCGATGTGGGAGTGCTGCTCGAGCCGCTTCAGCGCGGCCTCGATGGGCTCTGCGCCCGCACCGACGACGTCGCGCTCATCGTCGTGGACAGCTCCGCCCCTGTCGGCCGTCAGCGCTTTACCGCCGCGCACGAGCTGTGCCATCTCCTGCTCGGCGAGGGAGGCCTGGTGCTGATCGACGAGCGGATCGCGGCTCACGGTGAGCCGCCCGAGATCCGCGCCAACGCCTTCGCGTCGCACTTCCTCATGCCCGCAGAGGGCATCCGGCGCTACGTCGGCGGACGATCGGTGGGCGAGGAGGTCGTCGTGGAGCTCCAGTTCACGTTCGGCGTCAGCCTCGACGCTCTCCTGTGGCACCTGGTCAACCTGGAGCACATCTCTGTCGATGAGCGCGACGTCATCTCCGGTCGCGGCGCCAAGGCCCTTGCCTACCGGTACGGCTACGGGAGCGAGTGGGAGAGCCAGGAGTCCCAGCGCGGTCTGCGCCGCCCACCTCGACCGCTGGTACAGCGAGCCCTCGCTGCTTACGAGCACGGCAAGGTTGGGATCGACGTGGTGGCACGCCTCATCGGCCGGGACGATGCTGACGCGCTTCGCGCCGAGCTCGAGGAGATCGGCATCGGCGGCGACTCTCGTTGGTGGGAATCATCCGAGCCGGCATGAGGCGTGCAGACGCGGCCGCGCGAGTGGATCTTCGAGACGACGGTGGTCTCAGCGTTCGCGCTCGTCAGAAGGCTCGACCTTCTCGAGACTCGCTACTCGGGGCGCGCCCACTGGTGCATCGAGGTTCAGCGGGAGATCGTCGCAGGGCTTGCGGCGCATCCTCGACTCGGCGACGTCATCGGCTCCGCCTGGCTCGGTGCCCCGATCCACTCGTTCGCGGTCGACCGGATCGAGCGCATGCGGCAACGCCTGGGCGGCGGAGCAGGCGACGACCGGCATCGTGGCGAAGCCGCGACGATCGTGGTCGCGATGGACAACGACTGGATCGTCGCGACCGACGACCGTGACGCGACGCGCCTCGCGCGAGCCGAGGGTCTCCGCACGATAGGCACGCCACGGATTCTCCAGGCCTGCGTCAGAGGCGGGCAGCTCTCGGCCGCCGAAGCCGTCGGCCTCCTGGGCGAGATGATCGACGCGCACGGCCGGCGGCTGCCGCGGCTGACCGAGGAGTTCTTCGAGGAGGGGTGAGCTCTGCTTGCACCAGGAGCGTTTGTACTTGGTCGCTGCAGACATCGCAGACGCGGAGACGAGACCCGGCGTAGCCCCGCGCATCGTGGTCGGAGCTCTCCTCTCGAGGGGCGCCGGGCTATACTCGCGCCGGTGTCGGTCGACAACACTGGAGACATGGAGTCCCGGCGCGACAGCGACCTCTCGACGATCGATCTCCTCGAGCAGCTTTCGGAGAGCCAGCGAGAATCCGCTGAGTACGCGTACAAGCTCGCCGAGACGTACGAGGTCATCCTCCAAGCCTCGGGCGCCGTCTGGGATCCCAGGACGTTCTCGGTGGCGGGGACGAACCAAGCGTAGGCAGCTTCCTTGCCGGGCTGGGGCGAGATCCTGCGCGAGCTCACCGAGAGCTCCCAGGCGCGCGGCCCCCTCGGCCCCGACTACGACGGCATCCGCCTCAAGTACCTCGAGCGCCTGCACACGCTCACCGGCCACGCGGTGATCAGCTACGCAAGCGGCTGGCTCAGCGGCAAGCGCGGCCCGGACACGCTCGTCGTCGGTGACGACGTGCATGCGTTCATGGAGGTCTGCCGCGGCGTCGAGGAGGAGAGGCTCGACCTGATCCTGCACAGCCCCGGCGGAGAGGCAGGCGCGGCCGAGCAGATCGTCGAGTATCTCCGCTCGCAGTTCGAGTACATCCGCTGCTTCGTGCCGCTCCAGGCCAAGTCGGCGGCGACGATGATCGCCCTCGGCTGTGACGAGATCGTCATGGGTCATCACTCGGAGCTCGGGCCCATCGACCCCCAGGTGACGCTCATGACGGCAGAGGGTCCACGGAGCGGGCCCGCCCACGCCATCCTGCGCGACTTTCGGCGAGCCCAGCAGGAGACGGGCCAGGACCTGAGCAAGCTCGCGGCGTGGACGCCCATCCTTCGGACGTACGCGGGTGGGCTGATCGAGTTCTGCACCCAGCAGGTTGCGCTCGCCATGGCGCTCGTGGAGGGCTGGCTCGAGCGCTACATGCTGCGACATCCGGACATGCACCTCCAAGATGCCGAGGAGCGCAGGGCAGTAGCGCAACGGATCTCCGAGCACTTCGGGTCCGAAGACTCCTACGATCGATTCCGGACGCACGAGCGTCCTATCCGCTTGCCGGAGCTCGAGCAGATTGGCCTGCGGGTTCGGCGGCTCGGCAGCGACGATGAAGATCTCCAAGACGCCGTCCTCAGCATCTACCACGCGACCGACCTGACGTTCAACGGCGGCGCGATCAAGATCGTGGAGAACCACCTGGGGAACCGGAAGGTTCGGATGCAGCAGCAGATCGTCGTCCAGCCCCATCCGCCACCTCCTCCGGCGCGGCCCGAAGAGGGTCGCGATCAGAGCTCGAGCTGAGGGGCGGAGCCGCGCGAGGCGGACGAGCTGCGTCTCTTCCCCTTCTTCGTTTTCGCGCCCTTGGCGTGCAGGCCCTGGGCGACCTCGTCGGCGTAGCGGGCGTGGTTGAGCTCGAGGAGGCGGTCGAGGGCCTCCGTCTTCACCGCCTCGGAGATCGTGTAGCGAAGGCCGAGCGGGGTCTCGCGGAAGTCGTGGTCGAGCTCGAGGTCGGTCCAGCCGTACGCGTCCGCGACCGCGCGGTCGAGTTCGCGACGAAGACGGCGCAGCTCCTCGATCCGCTCGGAGGTGTCCTCGGGCTGCTCGTGGACGCGGTTGTAGACCTTCGTCAGCCCCTGGTTCTCCACGAGCAGCGTCTCCTTGCGGTAGCTCAAGTAGCGGTCGCCGATCTCCTCGAGGACTGAGACGTCCTCGGGGAAGGGGAAGTTCTGGAAGCAGTCGGTCGGGCTGTAGCGGAGACGAGTCTCGAGCGAGCCCGAGTACTTGCGCGCCCACGCGTCGTGGAAGGTGGAGGAGAGGACGGCAGCATGGCCGTCGTCCTCGAAGGCGAAGACGTTCGTCGCGTGGGAGTACACCCATCCGTTCGGACACCAGACGACGAACCAGTACTTGGCTGTCTGCGGGCCGACGAGGACGCGCTCGAAGCCGGCGATGGCTTCGTAGAGCGAATCGGCTCGTGCCGCGAACTGCCAGTACAACTCGCGCCTCGAAGCGATTCGATTACGTGCCCGTTCAGGTCGAACTCTTGTCTCGACGATCTCCCAAGGGCCGGGGTACCTTCGCGCCTGATCCTCAGGTCTGTCATCGAAGTTGATGACCCACCGCAGAGCCTCCTGCCGAGGGTCTTGTGCCAACTCCTCGGCGATGAGATACGGCTGAAGGATGTCAGCGTTTGTGGCATCGAGAGCGATGAGGTCGTGGGCTTGCTCGGGCGTCAGCAGAAACCCTGATCCGAGGACGATCGAGCCCTGGAAGGCGCGCTCTGCGTTCGCCGCAAGCCGATGCGCCACTCCGGTCACACGACTCGCCGGCTCGAGCGAGGGGCCGATGCGGCGGACGACCTCGCCGTCGAGCACGGCCGGGCCGTCCCAGCCGTCTGCCGTCGCCCAGACGTGCGCGACGTAGACCGTCGCCTCGCTGGGCCACTGCTCGCTTCGGTTGGCTCGTATCAGGACGGTGCCGTCCTCGCAGATCGGCTCGAGCGCGACCTGTCGGGTGTCTCCCTGCCCGATCGTGTTGGTGGCGATGAGTCCGAACGTGCCGGTGGCCCGAAGGAGACCGTTCGCGCGGAGGTAGAAGTACGCCACGAGGTCGGCGCTGCCGCGCCGGCCGTCGGCAAGCCGCTCCACGAGGTACTCGCGGTAGGGCTCTCCGAGCGTGCCCGTGATCTTCTGGCCGCCCAGGAACGGCGGGTTCCCGACGATCGCGTCGAACCCTCCGTTCTCCCGCTGGAACACCTCGGGAAACTCGAGCACCCAGTGGAAGGGCTGCGGCGGATCGGGGGCAAGCGGCGCGCGACCGGCCAGGAGGGCGTCGCCTGCCCGCGCCTCGACACGCGCAAGCAGGGCGGCCCGGCGGTCGTCGTCCTCTGCCGCGAGCGCCTCGCGGATCTCGTCTGCGGCAGCCTCCACCGTCGTCTGCGCCTTGCCCTTGCCGGCCGCCTCCTCGAGCGCGGCGCCGACGACGAGGTCGCCCACGACCTTCAACGCATGCAGCTTCCGCTCGGCGCCGGCGAGGGCGGCCGCCTTCTGCTCGGCCTCGCGCAGGTCGACGGCGTCGGTCGCCTCGATCCGTTCGCGCACCGCCCGCACCTCTGCGAGCGTCGAGCGGATCGCCTCGCGCGCCGGCTCGAGGAGAACGGAGCCCGCCTCCTCGGGTTTCAGCGTGAGCGCCTCGAGCTGGTCGAGGCTCGTCAGGCCGAGGAGCGAGTCGCCGCAGCGAAGCGCGTGGTCGAGGAAGGTGAACGGCCGGTCGCGCCGGAGCGTCGTCAGCCAGAGCGAGACCTTGGCGATCTCGACGGCGAGCGGGTTGACGTCGACGCCGTAGAGGCAGCGCTCGGCCACGAGCCGCCGCGCGGTGAGGTCGCGCTCCTCGAGATCGGCGCCCGCGTCGGCCGGCGCCTCCTCGGGGTGGAGCTCCCAGGCTTCGACGAGCCGGGCGGCGAGGTAGCGGCAGGCGGCGACGAGGAAGGCAGCCGAGCCCATGGCGATGTCACACACCTTCAGCTCGAGGAGCTCCGAGGGGCGCTTCAGCTCCCACTCCTCCCTTAGCAAGCCCTCGGCGGGGCCGCGGTAGACGACGGGCTCGAGCGCGTACTGGACGATCGGCTCGGTCAGGCTCGGGGGCGTGTAGTGCGTGCCGGTCGAGCGCCGGAAGGGGCTCTGCGTGACGTAGACGCGGCCCTCGCGGAAGACCATGGGGTCGCGGAAGACGTCGTCGCGGACGAGGCCGGCAAAGGGCAGGACGCGCTCGACGAGCTCCGCGTCGTGCCCGCAGGCGGCCCGGAGGCGGGCGAGGCGACCGGGCTCGAGCTCTGTTTCGAGACCCTTGCGAAGGGCCGAGACGCTTCGGCCTGTCAGCTCTTTGAGGAAGGCGAGCAGCGCCTCCTCGCCCTGGGCGCGCTTGGCCTCGAGCTCGGCCAGCGCGACCTCGGGCTCCTTCTTCTTCGTGCCGACGAGCCCGAGCGCCGGCGCATCGGCGCGGAGCGCGGTGTGGTCGAGGAGACCCTCGTAGACGTGGCCGATCTGCTCGATCCCGAGGGCGCGGAAACTTAGGGGACGCCGCTCGCACCCGCCGGGGACCTCGACCTCGAGTGTCTGCAGCGCGTCGAGCACGTGCAAGACGGCCCGGTTCGAGATGCGCGGCAGCGCTCCGCCGTCGCCCTCGAGGAACGGGTAACGCTCGGGGTCGAAAAGCCCGCCGCCGTAACCCGGCATGCGCACGCGGCCGTGCTCGATGCCCGAGTGAACGGCCCGGAAGGTGGCGAGCAGCCGCGGCCAAGCGTCGAAGCGCCGCTCGAGCACCTCGATCCCGTGGCGATCGGCCTGCGCCTCGAGCTGGGAGCGAAGCGGGGTCAGCGCGTAGCTCTCTGCCCAGGGACCGTCGTCGGGGAAGAGGCCGCGCGCCTCGGCCGCGAGCAGGAAGATGACGCGCATGACGACCGCGAGCGCTGCCTCGTACAGGCGATGCTCGGGTACGTCCCTCAGCACGGCGCCACCCGCGTCGTGGTCGGCGCGGTCGAAGGCGGCGACGAGGAGCTCGACAGCTCTCCTTGCCTGGTAGCCGAGCTGGTCGGTGACCTCGCGCTCGTCGTCGCGCGAGCGCTCGAAGAGCCCGTCGAGCGTCTCCGGGTCGTCGACGCCGAAGAGCCGCCGCGTGCCGAGGAGCGAGACGAACGAGCGCAGCACGACACGCTCCTCGACGAGGAGGTTCGCGTACCAGGTGACGAAGGTGGCGGTGCGCTCCCCGGGGACGTGCACGAGCGTCCACTCGGCGCCGTTCGTGACAAGGCCGGAGCGGACGCCCGTGTGCTTGAGCAGGATCCGCATGCGCTCCACGGGAGAGGCGTGCAGGCCGCGCTCGTCGAGCCGCTTGGACAGCGAGACGTCGGCGGAGTGGCGCGTGACGAGGAGTATCGGGGGCTCGCCGGTCCGGCGGATTGCGAGATCCGGGCGCAGCGTGACCCGGTGCTCGGGAAGCGTCGCCGTGTACGCGTCGCCGAGCGCCTGGGAGTCGGCGATCACCTCCTCCGGATAGCCGAGCACCTCGCGGAGCACGAAGTCGAGGAAGGCGGTGTGGATCGCCGGGTCGGGCCGGCGGAGCTCGCGGTTCACAAGCCACTCGGCATGCGCCTGCTTGAGACGTTCTGCGAGCTCGGGCTCGACGGCGTCCAAGCCCTGGGGGAAGACGTCGCTGAGCACCGAGAGGCTGAGGAAGGGGCCGCTGACGTCGAGGAGCTGGAGCCACTCGACGTGGTGCTGCGCGGAGGAGCTTCTACGGCGCCGTGGGCTCATACGCGATCAAGGCTCCGCGGCACGAGAAACTCGACCGCGACCGGGAACACCCTCGGCTCGGGATCGGCGAAGCGGCGCCGGAGCGAGGCGGCCTCGCGCTCGATCTCGGCGGGGATCCCCTTGGCGCGCTCGCGCAGAAATTCGCGGTTCCACTCGAGCTGCTCGCGCTCGTCGTCGTCGAAGAGCGCGAGCTGCTCTGCCTCGGGCTCGGCGAGCTCCTCCAGGATCTGCTGCCGCAGCTGCTCGAGGACGGCGGTGATCTTTGCGATCTCCTCGTCGCGTCGCTCCCCGACGATGCGGGTCAGGCTTTCCGTCCGCTCCTTCGCGCGGGCGTCGATCGCCTGGGCGAGCGAGGTGGCGAGCTTCGGGTAGAGCGCGAGGAGCCGTGCCTCGGTTCCCTTCGAGACAGGTTCATCGAAGCTCTCGTAGCTCAGGACTTCCTTCAGCGCGTTGACGCCGAGGCGCTCGAGCTTGCCCTCCTTGATCACGCCGCCTGCCTGCACGACCTCCTCGTGCAGGCGGTGCCCATCGGCGCCTGTCACCACCAGGCGGGCATAGGCGACGGCGACCGGGTCCCGGAGGCGCGGATCGTCGACGATGCGCGCGGTCACTCGCTGGAGGCTGCGAGCCTCGGCCGTCTGCCAGATCTCAGCCCGCAGGAGCGCGAGGCTCATCTGCACGAGCGGGTGGCCGAGGTGGCAGTGGACGACGTCATCCCTGCCCTTCGCTGTCTCGGGGTCGAAGGTGAGCGGCCGGATCTCCCCGGTGAAGGGATGCGCGAGGCCGTCGGCGGCGCGTGACCAGGCGCCGGTGAGCGTCGGAAGCCGGAAGATCCCCTCGCCCGCGGGGACGAGAGCGGGCTGGCGGGCGAGCTCGAGCGCGGTCTCGACGACCGCCTGGATGTGGGCCGGCGTCAGGCGCTGCTCGGCGCGCGTCTCGTCGTAGGAGGCCTCGAGGCGCTTGAGCTCGCGCTCCAGGTCGCGCTCGAAGCGAAGCTGGCGGCGGACCGCCTCGCCGTCTGCCTCGGCCGCTCGCGTATCGAGGGTCTGCCGGCGGCCGAGCATGGCGTCGGCGACCTGGTCGGCGATGACGGGGCCGACCTTGCCGAGCATCTCGCGGATCTGCTCGACCTTGACCACGGCCCGTCGCAGGAACTCGAGATCGCCCTCGAGCTGGCCGACCGGGACGGCCTCGACGTTCTCGAGCTCCTCCCAGCCGGCGGGCGCGAAGTGGTAGATCAGCACCTCGGGCGCGCGCTGGCCGTGGCGGTCGACGCGGCCGTTTCGCTGCTCGAGCCGGTTCGGGTTCCACGGGATCTCGTAGTGGACGATCCGGTGGCAGTGGTTCTGGAGGTTGATGCCCTCGCTCGCCGCGTCCGTCGCGAGGAGGATCCGCACCGGGGAGTGCTCAGGATCGGCCTGGAACGCCGCCTTGATCTGCGCCCGCTCGTCCGCGCTCATGCCTCCGAAGAGGAGCTCGGTGCGGCCGTTCTCGGTGAGGCCGCGGGCGGCGAAGAGGTCGAAAAGCCACTTCTGCGTGTCGCGGTATTCGGTGAAGACGATCAGGCGCTCGTCGTTCCAGGTGCCGCCGGGACGGCAGGTCGCCTCGACGAGGTCGAGGAGCGCTTGGGCCTTCGCGTCGGGGCGAGCCGAGGCGCGCTCCGCCCAGTTCGCGAGGCGGTCGAGGAGCTGCTCTTCGTCCGCGCTCAGCGGGTGGAAGAGCTTCGCGCTCGAGGCAAGCGCCTCATCCTCGGCCTCTTCGTAGTCCTCTTCGGTCTCGTACGACTCGTCCACGCGGTCGACGAGGACGCGGAGGACGCCGAGCGAGGCGCGCGTTCTGGGCTTGGCCGCAGGTGCCTCCTGGATGGTCTGCCGGTGCTTAGCGAGCGTGCGCGCGAACGCCTGGGGCGAGGAGAAGAGGCGCTTCTTCAGCCGCTTGAGCACGAACTCGGTCGCGAAAGACTCCGCCCGCGTGGAGGCGTTCGCGACGCGGAGCTCGCTGTAGCGGGCGAGGTCGGCGTGCGCGGCGCGCTCCTCGTCCGAGTAGGTAACGGTGATCGGCTCGAGCTTGCGGACGGGGAAGCGCGGCGTGCCGTCGAAGTGCGGTGGGAGCTCGGGCTTCAGGCGCCGCACCATCACCTCGCGGAGGGCCTCCTCTCTCGGGCGGACGCCGCGGGCGAAGCGCTGGTCGTCGAGGAGCTCGAGGAGGGCGGTGAAGCTCTCCAGGTAACCGTTGTGCGGCGTCGCGGTCAGGAAGAGGCGGTGCTCGAAGTGCGGAACGAGCTCGCGCAGGAGGCTCGTGCACAGCGAGTCGGTCGCATAGCGGCCGCGGCCCGAGGGGGCGGCGTTGTGGGCCTCGTCCACGATCAAGAGGTCGTAGCGGCGTGGGTAGCGCGGCTCGTCCGGGCCCGGGAGCGTTTCTCGGAAGCGGCGCAACGGCGTCTCCCTCTTCAGGTAGTCGATCGAGGTGATGAGCCGGGGGAAGTGCGTCCACGGGTTGACGTGGATCCCGCGCTCCCGTCTGAGGCGGCGCACGAGCTCGCGGTCGACGATGCGGAACTCAAGCCCGAACTTGTCGCGCATCTCGTCGCGCCATTGCCGTTGGAGGTCGGCGGGCGTGACGATGAGGATTCGGCGGGCGCGGTAGCGGAGGATCAGCTCCTGCGCGACGAGGCCGGCCTCGATCGTCTTGCCGAGCCCGACGTCGTCTGCGATGAGGAGCGAGACGCGCGGCATCCGGATCGCGCGCACGAGCGGGTCGAGCTGGTACCAGTCGATCTCGACGCCCGACTGGAAGGGGGCGAGGTAGTGGCGCGGGTCGGCGTTCGAGGTCGCGCCCCAGCGGACGGCGTCGAGGAAGGCGTCGAAGCGCCGGGGGTCGTCGAGCTCGGTTGGGGTCGGGAGCGCGGAGCGCTCGAAGGCGCGAGCGCCAGGCTCGATCTCCCACACGACCTGGATCGACTCGTCCGGCTCGGCGTCGTCGTCAACGCAGCGCAGGGTCAGGAGGTGTTGGGGGCGAGCGGCGGGCTCAAGCGCGTCGGCGGGGAGCTCGTCCGCCTCAACCTCGGCAACGACCCAGCGCCGCTCGCGCACCTGCACGAGCTGTCCCTGCTGCGGAACATCGACGGCTGCCATGCCCGCTCCTGAACCTACTCGACGTGGCTTTCCGGTTCCAGGCAGTCGAAGCGATTCTGCGTCACGGCGAGGAGCCGAGCGGGACTCGGGTCAGAACTCCGACGACTCGCCAGGCCGCGACGGCACCAATGCGGATCAGAGCGCAGATCGCGAGAAAGAAGATCGCGGCCTCGAGTACGGCGGGTGCCACCGGGCGAAAGTGTGGTGGGACGACCTGGACGACCGGAGCGTGCACGATGGAGTGGAAGCTCTCCTCGGCCAGCCATCCATCACTCGGGCGAGACGCTGATACCCGAAGCGGCGCTGGCATGAGCGCCGTTCCGGGACCGGTCGCACCGGTCGCACCGGTGACTCCGCCCGCATCGCCCGTCCGCCCAGTCGGGAAGGGTCCTGCCGGCCCGGTTGCAGACATGGTCACAGCGTAGGGTCACGAGGAGACAAGGGGGTCACAGACGCTGGTCACGACTCTCCGGCCAACGTCTTACGATCGCCTGCGCCCGCTTTGGGCCATGTCGCTACAAGACGAGCGTCCGATGTAGCTACAATGCGAGGCATGGAGGTCGGGATCCGGGAGTTGCGCGCGCACCTGAGCCGCTACCTCGAGCGCGTCCGCGAGGGCGAGGAGATCACCGTCACCGACCGCGGGAGGCCGATCGCGCGCATCACACCGGCCAACGGACGCTCGAAGCTCGACGAGCTGATCGCGGCCGGCGTCGTGACCCCCGCGCCGAACCGCGGCCCACGAGCGGTACCGAGGCCGGTCAAGATCAAGGGAACCATCAGCGACCTCGTGGCCGAGCAACGACGCTGATCGCCTACTTCGACACCTCGGCGTTCGTGAAGCTGTTCGTGGACGAGGTGGGCTCGGACGAGGCGGCGGAGATCTGGTCGCGTGCGCAGGTGAGCGTGTCGAGCAGACTTCTGTATCCCGAGGCACGAGCTGCGCTCGCAGCAACGACACGAGCCGGGCGCGTGTCCAAGAAGCGCCTTCCGGCACTCCGTGACGACCTCGACCGCCTTTGGCGGGATGTCGTGCGCATCGAGGTCACAGCGTCCCTTGCCGCGCGCGCCGGCGACCTGGCCGAGGAGCACGGGCTGCGCGGCTACGACGCCGTGCACCTCGCGTCTGCGCTCGAGGTCGAGGCCGACGACCTCGTTCTCGTAGCAGCAGACGGACGCCTCGGGCGCGCTGCCCACACACTCGGCATCGCAACGCTCCGGCTTCCCCCTCACTCCTCCGCCGGCTGAGCGGCCGCGCGCTCGGCGATCTCGGCCACGACCGCGGGGTCGGCGAGCGTGGTCGTGTCCCCGAGCGGGCGCTCTTCGGCCACGTCACGGAGCAGGCGGCGCATGATCTTCCCCGAGCGCGTCTTCGGCAGCTCGGGCGTGAAGACGATGTTCGCCGGCTTCGCGATCGGGCCGATCTTGCGGGCGACGTGCTCACGCAGCGTCTCGAGCATCTCGACCGACCCCTCTTCGCCGCCCTTGAGGGTGACGAAGGCGACGATCGCCTGCCCGGTCACGGGATCGGCACGGCCGCAGACGGCGGCCTCGGCGACGGCGGGGTGGTCGACGAGGGCCGACTCGACCTCGATGGTGGAGATGCGGTGGCCGGAGACGTTCATGACGTCGTCGACGCGGCCGAGCAGCCAGAAGTCGCCGTCCTCGTCGATGCGGGCGCCGTCGCCGGCGAAGTACATCCCCGGGAAGCGCTCCCAGTACGTGGCGCGGAAGCGGGCGTCGTCGCCGAAGATGCCGCGGGTCATCGCAGGCCAGGGCCGCTTGAGGACGAGGTAGCCGCCCCCGCCCGGGCCGACCTCCTCGCCGCGGTCGTTCACGACGGCGGCCTCGACCCCGGGGAAGGGCTTCGTCGCCGATCCGGGCTTGAGGGTCGTCACCCCCGGAAGGGGGGTGATCAGGATCATCCCCGTCTCGGTCTGCCACCAGGTGTCGACGATCGGCGTGCGGTCCGATCCGATGTGCTCGCGGTACCAGACCCAGGCCTCGGGGTTGATCGGCTCCCCCACCGACCCCAGGAGGCGGAGCGAGGAGAGGTCGTGCCGCTGCGCATATTCCGGTCCCCACTTCATGTGCGCACGGATCGCGGTCGGGGCCGTGTAGAGGATCGTCACCTTGTAGCGCTCGACGATGTCCCACCAGCGGTCCTTGTCGGGGAAGTCGGGCGTGCCCTCGTAGAGGACGCTCGTTGCCCCGTTGCAGAGCGGCCCGAAGACGATGTAGCTGTGGCCGGTGACCCAGCCGATATCGGCCGCGCACCAGTAGACGTCCGTCTCGGGCTTCAGGTCGAAGATGTAGTGGTGCGTGGTGGCGACGCCGACGAGGTAGCCGGCCGTCGTGTGCGCGATCCCCTTCGGCTTCGCGGTCGTGCCGCTCGTGTACAGGAGGTAGAGGAGGTCTTCCGAGTCCATCGGCTCGCAGGGACAGGAGGCGGGGTCGGAGGGCTGCCCGGCGATCATCTGCCCCCAGGTCAGGTCGCGCTCGGGATCCATCGGAACGTCAGCGCGCGTCCGCTGCCCGACGACGACCTTCCGCACCGTGGGGCAGGAGGCGAGCGCCTCGTCCGCGTTCCGCTTCAGCGGGACGATCTGCCCGCGCCGGTAGGCCTCGTCCTGCGTGAGCAGGATCTCGCAGCGCATGTCGTTCAGCCGGTCGGCGAGCGCCTCGGCGGAGAAGCCGCCGAAGACGACCGTGAACGGCGCGCCGATGCGCGCGCAGGCGAGCATCGCGACCGGCAGCCCCGGCCCCATGCCCATGTAGATGCCGACCGGCGTCCCCTTCCCGACACCGAGCGCCTTCAGGCCGTTCGCCGCCTTCACGACCTCGGAGAGGAGCTGTCCGTACGTGATGTCCGCGCGCTCACCGACGGGCTCCGCCTCGTAGTGGTAGGCGACCCTGTCGCCGAGGCCGGCCTCGACGTGCCGGTCGAGGCAGTTGTAGGCGACGTTGATCTTCCCGCCGACGTACCAGCGCGCGTACGGGAGCTCCCACTCGAGCAGGGTGTGGAAGGGCTCGAACCACGTCACGCGCGAGCGGCCCTCCCGCTCCCAGAACTCTTCGAAGGGGACGTCGTAGAGGTCTGCCTTCGCGTTCGCCTGCGCGGCGAAGTCGGCGGGCGGAGGGTAGCGACGCTCCTCGAGCAGCAGGGTGTCGATCGCTCGGTCGCCCACGGTCACACCTCCAAGTCGTAGGGGCAGTCTGTCAGCCGCTCGCAACCCTCGTCGGTCACGAGGAAGAGATCCTCGACGCGCACGCCACCGAAGCCGTGGCGGTAGAGGCCGGGCTCGATCGTGATGACGTCTCCCGCGACGAGCTCCTCGCCGAGCAGCCCGAGGCTGGGCGCCTCGTGCACCTCGAGCCCGACCCCGTGACCGAGGCCGTGGTAGAAGCCGTCCCGCAGCACCTCGCCCTCCGCCTTCGTGAGCTGCGTGGGGAAGCCGTGCCGGGCGAAGAGCTCGCAGACGAGGCGGTGGAGCTCGCGGCCGCTCACCCCCGCTCGCACCTGCGCTGCGGCGAGCTCGAGCGCCTCGCGGCAGAGCGCGTACCAGGAGCGGATCTCGTCGGGCGGCTCGCCGAGGACGAGCGTCCGCGTGAGATCCGCGTAGCAACCGGATTCGAGGTCCATCGGCCACAGGTCGCAGATGACGACGTCACCCGGCTCGATCGCGCCGGAGCCCATCTCGTGCCCGATCGCCGTCTGCGGCCCACGCGACACGATCATGTCCTCGGCGACGGCGCCGTGCTCGAGGAACGTCGCCTGGATGCGCCGCTTCACGAGCTCGCACGTCAGCGCTGCCCCGTCCACCCCGAGGCCGCCGTGCACCGGCTCGGCGCGCCGCAGGAGGTCGCGCGCGACCGCCAGGCCCGCCTCGGCGGCGCGCTCGGCGCGGCGGATCCCCTCGAGCTCGCGCTGCGTCTTGCGGCGGCGCCGGTCGTCGAAGAGCTTCTGGTCAACCGTCAGCTCGACGCCGTCGGCGCGGAGCGCGTCCGCGACGGCGAGCGGGAAGCGCGCGGGCACCGTCGCCGACCCGATCCCCAGGCCGCGGGCGACCCGCACGACGAGCGCCGCCTCGTACGCGCGCGGGTCGATCCCGCTCCGGCGGAGCTCGTCGGCCCCGAACTCCTCCGTCGCGTGCACCTCGAGCCCGCCCCCGAGCGCCTCGAGCCGCATCGCCTCCATGGAGCTGATCGCGACCACGCGCCGTCCGTCGAGCTCCGCGTAGACGAAGGGGTCGGGGATGCCGAGAGGCACCTCGTGTCGGAGCTCGGGCACCCGCAGCGTGTCGCCGACCACGAGGACGTTCACGGTCGCCGATCCTATCGGCGCCGGTAGAGTCCTCCTCGGTGAACGCCGACTTCGTCGCCCTGCGGGAGCGCCTGGCGGAGATCTCCGACCTGCACCGCGCGCTCGGAGTCCTCGGCTGGGACCAGAAGGTCACGATGCCGCCCGGGGGAGCCCCCGCGCGGGCCGAGGCGATGGCCACGCTCGGCCGCCTCGCGCACGAGCGCTTCGTCGACGACGAGCTCGGCCGCCTGCTCGAGCGCCTGCGCCCGTACGAGGAGTCGCTCCCCTACGACTCCGACGAGGCGAGCATCATCCGCGTCACCCGCCGCGACTGGGAGAAGGCGCGCAAGGTTCCGACCGAGCTGCGCGCCGAGATGATCCGCGCCGGCGTGCTCGGAAACCAGGTGTGGGTCGAGGCGCGGGCGAACAACGACTTCGCGAGCTTCCTCCCCGTCCTCGAGCGGAACCTGGAGCTGAAGAGGCGCTACGTCGAGTGCTTCGAGTGGGACGACTCGCCGTACACCCCGCTCCTCGACGACTACGAGCCGTTCATGACGACGACCGAGGTCGCGGAGGTCTTCGACGCCATCCGGCCGGTGCTCACGGAGCTCGTGCGCGAGGCGCCGGCGGTGGACGCCTCCTTCCTCCAGGGGTCGTTTCCGGTCGAGCGCCAGCAGGCATTCGCGGAGCGCGTGCTCGAGACGGTCGGCTTCGAGCCGGGCTCGTGGCGGCTCGACACGACCGTCCACCCCTTCTGCACGTCCTTCTCGAACCGCGACATCCGTCTCACGACCCGCTACGACGAGCGCCACCTCGACTCGCTCTGGTCGACCATGCACGAGGCGGGACACGGCCTGTACGCGCACGGGATCGCCCAGGGGCTGGAGCGCACGCCCCTCGCGACCGCGCCCTCGCTCGGGCTGAACGAGTCGCAGAGCCGCACCTGGGAGAACCTCGTCGGCCGCTCGCAGCCGTTCTGGACGCACTGGTACGAGCCGCTGCAAGCGACCTTCCCCGAGCAGCTCGGCGACGTGTCGCTCGAGAGGTTCGTCGCCGCGATCAATCGCGCCGAGCCGGGGCTCATCCGGGTCGAGGCAGACGAGACCACGTACAGCCTGCACATCATCCTCCGCTTCGAGCTCGAGCGGAAGCTCATCGAGGGGGCGCTCGCGCCGAAGGACGTCCCGGAGGCGTGGAACGCGGGCATGCGCGAGCTCCTCGGTGTCGAGGTGCCCGACGACACGCACGGCGTCCTCCAGGACATCCACTGGTCGTACGGTGGGATCGGCTACTTCCCGACGTACGCCCTCGGGAACGTCATCTCGCTCCAGATCTGGGCGGCGGTGAAGCGCGCGCTCCCGGACGTCGAGGAGCAGATGGCGGCGGGCGAGCTCGGCGAGCTCTCGACGTGGCTGCGCGAGAACCTCTACGCGCTCGGCCGCAAGCTGACGCCGAAGGAGACGATCGAGCGGATCACGGGGGCTCCGCGGATCGATCCCGAGCCGTACCTCGCGTACCTGCGCGACAAGCTCGCGGCTCTTCCGGCAGGTGCCTGACCGGGAACGCGTCGGCCTC
Source organism: Gaiellaceae bacterium (assembly GCA_026002995.1). Classification (GTDB taxonomy): domain Bacteria; phylum Actinomycetota; class Thermoleophilia; order Gaiellales; family Gaiellaceae; genus GMQP-bins7. Next base: position 2,467,119 of record BPGK01000001.1, read on the forward strand.
GTCGTCAACGGCGAGCCGCGGCTCGTCGAGGTGGAGCCGCGCACGCTGCTCGTCCACGCGCTCCGCGACGGGCTCGGGCTCACGGGCACGCACGTCGGCTGCGACACGAGCCAGTGCGGGGCGTGCACGGTGCTCGTCGACGGGAAGGCGGTGAAGAGCTGCACGCTGCTCGCTCTCCAAGCGGAGGGGTCGGAGGTGACGACGATCGAGGGGATCGCCGACGAGGCCGGCCTCCACCCCGTGCAGCAGGCGTTCGTCGAGCACCACGGGCTCCAGTGCGGCTTCTGCACGCCGGGGATGATCCTGACCGCGCTCGACCTCCTCTCCCGCGACCCCGACCCGGACGAGCGGACGATCCGGCACGCGCTGCGCGGGAACCTCTGTCGCTGCACGGGCTACCAGCCCATCGTCGAGTCCGTGCGCGCGGCCGCGGAGGCACTTCGGTGATCCCGGCGCCGTTCCGCTACCACCGCGCGACCTCGCTCGAGGACGCGCTCGACGCGCTCGCAGAGCCCGACGCCAAGGCGCTCGCCGGCGGGATGTCGCTCCTCCCGCTCCTGAAGCTGCGCATCGGGCGGCCCGAGCTCGTCGTCGACCTCGGACGGCTCGACCTCGCAGGCATCGAGCGGGCGAACGGCTCGCTCGAGATCGGGGCGCTGACGACCTGGGACGCGCTCTCCCGCGCGGAGGAGCTCCGCGGCGGGGGGCTCGACGCGATCGCCGACTGTGCGGCGGGAATCGGCGACCTCCAGGTGCGCAATCGGGGGACGATCGGAGGCGGGCTCGCGCACGCCGACCCCGCCGCCGATCTCCCCGCGGTCGCGGTCGCGCTCGGGCTCGAGCTCGTCGTCCGCTCCGCGAACGGAGAGCGGACGATCCCCGCGTGTGACTTCTTCCAGGGCCCGTTCGCGACAGCGCTCTCCGACGGCGAGCTCGTCACGGCCGTGCGGGTGTCGACGCCGCCGACCGGGTCCGGATCGGCGTACGTCAAGGTCGAGCACCCGGCATCGGGCTTCGCGCTCGCCGGGGCAGCGGCGCTCGTGACCCCTGCGGGCGACGTCCGCATCGGGATCACCGGAGTGGGCGGCGCGCCCGCGCTCGTCCACGGCGAGGACGAGCTCGTGGAGCTCGAGGTGTACGGAGACCGCTTCGCGGGGGAGGAGTACCGCCGACACCTCGCACGCGTCGTCGTGCGCCGGGCCCTCGAGCGCGCGCGCTCCCGTGCGGAGAGGAGCTCCGGATGACGGAGGTCATCGGCGTCCCCCGGCCACGCCTCGAGGCCCCCGAGAAGGTAAAGGGGGCGACGCGCTACGCGGCCGACCTGCCCGTGCTCGGGCTCCTGCACGCGCGGCTAGTTCTCGCGACCGAGGCCCACGCGCTCATCCGCGGGATCGACGCCGACGCCGCGCGCGAGGTGCCCGGAGTCGTCGCGGTGCTGACGGCTGCCGACCTCCCGACCGCGAGCACGGCCTCCGACCGCACCGCGGAGCCGCTCGCCCGCGAGGAGGTCGTCTTCGCGGGCCAACCGGTTGCGATCGTCGTCGCGGAGAGCGAGGCGGCGGCAGAGGACGCGGCGGAGCTCGTCGCCGTCGACCTCGAGCCGCTGCCGGCCGTCGTCGACCCGGAGGCGGCGATGGAGCCCGGAGCGCCGCTCGCGCGCCGTCCGACCGACGAGGCGGGCGGCGACCTCGAGTCGATCCACGCTGGGGTCGACCACGGCGAGGAGGACGACGACGCCGAGCAGCTCTCGGCGAACGTGGTCGGTCGCGTCCGCCGCGCGGCAGGAGACGTCGAGGCGGCCTTTGCCGCGAGCGCCGCGGTGGTGGAGGGAACCTTCCGCACGCCATGGGTCTACCAGGCCTACCTCGAGCCGCAGGTAGCGACCGCCTGGCAGGAGCCGAACGGCACGCTCGTCGTCTCCACCGCGACGCAGGGCTCCTTCGTCACGCGGAGCGAGCTGGCGCGCGCGTACGGGCTCCCCGAGGATCGCATTCGGGTGATCGCGGAGCCGCTTGGTGGCGCGTTCGGCGGCAAGTTCGCCATCGTCGAGCCGCTCGCGGCCGGAGCGGCGCTCGCGCTCGGTCGACCCGTGCGCCTCGCGCTCACGCGCACCGAGGACTTCCTCTCGATGAACCCCGTCTCCGCTCAGGTGACCCGCCTGCGAATCGGGGCGCGCGCGGACGGCACCCTGACCGGGCTCGAGGCGCGCATGGTCGTCGACCGGGGCTCGAACGCGGGTTGGGGGCTCGAGGGGATCACCTCGTCCCTCGTCGCGGGGCCTTACCGCTGGGAGGCGCACGACGTCCTCGCGTACGGCGTCCTCACGAACCGCGTCACCTTCGGCGCCTACCGTGCCCCCGGGGCGCCAGCCGGCCGCGTTCGCGCTCGAGACGCTCCTCGACGAGCTGGCCGAAGCGCTCGGGCTCGACCCGATCGAGCTACGGCTCCGAAACGCCGTCGTCGAGGGCGACCTCGCGATCAGCGGAACCCCGTACCCGACGATCGGCGCCGTCGAGGTGCTCGAGCGCATCCGCGAGCATCCGCTCTGGGCCGTCCGCCACGAGCTGCCCGAGAACGAGGGCGTCGGGATGGCCGCGGGCTACTGGCCGGGCGGGAACGAGCCGGCCGCGGCGGTCTGCCGCGTGAACAAGGACGGCACGATGACCGTCGTCACCTCGGCGGTCGACATGAGCGGCGTGAGCACGGGCTTCGCGGCCATCGCCGCAGCCGCCTTCGGGCTCGATCCGGCGCAGGTGCAGGTCGTCGTCGCCGACACCGCGACCGGTCCCTACGCGGGCGCGAGCGGCGGCTCGAAGATCACGTACACCGTCGGCACGGCCGTCCTCCGGGCCGCCGAGGCAGCCCGGGAGAAGCTCCTCGCCGCCGCGTCCGAGGAGCTCGAGATCGCCCCCGACGACCTCGAGGTCGTCGACGGCGTCGTCCGCGCGATCGGGGCGCCCGATCGCTCGATCACCGTCGCGGAGATCGCGAGCAAGGCGCTCCGCTTCGGGGGCCGCTACGAGCCGATCGAGGGGCACGGCGGCTCCGCGCAGACGAGCGGGGCGCCCTCCGTCGCCGCACACCTCGCCCACATTCGCGTCGATCCCGAGACGGGAGAGGTAACGCTCCTCCGCCACGTCGTCGCGCAGGACGTCGGCCGTGCGCTCAACCCCGCACTCGTCGAAGGACAGATGCGCGGCGGGGTAGCGCAGGGCGTCGGCTGGGCGCTCTTCGAGGAGCTCGCCCACGACGAGGAGGGAAGGCTCGTGACGACGTCGTTCCTCGACTACGCGATCCCGAGCGCCGAGCGGGTGCCGGAGATCGAGACGCTCATCGTCGAGGTGCCGGCTCCCGACGGGCCGTTCGGCGCGAAGGGCATCGGCGAGGCGCCCGTGGTCGGCGCGCCCGCGGCGATCGTGAACGCCGTGGCCGCGGCGACCGGTGTGCGGATGCGAGAGCTGCCCATGACCGCCCCCCGCGTGTGGGCGGCGCTCCACGAGCGGTCGCGATGACCCCTTTCGAGAAGGCGCAGGCTCTCCTCGAGGAGTACGAGCGCCAGCTGCGCGCCGAGCTGCCCGAGGGCGCCTATCTCTTCGACGCGCACACGCACCTCGGCCATGACATCGACGGGATGGTCGGCGACTACGACGAGCTCATGGGGATCCTCGACCGGCACGGGATCGCGAGAGCGTTCGTCTTCTGCATGGACGAGCACGACCGCGAGCCGGCGTTCACGGTGCCGAACGACCGCACGCTCGCGTACGCCAAGCGCTCGGGTGGCCGTCTCGTCCCCTTTGCCCGGCTCGACCTCAGGCAGCGCCCCCTCGAAGAGGCACGGCGCTGCCTCGATCGCGGCGCGCGGGGCATCAAGCTGCACCCCCGCGCGCAGGCGTTCACGCTCGACGACGAGCGGCTGCCGCCGATCTTCGAGCTCGCCCGCGAACGCTCGGTTCCGATCCTCATCCACGGCGGGCGCGGGCTGCCGCCCATCGCCGAGCACCTCGAGCGCCTCGTCCGACGCTATGAGGGCGTGCGCCTGATCATCGCGCACGCCGGCATCGCCGACATGGGGAACCTCGCCGGTCGGCTACGCGGCCTGCCGGGTGTCTTCTTCGACACCTCCGTCTGGAGTGCCGTCGACCTGCTCGACCTGTACCGGCAGGTCGCGCCGGAGCAGGTCGTTTTCGCGACGGACTACCCGTACGGGCGGCTGCCGAACGCGCTCCTCACCGCGCTCCGCACCGCACGCGCCGCCGGCTTCGACGAGGCGCAGCTCCGCGGCCTGCTCGGCGAGAGCGCGCGGCGGATCGCCGACGGCGAGCCCCAGCTCCCGCTCAGCGAGCCGAAGGAGCTGAGGGCGCTCAGCCAGCCACTCACCTTCGCGCGGATCCACCAGTACATCTCGATGGCCGTGCCGATGCTGTGGATGCGCCAGCGCGACGGCATCGGCGCGCTCGGGCTCGCAGTCAACGCCTCGCGGGAGCGGAACGGGTACCTGGAGGAGGCCGAGCGGATCGAGGAGCTCCTCGTCACCGCGGAAGAGCTGTGGCGGGAGGGCGCCGAGGTCGTCTCGGACGACGAGCGCGTGGCGGCGATGCGGCGCGCCATCCAGCTCGTCAACCTCGCCGACCTGATTGCGATCACGACCAAGGCGTAGCCCGGCCCCCGCTAGCATCGCACGCCGTGCGCACCTTCTCGCTCACCCTCACCCTCGCGCTGCTCGTCGCCGGCTGCGGAGGCGGTGACAAAGGCGGGGAGGCGGCCGCGCCGGTCGACGAGTGCCGTGACGTCGAGGCGCCCGCGCCCCGCGAGCCGGAGACACGGAAGGCGCCGACGGAGCCGCTCGCCGAGGGAACGACGTACACGCTGACCTTCGAGACGAGCTGCGGCGCCTTCTCGGTCGAGCTCGACCCCGAGCTCGCCCCGCAGACGACGGCGTCGCTCGTCGCGCTCGCGCGCGACGGGTACTTCGACGACACGACCTTCCACCGCGTCGTCCCCGGCTTCGTGATTCAGGGCGGCGATCCCACGCAGACGGGAAGCGGCGGCCCCGGCTACTCGACGGTCGACGTCCCGCCTTCGGACGCGCGCTACACGAAGGGCGTGGTGGCGATGGCGAAGGCGGGCTTCGAGCCGCCGGGAACCGCGGGGAGCCAGTTCTTCGTCGTGACGGGCGAGGACGTGGGCCTGCCGCCCGACTACGCGATCGTGGGCTCGGTGAGCGAGGGCCTGGACACCGTCTTGCGCATCGATGCCCTCGGTGCGGGCGACGGGCCGCCCACCCGCCCGGTCGTCGTCGAGCGGGTCACCGTCAGCGAGAGCTGATGCCCAGCAGGCTCGCCGCGGTCGTCCTCGCCGCCGGCGAGGCGTCGCGCTTCGGCGCACCCAAGCAGCGCCTCCTCCTCCCCCGCGTCCTCGAGCGGGTCGCGTCGAGCCCGGTCGACGAGATCGTCGTCGTCGAGGGCGCCTATCGGCTCGACCTCGGTCCTGACCGTCTGTCGCAACGTCCCCCTGTGCGCGTCGTCCGCTGCCCCGATTGGGCGAGAGGCCCTGGAGCTTCCCTGCGGTGCGGGCTCGACGCCCTCGGGAGCGACGTGGAGGCCGCCGTCGTCGTCCTCGCGGACGGCCCGGAGCTCTCGACGGAGGCGATCGAGCGCGTCGTCGACGCCTGGCGGGCGGAGGGCGGAGTCGTCGCCGCCTCGTACGGAGGAGGTCGCGGCCACCCGCTCGTGCTCGGGCGAGAGGACTGGAGCGACATCCCCGACGAAGGTCTCCGCGGACGAGACGTCCGCCTCGTCCCCTGCGACGACCTCGGCAGCCCAGGGGACATCGACACGCCGGCGGATCTCGAGCGCCTGGGGCTGGAGTAGGAGGGCGGCGGCTACGCCGTCGCGTCGATGCCCCGGAGCTCCTGGAGCTTGTCCATGAGCCCGGGCGGCATGCGCTCGGCTGCGGTCGTCCGCACGTAGCGCCGGAGGGTCTCCTCGAAGCGGTACCGGCGCCGGCAGTAGTCGCAGCCGGCGAGGTGCGACTCCGCCTCGCGCCACTCGGCGTCCGAGAGCGTCCGGTCGAGGAAGTCCTGGAGCAGCTCCTCGCAGCGATCGCACGGGTCGTGGGTCATGGCAGCGCTTCCTCCGCGAGCTTCGCCTTCAGCGCCCTCCGTCCTCTGTGCAGGCGCGACATCACGGTACCAATCGGGATGTCGAGGATCTGCGCGGCGTCGGCGTACGTGAAGTCGCCGATATCGACGAGCACGACGACGTCGCGGAACTGGGGAGGGATCTCGGAGAGCGCGTTGACGACCGCGTCCTGCGAGAGCCGCTCGACGACGACGTCCTGCTCGAGCGCCTCCTCGCCGGCGGCGGAGGCCAGCCTGTTCGCGAGGTAGTAGTCGGGCTCCTCGAGCGCCCGGGTCTGCGGTGTCCGCTGGGCACGCCGTCCCCGATCGACGTTGAGGTTCGTGAGGATGCGCAGGAGCCAGGCCCGCATGTTGGTGCCCGGCGTGTAGGAGCGCCAGCTCCGGAATGCCCTCGCGTACGTCTCCTGCACCAGGTCCTCCGCCTCCTCGCGCGTGCCGACGAGCCTCCGTGCGACCCGGTAGACCTGGTCGGCGAGCGCGAGCGCCTCTTCCTCGAAGCGCACCCGGTCTCGCTCCCGCGTTGCGATGCGCTGCGCTTCGGTCGTGGGCTCCGGCTCGGTCACCGGGCTACCGTACCGCGTTCGAGTCTGCGAAACGCGAGCCTGACGAAACCTATTCCGGGTCGGAGCCGAGCTCGCGGAAGCCGGCTCGGGCGAGCACACCGATGATCTCGGCTCGGGACGTCACCTCGTCGTCCCACGAGAGCGTGACCTCGCCGAGGAGGTTCGCGTGCGCCTGCTCGAGCCCGTCGTGGCTTCGGAGCGCGGCAGCGAGCCGCCCGATGCAGCGCTCACAGCGCACGCCGCTCACGCGGATCGTCTCCGACCGAACGGCCATAGCCTACGTTCGCGCCTTTCCGCGCACACCGTGCACGGGCCGGCCTGCGGCCTCCCAGGCGTAGTAGGACGCGCTCGGCCCGAACGACGGCTCGTACGGGACGATGCGCGGGTTGCGGCCGACCTCCTTCGCGCGTTGGGCGTGCCAGAGCAGGTTGGGATCGTCGCGCTCCTGCCAGACGAGGACGAGGTGCACAGCGGTCATGAACTCCGCGACGAAGGTGCATCCCGGCGCGGGGCAGGGGAAGGGATCAGTCCGCACGCAGTACCACCCCGACCGATCGGCGCCGTCGTCGTCGCGCCAGAGCTCCTCGTCCGTGTCGTCGACCTGGTCGGGGACGACGACCGCTCCACGCCGGATCTCCGCAGCCACAGCGTCACAATAGCCGCGTGGCCGACCCTGCCACCCGCGACCTCGCGATCGTCCTCTCGGGCGGAGGGATCAACGGCTTCCTGCTCGAGCTCGGCTTCCTCCGCAGGCTCCGCGAGTCGTCGCTCTGGCCGAGGCTCGGCTGGATCTACGGGACGTCCGCCGGAGCCCTCGCCGGCGCGATGGCCGCGCTCGACCGCTTCGAGGACCTCGAGCGCTTCCTCATCGACCTCCAGCCCCACGACGTCTTCCGCCCGCGCCGCGTGTGGCAGCTCGCCGGAGGGCTCCACGACTACGCGCTCCCAAAGACGGTCGCGGCCCGCCTCGGCCCCCCGGAGGAGATAGCGGCCGCGCTCACCGAAGCGGAGATCGAGCTGACCGTCTTCGCGACCGACGTCTCGAGCTACCCCCACCTCGACGGCACGCAGCACTTCGAGCTCGTCTACCCCGCGCACTCGACCGCCCCCCGCACGCTCGCCGAGGCGCTGCTCGCGTCCGCCGCCATCTCGGCCCTCGTCCTCCCCGTGACCGTGGACGGCGTGGTGGCGACGGACGGGAGCTGGGTGCGCAACTTCCCCCTCGAGCACGCGCACCGCAACCCCGAGGTTGGCGCGATCGCCGCCTTCCGCTACCTCGCAAGCTACCGCCCGACCGACGTCGCGCTCCTCGCGCGCATGCGCGAGCGGCTCGAGCGCTTCCGCGCCGTGCCGCCGGTGCGGGGGTTGCTGACGGAGCTGCGCCTCGCCGAGGCCCGCGTGGCCCGTGGCGAGCCGGCCCACTACGCGGAGCTCATCGTCCGCCTCATGCGCGTCGCGATCGCACGAAACACCGTGCTCGAGGAGCGGCTCGCCTCCGAGCGCGAGCTCTCGATCGTGGAGCTCGCCCGAGTCCGCGAGGCGGTAGTCGCGACGGCGCTCGCCGCCGCCCCGCGACGAAGACGGGCCGCGCTGCGCGCCGAGCTCGACGCGATCTTCGCCAACGCACGCTTCCCCTTCCGGCACGACCGGACGATCCCGACCCTCGTCGTCCGCGGCGCTCCGGGAGAGGACGCGCTCGACCCTTCGTTCCGCGGCGACGAGCCCTGGCCCGAGGAGCGCAAGTGGGCGCTCATCGACCGCGGCTACCGCCTGACCGACGAGGCGCTCGAGACCGCGCCGCCGGAGCTGAGGGACGAGCACAGCGCGGAGCTGCGGGACGAGCAGGGGGCGGCTCACAGAGGGCAATCGGGCCCCGGAGTCCCCGGGGCCCGATCCGGCGACTAGCCCTGGGGGGAGGGGGGCTGTCGCCCGAGCGTGACGGTCACGCTCGTCTTCTTCCCGTCACGATAGATCCCGAGCCGCACGCTGTCGCCGGGCTTCCGCTCGGCGATCGCGTCTCGGAGATCCTCGATCGAGGAGACCTGCTTCCCGTCGAAGGAGACGATGATGTCGCCGCCGAGGACGTACGTCTCACCGGCGACGACGACCGACGAGTCGCCCGCGCGGAGGCCCGCCTTCGCCGCACCGCTTCCCTCCGAAACCGACTGGACGATGACGCCCTTCTCCACGGGGAGCTTCACCATCTCGACGAGGTCGGGCGTGATCGTCTGGCCCACGATGCCGAGGTAGGCGCGGTCGACGCGACCCGTTTTCAGAATCTGGGCGACGACCTCCTTGACCGTGTTCGAGGGGACAGCAAAGCCGATCCCGACGTTCCCCTGCGAGACGCCGCCGGTCTCGATTTGGGTGTTGACGCCGATGACCTCGCCGCGCGCGTTGAGGAGCGGCCCGCCGGAGTTGCCCTTGTTGATCGGCGCGTCGGTCTGGATCACGTGGTCGATCGCGAAGCGATTCGGCGCGGTGATGAAGCGCTGGAGCGCGCTGACGATGCCCGCGGTCGCGGTGCGCGTCAGCCCGAACGGGTTCCCGATCGCGACGACCGGATCCCCGACCCGTACGGTGTCGGAGTCGCCGAGCGGCAGGGGCGTGAGCGCGCTCGCGTCGGTGTCGACCTTCAAGACGGCGAGGTCGGTAGACGGGTCGACTCCCACGAGCTTCGCCTCGACCGTGTCCCGGTTCGAGAAGCTCACGCGAATCTCGGAGGCGTCGCGGACGACGTGGTAGTTCGTAACGATGTGGCCGGCCTTGTCGACGACGAACCCAGAGCCGAGGGCGCTCGACGGCGGCCCTCCGAACGGATCGACGCTCAGCGGGGCGCCGCTCGTCGAGGTGATCTGCACGACGCCCGGCGCGGCCCGCTCGTACACCTCGGCGACGTCCATCGCTGCAGTCGGCGGCGCGGACGCCCGCTCGGCCGAGGTCGTGACCGTCTCCGTGACCACCGTCGTCGAGTTCTCGAAGCCGCCGAGGAGCGCGACCGCCCCCACGGCGGCCCCCGCGCCGAGCGCGGCTGTCAGGAGGAGAGCAACCGCGGATCGGAGCGTGGAGGGAGTCATGCGCCCATCCCTTATAGCCGCGGGCAGGTAAATCGCGCGTTAGTGACGCTTAAAGATCACGTTCGCCGCGGCCATCGGGCCGGGCCGTGAGCTCGATGGTGCCATCCGCCCTCAGCACTGCATGGAAGTCATCGAGGTCGGCGTCTACGACGACGAACCGTCGGGAGCGTGAGATCGCGGTCACGAGCGCGCCGGGGACGTGGTAGACGAGCCCACGCGAGACGCCTCCGCAGATGACCAGAACGAGCGAGGCGGGCCCCGTCCGAGAGACGCCGACAACCACACCGAGCGCGCCGTGCCGACCCCGCGCTTCGAACCCGATCGACGCCTCGAGATCGACGTCGTGGGAGTCAGACGTCGGTCGAGACTCAGATCGCCAGCGGGAGCGTCTCCGGAAGCCGCTCGAGCGATCTCCGCCGACACCGGACATAGATACGCCGTCGAGCACGGTCGACGCGTGAGACGAGTGACCACGGAGCGACCGGGTAACGCCGGCGAAGCCTATGCCCGACCGCAACGACGATGTACATCGGAGAGCGACCCTCCGAGCAGACGATGTGATCGATCGTGCCGACGACACCGTCCCTCGCGACGACCCGATCGCCGACCCTTGGAAACGGTCGAGCTCCGCCTCGCAACTCGCCGAGATGACGACCACGGGGAGCCTCCTGTTCGACGCGACGAGCCATGTCGAGCCACAATCGCATCAGCGGGTGAGCGACGTGTCTCGGGATCGGTGCGTCGTGTTCGCATGCTGTGAGAATCTCCTCACAAACCGCCAGCCGCGCCCATACTCGTGACATGACCTCGAGGCTCCTTAGCATGCGCTGGTGGCTCGCGCTGGCGTTCGCAGCGATCGCTGCCGTCACCGCCTTCTCGGTGGCGGAGGTCTTCACCTCGAGAAGCGAGGAACGGATTCGGGAGCGGAGTCGCGAGCTCGCAGCGGGCGAGGCGCTGACGGCCGCAGTCGAGCTCTCGGCCATCGAAGAGGGGGCAGCGATCAGCGCGGCTGCGCGAGCTCTGGGCGCCGAGCGCAACATGGCGCTCTTCGTTCTCGATCGACGCGGTCGCCTGCTCACGAGAGCCCGGGTCGACGGGATCTCCGTGCGAAGCCTGAGCAACTTCGACGAGCTCCGTAGCACCGCGCTCGCGGGACGGCGGCTGGTCGACACGATCGACGGGGGCCAGCTGGTGACCGTTGCGCTTCCGCTTCGCGGGGAGGACCGGGCGGCACTGATCGCGGTAGCACCTCGATCCGATCTGGAGGATGCGCTCGGTATCGTCCGCGCCGAGATCGCACGGTCGGCTCTGCTCGCGATCGGTATCGGCGCTGCGGTCGGGCTCATCGTCGCGTCGTTGATCACCCGACGGCTGTCGCACATCGCCGCCGCCGCACGAGAGATCGAGCAGGGCAACTTCGACCTTCGGCTCCGACCACGGTTTAGAGACGAGCTCGGCCTCCTCGCCGAGACGATCGACACCATGAGTGGGCGGCTACGCGCATCGTTCGCGCAGCTCGCCGACGAGCGGGATCGTGTCCAGCGACTCCTCGAGCAGCTCAATGAAGGAGTGATCGCGGTCGACGACGATCTCGTCGTGGAGTTCGTCAATGCACGTGCACGGGCGCTGGTCGACGGAGAGCTCGAGCCGGGACAGCGACTTCCGGATCCGTGGCCAGGATTCTCGCTGCCGCGCGCGGCACGGGCACTCTTTCGCCCGGACGCTTCGTCGCTGACGACTCGGATCGAGCCCAGATCCGGCGCGTCCTACACGGTCGCTCTCCTGCCCCCGTCGGGGATGTCTCGCTCAGGTGTGATCGTGATCACGGACGACACGGAACAGGAACGACGAGAACGCGCAGAGAGAGAGTTCGTCATGTTCGCGGCGCACGAGCTCCGGACGCCACTCGCCGCGATCGCCGGGGCAGTCGAGGCGCTGCGAGCTGGTGCGAGTGAGGAGCAGCTGCAGCGCGACCGGTTCCTCGCGGTGGTCGACCGACAGACACAGCGGCTTACTCGTCTCACGCGCTCCCTCCTAACTCTTGCGCGCGCGCAGACCCGCTCGGAGCAGGTGCAGCTCCAGCCGATCGAGCTCGCTCCGGTCTTCCGCGAGGTGGCCGCCGAACTCCCGACCACACCGGAAATGCACGTGTGTTGCCGAGACGTTGCCGCGCACGCACATCCAGAGCTGCTCCGGCAGGCTCTGGAGAACCTCACCACGAACGCGCTGAAGCATGCCGGCGGGAAGGATCTCGCGTTGCGGGCATCGCACACGGACGGCGGACGCTACGTCCGCATCGAGGTCGCAGACGGTGGGCCGGGAATCCCGTTCTCCGAGGCCGGCCGCGCCACCGATCGCTTCTATCGTGGCAGGGACGCCGGGTCAGATGGGTTCGGGTTGGGACTCGCGATCGTGCGCGAGGTCGTCGCCGCGATGGATGGCTCGCTCGCTTTTCGAAGCACGCCCGGCTCCGGCACTACTGTGTCGGTCATGCTGCGGTCGGCTTCCCGACAACGGGGTTGTCTATGAGCCCGCGCGTGCTCGTAGTCGACGACGAGCCCGACATTCTGGAACCGATCGCCTATTCGCTCGAGCGCGAGCATTTCGAAACCGTCTGCGTGAACAACGGAACAGCGGCGCTCGATCTCGCTCGGCGCGAGCGCTTCGACGTCATCGTTCTCGACGTGATGCTCCCCGGTCTCTCCGGGATGGACGTGTGCCGGACGCTCCGGAGCGAGAGCGATGTCCCCATCATCATGCTCACCGCGCGCGACGCCGAAGTCGATCGCGTGCTCGGGCTCGAGCTCGGCGCCGATGACTACATCACGAAGCCCTTCTCGACCGCCGAGCTCGTGAGTCGGATCCGGTCGATCCTCCGACGCAGGGAGCTCGATCGGGCACCCGCTCGTGGGAGTGCCGAGATCCGCGTCGGCGGAATCGTGATCGATCTCTCGAAACACTCCGTCAGCGTCGATGGACGCGACGTCGAGCTCACGCCCTCGGAGTTCCGCCTCCTCCTCCTGCTCGCAGAGGAGCCGGGGCGTGCGTTCACGCGCGATCAGATCATGGAACACCTCTGGCGCACACCGTACGTCGGAGACACGCGTGCCTGCGACGCGCATATCTCGAACCTCCGGGGCAAGATCGAGCGCGACCCGGCGCACCCCGAGCGCATCCTGACTGTGCGCCACGTGGGCTACAAGCTCGTTGCGGCATGAGAACGCCCGTGTCAGGAGATCCTCACACGGTGCGTACAGGGTCGGCATAGAGCCGGGTTCCCGCTGAAGACGCGCCACCTACCGTGGAAGTCGTCACTCTCGACGACGGAACCGGCCGGAGGGCCGGTCGAAGGAGGTATCGATGCTCCCTGCTCGAATTCACCGACGTCCAGCACGTCCCGGGTTCCGAGCCGGTCGGGCTGCGCTCTTGGCCGCGAGCGCACTCGCGCTCCTGGCACCCCTGAGCGGATCGGCGAGGACGCAGGTCGCTCCAGCGAACACCGCGCCGCCGACCATCACGGGGTCAGCGGTCAAAGGTGAGACCCTCGTGGCGAACACTGGGTCCTGGTCCGGGACGACTCCGATCAGCTTCGCGTTCGAGTGGCTTCGCTGTAACTCCGAGGGAGCAAGCTGCTCGACGATCTCCGGAGCGAGCGGGACGACGTACGTGGTGGCAAGCGCAGATGTGGGGAACCGCATCCGGCTACGGGTCACTGCGACGAACAGCGACGGCTCGGCTGCCGCGGTGTCGGATCCGACGGCCGTCGTGACCGAGACTGCGGGACCTGTCAACAGAGGCGAGCCGGCGATCTCCGGGACCCCGGCCGTCGGCCAGCGTCTTCAGGCGACGCAAGGCTCATGGGAGGGGGCGCAGCCGATCACCTTCACCTACCAGTGGGTTCGCTGCGGAGCGGACGGCGGCCTCCCAGACGGGAGCAACTGCGCGTTCATTCCCGGCGCTACCGGCACGAGCTACGTGCTCACCCAGCAGGACGTCGGCTTCCGACTCCGCGTTCGGGTCACCGCTACGAACGCGTCGGGATCGACGACCGTCGCGTCGAACGCGACCGAGGCCATCCGCGGCCAAGCGCCGGTGAACACGCGTCTTCCGCGCATCACGGGTTCTATGGTCGAGGGACAGACCGTCACCCTCGACCGCGGCACGTGGACCGGAGCGACACCCATCACCTTCACGTACCGGTGGCTGCGGTGCAATGCCGCCGGGGGCGCGTGCAGCGCGATATCGGGAGCCACAGGCACGCAGTACCGACTGACGTCCGAGGATGTGGACAGGAAGATTCGGGTCGACGTCACCGCGCGGAATGCCTTCGGCGCGACGACCGTCCGCTCGGGCGAATCGGCCACGGTCGCCGCCTCCGGACCGGCAGGGATCATCACTCTGCCGTCGGGTGAGCGCTCGATCCCCGTGACGAGCGTGCCGAAGGATCAACGACTCGTCGTCGCTCAGGTTCGGTTCGACCCGAACCCTGTGCGTTCGCGAACCGCTCCGATCACCGTCCGCGTGCGAGTGACAGACACGCGTGGCTTCGTCGTCAGAGACGCGATTGTGTTCGCGCGCTCGACCCCTCTCGTTACGCAAGCCACGCAGCCGCGCCGAGTCACCGCAGCGGACGGGTGGGTGACGTTCGTGATGCAGCCTCGCTTCTCGTTCCCGCAACCGCGCAACGGCTTCAACGTCCAGTTCTTCATCAAGGCGTACCGGGCCGGCGATCCGCCGCTCGCCGGTGTCGCTGCATACCGACTCGTGCAGGTGCGCCTGGCCGGCTGACACTTCCGGAGCCCGCTTCGACTGCCCGGCAGGTGCCATCGGCGCTGCCGGGCAGTCGCCGCGTCGGCGGAGCTCAGAACGTGATCGCTTGCCGAGCGAGGCGGCGACCGCGCTCGGTCAGGGCGAGAACGCCCGCCTGTTCGACCACGAGACCCCGGCGTTGTGCGGCCGCGACCACGTGTGCGATTCGACCCTCGTCCCAGCGCAGGTGCGCTCCAAGCCGGTCGAGCCGGCTCTCTTCCTCGGCCTCCGGCCTCCCTTCGTGCGTGGCGAGGTGGATCGCGAGCATGGCGAGGGCGAAGTCGACCCGCTGCCGCGCCCGGCGCCTGGCGCCGGCGAGGATCCCTCGCCCCGGCGCGAAGGCCCAGGCGAGCGCGAAGGCGGCACCGCAGCAGGCGGCGATGCAGCCCGCGATCGAGGCGTCGAGCACGAACGCGAGCCAGTAGCCGGCGACCGCGCACCCCACGCCAATCGCCGCCGCTAGGAGTGTCACCCGCCAGAGCCTGTCGCTCAGGAGGTAGGCCGCCGCCGGCGGCGCAACCATGAGCGCGACGGTGAGGATCGATCCCACGGCATTGAAGGCGCCTACCGCCGTCAGCGAGACGAGGGACATGAGCCCGTACGTGACTGCAGTCGGCGCGAGTCCCAGCGAGAGGGCGAGCGCCGGATCGAAGGTCGTCAGCTTGAGCTCCTTCCAGAAGAGCGTGAGCGCGGCGACGTCGACCGCCAGCACGACGGCCATGGTCACGAGCGCAGCCGGGCCGAGGTCGACTCCGCCGACGTGCACGCGGTCGAAGGGCGCGAACGCGAGCTCGCCGAGCAGAACCGTGTCGATGTCGAGATGCACGCTGCCCGCGTAGCGGGAGACGAGGATGACGCCGATCGAGAAGAGCACCGGGAAGACGAGTCCGATCGCCGCGTCCTCGCGCACGAGCCGGGTCCGCGTCACGAGCTCGACGAGCGCCACGGTCACCACCCCCGTGAGCGCCGCGGCGACGAGGAGCAGCGGCGAGGTCGTCGACTGGGTGACGAAGAACGCGAGCACGATCCCGAGGAGCACGGAGTGCGTGATCGCATCCGAGACGAGCGACATCCGACGGAGCACGAGGAACACGCCGACGAGCGCGCAGGCCGCGGAGGTCAGGGACGCGATGGCGATGATCTCGAGCTGGCCCGACGTCACGCGCGCGACACCTCCGAGCGGCCGCGGTCGGTGAGGAGCCAGCGATCGTCGGGCGTGCGCTCGACGAGGCCGCGGCGCTCGAGCTCGACGAGCGCGGGGAGGACGTCCGCCTGCTCCATCGCACCCACCGTGGCGGCGTGGTGGCCGCGCGCAGGCCCTTCGTGCACCTGCTCGAGCTGTGCGAGATCGGCGAGCACCTGAGCGAGACCGAGCCGCTCCCGCGCTCGACGGGAGCGGACGGCGCGGGCGACGAGCCCGCGCCGTGGCGCGGCGAGCAGGGAGACGGCGACGAGGGCGGTCGCGACAACCACGATCGTAGGCCCGGTCGGAAGCCGCGAGACCTCGGCCGACGCGACCGCGCCGAGAGCGCCGGCGAGCGCGCCGAAGGCGGCCGCGAGGACGGTCATCGCGCCGAGCCGGTCGGTCCACTGCCGAGCGGCGGCGGCAGGGGCGACGATCATCGACGCCATCAGCACCGCGCCGACGGTCTGGAGCCCGATCACGATCGCCACCACGAGTAGCCCGACGAGGACGACGTCCACGAGTCGCATCCGCAGCCCGAGCGTCGCGCCGAACTCGTGGTCGAACGCGAGCACCTTCAACTCCTTCCAGAGGGCGAGCAGGACGAGGAGGGCGAGCGCGCCGGCTGCGGCCATGGTCACGACGTCCTCGCGGAGCAGCGTCGCCGCCTGGCCGAACAGGAAGCGGTCGAGCCCGGCTTGCGACGCGTCCGGGCGCCGCTGGAGCCAGGTGAGCAGGACGAGCCCGACCCCGAAGAAGACCGAGAGCCAGATGCCGAGCGCCGCGTCCTGCTTCACGCGGGTGGTCCGGACGACGGCCGTCACGAGGAGTACGGCCGCGAACCCCGTTAGCGCGGCGCCGATCATGAGGAGGAGCGAGCTCTTGCTGCCGGTCAGGAGATAGGCGAGCGCGACGCCGGGCAGGGCCGCGTGCGAGATCGCATCGCCGACGAGAGCTTGCCGCCGGAGGACGGCGAACGTCCCGAGCGCTCCCGCGACGACGCCGAGCGTCGCGGCCCCGAGGACGACGACTCGGAGCGTGTAGTCGTCGAGCGGAAGGAGCGCCGTCACGGGCCGTTCCGACGCCCGAACGCCGCTGAGCGGCCGCCATAGGCGAGGCGGAGGTTCTCCTCGGTGAAGACCTCCTCGACGGTCCCGGCGGCGACCGTGCGGACGTTGAGCAACACGACGCGGTCGAAGTACTCGGCCACCGTCTGCAGATCGTGGTGGACGCAGACGATCGTCTTGCCGTGCTCGCGCAGCGCTCGCAGGAGCTCCACGATGGCGAGCTCCGTCGTCGCGTCGACCCCCTGGAAGGGCTCGTCCATGAGGTAGAGCTCGGCCTCTTGCACGAGCGCTCGCGCGAGGAACACGCGCTGCTGCTGGCCTCCCGAGAGCTGGCTGATCTGTCGACTCGCGAGGTGCTCGATCCCGAGCTGGCGCAGCGCCTCGTCGGCGGCCTCGCGATCGCGTCGGCCCGGTCGTCGCACCCAGCCGATCCGCCCGTAGCGGCCCATGAGCACGACGTCCCTGACGTCGGTCGGGAAGTCCCAGTCCACGGAACCACGCTGGGGGACGTAGGCCACGAGCCGTCGCTGCTCTCGGTACGGGCGTCCGAGGACGAGCGCCTGGCCCGCGGCAGGCTTCACGAGGCCGAGGATCGAGCGGAGGAGCGTCGTCTTGCCGGCCCCATTCGGCCCGACGATCGCAGTCAGCGTGCCGACGGGAACCTCGACATCGACGTCCCACAGCACCGGCTTGTCGCCGTAGGCGACCGTGAGGTCGGTGACTTCGAGCGCCGCGGTGGTCACGCTGCCTCCCCCAGGAGACCGGAGACGATCGCCCGGACGTTGTGTCGCACCATCCCCGGGTACGTGCCCTCTGGGGTCCCGGCATCACCCATCGCGTCCGAGAAGAGGGGCTCCCCGATCTCGACGTCGAACCCCTGTGCGCGGACAGCGGCCTGGACGGCTTGGATGGTGCGCGGCGAGACGGACGACTCGACGAAGATCACCGGAATGCGGCGCTCGACGATGACGTCCGCGAGCTCCGCGACGTCGCGAGCCCCCGCCTCGGACACCGTCGAGATGCCCTGCAACCCGCGCACCTCGAACCCATACGCCCGGCCGAAGTAGCCGAACGCATCGTGCGCCGTCACGAGCACACGGCGCGCTCGCGGGACGCGGGAGGCCTGGGCGGTGACCCACGCGTCGAGGGCGGCAAGCTCCTTCGCGTACGCCGCGGCGTTCGCCCGGTAGAAGGCCGCATGCGTAGGATCGACGGTCGCGAGCGTGTCGCGGACCGCGCGCAGAGCGAAGCTCCAGAGCTCGACGTCGAACCAGACGTGCGGATCGACTTGGCTCTCGGAGACGGCGATCAGCCGGTCGCGTGGGATCGACTCCGCGACGGCGCGCGTCACGCGG
The DNA here is from genome assembly GCA_026002995.1 of Gaiellaceae bacterium. GTDB lineage: Bacteria > Actinomycetota > Thermoleophilia > Gaiellales > Gaiellaceae > GMQP-bins7. Next base: position 2,485,312 of record BPGK01000001.1, read on the forward strand.
CCGCTCTCGCCGATCTCCTCCAGGACGTCCGCCATCTTCGCCTCGAGGTGGAAGCCGTTGTAGAGGATGACGTCGGCACCCTCGAGACGACGGAGGTCGCCCTCGCTCGCCTTGTACAGGTGCGGGTCGATACCGGGTCCCATGAGCGCCCGCACCGAGACCCGGCCGCCGCCGACACGCAGGGCGAGGTCGGCCACCATTCCCGTCGTCGCGACGATGCGAATCGTCCCGTCCCGGCTCGAGCTCGTCGCGCTCCCGCAGCCTGCGGTCACGAAGAGGGCAGCAGCGAGGGCGGCTGCAAGCAGGGCTCGGAGCAAGCGCAGTTTAGTCATAGCTAATTCCGATCTGGAGTGTACGCTCATAGCGACGCCGATGCGAACGCGCCCCCGAGAGCTCACCGTCGCCGCGCAGGACTACCTGAAGGCGATCCACGCCCTCGAGGACGAGGGCGTTCGGGTCACGACGTCCGCGCTCGCCGAGCGCATGTCCGTGAGCGCCCCCTCCGCGACGGCGATGGCGAAGCGTCTGGCCGGGCTCGGACTCGTCGAGCGGACGCCCTACCGAGGCGTCGCGCTCACCGAGACCGGGCGTGCCTGCGCGCTCGAGGTCATCCGCCACCACCGCCTGCTCGAGCGCTACCTCGCGGACCGGCTCGGGCTAACCCTCGACGAGGTGCACGCCGAGGCGGAGCTCCTCGAGCACGCCCTCTCGGAGGAGCTCGAGGCGAGGATCGACGCCGAGCTCGGGTACCCGACCCACGACCCGCACGGCGATCCGATCCCCGACGCGGAGCTCAAGCTCGACGCGGAGCGGGGGCGCACGCTGAGCGATCTCGACGAGGGCGAGCGGGCGGCGGTGTCACGGGTGCCGGACGGCGATCCGGGGCTCCTGCGCTACCTCGCCGAGCTCGGGCTCGTCCCCGAAGCGGAGGTCGAGGTGCTCAGGCGGGCGCCGTACGGCGGCCCCGTCACGGTCCGAACTGTCGTCGGCGAGCACGCGATCTCGCGCGAGCTCGCAGGTCGCATCGCCGTCGCCTAGCGAGCGAGGGCGAGGGCGAAGACGCGGGCGAGGGGGCGGGCGAGGGGGCGGGCGAGGGGGCGGGCGAGGCAAGCCTCGCCCCTACGGGCGGCGGACGGTCGGGGCGTACCGCGCAACACCGGGGTCAGGTCCCTTTCGTTGCGCGCGTGCTCGGTGCCTTCCCTCGCTGCAACACGGGAGACCTGACCCCGTGTTGAGCACCCGGCCGTTCGTCGATCGCCGTAGGGGCGACTCTCGGGTTCCCCTCGTCCCTGCAGGACGCGGGCGAGAAAGCGGACGAGGCTCGCCTCGCCCCTACGCGGCGAGGTCGAGCTCGACGACCTTGATCACCTGCTCGCGCTCCGCTCCGAGCGCCGCGTCCAGACGCTCCTGGAGCTCGCCCGAGGCGTAGAGCTCCTCGGTGATGTCCGCGCCGCCGATCAACTCGCCCCTGACGAACACCTGGGGAATGGTCGGCCAGCCGGAGATCGCCTGGAGCTCCTGACGGATCCGGGGGTCGGGAAGGATGTCCACGGCGGTGATCGGGGCGCCGGCGGCGTGGAGCGCCTTCAGGGCGCGCAGCGAGTTGCCGCACATGACCTGCTGCGGCGTCCCCTTCATGAACACGGCGACCGGCTCGTGCGCGATCACGTCGGAGATCTGCTCGGCGAGGGTCTTCATGCGGTTCCTTTCGTCGTGATCCGGAGCTCGTGGATGCGTCCGTCCGCGAGCGGCTCGGCCAACGCTTCGTTCACACGACGGTGCTGGTCGAGGAGCGAGAGGCCGTCGAACTCCGGGCTGACCACGACCACGTGGAAGTGGTCACCGCCGCCCGTTCGATCCTCGACGGACACCTCGACGGCCCGCGGAAACGCCTGTACGAGCAGGCCCTTGATCGTCTCTGCCTCCATCGCGGTCGATGCTACCTCGCGCTACGCTCGCTCCCGATGCGCCTCGCGAGGCCCCTTGTCACGTTCACGCTCGGCGCATACGCCGGCCTCGCGATCGCTGCCGCGCTCATGAAGCGCGCCCTTGCCCCGCGAGGCGATGCCGGAAGCGACGAGGTCGCGCTCGTCGCGATCTTCGACGGGGTCAGGCTCGCGAGCCGGGCGCAGGCGTTCCGCGGCGGCTCCCTGCTCGCGTGGTTCGGCGGGATCGACCTCGACCTGAGCGCCGCGGGACTCGCGCCGGGCGCACGCCTGCGGGCGGCTGCCGTCCTGGGAGGGGTCTCGATCCGCGTCCCCACGGGCTGGCGGGTGCGGTCGGAGGCGAAGGCCCTCCTCGGCGGAATCGACGTACGAACGGGTGGCGACGAGAGCCCCGACGCGCCGACGCTCGTCGTCGAGGGCCTCGCCCTGCTCGGCGGCATCGCGATCGTCGCGGCGAGGGACGCGACGGGGACGAGCTGACCGCGTGCGCCGCGCCACTGGCTACCTCGCCTCGCTCCCGGAGAGGATCGTGCGGGCTCTCGCGGCGATCACGGGCGGTGCGCTACACGAGACTGCCGAGCTCGTCCTCCCGCGCCTCGTGCGGCGATCGCGCCTCTACGAAGCGACGGCGAAGAACCTCCTGCGCATCGCCGTCGAGCTCGTCGGCGGCGTGGAGCGACCATCCGAGGCGACGACGGGCGAGTACGAGCCCGATCCGAAGAGGCTCGCGGCACGGAAGGCAACGGGGAACGTCGTCGAGCTCGGGTCGATCCTCGCCTTCGGCTTCTCGCCGCTCTGGCTACTCGCCGCAGCGGCCGACGTCACACGCGGCACCCGCACCTACCTGGACGCGCTTGTGGGGGAGTTGAAGGGCGCCGGCGTGCTGGCCCCGGACGTCGAGCTCGGCACGATCGACGAGCTCCTCGCCGCGCTCGAGGGCGCGAGCGGGACGACCGCGCGCCTGATCGACATCCCACCGCTCGAGCTCGAGGCGCTCCGGCGCTCGCTCGCCGAGCTCCGTGCGGACGCGAGCGGGCTCCCGACACCGCCCGAGCTCGCGGCGCTGTACGCGGGCCTGCTGAGAGAGTCGGAGCGCGAGCAACGCTCGTTGCTCGAGGTCTCCGCCGGCATCGGCGCCGCCTTCTTCAACTCCGCGCGGAAGGTCGGTCGGCAGCACCTCCTCGCGCCGTACACGGAAGACCTGCGGCCGCTCCGCAACGAGGGGTTCGCCGCCTACGCCCGCCGGGTGGGCCGTCCCTACGCCGAAGCCGTCGCCCGCCACTTCCGCCCCGACGAGCCGACCCTGACCGAGCGCGGGATCGAGCGGCTCGCTGGTCGGAAACTGGTTGAATCGAGGTCGATGCCGCATCCCGACTCCTTCGGCGCCCGCTCCCGGCTCGAGCTCGGCGGCCGCACGCTCGAGCTCTTCCGCCTGGACGCGCTCCAGGCCCGATGGGACGTCTTCCGACTCCCGTACACGCTGCGCGTCCTGCTCGAGAACGTCCTCCGGCACGAGAACGGCGTCACCGTGACGGAGCGCGACGTCGAGGCCGTCGCCGGCTGGGTTGCAACCGCGGAGCCCTCCGAGGAGATCTCGTTCACGCCCGCGCGGGTGCTCCTCCAGGACTTCACAGGCGTGCCGGCGATCGTCGATCTCGCCGCCATGCGCGACGCGATGCGCGAGCTCGGGGGCGACCCGGCCCGGATCGACCCCCTCCTCCCGGCGGAGCTCGTCATCGACCACTCGGTGCAGGTGGACGAGTACGCGACCCGGCTCGCGATCCAGCGCAACGCCGAGCTCGAGTTCGAGCGCAACCGCGAGCGGTACGCGTTCCTGCGCTGGGGCCAGCAGGCGTTCGCGAGCCTCGCGGTCGTGCCGCCGAACACGGGAATCTGCCACCAGGTGAACCTCGAGCTCCTCGCGCGCGTGGTCGAGGAGCGCGACGGCGTCGCCTTCCCGGACACGCTCGTCGGCACCGACTCGCACACGACGATGGTCAACGGCCTCGGCGTGCTCGGCTGGGGCGTCGGAGGCATCGAAGCCGAGGCGGCGATGCTCGGCGAGTCGATCTCGATGCTCGTCCCGCAGGTCGTCGGGTTCCGCCTCACCGGCGAGCTCCCCGAAGGAGCGACAGCTACCGACCTCGTGTTGACAGTGACGCAGATCCTCCGCGAGACGGGAGTCGTCGGGAAGTTCGTGGAGTACTTCGGCCACGGGGTGGCGACGCTCCCGCTCGCCGACCGCGCCACGATCGGGAACATGTCGCCCGAGTACGGCGCGACCTGCGGCTTCTTCCCCGTCGACGAGGAGACGCTCCGCTACCTCCGGCTGACCGGCCGCTCGGAGGAGCGCATCGCGCTCGTGGAGGCGTACTGCAAGGAGAACGGGCTCTGGCACGAGCCCGACGAGCCCCCCACGTACTCGCAGGTCGTCGAGCTCGACCTCTCGACGGTCGAGCCCTCGCTCGCCGGGCCGCGCCGGCCGCAGGATCGCGTCCCGCTCGCGCGCGCCAAGCAGGCGTTCCTCGATGCCCTGCCGAGCTTCGGCGTCGAGTACGGCAACGCCGTGGACGAGGCGGTGGCCGAGACATTCCCCGCCAGTGACCCGCCGGCGATCGTCGAGCCCGGGGCGCACGCGCCCGAGGGCGACGTGCGTGTGCCGGTCGTCGTGGCAGAGGAGCGAACCGGCGTCCCCTGTGAGCTGGACGGCGAGACGTTCGACCTCCACCACGGCGCGGTGGTCATCGCCGCCATCACGTCCTGCACGAACACCTCGAACCCCGCGGTCATGGTCGGAGCGGGGCTCCTCGCGAAGAAGGCCGTCGAGCGCGGCCTCGCTCGCAAGCCGTGGGTGAAGTCGAGCCTCGCGCCGGGCTCGAAGGTCGTTACCCGCTACTACGACGAGGCAGGGCTCACGCCGTACCTCGAGGCGCTCGGCTTCCACACGGTCGGCTACGGCTGCACGACGTGCATCGGGAACTCGGGGCCGCTCCCGGAAGCGATCTCGCAGGCGATCGCCGAGGGCGATCTCGTCGTCTGCTCGGTCTTGTCGGGGAACCGCAACTTCGAGGCCCGCATCCACCCGGAGGTGAAGGCGAACTACCTGGCCTCGCCGCCACTCGTCGTCGCGTACGCGATCGCCGGTCGCATGGACCTCGACCTGACGAGTGAGCCGCTCGGGATCGGCTCCGACGGCGAGCCCGTCTACCTCTCGGACGTGTGGCCGTCGGCAGAGGAGGTCGAGGCGGTCATCGCGAGCGCGATCGGGCAGCAGATGTTCCGCGAGGCGTACGCAGACGTCTTCTCGGGCGACGAGTCATGGCGCTCCCTCCCCGTCCCGGAGGGCGACCTCTTCGCCTGGGATCCCGCCTCGACGTACGTGCGCCGCCCGCCGTACTTCGACGGCATGCCGCGCGAGCCGGAGCCGGTAGAGGACATCGTCGGCGCGCGCTGCCTCGTCTCGGTGGGCGACTCGGTCACGACCGACCACATCTCGCCGGCGGGATCGATCAAGCCCGACTCCCCAGCTGGCCGCTACCTCCTCGAGCACGGAGTCGAGCGCAGGGAGTTCAACTCCTACGGCTCGCGGCGCGGGAATCACGAGGTGATGGTGCGCGGGACGTTCGCGAACGTCCGGCTGCGCAACCTCCTCGTGCCCGGCTCCGAGGGGACGTGGACCCGCCACCTCCCCTCCGGGGAGGAGATGACGATCTTCGACGCCGCCGAGCGCTACCGCGCCGAGGGAGTCCCGCTCCTCGTCCTCGCGGGGAAGGAGTACGGCTCGGGGTCGTCGCGCGACTGGGCGGCGAAGGGGCCACGGCTGCTCGGCGTGCGAGCGGTCATCGCCGAGAGCTTCGAGCGCATCCATCGCTCGAACCTCCTCATGATGGGCGTCCTGCCCCTCCAGTTCCTGCCGGGAGAGAGCCGTGAGTCGCTCGGGCTGAGCGGGCGAGAGGAGTTCTCGATCACGGGCCTCGAGAATGCAGAGGCGCATGAGGTCACCGTGCGCGCCGACGGCGTCGAGTTCCGCGCGCGCGTGCGCCTCGATACCCCGCGCGAGCGGGAGTACTTCCGCCACGGCGGGATCCTCCCCTACGTCCTGCGGCGGCTGCTCCAAGGCGACTGACGCCTCGGTTCGACGCGAACGCTCGTCGGTGATGACCGAGTACGCTCGGCGCCGATGGGTGGACGGTATCGGAGCGAGGGGAGCTGGGGGATCACCCCCGTCCCTGAGCGGTTACGCGTCCTGAGCGGCCTCGACACCGGGCTCCTGTGGGGAAACCTCGGCGTCTCGCTCCTCGTCATCGTCGCGGGGGCGGTGCTCGTGCCGGCGCTCTCGCTCCCGCAGGCGCTCCTCGCGATCGCGCTCGGCTGCCTCGTCGGGAACCTCATGCTCGGAGCGGCCGGCGCGATCGGGGCCGACGCGCGCGTTCCGGGCATGGTGCTCATGCGCGCACCGCTCGGGCGGCGCGGCTCGTACCTGCCTACAGCGGCGAACGTGCTCCAGGGCCTCGGCTGGTCGACCTTCGAGCTCCTCGTCATCGCGACCGCCGCGGCAGCGCTCTCCGAGGAGCTCTTCGGCTTCGGAGCGCAGTGGGCGTGGACGATCGCCTTCGGCGCGGCGGCCCTCGTGCTCTCGCTGCTCGGGCCGATCGGGTTCGTGCGCCGGTTCGTCCGGCACTTCGCGATCGTCGTCCTCCCGATCGCGCTCGCCTACCTCACGTGGTGGACGCTCGACGGCGCGGACCTCGGAGCGCTCTGGAGCGCGCCCGGCGCGGGCGGCCTCTCCGTGTGGCAGGGAGCGGACGTCGTCGTCGCCATCACCGTCTCGTGGGTTCCCTACGCCGCCGACTACACCCGCTTCTCGACAACCCGCCGCGGCGCCTTCCTCGGCACCGGCCTCGGCTACCTCGTCCCGGACGCGTGGATGCTCGGGCTCGGAGCCCTCCTCGTCCTCTCGCGCGACCTGAGCGACCCGGGCGCGCTGCCAGCGGCCGTCGTCGCCGGCGGCTTCGCTGCCATCCTCGCGCTCTTCGCGCTCCTCGTCACCGAGACGGACGAAGCGTTCGCGAACGTCTACTCCGCGGCCGTCTCGCTCCAGAACCTCGTGCCGCGGGCGCCGCAGCCGATCCTCCTCGCCCTCGTCGCGACGCTCGCGACCGCGGGCGCCCTCCTGCTCGACTTCGCGAGCTACGAGGGCTTCTTGCTCCTCCTCGGCTCACTCTTCGTGCCCCTCTTCGCCGTGCTCTTCGCAGACTGGCTCGCCGCCGATCGGCACTATCCGTCCGAGCGGGTCTTCGAGGCGCCCGCCTGGCGACCGGGCCTCGTCGGCGCCTGGCTCGCGGGCTTCTGTGTCTACCAGTGGCTCTACCCCACCGGCCCCGCGTGGTGGGTCGACCTCGTGTCGAAGCTCGATCCCCCCTCATGGGAGATCGGCGCCACCGTTCCGAGCTTCCTCGTCTCCTTCGCGCTCGCGAGCGGTGTCGCGTTCCTCCACCGTCCGGCGAGCGGACCGATCGCGTGAGTCAGATCGCCGCCATCGGCCACCTGGCTCTCGACCTGGTCGCCGGCGAGCCACCCCGTCCCGGCGGGGGCGTCTTCTACGCCGCGCGGGCCGCCGCCCGGCTCGAGGTAGACGCGCACGTCGCCGCCTCCTGCGCGCCGGGCGACCGGGACGCGCTCGTCCCGCCGCTCGAGGCCTTCGGGCTCCCCGTCCGCTGGTACCCGTCCTCCGCGACGACGACCTACCGCTTCCACTACGAGGGCGAGCGACGGATCATGCGCCAGGAGGCCGTCGGCGACCCGTGGACGCCCGACCGGGCGCTCGACGCCGTCGGCGGCGCCGCCTGGGTAGACGTGTGCGCGCTCACCCGCAGCGACTTCCCCGAGGAGACCTTCGCGGCGCTCGCGATGGACGGACGGAAGCTCGTCGTCGACGCGCAGGGCCTCGTCCGCACGCCCGCGCTCGGCCCGCTCCGAACCGACGCCGCGATCGGCGACGTGCTCCGCCGCGTCGCGATCCTGAAGCTGAACGACGAGGAGGCCGAGACGCTCGTCGGCTCCGCCGACCCGTACACCCTGCGCTCGCTCGGCGTCCCCGAGGTCGTCCTCACGCTCGGCTCGCAGGGCTCGTGGGTCGTCACCCCGGAACTCGTCGAGCACGTCCCCGCGGTTCCCGTGGAAGAGCCCGTCGATCCAACGGGGGCGGGAGACACGTACTCCATCGCGTACCTCGTCTCCCGCATGCGAGGGGCCGAGCCGGTCGAGGCGGCGCGCTTCGCGGCCGAGACGGCGTCCGCCTTCCTCGCCGACGACGCGCAGTGACGAACGGATAGCCTGCCCGCCGAGCCGAGGCGCTCTTCGAACCACGAGCCGAGAACCAACGGGAAGAGCCTCGAGCCCGACGGATGGACGACATGCCCTCGATCGCGACCCAGTACAGGTTCCACGACGTCGGCGAGGAGATCGCCCGCGAGTGGCCGCAAACGCTCTCCGAGGCGCTCGACGAGGCGCTCGTACCGCTGCTCGAGAAGCACGCGGCCGCCACGGCTCACCTCCGCGTCGGTCTCGCCACATCTGACGCTGGCCGGCTGCGCGCCACGGCGTACTTGCACCTGCCCGGGCGGAAGACCGTGTCCGTGACCGCGGAGCACCGGGAGCCGACCGAGCTTGCCCGAAGGCTCGCGCGCAGTCTCTTCCGTCAGGCCAAGAGACACTTCGACCGTCTCCGCGCACAACGTGAGCACACGCGAAGGTCGCGCCGCGAGCGGCTGCGTACGCTCAGGGCCGAGGCTGCAGCCCTCCCCGAGCCCACGGTCGATGAGGCAACGATCACGCTGAGAGCACTGCTTCCGAGACTGGAGACGGTCGCACGCCGCGAGCTCGCCTACCTGCACGCCACCGGCGACCTGCCGAGCGACTACCCCGCCGTGAGCGACGTCGTCGACGAGGCGCTCGCCGCCACGACGGCGGCGTGGCAGGCTGAAACGGACGAGCAGCCGGCCTACGTACGCCTGCTCCGGAACCTCTTTGCGGCGATCGACCGAGAGGTGGTCGCGAGCCGAACGTACGGCGAGGCTGTCTCGCTGGAATCCCCTTTGCCACCCGATGCGGAAGACACCGCCGAGGCGATGGTCGAGGAGGAGTTCTACGAGTACTACCAGCCCGACGACACGCTGAGCTTGGCCGACGTGATCCCTGAGGAGCCGGTGGACGAAACGGCGACGGACGACGAGCTCGACGAGCTCGGCGAACGCAGGAGCGAACGAGCGTACGCGCTCGCTGCGCTCAAGGACCTGCCGACGCCATGGAGGCGCGCCTTCCTGCTCGTGCGGGTGGACGGGCTCGACATCCGCAGCGTTACCCATGTCTTACGCTCCCCGGCAGAGGAGGAGCGCGTGCGACGATCGCTGGCGCAAGCGGAGGAGTTCGTCGCTGCCCGCATCGAGGACGCCGGGATCGCGTCGGACGGCGCCGCGTGGCTTGCGTCGCAGGACTGGAGCCAGGGTACGACCATGAGCGACGACACGGCGTCTCTACCACGTCCGAGCGAGCCGTAGGCCGTGCTGCCGATCGAGGAGCAACTCGACGCCATCCGCGAGTGGAGCGGTGCGGCCCAGGACGACGTGCTCACCGTATACGCGGACATCGACCCGGCCAAGCCGGAGAACGCCCGCGGTGCGTGGGTGACGCGCGTCAAGAACAGCCTGCACGCGTTGCCGGAAGTGCGTAACCAGCACGGCAAGCGCGACCAGCCCCTCTACGACCGCGTGCTCGATCTCCTCGAGTCCGACCGCCCGGACGCGCGCACCCTCGTCCTCGTCGCCCATCGCGAGCCCCACGGCAAGCTCCACGCGGAGCGATTCGATCTCCAGGTGGAGCTACCTGTCGTCGATCTCGCTCATGGCCAAGTCGAGGCGCGCTACGGCGCACCCCACCTCGCACCGCTCTGGTTCGCCGTCGACGAGTACGAGCGCGCCGGCATCGTCGTGCTGGAGGCCGCGGGCAGGTGGCGGTTCCTGGAGGCGTTCCTGGGAGACATTCGGGAAGCCGATGACGTGTTCGCGTCGATCTCCGACGTCGAGTGGAGGAGACTGCGCGAGGCGAGTCGGAAGATCTCCGACACGCTGGGCGCACGCGCCGCCGCGCCGGGCGGACGGTACGACAAGCTCTCGCCCAGGGACCGCACGGCTGCGCGGGTGGACGCGTGGACGCACAAGCTGTACACGACGCTGGCGCGCCTCCTCGACCAGACCTCCGAGCGGCTCGCCGTCGACCGGCTCGTGGTCGTCGGCGAGCACTGGCCCGAGGGTGCGACGCGTGGCCACCCACAGCTCGTCGCCCCGAGCGGCGAAGTCGCGTCGACGAGATCGGCGCCGCCACTGCCGTCGCTGCCGTCGACCGCGCCGCGCGACCGTCGGCGAGCCGTGGCGCGCTCGAGCGCACCCGCTTCGAGACGCTGCCTGCCCGAGCGCCTCGGCGTGCCGCCGCGGCCGACGCTCGCCCTTGCTCGCCCGAGGCTCCGGAGCGGAACTCGGCCGCTGCTCCGTCTGGCGCCGCGTCGGAGCGGCCGTGCCTGCCGCTGGAGCTCGGAGCGCACGGCCGAGCGTCCGCCAGCTGGGCGGTCGAGCGTGGCATCCCTCGAGGCGCCGGGCCTCTGGGGACGGCTCCCGCGCGGCCCGCTCGCTTCGGACCGCGCTCCGCTCGAGCTGGCGCACGGGTGCAGCACTGGGTGGTGCCCTGGGCGCTCGAGGCGCGGATCTGGCGCTGTCCGCGGGAAGGCTTCGTGGCGGCAACCGAGGAGACGGCTCGGATCCTCTGCGAGCACCCCGAGGAGGTCGCCCTCCGTGCGCACGTCCTGGACTTGTCCGCACGCTTCGGCGCAAGACTCGAGCTCGTTCGAGGAGAGGCGGAGCGACGCCTACTCGACGAGCTCGGAGGGATGGCCGCGCTCCTCCGCTGGTGAGGTCGGAGTTGGTGCGCTCGCTCTCCGCGGTTTAGAGTGACGAGCGGGTCCATGCCCCAGAACGAGCGACGCCCTGCAACCGATCAGGTCGCGACGTGGGAGCCCGAGACGCTTCTCGCCGAGCTCAACTACGCACGCGAGCTCTTCGCGAAGGCCGACCGCCGCGCGCGCACCTTCCTCGCGGAGCGCGGCGTCATCGACCAGGCGGATCGCGACCTCGTCAGTCTCCTCCGTGCGTGCTGCGACGCCTCGAGCGCGGCTCCCGAAAGCGGACAATCGAGCCTGGGCAGCGGCCCGGAACGATCGGACTCCGCCGAATCCGCCCCATGACGCAGTTCGGTGACATCGAGGTCTGCGAGTTGCCAGGAATCGGCGTCCGCTACGACTTCGTGACCACCGCCGGCGATCGGATCGGACTGCTCGTCCACGAGTCCGGCGAGCGCGAGCTCTTGCTCTTCGACCGGTCTGACCCCGACTCCGCGCGCTCGCTTCCGCTGAGCGAGCACGACCTCGTTCGCCTCGGGGAGATGCTGGGGCTCGGCGCAGACCCCCGGCCCACGCTCGACCGCCTTCCCGAGTGAGGAGTCGTGAGACGAGCGAGTCTGGCCGACGATCCGAGAGCGGCTAGCAGTCGATGGCGATCGGAGCGACAGGCCCCGACGCGAGCGCCGCTTATCTGGAGCTCGGCATTCTCCTGCTCGCTCTCGGGCTCGCGGCGCGTCTCGCCGTTCGGGCCGGACTCTCTCCGGTCGGCGTCTACCTGCTCGGCGGCGTGCTCGTCGGCGCGCTCGACGTTCCTGGGCTCAGTGGGCCGTTCATCGAGTTCGCAGCCGGTCTCGGCGTCGTGCTGCTCCTCTTCCTGCTGGGCCTGGAGTACACGCCGCACGAGCTGACGGCGAACCTGCGGACGAACGCGCCGGCCGGGATCGTGGACTTCGTGCTCAACTTCACGCCAGGGGCGATCTGCGCGCTGCTGCTCGGGTGGTCGACGACGAGCGCCGTGCTCTTGGGCGGCGTCACCTGGATCTCCTCCTCCAGCATCGTCGCCAAGACACTCGGCGACCTCGGACGCCTCGGTAACCGCGAGACGCCGGTGATCCTGGCGGTGCTCGTCCTCGAAGACCTCGCCATGACGATCTACCTCCCACTCGTCGCGGCGCTCTTGGTCGGCGGTGGCTTCGCCGCGGCGCTCGGGTCGGTCGCTCTCGCAGTCCTCGCCGCCGGCGCCGCGTTCGCGCTCGCCCTCCGGCACGGCGCCGCGGTGGAACGGCTCGTCGAGCACCGCTCGGAGGAGGTCGTACTGCTAACGGCGCTCGGATTCGTTCTCGTCGTCGCCGGCGGCGCGGAGCTCCTCCACATCTCCGCCGGCGTAGGAGCGTTCGTCGCGGGAGTAGCGCTGTCGGGCGAGGTCGCAGGACGTGCCGAGGCCTTGCTCCAGCCGATCCGCGACTTCAACGTCGCCCTCTTCTTCCTCTTCTTCGGGCTCCAGATCGAACTCGCTGCGCTCGGGTCGGTTCTCATTCCCGTGCTCTCGCTCGCAGTCGTGACAGCAGTCACGAAGGCCGCAACCGGTTGGTGGGCCGCGAGACGGGCAGGAATCGGTGCGCGCGGGCGCGTCCGCGCCGCCACCGCTCTCATCCCGCGCGGCGAGTTCTCGATCGTCATCGCCGGGTTGGCCGGCGCGAGCGGCTCAGGCGAGCTACCCGCGCTCGCCGCAGGCTACGTGCTCGTGCTCGCAGTCGTCGGGCCCGCGCTTACCCGGCTGTCCAACTGACGTGTTCCCGCCGTCCGCGACATCAACGACGACCCTGGTAGGCTCGGTCGAGCGAAGGGAAGCTGGCGACCCGAGGGCGAGGTGGGCGAGATGGCGACACAGATGTGCGACCTCGACGGTGTGCGGCCCGCGGTCGCCACGGTCCGCATCCGCGAGAACGGGCGCATCGTCACGCGAAACCTGTGTGAACAGCACCTCGCCGAGGTGCGCGCTGGCCGCATGTCGATGGGACGCAGGAGCCTCTTCGACGAGTTCTTCTCCGACTTCTTCGAGAGCTTCGGCGAGGGCTTCGGGCGAGAGCCTCTCGGCGGCGCTCTCGCGACGAGGCCGCGCCGCCCGGTCGAGCAGATCGACGTCACGCGGTACTTCAGCGACGCGACACGCCAACTCCTACAGCGGGCGGCGCAAGCCGCGCTCGAGTGGGGCAGCCTCGATCTCGACACTGGGCACCTTCTCTGGGGCGCACTGCAGGACCCTGTCGCGCGGCACGTGCTGGAGCACCTCGGCGCCGATCCCGACGCGATCGCGGCACAGGTCGAGGAGGAGACCGAGAAGGCCGAGCGGACGAGCATCGCGCCGTCCCTCACACCGGACGCCAAGGCGGTGTTGCTCGCCGCCTACGAGGAGTCGCGTCAGCTCGGATCGTCGTACGTCGGCCCCGAGCATGTCCTGCTCGCGCTCGCGCGGGACGAGGAGAACGAAGCCGGCGAGCTGCTCGCTCGCTTCGGGGTGACGCACACGAAGCTCCGTGGAGCAGTCATTCGCGGCGTCGAGCCGGCCGAGGGCGGAGGCGGGCGGCCGGCGAGCACGACGAAGGCGCTCGACGAGCACAGCCGCGACCTCACGCAGGCCGCGCGCGAGGGGAAGCTCGACCCGGTGATCGGCCGCCGTGACGAGATCGAGCAGACGATCGAGATCCTCTCGCGCCGGACGAAGAACAATCCGGTGCTCCTCGGGGATCCGGGAGTCGGCAAGACGGCGATCGTCGAAGGCATCGCCCAACGGATCGTCAACGACGACGTGCCCGAGACGCTGGCGGGAAAGCGGCTCGTCGCGCTCGATCTCGCCGGGATGGTCGCCGGGACGAAGTACCGCGGCGAGTTCGAAGAGCGACTGAAGAACGTCATCGACGAGATTACCGAGCACGCCGACGAGCTCATCGTCTTCCTCGACGAGTTGCACACCGTCGTGGGCGCAGGCGCCGCAGAGGGGGCCATGGACGCCGGGAACATGCTGAAGCCCGCGCTCGCCCGCGGGGAGCTCCACTTGATCGGCGCGACGACGCTCGAGGAGTACCGGAAGAACATCGAAAAGGATCCTGCGCTCGAGCGGCGCTTCCAGCCGGTGCTCGTGCCCGAGCCGACGGTCGACGAGACGATCGAGATCCTCGCCGGGCTCAAGGATCGCTACGAAGCCTTCCATCGAGTCCGGATCACGGAAGAGGCGATCGTCGCCGCCGCCGAGCTCTCCGACCGCTACATCCGCGACCGCTTCCTGCCCGACAAGGCGATCGACCTCATCGACCAGGCGAGCGCGCGCGTGCGGCTGCGCTCGAAGTCGAAGCCCGAGGACACGCGCGCCCTCGAGGAGGAGATCCGTCGAGTCGAGCGCGAGCGCGACCAAGCCATCTCGGCGGAGGACTACCAGCGCGCCGACGAGCTGAAGGCGGAGCTCGAGAACCTGCGTCGGCAGCTCAGCGACCGACGCGAAGGGCGCGGGCGCCCTCCTGAGGTGACCGCGGAGGACATCGCCGAGGTCGTCTCACGGAAGACCGGGATCCCGGTCGCCCGCCTCACGGAAGAGGAGCGCGAACGCCTGCTCCGGCTCGAGGAGACGCTGCACGAGCGAGTCGTCGGACAAGAGGAGGCGGTGGCCGCGATCGCAGAGGCGATTCGACGCGCGCGAGCCGGACTCGGGGATCCCCGGCGACCCGTGGGGAGCTTCCTCTTCCTCGGCCCCACCGGCGTCGGCAAGACCGAGCTCGCCCGCGCGCTCGCTGAGGCGCTGTTCGGCGACGAGAACCTGATGGTGCGCTTCGACATGAGCGAGTTCCAGGAGCGCCATACGGTCTCGCGACTGGTCGGAGCCCCGCCTGGCTACGTCGGATACGAGGAGGCAGGGCAGCTCACCGAGACCGTGCGCCGTCGTCCCTACTCCGTCCTTCTGTTCGACGAGATCGAGAAGGCGCACCCCGACGTCTTCAACATCCTCCTCCAGATCCTCGACGACGGGCGCCTCACGGATGCCCAGGGCAGAACGGTGGACTTCAAGAACACCGTCGTCATCATGACTTCGAACCTCGGCGCCGACCGCATCCAGGCCCACGCACGCCGGAAGGAGTCGTTCGAGGAGCTGAAGGCGGACCTGATGCAGATCATGCGCCAGAGCTTCAGACCCGAGTTCATCAACCGGATCGACGAGATCATCGTCTTCCGCAGCCTCACCCGCGAGCAGCTGCACGAGATCACGAAGCTGCTCCTGGAGCGCGTTCGCCGTCGCCTGCGGGCCCAGCACATCGAGGTCGACTTCGACGACGAGGCGATCCAACACCTCGCCGATGTCGGGTTCGACCCGGAGTTCGGCGCCCGTCCGCTGCGGCGGGCGATCCAGCGGGAGCTCGAGAACGAGCTCTCCCGACTCGTCCTGAGCGGAGCGCTCGGTCCGGGCGATCGAGTCCGCGTCGGCTTCCGCGACGGCGAGCTGACCTTCGACGTGGAGAGGGGCTCGGGCGGGGCGGCGGACGAGCACGACGAGTCGGAGAGCTCCGCCGAGCCCGGAGGCCACGCGGGCGACACGACACGAGGCTGAGCCAGAACCAGCGATGGATCCGCTCAGCCTTCTCTGGCTCTTCTTCATCCTCGTGTCACTGCAACCCGCCGTTCAGCGGTACGTGCTCGTCGAGCGACGGCGCCGCAGCCTCGAGCGCATCTCACGCGCGCGAGGAGCGACGGTCATCACCCTCATCCACCGCCAGGAGACGATGTCGCTCCTCGGGTTTCCGCTCTTTCGCTACATCGACATCGACGACGCCGAGAGCACGCTGCGCGCGATCCGCGCGACTCCGCCGGGCAAGCCGATCGAGATCATCCTGCACACGCCGGGAGGGCTCGTCGTCGCAGCACGGCAGATCGCCTCGGCACTCGCCGATCACGACGGCCCCGTGACTGCGGTCGTGCCCCACTATGCAATGAGCGGAGGGACGCTCATCGCGCTCGCCGCCGACGAGATCGTGCTCGATCCCCACGCCGCGCTCGGCCCCGTCGATCCGCAGCTCGGGCAGTACCCTGCGGCGTCGATCCTGGCCTCGCTCGACTGGCCCGGAACTCGGAAAGACGAGACCCTCATCCTCGCCGACGTCGCGCGCAAGGCGATCGCGCAAGTCGAGGCGTTCACGGGCCGGCTCCTCGAGCGTCATCTACCACCCGAGCGGGCCGCCGACGTCGCGCGTCTCCTCGCGACGGGGACGTGGACGCACGACCACCCGCTCCAGGCGGCCGAGCTCGAGGCGCTTGGGCTACCCATCCGCGTCGGCGTCGGGGACGAGGAACGGGAGTTGATGCTCCTCTACCCGCAACCGCGAGGCCGAACGCCGGCGGTCGAGTACGTGCCCAGCGAGCCTGAGCGCCCGACCCTCCCCCGCCGCCGCGAACTTCCGAAGCCTTCTCGCCGACGCTGAGGATCTCACGTCGCCGGGGAGCCGCGGTCAGAGGAGCTCGACGGTGAGCTGGCGAGGGCCCAAGGCGGGAGGCACGCCATGGTGATCCCGCTCGGCGACGCCCTTCCGACTCGGCGCTTTCCCCTCGTGACGGTCGCGCTCATCTGCGCCAACGTGGCCGTGTGGCTCCTCTACCAGGTTCCGAATCTCACCCAGTCCATCGTCGAGCTCGGCTTCTACGCGTGCGAGCTCGAGCGCTCCTGCCCGGGGCACGGCGCGTCCTGGCCGGTGAACGCGTTCACCGCGATGTTCCTCCACGGGAACTGGCTCCACATCGCCGGGAACATGCTCTTCCTCTGGATCTTCGGGAACAACGTCGAGGACGCGATGGGACGAGTGCGGTTCCTCGCCTTCTACCTGCTCTGCGGGCTCGTGGCAACGGCGACGCAGGCCTTCGTCACGCTCACCGTCGGCGCCCCGGGAGACGCGGAGGTCCCGATGGTCGGCGCGAGCGGCGCGATCGCGGGCGTGCTTGGCGCGTACTTCGTTTTCTACCCGCTCGCGCGCGTGATCGCGCTCGTCCCGCTCCCGTTCCCGTTCCCGATCGAGGCTCCGGCGCTCCTCTTCATCGGCTTCTGGTTCGTCTTCCAGCTCTGGCAGGCCGGCTTCTCCCTCCTCGCGCCGGTCGCGGGCGGCGGCGTCGCCTTCTTCGCCCACGTCGGCGGGTTCGTCTTCGGAGTGCTCATCGCTGGTCTCTTCGCGGCTCCCCAACGCCCACCGAGCACGCTGCGCTGACCGAGCCCGCAGCGCGTCAGAGGCGGAACGCGCCGCGTGCGACGACGACGGCGCTCCCGCCGCACCACACCGCCTCGATCCGCTCGGCGCTCCCCTCGGCGCGCGCGTAGAGCGTCGATGGACGCCCGATCTCCGCGCCCTGCGAGATCACGATCTCCTGCCCCCACTCGACGAGACCGTGCCGGCAGAGATGACAGGCGAGCGGCCCGGCGGCCGAACCCGTCGCCGCGTCCTCGCCGCGCGCCCAGAACATCCTCGCCTTCCACCGTCGCCCGCTGCCCGCGACGCAGGTGATGCCGGTCAAGCCGGCACGCGCCAACCCGGGCGCTGGCCGGAGGGCGGCGACGTCGCTCTCGCGGGAGAGGACGACGAAGACGTGCGCGGCGCCGTTGTCGTACAGCTCTACGGGAAGCTCGGAGCGCGGGACCCCCAGCCCGGCGAGGAGCGGGTCGGCGTCGGCGACCGGCTGCACCGTCGGCACCGGCTGGCGCATGCGGCCGAAGACGGGGTGCCCGGAGTCGTCCCGCTCCAGCGTCACCTCGATCGGCCCCGCTCCGGTCTCGAGGACGAGGGCGTCGCGCTGGAGCGGGCCTGCGAGCACGAAGGCGGTTCCGAGGACCGGATGACCGGCGAACGGCATCTCCTCGTCCGGGTTGAAGATCCGCACCCGTACCGTGCCGCCGCGTTCGGGCGGCAGCACGAAGGTCGTCTCCGAGAAGCCGATCTCCGACGCGAGCGCCTGCATCGTCTCCTCGTCCACGCCGCGCGCGTCGGTGAAGACGGCGAGCTGGTTGCCGGCAAGCGGGCGCTCGGTGAAGACGTCGACGATCGCGAAGCGCAGATCCGGCACGCGCGCACCCTACCCCGAGCTCCGAGCGGTCGGGGCTATGCTCGCGCGGTGCTGCTCTTCCTCGTGCGACATGCGCACGCCGAGCCCGGCGAGCCGGACGAGCTCCGGCCGCTCTCGCCCCGCGGTCGGAGCGAGGCTGCCGCGCTCGGGGCCCGCCTCGCGGCGCATCCGACGCCACCGGAGCTCATCCTCACGAGCCCCCTCCGGCGCGCGTGCGAGACCGCGGAAGCGATCGCAGAGCACGTGCCCGCTGAGGTTCGCATCGACGAGCGCCTGGCGCCCGGGGCGACGGCCGACGCCGTACGGGAGCTCCTCGCCGGCCTCGAGGGACCCGTCGCGGCCGTCGGGCACCAGCCGGACTGCTCCGAGATCGCGCGCGAGCTGACGGGCTCCGATCCGGGCTTCCCGACCGCGGGCGTCGCCGAGATCACCCTCCCCGCGTGAGCGCAATCTCCGTTCGCGGACTGCGTAAGTCCTACGGCGCGGTCGAGGCGCTGCGCGGCGTCACCTTCGAGGTCGAGCCGGGCGAGATCTTCGGCCTCCTCGGGCCGAACGGCGCCGGCAAGACGACCACCGTCGAGATCCTCGAGGGGTACCGGCGGCGCGACGGCGGCGAGGTCTCCGTGCTCGGCTACGATCCCGGCGACTCCCCGCGCGCGCTGCGGGAGCGAATCGGGGTCGTCCTCCAGCACTCCGAGCTCACGCCGCTCCTCACCGTCCGTGAGACGCACATCCTCTTCGCCGGGTACTACGCGCGTCCGCGCGACGTCGACGAGGTGATCGAGCTCGTCGGGTTGGCCGAGAAGCGCGACGCCCGCGTGAAGACGCTCTCCGGCGGCCAGAAGCGCCGCCTCGATCTCGGCGTCGCGCTCGTCGGCGACCCCGACCTCGTCTTCCTCGACGAGCCGACGACAGGGTTCGACCCCGCCGCGCGCCGCTCCGCATGGGAGCTCGTGCGCGCGCTCCGCGCCCTCGGCAAGACGATCCTCCTGACGACGCACTACCTCGACGAGGCCCAGCAGCTCGCCGACCGCGTCGCCGTCATCCGCGCAGGCGAGATCGTCGAGCTCGGCACCCCGGCCGACCTCATCGGCGCGACCCGCGGCGCCGAGATCCGCTACCGGCGCGACGGTGAGGAGGTCGTGATCGCGACCGACGAGCCGACCGCGGTCCTCCATCGGCTCACCGAGGAGGCGCTGCGCGCCGGACGCGAGCTCGAGCACCTCGAGGTTCGGCGACCGACGCTCGAGGACGTGTACCTCGAGCTCGTGGACGACGAGCTGGAGCCGGGCGCGTGAGGCTCCTGCTGCACCAGCTCTCCTTCGAGCAGCGCATCTTCTGGCGCAGCCGCGAGGCGGCGGTGTTCGTCTTCGTCTTCCCGCTCCTCCTCTACGCCCTCCTCGGAACCGTCTACTCAGGCGACATCGACGGCGTGCCCGCTGAGGACGTCCTCCTCGCCGGGCTCCTCGGCTACGGAGCGGCGAACACGGCCCTCGGCGGGCTCGCGATCACGCTCGTCGTCCGCCGAGAAGCCGGGGTGCTGAAGCGGCTGCGCTCCACGCCACTGCCGCCCGGGACGTACCTCGCCGCCGTGCTCGTCTCGACGCTCCTCGTCTTCGTCCTCCAGTCCGCGGCGTTGCTCGCGCTCGGCCGCTTCGCGTTCGGGGCAAGCGCACCTGCGAACTGGCTCGGCTTCGCGGGCGCGATCGTGCTCGGGGTCGCCTGCTTCGCCGGCCTCGGCGTCGGTGCTGCCTCGCTCATCCGCTCGGCCGAAGGCGTCTCGGCGGTCGTCAACGTGATCATCCTGCCGATGGCCTTCCTGTCGGGCTCGTTCGGTCCCACCCGCGACTTGCCGGCGCTCCTCCACGAGCTCGCTGACGTGCTCCCGCTCACGTACTTCCTCGAGGTCGTCGAGGGCGTCTACCTCGACGGCGATTCCCTCCTCGCGCACCTTGCGGCGCTCGCCGTCGTCGCGGGCTGGGGAGCATTCGGTGTAGCCGTCGCCTGGCGTCGCTTCGCATGGACGCCGCGCTCGCGCGCCGAGTAGGCGACCCGAGCTAGCGGTTCGAGAGGAGCGAGAGGTAGTAGAGGAGCACCGCGACCGCGGCCAGCGCGGCGGCGACGTACGTCCAGGCAGCCGCACGCAGCACGCTCTCGACACCCGCTGCCTCGGAGGAGGCGACGAGTCCGAGGTCCTCGAGCTGCTGCTTCGCGCGCCGGGAGGCGTCGAACTCGACCGGAAGGGTCACGAGCTGGAAGAGCACGGCGATCGCGTAGAGCGCGATCGCGATGTAGATGAACCCGAGGATGTTGAGGAAGAGCCCGCCGAGCAGGAAGAGCATCCAGATGTTCGACGCGAACTGCACCGCCGGGAACATGGCGCTGCGCACCTTGAAGAACGAGTACGCCTGCGCGTGCTGGAGCGCGTGACCGACCTCGTGCGCCCCGACGGCGGTGGAGGCGACCGAG
The DNA here is from genome assembly GCA_026002995.1 of Gaiellaceae bacterium. Taxonomy (GTDB): domain Bacteria; phylum Actinomycetota; class Thermoleophilia; order Gaiellales; family Gaiellaceae; genus GMQP-bins7. The sequence goes on from BPGK01000001.1 coordinate 2,505,766, forward strand.
ACGCCGTGGTAGACGTTCGAGGAGAGGTGCACCGAGCGCGTGCGCGGGTCGTAGTGGTCGCTCAGCACGCCCGGCGTCTCCTCGACGGGTACGTCTCGGAGGCCGTTGGCGTCGAGCACGTAGCGCGCGACCTGCGCACCGGTCATCCCGTTCGCGACACCGACCTGGAGGTTTCGCGCGAAGGTGCTCTTCACCTTGTGCTGCGCCCAGAAGCCCAGGAGCATCGGTAGGACGAAGAAGATGATCAGCGAGCTCATTCGGACGGGAATCGTAGCGAGCCGGGTGCGCCGGAGGAAGAGGCCCCGGCATCGTCTACGCGACTTCTTAACGCGCCCGCTCAGCTCTCGCCGCGGAGCGCCCGGCACGCCGGCGCGTCGGCGAAGGCTCGCTGGAGCTCAGCCCGCGTGTCCGCGGCAACGTCCGCATCGCGAAGCGCCTCCACCGCGTCGGTCGCGCTCGTGAGCAACGCCTGGAACTGCGGGGCGAGCGTCGCGAGCGACTGGAAGAGGTCGGTCGCCGTCGTCGCCTCTGCGAGGGCCTTCTCGGCAGCGGTCTCCAGCGTCTCGACCTGCTGACGCAGGCTCTCGGCCGTGTCCTCGAGCTGGCGCTCGAGTCGGTCACCGGACTCGAGGTCGGGCGCCTCGAGGTCGCGGAGCTCGGAGACGAGCTGCGACGTCGCGTCCCCGGCGGCCGCGAGCTTCCGCTCGAGCGAGGCCTTGTCGAGACCTCCCGAGACGTCCGTGAGAGCGACGATGGACGCGCGCCACTCGTCCAGGCTCGCGCACACGGAGTCGGCCCACGCCGTCGCCGACGACCCGTCGTCGTCGGTGAGACGCGCGGCGAGCGCGGCGAGCGCGATCGCGGCGAGAGCGACGAGGATCGCCGCCACGAGCCAGCTCTTGCGCACGAGACGAGTCTACTGCGGCGCGGCTCCGTCGTCTTCGTCCGCGACGAGCGCGGCGTCCTCGGGCGCCCACCCGACGACGACGGCCTCGCCCGGCGCGAAGGAGGCATCGGCCCTCGACTCGAGTCGCACCTGGAGCGAGCTCCCGTCCGGGAGGTCGACGACCACCTTGCGCGCAGCGCCGAGGTACACGATCTCGGCCACGATGCCGGAGACGAGGTTCGTCGGCGCGCCTGGCCCCGGGTCCCGCACCATCGCCATGCGCTCCGGCCGGACGACGGCGAGCGCCTTCCTGCCCGGTGCGATCCCCGAGCGCGCCGCCGCCTGCGCGTCGACCCGCCAGCGCGCCTCGCGGTCGACGAGAAATGCCTCGTCCCCACGGAACTCGAGCGTGCCGGAGAAGAGGTTGGACTCGCCGAGAAAACGGGCGACGAAGGGCGAGGCAGGCGCCTCGTAGAGCGTCTCCGGATCGCCGAGCTGGACGACACGCCCACGGTCGAGAACGGCGATTCTGTCGGCCATCGTGATCGCCTCCTCCTGGTCGTGGGTGACGACCACGAAGGTGACGCCCACGGTGTGCTGGATGCGCTTGAGCTCGAGCTGCATCTCGGAGCGGATCTGGCGGTCGAGTGCGGAGAGGGGCTCGTCCAGGAGCAGGACGCGCGGCCGCTTGACGAGCGCCCGCGCGAGCGCGACACGCTGCTTCTGACCACCCGAGAGCTGCGCCGGCCGCCGCTTGGCCAGCCCCTGGAGCTGGACGAGCTCGAGGGCCTCGTGCGCGCGCGCGAGCGCCTCTCGCTTGCGCACGCCCTCCATGCGCAGCCCGTAGGCGACGTTGCGCTCGACGGTCATGTGCGGGAAGAGCGCGTACGACTGGAACATCATGTTCACCGGCCGCCGGTACGGCTTCACGCCGGCGAGGTCGCGACCGTCGAGGAGCAGCCGCCCCGCGTCGGGCTGCTCGAAGCCGGCGAGCATGCGCAGGAGCGTCGTCTTCCCGCAGCCGCTCGGGCCGAGCAGGCCGAAGAACTCGCCCTCGCGGATCGCGAGCGTGACGTCGTCGACGGCGGTGACGGCTCCGAACCGCTTCGTGACGCCCTCGATGCGAATCACCTCGGGCACGTCCGTCACGCCGCCTCCTCCCTGCCGCGAAGCCGCATCGCGGCGAGCACGAGGACGATACTGACGCCGAGGACGACCGCGGCGAGCGCGTTCACGACCGGGGTCACCCCGAAGCGCACCATCGAGTAGATCTTGATCGGGAGCGTGACCTCGATCCCGGCGGTGAAGAACGCGATCACGAACTCGTCCACCGAGAGCGTGAAGACGATGAGCGCACCGGCGATCACGCCGGGCGCGATCTGGGGCAGCGTCACCTCGAGGAAGGTCCGAAGCTCGCTCGCACCGAGGTCGAGCGACGCCTCCACCGTCGAGTGGTCGAAGTGCGCGAGGCGCGTCGCGACCACGATCGCGACGAAGGCGATCCCGAAGGTCGCGTGGGCGAGGACCACCGACCAGAGGCCGAGCTGCTGGCCGAGCTTCTGCGTGAACACGAGGTTGAACGCCGACAGGAACGCGATCGCGTAGACGATGTCGGGGATGATCATCGGCACGAAGACGAGCCCGTCCAGCGTCCGCGAGCGGAGTCGGTCGAGCCCGAAGGCGAGCGGCGTGCCGAGGAGGACGGAGAGCGTCGTCGCCCCGAGCGCCACGACGAGCGTCGCGAGCGCGGCGTCCTTGATCTCCTCGTCGCGCACGAGCTCGCCGTACCAGCGCGTCGAGAATCCGCCCCAGGCGGTCGGCAGGCCGGACTCGTTGAACGAGAGGCCGACGAGAACCGCGATCGGCAGGTAGAGGAACGCGAGCGTCCCGACGAAGAGCGCCCCGAGGGAGAGCTCGCCGCCCCTAGACCGCACGGGTGACGGCCTCCTCCCGCGACGAGCGCTTGCCGAGCCAGGCCTGCATGAGCACGAGCGCGAGCAGCATCGCGATCAGCGAGACCGCGAGCGTCGCCCCGAACGGCCAGTCCCGCGCCTCGAGGAACTGGGACTGGACAAGCGTCCCGACCATCTGCCGCCTGCCGCCTCCGAGCAGGTCGGGGATGATGAAGTTCCCGAGGGAGGGGACGAAGACGAAGATGCATCCGGCCGCGATCCCGGGCAGCGTCAGCGGGACGAGCACCGTCCAGAGGCGCTTCCAGGCGTTGGCCCCGAGATCCGCCGCCGCCTCGACGAGCTCGGGCCCGAGGCGCTCGAGCGCGGCGTAGATGGGGAGGATCATGAGCGGCAGGTACGTCGAGACCATGCCGACGACGATCGCGAACTCGTTGTAGAGGAGCCGCACGGACCCCTCGACGAGGCCAAGCTCGCGGAGCGCGCGGTTCGCGATGCCCTCGTCGTTCAGGATGACGATCCAGGCGTAGGTGCGGATGAGCAGGCTCGTCCAGAAGGGAAGGATCACGAGCACGAGCAGGACGGTTCGCCAGCGGGCGGGTCGCGTGGCGATGAAGAGCGCGACCGGGAACCCGATCAGCAAGGAGACGACGGTGGACTCGAGCGCGACGCGCACCGAGAACCCGAGGACGCCGAGGTAGAGCGGGTCCCACGCTCGACGGTAGTTGTCGAGCGTCCAGTCGTAGACGACGCCGCCGTAGACACCGCGCTCGAAGAAGCTGTACGCGAGAACGAGACCGACCGGCAGCACGAGCAGCCCCGCCCACCAGAGGAGGGCGGGGCTGACGAGTGCTGCGCTGCCTACCCGGCCGCGGCGCACGCCGCGTTAGCCGACGATCTCCGACACCGTCCGCGACCAGAGCGGCTGGGCCTTCCCCAGGTCGCGCTCCGTCTCGTACGTGAGGAGCTTCTTCGGCGGGATCGCCAGGTTCGGGAACTGCTTCGCGAGCGCCTTCTTCACGCTCCGCATCGCCACCTCGTTCGGCGTCTTGTAGAGCACGAGCTCGGTGACCGACTTCCCGCTGTCGGGCCGGAGCACGAAGTTCAAGAACTTGTGCGCGGCGTCCAGGTTCTTGCTCTTCGCGAGGACGACCATCGTGTCGACCCAGACGTCCGAGCCCTCCTTCGGAACCACGAACTTGATCTTCGGGTTCTCGGCGATGCCGTAGTTGCACCAGCCGTCCCAGGCCTGGACGAGGTGCGCCTCTCCGGACACGAGCTTCGAGTAGAAGGTCGTGTCGTCGTAGGCGAGGAGGTTCTTCTTCGCCTCCTCGAGGAGCGCCGCGGCCCGCTTCAGGTGCGCGGGGTTCGTCGTGTTGATCGAGTACCCGAGCACCTTGAGCGCGGGCAGCATGAGCCAGCGGTCGGTGGCGAGCATCGTGATCTTGCCCCTGAGAGCGGGCGCAGGCCTGAGCAGGTCCCACCAGCTCTTCGGCTGGCGGGTGAGGTCGCTGCGCCAGCAGAGCCCGGTCGTCCCCCACGTGTACGGGACGGAGTAGCGATTGCCGCGGTCGTAGGCGAGCTTGGACGCGCCTGGGTACAGGTTCTTCAGGTTCGGGATCTTCTTGTGGTCGAGACGAGCGGCCCAGCCGCGCTTGCGAAGCGCCTCGGCGAACGGGCCGGAGACGAAGACGATGTCGTAGCCGCCACCGTTCTGGGCCTCGAGCTTGCCCATGATGTCCTCGTTCGTCGTGTGCTTGGCGAGCTTGACCTTGATGCCGGTCGCCTTCTCGAAGCGCGGGATCAGATCCTCCGGGGTGTAGGCGTCCCAGTTCGAGATCGTGAGCGTGACGCTCTGCTCGGGCCGCGCCGTCGCGGCGCTCGCCGCGATCGCGACGACGAGAACAGCGAGCGCGGCGAGGATCGCAACTCGGGCCGGACGGTGTCTCATCTCCTCCTCCTCCTTGTCGTGGACGGTTACCGGGTGACGGGCTCTCCGCTCAACGCGAGTCGCTCGATCAGGCTCGCCGCGCGGATGCGGCCGGGATCGGACTGCAGGCGGGCCGCGACGCCCTGCATCCGCTCGTGCAGCTCCGTGTCCGCGAGGAGCGCCTCGACGGCGTCGAGCAACTCCTCCTCGGCGAAGGTGTACGTGGGCAGCCGCCTACCGAATCCCGTCTCATGGACACGTTGGGCGTTGTCGTACTGATCCCAGAAGAGCGGCAGCGCGACCATCGGCTTGCCGTAGTGGAAGCACTCGGTCGTCGTGTTGTTGCCGGCGTGCGTGATCACGAGGTCGACGAGCGGGAGGATCGCAGGCTGCGGGAGGTACTCGCCACCCCACATGTTGTCGGCCAGCTCGAACTCCGTGTGCTGCGGCCCCTTGGAGACGATGAAGCGGTGCGGCGAGCGTGAAAGGACGTCCACAAGTCGCTTCATCAGCTCGACATCCGCCGAGCCGAGGCTCCCGAGCGAGAGGTAGACGAGCCCCCCGCGCTCGTGCCGCAGCTCCTCCGGAAGCTCGAACGGTTCGGTCACGTCGCGGACGCACGTGTCGATCCGGTGCCAGGTGGGGGCGAGGGGGCGTGTCCGCTCGTAGTCGACCTCCGCGGGGTAGAGGTAGAGGCCGAGGTACGGCGACTCGTGGATGAGCTCCCCCTCGGGGAGCGGCGGCGCGCCACGCTCCTGGCAGAACGCCGAGAACGACTCGTGCAGGGGAGCGAGCACGCGCGCGTACTCGGCTCGGAACTCGTCCCAACCGGTGCGGTCGTCGGCGGGGTAGCCGGAGAAGACGGGCGGGATCCCCGGGTCCTTCAGCTCGAGCGGGTTGCAGGAGACGATCCGCACCCACGGCCGTCCGGAGGCGAGGATCGCGGGGAAGGCGACGACGTTGTCCTCGACGATGACGTCAGGCTGCACCTCGTCGAAGATCTCGACGAGGCGCTCGTCCACGTAGCGCGCTCCGTCGCAGAGCGCCTCGAAGGTCGGGGCGATGAACTCCGCGAGCTGGTCGAACGTCGACTTGCGAAAAACGGGGGCCGTGTCGCGGATGAAGTCCTTCCAGAACTGGCCGGGCTCCTCCTCGTGCTCGGGCGGCGGCCCCAGGCGCATGAGGCGCTCCTCGAACCCCTGTGCCTCGAGCGCGCCGGCGAAAGACTCCTCCACGACGAAGACGACGCGGTGCCCGCGCTCGCGGAGAACCTGACCGATCGCGACGCAGTTGTTCGTGGGGCCGTACGCCCCCTCCGGGAAGAAGACGATGGTGCGCTGGCTCGGCATGCGGCTCCTCGGTCGTGGTACGAATCGCTCCTCGCCGAAGCGAGGTGCCGTAAACCTAGGCGAACGCCAGCCGAGGCGACGGCTCCAGCGCGCCCGACGACCCGGCGCGGGGAGCCTGCCACACCTGCTCGTGCTCGACCAATGCTCCTGACCCGCGACACGACGAGAGACGCCGAAGCCGCGTCAGGACGACCGTGCGGGATCTGAGGTCGCTCGAGCGTGCGCTCGGGCGACTCGACCTCGGGGAGCTCGCCGAGCGCCGCTGGTTCCACGGCAAGGCGCAGCGACCGACCGCGCTCAGGCTCGTCGACGCGTTCGCGCTGGAGGCGGTCGAAGGCGGCTGGCTCGTCCTCGCCGACGTGGCACACGAAGGCGGCTCCCGCGACCGCTACCAGCTCCCCGGTCTGCTCGAGCAGGGAGAGCTCGTCGAGCCGCCTCCGGAGCACGGTTACTGGCGGGCGCTCGCCGCGCTCGTCGCCGGGGGCAGCGAGCTCATGGGCGTGACCGGGCGGGCGGTCGCCACCCCGCCCCTCCGACCCGTCGCGCCGGAGGGCGAGGGGCGACGTCTCAGCGACGACCAGTCGAACACGTCGATCGTGCTCGGGGACCGTGTCGTCGTCAAGTGCTACCGACTCGTCCTCCCGGGCGCGCACCCCGAGCCCGAGCTCCTCGCCGCGCTCTCCGGCGTCGGCTCGCGGCGGGCGCCGAGGTTCCTCGGCTCCCTCGCGCGGCACTCCGACGAGGGCGAGGAGACGCTCCTCTGCCTCTACGCCTACGTTCCCGGCGAGCCAGTCGGCTGGGAGCCGATCATCGAGCGCGTGCGGCGAGCGCTCTCCGGCGACGACCCGGGCGCGCTCGAGGCGGAGATCGAGGAGGCGGCCACGCTCGGGCTCGCGGCGGGCGAGCTCCACGTCGCGCTCACCTCCGCGCTCGGCGTCCGGCGTGCAGGAGCGGACGTCGCCGCGCGCGCCGTCGAGACCGCGCGGAGACGGCTCGAGGAGGCGCGCCGCCTCGCGGGGGGAGAGCTCGCAGCGGCCGTGGCGAGCGTCGAGCGCGACCTCGCCGCGGCGCTCGGAGAGCTCGAGCTGCTCGCGGGCTCCCTGCTCACGCGCACCCACGGCGACCTCCACGTCGCCCAGTTCGTGTCGACCCGCGACGGCCCGGTCGCGATCGACTTCGAGGGCGAGCCCGGGCTCGAGCTGGAGGCTCGCCGCCGCTTTGGCTCTCCGCTCCGCGACCTCGCCTGCCTCCTCCTCTCGCTCGATCACGTCGCCGTGGCCGCAGCGCGGCGGCTCCCGAGCGGGGACGGGATGGAACGCGCGCTCGCCTGGAGCACACGGGCCCGCGAGGCGGCGACGTCCGCCTATCGGGAGGCCATCGCAGGCTCTCCGCTTTGCTTCGACGCCCGGCTGCTGCACGCGCTCGAGGTCGAGAAGGAGCTGCACGAGGTCGTCTACGCTGCGACGGTGCTACCCGAGTGGTCGTATGCTCCCGCCCTCGTGCTTCCGCGGCTCGTCGCTCCGTCGCGCCTGTACGAGCGGTGAGTCCCGAGGGCTTCCTCGAGGACGTCTTGGCGGCGCCCGCACGGCTTCAGTCCGTTCTCGATGCATACGCGGGGGCGTCGTCCCCGCTCGCCGCCCTCCCGACGGCAGGGGTGCAGCGCGTCCTCTTCCTCGGCATGGGGAGCTCGCGCTTCGCCGCGCTCGTCGCGGCGACCCACCTCCGCGCGCGCGGCCTCGATGCCTACGCCGAGCTCGCCTCCACGGGCCTGCCGACGCCGCCCAGGCCCGACACGCTCGTCGTCGGGATCTCCGCTTCGGGGTCGACGCCGGAGACCGTCGAGGCGCTCGCACGGCATCGGGGCGCGGGGCCGACGATCGCGCTGACCAACCGCTCCGGCTCGCCCATCGAGGACGCCGCCGACCTCACGCTGCCGCTTCTCGCCGGCGAGGAGGCGGGCGGTGTCGCCTGCGTCAGCTTCCAGGCCACCCTGGCCGTGCTCCTCCTCCTCTGCGGCCGTCTTGCCGGGGCGCCCTCCGAAGCCGACCTCCGCCCCGCGGTCGAGGCCGCCGCCGCCCTCCGGGAGAGCCGCTCCGCGTGGCTCGCCGAGCTCGTCGAGCTCGTCCGACCGGCCCACACGCTCTACGTCATCGCCCCCGAGGAGCGGATCTCGTCGGCGCTTCAGTCCGCGCTCATGCTCCGCGAGGGACCGAGGATCGCGGCAGCTGCGACGGAGACGGGTGACTGGCTCCACGTCGACGTCTACCTCTCGAAGCACCCGGGGTACACGGCGCTCCTGCTCACGGGCTCGCGCTTCGACCCGGCGGTGCTGGAGTGGGCGCGGAAACGCCGCTCGACGATCGTCGCGGTGGGTGGAGCCGTCGACGGAGCCGCGCTCCACATCCCCTTTCCCCACGCAGACAGCGGGCTCGTCGCGACGCTCGTCGAGACGGGCGTGGCCGAGCTACTCGCTGCCGAGCTCTGGCTCGCGCAGCCCCGATAGACGGTCAGGCCGGGTCGAGGAGCACGAGCTCGAGGCCCCGCGCGCGGATTCCGCGCACGATCGCGGGCAAGGCCTTCACCGTCTGCGACCGGTCGCCGCCGCCGTCGTGGAGCAGGACGATCGAGCCGCGCCTGACGTCGCGCAGGACGCGGCGCGCGATTCGCGAGGCCGTCGTGCCCGGACGCCAGTCCTCGGCGTCCACCGACCAGAGGACGACGCCCTGACCCTGGGCGCGGGCAGCCTCGAGCACCTGCGGCGACACCGATCCGCCGGGGGGCCGGAACACGCTCGGCGCAGCGGCGAGCCCCGTGAGCACGGCAGCTCCCCGGGCGATCTCGGCGCGAATCTCAGCTGGACGGCGTGAGGCGAACGGTGGTCGGTAGGGGTGCGAGTACGAGTGGTTCCCGACGGCCATCCCGTACGCGTGCGCCCGACGGACGAGCGCGGGCCGACGCTCCGCGAGACTCCCCACCACGAAGAACGTCGCCGGGACGTTCAGGCGCCGGAGCGTGTCGAGGACGGCGCGCGTGTGCCTCGACGGGCCGTCGTCGAAGGTGAGGGCGACGGCCTTCGGGCGGCGGAAAGGCCCGATCGGCACGGCAGAGCGAACGTCGATCGCGCCCGAGAGACGCCCCCTCTCGACCTCCACCCGCCGAGAGCGGGCGAGCGTCCTCTGCGGGCTCGCCGGGAGCCCGCCCTCGATGTGAACGACGACGCGATCGGCGGGCTCGCGTCGGTCGCGTCCGGGCACGACGTCGATGCGATCCCCCGCCGAGAGGCGTGTCCCGGAGGGAGCGGGGCGGCCGTTCAGCAGGAGCCGACCCGGGATCGCCCCGGCTCGCAGCACCGCGCCGGTGACGTCGAGGAGGTCGCCGGGCTCGGGCGCGAGCTCGAGACGCGCTGCGACCTGCGAGAGCGTGGAGCCGCGTGGAACCAGGGCTTCGCTCTCCCCCACGAAGACCGTGATCTGCTCGTCGCGCGCGAGCTCGACGAACAGCCCGGCAACGACGGCCGCGACGAGGAGGGCAGAGGCGGAGATCACGTGGAGCGCGCGGCGCACGGGAGCGGTCCTTCGCGACCCGTGCAGGCGCTCCTACTGCGAGCTCACGTCGAGGGCGCGCCGGTCGGCGCCGACGCGAGCAGCGCGCGCACGTCCTCGTCGGTGAGCTGGTGGAAGTCCTCGTACCAGAACCCGACCGCCCCGAACGCGGCCGGCGCCACGAGGCACACGAGGGCGTCCACGAGCCCCTCGCGCTCGAACGCGACGCACGTGTCCGCGGCGCCGACGGGCACGGCGACGACGACCCGCGCGGCGCCGGCCGCCCGCGCCCAGCGCACCGCCGCCGCCATCGTGCCGCCGGTGGCGAGGCCGTCGTCCACGAGGATGCACACGCTCCCCTCGATCGGCACGCGTGGACGGCCCCGGTGCAGCCGCGCGTCGAGCTCGTCCGCCTCGGCGGCGGCGCGTTCCTGGGCACGGGCGACCTCCTCCTCCGTGAGGCCGTCTCGCCCGCGGAGGTAGACGACGCCTCCCGGCGCCACTGCCCCGATCCCGTACTCGGGCTGCCACGGATGGCGGATCTTCCGGACGGCGAGCGCCTCGAGCGGAGCGCCGAGCGCACGGGCGACCTCGGCCGCTACCTCGACCCCGCCGCGTGCCAGCCCGACGACGACGACACGCGGCGTCGCTGCGACGACGTCGAGCTCGCGGAGCGCGTCGGCCAGCAGACGGCCTGCGGCGCGCCGGTCGCGAAACGGGACGAGCGAACGAGCTCTCTCGCGTGCCTCCACGACCTCATGGTGACCGATCCGCTGTCGCACCGCAGCAGGGGATTCTCGGATCGACGCGCGAACGCCCGTCGGCGTGAGACGATACGAGCATGGCCGACGACGCCCGTTCCGCGGCACGAGCGCGGCGGAGGCTGCGCCCCGAGCAGCTCCGACGCCGCGTCGATCCGGCGCGGCTCGGCTTCTCTTCGACCGAGGAGGTGGCGCCGCTCGTCGGCACCGTCGGCCAGCCGCGCGCGCTCGACGCGCTCGAGTTCGGACTCGCCGTGGAGACGCACGGCTTCAACGTCTTCGTCTCCGGCCTGCCCGGCTCGGGGCGGCTCGCAACCGTGCTCGACTACCTGCGCGCACGCGCCGCGAAGCGCCCGGCGCCTCCCGACTGGGTGTACGTCCACGACTTCGAGGACGGCGACCGCCCGAACGCCATCGCGCTCCCCGCGGGTCGCGGAGCCGAGTTCGCGCACGCGATGGACGAGTTCGTCGAGTCCGCCCGGCGGGAGATCCAGCGGGCCTTCGAGAGCGAGGAGTACGACCGCCGTCAGCGCGAGATCGTCGCCGAGATCGCAGCCAAGCGGGAGCGCGAGGAGCAGGAGCTCACCGCCTTCGCCGCCGAGCGGATGATCGCGCTCAAGACGACGCTGATGGGTGTCGCTTCCATCCCACTCGTCGACGGCAAGCCGATCACGCGCGAGCAGTTCGAGCAGCTCCCCGAGGAGCAGCGCGCCGCGATCACGCGGGCGACCGCGGAGGTCGAGGAGCGCGCCGCGAGCTTCATCCGCCAGATTCGCCGGCTCGAGCAGGAGGCGGCGCGGCGGGTGCGCGAGCTCGAGCGCGAGGTCGCCCTGTTCGCCTGCGAGCCGCTCCTGCGCGAGCTGCGGGAGCGCTTCGGCGACGTGGAGGGCGTGCTCGCCTACCTCGACGCGGTGCAGAACGACGTTCTCGCGAACATCGCCGACTTCCGCGGAGAGGCGGAGCCACAGCTCCCCTTCCCGGGCTTCGTGCCCAGGCCGCGCGACTTCTCGCGCTACAGCGTGAACGTCCTCGTCGACAACTCGGGAGCGGAGGGCGCGCCGATCGTCGTCGAGCGCAACCCGAGCTACTACAACCTCCTCGGCCGCATCGAGTACCGCGCCTCCTTCGGGGCGATGGTCACGGACTTCCGGGAGATCAAGGCGGGAGCGCTCCACCGCGCGAACGGCGGCTTCCTCGTCCTCGACGCGCTCGACGTGCTCCGCCACCCGTTCGCCTGGGAGGCGCTGAAGCGGGCCGTACGGAGCTCGGAGGCGCGAATCGAGAGCCTCGGGGAGGAGTTCAGCACGATCCCGCTCGCGACACTCCGCCCGGAGCCGATCCCGCTCGACGTGAAGGTCGTCCTCATCGGCCCGCCCTTGCTCTACCACCTCCTCTACTCGCTCGACGAGGACCTCCGCGAGCTGTTCAAGGTGAAGGCGGACTTCTCGCCGGAGCTCGACTGGACGCGAGAGCACGAGCGCAACTACGCGGCGTTCGTGAGCCGCTCGGTGCGCGACAACGGCCTCCGGCACTTCGACCCGACGGCCGTCGCACGCCTGATCGAGCACGGGGCGCGACTCCGCGAGAGCCAGCGCAAGCTGTCGGCCCGTCTGCTCGAGATCTCCGACCTCGTCGCCGAGGCGAGCTTCTGGGCCGAGCGCGCGGGACGCGAGCTCGTCGAGGCCGCGGACGTCGAGGTCGCGATCGGGAAGCGCGAGTTCCGCTCGAACCTGCTCGAGGAGCGGATCCGGGAGCTCGTCGCCGACGGCACCCTCGTCATCGAGACGCGGGGCGAGCGCGTCGGACAGGTGAACGGCCTCTCGATCCTCGACCTCGGCGACTACTCGTTCGGTCGCCCGAACCGGGTCAGCGCGCGTGTCTCCCTCGGCCGCGGCCGGATCGAGAGCATCGAGCGCGAGATCGAGCTCTCGGGGCCGATCCACTCGAAGGGGGTGCTCATCCTCTCCGGATACCTCGCGGCGACCTACGCCCAGGAGTGGCCGCTCGCGATGTCGGCGACGCTCACCTTCGAGCAGTCCTACGACGAGGTGGAGGGAGACTCGGCGTCGTCCACGGAGCTCTACGCGCTCCTCTCGGCGCTCTCCGGGCTCCCGCTCGACCAGGGCATCGCGGTGACGGGCTCGGTCGACCAGCACGGGAGGGTGCAGGCCGTCGGCGGAGTCACGCGCAAGGTCGAGGGCTTCTTCGCCACCTGCAAGGCGCAGGGGCTGACCGGAGAGCAGGGCGTGATCGTCCCGGCCGCGAACGTCCGCAACCTCATGCTCCACGAGGACGTCGTGCAGGCAGTCCGCGAGGGCGCCTTCCACGTATGGGCGGTGAAGACGGTCGACGAGGGGATCGAGCTGCTCACCGGCAGACGCGCCGGCCGCCGACGCGCGGACGGCAGCTACCCGCCGGGAACCGTCCACGCCCTCGTCCAGGAACGGCTCGCAGGGTTCGCCCGCCGGCTGCAGGAGCTCGCCGCGGCCGAGGGCGGAGAGGAGGGGGACGCACGGTGACAGCGGACGCGCTCGACGCGCTCCTCGCGCGCGGCGAGGAGGAGGGGTGGCTGCCGCTCGAGGAGGTTGAGCAGGTGGCCGAGGCCCTCGAGCCCGACGAGCTCGGCGCGCTCTACGCGGAGCTCGAGGCACGCGGCATCGAGGTGCGCGAGGCCGACACCGAAGGCGAGCCCGAGGTCGTGTACGAGAACGGCGATCTCGCCGCTGCCACCTCGGACTCGCTGCAGCTCTTCCTGAACGAGATGGCGCAGCACCCGCTGCTCACGGCGGCGCAGGAGGTCGAGCTCGCGAAGCGGATCGAGCGCGGCGACCGCGCCGCGAAGGAGCGGATGATCAACGCGAACCTGCGGCTCGTCGTCTCCATCGCGAAGCGCTACCAGGGACACGGCGTCCCGTTGCTCGACCTCATCCAGGAGGGGATCATCGGGCTCATCCGGGCGGTCGAGAAGTTCGACTGGCGACGGGGCTTCAAGTTCTCCACCTACGCGACCTGGTGGATCAGGCAAGCGGTGCAGCGCGCGGTCGCGAACAAGGCGCGCACGATCCGGATTCCGGTGCACGTCCTCGACGACGAGCGGCGTATCGGCCGCGTGCAGGACCGCCTGGCGGCGACACTCGGTCGCGCGCCCGAGGACGAGGAGATCGCGGCGGAGCTCGGCGTCCCGCTCGAGCGGGTCCGCCGCGTCCGTGAGGCACCCCGCACCGTGACAAGCCTCGACAAGCGCATCGGCGAGGACGAGGGAGCGGAGCTGCACGAGCTCCTCCCCTCCGGAGAGGAGCCGTTCGAGGACGTGGAGATCCCGCTCGACGCCGGGCCGCTCCGGGCCGCCATCGACCGCCTCCCCGAGCTCGAGCGCGAAGTCGTCCTCCTCCGCTACGGACTCGACGGCGAGCCGCTCGAGCTCGCAGAGGTCGCGAGGAGGCTCGGAATCTCCCGCGACCGTGCTCGGCGGATCGAGCAGGACGCTCTCGAGCGGCTCTCCCTCGAGCGCGAGCTGCAGGAGCTGCGCGAGCAGGCCGCGTGACGCGACGGCCAGGCGCCAGGACATGCCCCCGGCCGGAATCGAACCAGCGCACGCGGTTTAGGAAACCGCTGCTCTATCCACTGAGCTACGGGGGCGCCGCGGGAGGAAGGGTAGCGCCGGGCTGAGCGGGATCGGCAGGGCCGGGACGACGAGCTCCGCCGCACGGAGTTCGAGGACACCGGAGGACACCGGTGTCTGACACCCGCCCACCGGTGTCAGACACTCGGACCTGACACTGGGACCTGTCCACTTCGGACCTGGCCGCGTGCTGTCACCCGCTTCGAGCGACCCCCTCCCTCACGCGGGAGCGAGCTCGCGGGAGCGCTCCTCGAGCGGGACGTAGTCGCGCTCGCCCGCACCCACGTAGAGCTGCCGCGGTCGCGCGATCTTCTGCTCGGGGTCGACGATGCCCTCGAGCCACTGAGCGAGCCAGCCCGCGGTGCGCGGGATCGCGAAGAGCACCGGAAACATCGCCGTCGGCAGGCCGAGCGACTGGTAGATGAGGCCCGAGTAGAAGTCCACGTTCGGGTACAGCTTGCGGGAGACGAAGTACTCGTCCTCGAGCGCGATCCGCTCCAGCTCGAGCGCGATGTCGAGCAGCGGGTTGCGTCCCGTCACCTCGAACACCGCGTCTGCCGTCTCTTTGATGATCTTGGCCCGCGGGTCGTAATTCTTGTACACCCGGTGGCCGAACCCCATCAGCCGGAGCTCGCCTGCCTTCACCCGCTCGACGTACGCGGGAACGTTCCGCACGTCGCCGATCTCGGCGAGCATCCGCAGCACGGCCTCGTTCGCGCCGCCGTGGAGCGGGCCGTAGAGAGCGGCCGCAGCCCCGGCCAGCGCGCTGTAGGGATCGACCTTGCTCGAGCCGATCGAGCGCATCGCGTTCGCGGAGCAGTTCTGCTCGTGGTCGGCATGGAGGATGAAGAGAACCTCGAGCGCGCGCTCGAGAGCCGGGGTCGCGTGGTAGCGCGTCTCGGCCATGCGGAACATCATCGAGAGGAAGTTCCCCGTGAACCCGAGCTCGTTGTCCGGGTACACATAGGGGAGCCCACGCGAGTGCCGGTACGCCCAGGCCGCGAGCGTCGGTACCTTCGCGATCAGGCGCTTCGCCTGGAGGAGACGGTTCTCCGCGTCGTCAACGTTCGCTGCTTCCGGGTAGAAGGTCGAGAGCGCAGCCACGGAAGCGATGAACATCCCCATGGGGTGCGCGTCGTAGCGGAAGGCCTCCATGAGGCGCTTCATGCTCTCGTGGACGAAGGTGTGGTGCGTAATCTCGTGCACCCAGGCCTCGAGCTCGGAGGCGGTGGGGAGCTCGCCGAAGAGCAGCAGGTACGCGGTCTCGAGGTAGGTGCTGCGCTCCGCGAGCTGCTCGATCGGGTAGCCCCGGTAGCGGAGGATCCCCCGCTCGCCGTCGATGAACGTGATCGCGCTGCGGACTGACGCCGTGTTCAGGAACGCCGGGTCGTAGCTCATGAGCCCGAAGTCCTCGTCGTCGAGAGTGAGCTGCCTCAGCCCCGTGGCACGGATCGCGCCGTCGATGATGGGCAGCTCGACGGTCTTCCCCGTCCGGTTGTCGGTCACCGTGAGCGTGTCGGCCATGAGTGCTCCTCTCCTCGCCGGGTCGATGGAACCGATGGTGCTCCCGGGCAGGCGGCCAGGCATCCCGAGGGGCACGGATCCGGGCTACGCGGAACTACGGAGCGTGCGCCGCGACACCAGCCGCCGCATCGACCGCAGCCTTGACCTCGTCGTAGTGCCCTCGCGCCTCGTCGAGCGTGTCCCCGATCGCGGTCAGGTCGATCCGTCCGGCGACCGCGATCGCGCTCACCATGTGGAGCCCGACGCCCGTCTCGGTCTCCGTGTCCCAGCCGAGCTCGCGTTCGGCGACGACGTCGAGCAGGTCGTCCAGCGTGAGGCTCTCGTAGGCGGGGTTGTCGAGATGGTCGGTGGCGACGGAGCGCTTCAGGCGGCCGTGACATGTCCGCCACGCGCCCGCAAGCGTCGTGGGTGCCGTCCGTGAGGGTGGTGAGAGCAGAGCGGGTGCGTGGCTCCGCCACAGGTCCGCTCGCTCATCGTCCACGACGGTACTCGGCGGTTCGACGGGAGTCGAGGCACTCGCCCGAGAGGCTGCTAGCGTCCGCGGCATGGAGAGACGCGCGCTCGAGGGTCGCGTGGTGGCGATCACGGGGGCGGCGGGAAGTCTCGGGCCGATCGTCGCTCACCGTCTCGCGCCGGAGGGCGCGCTCCTTGCGCTCTGCGGTCGTCGGCTCGAGCCGCTCGAGTCGCTCGCAGTCGAGCTCGAGGGAGCGGAGCCGGCGGCGGTCGACCTGCTCGACCCGGATGCGACGAGCGCCTGGGCAGACGACCTCGCAACTCGGCACGGGCGGATCGACGGGCTCGTCCACCTCGTAGGCGGCTGGCGCGGCGGAACGCCGATCGAGGAAGCTCCGCGCGAGGACTGGGATCTCCTCCACGGACTCCTCGTCAGCACGACGCAGAACGCGACCCGCGCCTTCGCACGCCACCTCCTGGCGAGCGGCCGGGGACGGTTCGTGATCGTCTCGAGCGGCCAGGCACAGGCGCCCACGCACACGAACGCGGCCTACGCCGCCGCAAAGGCGGCCGCCGAGACGTGGACGCTTGCGCTCGCCGACCGCTTCCGCGGCAGCGGAGCCACGGCGAACATCGTCGTCGTCGGCGCCATCGTGACGCCAGAAATGCGAGCCGCAGAGCCGGAGCGGGACTTCTCGACCTTCACGCCGGCGGAGGAGATCGCCGAGGCGATTGCGTACCTCTGCTCGGACGCCGCGGCGTCGATGAACGGGCAGCGGCTCGTGCTCCGCGGCGCCGCCTGATCCCCCTCAGACGTTCCAGCCACCCGCGACGTCGAGCACCTGGCCGGTCACGTACGCGGCCTCGTCGGAGACGAACCAGCGCACGGCCGCGACGACCTCCTCGATCCGCCCTTCACGCCCCATGGGGATCTCTGCCAGAGGCTTCGTCGCGGAGTTCTCGATCACTCCGGGGGAGACGACGTTGGCGGTGATCCCGTGCGCCGCCTCCGCGCGGGCGATCGCCTTCGTCAAGAGGACGACTCCCGTCTTCGCGATCGCGTACGCGACGAGGCCCGGGCGGGCGACGAGGTTCTGGGCCCCGGCGTACCCGATGTTGACGATGCGCCCTCCGCCTGCGGAGCGCATGAGAGGGATCGCAGCGCGACAGGTGACGAACGTCGCGACGAGGTTCGTCTCCACGACGTCGTCCCACTCCTCGAGCGTGAGCTCCTCGAGCGGCGTGTAGACGTAGTTGCCGACGTTGTTGACGAGAATCCGAAGCGGCCCGAGCGCCGCGTTCGCCTCCTCGACGAGCGCGGCCGCCGCGGCCCGATCCGTGAGATCCGCCTGGAGCGCGAGCGCGCGGACGCCGAGCTCCTCGGCCTCGGCCCGCGTCGCCTCCGCCTCGGCGCGTGAGTGGCGGTAGTGGATCGCGACGTCGTAGCCGAGGCGGGCGAGCTCGAGCGCGATCCCCCGGCCGATCCCTTTCGCAGAGCCCGTGACGAGCGCGCCGCTCACTCCGCGAGGGCCCTCCTTGCCAGGCGCTCTCTCCGCGCCTGGAGAACGGGCACGAGCGCGAGCGACCCGAGCACGAGCCAGAGGTACGCAGCCGGGGTGTCGAGCAGGAGCGCGGCGCCGAGAGCCAGGTGCTGCGTCGAGAGCCCGAGGTTCGCGAGCACCGAGACGGTCGCGCGGTCGTGGTAGACGCGCGTCGCGCGCCGGCGGCGCTCGGGGTCGGACTCGCTTCCGAGAGCCCGCTCGAGCCGGCTCCGCACGACGGCCTGGATCAGACGATCCTGAGGAGCGAACACGACGCGGTAGAAGGCGCCGAGCAGGCGCTCGATCCCACTCCTGCACGATCGTGAGCTCGCTGTGGCTTCTCCGCGGGTCTCCCGGTAGAGCTGCGAGACGTTGAAGTCGACGGCGAGAACGAGCGTCAGCGCGACGAACGCGGCGAGGGCGAGCCAGGCCGAACCCGTGACGACGGCAAGTGCTGCGAAGAGCGCGAGGTTGACGACGAAGTCCACGACGGTGTCGAGGTAGCGACCGGTCAGCGTCACCCGCCCCGAGATCCGGGCGAGTCGGCCGTCGACGTTGTCGAGGAGCGTGCGCACCTGCAGGAGACAGGCGGCGGCCGCGAACGAGCCGCCGGCGAGCAGCCCCGCTGCGACGAGGCCGACGAGGCCGTGCACGACGACGACAGCGGGGGGAGAGAGCCTCGTGCGCGCGAGCGCGCGGGCGAGGGCGTTGGCGGGCGGAGCGAAGAGCACCGTCACCGCGAGCTCCTGCACCGGGCGGCTCGAGGAGGGCTGAGCCAGCAGGGGCGAAGCGGGGTTCTCGGAGGAGACCGACATCGGCCGCGATCGATCGTAATACTGGCCGCATGGCAGAACCGGATCAGTGGGCCGAGGTCGAGGGCGCGCTCGAGCGCACGTTCTCGTTCCCGACCTTCGTGGAGGCGCTCGCCTTCGTGAATCGGGTCGGTGAGCTCGCGGAGGCCGAGAACCACCACCCGGACATCGCGATCCACTACAACCGCGTGACCCTCCGCTGGTGGACGCACTCGGCCGGCGGGATCACCGATCGCGACCGCGACCTCGCGGAGAAGAGCGCGGCGCTCGCGGCGTAGGCAGCCGCGACGCGCCTGGGCACCTCACCCCCGGCCTCAGGCTTCGGCGGGCGCCTTCACGACGACGACCGGGCAGGGCGCGTGCTGGAGCACGTGCTTGCTGACGGAGCCGAGCAGCGCCGCAGCGAGGCCGGAGCGTCCCCGCGACCCGACGACGACGAGGTCCGCCCCCCGCGCCGCCTCCTCGAGCGCCTCGGCGGCGCCGCCCTCGACGAGCTGTCGCTCGATCGGGACGGGCGGGCCTTCCGGGAACGCCGCGGCGAGCGCAGTTTCGAGCTCCTCCTCGGCCGCGGCCCGCTCCGCCTCGAGCGTGCCCGCGTAGTCGACGGCCGGCAGCGGGACCATCCCCGGCTCAGCCAGCGGCGCCGGCGCGAGGAACGACCAGGCGTGCAGCGCGACGAGCCGCGCGCCCCGGAGCTGGGCCTCCTCGGCCGCCCAGCGGAGCGCCGCCTGCGAGGCGGGTGACCCGTCTACCCCGACGACGATCGTGCCGGCCATGCCGGCAGGGTACGCCACCAACGCCTCGAGCGGGGCGAGAGGGGAGCGCGCACGCCGGTTGTAAGGTGGGCTCGTGGCGAGTCGTAGCGTCCGCGTGTGCGAGGTCGGTCCGCGAGACGGGCTCCAGAACGAGCCCGACGTGCTCGCGCCGACGCAGCGAGCCGAGCTCGTCGACCGGCTCGTTGCCGCCGGGATCCGCGAGATCGAGGTCGCGAGCTTCGTCGATCCGCGGCGGGTGCCGCAGATGGGCGGCGCGGAGGAGGTGGTCGAGGCGATCCGGCGTGAGCCCGGAGTCGTCTACGCCGGCCTCGTGCTCAACGAGCGCGGGTACGAACGCCTCCTGGCGGCCGGGCTCGACGAGGCTCGCTTCGCCTTCGGGGCGACCGACTCGTTCAACCGACGCAACCAGGGCGCGAGCGTCGAGGAGTCGCTCGCCGCCGCGATTCGGATCGCCGAGCGTGCGCGAGCGGACGGGCTCCGCTCCGCGGTCACGATCAGCGTCGCCTTCGGCTGCCCCTTCGAGGGCGTCGTTGCCGCCGCCCGCGTGCTCGAGCTCGCGCGACGGGTCGCGGAGGCAGCGCCGGATGCCCTCCTCCTCGCCGACACGATCGGCGTCGCCACCCCTTCGCACGTCCGCGCCCTCCTCTCCCGCGTGGCGGAGCTCGGAGTTCCGGTCGGAGGACACTTCCACAACACGCGCAACACGGGCTACGCAAATGCGCTCGCCGCGCTCGAGGCGGGTGCGACGATCCTCGACGCCTCGATCGGCGGGCTCGGCGGCTGCCCCTTCGCACCCCGGGCGACCGGCAACGTCGCGACCGAAGACCTCGTCTTCCTCCTCCGCGGCGAGGGTGTAGAGACCGGCATCGACCTCGACGCGCTGATCGACGTCTCCGCCTGGCTCGAGGGCGTCCTCGGACGTCCGCTCCCAGGCCAGGTCTACCGCGCCGGCGCGTTCCTCCCTGCCGGGAGCGCGTGAGAGGTCACTCGGCGGAGCCCGGGAAGCGAGCCGGGAGAACCGTGCCGCGCACCTCGCCGAGGCGTACGTCCCCCGCACGGCCGCGAAGGACGACCTCGTCGCCGTCCTCGAGGAAGGTGCGCGTCGTCCCGTCGCCGAGGCCGATCGGATGCTCGCCGTTCCGGGTCAGCTCGATGAGGGAGCCCTCGCTTCCGCGCTCCGAACCCGAGATCGTCCCCGACGCGAAGAGGTCGCCCGTGCGGATGGAGGCGCCGTTCACGGTCGCGTGCGCGAGCTGCTGGGGCATCGTCCAGTAGAGCCCGCGCGCGTTCGTTCGCGAGACGACGGTTCGGGCGATCTCGACCTCGAGCTCGACGTCGAGGCCCCAGTCGCCCTCGACCCGGAGGTACGGAAGCGGCTCCGGATCCTGCGGTGGCGCCGGCACGATGCGGCTCTCGAGCAGAGCCAGCGGCGTCACCCAAGCCGAGATCGAGGTCGCGAACGACTTCCCGAGGAACGGGCCGAGAGGCTGGTACTCCCACGCCTGGATGTCGCGCGCGCTCCAGTCGTTCACGAGGACGACGCCGAAGACGTGCTCGCGGAAGGCGGCCGTCGGGACCGGGACGCCGCGCTCGGAGCCGACGCCGACGACGAAGCCGAGCTCGAGCTCGAGGTCGAGCCGCCGCGTGGGGCCGAACACGGGCGCCTCGGCTCCCGGCGGCCGGGTCTGGCCGCACGGCCGCACGACGGGTGTCCCGCTCACGACGACCGTCCCGGCGCGACCGTGGTAGCCGACGGGCAGATGGCGCCAGTTCGGCAGCAGCGGCTCTGCGTCAGGACGGAAGAGCCGCCCGAGGTTCGTCGCGTGCTCGAGGGAGGAGTAGAAGTCGACGTAGTCGCCGACCGTGAACGGCAGGTGCACCGTCGCCTCGGCGAGCGGCACGACCTCGGCGCCCCCCGACACGAGCGCGTCGATCCGCTCGAGCGCCTCCTCCCACGCCGAGCGTCCGAGGGCGAGGAAGGGGTCGAGGGAGGGAACGGCGAAGACGTCGCCGAGTCCGCCGGCGGAGAGTCCGCCGGCGGAGAGGTCGAGGATGCCGTCGCCGACCCGGAACCCGACACGCGGGGCGGTGCCCTCCGTCGCGAAGACCCCGAAGCCGACGGCGTCTCTCACCGCAGGAGTCTCAGCTCCTCCGGCCGGGAGTGAGAGCGAGAGGCTGGGAGCACCGGGGGATCTTCGCAGAGGCCTCCTCAAGCGGCTCGGCCTCCGTTCCGATGTGGAGGGGAGCGATCACGCCCCGATGTCGACCCCTGCCCCCGAGCCACCGAAGCGCCCTTCGCGGCCCCCAATGACCCTCGTCTCGAACGGGGACGCGGAACCCTACCGGCGTCTGGCGGAGATCTTCCACGACGTCCTCTCCGAGGAGAGCCTCGACGCCTTGCTCGAGCGGATCGCCGACGCGCTCGCCGAGCTCATTCCCTACCAGGATGTGCACATCTACGAGGCGGACGAGACGAAGCGGGAGCTCGTGCCCGTGCTCGCCCGGAGCAAGTGGGCGGACGAGGTGATGAGCGAGCGGTTCTCGTTCGGCGAGGGGATCACCGGCTGGGCGGTCGAGCACCGCGAGCCGGTGCTCGCCAACCAGGCACACCTCGACCCTCGCGTGCGCTTCGTTCCGGGCACGCCCATCGAGCCCGAGGCCCTCATCGCTGTGCCGCTCGTCGCCAGAGGGCGCCTGCGGGGTGCGCTCAACATCTATCGCGTCGGGGAGGAGGCGCGATTCAGCGACGAAGAGTTCTTGCTCGCGACGCGGTTCGGCGACGCGGCGGCGCTCGCGATCGACAACGCGCACGTCCGCGCGCGCCTCGAGCACCAAGCGTCCACCGATGCCCTCACCGGCCTCCTCAACCACCGCGCGTTCCACGACCACCTGCGCTCGGAGATCAGGCGCGCGTCGGCCGAGCACGACACGGTCGCGCTCATCATGCTCGACATCGACGACTTCAAGAAGGTCAACGACGTGTACGGACACGGCGTCGGCGACCTCGTCCTCCAGCAGGTCGCGAGCTCGCTGACCGCCACCGTGCGCTCGGGAGACATCGTCTGCCGCCCGGGAGGCGAGGAGTTCGCGGTCATCCTCCCGTCAGGGAACCTCCACAGCGCCCTCGCCCTCTCGCGGCGGATCGGGGACGCGCTCGGCGAGCTCGAGGTGGAGGCAGCCGGTCGCCTGACGGTCTCGACCGGAGTCGCGATCTGCCCCGAGCACGCGGCGAACCCGCGCGAGCTCGTCGCCTGCGCCGAGGCGGCGATGATGACGGCGAAGGCGCGTGGCAACGGGCTCGTCGTCGTGTTCGACGAGGCGACCCTCGAGCGCCCCTCGACGGAGGGCGTGCCGAGCGACCACGTCCGCTCCATCGCTCACCTGACGATGCTCCAGAGCCTCTCGGGGAAGCTCGCGCGCCTGAACGACGTGTCCGGGATCGGGCAGACGATCGCCGACGAGCTACGACAGCTCATCGACTACCACAACTGCCGCGTCTTCCTCCGTGAGGGCGACGAGCTCGTGCCCATCGCCTTCCGCGGCGAGCTCCTCGGCAACGACGAGCCAGGCGAGAGGATCGACGTGCTCCGCACGCGCGTCGGCCGCGGCATCACCGGGCGGGTCGCCGAGACGGGCGAGCCGCTCCTCGTCGGCGATGCCGCGAACTGCGAGTTCGGCGTCCTCCTCGAGGGCACGCCGATGATCGAGGAGTCGATCCTGGCGGTGCCGCTCGAGTTCGGCTCGCAGGTGATCGGCGTGATCGTCATCTCGCAGCTCGGGCTCGACCAGTTCGACGCCGACGACCTCCGCCTGCTCCAGGTGCTCGCCGGCCACGCCTCCGTGGCGCTCGAGAACGCGCGGCTCTACGAGGCGCAGCGGCGCGAGGCCGAGAGCGCGAAGGCGCTGCTCGAGCTCGGACGGGAGCTCGCGCAAGCCGAGAGCATCGACGAGGTCGCCAAGCGGGTCGCCGCAGGGTCGGCCCGCATCCTCGGGAGCGCGCAGACCTCGCTCTGGCTCGAGGAGACTCCCGGTGGCGACCTCGTGCGCCTCGCCTGCTCCGACGGAAGCGAGCGAGAGCCGCGCATCCCCGGCGAGTACGTCGCCGCGTGGCGCGAACGGAGGGAGCCCTACTTCATCGAGCCGTCCGACTACGCCGCGATCGCCGGGCCGCCGCCCGGCACCGAGGGGCGCTTCGCGATCGCGCCGTTCGTCGTCGAGGGCCGCTGGGGCGTGCTCGCCGCCGCGACCCGGAGCGGCTGTGCCGGCGAGCGCGAGCTCGATCTCCTCGACGGCGTCGCCCAGCAGACGAGGCTCGCGCTCCAGAACGCCCTCTCGTTCGAGTCCCTCGAGCGGACGTTCCTCGCGACCGTGGAGGCGCTCGCGAACGCGCTCGAGGCGAACGACGAGTCCGTCTCCTCGCACGCCCGCTGGATCACCGACCTCGCGCTCGAGGTCGGGCTCGAGCTCGGCCTCGAGCACGATGCGCTCAAGCGCCTCGAGCTGGGGGCGCTCTTCCACGACATCGGCAAGATCGGGATCCCAGCGGCGATCCTCGGCAAGCCGGGGCCGCTCACCGCCGAGGAGCGCGAGCTCATCGAGCAGCATCCGGTCCTCGGGGCGCGGATTCTCGCACCCATCGAGCAACTCGCAGACGTGCGCACGATCGTCCGCTGCGCGCACGAGCACTTCGACGGCTCCGGGTACCCGGACGGGCTCGCCGGAGAGGCGATCCCGCTCGAGGCGCGCATCATCCTCGCCTGCGACGCCTACCACGCGATGACGACAGACCGGCCTTACCGCACGGCGCTCGGTCGCGAGGTCGCCAGGCGAGAGCTCGCCGAGGGCGCCGGCACGCAGTTCGACCCGCGCGTAATCGAGGCGCTGCTCGCGGTGCTCGAGCGTCGCGGCGCATAGCCTGTCCCTGTATCCCTCTCCGCGACTCGTGCGTCTACGGAGTGGACATCCGAGACGAAGGAGGACACGATGACGCGGAACATGGGGACGTGGGATCGCCTGATTCGGGCGCTCGTGGTGGCACCGCTCGCGGCGATCGCCGCAGTCGCCGTCGGCGCCGGCACGGTGCTCGGGATCGTGCTGCTCGCAGTCGCGGCGATCATGCTCGTCACCGCAGCCGTCGGGCACTGCCCGCTCTACCGGCTCGTCGGTCTCAGCACGTGCCCGCTCTCGCGAACCAGGAGCGCGTGAGCCCGAGCGCGGAGGGGGACGCGCGAGAGCGGCTCGATCTCGCCGCCCTCGCGCCGTCCCTGGCGCCCCGTCTCTACCGCTTCGCACGCTCGCTCACCCGGGATGACGCCTCAGCCGAAGACCTCGTCCAGGAGACGTTCGCCCGAGCGCTCGAGCGCTCGGCGAGCTACCGCGGTGACGCTCCGCCCGAGGCCTGGCTGCGCCGCATCCTCCACAACCTCGCCGTCGACCGGATGCGTCGCAGCGAGCGCGAGACGCTCGTGGAGGAGGTCGAAGAGCGCTGGCGCGACGACGCCTACACGGTCGACCCCGCCGTCGTGGCCGTTCGGACCGAGACCCGCCAGGAGCTCGAGGACGCGCTCGTCCACCTCCCCTTCGACCAGCGGGCCGCGGTCGTGCTCCACGACGTCGAGGGCTGGACCGTGAAGGAGATCGCCGATGCCGCCGGGATCGGACTGCCGGCGGCGAAGCAGCGCCTGCGGCGCGGACGCATGATGCTCGTGTCCCAGCTCGCCCGGGGCGCAGAGCGGCGCGAGGCGCTCGCGGGCGTCCCGCTGCGGTGCTGGGACGCTCGCCGTCTCGTCTCCGACTACCTCGACGGCGAGCTCCCCGCCGACGCGCGTACCGCGCTCGAGCGCCACCTGGAGGCGTGCCCGACCTGCCCTCCCCTCTACACCTCGCTCGTCGGCGTACGCGAAGCGCTCGGCGCGCTTCGCGACCCCGACAGCGTCGTCCCTCCCGACCTCGCCGCGCGCATCGCGGAGCGCCTGCCCCGCTAGGCGCCCGCTGCCTCGGCGCTTCGGAGCCCGCGGAACGACCAGAGCCAGAAGAGGCAGCCGAAAGCGAGCGCGAGCGCGAACGCACCGAGGACGTGCGGCGCGTCGCCTGCGACGAAGCCGCGCCCGGTCTCGAGCAGGTACGTGATCGGATTGACGGAAGCGACCGTGCGAAGCCAGCCCTCGAGGAGGCTGAGCGGCACGTAGACCGGCGCGAAGAAGAGGACGAGGAAGACGGGCATCTGCATGAGGGGCGCCGCCTGAATCGTCCGGAACCGCATCGCGATCCCCGCAGCCCAGAAGTAGCCGCAGAAGTTCACGAGCATCGCCAGCGTATAGAGGCCGACGACGTCGACGGCGCCTCCCCCGACCTCCATCCCGACGAGGAGCGCGACCACGGTCAGGAGCGCTGCGGTGATCGCCCAGCGACCGAGCGCCGCGAGCGCGTAGCCGAGGACGATGCCGCTGCGGTGTGGCGCGGCCAGGAGCAGGCGCTTCGCGAACCCGCCCTCGAAGTCGCGGGCGACCCCGAAGCCCGTGAACACCCCGCCGAAGGCGGCCGCCTGGAGGAGCACGAAGACGAACTGGAAGGCCGTGTACCCGGGCGGGAAGTCGAACCCGGGAACCTTCGACACCTGCGAGAGCCCACCCGCGAAGGCGGTGAAGAAGAAGAGGGGGAAGAGCATGGTCGGAAGCAGGATCTGGGGGTTCGTGAGCGCGTTCTTGAGCGTGCGCCAGGCGACGCCGGAGACGACGTTCCACCTCCTCATGTTCGAGTCAACCTCGTGCGCATGGCCCGCGCCGCGAGCGCGAAGGCGGCGACGCCGATGGCCGTGACGAACCCGAAGCCGAGCCCGAGGGCCTGCCAGTCCCAGCCGGTGATGATCAAGCTGCGGACGGCCTCGATCATGTACGAGACGGGGTTCAGGGTGGCCGCGATGCGGAACCAGTCGACGCCGATGAGGTTCCGCGGCGCGTTCATCGAGGAGATGAAGAGGAAGACGAAGAAGACGGGGAAGAACGCCTGGATCGCCTCCCCCGACCCCGTGCGGAACGCGAGCCAGGCACCGACCGCGCCGAACGCGAGCGCGATGATCACGCCGAAGAGGAGGAGCACGAGGATCCCCGGCACGCCCGACTCGAACCGGACGCCGACCACGAGCCCGACCGTGAGGTAGAAGACGGCCTGCACGGTCCCGAGCACGACCACGCCCCCGAGCTGCCCGAGCAGGAGCGGCCAGTCGCGGAGCGAGGTCAGCGAGAGGCGGTTCAGGAAGCCGGTCTGGATGTCCCGCGCGAGGTCGGTGCCCGCGTTCATGGTCGAGAAGAGCGCACCTTGGATGAACGGCACCGCGAGCGCGAACGCGAGGAAGGAGGTGGTCGGGAAGCCCGGTAGCTCGGTCGACGCCCGCAAGCCGCCCGCGTTCACGGCGAGGAGCGCGACGGGGAAGACGAGCGGCGGGATGATGCTCGCAGGCTGGCGGGCGGTCCTCGTGACGGAGCGGCGGACGATCGCGCCGATCTGCGCCCACGCGCTCATACGCCGCCCCGACCGGGCTCGACCTCGGCCTCCTCGGCTGCGCCCTCGAGCGTGCGGCCCGTCTTGGCGAGGAAGACGTCGTCGAGCGTCGGGGCGCGCAGCTCGAGGTCGAGGAGCGTCAGGCCCTCGGCGTCGAGCGCACGCACGATGTCGGCCAACCCGACCCCCTCACGGAGTCGCACGGCCACGTCGCGCGTCGAGCCCAACGGCTCACCGAAGCGGCCGAGCACCCGTGCGATGGCCTCCCGGTCGCGCTCGTCGCACGGGATCGCGTGCACGCTCGGGCGGCCGATCTCGTCCTTCAGCGCCGCCGGCGACCCCTCCGCGACGATCCTTCCGTGGTCGATGATCCCGACCCGGTCGGCGAGGACGTCGGCCTCCTCGAGGTACTGGGTCGTGAGGAAGACGGTGACGCCGTCCTCGCGGCGCAGTCGCGCGACCTCCTCCCAGAGGGCGGTGCGGCTCTGCGGGTCGAGGCCCGTGGTTGGCTCGTCGAGGAAGAGGATGCGCGGCCGATGCACGAGCGCGAGGGCGAGATCGAGCCGGCGTTTCATCCCGCCGGAGTAGCCCTGCACCTTGCGATCCGCAGCGTCGGCGAGACCGACGCGCTCGAGCAGCTCGTCGGCCCGCGCCCGGCGCTCCGACTTCGGAACGCTCTGGAGTGTCGCCTGCAGCCGCAGGTGGTCGCGCGCAGTGAGCAGCGGATCGAGCGCCGCCTCCTGGAGCGCGACGCCGATGATCGAGCGCACCTTCGGCCCCTCCTTCACCACGTCGAAGCCCCCGACACGTGCCGTTCCGGCAGTCGGAGGAAGGAGCGTGGTGAGGACGTGGACGGTCGTCGACTTTCCCGCTCCATTCGGACCCAAGAAGCCGTAGATCTCCCCGGGGGCGACGGAGAGGTCGATCCCATCCACCGCCCGGGGGCCCTTGCGGTACTCGCGGACGAGCCCGACGACCTCGATCCCGTTTGCGGCGCTCACCGTCGCACACTAACGACCCGGACGTGCGCGCCGCGGCTCGATCAGAGCGGCTCGAGGGGAAGCCTCGCCGCGACGACCGGCTTGCCGTCGCGGCGGTACGCAACATCGACCGAGTCGTCCTGGCGGTACGTGCCCGCGACACCAACGAAGATCGAGAGCCAGCGCCAGAAGCCGAGCCTGCCCTCCGTGCGCAGCTCGCGGTCGAAGACGAGCGTGCGGCCCTGCACCCGGTAGTCGCGGCCCTCCTCTTGACGGACACCGTTGACGAACACCTCGAACGGCCTCGTGACGTCGTCGGGCAGGCGGACGCGGGTTCTGCGAGACGCCCCGTCGGACACGCTCATAGAATGGCAGCCGGTGCGCGCGCTCCTCTCCCTTGCCGGTCTCGTCTCGCTCGTCCTCGTCGCCGCACCCGCGGCGCTCGCGCAGGGGAGCTTCGCACCCGTCGAGCCGGCGTCCCCGAACGCCGAGGGCATCCGCTCGAGCTACCTCTTCGTCTCCATCTTCATCCTCGCGATCTTCGTCCTCGTCGAGGGGGCCCTGATCGCGTTCATCCTCAAGTACCGCCGCCGGCGCCGCGCGCGCTTCGCGGACGGCGCGCAGATCCACGGACAGACCCGGCTCGAGATCCTGTGGACGACGCTCCCGGTCGTCGTGCTGTTCCTCATCGCCGCCTTCGTCTTCATCGAGCTGCCCGGGATCAAGAACGTCCCCGAGGCGGGAGCGAGCGGCGAGCTCGAGATCCGGGTCACCGGCCGGCAGTACTACTGGCAGTACGAGTACCCGAACGGCGTCATCGCGATCGATCGGATGCGGGCGCCCGTTGGCGTGCCCGTCCGCCTCACGGTGAGCGCGCCAGATAGCGATGTCATCCACTCCTGGTGGATCCCGGCGCTGGGCGGGAAGATCGACGCGATCCCCGGGCGCGTGAACGAGACGTGGTTCGAGGCCGACCGGACTGGCGTCTTCGAGGGACAGTGCGCCGAACTCTGCGGCGTCGGGCACGCGTTCATGACCGCCTCGGTGGAGGTCCTCCCGGAGGCCGAGTTCGCCGCCTGGCTCGAGGAGCGGAGGCAGGCGCAGACGACCGGCGACGTCGCGCTCGGTGAGGAGACGTGGGAGGGCGTGTGCGCGAAGTGCCACGGCCTCGCCGGCCAAGGCGCTCTCTACCGCGCCGTCGCCGGCTCAGCGGTCTTGCGCGATCCCCAGGCCGTGGAGACGCTCGTCCGGAACGGCCGCCGCACGATGCCGGCCGTGGGCGCCGGCTGGACCGCGGAGCAGATCGACGCCTTGAACGCCTACCTGAAAGAGAGCCCGCCCGGTGGCAGTTAGGACCGAGCCACATCCCGCCTACCAGGGGAAGGTCGTGAGCTGGCTCACGACGACCGACCACAAGCGGATCGGGATCCTCTACATCTGCACGTCGCTCCTCTTCTTCGTCCTCGCCGGGCTGATGGGGCTCGTGATCCGCCTCCAGCTCATGCAGGCGAACGGAGACGTCGTCGACCCGCAGCGCTACAACGAGCTCGTCACCATCCACGGAACGTCGATGGTGTTCCTCGTCGGCGTGCCGATCCTCGCCGGCTTCGGCAACTACCTCGTACCGCTCATGATCGGCGCCCACGACATGGCGTTCCCGCGCCTGAACGCGCTCTCCTACTGGCTCTTCGCGTTCGGCGGCGCGGTCTTGATGCTCTCCTTCTTCGCGCAGGGCGGCGCGGCGCAGGCGGGCTGGACGTCGTACCCGCCGCTCGCCGAGCAGACGGCCGGGCACGGCCAGGATCTCTGGATCCTGTCGCTGCACATCCTGACGGCGTCGTCCATCGCGGGCGCGATCAACTTCCTCGTGACCATCCACAACCTGCGCGCGCGGGGCATGACGTGGACACGTATGCCGCTCTTCGTCTGGTCGATCTACGTCTACGCCTGGCTCCTGCTGGCCGTGCTCCCGGTGCTCTCGGCGGCAATCACGATGATCCTCCTCGACCGTGGGCTCGAGCTCGGCGGGTGGGAGATCCAGACGAGCTTCTTCGACCCGGCGGAGGGCGGGAACGCCGTGCTCTACCAGCACGCGTTCTGGTTCTTCGGGCACCCCGAGGTCTACATCATCGTCCTCCCTGCGTTCGGGATCATCTCCGAGGTCCTCCCCGTCTTCGCGCGCAAGCCGATCTTCGGCTACAAGGCGATCGCGTTCTCGACCGTCGCGATCGGGTTCTTCTCGATGCTCGTGTGGGCGCACCACATGTTCACCGTCGGGCTCCCGATCTCGCTCCAGGCCTACTTCATGATCGCGTCGATGGTGATCGCGGTCCCAACCGGAATGAAGATCTTCAACTGGCTCGCGACGCTCTGGCGCGGAAACCTCGCCTTCGACTCGGCCATGCTCTTCGCGCTCGGGTTCCTCTCGATCTTCGTCGTCGGCGGCCTCACCGGCATCTACCTCGCGGCCTTCCCCATCGACTGGCAGCTCCACGACTCGTACTTCGTGGTCGCCCACTTCCACTACACGCTGTTCGGCGGCGTCGTGTTCGCGATCTTCGCCGGGCTCCACTACTGGTGGCCGAAGATGTTCGGCCGCATGCTCGACGAGCGGCTCGGGAAGCTCTCGTTCTGGCTCCTCTTCGTGGGCTTCAACCTCACCTTCTTCCCGCAGCACCTCCTCGGGCTCGAAGGGATGCCGCGCCGGATCGCGACGTATGCGAACGAGAGCTGGGAGGGCTACAACACGCTCTCCACCGTCGGCTCGTGGGTGATGGGGGTCGCAATCCTCGCGTTCGTCGTCAACGTGCTCGTATCGCGGAACGGGCCGAGAGTCGGAAACGACCCCTGGCGCGCGTACACGCTCGAGTGGTACACGACCTCTCCACCGCCGCCGCACAACTTCGACGACGTCCCGTACGTCACGAGCCCGCGCCCGCTCTACGACCTCCGGCGGAGGCTGCGCGAGCGCGAAGGAGCGCGCGGTGCCGCCTGAGCTACCGACTCCCGGGTGGCTGTTCCGACTCTCGGTCGTGGCCGCGTCGCTCGCAACCGGGCTCGTCGTGCTCAGCGCGGTGCTCGAGCTCGGCACGACCCACTGGGGGCTGACGCTCGTCGCGCTGCCGCTGCTCGTCGCGAACGCGCTCGTCGCGCGCTACGCGTATCCGTTCCTGTTCCGGCGCTCGGCGCTCGCCGTGGCGCTGCTCCTCGTCTCCGTCGCGCTCGGGGGCGTGGCCGCGTGGACGGACAGCGCGACCTGGAGCGTTGCGCTCCACGTCCTCGCTGCCGGTGGCGCGCTCGGCGCGTCGCTCGCGCTCGCAGCCGGGGCGCTGCGCGGGGCTCCGCCGCGTCTCGCCGCGGGCCGCGACTACCTGACCCTGACGAAGCCGCGGATCATGACCCTCCTCCTCCTGACCGGAGCGGCGGGAATGTTCGTCGGCGCGCAGGGAGCGCCGGCCGCCGACCTCCTCCTCGTGACGATGCTCGGGCTCGGCCTCGCCTGCGGAGGCGCCTCCGCCCTCAACCACGTCCTCGACCGCGACATCGACCGGCTCATGGGCCCACGCACCCGCGAGCGTCCTGTCGCCTCGGGCCGAGTGAGCCCCGAGCAGGCGCTCGAGTTCGGTCTCCTCCTCTCGGCTCTCTCGTTCGCGCTGCTCGCGTCGCGCGTGAACGTCCTGACTGCGCTCCTCGCGCTCGTCGGAAACGCCTTCTACGTCGTCGTCTACACGCGCTGGCTCAAACGGACGACGCCGCAGAACATCGTCATCGGAGGCGCCGCCGGCGCCGTGCCGCCACTCGTCGGCTTCGCAGCGGCGACCGGCTCGCTGGCGCTGCCCGCGCTCTGGCTCTTCCTCATCGTCTTCCTGTGGACGCCGCCGCACTTCTGGGCGCTCGCGCTGATGATCAAGAAGGCGTACGCCGTGGCCGGCGTCCCGATGCTGCCCGTCGTGCGCGGTGACCGCGAGACCGCGCGTCAGATCCTCCTCTACTCGCTCGCGCTGGTTCTCTTCACGGTCGCGGTCGGGTACTGGCTCGGGCCGGTGTACACGGTCGCAGCGGCCGTGCTCGGAGCGATCCTGCTCGTGCTCTCCGTGCTCCTCCACCGCGACCTCTCGCCGCGCCGGGCGAGCTCGCTCTTCCACTACTCTCTCGCCTACCTCGCGCTGCTCTTCGTCGCGGCGGCGGTCGACCCCCTGGTCGTGTGATGGATCCCGAGCTCAGTCGCAGGAACCTCCGCTTCGGGTGGGCCCTCTTCGGGCTCTTCTGGCTGCTCTTCGCCGGTACGTTCATCGTCGCGCTGCTGTACCTGCAGTTCGACTGAGTTTTTGCAGGTCGGGAATCCAGCGAGAGGATTCCCGACCGCGAAGATCCCTGAAGCGGGCGGCTTCGCCGCCCTGAGCGCGCCGCTCGTCCGTCCCGCGTGTGCTTTCCCCAGCTCGGGAATCCGCAGGAGCGGATTCCCGACCGCGAAGATCCCTGAAGCGCCGCGCCTCGCCGCGCCTCGCGGCACGCCCCTAAAGGGTCTGCGAAGCGGTGCCGACAGAAGGGACGATGCCTGCGGCACGACTCCTCGTCACGGTGGCGCTCCTCGCGACGCTCGCAGGTGGCGCAACCTCCGCACTGGGCGCACCCGGGCCCGAGGCGCCCACGGGCTTGCACGGGTTCTTGCTCCGCCCCGGGGATACGCCGTCGCGAACGTTCGCGCGGACACCCGCGTTCGCCTGGTCACCCGTCCGAGGTGCGTCGTGCTACGAGCTCCGCCTCGCAACGAGCCGCGCGTTCGAGGACTCGACCATCGTCTGGTCGAACGTGTCGAGCGGAGGTGGCGCCGGGCGCTCCTGCAGAGGGCCCCGCGCCATAAGGATCCCCGCGGCCTCACTCGGGCTCACGTTGCCGTGGTTCACGGGACGGCCGTACGCCTTGTACGCGCAGGTGCGCGCGATCACGAGCCGGGGAGCGACTGCGTGGAGCGCCCCCTACGGCTTCAACATGCAGTGGACCGAGCGGCCGGTGCCTCTGGCCACGAAGCCGGGCCTGATCCGCTGGACACCGATCGAGGGCGCAACCGCCTACGAAGTCTGGTATCCGGACATCCGCACGTCGTTCACCACGCACACGAACGTCGCGGACCTGCGCGAGTTCTACACCTTTCACGACGACCCGGCGTGGTGGTCCACGGTGCGCTGGCGAGTACGCGCCATCAGGCAGGTGCTCGGCTCCATCCCGAACGGATTGCCCGCAGTGTCCTACGGCCCGTGGAGCCCGCTGTACGCGACGAGGAACCCGGATCTCGTCGCCGGTCCGCTCCAGACGCGGCTCTCGGTCTCCGACGTCGTCAGCTCGAGTTGGAAGGGCGCGGCGCACCAACTCATGCCGGCGCTCACCTGGAGCGGAAACGGGCTCGGCGGGACGCCGTACGGCCTCTTCCGCGTCTACGCATTCACCGACAAGGAGTGTGTCAACGTCGTCTTCCGCGGCTCGGTCGTGGGTGGTCCGGCGTTTGCCCCTCGGCTCAGCGGGCCCCTGAAGCTCCCCGCGTCGGTCGCAGAGCTCGACGACGCCGCCTTCCAGACCTTACCGAGCGCACCGTCCGAGGGTGTGAAGACCTTCATGGCCGACGGAACGCCGCTCGTCTCGAGCGAGACGCTCGGCGAGAACTCCGCATCCGCGAAGGTCGACCTTCCCGACATCGACGCGAAGACGACCCGCTACTTCTGGACTGTGGTGCCCGTGGGCGTGCAGATCTCGACGAGCGGATCGCTCGAGTACTACGACGCCGAGATTCCGCAGGATGCGTGCGAGGCCGGTCGTGTCTCCACCTTCGCGAAGCTCTCGAAGCCTGCGATCACCGCCTCGGGTGCGCCGTACGTCGCGGGGCTAACGCCGACCGGGCGCCTCCTCGCCAGCGCGACCCCTCGTCCCACCGTTTACTCGACGCCTCTCGTCGCGTGGCGCCCGGTCATCGGCGCGACCTCGTACGAGGTGCAGTGGTCGAGGTCGCTCTACCCGTGGCGCGCGCGGGGCACGCTGCGCACGCACGCGACGTCGGCCACGCTGAAGCTCGGAGCGGGGCTCTGGTACTACCGCGTCCGCGGCCTGAACGGTGTCCAGGTCGGCACGCCCGCGATGACCTGGTCGCGCCCGGCAGCCGTGAAGGTCGTGAGGCCGACGTTCAAGATCGCGCGCCGCTGAACCTCGCGCCCTGCCGATCACCCTGTGGACAAGGTGTCAGACACCGCTCGTGGGAGTGCGCTCCAGGCCTCGTGGTGCGCGCTCGAGGTACCCGTCTCGACGGGACATGTCGAACCGTTCGCAGCACCCGCACCTGACCCTGTAGCGCAGAGACACCTATAAGGTCATCTCCCGTGAGTCCTGACCTCGCGCTCGCCCTCCGACTCGCTGATGCCGCCGACGCGCTCTCGCTTGCCGCGTTTCGCTCCGGTGTCCCGGTGGAAGTGAAGCCGGATCTGACGCCTGTGACCGAGGCCGATCGCGCCATCGAGGCCGAGCTCCGTCGGACTCTCGCGCTCGAGCGCCCCGAGGACGCCGTGCTCGGCGAGGAGCAGGGGGCAGACGGCACCGGCACACGCCGCTGGATCCTCGACCCCATCGACGGCACGAAGAACTTCACGCGCCGCATCCCCGTATGGGGGACGCTGATCGCGCTGGAGGAGAGCGGCACCGTCCGGCTCGGAGTCGTCTCAGCACCGGCGCTCGGACGTCGCTGGTGGGCGGAGCGCGGAGCGGGAGCCTTCAGCGACGGCGGTCGGATCCACGTCTCGTCCGTCGAGCGGGTCGAGGACGCTGTCCTGTCCTTCGCGCTCGAGAACGGCGTCCCCGACCTCGCTCGCCGTGCCTGGCACCCCCGTGGCTTTGGGGACTTCTGGGCGCACATGCTCGTCGCCGAGGGCACGGTCGAAGGGGCGATCGACGTCGTCGGGGTCGACGAGTGGGACGTCGCGGCCGTATCTGTCATCGTCGAGGAGGCGGGTGGGCGCTTCTCCGACTTCGCGGGCGAGTCGCGCATCGACGGGGGAACCGCGATCAGCTCGAACGGCCTCCTCCACGACGCACTCCTGGAGGCGGTCACGACGACGAGATGACGCAGTAAGGGAACGAACGCTCGTGGCTCTGAGTCACGAACCGTCCAGCCTAGGCGACGAGCGTCGCTCGCTTCTCCTCGATCCCGGCGAGGAGCCGCTGGAACGACGTGGCGAACCTCTCGACGCCCTCGCGCTCGAGCGTCGCCACGACGTCGTCGTAGTCGACACCCGCCTCCGCCAGCTCGCCCAGCAACGCCTCCGCCTCTTGCACGCCCTCCGTGAGGGTGTCGCGCACGACTCCATGCTCCTGGAACGCCGCAATGGTCTCCAGCGGCATCGTGTTGACCGTCTCGGGACCGATCAGCTCCTCGACGTAGAGGACGTCGCGGTAGGCGGGGTTCTTCGTCGAGGTCGAGGCCCAGAGACAGCGCTGGGGCCGCGCGCCGGCTGCGGCCAGCCTCTTCCAGCGATCCGAGCTCGTCACCGCCAGGTAGCGCTGGTAGGCGAGCTTCGCGTTCGCGATCGCGAGCCGCCCGCGCAGATCGCTGCGCCCGAGCGCCTCGAGCCGGCGATCGGTCTCTGTGTCCACGCGTGAGACGAAGAAGCTCGCAACGGACGCGACCCGCGTTGGATCGCCTCCATCCTCGAGGAGACGCTCGAGGCCACGGAGGTAGGCCTCGGCGACGGCCGCATACCGGTCGAGGGAGAAGATGAGAGTGACGTTGATCGACCTCCCGGCCGCGATGCAGTCCTGAATCGCGCCGAGACCGGGGAGCGTCGCGGGGATCTTCACGAGCAGGTTGGCGCGCCCGACGAGCTCGTGGAGCCGTAGCGCTTCCTCGACCGTCGCCTCGCGGTCGTAGGCGAGCTCGGGATCGACCTCGAGCGAGACGTAGCCGTCTCCGCCGCTTGTCGCGTGGAACACGGGCTCGAGCACGTCGCACGCGCGCCGGACGTCCTCGACGGCGAGCTCGAGGAAGATCTCCTTGGCGTCGGTATGACGCTCGGCCGCCTCGCGGAGCTGCTCGTCGTACCAACCACCGGCGGAGAGGGCCTGCTCGAAGATCGTCGGGTTCGACGTGACACCGACGATCGCCTCTTCGTCGACGAGCCGCTGGAGCTCTCCGGTCTCGAGGAGCTCGCGGGAGAGCGAGTCGAGCCACGCGCTCACACCGTGGGCAGCGAGCTCGTGCAAGCGCGTCACCGCCATCACGGAGAGGGTACCGCTCCGGCAACCGGGCGCACGGTGCGCTGTAGAGTGCTCGCGATGAACGCCGCGGAGCGCAGGAGCGAGCTCGCCCAGCAGTTCCGCGTCGACTCCGTGCGGATGAGCGCAGCGGCCGGATCCGGCCATCCGACGTCATCGATGTCCGCGGCCGAGCTCATCGCGGTGCTGGCCGACGGCTACCTCCGGTACAACGTCGACGATCCCCACAACCCCGCGAACGACCGCCTGGTCTTCTCGAAGGGCCACGCCTCGGTGCTCCTGTACGCGCTCTATCGCGCTCTCGGGTTGCTCTCCGAGGACGACCTCGCGAGCTACCGCCGGCATGGGAGCCCACTCGAAGGCCACCCGACGCCAGTCCTCCCGTGGGTCGACGTCGCCACCGGGTCGCTCGGGCAGGGACTGCCCATCGGAGTCG
This sequence comes from Gaiellaceae bacterium, assembly GCA_026002995.1. Taxonomy (GTDB): domain Bacteria; phylum Actinomycetota; class Thermoleophilia; order Gaiellales; family Gaiellaceae; genus GMQP-bins7. Next base: position 2,542,041 of record BPGK01000001.1, read on the forward strand.
GGATGGCGCTCGCGGTCAAGGCCTTGAACCAGTCGCCGGCGCGGGTCTGGGTCCTCTGCGGCGACAGCGAGCTGGCCGAGGGCTCGATGTGGGAGGCATTCGAGCACGCGGCGTTCTACGGGCTCGACAACCTCACCGCGATCGTCGACGTCAACCGGCTCGGTCAGCGCGGGGAGACGATGGTCGGCTGGAACCTCGACGTCTACGCCGAGCGGGCGCGTGCGTTCGGATGGCACGCGATCGAGATCGACGGGCACGACGTCGAGGCGATCGACCGCGCGTACGCGGAGGCGGTGGCAACGACCGGCTCGCCGACCGTCGTCTTCGCGCGCACTGTCAAAGGGCGCGGCGTGAAGTCGGTGGAAGACCGCAACGGCTTCCACGGCAAGCCGCTCGAGGATCCCGAGGGCGCGATCGCCGAGCTCGGTGGGCCACGCTCGATCCGCATCGAGCCCGCGCGGCCGGAGCCGTACTCGCCTCCGAAGATTCCGGCACGCCCGCTCGAGCTCCCTCGCTACGAGATCGGAGCCTTGGTCGCCACCCGGCAGGCGTACGGGGACGCGCTCGCCGCGCTCGGATCCGCGCGAGGCGACGTCGTCGTGCTCGACGGCGAAGTCTCGAACTCCACGTACGCCGAGGTCTTCGCGAAGGCGCACCCCGAGCGCTTCTTCGAGATGTTCATCGCGGAGCAGCAGCTCGTCGCCGCTGGGGTCGGGATGCAGGTTCTCGGCTGGCGTCCGTTCTGCTCGTCCTTCGCGGCTTTTCTCAGCCGCGCGTATGACTTCGTGCGCATGGCCGCTGTAAGCCGGGCGCGGCTCGCGCTGTGCGGCTCGCACGCCGGTGTGTCCATCGGCGAAGACGGGCCCTCGCAGATGGGCCTCGAGGACCTCGCGCTGTTCCGGGCGGTGCAGGGAAGCGTCGTCCTCCATCCGTGCGACGCGAACCAGACGGCGAAGCTCGTCGCCGCCATGGTCGGACACGAGGGCATCTCGTACCTCCGGACGCTGCGGCCGGCAACGCGGGTGCTGTACGGTCCGGACGAGGACTTCGCCATCGGGGGAAGCCGCGTCCTGCGCTCGTCCGACGCGGACGAGGTGACGATCGTCGCCTCCGGGATCACCGTCTACGAGGCCCTGGCCGCAGCCGACGCGCTCGCCGAGGAGGGCATCGCGGCGCGCGTGCTCGATCTGTACTCGATCAAACCACTCGACCTCGAGACGCTCGCAGCCGCGGCGGCTGTGACCGAGGGACGCATCGTGACGGTGGAAGACCACTGGCCCGAGGGTGGCCTCGGGGACGCCGTCGCCTCGGCGCTCGCCGCGACTGACGCCCCCGCCCGCGTCGTGAAGCTCGCCGTCCCGGCGATGCCGGCATCGGGCAAGCCAGCTGAGCTCCTCGCCTGGGCAGGGATCGACGCTGCCGGGATCACGAGCGCGGCGAGGAGCCTCGTCGGAGCGCCGGCAGGCGCTCGCTAGCTACAGCGAGCAGAGGGCGTACGCGGTGACGGTCATCGTATGACCGCCGCCGAGCGCCGCGATGGTCACCACGCCGACCGCCGTCCACTCGCTCGTCGAGCTCGGGTACGAGCCGACGAGCTGCACGCGCTCCTTCTGGCTTGCGGTCGTGGTCACGCTCGCGCCGCCGCCGAGGAGCACGCTCCCCGCGGGACAGGAGGCGGTCGCGGTGACCACGGTGTTGCGCGCCGCGTTCGGGGCGGAGGTGACAGGCGTTCCCGTGACGAGCTGAGCGCCGGCCGGGCCGGGAGGCCCTTGCGGACCGACGGGCCCCTGCGGGCCAACTGGTCCCGGATCACCCTGAGGCCCGGCCGGACCCGGCGGACCCGGCGGACCCGCTGGGCCGGGATCGCCCTGCGGACCAGCCGGTCCCGGGGGGCCCTCGGGCCCAGGCGGACCCTGGCGGCCGGGATCTCCCTGAGGCCCGGTCGGACCCGGCGGCCCCTGCGGCCCGGTCGGACCCGGCGGCCCCTGCGGCCCGGTCGGCCCGGTCGGCCCCTGCGGGCCGGCGGGGCCCTGCGGGCCAGCGGGACCTCGCGCTCCCCGACGGTTCCAGGTCACGCGCTTCTCGCCTTTCCGGCAGCCCTTCGTCCCGGGTACGAGGCGGAGCGTGCCGGTTCCCGTCTCATGGCAGGCCGAGAACACACCGCGGGAGTTCGGAATACCCGTGCGAGAGGCCGCATCGCCCCCGGCGCTCGCGACCTGGGTCGTGAGCAGCGCGACGAGGGCGAACCCTGTCAGGCTGCCGAGCCGCAGTCGCGTTTGTGTACCCGTTCCTCTCACGCGCGCCGCATCGCGTGGTCTTGCCGCTTGTCACTCCCCGTGTGGGGCCCCTACGAGTACCACACCGGCCGGACGACTCCTCCCCGGCACGGACACTACTCTCCGCCCCGTGTCCGTGGTCATCGCGTCCGCGCTCCGCAAGGAGCTCTCCGGCGAGCCGCTCTTCGACGGCGTCTCGTTTACCGTCCGCCGTCGCGACCGACTCTCGCTCGCGGGCGCGAACGGCGCCGGCAAGACGACGCTGCTGCGGGCGATCGCGGGCGAGACCCCGCTCCATGGCGGCACGCTCGCGCTCGCGAAAGACACCCGTATCGCTCTGCACGACCAGCGTCCTCCCCTCGACGTCGATGTCACGCTGTACGCGTACGTCCTCTCCGGCGCTCGGGACGTGCTCGAGGCCGAGCGCGTCCTCCGCTCCCTCGAGCAGGCGATGGCGCATGGGGCCCACGACGAGGCGACGCTCCGGCGCTACGCCGAGGCCCAAGCGAGGCTCGAGCACGCAGGCGGGTGGGCGTGGCGGGAGCGCGCGGCGGCGACCGTACGCGGCCTGGGCTTCGTCGACGACGACCTCGGCCGCCCGCTTCGCACCTTCTCCGGGGGAGAGCTGACGCGCGCCTCGCTCGCGCGCGCTCTCGCCGGCGATCCCGACCTCCTGCTGCTCGACGAGCCGACGAATCACCTCGACTTCGACAGCCTCGAGTGGCTCGAGAGCGAGCTCGAGTCGCTCGACGCGGCCGTGATCCTCGTCGCCCACGACCGCTGGTTCCTGGAAGCCGTGACGACGGCGGTGCTCGAGCTCGCACCCGGCGGCGCGCACTTCTTCGCCGGCCCCTGGCACGAGTGGCGGCGCGAGAAGGAGGCCCGAGCCGCAGCGGCCGGGAAGAGCGCGGAGCGCGTCTCCGCGGACATCGCTCGACTCGAGCGCTTCGTGGAGCGGTTCCGCTACAAGCGCTCGAAGGCGAAGCAGGCGCAGGCGAAGCTCACCCAGATTGGCCGGCTGGAAAGAGAGCGAGCCGCCGCTCGGAGGGAGCTCGAGTCGCTGACGACGAGGCGGCGCTCGCTGGCATTCGACTTCCTCCGGCCCGCACGGAGCGGCCGCATCGTGCTCGAGATCGACAAGCTCACGCTCTCGGCGGGCAGCAGACCGCTCCTCGAGGATGCGAGCATGGTGCTCGAGCGGGGGGAGAAGGTCGGGCTCTTCGGCCCGAACGGCGCCGGCAAGACGACGCTCCTGGCCGCGATCGCCGGCCGACATCCCGTCGAGCGCGGCTCGATTCGACTCGGCCACGGCGTCGAGCTCGGGCTCTTCTCCCAGCACGCGCTCGAGCTTCCCGAGCACGGAACCGCGCTCGAGGCCACGCTGCATGCGACGGGGCTGAGCCGACCGCAGGCGCAGGCGCTGCTCGGCCGCTTCCTCTTCTCGGGACGAGAGATGCACGAGCGGCCCGTGCGCGCGCTCTCGGGTGGAGAGCGCCGCCGCCTCGCGCTCGCGCTCCTCGTCGCCTCCGGGGCGAACCTCCTCCTGCTCGACGAGCCGACGAACCACCTCGACGTCGAGAGTCGCGAGGCGCTCGAGGCCGCGCTCGAGGCGTTCCCGGGCACCGTGCTCCTCGTCTCGCACGACCGGGCGCTGCTCGACGCCGTCCCGACCCGCATCGTCGCCATCGAGGGTCGAGCCCTCCGCTCGTACGAGGGTGGCTGGGTCGACCTCGTGCGCGAGCGCGAGGCGGCGGCCAGACCCACGGGCGACGACGCCGACCGAGCGAGGGAACGGAGGAAGCGCCCGCAACGTCCGGGCGAGGCCTCGACGGGTCCGACGGAGCTCGACCGCGTCGAGACCCGGATCACCGAGCTCGAGCAGCGGGTGGCAGGGCTCGAGGCCAGCCTCGCCGAGGACTGGACGGACCTCGACGTCCTCGCCGCCCACCGCGCAGCCCGCAACGAGCTGACAGCGCTGCTCGCACGCTGGGAGGAGCTCTTCGACGCCGGGGACCGCTCGTCGCCGTGAGCGCTCGCGAGGCCAGGCGTACGTGACGTGCGGCGCCGCCGGCGACGTAGAGGCGACGTGCAGGTAGCGACGATCGACGCGCTGCGGCGGGACGCGGGGGCTCGGCCGACCTTCGCGGCCGCGGCGGAAGAGCTCCTCGACGACGTCTACGGGTACCTGCTGTACCTGACGAAGGACTGGGCGCTCGCCGAGGACCTCACGAGCGAGACGTTCGAGACCGCGCTCCGGAGGTGGAGCCGTTTCGACCCACGACGAGGGAGCGCGCGGGCGTGGCTCCTCGCGATCGCCCGCTCGAGCGCGCTCGACTGGTTCCGAGCCGAGCGACGGCGGCGGCGACGCGAGGAGCGCGCCGAGGCCCGTGAGGTGCGCAGCGAGCCCGAGCGCGCGTTCGGAGAAGCGCTCTCTCCCGAGCTCGAGACGGCCCTCGCGGAGCTGAGCGCAGGGGAGCGGGAGGTCATCGCCCTCCGCATCGTGCTCGAGCTCGACGGCGAGGAGACCGCACGCCTCCTCGGGATCACTCCGACTGCGGTGTCGACTCGTCTGCACCGCGCCCTGACGAAGCTCGAAGAGAGGATGAGAGACGATGACGTCGCCTGACCTGATCCACGAGCTCCGCTCGTCTCGTCCCACCGCGCCGGCAGCACTGCGAATGCGCGTGCGCGAGATCGCGGGGCGCGAGCGAGAGCGCCCGCCGCTCCGCGAGCGCGTTCGGCTCCCGCTTCGGCGGATCTCGCTCGCCGCCGTTCCCGCTGCGGCCGCGCTCGCGGTCGTTGCTGCCGGCGTGGTGGGGATCTCGCGCTCCGGGAGTCACGCCGACGCGCTCCGGGATCGCGCAACCGTCACGCAAGCCGCCCCCGAAGCGACGAAGGGCTCGTCGCCGAGCTTCGCGGACTCGAGCTCGCAGACGATCAGGGCGCAGCGGGTTGGCGCGACGCTCACGCTCGAGGTCGACGACCCGGACGCCGTCTCCCGTGCGGCCCAGGCCACGCTCGACCTCACCCGCCGGCTCGGCGGCTACGTCGTCAGCTCGTCCGTCGCGACCGGGGAGGAGGGGCGCGCGCAGCTCGTCGTGCGTGTCCCGGTGGAGAAGGTGCAGGACGCCATCGTCGGACTCTCCGGGCTCGGCCGCATCGTCGCGCAGCAGGTCACGGTGGACGATCTCCAGGAGCAGCTCGATGCGCTCGCCGCGCGCGAACAGGAGCTGAGGAACCGAATCGCCCGCGTGCGGGCGCGACTCGCGAGCGAGGGGCTCGAGCCCCGGGGCGAGGCGATCCTCCGCGCGCGACTCGGGTCGCTCCGCGCCGAGCTCGTCGGGGTGCGAAGCGAGTCGGCGGCGACGAAGGCCGACGCACGCATGGCGACGCTCTCGGTCACCGTCGCGACGCCCGACGCGATCAGCGTGGCTCACGTGCCGTCCCGGCTCGACCGGGCGCTCGACGAGGCCCTGAACGTGCTCGCCTGGGAAGGCGTCGTCGCTCTCGCGGCGGCGATCGTGCTCGCGCCGCTCGTCCTGCTCGGCGCAGGCGTCTGGCTCGCGCGCAGGCTCTACCGCCGCCGCGACGACGAGCGCCTCCTCGCGGCTCCGTAGCCACGTGCACGCCGACACGGAGCGCACGGACTGTGATATATAGGACTCCTATATGTCTGCCGATCCGAGCAGCGTCAGCCCCGCCCGCACCGCGGCCGTCGGCCTCTCGAAGATCGGCCTCGCGCTCCGTCACCACGCCTGGGAGGAGCGCGAGCGGACGGGGCTGACCCCGACTCAGGGACAGATCGTCGCGCTCCTCGGCAGCCGCGGGCCGCTCCGGATCGGCGAGATCGCAGCCGGCTTGGCCGTCTCCCAACCAACCGTCAGCGACGCGGTCGCGGCGCTCGAGAGGAAGAGCCTCGTCGCGCGACGCCCGGCCACCGACCGGCGGGTGCAGATCGTGGAGCTGACCGACCAGGGAGGGGCCGCCGCAGCGGCCGCCGCGGAGTGGCCCGACGCGCTCCTCGCCGCCGTGGACGCGCTCGAGCCCGACGACCAAGCCGCGTTCCTCCGCGGCCTCCAGCGCATGATCCTGGAGCTCCAACGGCGCGGGCGGATCCCCGTGCAGCGGATGTGCGCGACGTGCCGGTTCTTCCGACCGCACGTCCACCCCGATCCGATCCGACCGCACCACTGCGCGTTCGTCGACGCGCCGTTCGGCGACCGCGAGCTTCGGCTCGACTGCGCCGACCACGAGCCCACGCCAGACAACGCGATCGAGAAGGAGGCAGCATGAGTGCAACCGCCCGAGGCCAGGTGACGCTCGAGCACCTCGAGCTCCTGAAGCGCTCGACGCTCTTCACCGACGAGGACGTCGCAGCGCTCCGGCGCTCGGGAGAGATCCTCGCCGACCAGGTCGAGGACGTGCTCGACGTGTGGTACGGGTTCGTCGGCTCGAACCCGCACCTCGTGGCGACCTTCGCCCGCAGGTCGGACGGCCAGCCCGACCCCGACTACCTCGCTGCCGTGCGCGTCCGCTTCGGGCAGTGGATCCGCGACACGGCTGCGGCGAACTACGACGAGGAGTGGCTCGCCTACCAGCTCGAGATCGGGCGACGACACCACCGCTCGGGCAAGAACCGGACCGATAGCGTGGACGCGGCCGAGCACGTGCCGTTGAGCCACATCATCGCGCTCGCCTACCCAATCACGGCCACACTCCGACCGTTCCTCGAGAAGGGCGGCGATCCCCCGGAGGAGGTCGACCGCATGCAGGACGCCTGGCGCAAGTCCGTTCTCATGCAAGTCGCGCTCTGGGCGCACGCCTACGTGCCGCACGAGGACTGGTAGAAGCCTCACACCTCGCCGCGGCGGCCATGTCCCGCCGACCGCTGACGCTCCCCGCGGAGGGCGTCAGCGGTCGGCGAGGGTCGCGATGAGCGCTTCCGCCACCACCTTGAGGGGACGCCCCGAGATCTGGCTCGCTTTGCGGAGCCGGGTGAATGCTTCCTGCTCAGTGAGCCCCTCGCGCTCCATGAGGATCCCCTTCGCCCGCTCGATCGCCTTGCGGGCGGCGAGCGCCTCGGCCAGAGAGTCCGCCTCCTCGCGGAGCGCCGTGAGCTCCTCGTGGCGGGCGATGGCCGTCGCGATCGCAGGCAGGAGGTCGGTCTCGCGGAACGGCTTGACGAGGTAGCCGAACACCCCGGCCTCCACCGCCTTGGAGACGAGATCCCGCTCGCCGTACGCCGTCACCATGACGATCGGGATCGGCCGTTCGTCGAGGATCCGCCGAGCCGCCTCGATCCCGTCGAGACGCGGCATCTTGACGTCCAGGAGCGCGACGTCGGGCTCCGTCGCCCTCGCGAGCTCGACCGCCTCCTCGCCGTCCCGCGCCTCGGCGCAGACCTCGAAGCCCGCTGCCTCGAGCAAGCCTCGGAGGTCGAGCCGGATCAGGGTCTCGTCTTCGGCGACGAGGACGCGCGTCATGCGGGGAACACCACCTCGGCGCGAAGGCCCGGCCCGGACGAGAGCCTGAGCTGGCCGCGCAACTCGTCGCGAACGAGCGCCCGCACGATCGACAGGCCCGTTCCCTCCGGCCGACCGTCGATCCCGGGCCCGTCGTCGGCGATCTCGAGCCGGACGGCGCCGTCGCACTCGCCGAGCTCGATCTCCACGCGTCCCCCCCCGTGCTCGAGAGCGTTCTGGAAGAGCTCGGTGAAGACGAGCGCGAGCGCCGTCGCCCTCTGACCCGCAAGCGAGACGGCCTCGACCCGCGCCTCGACTGCCTTTCCCGAGGCGAGGCCCTGCACCAGCATCGCGCGCAGGCGCTCGACGAGCTCCCCGAGCTCGACGTCGTCTTCGCGGTGCTCGGTCAGCACCTCGTGCACCGCGGCGATCGCGAGGATCCGATTCACCGAGTCCTGCAAGGCCTTACGGGGGTCGACGTGCTCCGCCCTCGCCTGCAGGCGCAGGAGCGAGGCGACGGCCTGGAGGTTGTTCTTGACCCGGTGGTGGATCTCCTGGGCGAGAACGCCGCGCATCACCGCCCGCCCGTGCTCGAGCGCGACCGCCGCGTGGTGCGCGATCGCCTCGAGCAGCGCTCGGTCGTCGTCGGTGAAGGGCGTGTCCCGGTCGCAGACGAGCTCGCCGATCTGCCGACGCTTCCAACGTAGCGGCATGCGCACCGCGTACGCGCCCGCGCGACCCTCCGGCCACGCGATCTTGCCGTCCTCGAGGACGAGCGCCGCGCCGGTCGCGTGCAGCGACTCCATCGTCGTCTTCACGATCGCCTCGAGCGACTCCTCGAGGTAGAGCGACTCCGACACCGCCTCGGAGATGCGCGCGAGCGCCTCGAGCTCGGAGACGCGGCGCTGGGCCGCCTCGTACAGCTTCGCGTGCTCGATCGTCTGCGCGACCTGCGACGCGATCGCCACGAGGAGCTCGATCTCGTCCTCGGTGAACACGCGGGGCTCCCGCGTCCGCACGTTCAGCGCGCCCTCGAGCGTGTCCCGCGCGAGGATGGGCACGGCGAGGATCGATTCGTACTCGTCCTCGGGGAGGTTCGGGAAGCCCTTGAAGCGCGGGTCGAGGTGCGCCTCGGCCGGGATCATCACGGGCGCGCGCTCCAAAGCCGCGACGCCCGTGATCCCCTCGCCCGGCCGCATCCGGGGCATCCGCGTCAGCTCGTCGACATGGGTGCCGTGCGTCGCGCGGAGCACGAGCTCGTCGGCCCGTTCATCGTAGAGGTAGACGAAGCAGGCGTCCGTCCCGAGCGCATCAGCGACTTCCCGAGCGACGAGCTCGAGCACCTCTTGCAGATCGAGCGACGAGTTGACCGCCGCGATGGTCTCCGTGAGCAGGCGGAGATGACGAGCCGTTGCGTCCATCGCGAGCATTGTCACCGCTAGGCTGCCTCGTGATGAGCTACGAGTGGCTCCTCTTCGGGCACCTCGTGGGGGCGTTCCTCTTCGTCGGGGGTGCGGTCGCCGCCGCGGTGCTGCGCGTCGCGGCGATGGGGAAGGAGCGCCGCCCCGCGGAGGTGGCGGTCCTCCTCCGCAGCGCACGGCTCGCGATCCCGCCGATCGCCGTCGGGCTCGTCCTCGTCCTCGTCTTCGGCTTCTGGCTCACGGGTCGGCTCGACCGCAGCCTCGGCGAGACGTGGCTCTCGCTCACATTCCTGCTCCTCGGATGGATCGTCGTCGTCGGCGCGCTCACGGGACGCCAGGATCGCCACACCCGCGAGCTCGCCGAGCGGCTCGCCCGCGACGGCGTCGAGCACCACGAGGAGCTCGCCCGCCGACTCCGCGATCCGTTGAACCTCGCTCTCAGCACCTCGCTCCTCCTGGCCACGGCGGCGATCGTCGCGCTCATGGTCTGGCAGCCCTAACTGGAGCGAGGGCGAGGCAAGCCTCGCCCTCGCGCGGTGGCCGGTCGGGGCGACCGCGCAACACCGGGGGTCAGGTCTTTTTCGTTGCACGCGTGCTCGGTGCCTTCCCTCGCTGCAACACGGGAGACCTGACCCCCTGTTGCGCACCCTGGCAGGACGCGGGCGAGGGACGCGGGCGAGGCTCGCCCTCACTTGCATTCGTCCGGCAGATGACGGATGATGCGTCCTGCAGGGCCGCCGCAAGGCGAGCGGCGAGTCCTGTATCTGACGGCCGATCGCGGGCTCCCCTGGTGAGGAGCCCGTGGTCGTTCGGGGCCGGAACCAAGACACCCCCGCTCGGCTTCCGCGCGTCGGGGCTAGAGCGCCGCCAGGTAGCGCTCCTTCTCCCACTCGGTCACCTGCGAGCGGTACTCGTCCCACTCCTTGCGCTTGAGCTCGACGTAGCGCGGGAAGATGTGGTCGCCGAGCGCTCGGGCCATCAGCTCGGAGCTCGCGAGCTCCTCGACCGCCTCCCCGAGCGAGCCCGGGAGCGCGACGATCCCCCGCTCCTTTCGCTGCTCCGCGCTGAGACGGTAGAGGTTCGTCTCCATCGGCTCGGGGAGCTCATACCCGCGCTCGATGCCCTCGAGCCCCGCGTGGAGCAAGACCGCGAAGGCGAGGTAGGGGTTGCACGCTGGATCGGGGCAGCGGATCTCCGCACGCGTCGACTGCTCGGAGCCGGGCTTGTAGAGGGGGATCCGGATCAGTGCCGAGCGGTTCCGCTGCGACCACGCCACGTACACGGGCGCCTCGTAGCCTGGGACGAGCCGCTTGTACGAGTTCACCCACTGCGCGAGCACCGCGGACATCTCACGCGCGTGCACGAGCAGCCCGGCGATGAACGCCTTCGCAACCGGCGAGAGGTGGTACTCGTCGCGTCGATCGAAGAACTGGTTCCGCCCGTCCTTGAACAGCGACATGTGCGTGTGCATGCCGGACCCGTTCTCGCCGAAGAGTGGCTTTGGCATGAACGTCGCGTAGTAGCCGTGCCACGCCGCGACCTCCTTCACGATCAGGCGGTACGTGATCGTGTGGTCGGCCATCGAGAGCGCGTCCGCGTAGCGCATGTCGATCTCGTGCTGCGAGGGCCCGACCTCGTGGTGGTGGTACTCGATCGGGATGCCGACCGACTCGAGCGCGGCGATCGTGTCGTTTCGCACCTCGGTCGCCGCGTCCTGCGCGGTCATCGCGAAGTAGCCGCCTTCGTCGAGGGTCTGCGTGCCCTTGTCGTCCTCGAACAGGAAGTACTCGAGCTCCGGGCCGACGTTGAACGCGTCGAAGCCCATGCTCTTCATCCGCTCGAGCGCGCGCCGGAGGACGTAGCGCGGGTCGCCCTCGTACGGCTTCCCATCCGGCGTCACGACATCGCAGATCATGCGCGCGACCTTCGACCCCAGGGGCTCCCCGTGCTCGTCGAGGGGTCGCGGCATGACCTGGAAGGTCGCCGGATCGGGGATCGCGACCATGTCGGACTCCTCGATCGCGTTGAACCCGGTGATCGAGGAGCCGTCGAAGCCCATCCCGTCGTCGAGAGCATCCTTCATCTCCGCTGGCGTGATGGCGAAGGACTTGAGGTGCCCCTCGAGGTCCGTGAACCAGAAGAGGATGTGCTCGATGCCTTCGTCGGCGATGCGCTTCAGCACTGCGCGGCGTGCCGCCGGGCTCGAGGTCGCCCGATCTCTGCTCTGCACCATCTTGTTGCTGCGTGCGGCCGGCGTGGTCGCCTGCGTTCTCGGTCGTGCCATGGAGCCTCCTTCTCCTCGAAGAACGAAAAAAGCCCCGGGCGGGGGCATCCCCGTCCGAGGCCGCGTCGCCTCATTGACGGCGGCACTCTAGCAGCCCTCAGCGACGGCGTCTCTCGACAGCACGCCTCCGCCGTCCGCACGAGCTCGATCGGCCGCCGAACGTGCGGCTCGCCCTCGACCCCGCGGCCGTTGAGGTAGAGAGCACAGCCGAGCTGGAGCGAGCTCCAGAACTCCTCGACCCCGTCGTCCGGTAGGGCCACTGCGGCGAGCCTCTCCGCGGAGCACGAGCGCCCCGGCTGTGTCGCCCGCGTACATGCCCCCCCCGGCGCGAGCGCCGGGCCTCCGACCGCACCGTGTGCTCGATCCGCCCGGAGCTCTCCGCGTGGGTCACGACACACATGGTGCTGGACGACCGAGGAGGACAGATGCACAACCGACAGAGAGGGCGGCGCCGAATGGCCGGGATAGCCGCGCTCGGGGTCGTCGTCGTCGCGACTGCGCTGGCCATCGGCCCTGCGACCCAGGTGCAGTCCCCGATGACGACCATCGCATCGGGCCTGAACAGCCCGAGAGGACTCAACTTCGCAGCAACAGGCGATCTGATATCGTCACGGAGGCGGGTGACGGCGCTGCAACATGCAACATCGGCCAGAACACGACGGCGCTTCCGCCGCGCGACGTTCCGATCTGCGTCAACCGCTCCGGCTCGATCTGGGTGCGAAGCGCGGGCTCGGATGTCGTCGGACGCAACCAGGTTAACTGCCCGTCCTTGAGGAGCAACGTCCCCGGCCAGCCATTCGCGGAGGTGGTCGGTCCGCAGGATATCTCCTTCCCGTTCCGCGGCTGGGCGTTCGTCACGGTCGGCTGGGGCGGAACGCCGGCAGCCCGCCGCGACGCTCCGGTGCGCGGCCGCACGTTCGGGCTGCTCGTGAAGACGGGCCCGAGGGGCGGACGAACCGTGTGGGCCGATATCGCGGGCTACGAGCAGGCCTGGAACCCCGCGTCCGGGCCGGTGGATTCGAACCCGTACGGCGTGCTCGCGGAGAAGGGCGGCGTCTTCGTCGCGGACGCCGGCGCGAACGCCCTCTACGTCGTGCGCGGAAAGTGGAACACCTCGCTCGTGACGACGTTCCCGCGCACGCAGAACCCGGCCGAGTGCCGGATCCCCGTCGGACCGGGTGTCGTCGGGCCGCCTGCGCCCCCGTCCTCGGAGCCCGTGCCGACGACGGTCGCACGCGGCCCCGACGGCGCCCTCTACGTCGGCGAGCTCACCGGCTTCCCGTTCTGCGCCGGCGCCGCGCGGATCTGGCGGGTGCAGGAGGCACAGGCGCCGACCGTCCACCTGACCGGCTTCAAGTCGATCATCGACATGGCCTTCGCCCGGGACGGCACCCTCTACGTCCTGCAGTACGCGTCGAGCCCGAGTGGGCTCGGCGGCCCCGGGCAGATCGTCCGGGTCGCCCGCGACGGGACGCGCACGGTGCTCCCGACCGGCGCGACGCTCCAGCAGCCGGCCGGGATCGCGATCGGGCCGTCGGACGGAGCCCTCTACGTGACGAACAAAACCGTCACCCCCGGTGGCGGCGAGGTACTCCGGATCGTCCCGTGACGACGCCGGTCACCTACGTCCTCCAGTTCCGGGGGCAGGCGGAGAGGTCGGGGGAGGTCGCGCACGCGACCTCCCGCGCCCCCAGCACGATGCTCGTCTCCGTCGTCGACCGCGACGGCCCGCACGGGCACTTCGAGGAGGTCGGCGCGAGCGAAGCCCTCTACCGCGTCCGTCTCGACGAGCCCGGGCCGGTCGAGGGGGAGATCGACTTCGGTGGCGGGAACGCGCTGCTGGTGCGGTCGGCGAAGCGAGAGGCGCCGCAGCGGGCGGCGGCGCCTCACCTCCGCCACGGCGCCGCGCTCCTCGAGGTCGTGGGCGGAACCGGCCGCCTCGCCTCGGCGACGGGCTGGATCGCCTCGAACTTCCTCCTCTCCGACTCCGGAGACCTCACGGACAACCACCTCGGCCTGCTCTTCCTGAAGCGGCCGTGAGCACGAAGGAGGTAACCATGCGCACGATCGTCCTCGCAGCGCTCGCGGCGCTGCTATTTCCGGTCGCCGTCACCGCGGCGCCCGCTCAGAAGACGCTCTCCGGCAACCTCGTCAAGAATCCCGGCGCGGAGGCGGGTCCCGCGACGCCCGACTCGGCCCAGGCGGCGCTTCCCGTGCCCTCGTGGACCGTCACCGGAGGCTTCCATGCGGTTCAGTACGCAGGCTACCGGTGGGCACCGGCGGCGGCTGACAAGACGAAGGGCTCCGGCGCGAAGTTCTTCGTCGGCTGCTTCGCGGCGCCGGGTGAGACCGTGAACCGCGGCACCGCGGCTCAGACCATCTCGATCGCCCGCTTCGCGAAGGCGATCGACAAGGGCGGCGTGCAACTCCGGCTCTCCGCCGAGCTCGGCGGCTACGACGGCACCGAGAACATGGCCACCGCTGCGGCTGTCTTCCTCGACGCCGGTGGGAAGCGGATCGGAAAGGCGATCGGCCTGAAGGGCCCGACCTACCTGCAGCGCCAGGGTGTGACCCGGGTCGAGCCGCGGACGAAGACGGGAGCCGTGCCCGTCGGCGCCCGGTCGGTGCAGGTGACCCTCACGGGCAGCCGCACCGGGTCCGGCCCGTGCGGGTTCGTCGACAACGTGAGCGCCGTGCTCCTCTCGTCGAGGTGACGGTGCGGTGACGAGACTCCTGCTCTCGCTCAGCCCACTCACGTCGATCGCGACTGCGGTCATCGCCCAAAAGCGAGTGGGGGGAGGGGCGGTGACGTGACCCCTTGAGGTCGGTCCGGTCGCTCCGAGTGTCTTACCGTCCAGTCATGGGCAAGGAGGACAATCGAAGCGATGGGACACCGACGTCGCCGGCACACGCCGGAGCAGATCATCAGGAAGCTCAGGGAGGCCGACCGGCTGCTCGGCGAGGGCCAGGAGGTCGCCGCAGTCGCCAAGCAGCTCGAGGTCTCCGAGCAGACGCTGCACCGCTGGCGTCAGCGCTACGGCGGCCTCAAGGCCGCCGACGCGAAGCGGCTGCGCGAGCTCGAGCGCGAGAACGCCAAGCTGAAGCGGATGGTGGCCGAGCAGCTGCTCGAGAACCAGGGGCTCGAGGAGATCGCGAGGGGAAACGTAGGGACGCCCGTCGCGCAGTCGCGAGGCCGTGCACATGCTGCAGGAGCGGCTCTCCCTGACTGAGCGGCGGGCATGCCGGATCGCGGGCCAGCACCGCTCGAGGAAGCGCCACCGCCCGCGGAGGCCAGATCGCGACGACGCTCTCCGCTCCCGTCTGCGCGAGCTCTCCCCGCTCGAGCAGCGGATTGCCGAGCGCGGCTCGATCGATCCGGCCGAGGTGGACGAGCTCCGTCGCAAGGCACGCGAGGCCGGGTTCTCGATGCTCAACATGCCCGCCGAGGTCGGGGGCAAGGATCTCTCCATGCTCGGCCAGGTCGCGCTCGAGGAGGAGTCCGGGAAGGCGACGAACGGTCTCGGCTTCGCGGTCGTCGACCGCGGGCCGCGCGAGCTGTACGAGATCGCGACCCCCGAGCAGATCGAGCGCTACGTGCTCCCGATCGTCCGCGGCGAGTACCGAGAGCCCCTGCACCGAGCCGCCCTGCTGCTCCGCGGTCGTCGTCCAGACGACGAGGTAGATGACCGGCTCGGCGACCATCCCGAGCATGTACATGTAGTTGGCGGTGCGGTACTGGAACTGCTCCTGCACCGCGAGGCGCATCGTGGCGAGGTAGAGCCCGACGAGCGAGCGGACGCGCCCCGCCTCCGGAAGGGCGGGGCTCTCGTGGACGACCGTCATCGTGGGCGCTCCTGCGCGAAGACGAGCTCGATGACGTCCTCGATCGGCGGATCCTCGATGGTCAGGTCGAGAACGGACTGGTCGGCGAGGAGCTGCGCGGCGACACGCGGGGTCTCCGCCTTCGGGACGCGCAGCGTGACCCAGTCGCCGTCCACGTGGATGACCTCGCCGTAGCGCTCCAGCCCGGAGTGCCCGTTCTCGAGCGCGACGCCGATCGTCTTGTAGGCCGCGAACTGCTCCGCGAGACCGGCGAGCGGGCCGTCGCAGAGGATGTGCCCGTGGTCGATGACGATGACGCGCTTGCAGAGCGCCTGCACGTCGGCCATGTAGTGGCTCGTGAGCAGCACCGTCGCGCCGTAGCGGGCGTTGTACTCGGCCACGAACGAGCGGATCCGCTTCTGCATCGTCACGTCGAGCCCGATCGTCGGCTCGTCGAGGAAGAGCACCTGCGGGCGGTGCAGGAGGGAGCCGACGATCTCGACCTTCATCCGCTCCCCGAGCGAGAGATTGCGGACGGGCTTGCGCACGAGGTCGCCGACGTCGAGGAGCTCGATCAGCTCGTCGCGGATCGGGGTGAACTCCTCGCGTGGGATGCGGTAGACGGCGCGGCTCAGCTCGAAGGAGTCGAGCGCGGGGAGGTCCCACTGGAGTTGGTTTCGGTTCCCCATGACGAGCGTGATGCGGCGGAGGAAGTCGCGCTCCCGCTTCGAGGGGACGTGGCCGAGCACCCGAGTCTCGCCTCCGGTCGGGTAGAGGAGGCCCGAGAGCATCTTGAGCGTCGTCGTCTTGCCGGCGCCGTTGGGGCCGAGGAAGCCGACGACCTCGCCCGGCTCGATCTCGAACGAGACGCCGTCGACGGCGCGCACCTCGCGGGTACGGCGTCGGACGAGGCTCTTCGTGGCCGCGACAAGGCCCGCCTCGCGCTCGGGGACGTCGAAGACCTTCTCGAGCCCGTCGACGTGGATGGTCGGCTCTCGCATCAGCCGCTTCGCTTCAGCTTCCCGGTCTTCTTCGCGTACAGCTCTCCGCGGCGGAACACCCACAGCCCGAGCGGGATCGAGACGCCGCCGATCAGGAGCAGCGGCCAGACCTCGTCCCACATCGCGCTCAGCGGAGCGCCCTCGAGGATCGCCTCCCGCGTCCCCTCGAGCGCGTACGTCGCCGGCGAGAGCGTCGCGAGGAGCTGCATCCAGCCGGGCAAGACCTCGACCGGGTAGTAGACGCCCGAGACGACAAGCAGCGTCCCCTGCGCGACGAACCCGAGCTGCGTTCCCTTCTCCGGCGAGATGAGCGGCAAGACGGACGTCATCGCCCCGATCCCCAGGAACGAGACCGACGCGATCGCGACGACGACGAAGGCGGCGAGGAAGTTCGCGTCCGGCATCGAGAGCCGGAAGAAGAACGCGCAGGCCACGAACAGGAACACGGCGCGCAGGAGCCCGTAGGCGATCGCGAAGAGCCCCTGGCCCGCGAGGTGCATCGCCCGCGAGAGGGGCGCCATGAACGTGTACTCGATCGTGCCCTCCCAGCGCTCCCAGGCGACCGTCTCCATGAGGAACTCGAAGAGCACGCCGAGGTACGCCCAGATGACGGCGCCGATGAGGAGGCTCGTCATGACCGCGTTCACGTCGAGGGTGCCGCCTGTCGCCTCGATCCCCTTCGCGATGAAGACGATCGTGAGCGTGTTGGCGACGGTCCAGACGAACCACGCGAGGTCCCACCAGATGTAGCGCTTGGTGAGGTAGAAGTTGCGCTCGACGACGCCGCCGGCGCCGACGAGCTCCGCTCTGAGTGTCGTCGCGAGCGCGCGCATCAGGCGAACACCTCCCGGTCGTCGTCCTCGTCGGTCTCGGCCTCGAACTCGCGTCCCGTCGCGGCGAAGAAGGCTTCCTCGAGCGTCTCGGCGCCGTAGCGGCGCTCGAGCTCGTCGGCAGGCTCGAGCGCGAGCAGGTGCCCGCGGTCGAGGATCCCGACGCGGTCGGCGAGGCTCTCCGCCTCGTTCAGGTCGTGCGTGCAGAGCAGGATCGTCGAGTCGTGCGTCTCCCGGATTTCGCGGATGAACTCCTGCACCTCGAGCTTCGAGCGCGGGTCGAGACCCGTCGTCGGCTCGTCGAGCAGGAGCACCACCGGCGAGGTGAGGAGCGCCCGCGCGAGCGCGACCTTCTGCTGCATGCCGCGCGAGAGGCTCTCCATCGGCTCGTCGCGGCGCTCGGCCGGGAAGCCGACGCGCTCGAGGATCTCCGGGATGAGGTCGCGCGTCTCCCTCGACGTCATGCCGTAGTAGCGCGCCGCGTAGCCGAGGTTCTCGGCCGGCGACATCTTCTTGAAGAACGACGCCTCGACCGAGACGCGGTTCACGAGCCGGCGGACGGCGCGCGGTTCCTTCACGACGTCGTGCCCGAGCACGCGCGCGTAGCCGCCGTCCGGCAGGAGGAGAGTGGAGAGGAGACGGACGAGGGTCGACTTCCCCGAGCCGTTCTGGCCGAGGATCGCGACGGTCTCGCCACGCTCGATCGTGAACGAGACGCCACCGAGCGCCACGCGCGGGCGCTTGTCGCCACGACCGCGGTCGCGTCGCCTGAACTCCTTGCGCAGCTCGTAGACCTCGACGGCCGCGTTCCCTCGACGGGCCGGCGCCTCCACGAGCACTGCGTCCTGTATGTCGGTCATCTGCTGCTCCTTCGAAGAAGTCCGTAGCGAGAAACGTGCAAGCCACTGCCTGGCCCTGACTCCCTTGAGTGGCTCAAAGGAGTCACCGGTGGGCCCCGGCATTCGAGAACTCAGCTACGGAGGAGCAACATCAGGTCGCGCACGATAGCGACCCGACCGGAGGCGGTCAAACCGCGCGCGTCAGTGCTCGCCCGCGCCGAGAGCCGGGCCTGGCCCAGGCGGGATCGCGTGCTTCCTCGCGTATCTCATCCGCGACACCTTCTCTCGACGGGGACAACGCTCACGGCCTCGCCGGCGTGAGCAGAGCCGCGGCACTGTAGCAGCCGACGCAGGGGGCGCGAGGGGCGCCGCCCGCCGACTGCGAGCGGCGCCCCTCGCGCCGGCCCTCAGCGGAGGAAGAAGGTGACGCTGACCGTGGCGGTCGTGTCCTGCGCGCCGGGGACGATCGGCATCGCCGCGTTGGCGGCGACACGCTCGGCCGCATACGGGATCGGAGCAGACCCCCCGGCCTCGACGATCGTGTGGATCCCCCCGAGGGAGCGACCGGACGCCTTCGCGAGCACCTCCGCCCGCGCGCGCGCCTCGTCGAGCGCCTTCGCGAGCGCCTGCCGGTAGAGCTCCTCGGCGTTCGTCGAGCTCATCACGGGCCCGGAGATCTGGTTCGCTCCGGCCTCGACGGCGGCGTCGATGAGCGCCGGCGCGTCCTCGACGTCGCTCACGGCGGAGACCGCGGTGGAGGCCGCGTAGCCCTCGATCCTGCCGCTCTCGCCCGAGACCGGGTAGACACTGACCTGCTGCGTTCGGAGCTCGCGCCCGCCCGCCTGCCGGAGCGCGTTGACGATCTTCCGCGCGGCGTCCGCGCTCGCGCGAACAGCCTCACGGGCGGTCGCGGCGCGGGTCTCGACGCCGAACGAGAGCTCCGCCTCGTCGGGAGCGGCCACGACGATGCCGACCCCGCTCACGGTGAGCGTGTCGGGATCGGCCGCGGGAGCATCCTGGGCGCCGGCGAGGTCGGGAAGACCGACGGCGCCGGCGAGCGCGACGAGCGCGAAGCCGGCGGCGACGGCGAGGGCAAGTCGTTTCATGAGCGCCTCCGCGGGTAGATGACGTCTCGGATACGCCGCAGGAGGCAGCCGCCGTCACGCGGTCGTGTCGGCGAGATCCCGTTCGAGCGCCTCGCGCTCCGCCTCAGTGAGCGGTCGCGAGCGGCCGGTCGCGCGGTCGCGGGCGACGAGGACCGCCTCGGCCTCGGCGGAGAGCTCCCCGTCTCGGGTCCGGATCTGCTCGCGCAGGGTCAGACTCGAGTTCCCGATGCGCTCGAGCGCGCAGGTGACGACGACGCCGTCGTCCTCGAGCGTGAGCTCCCGCCGGAAGTCGATCGCGACCCGGGCGAGCACGAAGTCCCAGAGGTCGCCGTTCGCCCCCAGTGCTCGCTCGAGCCACTCGTCCCGACACTCCTCGAGGTAGGTCGCGTAGACGGCGTTGTTGACGTGGCTGTACGCGTCCACGTCGCGCCAGCGAATCTCGATCTCCTTCGAGTGCGGCATCGCGTGGATCCTACGAGACCTGATCTGCGAAGCGTTCGACGAGCTCCACCGGGAAGGCGATCGGCCTCGGGGCCCGACGCACCTCCAGCGCCAGGGCGCGACGAGAAGTCGAGCCGCGCACGAAGGCAGGTCGCGTGCCGATCGCCACCCGGTCGGTGCAGATCCCTCCGGAGCCGCCCGTCAGTCCCAGCCGAGGTACGGGGCGGCGCCGCGCTTGAAGAGGCCACGGGAGATGATCGAGCGCTGGATCTCGCTCGTCCCCTCCCAGATCCGGTCGACACGGAGCTCGCGGTAGAAGCGCGCCGCGGGGTTCTCGACCATGTACCCGCGACCGCCGAAGGCCTGGACGGCCCGGTCCGCCACCCGCCCGGCCATCTCCGAGGCGAAGAGCTTCGCCATCGAGACCTTCCCGTGCACGACCTTGCGGTCGGAGAGCGTGTCGAAGGCGTGCGCGGCGTGGTAGGTGAGCAGGCGCGCCGCGTGCAGCTCGGTCAGCGAGTCCGCGAGCGGGAAGGAGATGCCCTGGTACTCGGCGATCGGCGAGCCGAAGGCGACGCGATCCCTCGCCCACTCCGCCGTGAGGTCGACGAGCCGGAGCGCGGCGCCGCAGCAGCGCGCGGCGATGAACAGGCGCTCGACGAGGATCCACTCCTTCGCGCCCTCGTCGCCCGACGCAGGGACGCGGTTCGCGTCCGGCACCCGGCAGTCAGTGAAGACGAGCTCCGGGTGGTGGTCGAGGTACGGGTCGTGGAGGAACGACGGCGTGCGGCGGATCTCGAGGCCGGGCGCATCCGGGTCGACGAGGAAGAGCGTCTGCTCGCCCTCGGCCAGCGCGAGCACGATGTAGACCCCCGGCGGGCCCTCGCTCGTCACGAACCACTTCTCGCCGTTCAGCAGCCACTCGTCGCCGTCGCGGGTCGCGGTCGCTTGGATACCCGCGAGATCGGAGCCGGCACCGGGCTCGGTGAGCGCCCAGGCCTCCCGGTACTCGCCGCGGACGATCGGGAGCACGTAGCGCTCGATCTGCTCGGGGGTCGCGATCTCGTACAGCTCGCGCGGCCCGCGGTCGACGACCGCGAAGCCGAGACCGTTCGTCGCCTTCCCGGACTCCTCCTCGAGCGCGACCTGGCCGAGCATGGAGAGATCCTTGCCCCCGACCTCGGCGGGCATGTTGAGCATCGAGAACCCGGCCTCGCGTGCCTTGCGACGGAGCTCGTCCACCTCGGCCGGATCGATCGAGCCGCGCTCGGCAATCCGCTGCTCGAGCGGGTAGACCTCGCGCTCGACAAAAGCCCCGACGGCCTCTTTCAGCTCGCGGATCTCCGCCGGCAGCTCGGGAACGATCATGGTGTGGAGCCTACGCGAGCGCGACGATGCGCTGCACGGCCTCCGTGCCTTCGAGGATCGCCTCCTCGAACGAGCGCGGCGAGAGGCAATCTCCTGCCTCCTCCACCTCGAGCCCCGCGGCTCGCAGCATGGGCGCGAGCGTGTCCTCTGGGACACGTCCCTGCGCGAGGACGAGGAGGTCGGCCTGCCGCCGCTCCCGCAGCTCCGGCGCGAACACGTTGGCGAGCTCGACCGAGCCGGCGTCGGCGCCGAGGAGCTCGCGGTGGTGGAGCACCTCCACGCCCACGCGGTACAGGCGCCGGAGGTAGAGGTTCCGTCGGTACTGGTGCACCCCCTCGCCGACCGCGACCGAGGCGACCGCGAGCGTGACTCGATTGCCGGCGGCGGCGAGCACCTCGGCACAGTCGAGTCCCGAGGGATCCCCGCCCCAGTCGGCGACGAGCACGTCGAGGCCCTCGGGGGCAGGTGCGGCGAGCACCTCCCAGGCCTGTCGTGCCGCGATGCCCCCGAGCTCGAGCGGGGGCTCGTACGGGCGTGCGCCGGTCGCGACAACGACGGCCTCCGGCTCGAGCCCCGCCACGAGGCCCGCGTCGGCCGCCACCCCGAGCCGAACCTCGACCGAGGCGAGCCGCCGCTCGAAGAGCGCGATCAGCTCGCGCGCGATCGAGCCCGTTCCCGGCGCGCGCAGCGCCAGCGCGAGCTGGCCGCCGAGCCGATCGGAGCGCTCGAGGAGGACGACCTCGCAACCCGCCTCCGTTGCCTCGGCGGCCGCCGCGAGACCCGCCGGCCCGCCGCCGACGACGACGAGACGGCGTCGCCGTGACGCTCGCGGCAGAGAGAGCACACGCTCGCGCCCGGTGCGCGGGTTGACGGCGCACGCGATCGGCGTTCCCGCGTGGTAGTGGGCGATGCACGCGTTGCAGCCGACGCAGCGCAGCACGCTGTCGAGCGCGCCTCTCCTCGTCTTCGCGGGCAGATCGGGGTCGGCGATCAGCGCTCGTGTCATCCCGACCGCGTCGGCGACACCGGTCGCGACGAGGGCGGCCGCGCGCCGCGGATCGACGACGCGCGATGTGACGATCAGCGGCGGCCCGAGCGAGAAGCCTGCGGCGTGCACGGCCACGGCATCCTCCTCGACGGGCGGCGGCGGGACGATGCGGACCGAGCCGAGGTACGTCGACGATTCGCCCAGTGCGAGCGAGACGTAGTCGACACCCTCCTCCACCGCAACCTCGGCGATCCGTCGCCCGGAGGAGGTGTCGCCGCTCACGCGGACGCCGACCACGAGCTCGGGGGCGGCTGCTCGGATCGCGCGCAGGACGGAACGCAGGAAGCTCGCTCCGTCCGCCCACTCGTCCTCCCGTCGGTTCACGGTCGGGTCGAAGAGCTGCTCGACGAGGTAGCGGTGTGCAGCGGAGACCTCCACGCCGTCGAGACCGCCCTCCGCCGCGAGCTCGGCGGAGCGCGCGTAGCCCGCGACGAGCTCGTCGAGCTCCTCCGGGCGCAGCGCTCGGGGCTCGGTTCGAAAGCGGGGGCTCGGCACCGCGGACGGCGCGAGCGCCGGCGCTCGCGGCGGGGTCGCGATCTGCTCGCGGCCGCCGTGGAAGAGCTGGACGAAGAGCCGCGTCCGGTGCCGGTGCACCGCCTCGGCGACATGGCGGTAGCCGTCCACGATCCCCGGGAGGTAGCCGCCGAGGGTATGCGAGGTGAGGAGGCCGCTCGGATGGACCGCCGTCGCCTCGAGCACGATGAGCCCCACTCCGCCGCGCGCCCTCGCCTCGTGGTAGGCGACGAAGTCGGGGGTCGGGAGGTGCTCGTGGACGAGCGTCGTCTGGTGCGCCGTCGAGACGATCCGACTCGCGAGCTCGACAGGGCCGAGGGAGAGCGGATCGAACAGGGGCGCGAGCGCCGGGTCGAGGTCGGTCGCGGACGATCCGTTCACCGTTCGGGCGATGGTAACCAGGCTGGCGCGAGAGAATGCGCGTCGTGCCCGACCTGCGCGCCCTCCTCTTCCCCCGCACGATCGCGATCGTGGGCGCCTCGCCGAGGAACGTCGAGGCGGTGGAGACCACGATCCGCAGCGGGGTGACGACGTGGGCGGTGAACCCGAACCGCGACGAGGTCGCGGGGCTCCCGTGCCACCCCAGCGTCGCCGACCTCCCCGAGACGCCCGAGCTCGCCTTCCTCCTCGTGAACCACGAGCGCGTCGAGGCGGCCCTCGAGGACGCGGCGGCGGCAGGGGTGCGCGCGTTCGTGGTGCCGGGCGTCGGCGCCGAGGCGGGAGAGGCGGCGCGGCCCACGAGCGAGCGCCTCGCAGCCCGAGCGCGCGAGCTCGGCGCCACGCTCCTGGGGCCGAACTGTATGGGAACGTACGCGCCCGACGGGCCCGCCGCCTGGATCGGCCGCGCCCCCGAGACGACCGCGCCCGGTCACGTCGCAGTCCTCTGTCAGTCGGGCTCGATCGCCGATGCCTTCCTCTCGCTCGGCGGACGCGTCGGCTTCCGCTGCGTCGTCTCCTCCGGCGCGGAAGCGGTGATCGACGCAGCCGACATCGTCGACTTCTTCGCCGACGACGAGGAGACGCGGGCGGTCGGCCTCTTCCTCGAGACCGTTCGCCGTCCGGAGCCCTTCGCGGAGGCGCTCGCCCGCTGCGCGGAGCGCGGGAAGATCGTCGTCTGCCTCAAGGTCGGCCGCTCCGACGCCGCCGCTCGGGCCGCGCTCACGCACACGGGCGCGCTCGTCGGCTCCGGGCGCGCGTTCTCCGCGCTCCTGCGTCGCTACGCCGCGATCGAGGTCGAGGACTTCCACGAGCTCGTCGAGACGCTCGAGATCGTGGGCCGGCGTCGGTGGCCTCGCGGCGCACGGATCGGGGCAATCTCGGAGTCGGGCGGGGAGTGCGCGCTCCTCGCCGACCACGCCGAGGCAGCGGGGATCCCCTTCGCGCCGCTCCCGGAGCGCCTCGCGGCGGCGCTGCGAGTCGAGTTCCCCAACTTCCTCTCGCCCGGGAACCCGCTCGACGCCTGGGCAGTCGCCGACGAGACCGTCGTCTACCCGCGCTCGCTGGAGCTCATGGCGGGGTCGGGAGCCTTCGACGTGCTCCTCGCCCAGGCCGACTTGTCGCAGTTCCGCGACCCGACGAACGACGAGTGGTGCGAGCTCACCCTGCGGACGCTCGGCCGCCTCGCTCGCGAGCACCCCGACCTCTTCACCGCCATGACGACCGTGCACAGCGCCGACCCGCCCCGCCCCTTCCAAGAGCTCGCACGCGAGCTCGACGTCGCCCTCCTACGCGGCGCGCGTGACTCGATGCGCGCCCTCGCCGCGGTGAGCCTGCGTCGGCGCTGGCATCCGCTCACGCGCGCGTGCGCCCCGCCTCCGGTGGCGGACCTCCTGCGGCCGGGGTCGCTCCCGGAGCACGAGTCCGCGCTCGTGCTCGAGCGTTGCGGCGTCCCTGTCGCCGAGCGACGGCGCGCACGGACTCCCGAGGAGGCCGTCGCCGCCGCACGCGAGCTCGGCTTCCCGGTCGTGGTGAAACGCGACGGGCCAGCGCACAAGGCCCGCGAGGGCGGCGTGGTGCTCGGCCTCGAGCGCCCCGCTGCCGTGCGGGAGGCAGCCTCCCGCTTGGGCTGTCCCGTCCTCGTCGCTCGTCAGGTCCCTCCCGGGGCGGAGGTCCTCTGCGGTATGACCCGCGATCCCGCCTACGGCCCGATCCTCGCCGTGGGCGCCGGAGGCGGCGACGTCGAGGAGCTCGACCGTGTCGCCCTCTGTGCCGCGCCTGTCGAGCGGGGGATCGCAGCCGAGCTCGTCGCCGAGGCGGCTGTGGACGATCCGCACGGCGTCGTCTCGGACACGCTCGTCGCGCTCTCCCGACTCGCGCTCGCGTACCCCAAGATCGCGTCGATCGACGTCAATCCGCTCATCATCGGCGAGAGCGAGACCGTCGCTGTGGACGCGCTCGTCGTCTGCGATTGACGCGAGTGTCAGTCTCTGGTTGACTCGCCCGAGAGGCGACGCGCGCGAGGAGGTCAAGATGGCGATGCATCCGCGAGAGTCGAGGTACGGACGGCGCGAGTTCCTGGGCCGCTCGGCAGTCGGGGTGATCGGCCTCTCGAGCCTCGGCACACTCCTCGCCGCGTGTGGCGGCGGAGACGGCGGAGCCGCAGCGCTCGAGCTCGCGTCGCCCTCCAACCCGGTGACGCAGCCGCTCTTCGACGACAACCCGCCGGTCGCGTCCGGCCTCGAGCCGGAGAAGGGGACGCTCCGGATCTACAACTGGAGCGGCTACCTCTGGCCGCGGATCAAGAAGGACTTCGCCAAGGAGTACGGCGTGCAGGTCGAGGAGACGTACTTCTCGACGACAGACGAGGCCGTCGCCAAGATCTCCTCCGGAGCGGTCGACTTCGACGTCTTCTTCCCCACCACCGACCGCGTCGGCCGCCTTATCGCAGGCAAGGCGCTTCAACCGCTGAACCACGACTACCTCCCGAACCTGCGCAACGTCTGGCCCTCCGTGCAGGACCCCTGGTACGACAAGGGGTCACGGTACACGGTCCCGTACACGACCTGGACGACCGGGATCGGCTACCGCGTGGACAAGGTCGCGACGCGGCCCGAGAGCCTCTCCAACCCGTACGAGATCTACTGGGACGAGGCGAATCGCGGCAAGGTCTACCTCCTCGACGACAGTCGCGACGCGCCGGCGCACATGCTCCTGAAGAACGGGATCATGAACGTCAACACCGAGGATCCCGAGGACATCGAGCTCGCGAAGAACGAGCTGAAGTCGCTCATCGACGCCGTGAACGTGAAGCTCTCGACCGACGACTACACGAACGTCCCCGAGGGCAAGGCGTGGGTGCACCAGATGTGGTCGGGGAGCGCGATCGGGGCGCAGTGGTACCTCCCCGAGGGCACCGGGCCGGAGGTGCTCGGCTTCTGGTTTCCAGAGGACGGCCGCGGCGTGATCGGCAACGACATGATCGCGATCCCGAGGAACGCGAAGCACCCCGTGCTCGCGCACCACTTCCTGAACTACCTGCTCGACGAGAAGCACGGCTACGACAACTTCGTGAACTACACCGGGTACCAGCCTCCGCTCACCGCGCTCGACCCCGATCGCCTCGTGTCCGACGGTGTCGTCCCGGCGAACCTGAAGACCGCCATCGTGCGCGAGAGCGACTTCGACGTCGCCATGCCGCTGACCGAGCTCTCCGCCGACGGACAGGCGCTCTGGCAGAACGCCTGGGCCGAGTTCAAGGCGGGTGTCTGAGGACGCAGGAGCGGCCGCCGAGCGGCCTGTCGTCGATCGCCGGGGCAACGCCTTCTGGGCGAGCCTCGCACTCCCGGGGGTCGCGTGGCTCTGCCTCTTCTTCCTGCTGCCGTTCTACGTGATCCTGTGCGTCGCGTTCGGAAGCGTGCACCCGGTCTTCCTGACGCCACAACCCGCCTGGAACCCGCTCTCGTGGGACACACGGGCCTTCGAGTTCGTCCTCGAGGGCCTCTTCACCCCCGGCGCCGCCTTCCAGGTCGTGTTCCTCCGGACGCTCGCGTACGTCGCGATCGCGACGTCGCTCTCGCTCCTCATCGCCTACCCGGTCGCGTACTACGTCGCGCGGCACGGCGGCCGCTACAAAGGGCTCCTGCTCGCCGGCCTCGTCGCCCCCTTCTTCATCAGCTACCTCATGCGGATGCTGGCCTGGATCAACCTCCTCCAGGACGACGGCTGGGTCAACGACGTGCTCGTGTGGGCTGGAGTCCTCGACGGCCCCCGCAACTGGCTCGACGGTCGCGCGTCGAGTGTGATCCTGGGGATGGTCTACGGGTACGTGCCCTTCATGATCCTGCCTCTGTACGCCTTCCTCGACCGCATCGACGGCCGCTTGCTGGAGGCTGCGCGCGACCTCGGCGCGAGCCGGTTCCAGACCTTCCGACTCGTGACCCTCCCGCTCTCGGGGCCGGCGATCCTCGCCGCGGTCGCGATCATCGCGCTGCCGATGTTCGGGGACTACTACACCCCCGACCTCCTCTCGCAGTCCCCGAACACGAGCTTGATCGGGAACCAGATCAGCCTCTACATCCGAGGCGGACAGCAGGTTCCGGTCGGAGCGGCGCTCGTCGTCTGCCTGATGGCGTTCCTCGCCGTCTTGATGGCCTACTACCTCGTCGTCACCGTCCGCGCCCAGCGGAGGCTCGGCGGGTGACCTCGGTCGCTGGAGCTGGCGCCGGGAGCGCGCGTAACGGGCGCCTCCGCGAGTGGATCGCGAACCCGTGGGGGAAGCCGCGCGTCCTGCCGCTCGTGACCGTCGCCTACCTCGCCTGGTCGATCCTCCCGATCCTGATCGCGATCCGCTTCTCGTTCAACGAGGGGCGTTCCCGCTCGACCGCGCAGGGCTGGTCGTTCCGCTGGTACTGGGAGGATCCGGACCTCTCGGTCTGGGCGGATCCCGACCTCCGCACAGCGCTCTTCCAGAGCCTCCGGCTCGCGGGCATCGCGGTGCTCGTCACCGTTCCGCTCGGCACCGCGCTCGCCATCGGGCTGACGCGCTGGCGCGGGCGCGGTTCGGGAGCAGCGCGGGCGGTCTCGCTCGCCACCCTCGTGACTCCCGAGATCGTCATGGGGACCGCGCTCCTGCTCGTGTTCGTCAACCTGCTCACGTTCGTCCCCCTCGGCACGCCCGCCCAGGCGATCGGCCACATCACGTTCTCACTCGTGTTCGTCCTCATCATCGTCCGCGGACGCCTGCTCGCGATCGGGCCCGAGTACGAGGAGGCGGCCCGCGACCTCGGCGCCTCCAGGCTGCAGGCGATCAGGCTCGCGCTCCTGCCCATGCTCTGGCCTGCGATCGTCGCCAGCGGGATCATCGTCTTCGCGATCTCGATGGACGACTTCGTGATCAGCCAGTTCCTCTCGTCGGGCACGAACACGGACACGGTGCCGGTCCGGATCTACGCCACCGGCCGCACCGCCCCGACCCCGGCGCTGAACGCGCTTGCGACGCTGACGCTCGCGGTGACGATCGCCTTCGCTGCCCTCGGGTTCCTGCTCTGGTGGCTCCTGAAGCGTGCCCGTGGCGACCGCGAGTCCGCACTCGAGCACCTCGCCCACTGAGACGCGCCCGAAACGAACCTGGCCGAGTTCTCAGGCGTCCAGCACGCCGCGCGCGGCGGCCTCGCCCGAGCGCACGCCACCTTCCATGTGCATGTGCCCGACGCCGGCGATGTCCGCGCACGCCCAGTGGATCGGCCCGACGGGCTCGCGCAGGTACGGGCCGAACCGCGTGAGCCCGCCGATCCCGAAGGTCGCCGCGTACGCGCCGCGCGTCCACTCCTGCGCCGCCCAGTCCACCTCGATGTAGTCGCTGGCGCGGAGCGCCTCCGGGCCGACGAAGGCCGCCAGGCCCTCGAGGATCGCGGCGCGCCGCGCGCTCGGATCCAGGCGAGCGACGAGATCCGCCTGCTCGCCCGGGAGGAAGGTGCAGAGGACGCCGACCGACGCCGAGGGAGGCGTGTTGTCGTAGATCTCCCGTACGAGCTGGTGCGGGGCGAACCCCTCGCCGGAGAGGCCGTCTTCCCGCCAGAAGGGGTGGTCGTACACAGCGAGCACCTTCGTGACGCTGCCCTGCGAGATGGCCTGCTCGAGCTGGAGCCGCCAGGCGGGGAGCGCCGGCTCGAAGGCGATCGCGGTGGTCAGGTTCGGCGGGATCGCCACGATCGCGGCCCGAGCGCGGGCCCGGACGAGCCGGGACTCGACCTCTACCCCCGCTCGGTCCCACCGGATCGCGCGGACGGGGGACTCGAGCACGACGCGCTCGCCGAGTCGCTCGGCGAGCCGGATCGGGATGAGCTGCGAGCCGCCGACGACGCGGTAGGCGAGGCACTGCTCGGGCGCGAAGAGCTCGTACGTCCCCCCGGCGCCCGCGATCGCCCACAGCCCCTGGAGCACCGAGAAGCCGTGGGCGGGCTTCGTCAGGAACCCGTCCGCGAGGTACGAGCGCAGGTTCTCGCGGGCCTCCGCGTCGCGCACCTCCCGCCTGAGCCACTCGTCGAACGTCATCGTGTCGAGCTCGCGCGCGCGCTCGTGCGTCCAGGGCGCCTCCGGATCGAGCTCCTTCGCGAGCGCGTCGAGCTTCGCCTCCGCTTCGAGAAGCGCCTGCTCCGAGGCCTCGCCGAGGCCGTGCCCGTCTCCCGAGTGGCGATGCGCGCGCCCCTCCTCGTCCACGTACACGTCGTCCCCCTCGCGGTACGCCGGGAAGAGCTCGATCCCGAGCTCCGGGAGGAGCTCGCGGAGTCGCCGGTGGTAGGGAGCTACCCACTCACCTCCAAGCTCGTTCGCCTCGCCGCCGATCTCCGTGTTCCAGAGGCGTCCACCGACCCGGTCACGTGCCTCGAGGACGACGACCTCGCGCCCCTCCGTACGAAGGACGTTCGCGGCCGCGAGCCCTGCCACGCCTGCCCCGATCACGACGACGTCCACCTCGAGCTCGTGCATCACGCCTCCTCTCCGAGCGCGGCCGCAGCCGCGCCCCGTCCCGTTCTCACTGCGCCCTCCATGTAGCCGGCGACCCACTGGTCGGAGCCGCACACGTAGAACGGTGGGTCGTGCGTCCCGTGCAGCGGCCCCACGCGCATGACGTCACCCGGCCACCAGTGCGTCGCGTATCCAAGGGTGAACGGGTCGAGCCCCCAGAGGCGCAGGAAGGTCTGCCGCGGGGAGCCCGCGTCCGGACCGTACATCCGCTCGAGCTCCGCGTGGAGCGCAGCGCAGCGATGCTCCTCCGCCGTCGCGACGAGCCACAGCAGGCGCTCGGGTGGGATCAAGCCGGAGAGCACGCCCTCCTGCTGCGGCCAGGTGGAGGCGAGGAGCTGCTCGCCCTCGGAGAGGCCGTTCGCTCCGAGATCGGCCCAGACCGAGCGGTCGTAGACGGCGACGACCTTCGCCGCCCGCGCCTGGCGCTGCGCACGGAGCGACGCGAGCCGCTCGGGAGAGACGCCCTCGATCGCGATCCCGTGCAGCACGGAGACGGGAAGCGCGCAGACGACCGCCTCCGCTCGTACCTCCTCACCCGTGTCGAGCGCGACGCGGCAGTCGGTCGAGCCGACCGTGATGGCGCGCACGGTCGCGCCGAGCCGGATCCGGTCGCCGAGCTCAGCGGCCATCCGCAGCGCGACCTCCGCCGATCCTTCGGCGACCTGGTGGCACTCCCACAGGTCGTAGGAGTAGAAGCCGTCGTCGCCCACGGCCGCAGCCTTGCGCAGCTCGGCGAGAAGCGAGGTGCGCTCACTCGACCCCGCGGCGAGCGCGAGCGCACCGGCCTCGATCGCCCGCACCGTCGACGGGAGCGCGTCGACGGAGCGCAGCCAGGACGCCCACGAGTGCCCGTCGAGCCGCGAGGCGTCGGGATGCGACCACGGGTCGTCCGGGTCGACGGTCCGGGCGAGCTTCGCGAAGAGCCGCTCGACTCGCTCGTAGTCGGCGCGCTCTTCGGGCGTCTGGAACGGGAAGCCGTCCTCCGAGCGCAGAACGCCGTCGAGGAGGTCGTACGTCGTCGCCCCGTCGAGGGCGGTGTACGTCGTCGTCAGCGTCAGACCGAGCTCCTCGACGAGGGCGAGGTAGGCCGTGTGCGCGGTTCCGACCATCTCGCCTCCGAGCTGGGCTCGTCGCCCGTCGGGGAGCGGCACCTGCTCGACCCTGCCGCCGACGCGCTCCCGCGCCTCGAGCACGACAACGTCGGCGCCGCCGGCGGCAAGGTCGCGCGCCGCCGAGAGGCCGGCGAGGCCGGCGCCGAGCACGGCGACGTCGATCACGCGGGAGCCTCGTCGTCGGCGAGGACTCTGAGCGCGTCGCGAGGGAGCTGCGCCGTGACCGCCGCGCCGACGTCGTACTCGTCGACGTCGCCTGAGTTGGCGACGAGCGCCTGCACGCGATCGCCGCCGGGAAGCGTGACGAAGACCTGGGTCGTCGAGCCGAGGTAGACGAAGCGCTCGATCGTCGCCGCGACGCAGTTCTCCCCGCTCGTGCCGGGCGCGGAGATCCGCACCCGCTCCGGACGGATGGTCAACCGAACGACGCCCGGCGGGCGCCCGCCGCCGAGCGCGCGCAGGCGGACGCCTCCGACCTCGACGGTCTCGCTGTCGAGCAGGTGCCCGCGCATGAGGTTCGACACGCCCAGGAAGTCGGCAACGAACGCGGTCGCCGGGTGCTCGTACACCTCGCGAGGGGTGCCGATCTGCTCGATCTTGCCCCGCGCCATCACCGCGAGGCGATCGGACATCGTGAGGGCCTCCTCCTGATCGTGGGTCACATACACGAACGTGATCCCGATCTCGCGCTGGATGCTCTTGAGCTCGACCTGGAGGTCGCGCCGAAGCTTCGCGTCGAGCGCGCCGAGGGGCTCGTCGAGGAGGAGCACGGCCGGCGAGAGGACGAGCGCGCGCGCGAGCGCGACGCGCTGCTGCTGGCCTCCCGAGAGCTGATGCGGGCGACGCCGCTCGAGCCCGTGCAGGCGGACGAGCTCGAGCACGTCGCGCACGCGGCGGCGGGCGTCGTTTCTGTCGATGTCCTGGAACCGCAACCCGAAGGCGACGTTCTGCTCCACGGTGAGGTGCGGGAAGAGCGCGTAGCTCTGGAAGACCGTGTTGACCGGCCGTCGGTGCGGCGGGACGTCCGTGACGTCGGTCTCGCCGATGACGATGCGCCCCACGTCGGGGCGTTCGAAGCCGGCGACCATGCGCAGGCTCGTCGTCTTGCCGCACCCGGACGGGCCGAGCAGCGAGAAGAACTCGCCGCTCGCGACCTCGAGCGTGACGTCGTCCACCGCGGTCACCCCCTCGAACCGCTTCGTCACGTCGACGAGCGCGACGGCTTGCGAGGGGAGCCTCACGAGGCGAGCTCCCGCTCGAGGCACGACGCGAGGAGCGACCGCGCTCGCGGCAGATCGACGAGGCCGAGGTAGAGCATCGAGTCGAGGCCATCCGCGACCGCGGCGAGGCGAAGCCCCGCAGTCGGCGCATCGACGTGTCGCGGCACCGAGCCGTCGTCCCGCCCTTCTTCGAGCAGACGGACGATCCGGTCCGCCCAGTCGCGGTAGCGGGCTTGCAGCAGCGGCCGCAGCTCCTCGTCCTCCGCGAGGCTCGACCAGACCTCGTTCCAGAGCGCGGGGATCTCGGGGAGCTCCGGATCGACAGCCCGCTCGAGCGCGCGCGCCACCTTGGCGGCGCCCGTGTCGAGGTCGGCGAGCTCCGCTTCGAGCGCCTCCACACGCCGTTCCTCCGCGAACGCGAACGTCGCGCGTAGGAGCGCCTGGCGCGTCGCGAAGTAGTAGTGGACGAGGGGTCGCGAGACGCCCGCCTCCCGCGCGACGTTCCCGATGCGCAACGCGTGGGCGCCCTCGCCGACGACGACGCGGCAGGCTGCGCGGAGGATCTCGTCTACCCGGTCGGAGACGGCGGGTGTCGGGACTCGAGGGATCAGCGCTTGCTCCTCTCGACGGATGCCGAGTATCCTGACTGACACTCCTGTCAAAGCGCAAGGGCTGACCCATGACGACCGTCGCGACGAAACCAGCGCTCCCCCCGCTCGAGCACGCGCTCGAGGACGGCTGGACGCTCCCCGCTTCCTGGTACTCGGATCCCGCGGTGCTCGCCCTGGAACGCGAGCGCATCTTCGCCTCCGCCTGGACGTACGCCGCGCCGGCAGAGTGGGTCGCCGAGTCGGGGAGCTACGTCGCCGCCCAGGTCGGACACGTGCCGATCGTCGTCGTGCGCGACCGCGACGGCGAGCTCCGGGGGTTCGTCAACGTCTGCCGGCATCGCGGCCACCTCGTAGTCGCCGGGAAGGGATGCCGCGAGACGCTCCAGTGCCCGTACCACGCCTGGACGTACGACCTCGACGGCACGCTGCGCAGAGCGCCCCGCTCCGAGCGCGAGCCCGGCTTCGACGCGACTGCCTTTTCGCTCCACCCGATCTCCGTCGGCACCTGGGGGCCGTTCGTGTTCGCGAACCCCGACCCGGAGGCCGAGCCGCTCGCGGACACCCTCGGCGAGCTCCCGGAGATCGTCGCCTCGAGCGGGCTCGACGTCGACGCGCTCCGCTTCCACTCGCACCACGAGTGGCCGATCGCGTCGAACTGGAAGGTCGCGATCGAGAACTACCTCGAGTGCTACCACTGCCCCGCCGCGCACCCGGGGTTCAGCAAGGTGATCGACGTCGGCCCCGACGCGTACGGCCTCGCGGTGCACGCGACGTTCTCGAGCCAGATCGGCCCGGTGCGCGCCTCGGCGCTCGCCGGAGACGGCCAGTCCCCGTACACGCCGCGGGGCGAGGTGACGCAGGCGCAGTACCACTTCCTCTTTCCCGCCACGACCGTCAACATCGCGCCGGGCTTCCCGAACGTGTCGCTCGAGCGCTGGATCCCGGACGGAACGCACCGCACGATCGAGGTGACGGACTACTACTTTGCGCCCGACATCCCAGCGGCGGAGCTCGAGGAGCTCATGGCCTGGGACAGCCAGGTCGCCGAGGAGGACGTCTCGCTCGTCGAATCCGTCCAGCGCGGGCTCGACTCGGGCGCCGTGCCGCAGGGCCGCCTCATGATGGAGAGCGAGCGGCTCATCGCCGACTTCCAGCGCCGCGTGCGCGACGCGCTCGTCGGGTCCTAACGCAACGAGCAACAGGCCTGCGGGGCGAGGCGAGCTCGGAGAGACAAGCCACGCTCGACCCTACAGGTTGTCGACGAAGCGGCGGCGGGCCTCCGCGAGTGCCTCCCGGATCCCTCCCGGGCCGGGAGCGGGACGAGGTGCCGCCCGCCGCGGCTTGCGGAAGGTCCCGTCTCGGACGCTCGCGGCGACCTGCTCGTGGGCGTCGCGGAAGGGCACACCCTTCCGGACGAGCGCTTCGGCGACGTCGGTCGCGAGCAGGAGGGGGTCCGCCGCCGCCTTCGCCATCCGCGCACGATCGACCTCGAGCCCGCTCACGAGCACTGTCAGCGCCTCGAGCGCAAGCCGGACGTCCCGCCGCGCGGCGAAGACGGGGGCCTTGTCCTCCTGCAGGTCGCGGTCGTAGGCGAGCGGGAGCCCCTTGACCGTGGCGAGGAGCCCGGTCAGCCGGCCGATCGCCGTGCCCGCCTTGCCGCGGACGAGCTCGGCGACGTCCGGGTTGAGCTTGTGCGGCATCATCGACGAGCCGGTCGCGGCGCTCTCGGGGAGCTTCACGAACCCGAACTCCTGGCTCGCCCAGAGGACGATCTCCTCGCCGATCCGCGAGAGGTGGGTGAAGAGGACGGCGGCGGCGTAGAGGTAGTCGAGGGCGAAGTCGCGATCGGCGACCGCGTCGATCGAGTTGCGCATCTGGCGCGGGGGCGGAGGGAGCGCGAGGGTGGAGCCCGCGAGCGCGCCTGCGCCGAGCGGGCTCTCGGCGGCCGCCTCGGCCGCCGCCGCGAAGCGCGTGCGGTCGCGATCGAGCATCTCCACCCACGCGAGCAGGTGGTGGCCGAATGTGATCGGCTGCGCGCGCTGGAGGTGGGTGTATCCCGGCATGACCGTCTCCGCCTCGGTCTCGGCGAAGGAGAGGCAGACGAGCGCGAGCGCGTCGATCGCCTCCCGCGCCTCGGCGCAGGCGTCGAGCACGTACAGCCGGAACGCGGCGACGACCTGGTCGTTCCGCGAGCGCCCGGCGTGGATCTTCCGACCGACGTCTCCGAGCAGTCGCTCGATCGCCGAGTGCACGTCCTCGTCGGTCTCGAGGTAGCCGGAGGGGTCCTGCGCGATCTCGGCGAGGCGCGCCTCGACCTCGTCGAGCTCGTCCGCGCTGAGGATCCCGGCTGCGGCGAGGCGGCGCGCGTGCTCGGCGGTCGCCTCGCAGTCGTACGGGAGGAGCTCCGCGTCATCGGCACGCAGGAACTCCCACACCTGCTCGTCGAGGCGGCCCTCGACTCGGCCCGACCAGGTCGTCACGCGGCCGATTATGCCCGCGTCTCGGCGCGCTCCCGTGCGGCGTGCAGCTCGGTCTCGAGCGACGAGATGCGGATGAAGCCCTCGGCGGCGTCGTGCGGGAAGGTCTCGCCGGTGCCGTAGGAGGCGAGGTCGGCCGCGTAGAGCATGTGCGGCGAGCGGCGTCCCGTAACGACCGCGACGCTCGGCCGCAGCGCGAGCCGCACCTCTCCCGTGACGAGCCGCTGCGTCGAGTCGACGAACGCGTCGATCGCCTCGCGCGCCGGGCTGAACCAGCGTCCCTCGTAGACGAGCTCGGTCCAGCGCTGCGCGAGGCCGGCCTTCAGCCGTGCCTCGTCCTTCGTCAGGACGACGTCCTCGAGCGCCTGGTGCGCGGTGATGAGCGCGATCGCGCCCGGCGCCTCGTATACCTCGCGGCTCTTGATGCCGACAGCGCGGTTCTCGATCATGTCGATCCGGCCGATCCCGTACGCCCCGGCGAGGTGGTTCATCCGCACGATGAGCTCGGCGAGCGCGAGCTCCTCGCCGTCGATCGACACCGGCAGCCCTCGCTCGAAGCCGACGACGACCTCGATCGGAGGCGGAGCCTGGGCCGGATCGGCGGTGAGCGCGTAGGGCTCGTCGGGCGGCGCGTTCCAGGGATCCTCGAGGACGCCGGCCTCGATCGCACGACCGAAGAGGTTCTCGTCGATGGAGTACGGCGAGGCCGCCGTCTGCACGACGGGGATGCCCTTGGCGAGCGCGTACTCGATCTCCTCGTCGCGCGTCCAGATCCGGTCGCGCAGCGGCGCGATCACCTTTACCCCGGGGTAGTGCGCCTTGAAGGCGAGCTCGAACCGGAGTTGGTCGTTCCCCTTGCCGGTGCAGCCGTGCACGACGGCCTCGGCGCCGAGGTCCTGCGCGATCCCGGCGACCGCCTCCGCGATGACCGGGCGCGAGAGCGCCGAGACGAGCGGGTACTTCCCCTCGTAGAGCGCGTTCGTGAGGATGGCGCGGGCGCACTGCTCCTCGGCGAAGGCGTCTTTGCGGTCGACGAGGAGCACGTCGTCGGCAGCGGCCGCCTTCGCCCGGGTGATCGACTCCTCGAGATCGAACTCCTGCCCCACGTCGACGAGCACGGCGACGACCTCGTCGAAGCCGTACCAGTCCTCTTTCAGCCACGCGAGGATGCAGCTCGTGTCGAGCCCGCCCGAGTAGGCGACGACGGCGGTCCGGGCCATCAGGCGGCCCCTTGCAAGAGGTAGCCGGTGAGCTCGTCGCGGAGCGCGTGCGCCGAGACGCCGTCGCGGGCGGCGACGAAGATCGTGTTGTCGCCCGCGATCGTGCCGGCGATGCCCGGATGAGCCGCCTCGTCGATCGCCTGCGCGAGCGCGCTCGCGTATCCGGACGGCGTCTGGACGACGACGAGGTTGCCCGCGACCTCGGTCGCGACGGCGTACCGGCGCATCGCGGCGGCGAGCGCGTGCAGCTTGTCGGCATCGGTCGTGCCCGGCGGTGCGTAGACGAGGCGGCCGCTCGGCGCGCGCACCTTGACGAGCCCGAGGTCGGCGATGTCGCGGGAGACCGTGGTCTGCACGACGTCGAACCCCTCCTCGCGCAGCGCGGCGGCGACCTCGGCCTGGGTCGAGAGGGCCCGCTCGCGGACGAGCTCGAGGATAGCGTGCTGGCGCTCGCGTCGGTTCATAGTATGCGGAACTCTAGCACGTTATGCGTTAGCGGAGAGGACGTCCGCCAGAACCGCAACCGCCTCCTCGAGCTCGGACGCCTCGACGGTGAGCGGCGGCGCGAGGCGCAGCACGCGCTCCCCCGCGCTGAGCACGAGGAGCCCGCGCTCGCGGCAGGCGTCGACGACCTCGGCTGCCGACCGCTCGAGGACGGCGCCGAGTAGGAGGCCTCGTCCGCGCACCTCCTCGACCCCCGGGAGCGTCGCCAGCTCGGCGACGAGCGTGGCGCCGTGGGCGCGCACGCGCGCGAGGAGGTCGTCGTCGATCGCCTCGACGACGGCGCACGCGGCAGCGCAGGCGACCGGGTTGCCTCCGAAGGTCGAGCCGTGGTCGCCGGGAGCGAACGCGTCCGCAACCTCGTCCGCGACGAGCAAGGCCCCGATCGGGAGGCCGTTTCCGAGCGCCTTCGCGAGCGTCACGAGATCCGGCCGAACGCCAGCCTGCTCGAAGGCGAAGAAGGTCCCCGTCCGCCCGACGCCGCACTGGATCTCGTCGAGACAGAGGAGCGCGTCGAGCTCTCGCGCGGCGGCGAGGAACTCGCTCGCGAGGGGGATCACGCCGCCCTCGCCCAGAATCGGCTCGAGGAGCACGAGGCCGACGTCGTCATGCATGGCGGCCTGGAGCGCGGCGACGTCGTTCGGCGGGACGAAGCGCACCCCGGGCAGGAGCGGCGCGAACGGGTCGCGCTTCCCCGGTTGCCCGGTTGCCGAGAGCGCCCCGAGCGTGCGGCCGTGGAAGCCACCCTCGAGCGCGAGGATGCCCGGCTTCCCGGTCGCCTTGCGCGCGTACTTGAGCGCAGCCTCGACCGCCTCTGCGCCCGAGTTGCAGAAGAACGCCCTTGCGCCTCCGAACCTCTCCGAGAGCAGCGTCGCGAGCTCGACTTGCGGCTCCGTCCAGTAGAGGTTCGAGGCATGCCAGAGGCGGTCGAGCTGCGCTTGCGCGGCCGCCAGCGGCGCGGGGTGGAGATGCCCGAGCCCGACGACGGCGATCCCGCCGCCGAAGTCGAGGTACTCGCGGCCCTCCGCGTCCCAGACACGAGTGCCCTCGCCGCGCACAATCGTCACCGGCGCCCGCGCGTACGTCGGCAGCAGACGCTCCACGGCTCGAGGGGCTCGCGCGATGCCCCGCGAAGCGGTCACGCCGCGACCTCGGTCACGCCGATCTCGGCGCGGACGCCGAGTCGGGCGGCGCGCACCGCCGCGAGGAGCTTGGGGACGATTCCGCCCTCGAGCGCGCCGGCGTCGAGGAGCCGGTCGGCCTGGCTCGCCTCGATGCGTGCGGCGACTGCTCCGTCGAGGTAAACACCGGGGACATCCGAGACGAACACGAGGCGATCCGCCCCCAGTCCGACCGCCAACGCGCTCGCCGCCTCGTCGGCGTTCACGTTGAGCGGGCCGACGGCGAGCGGAGCGACGACGGGAATGCGGCCGGCCGCGAGGAGCTCCTCGATGAGCGGCGGCCGGCAGGGCAGGGGATCGCCGACGAGGCCGAGCTCGGGCACGGGGACGGCTTCGAGCCCGATCTCGTCGCCCATGAGGGGCACTGCCGCGGGGCCGAGTGCGGCGGTGAGCTCGGCCCCGACGGCTCGGAGGGACGCGCGCACGACCGCGAGCGTCCGAGGGTCCGTCACCCGCCTGCCCGCGACGAACGTGACCGGGATGCCGAGCCGCTCGAGCTCGGACGAGATCTGCGGCCCGGCGCCGTGTACGACGACCACGTCGTGCCCCGCTGCGCGCAGCGCGAGCGCCTCGCCGGCGCTCTCCGCGGCGACGCGACCGCCGAGCTTGAGGACGACCCGGCTCACGTCGTGTACTCCGCGTTCAGGCGCACGTAGTCGTACGTGAGGTCGGAGGCGAGGTACGACGCAGCGCCGTCTCCGAGCCCGAGGTCGAGCTCGATCGCGACCGCGCTGCCGGCGAGCTCGGGCAGGTGCCCCGTCGGGACGCCGCGCTCGAAGACGACGACGCCGTCGTAGGCGACCGTCAGCCGGCTCGGGTCGACGCGGGCGAAGCCGCCGTTCCAGGGCGCCGAGCCGGCGGCGGCGAGCACGCGTCCCCAGTTCGGATCGCGTCCGAACGTCGCGGTCTTGACGAGGGGCGAGGTGGCGATCCGCTGCGCGACGGCGACCGCCTCCTCCTCCGAGGCGGCGCCCCGCACCCGGATCTCGAGCAGCACGGTGGCGCCTTCGCCGTCTTCGACGATGGCGCGCGCAAGCGCTCCACACACTTCTCCGAGCGCGGCGGCGAACGCCGCGTCGGTCTCCGCGCTCCGCTCGACGTCGCTCGCTCCATTCGCAAGCAGGACGACCGCGTCGTTCGTCGAGCACTCGCCGTCGACGGAGATGCGGTTGAAGCTCGCGTCGACGGCCGGCCGGAGGAAGGCGTCCGCCTCGCCCGGCTCGAGCGGGTAGTCGGTCGTGACGACGGCGAGCATGGTCGCGAGCCGGGGGTGGATCATCCCGGCGCCCTTAGCCATTCCTCCGACCGTGAAGCCCGCGCGAGCGGCGACCGCCTGCTTCGGACCGGCGTCGGTCGTGAGGATCGCGCGCGCGGCCGCGTCCCCACCGTCGGGGGAGAGCGCGGCAGCCGCCTCGCGCACCCCGCGGAGGAGCTTGTCCATCGGCAGGGGGACGCCGATCACGCCCGTCGAGAGCACCACGACCTCCTCGGCCTCGAGCCCGAGAGCCCGCGCAGCCTCCTCGGCCGTGCGCTCGGCGTCCTCCACGCCGCGCTCGCCGGTCGCGGCGTTGGCGACGCCCGCGTTGACGACGACCGCCTGCGGCTCCGCGAGCGCGAGGTGCCGGCGCGAGACCTCGACTGGAGCGGCTTGAACGCGGTTCGTCGTCCACAGCGCGCCTCCGACGGCGGGCTCGAGAGAGCGGACGAGCGCGACGTCGGGCGCCTCTCGTCGGATCCCCGCGTGAACGCCGCTCGCCGCGAACCCCGCTGCCGCGGTGACGGACATCAGACGAGGACCCCGGAGAGCCGCAGACCGGCCGTCTCTTCGTAGCCGTACAGGAGGTTCACGTTCTGCACGGCCTGACCCGCGGCGCCCTTGCCGAGGTTGTCGATGGCGCAGATGAGAACCGAGTCGCCGGTGAGGCGATCTTCGAAGACGCCGATCTCCGCTCCGTCCGTCGCCTGGACGCGCGCGAGCTCGGGGACGGCGCCCTCGGGGAGCACGGACACGATGTGGCTGTCCGCGTAGCGCTCCTCGAGGAGCTCGCGCAGATCCGGCCCCGTCGAGCGCACGTAGCAGGTGGCGATCAGGCCACGGCGGACGGGGAGGAGGTGCGGCACGAAGGTCACCGGGAACCCGAGGGCCTGAGCGATCTCGGGCGCGTGCTGGTGCGCCCCGACCTTGTACGGCGCGGTGTTCTCGAGCACCGAGCCGGCATGCGAGCGCTCGCTGAGGGTGCGCCCCGCTCCCGAGACCCCGGACTTCGCGTCGACGACGACGCCGCTCGGCTCGATCGCGTCCGCCACGGGAGCGAGCGCGAGCAGCGCCGCGGTGGCGTAGCAACCCGGGTTCGCGATGAGACGACCGCTGGGCGGCGAGACCTCGGGCAGGCCGTACGACCACTCGCCGAGGCGCTCCGGGAACGGGTGGCGGAATCCGTACCAGGACTCGTAGATCGCGGGCTCGGCGAACCGGTGCCCGCCGGAGAGGTCGACGACGACGCCTCGCGGCGGGGGCTCGAGCGCGGCGGCCTCCTCGTGCGAGAGGCAGAGGAAGATCACGTCGGCGCCGGAGGAGAGAGCCGCGTCGTTCGTGATGAAGCGGGGGATCCGCCGAAAGCCGTTCCGGCCGAGGCGGGGATCGAGCGCGTCAGCCGGCCGCCCCGCGAGCGAGTCGGAGCCGAGCGCGTACAGCTCGAGCGCCGGGTGCGCGAGCACCCGGTCGAGGGTCTCCTGCCCCGTGTAGCCGGAGGCGCCGACGATGGCCACTGTCGCCACCAGCGTATTATGCACAACGTACGCAGCCTATGCAGTTCCTCCGTCGGCTAGGCTGCGGCCCCGTGACCCCCGTCGACGTCCCTATCGCGCTCCTCGGCTACGGAACGGTCGGCGCCGCCGTCCACCGCCTGCTCGTCGAGACCGGCGACGACATCGAGCGTCTGACGGGCCGCAGGCTCCGCGTGACCCGCGCGCTCGTGCGCGATCTCGCGAAGGAGCGGGGATTCGCACCCGAGGACGGCGTCCTCACGACGGACGCCGAGGAGATCCTCGGTGACGGAGAGATCGCGCTCGCAGCCGAGCTCATGGGCGGGCTGGAGCCGGCCGGCTCGTACGTGCTTTCGCTCCTCGAGCGGGGCGTGTCGGTCGTGACCGCGAACAAGCAGCTCGTCGCGCACCGCAGCCCGGAACTCTTCGCCGCGGCGGCACGCGGGGGCGCGCAACTCCGCTTCGAGGCGTGCGTGTGCGCGGCGATCCCGGTGATCAAGGTCCTCCGCGAGGCGCTCGTGGCGACGCACGTGCACCGCGTCCTCGGGATCGTCAACGGCACGACGAACTTCGTCCTCGGCGAGATGGAGGCGGGCCGGACCTACGAGGAGGCGCTCGCCGAAGCCCAGCGTCTCGGCTACGCCGAGGCGGACCCCGTCGACGACGTCTCGGGAGCGGATGCCGCAGCGAAGATGGCGATCCTCGCCTCGGTGGCCTTCGGCGCCCGGGTCGCGCCCGAGGACGTCGAGGTCGAGGGGATCGAGGCCGTGCGGCCCGAGCACGTGGCGGCCGCCCGCGCGCTCGAGATGACGGTGAAGCTCGTCGGGCAGGCGACCCTCGCGAACGGCGCGGCGGACGTCCGGGTGGGGCCCGCCCTCGTCGACCGCCACCACCCGCTCGCGGCCGTCGAGGGCGCGTTCAACGCGGTCATGCTCCAGGGGGACGCGATCCGGGAGATCACGCTCTCGGGTCCGGGTGCGGGCGGCATCGAGACGGCCTCGGCGGTCGTGGCCGACCTCGTGTCGATCGTCGGCACCTCGGGGCCCGGCTTCCTCCAGGACGATCCCGCCCGCCGCTCGCTCGCGCGCGCCGACGCGGATGCGATCCGCTCCCCGTTCTACGTCCGCGTCGACGTCGATGACCGTCCCGGCGTGCTCGCCCGCGTGGCGGGCCAGCTCGCGGTCGAGGGCGTCTCGGTCGCCCGGCTCGTCCAGAACCAGACCGACGCGGGCGCGACCCTCCACATCGTGACGCACGAGGCGCCGGTCGGGAGCGTCGCGCGCAGCGTCCGCGCGATCGCGGCCATGCCGGAGACGCTCGAGCCGCCGACTGCGCTCCGCGTCGTCTCGGACCGAGGCGTCGAGGAGCTCGGCTGGACGTGACGGTTCCCCTGATCGAGCGCTTCCGCGACCGGCTCCCGGTCGGCGCGGAGACGCCGATCGTGAGCCTCGGTGAGGGATCGACCCCGCTCCTCCCCGCGCCGCGCCTCTCGGAGCGGCTGGGAGTCGAGCTGTGGCTGAAGTGGGAGCCGGCGAACCCGTCAGGGAGCTACAAGGACCGGGGGATGACGGTCGCCGTCTCCAAGGCCCTCGAGCGAGGGGCGTCGGCGGTGATCTGCGCGTCGACGGGAAACACCGCAGCCTCCGCAGCCGCGTACGCGGCTCGAGCCGGGATCCGCGCGCTCGTGCTCCAGCCGGAAGGCGCTGTCGCCTCCGGCAAGCTCGCCCAGAGCCTCATGCACGGAGCCCGCGTGCTCGAGGTGCGAGGCAGCTTCGACGATGCGCTCGCGGCCGCGCGGGCGCTCGCCGAGCGCGGAACGCATGCGCTCGTCAACTCGCTCAACCCGCACCGCCTCGAAGGACAAAAAACCGCGGTTTTCGAGATCGTCGACGAGCTCGGCGCCGTTCCGGACGTCTTCGTCGTCCCCTACGGGGGAGGTGGGAACACCGTGTCCTACGCGAAGGGCCTCTCCGAGCTCGCCGAGAGAGCGCGCCTTGTCTCCGTCCAGGCTGCGGACCGGCGGCGCACGGTGGCCTCCGCGATTCGCATAGCGGAGCCCGCCCACCGGGAGGTCGTGGCGTCGCTCGACGTCGAGATCTCGACGGTGACGGACGCGCAGATCCTCGAGGCCTGGGCGCAACTCGCAAAGCTCGAGGGCCTCTTCTGCGAGCCATCCTCTGCCGCCGGCTTGGCCGCGCTCACGCTCGACCCGCCGCGAGGCGCACGCGTGGTCGCGACGATCACAGGGCACGGCCTCAAGGATCCGGACGCGGCGGCGCGCGTCGCCCCCGAGCCCCTCGTCGTCGATCCGGATCCCGACGCGATCGCCGCGGCGGCGGCCGGCGCGTGATCGTCCGCGCTCCCGCGACCTCGGCGAACCTCGGTCCGGGGTTCGACTGCGCCGGCGTCGCCCTCGACCTCTGGAACGAGCTCGAGCTCGACCACGGCCCCGCGGGCCGGGTGAGCGTGGAGATCGAGGGAGAGGGCGCCGACGAGCTCCCCGCGGACGACTCGAACCTCGTCGTCCGCGCGTACAGCCTGCTCGCGTCGCCCCGAGGCGTCCGCTTCCGGCTGCGCAACCGCATTCCGCTCGAGCGCGGGCTCGGCTCGTCCGCAGCCGCGATCGCGCTCGGCCTCGCAGCGGCACGGCGGGACGAGACCCCGGAGGAGCTCCTCGCGCACGGGCTCCGGCTCGAGCCGCACGCCGACAACCTCGCTCCGGCGCTCGTCGGGGGCGTGTGCCTGACGTGGGAGGGGCGGATCGCGCGCGTCGCCGACCGACTTCCGCTGCGCGCGGTCCTCGTCGTCCCGGGCGAGCGCACGCGGACGGACGAGGCCCGCTCACGCCTCCCCGATCGCGTGCCGCACGACGATGCCGCCTTCACCGTGGCCCGGGCGCTCTTACTCGGGACGGCGATCGGCGCCGGTGATGCGGCCCTGATGGGCGCCGCGCTCGTGGATCGCCTGCACGAGCCGTACCGGCCCTCGGAGCTCCTCGCCGCGATCCGCGCAGAGCTTCCCGCGGGGGCGGCGGGCGCCACCTTGTCGGGCTCGGGGCCGACCGTCGTCGTCTGGGCGACGGACGCCGAGACGTGCGCGGCCGAGCTCCGCCGGCGCTTCCCCGAGCACGCCGTCAGCGCGGTCGCGGTGGCGACTCGAGGCGCGCTCGGAGAGCCGTCCTAGGTTGGCTCGGTGGCCGTCGCGCCGCGCGCCCGGTGCTACCCTCAGCGCGCAGTGGACCGGGTTCTCGTCCTCAACGCAAGCTACGAGCCCCTCAACGTCTGCAGCCTGCGCCGCGCCCACGTCCTCGTCTGGAAGGGCAAGGCCGAGATCCTCGAGAGCCACGACCGTCCCCTCCGCTCGGCGACCACGGCGCACCCGCGACCACACGTGATCCGACTCGTCACGTACGTCCGCGTCCCACGCACCGTAACGCGTCGGATCTCGCGACGCGTGCTCTTCGCCCGCGACGGCTGGCAGTGTGCCTACTGCGGATCGGAGACGACTCGACTCACGCTCGACCACGTCGTACCCCGCTCCCGCGGTGGCGCATCGGTGTGGGAGAACGTCGTCGCCTCCTGTGCTCCCTGCAACCACCGCAAGGGCGACCGGCTCCTCGAAGAGACCTCGATGACGCTGCGCACGAGCCCGCGGCCGCCGTCCCCCGTGCTCTTCATCCGCCTCGCGACCGAGCACATCCCGGACACGTGGCGTATGTACCTCCCAGGGCTCGAGCCCGCCTCCGCGGCCGCGGCGGCGTAGCGCGACCGGCAGCGGGCTACCGAGCCATCGCGCGCTCGACCGCCTCCTGCTCCTCGGGCGAGAGCGCGACGGAGGCGCGGCCGCGATCGAGCTCTTTCACGTAGATGCGCGCGTAGTCGCGGCCCTGGATCGCCGTCACGACGGTGCCGGTCCGGTGCGCATCGAGGAGCGCGACGGACGCCGACTGCTGGCCACCGGTGCCTTCGTACGCGTCGTAGCGCACGACCGCCGTGTTCGTGATCGCGCCGTCGACCCGCCGGTCGACGCGAGAGAGCCCCGCGGCGACCTCGCTGACCGCGCGGCTCACGTCGTCGATGCGCCCCTGCAAGGCGACGGCGAACTCGAGCAAGTCGTGCCGGCCGCCGGCGAGCACGACCGCCTGCCGCTGCTCGAGCTTCGTCAGGCGCCGCCAGAGGACGAGCGCGACGGCGAGCGCGAGAGCAGCAACCGCCGAGGCAGCCGCCGCCAGCGCGAGCGAGACGGTCACAGCGTGAAGATGACCGGGTACTCGGCGGAGTTGTTCGCGAGGTTCGTCTCGCCCGGCACCGGGTCGACGTCCACCCGGACGGCGATCCGCTCCCCGAACGGGACGAGCGTGCCGATCTGGAACGTCACCGCCTTGATCTCGCCCGGGTCGATGATCGGGATGGTCTGCTTGCGGACGATCGGCTCGGGCTGCTTCGGGATCGTCAACGTCACGACGATCTGCACCTCCTGTGCATC
Organism: Gaiellaceae bacterium; assembly: GCA_026002995.1. Lineage (GTDB taxonomy): Bacteria > Actinomycetota > Thermoleophilia > Gaiellales > Gaiellaceae > GMQP-bins7. The sequence goes on from BPGK01000001.1 coordinate 2,586,991, forward strand.
GCCCGTGTCTTCGACCCCGACCTCGAACGCGAGTTGGTCACTGACCCGGATCGTCGTCTCGGTCGTGGTCGAGAGGAGCTGCCCGCTCGGCAGCGCCTTGACGTACGAGATCCCGGTTCCGTGGAGCCCGGTCGGCGTCCCGCCGGTCGATGCGCCCTGGATCCGCTGCCAGATCGCGGCGAGCGCGCTCGCGCTCGTGATCTCGGGCGCAGTGACGAACTGCGACGGCGGCACCTCGACCCCGCTGATCCCCTCGGCCTCCAGCGCGAGCCGGGCGCGGGCCACGAACGAGTCCGTCCAGATCACGTCGCTCGCGAGCAGGCGCTGCATGGAGAGCGCGAGCTGAGCGCCGGCGGTGGCGGCGTCCGTCTCGCTCGTGAGCTCGGAGAACGAGACCTGGAGGCCCTTGACCCCGTTCGCGCGGTACTGGAGGGCCTCGATCGCCCCCGCGTGCGCGTCGAAGAGCGGGCCGGGCGGGCGGAGCGACTGCGCTCGCCGCACCTGGTTCTCGGCCGTCTGGACGAACCCGCGGAGCTTCGCGTCGAGATCCTCCAGCTTGAGGCCCGGGGTCGTCAGCGTCGTCGCGAGGTTGCGGCCGAGCCGCGCCGAGTTCGTTCCGACAACGCCGATCTCGGCCATGTAATCGGAGTAGCGAGCGGTCTTCCGTTCGGTCGTGCAGCCCTCGACCCAGACGACGAGGAGCACGACGACGAGGATCGCAAGCGCGATCAGCCCCACGAGCCGGAGCAGCGGCGTCAGGTTGCTCGGAGCGCCGAACCGTGGGCCGCGACCGCGCGGGCCGCGGGAGCTCCGCGAGAGCTCAGGCTCGCGCTTGGGGAGGTCCTCCCACGAGGGCGGCTCCTCCTCGTCGAAGAAGTCGAAGTCGAGGATGTCGTCGTCGCGAGCGCCCACGGATTGCAGGGACTCTAGATGCTCGGCCGGAGAGACGACGCCGCGCGAAGCGGCTCGGCGGCCGACGCGCGAGAGGAGTTCTCACCTGCGTGGCCAAGTGGGCGGGTACCCGTGTCCTCCGTCGCGCTCGCTCCGACACGAGAGCTCGTCCTCGGCCGCTACCGCGCGGTCCGCCCGCTGGGAAGCGGCGGCTCGGGCTCCGTCTGGCTCGCCCGCGACGAGCGGACCGGGCTCGACGTCGCGCTCAAGATCATCCCCCGCGAGGGGAAGGCGGCCGCGCGCGCCGAGCGCGAGGCCCAGGCAGCGCGCAGGCTCCGTCACGAGCGCTGCGTCCGCGCCTACGACGTCGGCCACGATGCGAGCCACGTCTACATCGCGTACGAGTACGTCCCCGGCCGCACCGTGCGCGAGGCGCTCCGCGCGGGGGCCGTCTCCGACCGCGACGCCGTCGAGATCGCAGCGCAGATCCTCGACGCGCTCGCCCACGCGCACCGAGCCGGCATCGTCCATCGCGACGTCAAGCCGTCCAACGTCCTCCTCGAGGACGCAGAGGAGGTGCGTGTGCGGCTCCTCGACTTCGGCCTCGCGCAGTTCGACGGCGCCGACACGCTGACCGCGGCGGGAGACGTACCGGGGACGCTCGCGTACATCGCGCCGGAGCGCCTCGCCGGCGCGGACGCGACGCCGGAGAGCGACGTGTGGTCGGTCGGGGTGATGCTCTGGGAGGCGCTCGCAGGCCGGCACCCGTTCTGGGGGCTCCCGCTGCAGGACGTAGCACGAGCGATCGAGCGAGGAGCGCCCCCGCTCGCGGCCGAGCGACGCGACCTCCCGCGACGCCTCGTCGCCGCGGTGGACGCCGCGCTCAACCCCGATCCGGCGCGGCGGCCGCGCGCATCCGCGCTCGCGGCCGACCTGCGATCGGTGCTGCGCGACCGCCGCGCGCAGCCACCGGCACGGACCGCCGGTGCAGTCCGGGAGGAGCCCGTCGCCCGCGGCCGGGCACTCCTTCGCCGCCTCGCTCCCGCCGCCCTGGCAGCAGCGACCGCCGCTCTGGGGACGACGTTCCTCCCGTTCTGGCCGCCGCTCCTCATCGCGCTCCTCGTCGTGCTCGCCGCGCTCGCCTCGTGGCTCGACCCTCGCCTCGGTCTCGTCGTCGCGCTCGCTACCCCCGTGTTCCCGCTCGGGAACCTTGCCCAGAGCCTCGCGATCCTGTACGGGGCGCTCGCAGTCGCATGGCTCGCGATCTCCTGGCGGGACGCACGGCACGGCCTCCTCTTCGCCGGGAGCCTCGTGCTCGCAGGGCTCGGGCTGTGGGCGCTCGTCCCGCTCGCGGTCCAGCCCGCTCGCAGTCCGGCTCGCCGCGCCCTCCACGCGCTCGCTGCAGTCCTGACGGCTACGGTCGTGGTGGGAGTCACCGCGTCCCACCTCCCGGTCGGAGGCGGGAGCGCGCCTGTGCTCGAGATCGCGCCGCGCGACTCGGTCGCAGACGTCGCCGTCGCGCTCTGGAGCGCGCTCGCCGGAGAGCCGGCGCTCCTCTTCGCCGCCGCCGTCGCAGGCGTCGCCGCCGCGTCCCTGCGCTGGCTCGCGGCCCGTTCCGAGCACGGCGTCGCCGCGCTCGGGCTCGGGCTCGTCGCGTGCTCGACCGTCCTGGGCGCCGGCGTGCTCCCTACGCTCGTCGTCGCCTGCGCGTGGATCGCCGTCGGAGCGGCCGCTCGCGAGCGGAGGCGGCGCGGCGCTACGGTCGCGACCGCCATCTAGACTCGTCCGAGACCTGGGATGAGAATTCCTGCCCGGAGAGACCCCGCGCGCGTGGAGAGTGCGGCTCGAGGCGCGAGGCGCGGGTAGCCGCCATGACGCTCCTGCGCACGCTCGAGTCGCGGATCGAGGGCCTGTTCGAGGGCCTGTTCGGACGAGCCTTCCGCAGCCACGTCCAGCCGATCGAGCTCGCACGCAAGCTCGTCAAGGAGATGGACGACCACCGCTCGGTCTCGGTCTCCCGCGTCTACGTCCCGAACGAGTACGCCGTCTACCTCTGTTCCAAGGACCGCGCCCAGTTCGCGGGCTACGAGGACGCGCTCCGCTCGGAGCTGGCCGAGTACCTCGCCGAGCACGCGCGGCGGGAAGGCTACGCGCTCCTGACCCCGCCACGGGTGCTCCTGCGAACCGACGACGACCTCGCGGTCGGCGAGTTCGGCATCGCGACCCGAATGGCGCCCGAGGACGCATCCGCCGAGGACGTCGCGGGCCTCCCCGAGCCGCCCGCCGAGGAGCCCGCGCACACGATGGTCTACCGCGCCGAGGCACCGGACGAGCCCGCCGCCGCCGTCCTCACGCTCGACGGCAAGAGCCGTCCGCTCACGAAGCCCGAGGTCGTCCTCGGTCGCTCGCGCGAGGCCGACATCCGGCTCGCGGATCCGAACGTCTCGCGGAAGCACGCGGCGATCCGTCGGATCGGGAGCGCCTACTGGGTCGCCGACCTCGGCTCGACGAACGGAACGCTCGTGAACGGGAGGCGCGTGACGCGACACGAGCTCGAGGACGGCGACCGAATCACCCTCGGCTCGACCGAGCTCGTCTTCGGGCTCCCGCGGGAGCGGTGACGATCGACGCGCTCTCCGCCGACGAGACGCTCCTGCTCTTGAAGGTGGCCTTCCTCGTGCTCCTCTACCTCTTCATCGTGCTCGTCATGCGTAGCGCGACGAAGGATCTCGCCGGGGCGCCGCAGGAGAGCATCGTGCTCCGGGCGGCCGAGGCCGACGCCGCCCGCGCGAAGCTCGTGCAGCCCGCACGGCTCGTCGTCGTCTCCAGCCCGGCGCTCCCGCCCGGTCGCGTGCTCACGGTCACCGCGCCGACGGTGCTCGGACGACACGCGGAGGCCGATGTGCGCCTGGACGGGGACGACTTCGCGTCCGCGCGCCACGCGCGCCTCGTCCCGCGCGCCGACGGCCTCTGGGTGGAGGACCTGGGATCGACGAACGGCACCTTCGTGGGCGGGAAGCGCATCGAGGGCGCGCGTCGTCTCCGCCCCGAGGAGACGCTCACCGTCGGGCAAACGGAGCTCCGGCTCGAGCCGTGAGCGGCCCGCGGATCAGGCTCGGACGCGCTGCTGGCGTCACCGACACCGGCCGCCGCCGGCTGCGCAACGAAGACGCGTTCGTGTGCGAGCCACCGCTCTTCGCGGTGGCGGACGGAATGGGTGGCGCCCGCGCGGGCGAGATCGCCGCGCGGCTCGCCGCGACGGCGCTCGAGGAGTCGTCCGACCAGGTGCACGGCGCCGAAGGACTCGTGGCGCTCATCGCAGAAGCGAACCGCCGAATATGGGAGCAGTCGGTCTCCGACCCGCAGACGGCGGGCATGGGCACGACGGTGACGGCTGCGCTCGTGGACGAGGCCGCCGGCACGGTGACCATCGGCCACGTCGGTGACTCCCGCGCGTACCTCCTGCGCGCCGGCTCGCTCGCGCAGCTCACGGCCGATCACTCGCTCGTCGCCGAGCTCGTCGAGAGCGGCCTGCTGACACCGGAGGAGGCCGAGCGCCATCCGCAGCGCTCCGCGATCACGAGAGCGCTCGGCACGGAGCCCACGGTCGAGGTGGACGCGTTCACGCTCGAGGGCCGTCCCGGCGACCTCTTCCTGCTCTGCTCGGACGGTCTGCCGATCATGGTCGACGACGCCGAGATCCTCGCGACCGTCAGGGAGGCCGAGGGAGCTCCCGCGGAAGCGGCGGAGGCGCTCGTCGCGGCCGCGAACGCGCGGGGCGGCCAGGACAACATCACCGTCGTCCTCTTCGAGCTCCTCGGAGACGATGCGACCGACGAGGATGCCTCCGACGACGCGACGGAGCCCGCGCAGACGAGCGCGGGCGAAGCGGAGGTTCCCGGGAGCATCCCGGAGACGTCCCCGCCGACCATCGAGACGACGAGCCTGCCGTCTCCCGCCAGCCTGCGCCGCCACGGTGCAGGCCCGGGTGGCCGGGCCGCCGCCCTCGCCGCGATCGCGGGCGCCCTGGCCGCGGCCGTCCTCGTCCTCTACTGGGGGCTCGCGCGATGACGGCGCGCGGCCGCGAGCTCGTCGGGATCGTGCTCGCGGGGCTGATCGCGGGAGCCGCGCTCGCGAGCGTCGCCATCGCCCGTGAGGCGCATGCAGCCCCGGAAGTCGCGGCGTACGGCGTCCTCTTCTTCGCCCTCTACGTCGCCGCGCACGTCGTCGTCCGTCGAGCGGCGCCGTTCGCCGACGGCGGGCTGCTGCCGCTGGCCGCCGTGCTCACCGCCTTCGGCGTCACCTTCAACTACCGCCTGGACGCCGACGACGGCGCCCGGCAGGCGCTCTGGGTCGTCATCGGCGTCGGCGTCCTCGCGTTCGTCCTCGTCGCGCTCCGGCACGACTACCGCGTCCTCGAGTCGTACCGCTACCTCTTCGGCGTCTCGGCGATCGTCCTCCTGCTGCTCCCGTCCGTGCCCGGGCTCGGCGAGCGCGTGAACGGCGTGCGGCTCTGGGTCTCCGCGGGACCGCTCCAGTTCCAGCCGGGCGAGCTCGCGAAGATCTGCCTCGTTGTCTTCCTCGCCGGCTACCTGCGCGAGAAGCGCGAGTCGGTCGCGAGCGGCCGGCTCAAGGACGTCGGCCCGCTGCTCGCGATCTGGGGCGCCGCCATGCTCGTCATCGTCCAGACGAACGACCTCGGCAGCGCGCTGCTCGTCTTCGGGATCTTCCTCGCGATGCTCTACGTCGCGACCGGGCGCGCGCTCTGGGTCGGGCTCGGGCTCGGGCTCTTCCTCGCAGGCGCGGTCGTCCTCTACGAGGCCATCGGTCGAGTCCGAGAGCGAGTCACGATCTGGCTCGAGCCCTGGACGGACGAGAAGGTCTACTGCGCGCTCAACGGGCAGCTCGAGTACCGCCAGGACTGCGGCTCCTACCAGCTCGTGAAGAGCCTCTACTCGATCGCCAACGGCGGCTTCGGCGGGACCGGCATCGGCCGGGGCACGTTCACCTCGCCCGACGGAGGCGAGCTCATCCCCTACCTGCGCACCGACTTCATCTACTCGGCCATCGCGCAGGAGGTCGGTCTGATCGGCGCCGCCGCGCTGCTCCTCTGCTCGATGCTCTTCGTCGTCCGGGGGATGCGGATCGCGCTCGCGGCCGAGGACGGCTTCTCGAAGCTACTCGCGGCGGGCCTCACCTTCGGCTTCGCACTCCAGACCTTCATCATCGTCGGAGGCGTCCTCCGGGTCGTCCCGCTCACGGGGATTACGCTCCCGTTCGTCTCCTATGGGGGCACGAGCGTCGTCGCGAACTTCGTCGCCCTCGCACTCCTCCTCCTCGTCTCGAGCCGAGCGAACGTGCCGCGATGAACCCGCGCATCGTCCGCGTCACCTACCTCGCGCTCGTGCTCCTCGCGGTGCTCGTGGTCGCGACGACGTACTGGCAGACGTGGGCCGCCGCGGGCCTCGCCGACCGCCAGGACAACTCGGTGCAGCGCGTCGCACAGCTCGCGATCGACCGCGGGCTCATCTTCTCCTTCGTCCCGCGCACGCGGCTCGCCCGCAACATCGAGCGAGAGGTGGACGGCCGCACGCTCTACTTCCGCCGGTACCCACAGCGGGGGCTGACCGCGCACGTCGTCGGCTACTCGACCGTCGAGCGCTCCCGTACCGGCCTGGAGCGCTCCCTCAACGACTACCTCACCGGCGCCTCGGGGAACCTCTCCTCCGTGCTCGACCGCACCCTCGACGAGCTGCGCGGCAGGCCGGTGCGGGGCAACGACGTCGTCACGACCCTCGACCTGGAGGCGCAGCGCGTCGCGTACGAGCAGCTCGGGACGCGCTGCGGCGCCGTGTTCGCCTTCGACCCTCGCACCGGGAAGGTGAAGGTCATGGCGTCCTCGCCGACCTTCGACCCGAACCTCGTCGAGACCGACTTCGCGGCGATCTCCCGCATCACCGCCGACTGTACGCCCGCAGCGCCGCTGATCAACCGCGCGAGCGACGGCCTCTACGTCCCCGGCTCGACGTTCAAGGTGATCACCGCCGCGGCGGCGCTCGAGTCCGGGAAGTTCGAGCCGACCTCGACCTTCGTCGACCCGGGCTACTGCACGGTGTACGGGAAGCGCGTGAACAACTTCGACACGACGCGCCCGTTCGGGACGATCACGCTCGAGACCGCGCTCGTCTACTCCGTCAACTCCGTCTTCTGCAACATCGGGCTCGAGCTCGGCGCGAAGGCCATCCTCCGCCAAGCGCGCCGCTTCGGCTTCTACGAGCGGCCGCCGCTCGAGACTCCAGCCGACGAGCGCTCCCCGAGCGGGCTCTACCGGGACGGGAAGCTCTGGACGCCGGCACGGGACTCGGACGTCGACGCGGGCCGGATGGCGTTCGGCCAGGAGCGGATGCTCGTGACCGCGGAGCAGATGGCGATGGTCGCCGGGGCGATGGGCGTCCGTGGACGGCTCGTCGAGCCACACGTCGTCGATCGGATCGTGGCGCCGAACGGGGACGTCGTCCGGCGCTCCCGCCCCACGCTCGTTCGACGAGCGGTGAGCGCGGAGACCGCCGCTGCGATCGCACGCATGATGCGGCTCGCCGTCGAGCGCGGCACGGGCACCGCGGCACGGATCCCGGGATGGTCGGTCGGCGGCAAGACGGGCACCGGCGAGACGGGCGTACCGGGAGTGAACACGACCTGGTTCATCGCCTTCGCGAGCCGTGACGAGGAGACGCCGGCCGAGCTCGCGATCGCCGTCGTGCTCGAGCGCCAGAGCGGGACCGGCGGCACGACGGCCGCCCCGATCGCCCGCGCCGTCATGGAGGCGATCCTGCGCGACACGGAGAATCCCTAACCTCTAGGAACGTGGCCACCCAGGACACCCTCTCCGGCACGCTCTTCGCCACCCGCTACCGGATCATCCGCAAGCTCGGTGGCGGCGGGATGGCCGACGTCTACCTCGCGGAGGACCAGGAGCTCGGACGGCGCGTCGCGGTCAAGATCCTGCACGAGCGCTACGCGAACGACGAGCAGTTCGTCGAGCGCTTCCGCCGCGAGGCGACCCATGCAGCCGGTCTCTCGCACCCGAACATCGTCTCGATCTTCGACCGCGGCGAGACGAACGGCTCCTACTTCATCGTCATGGAGTACGTCGAGGGGAAGACGCTCAAGGAGCTCATCCGCACGCGCGGCCGCTGCCCGGTGGCGGTGGCGATCGCTTACACGAGGCAGATCCTGAGCGCGCTCCGATACGCCCATCGCAACGGCGTCATCCACCGCGACATCAAGCCCCACAACGTGATCGTCGACCCCGAGGGACAGCTCAAAGTGACGGACTTCGGGATCGCGCGGGCCGGCGCGAGCCAGATGACGGAGGAGGGCGCGATCATCGGCACCGCGCAGTACCTCTCTCCCGAGCAGGCGCGCGGCGCCCCCGTCGACCAGACCTCCGATCTCTACTCGTGCGGAGTCGTCCTCTACGAGCTCCTCACCGCCGAGGTGCCCTTCACGGGTGAGACGCCGGTGGAGATCGCGATGAAGCACCTCTCGGAGGTCCCGCGGCCGCCGTCCGAGCTCCGTCCGGATATCCCACGCGACCTCGACCTCGTCGTCCTACGGGCGCTCGCCAAGGAACCGGCCGACCGCTACCAGTCGGCCGCGGCAATGGATGCCGACCTCGAGGCCGTCGCGCGCGGCGGACGCGTCCCGAGCGACACGACCGAGGCCGCGACGGTCGTCCTCTCGGGCGGTCGCGTCGTCGACGCGCCGACCGGCGTCACGCAGGTCGCACGCACGGGCACGACCGGAGGGCCTGCCGAGTACACGCCACTCGGACGCAGTCGGCGGCCCCTCTGGCCGTGGCTGCTCGGGCTGGGCGCCCTGCTCGCGCTCGTCGCCGGAGGCTGGTACCTGTGGTCGTCGGGGACCTTCTCGGGCTCCGGCGACGTCGCCGTCCCCTACGTGGTCGCGCTCCGCGAGGCGCAGGCGGTCGACGCGATCACGAAGGAAGGCCTCGTGCCACGGGTCCGCCGCATGTCGAACTCGGAGGTCGAGGAGGGCGTCGTGTTCGCGCAAAGCCCCGACGCCGGCGTCCGCGTGGACGAAGGCTCCATCGTCGTCATCGACGTCTCCGCGGGGAGGCCGGAGGTGACCGTCCCGAGCCTCGTCGGCCAGAGCGTCGCGGACGCGGTGGCGGAACTCGGCCGCGTCGGGCTCGTGGCGCAGGTCGTGGAGGTCTTCTCGGAGCGTGAACAGGGAACGGTGACGGCGCAGCAGCCGGCCGCCGGGGTCTCGGTCGTCGAAGGGACGAGCGTCCGGATCAACGTCTCGAAGGGAGCGAGACCGGTCGTCGTACCGAGCGTCACCAACATCCCGTACGACCAGGCTGCCGCCGAGCTCCAGGCAGCGGGCTTCGTCCCGGCCCGTACCGACGTCGCGTCCGACCTGCCCGCGGGCATCGTCGTCTCGCAGAGCCCGGCAGCGAACACGGAAAGCGCGCGCGGGACGACCGTCACGCTGTCGGTCTCCACGGGGCCGCGGACCGTCGCCGTTCCCGACGTCACCGGCCTCGACGTCGCGATCGCGCGCGCGACCCTCCTCGACGCAGGGTTCCGCGTACGCACGGCCCTCGAGGACACCGAGGATCCTCTCTCCGACGGCGTCGTCCTCTCGCAGAGCCCACTCGGGGACACGCAGGCGAAGCCGAACTCGATCGTGACGCTCTACGTCGGGCGCTACGTCCCGCCCGTGACCGAACCCGCGCCGTCTCCGTGAGCGACCGGATGAGAGTGGCCATCCTGGCCGGAGGCCGCTCGAGCGAGCACGAGATCTCCCTCGCCTCCGCCCGCTCCGTCCTCGCTGCTCTCGACCCCACGCGCTACGAGGCGACGGTCATCCGGATCGGTCGCGACGGCCGCTGGGAGATCACCGCCGAGCCTCACCGAGAGATCGGCGCCGGCGAGACGGCGGTCGAGACGCTCCCGGTCCTCTCCGACTCCTCGCCTGCGGCGGTGCTGGGACGGATCGACGTCGTCCTCCCGATCCTCCACGGCCCGTTCGGCGAGGACGGGACGGTGCAAGGGCTGCTCGAGCTCGCCGACGTACCGTACGTCGGCGCCGGCGTCGCCGCGTCCGCGGTGTGCATGGACAAGGACCTCTGCAAGGCGGTGCTGCGCGACCGGGGCATCCCGGTGCCACGGAACGTGACGCTGCGGGAAGGTGATGCGATCGCGCATCCGTTCACGTACCCCGTCTTCGTGAAGCCGGCACGCCTCGGGTCGTCCGTGGGGATCTCGAAGGTGCGCGACGCCGACGAGCTCGAGCCTGCGGTGGAGCTCGCGCGCCGCCACGACGACAAGGTTCTGATCGAGGAGGCCGTCGCGGGCATCGAGGTCGAGTGCGGGGTGCTCGGGAACCGCAACCCCGTCGCCTCGGTCGTCGGCGAGATCGTCGCCCACGCGGAGTGGTACGACTACTCGGCGAAGTACGACGAGGGGGGAATGGAGTTGATCGTCCCCGCTCGGATTCCCGACGAGACGGCCGAGCGCGTCCGCGCAATCGCCGTCGAGGCGTTCGTCGCGACCGAGTGCGAGGGCATGGCGCGCGTCGACTTCTTCGTTCGCCCGGACGGGGAGGTCGTCGTGAACGAGATCAACACCATCCCCGGCTTCACCGCGACGAGCGTGTACGCGAAGCTCTTCGAAGCCTCGGGGGTGCCCTACGCGGAGCTGCTCGACCGGCTCGTCGAGCTCGCGCTCGAGCGCCACGAGCGGCGCTCCCGCCTCGCCTGGTGAGTAGGCGCTCGACCGTGTCGCACCTCGACGCGTCCGGGTGACTGTCACCGGCCCTCAGCCCAGCACCGCTTCGAGCGCGCCCTCCCAGGCGTCGAGCCCCTCCTCGAGCTCACCGTCCGAGATGGTGAGCGGACAGAGGACGCGGATGCAGTTCCCGTAGACCCCCGCCTTCAAGAGCAGGAGCCCGCGTTGCAGCGCCGCGTCGATCACCGCCTCGGCGAGCGCGGGCGCAGGCTCCTTGGATGCACGGTCGCGGACGAGCTCGATCGCGAGCATCGCCCCGAGGCCACGGACGTCTCCGATCTCCTGCCAGCGCGCCTGCCAGCCGAGCATGCGCGCCCGGATCGCGTCCCCTACCAGCGCGGCGCGCCCGACGAGGCCCTCCTCCTCGAACACGTCCAGCACCGCGTTCGCGGCCGCGCACGCGACCGGGTTGCCGATGAACGTGCCTCCGATCGCGCCCGCATGCGGATCGTCCATGATCGCCGCGCGGCCGACGACGCCCGACAGGGGGAGGCCGCCGGCGATCGACTTCGCGACGACGAGGAGGTCCGCTTCGACGTCGAAGTGCTCCATCGCGAACATGCGCGCCGTCCTGCCGAACCCCGTCTGGACCTCGTCGGCGACGAGGACGATCCCGTGCTCGTCACAGAGCTCCCGCAACCCGCGCACGAAGGCCGGCTCCGCGGGGACGAACCCGCCCTCTCCCTGTTGCGGCTCGAAGACGATGGCCGCGACGTGGTCGGCCCCGACGTGCGTTTGGAGCATGCGTCGAAGCGCGGCCAGCGCCTCGTCCGAGCTCGGACCGCGGTACCCGTTCGGAAACGGGGCGCGGTAGACCTCCGGGGCGAACGGCCCGAGGCCCGTCTTGTAGGGGTGCGTCCGCGAGGTCATCGTGAGCGCGAGAAGCGTGCGCCCGTGGAAGGCGCCCTCGAACGCGATCACCGCGTGGCGACCGGTGTGCAGACGCGCGAGCTTCACGGCGTTCTCGACCGCCTCGGTGCCCGCGTTGAAGAAGGCCGCCCGTGTCTCGCCGGAGATCGGCACGAGGGCCGACAGGCGCTCGGCGAGGCGGATGTAGGGCTCGTAGGGCACAACCGTGAAGTCGGTGTGCAGGAAGCGATCGACCTGCGCGTGCACCGCCTCCACGACCCGCGGGTGGTTGTGGCCGACGTTGAGCACCCCGACTCCGCCGACGAAGTCGAGGAAGGTGTTCCCGTCGACATCGGTGATCGTGGCTCCTCGGGCCTCGGCGGCGACGATGGGCGCGTGCACGATGAGCGGCCTCGAGACGGCACGCTGCTCGCGCTCGAGGAGAGCCAGCGACCGCGGCCCGGGAATGGCCGTTCGGAGCTCGATCGTGCGGGTCGCCGCCACCGGCTCGAGCCTACCCGAGCCCGTCGGCCGCCGGTGGTCGCCTCCACCCCCGGGGGCGGAAGGCATGCTTCGGGGCCGTGGACGAGCGCGACCTCGATCCGGATCCGATCGCAGCCGTACGGACATGGCTCGAGGACGCTCGCGCAGCGCTCCCCGGGCGCTGGGACGCGATGACGCTCGCCACGGCCAGCGCCGATGGGCAGCCGTCCGCCCGCATGGTTCTGCTCCGGGGGTTCGACGACCGGGGCGCCGTCTTCTTCACGAACCGCACGTCGCGGAAGGGTCGCGAGCTCGCCGAGAACCCGCGCGCCGCGCTCGTTCTGCACTGGTGGGAGCTCGGCCGGCAGGTGCGGATCGAGGGACAGGTCGAGCAGGTCGCCGACGCCGAGTCGGAGGCGTACTGGCGCTCGCGCCCGCGCGCGAGCAGGATCGCGGCCTGGGCGTCCCCGCAGTCTCGACCGCTCCGCGATCGCGCCGAGCTCGACGCCGCGTTCCGAGCGTACGCAGCTCGCTTCGAGGGCGGTGAGGTTCCGCTTCCACCGTTCTGGGGCGGCTTCCGTGTCGTCCCCGAGGCGATCGAGCTCTGGACGCACGCGGACAACCGCCTCCACGATCGGGTTCGCTACGTGCGTGCGGAGGAGGGGTGGCGACGGGAGCGGCTCGCGCCGTAGGCGCTACGACGGGCTGAGCGCGCCCTCCGTGTAGACGCCCTCGGCGTTCCAGAGCAGGAAGCCCTTCGCCCCCGAGAGCCGCGCCGCCTCGATCTGCGCTCGAACCTCCTCGAGCCCATAGCGCGTAGCGAAGCTGAAGTCCTGCACCCATGGGGCGACGAGGACATCGTGTCCGGCGAGTCGGCGCTCGAAGCGCGCGAGCGCGCGCCGGACGGTCTCGCCGGGCGATGCCGTCGGGTTCTCGATCCCGAGCTCGCCCGGCCCGAAGTGCGACGGGTACGTCATCGGGTAGATGAGATCGAGGTAGGGCGCCATCCGGCGCGGGAGCTGGCCGATCCCGAGGTCGCGCGCGGCGGAGAGCCCGAAGACGGCCGCCGAGAGGCGGACGTCGTACGGCCGCAGGCGCCGCGTCGCGTAGCGAAGGAAGGCCGGAATGACGTCCCGCTTGCCGAGCCGTCCGGGGTTGGCGAAGACAGCCGAGCCGACCTCCCCGTCCGAAGGGAAGCGCACGTAGTCGAACATGATCTCGTCGAAGCCGGCTCGCGCCGCAGCGACTGCGATGTCGACGTTGTACTTCCACACGCGCCGGTCGTAGGGGTTCGTCCACCCGAGCCCGGCCGCGTCCCGCCACACCGAGCCGTCGGGACGGCGAACCGCGAGCTCCGGGCGCGCCGAGGCAAGAACGGGGTCTTCGAACACGACGACACGGCCGATGAGGTAGAGCCCCCGGCTGCGCACCTCTCGTACGGCATCCCGCACGTCGTACGCCTCGCGCGCCGCACCGATCCTCCTAGCGAGCGGCGGGATCCCGCGAGCGACAAACCCGACGTGCCCGCTCTCGTCCTTCACGTCGAGCTCGATCGCCGTCAGGCCCTGGTCGACGAGAGCCGTGTACTCCTCGAGCTTTCCAGGGAGCGAGGCGAGCCCGATCGAGACGTGGACACCGCGGATCTCGAGCGGCAGCGGCCGGGGCCCTTCGACCGGCGCCGGGAGCGCAGGCGCCACAGCGGCGAGCGGCGCATCCGGGGCCGGCGCCTGCTCGCGGCCGACGAGCCGGGCGCCCGCTCCGAGGGCCGCCACCACCCCGAGCAGCACGGCGATCGCGAGCGCGCGTCGGAGGCGCTTCCTTCGCCGCGCCGCAGCACGCCGGGTACGGAACCGCTCGTTCGGGTCGATGGGTGGGTACAGCATCGACACCGGCGCAGGACCTTACCGCAGTCGCTCCTCGGCCGCGCCGCGGCGAGCGCGGGTCGCCGCCCTAGAATCGCCCCGTGGTTCTCGCCGACAGAGCGATCCGCCGGCTCATCGCCGAGGGGCGGATCGGCATCGACCCCTACGACCCGGAGCTCATGCAGCCGTCGAGCCTCGACGTCCGCGTGGACCGCTACTTCCGCGTGTTCCGCAACTCCCGCTACCCGTACATCGACGTCAAGGCGGAGCAGGAGGACCTGACCGAGCTCGTGGAGGTTCCGGTCGACGAGGCGTTCATCCTCCACCCGGGCGAGTTCGTGCTCGGCTCGACGCTCGAGCGGGTCACGCTCCCCGACGACCTCGTCGCGCGGCTCGAGGGCAAGTCGAGCCTCGGCAGGCTGGGGCTCCTCATTCACTCGACGGCGGGGTTCATCGACCCGGGCTGGGACGGCCACGTGACGCTCGAGCTCTCGAACGTCGCCAACCTCCCGATCACGATCTACCCGGAGATGAAGATCGGCCAGCTCTCGTTCGTCCAACTCTCGGAGCCGGCGGAGCGCCCGTACGGCTCCGAGGGGATCGGCTCGAAGTACCAGGGCCAGCGTGGCCCGACGCCGAGCCGCTACTGGCAGAACTTCCGCGGCCGTTGAGGCCGCGAGCCAGGCTCAGATCGCCGCGTCGCAGTCGTCGTCTGCGGCGCCGCGTCCGAGCTTCCGCAGGAGCGTCGCCAGCTCGGCGGTCTCCTCCTGATCGAGCCGCTCGGCGAAGAGCTCAGCGACCTGGGCGACGTGGCTTCGCTGGGCAGCGCGGATCTTCTCGAGCCCGGCGTCGGTCAGCACGGCGTAGACGACGCGGCGGTCCGTGTCGCACGAGCCCCGCTCGACGTAGCCGGCGGCCTCGAGGCCGTCGAGCAGGCGCGTGATGCCGGAGGCGGTCAAGAGCACCTGCTCGGCGAGATCGACGCGTCGCAGCCGTCGTCCGGGAGCTCGTGCGAGACGAAGGAGCACTTCGTAGTCGCTGAGCGTCAGGTCGTGCTCAGCGAGGAGAAGCGCGTTGAGGCGACGGGTCGCCCTGGCGTACGCGTGCAGCAGCCCCGCGAAGGCGTCACTCGAGGACGCCTGCTGAGTCAATGCTTGACGAGGCATATACTTGCGTGTAGAGTAGTTGCGATCACAATAGTATTGTACGCAAAGGAGGAGTACGCATGTCAATCCTGACAGAAGCGCCGGCCACGATCATCCCCGCCGGCACGTGGAGGATCGACCCGTCACACTCGACGGTCGAGTTCCAGATCGAGCACATGGGCCTCGCGACGGTGAAGGGCCGCGCCCCCGTCGTCTCCGGCGAGATCGTCGGCGGCGAGACACCCGCGATCCGTGGCACTGTCGATGTCACCGCGCTGACGACGTTCGACGAGCAGCGCGACGCGCATCTGCGGGCGCCGGACTTCTTCGACGCCGACCGCTACCCGGAGCTCCGCTTCGAGTCGACCTCGGTCACTGTCCGCGACGGGACGTTGGTCGTCGACGGCGAGCTCACGATGAAGGGCGTCACCAAGCCCGTCACGCTCACCGGAACGATCGTCGGCACCGCGACCGACCCGTGGGGGAACGAGCGTCTGGGAGTCCAGCTCGAGGCGACGATCGACCGCACCGCCTGGGGCCTGACCTGGAACGCGCCGCTCCCCGACGGGGGGTTCCTCCTGCCGAACGAGGTCACGGTGCTCGCGAGCTTCTCGGCGGTGAAGAAGGCCTGACGATGCGACTCCTCGTCGTCCCGGGCAGCCTGCGGTTGGGCTCGTACAACGTCGCGCTCGCGCAGGCGGCCCGGGAGCTCGCTCCCGACGGCGTCGAGGTCGATGTGTATCGCGACCTCGGTGCCGTCCCGCCGTACGACGCGGACGCGGACGGGCCGGCCCCTCCCGCAGCCGTGCGCGAGCTTCGCGAGCGCATCGCCGAGGCGGACGCGGTGCTCTTCGTCACGCCCGAGTACAACGGCTCGGTCTCGGGCGTGCTCAAGAACGCCATCGACTGGGCGTCACGGCCGCCCGGTGCGGCGGCGCTGACCGGCAAGACGGTTGCGGTCGCGGGCGTGACGACGGGACAGTACGGCGCGATCTGGGCGCAGCAGGATCTGCGCCGGATCCTCGGGATCGCCGGCGCGCGGGTGATCGAGGGCGAGCTCCCGGTCGCGCGGGCGCAGGACGTCTTCGACGGAGAGGGACGGCTGCTCGACGACGGCGTCGCGGCACGCCTGCGACAGCATCTCGAGAACCTCGTCGCCGAGGCGAGCCGCGTCGCGATCGCCGCCTGAGCGCCGGACGCGACGCCGAGGCCGCAGACGTCTCGAGAAGAGCGAGGGGCCGCGTCGGGCGGCCCCTCGCATTCGGTCACCAGCGTTGGAGTAGTAGAGGCGCTTCCGGCGCGGTCTCCGCTGAGACGCGCGCGGCGCGAGTCGCGAGCCCCCTACGCTGGCTAGGCGGTTCCCGGTGGTCCCGGGGGCACGCCTCTACCCGCTGGCACCTCCGCTGCCGGTACTGCCAGATTCGCTCACTGCCGGACCACCTCCTTTCCGCGGTACGCGCAGCATACGCGTCCGCAGCGGACAGAGGAAGGGGAGTCAGGACTCGTGGCCGACGACGACCGTCAGCTCGAGCCCTCGGTCGAGCGGGACGGTCACGCTGACGAGCGTCGGATCCGCCTGCCGGGCGGCCGAGTACGCCGCGAGCGTCTCGGCGTGCGAGAGCACGTTGTCGGCGACGACAAGCGCTCCCGGCTCGAGGAAGTGACGCGCGAGGGAGAAGAGCTCCTCGTAGTCCTCCTTCTCGGCGTCGAGGAAGACGAGGTCGAAGACGTCGTCCATCGCCGCGAGCGTCTCGCGAGCGTCGCCCTCGACGAGCTCGGCCCACTCCTCGAGCCCGGCAGCTGCGACGTTCTCGCGCCACCGCTCGCAGCGCTCGGGATCGCGCTCGAGCGACGTGACGCGCCCGCCGAGAACGCGCGCACCGGCCGCGAGCCAGATCGAGGAGTAGCCGCGCGAGCCGCCGATCTCGAGCACCGCGATCCCCGGTTGTGCGGCTGCGAGGGCGAACAGGAACCGGCCGGTCGTCGGCTCCACCTGACGGGAGCGCCGGCTCGCCGGAAGCGCGGCCTCCCGCTCGGCGCGGTCCTCGGCTTCGAGTCGCGCGAGCGTCTCGAGGACGCGCTCGTCGAGCATCAGCCCTCGACGTCCACGACGACCATGCCGTCGACGACCGACACGGGGAACGTCTGCACCGGCTGGAAGGCGGGGAGCGTCAGCGGGATCCCCGTCTCCAGGTCGAACCGCGCCCCGTGCCGCGGGCAGGTGACGACGCACGAGCCCGGCTCCCAGTCTCCCTCGCACAGCGGCCCGTCGTCGTGCGAGCAGCGATCCTCGATCGCGTGGTACCCGCTCTCGCAGTGGTAGACGCCGATCAGGCGCTCGCCCGCCGAGACGAGGCGCATGGTGCCCGCAGGCAGCTCGTCTGTCGGGGCAACCGCGATCCGCACGCGTCAGTCGAGGACGAGGTCCTTCGCCGCCGTCCCCCACTCCTCGGGGAGCGGCGTCCCCTTCGCCTTGTGGAGCGCGAGCTTGAGGACGCCGAGCCCGAGGATCGCGCACTTGAGCCGGACCGGGGTGAGCGGGATCCCGAGCTCGTTCAAGAGCTCTTCCTTCGGCATGAGGGCGACTTCCCCGGCCGTGCGCCCCTTTACGAGATCCGAGAGCATCGATGTCGCCGCCTGGCTGATGGCGCACCCGCGCCCCTCGAAGCCGACCTCCTCGATCACGTCCCCGGCGCCGAGACGCACGGTGACCGCGATCTCGTCGCCGCAGAGCGGGTTCTGGCCCTCCGCGCGCGCGTCTGCCGGATCGAGGAGCCCGTGGTTGCGCGGGTTCTTGTAGTGGTCGAGGATGAGCTCGCGGTAGAGCTGGTCGAACTCTCCGGTGGTCACGAGAATGCCTTTCGCACGCGGTAGAGGCCCTCGACGAGCCTGTCTATCTCCTCGCGCACCGTGTACACGTAGAAGCTCGCGCGGTTCGTTGCGGTGACCCCGAGCCGGCGCATGAGCGGTTGACAGCAGTGGTGGCCGGCCCGAATCGCAACGCCCTCGAAGTCGAGCACCTGCGCGACGTCGTGCGGGTGGACGCCGTCGACGTCGAACGAGACGATCCCCGCGCGACGCTCGAGAGGCGGCCCGAACGTCGTGACCCAGGGGAGCTCCGAGAGGCGACCGAGCGCGTACGCGGTCAGCTCGTGCTCATGCCGCTCGATGGCGTCGAACCCGATCGCTTCGAGGTAGTCGATCGCAGCCGCGAGACCCACCGCCTCGGCCATCGGCGCGGTGCCGGCCTCGAACTTGTGCGGGAGCTCTCCCCACGTCGTCCGCTCGAGGCCGACGGAGCGGATCATGTGCCCGCCGGTGAGGAACGGCTCCATCGCCTCGAGCAGCTCCGCCCGTCCCCACAGCACCCCGATGCCGCTCGGCCCGCACATCTTGTGGCCCGAGAGAGCGAGGAAGTCGCACCCGAGCGCCTGCACGTCGAGCGTCCGATGGGGAGCGGCCTGCGCCGCGTCGGCGACCACGATCGCGCCGTGCTCGTGCGCCCAGCGCGCGAGCGTCTCGATCGGGTTCACGGTGCCGAGCGCGTTCGAGACGATGCCTGCCGCGACGACCTTCACGCGCCCGCCGCCGACGAGGGCGTCGAGCGCGTCGAGGCGGAGCTCGCCGCTGTCGTCGAGCGGAAGGACGCGGAAGTCCGCGCCCGTCCGGCGAGCGACGTACTGCCACGGCACGAAGTTCGAGTGGTGCTCGAGCTCGGTCGCGACGACGACGTCCCCGGGCCCGAGGTTGGAGAGCCCCCACGCGTACGCGACGAGGTTGATCCCCTCGGTCGCGTTGCGGACGAAGACGACCTCGCGCGCGGCAGGCGCGTTCAGCAGGGTCGCCACCCGCTCGCGAGCATTCTCGAGGCCGGCGGTCGCCCGCTCGGCGAGCTCGTAGACTCCGCGATGGACGTTCGCGTACGACGTCTCGTAGAACCGCACCATCGCCTCGAGCATCTGACGCGGCTTCTGCGAGCTCGCCGCGGAGTCGAGGAACGCGAGCGGCTTCCCATGGATCGTCTGCTCGAAGATGGGGAAATCCGCGCGCACGCGGTACGCGTCGAGCGCAGGCTGAGCAGTTACGGCCACCGTCGAATCGTACTCGCGCGGGCTCGGGGCCCCGCGCAGCGGGTCGGCGGCCGGATCAGTCGAGGTCAACTCTTCCGTTTCGCGAGGCACGCTCGACGGCGCGGCGGCGGACGCGTAGCGCCTCGACCGCATCCTCCAAGAATGCGCACAGCCGCTCGAGCCGAGACCGCTCCGAGGTATCGGCGAGAAGCTGGAGCTTCAGCTCCTCGTCGAGCTCTACGTGCGCAGCGAGCGCGAACGAGAGCTGGGGGTCGTCCGAGCTCGGGAGCTCGACATCGCTCCCGGCGATCTCCCGCAGCCGAGCGAAGAGCTGGAGAGCACGCGCCACGCTCGCGGGCGAGGCGGGATCGAACTCGTCGTCGAGCGATGCGACCTCCCCCGTGTGGAAGCTCTCGCCTCCCGTGAGCTCGAGGAGGCGGAAGCGGTCGCGACCCTCGACGAGGATGTTCAGACGCCCGTCGTCGAAGCGGTCGACCACCTCGACGACCGCAGCCCGCGTTCCGATGTCGCGGATCCCCTCCTCGTCGGCGAAGACGAGACCGAACTCCTCGTCGTGGGCGAGACAGCGCCCGATGAGATCCTTGTAGCGCTCCTCGAAGATGTGGAGCGGCACGCGCTCGGTCGGCAGGAGCACGATCCCGAGCGGGAAGAGGCCGATCTCCGCCATCGCCCAAGCGTAGATGGACGAGAGGCTGTGGGGTCGTCGTAGCTCGACGGGGCTCGCGCGCCCCGTCGGTGTGCGACGCTCTCGGCTCGCTCGCTCGCGGGCCTGCACGCAGACGCGCACGCGCATGGCGCGCGGAACGCCTGACCTACGTGCGGTCGAGGTCGAGCGCGGCCGAGTTGATGCAGTAGCGAAGCCCCGTGGGCTCCGGGCCGTCCTCGAAGACGTGCCCGAGGTGACCGCCGCACGTCGCGCAGCGAACCTCGGTACGAACCATTCCGTAGCTCGTGTCCACCGCGGTGACCACGCTGTCGAGCGAGGCGGGCTCGTAGAAGCTCGGCCACCCGCTTCCCGAGTCGAACTTCGTCTCCGAGCGGAAGAGCTCGCTCCCACAGCCAGCGCAGCGGTAGATCCCCTCGTCGTGCTCGTCCCAGTAGATGCCGGTGAAGGGCGGCTCCGTGCCCCCCTCGCGCAGGACGTGGTACTGCTCGGGCGTCAGGCGCCGCCGCCACTCCTCCTCGGTCAGGTCGTGCATCTCGCTCATGCCCCGAGCGTAGCCTGAACGCTCAGAGGGCGCGGGCTCGCACCGTGAGAGGGCTACGCCTCGGGGATCCGCGACTCGAGCGCCGCCGCGAGCGCCTCGCGCACCGGCTCGAGCTCGACCCGATCGAGGACGTCCTGGAAGAAGCCGCGCACGATCAACCGCTCGGCCTCCGAGCGCGAGAGCCCGCGCGCCATGAGGTAGAAGAGCTGCTCGCGATCGACCTGGCCGAGCGTCGCGCCGTGCGTGCAGCGGACGTCGTTGGCCATGATCTCGAGACCGGGAATCGAGTCCGCGTGGGCCGTCTTCGAGAGGAGGAGGTTGCGGTTCTCCTGGTAGGCGTTCGTCCGCTGAGCGCCCTCCTCGACCCGGATCATCCCGCGCCAGACGGCCCGCGCCGAGTCCCGCAGCGCGCCCTTGAAGGCGAAGTCGGAGGTCGTCGAGGGCGCGATGTGCTCCTGGAAGGTGTCGTAGTCGAGGTGTTGCGTCCCGTCGGCGAAGTAGGCCCCGGTGACGCGCGAGGTCGCGCCCGGGCCCGCGAGGTCGTTCTGGATGCGCACCTTCCCCTTCGCCGACCCGAAGCCCCCTGCGACCCAGTCGAGCTCGGCGTCCCGCTCGACGCGCGCGTGGTGAGAGGCGAAGTGCCACGTCCGCCGCGAGAGGTTCTGCACCGAGACGTACTCCACCTTCGCCCCCTCCCGGACGACGATCTCGACGGCTGCGTTTGAGTACCCCTCGAGCTCCGGGGAGAGCGACGAGTACTCCTCGACGAGCGTGAAGCGACTCTCGGGCTCGGCCACGACGAGGAGGCGCCAGAAGAGCGCGCTCCCCTCGAGCGCGTTCGCGATCCGCACGTACAGCGGCTTCTCGAGGACGACGCCGCGCGGCACGTGCACGAGGAGGCCGTGCTTCCACAGCGCCGCGTTGTGCGCGGCGAACTTCTCGTCCCAGCCGACGAGGGAGTAGAGGAGCTCGTGCTCCTCCGGCAGCGGCTCGAAGCGGACTCCCTCCGGCGCACGCTCGATCTCGATCCCGCCCTCCCCGGCGACCGCGACACCCGCGACGTCGAGCTCGAGGAGCGACGGCGGGGCGGCGATCCCGGCTGCGCCGTTGACGCGCCACGCATCCGGGTCGAAGCCGCTGAGGTCGGTGAAGCGCCAGTGCTCGTCCCGCGTCGTCGGGAGCGGGAGCGCGCGGTAGCGCTCGAGGAAGTCGGGCCTCGCCACCGTCACTCCTTCGGCGCGTACCGTCGATGGAGCATGAGGACGTTGCCGTCCGGATCGGAGAAGAGCGCCATGTGGCAGACGCCGGTATCGAACGTCTCCCCGAGGAAGGTGACGTCCCTCGCCTCGAGCTCGGTCCGCGCCTGTGCGACGTCGGGCACCCGGAGCGCGATCGGCGCCGTGTGGGGGCCGTGGAACTCCTGCCCGAGATTCGTGGGATCGACGAGGTAGAGGAAGGCGTTCTCGCCGAGCCGGAACTCGGGCCACGAGCCCACGCCGGTCTGCTCGAGCCCGAGCGTCTCGCGGTACCACGTCGTCGAGCGCTCGAGATCCGTGACCGGCACCGAGACGAAGTCGGTGCGCTCGACGATCACCTCAGCCGACGCTTCCTTCCATCTGGAGCTGGATGAGACGGTTCATCTCGACCGCGTACTCGAGCGGGAGCTCCTTCGTGATCGGCTCGACGAAGCCTGACACGATCATCGCGCTCGCCTCGGCCTCCGAGAGCCCGCGCGACATGAGGTAGAAGAGCTGCTCCTCACCGATCTTCGAGACGGTGGCCTCGTGGCCGAGGTCGACGTCGGACTCGTCCACCTGGATGTACGGGTACGTGTCGGAGCGCGACTCCTCGTCGAGGATGAGCGCGTCACAGACGACCTTCGAGCGCGAGCCGACCGCGCCTTTCGCCACTTCGAGCAGCCCGCGGTAGCCCGCCCGACCACCGTCCTTCGAGATCGACTTCGAGGTGATCACCGACGAGGTGCGCGGCGCGACGTGGACGACCTTCCCGCCCGCGTCCTGATGCTGCCCCTTGCCGGCGAACGCGATCGAGAGCACCTCGCCGTGCGCGCCCTCGCCCAGGAGCCAGATCGCCGGGTACTTCATCGTCACCTTCGAGCCGAGGTTCCCGTCGACCCACTCCATGGTCGCGCCCTCGTAGGCGACGGCGCGCTTCGTGACGAGGTTGTAGACGTTGTTCGACCAGTTCTGGATCGTCGTGTACCGGCAACGCCCGCCCTTCTTGACGATGATCTCGACCACCGCCGAGTGGAGCGAGTCGGAGGAGTAGATGGGCGCCGTGCAGCCCTCGACGTAGTGCACGTAGGCGTTCTCGTCGACGATGATCAGCGTGCGCTCGAACTGACCCATGTTCTCCGCGTTGATGCGGAAGTAGGCCTGGAGAGGCATCTCCACCCGCACGCCCGGCGGCACGTAGATGAAGGAGCCGCCGGACCAGACGGCGGAGTTGAGCGCCGCGAACTTGTTGTCGTTCTGCGGAATCACTGTGCCGAAGTACTGCTTCACGAGCTCCTCGTGCTCGCGCAGCCCCGAGTCCATGTCGAGGAAGATGACGCCCTGCGCCTCGAGATCCTCGCGCAGCTTGTGGTAGACGACCTCCGACTCGTACTGCGCGCCGACGCCTGCGAGGTAGCGCTTCTCCGCCTCCGGAATACCGAGCTTGTCCCACGTCTCCCTGATCTCGGAGGGGAGCTCGTCCCAAGAGGAAGCCTGCTTCTCGGTCGGCTTGATGTAGTAGTAGATCGAGTCGAAGTCGATCCCGGAGAGATCGGCGCCCCACGTCGGCATCGGCCGCGCGAGGAAGTAGTCGAGGCTCTTGTGCCGGAACTCGCGCATCCACTCGGGCTCCGACTTGTGCTCGGAGATCGCGTCGATGAGCTCGTGCGAGAGCCCACGCGGCGACTTGAAGAAGTACTCCTCCGGATCCGACCAGCCGTACTGGTACTCGGCGCGGATCTCGCGGACGACCTCGGTCTCGTGCTTCGTGCTCACGACGTCTCGCCTCCTCCGACCCCGGCCGGCGTGAACGCCTCGTAGCCCTCCGCCTCGAGCCGGTGTGCGAGCTCCGGCCCGCCCTCGGCGACGATCCGGCCGTCGACGAAGACGTGCACGAAGTCGGGCTGGATGTAGTTGAGGATTCGCTGGTAGTGCGTGATGACGAGCGCGCCCATCTCCGGGCCGACGAGCTCATTCACCCCGCTCGCCACGATCTTGAGCGCGTCGATGTCGAGCCCCGAGTCGGTCTCGTCGAGCACCGCGATCCGCGGCCGAAGCATGGCCATCTGCAGGATCTCGACGCGCTTCTTCTCGCCGCCCGAGAAGCCGTCGTTCAGGTAGCGCGACGCGAGCTCGCGCGGCACCTTCAGCTTCTCCATCGCCTCGAGGAGGCTCTTCCGGAACTCGGGGATCGGGATCGGGTCGTCCTCGCCACCGTTCCGCGCCTTCCGCTGCGCGTTGATCGCGCTGCGGAGGAAGCTCGTGACGGTCACCCCGGGAATCGCGTGCGGGTACTGGAACGCGAGGAAGAGGCCTCGGTGCGCACGCTCGTCCGCCTCGAGCTCGGTCACGTCCTCGCCGTCGAGGAGGATCTCGCCCTCCGTGATCTCGTACGCGGGATGGCCCATGAGCGCGTAGGCGAGGGTCGACTTGCCGGAGCCGTTCGGCCCCATGATCGCGTGCTTCTCGTTCGCGGACACGGTGAGATCGACGCCCTTCACGATCTCGGTGCCGTCTTCGAGCGCGACGTGCAGGTTCCTGATCTCGAGCTTGGCCATGCGAAGTAGAGGTACCTCCCGGACGTAGACCGGCGGCAGACGATCCGCCTTTGCGGATGGTAGCCGGACCCGGCCCGACTACCGACGCCGCTTCTCCTCCGGTTTAGACACGTCGCGGTGGTCGGGCACCGCGAGCGGCGGCGGGGTACGCCCTCGGCTACGCCGGCGCAAGGTCGAGGAACGGGTTCACGATCTCGACGGTGCCGTACATGCGCCCGTGCTCGAAGTCCTCCGAGTAGAGCTGGCCGACCCCGAAGCGCTCGGCGTACGCCCAGAGGTGCGCATCGAACCACGAGAGCTGGTAGGCGGCCGCCCCACGGAGAGCGATGCGGAGGAGCTCGGCGTCCGGGTACAGGACGTCGAACTGGGCGATCAGCTCCTCAGCCTCCCGTCGGGCCTCGATCGGCTCGAGCAGGTGCTCACCGCTCTCGCCGAGCGGGCGAGTGAGGACTGCCACGAGCTCGACGATCGCCTGATGGGGGACGACGACCGAGCGGTCGGCGATTCCGGCTCGGAGGAGTTGGGTCGCCCGCTCCTGCTTCTCGGGAAAGCGCCAGTCGTACCGGTAGACCAGGACGTTGGTATCAGCGAGCGCTCTCACGCACGTAGAGGTCCTCGCGCTCCCAGCCTCGCTCCGCGCTCGCCGCGCGCCTGCCGCCCTGCCTCCGCCGCTGGCGCTCGGTCGCCCGGTCGAAGAGCTCGAGTCGCCGCTCGACGTCGGTGGCTCGCTCGGGAGCCGCGGGGGGGAGGACGCGAATCGCATCGCCCGCCTCCAGCCACTCGATCTCGTCGCCCGGCTCGATCCCGTAGCGCTGTGCGATCGCCTTGGGAATTGTCACCTGGAGCTTACTCGTCACCCTTGCCACGTCCTTACCATAGCAAGGATGGCCATCTGCCGCACCGCCGTCCGCGCGGATCGCTCCCCGACGAGGGTCTCCGAGCGAGCCGCGGTGCCGAAGCGCGCCGCAGTGGTGCTAAGGTGCGCGCATGCCGTTCGGCATCTCCATCTGGGAGCTCCTCATCCTCCTCGTCGTGTTGCTCCTCGTGTTCGGCGCGAAGCGCCTGCCGGAGATGGGTCGCTCGCTCGGGCGCGGGATGCGCGAGTTCAAGGAGGCCGTGACCGGAGTCGAGGACGCGGCCAGGGCCGCGACGACACCGACCTCCGTGACCCCTCCGGCCGAGCTTCCCACCGCCTCCCTCGAGCACGAGGCCGTGTCGGCCGAGGCCACGGAGTCGGAGCGGGAAACCGTCTCCTAGCCGGCGCGCATGAGGCGCTGGTTCCCGCGCCGGCTCACGCACGGTGAGGAGGCGACGCTCGTCGAGCACCTCGACGAGCTGCGCTCGCGCATCATCATCTGCCTCGTCGCGATCGTCCCCGCGTTTCTCCTCACCTTCGCGTTCAACGAGCGGATCATGGAGTGGCTCACCGGGCCGCTCCCCGCCGACCGCGATCTCGTCACCTTCGGCGTCACCGAGCCGTTCACGACCTCGATCAAGGTGAGCCTCGTAGCGGCGCTCGCGCTCGCGCTCCCCGTGCTCCTGTGGCAGGCCTGGGCGTTCCTCGCGCCGGCGGTCGAGCCGCACTTCCAGCGCGTCGTCGTCGTCATGGTCGCGATCGGGACTGTGCTCTTCGCCTGCGGCATCGCGTTCATGTACGTCGTCGTCCTCCCCCTCGCCCTCGACTTCCTCACGAGCTACAACGAGGAGCTCTTCGACATCCAGATCCGCGCGAGCTACTACTTCTCGTTCGTCGCGTTCACGCTCCTCGCGGGCGGGCTGACGTTCCTCATGCCGATGTTCCTGCTCGGCCTCGTGCGGCTACGGGTGCTCTCGGCGCGGCAGCTGCGGGTGAACCGCCGGTACGCGTTCGTCGGGCTGCTCGTCTTCGCGATCCTCCTGCCCACGGTCGATCCGGTCTCGCTCTTCTTCGAGGTCGTCCCTCTCGTGCTCCTCTACGAGGCGACGATCTGGGTTGCGCTCCTCATGGAGCGCCGCTGGGAGCGCTCTTGGGAGGAGGAGTGGGCCGGGGGCGAGGCGTGAGGATCCTCTCCGCCGACTGGGTGCTGCCCGTCGAGTCCCCGCCCCTCGAGAACGGCGCGGTCGCGATCGGGGACGACGGACGGATCGTCGCTGTCGGAAGCGCGGACGAGCTCGGTGAGGGGGAGCGCTTCACCGACGCGGTCATCCTCCCCGGCTTCGTCAACGCCCACAGCCACCTCGAGTACGCCGTCTACACCGGCTTCGGCGACGGGCTCTCGTTCGGGCCCTGGATCGCGGTGCACGTCGAGCGCAAGCAGCGGATCGGGATCGAGGAGATGGAGGCGATCGCCCGCCTCGGCGCGCTCGAGTGCCTGCGCTCCGGGATCACGACCGTCGGCGACGCGAGCTTCGCAGGCGCCGCCGCGACCGCGTGCGACGAGCTCGGGCTCCGCGGGATCGTCTACCTCGAGGTGTTCGGTCGCGACGAGAGCGCGCTCGAGCGCTTCCACGAGATCCGAGCGCGCGTCACGCCTGCGCTGTCCGATCGCGTTTCGCTCGGCGTCTCTCCGCACGCGCCGTACACGTGCACGCTCGAGGTCTACCGCGCGTGCGCGGAGCTCGAGCTGCCGACGATCACCCACCTCGCCGAGAGCGAGGACGAGACGCGGTACCTGCTCTCGGGCGAGGGCCCGTGGCAGGACTTCGCCGAGCTCCTCGTGCCGCCGCTCCGCAGCACGGGGATCCGCGGCCTCGCCGAGGCCGGACTGCTCGGCCCCCACCTCGTCGCCGCCCACTGCGTGCAGGCAGACGCCGAGGAGATCGCGCTCCTCGCAGCGCATGACGTCGCCGTCGCCCACTGCCCACGCTCGAACGCGCAGCTCGGGTGCGGCGTCGCACCGCTCCGCGACCTCCTCGACGCGGGGGTGCGCGTCGGGATCGCGACCGATAGCCCGGCCTCGACGCCGTCCTTCGACATGTTCGACGAGATGCGCGCCGCGCTCTTCGCGGCGCGCGCGCGGGAGCAGCGCCCGGATGCGCTGTCGGCCGCGGAGGCGCTCGAGCTCGCGACGCTCGGAGGAGCGCGCGCGCTGCGGATGGACGACGAGGTCGGATCGCTCGCCCCCGGAAAGCAGGCAGACCTCACGGTGCTCTCGTTTGCGGGGTCGCCGCTTCTGCCGTGGGAAGATCCTGTTACGGCGGTCGTGCTCGGCGGCACCCCCGAGCGCGTCCTCGCTACTCTCGTCTCCGGCACGACCCGCTATGAGAGAGGAAGCGACACATGTCACGAGCTGAGCGCCGCAGCGCGGCACGCGCGCGCACGGCTCCTGTCACGCGTCAGCCCGTAGCAATCGAGGACACGATGTTCTTCCCCCGCCTGCGCAAGCAGGCGAAGTGGGTGTTCCTCTTCCTCGCGCTCGCGTTCGCGCTCGGCTTCGTCGGCTTCGGCGTCGGCGCAGGCGGCGTCGGCGTGGCGGACACGCTGCGGGGGCTCGGTGGCGACTCCGGCATCCCCTCGGTCTCGGAGGCGCAGAAGCGCGTCGCCGAGAACCCGAAAGATCCCGAGGCGCTCCGCGATCTCGCCAACGCCTACCAGGCGCGCGGGGAGACGAAGGACGCAATCGAGGCTCTCCAGGGGCTCGTCGAGCTGCGCCCGAAGGACGCGGCCGCGCTCCGGGAGCTCGCCGGCCTCCAGCTCACCCTCGCGAGCGAGGCGCAGGAGCGGGCGCAGATCCTCCAGTACCGCCAGTCGTTCCTCGCGCCGGGGGCGAACGTCACCGGGATCGTCGTGCTCGGCGGGAGGCCGCTCGACGTCGACCCGATCACGAACGCGGTCAGCACCGGCTTCGAGGACAAGCTCGCCGAGGCCTTCAACGAGGCCCGCACAGCAGCCCAGAGCGCCGTCGACACGTACAAGCGCCTCGCCGCCGCGTCGCCCGACGACCCGAACGTCCAGCTCGAGCTCGCGCAGGCTGCGACGACGGCGGGCGATACCCAGGCGGCGATCGCGGCCTACGAGGCGTTCCTGAAGCTCGCTCCCCAGGATCCCTCCGCCGCCGAGGTCAAGCGCATCCTGAAGCAGCTCCGAGCGCAGGCCGGCGCGAGCGGGTAGCGACGCCTCCCGCGCCGTCCGCTCGCCGCAGTCACTAGACTCGCCCCCGGTGAGGAACGCCGGACTCGTGCTCGGAATCGCCTGCGCGGCCGTCGCCGTGCTCATCGCGAGCGGCTGCGGGTCGGGAGGCTCGGGCGGGTTCGTCGCGAGCGGAAGCCAGGGCGCGGGGAAGGAGCTCTTCCTCGCACGCTGCGCGAGCTGCCACGCGCTCGCCGACGCCGGCTCGACGAGCACGATCGGGCCGAATCTCGACGATGCGTTCGCGCAGTCGCGCGCGGACGGGATGACGACCTCCACCTTCACGCAGGTCGTCGCCGGACAGATTCGCTTCCCGATCACGAGCACGTCCACGGGCGCCCCGGGCATGCCGGGAATCGACTCGACGCTCCCCTCCTGCGAGGACGTCGCCGACGGCGAGTTCTGCGTCGAGGATCAGGATCAGGCAGTCGCGGACATCGCGACCTACGTGGGAGCGGTCGCCGGCACGGGAGTCACCGCCGAGAAGCCGACCGACGGGAAGTCGATCTTCGTCGCGAACTGCGGCTCCTGCCATACGCTCGCCGACGCGGGCACGAGCGGGAAGGTCGGCCCGAACCTCGACGACGCCAAGCCCTCGCAGGAGCGGGTACAGAGCATCGTCACCAACGGCCGCGGCGCCATGCCCGCCTTCAGCGGCTCGCTCGACGCGCAGCAGATCCAGGCCGTCGCCGAGTACGTCTCCTCCTCGGCCGGGAAGTAGAGGACGCGCGGTCGAACGGCCGAGGAGGCGGGGAGGGTCGCGCTCCTACCCCGCTCAGGCCTCCGGCAGCGGCTCCGCCTGCTCGGACTCGAGGTCGACGACGATGTGCGTGATCGGGAGGTCGAAGCGCTCGCGCGCCGCGCCGACCACCCCGCGCTCGAGCCAGGCGGAGCGCCCTTCGGGGTGGGTGGAGATGACGATCTCGTCTGGATGGAAGGCGCGGACGGCATCTTCGATGGCGACGAGGGGATCGACGTCGCCGACCTCGCCTCGGGCGTCGATCCCGACCTCCCGGAGGCGAGCGAGCGTCGCGTCCAGGCGCGCCTGCGCCGCGGCACGGGCAGGATCCTCGTCGGAGGTCCACGTCTTGAGGCGGGTCGTCACCGCCGGCGAGACGACGAGGAACTCCGTCTTCTCGGCGAGCGCCATCTCGCCGAGCGCATCGAGGAGGTGCTTGCCGCCGACCGTCTCGTTCGCGACGACGAGCACGCGCCGCACGTCGGGTGGGCCGACGTGCTCGACGTGCATCGGAGGCGGCTTCGGGCCGCGCTCGCGCAGGTAGACGACGATCGCGGCAACGGTGAGCACGAGGAAGGTCGCGAGACCGAGCCAGGCGTCGATCCACGACGCGACGACGATGAGCGCGAAGGCCGCGATCGTGATCAGGAGGAAACGGAACGCGGCCGACTCGCTCCTGAACGGGCTCTCCATCGCTCAGATGAGGTAGACCGTGGCGTAGACCACGATCCACATGACGTCGACGAAGTGCCAGTAGATGCCCGGCAGCTCGACGCCGTGGTGGTGCTCGGGAGAGTAGTGGCCACGGAAGCCGCGGATGATCACCATCCC
This sequence comes from Gaiellaceae bacterium, assembly GCA_026002995.1. Lineage (GTDB taxonomy): Bacteria > Actinomycetota > Thermoleophilia > Gaiellales > Gaiellaceae > GMQP-bins7. Next base: position 2,616,806 of record BPGK01000001.1, read on the forward strand.
GAGCAAGCTGAGCCCGACCGCGACGTGCGCCCCGTGCAGCCCCGTGAGGCCGAAGAAGACGGAGGCGAACGCGCCGTCTCCCGTGTTGAAGCCGACGTGGAGGTACTCGATGACCTGCGTGAGGAGGAACGCCAGGCCCATGAGGAAGGTGAGAACCATCCCCGCGAGGAAGGCGGTTCGCTGGCCGCGCTTGATCGACTGGAGCGCCCAGTGCATGGTGAAGCTCGAGGTCACGAGGATGATCGTGTTCACCCCGGCGACGAAGACCGGGAAGTGGAAGGGCTCGGGCGGCCACGTCCCGGGCGCATCGGGGTTGACGACGCGGACGAAGAAGTAGGCGGCGAAGAAGGAGCCGAAGATCATCGCCTCCGAGGCGATGAAGAGGAACATGCCGAGCACGCGGGGGTCGACCCGCGAGCTCTGGTGCGCCGCCGGGGGCCCGTGGTGCTCGTGGTGGCCGAGCGCCTCGGCGTGGCTCGTCACGCGCCTACCTCCACCGGCGCCTCGACGACGATGTGCTCGACCGGGAGCCCGCTCTCCGCGCGGAGACGGCCGACGAGGTCACGGCGAAGCCAGCCCGACCGCTCGCCCGGGAAGGTGGAGACGATGATCTCGTCCACCCGCTCGTCGTGGATCTCCGTCATCGCAGCCGTGAACGGGTCGGGGTGCGCGATCTGCCCGTGGGCGTCGATGCCCTCCGAGCGCAGCGTCGCGAGCGCCGCTCGCAGGCGCCGCTCGGCCTCGGGGTGCTCGCTCCGCGTCGGGTCGCTCTGCGGACAGATGATGAGGAAGCTCGCCTCGCCCTCCTTCGCGCGGGCACGGATGCGATCGAGCAGGGCCTCCCCGAGGACCGTCTCGTTCGCGACGACGAGGACGTTCGCGACCGTCCGCGAGGCTTCGTCCGCGACGACGTGCTCGACCGGCCGCGGCGCCGCGACGCGGCGGATCTCCGAGACGAGATCGCGGCGCAGCCAGCCCGACTTCGACTCCGGGTGCGTCGAGACGATGATCTCGTCGATGTCCTCGGAGGCGATGATGTCCTTCACCGCGGCGAGCGGCTCGTCGTCGAAGACGCCTCCATGGGCGGGGATGCCCGCCTCACGGAGCGCAGTCAGCGTGCGCTCGAGCCGGCGTCCGGCGGCGGCGCGGCGCGAGTCCTCGTACACGACGTACCCCTGACGGGGCGGCGTCACGGGCGCGACGACCGCGACCCGAATGGGGCCCTTCTCGGCCCGCTTGCGGATGGCGTCGACGAGCTCCTTCCCCACGAGCGTCTCGTTCGCGACGACGAGAATCGACGTCTCGCGCTCGCTCACGCCGGCACCTCCTGCGCCTCTCGAGCCGGGCTCATGACAGCGTGACGCGCGCCGGCCACACCGTACTCGTACGGCCCGGCGACGACCTGCGGGATCTCGTCGAAGTTGAAGATCGGCGGCGGGGAGCTGACCTGCCACTCGAGCGTGTGCGCGCCCCACGGGTTCGCCTCCGCGACGGGCCCGCGCGCCCAGCTCGTCACCATGTTGTAGAAGAAGACGACGGTCGAGGCCCCGAGCGCAAACGAGGCGATCGAGATCACGAAGTTCAGGTCGCCGAACGCCTCCGCATAGTCGAAGACGCGCCGCGGCATGCCACGCAGCCCGACGTAGTGCATCGGGAAGAAGGTGAGGTTGAAGCTGATGAACGTCGCCCAGAAGTGGAGCTTCCCGAGCCGCTCGTCGTACATCCGGCCGGTCATCTTCGGGAACCAGTAGTAGATCCCAGCGAAGATCGTGAACACCGAGCCGCCGAAGAGGACGTAGTGGATGTGCGCGACGACGAAGTACGTGTCCGAGGCGTGGATGTCCACCGGCACCGAGCCGAGGTAGATCCCGGAGAGGCCGCCGATCACGAACATCGTCACGAAGCCGAGCGCGAAGAGCATCGGGGTGGTGAGTCGGATCCGGCCTCGCCAGAGCGTCGCAGTCCAGGAGAAGACCTTGATCCCGGTGGGGACGGCGATGAGGAGCGTCGTGATCATCATCGGGACGCGCAGCCAGTCCGCCATCCCGGCGACGAACATGTGGTGCGCCCACACCGAGAAGCCGAGGACGAGGATCCCGACGAGCGAGAGCGCCATCAGGCGGTAGCCGAAGATCGGCTTGCGCGCCATCGTCGAGATGACCTCGGAGACGATCCCGAAGCCGGGCAGCATCATGATGTAGACGGCCGGGTGCGAGTAGAACCAGAAGATGTGCTGGTAGCCGAGGACGTACCCGCCTCCCTCCGGGATGAAGAAGTCGGTGTGCATCACCCGGTCGAACAGCACGAAGAACTGGGAGCCCGCGATGAAGGGCGTCGCGACGACGACGAGCAGCGAGGTCGTGAAGTTCGCCCAGACGAGGAGCGGCATGCGCCAGAAGGTCATCCCCGGCGCGCGCATGGTGATGATGGTGACGAGGAAGTTGAGCGCCGTCATCACGCTCGAGGCGCCCGCCCACTGAACGCCCATGTTGAAGAACGTCTGACCGAGCGGCTGGCCCTCCGCGAGCGGCGCATACCCCGTCCAGCCGGCGGCGAACGACCCCCCGGGGGTGAGGAAGCTCGCGAGGAACATGACGCCCGCGATCGGGAGGAGCCAGAAGGAGAGCGCGTTCAGGCGCGGGAAGGCCATGTCCGGCGCACCGAGCATGAGCGGCACGACGTAGTTCGCGATGCCCGCGAACGCGGGGATGATGAAGAGGAAGATCATCAGCGTCGCGTGCGCCGACACGAGCCCGTTGAACTCCTGCGAGTTCACGAACTGGAGGCCGGGCTGGGCGAGCTCCGCACGGAAGATCATCGCGAAGAGCCCGCCGATCACGAAGAAGACGAAGGTCGTGACGATGTACTGGATCCCGATGACCTTGTGGTCGGTGTTGACCCGGAAGTAGTCGCGCCACGAACGCGCCCCGTGGCCGGAGTGATCCTCGGGCCGGGTCGGACGGCCGGAGAGGTAGTAGAGCCAGTAGTCGAAGGCGCCGATGCCCGCGAGGAAGCCGATGGGCGCGGCGGTGAGCCCGGCGACGGTGATGATGACCGGCCACAGCCAAACCGGGTCCCAGCCCCACCACGCACGGAGCCCGACGACGAGGAGCGTGCCGAGCACGAAGAAGAGCGCGCCCATCCACGCTCCGCGAACGAGCCCCGGACCGAAGAGGAGGCGGTACGCGGTGCCGCGCGGCGGCTCGAAGTGCTCGGGGTACTGTGGCGTCGTCGTCTGCTGCGTCTCGTGGGTCGTCGTCATCGTTGCTCCGCGATCCAGTCCTCGAACTCGGCTTCGCTCACCACTCTCGCCTTGGCGCGCATCGTCGCATGCCCGAGGCCGCAGAGCTCGGCGCAGACGACCGGAAACTCACCGGTGCGCGTCGGGGTGACGAGGATCGTCGTCTCGATCCCCGGCACGGCGTCCATCTTCTGCCCGAACTCCGGCACCCAGAAGGAGTGGATGACGTCGACCGAGCGCATCGTGAACTGCGCCTCCTTGCCGACCGGGAGCACGAGCTCGCCGGAGGTCGCGTTCTCGTAGTCCGGGTAGACGAACCGCCATGCGAACTGCTGGCCGACCGCCTCGACCCGGAGCGGCCGCGTGCCCGCCTCGCCGTTCCGGGCGAGGACGACGGCGCTCACGATGCCGATGACGAGGACGAGCAGCGCCGGGATCGCCGTCCAGACGATCTCGATCGTCGTGTTCCCGTGGATCGGCGGCCCGTCCTCGTCGTCGTCCGGGGAGACGCGCCACTTCCAGACGGAGAAGACGATGAGCGCGGTGACGAGCGCGAAGATCGCGATCGAGATGATCGTCACGAGCCAGTAGACGTCCTGGATGCGGTCGAACTCCTCCGAGGCAGACGTCGGAAGCCACTGGAAGAGGACGGCCACGAGCGTGGTCGCCACAGCGATCACGACCCCGATCGCAACGAGCTGGACGATGCCCTTGCGCACCGGAGCCGAGCCTACTCAATGCGGAAGCTATCGTGCGCGGGGATCCGACCTCCGCCCCGCCTCGACCCCGCCTCCGCTCTCGCTCCCGTGCCCGGCCGCCCGCGTCTCGCCTTCGCCTTCCTCGCCGCCCTCGCGCTCCCCGCGCTCGTCGCGGCGACGCAGGCGAGCTCGGACACGGGCGCGTCCGTGGCAGCCGCGGCTCGGGCGACAGCGACCGCTCCCGCCCGCGGCAAGCAGCAGGCTTCGCTCGGAAGCGGGAAGCGGGTCGTCCTCGCCTTCGGTGGAGACATCCACTTCGAGGGAGTCCTCGCCGGCAAGCTGGCCGCCTCGCCATCCACCCTGCTCGTGCCGATCGCCCCGACCATGCGCCGAGCCGACCTGGCCATCGCCAACCTCGAGACCGCGATCACGCAGAGCGGCGTCGCCGCCCCGAAGACGTACACCTTTCGCGCGCCGCCGAGCGCGTTCGAGGCGCTGCGCAGGGGTGAGATCGACGTCGTGTCCATGGCGAACAACCACGGGATGGACTTCGGGGTGACCGGCCTGCGCGACTCGCTCGCCGCGGCGGAGCGCTACCGCTTCCCGGTCGTCGGCATCGGGCGCAACGCGAAGCAGGCGTACGCTCCCTACCGCACGACGATCAACGGGCAGCGCATCGCGGTCATCGGGGCGACGCAGGTGCTCGACGACCACCTCGTGTCTTCGTGGACGGCCGGACCCGGAAAGCCCGGCCTCGCCTCGGCGAAGGACGTGCCGCGGCTCGTGCGGGCGGTGCGCGGGGCGCGCCGCAGCGCGGACACCGTCGTCGTCTTCCTCCACTGGGGCGTCGAGCTCAGGGAGTGCCCGACGGCCGATCAGCGCGCGCTCGCGCGCGCCCTCGTGCGCGCAGGCGCGGACGTCGTCGTGGGAGGCCATGCCCACCGCGTGCAGGGCGCAGGGCGCATGGGCAGGGCGCTCGTCGGCTACGGCCTCGGGAACTTCGTCTGGTACGGAACGAGCGAGGCCTCGACCCGCTCCGGCGTGCTCTTCGTCACGGTGACGGGCCGACGCGTGGACAGCTATCGCTGGGAGCCCGCTCGCATCGTGGACGGTGTTCCGCGACCCATGACCGGCTCCGAGCGGGCGAGCGCGCTCCGGTCGTGGCGCTCGCTGCGCGGCTGCACCGGCCTGCGGCCGTAGGGGGCTACACTTCCCGCCGCGGGCCGTTAGCTCAGCTGGTAGAGCAGGGGACTCTTAATCCCAAGGTCGAAGGTTCGAATCCTTCACGGCCC